>NZ_JAMGBE010000008.1 GCF_023516575.1 Sphingomonas hankyongi | reverse complement strand
GGGGACCGACAATGCGGTCACCACCAACGAGGACACGACCTACACGTTCGCGGCGGCGGACTTCGGCTTTACGGACCCGAACGACGCTCCGGCGAACAGCCTGCTGGCGGTGAAGATCAGCACGCTGCCTGGGGACGGCACGCTCAAGTATAACGGGGTGGCGATCACCCCGGCGCAGGTGGCGGCCGGGTTCTCGGTGTCGGCGGCGGACCTTGCGGCGGGCAAGCTGACGTTCGTTCCCGACGCCAACGAGAACGGGACGGGCTACGCGAGCTTCACGTTCCAGGTGCAGGACAATGGCGGGGTGGCGAATGGCGGGGTGGACCTCGACCAGAGCGCGAACACGCTGACCATCAACGTGACCAGCGTCAACGACGCGCCGGC
>NZ_JAMGBE010000007.1 GCF_023516575.1 Sphingomonas hankyongi | reverse complement strand
TCGAACGGACAGGTGTCGGTCTGGCACATGAACGCCTCGGTGACATGCGCCCGGTTGCTGTTGCCGAAGCGGTGACGGTAACCGATGTTCACCTCAGGAACGACGCCGCCCAACTGGGTTGCCCACTTGGCGCCGATGGTGCCGTAGGCCTTGTCGAAGTCGTTGTTGTTCGCGAGGTGGAGGTTCGCTCCGTCGAGGCCGGTCTCGATGAACTCATCCATCGTCACCGCGACATAGTCGAGGTTCAGGTATGGAGTGAGTACCGAGTTGGCGCTGATCGCCCAGCGGTAGCCGCCGTGCAGGCCCAGGGTCCACATCTTGACGTCGGGATCGCCCCGCGTCGTGCCAGCGAACGAGCCGCCGAACACGCCGAAGTCGATGTCACGCCGGGAGTCGCCATCGTACCAGTTATAGGTACCCATCGCCTTCACGTAGAACGCACCCGGATCGTACACGCCGTAGAGGCCGATCTGGTAGCCGTCCGCATCGATGTCGTCGCCCCAACGCTTGTCGTGCGTGTGGTTGTTCACGAACCCGATGCTTCCGCCGACGATCGCCGAGCCGCCGACGCTGGCGTCGAGGCCGATGACGCCCGTCAGGCGCTTCGCCTTCATGGCGCCCGCTTCCGAGTCCCCGTCGGTCTTCCGGGCCTGGAAGTCGAGCTGACCCCACATGTGCAGCGGAGCAGAGGCGCGGCACTCGAT
>NZ_JAMGBE010000006.1 GCF_023516575.1 Sphingomonas hankyongi | reverse complement strand
TGCCAGCGGCACGACCTACTTCGACGGCATCATCAATCCGTCGGCGATCCCGGGTTACGACCGCACCGACCGCAGCACCCGCATCCTCGATGCAACAGCACTCGACAGCGGCCTTGCCGGCCCTGGCACGCTGACCATCGACGATGGCGGCAACCTGGTTCTCGCGGACACCCGTGTCCACGGCGACCCGACGGGCTTCGAAGGACCGACCTATGCACTGGTCGACACCTTCAACGTGGGCGCCGACGGCACCATCACATTCCAGCTGGTGCCGGAATCGGGTGGCGATCAGGAAGTCGGCACTTATGCTCAGGTCTTCGCCGACACGGCGAACCTGGAGGGCACGCTGGTTGCTGACATCCAGCCCGCCAATGGCCTGTTCGCCGACGATTACTTCTGGGACAACGTCATCGATGCCAATGTCCGCAACGGCGGCTTCGACGGCGCTCAGTGCCAGATCGGCGGAGCCTTCGGCGGATCGCTGTTCCTCAACCTCGACTGTATCGAGGATGCGAACGACAACATCGACCTCGCGTTCACCAGGACGCCGTTCGATGAAATTCCGGGCCTGACCGAAAACGGCCAGTCGACCTCGGAAGGTCTCGAGTGCATCTACGATCCTGACCTGACGGGCGGCATCGCGGATCTGTTCAACGAACTGTTCCAGATCACCGATCCGGTCGATTACCAGAACGCTCTCGATCAGCTGGCCGGCGCAAGCTACGCCAACTATCTGGAGTCCTTCAGCTCGCTGGGTGTCCACTACAACGACATCCTGGATCATGCGACGAGCTGCGAGATCCCGTCACTGGCGGGTTCGGTA
>NZ_JAMGBE010000005.1 GCF_023516575.1 Sphingomonas hankyongi | reverse complement strand
CACCGAACCCGCCAGTGACGGGATCTCGCAGCTCGTCGCATGATCCAGGATGTCGTTGTAGTGGACACCCAGGGAGCTGAAGGACTCCAGATAGTTGGCGTAGCTTGCGCCGGCCAGCTGATCGAGAGCGTTCTGGTAATCGACCGGATCGGTGATCTGGAACAGTTCGTTGAACAGGTCCGCGATGCCGCCCGTCAGGTCAGGATCGTAGATGCACTCTAGACCTTCCGAGGTTGACTGGCCGTTCTCGGTCAGGCCCGGAATTTCATCGAACGGCGTCCTGGTGAACGCGAGGTCGATGTTGTCGCTCTCATCCTCGATGCAGTCGAGGTTGAGGAACAGCGATCCGCCGAAGGCTCCGCCGATCTGGCACTGGGCGCCGTCGAAGCCGCCGTTGCGAACTTCGGCATCGATGACGTTATCCCAGAAGTAATCGTCGGCGAACAGGCCGTTGGCCGGCTGGATGTCAGCCACCAGCGTCCCGTCCAGGTTGGCCGTGTTGGCGAAGACCTGAGCGTAAGTGCCGACTTCCTGATCGCCACCCGATTCCGGCACCAGCTGGAACGTGATGGTGCCGTCAGCGCCGACGTTGAAGGTGTCGACCAGTGCATAGGTCGGTCCTTCGAAGCCCGTCGGATCGCCGTGGACACGTGTGTCCGCGAGAACCAGGTTGCCGCCATCGTCGATGGTCAGCGTGCCAGGGCCGGCAAGGCCGCTGTCGAGTGCTGTCGCATCGAGGATGCGGGTGCTGCGGTCGGTGCGGTCGTAACCCGGGATCGCCGACGGATTGATGATGCCGTCGAAGTAGGTCGTGCCGCTGGCG
>NZ_JAMGBE010000004.1:107500-276085 GCF_023516575.1 Sphingomonas hankyongi | reverse complement strand
CATCGTCCACGGTCGGCGGCAGGCCGCCGTTGAACGTGGTGTCTCCCGTAACGACCAGGCCGTTAGCCGTAGCCGGACCGCCGTTCACGGTCACGGCTTCGACTGTCAGGCTGCCGGAGTTGGTCACGGTCATCGTGTTGACGCCGGAGCTGAGCAGGATGCCGTTGGCGCTTGCCGAGTCCGTCGCACCCGAAGCATGCGCGAGCACGCTGAAGGTACCGGCGTTCGAGATTGTGCCGCTGAGCAGCGCCTGGGCCGAGCTGTACGCGCCGACAAACACCGCAGCAGCAATGCCCGTGGCGTGAGCCACCGCCGAACCAGGAGCAGTTGCAGACGCGTTAACCACGAACGAGCCGTTGTTCGTGAAGTCCACCGCCACGGCAGTGCCGCCACCCGGGCCAAAGATATTGGCGCCGCTCTTGATCTGGTAACCCAGCGCATTCGCATTGGCATCGCCGGTCGACCCGGTCGCGAAGGCGACCGCGCTGACGTTGAACGCGCCGTCATTGGCAACCACGCGCGACCCGCCCGGAACATTCTGGACGAGGCCGAGAGCGCCCGCATTCGCGTTGGCGGTTCCTGTCGCGCTCGCGTTCGCGCTGGCGACAACCGAATAGGTCCCGCTGTTCGCGAACGAGGCCGTGCCGCCGGACGCAGCCGACTGCAGGGCGCCGAAGGCGTAAGCGTTGGCGTTCGCTACCGCAGTGCCGGTCGCGTTGGCCACCGCCGACACGTTGATCGAGCCGCCGTTGTCGATGCCCACGAAGGAGCCAAGTTCGCCGCTGGCATATTGATAAATGCCCGCAGCGCTCTTGCCGGAACCGACGTTGGCGTTCGCCGTCGCCGTGCCCGACGCCGCCGAAGCGTTGGCGTTGGCTGCGATCGACAGCGCCCCGCCGTTGTTGAGCACGGCGGTTGCATAGCCCGACTCAGCGCTGGCCGACTGCCAGATGCCCGCGCCCGGCCCGGTGTCGGCCGTCACGGAAGCGCTGGCAAATGCGTGCGTGACGCCGTTCGCCGTCGCGTTGGCGACGATGCTCATCGTCCCCGCGTTCGTGATCGACGCAAGCGCTATTCCAGAATCCGCGGTTGCGAACTGCAGCACGCCGCTCTGGATCGTCGCATGTGCGAAGGCTTCGTTGATGCCGCCGTTCGCGACCGCGCTCGCCGCAATGCTGATCGACCCGCCGTCTGCGTTGCTGATGATCGCGCTGGCGTATCCGGCGCCCGTGGCTTCCACCGCCTGGTAGATCTCGGAGTTGCCGAAGGCCGTCGCATAGGCCGAGTTGCCCGTCGCGTTCGCGACCGCGGCAATGTCGATGCTGTTGCTGTTCGACAGCGTTGCGACCGCGTCGCCATCGCTGGTGGCAGTCGCCACCTGCGAGATCGCCGAATTGACCGATGCGAAGGCGTTCGCCTCGGTTTCGGCATGGGCATTGGCCGTCGCGTGGATCGTGATCGTCCCGCTATTGTCGAGCAATGCGCTGGCGTAGCCGCCTCCAGTCGCCGATGCGGTCTGGAAGATGCCGTTGGTCACCGTCGCGTAGGCGTAGGCCGAATTCCGCGTCGAGTGCGCCGTGGCGACCGCAGTGATCTCGATGTCGCCGCTATTGGTTATTCCCGCGACTGCATTGCCGCCGCCGAACGCATTGGCGTCCTGGCTGACCGCCGTGCTCACCGTGGCGTGCGCGCTACCGAAGCTGCCGGAAGCGTAGGCCGCGGCACCGATCGTGATCGCGCCGGCATTGTCGAGCAATGCACTTGCGTCGGCGCCGCCGTTGCCGGTGGCGCTCTGGTCGATCACGGTATCCATGGATGCCGTCGCGAACGCTTCGGACGTCGTCGAGATCGCGTTTGCGACCGCGTTGATGTTGATCACGCCGTCTGCGTCGTTCGTGATCTGGGCGAGGGCGAGATGCTTCACCCCGGCGGTGCCGCCGGTGGTGCCGGTCGCCGTGGCGTCCTGCTCGATCGCGCTGTCGACCGACGCAAATGCGTGGGCATCAAACGCGGTTAGCGTAGCATGGCTGGCGAGAGCGTTCGCGCTTGCCGAGATGTCGACGGTTCCGCCGTTGGTGAACGAAGCCGTCGCATTGCCGTCAGCTGCCCGGGCGCCCTGGTTGATGACGTCGGATGCTGTGGCACTGGCGTAGGCGGTCAGGCCGGTCGCGTTCGCAACCGCGGAGACGCTGATTGCGCCCGCCGGCACGGTGCCGGCAGCCGCAGCGTTGCTCAGCAATGCAAGAGCGTCGCCGCCGCCGTTGGTTAGCGTGGAATTTGCAACCGCGTCTTGTTCGAAGCCGTCGGTCACATAGGCCGTCGCGTAAGCGGCGCCCGATGCCGCAGCCGCATTGGCAAGGCTGGAGACAGTCAGGGTTCCGCTGTTCAGGATTTGCGCAGTCGCGTCGCCGCCGCCCGTCGCCGTGGCCTCCTGGTCGATGGCGCCGTTCGAGTTGGACGCATAGGCATGTGCGCCGCCCGTCACGGCCGTCGCGTTCGCGACAGCACTGATGGTCAGCGTACCGCTGTTGTCGACGGTCACTGTCGCATCGCCACCGTCGGTTGCGTCTGCGGACTGGTCGATCGGTTCGCCAGTCATGAACGCGCTCGCATATGCAGTGTTGCCGCTGGCATTCGCCGAGGCGGTGATGCTCAGCGTACCGCTGTTGTCGACGATGTTCGTGGCATTCCCCGAAGCAGCGTTGGCATCCTGGGAGATCGCATCATCCACCCTGGCGAGAGCGAGGGCTTCGGTATCCGCCGAGGCCGTGGCGTTCGCATGGATGTTCAGCGAGCCAGCATTGGTGACGGCGTTGCTTGCATAGCCGCTGCCGGTTGCCGAAGCGAATTGGTCAATGGCGCTGGTAACGAGAGCCGTGGCGCTCGCGAAACCATCGGTCGCAACAGCGGTCGCATAAGCACCGATGTCGATGACGCCGTCGGCGGTGTTCGACACGGCGTTGGAGGCAAGGCCGTCCACGGCGTGTGCAGTCTGGACGATCGCCTGCGACAGATAGGCGTTTGCGAACGCCAGACCCGAGCCGCTCGCAGCTGCCCGCGCGGCGATGTTCAGCGTGCCGGCATTGTCGACCGTGTTCGAAGCATCGAACGCGCCGGTCGCGCTGGCATATTGCTTGATGACTTGGTTGGCGGTGGCCGTGGCCTGCGCATGGAACGCCAGCGACGTGCCGTAGCCGACCGCGTTGGCGATGGCGCCGAGCGACATCGTGCCGTTGTTCGTGACGAGGTTCGACGCATAACCGCCGGCGGCTACCGCGGACTGATAGATCGCATGGGTGAGCGTCGCCGATGCATAAGCATAGTTGCCCGTGCCCACGGCCGTCGCGCGCGCTTCGACCGTCAGCTCGTCGTCATTGGTGAGGCCGATCTGCACGTCGCCGCCGGTCGACGTCGCGGCCTGGTAGATGCCGTTGGTGACGTACGCGTTCGCGCGGGCATTGGCGCCGCTAGCGAAGGCGTTGGCGTCGATCAGCAGGTTGCCGTTGTTGTCAACGTCCGCGGTGACGTCGCCGCTGCCGGCCGCGGTCTGGTAGATGCCCGACTTCAGCGTCGCGTTGGCGGTGTTGAACGCGCCGCCTGTCGAATATGCGAAAGCGCCCAGCTCGGCCGAACCGGCGTTCGTGATGTCGATGTTGATGTTCTCGCCCGTGGCTTCCTGGACGATGACCTGGGAAGTGAACGCATTTGCGGAGCCGCTGCCGCCCGTGACCCCATCAATCTCGCCGAAGAAACAGGGCTCGTCGACGACAAGGCAGATCTCGAGGGTATCGGTGGCATCGTTGCCAACGCCCGCGTTGGTGATCGAAGGGCTGTCGGTATTGTCGTAGGTGCCCTGCGGCAGCCCGTCGTGCGGGGCGGCAAGCGCGGGGCTAGCAAGCCCAAGTGCAGTGATCGATGCGCCGGCCAGAAGCGTAATGCGCCGATACGAGGTCGTCATGGAAATCTTCCCCTGTTTTTTCACCGCGGCCGCGGTGGGTTACTACTGGAACCTTCTACCTGGAGGCTGCACCCGGGCCACGAATAGTCGGCACGCAACGCAGCCCCGCCCCCAAGCGGAACATTCCTCTGATCGTGGCTTATGCCCACTCCAGCTGAAAAGAGAAGCGGAAAAGTTGATCCGAATTGAGATTCTGACGGTTTTGGCAAAATCTCTGTTGCGGTCATGCAACAGTAAGCCTCGGCGGCTCATGCGCACGTGAGAGGGACTTGGAGCGTCGGGGCGGTTGGTTCCCCGGCTGCAAGAGAAAAATTCGCAGTTCAGTCGCGAGCAAGGTGCGCGTCGCGAAACTACGGATCGACGGCGCGAACCTGAGTCGTTAATCGCTCGCGCCTGCCCTTCCATAATCCTTAGGGGGAAGTTTTAGTGTTCATTCGATCTGCTTCACTTGGCGCGCTGCTTTCGATCGCGCTTGCCGCTCCGGCGGCCGCGGTCGCTCCGGCAGCTGCTCCCGCGACCGGCGCTGCTGCCCCGGCCGCTCAGTCCGTGCCGACCCGCGCCGCAATCGTTCGTAATCTCGACACCACGTTCAAGGGACTGGACTCGAACGGCGACGGCTTCCTCAGCACGGCCGAGCTGTCCGCCGCCGAGGCCAAGGGGCTGCAGCAGCGGCAGGCTGCTGTGCGCGCCCGCGTCGAAGCCGAGTTCAACAAGCTCGACACCAATCGCGACGGTTCTTTGACGAAAGCCGAATTCCTGGCGGCGACGCCGCAGGCGAAGGCCGGCAACCCGTCGAACCTCCTCGCGCAGCTCGACAAGAACAAGGACGGCAAGGTGAGCGCCGACGAATATCGGACTCCGATCCTTTCCCGCTTCGATCGCGCCGACACCAACAAGGACGGCACCTTGAGCCCGGCCGAGCGCCAGGCGGCGGCGAAGACCGCGCAAAAGTAAGCGCGCCTCGTTTACGGCAATCGGAAGCCGCGTGCCCTATGGCGCGCGGCTTCCTTGCATTCTAAGGACGACTCTTCCCCGGGGAGCCCGCTTGGGCTGAGAGGCAGGCGTAGCGACCTGCGACCCGTCGAACCTGATCCGGCTTGAACCGGCGTAGGGAGAGGCAGATGACGACCGCAATCCCGCTGACCCTCCACCTCCTGGTGCTGATCGGCCTTTACGAGCTGGCGGCGGGCATTGCGGGCCTGACGGGGCGGCTCGACTGGAGCCAGATGTTCGAGGAATTCGAACGTTCGCCCTCGCTCAGCTTTGTGACCGGCTTCATGGTGTTCGTCATCGGCGGCGTGATGATCATGAGCCACCACCACTGGACCGATCCGCTGGCGATCGTCGTCTCGCTGGTCGCATGGATTGCGCTCATCGAGGGCCTTCTGATCATGATCGTCGCACAGCCCCTGCTGATCTTCTTCCGTCCCGTCCTCGGCAGCCAGCGCGCGATCTCGGCGTTCGCCGCCTTGTTCGGAATCGTCCTGATCGTGCTCGGCCTGACGGGCCGTGCCGACCCCACCGCTTTGTGAGAGAGTAGAAATGGCTGACATCCCCGCACGCACTGAGCTCAAGGTCACGACCGGCCCGATCCGCGGCAGTCGCAAGGTCCACGTCGGCAACCTTGGCGTGGCAATGCGAGCCGTCGATCTGGAGCCCAGCTCGGGCGAGCCGCCGGTCGTCCTCTACGACACCAGCGGCCCCTATACCGACCCTGAAGCGCGCATCGACATCATGGCCGGCCTGCCCGAGCTTCGGTCGAAATGGATTCGCGACCGCGGCGATGTCGAGGAGGTCGCGCAGCGCGAGGTGAGGCCCGAGGACAATGGCCAGCTCGGTCCTGACAGGAGCGGCGGCGTCCAGCCTTTCCCGAACGTGCGCAAGAAGGTCCTGCGCGCGCGCGCCGGCCATAACGTGACGCAGATGCATTATGCGAAGCGCGGCATCGTCACGCCCGAGATGGAATATGTCGCGATCCGTGAGAACCTGGGCCGGGAGCGCGCACTCGATGCCGCCCGCGACGGCGAAGATTTCGGCGCCGCCCTCCCCGATTTCGTCACGCCCGAGTTCGTCCGCGACGAGATAGCCCGGGGCCGCGCGATCATCCCCAACAACATCAACCATCCCGAGTCCGAGCCGATGGCGATCGGCCGCAACTTCCTCGTCAAGATCAATGCCAATATCGGCAACAGCGCCGTCGCCTCCGACGTCGCGTCGGAAGTCGACAAGATGGTGTGGGCGATCCGCTGGGGCGCGGACACGGTCATGGACCTGTCGACCGGCCGCAACATCCACGACACCCGCGAATGGATCGTCCGCAACTCGCCCGTGCCGATCGGCACCGTGCCCATCTACCAGGCGCTGGAAAAGGTCGGCGGGATCGCCGAGGACCTGACGTGGGACATCTTCCGCGACACGCTCGTCGAGCAGGCGGAGCAGGGGGTCGATTATTTCACGATCCACGCCGGCGTCCGCCTCCCCTACGTGCCCCTGACCGCCAAGCGCGTCACCGGCATCGTCAGCCGGGGCGGATCGATCATGGCGAAATGGTGCCTTGCCCACCACAAGGAGAGCTTCCTCTACGAGCGGTTCGACGAGATCTGCGAGATCATGAAGGCCTATGACATCGCCTTCTCGCTTGGCGACGGCCTGCGCCCCGGCTCGATCGCGGACGCCAATGACGAGGCCCAGTTCGCGGAGCTCTACACATTGGGCGAGCTGACGAAGAAGGCGTGGGAGCACGACTGCCAGGTGATGATCGAGGGCCCCGGCCACGTGCCGATGCACAAGATCAAGGAGAATATGGACAAGCAGCTGGAAAGCTGCGGCGAGGCGCCTTTCTACACCCTCGGGCCGCTGACCACCGACGTCGCGCCGGGCTACGACCATATCACCTCCGCGATCGGCGCGGCGATGATCGGCTGGTTCGGCACGGCGATGCTTTGCTACGTCACGCCCAAGGAGCACCTCGGCCTCCCCGACCGCGACGACGTGAAGGTCGGCGTCGTGACCTACAAGCTGGCCGCGCACGCGGCGGACCTCGCCAAGGGCCACCCGGCGGCGCGCCTCCACGACGATGCGCTAAGCCGCGCCCGCTTCGAGTTCCGCTGGCGCGACCAGTTCAACCTGTCGCTAGACCCCGATACGGCCGAGCAATATCACGACCAGACCCTGCCCGCGGAAGGCGCCAAGACCGCCCACTTCTGCTCCATGTGCGGGCCGAAGTTCTGCTCGATGAAGATCACGCAGGAAGTGCGCGAGTTCGCCCGTCTCCAGGAGGAGAAGGCTGTCGAAGGCGCGGACGCGGGCATGGAAGAGATGAGCAAGCGCTTCCACGACGAGGGCGGCGAGCTTTACGTCCCGGCGGCCGACCGATGAGCAAGCATTTCCTGCTCTTCTACGATTATGCCGCCGACGTGCTCGAACGGCGTCCGCAGTTCCGTGGCGCCCACTTGAAGCACGCCTGGGCGGCGGTGGAGCGCGGCGAAATCCTTGTCGCCGGAGCGCTTGCCGATCCCGTCGATGGCGCCGTGCTCATGTTCAGCGGCGAAGACAAATCGATCGCCGAGAAATTCGCGAAGGCCGACCCTTATGTTGCCGGCGGCCTCGTCGAGCGCTGGCACGTTCGCGAATGGACCACCGTCGTCGGGGATCTGGCCGCGACTCCGGTCCCGCCGGAGCTGGCTTAAGCTATCCGCCGCCCGGTGCCCCGAGCGGCGGAATAGCAATTCAGCAGCTGCAGTTCTTGCAGGTGCAGGGGTTGCAGCGGCATCCGCCCCGCGTGTCGAGCTCGGCGGCCTTGGTCTGCAGTTCGCTCTGGGTCGTCATCCGTCTTCTCCTTTGACGCGAGCGTTGATTCGCATCGCGTAAAGGTCCTATGGCTTCCGTACCATGGTACGGGATCAAGCGAAAAATTCGGACACGATCGGCGGGCTCGCGCGGGCCGCGGGCGTGGGCGTCGAAACCGTGCGTTATTACCAGCGCCGTGGGCTGCTGCCCGAGCCGGCGCGGCCGCCGGGAGAGGTGCGCCGGTACGGAGAGGAAGACCTCAAGCGCCTCCGCTTCATCCGTTCCGCCCAGGCGGCGGGATTCACCCTGAACGAGATCGACGAGCTGCTCGACCTCGATGCTTCCGACGATCGGATGCGCGCTCGTGAGCTGGCCCAGGCCCGGGTGGTGGCGATCGATGAGAAGATTGCCGAGCTTCGGATGGCCCGCGACGCGCTCTCCGGCCTCGCCGCCGATTGCGCGAAGAAGCGGGGCGGTCCGTGCCCGATCCTGAAGGCGTTCGATCCCAGATAATTTTTGCTGTCCTACAGGGCCCGCTTTGTGATCCACGCTGGCCGATGAAGGCGCAATCGCCCCTAAGCTTCCGCCGAGACGGTTGGACTCCGGCCCGCCAACTCGCGTTTCTCGACGCGCTCGCCCGCACCCGCAGCGTGACGGCGGCCGCCCGCGCCGCCGGCATGAGCCGGGAGAGCGCTTATCGCTTTCGCCGACGTGCGCCGAATGCCTTGTTCGCCGCCGCCTGGGACCGAGCCTTGGCGAACCGCCCGATCCGCGCGCTCAAAGGTCACAAGACAGTCAACTTCGCTGCCCGGGGGGAAGTCGTCGAAAGCACCGGATTCGCGCCGTTTTCGACCGAAGGTCACGATCTGGACGGAGCCCTTTTTCATTCGCGGCACAGTCAACATCGTGACCCGCCCACAGAAAACCGCCGCCCGGTTTCCCGGACGGCGGCTTCACCTCTCTCTCGCTTGAATAATTGTCAGGCGGTCTCGCGCTCCTGCTCTTCGACCATCGCGTCCGGCAAGCCGGCATCGGGGTCGACGGGAGCAGCGCTGCCCGCCGCAACCTCGCGCTCGCGTTTGTCGAAGAAGGCTGCGCGACTCAGGCGGTTCTTGAGCGACGCCGACGGATTGGCCGGGGAGGGGCCGCGATAGGCGCGCTCAACCCAGCTCTCGCCCGGGCACCGGTCGGAGCCGTCGTCCGTTGGCTGGTCGCAAGGCTGTTCCTTGCCCCACGCGAACGCAGACGTCTGGCTGGCGGGCGCTGTGACTTCCGGCTCATGCTGGAACATCGGCTCGTCGAACAGAGGATCGCGGGTTTCCGGCTGCGCGGCCGCTTCCTGCCACGCCGCCTCCTCGCGTCGTCTGCGCCGCGAACGCGCAATGGCGATGGCGCCAGCGCCGAGCGCGATGAGCGCGAGCGCGCCTCCGCCATATTCGGCGGTCCGCTGATCGATCGGCCCGATCTTCGGTTCCGTACTCGCGGGAGCAGGGGCGGGCGTGGCCTGCGGATCGCCGGATATTGCCGGGCTTTTCGACAAGTCGATGATCGGCTTGGGTGCTGCGCCTGCATAGGTTGGGGAAAGCGCCAAGACCGCGGCAATCGCGGCGGCGCCGGCTCGTGCATGAAGCATTCTGGTCGTAATCATCATGGCGAAACAACAGTTTCGACCGCTCTAAGTGTCGGAATTATCGACGATTCGCTCCTCGGAATCGACGAGCCGACTGTACTGTTCATCCGCCTGAAAGGTTCCGTATTTCGTCGCGGCTTCACGGGCTCGTGTCGCTACCGGAGGCCACGCGTGTCGCGCGGTGGACAAAAAACGGCGTCAAATGAAAAACACTGCCGGCCCGGCGCCGCTATCAGCCCGCCCAATCCGGACAGGTTTGACCCCATTTCTCCTATCCGGATGAGGGGAGTAGTGCATTGTGGCGAGGCCCGCTGCCCCGCGGGCCTCGTCACTCACTCCGCCGCAACCGCTCCCTCGATATCCGGACGCTTTGGCGCATCCTCGAACAAAGCGCGATATCCGAGGCCGCCGATCGCCCCGCCGATCAGCGGCGCAACCCAGAACAGCCACAATTGCTGGAGCGCCAGCCCGCCGACGATCAGCGCCGGTCCCGTGCTTCGCGCCGGATTCACCGACGTATTGGTGACGGGAATGCTGATGAGGTGGATCAGGGTAAGCGCGAGCCCGATCGCTATCGGAGCAAAGCCGCTCGGCGCACGGCTGTCGGTTGAGCCGAGGATCACAAGCACGAAACCGGCTGTCAGCACGATCTCGCAAACCAGGCCTGCGACCATCGAATATTGCCCTGGCGACGCCTCGCCGAACCCATTCTGCGCTAGGCCATTGGTCGCGAGGTCGAACCCGGGCGCGCCGCTGGCGATGAACAAAAGGACGACCGCTCCGAGAATCGCTCCCGCGACCTGCGCCGCCCAATATGCAAGCACCTCGCGGGCCGGGAAGCGGCCGCCGGCCCATAGGCCGAGCGTCACGGCAGGATTGAGGTGGCAGCCCGAAATATGGCCGATCGCATAGGCCATGGTCAGGACCGTCAGGCCGAACGCCAGCGATACGCCGACGAGGCCGATCCCGACATCGGGAAAGGCGGCCGCGATCACCGCGCTTCCGCACCCTCCGAACACGAGCCAGAACGTCCCGATCAGCTCAGCAGTAAGCTTCTTCATTGCCACACTCCCCAGACAGATTGATCGGGGAAGAGTCGTAAATCAGCCACCAGCAGCGGCCATCGGGCGAAGTCCGGAGACGGGCCCTTTACGGTCAGCGCTTGTTGAGCGCCTCGCGGATGCGGGCCGCCAGCATCTGGCGCGAATAGGGCTTGGTGAGCAGGCTGACATGCGGGTCGAGGCGCCCGCCGTGCACGATCGCATTTTCGGTGTAGCCGGAGGTGAACAGGATGCCGATCTCGGGGATGCGCTCCTTCGCCTTGCGCGCAAGCTCGGGGCTCCGCAGCGGCCCCGGCATGACGACGTCGGTGAACAGCAGGTCGATCTTGACCCCGCTTTCAAGGATCGGAAGCGCGCTCGCCGCGTCCCTCGCGGTGAGCACGTCATAGCCGAGGTCGCGAAGCAGCTCGGTGACGGTCGCACGGACCTCATCATCGTCCTCCACGACAAGGATGGTTTCCGTTCCACCGCTCATGTCCAGAAGCTCGGGGCCGGCCGCCACGTCTTCGCTGTCGTGCACTCGCGGCAGGTAGATCTTGAGCGTCGTCCCCTCACCGACCTCGCTGTAGATTTTCACATGCCCGCCGGATTGCTTGACGAAACCGTAGACCATCGACAGCCCGAGCCCGGATCCCTTGCCTTCCGCCTTCGTGGTGAAAAAGGGCTCGAACACCAGGTCGACGATCTCCGGCGGGATTCCGCAGCCCGTGTCGCTGACCGCGATCATCACAAATTGGCCGGGAAGGATGTCGCTGACCTTCGCGGCATATTCCTCGTCGAGGAACGCGTTCTGCACTTCGATGGTGAGCTTGCCGACGCCGTCCATCGCATCGCGCGCATTGATCGCCAGGTTGAGGATCGCATTCTCGATCTGCGTGGGATCGGCGAAGGCGTTCCACAGGCCACCCGACACGACCATTTCCATCTCGATCGCCTCGCCGATGCTTCGACGGAGGAGCTCTTCCATTCCGACGACAAGGCGGCCGGCATTGACGACCTTGGGTTCGAGCGGCTGGCGGCGGCCGAAGGCAAGAAGCTGGCTGGCCAGCTTGGCGCCACGCTGCACCCCGGCCATGGCATTGGCGATGCGCCGCTCGGCGCGCTCGTTGCCAATGACGTCGGACTGAAGCAGCTGCAGGTTGCCCGACACGATCTGCAGCAGATTGTTGAAGTCGTGCGCGACCCCGCCCGTGAGCTTGCCGATCGATTCCATCTTCTGGGCCCGCTGAAGGGCGACCTCCGCCGCACGGCGCTCCGCGATCTCCTCGACCACCCGCGCCTCGAGAGTTTCGTTGAGGCTTCGCAATGCCTCTTCAGCGTCACGCCGCGCCGTGGCGTCCTTGAACAACACGGCGACGAGCCGGTCTTCGGCGCTTCCGAGCCGGAATGCCGACAGCTCGAGATATCGGCCGGTCGCGACCAGCTCCTGCTCGAACCGGATCGGCTCCCCGGTCCGGAGGACGTGACCGTACCGGGCGATCCACGCGTCCGCCTCGTCGGGCACCATTTCGCGCAGTTTCTGACCGATCACGTTCGGGATGCCGGCATTGGTTGCATAGGCCGCGTTGGCCTCGATGTGGATGTAATCGCTGAGCGGTCCGTGCGGGCCGTCGAGGAATTCGATGATGCAGAACCCCTCGTCCATGGAGTCGAACAGGGTCCGGTAAAGGTCGACGCTCAGCGCGGCGGCATCCTGGCGCGAGTCCGCCTCCTCAACTTGTACGTCATTCACCGAATGCTGTTATCAACCCGCAACGATCTTCGCACGCAAAAAACTGCTTTCGCGCAAGGCACTTGGCTCACGTCCGCGCCACCGTGCCGCTATTCGTCCGTCGAGCAGTCACGCCGTGCGTCTAAAAACCGTGGCCGAAGGAGCAGTCGAAGCATAAGCTGCCGATCGCCGCTTGAGGAAAAGCAACGTGTCTACACCTCGTTATGCGTTGGTAATTGCGTTCGGGCTGATGCTTTCGGTCTCGGCGAGCCAGGGGGCGGCCGCCGCAGACCCGCCCAAGATCAGCAAGCCCAAGCCGGCACCGCCGCCCGGGCCGCAGGACACGATGGAGCTTCCGCCCGCCTATTTCGACCCCAGCCTTGCGGTGGGTGGGGAGGACGTGAAGGCAAAGAAGATCGAGACGCGGCTGAGCGTCGCTGTGCATGTAAACGGCAGCGGTCCCTACCAATTCATCGTCGACAGCGGGGCCGACAGCTCAGTGGTGGGACTCCGCATCGCCAAGGATTTGCAGCTCCCGCTTGGCACTCCCGCGATCCTCAACGGGATGACCTCACGCAACATCGTCGACCGCGTGAAGGTCGACCGGCTTTCGATCGGATCGAGCACCTTCACGGACTTGCAGCTGCCTGCTCTCCGGGAATCCGATCTCGGCGGCGAAGGGATGATCGGCATCGACGCGCTCGTGCAGCAGCGGCTGCTGATGGATTTCGAAAAGCGCATCATCAAGGTCGAGGATGCGCGAATTCCAGCGCGGAAATACCCGAACGAGATTGTAATCACCGCCCGCCGCCAGCGGGGTCAATTGATCCTCACCCACGTTACCGCCGCCGGCCTGCCACTGGACGCCGTCATCGACACCGGCTCGCAGATTACCATTGGCAATCTCGCCCTGCGCGACAAGCTCATCCGGGGAAACCGGGACAAGTTCGTGACGATCCCCGTGACGGGAGTGACGGGAGCCACTGCCGATTTGCAGCTTGCCACCATTGGCGAGCTGCAACTGGGTCCGGTGATCATCCGGGACGTACCGATGGCTTTCGCGGACGTGCCCCCATTCAAGCTGTTCGGCCTGTCCAATGAGCCGGCGCTCCTGCTCGGCACGGATTTGCTCGAATCCTTTCGGCGTATCTCACTGGATTTCCGCGCGCGGCGGGTGCGCTTCCAGCTTCGAAGTTGCGCAAGCCAGGGCATTATCGTCAGCACATCGCCCGACACGTTCACGCGGATCTCGTCGAATGGAGGTCTGGACGTCTGCGGGCCCTGAATGGGAGCGGCAAATCGCAACAAATCCGTCCCCCAATCGACCGCCGAACGATGATATAGGGCGCCCGTCAGCTTTCCTGGCGAGTCGCAGTCACGGCGCCCGCCGCCGGACACTCCGTCCGACCGGCGCGACGCGCCGCGTCACCCATTGGAGGCAATCCATGTCTGAACAGAATGTGCAGGCCGCGCGCGGTCTCTACGAGGCGTTCAACCGTGGCGATCTCGACGCTTTCGAACGCGGTCTCAGCAGCGACATCTTGTGGAACGAGGCGGACAATTCGCTCTACTCGAAGGGCAATCCCTACAGGAGCTTCAGCGCCATCCGTGACCAGGTCTTCGCCCCTACCCTGACCGATTTCGACGCATTCAAGGTCGACCTTGAGCAGCTGATCGATGGTGGCGATTTCGTGATCGGCACAGGCCGTTATCGCGGCAGGAACAAAGGCACGGGCCGCGACCTTTCGGCGCAATTCTGCCACCTCCTCCATTTCGACACGAGCGCTAGGCTCGACCGGGTCCAGGAATATACGGACACCCTTCAGGAGGCGGAAGTGAGCGGGCGCGCGCAAGTCGCCGAGCAAATCCAGATACTGCAGCCTGCCGAGTAAAGGGCGATCGGGGTCGCTTCCGCCGCGGTAGCGACCCCGCCTTTGCAGGCAATCGCTGCTGTTTGTCGAAAGCGAATTGACGCTGCATCGCGGTCGTTCGACCGTCTTGCGCCTGGGACGTACCTCATTGCGTTCAGGGGGCTTTTCATGCGCATAAGATCGATGCTCTGCTTGTTGGCGCCGGCACTTCTCGGTACCGCCGGCGCCGCCAATTCCGCACCAAGCGACCCACCGATCATCGTCGAAGGCGAATTGAATCGCGATGCCGCGGTTCGAAATTACGTTGAGGCCCTGGCCGTCGCCTCCCCGGGAGAAAAGATCGCTCGCTTCGAAAAAGCGATCTGTCCACGAAGCCTTGGGCTGTCCGACAGCATGAACCGCGAAGTCGAGGAGCGAATTCGACGTGTGGCGAACGCGGCTGGAATCGCTGTCGGCACTGAAGGCTGCGCCGGGAACGTCCTGCTGTTCGTCGCAAAGGACAAGGCGAGCTTCATCCGGACGCTGCAACGCGAGCGGCCGATGCTGTTCGGATTGATGACCGATGCTGAGGTGCGGGCGCTCGCCGAACAGCCCGGCGATGCGGTCGCTTGGCAGATGTTCGACCAGCGCGGCTCCGACGGGAGGACGCTGAACAATGCGGGCGCTCGAAGCGAGGCTCCGTCCACGCTGACCGGCGTCACCTCGTCACGACTGCTTCCGCAAACGCGCACCGACCTCGACGTCACCATTGTCGTACTGCAGCCGGAGGCCTTCACCGGTGCGACCATCACTCAGCTGGCCGATTATGTGGCCATGCGCACCCTCCTGCAGACGCGGCCGTCCGGTTATGGCAGCGCCGCTGTGCCCACGATCCTGAGCCTGCTTGACGACAAGAGGCTCCAGCGTCCGGCGCCCATGAGCGTCACCGCCTACGATCTCGCCTATCTCAAGGCACTGTACGGCATGAGCAACTCCCTGCAGGCGGTGCCCCAGCGCGCGGAATTGCTGTCGCGCATGAAGCAGAATCTCGCCGGCGCGAACTGACTTCGTGCGGATTCGACGATGCTGTGCGTAAGGGAGTATTAGGGAAGCCGGCAGGAGGGCCACGATGCGCCTCAGCTATTATCTCTTGCTTCCACTGACGCTGCTTTACGTGCCGGCATCGGCCGCGGCTCCAAAGTCCACTGATGACGAGATCCTGGTCGTCAGCGACCAGGATGCCGACCGGGTAAGACGCGAGTTCGTGAAGGCGATGGCCTTGCCCTCCGCCTACGACCAGCTGGGCCGGTTCGAGGATCCCGTCTGCCCCGTCGTCCTGGGGTTCAAGGCGCCCTACGGAACGGTGGTCGCTGATCGCATGCGACGGGTCGCCGACGCAGCGGGGATCAAGGTCGCCCGCGAAGGCTGCAAGCCGAATGTCTACCTGTTCGTCGTGCGGGACAAGGCCAGCCTGGTGCGCGGTCTGAGCAGATCGGCGTCCTCGGTGTTCGGCTATCGCGACGACCCGGCATATGCCGAGCGAGCAGTGCTCGCGTCGGCGAGCGCGCCATCTGTCGCCTGGCAGGTTCTGCAATATCGCGCGTCGGACGGATCGGTCGCCTGTCGGGAACGCCTGCGCTCGAACAGCCGTGACTCGGTGTTGAAGCTGACCACGACCGCATCGCGCATCGTTTCGCCATTGCGGGTTGAGTTCGGCGCCTCCGTCATGGTCATCGAAGCAAAGTCGCTACTTGGAGCCGACTTGCGGCAATTGTCGGATTTCGCTGCGATGCAGCTCTACGCCCATACCGAGCCGCAAATGGCGAGCGAGCAGAAGGCGCCGACGATCCTGACCCTTCTCGACGATGCCACCACCGGCCGCCCAGCTCCCCTCAGCATCACGCAGTGGGACCTTGCCTATCTGAAGGCGCTCTACAGCTTCTCGAACATGTACCGCGCGAACGTGCATTACGGTGAACTGTCGAACCGGATGAAACGCAGCATGGAAGAGCCGCAGGCCGGTCCTGCGAACTGAAGACCTATCGCTTCAGCGATCTCACCGCCGCGAGCGTCTTTGACACGTGCTGACTCCAGTCGAGGTCCGAGTGGACGAACGCAATCCTGCCGTTGCGGTCGATCACATAGGAAGTGCGGTTGGTCAGCTCCGGTTTCTGCTTCAGGACGACGTCATAGGCCTTGATCGTTGCGGGGCTGGCCGTCGCCACGGGAAATGCGCTTCGGCATTCCTCGACCGAGAATTTCTGGAGGGTAGGAAGGTCGTCAGCAGACATTCCGATCACCCTCGCACCGGCTTTCTTAAAGTCCGCGGTCGCTTCGCTGAAGGCATGCGCCTCGAGCGTGCAGCCCTTGGTGAAGGCCTTGGGGAAGAAATAGAGGACGACCGGGCCGTTCTTGAGCTGGTCCTTCAGGTGAAGCTTGAACGGCTTTCCGCCAACGGCGCCGGTAGTCGTGAAGTCTGGGGCCTGGGCGCCGATCGAAAGCGCAGCTTGAGCGGGCTGGACCGATAGAAGCGCGGCGGCGGCGCCGAGAAGAAATTTCCGCATGACCGACTCTCCTTTGCAGGGATTCCTAATCTTCGCCTTGCAAAAGAGCGAGTGTGCGCTCGTCGGGGCCTCCAAAGAATTTCTCGAGCGCATTTCCGAATGTGTCGCCGGGTGATGCGCGATCGAACAATGTGAGGCTGGACCGCAGTTTCATGGCGTCGACCGGGCCGAGGATTTGCTCGGCCGTAAGCCGCCCGGCCCAGCCAGCCACCACGGCGGCGCTATCGGTCAACCGAGGCCCGAGCAGCGGATGCGAAAGAAAGGCCAACGCCTCTTCCAAGGAGTGGATGCCGTAGAATTGAGCGGTCGGGCTGCGCCCGAGGGCGGCAAGCTGCGGGAAGACGAACCACATCCAGTGACTCTGTTTTTGGCCGGCCCGGAGTTCCTGGAGAACGGTTTCGAAGACGCCTTCCTGCGCATCGACGAAGCGTTGCAGATTGTGGGGGTCGGGCGAATTCACGCCGGCATGATGCGGCAACAGCCGGTGGCGGGAAAGGGCGGGAGCGGCTGGCGCCTATTGTGCCGGCGCCAGCAGCCCCGCGAGCAGGTAGAAAAGGATCATCACCGGGCCGGTGACCAGCAGCGCGGCAACGAAGCCGAGGCGGATGATCAGCGGGTCGATGCCGGTGTAATCGGCAAGTCCGGCGGCGACGCCCATCACTTTGGCTTCGCGCCGGTTGATCAGGAAACGTCCGTTCATTTCAGTTCCCTTTGATTCGAGTGCGTTCAGGCGATCGGCAGCGACGTGGCGGCCGAGACGAACAGGAGCGCGGTAATGAAAGCGCCGGCAAAAGCGGTGGCGGTTTCACGAGCAGAAGCAAAATTGGCAAACATCTTAATCCCCATTTTTCATTCCGGCCCGACCATCGGGCCATGCCAACTTAAATGCATGGGGCGTGCCAATTCAGAATTATGCTTGTTTTTCAGTAGCGCCGTAGGAAAAGCAGCCGCAATTCTGGCTAGAGGCGGCCGCAAGTTGGTGGAATTTCCCAACTCCAGCGGGGTTCGCATGAGCTCTACTGTCCGAAACCGGACAGCAGCGCTACAAATGTAGTTCGATTCCGATCAGCTTGAGGTGTGATCGCCGCCGTTGGGGTGCAGGACCTGGCCTATCATGTAGCTGGAATCCTCACATGCGAGGAACAGGAACGACGGCGCGACTTCGTTTGGCTGGCCGGGCCTGCCCATCGGCGTGTCCTTGCCGAATTCGGGGATGTCTTCCGGCTTCTGCCCCCCGGAGGGGTTGAGCGGGGTCCAGATCGGGCCTGGCGCGACACCGTTCACCCTGATGCCCTTGTCGATGAGATTTTTCGAAAGCGACCTCGTGAAGGCAGTGATCGCACCCTTGGTCGAGCTGTAGTCGAGCAGCTTCGGCGAGCCCTTGTACATAGTTACCGAGGTGCAGTTGATGATCGCCGACCCTTCCCCGAGATGGTCGAGCGCGGCCTGGACCATGAAGAAATAGCCGAAGATGTTGGTCTGAAAGGTGCGCTTGAGCTGATCCTCGGTGATGTCGCGTATGTCTTCATCGGGATGCTGCTCGCCTGCATTGTTCACGAGCACATCGAGGCGGCCGAGGTCCTTGACCGTCCGCTCGACCGCATGGTTGCAGAAGTCCCTGTCGCCGACGTCGCCGGCGATGGTGATCGCGCGACGGCCCTCTTTCTCGACGATCTCCTTTGTCTTCGCGGCGTCGTCGTGCTCGCACAAATAGACGATCGCGATGTCGGCGCCTTCGCGTGCGAACAGCGCCGCGACCGCCCGGCCGATCCCGCTGTCGGCTCCGGTAATGAGCGCGACCTTGCCTTGCAGCCGGTTCGAACCGGGGTAACGCGGTTTCCAGTCCGGCTTAGGCTCGAGCTTGCTTTCGTGACCGGGAAGTCGATCTTCGTGGATCATCGGCTCGATGAGATCGGACATCGCTTACTCCTTGGGCGCAATGCCCATTTCCTCCCGCTCGAATTCTTTGGTGGTCGCCTGGTTGAGCTTTCCGCCCGCCGGATGACCGGTCGCGCGGCCGCGCGGCGTCTTGCTTGCGGCTTTGGATTTACTGGTCTTTGTCATCGAAGTGGAAAGCGCAGCCGGACATTGGGTTCCCGCCGCAGGGTCAGCTCAGCCGCGGCGCGCTCCGTCAGGAGCGGGGTCGTTCCTGCCCGCATCCGCGGCGGCAGGAGCCGCGCCGGCGCGGCACTGGGCCAACAGGGTCGGAAAGTCGAACTCGGTGTTCGCTTCGAGCGCATGCGCAGTGGCTGTCGAGCATTGAGCCTGGCTTTCGTACCGCGTCGGCAGGGTAGCCACCGGCGTGCACTGCGACCCGCCGTCGGCGCAGCCAAGAATTGCAATGACGAAATAGCCCGGTCCCATGTTCAACCTCGCAAAACCTGGGTTCCATAACCGGCGATTTTCCACACGGTTCCAAACGTTTCGGCGCATTTAATTGGCAGGGCGGTGCAGCGCTCCTACTTTCATGAAGCATGACGACCGAACCGCCCCAGCAAGCTGCCAAGCCCAATGCCGGCTTCGGCGCCCTTTGGCGCTTCCTGCCGATGCTGTGGCCGAAGGGCGAGGCAGAGCTGAAGGCGCGCGTCGTCGTCGCGATCGTGCTCGTGCTCGCCGGCAAGGCCGCGGTCCTGCTGATGCCGTTCGCGTACAAGGCCGTGATCGACGGCATGTCGAGCGGCACCGTCGCGATCGGCGTCGTTGCGGGGCTGGTTGCAGGCTATGCGACGGCCCGCTTCGCCGGCGTCCTTTCCGACAACCTGCGCAACGCCTTGTTCGAGAAGGTGGGGCAAAGCGCAGCGCGTCGATTGGCAACCAACGTCTTCCGGCACGTTCACGATCTTTCGCTGCGCTTCCACCTCGAACGGCGCACGGGGTCGCTCACCAAGATCGTCGAGCGCGGAACGAAGAGCATCGACATGATGCTTTACTTCATCCTCTTCAACATCGCTCCGACGGTCATCGAGCTGGCCGCAATCTGCATTATCTTCTGGGTGAAGTTCGGGCCCGGCCTGGTTGCCGCGACGCTGGTGATGGTCGCCATCTACATCACGTTCACGCGCAAGGTGACCGACTGGCGGGCACAGATCCAGCGGCAGATGAACGACGTCGACAACAAGGCGATCGGACGCGCGGTAGACAGCCTGCTGAACTACGAGACCGTCAAATATTTCGGCGCGGAGGAACGCGAGGCGCAGCGCTACGATGAGGCGGTCGGCACCTTCACCCGCGCTGCCGTGCGCAACGAAACGTCCCTCGCCTGGCTCAACATCGGGCAGAGCCTGATCACGAACCTGATGATGGCGGGGGCCATGATCTTCACCGTGTGGGGCTGGAGCCAAGGGCGCTTCACACCAGGCGACGTCGTGCTCGTCAATTCGCTGCTGATGCAGCTGTTCCGACCGCTCGACATGCTGGGCTGGGTCTATCGCTCCATCCGTCAGGGGCTGATCGACATGGAAGCCATGTGGGATCTGCTCGACACACCCGCCGAGGTCATCGACCGAGCCGGCGCGGAGTCGCTGCTCGTATCGAAAGGCGAGGTGCGTTTCGAGAACGTTCGGTTCGGCTACGAACCCGAGCGCGAGATCCTGAAAGGCGTGGACCTCGTGATCCCGGCAGGAACAAGCTGCGCAATCGTCGGTCCATCGGGCGCTGGCAAATCCACCATCGCGCGCCTTCTGTACCGCTTTTACGACCCCACGGCCGGGCAGATCGTCATCGACGGGCAGGACATTGCCGCAGTTCGCCAACGTAGCCTTCGCTCTGCCATCGGCATCGTCCCGCAGGACACGGTGCTGTTCAACGATACGATCGGCTACAACATCGCCTATGGGCGCGGCGGCGCTGAAATCGCCGACATCGAAAGGGCAGCGCGCGGAGCCGCGATCGATCACTTCATCGAAGCGCTTCCGGGTCGGTACAATTCCATGGTGGGCGAGCGCGGGCTGAAGTTGTCCGGTGGCGAGAAGCAGCGCGTGGCGATTGCCCGAACGCTGCTCAAGAATCCACCTATCCTGGTGCTCGACGAAGCGACTAGCGCCCTGGACAGCCGCACCGAGCAGGCGATCCAGGCGACGCTGGAGCAGGTCGCCGAAACCCGCACTACGATCATGATTGCGCACCGGCTTTCCACGGTCGTCAATGCCGATCAGATCGTGGTGCTTGACGAAGGGCGCGTTGCCGAGCGTGGGACGCATGAGGAGCTGCTCGCCCGCGACGGCCTGTACGCCGAGTTATGGCAACGGCAAGCTGCCGAGAGGCTCGCCGAGGAGATCGCAGAAGCCGCGGAATAGGCCCGCCGCCAGCTATGCTATTGGAATTGCTGTAAAACATTCATGCTGACGAAAGCGTCTGCATGTAATAGTGCAACATCAGCCTATTCGCATTCGAAACAGGAATTCCAATGATCCGTAAACTCCTGCTTGCTTCGGCAGCCATCGCTGTCTTTGCCGCCCCAGCCGGCGCTGCCACCAAGAAGGCCGCCGCTCCTGCCGCGACACTTTCCGCTTCCAATCCGTTCGCCAAGCCGAGCGCCCTCGCGCTGGAGGCGCCGGACTTCTCCAAGATCAAGGACAGCGACTATTTGCCCGCGCTCCTCGCCGGCATGGCCGAGCAGAAGCGCGAAGTGACCGCGGTCGCCAACCAGAAGGCGACGCCGACGTTCGACAACACGATCGTCGCCCTCGAGCGCTCCGGCCAGCTGCTCGAACGCGCGAACCTGGCATTCTCGGCGGTCAACGGCGCGAACACCAACGATACGCTGCAGGCTACCGACACCAAGACGGCGCCATTGTTCGCGGCGCACGGCGACTTCATCTATCTCAATGCGAAGCTGTTCCAGCGGGTCAAATATCTGCACGACCACCAGGCCGAGCTGAACCTGAATCCGGAGCAGGCGAAGGTGCTCGACGTTTATTACAAGGGCTTCGTGCATGCGGGCGCCGAGCTTCCGGCCGCCAAGCAGGCGCAGCTGAAGATCATCAACAAGCGCCTCAGCACCCTTCAGACGGATTTCACGCAGAAGCTGCTCGCCGCCGCCAAGGCGGGTGCGGTGCATGTGGCCGACGCCTCCGCCCTCTCTGGCCTGTCGCAGGAGCAGCTAGCCGCAGCGCAGGAAGCCGCCAAGGACCGCAAGGTCGCGGGCTATGTGCTGCCGCTGCAGAACACGACGCAGCAGCCTGCGTCCGACTCGTTGACTAGCCACGACGCGCGCCAGAAATTGTTCGACGCCAGCCTCAATCGCGCCGAGCATGGGGATGCCAACGACACGCGTTCGATCATCAGCGAGATCGCGCAGCTGCGCGCCCAGAAAGCCGCTCTGTTCGGGGAGCAGAACTGGGCCGACTATGCGCTTTACGACCAGATGGCGAAGAAGCGCGAGACGGCGGTAGCTTTCCTGGATCGCCTTGCACCGTCCGTTTCCGCCAAGGAGCGCCAGGAGGCTGCCGACATCCGCGCGCTCGCGAAAGCGCAGGGCGCCAATTTCGAGGTGACTCCGGCGGACTGGAACTTCTACGCCGAGCAGATCCGCAAGCAGCGCTACGCGCTCAATAGCGACGAGCTAAAGCCTTATTTCGAGTTCAACAAGGTTCTTACGGACGGCGTCTTCTACGCCGCGAACCAGCTCTACGGCCTAACGTTCAAGGAGCGGAAGGACCTGCCGACGTGGAACCCCGACATGCGCGTGTTCGACGTGTTCGATGCGGACGGGAAGCAGCTGTCGATATTCTACATCGACCCCTGGAAGCGCGACAACAAGTCGGGCGGGGCGTGGATGTCGAACCTCGTCAACCAGAGCTACCTGCGCGGCACTAAGCCGGTGGTGTTCAACGTCGAGAACTTTACCAAGCCTGCGCCGGGTCAGCCGGCGCTGATCAGCTGGGACGACGTGACGACGATGTTCCACGAGTTCGGCCATGCGCTGCACGGCATGTTCGCCGCGCAGACCTATCCGACGCTGTCGGGCACGAACGTCGCGCGCGACTTCGTCGAGTTCCCGTCGCAGTTCAACGAGAACTGGGCGCTCGATCCGAAGATTCTTCCGCACTACGCGGTGCATTATCAGTCGGGCCAGACGATCCCGCAGGACCTGGTCGACAAGATCAAGAAGTCGCGCACCTTCAACCAGGGCTACGAGCTCGGCGAGGCGCTGACCGCGGCTCGGCTCGATCTCGACTGGCACTCGCTGCCGGGCGACACCGGCCGCCTCGACGTCGACAAGTTCGAGGCAGACGCGCTGGCCAGGGGCGGATTCGACGTTGCCGACGTGCCGCCGCGCTACCGCTCGAGCTATTTCCTTCACATCTGGAGCAATGGCTATTCCGCGGGATATTATGCCTACCCATGGACTCGCATGCTCGGGCAGGACGCGTTCAACACGTTCGAGACCAATGGCGGGCTTACGCGCGCCAACGGCCAGCGTTTCCGCGACATGGTCCTGTCGCGCGGGAACACGATCGATTATGCCGACATGTATCGCAGCTGGGCAGGTCACGACCCGAGCATTCAGCCCTATCTCGAATATTATGGGCTGAGCAGCGAGGGTGCGACGAGCGCACCGCCTGTGCCGACACCGGCCCCGGCAGCGCCTGCTCCGAAGAAGGGCGAGAGAGGACGCTAAGCTTATGATCCGCCAGCTCGACGACCGCACATTCGTAAGCGGGCAGATTGCCCCTGACGAAGTCGCAGGGCTGGCGGAGCATGGCGTCACCATGATCGTCAACAACCGGCCGGACGGCGAGGACCCCGGCCAACCGCTCGCCTCCGATATCGAGGAAGCGGCAAAAGCCGCCGGAATTGGCTACCGCTTCCTCCCGATCCGGCGCGGCCCGGGCCCTGCCGAGGTCGGGGAGCTTCAGGATGCGATGCGCGATTGCGGGGACGGCAAGCTGCTGGCGTTCTGCCGTTCGGGCGCTCGTTCGACCTTCGCCTGGGCGCTCGCCCGGCGGGAGGAAGGGATGGGCCGCGAAGAGGTTGAGCGTCTCGCGGAAGATGCGGGCGTCAGCCTCGCACCGATCGCGCACCTGCTTTAATCCAGATCACCAGGGATAGACGTCGCCGGCGGCAATCTCGGCAGGTCGCGGCGCGCGCCCAAGGATTGCATTGCGGTGCGGAAAGCGACCGAACCTCTGGATCACGTCGCGGTGTTTCTCCGCGAAAGGCAGGTAGCGGCTGTCACCGAGCTCGTTGAACAGCAGCACCGATCGGTTCTGATCGTCGATGTTCTCGCTATGCTGGAACGGCGTGTAGAGAAATGCGCGTTCATCCGTCTGAAGCTGTTCGTCGAAGCCGCGAGCGATCGCCTCTTTCGCAATTGCCAGCGCCAGATGGTCGGTCGCGAATTGATCGGCATGATCTCGGAACATGTTGCGCGGAAACTGGTCGAACAGGATCACCGCCGCGAGCGCGGTCAGCGGATCGGCCAGGAAAGCCTCTGCCGGCAGCTCGCGCTTTTCAGCCCATAATTTCAGGAACAGCTGCTTGATTTGGTGGTCGAGCGCGTCGTCGCGCTTCCACCAACGGGCATAGCCGAGCGCAAACCAGAATTTCAGAACGTCGCTCCGCCAATCGGCGCTCACGCCGCAGTGCCGCCTACCGTCAAGCCCTCGATCAGCAAGGTGGGCTGGCCCACCCCCGCCGGCACCGATTGCCCACCCTTGCCGCACACGCCGATGCCCTCGTCGAGCTCGAGATCGTTGCCAATGCCTTTGACACGGGTGAGGACCGTCGGGCCGTCGCCGATCAGCGTCGCGCCCTTGATCGGCTCCGCGATCCTTCCGCCGCGAATGCGGTAGGCCTCGGTGCAGGAGAAGACGAACTTCCCGCTAGTGATGTCGACCTGCCCGCCGCCGAAGCTCTTTGCGTAAATGCCGTCGCTCACGCGCTCGACCAATCCACCGGGGTCGTCGTTGCCGGCGAGCATGAAGGTGTTGGTCATGCGCGGCATCGGCGCATGCGCGAAGCTCTCGCGGCGGCCGTTCCCGGTCGGCTCGACGCCCATCAGCCGCGCATTGAGACGATCCTGCAAATAGCCTTTGAGGATGCCATCCTCGATAAGGACGTTGCGCCGGGTCGGCGTGCCTTCGTCGTCGATCGTCAGCGACCCTCGGCGCTGCTCCATCGCTCCGTCGTCGATGACCGTCACGCCTGGAGCCGCCACGCGTTCGCCCAGCCGTCCGGAGAAGGCCGAGGTGCCCTTGCGGTTGAAGTCGCCTTCAAGGCCGTGCCCCACCGCCTCGTGCAGCAGCACTCCAGGCCAGCCGGGGCCGAGGACCACGGGCATTTCGCCCGCCGGTGCGGCGACCGACTCGAGATTGGTCAAAGCCTGAGCCAGAGCGATGTCGATGGCCCGGTTCCACTGCGCAGCCTCCAACAGGCTGCCGTAAAGATAACGCCCGCCGAGGCCATGGTAGCCGGTTTCGCGGCGGCCATTCTGCTCGACGACAATCTGGACGCCGAGCCGAACCAGCGGCCTCACGTCATGGGCGACGAAACCGCCGGCGCGCACGATATCGATCACGCTCCAGCTCGCGGCGAGCGAGACGCTGACCTGGACGACGCGCGGGTCGCGCGATCGCGCCGCCGCGTCGATCGTCTCACACAGCGCGACCTTCTCCGCGAATGGCACCAAGGCGAGCGGGTCGTCCGCGCGATACATCGCCTGGTTGGTGCGCGGCGGAGAAGCCGCCGGCGCGGTAGTCCTGGGGTCGAGCAGCTTGAGTGTCGAAGCCGCGCGTTCGATCGCAGATTCGCTGATTTCGTTGGCCTGGGCGAACGCGGTCGTCTCGCCGGTCACCCCGCGCAATCCAAAGCCGGACGTGGTGTGATAATCCGCGGTCTTCAGCCGTCCGTCGTCGAAGCCGAAAGCCTCGCTTGCGCTATATTGCAGGTAAAGCTCACCATCGTCGCAGCCAGAGAGGTGCTTGGTCGCGAGCTGCTGGGCAGCCTGAGGATCCAGGCTTCGGTACAGAAACCGCCGGGGATCGGCCGAGCTCATGCGGCTTGGGTGTCCGCCGGTCCCCCGATGTAAACGAAGCGCCTGTCGCAATAGCCGCATTCGACGTAGCCGACCTCGGGGTCGATGCGCAGGAATACTCGCGGATGACCGAGCGCTGGCGAGATCTCACCGGAACCGTCGCAGGCTACCTGCACGGTCGAGACGCGAAAGACTTCGGGGGGCGGGATTGACGACATGTCCGCCACTTAGGCTGCCGAACGATGGGTCACAAGATCGGGGGTGACCCGATCATTGATAGTTGGCGGTGACGTCGAAATTGGCTTCGTAAAGGCCTTCCGCCTGATCAGCGTTGATCATGATGATCCCGCCCATTCCGAAGAAGAAGGTCCGCGTCACGGGGTTGATCGTACGGATAGGCGAGCCGTCGAGCGTGAGCGCCAGGACCGGAATCTTGTCGGCGCTGTTCGTCGTGCTGGTCAGCTCCGTGGGCTGAACATAGGTGATGATCACCTGCTGGTTGCCGGTTCCCGCCCCACCGAAATAAGCACGCTGGCCAACGTCGCTCGGCACACCGGTCACGCCTCCGGCGATCGTGCGCGCTCCCGTCGAGGCATTGATGGAGACCATTCCCGACAAGGAGGATGGCACAACGGTTCCAAAACGGAGGTCGTCGATCTTCGTCAGGGTCAGCGGAACGAGGATCAGCGCTCGGCTCTGTGCCTGGCTGCTGGGAGTGACAGGCGCGGCCATAGCCGGAACTGCCGCAAGGGCGAGCGCGCCAAGAATGGCGATACGATACTTACCGAACATGATTGGCCAGGCTCCCCGATACGCAGCAAACTACAATTGCCGAGTATCACCGAGCCGATATCACCAGCCGTTGAAGAGAGAGGGTTGGTCTAAGGTTTACCTTAACGCGCAAGCACATCGCCGAATTAGGGATATTGAACCGTCACGTCGAACGATCCGGTGTAAAGACCCTCCACCTGGTTCGCGCCGACGTTCAGAGTCGCCCCGACACGGAAATCGAACGCGACCTGTTTGGCGACGAAGCGCTTGTCCAGGCCCTGCAGCGTGAATTTGGAAACCGTCATCGTTTGGGTGCCCCCGACGCGCGTGAGCGTCACCGGTTGCTTCGGGATCTTGATGTTGACGACGCTGCTGCTTCCGGCGGCGCCGACAAACGCAGCCGAGTGCGGGGTTCCGCCAAGCAGCAGCGCTCCGCCGGTCGACGTGGTGGCGTCGGTTTCAGGGTCGATGACCACGGTTCCCGCACCGGTGCCGGCACCGACATAACCGAAGTCCAGGTCAGCCCTTTTGATTACGTTGATCGGGTGCAGGATGGCCGCTGTGGAGATGGCGTTCGAGCTCGGTGTCGCGGCGGTCGCCGGCATCGCCGCGGGGGCGACAAGCAAAGCGAACAGCGCGATCGCGCTTCGAGAGGAAGAGAAGGGACTCATGAACGCCGCACGCGTTACGTGGTTAACTTCAACATCACTCTAGCTTTTAAGGTAAACGCGCAATTTACCGCCTCCGCTTGTCGGCCAACGACGGCGATCCTATGCCGCTTCGCGAGATGGACGAGCCCGCAATCCGCATTGAATCTCTCTGCAAGACCTATGCGGGAGGAAAACGGGCGTTGAACGACGTCAGCTTCGACGTTCCCCGCGGCCAGATCTTCGGCCTCCTGGGACCGAACGGCGCGGGCAAGTCGACGTTGATCAACATCCTTGCTGGCCTCGTCATGAAGAGCGACGGCAAGGCGACGATCTGGGGCTTCGACCTCGACGAGCATCCGCGCAACGCCAAGCGCTCGATAGGCGTGGTGCCCCAGGAGATCATCTTCGATCCATTTTTCACGCCGCGAGAGACTCTTGAGATCCAAGCCGGCCTTTACGGAATTCCCAAGAGCGAGCGGATAAGCGACGAACTACTCGCGGCCATGCACCTTACCGATAAGGCGCATGCTTATTCGCGCACCCTGTCCGGCGGCATGAAACGGCGGCTGCTCGTCGCAAAGGCGATGGTGCATTCGCCGCCGATCCTCGTTCTCGACGAGCCTACCGCGGGCGTCGACGTCGAGCTCCGGCGCCAGCTGTGGGATTATGTGCGGCGACTGCATGCGCAAGGCGTGACGATCGTTCTGACCACCCATTATCTCGAGGAAGCCGAGCAGCTGTGCGACCGCATCGCCATCATCCACCACGGTCGCGTGGTCGCCAATGAGCCTACGCGGGAGCTCATCGCCAAGGCTCAGGAGAAGGCCGTCGTTGTCACATTCGACCGTGACATTGGCGCAGTGCCCACCAATGCCTGTTTCGAGAATATCGCGCTGGTGGACGAGCGCACGCTCGAGATCACCTATCGCAAGGACAAGGTGAACGCCGGGGACGTACTGGGCGCGCTCACCGCCGACGGCCTGCACATCGTCGACGTGTCGACGCGGGATCCGGACCTTGAGGACGTTTTCCTGAGCCTGGTGTCGTCCGGGCAGGAAGCCGCGTGAGCATCACTGCCGACGTACTGGTCATCGGTTCGGGAGCCGCGGGCCTCACCGCCGCTCTGAACCTCGCCGAGAAACACTCGGTCGCGGTCGTCGCAAAGGGCGCTCTAGGCGAAGGCGCGACGAGCTGGGCGCAGGGCGGGATAGCGGCCGTCCTGGAAGAGGGCGACAGCTTCGAAGCGCATGTCAACGACACGATGATCGCGGGCGCCGGCCTCAACGACCGGAAAGTCGTGGAACATGTGGTCAGCGAGGCCCCGCACGCAATTGCACGATTGATCGAGCTAGGTGTCCCATTCGCAACGGAAGGGGATGCGCTGCACCTGACCCGCGAAGGGGGGCATAGCCACCGCCGAATCGTCCATGTCGCGGATGCGACCGGCTACGCTATCCAGCAGGCGCTGGAAGAAGCTGCCGCCAAACATCCGAACATCACGCTCGTACCGGATATGGTCGCCATCGACCTCATCACCGGGCGTCATGCAGCCCATTTCTCGACCAGCGGGGCGGTGCATGGCCTCTACGCATACAATCGGAAGAAAAAGCGCGTCGAAACATTGACGGGACGCGCCACCATCCTGGCGACGGGCGGCGCGGGGCGCGCCTACCTCTATTCAACGGCGCCGCGCGGCGCGACCGGCGATGGCATCGCCATGGCGTGGCGCGCGGGCTGCCGCATCTCGAACATGGAATTCATGCAGTTCCATCCGACCTGCCTCTACAACCTGCAGGTCAAGAATTTCCTGATCACCGAAGCGGTGCGTGGAGAAGGCGGACAGCTGAAGCTCCCACCCGGCGTGAAGGGCGCCGGCACGCGCTTCATGCCGCGGTTCGACGAAAGGGCGGAGCTCGCCCCACGCGACATCGTCGCGCGAGCGATCGATCATGAGATCAAGCGCCTGGGCCTCGACTATGTGCATCTAGACATCTCGCACCGTGACGAGGATTTCATCCGTTCGCATTTCCCGAACATCTACGAAAAGCTGCTCGCGCTGGGGATCGACATCACCAGGGAGCCGATCCCCGTTGTCCCTGCCCAACATTATACTTGCGGCGGAGTAGTCGTGGATCTCGATGGCCGCACGGATTCGGCGGGTCTATATGCGGCGGGCGAGGTCACTCAATCCGGCCTCCATGGCGCCAACCGGCTAGCATCGAACAGCCTCCTCGAATGCCTTGTGTTCGGTGAAGCCGCGGCGAAGCATATCGCCGAGCATTGGAACGACCTGCCGGACGTGCCCGCCATCCGCGCCTGGGACGAAAGCCGGGTGACCGACAGCGACGAGGAGGTCGTCATCGCCCAGACCTGGGGCGAGATCCGCCGCTTCATGTGGAATTACGTCGGGATCGTCCGGACGACCAAGCGGCTCGAGCGCGCGAAGCGGCGCATCGACATGCTTCGCCAGGAAGTACAGGAATATTATGCGCACTTCCGGGTGACGCCGGACCTGATCGAATTGCGCAATCTCGTCGAGGTCGCCGACCTGATCGTCCGATCCGCCTTGAACCGGCACGAGAGCCGCGGACTGCACTATACGATCGATTACCCGGACCAGCTCGCGAAACCCAAGGATACCGTGCTCGTTCCCTAGCTTCCCGTTGCGAACACGGAACAAAAAAGTGCCGCGACGATTAGTGTCGTTTCGAAGGCCCGCGGGCGAAAGCCACGGGCCTTCCGCAACACAGCAGGGGAAAGCTAATGAAGCTCACCACGGTTTTCGGCGTCGCAATCGGTCTCGGAGCGCTTGCGGCTTGCAACAACAACACGCCGCAGGAGCAGGCTGCAGACAATATCGAGGCCAATGCCGAAGCGACTGCGGACAATCTCGAAGAGGCCGCGGACAACACGGGCAACGAGGCGACTGAAGACGCTCTCGAGAACCAGGCCGACGCGACCCGCGCAGCAGGCGAGAAAGCGGCCGACGCGACCCGCAGCAGCGCGGACGCCGACGGAAACAGCGCCAACTAAGGCTTACGTCCAGGCCACCACGCACGCAGGTGGGCTGGCGAGGGGCGCCCCCGAAAGGAGGGCGCCCTTTTTCGTATCTAGACGAAGAACAGGTCGGCGGCCGCGAGCGTCTTCGACCCTGAAACGAGACCGATGAGCTCGTCGCGTGTGTCCCACGAATGATTGTGGTTGGTGTCGTAATAGATGCCGGTACCGCTTACTCCGCCGAGCGTCGTCGTCTTCAAAAGATAGTCCGACGCAGCGCCCTTTAGCTGCACCTTGTCGCCGCTGCTGAAGTCGGTGATCCGGGCATAATCATTGGTGCCGGCATTGAACGAAGAGCCATCATCGTAGAAGCGGCCTCGCGCGTCGCCGAGAACGAAGACGTCATTGCCGCCGTTGCCCTTCAGCGTGTCAACCGAGCCGCGGCCGAGCGACGCAGCCGTCGTCCCGGATGCGGGTACGCCCCAGATCTTGTCGTTGCCGGTTGTACCGATGATCGAGTTGGAGCCCGTGGTGCCGTAGATGTTGGTGACGGTCGGGGTCGGGGTCGGTGTCGGGGTCGGCGTGGGTGTGGGTGTGGGTGTGGGAGTCGAGCCCATGGCCTGCACGAAGCTCATGACGTCGAGGCGATCGCCAGTCACCGTCTTGCCCGCCAGAGACGCGGTCGCCGCCGCCGAGTTCAGCAGCGCAGCCCTGAGCGATTGAGCCGTGTCGGTGCTTGAAGCCGCGGCGGCGAGCGCGATGGCGCCGGTGACATGCGGCGTCGCCATCGAGGTACCGCTGTAATAGCCGTACGTCCCGCCGGGCAGAGTCGAATAGATGGACGAGCCAGGGGCTCCGATATCCACGGTGCTCGCGCCGTAGTTGGAATAGCTCGCGAGCGCGCCGGTCGAGGTCAGCGCTGCAACGCCGATCACCGCATCCCAGCCGAGCGCCGCCAGCGTGCTGTAGTTCGACGGCCAGTTGGCGACAGCGTCATTGTTGTCGCCGACACTGTCCGCGCCCCCGTTGCCGGCAGCCGCGACGAACAGGATGTCCTGTCGCGCGGCGCGAACGATCGCGTCGAGCACCGACTGCGAAGCGGAGCCGCCCCCCCAGCTATTGTTCGTCGCTACGAAGTCGACGGCCGTCGACTTGCTCCCCTGGTTGGTGAAGTAATCAAGCGCCTTCACCGCGTCGGACGTGTATCCGCTGCCGCTCGCATCGAGGAACTTAAGCGGCACGATCAAGGTATTCCAGGCAACGCCGGCAACACCGACCCCATTGCCCCCGGTCGCTCCGATGGTGCCCGAGACGTGCGTGCCGTGCCCGTTGTCGTCGTAGGGGTCGTTGTCGTTGTTGACGAAATCCCAGCCGATCAGGTCGTCGCGATAGCCGTTGCCGTCCTCGTCGACTCCGTTTTCCCAACGGGTGTCGTTCAGCAGGTCCCCGGCATCGATGTAGCCGTTGGCGTTGACGTCCCGGACGTAAGCGGCGTTCGCGGCAGCGTTAAGGTCGCGGAACGTGATCGTCCCGTCCTTGTCGCTGTCGACGAGGCTGCTGCGGAAAGCGACCGGGATCTCGTTATTGTTGAGCCAGATGTTCTGGTAGAGATCGGGATGCGTGTAATCGACGCCGCTGTCGACGACGCCCACCGCGACCTTCGTCGAACCGACATAGCCGGCCGCCCAAGCTTCAGCCGCCTGGCTGCCATAGGCATTCTTGGGCGTGCTGAGGTCGCCGGCCATTCCCCACATGCGGCCTGCGGTCCAACCCGGATCGTTCGAGAGCACTTGCGCATGAACGATGGAGTCCTGCTCGGCATAGCTCACGGCACCGTCCGATGAGAGCGTCTCAACCGCCTGGTCGACGCTGACCCCCTGCCCCAACGCCACCTTGTGAACATGCTCTCGTCCGTCGAATCCGAAGGATTCTTCGACTTCGCCACCGACTTTCTGGAGCGCGTGATCGCGCTCACCCGCGCTTGCCTCGTGACGGAATTTCAGGAGAACGCGGCCATCCGCCGCTTCATCTCCAAACGCGTATACTGCGGGCATCTGTCCCTCCCCGGGGTCAACTTCACCCAACAAATGCGTTTTGAAAACGAAAATTTCGTAAACAGCTCAATTAATTAGCATTACCACAAAGCTGTTAAAGGCAGATGACCGGCGAGGGTGCCCCGCAGCTTAACCATGGCGCGCCGCATCCTCGCGAGCGCCGCTCCGCTCTAGTCGCTCGGCTCCGCAAAACCTCCTGCGGCAAGCGTTCAAAACAGGCCGATGGCCCCTACATTGCGATAAGCTTCCTTCCCGCAACTAGCCTGCTAAACCCCTCGCCTTCATGTCCGACGCCGCCCAAGCACCAGCCCAGCCCCATCTCTATCTGGTCGACGGATCGAGCTACATTTTCCGCGCCTATCACCGGCTGCCGCCGTTGACGAACCGGCATGGCCAGCCGGCCGGCGCGGTCTACGGTTACACCACGATGCTGTGGAAGCTCGCCGACGGGCTCAGCAAGGCTGATGGCCCCACGCACATGGCGGTGATCCTGGACGCGTCGGAGCAGACTCACCGGAACCGGATGTACGACCAGTACAAGGCGCACAGGCCTCCGCCGCCTGAAGACCTGGTCCCGCAATTCCCCCTGATCCGGGTCGCCACGCGAGCCTTTTCCATCCCCTGCATCGAGGAAGACGGGCTGGAGGCGGACGACATCATCGCCTGCTACGTCGCAGCAGCGAAGAGCGCCGGCTGGAAGGTGACGATCGTCAGCTCCGACAAGGACCTGATGCAATTGATCGACGAGGATGCCGGAATCGACATGCTCGACACGATGAACGACCGGCGCATCGGCCGCGAACAGGTGCTCGAGAAATTCGGCGTGCCGCCCGAGAAAGTCGGCGAGGTGCTCGCACTGATGGGCGACAGCGTGGACAATGTTCCGGGCGTCCCTGGGATCGGCCCGAAGACCGCGTCACAGCTGATCCAGCAATTTGGCGACCTGGAAACGGTGCTGGGCAGTACCGACCAGATCACCAAGCCCAAGCTGAAGCAGTCTCTGATCGACCATGCCGACAATGCACGCCTGTCCCGCGAGCTGGTGCGGCTGGTCTGCGACGCGCCCCTTCCCGAGCCGCTCGACGGGCTGGTCCTAAAGAATATTCCGAAAGAACCGCTGGAAGAATTCCTTGCGGATCAGGGCTTCAAATCGCTGCTCAATCGGCTGCACGGGGGAGGCGTCCAGCAAACCGGGGCGACGGTAAGAAATGACGTCATGGCGGCAATGGACGCCAAGTCGCCCGCTGCGCCGATCACAGAGAAGATCGATGTCGATCGCTCAAAATATGAGACGATCATCGACGAGCCCTCGCTCGACCGCTGGATCGCGGAAGCCAGGGCCCAAGGCTATGTTGCCCTCGACACCGAAACGGATTGCATCAACTGCATCATCGCCAGGCTGGCCGGGATCAGCCTTGCGACGGCGCCGAACAGGGCATGCTACATCCCAGTCGGCCATATAGGCGGCGACCTGTTGTCCGACGCCCCGCAACAGCTGCCCGAATCTTTGGTTCTTGAGAAGCTGAAGCCGCTGCTGGAAGACCCGGCCGTGATCAAGATCGGGCATAATTTCAAATATGACTGGGTGATGTTCGACAAGGCGGGAACCGACGTCGCTCCCGTCGACGACACGATGGTCATGAGCTTCGACCTCGATGCGGGAAAGTCCTTCGGGCACGGTCTCGAAGAGCTCGCGAAAGCGCATTTCGATCACGAATGCATTCCCTTCAAGCAGTTATGCGGGACCGGGTCGAAGCAGATCACCTTTGACAAGGTGCAGCTGGGGCCAGCGACCGAATATGCGGGCGAGGACGCCGACATCACGCTGCGCCTTTGGCTCTGGCTGAAGCCACGGATCGCGGCGGAGGGCGCGACGCAGGTATACGAGCGGGTCGACAAGCCGCTGGTCCCCGTGATCGGTCGAATGGAGCGTCGCGGGGTGAAGGTCGATCGCGACTATCTTGCCCGCCTGTCCTCTGAATTCGGGCGCGACATCCAGTCTCTCGAGGAAAAGATCTACGAGGCTGCCTGCGGCCCTTTCACCATCGGGTCGCCCCAGCAACTCGGAGAAGTCCTTTACGGTCGCCTCGGCCTGAAGGGCGGCCGCAAGGGCAAGAGCGGCCAATATTCGACGGACGTGAACGAGCTGGAGCGGCTTGCGGGTGAAGGCGTCCAATGCGCTTCGCTGGTGCTCGAATGGCGCCAGCTCACGAAGTTGAAGAGCACTTACACGGACGCGCTCCAGGCGCAGATCAACCCGCAGACCGGACGGGTCCACACGAGCTTTTCGCTCACCGGCGCGCAGACCGGCCGCCTGTCGTCCAACGACCCGAACCTGCAGAACATCCCGATCCGGACGGAGATCGGGCGCAAGATCCGCGATGCCTTCATCGCGGACGAAGGCTATAAATTGCTTTCGGCCGACTACAGCCAGATCGAGTTGCGGCTGGCTGCGCAGATGGCGGACGTGCCGCAGTTAAAGGAGGCGTTCCGCAACGGCGTCGACATTCACAGCCTGACTGCGGAGGAACTGTTCGGTCGGGTAGACCGCGACAGGCGCAACCAGGCGAAGACGATCAACTTCGCCATCCTCTACGGCAGCTCGGCCTGGGGTATCGCCGGACGGCTGGGACTGCCGAAGGATGAGGGCAAGGCGATCATCGACCGTTACTATGAGCGCTTCCCCGGCATCCGCGCCTTCACCCATTCCACCTTGTCGTTCGTTCGGGAGCATGGATTCACGCGAACCTTGTTCGGGCGGAGGACTCATTTCCTGCCCAACATCCGCTCGCCCAATCCGTCGATCCGTGCTGGCGCGGAGCGCGCGGCCATCAATGCGCCGATTCAGGGCACCAGCGCCGACCTTATCAAGCGCGCCATGGCGCGGATGGACGATGCGCTGCGCGAAGCGGGCCTCGGCGACGTAAGAATGCTGCTGCAGGTCCACGACGAACTCGTGTTCGAAGTGCCCAACGGCCGCGAAGAGGAAGCCAAGGCCGTCATCAAGAAGGTGATGGCGAGCGCCGCCGAGCCAGCGATCCGCTTAGACGTGCCGCTAGACGTGGAAGTGGGCTGGGGCGCGCACTGGGGCGAAGCGCATTGAGTACGAAAGCGGGTGAGCAACCGGCTCCAACCGCCGACCTGGCGGCGCTGGCGCGTGGCGGGCGGATCAATTTCCTGGGCTTCTGTGTCCGGCTGGCAGCGAGGCTTCCGTTCCTGTTCATTGCCGGCCGGATCTACGGCGCCGCCGAGCTGGGCCGCTTCGCTTATGCGATCCTGATCGTCGAATTTGCAGCGCAGCTCGCTACGCTCGGGCTAAAGCGCGGCCTGGCGCAGCAGCTTGCGCACACCGAGAAGCCGCACGCCTGCATCGCCTTCGACGCGCTGATCGTCGCGGGCATCGGCTCGGCGATCGCCATGAGTATCCTGATGCTGTTCCCGCAGGCCATGTACCCGAACAGCGAGATCAAGGGCCTCGACTGGCTCCTGCCCGTGACGATCATCGCGCTCGCCTGGTCGGACATCATGCTGGCGGCGCTCGCCTACCGTCATGACGTCACATCGACGGTGCGGGCGCGGGCGGTGGTTGAGCCGGTGATCATCAGCGCGGGCGCGCTCGCATGGTCGTTCATCTCGCTCAGGGACGGCCTCATCATTTCCTACGTGCTGTCCATGATCGGCGCCCTAGTCGCGTCGGCCATCCCATTCCTTCGCAGCTACGGCCTGCCCCACGACTGGCGCCCGGACCCCGCGACCCTGTGGCGCATGGCGCGCCGGAATGTGCCGGTGGCTGCGGCAGACGCCGTCGAATGGGGATCGCGGCGCATCGACATCGCGGTCCTCGGCCTTTTCTTCGCTCCGAAGGTGGTCGGCATCTACTATGTGGCGCAAAACGTAGCCTCGCTTCCCGCCAAGCTGAAAACCAGCTTCGATCCGATCCTGGGACCGGTCATCGCCCGCAACATCGCGGCGGGAGACAAAGGCGCAGTGGCCAAGCAAGTTCGCCAAGTCGGCTTTTGGGTGATCGCGGCGCAGCTGGGCGTTGCGCTGGCGCTGGCGATTCCCGGCGAAGCAGTGATGGGCCTCGTCGGGCCGGCCTTCGTCGCAGGTACCGCCGCGCTATGCTTCCTTCTGTTCGCCGAAGTGGTCGCGGCAATGGCGGCCGTAAGCGAAGCGGCGCTGATCTACGTCGCGCGCCACCGCAATATGCTCATCAGCATCATCATGCTGGCCGTGGAGGCCGGACTCGCGGTCGCGCTGATCCTGGTGATGCGCGGGATGAAGTTGCCGGAAATGTGGCAGGCGACGGGACCGGCAATCGGCCTTCTGCTCGCTTTGTTCTTCGCCGCCGTTGTGAAGTCACGGTTGCTCTGCGGGATGCTGGGTGCGCGCGTGAACGGATGGCGCTGGCCGCTGATCTGGGCCGCGGCGGCCGGCGGTTTCGTCGGCTGGCTGTCGACCTTCCTGCCGGAATGGGCCGAGCTCCTGTTCGGGATCCCGGCAATCCTCCTCGCGTTCGGCGCCGTCCTGTGGACGAAGGGCTTCAAGGCCGAAGATCGTGAGCTCTTCCGAATGCGCAAGGCGGACATCGAGGAGCTCCAGGAGATCGAAGTCCCGGCTCCCGGGACCACCGGAGATGTCGCCCGCTGATCAGTGGCGGAAGTGACGCATGCCCGTGAACAGCATCGCGAGGCCAGCCTCGTCGGCGGCGGCGATCACCTCATCGTCGCGGATCGAGCCACCCGGCTGGATGACGGCAGTAGCGCCTGCCTCTGCGGCTGCCAGCAAACCATCCGCAAACGGGAAGAATGCATCGGAGGCCACTGCTGAGCCAACCGTGCGCGGTTCGGCCCAGCCGTTCGCCTCGGCTGCTTCCACTGCGCGAATTGCTGCAATGCGCGCGCTGTCGCGGCGGTTCATCTGCCCCGCGCCGATGCCGGCGGTGACGCCGTCCTTGGCATAGACGATCGCATTCGACTTCACGTGCTTGGCGACGGTCCAGGCGAACAGGCAATCCTTCAATTCCTGTTCGGTCGGATGGCGCTTGGTGACGCATATCAGCTGATCGCGGGTTACGTGGCCGTTGTCGCGGTCCTGGACGAGGATTCCGCCGGCGATGACGGCGAGCGTCTGGCCGGCACGGGTGGGATCCGGAAGCTCCCCGGTCAGCAACAATCGAAGGTTCTTCTTCTTGGCAAAGATCGCCTTGGCATCGTCATCTGCATCCGGCGCGACGACCACCTCAGTGAAGATCTGAGTCATTGCTTCGGCCGTAGCCGCATTCAGCGGACGGTTGGTGGCGACGATGCCCCCGAAAGCGGAAACGCTGTCGCAGGCAAGGGCCTCCTTCCATGCATCGAGCAATTCGTCGCGCGTTGCGACGCCGCAGGGATTCGCATGCTTGACGATGACGATCGTGGGCGGGCCGTCGCGGAACTCGCTGACCAACTCCAGCGCGGCGTTCGCGTCGTTGAGATTGTTGTAACTCAGCTCCTTGCCCTGAACCTGCTCAGCCTGCGCAACACCGTGGGCGTGAGGACCGACAGGTACGTACAGCGCAGCCTGCTGATGCGGATTTTCGCCGTAGCGAAGCGGCATCTTGAGCGTGCTCGCGCGAGTCCAGCTCTGCGGCCAACGATCGCCCTGATCGGCAAAGGCGAACCATTGCGAGATGGTCGAATCATAGGCGGCCGTAAGCGCAAACGCCTTCGCGGCCAGCTTCTTCCTGAACTCAAGCGTGGTCGCACCATTCGCATCGAGCTGCTCGAGCAGCACGGCATAATCGGCCGGGTCGGTCACAATGGCGACGTGAGCGTGGTTCTTGGCCGCGGACCGCACCATCGAGGGCCCACCGATGTCGATATTCTCGATGATCGTATCGCGGTCCGCACCGCTCATGACGGTATTGAGGAAGGGATAGAGATTCACGACCACGAGATCGATCGGAGCGATCTCATGCTCCTCCATCGCGGCCGCATGCTCCGGATTGTCGCGGACTCCCAGGAGGCCGCCGTGCACTTTGGGATGAAGAGTCTTCACCCGGCCGTCCATCATCTCCGGAAAGCCGGTAAGGTCCGACACGTCGCGCACTTGAGCGCCCAGCTCTCGCATCTTCGCGGCCGTGCCGCCGGTCGACACAATCTCGACCCCATGCCGCGCAAGACCGGCGGCGAGTTCTTCGAGCCCGGTCTTGTCCGAAAGCGAAACAAGCGCCCGGCGGACGCGTACGAGGTCGGCCATCAATGATCCTTCGTGATTAACTCGTGCGGCGAAACAGCCAGCCGATCTCACCGCCGAGCGACGAGACTTCGCCGACGATGACAAGCTGCACGGTCGGGACCGCCTGGCCGCGGCCGTCGATCCACAAGCTTTCCTCTGTCGTCAACATCCCGCCACGACAACGGAAATTCCATGGAGGCGCACCTTTCGAGCGCAAGATCGCACCCATTCCGTCAGCGGTAGGCGTAGCCTCGATACCCGGCGCGAGGTGAAAACGCACAGCGTAGCCAGCCGCTTCCTTGATCTTCTTGCGCCCCTGCGCGACGAGCTGGTCGGCGCCGCGCAGCTCCTTGCCATCATTACCGAGCATGAGGCTTCGCTTGTGAACGAGACCGAATGCGCGGACGTACCCGCCATGGCTCGCGGTCAGGCGGCTCGCGTCATTGTCTTCACTGCGCTCGATCGCGACATCTTCCACACCGCGGCTCAATGACCCGTCAGGAAGGATGTTGGTCGAATTCGTATCGTCGAGCACGAGCGTGCTGTGGGCGGCCGTCGTGCGCAGGGCCTGCAGGAGGTCTTCAGAAAGCTGCGTCGGCAGTGGGCCCGCGCCGCCGCAATTCACGACCAGCCGCTGCGAACCATCCGACAGCTCGAAGGCCAATGTGGATGCCGACCCCTGGGCAGCCGCCTTCTGCGAGGGTGGAGGAGCGGCGTCTATGACTACGACCGTGCCCAGCGCCGACATGCGCTGGTAGCCCCAGCCGCGCGCGTGACGAAGCGGCCGTGCGCGGAGGCCACAGCCTTCGATAAGCGCGTTGAGGCGCTGCGCCTCGCCGGGACCGCAACCCTGCCAGCTCGACAGCGCACCATCCCCCATGGTGACGCCATGAAGCGCAGCAAGCGCCGCGGCAGCCGCAGCTTCAAGGGAATCGGGAATCGTCTGCTTCGCCGCGAAATAGCAGGACCTGAGAAGTCCGAGGCGATCCACCAGCAAAGACTGTTCCATCGGAGAGCGGCTGATCAGCCCGCCGTCATCGAACTGCGCCGATGCAAGCGCGCGCCCGAGGCCAGCCTCTCCGCGCGCTACCCGAGATACGCCGCCTTGCAGAAGGAGGCCGGCAGCGATCACCCCGCACCAGGCGGTGACGCGCTTCAAGCCGGCCGGCGCCTTCTCCGCGCTGCTGTCGAGGTGGCGGGCGCCACGGGCCAAAGTATTCAGCAGCGCGGAGCGATAGCCGCCATCGCCGCTCGAGAGGATATATGGCGCGTAGGCGGCCCAGAACAGGATGCGCTCGCCCCAGAAGTCCGGCGCCCATGCTTCATCGACCTTCGTCCCGTGAGCGAGCAGCCATTTGCCGACCACGGCCTCCGCCAGGGCCGCACCTTTTTCCCGAGACGCGGCGGCGGCGAGATCGCGCAGCCAGGAGAACCCCTGGAGCAGCCCAGCGCCTTTGCCCGATGCCCCAAAGTCCCCTTCGAACAAGGGGATGGCCTCGCTTCCGGCTATAAGTTTGCCAAGCAGAAGGGCCTCGCCGCGCTGGCGATCGCCCTGCACGTGGTCGCGCGGCACCGCCGCGAGCTTCAATGGCTGGCGCGAGCCCTTCAGCCGGGAAAGCAGGGAGCCGCGTGCAAGCTTGCGGACGATGTCACGTTCGGCCGTCGAGCCTTGCGAGCTCATCCTCCGCCCCGAAGCGCCTGAATGTTCGCGGCGTAAACGCCTGGCCCGCCGCGAAACGCTGCCGTGCCTGCAACGAGCACGGTGGCCCCCGCCGAGACGGCCTGCGGCGCCGTCTGCGGATCGATTCCGCCATCGACCTCGATGTCGACGCGAAGATTTTCCTTCGCGACGCGGTTGGCGACCGCTTCGATCTTCTTGAGCTGGCTCGGAATGAACTTTTGCCCGCCGAACCCCGGATTGACGCTCATGACGAGAACGAGGTCGAGTTCCTCGAGCACATAGTCGAGCATCTTGGCCGGCGTCGCCGGATTGAGCGAAACGCCAGCCTTCTTGCCCAAAGCCTTGATGCGCTGGATGGTTCGATGAAGGTGCGGTCCGGCCTCCGGGTGGACGGTGATCATGTCCGCGCCTGCCTCAGCGAAGGCATCGAGAAAATTGTCCACTGGCGAAATCATGAGGTGGACGTCGAACGGCTTCGACGAATGCGGACGAATGGCCTTAACGACCCCCGGCCCGATCGTGATGTTCGGCACGAAGTGGCCGTCCATCACGTCGACATGAATCCAGTCGGCCCCGGCGGCGTCGATTGCGCGGACCTCCTCACCCAGCTTGGCGAAGTCGGCGGACAGGATTGAAGGCGAAATTAACGGTGCGGCCATGGGCCCGATTAGACGGGATTAATCCCCCCGGACAAGCCGCGCCATGAAGAAGCCGTCGAGTCCGCCTTCAGCTTCCAGGATGCCCGGCACGATACGAACCCAACCCTCGTCTGATAGCAAAGCAAAGTCGGGCAGCTCGCCGATGGCCGGCCGATCCACCCGGAGGCCGGATGAAGCCACGATATTCTCCCCTTCCACAGGCTCCAGCGAACATACCGAATAGACGAGAGCGCCGCCGGGCTTGAGCCACTGCGCAGCGCGCGCAAGGAGGCGGGCCTGAAGTCCGGCATTGTCGGCGATAATCCTGGGGCGGGCGCGATAGAGGACTTCGGGATGACGGCGGAAAGTGCCGGTGGCGGAGCAAGGCGCGTCGAGAAGGATCGCGTCGAAAGCTCGATCGGGCTGCCATTCAAGCGCATCGGCTTGGACGAGCTCGGCGGAAAGATTCGTCCGCGCCAGGTTTTCGCTCAGTCGTCCAAGACGACTTTCGGACGCATCGACAGCAGTGACGCGACGGCCCGCGCTCGCCAGCTGCATCGTCTTCCCGCCCGGGGCTGCGCAAAGGTCCAGCACGTCCGCGGCGCCTGGCGGAATCAGCCGCGCCGGAAGCGAGGCCGCGAGGTCCTGGACCCACCAGCGTCCCTCATCGAATGCGGCCAGATCGGTCACCGACGTGCTTGCGAGCCGAACGTGGCGAGGCGCCAGCGACGTCCCGTCATGCTCCAAAGCGTAGGACTTGGCCTCATCATCATCCGCGAAGCTGAGGTCGAGGGCCGGGCGACGAACGATCTGACGACGCGCCGCTTCAACCGGTTCGTCGCCCCAGGCTTCGCGCCATCGATCTTCGACGGCCGGGGGCAATGCCGCCGCTTGCGCGACCGGAAGGCCGCGCCGCAGCAACGTCCCGAGCACGCCGTGGACGAGTCGCCGCGGACCGCCATCGACTAACGGCAAGGCCGTCGAGACCAGGGCATGGTCGGGCGTGTTCAGGCCAATCTTCTGGGCCAGCGCGAGTCGCAGGACCATGCGGGCCTTGCTGTCGTCGGCGAGGCGCTGTCGCGTGGCGCTGTCGATCAAGTCGTCGAGATCCGGCATGCGCCGCAACGTCTCGCCGGCGATCGCCAATGCGAGCGCGCGGTCAGGCGGAGACAGGCCCTTCACTGAGGATGCAGCCCCCTCCAATGTTTGCCCACGCCGGAGCACCGCGTCGAGCAATTGCAGCGACGCGCGCCGTGCGCCCAAACCTTCAACGCTTGGCATCGATGCCTGCCCACATCATCTTGCGCGCGTGAAACGACCCAAGCACCTCGATGCCCCCAAGCATCTGAGCAAGTCTCCGCCCATTCCTGCGCCCGAGCCGCGCGATAAAGCGAATGCTCCTGCCGGCGAAGAAACCCGACTCGACCCGACGCGATACGGGGACTGGGAAAAGAAGGGCATCGCGGTCGATTTCTAAAGCGCCTCGGCCTTTGGAGGCCGCGAAAGGATTTCGTTGAGGACAGTATCGACGCTGGCCCCGCCAGTAAGCAACGCGTCGACCGCCTGCACAATCGGCATGTCGATGCCGCGCTCACGCGCGATGCGAGCGAGGACCGGAGCGGTGAACGCCCCCTCCGCGACAGTGCGGCGATCGCTCAATAGCTCTGCAGGCGCTCGGCCCTCTCCGATCCCTTTTCCAAGCGAGAAGTTTCGAGAGCTGGTCGACGAGCAGGTGAGAACGAGATCGCCAAGGCCGGACAAGCCCGCGAGCGTTTCACGCCTTGCGCCGAACGCGAGCCCGAAGCGCGTCATCTCGGCGAAGCCGCGACCGATCAGAGCCGCCCGGGCATTCTGGCCCAGACCCTTCCCCTCGACGATGCCGCATGCGATCGCCAGCACGTTCTTCACTGCGCCGCCGATCTCTGCCCCCGCTATGTCGTCCGTAACGTAAATGCGGAACTGCGGGCGCGCGATGCGCTCGCGCAATTGCTCGCCGAGCGCGGAGTCAGAAGCAGCCAGGGTCACCGCGGTCGGGAGGCCGGAAGCGACCTCATGCGCAAAGGTTGGTCCGGACAGGACGGCAATCGGAGAATTCGGAGCGGCCTCACGCGCAACCTCGTGAAGAAGCGCGCCGGACTTCTCCTCTATGCCTTTCGAGCAGAGGATCAGCGGCCGATCGCCTAAGGGCCCCCTCGCGAGCACGGACCGCATATGCTGAGCCGGAGTGACGACGAGCCAGGCATCGCATGCGTCGAGCTCGCCGAGGTCAGAGGTTGCCCTAATGTGAGGATCGAGCGGTACCCCGGCAAGGAAGAGCGAATTCTCGTGCCGTTCGTTGATCGCAGCGACGACTTCCGCCTCCAACGCCCACAGCAAGGTCTCTCGCCCGCCCGCGGCGGCGACCTGCGCCAGCGCTGTGCCCCAGGCGCCGCCACCGATTACGCCGAGCTTCATGCCTTCACACCCGCACCGCGCACTTTCTCCGCTTCGGGATCGAGTGGCCACCGGGCTCGCGCCGGAGCGTCGAGAGCGTCGAAGACGCCCGCCGCAAATCGCTCGGCGCCGGCCCAGGCAATCATCGCGGCGTTATCTGTGCAAAGCCACGCGGGCGGCACGCTGAATTCGCGACCTTCCCGAGCAGCCAGCTCGGACAAAGCGCCACGAATGGCGTGATTGGCGGCAACTCCGCCGGCAACGACCAGCGCCGGCGCATCCGTTTTCGCTAGAGCATTCGAAGTGCGGTCGAGCAGGCAGTCGACGACCGCCTGCTGGAAGCTCGCCGCTATGTCTTCCCGGGCGTGCTGGCCCGAAGCGACGGCGCGCTGGACCGCACTCTTCAAGCCCGCGAAGGAGAAATGCGGTTCGGGCGACCCGGCGAGGGGACGAGGCAACGCAACCGAGGAGGGATCGCCCGATTCGGCAAGCGCCTCGATCGCGGGTCCGCCGGGATATCCGAGACCAAGCAGTTTGGCGGCCTTGTCGAATGCCTCGCCGGCGGCATCGTCGATGGTCGTGGCAAGTCGTCGATATTTGTCGACGCCGCTCACCTCCAGAAGCTGGCAGTGACCTCCCGAGACAAGCAGCAGCAAGTATGGGAACCCCAGATCCGGGTCGACCAGTCGCGGGGAGAGCGCGTGGCCTTCGAGGTGGTTGACTGCGATCAAGGGCTTTCCGGCCGACAGAGCGAGTCCCTTCCCCGTAAGCAGCGCCACCATCACCCCGCCGATAAGTCCCGGCCCCGCGGTGGCCGCAATTGCATCTACATCGGCAATCGAGAGGTTCGCCTCGCCGAGCACTTGCCGCACGAGGCCCGGGAGGATCTCGACATGAGCCCGCGCCGCAATCTCGGGGACCACGCCGCCATAGGGCTGGTGTGCTGCGTTCTGGCCGACGACCGCCTGCGCGAGGATGCGTCGATCACTCGTCACAAGCGCGACGGCACTATCGTCGCACGACGATTCGAGGCCCAGGATCACGGTCATTTCGCGTCCGGCCCTTTGCCTGAAGGCGGAGCAATGCACTAGGGGTGCACTCATGCCCGACACGCTGAAGCTCGGAACCCGCGGATCGCCACTGGCAATGGCCCAGGCCCGCAAGGTCGCGGCAGCGATTGAAACGGCGCAGCGCTGGCCAGACGGTTATGTGGAATTAGTGCCCGTCACGACGAGCGGCGACAAGGTCCAGGACCGCCCGCTCGCGGAGCTGGGTGGCAAGGCGCTGTGGACCAAGGAGCTGGACCGGGCCCTGCTTGCCGGCGAGGTGAGCTTCTGCGTGCATTCGATGAAGGACGTCGAAAGCGTGCGGCCGCCCGAAATCCACATTGCCGCGGTGCGCCCGCGCGGGGATGTGCGCGACCGCATCATCGGCGCGGATTCGATCGACGCGCTCAAGAAGGGCGCGGTAATCGGCACGTCTTCGCCGCGGCGCGCCGCGCAGCTTCTTCGGCTTCGGCCCGACCTCAAGATCGTGACGCTGCGCGGCAACGTCGAAAGACGACTTAAAGCAGTCGAATCCGGCGAGATCGACGCGACTTTGCTCGCCGCGGCGGGCCTGAAGCGCCTGGACATGTCGATCGGCACCGCCATCCCGACGGAGATCATTCTGCCGGCGCCAGGGCAGGCTGTCATCGGTATGGAGTGCCGCACGAACGACACCCGCACACAAAGCGTGCTCACGACCATCAACAACCAGATCACCTACGATTGCGTGATGGCCGAACGGGCGCTCACCCGGGCCCTTGGCGCCAGCTGCGCATCACCGGTTGCGGCCTTCTGCGTGCTCGAGGACGGGGACCTCCGAATGCGCGCGCAATTGTTCAGCGAGGACGGAAGCGAGATGGTCGAGGACCGCGCCGTGTTCGACTGTGGAGATTGCAATGCTCCGGCTGAACTCGCCCGTGCCTTGCTGGCCAAGGCGCCCGATTCGATAAGAAAGCTATTCGCGGCGCGATGAGGCGCTTGCTGGTCCTGCGCCCTGAGCCGGGCGCGAGCGCCACCCTGAAAAAGGCCCAGGAACGCGGGCTGAATGCGATCTCCATTCCCTTGTTCGAGATCGAACCGGTCCAATGGAATGTGCCGCACCAGGGAAGCTTCGACGGGCTGCTGCTCACAAGCGCGAATGCTGTGAGGCATGCTGGCGAACGGCTGCGCGATCTCCGCGGACTGCCGGCATATGCGGTGGGCCAAGCGACGGCGGATGCGGCGAGAGATGCAGGCCTCGACATCAAGAGCATTGGCGGTGACGGCGTTGACCGCCTGCTGGAATCGATCGACGCAGACCTGAAACTGCTTCACTTGTGCGGTGAAGACAGGACGGCTCCGGGAGACGCGCGCCAGAGAATCACGCCGGTCATTGTCTATCGTGCGAAGGAACGAGCTGCGGACCTGGGGGAGACAAGCGGGGCCGTCATAGTCGTGCATTCGCCCCGCGCAGCGCGGCGCCTCGCAACTCTGGTAAAAGACCGCGGAAACGTTTGCGTCGCCGCGATCAGCCGCGCGGCGGCGGAAGCCACCGGGTACGGATGGCAGAGCGTAGAGGCAGCAGAAAGCCCGAACGACGATGCGCTGCTGGCTCTCGCCGCGAGGCTGTGCAACAAGCCTGACGGGGAATGAACACAGCCACATCTCGCACAGGCATAAGCTGGAGCGCGCGACTTCTGATCGGCATGGTCCTGATCATTGCCGGTGCTGCGGCCGCGACATGGGGGCTTGCTCATTACCAGCCCGCCGCCCGCTTGCTCGGGGTGGCCCCTGCTCCAACGCAGACGCAGCCGCAGCGCCTGGTCTCGACCGGAGCGGGCAGCCACGATGCGGTTAGCGCCGCCGTTCCGCCGCTGGACGACGGCCGCGTCGCCGAGCTGGAAGCACGACTGGCCCGCGTGGAGAATGCAACGCAGCGCGCGGCAGGGTCCGCGGGCCGGGCAGACGCGCTCGTCGTCGCTTTCGCTGCACGCCGCGCGATCGATCGCGGAGTCGCGCTGGGATATCTTGAAAATGCCCTCGTTGACCGGTTCGGCGCGCAGCACCAGGCGGCGGTGGCGACGATCGTCACCGCTTCCCACCAGCCGGTGCCCCTCAGCGACCTAATCGCAGAGTATCAGGCGCTGGCGCCCGACCTTCGCCGCGGCGGACCGCAGGACAGCTGGTGGACCAATTTCCAGCGCGAGCTCGGCTCGCTCGTGGAAGTCCACCGCGCGGACAAGCCTTCGACGAATCCCGACGCGCGTTACAACCAGGCCTTGCAGCGACTGTCTGCCGGTGAGGTGGACCAGGCGCTGGCCCAGACCATGCGTTTGCCGGGGGCGGCCAACGCGGGAGCCTGGGTCGCCCGGGCGCGCCGCTACATCGCCGTCCATCGCGCGCTCGACGAGGTTGAATCCGCGGCGCTTCTGACCCCGGCAAATAACATTCGCTGATCGACGAAACGGGGGTTGGCAAGGACTCCTGTTGATGCGAGTCTTGGGCTGCTTGCGCACAGGCTGGATTCACCTGCCCTGCGCTAAGCATCTGCCGAACGAGCATATTCTGTGGGGGAATTGCAGTCATGACGTCAATTTGGAGGCGTTTGGGACTTGGGCTGGTGATGGCCGCGGGCGCACAGATCAGCGCATCCGCCGCGACGCAGCAGACGGCTCCAAGGACGCCACTTCCGAAGCCCCAAAAGCCCCAGAAGGTCGCCCAGGCCGTTCCCGTGGCGGCGCAAGCCCCTGCCTACATTCGTGATCGCGTCGATGAGCTCGGGCGCAAGTTCAACGGCCAGGTCGGCATTGCCGTCAGGTCGATCGACGGCGGCTGGGCGACCGGATGGAAGGCCGATGATCTCTACCCGCAGCAGAGCGTGAGCAAATTATGGGTGGCGATCACGGCGCTGGACGCGGTCGATCGCGGGCGGGTGCGGCTCGACGACAAGGTCACACTGACCCGTGATGACCTTACGCTGTTCCACCAGCCGATCTCGGCCAAGATCCTGGGCGGAGGCTATACGACGACCTTGTCCGCCCTGATGTTCGACGCGATCACAAAGAGCGACAACACGTGCAACGACAAGCTGATGCGCTCGGTGGGAGGGCCGCAGGCCGTGCGCGACATGATCGGCCGCAAGGGCCTCGGCGCAATCCGCTTCTACAACGGCGAGCGCTCGCTGCAGAGCAAGATCGCCGGTTTGACCTGGACGCAGAGCTATTCGGTCGGCGGGGCCTTCTACAAGGCGCGCGACGCTTTGCCGGCGTCGATCCGCAAGGCTGCTTTCGACCGCTACGTCGCCGACCCGTATGACGGCGCAGCGCCCAGTGCGATCGCCGCGGCGCTCGCGCGCCTGAAGCGTGGCGAGCTTCTTTCGCCGGAATCCACGCGCCGTCTGCTCGGGATCATGGGCAACACGAAGACCGGCGCGAATCGCCTCAAGGGCGGATTGCAAGCTGGCTGGTCCCTCAGCCACAAGACCGGCACCGGGCAAGTCTACGGCCCCTATCAAGCCGGCTACAACGACATAGGCGTTCTGACCGCGCCCGACGGCCGGAGCTATGCTGTCGCGGTGATGATCAAGAAGACATCCACGCCTTTGCCGACGCGCATGACCTTGATGAACAATGTCGTGCGCGCAGTGATCGCCCAGCATGAGATGATGCGCGGGGCGGCCTACGCCTCCGGCCGCTAGCCCGGCCGAACTGCTGCGCGCTGCTCCGGGCGTGCAGCGCGTGCCGAGCCGCGAGCTTGAGCTGTTCATCGTCCGCGGCTTCCTGGACGAAGCGACTTGCGCATCGCTGATCCGCCGCATCGACGAGCGCCCACGGCCCTCCGAGATCGCGGACGATGTCGGCATCGCCAAGTTCCGGACGAGCGAAACCTGCGATCTCGATTGGCGCGACCCGGTCGTAGCAACCGTCGACAGCCGCATAGCCGAGCTGCTCGGATTGCCGCTGGCCGCAAGCGAGCCGCTGCAAGGCCAGCGCTATGCTACGGGGCAGGAGTTCAGGCCTCACACGGACACGTTCGAGCCAGGCGGTTACGACTTCCTCGTCCATACGAGTGACAGGGGCCAGCGGACATGGACCGCCATGTGCTACCTCAATGAGCCGGAGGACGGCGGAGCAACTCGCTTCAAGGCGATAGGAAAAACTGTCCAGCCCGAAACGGGCAAGCTCCTGGCCTGGAACAACCTGTTGCCGGACGGTCGTCCCAACCCGGCAACCCTGCACCAGGGGATGAAGGTGCGCCGCGGGACCAAATATGTGCTGACCAAATGGTTTCGCGAGCGGGCCGGCTGAGCGCCGCCCCGGGGTCATTCTGTGCGTGAGTTGCCGCCCTCGCTCTGCGGCTTCACGTGGACGGTCTTGATGTTGACGAACTCGCGGATCCCGAAGCTCCCGCATTCGCGGCCGTAACCGGAATGCTTGACGCCGCCGAAGGGGGCTCGCGGGTCGGAGCGAACGTTCTCGTTTACGAAGCTCATGCCCGCTTCGAGCTGCTCGGCGGCGATTCGCCGGCCCCGGTCGAGGTCGCCGGTGAGGACGCCTGATCCGAGGCCAAACTCACTGTCATTGGCGATCCTGATCGCATCGGCCTCGTCGTTGGCGGCAATGATCGCCGCGACAGGTCCGAACACTTCTTCATCGTGGGCGGGCTGCCCCGGCTGGACGTCCGAAAGAACCGTAGCCGGGTACCAGGCGCCAGATCGATCCGGCACTTTCCCACCCAACAGGAGGCGGGCGCCGTTCCGTATGCTGCTCTCGACCTGTTGGTGGATCTCGTCGCGCGCCTTGACGCTCTGCATGGGTCCGAGCTTTGTCGCGGGATCGAGCGGGTCGCCCATCTCGTAACCGGCCATCGCCTCGACCATTGCGGCCTCGAACTGCTCAAGGATCGAATGAACCACGATGAAGCGTTTGCCGGCGATGCAGCTCTGCCCACCATTGACCATGCGTGCAGTCGCCGCGACCTTCGCCGCCGCTTCGATATCGGCATCTTCGAGCACGACGTAGGCGTCGGACCCGCCAAGCTCGAGAACGCATTTCTTGAGCATCGATCCCGCAGCCGTTGCGACGCTTTTTCCCGCGGCAACGCTGCCGGTCAGGGTTACCGCGGCCACATTCTCGTCCTTGATCAGCGCTTCGACGTTCCGGCTTGGAAGCAGAAGCGTGCGGAAGAGATCGGAAGGCACCCCGGCCTCGTGGAGGATCTGCTCGATCGCGAGAGCGCATCCCGGAACGTTGCTCGCATGCTTGAGAAGCGCTCCGTTGCCCGCCATCAGCGCAGGCGCGACGAAGCGGAAGACCTGCCAGAACGGGAAGTTCCATGGCATCACCGCGAGTACGACGCCGATGGGATTGAAGGTCACGAACGCTTCGCCGCCGCCGATGTCGATCGGCTCATTCGCGAGATATTGCTGCGCGTGGCCGGCGAACCAATCGCAGTGAAAGGCGCACTTCTCGACTTCGGCCCGCCCGTCGGCGATCGTCTTCCCCATCTCTTCGGTCATCAGCCGCGCGAACTCATCCTGCCGCGAGCGGAGGATCTCGGCTGCCTTGCGAATGACCGCAGCGCGGTCGGCGAAACTCGTGCCGCGCCAATCGAGAAAAGCATTGCGCGCGGCTGCGGCGGATGAACGCGCATCGTCGATCGTGTGCGGGTCATAGGCTCGCCCCGGTTCGCCGGTGGCAGGGTTTGTCGTCCGCAAACGCTCATTGCTCGGTGGGTGAGTGAGTTCAGCCTGTTCGACCATGCGCGAATCTCCCACTTGTGGGTCGCGCATAGGCTTGATGGCGCAGCCGACCAATGGGGCTCCGATCACATGGCTCGATCAGCAGGATCGGCCGCCGGCTATTGGGATCGGCGCTGGAGCGGGCGAAGGGATTCGAACCCTCGACCCCAACCTTGGCAAGGTTGTGCTCTACCCCTGAGCTACGCCCGCTCGTGCGCTGGACACCGGCGGCTTCGAGAGCGCTCTCCGGCGGAGGTGAGGCGGGCGCCTAGCATGGGCCATGGGCCTCCCGCAAGCGCGGCGTTCGCAAGCTTGTTACGAGCGCCGCTCCCGACCATATGGAGCCTGCCCGACCGTATGTGAAGGAGGCTGTGAGACGTGGCGACGCTGGGCCTGACCGAAGCCGAACGCCAGGCGGTCGAACGTTTCGAGGCGGATGTCATCCATCCGTCGATGACGTCTCTCGTCATCCTCGACTTCTGGGCCGAGTGGTGCGGGCCGTGCAAGCAGCTCGGGCCTGTCCTGGAAAAGGTTGCCGCTGATTACGCCGCCAAAGGCATCATCCTCGCGAAGATCGACGTCGACCAGGAAAAATTGATAGCGGCACAGTTTCGCATCCAGTCCATTCCGACTGTCTACGCCATCTACCGTGGCCAGCCGGTAGCTGACCTCACGAATTACCGGACCGAAGGGCAGCTCAAGAAGGTGATCGATCAGCTGCTGGCGCAGCTCCACATCGAGCCCCAAGACGTGGAGCCGCAGGCCGACGTCGAGCCGCTCATCGCCACGGGCGAGCAGGTGCTAGGCGAGGGAGATGCGGCGCGTGCAGCGAACATTTTCCGGCAGGTCCGCGATTTGGCACCCGATAATGCGAGCGGCATCGGCTGTTTGCTCCGCGCGCTGACGGCTGACGGACAACTGGATGAGGCGCGCGAAATCCTCAGCGGGCTTCCGGCGGAGCTTGCAAGAAAGCCGGAGATTGCCCGCGCGCAGGCATTGCTCGAACTCTCTGGAGCGGCGCCGGCCGATACCGCGGACCTCGAAGGGAGGCTCGCTGCAAATGCCGATGATCATGAGGCGCGGCTAGAACTCGCGAACGCCAAGCTTTCGGCGGGAGATCGCGACAGCGCAGCCGATGCATTGCTCGAGATCATCCGGCGCGACCGCGAGTGGAATGATGGGGCAGCGCGGAAGCGCTTCCTCCAGCTGCTTGAGGCGCAAGGGCTCGAAGATCCGTGGTCGAGCGCTCAGCGCCGGCGCTTGTCGGCCGTCCTCTTCACATGAGCCGTCTGCTCCGCGTGCCCTTATTCCCGCTCGCGGGCGCGATTCTGTTTCCTCGCGCGCAGCTCCCGCTTCACATTTTCGAGAATCGCTATCGAGAGATGGTGAGTGACGCGATCGAGGGCCCGGGCCGCATCGCAATGATACAACCCTCGCGCCTCGACGACGAGGCGGATCCGCCTCTCTACGAGACCGGCTGCGTCGGTGAGATCGTCGGCGTGGAAGAGTTGGATGACGGTCGCTTCAACATCGTGCTGCTTGGAACCAACCGTTTCAGGCTGGTGCGGGAAGCGGAGATCGATGCAAGCTACCGTTGCGGCGAGATCGACATCGAAGCCTTCGATGACAGCGAGCCCCCAGCCCTGTCGCTAGGTCAGCGCGCCGAAGTGGAACGCGAATCCCGCCGTCTTGGAGATGCGATGAACCTCGTGATCGACTGGGCGGCGGTCAGCCGCCTCGACGACGAGACCCTGGTCAATGCGATCGCCCAGGTTGCGCCTTTCGACTATGGCGCCAAGCAGGCGCTGCTCGAGGAGCCGACACTCACGAGCCGTGCAGATCTGCTTGTCCAGCTCATGCAATTCCAGCGCATCGCGATGACCGGCGGCGTCGAGGTCGAGCCAACGTTGCAATAGCCGTCTTTAGATCGGCAGGCCCCTGAGGAGCAGCGGGAGATCGCCGCTCGTCCCGCGCGCTTCGCTCATCAATCGATCGCGCACCGGCGATATCCGTTCGACGAGGCCCATGCCGAAGCGGCGAACCGCCGAGGCAGCCCGGCCCGGTATGCCATAGATGCGCGTCAGGGAGTCCGTCGCGAAGGCTACCGAAAGCGCGTCAAGCGAGCGCCACCTTTGATAGCGAGCCAGCAGTTGTGCGTCGCCGAGGTCGAGCCCGAGCCGCGCGCCTTCGACAAGCACCTGCGCCAGTGCGGCAGCATCCCGGAATCCCAGGTTCACGCCCTGTCCGGCAATCGGATGGATCGCATGCGCGGCATCGCCGATCAGCGCCAGCCGCTTGTCGCTGATCTGCGCGGCATGATGGAAGCCGAGCGGAAAGGACGAGCGCGGCGCCAGCATCGCGATCTTCCCGAGGAAACCGCCCATCGCAGCTTCGGCTTCGGCGGCGAAATCCTCGTCGCTCAAGGAAAGCCAGCCGGCCGCATCATCCTGCCGCACGGACCAGACGATCGCCGAGCGATGGCCCTGCGAATCGTCGGTCATCGGCAGCAGGGCGAACGGGCCCGACGGATAGAAAATTTCATAGGCAACATGGTCGTGAGGCCGCTGGTGCCGGAGCACGGAGACTATGGCTTGATGCCTGTAGCTCCAGCGCGCGACCCGGATTCCTGCCTCTTCCCGCGTGCGCGAGTTGCGGCCGTCCGCAGCCACCAGCAGAGGCGCATTGAGCTTTCGACCGTCTTCGAGAGAGACAAGCACGCCGGTCTCGCCCCTCACCACGTCCGCGACCCGCGATTTCCAGAGCAGCCAGGTATGCCTGCCAGCTTCCGCGCGGGCTTGAAGCGCTGCGCGGAGATGCCGGTTCTCATGCATCCATCCGAGCGGCTCTTCGTCATCGCCATCGAAATGCAGGCCGCCGGGCTGAAGTCCGTCCGCGACCGAAATGCGCCGGATCGGGCAACCGGGAGCAGGCAGATGCTGTGTCACGCCGATTGTCTCGAGCATACGCATCGAGCTCGACGAGACCGCACTCGTCCGGCCATCGAACGCCGAGCTAGTGCGCGGCGCAGGATCGGCAGGATCGATGACAACGGCGGAAACACCGCTGCTGTCGAGGGCGGCCGCAAGCGCCAACCCGACCATGCCGCCGCCGAAAATGATCACGTCCGCACGATCCATTGCGATGTCCGTACTCGTGCTCGGCAATGACGCCAAGAAGTTCGCTTGACCGACGAGTCCGCGTGGAGGATTCTACGGTTTCGGAAGGTATTGGGGGTAGGGAATGGCGACTGTGGCCACACGCGCGCCGAAGCGCGAACTGGGGCCTGACTGGCGGGACGCGCTCCGCGACTCGCTGCGCCGCCTGGTCGTGCGCCTCGTCGGCGCCTTCCTGCTCGGCCTCAGCATTGCTGCAGCGATTGCACTGGCGACGCACAGCCCCACGGACCCCTCGTTCACCACGGCGGCCGGCGGACCGGCGACCAACTGGATGGGAAGTGTCGGCGCCTATGCCAGCGATGCGCTCCTGCTCGTCTTCGGCATCGGCTCGGTGTTGCTGTTACCGGTGCTTGCGCTTGCCGGCATCCGCATGCTTCGCCTGCAGCCTGCCGAAAGGCTCGGCCGAGCTCTCGCCGTCGCCAGCGCAGGCGCTCTCCTGCTTGGCATAGCACTCAGCCTCACCAGCGCCTCGGCGGTTTCGGGGCTGCCCGCCGGATGGGGCGGCGCGATCGGACTCGGAGGTGCCTGGGCGATCGACCAGGCGGCAGATCTGATCGAGAATCCCTCAATAGCAGGACCCGCAAGACTGACCGTATTGCTGCTGTTCGCGATTGGCGGACTGCTGCTTGGCTACGTTGCTCTAGGCTTACGGCCCGACGAGAAAGAGCGCATGGGCGGAATGCTTCGTCGCAGGCCACGCGAACGGCGCGCCGAGCCCCGCGCAACGGAACTTCGGGAAGAGCGGACGCTGCCCGCTCCTCCGAAGGCGCGTCCAACGGTCGCAGTCGCCGAGCCTGCGAGGGCGATTGCGCCGGCCGGCCGGGGCGCCGCTAGAAAGAGCGTCGCCCAGCCCACGCTGGCTCTTGGCGACAGCTACCAGCTTCCGACGCTGGAGCTGCTCGCGCGGCCTCCGGAGAAGGGAAAGCAGCAGATCGACCGCGCAGGGCTGGAGCGGAATGCACGGCTTCTCGAAAGCGTTCTCGAAGACTTCCATGTGCGGGGCGATATCGTCGAGGTGCGGCCCGGGCCCGTGGTGACGATGTACGAACTGGAACCTGCCAGCGGAATCAAGGCCAGCCGCGTCATCCAGCTTGCCGACGACATCGCGCGCAACATGTCGGCATTGTCGGCGCGTGTGGCGACGATACCCGGCCGCAGCGTCATCGGCATCGAGCTGCCCAACCCGAAACGCGAATCGGTGAGCCTGGCCGAACTGATCGGCAGCCAGGCTTTCGAGGATCAGAACCACGCTCTGCCGCTGATCCTGGGCAAGAACATCGCCGGCGATCCCGTGATCGCTGACCTCGCGCCGATGCCCCACCTGCTTGTGGCCGGCACGACTGGATCCGGAAAGTCGGTCGGCCTCAACTGCATGATCCTATCGCTCCTGTATCGGTACGGGCCGGACCAGTGCAAACTCATCCTGATCGACCCCAAGATGCTGGAGCTGTCGATCTATGACGACATCCCGCACTTGCTGGCGCCGGTCGTCACCGAGCCGCCGAAAGCGATCCGCGCGCTGAAATGGGCGGTTGAGCAGATGGAGGAGCGTTATCGCATGATGGCGAACCTCGGCGTCCGCGCGTTGCCGAGCTTCAACGCCAAAGTGCGCGAAGCCAAAGCCAAGGGCTCGAAGCTCGGGCGCCGCGTGCAGACCGGCTACGATGCGGATTCGGGCCAGCCCGTCTACGAGGTGGAGGAACTCGAATATGAGGTCCTTCCCCAAATCGTCGTCGTCGTCGATGAGCTCGCCGACCTGATGATGACGGCTGGCAAGGAAGTGGAATTCCTCATCCAGCGGCTGGCCCAAAAGGCGCGCGCCGCCGGAATCCATCTGATCATGGCCACCCAGCGGCCATCCGTCGACGTCATCACCGGAGTCATCAAGGCGAACCTGCCGACCCGCATCAGCTTCCAGGTCACCAGCAAGATCGACAGCCGCACGATCCTGGGCGAGCAGGGCGCCGAGCAGCTCCTGGGCAAGGGCGACATGCTCTACATGCCGGGCGGGAAGCAGATCATGCGCGTTCACGGTCCTTTCGTTTCCGACGAGGAGGTCCGCGCCGTTGCCGAGCATTGGCGGAGGCAGGGCGCTCCCGACTACATACAGGCGGTCACCGAAGAGCCCGAAGACGGCGGCTATCTGCTCGACGGACAGCCGGCCGGAGAAGAAGACGCGGAGACGCAGCTCTACCGTAAAGCGGTGCAGATCGTTGCCGAAAGCCAGAAGGCGTCGACATCCTATCTGCAGCGCCAGCTACGCGTCGGCTACAACAGCGCGGCGCGGCTCATCGAGCGAATGGAGAAGGAAGGCCTGGTCGGCCAGCCCGACCATGTGGGCAGGCGCGAGGTGCTGATCGACCCGGACGGACACCCGATCTGACCGGTTCGCGCCACCGTGCCCGCCTGAACGTTACGGAACCGGCGAGTTAAGAGCGCATTCAAAGCACCAAGGCCATAGCGGCGGGCAAAATCCCAGGAGTATTCGAATGAGTTTCTCAAGTTCGTTCGCGCGCGCCACTTTCGCAGTGGCAGTGATTGCCGCCGCAGCGCCGGCGCCGGCGGCAGAGTCCGCGGACCTCGCCAAGCTTGCCGCGCACATCTCGGCCGTGCAGACCATGACGGCCAACTTCGTCCAGACCGATCAGCGCGGGCGCGCCGCTGCGGGCAAGATCCAGATGAAGCGGCCGGGTCGCGTCCGCTTCGAATATGGCAGCGGGGACCTGCTGCTGGTCGCCAACGGCAAGACGCTCAGCTACCTGGACTATCAGGTTGGCCAGAAATCGAGCTGGCCGCTCAGCCGCACGCCGCTCGGCGTTCTGCTTTCCGGCTCACCCAACCTGAGGGGCCGGGCGCAGGTCGTGCCGGGCAACGACCCCAGGGTGGTTGTGATCAAGGCCCGCGATCCTGCCCAATATGGCTCGCTCTTACTGGCGTTCGTGCGGAGCCCGAGCGCACCGGGCGGACTCCAGCTACACGGGTGGACGGCGATCGATGCACAGAACAAGCGCACGACCGTGCGGTTGTCTAACGTGCGCTATAATGTCGCCGTGCCCGACAGCGCCTTCACTTATGCCGAGCCGAAGAAGCGGCGATAAAGTCCGTTGCAATTCGGGACTTGTTCATCCCGGCGTCAGACAGGGGCGCGTAGAGAGAAAACCGATTCTGCATTTGCTTGGGGTTTCCCCCTGTTACCCGGGCTGCAGGATCCCTTGCGTGACGAACGCTTGGTCGGCCCTCGCTCCACGCCCCCGGAGCGGGGGCCTTTTTACATTTCGGTCCGTCAGGCTAGGGATCGTGCGTGAGCAAACAGCTGAAAATCGCCTCCTGGAACATCAACTCGGTCCGCGCCCGAACCGGCATCGTGGAGCGGCTGATCGTCGAAGAGCAGCCCGACATCCTGTGCCTTCAGGAGACCAAGGCGGTCGACGGCGTCTTCCCCGCCGACCTGTTCCGTCGTCACGGCTACAAGCATATGGCGCTCAATGGGCAGCGTATGCATCATGGAGTCGCCATTCTCAGCCGCGTGCCCGTGAGGGAGCCGGGGCGGCACGACTGGCAGGACAATGGCGAAGCGCGTCACATCGGCGTTCGCCTGGAATGCGGAATCCGGATCGAAAACGTCTATGTGCCGGCCGGCGGCGATATTCCTGACCGTCAGCAGAACAGGAAATTCGGCCAGAAACTGGATTTCATCGAGCGAATGACGCGCTGGTCGGACGGTCTGCGCGACCCGACAATCGTCTTAGGCGACTTCAACGTCGCACCGCTCGAGTGCGACGTCTGGAGCCACAAGGCGCTGCTGAATGTTGTCAGCCACACTCCGGTCGAAGTCGAAGCGCTGGACCGGCTGCAGCAGGCGCATGACTGGATCGACATCGGACGTAGGTTCATCCCCGCGCCCGAGCGTTGCTTCACCTGGTGGAGCTATCGGTCTCCCGACTGGACCAGGAACGATCGCGGCCGACGGCTGGACCATATGTGGGCGTCCCCGGAGCTGGCGGGATCGCTGACCGCCCATCGCGTGCTGAAGCCATGTCGTAGCTGGGAGCGCCCGTCCGATCACGTCCCGCTCATTTGCGAGCTTGAAGTTTGACGGACAGCCCTGTCCGGCGCGCGATCGCGACCTTGCGATCGGGACGGCCGCTGAGGCTGACGGGATCGGGTCCGGTGACAATCCTGGCAGTTGAGACCGCCACGCCGGAAATCCTGGCAATCCTTGACCCGCACAAGCACGCGCGGCTTCTCATCAGCGGCGAAAGAGCCGCTGCCCTGTCATTGTCCAACATCCGCGACGCCGCCGACCCGGCAGCGCCGGCCTTGATCGAGCCTGCGGAGTGGCTGGACCCCGAAGCCGCCCTGGCGATTGCCGACCCGGCGCGCGATCTCGACCGGGCTCCGATCGGGCCGCTGCACCCGGTTTCGCTCGATTGCGCCGACGCGGCCAAGGCGGGGTTGACCCTGGCGCGGCTGGCCGGCCTACTGCCTGCGCTGTGGGTCGTGGATTCCGGCCAGGTCAAGGAATCCGTCTCCATCGAAGAAATTACGGAATCTCGTGGAGGCGTCCAACTCCTGTCGCGCGCAAGGCTGCCGGTTGAAGACCTTCCGGATACGCAGATCGTGGCCTTTCGCGCGGACGATGACGGGCAAGACCATGTTGCGCTGATTGTCGGTGCCTTCGGTGGCAAGCCGCCCCTCGTGCGCATCCACAGCGAGTGCCTCACCGGCGACGTGTTCGGCTCACTCAAGTGCGATTGCGGACCGCAACTCAAGGAGGCCCTTCGCATCATTGGGAACGAAGGCGGCGGGGTGCTGCTGTACCTGCGCCAGGAAGGTCGCGGGATCGGTCTCGCGAACAAGTTGCGCGCCTATGCACTCCAGGATCGAGGTCTCGACACCGTGGATGCAAACTTGCGCCTGGGCTTTCCGGACGACGAGCGCGATTACGCGCATGCGGCCGCGATCCTGCATGCGCTCGGCATCGGCAGCGTGCGACTGCTCACCAACAATCCCTCGAAGGTCAGCGGCCTCGGCGACGCAGGGATCGAGGTCGTGGAGAGGGTTGCACACCATATGCCGACCAATCCGCACAACGCCGATTATCTTGCGACGAAGCGGAAGAAGAGCGGTCACTTGACCTAGAGGCGCAGAAGGTCACGCACCTCGTCGAAGCTGTGCGCGACATCGGCGACTCCTTGCGCCCGAAGCGATTCGGCGTGCCCGTCGAAGCAATGCTTGCCCGCAGCCAGGCCAATGACCCAGGCGCCAGACGCGAGCGCGCCGGTGACTCCAATCCTGGAATCTTCGAGGACCACGGAACGGCGAATATCGACGCCCAACTGACTGGCCGCATGAAGATAGAGATCCGGAGCGGGCTTGCCGCGATTCACATGCTCCCGACCACTATACACATGCTCACCGAAAGCATCGGTCAGTCCGAGATGGCGGAGGTGGCCATTCAGCCAGCGAGTCGAGCTGGACGAGGCGACGGCGAGGGGAATCGTAGGTGGCAGCGAGCGCACGAACTCGACGGCGCCGGCCACGGCCCCGACGCCTTCCCGCAGCGCGCGAATCGACTGTTCCCTGCGGCGCTCGTGAAACTCCGCCGGAAGCTCGGTCCCGATACGATCTTCGATCGCTGCGATGAACTCGGGGCCGTTGAGACCGACATAATATTCTATAGCCTCCGCGACGTTGGTGCGATGGCCGAGATCGGTAAGCAACTCGGCGAGCATCGCATTGCCCTCGAATTCGCTTTCGAGGAGCACGCCGTCGAAATCGAAAATGATCGCGTCGACCGCTCGCATCAGTCCTCGAACAGGGCCGTTCCGACGCGGACAGCAGTCGCGCCAAGCATCACCGCTTCCTTGAAATCTCCAGACATTCCAATGCTCAGCCCTTCGACGTCATGACGCCGGGCGATTTGTGCGAGGAGTGCGAAATAAGGACTCGGCTCCACGTCGAGAGGCGGTATGGCCATCAGGCCCGCAAGGGGGAGGGGGGATCTGCGAACGGCGTCTACCAGCTTTCCGACCTCGCCGATCGCACAACCGCCTTTCTGTTCCTCCTCACCGATGTTGACCTGCACGTAGACCCGCGGCGTGCAGCGCGCTTTTTCCGCCTCGCGAACGAGCGCATCGAGTAGCGACAAACGATCGACCGAATGGATCGTCTCAAACAGCTTTACCGCCTCCGCCGCCTTGTTCGACTGGAGGCGCCCGATGCAGTGGAGCCGCACATCAGGATGCGCGGCGAGAAGGGGCGGCCACTTCGTAAGGGCTTCCTGGACGCGGCTTTCGCCGAATTCTTGCTGGCCTGCCGCAATGAGGGCCTCGATCTCATCGCTGGCGCGAGACTTGCTCACGGCTACCAGCTCGACCCCGGCGGGATCGCGGCCGGCGAGCTTCGCGGCAGCGGCGATATCTCCACGAACGCTGGCAAGACGGTCTGCGGCACTCATCATCGGCTGGGCTATAGGGAGCGCCATGATGGGTCGCCAGATGATGATGCTCCCCCGCCTGTGGCTGATGACCGACGAGCGGATGGGCAATCGGCTATGGGAGGCGATCGAGCGGCTGCCTGCCGGTGAGGCCGGAATCGTATTCCGTCATTATGCGACGGAAAAGACCGTTCGCGGGCGGCTTGCAGCGCAAGTAGCCGAGTGCTGCAGGAAGCGCGATCTTGCCTTGGGCCTGGGCAGCGATGCCGCGCTGGCCCACGAAGTCGGCGCCGACTTCATTCACAATGCCCCTGAGCCGGCAGGGACGCTTCGCCTTTCGAAGTCGGTTCATTCGATCGAAGATGCGATTCGGGCCCGCGCTCAGCGCGCCGCTCTGGTTTTCATTTCGCCGGTCTTCGCGACGCGTTCTCATCCAGGGCGCGAACCGCTCGGACCCGATGCTGCCGTCGCGATCGCTGCAGCAGCAGGCCTTCCCGCCATCGCGATGGGCGGGATGAACGCGCAAAGATTCGCGCCGCTGCAGGGCGCGTTTCATGGATGGGCTGGTATCGACGCCTGGCTAGAAGATTGAGTGGGCGCTTAGAACTTGAACGCCGTGCCGACGTAGACGGCCTGGCTGTCGCGGCGCTCATCGTTCAGCGCCGATGCGCGATCCAATTCACGATTGTACCGGACTCCGCCAGTCAGCGCGATCCGCTTCGAAAGCGAATAGGATCCGCCGACGTCGACCGAATAATTCTCGCCGTGGCGCAATGCCGGCAATGCGTTGCCCGTCGGACGGTCTGCACCGACCGCAACCCGGCCCGTGAACTTGTTCAGCGAGTAGCTGACGCCCACAATAGCGCTCTCGCGATCGCCGATCGCCTTGTTCGGGTTGCTGACCTTCCCGACATCGCCCGATATCGCGAAGCGCTTCCAGCCGACGGCCACGCCCAGATTATAGCTGGTCGGGTTAAGCGCGTTGACGGCCACCGTGCTGTCGACGGACGCGAGCTGTGTCTGGACCGGTGCGGTCCTCGCACGAATCGCCACCCGCACCTGCGACGGACGACCCTTGGCCGGAGCTGGCGTGAACTTGAAATCCGTGAGCGACATGCCACGGTCGCCAAGAGCCGCAGCCAGCTTCGGATCGGCATTCGCCGGAGTGAAGGAGGTCATCGGATCGAAGCTCACCGAGACTGCCGGCGCCCGCTTCTTGGAGGTGCTGGCCGCGAATGCAGGGGTCAGCAGCAGGCCGGCCGCGGCAACGGCCGCGAGCAGCTTGGCTTCCCTACGATGCGCGAGACTCAGCAATCCACCAACTCCCTGTTCACGAGTCGATATAGTCAACCGTAGCTGAAGGTTCCATGACCCGAATCGATTCCGTCCGCGTCTGTTGCCGAATCACAACGACTTCGCCCCGGCACGGGACAGCTTGCGGGAGGGCCTTGACCATCTATAACGCGGCCAAACACGGAAATTCTGCCGAGGATCGTAGATGAATCGCCTGCAAAAAGTTGCCGCTGCACTGATTGTCGTTGCCGTTGCAGGCTCCGGCTGCGCCAAGAATCGTTCGCTGCCAACGCAGCTCGCCCCATCGCGGGTGACGAATATCGGCGTCAATTCCTACCTGTGGCGCGCCGCGATCGACACCGTTTCCTTCGCGCCGCTTCTTCAGGCGAACGTCAGTTCGGGGGTTATCATCACCGACTGGTACCAGAATCCGCGAGTTCCGACCGAGCGCGTGAAGCTTACCGTTGCCGTGCTGGACGCTGACTTGCGCGCCGACGCGCTCCGTGTCGCTGCATCGCGCCAGATCCTTCAGAATGGCGCGTGGGTCGATGCGCCGGTCCAGGCCGCCACAGTCCAGAAGGTCGAAGAGATCATCCTCACCCGCGCCCGCGACCTTCGCCGCGCTGCTATCCCGGGCTAAGTGCGCTGACATGACCGGGCGGTTCGACCCGAACGTAGCCGACCGGCGCTGGCAAGCGCGCTGGGAGGAAGCGCGAAGCTTCGCTGCCGACAGCGAGAGCGCGAAGCCCAAGACCTATGTGCTGGAGATGTTCCCCTATCCTTCGGGGCGCATCCACATGGGCCATGTCCGCAACTACACGATGGGTGACGTGATCGCGCGGTACCGGCGCATGCAGGGGCATGAAGTGCTGCACCCGATGGGTTGGGACGCATTCGGGATGCCGGCCGAAAATGCGGCAATGGAACGCAACGTCCACCCGGGGGAGTGGACCTGGGCAAACATCGCGACGATGCGCGAGCAGCTCAAACGGCTCGGCTTCGCGCTCGACTGGGACCGCGAGCTGGCAACCTGCGACCCCGCTTATTACGGGCATGAGCAGGCGCTGTTCCTGGACCTGTTCGAGGCCGGACTGGTCTATCGCAAGGAGAGCGAGGTCAATTGGGACCCTGTCGACATGACCGTGCTCGCGAACGAGCAGGTCATCGACGGCAAGGGCTGGCGTTCCGGCGCACCGGTCGAGCGCCGCAAGCTCGCACAATGGTTCCTCAGGATCACCGACTTCGCCGACGAGCTGCTCGAAGGGCTAAAGTCCCTCGATCAGTGGCCCGACAAGGTACGGGTCATGCAGGAGAACTGGATCGGGAAGAGCCGGGGCCTGCAATTCCGCTTCCGGCTGACGGGGTCTTCCGCCAACCTGCAAGAAGTCGACGTCTTCACAACGCGGCCCGATACGATCTTCGGTGCGTCATTCGTGGCAGTGGCGGCGAGCCATCCGATCGCGCTTGCCGCCGCCGAGGCGGACGCCGACGCACATGCTTTCGTGGAGGAATGCCGAGCTGGAGGCACCAGCGCGGCCGAGCTGGAAACGGCCGAAAAGAAGGGTTTCCAGACGTCCGTTGAGGCGGTCCACCCCTTCAATCCGGATTGGCGGCTACCGGTCTACATCGCGAACTTCGTCCTGATGGATTATGGCACCGGCGCGATCTTCGGCGTGCCCGGCCACGACCAGCGGGACTATGAGTTCGCGAAGAAGTACAAGCTCCCGATCCGGCGCGTGGTCGCCGCCAGCACGGACCAGGCTTCCGAGCCGATCGGCGCCGAGGCCGAGAATGCGCCGGGCGTCGCCGTAAATTCAGATTTCCTCGATGGGCTAACCTCCGGCCAGGCTTCTGCTGAGGTCATTCGGCGTGCCGAACAAGCCGGTTGGGGCAGGGGTACGACCGCCTATCGTCTTCGCGACTGGGGGGTATCGCGCCAGCGTTACTGGGGCACGCCGATCCCGATCATCCATTGCAGCGTGTGCGGGGCGGTCCCCGTTCCGAGCGCGCAGCTGCCGGTCGTACTTCCAGAGGACGTCAGCTTCGACGTTCCTGGCAACCCTCTCGATCGTCATCCGACGTGGAAGTACGTTAGCTGCCCGTCCTGCGGGGAAGCAGCCACGCGCGAGACCGACACACTCGACACATTCGTGGATTCGAGCTGGTATTTCATGCGCTTCGCCAGCCAGCCGAAGGACCGACCGTTCGATCGGACAGAAGCGGAGAAATGGCTTCCGGTCGCGCAATATATCGGCGGCGTCGAGCACGCGATCCTTCACCTTCTCTACGCGCGCTTCTGGACGAGAGCGCTGCAGCGGATCGGGCGGCTGGGAATGGCCGAGCCGTTCAAAGGCCTGTTCACGCAGGGCATGGTCACCCACGAGACTTATCGCGCCGGAGACGGCAGCTGGCTAAGCCCCGACGAAGTTCGCCGTGACGGCGACGACTGGATACACATCGAAAGCGGCCATCCCGTGTCGCTGGGCCGGATCGAGAAAATGTCCAAGTCGAAGCGTAACACCGTCGATCCGGAGCCGATCGTCGCCAAGTACGGCGCCGATGCCGTGCGTTGGTTCATGCTGTCCGACAGTCCGCCCGAGCGGGATCTCGAATGGTCGGAAGCTGGGATCGAGGGCGCTTCGCGTTTCGTCCAGCGCGTATGGCGTCTGGCAACTGCCGAGAATGGGGGCGAGGGGGAAGACGAGACGCTCCGTCGCAAGCTTCACCGGACTGTTGCCGCCGTCGGTGAGGCCATCGATGGGCTTCAGTTCAACAAGGCGGTTGCGCAGCTTTACGAGCTCGTCAGCGCAATCGAGAAGGCCGCGCCCTCGCAGACGCGCGCTGAGGCGGTCAGGACGCTAATTCAGCTCATCGCGCCGATGGCGCCGCACCTTGCCGAAGAGGCATGGGCAAATCTGGGCGAGGCCGGCCTCGTCGCTGAGGCAGACTGGCCGTCGTTCGACCCCGCGCTGCTGGTGGATGACCAGGTAACGCTCGCGGTGCAGGTCAACGGCAAGCTGCGCGATACCTTGATGGCCCCGCGCGGTCTGGAGCGAGCAGCGGCTGAAGAGCTGGCCTTGGCTTCGGAGAAAGTGCAGCGCTTGCTGGCAGGCGCGACCCCGCGGAAGGTCATTGTCGTTCCGGACCGACTGGTGAATATCGTCGCGTGATGCGCGCCTCCTTAATCGTCGCCGGTGCCCTTGCTCTTTGCGGATGTGGCTTGCGCCCGCTCTACGCAGGCGGAGAGAATAGCCAGGTCGCTTCCGTGTTACGCTCGGTGCAGGTCGGGCCCATAGAGGGACAAAGCGGCTGGCTTGTCAGGAACAAGCTGGTCGACCGGCTTCAAGAAAGCGGCGAGGGAACTGCCGCTTACCGCCTCGATGTGACGCTCGACGACAACATTACTGCCTTCGGTATCCGGAGGGACCAGGCCGCGACCCGCGAACGTCGGACGCTCCGCGCCAGGTACCAGCTCGTAAGCGTAGACACCGGCCTGGTCGTTCTCGACGCCACTGCGGGCTCTGACGCCGGCATCGACATCGTGAGCTCGGAATATGCGACCGTTGCAAGCGAACAGACCGCGCTCGAGCATCTGGCGGAGGTGGTAGCGGACCAGATTGTCGCGCGCATCGGGCTCTATGCCTCACGGACACCGCCGAAGCAGTGAAGGTCAGCAAGCAGAGCGTCGCCCGGAGCATCGATCAGCCCGATCCAGCGGTCCGCTTCTATCTGCTTCATGGTCCGGACGACGGGCAATCGCGAGCGCTCGGCGCACGCTTGGTCGAGGCGCTTGGCGCCGAAAAGGTCATCATTGCGGCTGGAGCGGTGAAGTCGGACCCCGCGCTGATAGCCTCGGAAGCAGCGGCGATCAGCCTGTTTGGGGGCCGGCGCCTTATCTGGATTGAACCTGCCAGCGAAGACATCGCGGAGGGCGTCCGCGCCCTTCTCGAAATCGAAGCCACCGAGAGCGCCGTCGTCGCCATTGCAGGAGCGCTGCGCAAGACGTCGGAGCTGCTCAAGCTCGCGGAGGCGTCGCCCCGAGCGGTCGCCTTCGCCGCCTACCCGCCAGAGGGTGCGGAAGCGGATCGCATGGTCATCGATGTCGGCCGGCGATTTGGGCTGAAGTGCGACCCGCGACTTGCGAACCGAATTGCCGAGAGCTGCGGCAACGACCAGGCGCTGGTTGCGCAGGAGATGCAGAAGCTCGCGCTTTATGTCGACGCATCCCCGCAGACGCCGAAGCCCCTGGACGTTGAGGCGCTCGACGCAGTGGGCGCTGAACTGTCGGAGGGCAATATTCCCCGCGTGGCCGATCTTGCGCTCGCGGGTGATTTGAAAGCACTCACGGAAGAGCTCGCGAAGCTGCCGACGGGCGCTGAAGGCATACCAGTCGTTCGCGCGCTCCAGCGCCGCTTGATGATGCTCGCGCCCGCACGCGCGCGGATGGAGCACGGCGACCGCTTGGACGCCGTCATGACGTCGTTGGGCAAGTCTCTGTTCTGGAAGGACAAGGAGATCGTAGGCCGGATGCTCTCACGCTGGAACGCGGCTGGTTTGGCGAAGGTTGCGGAACGCGCGGCGAAGCTGGAGCGCACCCTGATATTCAGTCCTTCCCCGGAGCGGGAGAGCCTTGGCGAGGAACTGCTTTCGATCGCGCGCGCAGCGCGAAGCCGCCGCTAAGACTGGGTCAGATTGGCTCGCCTGACAGGCGCTGGCAAATCATGTCGAGTTGATCGAGGCTCGAATAATGGAGTGTGACCTGCCCGCCCTGCCCCTTGTGAGCCACATGAACCTTCAGGCCTAACATGTCGCCGAGCTGCCGTTCCAGCGCAGCCAGGTCGGCGTCCATGTTCTGCTTGGCCTGCCGGGCGCTACCGCGCGCAATGTCGTAGCCCGGCCCCTTGGCGTTTCGTGCCTTGGCCTCGGTTTGGCGGACGGACAAGCCTTTTTCGATCACTTCCTGCGTGAGAGCATCCGGATCCGGAGCCGTCGCAACGGCCCTCGCATGACCCATACTGATATCGCCTCGCACTAGCGATTGTTTTACGAAGTCTGGAAGATCCAATAGTCTCAACAAGTTGGCGACATGGCTTCGCGACTTGTGCACGATCTTGGCGAGATCTTCCTGGGTATGACCATAATGTTCGACCAGCTGCCGGTAGCCCTCGGCTTCCTCGATCGCGTTGAGGTCTTCCCGCTGGATGTTCTCGATCAGAGCGAGCTCCGCGGTTGTGCCCTCGTCGACGTCGCGGATGATCGCGGGAATCTTGTGAAGCCGAGCGCGCTGGGCCGCCCGCCAACGCCGCTCGCCCGCAACGATCTGATACCCCTCCCCGTCGGGCCGCAGCAGGATTGGTTGAAGCACACCGCGTTGCCCGATCGAATCGGCAAGCTCCGCAATAGATTCTTCGCTGAACTGTTGGCGCGGCTGGTTGGGGTTGGGCCGAATGCGGGTCAGCTCGATCTCCCGGACCCCGCTCCCAACCGCCTCTCCTGAAGGGGCCGGCGGCCGTCCCCCCTCTCCAAGAAGCGCGGACAATCCCATTCCAAGCCCCTTGGCGGGGCGATCGGCGCTCATGCGGCCTCCGCGAGCGCCGGGAGGCGCCCGATCAATTCTCTTGCAAGCCTAAGGTAGGCTTCGGAGCCTGGGCAGCGCAGATCGTAGATAAGTGCCGGCAGTCCGTGGCTCGGGGCCTCCGACAGGCGCACGTTCCGAGGAACGATGGTATCGAAGACCGCCTGCCCCAGGCAGGCCCGAACGTCCTCCGCCACCGCGCTGGAAAGGTTGTTCCGGCGATCGAACATTGTCAGCGCTACACCGAGAATCGCCAGGCTCGGGTTGAACGCCTGACGGATCCGATCGACGGTCTGAAGCAGCTGGCTGAGTCCCTCCAAGGCGAAGAACTCGCATTGCAGCGGGACCAGGAGATGACGTGCAGCGACAAGCGCGTTCACTGTCAGCAGGCCCAGTGAGGGCGGACAATCGATCAGGCAAATATCCCATCGCCCAGGGGGCGTGTCCGCGATCGCATTGTCCAGGCGATGCGCTCGGTCCTCGAGAGCGACCATCTCCACTTCCGCCCCCGACAGATCGACGGTCGCAGGCAGCAAGTCGAGCCGCGGCACGCGTGTTGCTAGTGCTGCGTCCACTATTGAAGAGTTTCCGATAAGGACGTCGTAACTCGAGCGGACGCGCTGAGCCGGGCTGATCCCGACGCCGGTCGATGCATTGCCCTGGGGATCAAGGTCGATGAGCAATACCCGTGAACCGATCGCAGCGAGCGCAGTCGCAAGGTTGATCGCAGTCGTCGTTTTACCGACCCCGCCTTTTTGATTGGCTACCGCGATGCGGATCATTCTGCTTCGCCCTCACCCCCGTCCCGACCACGATGTAAGATCCGGGGTCGGTAACACTTTGTTCCACGTGGAACGTACCTTGCCATGTTCGCTGAGCCTCGACCAGTTCCAACTGGGCGCTTCGGCCCTTGGGAAGCGCCCAAACGCTCTTTCTTGTGGACAGATGTGCGGACAATTGGAGGAAATCAGAGAGGCGCGCGACCGCACGCCCCGTGATCACGTCAAATTGGCCGGACGCCTTTTCCGCCCTAGTCGCCAAAACCACCGCGTTCAGATCCAATTGCGAGACAACTTGTGCGAGAAATTCCGCCCGAAGCTTGCGAGGCTCGATAAGCGTCACTCGCCCCTCCACCAGACACGCGATAACGATCCCGGGAAGGCCCGCCCCCGAACCGATGTCGGCCCACGAAGCGCGGGGTTGGGGCTCGAACCGCACCAGCTGGGCTGAATCAAGGATATGGCGTTCCCATAGCTGCTCCGCGGAAGTCGCAGAAATCAGGTTTTGCCGCCTGCTCTCGGCCTGCAGCAAATTCACGTAGGAACGGATCTTGTCGAATGTTTCACGTGAAACAGGACGGGCAGCAGCCTGTTCCAGCTGACCAATCATGCGGCGCGTCGGGTCGCGGCTACATACAATGCGGAAAGGGCAGCCGGGGTGACACCGGGGACCCTAGACGCATGGTCGATCGTTTCGGGACGGGCTAACGAAAGACGTTCAACCATCTCGTTCGAAAGGCCGGGGACGGTGGCATAGTCGAGCGTGCGCGGGATCCAGGCAGTTGCGTCTGTTCGTACGGCGTCCCATTCGCGCTGCTGCCTCTCGAGATAAGGAGCGTACAACCGGTCCGCCTCAGCCTCGGCCGCATTCGGCCCGCGTTCGAGCCGATCCAGAATGCTTCGCCGGCGGCGTGGGGTTACAGAATCAGCGGCAAGCGCCGTCGGCCCCAGCCTGGCGGTCGCGTTATCCGCACGAAGGGCTAATCGATACTCGGCCCGAGCAGTCATCATGCGATAGGGCTCGCTGACCCCCTGGAGCGTGAGATCGTCCACCATCACGCCAATATAGCTCGTGCGCCGATCGAGGCGGACCTCGTCCAGACTCAATGCGCGCGCCGCCGCATTCAATCCTGCCAACAAACCCTGGGCCGCCGCTTCCTCATATCCGGTCGTCCCGTTGATCTGGCCCGCGAGGAAGAGCCCCGGAATATTTCCAACCTCGAGCGTTCCATTGAGCGTACGTGGATCGACGAACTCATATTCGACCGCGTAGCCGGGGCGCACAATTTCGGCACGCTCGAGCCCGTCGATTGAGCGAACGAACTGCAGCTGTACGTCCGCGGGGAGCGAGGTCGATATGCCGTTGGGATAGACCAGGAAGTCGTCCAATCCCTCGGGCTCGAGGAAGATCTGATGGCCGTCTCGGTCACCGAAGCGCTTCACCTTATCTTCAATAGAGGGGCAATATCGTGGGCCACGGCCCTCGATCGTCCCCGCGAACAAAGGGGATCGATCGAAATTTGCTGCGATGATCTCATGCGTCTGGGCACTCGTGCGCGTGATTGCGCAGCTCAGCTGCGGCTGGCGAACGCCGGCATCCAACGCCGACATTGACCACGATTCCTCATCGCTCGGCTGATCTTGCATTCGAGACCAGTCAATCGTGCGGCCGTCCAGCCGGGGCGGCGTGCCGGTCTTCAGGCGCCCCTGCGCGAGTCCGATCTCACGAACCTGGACCGCCAGGGCGGCCGAGGATCTTTCGCCTCGCCTCCCACCTTCGAAGATCGCTTCGCCAATGAACATTCGAGCATCGAGGAACGTGCCCGTGGCGATCACAAGCGCACTGCACTCAATCACTCCCTGATCTGTCTCGATGCCGGCAATGCGGCCGTTTCCAAGGAGAAGCTTTCTCGCTTCGGCAATGACAAGCTGCACTCCGTTCTCTGCAACGCTCTTGGCGATAGCGGAGCGATAGAGCTTTCGATCCGCCTGGACGCGCGGGCCCCAGACCGCAGGCCCCTTGCTCCGATTCAGCATGCGCCGATGGATGGCCGCACAGTCTGCAGCGCGCGCCATCAACCCGTCGAACACATCGAGCTCACGGACGAGATGCCCCTTCCCCACTCCCCCGATCGATGGGTTGCACGACATCTGTCCGGCGTCGTCTGGCCGAAAGGTGAGCAAGCCTACCCGCGCGCCGCGCCGGGCGGCAGCAGCAGCAGCCTCACATCCCGCATGGCCGGCGCCTATGACCAGTACGTCGAACATCCGCTGGGGCTTAATCGAAGTCGGCGTGGAAGGCGAGAACGCCTGTTTCACGTGAAACAACCGAACTCACTTCCCTAGACAAAACCGACCGAATAGCGCGTCGAGCACGTCTTCGACGCCCGCCCGCCCCGTCAGGCGGTCAAATGCCGTTCGGGCCAGCCGCAAATCCTCTGCAATCAAGACAGGGTCATTTGATTCTGCGGCGCGCCCCAAGGCCGCTTCGGCCTCCGCAATGAGGTTCGCTTGCCTACGGTTCAATGCAATTGCATCGGCGCGCGGAAGCATGCGGAGCGCTTCCATTCGGACCCGCTCAAGCAAATCGGTTATGCCCTGGCCGGTGAGCGCGGACACGGCGATCGACCCGGGAGGGGCGTCGGCGCGATCCGCAAGATCCGCCTTTGAATGGATCAGCACGATCGTCCCATGCTTTGGAGACTCAGGGGCCTCGCCGAGCCAGAGTAGGATGTCGGAAGCGGCGGACGCTTTGCGCGCCCGGTCAATACCTATGGATTCGACCTCGTCGGTCGCTTCCCGAATTCCGGCCGTGTCCGTGAACAAAATCGGCACTCCGCTAAGTGCCAACGGCACCTCGATCTGATCCCGAGTCGTCCCCGCGACTGGGGTAACGATCGCTTTCTCTTCCCCTGCTATCGCATTGATAAGGCTAGATTTGCCGGCGTTGGGTGGGCCTGCGACCACTACCCGGACACCGTCCTTGAGGGGTTCGACTCGCGGGAGAGCGAGCCATTCTCCAAGCTCTGATGCTAATGCGGCGCAATCGCTAGAAAGCTGGGCGGCCTCTGCGTCGCCCTCGTCGACATAATCGATTGCACGTTCTGCTTCTGCGGAGAGCGCAAGCAGGCGATCCCGCCAAGTAGCGACCTTTCGGCGAAGGCCGCCCTCCGCAACTCCGATGGCGGCCTTTCGCTGTGACTCGGTCTCAGCCTCAATAAGATCCGCGAGGCCCTCCGCCTCCGTTAGGTCGATCCGGCCATGTTCAAACGCCCTGCGCGTGAACTCGCCGGGATTCGCGGGGCGCAGGGCCTCGAACTCCCCGAGCGCGCCAAGCACAGCATCCACGACCGCGCGGCCGCCATGACAATGGAGCTCGACCACATCTTCGCCGGTGGAGCTGACGGGAGCGTCGAAGCGCAGGATCAGGGCATCATCCAGATGCTCTCCCGATGCGGGCGACCTAAGCTGCCTGACCGCCGCGCTGCGGGGTGGCGGGAGCTTTCCCGCAAGGCGAGCGCCGGCATCGTGGGCCGCGGAACCGCTGACGCGAATGATCGAGATGGCGGCGGGCGGGCGGCCGCTCGAAAGTGCAAAAATCGTATCTCGCTTCACCGGAGAGCGCCTAGGCGCGGGCGGCTGGGCGATCAAATCACCTCATGCGCTGCAGGCCATCCAAGCACTGGCGCGACGTCATGATAGCCGTCCCAGATCATCTTTGTCGCGACCCACAGGATCACGACCAGGCCGAGCCAGGCGATCCAGCGATACCGCTCAATGTAGCGAGCGATGAGGTTCGCAGCGACGCCCATGAGCGCGACCGCGAAGACCAGCCCGACGATCAGTATGCCAGGGTGCTCACGCGCCGCCCCAGCGACGGCCAGCACATTGTCCAGGCTCATGCTGATGTCGGCGATGGCCACGCCCCAGGCCGCGCCCGCGAAGCTCTTGGCCGCATAGAGCCCGGAGCGCTCGTCCCCCACGATCTCTTCAGATCCCGGTGAACATTCTTCCGGCTTGCGAAGCTCGCGCCACATCTTCCACGCCACCCACAAAAGCAGCAGCCCGCCCGCGAGAATGAGCCCGACGATCTGGAGCAATTGCGTAACGAGGAGAGCGAAGGCGACCCGCAGCACGAGCGCTGCGAGGACACCGATCATAATTACCTTCCGACGCTGGTCGGCGGGAAGTCCGGCCGCGAGCGCGCCCACGACGATGGCATTGTCACCGGCGAGAACCAGGTCGATCAACAATACCTGGAAGAATGCCGTTAGGGCCCCCGGCTGATCGAGGCTGGAAAAGTCCCTGATAATGGACTTCCAGATCTCCGCCGGACCGCCGAAGCCGCTCGATTCGGCCGCCATCACCATCAGAGCGTCGATCACGGATTCCCCCTCTTTGCGGTCACCCTGCTCAAGCGAAGGGCGGCCCATTTGTTCCACTTAAGTCCCGGCGAGCACGCTCCTCAGGCCGAGAATATGCTCGCCACCGACCCAACCCTCGTAGATCATGTTGCACGCAACCCATAGGATCACCGCGAGGCCGATATAATTTATCCAATGGTGCCGCTGAATCAGCCGCGCCACGTAATTGGCGGCCAAGCCCATGAACAACACGGAAAAGGTCAGGCCGATGAAAAGGAGCGCCGGTTCCTCACGGGCAATCGACGCGACGAGCAGCACGTTGTCGAGGCTCATGCTGAGATCGGCGATCGTGATTTGCACCGCCGCCTGAAGGAAGGTTTTCGTCCTTGGCGGGCCTTCGATCTCGGGGGTGTCGGGATCGTCGCAAATGACAGGCTGTCGCGGATGGAGCTCCCGCCACATGTTGTAGGACACCCATAGGAGCAAGAGCCCTCCGGCGAAGACCAGCCCCGTGACCTTGAGCAGCTGGGTCGCGATAACCGCAAAGGTTATCAAGAACGCCAGAGCCATGCCGACACCTAGCATCAGGACCCGCCGGCGGTCCTTCTCGGGCAGGCCCGAGGCAAGCGATCCCATAATGACGACATTGTCGCCGGCCATGGTCAGGTCGCCGACGATGATTTGCCCCAGCTTGGACAGCCCGCTCGCGGTGAACACCGCGGAGAAGTTCAGGGCCGGAAAGCCGATCATGGCGAAGCGCTACTGGTTCATCGAAGCGAAGAAATCTTCGTTCGACTTGGCGTCCTTCATCTTGTCGAGCAGGAACTGCATCGCATCGACAGTGCCCATCTGCATCAGGATCCTGCGAAGCACCCACATCTTCGTGAGGGTGCCCTGCTCCACCAGCAGCTCCTCCTTGCGGGTCCCGGACTTTCCGACGTCCAGCGACGGGAAGATGCGCTTGTCGGCGACCTTCCGGTCGAGCACGATCTCGCTGTTGCCGGTGCCCTTGAACTCTTCGAAGATGACTTCGTCCATCTTCGATCCGGTATCGATGAGAGCGGTCGCGACGATCGAGAGCGATCCGCCCTCCTCGATGTTCCGCGCGGCGCCGAAGAAACGCTTGGGCCGCTGCAGCGCGTTGGCGTCGACACCACCGGTCAAGACCTTGCCGGAGCTCGGAACCACAGTGTTGTACGCGCGGCCGAGACGCGTGATGGAATCGAGAAGGATCACTACATCCTTCTTGTGCTCGACGAGCCGCTTGGCCTTTTCGATCACCATTTCCGCGACCTGGACGTGGCGCGAGGCCGGCTCGTCGAACGTCGAGGAAATGACCTCGCCGTTCACCGAACGCTGCATGTCGGTAACCTCTTCCGGCCGCTCGTCGATGAGCAGCACGATGAGCACGACCTCGGGATTATTGTCGGTGATCGCGCGGGCGATATTCTGCAGGAGCACGGTCTTGCCGGTGCGCGGCGGAGCGACGATCAGTGCGCGCTGGCCCTTCCCGAGCGGAGCAACGATGTCGATCACTCGCGCGCTCTTGTCCTTGATCGTCGGATCAAGGGTGTCGAGCTTGAGCTTCTCATCGGGATAGAGCGGCGTCAGGTTGTCGAAATTGACGCGGTGGCGCACGGCGTCGGGATCGTCGAAATTGATCGCCGTGACGCGCGTCAGAGCGAAGTATCGTTCACCGTCGCGCGGAGCGCGGATCTCGCCTTCGACGGTGTCGCCGGTGCGAAGGCCGAAGCGCCTGACTACGTTGGGAGCGACATAAATGTCGTCGGGTCCCGCCAGATAATTCGCTTCCGGCGAACGCAGGAAGCCGAAGCCATCGTTCAGCACCTCGATGGTGCCGGTCCCCATGATCTCGACGCCATTTTCGGCCTGGACCTTGAGGATCGAGAACATGAGGTCCTGCTTGCGCATCGTCGACGCGCCTTCGATCCCCATCTCTTCGCTCATCGAAACAAGCTCGGCGGGAGATTTCTTTTTCAGTTCTTTCAAATGCATTGGACGGTCTTTTCTTGGGATTTCGATTACGAGCTCGTCTGATTAAGCGCGTGACACGGCAGGACGCCGCGAATTTGGACTGACGGTGATCGGCATGTCGATTGAGGAACTGGCCGAACGAGCCGTCTCTGGATTCGAGGTATGGTCGACAGCCGCCGCTGTCAATTGGCACTCATCCTGTCGTCGGCGAACCGTTCAAAACGGCCGGACGATCACCAGGACGACGATCAGTGCCGCGGCAATGCCCGGAATCTCATTGATCATGCGCAGTGCGCGACCGGATACCGGACGCGTCCCTGAGGCCAGCTTCTTGCCGTAGGCGACGAGCCAGCCTTGATAGCCGCTCAGCGCGATCACCAGCACGAGCTTCACCTGCAACCAGGTCTCGCGGAATGCATCGAGATGCAGCGCGAGCATGATCCCAAGCACCCAGACGAGCGCCATCGCGGGCGTCAGGATGATCGAACGAATGCGGGACTCGCGCTCGATCCATGCCCGGTCTTCGGGCGAGCCGGGCGACGTCTCCTGATGGTAGACGTAGAAGCGCGGCAGAAGGAACAAGCCCGCCATCCAGAAGATGACAAAGGTGACGTGGGCGGCCTTCACCCACAAATAGGCCGGCCCCAGAAATCCGGTCAGCTCCGTCACCCCGCCCCCTTCACCAGTTCGATCAGCCGCTCGACATGGGCAAGCGGCGTATCCTGCAGGATGCCATGCCCGAGATTGAAGATGTGCGGACGCTCGCGAAGCGCGTCAAGGATGGTCGCGGCAGCTGCCTCCAGGGCCTCTCCGCCGGCGCGTAGCGCAAGCGGATCGAGATTGCCCTGCACCGGCATCCCGCGCGGCAGCTCCTTGCCGGCCCAATCGGGGTCAACGGTTTCATCGAGTCCGATAACGTCGACCCCGGTCTCCCGCGCATAAGCGACAAGTTTCCCGCCGGCGCCTTTCGGAAATCCGATCACCGGCACATCCGGATGTTTTTCCTTCAGCCGAGAGACGAGCCCGCGGGTCGGCGCGACGACCCACCGATCGAACTCTGCCGGGGCCAGGCTCCCAGCCCAGCTATCGAACAGCTGGACGGCATCCGCGCCCGCTTCGATCTGAGACGACAGATAATCGAACGTGAGGTCAGCGATACGGTCAATGATCGCTCCAAATGCGCCGGGATCGCCATAAGCCATCGTGCGGGCCTCGCCCTGATCGCGGCTGCCTTGCCCTGCCACCATGTAGGTCGCGACGGTCCACGGTGCGCCTGCAAAGCCGATCAGGGTCTTTTCCGGATCCAGCCGCGCTTTTACCTTGCGAACGGTTTCGGAGATCGGGTCGAGCCGCGCGGGAAAGGGTTGTAGATCGCCAAGGGCGGCGTTTGTCAGTGGCGGAGTGAGGCGTGGTCCCTCGCCATGAACGAAGGTCAGGTTCTGGCCGATTGCAAAAGGCACGATCAGGATGTCGGAAAAGAGGATAGCAGCGTCGAGAGATGGGAAGCGCTGCAATGGCTGAAGCGTGATCTCGGCGGCTGCATCGCTGTCATAGACCAGGTTCAGGAAGCTGCCCTTCTCCTCTCGCAGGTGGCGATACTCGGGCAGGTAGCGGCCGGCCTGACGCATCATCCACATCGGGGTGGGATCACGACGTTCGCCGCGCAGCACGGCGAGCAAGGGCTTGTCGGCTCCGGTCATGCTGCGTGCCGGCTCGGAGGCCACCCTCTTCACTCCTTTATTATATATATAGGTAAGATTGATGATGTGATTGCGCGGGGGAGTGCGGGGTTTAGGCGCACCTCCCGATTTTGCCAACAAGGTGTGGACAAGGGCCGCTCTCGGCGGATTCGCGAGTCGTGCGGTTCTGCCACCGTTATTCACAGGCTGGGGGCCGATTTCGTCCCCGTGGATGAATCTACGTATAAAGCTGAAGCGGTTGGCGATGGTTTCAGCGTTGAGCTTGTCCTCATCGTCGCGCTAGCGTTGCACCGCTGCTTTTCCACAGGGTTGTTCATTGGCTTTGATCCTGGCGTCCTCGAGTGCCATCCGTCGCGCGATGCTCGACCATGCGGGCGTGGCTTATGCCGCTGACCCTTCCAGCGTCGACGAAGGCCGCATCAAGGCCGAGCTCGATGATCCCGAGCAGATTGCGGAACAGCTCGCGGCCGTGAAGGCGCTCGACGTTAGCAAGAGGCATGACAGGGATTGGATCATCGGCAGTGACAGCGTGGTCTCCGTCGAAGGCCGCCTCTTCGACAAGCCGGTGGATCGTGACCAGGCCATGGAGCATCTACGTTTCTTTTCCGCGCGCATCATGCGGTTGACCAGCGCGGTCGCGATTGTGCAGGCGGGATCGGTCGCTTGGACCCACGTCGAATCCGCCCTCTTGCATGTGCGGACTCTGTCGGACCGATTCATCCAGGACTATCTGGACGCGGAATGGCCGGACGTGGGCTATTGCGTTGGAGTCTTTCGCCTGGAGGGCCGCGGCGTGCAATTGTTCGACCGGATAGACGGCGACTATTTCACGATCCTCGGCATGCCGCTCCTTCCTTTGCTCGGCGCATTGCGCGACCGGGAAATCATTTCGTCATGATACGCATCGCGCTGACCGGTTCGATCGGGATGGGCAAGTCGACCGTGGCGCACATATTCGAACGAGCGGGCGTTCCAGTGTTCGACGCTGATGCGGAGGTCAGGAAGCTGCAGGGTCAGGGCGGGGCCCTGGTCGAGCCGATCGGCCGAGAATTTCCAGGGACCGTACGAGACGGCATGCTCGACCGCGAGCTGCTTGCGAGCGTCGTGCTGGAAGATCCAGCCAGCCTCGAGAAACTGGAACGCATGGTCCATCCAGCCGTGCGAGACGCTCGCGAGGCCTTCATCGCCGAGCATGGGACCGCGCCAGCCCTCATATTCGAGATCCCGCTCTTGTTCGAAACCGGCGGCGACCGCGACTTCGACAAGATTGTGGTCGTCTCGGCGCCTGCCGAAGTTCAGCGCAAGCGTGTTTTAGCGCGGCCGGGCATGACCGAAGATAAGCTCGAAGCCATCCTTGCCCGTCAAATACCAGATGAAGAGAAGCGGCGCCGGGCAGATTTTGTAGTGGATACGGGCGCCGACCTATCCACAACTGAGGCCCAGGTCAGGGACATTCTGACTTGTCTCGGAATCAAGGCAGGTGAATAAAACCGGCGTGCGAGAGATCGTCTTCGATACGGAAACCACCGGGCTCAACCCAATCGGCGGCGATCGCATGGTCGAAATCGGCTGTGTGGAGATGTTCAACCGGGTGGAAACGGGCCGCCATTTCCATGCCTATTTCAATCCCGAGCGGGAAATGCCGAGCGACGCAGAGGCCGTCCATGGGCTCACGGCTATTTTCCTTTCCGACAAGCCGCGCTTCTCGGAAAAGGCCGAAGAGCTGCTCGAGTTTATCGCGGATTCGCCGCTGGTCGCCCACAATGCGGGCTTCGACTTTGGTTTCCTGAATTTCGAGCTCGAGAGATGTGGCCGCTCGGCGGTGTGCATGAGCCGGATGGTCGATACGCTCAGCCTTGCCCGGTCCAGGCATCCCGGCGCGAAGCACAGCCTCGACGCATTATGCATGCGCTTCGGGATTGACCGAAGCCAGCGCGTGAAGCACGGCGCGCTTCTGGACGCCCAGCTTCTCGCTCAAGTTTATGTAGAGCTGACAGGTGGGCGGCAGATTGGCCTCGGGCTCGTCGCAGAGACTCGTGAAGTGGCGGTTTCGGCCGCTAGCCGGCCCGTGACGATACGTGAGCCGCGACCCGCTCGCCCCCACCTTGCCGCCGCGGAGGAACTCGAGCGGCATCGCGCGTTTATCTCCAAGCTGGTCAATCCGCTTTGGGCGCGCTTCGCCGCGGCTGGTTGACGCAAGCTTCCAGGCGGTCCTAAGCGACCGCCGACAAGAGCGAAGGAGCTTAGCCAAGTGGACGTTCGGGTCGCGGGTCATCAGGTCGACACCGGCGAATCGCTGCGGGACCATGCCGTGCAGCGCATCGCCGACATCACCGAGAAATATTTCTCGCGTTCGGTAGGAGCCAACGTCACCTTCGGGCGAGGGCCGAACAACGACTATACGTGCGACATCGTCGCCCCCGTGGTGAACGGCGTCGTGCTGAAGGCTTCTTATAGTGGCCGTGAGCCGCAGATCGCATTCAACGGGGCCGCTGACAGGATCGAAAAGCAGCTGCGCCGCTACACGAACCGGTTGAAAGAACATAAGGTCGACGAGACTGCCCAGCCGGTGGTTGAGAATGCCGGCTACACGATTCTTTCCGGCTCCGAAGATCTGGCCGAGCGCGAGAACGCCGACTTCCCGGCGATCGTCGCCGAAACCCGTGTCGATATTCCCGAAGCGAGCGTTTCGGACGCAGTGATGCTCATGGACCTGCGCAACACTACGGCCCTAATGTTCAAGAATTCGGGGACCGGTGAACTCAACATGGTTTATCGCCGCGAGGACGGGAATATCGGCTGGGTTGAGCCGACGGGCCGCTGACACCATCTTCAAACCGGTCGCCGATAATGCGACTGCCGCTGCATACGAGCTTGCCGAATGCACCTTTCCGACTTCCTGGACTTCGACGCGATCAAGCCGGCCCTTTCGGGCGGCAACAAGCGTTCGCTGCTTCAGCAGCTGGCGAATCTCGCCGGTCAGCGGCTCGGCCTGGACTCAGCCCTGATCCACGCAAGCCTGCTCGAGCGAGAGCAGCTGGGCTCGACCGGATTCGGACAGGGCGTCGCCATCCCTCATGGAAAGATCGAGGGGCTGAATCGCATTTATTGCATCTTTGTCCGGCTCGCCGAGCCGCTTGACTTCAAGGCCATCGACGGTCGGCCGGTCGACCTTGTATTCCTGCTTTTGTCGCCGCCCGATGCCGGTGCCGAGCATCTCAAGGCTCTCGCGGCCATCAGCCGCGTCACCCGCCACAGCGCAGTGCTGGAAAAGATGCGCGGTGCCCGGAGCCGCGACGCGCTTGCGGCGGTGCTCCTGGGCGCCGATGAACGCGACGCGGCTTAAGGCCCCGGATTGAGCCGCGACCGGCTCCCTGCTCATCTGGAAGTAGCGGGCCTTTTGCGCCGGGCGGAGGCTGCCGGCGGCTTCGCGACAGTGCTCAGGAAAGGCGACGCCGAGCGCGGCTCGCTGATGCTCGTGCTTGCCAACAGAGGCCAGCACGCCGCGATCCTTGAGCGGATTCTGGGATTTGACGGAATCTACAAGTGGCAGCGGGTCGGGCCGAAAGAATCGGCAAGTTCCATCGAAATCGATGAATTCCTCGCCAAACGGACACGGTTCGACGAGGATTCATGGGTTATTGAACTGGATATCGCGGAGCCTGAACGGTTCATCGCTGAAACGACCTGATCGGGTTGACCCTTACGTTCATGCAAGGGAAACCCTCATCAACAACAAGAGCGGGGGGCATTTCGCCGCGAACATTCGGCGGGTGCCACGCGAGACGGGGAACAATCATTGAGGCTGAGCGGAAGTAAACCGCTAGTATTTTGCCTCGCTTATATTGAGCGTTCACCGCAAAGCTTCAGGCAATTCATGCTGGTTTCTCTTCGTTCAGCGCTGCTGATTTGTGGCGCGCTCTGCGCGACTTCCATGGCGCCGGCTCAAGCCGGTCCGACCGAGGAGTCCGTATCGGCGTTTGAAGTCGCATCGCTTCCGAAGGTTTCCACACCTGATTTGCTGAACGACGGCATTGAGCCCGCTCTTTCCCAACCCGCTGATCAATCCGCAGATCCGGCCGCCGATCAGCCCGAGCCGACCCTAGCCCAGCCCGCTGTCGCGCACGTCACCGGCGACCTCGCTTCCATGGTGGAGCAGCTCCGCTCGTCGGAGGCTGGAAGCCGTGAGCTCGATTGCCTGGCCGTCGGCATTTACTTCGAATCCAAGAGCGAGCCTCTCGCCGGCCAGCTGGCCGTTGGGCAGGTGATCGCGAATCGCGCCAAGTCCGGCGGGCGCTTCCCGCCCTCTTACTGCGGCGTGCTTTTCCAGCGCGGCCAGTTTTCGTTCGTGCGCGGTCATTCGCTGCCGAGCGTTCCGCGCGCGAGCAAGCAATGGAAAACGGCCGTGGCCGTCGCCAAGATTGTGGACGGCGACCTTCAGGAATCTGGGGTCGGGAACGCGCTCTTCTTCCATGCCCGCTACGTATCGCCGGGCTGGCGGCTGAAGCGCGTTGCCTCGATCGGCAATCACGTCTTCTACCGCTAGAAACTTCAAACGCGGGGGCGGAAACGGGCGGGCTGGTCCCGCCCGTTTTTCTTTGGTTCCGTTCTAACGATGTTCTAGCATCGGGCGATGGCCACCCAGCTCGAGTCTCCTTGTTTTTCCGACGCACCGCCTATCGCGGCTGACGTTGCCAGAGGCGTGACCCGGCTGCTCTGTCGACAGGATCAGTTCGCCATTTGCGAGATGCCGCTGCCGAATGGGCGGCGCGCGGACCTGATGGCCATCGATCCGAAGGGCGGGCTCACGATCGTCGAGATCAAGGTCGCCAAGGCGGACTTGCTGGGCGATGGCAAGTGGCCGGATTATTTGGACTATTGCGACCGCTTCTATTGGGCGGTGCCGCCTTATCTAGCCGCGATCCTGGAGGAGGAGCGTTACCTTCCCGGCGCCGCCGGACTGATCGTCGCCGATCGATACGACGCCGCAATCGTGCGGCCGGCGGCGCACCGCCCGATGGCTCCGGCACGCAGAAAGGCGGAACTGCTGAACTTCTCGCGTCGGGCGGCGCGCCGGCTCGCTGCGCAGATCGACCCCTCAGTCGGAGAAGCTTTCTAGGCTTACTTGGCGGCTTTCGGCTTCTTGGAGTCGATCATTTGCAGGATCTGCGGCGATCGCGAGTCGCGCTTGGCATAATCGCGCGCGGACAGTCCCGCCGCGGCATCCGCCTTGTCCGGGTTGGCGCCGGCATCGAGGAGCGCCTTTACGATTCGCGCCTGGCGCTGCTGGACAGCAATGATCAAGGGGGTCTCGCCCATCTTGTTGGTGCCGTCCACCTTGGCCCCGCGCTGCAGCAGCCACGTAACGGCCTGTTCGAACCCGACGCGGGCGGCGGCAATCAAAGGCGTATCATTTCCGCGGCCCGGAAGGTTCACGTCGGCTCCATTGTTGATCATGAAGCCGGTCCAGTCCTCGTCCTTCCGCGCCACCGCGATGTTAAGAGCGGTATCGCCCGACGTGTCCCGCGAGTTCACGACATTGGGATGGTCGCTCAGAACCTGGTTGGCCTTCGTGCCGTCGCGATCGCGCACGGCCTTGATGAAATCGTAGGTGGGATTGCTGTTCAGCTGCTGCCCAGCAGCCGGCACCGGCGCAAGGCTGGCTGCAGCTGCAAGCGCAAAGATAAGCTTCTTCACCAACTTAACCCCTTCACCCCGGCTTGATCGCGGGCGGATAGCAGACCAAGTGTAGCCTTGTCATGAATGGTGATGGCGCCTTTTGGGAGAAGCCCCTCGCATCGCTCGATCGCGGCGAATGGGAAGCGCTGTGCGACGGCTGCGGTCGCTGCTGCCTCCACAAGCTCGAGGACGAGGAGACCGGCATGCTTTACGCGACCAATGTCGCGTGCAAGCTGCTCGACCGGCGTAACGGGCGCTGCCTCGACTACAAGCACCGCATGAAGCGCGTGTCTGATTGCGTCAGGCTGGACCGCAAGAACCTGTCCTCGCTCGACTGGCTTCCTGATACCTGCGCCTACCGTCTTCGGGCCGCGGGCAAACCGCTTCCGGAGTGGCATTACCTGATATCCGGTAATCGCGAGACCGTGCACGAGGCCGGTCAGTCCACTCGCGGTTGGACGGTCAGCGAGGAAGACGCCGGCGAGCTCGAATATCATGTGGTCGAGCGCGAACTCTGAAGCGCGGCTCGATGCCGCATTTCCCGTTCCGATAGAAGTCCGTCAGATGAGAAGCGCGAAGCGCTATCGGCTTCGGTTCGACGAGGCAGCCGGCACGCTCAAGCTGACCTGCCCGGCCCGCAGCAGCCGCCGTGCGGCCCTGAGGTGGGCCCTCGATCAGCACGAATGGATCGAAGCGCAGCTCGCGCGTGCGGGGCCGCCTGAACCGTTCGAGCCAGGCTCCGTCATTCCGGTCGAGGGGCTCGATCGGGTCCTGTTCTGGTCGGAGCATCTTCCACGAACGCCTCAGCTCGACGGCACCGAGCTACGCTGCGGCGGGCCGCTTGAAGGCTATGCGCGCCGCATCGAGAATTTCCTCAAGGCGCTGGCTCGAACCACGATGTCGAAAGAGGCCGCCGAGTTCGCCGCCGCCGCTGGCGTCAAGGTCCTCGCCGTGACCGTAGGCGACGCGGGTTCGCGCTGGGGCAGCTGCTCGTCGCAGGGACGATTGCGCCTGAGCTGGCGTTTGATCCTCGCTCCCGCGAACGTCCGGCGATACGTGGTTGCGCATGAGGTGGCGCATCTGAAGCACTTCAACCACGGGCCTGAGTTCAAGGCCCTTGAGGCGCGACTGTTCGGGATTGGCGTCGGAGAAGCGAAGGCGACCTTAAGGCGTATAGGCCCTCGGTTGCGACGGATCGGCCGGCGGAGCTGACCGGTCGTCCTGCGGCTCCTGCTGCCCCGGCTGCGGTTGTTGCTGCTGGGGTTGCCGTTGTTGCGGCGGAAGCACCTGGTCCAGCCATTGCTGCGTCGGCTCTCCCGTTCCGTCGGGGCGCACCATGGGCTGCTGCTGCGGCATTCCCGGCTCAGGCGGCGGCATGCCAATCGGCATTCCGTTCTCGTCGACCATCTGCTGCACCGCGTTCGGGTCCATCTCGGTGTCGCCGTACATCTCCTCTTCGGGGGTCAGTTGCCAGTCGGGGATCGGCACCTGCGTCTCGAACTGCTCGACGGGGCGATTGGCGACCGCGGCGGCCATGAAATCATGGAATGCGCGCGCGGGGGCGGTGCCGCCCTGCAGCCCGGCGATCGGACGGGCATCGTCGCGGCCCATCCACACGCCCGTCGTAAGGCCGCTCGAAAAGCCGATGAACCAGCCGTCCTTGTTCGATTGGGTGGTTCCGGTCTTGCCCGCCACGGGCCGGCCAATCTGAGCCGCACGACCCGTGCCCGTGAGCACTGCGGACTGCAGCAAGTCCGTCATTTCGGCAGCCACCCACGGCGCGACGAGCACCCGCTCCTCATCCTGCTCATGCTGGTACAGCAGGCGTCCATCCGCGGTGACGACCTTCCGAATGCCGTAGGGCGTTATCGCGACGCCCTTGCTCGCGACGGACGCGAATGCGCGGGTCATGTCGATGAGCCTGACGTCGTTGGTTCCAAGCACCATCGACGGATAGACCGAGATCGGGGTGGTTATGCCGAAGCGGCGCGCCATGTCGGCGATCGTGCCGAAGCCCAGCTGGGCGCCGATCTTTGCGCTGATCGTGTTGATGGAGCGCGAGAAGGCCTCGCGGAGGGTCACCGGGCCGAGATTGGTCCGCGTTGAGTTGCGCGGGCTCCACCCGTCGATCGTCACCGGCTCGTCGACGATCGTGTCGGTCGGCTTCATGCCGGATTCGAGCGCAGTCAGATAGACGAAGAGCTTGAACGCCGATCCCGGCTGACGCTCCGCCTGGGTGGCGCGATTATAGATGGAATCGACATAGTCCTTGCCGCCGACCATCGCTCGAACTGCGCCGTCGCGGTCGATCGCGACCAAAGCACCTTGCGCTCCGCTGGGCGCGTTGGCTGCGATAGCCTTGTCGGCGGCGGCCTGCATCGACGGGCTGAGCGTCGTCCAGACGTCGATCGGCTCCGACGTCTCATCGATCAGCGCGTCGAGCTGCGGAAGCGCCCAGTCGGTGAAATACCTTACGCTGTTCTGTCGTGTCGTCTGCTGGATCCTGACTGCCGCCGGGTCCACGCTCGATGCTGCGCTCGCGTCGATGAAGCCGTTCTCGACCATCGATTGAAGAACCACGCTCGAGCGGTTGCGCGCGGCTTCGGCGTCCGCGGTCGGAGCATAGTTGGACGGCGCTTTGACGAGGCCCGCGATGATCGCCGCCTCACCCAGGCTCAGGCGATCGGCGCTATGCCCGAAGAACCGGCGGCTGGCAGCATCGATGCCATATGCGCCGCCGCCGAAATAGACGCGATTGAGGTAGAGCTCGAGGATCTGGTTCTTCGTGAACTTCCGCTCGATGGCGAGCGCCAACACCATTTCCTTGAGCTTGCGCCCGAAGGTGCGGCTGTTGGTCAGGAAGATGTTGCGCGCGAGTTGCTGCGTGATGGTCGACCCGCCCTGCCGGAAGTGGCCGCTCTGAATACGAACCTTGATCGACCGCGCAATTCCGATCGGGTCGACGCCGACATGGCTCCTGAATCTCTTGTCTTCGACCGATATCATGGCCGCCCGCATTTCCGGTGGGATCTGATCGTAAGGCAGCCATTTGCCGAAGCTGGGGCCAAGCGAGACGAGCACCGTCCCGTTGGCCGCGCGCACGCGGATCATCTGCCCGAGGTCGGACCGCTTCGTCAGTTCCGAGTAGCTCGGCAGATAGGCCGTCGCCACCGCGACCGCGACCACCAGTCCAAGCAAGCCCAGCAGCGCCGCATAGGCCAGACCCTTGAGGATGGAGGACGCAGTCGATCGCCCCTTGGGCGTTTTGGCGGTGGGCACTCGAGCCATTCGGCGAGGGGATAGAAAGTCGGAGCGCTACCGACAATAGGCGCAATTTATCGCGACAGGCCGTGCGGGCCGATGAGTCGCGTTAGCGGGCCATTAACCCTGTCTTAGCCTGCGCCGCATAGAGCGGCAGGAATGAGCCGGTCGAAAGTCCTTGCTCTCGGGATCGCGGCCCTTGCCGCAGCCTGCGCCGGCATTTCGCCGTCGCGGGCGCAATGCCGCTTGTGCGATCGCCCGACTACCTCGGCCCCGTCGATATCGAGCGATTCCCAGGTACGCCTGGAGATTGAGACGCGCCTCGATTTCGATCGATTGATACTTGCGGGCGAGGGTGGCGGCTCCGCGCTCATCCGCCCTGACGGCACGACCAGCACCGAAGGCGCGATCGCTGCCATTGCCGGGCGGGCGATGGTCGGCAGCGCGGCGATACACGGTGAGCCTGGTCGCGCGGTGCGCGTGGAGATGCCGCAACGCGTGGAGCTCTATTCGATGAATGGCGGGCGGATCACGTTCGACCAGATCGTCACCGATCTTGCCGCTCTGCCGCGGCTCGATTCGGCAGGTCAGCTGAGCTTCCGTTTCGGGGGGCGCATTCGCGTCGAGGGCGACGCCGAAGGCGATTTCCGCGGGGATTTGCCCATCACCGTCGAGTACCTCTGACCATCGGGTCCAATTCGGCGGAAAGCCTAATTCGCCATTAACCACAGCCTTGAGGGAAGCCGTAAGCGGGCAGGGTTAATAGCAGCGCCACGGGTGGCCGGACTGAAGTCAGGACAGCCGGCAACTGGAACCAATAGTGGGGTAACATTCGATGCGCACTCTTCTTCGCATGACGTCGGTCGCCGCGACCGTCGCTGCTCTCGCTTTCACGGCCGCTCCGGCCCAGGCGGCTACGCCGACGTCTCAGGCGACGGCTAACGCCCGCATCCTGAAGCCGCTCAGCATCACGTGGAACAACACGAACCTGAACTTCGCCGACATCGTGCTCGACACGAATCCGTTCACGGCGACCGTTCGCGTTCCCTTCAACGGCAGCCCGATCGTCTGCCCGGCGCCGCTGACCTGCTCGGGCACGACTTCGGTCGCCTCGTACAACGTCAAGGGCACGAACAACCAGCTGGTTCATGTCAGCACGCCGAACGTGACGATGAATCGCGTGGGCGGCGGCGGAAGCATTACCGTCCGCCTGCTTGCAGCCAACAACCTGGCGCCTTCGGGAGTTGCCGGCGACGTGCTGCTCCCCAACTCGGGCAACAGCGGCGTTGACGTCGCAATCGGCGGCGAGTTCGACCTTACCGAGGCGACGCCGGACGGTGTCTACACGGGCAACTTCGCGGTCACCGCTGACTATATGTAATTCGTTGCGTTGAAGGCGGTTCGAACGACCGCTGGAAGGCAAGGGGGGGTCGCCGTTAATCGGCGGCCCCTTTTTTACTGCCCGCTCGAATTGACCATGGTTGACCGAAAATAAACCATTCCGGTTGTACCCGCACGGCTGGTGTCGTCCGTCTCGGGCGAGGGGGGAATCGTGCGCGGCCTTGCTACGCTCTGGCTCAGTACCGTCAGTGTGGTGGCCGCGGTTGCCGCCGGCCCCGCGCATGCAGCGACCAGCAACGTGCAGGTCAACGCTCAGGTGGTGAAGCCGCTTACGGTCACCTGGCTTCAGAATCTCGATCTTGGCACCATCGCTCTAGGAACGGGCGCTTTTTCCGGAGCTGTCGTCGGCATCTCCCGCGCCGGCGTGTTCACTTGTCCGGCCGCACTGGTGTGCACGGGCCCGACGGCAGTCGCGAAATATAATGTGACCGGAACCAACGGGACGACGGTCCGCATCTCTGCGCCGAACGTGACCCTGGTGAACCAGGCCGACAATACGCAGACGCTCATAATGGTCGTCGACAGTCCGGGTACGGTCAGTCTTCCCAATTCCGGGAACAAGGGCGTCGACTTTCCGCTCGGCGGCCGGATCACCTTAAGCTCGACGACCGCAGGCGGTGTCTACAAAGGCACCTTCAACGTAACGGTCGACTACTGATTCCCTGAAACATTCATGGTTGACCGAAAATCAACCATTTTGGACCAAAGCGGAAGCGATTGGCTCGGCATCGGGCCCAGTGGGGGATCGCTTCCAATGAACTTGTGGACCAGGACGACGATGGCGCTCGCCTTTGCAGTGCCGCTACTCGCGTCGCCGACACCCGCCAGCGCGGGTGTTGGCGACCTTCTCGTGGCGCCGACGCGGATCATCCTCGACGGTCGCAAAGGCACCGAGATCATCCTCAACAACATTGGCGAGGAACCGGCCACTTACCGCGTGTCGGTCGAGTTTCGGCGCATGCTGGAGGACGGGAGCCTCGAGGATGTGAAGGATCCTTCGGCAGCTGAAAAGCTGGCGGAAGAAATGATCGTCTATGCGCCGCGGCGCGTGACGCTCGCCCCGCGAGAACCTCAGGCCATTCGCATTGCCGCGCGTGCTCCGCAGGGCATTCAGGACGGCGAGTATCGCATCCATCTGTTGTTCCGGGCGGTGCCGCCGCCCGAGCCTGTTGTCGCCGAGGCAGCCGCCAAGCAGGTGAAGGGAGTCAGCTTCCAGCTGCGCCCGATCTACGGCGTGACGATCCCGGTGATCGTGCGGCTCGGCAATTTGCAGGCGACTGCGGGCATTTCCGACGTGCAGATCGACAAAAGCGCTACGGGACGCGCGATTTCCCTCGAGCTCAGCCGCAACGGCACGCGTTCGACCTTCGGGGAGGTCCGCGTGCTGAAGCCGGGCGTGAAGGAGCCTATCGCCCTGCAGCGAGCGGTCGCGATCTATACCGAAGTCGGCAAAAGGCGGGTGATCGTACCCGTGGACGATCGCTTCAAGGGTGAGCTCGCCGGACCCGTCACCGTCCAATATGCCGAGACTTATGACGACGGCTCGCGCGTGATCGCCGAGACCCAGGCAGTTCTGCGCTAGGCACCCGGGGAACGCGGACTGGCAGTCATGACCGGCGGCCGCAAATGGCTGCGCAAGGCGGCGGTGCTGCTGGCGCTCTGTGCCGGCGGCATCGGCGCGTCGGCGCCGGGCGCGTTGGCCGACGCCTGGACTGCCGATCCGGACACCCAGTTCCTTCTTGACGTCAACATTCGGCAGCTCCGCCTGGGGGATGGGGTGCGGGCTTATCAGATGCCGGAGGGCGCCTGTGTCGTCTTGGGCGACTTTCTGACTGCGCTCGACGTTCCGATCAGCATCGACCTGGCCACGAAGCGGGCCAGCGGTTGGGCTTTCACGGAGAAGAACCGGATCGCGATCGACTATGCGGCGCGCACGGCGCACTATGGCGAGGCGAGCGAGCAACTCGCCGAGGGCACGGTGCGCGAGACGCCCGAAGGATGGTGCGTCGACACCGCAGCGTTGAGCAGATGGTTCGGGATCAGCGTAAAGCCGGTGATGTCGGGCTCGGTCCTGAAGCTCGAATCGGCTCAGAAGCTTCCGGTTGAGCTGGCGGCCGAGCGAGCGCAGCGCGCCAAGCACATCAGGAAAGCGTCTTTCGACCTCAATGGCTTGCCGCAAATTCGATTGCCCTATCGAATGTGGCGCGCCCCTGCTCTCGACTTCGTCGTCAGCGGCGGCATCACCTACCGCGCCAAGGACGGTATGCGGATCGATCGCCGCACGTCGGTCTATGCGGCCGGCGAGATCGCCCGCATGTCCTACGATGCCCAATATACGAGCAATGAAAAGGGCATGCCGGAGAGCGTCCGCGTGCGTGCCTTCCGTTCCGACCCCGATGCGCAGCTGCTAGGCCCGCTGAAAGCTACTCATTTCGGTGTCGGCGATGTTGTAGGCTTCGACAGTCGGCTGACGGGGGCGGGCAGCAGCGGTCGCGGGGCCGTGGTGACCAACCGTCCGCTGGTTACCCAGACCGCCTTCGATCGAACGCGCTTCGAAGGTGACCTGCCCGTTGGCTGGGAAGCCGAGATCTACCGTAATGGCGAGCTCCTCGCTTTTGCGAAGCCCACTTCCGACCAGCGCTATCTGTTTGAGGATGTTCAGCTTCTCTACGGCGACAACCATATCGAGATACGGATGTACGGCCCCCAGGGGCAGGTGCGAACGCGTGACGAGCAGATCAACGTAGGGCAGGAGAACGTGCCCAAGGGGAAGACCTGGTACTGGGCCGGGCTCAATCAGCCGGCCCACGATCTCTTCGCGCTCCACAAAACCGCAGTCAGCGCGGACGTTCCGAAGGCGCAGGCTGCGGTGTCCGTCGAACATGGAATCGACGACCGCACTTCTGTCGGTGCCCTCGCGCGCACGATGCTGCTCGACGATGAGCGCGTGACATTCGTCGAGGGTAGCATTCGCCGGTCGGTCGGCCCCGCAATGGTCGAAGTGTCGGCGGCTCGGGAGTCGAGCGGCCGAACGGCCGCCCGCGCGCAGATTCTCGGCCGGTTCGGGCCCGTCAACGTCAACGCGGAAGCCATTATTGCAAGCGATTTTCATTTGCAGGGAACGCGTCAGCGAAGCTTGCGGGATGCCCGCCTCGCTTTGGATGCGCCCTTGAAGATCGGGCGGACGGTGTTTCCTGCGCACGCCGACGTGCATTTCGTCGATCGCAAGGATGGCACCCGCCAACTCGAAGCTGCGGCCAGGCTGGCGGCCAATTTCAGCCGATTCAATCTCGCCACCGATCTTCGCTATCGCAAGGACAGTGGGACAGGCGCCGATCCACCTCCCGCCGAAATCAACTGGGGCGTCATCGGAACGGGGCGCATCGGCGACGTCCGGCTCCGAGGCGGTGGAACGTTCGACATTTCGCCCAAGGCGCAATTTCGCACGGCGGAGCTGTCGGCTTACTGGTCGGCCTCGGATCGTGTCGATTGGGAAGGCGACCTGGTATACGAAGCGGACAGCAAGCGCGCTCGAGCCCGCGTCTCGCATATCCGACGGCTCGACAGCATGGCCATCGCGCTGACCGGCGAGGCGGCGACCGACGGATCGGTCGCGCTTGGCTTCAACGTCAACTTCTCGCTCGATCCGCGGAACGGCCTTTCGATTTCCCGGACCCCGCTGGCGCAGGGAGGGCTGGTGCGGGCGACGGTCTATCGCGACCTCAACGACAATGGCGTTCGCGACTTTTCGGAGCCGCTTGAGAAAGGTGCGCTGATCACGGCCGGAACGAGGCCGGCGGATCATCTCACGGACGCCAAGGGGGCGACCACGGTGGCCGGCCTCGCCACATATACGCCCGTGGCCATCGGCATCGATGAAACTTCTCTATCGGATCCGACCCTCACGCCCCGCAAAGCGCTGCAGGTTGTCGTGCCCCGCGCCGGAATTCCGGTCGACGTGCAGATCGGCCTGGTCGGCGGCGGCGACGTCGAAGGGGCGATCGTCAAGAGCGGCGGCCTGGGGTTCGAAGGCCTTACGCTTGAACTCGTCGACCAGGCAGGCAAGGTCGTCGCGACCGTTCAGACCGACTTCGACGGCTTCTTCCTGTTCGAACGCGTGCCCTACGGTAGCTACGGGTTGCGCATTGCACCCGAATCCGCCGCTGCCGCGAAGATTTCGCCGATGATCGATGCTCGAATCGATATCGGTCCGAACAAGAGCGTGGTCCGGCTGGGGTCCATCCCGGTCAGCCCCATCGCGGTCATCGCAGCGGCTGGAAGCGGCTCCGCAACTCCCTGAAACCCGGCTACAATTTGCTATTGGTGCGGTCGAGAAGACTCGAACTTCCACGGCCTTTCGGCCACAGCGACCTCAACGCTGCGCGTCTACCAGTTCCGCCACGACCGCACGTCATGAAATGAGCCGGCTTGGAACAGCCGGCACTGGCAAGGCGCGGCCCCTAGCAAAGCCCCATAAGCGACGCAATGCCGCGACGGCTTGCGCCGGTCGCGTCCCAGATCGGGACCCGCTTTAAGACTTTCTTTACCAAATTCGCGCGGCGGCGTTAGGGTGAAGCCATGTTCTGGTTTGCCGCCGCCGTCCTCGCTTCGCAGAGCATTGCGCAGCAACCTCCGCGCGCTCCGGCGACGCCGGTCGTCCAGGCTACCGCAAGCGTGCGGATCCTGCGCGCCGCTCGGCTCGATTTCACGAATGCGACTGCCGGGGAAACGCCGTCCACGACCCGCACGAAGGTGCGGATCGGCGAGGCGACCTATGCGGCGCGCATCATCGAATTCGAATAATCTAGGCTTTCGGCGAGCCCAGGCTGATCGTCAGCTCGTCGCCGCCGGGGGGGACGTTTACCTCGGCGCTGTTGAACCGGGCGCTTGCACCAGGCGGCAGGCTCCGCGCGGGCGGGGCGATCGTCCAGCTGTAGACGACCTGCCCGGTCTTGGTCTTCAGCTGCGCCTGCAAGGGCGGCACGCTCTGGCTTTCGCTCGTCGGGTTGATGACCCGTCCCGTGACGGTGAGGAGCTCGTTGCCGCTTTCCAGCCGCTGCCGGTCCATGTGCGTGGTCACCAGGGCGAGCGGGCTGGCGCCTCCGACACCAAGGCCCACACGTGCTTTCCACTCAGGCGGCGCAAAAAACCAGAAAGCCGCGGCCAAGGCGGCCACAACGAGGACCACGAGAACCGCTCGGATTATCCCGCTGCCGCGCCGCGGCGGGTTCTCCGGCCGGTTCGGGAAAGGCGAGAAGCTGTCGTCCTGCGCCTCGGGATCGGGCGGTTCGCGCCAGTCCGCTTCGGCAGCCGGCGGCTGTTCGGGGCGGAACTCGACGCGATCGTCCGCCAAGCTTTCCGTTGCCCGATCCTCTTCAGGCTCATCTTCGGCCGGCACGACGGCTGGAGCCGGCCCATTTTCCTCGACCATCGCCTCTTCGTACGCGCGCTCTTCCGCTTCGGGGCCGCTTCGGGGCTCGATCAGGGTGGCTTCGGCGATCGTTTCGCCTTCCGGCTCGGCAGCCTCGTGCTCCTCGACCGGGGAATCGTCCGCGCCGGACCCGGGCTCCGGATCCTGATGCCAGCTATGCTTGCATGAAGCGCAGCGAACCTGACGGCCCTGCGGCGGAATTGCGCCGTCCTTCACCACATATTGAGTGCCGCAATTCGGGCAGGTGAGGATCATCGACGCAAAAGCCCTCTTCCGGGACGGTGATCTCACGGTAAACAGGAATGCGGCCACAATGGCAAGGCGGAGGCCATGCCGAAGCGAGACCGGCCGGCGGAAAAGGGGGACGAGGTCTGTCCGCGATAGTTGAGTTCGACAGCGTTGGCTTGCGCTACGGGACGGGCGCAGAGGTCCTGCGCGACCTCAACTTCCGTCTTCAAAAGGGCGGGTTCTACTTCCTGACCGGGCCATCGGGTGCGGGGAAGACGTCGCTTCTGAAGCTCCTTTACCTGGCGCAGCGGCCGACGCGCGGGCGTGTCCAGTTGTTCGGCGAGGAGATTAGCGATGCGCCGCGAGCGGCCTTGCCCGAGTTCCGGCGACGGATCGGCATCGTCTACCAGGACTTCCGGCTGATCCGCCATTTGTCGGCTTTCGACAATGTCGCGTTGCCGCTGCGGATCGCCGGATCGAGCGAGGCCGACGTCGAAGCGCCGGTACGCGAAATGCTGGCTTGGGTCGGGCTCGCCGACCGATCGAGCGCCCGTCCGCCAACGCTGTCCGGCGGTGAGCAGCAACGCGTGGCGATCGCCCGCGCGGTGATCAACCGACCTCAGCTCCTCGTCGCGGATGAGCCGACCGGCAACGTCGATGCGGACATGGCCCAGCGGCTCCTGCACCTGTTCACCGCCCTGAACCGTCTCGGGACCACGGTCGTCGTCGCCACGCACGACATCAGCCTGATCAAGGAAATGCCGGGTGCGCACATGATCCGGCTGGAGGGCGGGACCATGGTCGACCCCACCGGCGCGCTCAAGAACCCGCCCCAGACGGGTTGGGTGGAAGTTCAGCGGTGATGTTGAGCTGGCTTTTCGCCTCGTCCTCGCAGCGTCGCATCCTCGGCCGCCCTGCGGGCGTCAGCGGTCCGACTCCGTGGCTGATCGCGATCATGAGCTTCTCGATGATCGTGGTCGCGGCGGCCGGACTCGCCGTCTCGAACACCGCCGGCACGATCGCCAAGTCGGCTGAGCATCGATACTCGGTCCAGGTTCCGGACGGTGCGCGCAACCTGCCCGCGGTCATATCGGCATTGCGCTCGGCGCGCGGGGTCAGCGGGGCCGAGGCCGTCCCGGAAGCGGACATGCGGGCCACGCTGAAGACGTGGCTCGGGAGCGAGGCGGACAATCCCGATCTGCCTGTGCCGGCGATGGCCAGCTTCGACCTGGCCGCGGGAGCCGACATCGCGGCAGTCGAGCGGCAAGTGAAGTCAGCGGCCCCGAATGCGACGATTGTTGCGCATCGCGAAAATCTCAGGCCGGTATTGCGCTCGCTTCGCGTGCTTCAGTGGCTCGCGCTCGGACTTGTCGCGCTGCTTGCGGCCGCCGCCGCCGCCGCGGTCGTCCTCGCGGCGCGAGGAGCGCTCGACACGCATCGCTTCACCATCGACGTGATGCACGGGATGGGCGCGACGGATGTCCAGGTCACCCAATTGTTCCAGCGCAAGATCGCGATCGACGCCTTGGTGGGCAGCGCCGCCGGTGCTGCCGCTGCCGCTGCGGTCCTGCTGCTATTTACCGCCAGTGCGACGGCTTTGGGCGAACTGACCGGGGGCGTGCGCCTGGGTCTCGCCGACATCATGCTGCTTTTGCTGTTGCCCCTCGCCCTGACCGCGCTGGCGACATGGGTTGCGCGAACTGCCGTTCTCACAGCATTGCGGCAGGCATTGTGATTGCACGTGCCGCCGCCTTCCTGCTGCTGCTTTATGCCCTCGGCTTCGTGATGTTCGCTTTCACGCTGGGCAAGCCGGCGAAGGCGAGCGCTGCGCAAACCGATGCGGCGGTCGTGCTCACGGGCGGCAGCGGACGCATCGAGCATGCAGTCGACGTGCTGCGAGAAGGGAAGGTCCGGCGTGTCCTCGTCGCCGGTGCGGATCCTGCCGTCACAAAAGCGGATCTGGGCCGCCGTTTGAATGGCGGTCGCCGATTGCTGCAATGCTGCGTGGACCTCGGCAGCGAATCCGTGGACACGCGCTCCAATGCGGAGGAAGCGTCGCGCTGGCTGGCTCGTCACCGCTTCGGCTCGGTGCGGCTCATCACCAGCGACTGGCACATGCGCCGCGCGGAATATGAGTTTCGGAAGGTCCTGAGCTCCAAATACAGGATCGTCCCGGACGCCGTCCGCTCCGAGCCGAGCTTCCTGACCTTGTTCGGCGAATATAACAAATATGTGCTTCGCCGCTTGGCGGTCTGGGCAGATCTGTGATGCAGGCGGTCAGGTCGCTGCTGTTCGCGGCGATCTTCTATCCGGCGACCGCATTCTTCGTGCTCGGCTGTTTCGCGGCCCTGCCGCTCGGCAAGCGGCCATTGCATTCCGTGGTTCGCGCGTGGGCCGATTTCCACCATTGGCTCTGCCTGCATCTGCTGGGCATTGGCACCCGCGTCACAGGATCGATCCCGCCGGGCCCGTGCCTGATCGCAGTCAAGCATCAGGCGATGTACGAAACGCTCGAGATGGTTCGGCTTACGGACCTCCCAGTGATCGTCCTCAAGCGCGAGCTCAGCGACATTCCCCTGTTCGGCTGGGCGACGCGTCAATGGGGCGTCATTCCTGTCGATCGGGAAGCGGGACCGAAGGCGTTGCGCGAAATGCTGACCGCCGGAAAGGAGGCGATCGCCGCCAATCGAGCCATCCTGATCTACCCGGAAGGCACGCGGGTTCCGCCGGGCCAGCATCCGCCTTTGAGGTCGGGCTTCGCGGGGCTCTATCGAGCCCTCGGCCTGCCGGTGATCCCCGTCGCGGTCGATAGCGGGAAGCTGTGGAGCAGGGGCCTTAGCAAGGGAGCCGGGACAATCACCTTCCACATTGGAGAAGCCATCCCGGCAGGCTTGAAGCGCGATGAGATCGAAGCGCGCGTCCACGCTGCCATCAACGTACTCGAGCTAGCTCCGGAGCTGGGCGCCTAGTTTCTCTGCCGCGGCCACGATCCGCCTGGAGATGTCCGCAATCTCGGCTTCCGTGAAGCTCTTGTCCCCGGGCTGCAAAGTGACTTCGATCGCCAGGCTCAGGTCGCCGTCTTTTGGCAGGTACCGATCGAACACGCGGGCCGAAGTGATGCTTGCCTTGTCGGCACCCCGCACGGCGCGCACGAGCGCATCGGCGGAGACGTCGCTGGGCACGACGAAGGCAAAGTCGCGCACGACGGACTGTAACGCCGGCGGACTATAGGCCTGCCGTGCCCGGCCGGCCGAGCGCTGGGCCGGGATCGCATCGGTGTATATTTCCGCCGCAACCGTTCCGCCGGGGGCATCATGCTCGGCGACAAGGCGCGGATGCAGCTCTCCAAAAGAGGCGACGATCGTTTTCGGGCCGAGCCTCAGCGTGGCGGAGCGGCCCGGGTGCCATGTCGGTCCGGCATCCGGGAACACCTGCAGATTAGCCGTTGGAGCTCCGGCGGCATCAAGCAGGGCGAGCACTTCCGCCTTGGCGTCATACGCGTCGAAATCCTGTGCCTTACCGGTCTGCCAGTCGCGCGACGTCCGGTCGCCGGTCAGCAAAAGGCCGAGCGTCGCATGTTCCGAGTCGCCGAGATAGCGCCGGCCGATCTCGAACAGCCGGACGCTCGACGCGCCCCGATTGAGGTTGCGCTGGGCCGCGGAGATGAGGCCCGGAAGCAGCGACGGGCGCATGACCTTCATATCCTCGCTGATCGGGTTTGCGATCCGCCAGTCGCCTCCTCCGAAAGCCGCAGCCTCCTTTTCCGACACGAAGCTCCAGGTTACCGCTTCGTCGAGGCCGCGCGCCGCCGCGGTGCGGCGGAGGCGACGTTCCATGAGCTGCGTTCGCGTCGCGGTCGGCCGTGCGACGCCGTCGCCTCTTTCGAGCGGCGTGGACGGCAGATCCTCAAAGCCGTGAATGCGCGCAATCTCTTCGACGATGTCCGCCTCGCCGTCGACGTCCGGCCGCCAGGTCGGTGCGCGCACGAACCAGTAAGAGGCCGGGTCATATTTCTCGACCAGCTCCTGTTGCTGGCCCTTGTTGAGCCAGCTTTCCCCATCCTTCGGGTCGAGCGCCAGGAATTCCAGGCGCCCGAGAATTGCCCGCTGCTCGTCGACGGGAAGATCTATGCCTGCCAAGGCTGCCAGCCGCGCAGGACGGTAGGGCACGACATTGTCGCGATTGGGATAGCCCTCCGCGGGGAATTCGCCGCTGATCCGCGGTTCCGAGGCCTCTCCGCCGCAAAGTTCAACGATCATCTGCGCCGCATCCTCGATTGCCGATGACAGCTTCATCGGATCGATTCCGCGCTCGAACCGCGCTCGAGCATCGGTAACGATCCCGTGGCGGCGGCCGGTGGCGGCGATCGCCGCTGGATCGAACCAGGCGCATTCCAGAAGGACGTCCGTCGTATTCTCGTCGACGCCGGTGCTTTCGCCGCCGATCACTCCGCCGAAGCCGATCGCGCCGCTTTCATCCGCGATCACGCAATCGTCGGGCGTCGCTTCATATTCCTTGTCGTTGAGCGCCATGAAGCGCTCGCCCGCCCGCGCCCGGCGCGCGGTGATATGCCCCTTCAGCTTCTTGACGTCATAGACGTGCAGCGGCCGGGCCTGGTCGATCGAGAAGAAGTTCGTGATGTCGACCAGGGCCGAGATCGGACGAAGGCCGACGGCCTTCAGCCGCTGTTGCAGCCAATCCGGGCTCGGTCCGTTGCGGACATCCCTGATAACGCGGCGCCAGAAGACGTAGCAGCCGGAACCGGACTCCACGATCACCTTCGGATCGGGCTCGAAGCCTCCCGGGAGCGCTGCCGACGCGCGGGGCCGGAAGCGGCCGATTCCGGCCGCCGCGAGGTCGCGGGCGATGCCGTCGATGCCGAGGCAATCCGGCCGGTTCGGAGTGACATTCACGTCGAAGACTGGATCGTTCAGCCCGGCATAGTCGATATAGGCCGTGCCGACCGGCGCATCGTCCGGCAGCTCTATGATGCCGTCATGGTCTTCGCCGAGCTCCAGCTCCCGCGCCGAGCACATCATTCCCCGGCTCTCGACCCCGCGGATCGCGGCCACCTTGAGCGTCAGGTCGCTGCCGGGGATGTAGGCTCCCGGCGGGCCGAAAACGCCGAGCATGCCCGCGCGCGCGTTCGGCGCACCGCAGACGACCTGGATCGCTTCACCCGATCCGTCGTCCACCGTCAGCACCTGCAGCTTATCCGCCTGGGGGTGCTTTTCCGCCGTCAGGACCTTCGCGACGCGGAACGCCGCCAAAGCCTCGGCGGGATTGTGGATGCCTTCCACTTCCAGCCCGATTGCGGTGAGCTTGTCCGCGATCGACTGTGGATCGGCGTCCGTATCCAGCCAATCCCTGAGCCACGACAATGTGAACTTCATGCGCCGACCCCGCCCGAAAGGGTCGGAACGTCGAGCGCCCTGAATCCGTAATGCTTGAGCCAGCGGATATCGCCGTCGAAGAAGGCGCGAAGATCGTCCATGCCATATTTGAGCATCGCCAGCCGGTCGACGCCGGTGCCGAACGCGAAACCTTGCCATTCGTCGGGATCGAGGCCGCAATTGGCAATGACGCGCGGATGGACCATGCCGCTGCCGAGCACTTCCATCCATCCTTCCTGCCCGCCGACGACCCGCCGTCCCTTGTCGACCGAATAGCCGACGTCGACTTCCGCCGAGGGCTCGGTGAACGGGAAATAGGAAGGACGCATGCGGATCGCGATGTCATCCCGCTCGAAGAAGGCGCGAAGGAATGTCTCGAGCGTCCACTTGAGGTGGCCGAGCGTGATGTTCTTGTCGATCACCAGCCCTTCGATCTGGTGGAACATGGGTGTGTGCGTCGCGTCGCTGTCGGAGCGGTAGACGCGGCCCGGGGCGATCAGCCGAAGCGGCGGCGGCGTCTTCTCCATCGTCCGGATCTGCACCGGTGACGTGTGCGTTCGCAGCACGCGTGGCTCCGCCTCGCCATCGCGCGGCTCCAGGTAGAATGTGTCCTGCATCGCCCGCGCCGGATGATCCTCGGGCATGTTGAGCGCCGTAAAATTATACCACTGCGTTTCGATCTCGGGTCCCTCGGCGACCGAGAAGCCGAGATCGGCGAAGACTTCGGCGAGCTCGTCCATCACCTGGCTTACCGGGTGGACCGTGCCCTGCAGCGCCTGCGGCGCCGGAAGCGAGAGGTCGACGCGCTCGCCGGCAAGGCGGCGTTCGAGCTCCGCATTCTCGAGCGCGGCCTTGCGAGTGGTCAGCGCATCCGTGACTTGCTCGCGCAGCGCGTGGATCTTCGGCGCCTCGCTGGCGCGGGTGTCGGGATCCATCGATCCGAGAGATTTGAGCTTGGCGGTGATTTCCCCGGACTTGCCGAGCAGTGACACCCGCACGGACTCCAGGTCCTGCAGGTTTTGAGTTGCGGCAATGCGGTCGAGCAGTGCGTCGGACATTGCGACCGGCTCTAGCCGCGCTGCGGCGCAAAATGCAAAGGCGTGCTACAGGCGATGTCGATGAGCGAGTGGCCAGAGCTCAGCGTAGAGCGCGATCATGAAACGCTGGCGGTATTGCACCTTGCCGCGCAGATGCTCGGCAAGATCCGCGTCGCCCATGCTCCATGGATGAATCACGGGTGGCATGTCGCGCTCCAGCCGAACGCCCGCGGCCTGTCGACGCTGCCCACAGGAGCGAGCGACAGCCGCACCTTCACCCTCGCGCTGGACCTGTGCCGCCACGCGATCGTGCTCTGGGCGAGCGACGAGACACGGGAAGAACTTCCCTTGAACGCTGGAAGCATCGCCGCCCTTCACAAGCGGCTCATCGCGATGCTCGACCGGCACAGCCTGCCGTCGACGTTCAACGGGACCCCGAGCGAGATCGAGGGCGCGACTCCCTTTGCCGACGATTCGGCGCCGCGCCTTTACGAACGCGACTCCGCCGCGCGCTTTCGCGAAGCGATCGCGGCCATGCTGCCGGTCTTCGCCCGACTCCGCGCCGGCTTCGCCGGGAAGGCGAGCCCGGTGCACTTCTGGTGGGGCAGCTTCGATCTCGCGGTCAGCCGCTTTTCGGGGCGCCAGGCGCCGACGCATCCGGGCGGGGTGCCGGGCCTTCCCGACCGGGTCACGCGTGAGGCGTACAGCCATGAAGTGTCGAGCGCCGGTTTCTGGGCCGGCGGCGCCACGGCCGCGGAGGCGTTCTTCTACAGCTACGCTTACCCGGAGCCTGACCGCTTTCGGGAGGCCGATGTGGCTCACGGACGTTTCGACGAAACCTACGGCGAGTTCGTCCTGCCTTATGCCGATGTCCGGGCGTCCGCCGACCCGGCCCGCATGCTGGGGGAGTTCCTCCAGTCCAGCTACGACGCCGCGGCCGGCCTCGCGAAATGGGACCGCAGCACGCTCGAGCGCGAGCCTGTCGCTCCCTAGCTTGGGACGAACGGGTAAGGCGAAATCGTCTTACGGTTCTCTTCGACCGCGAGTATCCGCCCTGCGGGAGCCGTCGCGCGATAGGGGCACTGCAGCCGCGGGCAGATCGCGCAGGCGGGTCCCACCGGAGTCGCCGGCGTGTTCGTGAGGTCGAGCCCATCCGCATAAGCGATGCGGTGCGCATGTTTCACGTCGCAACCAAGGCCGATCGCGAGCAGCGCGTCGTCCCTGAGATCGGGGCGGATTGGTCGTTCTATTGTGCGGCTGATCGTGAAAAAGCGTTGAGCGTCGGGCGTCTCGATCAGTTGTCGGATGGTCTGTCCCGGCGTTTGAAACGCTGTGTGCAGGTGCCAGCGCGGGCATGTCCCTCCGAAATGGGAGAAGGGGAAGCTCTCGCCCGCATAGCGCTTCGAGATGTTCCCGGCCGGGTCCACGCGCAGCATGAAGAAGGGCACGCCCTTCGCGCCCGAGCGCCCCAGCGTCGTCAGGCGATGCGCGATCTGCTCGACGTTGGAGCCGAACTGAGAGCAGAGGCGGTCGATGGCATAGCGGTGCTCCTCGGCCGCGCGGAGGAACTTGCCGTAGGGCATGAGAATCGCGCTCGCCGCATAATTGGCGAAGCTCATGTGCAGCAACCGACGGCTGCCAGGGTCGGGCGGCCGTGCCGATTCCAGCATGCGCGCGATGATCGGTGCGAACTCAAGCAGCGCGAGCTGGTAGGCGATCGCGAACTGGCGATTCTCGGGTCGCAGCAGCGAGGAGATCATGAGGATCCGCCGCTGCTGGTCGAAATGCTGGCTGGCGTCCTCGAGGAACTCGGGATCGACGACGCGGACCTCGACGCCCCAGGCTTCCTTCAGGCGCTGGCGAAGCGGCTCGGCGAGCGACAGCGGATGGCTCAGCGCACCGCCAAGCGTCTCGGCGCCTTCCTCCAGCTCCGGGAGGTGGTTGCGCTGCGCCTGGATATAATCGCGCACCCAGGTCTCGGGGGTGATCAGCACACGTGGATCGGCGCCGCCCGTCCCCGCATCGGCCGGCTGGCGCTGCAATTCCCGTAGCGCCGTGTAGAGCCGGGCAATGCCCTCGGCGACGCCGGGCGCATTGTCGGCGAGCTCCAGCAATTCGTGACGGCTCACGCCGAGGTCGGCGAGGATCGGATCCGAAAAGACTTCGGTCAGCTGGCCCGCGCCGGTGCTATCCGCGCTTTCCGAAGCGAACGCCTTCACATCGACATCGAAGGCTTCGGCCAGGCGCAGCAAGATGCCGGCAGTCACCGGTCGCTGGTTGCGTTCGAGATGGTTCAGGTACGATCCGGAGATGCCGAGCTGATCCGCCATCTGGCTTTGGTTGAGCCCGCGGTCGCGCCGCAGGCGCTTCAGCCTGGCTCCCAGGAAGAGCTTGCGTTGCGGGGTCATTCGTCATGTTGTGAAGGAATTTACAAACTTCACAAGTCTTGACCTGACACATTCGCACTTTTCCGTGCATCGTTTTCAAGAAGCTATGGTTCTCTTCGCCTCACAACCCGAGCGAAAGGCACAGCGCATGACGGATTTCGGCCAGGTAGTAGCGGCTCCCCAAGGTCGGTTCGACGGCATCGAGCGGCCGTATTCCGCCGACGACGTGCTGCGGCTGCGCGGGTCGATCCCGGTCGAGCATACGCTGGCACGACGCGGCGCGCTCAAGCTTTGGGAGCTGCTGCAGCGCGACGAGCCGGTGCGGGCGCTGGGCGCACTCAGCGGCAACCAGGCGATGCAGATGGTTCGCGCCGGCCTCGAAGCCATCTATCTTTCCGGCTGGCAGGTCGCCGCCGATGCGAACGTGGCCGGTGCGATGTACCCCGACCAGTCTCTCTACCCGGCCAATTCCGGTCCCGAGCTGGCCAAGAAAATCAACAAGACGCTGCAGCGCGCCGACCAGATCGAGCATCTGGAGGGCGGGGCCAACCGCGACTGGTTCGCGCCGATCCTGGCCGACGCCGAGGCGGGCTTCGGCGGACCGCTGAACTGCTTCGAGATCATGAAGGCCTATATCGAGGCAGGTGCCGCTGGCGTTCATTTCGAAGACCAGCTCGCAAGCGAAAAGAAGTGCGGACACCTTGGCGGCAAGGTTTTGATTCCGACGCAGGCGGCCATCCGCAACCTCGACGCGGCGCGGCTAGCCGCTGACGTCTGCGGCGTACCGACGATCGTCGTCGCGCGGACAGACGCCGAAAGCGCCAAGCTGATCACCAGCGACATCGACGAACGCGACAGGCGATTCATCACCGGAGAGCGCACCCCCGAGGGCTTCTTCCGCCTCGCCGACGGCACTGGCCTCGATCATTGCATCGCGCGCGGGCTGGCCTTTGCTGAGCATGCCGACTTGATCTGGTTCGAGACCAGTCACCCGAATCTGGAGGAAGCCAGCCTCTTCGCCGAGGGAATCCACGCGAAGTTCCCCGGCAAGATGCTTGCCTACAATTGCTCGCCGAGCTTCAACTGGAAGGCGAAGCTCGACGAGGACACGATCGCCCGATTCCAGCGCGAGCTCGGCACAATGGGCTACAAGTTCCAGTTCGTGACCCTGGCTGGCTTCCACAGCCTCAACCATGCGATGTTCGAGCTCGCCTCCGATTATCGCGATCGCGGCATGGCGGCTTATTCCGAACTTCAGCAGGCCGAGTTCGCGAGCGAGGCTGACGGCTACACCGCCACCCGTCACCAGCGCGAGGTCGGCACCGGCTATTTCGACGCGATCGCAATGGCAGTCAGCGGCGGCAAATCATCGACCGTCGCACTCGGGGAATCGACCGAGGCGGCGCAGTTCAGGACCGAACAGCATGTCGTTCACGCCATTCCGGCGGAGTGAAGAGCGCAGGGGCGGACCAGAGGAGGAGCATAGCCATGGGACAGCGTTACTGGGTTGTCGGCGGCCATTATTCCGATTGTCGTTTCAGGGATCTTCAGCCGGGCACCGAAAGGATCAGCGGCCCATTCGCCGATGAGGTGAAGGCGCGCATGGAATGGCAGCGACTGACCTTCCGCGACAATTGCGGAGCGACCGAGCGCTATTCGATCTGCATCGAGCCGGCTATCCAGCGCCAGTGAACGTAGTCATCGATCAGTCGCGTGTCGTTGCGGAGCCGTCGCGCGTGCCCGGGGCGGGGGCCGTGCTCACGCCTGACGCGCTCGATTTCGTGAGCGAGCTCCACGAAAGGTTCGACTCGCGGCGGCGCGAACTGCTCGACCGGCGGCTCGACCGCCAGGATCGGTTCAACGCCGGCGATCTGCCCGACTTCCGGGAGGATACGCGCGAGATCCGGGATGCCGACTGGTCCATCGGATCCATACCGAACGATCTTCAGGATCGCCGCGTCGAGATCACCGGACCGACCAACGCGAAGATGCTGATCAACGCGCTGAATAGCGGCGCGAAGGTCTTCATGGCGGACTTCGAGGATGCGACCAGCCCCACCTGGGACGAGCTGATCCAGGGGCAGGCGAACCTCAAACATTATTGGCTCGGCAGGCTAAGCTTCACCGACCCCGACAGCGGCAAGCAATATGCGGTCTGCGACGATCCGGCTGTGCTGATGGTCCGCCCGCGCGGGCTCCATCTTCCCGAGGAGCATGTGACGGTCGGTCATGAGCCCGTCGCAGGCGCCTTCTTCGATTTCGGCATGACCGTCTGGCATAACGCTCGCGCCGCATTGGCCAAGGGTTCGGGACCCTATTTCTACATTCCCAAGCTCGAGAGCATGGAGGAGGCGGCGCTGTGGAGCGACGTCTTCGCTCACGCCGAAGCGAAGCTCCGGCTGGAGCGCGGGACGATCAAGGCGACCGTCCTGATCGAGACGCTTCCTGCAGCGTTCGAGATGGACGAGATACTCTACGCGCTGCGCGAGAATATCGTCGGGCTCAATTGCGGCCGCTGGGATTACATCTTCAGCTACATCAAGCGCCTGGGCCGCTCGGCAGACCGCCTGACTCCGGATCGATCCTTGATGACGATGGATAAGGCCTTTCTCGCGGCTTATTCGCTGCGGCTGGTTTCAACCTGTCATCGCCGCGGCGCTTTCGCCATGGGCGGCATGTCGGCCTTCATCCCGGTGAAAGGCGACGAGGCTGCGAACGCCGGGGCGATGGACAAGGTGCGCGCAGACAAGTTGCGCGAGGTCAGCAATGGCCACGACGGCACCTGGGTGGCTCATCCGGCGCTCGTCCCGGTCGCGATGGAAGCTTTCGAAGCGATGGCGGGTCCCAATCAGCTATCGAAGATGCCCGGTGATGTTCCCGGACGCGAAGAGATGCTGCAGCTGCACGAGGGCGCTCGCACGGAGGCGGGCGCGCGCGAGAATATCCGCGTCGGCGTCCAGTATCTCGCCGCCTGGCTTGGCGGCAAAGGCGCCGTGCCGCTCTACAATCTGATGGAGGATGCGGCGACGGCGGAAATCTGCCGGACCCAATTATGGCAGTGGCTGCGGTTCGAAGCGCCGCTCGACGACGGACGGCCTTTCACCCTCGACCTGTTCGAGCAATGGTTCGACGAGGAGGTGGGCTTGCTCGCTGAGGTCCCGGACATTGGGGAGGCCGCCCGCCTGATGCACGACATGATCGTGTCGGACGACCTCGTCGAATTCCTGACCTTGCCTGCCTACGAATTGCTGGGCTGACGGCAGCCACCTGATCTTGGGGTATGCCCCGATTGTGACGTTTCGCAACCGGCACGATGAGCTCCGTCATCGCGCGCCAGACGCGCGCGCAGAAAGGCAGGTGCCGCGTGCACAGCCATTTGTCTCTTGCAGCGAAGCTCGTCCTGGCGAGTGCGCTGATTTCCATTCCGGGCGAGTCAGCCGCTCGGCATTATGGCTATGGTTATCGCAGCTATGCGGGCCGCTACGCGGGTCCGTACGGCTACATCGCTCGTCCTTATTATCGGAGCTGGGGATATGGCGGCTATCGGCCATATTACGCCTACCGGCCCTATTATGGCGGCTATTACGGTTACGCTGGGCCGACCATATTCATCGCGGCGATGATTCCGCCGCCGCCGCCGGTCTACGTCGTTCCGCTACCGCCACCCCCGCCGCCAGTGCTTCCGCCGCCGCCGCAACCCGTGCCAATACCGCAGGCCGCGCCGGCCCCGCCGGCTGCGCAATGCGCCCCTGGTTCGACGATGGACCCCGGGGGCTATTGCGAGAGCGTGCCGGTTCCCTCACCCGAAAGAGGGTAAGCGCGGCGAAAGGCGCCGGAACGCTTCCGACGCCTTCAATCTAAGCTGCCCCCGGTGGATTGAGCTGAAGCTTAGTGGTGTCCGCAGGCCGGATTTTCCGGAGGCGATGTCGCGCAACCGGCATAATATTGCTTTTCGAGCAGCGTCGGCCCGTACGGGTCCGTCTCACATCCGAGAAGCGCGAATAGAGCAACCAGCGGCAAGGCCTTCAGCACCCTGGACTTCATGATCTACCTCCCTGTTTCGAGACCGCTTTCTTTGTTCATTGGCAGCGCGCGGTGGAGGGAGCCATCGTAACTTCTACCGATGGGCAATGCCAGCCGTTGCGGATGCAGGACGATGATCTGACAGATCCGGGGGCTAAAGCTGCGCGCAATCGTTGAGGATTAACTCGTTCGACAAGGCGACCATTCGGGACACCGCCTGCTCGACGGTGAGGGTCGCGGCGACGCGCTCGCGCTCCATTCGCAACTCCCGCATCTTGGTCTTCGCGTCGCGCGCGGATTTATTGATCAAATCCAGCGCGGTGCCCAGGCCGGGAGCGACCCAGTTCAACTTCCCGACCTGCGACTGAATGGCATTGTGCATCTTGTTGTCGGCAATCGCTTGCGTGGCCATCTCGCCGATGCGACCGCCCATCGCGACCATTTGCTTTTCCGTCTGCTTGCCGATGACATCCATCTCGGTGTTCAGGGCCTCGCAGACACTCAGATCGCCGGCGGGGGCGGCGGGCGTAGCGGGCGCGGCGAAAGCTGCGGCAGGAATGAGGGCAGCCGTCGACCATGCGACGAGACACATTATGCGGATTGAGGTCACTTCGCTCCCCTGATGCAGCGTTTGCGGTAAAGGTCCGACACGTAAACCATGCGATCCAGCGCCCAGTCGCCCTTGCGGTCGATTTCGCCGTAATTGCGCTCCGCATCGGCCTTCGTGGTTGCCATCTGGCCCATCGCCGCGCCCATCGAGACCACGCTGCCCAAGACGGGAATCATCCCGCCCAGCATGCCGACCGTCTCGAGCGCCTTGGTTTCGGCCCCTTTCACGTAGGTCTTGTCGAGCGCCTGCTTGTTGAGTTTGTTGTTCTCCGCGAGGCGGTACTTGCTCTCGGCGTAGAGCGACGCGCAATCGAGCGCCTCGTCACCGGGCAGTGCCGGTCCATCGGGCAATGGAGAAGGAGTCGGAAATCGTTCGGCACTCGTGACCGCAGGGCCCGTCGCCGAAGCTGGCGAGGCCGCGACAATAGCAAGCAACAAAGTACCGAAAAACACGCGATGCATGAGGGGCCCCGACCGATCTCATGGAAGACGGCCGAGCGTTAAGTCGCTGACATTGCGACGGCTATTGCATCTGCGACGGGTGCGCGCTTTCGACGACGAATAGGCCGCTTATCAGTTGGTCGAGAGAACTTTGCGGTGATTCAGCTGCTGAATCGGCCGGGCGTCGTTGGGATAATGCGCCGCGAACGTGGCGATCTCTTTCTCGGAAAGCGTCTGAGGGGACTTCAGCACGAGCCAGCGGACGCCTTCGGTGCAGGGCGGAGTGGTCAGCGACCCGATGTAGGTGAAATAGCTGTGCTTCGGCGGGATCAGCGCGGCCGGGTCGATCCGCACGCCCTTTGGGCTCGCCTCCGAATCCTTGTGCTTCGGAAGATGGTCCCACAATGCCTCGACCATGTCGTTCTGCTTGCCGGACGTGAGAAGCACGGCGACGACCGCCAGACGGCCCTCCGCGTCGCGGTGTACGAGGTGCGCCACCATATCGGCGCGCCTCCCGTCGATCCGCTCCTCGCTCGGATGGTGGAAATGCAGCTGTACCAGCTGATAACGATCCTTCCCGACCGCCAGCGAGCTTCCGGGATCCAGGTTGACCTGCACCGTATGCCCATTGTCGACGATGTGCAGGGCGCTGGACTGGTAGTCGAACTGTAACGCCGGCAGGGCGGCAGTCTGGATCCTGTGGGTGTCGATGTCGATCGGCGACTGGTTCTTGCCGGCGGCGCATGCCTTGAACTGGTCGTTCAGCTCCGCCCAGTGCGTGGGCCCTTCCTTGCCGAAATAGCTCCAGTGGTGGGTTTCGGCGCTGGCGAGCGCAGAGCTGCCGAGGATGATTGCGGTGCCGAGCGCGACGGTGGAAGCAAGGTTCATGCGGACCTCCGCAGACGGGCTAGCAGGGCGCGGCGGCTTTCCTATCCGGACAAGTCCCAACAAGGAAAAGGGCGCCGGAATCGCTTCCGACGCCCTTCAATAGTCCTGAAAGCTAGAAGGCTCAGGCGGCCTTCTTCTCCAGCGCGTTCTTCGCCTGCGCGATGATGGCGCTGAACGCCTCCGTCTCATGCATGGCGATGTCGGCGAGGACCTTGCGGTCCAGCGTGATGCCGGCGAGGTTCAGGGCGTGGATGAACTGGCCGTAGGTCAGCCCTTCCGCGCGGACCGCAGCGTTGATGCGCTGGATCCACAGGGCGCGGAAGCTCCGCTTCTTCACCTTGCGGTCGCGATAGGCGTACTGCCCGGCCTTCTCGACGGCCTGACGGGCGATGCGGATCGTGTTCTTGCGGCGGCCGTAATAGCCCTTCGCCTGATCCAGGATCCTCTTGTGCTTGGCGCGGGTGGTTACACCCCTTTTGACGCGTGCCATGGTGCTCTACTCCTTACTTGAGGCCGTAGGGCGCCCAAGCCTTCACGCGCGCCGTATCGGCGTCGGCGAGAATCTCGGTACCACGGTTCTGGCGGATGTACTTGGCGTTGTGGCTGATCAGCCGGTGGCGCTTGCCAGCGACACCATGCTTGATCTTGCCGGTCGCCGTGAGCTTGAAGCGCTTTTTCACGCCGCTCTTGGTCTTCAGCTTGGGCATTTTCTCTCCTTTGCTCCCTTGGGGAGCGAGTTATCGAACCGCCACGGCAGCCCTTTCGGCCGGGCCGTTCCTGCTGTTTCCAATGACTTGGAAGCGCGCGCCTATAGAGGCGCTTCCGAGCGAAGGCAACCTACCAGGGAAGCTCCGACCCGTCGCGGCGGAGGAAGCGGCCGGTGTCCCCGATCGCCAGGCGGTCGATGAGCTTGCGCATGTCGCCGACGCTCTGCTCCGCGCTGATATCGGCGCCGGCGCCACCCATGCGCGTCTTCACCCAGCCCGGGCTCAGGACCACGCAGGCGACCCCGCAGCCACGGGCCTGAAGCGCAAGGGAGCTCCACGCCATGTTGAGCGCAGCCTTGGACGTTCGGTAGGGCACCCAGCCGCCGCCATTGTCGGCGATGCTGCCCATGCCGCTGGAGATCGCGACCATCTTGCCGCCGTCGGACATGTGGGGAAGCAGCGCGCTGGCCAGGATGTACGGCCCGATCGCGTTGACCATCATCATCGATTGCCAGGCGCGGGCGTCCTCGGCGCTTTCTCCGTGCATCGGATGGTTGGTGCCGGCGTTGGCGATGACGAGGTCGAGCGGTTGGGCGACCTTGGTTGCGAATGCGGCGACGGCGTCCGCATCCGCCATTTCGAGCGTCTCGACGCCGACGCCGAGCGCATCGAGCTCCGGGCTCGACTGTCTCGTCGTCGCGATGACGTCCCAGCCATCGCCGGAATATTGGCGCGCGAACTCGAGCCCGATGCCGCGGTTTGCGCCAGTGATCAGGACGGAAGGCATCAGCCCGTCCCGTCGGTCAGTCGAACAGGCTCGACACCGAGCTTTCGTCGGCGATCCGGCGGATCGCCTCGGCAAGCAGGGGAGCGACGCTGAGGCGGCGGATCTTGCTGTCCTTGGGGTCGGCCTCCCCGCTCCAGATGGTGTCGGTGACGACCAGCTCCGTGAGCTCCGACTTGGCGACGCGGGTGGCCGCGCCGCCCGAGAGGACGCCGTGCGTGCAATAAGCGAACACTTCGACGGCGCCCTGCTGCTTCAGCGCGGCGGCGGCGTTGCACAAGGTGCCGGCCGAATCGACGATGTCGTCGATGAGCACGCAGCTGCGTCCTTCGACGTCGCCGATGATGTTCATGACCTCGGACTCGCCCGCTTTCTCGCGCCGCTTGTCGACGATTGCGAGTGGCGCGTTGTTGAGTCGCTTGGCGAGGCCGCGCGCGCGCACGACGCCCCCGACGTCGGGCGAAACCACCATGAGCTGACGATTCCCCAGCCGGGCGTGGATGTCCGTCGCGATCACCGGCGAAGCAAAAAGATTGTCGGTCGGGATATCGAAGAAGCCCTGGATCTGGCCCGCATGGAGGTCGATCGAAAGCACGCGATTGGCGCCTGCGGTGGTGATCAAATTGGCCACCAGCTTGGCCGAGATCGGCGTTCGCGGGCCCGGCTTCCGGTCCTGGCGCGCGTAGCCGAAATATGGGAGAACCGCAGTGATCCGCTTGGCCGACGCTCGCCGCAGCGCGTCGATGCAGATCAGCAGCTCCATGAGGTTGTCGTTGGCCGGGTAGCTGGTCGACTGGATGACGAAAACATCCTCGCCGCGCACGTTTTCGTTGATCTCGACGAACACTTCCTCGTCGGCGAAGCGGCGGACGCTCGCATCGGTGAGCGGCACTTCGAGATAGTCGGATATCGATCGGACCAGCGGAAGGTTGCTGTTGCCCGCAAGCAATTTCATGTGTCGTTTCCCCAGCGGCTGAGCGGGCTTTAGCGAGGCGGTCGCCGTTCCGCAAAGGTTGCCGAAGCGGGGCGGAGCGCTAAATCGCGCGCATGACGGATCGCTTGAGGATCGCCTTTGCCCAGATGAACCAGCGCGTCGGCGACCTGGAAGGCAATGCGCGGGCGATGCTGGAGATGCGGCGCGAGGCGGCGGGCGCCGACTTGCTCCTTCTCCCGGAGCTGCAGGTTACGGGCTATCCGCCCGAGGACCTTGTCCTGAAGCCGGAGTTCGTGCGCCGGGTCCACGAATGCACCGACGAGCTTGTCGCGGCCACGACGGAACCGGGCCCGGCAATGCTGATCGGCACGATCGTTCACGAAGACGGGCTCGATTATAATGCGATGGTCCTCGCCGACGGCGGCAAGGTGATCGCGACGACGCTCAAGCGCGAGCTGCCGAACTACGGGACGTTCGACGAAAAGCGCGTGTTCGCGCCGGGCCCGCTGCCCGAGCCGATCGAGTTCAAGGGCGTGAAGATCGGCGTGCCGATCTGCGAGGACATCTGGCAGGAGCAGGTTTGCGCGCACCTCGCCGAATCGGGCGCCGAGATCCTTCTTGTGCCGAATGGCTCGCCCTATGAGCTCGACAAGGACGACATTCGCTATCGGCTGGTGCGCAGCCGCGTCCTGCAGACCGGCCTGCCGATTGCCTATCTCAATCGTGTCGGCGGGCAGGACGAGCTCGTGTTCGACGGATCGTCCTTCGTCCTTCATCCGGACGGCGAACGCGTCGTCCAGCTGTGCGACTGGGAAGAAGCGTTGCTCATCACGGACTGGGAGCGAACGTCGGCAGGGTGGCGGTGCATGACGCGGGAGACGCACGAGCTCGATGCCTTTCCCAAGGACGTCTATCTGGCGATGATGGTCGGGCTTCGCGACTATGTGGAGCGCAACGGGTTCCCCGGCGTGATCCTCGGCCTGTCCGGCGGGATCGACAGCGCGCTCTCCGCGGCAGTCGCTGTAGACGCGCTGGGGCCGGACAAGGTCTGGGGCGTGATGCTGCCCTCGAAATATACGAGCGGCGAAAGCCTCGAAGACGCGCGCGAGTGTGCGCGCCTGCTGGGCTGCCGCCATGACGTCGTAACCATCTCGCCGGCCGTCGGCGCGGTCGACGCGATGCTGCCTCAGATGAGCGGCCTGGCGGCCGAGAACGTCCAGGCCCGCCTGCGCATGGTCGCCTTGATGGCTCTGTCGAACTCAGGCGGTCAGATGTTGCTCACCACCGGCAACAAGAGCGAGATGAGCGTCGGTTATGCGACGCTCTACGGCGACATGGCTGGCGGATATTCGGTGCTGAAGGACGCTTACAAGACGACGGTGTTCGCGCTGTCGCGCTGGAGGAACGAGAACAAGCCGGAAGGCGCGCTCGGCCCCGACGGACCGGTCATGCCGGCGCGCGTCATCACCAAGCCGCCGAGCGCCGAGCTGCGCCCTGACCAGAAGGACGAGGACAGCCTGCCGCCTTATTCGGTTCTCGACCGGATGTTGGAAGGGCTGGTGGACAAGGAAATGTCGGTCACGGAAGTCGCGAACGCGACCGGGGCCGACCCCGCGCTGGTCGCCGACATCGAAAGCAAGCTGCTCAAGGCCGAATATAAGCGGCGGCAGGCGCCGCCCGGCGTCAAGATCGGCAGCCGCAATTTCGGTCGCGACCGCCGCTACCCGATCAGCAACTTCTTCCACACCGGCCCGCAGGCGAAAGCACCGAAATGACCGTCGTCACGCGCTTCGCGCCTTCCCCGACAGGCCGTCTCCATGTCGGCAACATCCGCACCGCGCTCCACAATTTCCTGTTCGCGCGCAAGCATGGCGGCCGCTTCATCCTGCGCATCGACGACACGGACCGCGAGCGCTCGACGCGGGAGTTCGACGAGGCGATCCGCGACGACTTGCAGTGGATGGGCCTGGGCTGGGACGATTGCGTCCGCCAGTCCGAGCGGTTCGAACTTTACGAGCGGGAGTTCGAGCGTCTCAAGTCCGCCGGCAGGGTGTACGCGTGCTATGAGACGCCCGAGGAGCTAGAGCTTCGGCGCAAGATCCTGCTCGGGAGGGGGCTGCCGCCCGTCTACGAGCGCAAGCCGGCGGATGCGGCAGTTCCCGAGGGGCGCTCGCCGCATTGGCGCTTCAAGCTCGACCATGAAGCTCCAATCGAGTGGACCGACCTGATCCGCGGCGCGCAGCGCTTCGATCCGAAGCTGCTCAGCGACCCCGTCGTTCGCCGTGAGGATGGAAGCTGGCTTTACCTGCTGCCCAGCGTCATCGACGACGTCGACCTCGGAATCACGCATATCGTTCGCGGCGAGGACCATGTGTCGAACAGTGCCGCCCAGATCCAGATGTTCGAGGCGCTCGGCGCGAAGCCGCCCGAATTCGCGCACGAGGCCCTGCTGGTGGCGGCCGAAGGGAAATTGTCGAAAAGGCTCGGCTCCTACGGCGCGCCGCACCTCAGGGAGGAAGGCGTCGAGCCGCTTGCGCTGTTGGCGGTGCTGGCCCGCATCGGCACGTCGCAGCCGGTCGAGCCGGCGCTCGGCCTCGACGAACTTGCCGAAGGCTTCGACTTCGCGACGTTCGGGCGGGCCCCTGCGCATTTCGATCCTCACGACGTTGAGCTGATCAATGCGCGCCTGCTGCACCAGCTCGATTATGGCGCGGTCGCCGATCGTCTTCCGGAAAGCGCAAGCGAGGAGGATTGGCTTCTTCTCCGGCCGAATCTGGAGCGACTCGCGGACTTCCCGGCCTGGTTCGATGTGCTTCGCGGTGAGATCGACCCGCCGGCTCTGAGCCATGACGAGCGGTTGCTGCTGAAGGAGGCCGCGACGGTCACCGAAAGTGTCGACTGGGCTGGCGAGCCGTGGAAGCAGCTCACGGCCGAGCTCAAGGAATCCTCCGGCAAGAAGGGGCGCGAACTGTTCCATCCGCTCCGTCTCGCGCTGACCGGCCGCGACAGCGGTCCGGAGATGGCGGGCCTGGTTGCGCGCATGGGCAAGGAGCGCGCCGTCAGGCGGCTGGAGGCCGCGGCGAGGCGGTAGCGGGCTGGTGAAGGGCGTCGCGACGCCCTATCTTCCGCGCATGTCCTGGTTTCCGCGACCGTCCAGTCCCAGCGTCGCTTTTCGCGATCTTCGCGCCTTCATGCGCCAGCGCAGCCGTGAGCAGGTGATCGGCGCGGCGCTAGCGTTGCTCGTCACCACGATCATCGTCATCGAGTTCATCGTCGACGCGAAGATTGGTACCGGCCCGTCACCGCAGATCATCTACGTTGACAGCTGGTCGGAAAACCGCACCGATGCGGAGATCATCGCCGACCAGAAAAAGGATCAGGCGGAAAAGGAAGCCTTCGAAAAAGAAAAGCAACGGCAATTCCAGGCGCTCGAGAAAAAGCTGGGGATGTAACGCCTGATCGGCGCTGGATGGCCGACGCGGTCGCCTTGGGCGATCAGGCGCGCGGCCGCTCCGCACCCAATCCGAACGTCGGCTGCGTGATCGTCTCGCCGAACGAGCGCGTGGTCGGGCGCGGGGCTACGGCGTCCGGGGGGCGGCCTCATGCCGAAGCGGTTGCGCTCCGCCAGGCAGGCGTAAGGGCGATGGGCGCGACCGTCTACGTAACCCTCGAGCCCTGCGCGCATGCGAGCCAAAGAGGGCCGGCGTGCACGGATCTGCTGCTCGAGGCGCAACCGGAACGGGTCGTGATCGGATTGCGCGATCCCGATCCCCGCACGGCCGGCAAGGGGATCCGTCGCCTGCGCCGTGCCGGCATAGAAGTGACCCTGGGCGTCTGCCGCCAGGAGGCGAAGGAATCTCTCGCCGGCTGGCTCACCCGCCTGCAGCTCGGCCGCCCGAGGATCTCGTTGAAGCTCGCCTTGTCGATCGACGGCAAGATCGCCCTGCCCTCGGGCGAGAGCCAGTGGATCACCGGCGAGGATGCGCGCCGCCATGTCCACCTGGAGCGGGCGAAGAGCGACATGATCCTGGTCGGGCGCGGCACCTTTATGGCGGATCGACCGCGACTCGACGTTCGCCTGCCCGGGCTGGAAGAACGTTCGCCCAAGCGCGCGCTGCTGACTCGCGGGGAGGCTGTGGACGGATGGAAAACCCTTCGATCTCCGCAGGATGTCCACGGACTTCATGACGTCAACGACCTGCTGGTCGAAGGCGGGTCGGCCACCGCAACCGCCTTCCTCGGGGAAGATCTGGTGGACCGCATCCTCATCTATCGCGCGCCGATCATCGTCGGCGAGGGCAAGTCCTCGTTCGGTTATGTCGGCCTCGACGCGATCGCCGACGCGCACGGCCGCTGGCGCCTGGTCGATGAGCAGAGGCTCGGCGTCGACCGCCTCGAAGTTTACGAGCGGGTGCGGGAGAGCTAGGCGGCGGCATGTTCACCGGGATCGTCACCGACGTCGGCAGCGTGCGCAGCGTGGAGCAGCGCGGCGACCTGAGGCTGACTATCGCCACCGGCTACGACTTGGCGACGGTCGATCTCGGGGCGTCGATCGCCTGCTCCGGGGTTTGCCTCACGGTCGTCGACAAGGGCGACGACTGGTTTGCCGTCGATGTGTCGGCCGAGACGGTTTCACGGACGGCGTCCGGCCTGTGGCGCGAAGGCGCGCCATTGAATCTCGAACGGTCGCTGCGCCTCGGGGACGAGCTGGGCGGCCATATCGTCACCGGCCACGTGGATGCGGTGGCCACCGTCATTGGGACTTGCCCGGAAGGCGATTCGCTGCGCGTGGGCCTCAGCGTGCCGCGCGCTTTAGGGCCGATGATCGCCTCGAAGGGCTCGATCAGTCTCGACGGCGTGTCGCTGACGGTCAACGAAGTGCGTGAAGCCGAGGATGGCACGACCCACTTCTCCGTGAACGTCATCCCCCACACCGCGCGGCAGACGACCTTGGGACAAATCGCGCCCGGACAACAACTTAATGTCGAGGTTGACGTGCTGGCCCGCTATCTCGATCGGATGCTCACCGCCCGCGCACAATAGGAACATCGCTGTTCCTCCTTACAATCACATTATGATGTGATAAATGGCGCGCCCATGAGCACGACTCTCATGGAACAGCTGAACGCGATCATCGCCACCGGCGAGATCAGCCGCGCCGGGCTTGCCCGGGCCGCAGGGCTCCATCCCAATTCGCTGCGCAAGCTTGGGAGCGAGGACTGGAACCCGACCGCCGATACCCTGACGAGGCTGGAGAAACTGATCCACCGCGGAACGACGGAAGTCCTCGTCGGCACCGAGACCATCATCAACGAGGCGCGCAACGGCCGGATGTTCATCCTCGTCGACGACGACGACCGCGAGAATGAAGGCGATCTCGTGATTCCGGCTCAGATGGCGACGCCGGACGCGGTCAATTTCATGGCCCGGCATGGGCGGGGGCTGATTTGCCTGGCGATGACCAAGGATCGCGCCGACAGCCTTGGCCTAGAGCCGATGGCGCGCACCAATCGCAGCCGCAACGAAACCGCTTTCACGGTCTCGATCGAGGCCAGGGAAGGAATCTCCACCGGAATCAGCGCCGCGGATCGCGCGCGCACCATCGCAGTCGCAATCGACGCGGCAAACGGCCCGGACGCTCTGGTGTCCCCCGGCCATGTCTTTCCCCTGGTGGCCAAGCCCGGAGGCGTTCTCGTCCGGGCCGGGCATACCGAGGCGGCTGTGGACGTCGCGCGCCTTGCAGGCCTTAATCCGAGCGGCGTGATCTGCGAGATCATGCGCGAGGATGGCACCATGGCGCGGCTCGACGATCTCATGGACTTCGCGCGCGCCCATGGGCTGAAGATCGGCACCATCCGGGATCTCATCGCCTACCGGCTCAAGAAGGATCACCTGGTCGAGCGCGTCTCGGTCAGCCCGTTCAACGCGCAGAGTGGGCTGCAGTGGCAGGCGCAGGTGTTCCGGGACCGGACAACCGGCGAGGAACAGCTGGCGCTGGTTCACGGCACCCTCGACCCTTCCGCTCCGGTGCTTGTGCGGATGCACAGCCTCGACCTGTTCGCCGACGTGCTCGGGGAAGCGGGCTCGAGATCGGGGCTGCTGCAGGGCGCGATGCGCGCGATCGAGGAGCAAGGCTCGGGCGTGGTCGTCGCGCTGCATGCGGCGGCGCCGGGTTCGCTCTCGCGATCGATCGACTTGCGCGCCGGAAAGCCTGCGGAGGCTGGCGACGCCGTGCGCGGCTATGGCGTCGGTGCGCAGATCCTCGCCGCGCTCGGAATCCACGACATGATCCTGCTCACCAACACGCACCACTCGCCGATCGCACTGTCCGGCTATGGACTGGCGATCGTCGAAGAGCGCGCGATTGAGCAGGACGCCTGACGCGATGGCAACGATCCTGCTCACCGAAGCTCGCTTCTATCCGCACCTCAATGAAATGCTGCTCGCAGGCGCGAGAGCTGCGATCGAGAAGGCCGGGCACAAGCATGAGACGCTGACGGTGCCCGGCGCGCTCGAGCTGCCCGGCGCGATCGCGCTTGCGGCCCGCAGCGGGCGTTTCTGCGCCTTCGTCGCGCTCGGCGTCGTCATCCGCGGGGAGACCTATCATTTCGAAGTCGTCTCGTCGGAAAGCGCGCGCGGCCTGCTGGACCTCACGCTCCAGGGATTCGCGATCGGCAACGGAATCCTGACCGTCGAGGATGAAGCCCAGGCGATCGTGCGCGCCGACCCGGGCCAGGGCGACAAGGGCGGTGACGCAGCGCGCGCGGCGCTGGCGCTGTACGAGCTTCGGGAGCAGTACGGCCCTTAAGCGGCCCGCGCCTCTTCGAAAACGGGATAGTCGACATATCCCTCCGCACCGCCGGAGTAGAAAGTCGCGCTGTCGCCGGGCGCGAGCGGCGCGCCGGCCGCAATGCGGTGCACCAGGTCGGGATTGGAGATGAACGGCCGGCCGAAGGCAATGCCGTCGGCGATGCCTTCCGCCATCCGCGCACGCGCGGTCGGTCCGTCGTAGTCGCTGTTGAGCAGGATCCTGCCGGAATAGATGGGACGCATGGCCTGGCTCACAGGCTCTGTCGGCACTGCGCCCGCGCTCGTCGGCCGGTGTGCTTCGCGAAGCTCTATCCATGGCACTTTCAGCTCCTCGAGCCGCGCGGCCACCGCCGTGAACAGCGACAGCGGGTTCGTGTCTTCGACGCCCTGGACGAGGATATTGGGGGAAAATCGGATCCCGACCCGGCTCATGCCGATTTCGGCGCCGACTGCCTCCAGCACCTCGGTCATGAAGCGCAGACGATTGTCGATCCACCCGCCGTAATTGTCGGCGCGGTTGTTCGCGCCGTTGCGCAGGAATTGATCGACCAGATAGCCGTTGGCGCCATGGATCTGGACTCCGTCGAACCCTGCGGAAACGGCGTTGCGAGCCGCCCGCGCATAATCTTTCACGATCCGGTCGATGTCCGCGGCAGTCGCTGCTCTCGGCTCCACATAGGGCTTCTTGCCCTCGTAAGTGTGGGCGTCGCCGGGGGCGGTGATCGGCGACGAAGAGACCGGCTGGGTCTCGCCGAGGTCGGGATGGACCAGCCGTCCCATGTGCCATAGCTGGGCGACCATGTGGCCGCCGGCTTCGTGGACCGCCGCGACGACGGGCTTCCAGCCTTCGACCTGCGCTTGGTTCCAAAGGCCCGGAGCATTGGGCCAGCCGAGCCCTTCGCGGGTGATTCCGGTTGCTTCGGAAATGATCAGGCCGGCGCTCGCGCGCTGTGCATAATATTCGGCCATGATCGGGGTCGGCACCGCGTCGCGCCCGGCGCGGGCACGGGTGAGAGGCGCCATGACGATGCGGTTGGGAAGATGGAGCGCTCCGAGCTCGAGCGGATCGAACAGGCTGGCCATGTGGGTGTTCCTGATTGCCTCGAATTGGCTGGCGAAGTTAGTTTCGATCCGCGACCAATCAATCGCAGTTCAGCGAGGGGCATCATAAGCCAGCCTTATTGACGAGCATGCGGAGACGGGCTTCCGCCCCCGGCTTAAAGCCCCTAGGCGCGGCCAGTGAGCAACAAGCCCGAACATCATCGTTTCGCATTCCCGGCACTGCTGGTCGGAAGTACCGCTTTGGCCGTCGGGCCCTGGATGGTTCGGCTCTCGGAGGTTGGACCGGTCGCCGCCGGATTCTGGCGGCTGTTCCTTGCGCTCCCCTTTCTGTTCGTCCTCTCGAGCGTCTCGGGGCGGCCGGCGCATTGGCCGGGGCATCGCCTCGGCATGCTGGTTGCGCTCGCGGGATTTTTCTTCGCCGCCGATCTCGCCGCCTGGCACACCGGGATCCACATGACCAAGCTCGGCAATGCGACCTTGTTCGGCAATGCGTCGAGCTTCGGCTTCGCGGCCTGGGGCTTGTGGCAGGCGCGCCGCTGGCCGTCGCAGCGGCAGGGCGGCGCGCTGATCCTGGCGGCAGTCGGGGCCGGCCTTTTGATGGGAAGCAGCGCCGAATTGTCCGCCCGCAATGTCCGCGGCGATGCGCTCGCCCTGATCGCCGGCCTGCTTTACACCGGCTATCTCGTGGCGGTTCAGCGGGCCCGAGGAATGCTGTCGGCGATGCCCCTGTTGTTCATCGCCAGTGCTTTCGGCGCAGCGATGCTCCTGCCCTTTTCCCTGCTGCTCGGTGAGCAGATCATGCCGCCCCACTGGACTCCGGTTCTCTTGCTCGCGCTGAGCAGTCAGGTCTTCGGCCAGGGCCTGCTCGTCTATGCGATCGGCAGCCTCTCGCCGCTGGTGGTCGGCCTCACCTTGTTGAGCCAGCCCGCGATATCGGCCTTCGTCGGCTGGATGGCTTATGGCGAGACCCTCTCGCCGCTTGATTGGGTGGGCGCGATCGCGATCGGCGCGGCGCTCGTGCTGGTGCGCTTGCCCGAGCGGGGCTTGCCAGTCCCGCAGGAGCAGCCCAGTTGAGCCGCGTGGAAGGTCCGAGTCCTCTCGAACGGTTGCGGCGCAAGCTCGCCCTCGCGGTCGGGGAGAATGCCGTGTTCGATGGATGGACCAAGGCGGCAGTCGACTCCGCCGCGGCGCAACTCGGCGTCGACCCGCTGCAGGCGCGGCTGGCCATGCCGAAGAGCCAGTCCGACATGATCGATGCCTATATCCAGGAGGTCGACCGCGCGCTGGAAGCCTCTTTTACCCAGAAGCGCCTCGCGGGCATGAAGATTCGCGAAAGGATCCGGGCGCTCATATGGCACCGGCTCGAGATCATGGGGCCGGCGCGTGAGGCGGTCCGGCGGGGACTGGCCATTCTTGCCATGCCGCAAAACGTGGCCCAAGCGCTGCGTACGTCGTGGCAGACGGCGGATCTGATGTGGCGTCTCGCCGGCGACACCAGCACCGACTTCAATCACTATACGAAGCGCATGACGCTCGGGGCGGTCTACGGCTCGACGTTGCTCGTCTGGCTCGACGATCAAAGCGAAGGCTGGGCTGAAACCGCGGCCTTCCTCGACCGGCGCATCGATGACGTCATGACGTTCGAAAAGTGGAAGGCCCAGTGGCGCGGATCCTCCGATCGCCGGGTCAGCGTCTCGCGATTCCTGGGGAGGCTGCGCTACCCACCGCGCTAGACGCTTCCCTGCGGCTGCGGTTAATGATAATCAGTCGCAAGAATGAACGCACCCTTCCAACCGGACAGCATATCGCTCGACCAGCTTGAGCTGGGAGCGCGCGCTGTGGTCGCCGCCATAGATTGGCAGGCACTGGACTCGGCCGAATCGAGCCGGCTGCGTCATTTCGGCTTCGATGAAGGCGTCACGGTCGAGACCTTGCATCTGGGACCGTTCGGTCGCGATCCGCTGGCCGTGCGGGTCGGCCGAATGACGGTCGCCATCCGACGCAAGCACGCCGGCGCCGTCCGGGTCGTCCCGACCGTCAAGTGAACCCGCTCCCGCTCGTCGCCGTGGCCGGCAGCCCGAATGCCGGCAAAAGCGCCTTGTTCAACGCGCTCACCGGCGCTCGCCAGAAGGTTGGGAATTATCCCGGCGTGACGGTGGAGCGAAAATCCGGGCGCCTCCAGCTGGCGGACGGGCGGCCGCTGGAGCTGGTCGACCTGCCCGGCGCCTACAGCCTGGAGCCGGCGAGCCCGGATGAGGCCGTCACCCGCGACGTGCTTCTCGGCCAGCAGAAAGGCGAGCGACAGCCGGACGCCCTGGTCATCGTCCTCGACGCATCCAATCTCGACAACCATCTAAGGTTCGCGCTGCAGTTGATCGAGCTTGGGCTGCCGACGATCGTCGCGCTCAACATGGTCGACCTCGCGAAGCGTGACGGCCTGGAGCTCGATCCGAGCGTCCTCGAGCGTGAGCTCGGCGTTCCCGTGGTCGAGACGGTGGCGGTCCGCCGGCGCGGCATTTCCGAGCTGCAGGGCGCTCTCGACGATATGCTCGCCGCTCCCCGCTGCGGCGTTCACGAGTCGGTGAAGGCTGACATCATCCACCTGCAGCGGCGCGCTCGCGAGATCGCGGCCGCCGCTGTCATCCGCGAAACGCCCGTGCGCCGCTGGACCCATCGCCTCGATTCGGTGCTGCTTCACCCGATCATGGGGCCGGTGATCCTCGCTGCGATCATGTTCGTGATGTTCCAGGCCGTTTTCGCGTGGAGCGAAACGCCCGTGGCATGGATCGAAAGCGGCGTGGCCGCGCTGTCCGGCCTCGCGGCGCAAATCATCCCTTCCAGCCTGCTTCGCTCGATGGTCGTCGACGGGGCAATCGCTGGCGTCGGAGCGGTCATCACCTTCCTGCCGCAGATCCTGATCCTGTTCTTCTTCATCCTCCTGCTGGAAGGCACCGGCTACATGGTGCGCGCCGCGTTCCTCATGGATCGGGTGATGCATGGGGTCGGACTGTCAGGTCGCGCTTTCATCCCTTTGCTGTCGAGCTTCGCCTGCGCGGTGCCTGGGATCATGGCGACACGTACCATCGACGACCCGAAGGACCGGCTGACCACCATTCTCGTAGCGCCGCTGATGACCTGCTCGGCGCGGTTGCCCGTCTATACGCTGATTATCGCCGCCTTCATCCCGAACACGCGCCTGGCCTGGGGCGTCGGCCTGCAGGGCCTGGTGATGTTTGGCCTCTACGTGACTGGGATCGCGGGCGCGCTGCTTGCCGCGTTCGTCCTCCGCCGCGGGGTCCTCAAGGGTGGCGGCGGCGGTTTCATGATGGAGCTGCCGAAGTATCAGTGGCCGGCGGCCAAGGACGTGGCGATCGGCCTTCTCACCCGCGTCGAGATATTCCTGAAGCGCGCTGGCACGATCATTCTCGGGACCACCATCCTGCTCTGGGCCCTGGCGAGCTTCCCCCAGGCGCGGCCCGGCGAGAGCCAGGTCGACGCTTCGATAGCGGGCAAGATCGCCAGCGGGATTGAGGTCGTTGTCCGTCCGATCGGCTTCAATCACGACATCGCGCTGGCATTGCTTCCCGCGATGGCCGCGCGCGAGGTCGCGGTCAGCGCCATCGCCACCGTTTACTCGATCGATTCTTCCGACGAGACCGCGGCCGCGACCAAGCTCGAGGACCGGCTTCAGGGACGCTGGTCCCTTGCGACCGCGCTCGCATTCCTCGCCTGGTTCGTGTTCGCGCCGCAGTGCATCTCCACGATCGCGGTCACGCGCCGCGAAACCAACGGCTGGAAATGGCCGCTGTTCATGGTCTCCTATCTGTTCGTCCTCGCTTATTGCGCTGCGGGACTGACCTACTGGACGGCGGTGTCGCTAGGTCTATAGCTACTCTCAAGCGAAGGAGAGTGGACGATGGCGGGCGTGAACAAGGTGATCCTGGTCGGCAACCTGGGCGCGGACCCTGAGGCGCGGTCACTCAACAACGGCGGCGAGGTGGTGAACATGCGAGTCGCCACGTCCGAGCAGTGGAAGGACCGCGACGGCAACCGCCAGGAGCGGACCGAGTGGCACAACGTCGTCATCTTCAACGAGAACCTCGGCCGGGTCGCAAAGAGCTATTTGCGCAAAGGCAGCAAGGTCTATCTCGAAGGCCAGATACAGACCCGCAAGTGGCAGGACCAGTCGGGCAACGACCGCTACACGACGGAGATCGTCCTGCAGCGCTTCCGTGGGGAGCTCGTCCTCCTCGATAGCCGCGAAGGGGCCGGCGGCGGCCGCAGCGCTTTCGGCGAGGATTATGACGATTTCGGCGGCGGTGGCGGCGGTTCGTCGCGGCCTCAGTCGCGGCCGCAGCCTGCAGCCTTCGACACGGACCTGGACGACGACGTCCCCTTCTAGGATTTGTCGTTGCCGCTTCGCTTGAGCTGCGCGAGCACGGCGAACGGACTGGCCTGATCCTCGGTCATGATCCCAGCCTCCTTCAGGGCGGCGTCGGCTCCGGCGCTGCGCGGATAGGGGTCGAGGCTGAGCGCCAGCGTATCGGCGATCGCGCCGCCGAGGTCGATTGCCGCGCCGTCGTGGAAAACAATATCGCAGTCGGCTGACCCGAGCTCGATCTCTTCTTCAGTGCTGTCGCCTTGCGGCTCGGGCATGAAAAGCAGGTCGAAATGCTCGTCGACATGTGCCGGCACAGGCTCGCCGGTGACGACGCAGGCCTGATCGAGCGCAGCCTGGAGCCGGCCCTGAACGCGCACGATATCGCCGCCAGTGCGGGACAAGGCCGCATGCGCCTCCAGGCATTGCAGCGATGGAAGTCCCAGGCGCTTGGCGATCACGCGCCGCTCGGCCTCGTCGGCATTGAGGTCGAGCCGGTCGCCGTCGCGGATCTGGTCGAGGCGCAGCGCGTGGGCGAACGAGTCGGTCATTGCAGCCCCCCATTTTCGATCTGATCGAGAGTCAGCAGGCCAAGCCTCGACCAGAAATCTTTGAGCGCGCCCGCCGTGAACGCCACGCCCCGCAGCGGATGATCGCCCGAATAGACGCTTTCGGCCGTCGCGCTGTTCCATTCACCGGGACCCTCTGAGACGCCGCGCCACAGGCCAACGCGCTTGCCCAGCGCGCCGACCAGCTGGCGGATCCTCTTGCCGAGGGTCGGGTCGCCAAGGCCCATCTCCCGATGCTCCGTCTCCATCAGCTCGACGAACCGCTCGGTCAGGCGGGCGGAGATCGCCTCTCCCTCGGGCCCAAGCTGGTCGAGGCGCACCATCGTCAGGGCGGTAACGGTAGCGAGCATGCGGAAGCGCCCATCGATCGTGTCCGGAACTTGCCCCTCGACATACCAGCGAGGCTGCCGCGCAATTTTGATCAGCTCGGCGATCAAGGTCGCTCCGCGGCTCCGGTCGCGCGTTAATCCGGGGAACAGGTGCCTGAGCATAGGGACGGTCGAACGCCTCGAAAGATTCAGAGGCTTGCGCCCCTGCGGAGGCCCAGCATATTGAGGCTGGTCCGCTGAGCTGCAAGCCCGAGCCGACTAGGCTTTCACGATCGACAAAGGTTCGAAGACGCATGAACACCCGCTTGGTCAGAATTTCCCTGGCGCTTTGCGCGGCGGCGACCGTTGGCGGCTGCACGGGTGTGCTCGCGCACAAGGGCGCGGTCGTCGATCCCCAGCTCGCCGCAAGCATTCAGCCGGGAATCGACAACAAGACGTCCGTCGAAAAGCTTCTCGGCCGCCCGACCTTCACCGGGCAGTTCAACGCCAACGACTGGTATTATCTGTCGCGCGATACGAAGCAGATCGCCTTCCGCAATCCGCGCGTGCGGGAGCAAACCGTGTTGCTCGTGAAGTTCGACCAGGCGGGCAACGTCGCCGCCATCCAGAAGTCGGGCAAGGAATATGTCGCCGGGCTGGATCCAAGCTCGCGCAAGACGCCGACCCTCGGGCGGCAGCGCGGCTTCTTCGAGGATCTGTTCGGCAATATCGGCACCGTCGGCGCGCCCGGCCTGCCCAGCGGCCAGTAGGACCCACCGCTTTCTCGCTGCGGCTGTTTAGCCTAAGCGGTCCAGCATGACCGCGACGCCCGCCGGCATGTCCTATGCCGATTATCTGAAGCTCAACCAGCTGCTGAGCGCGCAGCAGCCGCTGTCGGCTCTCCACGACGAGATGCTCTTCATCGTCATCCACCAGACCAAAGAGCTGTGGATGAAGCAGATGCTTCACGAGCTTCGGCTGGCGATCGGGCTCGTCGAGCAGGACCGGTTTGCGGAAGCCTATAAAGCAATGGCCCGGATCAGCCGCATTCAGGCGGTCATGACCCTGTCCTGGGACGTGTTGTCGACGCTGACTCCGGTCGATTACCTCAAGTTCCGCGACGTGCTTGGAACCTCGTCCGGGTTCCAGTCGGCGCAGTTCCGCGAGATCGAGTTCCGCCTCGGCCTCAAGGAGCCGAAGTTCACCGAGCATTATCCGGAAGGGAGCGCCGAGCGTCAGCGCCTGGAAGGCGCGCTGGCGGAGCCGAGCCTCAGGGATGTCGCTCAGGATGCGCTCGAGCGCGCGGGATTCGATCTCGGCGACCGTTCGGTCGCGGCATTGGCCCAGGCCTGGCTGCAGGTCTATCGCGACGCCGAGCGCTGGTTCGATCTTTACGGGCTGGCCGAAAAGCTCGTCGACATTGACGATGCGCTCGCGGCCTGGCGCCACAAGCATGTTCTGACGGTGGAGCGGATCATCGGAAACAAGCCCGGCACGGGCGGCTCCGCCGGGGCGCCCTATCTGCGGGCCACGTTGGATAAGCGCGTCTTCCCGGAGCTCTGGGCGCTGAGGACCGATCTTTGAGCTTCAAGGATTTGTTCTCGCGCAGCCTGTCGGCTGATCCCGACCGGCTGCACTTCGCCGCGCACAGCCATCACCTTTGGCCCGACGCGAGCTTCGAAGGCCAAACGGAAGCGTGGAACGATGCCGCCCGCCTTGCCGACCGCAAATGGGACAAGGTCATGGGCGAGGTGTGGCCCGAAGCCCAGGCCCACGTCTCGCGCGAGCTGGGCACGGGCCAATCCGACGCGGTCGTATTTTCCTCGAACACGCACGATTTCCTGATCCGGCTCGTGACGGCGGCGCCGCGCAGGCAGGGAGGGCCATTGCGGGTCCTGACGACGGACGGCGAATTCCACAGCGCGCGACGACAGTTCGCCAGGTGGGAAGAAGAAGGCTGGATCAAGGTCGAGCGCATTTCGGCCGAGCCGTTCGATAGCTTCACCGAGCGCTATTCGTCCCGTGCGCGAAGCGGCGACCATGACCTGATATTCGTAAGTCATGTCCTGTTCGGCAGCGGCCGAATTTTTGGGGCGGTTGAGGAATTGGCCACGCTCGGCCGGCCGGGCGGGCCGTGGGTCGTGGTCGACGGCTATCACGCCTTCATGGCGATCGATGCGCCCTTCGGAGGTTCGGCCAGCTCGACCGCCTTCTACCTGGGCGGCGGATATAAATATGCGATGGCAGGTGAGGGATGCGCCTTCCTTCACGCGCCCGCGGGGTTCGCTCCGCGCCCGCCGGTCACCGGCTGGTACGCCGAGTTCGAGGACCTGAGCCTGCCTCCGGGCAGCGTTGGCTATGCGAAGGATGCGACCCGATTGCTTGGCGCAACCTTCGACCCCTCAGCGCTCTATCGCTTCAACTCCGTGCAGCGGATGCTTCAGGCGAAGGGCCTGTTGACTTCTGAGGTCTCGCATCACGTCGAGCAACTCCAGCGGCAGCTGGTCGAGGCGCTCGATCGCACGCCTCTTTCTCGCGCGGAGCTGCTCAATCCTTTGAGCGGATCAGGTCCGCACGCCCGATTCCTGGCTTTCCGCAGCCCCGATGCGCAGCGCTGGTATGCCGACCTCAAGTCCGCGAACTGCATGACCGACGTCCGCGGCGACGTGCTGAGGATCGGCTTTGGAATCTATCAGGACGCGGCGGACGTCGACCGCCTGGTTGCGTTGTTGGGGAGGCTTGCTTGAGTGCAGACGAGGTAAAATCGCGCGGTGGGCTCGTGCTCGCGCTGCTCCTGGCCGCATACATCTTCAATTTCCTCGACCGCCAGATCCTCGGCATCCTCGCCGGTCCCATCATCAAGGACCTGCACCTTAGCGATGCGGAGTTCGGTGCAATAGGCGGGCTCGCCTTCGCCTTGCTCTACTCGGTGCTCGGTGTCCCGCTCGCATTGCTTGCCGACCGGACGAGCCGGAGCAGGGTCGTCGCGGGCTCGTTGGCGGTATGGAGCGCTTTCACGGCGTTGTGCGGAACCGCGGCGAGCTTCGGACAGATGTTCATCTACCGGCTCGGTGTCGGGGTAGGCGAAGCAGGCGGTGTGGCGCCTTCCTATGCGCTGATTGCCGATTATTACCCGCCGCAGCGCCGGGCGCGTGCGCTGGCGATCTTCTCGCTCGGAATCCCGCTCGGTCTCGCGGGCGGCACGCTGATCGGCGCCTATCTCGCGGCCTGGGTGAACTGGCGCGTCGCATTCATGACCATGGGCGTGGCCGGGCTGGTCCTGGCGCCGCTGATGCTTCTCGTCGTCCGCGACCTGCCCCGGCCCTCGCCCGCGGGGGCGACGCCGCTCAGGCGCACCTTTCCGATGATCGCGAGGAAGCCGACATTCTGGCTGTTGGCAGCTGCTGCGTCGTGCAGCTCACTGGCCGGATACGGCCTGGCTTTGTGGACGCCATCGGTGCTCGAGCGCAGCTTCGGCTTCGGCCTGATCGAGCGCGGTCAGTTCCTGGCGTCCATCTTCCTGATCGGCGGCACTGCCGGCGTCTTCGCCGGCGGCTGGCTTGCGGACCGACTGGGTCAGTCCGACCGCCGCTGGTATGCGTGGCTGCCTGCGATCGCCTGGCTCATTACCGCGCCGACCTTTGCGCTCGGCCTGCTTTCGACCGACCCATGGGCCGCCTGGCCGTTGCTGCTGATCCCGAATGCGCTCAACATCCTGTGGCTGGGCCCAGTCACCACTGCGGTCCAGCATCTCGTTCCGCAACCGTTGCGCTCTACCGCGTCGGCCAGCTTCCTGCTGATCAACAATCTGATCGGTCTCGGCGTCGGCCCCACGCTGATCGGCGCGCTGTCGGTGGCGTTCACGGAGCAGTTCGGGATCGAGTCGTTGCGCTATGCGGCGGTCAGCGTGGTGGGCTTCTACCTGCTCGCGGCTGTTCTGATGCTTTTCGCCGCGCGCCGCCTGAGGGCTGACTGGGTCGACGAATAATTCAGCCAACTATCTGAACGACAAGGACATTTCAGGTTCACCCTAGTGCGCTAAGGTGCACGATCCATCCGTTTAGTGGTTGGAACGGTGCGCTTAGCGGACCGTTCTAGCCGTTCGAAAGGAGACATAACGTGTTCAATAGGGTGATCCTCGCCGCCGGCGTTGCCGCGCTGGCGATTTCAGCCCCGGCCAGTGCAAAGCCAGACCGCGAGCATGGCGGTCAGGGCGGCCAGAGTCAGAGGGCAGAGCGCCCGCAACGTGCGGAGCGTGCTCAGCGCACCGAGCGTGTGCAGCGCCAGGCAAGCGTCGAACGCGCGCCGCGTGTGGAACGTCAGCAACGCCAGGTTCGCGCCGAGCGGACTCAGCGGGTCGAACGGCCGCAGCGCATGGCGCGTGCGGAGCAGACTCAGCGCGTCGAGCGTCAGGAGCGCCACGCGCGAGTCGACCGGACCGCGAACATCGAGCGTCAGCGCGTAGCGCGCGCCGAGAACCAGCGCGTGGAACGCCAGCGGGCGGAGCGCGCAAACCGGCTCGCCGGCGGCAATCAGGACGTTCGTCAGAACCGCGTGGAGCGGCAGCAGGTGCGCATGGCGGATCGCGAACGCGTCCGCGACAATCAAGCGCTTCGAACGCAGGGACGGATCGATCGCCAGGCGATGCAGATCAATCGTCAGGAATTGCGCGACGAGCGTCGTGCAGACCCCCAGGCAATCCTTCGCGACAATACGGTCGCCCAGCGTTGGGCGCGCATCGACGATCGCCGCGCGACGAGGCAGGCCCTCGCGGCCACCCGCCTCGCGGCACTCGACAATCGCATCGCGACGCAGTTCGTCGAGCCGGTTCGCGTCCGTACGTTCATCGGTGAGCCGGTGAATACGGTCTCGGCCTACACGCCGCTGCTGGCGATGCCGTCGACCATTTCGTACCTCTATCCCGACACAAACGATTACTATTATCGTTACGGCGGCGGGTACGTGTACCGCGTCGATCGCAGCGACAACCTGATCAACTGGGTGCTTCCGCTCCTCGCGGGCGGCTTCATGCCGGGGCAGTATCTGCCGACTTCCTACATGAACAGCTACGTGCCCAATTATTACGGGTTCAACAGCTTCTATCCGTCCAGCTACGGCTACGGCGGCGGGTACGGCTACGATCCGGGATATGGCTACGGCTACAACAACCTGTGCAATCGCTACGCCAACGGCACCGTCTATCAGGTGGATTGCGCCACGGGCCTCGTACAGGACGTGATCCCGCTTTACGCGGGCGGCTATGGCGTCGGACAGATGCTTCCGGTGTCGTACAACTATTACAACGTGCCGTCTCAGTACCGCGACATGTACTACAACACGCCGGACTATAATTACTGGTACGCGCCCGGCGCCATCTACCAGGTCGACCCGTCGACCAGCATGATCAGCTCGGTCGCCGCCCTGCTAACGCCGGGCTTCGCGGTCGGTCAGCCGCTCCCGATGGGGTACAACATGTACAACGTGCCCATGGCGTACAGGAGCACCTACTACGACACGCCGAACGCCTGGTACCGTTACAACAATGGCTACATCTACCAGGTCGACCCGACGACGCAGCTCGTCACGGCGATCGTGGCCTCGATCCTGACCTGATCACGGATCGTCTGATAAATTGAACAAGAACGGCCCGGCATGCGTTGCCGGGCCGTTCCGTACCTATAACAATAAGGAGTTCGTAGGGCATGAAGACCCGTGTACTCGCGCTCGGCCTCGCGGCCGCAGCTCTCGCCGTAGGGGCATGCAACAAGGACAATGGCGGCAACAGCGCCGCCCCCAACGCGCAGACGCCGGAAGCCAAGAAGGCTGCAGGCGACAAGACGATCGCTCAGGGTCTCGCGGGGAACGGTCAGTTCATGGCGGCGGCGAAAGCTGCCGGGCTCGATCAGACTCTTGCTGGTGCCGGACCTTACACGGTGCTGGTCCCGAGCGACCAGGCCTTCTCCGCTGCTCCGGCGGGCACCTTCGACGCCAAGCCTGAGAACAGGGCTCAGCTGACTGGCATCCTCACCAACCTGATCCTTCCCGGCACCGTTCTTGCCGCGGACATCGACAAGGCGATCGACGCGGGCAAGGGGAAAGCGCCGCTCGCCACGATGGGCGGCGGTGTCGTGACCGCGACCAAGGAGGCCGGCAAGACCGTCCTGACCGACGCCGCGGGCCACAAGGCGACGATCACCCAGGCCGACGAGCAGTTCAGCAACGGCGTGGTGCACCAGATCGACGGGGTGCTGATGCCGTCCAAGGAGAGCAAAGCGCCTGTGAAGGGCGAGAAGGCCGGCTAAAAAAGGCTTTCATCAACCCACTTCCGCATGCGGTAAGGCTCGCTATAACGAGCGTAACGCGTGCGGAAGATGGGGCTTTAGAAGATGAAAGCGACGATTGAGCGGGCGACACTCCTCAAGAGCCTCGGCCACGTCCAATCGGTCGTGGAGCGCCGCAACACCATTCCGATCTTGTCGAACGTTCTGATCGAGGCGCGCGAGGACGGTTCGATCCGCCTGATGGCGACGGACCTCGATCTCCAGGTGGATGAGAGCGTCCCCGCCAATGTCGCGCAGCCGGGGGCGACGACCGTCTCGGCGCACACGTTGTTCGACATCGTGCGCAAGCTGCCGGAGGGCAGCCAGGTCGAGATCGCCGCCGCCGAGGGCAAGATGCAGGTCCTCGCCGGTCGGTCCAGGTTCAACCTGTCGACCCTGCCGCGGGACGACTTCCCGGTCATCGCCGAAGGCGATCTCCCGACGCGCTTCGAGCTTCCCGCCGCAACCCTTCGCCAGATCATCGAGAAGACGCGCTTCGCAATCTCGAGCGAGGAGACGCGCTATTATCTGATGGGGATATTCTTCCACATCGTCGACGACCAGTTGCGCGCAGCGGCCACCGATGGGCACCGCCTCGCCCGCATCACCGTCGCCCGGCCCGACGGAGCCGACGGCATGCCGGACGTGATCGTGCCACGCAAAGCCGTCGCCGAGCTGTACCGGCTGCTCGAGGAGCTCGAGGGGACGGTCGAGATTTCCCTGTCGCCTACCAAGATCCGCTTCGGACTGGGCAGCGCGATCCTGACGAGCAAGCTGATCGACGGCACCTTCCCGGACTACAATCGCGTGATCCCGACCGCGAACGACAAGCTCCTGAAGCTCGATCCCAAAAGCTTCTCGGCCGGCGTCGATCGCGTATCGACGATCGCCAGCGAAAAGACGCGCGCGGTCAAGATCAGCCTCGACCGCGACAAGGTTACGCTCTCCGTCACCTCTCCCGAGAACGGCATCGCGACCGAGGAACTCCCGGCGGATTATGGTTCCGACGGGCTCGAGATCGGGTTCAACGCGCGCTATTTGCTCGACATCCTGGGTGAGATCGACGGCGATACGGTCGAAGTGCATCTCGCGGATGCCGCCGCGCCGACGCTCCTGCGCGAAAACGACAAGTCGAACGCGCTCTACGTCCTCATGCCGATGCGGGTTTAAGCGCCGGACTGAACTGCTACGGTCGGCTGGATGCCGGTCGCCCGTCTCGCCCTTACCGACTTCCGCTCCTACGCCTCGGCGCTGATCGAGCCCGGGCCCGGCTTCGTCCTGCTTTCCGGCGACAATGGCGCGGGCAAGACCAATCTGCTCGAGGCTGTCTCGCTGCTGAGCCCGGGTCGGGGCTTGCGCGGGGCGTCCATGGGCGAAATGGCAAGGATCGGCGGCGGCGGAGGGTTCGCCGTCGCGTCGCGGATCGGTGAAAGCGAGATCGGGACGGGGGCGCTGGCCGCGGCCCCGGAGCGCCGGCAAGTCCGGATCAACGGCGCGCCGGCAGCGGTCAATTCCCTCAGCGAGTGGCTGTCGGTCCTCTGGCTCACGCCCGCGATGGACCGGCTGTTCAGCGCCAGTCCCGGCGACCGCCGCCGTTTCTTCGACCGGCTCGTCCTCGCGCTTGAGCCGAGCCACGCGCACCACAGCGCGCGCTACGAAGCGGCCATGCGCGCACGAAGCAAGCTACTGGCGGACGAGGCTCCGGGGGATCCCGCATGGCTCGCCGCCCTCGAACAGCAGATGGCCGAGCACGGCAGCGCCATCGGCTCGGCCCGCGCGCGGACCGTGGCCGCGCTCGATACGCACCTCGATACTGGCCCGGACGATGAATTCGCGCGGGCTTCGCTGGCGCTCGAGGGCTGGAATGGCGACGATCTCGTCGCGGCCTTGCGGAGCAGCCGCTCCCGCGACGCGGCGGCCGGCCGCGCCACAGTTGGCCCGCATCGCCAGGACCTGCTCGTGACGCACCGCGCCAAGGACATGCCCGCTGCACGATCGTCGACGGGCGAGCAGAAAGCATTGCTGCTCGGCATCATGCTTGCGCATGCGGAGCTGGTGGCCGAACGTCGCGGCGAGCCGCCGATCCTGCTCCTCGACGAGGTGGCCGCCCACCTCGATCCCGGACGCCGCGCCGCCCTTTTCACCCGGCTCGAAGGGCGCGGGCAGGTATGGATGACAGCGACCGAAGCGGGACTCTTCGCCGGGATCGGCCAGGCGTCCCGCTTCCACGTCGAGAGCGGCTCGGTCCACCCGGCCTAGACTTTTCGGACTTTCTCTCTATATTGCACTGCAACACGAGGCGCTTTCCAACAAGCGGCGTGAACGGTCTCGACAGTTCGAGGACCCGGCCCGCGCCTCGACCGATCTTGCTTCCCAATTCACGCGGGGCGCTTTTTGACCCCCTCCGACCGCGCTTCGGCGCGGCCGTTCATATTGGAATTCTTTAATGTCATTCATCTCTCTGGGGCTTTCGAAGCCCCTGCTCGATGCGCTCGCCGCGAAGGATTATTCGCAGGCGACGCCGATCCAGCGCGAAGCCATTCCCGCCGTCCTGACCGGCCGCGACCTCCTCGGCATCGCCCAGACCGGCACCGGCAAGACCGCGGCGTTCATGCTGCCGTCGCTCGACCGCCTTGCCGCGGCCAAAACTTTCCCCAAGCCGGGCCACGTGCGGATGCTGGTGCTTGCACCGACCCGCGAGCTCGCGGCCCAGATCGCGGCCAGCGCGCAGGCCTATGGCCGCTTCATGCGCCTGTCCGTCGGCGTCATTTTCGGCGGCGTGCCGAATTCGAAGAGCGTTCGCACCGTCGCGCGCGGCCTCGACGTGCTCGTCGCGACCCCTGGCCGCCTTCTCGACCTCATCGACCAGCGCGCGCTGTCGTTGCGCGAGCTCGAAATCCTCGTCCTCGACGAGGCCGACCAGATGCTCGACCTCGGCTTCATCCATGCGCTGAAGCGTATCGTCAGCCTGGTCCCGCCCAAGCGCCAGACCCTGTTCTTCTCGGCGACAATGCCGAAGGCGATCAAGGAGCTTGCGGATCGTTATCTCAGCAATCCTGCCGAGGTCGCGGTGACGCCCGTCGCCAAGACCGCGGACCGCGTCGATCAGAAGGTCGTGCTCGTGAATCAGCCGGAGAAGACCGCGCTCCTGACCATGTTCCTTCAGGCCGAGAAAACGGAGCGGACTTTGGTCTTCAGCCGGACCAAGCATGGCGCCGACAAGATCGTTCGCATGCTCGAGGCAGCGGGGATCGCCTCCAACGCGATCCATGGCAACAAGAGCCAGGCGCAGCGCGAGCGCGCCATCGCCGACTTCAGGTCAGCCCGGGTGCCCGTGCTCATTGCCACCGACATCGCGGCACGCGGGATCGACATTCCGGGCGTCAGCCACGTCATTAACTACGACCTGCCCGAGGTTGCGGAGCAATATGTCCACCGCATCGGTCGCACCGCGCGCGCCGGCGCGGAAGGCAAGGCGATCGCTTTCTGTGCCCATGATGAGCGCGGCCTGCTGCGCGACATCGAGCGACTAACCCGTCAGAAGATCGAAGTCGCACCGCTGCCCGAAGGGTTCGTCCAGGCCGCCGAAGCGTTGAAGCGCCTCAAGCCCGCGCCGAAGCAGGAGGAGCGCTCTCAGCGCGGTCATCGCCCTGCGACAAAGTCGGATCGCCGCGCGGACGGTCAGCGCCGCGAACAGCGCAACGACCGTCAGCGGCATCCGCATCGGGCCGATGGCCATGCGGCCCATCGCTCGGGCGCGCAGGATCGCAACGGCCAGCGCCGCGACGATCAGCGCAAAGAGGGCGCCCGTTCGTCCTACCGTCCCGAAGCCTATCGCGAAGCCGATGCCGGCCCGCGTCCGGCTGGCGCGAACGAAGCGCGTGGCAACTTCCGCCCCGATGGCGGCCAGCCCAAGCGCAAGTTCCACGGCCGTCGCGGACGCCCGGGCGGCCCGCGCCGAGCGCAGGGCTAAACGCTCCAATCGGCAAGCTGATCAGCGTCCGCCATTTGCGGGCGCGATCGCTTATGGCAGCTATCGACCCAAAGCTGACGCTCTGGGTTAAGAGCCGCGCGACTGATGCGACTATTATGGCTGCGAAACGTTCGATGGCTGTGGAGGCGGCAATGCAAAAGCATCGACGACTGGAGACCCCAGATGACCGTAACCAGCGGCTCATTCAGGAAGCGCGGCTGAAGAAGGATCAGGCGGCTGAGAACGAAGCCGATGTTGATCGAATGATTAGGCAAAACGTCAAGCAGTACGGCCCATGAGCTTCGTGACCTGAGTATAAGCCGATAGGTGCGAGGAAACAGTCGAAGGAACTGCGCGGCAAGTGAACCGCTGTAGGCGGATGGACCATTACCGAAACCAATCCACCTACGACCAAATGAAGCTCGAAGCACGGCGCTTCCAAGATGATCTTCGTCGTGCCTTGGCAACGCCACACATGCCGCACAAAAAAAGTAAGTAGGGCCGCTAACGACAGTTGGACTAGGCTGCCGGAATGTCTGATTTCCACCCAAAGCAGACATTAGCGGCGATGGAAAACGCTGTCCTACAGCGGCCTTCTTGTGCTTCACGCTCGGCGATGGCGCGCTGCTCCGCTTCCGATCCGTCTTCGCAAGCAACCATGAAGGCGCATGCTGCCTCGCGCCGGTGCGTGCGGCACGGTCAACTTGGTCAACTTCCCCTTCGGCCCAATCCTATTTGCACCACTCGTCACGGGCTCGCCGGCTTTCTTGAAGGTCACAAAGTGGAGGAAGTGGAAGGAGCCCCGTTTTCATTCATTCCCACGCGTGTGCGCGCCCGCACGCACACGCCCGCGCGCGCGTGACATCGGGGCGGAAATCCCTATATCTGGACTATGGCAACCGACCCCGAAAACAACGGCAACACCAACAGCTATGACGCGGAGAGCATCAAGGTCCTGAAGGGCCTCGATGCGGTGCGCAAGCGGCCCGGAATGTACATCGGCGACACCGATGACGGCTCCGGCCTCCACCACATGGTCTTCGAAGTCAGCGACAATGCGATCGACGAGGCCTTGGCCGGCCATTGCGACCGGATCCTGATCCAGCTCAATCCCGACGGCTCGGTTAGCGTCGAGGACAATGGGCGTGGAATCCCGACCGACATTCACAAGGAAGAGGGTGTCTCGGCGGCCGAGGTCATCATGACCCAGCTGCACGCTGGCGGTAAGTTCGAGAACACGTCGGAGGATAATGCCTACAAGGTCTCAGGCGGCTTGCACGGGGTGGGCGTCAGCGTCGTCAACGCGCTGTCCGAATGGCTCGACCTTACCATCTGGCGCGACGGCCAGGAGCATTTCATGCGCTTCCGCCATGGCGATGCCGAAGCGCCGCTGAAGGTCGTCGGCAAGGCGCCGGAGGGCAAGAAGGGAACGCGCGTGACCTTCCTTCCCAGTCCTGACACCTTCAAGATCACGGAGTTCGATTTCGAGCGCCTCGAGCATCGCTACCGAGAGCTTGCTTTCCTCAACTCAGGAGTGCGGCTCGTCCTCGTCGATGCCCGTCATGACGAACGGGTCGAGCATGAGCTTTACTATGAAGGCGGCATCGGAGCCTTCGTAAAATATCTCGACCGCGCGAAGACGCCTTTATTCCCGGAGCCGATCGCCATTTCGGCCGTGCGCGACGGGATCGGCATCGACGTCGCCCTCGAATGGAACGATTCCTACTACGAGAACGTGCTCTGCTTCACCAACAACATCCCGCAGCGTGACGGCGGTACGCACCTCGCCGCATTCCGAGCGGCGCTGACGCGAACCCTCAACGGCTACGCCGATCGCTCGGGATTGATGAAGAGGGAGAAGGTCAGCCTGACCGGCGAGGACATGCGCGAGGGACTGACCGCAATCGTTTCGGTCAAGCTTCCGGACCCCAAGTTCGGCTCGCAAACCAAGGACAAATTGGTGAGCTCCGAGGTGCGCCAGCCGCTTGAAAGCCTGATGGCCGACAAGATGAGCGAATGGCTGGAGGAAAATCCGGCCAACGCGCGTGCGATCGTCCAGAAGATCATCGATGCGGCGGCTGCGCGCGAGGCCGCCCGCAAGGCGCGCGAAGCCAGCCGCAAATCCGCGATGGGCATCGCATCGCTTCCCGGCAAGCTGCACGATTGCCAGGAGCGTGATCCGGCCAAGTCGGAACTGTTCCTGGTCGAAGGTGACAGCGCCGGCGGCTCCGCGAAGCAGGGGCGCGACAGCAAATATCAGGCGATCCTGCCGCTCAAGGGCAAGATCCTGAACGTCGAGCGGGCGCGCTTCGACCGAATGCTGTCGTCCAAGGAAATCGGGACGATGATCCAGGCGCTCGGCACCGGCATCGGGCGGGAAGAGTTCAATCTCGAGAAGCTTCGCTATCACAAGATCGTCCTGATGACCGACGCCGACGTCGACGGCGCGCACATCCGGACCCTGCTGCTGACGTTCTTCTATCGGCAGATGCCCGACCTGATCGAGGCCGGGCACCTCTTCATCGCCCAGCCGCCGCTCTACAAGGTCAGCCGCGGACGGTCCGAGGTCTATCTCAAGGACGATGCCGCGCTCGACGATTATCTGGAGGAGGCAGGCCTCGATGGGCTCGTTCTCGACGGGCCTGGCGGTCAGCGTTCCGGCAATGATTTGAAGGCGCTTGTCGATCACGCGCGCCGCATGCGCACCCTTTTGCGCTACGCGCCGCGGAAATATGATTCGGCGCTGGTGGAAGCCCTCGCGGTGAATGGCGCCCTCAAGCCGAACCTCGACAAGGACGGGAAGGCGAAAGCGATCGCCAAGGTCGCCGATTGGCTCAACGCTGCCGACCAGGAAGCGACCTGGTCGGGTGAGCTGGCCGCGGAAGGCGGCTACCTCCTGCGCCGGCTGTGGCGCGGGGTAACCGATGCCTACGTCATCGAAGAGAGCTTCCTCGTCTCTGCTGAAGCGCGCAAGCTCCATGCGCTCGCGGCCGAGCAGGGCGCGGATTACGCCAAGCCCGCGATCTTGCGTACCCTGAAGAAGGGCGCGCCGACGGTTCAGGAGCAGGCGCCAGCGACTGAGAACGAGGGCGAGGCAGAGGCGGAGACCGAAGCCGTCGAAGCGGACACGAAGGGCAAGCCGGTTCAGGTCACGCGGCCGTCCGAGCTGCTCGACGCCGTGCTTGCCGCTGGCCGCAAGGGCCTCAGCATCCAGCGCTACAAAGGTCTTGGCGAGATGAATCCGGACCAGCTTTGGGAGACCACGCTCGACCCGGCCAATCGCTCGCTGCTGCGGGTCGAAGTCGCGCAGGCCGACGTCGCGGACGAGATCTTCACGCGGCTGATGGGCGACGTCGTCGAACCTCGCCGCGAGTTCATCCAGGACAATGCGCTCAGCGTCGCGAACCTGGACGTCTAGGAACCATATGTAAGCTACGGCTATTGGCGCAGACGTGAGCGTGTCCCCCTGCATCACCGTGGCCAGCTACAACATGCGCAAGGCGATCGGTCTCGACCGTCGCCGTGACCCGCATCGCGTGCTCGATGTGCTGCATGAGATCGACGCCGACATCATTGCTTTGCAGGAAGCCGATAAAAGGTTCGGCGGCCGAGGATCGGCCGTTCCTCACGAGCTCATCGATAGCCATGGCATGTACAAGCCGGTTCATCTCGGGGTGCGCCACAAGAGGGTCTTCGACAAGGCGCGCAAACATGCGGATCGCCTGCTCAAGGTGAATACGCGCAACATCGGCTGGCACGGCAACGCCATTCTGGTGAAGCAGCATGTCGGGGTGATCGATTGTGCTGCCCTGGAGCTCCCGACGCTGGAGCCTCGCGGCGCGGTCCTCGCCGAACTGCTGATCGGGGATCGCCCGATCCGCGTGGTCGGCATGCATTTGGATCTGTCCGGACTGTGGCGCCGCCGCCAGATGCAGGCCATCCTTCGCGCCGTCTCCGCCAGGCCCCAGAAGATGCCCACGGTCCTTATGGGCGACACGAATGAGTGGCGCGAGGCGTCAGGCTGCCTGAACGAGGTCGAGCCCGACTTCCACGTGGCTCCTACCGGGCCAAGCTTCCACGCGCGTCATCCCGTGGCGGCGCTGGACCGGATCATCGTCGACAAGGACCTGAACATCGAGGCGGCGGGGGTCCACATGAGCGCCGCCGCGCGGCGCGCATCCGATCATTTGCCGATCTGGGCGAGGCTGAGCGCTTAACCGGCTATCTTCCGGAGCCGGCGTCGCTGGATCGACGAACCGATTCCCATCGCCTCTCGATATTTGACGACCGTGCGCCTCGCCACGTCGAAGCCGCGCTGCTTGAGCAAGGCGGCGATGGCATCGTCGCTCAATATCTCCGCCTCGGCGTCGATTATTTCCCGAATCCCCGCCTTCACGGCCTCCGCCGCAGCGCCATCGCCCTCGGCTGAGGCTACGCCGGAGCCGAAGAAATATTTCAGCTCGAACAGTCCGCGATCGCACAGCAGATATTTGTTCGACGTCACGCGGCTCACGGTCGATTCGTGCATTTCGATGGCTTCCGCGACCTCCCGCAAAGTCATCGGCTTCATCGCCGCGACCCCGCGGTCGAAAAAGCCTTGCTGCCTTTTCACGATCTCGGAAACGACTTTCACGATCGTCCGCGCGCGTTGGTCCAGTGCCTTCACCAACCAGTTGGCGCTGGCGAGGCACTCGCTTAGCCACGCCTTTGAGGATTTGTCCTGAGGTCCCGAACGCAGCTCCTGATAGTAGCGGCGGTTGACCAGAACCCGCGGCAGCGTTGCCTGATTGAGTTCGACGGCATAGCCGCCGCTGGCCTTGCGGACGAACACATCCGGAGTGACATCCTCTGCACCCGAGCGGGAAAAGCGGCAGCCGGGTTTCGGGTCATAAGCGCGAAGCTCGCGAATCATGTCGGCGAGGTCTTCGTCGTCGACACCGCAAATACGCTTCAGGTCCGAGGTGCGGCCTTTCGATAGCAAATCGAGATTGTCGATCAGCCTGGCCATCGCGGGATCGTAGCGATCGGCGGCCTTCGCCTGGAGAGCGAGGCATTCGGCGAGCGAGCGTGCGCCGACGCCGGCCGGCTCGAGATCCTGAACCAGCGCCAAAGCCTGCTCGACAACGGTAATTGGAGCACCGCTCGCTTCGGCTATGTCGGGCAGCGGCACCGTCAGATAGCCTGTCTCATCGAGCATCTCGGCAAGAATCCGTGCGAGATCCCCTACCGGTCCCGAGGCGCCGTGCAGCTGGTCGATGAGATGCTCCGCGAGCGACGCCGCGGAATATTCCAAGCGGTCGAAGTCGAACGCCTCTTCGCCACCCCCGGAGGTAACAACGTCGGAGAAGCTGTCGGTTTCCAGCGCCTCAGCGGTCCAGTCGACGTCCAGGGGTCGGTCGTCCTCGGCTTTCGCCAGGATCAGATCGTCTGCGCCCGGGTCATCGGGCGCGTCGTCGCCGTCGTCGTCGGCGAAGTCCGCCGTCCCTGCGTCTCCCCCTTCCGGCTGGTCTTCGCCAGCCGGGCTATCGAGGAGCGGGTTCTTCGACAATTGCTCCGCGATATAGGCTTCGAGCTCGAGATTGCTCAGCTGCAGCAGTTTGATGGCCTGCGCGAGCTGGGGGGTCAGAACCAGCGCTTGCGACTGGCGGATGCTTAAGGATGGGCCGAGTCCCACGGGACTGCTCCCGCGCTACAACGCGAAGCTCTCGCCGAGGTAAAGCCGCCGGACCTCCTGGTCCGCAACCAACGCTTCGGGAGTACCTGCGAACAGCACCTGGCCGTCGTAGATGATGCAAGCCCGGTCGACGATGTCGAGCGTCTCGCGAACATTATGATCGGTGATGAGCACGCCTATTCCGCGGCCCTTCAGCTCGCGGACCAATTCACGGATGTCGGAGATCGAGATCGGGTCGATGCCCGCAAACGGCTCGTCGAGCAGCATGATCGACGGATCCGCAGCCAGCGCCCGCGCGATCTCGCAACGGCGGCGCTCGCCACCGGAGAGGGCCATTGCCGGTGCATCGCGCAAGCCTTCGATCCCGAACTCTTCGAGCAATTGTTCCAGGCGCTCGCGGCGTGCGCCTGTGTCCGGCTCCGCCACCTCAAGAACCGCGCGGATGTTCTGCTCGACCGTGAGGCCGCGAAAGATGGACGTCTCCTGGGGCAAATATCCGAGACCGAGGATCGCGCGGCGGTACATCGGCAGGTCGGTGATGTCCTGCGAATCGAGAAAGATGCGGCCGCTGTCCGGGCGCACGAGCCCCATCACCGAATAGAAGCAGGTCGTCTTGCCAGCGCCATTGGGCCCGAGCAGGCCCACGACCTCGCCGCGATGAACCTCCAGGGAGACGTCGTGAAGGACAGCGCGGCGGTCGTAAGCTTTCGCGATGGAACGCACCTCGAGGCCGACGCCCACTCGCTCCGCCTCGCTTGCAGGCCGCACCAAGGCCGCGGCTTCGTTCATCAGTCGCCGCGTTTCTGCGGCACCGTGAAGTGGCCCGTCACTCGGCCGCCGCTCTGGTTCACCCCGGCGGGCCCGCCGTCGATCACCGCGCGGCCGGAATCGAGGTCGATCACGAGGCGCGAGCCGCTCACGCGATTCTGTTCGCGGTCGAGCTGGACGTTGCCGATCAGGGTGATGAGCTTCCGGTCCAGGTCGTAGATGCCGAACTCCCCGCGCGCCGTCTCCGACGGGCTGCGCACGACGACTCCGCCGGCGGCGTCGAGCCGGCGAATCTGCACGCCCCCGTTGCTCGAATAGGCGACGGTTAGCCGCGCTGTGTCCATCGTGAGCTCGGCCTGCGTGACATGGACGTTGCCGGTGAACAGCGCACGGTCGGCGCGGTCCTGCACCTCGATGCGATCGGCTGTGACGTCGACGGGGGCGTCGCTATTGTGCCCCTTGAGCGCCGAGATCGGCTCGCGCGATTGAGCAAGAGCAGCCGTTGCGGAAAGGCCAACCGCGATTGCGGCGGGCACGCCCGCCATAGCAAGAAGAATGCCAATGCCCCTCATTTGTCTCATCTGACCGCGCCTTGCACGATTTTCAAGCGAGCGCGGCCATCGAGCACGACGGTTCTTGAATCGAGATCGGCTTTCAGCTGGCTCGCCTGGAACTCGCCAAGGCGCATTTCTCCGGCAACCGGTCCCTGGCTCTGGAGCCTGCGATCCTTCAGATCGACGTGGACGTCCCGCGTCGCGAGCCGGTAGCCATCGCCACCGACGACGCGCACCGGTCCGTTGATTCCGATCTGCTGCGTGTCGAGATTGTAGCGGCCCTGGTTCGCCGCGATGACAAGCGGGCCCTGCGTCATTGCGAGCCGCGCCAACATGCCGCGCAAGTCGACGATCGGGATGTCCGAGCTCCGCTGGATGGCGCTGTTGGCGGTAATCTGGAACTTCTGGCCCTTGTTGTCCGCGCCCACATAACGCGCTGCCTCGACACGCATGCGCTCCGGGGCATTCTCGACCTTCTTCTTGTCGAGGATGAAGCTCACGTCCCCGTTCTTGCCGAGCGGTGCGACCGCGAGGATCGCGACGAGCACCCCGACGGCCATCGGCAGCACGACCTTCGACCAGCGCACGAGCTTGTCGTGGGCGCTTCCGGGCACTGCCCAGCGCTGGCGGACGATGCGTCCGCGGGTGGCCGCTTCAGACATGACTATCCGTCATGGGCAAAGATGTCCTGGTCGGGCCATCCGGCGATATCGAGCAAGGCGCGGGCGGGCAGGAAGTCGAAACAAGCCTGGGCGAGTTCGGTACGGCCTTCCCGCGCGAGACGTTCGTCCAGCTGCGCCTTGAGCGCATGGAGGTAGCGCACGTCGCTCGCGGCATATTCCCGCTGCGCGTCCGTAAGCTCCGGCGCTCCCCAGTCGCTCGTTTGCTGCTGCTTCGACAGGTCGACGCCCAGCAGCTCCTTGACCAGGTCCTTGAGGCCGTGACGATCAGTGTAGGTCCGCACCAGCCGCGACGCGGTTCGGGTGCAATAAAGCGGCGCGGCCATGATTCCGAGATAGGCCTGCATGATGCCGACGTCGAAACGCGCGAAGTGGTAAAGCTTGAGCCGGCTGGGATCGCCGAGCAGCGCCTTCAGGTTCGGCGCGGAATAATCGCTCCCATTGCGAAAGCGGACCAAATGCTCGTGGCCTTTGCCGTCTGACAGCTGGACGAGGCAAAGCCGGTCGCGGCCCGGGATAAGCCCCATTGCCTCGGTATCCACGGCTATCGGACCGTCGGCAAACCGCACGTCGGCGGGCAGGTCCTCCTGATGGAGATGGACGGTCATTCTCGCTCCTCAATCGCTGCTACGCCGCTTTAGTCCGGCAGGCGCCCGCCATGCCAGCCCCCCGAGGGACTCGAATCACTAGAGAACGCAGGATTTTTCCTGTAAGCACGTGAACCGTGCGTGAGTCAGAATCGCGCCGACCGGTTGCGCCCTTTTGCCCGAGCGCGTTGGTTCGATGTTCAACGGGGCAGGTTAGAGTTCGGATAATTCATGGGTTTTGATAGAGGGCGCAAGGGGGATCGCGGCGGTCGCGGTCGCGATAAGCGCGAAAGTTTCGGCGAAGAGAATTTCGGCGGAGATTTTGGGTTCCAGGAACGCGGCGGCTTCGGCGGCGGCGGCGGCGGCGGACGTGGCGGATTCGGTGATCGCGGTGGCTTCGGCGGCGGCGGTGGTTTCGGCGACCGCGGCGGCGGCGGCGGCGGCGGCGGTGGCGGCTTCCGCGGCGGTGGCGGCGGCGGCTTTCGTGGCGGCGGTGGCGGCGGCATGCCTCCACAGGTCGTCGGCGAAGGCAAAGGCACGGTAAAGTTCTTCAACCCGCAAAAGGGTTTCGGCTTCATCGTCCGTGATGACGGTGGCGAAGACGTCTTCGTCCATATCTCTGCGGTCGAACAGGCCGGCCTGACGGACCTCGCCGACGGTCAGCCGCTCGAGTTCACGCTCGTCGATCGCGGCGGACGCATCTCGGCAACCAACCTTCGGATCGAAGGCGATCCGATGCCCGTGGAGCGCAGTGGCGGCGGCGGCGGCGCCGGTGGCGCCGGTGGTCCGCAGCGCCAGCTTACTGGCGAGAAGGCGAGCGGAACGGTCAAGTTCTTCAACGCGATGAAAGGCTTTGGCTTCATCCAGCGCGATGACGGGCAGCCCGACGCGTTCGTTCACATTTCGGCCGTCGAGCGGGCGGGCATCCCGACGCTCAACGAAGGCGACCGACTCGAATTCGAGCTGGAGGTCGACCGTCGCGGCAAATATGCCGCGGTGAACCTGCAGACGATCAGCTAGGATCAGCCCTTCAGGGGGCGAAGGCGCCCGTCCGGACCCAGGTTCGGGCGGGCGTTTGCTTATTGAAGGGGTATGGGCCTGCCTCCGACCATCACGTAACCCAGATGGGTTACCGCGGAAGGATCGGCGAGCGGATCGCCGTCGACGGCGATGAGGTCCGCCGACTTGCCGACTTCCAGCGTCCCCGTCTCATTCGAGATATTCAGCAGGTCCGCGCCGCTTTTGGTCGCGGCGATCAGCGCGTCGCGCGGCGTCATCCCTCCCTTGCTGACCATGAGCCCAAGTTCCTTGGCGGCGTCCTTGTGCGGCGCAACTGCCGAATCGGTGCCGAGCGCGATCTTCACTCCGCTACGGTAAGCGAGGTTCAGGCCCTTGCCCCAAACGTCGAACGTCAGCCGGGCCTTGGCTTCCATCTCCGGCGTGAGTTTTCCAGTTCCCATGATGGACTGCACACCGGTGAAGGCCATGAGCGTCGCGGAGTAATATGTGCCGTGCGCCTTCATCGCCTGCGCTCCGGCTGCATCGAGAAAGGTCCCATGCTCGATCGAGTCCACGCCCGCGTTGGTCGCCGCGAGTATGCCTCCGGCGCCGTGGGCATGCGCTGCGACCTTCAAGTGCATGGCATGCGCCATGTCGACGATCGCCTTCATTTCCTCATTCGTGAAATGCTGCTCCAGCCCGAGCGCGCCGGGGTCGAGCACCCCGCCCGTCGCCATGATCTTGATGACGTCCACGCCGGCAGCGGCGAGCTTTCGAACGACCTCCTGGCATTGCTCGACGCCCGTGCAAACGGCTGAGCTGAGGTGCGCGTCGCTGACGGCCGCGGCCAATTCCGGCGGAAGCGCGGTGGCCGGATCGGCATGGCCCCCAATGATCGAAAGCGGGTCGCCTGAGACCTTGATCCTTGGGCCCGGGAACCGGCCTTCGGCCACGGCGTCCCTGACGGCAATGACCGACGCGGTATTGCCGCCCAAATCGCGGACGGTCGTAAAGCCGGCGCGCGCCATCTCGAGCGCGTGGGTCAGCCCCAGCGTCGTCGAATAAGCGTTGGAATATTTCTGCGTGTAATAAGCGTACCAAGGCGTGCCCGACGTCTGCGTCAGGTGGACATGCACATCGATTAGACCGGGCATCACGGTGCGGGTGCGCTGATCGACGACCGTAGCGCCCGCCGGAGCCGTGAACCCGTCTTCGATCCGCGCGATGCGGCCGTTCTCGACGATGATTGTGGAATTTTCGCGCGCCGGCCGGGCCGCGTCCACGATCAGCCGACCGGCCTGTATCGCATAGGTCTCGGCATGTGCCGTCGGTGCGATTGCCGCCGCCAGCGCGCCGGCAAGTAAGCGTCTCATCATTGATAGTCCCCTCTGGGGCGCAGGCTAGCGCGCTTGCGAAAGCCTTCAAGTCACCATCGCTTGCAAAGTCTCGACCCTGTCGGCTTCCGCCGCGGGTTTGTCGGTGCGGATACGGCTGATGCGCGGAAAGCGCATTGCCAGGCCCGATTTGTGCCGCGTGCTCTTATGGATGGAATCAAAAGCGACTTCGAGGACGAGGCTCTTCTCAACCTCGCGGACAGGGCCGAACCGCTGGACGGTATGGCCGCGGACCCAACGGTCGATCCAGCGAAGCTCTTCGTCGGTGAAGCCGAAATAGGCCTTTCCGACGGGCAGCAACTCTCCGCCATCTGCCCAGCAGCCGAAAGTATAGTCGCTGTAATAGCTGGATCGCTTACCCGAGCCGCGCTGCGCGTACATCAGGATGCAGTCGGCGGTCAGGGGATCTCGCTTCCATTTGTACCAGAGCCCGGCCCGGCGCCCGCCGACATAGGGGCTGTCGCGACGCTTCAGCATCATGCCTTCGATCGAGACGTCGCGTGCGTTGGCGCGCAGCTGCTCCAGTTCGTCGAAGCTGCTTGCGGCGATCAGCTGGGAAATGTCGAACCGCTCGGGATCCAGTCGCGCTGCAAGTAGCTCGAGCCGTCCGCGGCGCTCACTCCACGGCAGGTCCCGCAGGTCCTCTCCTGCGTCGAACAATATGTCGTAGAGACGCACGAAGGCAGGGTATGCGGCCAGCATCTTCTGGCTGACATTCTTGCGGCCGAGCCGCTGCTGCAGCGCGTTGAAGCTGGCCGCGGCCCCGCCGTGAACGTCTTCGACGCCCTGGTCGGAGCCGCGCACCAGCAATTCTCCGTCGAGCACCCCGGGGGTGCTGAACGCTTCGGCGAGGTCCGGAAAGCTGCCCGAAATGTCGTCGCCAGTGCGACTGAACAGGCGCGTCTGCCCGCCCGCGTGGACGAGCTGCACGCGAATGCCGTCCCACTTCCACTCGGCGGCATAATCGTCGAGCGAGACTTTGGTCTCCTCGAGCGCGTGCGCGAGCATGAATGGCCGGAAGACAGGCAAGTCGCGAACGGCGGGCTGATCCGCGCGGCCTTCGGCCCAGGCGAACAGCTCGTCGAACGGCGGCCGCAAGCCGTGCCAGACCTCCTCAACGGCATCGACATCGAGGCCGAACGCGTCTGCGAGCGCCTGCTTTGCAAGCCGCGCATTGACGCCGACCCGAAGCTCGCCGGTGGCCAGCTTCAACAGTGCGAAGCGGCCGGACGCATCGAGATGGTCGAGCATGGAGGCGAGGGTTTGCGGAGCGTCGAGCCGGGATGTCGACCGCAACCTCGCGATCGCATCCGATATTGAAATCGTCGCATCATCGACCTCAGGCGGCTCGGTCCCTGGCTTGGGCCATAGCAGCGATACGGTCTCGGCCATGTCGCCGACGTAATCGCGGCTCATGTAGAGAAGCACCGGATCGACGCGCTGTTCGGCGATCGCCCGCACCGCCGCGCCTTTCACGGCAGGAATATCCAGCGTGCCGGTCAACGCGGCCAGGCCGAAGCCGCGGTCCGGGTCCGGCGTGTCCTTCAGATAGTCGCCAATCAGCTTGAGCTTGGTGTTGCGGGACCGGGTGTAGGTCAGGTCATCGAGGAGCTGGGAAAATGCGCGCATCGCGCATCACAATGCGCGAACCCCGCTACGGTGCCGAAACGTTAGTGGAGACGGACCGCGAGCGCAGCGAGGATTATCGTGCCGTCCGCCGACGAACGGCTGTCGAGGGCTTCCTCCACATGTTCGAGGCAGGACTGCATCGCGACACGATGGCCCGGAAGCAGCGCGAATTGCGCCGAGCGCCGCGCCAGGCTCTCCAGGGCCGCAAGGCCGTGCTCGGCTGCCAGCTGGCGGATCGCATCCATCCGCGCGTAAAGATCGAGTGGTGAAAGGCGGGTGCCGGCACTGCGGATTTCGGCGACACGCAAACCGACCTGGGCTCGGACCATATCCAGCGCGTCGGTTGCCATGCTGCTTCTCCTTGAGAAACAGTGTCCGGGATTTTAGTTAAGGGGCCGTTACGACTTCGTGCGAGCTCTGTGTCGGTTGACAGAATCGCCCCGTTGAGCCAAGGAGCCCGCGACTTTGGGGCGGCGTGAAGCCGCTTTTCTTTTTTCTACAGTTCGAGGTTTTAGCGATGGCCAAGCCGGCAACCGTCAAGATCAAGCTCGTCAGCAGCGCTGACACCGGCTTCTTCTACGTCACCAAGAAGAACCCGCGCACGCAGACCGAGAAGCTGAGCTTCCGCAAGTACGATCCGGTCGCGCGCAAGCACGTCGAGTTCAAGGAAGCCAAAATCAAGTGACGAACTGAGCGGTTACGCTCCGTTCGCCATCCCGGACTTGATCCGGGATCCAGCCAAAAGAAGGACTGGGCTCCTGCCTCGCAGGAGCACTTCTAAACCTCCTCGCCGCCCGGTTCGGACGGCCCAGGACCGTCCTCCGACTCATTGGCCCACACTGCCGCTTGCTGTTCCGCCCCTTTGGCCGGGCCGAGCAACTCGTCGACCGTCTGAGCGAATTTCGCAACCGAGATCGGCTTCGAGACATAAGCCTGCGCTCCGGCTCCACGGATGCGCTCCTCATCCCCACGCGCGGAATAGGCAGTGACGGCCATGATGGGCACTTCCGCGAGATTTTCGTCGGCCCGAATCATCCGGATGAGCTCCAGTCCGCTGACGTGCGGCAGCTGGATGTCGGTAATCACGAGATCGGGGGAAAAGCTGCGCGCGACATCCAGCGCGTTGCGGCTGTCCGTCACGGCCTCCGGTTCATGCCCGTGCGCGGCAAGCAGGTCGCAGAACAGCTTGATGTTGAGCGCATTGTCCTCGACGATCAGTATCTTGGCCAAGTCGCTTTCCCCACTTTCATCGCGCGATCCTAGGGCGTGACCGCTCAGACGCCAAATGACCCGCTGACGATTGCCCTTGCCGCGCTTGCGGCAACGCTTTGCGACGAACGTCGGGCCCGCCGGTTCCTGGACCTGACCGGAATTGGGACGGATGAACTCAGGCGCAGGGCGGGCGAGCCCCAGCTGCTGGGCGCGCTGATCGCGTTCCTCGAAGCACATGAGCCGGATCTCGTGGCCGTGGCCGAGGAAATCGGAATCGATCCGGCGGCCTTGGCAGCGGCGCGGCGCGAGCTAGAGCATATTTCATGAGCAAGACGATATTGATCACCGGGGCAACCGCTGGATTTGGCGAGGCCGCCGCGCGCAAGTTCGCCGACGGTGGCTGGAAGGTCATCGGCACGGGCCGGCGCGCGGAACGCCTGCGCGCGCTTCAGGACGACCTCGGCGGGGCCTTTCTTCCGCTCGAGGTCGACATGCGCGATCGCAAGGCGGTCGAAAGCCTTTCAAAGCTCGACTCGCCATGGGGCGATATCGACCTGCTGCTCAACAATGCGGGGCTGGCGCCGCCGACAGATCCTCTGCCCGAGACCGACTGGGATCGCGTCGAGCAGGTCATCGAAACCAATGTGACCGGGCTGGTCGCGCTGACACGCGCGCTGCTGCCCAAATTGGTCGAGCGGAAAGGCCACATCATCAACCTGTCCTCGGTCGCCGCGACCTATCCCTACAAGGGCGGCGCGGTCTACGCCGGCACCAAGGCCTTCGTGCGCCAATTCTCTCTCGACCTGCGCTGCGACCTGGCCGGAACGGGCGTTCGAGTCACCTCGATCGAACCCGGCATGGCGGAAACGGAATTCACGGTCGTGCGCACCGGAGGGGACAAGGACGCGTCGGACAAGCTTTATGCGGGCATGGATCCGATGACCGCGGAAGATCTTGCCGACCTCTTTTGGTGGCTGGCCAATCTCCCTCCGCATCTCAACATCAACGCGATAGAGCTGATGCCGGTTACTCAAAGCTGGGCGGGCTTCAACGTTTATCGCGAGGGTTGATTCATCCGCTCCCCGGTGCTTGGGGCACGTCATGAGCATCGAACAACGCCTCACCGAACTCGGTATCGAGCTGCCCACGCCGGCCGCGCCGGTCGCGTCTTACGTTCCGGCGGTCGAACAGCACGGGCTTCTGCACATCTCCGGCCAGATCAGCTTTGCTGAGGATGGCACCCTGATCAAAGGGCGCCTGGGCGAGGATGTCGACCTTGACGGCGGCATTGCCGCCGCGCGCCGTTGCGGCGTGATGTTGCTCGCGCAGATCAAGGCCGCGCTCGGCTCGCTCGACAGGGTGGAGCGGGTCGTGAAGCTTGGGGTCTTCGTCAACAGCGCGCCTTCCTTCACCGACCAGCCCAAGGTCGCCAACGGCGCCTCGGAGCTGATGCAGGAAGTATTCGGTGAAGCGGGGCGGCATGCCCGCAGCGCGGTCGGTGTCACTGTCCTGCCGCTCGGCGTCGCAGTCGAAGTGGATGCGATCGTCGCGATCAAGGACTGACCCGCTCGACCCCGGCCCGGCCGGCTTCGCGCACCGCGGGCTTCATCAGGGCTCGGCCTTTCCCGAGAATAGCTTCATTGCTTTTGCCGCCGCGCTCGAGGCCGGCGCCGGGATCGAATGCGATCTCAGGCTGACTGCGGATAATCGGATCATTGTCTTCCACGATGCCGACGCCATGCGGCTGTGCGGAAGCCCGATGCGCATTTCGGATCAGCGATTGAGCGAGCTTTCACGCCTTCGCGTGGGGGAGCACCCGATTCCGACGATCGAAAACCTCCTCGACCTCGTTGGCGGACGGGTTCCTCTGCTGCTTGAGGTCAAGGTCGACTCCGACCTTTGGCGCTGGGCGCCCGCGCTGAAGCCCGCGATTTCGCGGTACGATGGCCCTTTCGGCGTGATGAGCTTCGACCCGCGGCTTCCTCGGTTGCTGAAGACCAACATGCCCGAGGTTCCGCGCGGCCTGGTCGTGCGCGACAGCTTGCCACCGTTCAAGAGGCGGCTGGCGACGTGGCTCGCGGACCCGCATTTCCTGGCCGTTGAACGTAGGGCACTCGGAAGGTCATGGGTTGCCCAGGCTCGACGGAGGATGCCGGTTTACAGTTGGACTATCGCCTCGGCCGAGCAGCGCGTGCAAGCCGAGGTTCATGCCGACGCCCTCATCTGGGAAGGCGATGGCCGACCGCGAATCTGACATCGTCGCCAAGATCGCCGCGGGCGTGGCGGGACTGAACCCCCATGCCTGGGATCGGCTTGGGAATGGCGACCCGTTCATCTCCCACGCCTTCCTGTCCGCGCTCGAAGATTCCGGAAGCGTCGGACCGGGCACCGGCTGGACGCCGGCGCCGATCCTCGTCGAGGACGAGGGATCGCATCTCGTCGCCGCCGCGCCCGCCTATCTCAAGAGCCACAGCCAGGGCGAATATGTCTTCGATCATGGCTGGGCCGACGCGTGGGAGCGCGCGGGCGGCCAATATTATCCGAAGCTGCAGGTGGCTGTGCCGTTCACTCCCGTCCCCGGCCCCCGCCTGCTCGGCTCAAGGCCGCAGCATTTGCTTGCCGCGATCGAGGCCGTGACCATCCAGAATGAGCTGTCGTCGGCGCACATCACCTTCATCGACGATGCCGGCGTCTCCGAGTGCGAGCGCCGCGGCTGGCTGGTCCGCGAGGGCGTCCAATATCACTGGTTCAACCGCGGCTATTCCAGCTTCGACGACTTCCTCGCCGCGCTAAGGCATTCGCGGCGCAAGACCATCCGCAAGGAACGCAGGGCAGCCCGCGACGGCCTGGAGTTCCGCGCATTGCGCAGCAGCGAGATCGGGCCTGCGGAATGGGATGCGATGTGGCTGTTCTACCAGGACACCGGCAGCCGCAAATGGGGCCGCCCGTACCTGACCCGCTCCTTCTTCGACCAGGTCGGAGAGCGGATGGGCGACCGGCTCCTGCTGCTCCTCGCCTACCGCGGCGAGCGGCCCATCGCCGGGGCGCTCAACCTCATCGGCCCGGATGCGCTTTACGGGCGCTATTGGGGCTGCGTCGAGGACGTCCCCTTCCTCCATTTCGAGCTTTGCTTCTACCAGGCCATCGAGTGGGCGATCGCGCAGGGCCTCGCGTCCGTCCAGGCGGGCGCGCAGGGGGAGCATAAGGTCATCCGCGGCTATGAGCCGGTGATCACAAGGTCCGCGCACTTCATCCCCAACCGCAGCTTTCGCGAAGCGGTCGGCGATTTCCTCGAGTCCGAGCGCGCGGGCATCGCCAGCGAAGCCGGCTGGCTCCGCGACAGCCTGCCCTACCGCTCGTCGTCGTCGGAATAGATCGCGACGGTCCGCCCGGTCGCGTCGGCCATGCCGCGATACATGGACGGGGTGGTGAAGCCCCAGGCCGCGTCGCCGTTCGAGGCGACTGCGATCAGGCCGCCCTTCCCGCCCAGCGTGCGAATGTCGGCGAGCACGTCGTCGAGCGCTTCCTGAAGCGACTGGCCGCCCAGGCGGATCCGTTCCGCAAGCTGATGGGCGGCCACGGCGCGGATGAAATATTCTCCCGAGCCCGTGGCGGAGACGGCAGCAGACCGGTCGTCGGCATAAGTCCCGCAGCCGATCAGCGGCGTGTCTCCAACCCTTCCCCAGCGCTTGGCGGTAAGGCCTCCCGTCGAGGTCGCGACCGCGACATGCCCGTCGACGTCCACCGCGACGGCGCCGACCGTCCCATATTTCACCTCGTCGTCGAACCCGCCGCTTCCGAGCAACTCGTCCAGCTGCCGGCGGCGCTCGGGCACCTCGAACCAGCCGTTGTCGACCTGCTCGAACCCATGCTCGCGCGCGAAGTCGTCCGCGCCGTGACCGGACAGGAAGACGTGCGGACCTTCGTCGAGCAGCCGCCTCGCAAGCGTTATCGGAGCGCGCGTCGTGCGAAGGCCGGATACCGCACCGGTCCTTCGGTTGCGGCCGTCCATGATTGCGGCGTCGAGCTCGATGCACCCGGTCGCGGTCAGGACGCTGCCGCGGCCGGCGTTGAAGCAGATGTCCTCCTCCAGCACGCGCACTGCAGCTTCGACGGCGTCGACGGCGCTCTCCCGCTTCGAAAGTATCGCCGAACCGGCAGCGAGCGCCTGCTCCAGGCCCGCGCGCGCGCACTTTTCCTGCTCGGGATCGAGGCGGCCGCGCTGCATCGATCCGGCGCCGCCATGAATCACTAATCGCCAACGCGTCATGGGGCGCGCATAGCGGCGCTCCTGCGGCTGTCCAGCTTAGCCGACGCCCAAGTCCCGCTGCTGGTTGACCAGCCGCCACTCGTCCAGGTCGGACAGCATGATCCGCGCGGCCTGTTCGGTGAGGTCCGCGGCGCGCGTGAGGCTGACATATTTGCGCAGCTCGTTGTCGATCTGCCCGAGCACATCCGCTGTCGCCAGCGAGCGCAGGGCATCTCCGCCGAAATCGCCCTGGAAGCGGATTCCGAAGACCGCGGTCGCGAGCGCGGGGAATCCGGCGGACACCAATGTGAACCAGTTGCCATAGGTGTTCACGAATTCCGCGTGCCAGGAGAGGCCGACCAGCGTCGCGATCGACACCACCAGCGTCGCGAAGAACAGCAATGTGCCGAGCTTTTCCAGCCGCTCGTCAAGAAGCTGGATCTGGTGCGCGTTACGCTTGTGATAGCTGACCTGGGGAGCGATCTCCTTGTCGCTCACGAATTCCGCGATCTTGGCGGCAGACGATTGCGAAATCGCTCCGTCCGGACAGCCGATCGCGCGCCACACCGCGCCGGCGTACCAGTCGATCCACCGCTGCGGCACGGGATTGGTCTCCGTGCCCGGCGGATCGGGCGCCGCCACCGCCAGAAGCTTGAGGCTGCGCATGGCCCGGAGGCGCTCAGCAAGCTGGCGGTAATCCAGCCAGCGGCGATGCCACTCGTTCTTGGTGCCGATGTGCGCATTGAGGATGATGGCGACGGTGATCACCATTTCGAACGCGGCCTGCTGCAGCTTGAGGTGCGGCAGCATGAACGCGGCGAGGCCCATGCAGACGGCCAGACCGCCCAGGACGAAGCTGAAGATATGCCCGCTGCGATAGGTCGCGGCCAGGTTCGTCGCGAGGATGTCCGGCCAGCTATAGGCGTCCTGGAGAAGGTCTAGCGGCGCATCTACGCCGTAGGGTGCAGCGTCGCTGCGATATTGCTCCCATTCCTCGCGCACATAAGCGTGAACATGTTCTTCCTTAATGTTGCGAAACCGGAAGGGCTTGATCCCGGCGACCGCCAGCAGGAGCGCATATTCCTGCCGCCATCGGTAGCGCGGCAGATGCTCACGCATGAAGCGCGCCAGGAATTTCTTTTCCTGAGGCGCCGGAGGCGGCACGAGCATCCCGGTAAGCATTATCTCGACATGCTCGCGATCGAATGGGCGCTCCGCCTTGGGGTCGTCGCCCATCGTATCGACGACCGGGTCGAACGCAGCCCACAGGATCCTGCTCGCCCGGTCCATTTCGGGCGGGATATGCACGACCGGCTTGCCGCGCATGACGGCCAGCTCCACGACCTCGCCGGTACCGCCCCTGCCGCGCGCCTTCAGGCCGTCCCAAACGGCGATGATGATGTCGCTATGCGCGACCGTCGCTCTGCCGGCCAGCGCATAGCCCTCGGTCTCGTCTCCCTTTTCGCCGGGAAGCTCGAGCACGCGGTCGGCCTTCGCGAGAAGTGCGTCGAACCGCAGCCGGGCCTCGTCGTTCGCGAGCGTGGTGCGATAGAAGCCGCGTTCGAACGGAAGGATCGCATGAAGCTCCCAGCCCAGGGCAAGCGCGGCTTCGGCGGCGATCTGGTCCGTGCCATCGGCGATGGGCGTGACGAACCGGATGCGCGCCGGCCCCGGCGCAAAGGAATCGCGCTCCTTCTCCAGCAGCCGTGCTGCGCCCTCCGCCAATAAAGCGAGTTTTCTTGTGATCCTGTCGTTCAGCCCGTCGACCGTTCCTGCCGGAAGGGCTTCGATGCGATGGCCCGTGACGCCGACGCTGAGCACGAAGGGCAGGCGGGGTGGGCCGCGCTTGAGCGAGCGACCCACCGCCTCCTGCCTAGCCGGGATTACCGCTTGCTGGTCCAGATCGACCCCCCGCAATCATCCGCCTCAAGGAGGAGTTCTGGTAAATCACGAACAGAATTGCCAGCAAAGATGCCAGACTCAACAGGAGCCCGGCGGTCGCGAGCGGATTGGACATCGCGTGGGTGCCGCCTCCGCCCCCGTTCTTCCAGTCCGGATCGATCGGATTGACCGTGTTATTCGCATTGTCGACGAAGTTTAGCCGATAAGAGAACCATTGCTGGTTGCCGTTGTTCTTGTCCGAAACGATGAGCACCGACGGGCTTGGCTGCAGGACTCCCGTTATCTGATTGTTCGAATCGACGCTCGGGTTGGTGGGGTGCTTTCCCTTGCCCGGCATCATCCAGAAGGCGTTGGTTGCGAATTTGATCCCGAGATGCGCGGGGTCATTGATCACGAAGATCACGTCCTGGGGACCCGTGTTGGGTCCCAGGTCGATCGCGGGGTATGGATCCTGGGGCTTGCCCGATCCGCATGCATTCTTGCTGACGTTGCAAAGTTTCCACTCAATGCCGTCCGTGCCCATGGTGGGCGTAGCTGTCATGACTTCTGCCATAATTTCCCCCTTCGGCTATCACACAGTCCGGCGGTCCGGAATCAGCCGCCGCCGCCATTCTTGAACATCGGATCGACCGCTTCGGCCTGACCGTTTCCGTCGACGAAGTTGAGCTGGTAATGCAGCGTGCAAGCTGCGGAATTCTTGTTGTTGACTGACAGCTGCTTGTCGGAGCAGTCGACGACGTCGATCTGTCCGCTTGCCGCGCCGCTCGGCGGGCAGTCCGTGTCGTGGACATGATCCCAGATCGGGGCCGCGCTGTCGAAGCGCAGGTTGCGGCCTGTGCGATCGAACAGCTTGAACGCGACGTCCCGCGCTCCTGTGCCCTTCGGAAAATCGATCTGCGACTGGTGGGGCTTCTTCCCGTCGAGATCCCAGTCGATCCCGCCGGCCGCATTTCCATTGGCAGTGACCTTCACATCCATCTGCTCGCTCCTCTCATAATGACCGCAAGCTTGCCGCATCGCGCAGGTAAATCGGCTCACGGTAGCCCATTCGGTCGAGCTTGCCGGCGAGTTGCAGCGCGTCGGATCCACGCCCCAGCCCGCGCATGATCAGGACTTTCCTGGCAATCAGGCTGGGCCGGTCGGGAAGGTCCTTTGGCCATGTCGTCGCGGCGAAATTGAAAGCGCGCGCGCTGTCCGCTCGTCGCGACCCCGCGCGCGCCACTATGCCTGTCATGACATAGGCGTTGGCCAGGGCGAGCCGAGCATCCGTGGATTTGTTTTTCACGAGCTCGTCCTTCGCGCCCTGGAGCATCCTTGCCGCATCATCTTCGGCCTCCGCCTGCGCGCCACGGGCAAGCGCCACGCGGGTTGTGAGCTCCATGCACTCGCCCCGCATCCGGACGCGCCATTCGACGACGGTGGCGTCCTTCGCCATCAGCCGGTTGTTGATATCGCACCCCGAACGCACCAGCGCCGCCGCCTCCTCGATCGAATTGCGGCCCAGATCCAGCCGCGCAAGGTCGAACTTCGACCAGCCCGAAAGCCACGTCCAATCCGTGTTCGACGGTTCGGCGGCAACGAGCTGGTCGGCGAGCGCGATCGATTTCTGGAGCTGTGCGGCGCCACTTGCCGCATCGCCCCGGACTGCATTCAGGCGGCCTGCCGCGCGATAGGCGACCACCATCTGTCGCCGATATTCGACATCGCTGCCGGGGCGGGCGACGATCGGCGAAAGCAAGGCGATCTGCCGCTCGCGCTGTGCCAGGGCATCGTCGAGCCGGCCTTCCTTCTCGCGCGTGTCGCCCAGCCACGAGACGACCTCGATCATCGCCTTGCGATATTGTTCGTTGCCGGGATCCGCCGCCACGAGTCTCTCGCGGTCGACCAGGGCGTTGGCGAAGACCGCGCCGGCTTCGGGATAGCGTCCCTGGTCGTTGAGCAGCACGCCGAGGTTACTGTCAGCGTAGATCGCCTCCATCTGCCATTTCGGATTGGAGGAGTCCGCGGCAACCAGTCGCTGCGCCAGCTTTTTATATTCCCGCGCGGAGAGTTCCGCCGTTTTCAGGTCGCCGCGTGAGCGCGCGACATCGCCGACATAGAAGACATTCTGGGCGTGGTCGAAGATGCGCTGCGGGTTGTCGGGCGAACGGCGAAGCGCCTCCGCCGTGCCGTCGAACGCGGCCTGGTAAAAGCCTAGGGCCTTGGCGAGATCGCCGCGGTTGCTGGCGACCTGGCCCATCAGGGTGAGTGCCTTCGATCGCTGGGCGAGAGCATCGTCCGAGAGCTCAGCCGTGTCCTGGTTCTGGTAATAAGCAAGCGCCCTGGCGCCGACGGAGTCGAGCACGTCGAGCCGGCCGAGCGGTTCGAGCTTGTCCTTCAGGTCCCCGAGCATGAAGGCGACGAGGCTCTCCGCCTGGCGCCGCTGATCGCGAGCGGCATCGCGCGACTGGACGGCCATGATGGCGAGGGTGCTTGTCACGCCCATGCCGGCAATCGAGGCGGCTGCGAGCCACGCGAGGCGCCGTTGCCTGCGGGTCTGCTCGCGGCGGACGAGATCGTCCAGCCCGACGCCGAGCATGCCCGCGACAAGCTTGAGGAAGGCGAGCCGCCGTCCGTCCTTGCCCTCACGGAAGTCTGCTGCGATCGGCTCGGCGCGCTTGTTGGTGATGCGTCCGCGCTTGTCGAAACGGTGGCGAAGAGCGGGCGGGAAGCATTCCTCGTCCACATGATCTTCGAGGTCGCTCGCGAACGGCTCACCGTCGACAATGGCGGCAAGCACGCACCCCTCGCGCCGCACCCGCTTGAACGTCTCGATCTCGGCGTTGGTCCAGCGCGACTTGGCCGCGTCGGGCGAGCAAAGCACGATCAGGAAACGGGAGGATGTCAGCGCCTCTCCGATCTCGACGGTCAAATCGTCGGCGGCGGCGAGCTCCTGGCGATCCCGGAAGATCGGGGTGAGCCTGCTCGGTATGATGCCGTTGGTCGTCAGCTGACCCGCGAGCGAACGCGGGACGTGAAAGGCCTCAAGCTCGTCATGAAGCCACTGCGCGAACTCCTGGTCCTTGTGGCTGTAGCTGAGGAAGGCGTAATAAACGTGCTGCGGGCGGAACATGGCTGATCCGTCCTGCGCCGCCGCGTTCGGCGCTCCCTGTCGGTCCGGCACATCTGCCAGCTTCAGCATGGCCAGCCCCCTGACTTTCGCTAAGCCTGTTAACACAACGGGCTAAGAGTCGCGATTGTCTTTGCATAATCTGCCGGCCTGGCTTTGCCCGGGGGTGCCGGGTCCTTATATGGCGGCCAATGTCTTCAATTCGTCCCTGGCGCGATATCGATCGGCGCAAGTCGCGGCAGATCATGCTCGGCTCCGTCCCGGTTGGCGGAGATGCGCCGATTTCCGTGCAGACGATGACCAACACGCCGACCGAGGATGCGCGCGCGACGATCGACCAGATCCGGCGCTGCGAGGATGCCGGTGCAGATATCATCCGCGTGTCGTGCCCGACTGCGGACAGCACGGCGGCGCTCAGGGAGATCGTCCGCGCCGCGCGCGTCCCGCTCGTCGCGGACATCCACTTTCACTACAAGCGCGCTCTCGAAGCGGCCGACGCCGGGGCGGCCTGCCTGCGCATAAACCCGGGCAACATCGGCTCCGAGGAGCGCGTGCGCGAAGTGATCGCCGCGGCCCGAGCAAACGGCTGCGCGATCAGGATCGGCGTCAACGCCGGAAGCCTCGAGAAAGACCTGCTCGAGAAATATGGCGAGCCCTGCCCCGAAGCTCTGGTCGAAAGCGCGCTCGACCATATCCGGATCCTCGAGGATCACGGGTTCCGCGATTACAAGGTCGCGGTGAAGGCGAGCGACGTCTTCCTTGCCGTCGCCGCCTACCAGCAACTTGCAGGCGAAGTGGATTGCCCGCTGCATTTGGGGATCACCGAGGCTGGTGGATTGATCGGCGGCACCGTCAAATCCGCCATCGGGATCGGAAACCTGCTGTGGGCCGGCATCGGGGACACCATACGCGTCTCACTGTCGGCGGAGCCGGAGGAAGAGGTTCGCGTCGGCTACGAGATCCTCAAGAGCCTCGGAATCCGCAGCCGCGGTGTGCGCGTCGTCTCCTGCCCGAGCTGCGCGCGCCAGGGTTTCGACGTCATCCGCACCGTCGAGGCGCTGGAAGAGCGGCTGCAGCATATCAAGACGCCGATGTCGCTCAGCGTTCTCGGCTGCGTGGTGAATGGACCCGGCGAAGCGCGCGAGACGGACATCGGGATCACCGGCGGCGGCCAGGGCAAGCATATGGTCTACCTGTCGGGGGTGACGGACCATCACGTGCAGGACGCCGACATGATCGATCACATCGTCCGGCTGGTCGAGGAGAAGGCGGCCGAGATCGAAGCGGCGGGCGCGGAAGAGCATCGGACGCTCGACGCGGCCGAGTAAGGTTAGCCTTCCTTAACCTTATCGGCGCAGCTTGGCGCCGTGACCAAGCTGTTGCTCATCCTGCTGATCGGCGGAGCGCTCGCGAATGCGCTTGCACCGCCCTCTGCGCCGCCCTTGCTGATCGACTCTGGGCCGTCACCAGCCGCTCTCGACGCATCGAACTGATCGCCGCTAAGCGCGGCGGATGAACCGCGTCGCGCAGCATCCCGTGCAGGCCTTTGCCGCAGCTCTCGGCGCGGTCGCGATCCTGTCGATCATGGACGCGGTGATGAAAGCGCTGGTGATTGCGATCGGGATTTATTCCGTCAGCATCTGGCGCTCGGTCACGAACCTTGTCCTGACCGGGGCGCTTTACCTGCCGCGCCGACTGCCCTGGCCGAGCCGTCAGACGCTGAAGATCCATGTCGCCCGTGGCGTGGTGGTTACCGTGATGGCGGCATTGTTCTTCTGGGGCATCGGGCGCGTGCCTCTGGCGCAGGCGATCGCGCTCACCTTCATCGCTCCGCTGATCGCGCTTATCCTCGCCGCGCTCTTCCTTCATGAGAGGATCGGGCGCCGCTCGGTCGCGGGCTCGTTCGCGGCTTTCGCGGGGGTTCTAGTGATCGTGCTCGGTCAGGCCCGCGCCGACCTCGGCGAAGAAGTGCTGGTCGGCAGCCTGGCGATCGTGGGGTCCGCCCTCTGTTATGCGTGCAACATCGTACTGATGAGACATCAGTCCCTCGCCGCGAAACCGCTCGAGATCAACTTCTTCCAGTCGATCACGGTGCTCGCCCTGTGGCTTGCTGCCGTACCTTTTTTTGGAGTCCCGCACTGGCCCGCAGGCTGGTGGATGTGGATCCTGACCGCCGCACTGATGTCGACCGCCGGAGGCCTGCTGTTCTCGTGGGCCTATGCTCGGGCAGAGGCGAGCTATCTCGCAGTGACCGAATATAGCGCGTTCCTGTGGGCATCCGCGCTCGGCTGGCTGATCTTCCGGGAGCCGGTCTCGCTCTACACGGTAGCAGGCGCGGCCCTGATCGTCGGCGGATGCGCGGTGGCCGCGCGCGGCAAAGTCACCGACCCTCCGGAAATGGACTATACCTAACTGCTTCCGAGTACGTTGATCGTGAAGGCGAGCACGCCGATGTTGAAAACGAACGCCGCGACCGAATGGAAGATCACAACGCGGCGTATGGATTGGTTCGCGATAGTCACGTCCGAAGTCTGGAATGTCATCCCGAGCGTGAATGAGAAGTAGATGAAATCCCAGTAAACGGGAGCTGGGGTGCCTGGGAATTGCAAGACGGCGCAGTCAGCGTCAGGGCCTCGATATGCAAGATGGGCGTAATGCAGCGCGTAGATGGCGTTGCTGAACACCCATGCGACAAGAAGAGTGACAACAACCAAGACTTTGGTGAGCGGTTGGGGGCGTTGTCCCATCGTTTCAGCGGCGATCGCCAGCAGCAGCACGAGCATCACGACTGCCGTTATGACCAGCAGCACCTCGCGGTTCGCGTCATTGGCATTAGCATGCCGCTGAATGGTCGTAGCTTCGCGCGTTCGGAGAAGCGGGACACAAGAGACCAGGAAAACCGCAGCGGCGATATCGAACCCCGCCAGGATTCCCAGCGCCGTGTCGGCCAAGCAGCGGATGGCAATCCAAGAGCCGACAAGCAGCAACGCGAGGAACAGAAGGAAGCGGGGAGGCGCGATCACATTGCCGATGAAGCGGCGGTCAGCCATGGTTCCAATCCGTAACGAATCCTGTTCAATCGTCTAGTGGAAGGCTGGCAATGGCGTGGTTCTGGCTCATCGTCGGCGGCCTGTTCGAAGTTGGATTCACGACGTCGCTCCGCTTTGTCGACGGCTTCAGGAACATACCCTGGACGCTGACCTTCCTGATTTCTGTGGCGATCAGCATGGGGCTGCTCGAGCTGGCCGCGCGCTCAATCCCGATGGGAACCGCTTATGCGGTCTGGGGCGGGATCGGGGCCGTCGGGACGGTCCTTGTCGGCATCCTGTTCTTCAATGAGCCAGCGGCGCTGATCCGCATCTTGCTGATCTTCGCAATCGTCGCGGCAATTGCAGGACTGAAGCTAACCGGGTGAACTGCCGCGGCCGCTCGTCGGCAGCAGTAGGCACTTTGTCGACCGTGCGAGCGTTGTCAGGCCCGGTTCACCTCGCGGGGCTAGCGCAGGCCGCAATGCTTATTCGGATGAAACTGCTCGGGAGCGCGGCGTTCCTGCTCCCGCTTTCCACCGTGGCTCGAGCACAGGAGGCTGAGCCCGTGCAGCAGCCCTCCTCAGCGACGGCAGCTGCGCTGGGCGAGGCTGAGCAACCGCAACCCGCCGTCGAGCCGAGCGACTATGGCGACGAGGAAATCGTCGTCATGGGCGCGCGGCCCCGCGGGTCCGTCGTCGGCGATATTCCCCCGGAACAGACCCTGGATTCTCGCGACGTGCGCGCGACAGGCGCGACGAACATCAGCGAATTGCTCGACGCCCTAGCCCCTCAGATCGGGAGCGCCCGCGGCCGCGAAGGCGGTCCCCCGGTCCTCCTGCTGAACGGCCGAAGGGTTTCGGGCTTTCGCGAGCTGCGCGACATCCCGACGGAAGCGATCCAGCGGGTTGAAATCCTGCCGGAAGAGGTGGCGCTTAAATATGGCTATCGCGCCGACCAGCGCGTCGTGAACATCGTGCTTCGCCAGCGTTTCCGGTCAACGGTAGCGGAGGCGCGCGCGAACGCAGCGACGGAAGGCGGCTATCTCGGAGGCACGGGAGACCTTACCCGGCTGATGATCGGCCGCGACGGGCGCACACAGATCAACGTCCACGCAGAGAGCAACGGGATGCTGACCGAGGCGGAGAGGGACATCATAGCGTCCAATGTACCTGCCGGGGCGACGGAAAACCAAGCCCTCGAAGCCCGTTCGCTCGTCCCATCGAAGACGCTGCTGCGCGGGAGCGGGGTGTTCAACCGAACCATATTCGGCGACGTGTCGGCGACGCTCAACACCGAAGTCGAGCATATAGATGGCCGCTCGCTGTTCGGGCTTGGCGAGACTTTGCTCGAACCGCTCGTCCGCGACACGAACAGCAACGGCGCCCACCTCGGCACCACGCTGAATTGGGACAAAAGCGGCTGGAACTGGAACGTCACCGGAAACGGCGACTATCTGCACTCAGTCACTCGATCCGATCGGGATGATGTCAGCGGAGATCGCGATCGCGCTTCTAGCGACCAGCTTTCGGGCGATCTGACAGGCACTGCCAACGGTAAACTATTCAGCCTGCCCGCCGGTGACGCGATGACGACGCTCCGCCTCGGCCTGAGCACGGTCCAGCTCGACAGCGAGACCCGCGACGAGACCGGCCTGACCCCAAGCGATCTTGGCAGGACGAGCGAGACCGCGTCGGTCAATTTCGATCTGCCGGTATCGCGTCGCAATCGCGACTTCAGCGCGCTCGGCAATCTCACCCTGAATGCGAATGCGGAAGTCGATCATCTGTCCGACTTCGGCACGCTGACGGTGCTGGGCGCGGGTGCGAACTGGTCCCCTGCCGACCGGCTTAATTTCATCAGCAGTTGGACAAGGGAGGAGGGCGCGCCCACGCTCAACCAGCTCGGCGATCCGATTATCACGACCCCCAACGCCCGAATATTCGACTTCACGACGGGTGAGACGGTGCAGGTAACGGCTACCACCGGCGGCAATCCCGATTTGCTCGCCGACCGCCGCAACGTCTGGAAGATCGGCGGAAATTGGCAGCCCATCAAGGATACGGACCTGAGGCTGCGGGCTGAGTATGTTCACTCGACGATTGACAAACCGGTCTCCAACATCAGCGCCACGCCCGAGATCGAAGCAGCGTTTCCCGAACGGTTCGTGCGCGATTGCCCGACGCCGGCGCCTTGCCTCGGCCCTCTCATCAGCGTCGACCTTAGGCCAATCAATTTCGACCAAGCCCGCCGCGACACCCTACGCATAGGATTCGACTTCTCGAAGCCGTTGAAGTCGAGGCGGCCTTCCCAGTCGGTCATGGATCAGATTCGCGCGCAGTTCGGAGGCCGCAGTCGACCGTCCAGTGGCGGCGCGGGAGCACAGGGCGAGAGTGCGCCTCCGCCTCCGCCGCCTGAGGGAGCGCCACCGCCCGATGCCGGACCGCCCCCGGGCGGCGGCGGAGGTTTCGGCGGTCCCGGGGGAGGCCGTGGCTTCGGTGGCGGAGGCTTCGGGCGCGGCGGATTCGGCAGCCGCGGGCGATTGCAGTTTTCGATAACCGACACGGTCACCCTTGTGGACGAGGTGCGCATCGCGCCGGGAATCCCGAAGGTCGATTATCTGCATGGCGACGCAGCGGGATCGACAGGCGGTACCCCGCGCCATCAGGTCCAGGCGCAGGCCGGCTGGTCGAACAACGGCCTCGGCGCAAGGGTGGCGGCCAACTGGCGCAGTGGAACGCACGTCGACAGCCTCGACGGCAACGATCTCGACTTCTCCCCCTACGGCACGTTCGATCTTCGACTGTTCGCCAATCCCGGCGACATTCCGGAGCTCGCGTTGAAGCAGCCCTGGATGCGTGGCACGCAGATCCGCCTCGAGGCGAACAACATCTTCAATAGCAAACCCAAGGTGCGGGATGCGTCTGGCGAGGTGCCGCTCAACTACCAGGCGGACCTGCTGCAGCCCCTCGGCCGAACGATCATGATCAGCTTCCGCAAGCTATTCTCGCCTCCGCCGAGCTGGTATCGGCAGCAACGCGAGCGCGAGCAGCAGCAGACCAATCCGCCGCGCTGATTCCGCATTGCGCAATTTTGTGCTTTAGGGCCGGGCAATGACGCCGGTTCAGCCCGTTCGGGGCATGCAAAGCCTGTTGGGAGAAGACGCCGACCGCCTTGCGGCGGTGGTGGCTGCGTTCGACCGTGTGCGCCGTCTTTATGGGTTCAGGCGCGTCGAGGTCCCAACGGTCGAGCAAACGCAGGTCTTTGCGCGCAGCATCGGGGAGACAACGGACGTTGTCTCAAAGGAGATGTACTCGTTCGAGGACCGCGGCGGAGAATCGATCACTTTGCGGCCCGAGTTCACCGCTGGGATTTGCCGCGCCTATCTCTCCGAGGGGTGGCAGCAATATGCGCCGCTGAAAGTCGCGACCCATGGTTCGGCTTTCCGCTACGAACGTCCGCAAAAGGGCCGCTTCCGAGAATTCCATCAGCTCGACGCCGAGATCATCGGAGCCGCGGAGCCGCAGGCGGATGTGGAGATACTGAGCTTCGGCTACCAGCTGTTGCAGGAGCTCGGAATCGCCGAGGGCGTGACGCTCGAGCTCAACACCCTCGGCGACCCGGAGACCCGCGATGCGTGGCGCACCGCCCTCGTCGACTATTTCAAAGCGCATCGCGGCGAGCTTTCCGAAGACAGCCAGACGCGGCTGGAGCGCAACCCGCTGCGGATTCTCGACAGCAAGGACGCGCGGGACAAAGCGATCAGTGCGGATGCTCCGGCCATCGACGAGCATCTGACGGGTGAGGCCGCGGATTTTTTTGCGGCGGTCACCGCTGGGCTGGACGCCGCCCGCGTGCCGTGGAAGCGGAACGCGGGCTTGGTTCGCGGCCTCGATTATTACCGCCACACGGCATTCGAGTTCGTAACCGATCGCCTGGGTGCCCAGGGAACGGTAATCGCCGGCGGACGATATGATGGCCTCATCGAGGCGCTCGGCGGTCCGCACACCCCCGCAGTCGGTTGGGCAGCCGGCATCGAGCGTCTTGGCATGATGATCGATGCGCCGCCCGCGGAAACGGCGTCGGTCGCGGTCATCCCGCTTGGTGAGCGCGCGGATGCGGAAGCGCAGCGCATCGTGGCTGGCCTTCGACGCGAAGGCATTGCGACCGAGATCGGCTACCGCGGCAATATGAAGAAGAGGCTTGCCCGCGCGAATACTTCCGGCGCGAAATATGCCCTGATCCTTGGTGACGACGAGCTCGATCGCGGACAAGCGCAGCTGAAGAATCTCTCCACCGGCGAGCAGCGCGGCGTCTCCCTCGACCTTATCGCGGACGCGATCCGCCAATGACCCAGATCTCGTCGGAACGCATCGCGAGCATCGAGGCGCGCAAGCAGGAGCTTGCCGACGCCATGGCGCGCGCGGACGTGTCGCCCGAGGAGTTCGTTCGGCTGTCGAAGGACTATGCGGCGATCGAACCGGTCGCTGCCGCTGCACGCGAAGTCCGGCGGCTGCGTGCGGAGCTGGAGGTCTTGAACGGCATGGTCGCAGACCCGACGGCCGAGCCGGAACTCAAGGAAATGGCTTCGACGGAGGCTGAAGAAATCCGCCACAAGCTGCCACAGGCGGAGCGCGACCTGGCCGTCAGGCTGCTGCCGCGCGACGCGGCGGACGACCGCGCTGCGATGCTCGAAATCCGGGCCGGCACAGGCGGCGATGAAGCAGCGCTGTTCGCGGGCGACCTGCTACGCATGTACCAGCGCTTTGCGGAAACGCAGGGATGGCGGTTCGAGCTGATCTCGGCGAGCGAGTCCGACGTCGGCGGCTTCAAGGAGGCGATCGCCTCCATCAACGGCGCGGGCGTGTTCGCGCGGCTGAAATTCGAAAGCGGCGTCCATCGCGTCCAGCGGGTGCCGGTCACCGAGAGCGGCGGGCGCATCCACACGTCGGCGGCGACCGTAGCCGTTCTTCCCGAAGCGGAGGACGTGGACGTCCAGATCGACGACAAGGACCTGCGCATCGACGTCTATCGATCGTCAGGTCCCGGCGGTCAGTCGGTGAACACGACCGACAGCGCGGTGCGCATTACCCACCTGCCGACCGGGCTGGTCGTGATCCAGCAGGACGAGAAATCGCAGCACAAGAACAAGGCCAAGGCGCTCAAGGTCTTGCGGACGCGCCTGTTCGAGATGGAGCGCGAAAGGCTCGCCAACGAACGCGCGGGCGCTCGCAAATCCATGGTTGGCTCGGGCGACCGCTCGGAGCGGATTCGCACCTATAATTTCCCGCAAGGACGGGTGACCGACCACCGCATCAACCTCACGCGGCACAATCTGGACGAAGTCCTGGAAGGCGCCGGACTAACCGAGATTATTGATGCATTGGTCGCGGAAGACGAAGCGGAGCGCCTGGCGGGTCTGGAGGACGCGTGAAAGCGATTGCCCGCGCGCTCGCGGATGGAGCGCGTCAGCTCGAGAAGAACAGCGATACCCCGCGCCTGGACGCGGAGCTGCTGATGTCCGAGGCGCTTCACATCGACCGCGACAAGCTGATCCTTTCGCCACCCGACCGAAACGTGCCCGAGCGCTTCTGGGACATGATCGGCCGCCGCCAGGCAGGAGAGCCGATCGCCTACATCACCGGGCGGCGCGCATTCTGGAACATCGAGCTCCATGTCGGACCCGGAGTGCTGATTCCCCGTCCCGACAGCGAAGTGCTCATCGCTTCGGCCATCGAGCATTTCGAGGGGACGGCGGGACCGAAGCGCGTGCTTGACCTGGGCACGGGCCCCGGCACCCTTCTCCTGGCGGCGCTCGACATCTGGCCCCAGGCAACCGGGCTCGGCATCGACCTGTCGCGACAGGCGCTGTCCTACGCAGCAGCCAATGCGCGCCGCCTCGGCTTTGAACAAAGGCTCAAGCTCCAGCTCGGAGACTGGGCGGCAGGTGTCAGGGAGACATTCGACCTGATCCTGTGCAATCCGCCTTACATCCGCGACGATGCGGACCTTGGGCCGGGCGTGCGCGAGTTCGAGCCGGATGAGGCGCTGTTTGCCGGAAGCGAGGGCCTCGACGCTTATCATGTTCTTGCGCCGCAGCTTCCCGCGCTACTGAGCAAGGGGGGGCTGGCAGCCGTCGAGATCGGGTACGATCAGGCCGCGGAAGTGCCTGCGCTGCTCGGACGCGATGGGCTGGACGCACAGGTCGCACTCGATCTGGCTGGTCGGCCCCGGGCGGTGCTTCTAACCTGGGTTTGAACGAAATTGCTTGGCATTGACTGTCCGGCACACTACATCAGTGTCCAGGGCCGGGTCCGCTCCACCAGGATTGAAGAGCGCATCCCGTCCACCCCCGACGCAATCGGCCGTTCGCTTCACGCTTCAGCGTGAGACCGGAACGAGAGGGTCAGGATCCGCGCTTGCGGTCCTGCCCGACTGAGGGCCCAAGGGGCTGACTACACTGCGTAAGGACGTAGGCATTTGATCAACAATCGACAGGGTGGCGGCCGCAGGCGCGGTCGCGGGGGACAGCGGGGACAGAACCTCGGCGGACAGCCGGGGAATCGCCAGGACAATCGTCAGCGGGGCAATGCCGCGCAGCTGCTCGAAAAATACAAGAATATGGCGCGCGACGCCCAGCTTGCCGGCGATCGCGTCCAGACCGAATATTATCTGCAGTTCGCGGACCATTATTTCCGCGTGCTGAGCGAAAGCCGCGCGCGCTTTGAGGACCAAAGGCGCCAGCGCGGCGAGGATCTCGATGATGAGGAAGGCGAGGACGAACTCGTCGATGCGGGCGAAGAGCAGGCCGCAGGCGACGAGCGCGAGGAGCGCGAAGACCGCCGCGATCGTGGCGAACGCTTCAATCGCCGCAGCCGGGAGCGTCGTCCACGTAATGCGGACGAGCAGTCCGCCGACGATGCTGGCGACAACGAAGACCGTCAGCCGCGTGTAAACGGCGGTGGCGAAACCATTCCGTTCGACATCCTCCCGCCAGCCATCGGCCGTGACGAAGAAAGCGCCGAGGCAGCCGAGGAAGAGCAACCGCGGCGGCCGCGTCGCCGGACGAGGGCTCAACGCTCGGACGATAACGACAGCGACATCGCGCCAGCGGCCTGACTTGGATCTCTCATGAAGATTGAGGCGGCGGGGTTTCCCGTCGCCTTTTTCTTTGACCCGGCTCACTTGCGGTTCAGCTAGGCGACGTGAAAACTGCGCATTCACCGGAGGGGAGAGTGCATGCGTTTAATCTCGCTGGGAGCCTTGCTCGCTGCGTCGGCTGCTTATGCGCAGCCGGTTCCAACCCCGGCGCAGACCGCGCAGGGCGACGTCGCCGTTACCATCTACAATAACGATCGCGCGCTCGTTGAGGACAAGCGCACGCTCGATCTTCCAGCCGGGCGCAGCCGCCAGGAATTCCGCGACGTCTCAGCGCAAATCCAGCCGGAAACAGTGACGCTCAACGGACGCGGAATCGGTATCGTAGAGCAGAATTTCGATTTCGATCTGCTGTCGCCGTCAGCATTGATGCAAAACGCCGTCGGCCAGACCGTGACCTTGGTTCGCGTCAATCCGGCGACCGGCGCAGAAGTGCGGGAGCCCGCACGCATCCTCGCAGCAAATGGCGGCGTTGTGATGCAGATCGGCGATCGCATCGAAGTGCTCCGCGACGACGGATTGCCGGCGCGCGTGATCTTCGACGCCGTGCCTGCAAGCCTGAGGGCGCGGCCGACTTTGTCGGTAACGCTCGATTCCAATGCGAGCGGATCGCGGCCCGTGACGCTGACCTATCTCACCCCAGGCCTTGGCTGGGCGGCGGATTATGTTGCGCTGTTCGACGAAGCCAACGGGCGCATGGACGTGCAGGGATGGGTCACGCTGACAAACAACAGCGGCACCCCCTACGTGAATGCGTCGACGCTTTTGGTGGCCGGCAATGTCGGCCAGAATTCCGGGTATCGGGGAGGGTATGGCGGAGGATATCCGCCGCCCCCGCCACCCCCTCCGCCACCGGGGGTTATCGATCGCGCGGGCACGGAGACGGCAACGCGTGAGCGACTGGGAGACTTCTACCTCTATCCGCTCCCCGAGCGAACTACGATCGCCGACAAGCAGACCAAGCAGGTTAGCTTCCTCGACGTGCAGAATACACCGGCCGCGCGGGCATATGAGTTCCGCAACGGATGGCTCTCGACCGCTGACCAGCCACTGAGCGCCAATACTGTCCTGCGTTTTTCCAGCTCGCGAAATCAAGGGCTCGGCGATGCGCTGCCGGCCGGGACGGTGCGCGTCTACCAGCGCGACGCGCGCGGCAATCCGCAGTTCGTCGGCGAGCACCGGATCGGCCATACGCCAATGGGTTCGGACATCAGCCTGGCGACGGGCCAGGCATTTGACGTCAAGGTGCGCCCGGTTGTGGAGGAAAGGACGAAAGTCGGAGACAGCCGCTGGCGTACGCGCATGCGTTATACTTTGACCAATGCCGGACCCAAGCCGATCACGGTGGACCTGATCCAATCGGGCCTGTGGGGCGACACGCGCATCACCGACCAAAGCGCGAAATCGGAACGGCTGAGCGCCGACGAAGCGCGTTGGCGGGTTCCCGTGCCCGCCAACGGCGAAGCAACAGTCACGGCGACGTTCGACAGCCGCTACTGAACCGTGCGCGTGCTGCTCCCGCTGGTCGCGCTTGCCTTGGCAGGGCGCGTCGAGGCCCAGGCGATCGTCAGTTCGCCGGAACCCGACCGCGTATCCGTAACGGTGTACCGCGATCCCGACCGGGGACTGCAGCCGCTCAACCTGTCGTGGCTCGGCGGCTATGCGCTGGTAAGTGAGACGCGCCACGTAAGACTGCCGGCGGGCGAGAGCGAGTTGCGCTTCGTCGGCGTCACGTCGGGCATCGTCCCGCAGAGCGCGATCGTCACCGGACTTGGCGAAGCCGTGATCGAGAAGAATCGCGATGCGCGACTGCTATCCCCCGGCACCTTGCTCGACGCGACACTTGGGGAGCGGCTGCATCTTCGGCGCACGTCGAAGGCGACTGGCGCCGTGCGCGAACAGGATGCCATCGTGCGGGCGAACAATGACGGGGTAGTGATCCAGAGCGCAGACGGAGTTGAGGCGCTGCGATGCACGGGGTTGCCGGAAACGCTGCTGGCGGATCGTGTGCCGGCCGACCTTTCCGCCAAGCCCACGCTGTCGGTGCGCGTGCGCAGTCCCCGCGCGATCGAGCGTCAGGTCACGCTCTCCTACATCACGAACAATTTCGACTGGCAGGCCGATTACGTCGCCGAGCTCTCCAATAATGGAGACAGCATCTCACTGTTCGGCTGGCTGACAATGGCGAATGGAGATTCCACGGGGCTTGAGAATGCCCGCACGCAGGCGGTCGCGGGCAAGCTGAACCGCCAGCGGGTGTGGGTCGATCCCGGCCAGGCGAAACCGATCTCGATCCAATGCTGGCCGCAAGGCACGACCAGCGACTTGCCCGAGGAAAGCGAATTCATCGCCGTAACCGGGTCGCGCATGATCGCTCCTCGCGCTCCCCCGCCCCCGCCGCCACCACCGCCGCCGGCCGCAGCGCCCGAGCGCGGCGGAGGCGACGTAATGGCGCAGGAAGAACAGCTCGGCGATGTCAGGCTTTACCGGATACCGATCGAGGTGACGGTTGCGGCCAAGTCGCAAAAGCAGATTGCATTGCTTCGGCAGCCAGCGGTGAAGGTCGAGAGCATTCTGCGCCTCCGCCCTCATCAATCCGGTTCACCGCAGGTGGAACGAGTGCTTGTCACTCGGAATCGTGTTGCCGAGGGCCTTGGCCTGGCCTTGCCGGCAGGGAAGGTCGCGTTGTTCGGTAGAACAGACGGCCGGCGTATCCTGCTCGGCGAAGGCAGGATCGACGACTATACCGTTGGAGAGAAGGTCGAGATTCCCGTTACGACCTCCACTGGCGTCTTGGCCGATCTGAGACAGGTTGGGCTAGGCGAGAGCTACCATCTCGAACTCAAGCTCACCAACGACCTCCCTCGATCTCAACTCGTGGAGGTCGAATTTCCGCTAGGAGCCAGATCGATGACTGGCCCTAAGCTCGCGGCGCGCGATGGCTGGAAGCTGTGGCGCGCGATCGTACCGGCGAACGGCATTGCGGAACTTCACTATACGATCGGCGGCGACTGATCGACCGAACGCGGACGATGATTCGCGTCGAGGGCAACGAAGGTGAACAAGCCTTCGGTCACCTTCACCTGGGTCTCGCCAAGGTCGCGTTCGGCAATGACCTCGATCCTTACGCCCATCGAAGTCCGTCCAACCCGTTCCACGTGGGCATAGACTGAGATCAGGTCGCGCAGGTGGATCGGCTGAATGAACTCCATGGCTTCGATCGCGACGGTTGCGACCGGGCCTTTCGAGCGGCGCGACGCGACGATGCCGGCCGCTATGTCCATCTGACTTAGCACCCAGCCTCCGAAGATATGGCCGTTGGCATTGATGTCAGTCGGCCCCGGCATCACCCGCAGGATCGGTTTCCGCTCGTTATCAGTCATTCTCATTCTCGCTGCGGGGGGTCGCCTGCTCGTCGTGCCCGCTCGACGAACTCAGGAACACCAATGTCATCAGCCCCGTACCGAGCAGGACCGTCAGGCCAATCCCTAGCGCCGTCGCTATCAGCATGTGCACGTGGATGGTCGAATCGCCGCGCGCGACGATGAACACGGCGATTGCGGCGATGACGATCGACAGAAGGGCAAGGAGCCGGAAAATCCGCCAGAAGCGGTGCATCGTCGATATTCGCGGGCTGGGGATCGGATCGATTTGAGGCATGCCTTCCCTTTGCGCACGCGAAATGGGACTATCAAGGCGTCGCTCGCCGAGTCCGCGGAAAGGGAGTGCAATGACAATCTCTGCAGTGCTGAGCTCCAAGGGTAGCGCCGTCGAAACCATCTCCGCGGATGCGACCATGTTCGAGGCGGTCCGCAGGCTCGGCGAAAAGCGAATCGGAGCCCTGCCGGTGACCGAGGACGGGCGAATCGTCGGCATGATCTCCGAACGGGACGTGATCTACTGCCTGCGCGACCACGGGGCGGAGGTGTTGGCCTGGCCCGTAGGCAGGGTA
>NZ_JAMGBE010000004.1:0-100000 GCF_023516575.1 Sphingomonas hankyongi | reverse complement strand
ATTCTCGGTCTGCAACGAGTAAAGATCCGCTTGGCTTTCGCGGGTGCGGCTGAATGCATTGAACAGAGGGCTCACCAGAAGCGCGAAGAGGCCGACCATGAACATCAGAACGGCAACCCCGCGCGGGTCGCCAATTGACGCGCTCGATCCGAACACCCGCGCGAATCGCGGGAACAGCAGGTCCGCCAGCCAGAACAGGACGACCGCCGCGATCGAGAAGAACACCAGGCCCTGCCAGCTGTGCTTGAGCACATAATGGCCGATCTCGTGGCCGGTGACCGCCCGCACTTCATCCAGCGTCGCATTCTTGAAGGCTACGTCGGAGATGGCGACGCGAGCGGTGCTTCCAACGCCGCCGGCATTGGCCGTGAAATTGTTGGATTGGCGAGAGCCGTTGTACATGTAGATCTTGTTCGCGGGGATTCCGGCGCGGCCGGCCATCTCAACCACGGCATCGCGCACGGGACCGGCCGGCACCGCCTCATAGCGGTTGAACAAGGGTTCGATCAGGACCGGCGCGAGCAACAGGATCACTGCAAGAGCCACCGCAGTCAGCCCGCCGGACCACAGCCACCAGCGCTTTCCGGTTCGACGGATCAGCCAATAGACGCCCATAAGGAAGATCGCGCCGAGGAGCGTGCTGATGACGAGGGAGATCCCTCCCTGCAAAAGGAAGTCCCCGAGCGGCTGGCTAGTGCGCCCATAGCCGCGCTCCCGGTACCAGCTCGAATAGATCGTCCACGGAATCGTCAGCAAACCGGAGACGAGGAAGAAGATCGCGCTGACCACGAAGGCCCGCAGATTGGCGCGGCGCTCGGCAAACTTACGATCGATCCGGTCAAGCAGACCCGAGCGGACGATCAGCCAGGTGACGATCGCCGAGACGAGCAGGCCCCAGAGCAGCAGCCAATGTCCGCCGACCGTATAATCATGCGCCTTTTGAAGAGCGTCCGTTCCAAGGCTGTCGATGTAGCGAGCGGTCGCGGCTTCGACTTGCGGATTTACCTTCATGTTGTGGCCTCCCCTTTAGCCGATAGGTAACAGCCGCGCGTCGTCGCGCAACGGGAACGACTGCAGGGACCAGCGAATTGTCTGCAAATGGCCAGGCGCAGCGCGCAAATCTCTCCGATGGAGGCGTTGCTCGCATCCGAGCTGCCGGACGGCGAGGGGTGGCAATTCGAGCCCAAGTGGGACGGATTTCGCTGCCTGGCCAGGCGAGATGGGAATGAAGTCACTTTGACGTCGAAGTCGGGCAAGCCGCTCGCGCGCTATTTCCCCGAAGTCACCGAGATGCTGCGCCGGCTGGCGCGCGACGACTTCCTGCTCGACGGCGAGCTGATCATCTCGGTCGACGATTCCTTATCCTTTGACGCGCTTCAGCTCAGGCTGCACCCGGCCGAAAGCCGCATCCGAAAACTCAGCACCGAAACGCCAGCCGAGCTGATGCTGTTCGATTTGCTCGAACTCGATGGAAGGTCCTTGGTCGGCGAGCCGCTCGCGCTGCGTCGCGCTGCGCTCGAACGCTTTTACAAGAACAATGCGCGTGCCGGCCTTCATCTCTCGCCGGTGACGAGCGACCGTGACACGGCGCTCGCTTGGCTGAAGGGCAGCGGCGGAGCGCTCGACGGTGTCATCGCGAAGCGGACCGGCCTTGAATATCGGTCAGGCGAGCGAGCGATGATCAAGGTGAAGCAACAGCGCACTGCGGACTGCGTCGTCGGGGGCTTCCGCTACGCGGAAAAGAAGAAGGAAGTCGGATCGCTGCTTCTCGGGCTCTACGATTCGGCGGGGTTGCTGCACCATGTTGGATTCACATCCGCGCTGAAGGCGGAAGACAGGCCGGCGCTGACCAAGAAGCTAGAGAGCCTTATAAAGCCTCCCGGGTTCACCGGAGATGCACCGGGCGGCCCCAGCCGGTGGGCGACCGCGCGCTCCGCCGAGTGGCAGCCGCTAAAGACCGAGCTGGTCGTCGAGGTGCGCTACGACCAGGTGACCGGCCGCCGGTTCCGCCATGGCACCGGCTTCGTGCGCTGGCGGCCGGACAAGGACCCGGCGCAGTGCACCTTCGACCAGCTCGCCCCCGAGCTCAAGCCATCCGAGCTCGATGAATTATTCGGCAGATGAAGAGCTTGTTCGATACGCCATCTTAGACGAGCGGAGGCCGCTCCTTATTGAGCAGCCTGCCGAGATCGTCGTCCCCGACGCTGCATCCTCTCGCGCGGATGGCGCATGAAGTGGCAATCGAGATGGATGATGATCTCCGCTTGCGGGACGCTAACGCGTGGAGCAGGGCTACGGTGTCGCCTTACAGTCCTAGCGGCTCTCGAAACCGGCAAGGCACTCGGCGACCCAGCGGGCGGCAGTCAAGGCGCTGAGGTCGGTAGAGTCCAAAGGCGGATCCCACTCGGTGAGATCGATCACGCGCACACGCGGGTCGCATGCAAGCTGTCGTACTGCAGCGAAGAAATCGCGCACGGCCATGCCCCCGGGACGTGCCCCCGGCGCCGCGGGGAACTGCGACCGGTCGATGACGTCGATGTCACAATCAACCACGAGCAAAGTGCAATGTGACACATGGTCGAGCGCGCGCTCGACCGCGCCGGATATACCGTCGCTGAAGACTTCTCCGATGGTGACGACGAGATTGCCGGCGGCGAGCGCGTCCTGATGCATCCTGGCGCTGTTTGCGAACGGCGCGATACCGACCTGCGCGATGTTCGCTCCGGGCAGACCGTCCTCGATAAGCGCGCGCACCGGATTGCCGTTGCCAAGCCCCGCATCGAGGTCACGCATATCGAAATGCGCGTCCAGCGTGATCAGCCCGACCTGGCCGAGGGGTACGCCAAGGCCCAGGACGGCGGGTCGCGTCACGGCGTTGTTTCCGCCAATGAGAAGCGTCAGCGCATGACTGACTGCGCTTGCACCGACTGCGTCGCAGATGATCGGGGTGGCGTCCTCGATGCTGAGGCCCGCAATGTCGACATCGCCTCGGTCGGCGACCTCCATTTGCAAGTCGCGGCCGGTTTCGACGTCGTAGCGTCCCATTCGCCGCAGCGTCTGACGCAGCAGCTGGGGCGCAAGGTCGCATCGGCCCGGAGTGACAGAGCCCGCGGCGAGCGGCGCGCCGACAAAACCGACGCGGGCGTCGACATGATCGGCTGAAAGGAGCTCGGAAAGGTTGGGCCAGCCCGCCATCGCTTTGACGCTAGCAGCAGTGCTCGCCTAAGGCGACGCGCATGTGGGACCGGCTCCTCGTCGACTGCAATGTCGCTACATTCGAAGAAAGGCCGGGCAATCCGCTCGGGCTCATCGAGAATGCGGCCATCGGCATTGCCGACGGGAAGGTCGTGCGAGTCGGAAAACGCACCGAGCTTGCTGGCTTCCGCGCCAAGCAGGTTGATGCTTTTGGCGGCGCGTGGGTCACGCCCGGGCTGATCGATTGCCATACGCACCTCGTCTTCGGCGGCACACGGGCCGACGAACATGCGATGCGCCGCGCGGGGGCGAGCTACGAGGAAATAGCTAAGACCGGCGGTGGGATAGCGTCGACGGTGAAGCAGACGGCCGCCGCTTCCGACGAGGCCTTGCTTGAGCAGAGCCGGCGCCGTCTCCATGCGTTGATGGCTGGGGGCTGCACGACGATCGAAATCAAGTCGGGATACGGCCTCGATCCTGACAGTGAGCTTCGATTGCTAAAGATCGCCGCGGAGCTCGGGAAAAACGAACCGGTGCGGATCGCGCCCACTTTGCTTGCGCTCCATGCGCTGCCTGCCGACCAGCGCGACCGACGAGCGCATTATGTCGGCGAGATCGTCGACAAGCTGATACCCGCCGCCGCGAAGCAGGGGCTGGCCACAAGCGTCGACGCTTTTTGCGACACCATCGCATTCACGCCTGAGGAAGTTGAGCGCCTGTTCAAGGCCGCCGCCCACCACGGGCTGCGTGTGCGACTTCACGCCGAGCAGCTCTCGAACCAGCATGGGGCGGCGCTCGCGGCGCAATATCGCGCGCTTTCCGCCGACCACCTGGAACATCTCGACGAGGCGGGGGCCAAGGCGTTGGCGGCAGCCGGCACGGTCGCAGTCCTGCTTCCCGGCGCTTTCTATGCTCTGCAGGAGGAGAAGAAGCCGCCCGTTGCTCTGCTGCGCAGGCATAAGGTGCCGATGGCGGTGGCCACGGATTGCAATCCTGGGACCTCACCAATGCTCTCGCCCACCTTGGCGATGAACATGGCTTGCACTTTCTTCGGCCTGACGCCCGAAGAGGCGCTTGCGGGAATGACGATAAACGCGGCTCGCGCGCTTGGTCTGGCCTATGCCGTAGGCAGCGTTGCAGCGGGCAAGCAGGCGGACCTGGCCGTCTGGCGGATCGAATCTATCGCCGAGCTCGGCTATTGGGTCGGCCTCCCAGGTCCCGAGCGGCGAATTTTTGGGGGTATCGACAACTGAGCGCCACAGAACAGATGAGCAGACGCGACAACAGCCGTCACATTCGCGCGCGCCGCGGAAGCGATATCGTGGCGAAGAGCTGGGCGACAGAAGCTGCGGTCCGAATGCTGATGAACAATCTCGACGACGAGGTCGCCGAGGATCCGCAAAGCCTCGTGGTGTATGGCGGGATCGGCCGCGCCGCGCGCAATTGGGAATGCTTCGACAAGATCGTCGAGACACTGGAGCGGCTTGAGGACGACCAGACTCTCCTCGTCCAGTCGGGCAAACCGGTGGGCGTGTTCCGCACGCACAAGGATGCGCCGCGGGTACTGATCGCCAACTCGAACATCGTTCCCAAATGGGCCACCTGGGAGTGCTTCAACCAACTCGATCGCGCCGGGCTCATGATGTACGGCCAGATGACCGCCGGCAGCTGGATCTACATCGGCACGCAAGGCATCGTCCAAGGGACATATGAGACGTTCGCGGAGATGGGCCGCCAGCATTATGGCGGGGACCTAAAGGGCCGCTGGATCCTCACCGCCGGGCTCGGGGGAATGGGTGGCGCGCAGCCGTTGGCGGCAGTGATGGCCGGTGCGCATTGCATTGCCATCGAGGTTCAGGAAAGCCGCATCGAAAAAAGGCTGGAGACACGGTACCTCGACCGGCGCGCGACGAGCATTGACGAAGCGCTGGAGATCATCCGCACGGCGGAAGAACCGACCAGCGTGGGGCTGCTCGGGAATGCAGCCGAAGTCCTGCCCGAGATGATCAAGCGCGATATCCGGCCGGATGCGCTTACCGACCAGACGAGCGCACACGATCCGGCCAATGGCTATTGTCCGGCCGGATGGAGCGTCGCTCACTGGCAGGAAATGCGGGAACGCGATCCCGCCGCGGTCGCCGCGGCTGCCCGGGAGTCGATGGCGACCCACGTCGAAGCGATGCTCGCCTACAGGGAGATGGGAGTCCCGACCTTCGATTATGGCAACAACATCCGGCAGGAAGCCAAAGACATGGGCGTCGAGCATGCATTCGACTTTCCGGGCTTCGTCCCGGCCTATGTGCGACCGCTCTTCTGCCGAGGGATTGGTCCCTTCCGGTGGGCGGCTCTGTCGGGGGATCCGGAAGACATCTACCGCACCGACCAGCGCGTGAAGGAGCTGATTCCGGACGATCCCCACCTTCACCGCTGGCTCGACATGGCGCGCGAACGCATCGCATTTCAGGGCCTGCCTGCGCGCATTTGCTGGGTCGGACTGGGCCAGCGCCACAGGCTCGGCCTGGCGTTCAACGAGATGGTTCGGAGCGGCGAGGTGTCGGCGCCGATCGTGATTGGCCGCGATCATCTCGACAGCGGCTCGGTGGCTTCGCCCAACCGCGAGACGGAAAGCATGCAGGACGGAAGCGACGTCGTGTCCGACTGGCCATTGCTCAATGCGCTGCTTAACACTGCTTCCGGCGCAACCTGGGTGTCGCTGCATCACGGCGGCGGCGTAGGCATGGGATATTCGCAGCATAGCGGAATGGTGATCGTCGCCGACGGGACGGACGATGCCGCGCGACGGCTCGAACGCGTGTTGTGGAACGATCCCGGGACCGGCGTCATGCGGCACGCGGACGCGGGCTATGCGATCGCGATCGATTGCGCGCGCGAGCAGGGGCTGGATTTGCCGATGGTGAAGGCGTGAAGCTGGATCCGACGAGCGTCTCACTAGAACAGCTTCGTCTGCTGTGGATCGGCACTGATGCGCGGCTCGACGACGCCTCGATGCAGCGTGTCGCAACTGCCGCCGCCTCCGTCGATCGCATCGTTGCGGGCGGCGAGACGGTCTATGGCGTGAACACCGGCTTCGGCCTGCTCGCCAACACGCGCATTCCAGATGAGCGTCTAGCCGAGCTCCAGACCAACTTGATCCTGTCGCATAGCGCGGGACTCGGAGAACCGCTTCCGCGTCACGTCACGAGGCTTATGATCCTGCTCAAGTTGCTCGGCCTCGGGCGCGGGCATTCAGGCGTTCGCCCGATCGTCATCGAGGCCCTGCATGCGCTGCTCGACAAGGATGCCATGCCGGTCATTCCATCGCAGGGCAGCGTGGGCGCAAGCGGCGACCTCGCTCCTCTCGCCCATATGACCGCGGCCCTCATGGGCCACGGAAGCATCGATGTGACCGGCATTGCGATGCCCGCCGAGGAAGCGCTGCAAAAGTTGGGGATGGCGCCGCTGGAGCTCGGCCCGAAGGAAGGCCTCGCGCTCATAAATGGCACGCAGGCTTCAACGGCAATCGCGCTCGATGCGCTTTTCCTAGGTGAGCGCGTGTTCGCCGCCGCACTAGCTGCGGGCGCCCTATCGGTCGACGCGCTCAAGGGCTCGTCCAAGCCGTTCGATCCGCGCATTTCCGAATTGCGCGGGCAGCCGGGTCAAATCCGTGTCGCCGCAATCCTCCACGCCCTGCTCGACGGCAGCGAAATCCTCGCCAGCCACAAGAGCGGCTGTCCCAAGGTGCAGGATCCGTACAGTTTCCGGTGCCAGCCGCAGGTGATGGGGGCTGCGCTCGACCTCCTTCAGAACGCCGCGCGGACCCTGACGATCGAAGCTGGCGCAGTGACCGATAACCCGATCCTGTTTCCCGATGAGGATGTCGCCATTTCGGGCGGCAACTTCCATGCCCAGCCGGTCGCGTTTGCGGCCGACACGATCGCAATGGCGCTGTGCGAGGTCGGATCGCTTAGCGAAAGGCGCACGAGCGTCCTGGTCGATCCGAAGATGAGCGGCCTTCCGCCCTTCCTGACCGAGGACAGCGGCGCGAACTCCGGCCTGATGATTCCGCAAGTCACGGCGGCCGCCCTGGTCAGCGAGAACAAGAGCCTTGCGTTCCCGGCCAGCGTCGATTCGATCCCGACTTCAGCAGGCCAGGAAGATCACGTCTCGATGGCGCCGATCGCTGGGCGAAAAGCGGTGCAGATTGCGCGGAACGCCGCAGGGGTGATTGCTGTCGAATTGATCGCCGCCGCGCAGGGCATCGACTTCCACGCACCGCTCAAAACCAGCGCCAAGCTGCAGAAGATTCACGCGAAGGTTCGCAGCGTTACGCCGCGTTTCGGCTCAGACCGCTATTGGGCCGACGACATGGCAGCGCTGCAGCAACTCGTGCTCGGCGGAGTTAGCGTCGGGGACGGTTTCGCGCTCAGCTGACGCGCGTCCAGCGCTGCTCCTTGCAGAGCAGCATGCCGGCAATTGCACAGCCCTTCACCTGGAGCGTGTTCGGATTGATCAATCGGATGGTTGCGGGAGCGCGGATGTTGCGCTTCGGCTCGAAAGCCTGTCCCTTGTACACATTGTCACCGGCTTGTCGCAGGTTGGACAGGATCCGCGTACCAATCAGGTTGCTGGTCCCGCCCTTGCGCGCGCCCGCCTTGGCTTTCTCCGACGCCTCCACGACGGTGCCGCAATAGGCATTGCCGCACGGAGCTACGCGCACGACGACGCTGCCTTTGCCGTTTTTCCAATGTCCTTCGAGCGCCGCTTGTGCAGACGCGGTGACGGGCACCGTGGCAGCCAAGGCGACGAGAGCGATCTTGGTCAGAATCCGTTTCATGCTCATGTTCTTAGGCAAACTTTGCGGCAAGAATCGCGCCGTGACATTGCCGCTTGATGAACGTGGGCGGTTGATCTGGTTCGGGCAACGGGTCGGCGTTCCTCTCTGTGGCTGGTCGCTTGGGCCGGCTTTGACTTAATGAAAATCCCGACTTTTCGGTATGACTTCGACATCGCGCGGGTGCCGCGACCCGGGCGGGCGCCAGCTTCCGGCCCCGTCGCCTTGCGACAGGGTAGAGGGCATCTCTGAATCGCTCAGGTGTCGAAGCATGCCGCTATGATCCTCGAGATGCCGCGCCACGACGTGGATCACATTGCTGTCCTCATCGCGCTGGATGATGCCGTGGACGGCCATCAGGCGTGCGCCCATCACGATCTTGCGCTGCTTTTCGAACACATCCGGCCAGACGACCAGGTTGGCGACGCCGGTCTCGTCCTCGATAGTGATGAAGACGACGCCCTTGGCGCTGCCGGGCCGCTGTCGAATGAGGACGAGGCCTGCAATCGACAGGCGCTTGCCGTCGCGGATGGTCTTGAGCTGATCGGCCGTGATGAATTTCCTCGCGGTATAATGCTCGCGAAGGAAGCGCATCGGATGGGCTTTGAGGCTTAGTCGGATGGTCTGGTAATCGTTCACCACATGCTCTGAGAGTGGCATGACCGGGAGCTGTACCGGTTCCGCTTCCGTCCCTTCGTCGCGCTCTTCGGCATAAGTGAAGAGCGGCAGGTCAGGGGCCTGCTTGAGAGCCCGCGAATCCCACAGCGCTGCGCGGCGATCCAGGCCCATCGAACGGAACGCATCCGCGGCCGCGAGGCGCTGGATCGCATGAACCGGAATCTTTGCTCGGCTGCGCAATTCCTCGACTGAATCATAGGGGCGGCGCGAAACCAGTCGATCGGCAGCGTCCCGCTGCAGCCCATCGATCTGGCGCAGTCCGAGGCGAAGCGTGCCTTGCTCCAGCGTGCAGTCCCAATCGCTATGATTGACGTCGATTTCGCGGACCTCGACGCCATGCTCTCGCGCGTCGCGAACGATTTGCGCCGGCGCGTAGAAACCCATCGGCTGCGAGTTCAGGAGTGCGCAGGCGAATGCCGCGGGGTAACGCCACCTGAGCCAGCTCGACACATAAACCAGGTGGGCGAAGCTGGCCGCGTGGCTTTCGGGGAAGCCATATTCTCCGAAACCCTTGATCTGGTCGAAGCAGCGCTGGGCGAATGCCGGATCGTAGCCCCTTTCAACCATGCGCCCGACCATCTTGTCCTGCAGGACTTCGATATTCCCCCTGCTGCGGAAGGTGGCCATCGCCTTGCGAAGCTGGTTGGCCTCTTCGGAGCTGAACTTTGCGGCATCGAGCGCGATCTTCATCGCCTGCTCCTGGAAGATGGGCACGCCGAGGGTTCGGCCGAGGATCCGCTCCAGCTCGTCAGGCGGACCATGCGCCGGATCGGGGCAGGGGAAGGTCACCGGCTCCTTGCCGGACCTCCGCTTCAGATAGGGGTGGACCATGTCGCCCTGGATCGGACCGGGACGGACGATCGCAACCTCGATGACCAGGTCGTAGAAGCAGCGCGGCTTGAGCCTCGGCAGCATGTTCATCTGCGCCCGGCTTTCGACCTGGAAGACGCCGAGCGAGTCCCCTCGGCACAGCATGTCGTAGACCTCGGGCACCTCGGGCGGGACGGTCGCCAGATCCCACAGCTCGTTATGGTGCTGCTCGATCAGGTCGAAGCATTTGCGGATGCAGGTCAGCATTCCGAGCGCGAGCACGTCGATCTTGAGGATTCCGAGCTCCTCGATGTCGTCCTTATCCCATTCGATGAAGGTGCGGTCGTCCATCGCGCCATTGCCGATCGGCACCGTCTCGGTCAGCAGGCGCTCGGTCAGGATGAATCCCCCGACATGCTGCGAGAGATGGCGGGGCATGCCGATCAGCTGCTCGGCCAGCTTCATCGTTCGCCTCAGGTGCGGGTCGCTGAGGTCGAGGCCCGCGTCGTTCGCCCGCGCGTCTTCGAGCTCGGGGTCCATGCTGCCCCAGATGGTGGAGGCGAGCGCCGCGCATATGTCCTCGGACAGGCCCATCACCTTGCCGACCTCGCGGATCGCCGAGCGTGGGCGATAGTGGATGACCGTCGCGGCGATGCCGGCGCGATCGCGCCCATATTTTTCGTAAATGTGCTGGATGACCTCCTCGCGCCGCTCATGCTCGAAATCGACGTCGATGTCGGGCGGCTCGCGGCGTTCCTCCGAAATGAAGCGCTCGAACAGCAGGTCGCTGGTCGCCGGGTCGACGGCGGTGATGCCGAGGCAGAAGCAGACGGCGCTGTTCGCGGCCGACCCGCGGCCCTGGCACAGGATCGGCGGGTCGAGCCCTCGCGCGAAGGCGACGATGTCGTGGACGGTCAGGAAATAGCGCGCGAAGTCGAGCTTCTCGATCAGCGGCAGCTCATAGCGGAGCTGGCTCAGCACCTTGTCCGGAATTCCATCCGGCCAGCGGGACCGGGCGCCCTCCCAGGTCAGATGCTCGAGATGCTGCTGCGGCGTTCGCCCTTCGGGCACCGTCTCCCGGGGATATTCGTAGCGAAGCTCGTCCAGGCTGAATTGCAGCGCGTCGGCGAATCCGCGTGTTGCCGAGATCGCATGCGGCCAGCGCGCGAATAGCCGCGCCATCTCTTCGGGCGACTTCAGGTGCCGCTCCGCATTCGGATTGAGCAGATATCCAGCTGTTGCGATCGTCACTTTTTCGCGGATGCAGGTGACGACATCCTGCAACGGGCGCCGGTCGGGAGCGTGATAATGGACGTCGTTGGTTGCAAGGATGGTGCAGCCATGCGCCCGCGCCATGCGATCCAGTCGCTCGATGCGCGCAACATCGACTCCGCGATAAAGATATGCCGTCGCGATGTGGCGCAGCGATGGAATGGCGTCACGAAGCCGCGGCAGCTCCGTTTCGAAGACGTCGAGATCGTCCTTTGGCCAGGCAATGAAGGCGATGCCCTCGGCGTGCGCCGCGACGTCGGCCAGACTCAGCACGCATTCGCCTTTTTCGGCGCGCATCTTGCCAAGACTCAGCAAGCGCGAGAGGGGGCCATAGCCCTCGCGGTCGATCGGGTAAGCGAGCAGGCTCGGCGCATCAGCGAGGTCGAGGCGGCAGCCGATCAGCGGCCTGATCCCGGCACCGGTGCAAGCGCTGTGCATCCGCACCACGCCGGCAAGCGTGTTGCGGTCGGCGATGCCGATAGCATCGTAGCCGAGCGGAAGCGCCGTCAGCACCAGCTCGATCGCGTCCGACGCTCCGCGCAGGAAGGAAAAGGGCGAGGCGACACCCAGCTCCACATAAGGCGCACGCGCGGTCGGTGGCGGAGGCATGTCATCGGTCCGAACCAGCTTCAGCCGGGAAAAGCCTTCCTTCTCGGGCATCAGGCGAAAGCTTTGTGAAAATCGTTCATCCGAACAGGCCGTGGATGAACCAGTTGGGAGCTCCGCCGCGCCCGTCGCCGGCGAGCCCTTCGCGGTATATCCAGTACCGCCGTCCGCTCGTGTCCTCGACCCGGTAATAATCGCGCAGCCGCGCCGACGATGGCTGCCGCCACCATTCGGGTGCGATCCTCTCGGGCCCTTCGGCGCGGGCAATGTCATGCACTGCGCGACGCCACACGAAACGGCGCGGCAGGCCTTCGGGCGTGGCGTAGATGACGTCAATCGCTTCGGGGCGGTCGAGAAGGCGTTGAGGGCGGCGCACCGTCTGCGGCTCGATCGGTTCCGCTTTCGCCAGGGCACTGATCCAGCGGTTAGCTCGCTCCGGAAGATGGCTTTCCGCGGGCTGTGGCCGCCGCACCCGATGCGATCCCAGCTTCACCGTCAGCCGATCGACCAGACGCGCCAGCTCTCGTGAGCCGCCGGGCTCTTCGACCAGGCTATCCTGTGCCGCACCAAGATCTTCAGTCCAGTCGGCGGTCAACGCAAAGGCGTCGAACCCGAACTCGGGGTTCAGTGCCGCGGCCTTGTCAGCGAGCAAACGGGCCAAATGCTTCGGCTCGCGGCTCGCGATGGCGGTCGCTACCGATGCGACTGCAATGCTCCCGTCGACGCGATATCCGGTTAGGGAAAGCCGCCGGGCTCCGAGATGTCGTTGCTGAAGCTCTCGAACCAATTTCGGAATCAACCGGTCGAGCGCCTGGATCGGAGCTTCGGGATGCGTCGCGGGCTCCTCGAGCCGCAGTAGCGCTCTTGGCGGCGGGTTCGGCGGCGCAGCGGTCAACGGTTCCGCCCTGCGCCCCAGCGCCCGGTCCAGGGCATCGACGGGATTGTCGGCTTCCCGGAAGCGTCGAGCGAGTGCGCGGCGCTCGATCCCCGCCAGGGTCTCGATCGACTTGAGGCCAAGCCGTTCCAGCGTGCGCACGGCTTCGTCAGGCAGTCGAAGCGCTGCAACCGGCAATGGGCCGAGCTTCGCTCCGATCTCGCCTTCACGGCAGATAGCCGGCGCATAATGCCCCAGCGCCCAGGCCGCGGCGGCCGTGGGAGCAATGGAGATGCGTGCCGTCAGGCCTAGCCCTGCGAACCGGCTACGGATGTCCTGAACCATTGCGGACTCGCCGCCGAACAAATGCGCGGCTCCGGTGACGTCGAGCCGAAGCGAATCATCGCCGTCCAGCTCGACCAAAGGCGACCAGCGTTCCGCCCATTTCGCGAGCCGCCGCAGGAGGGCTGCATCGCCATCCGGATCGGCGGGAAGCGCAACAAGCGCCGGATCGAGCGCACGGGCGTCGGTCAGCCGCGCGCCTGGCCGAGCTCCGCGTTCGCGGGCGGCGCGCGTCACCGCATGAATGACGGGCCCATGGGTTCCTTCGACGGTGAGGACGACGGGCGTGTCAGGCGGACAATCGCTGGTCTTTGCCCAGCGTTCGATCGCCAGGCCCGGCAACCAGATGGAAAGCACCCGCTTCATGCGCGACGGCCCAGCGCCCCGGCGGATGGCCGCGAGCGCGGAACAGCTCGGCATCCCACGCCGGCACGCCCGGCGCGCGATGATCGAGCGGGTTCATGAGCGACGGCGCGCTCCCAATGCGCCAGCGCATTCGGGCGCCGCTTAGATTTGCAGTCCCGCCGAGCCGCACCAGCCAGCACGCCGTGCCGCTGCGTTCCGATGCCATTGCAAGCCGCCGGCTCGCGGTGAAATCGAGGGCACTGGGATCGCCCCATAATTCGCCGATGACGCAGGAGAGGGCAGAGCATCTTACCCCTTCCTCCATCGCCCATAGGGCGTCCCGGGCGTCACGTGCCTCGATATGGATGAGCTGTTTTGAAGGTAGTCCAGACGGATGGACTCGGCCCGATTCGAGGATCGCCATGCGGTCCTGGACCCATAGGATCGGTTTGGTGGTATCGATCTGGGCGAGGAGGAAGCCGGCCCATGCGCCGTCACGCGGATGGGCGGAGAATAGTTCGCTAAGCGTCGGCGATGGGGGAAGCGGCAAGCTCCAATATTCCGGCGAAAGCAGGAATCCCGAAGACGTAGGGGACTGGGCTCCTGCCTTCGCAGGAGCAGTTGCGCCCGACGCGGAGACGGCTCCGCCGGCGACCAGAGACAGATCTCTTGCCACACGACTCACAACGCTTTTGTTCTCTCTTTGTTCTTATTCCCGCGACTCAAGGGCGTGAGTCAATGGTACGACTCGCCCGGTAGTGGGTCAGTCGGAATTAGTAGTGGTATCTACACTGCGCGATTTCGAGCTGCTGCTCATCGTCCTTTCCCCGGACGCGGTACACAAGGCGATCCTCGCCAGTAATTCGTCGCGACCACCACCCTTGAAGCGGTCCCTTCAAAGGCTCTGGCTTGCCAGTTCCCCTGAAGGGAGCCCGCTTACATTCCTTTATGAGTTCATTGATCCTCTTGAGAACGTCTTTGTCGTTCTCAATCCAGTACTGATATTCTTCCCACGACTGGGGAGACCAAACGAGCTTCACGGCTCGACGATATCGTGCTCTTCACCACCGTCCGTATCAAGCGCACGGATAGACTCACGCAGACGCTCAATGTTGGGGCGCCGAAGCAGGTGCAGGGTCTCCTCAATGGCATTCCAGTCGGACAGGGACACCATTACAACGGATTCAGCCCTTTGGCGCGTTACAATGACCTGGGTCTTGTCATCGACAACGCGGTCCATGACTCCCTTCAAGTTCGCACGGGCGTCCGTGTACGTCACAACGTCCATCTGTAATGCTCCATTCTTGTACTTGTATATGTACTATTTTCTGTACAGTTACAAGTGCGAACGCTTCGCGAGCCAAAAGGGCCTCTTTGGAGCCCGCGCGCTGTCAGGCGATCCTGGGAATCCCGAAGCTTACATCAGCTTCCGGCATTGGACGCAGGTCGGGAGCGCGGCCCTCGGCCTCGGTGAGGAAGAGACGGATCTCGGCCACGACACGGCTCATCACCGGACGGTGGATAGCGAATCCGGTGTGGTAAGCGTCGACCTCCACCGACTTGTCGACTTCATGCGCCAGGCCGCGCGCTGCTCGTGGCGCGACGATCCCATCCCTGCGCGACCACAAAGCGAGCGTCGGCACCGGTGGTTTCTCCGCCCGGTTCGGGAAGGGTGGCTCATAGACGTCATGGCCGGCAATCCGCTCGTACAGCTCGCGGACATTGGTGTTGGTCTTGAGATCGCCGGAGAAGGGTGACCCGAGAGTGACCACCGCCCGCACTTTGTCTGGGCAGCGGTGCGCCAATTGCCGAGCGAACATGCCGCCGAGGCTCCACCCCACCAGCAACACTTTCCGCCGGTCGGCCAGTTCGTCCAGCCTCGCTTCGAGAAGCTCGAGCGTATCGGGCTTGGCGCCGGTGTTGAGGCCCAGAAGCCAGGGATGCGCGCGCCATCCCGCCCGCGCGAGCGCTCGTCGCAGGTCCATCGTGGTACGGTCGGTCGCGAGGAATCCCGGGATGACCAGCGCCGGCGGGCCGTCCTCCGGACCGCGCGGACCGACTGGCCCCAGGCCCGCCAGCATCCGAGGCAATCGCCAGGCTATTTCCCTGAGCCGATGCCAGGCCGGCGGTGCAAGATCGTCCGGATGCAGCCCTTCAGAGGGGCCTAGCGGTGCGGGAGTTCGTTCCCACTTCATGCAGGGAAACATGGCGTCTTTGCGTTACCGAAACAATAAGCCGCTAGAATCAAGCGTATTTTTTTAGAAACCTTTCGATTTCTTGCACCACGAGCCGTGCGGCCCTCGCAGATACGCCGAAGGCCATATGCGCGACCGGCACCTCGACGGCCTCGTCGCGTTCATGGTCGAGGCCGCGGGCGGCTCGCGGCGCGATCAATCCATCCTTCCGGGACCATAAAGCGAGGTGCGGCACCGGAGGCTTCTCGGTGATGCGTGGGATCGGCGGATCGTCGACCTTGTGGCCCGCGACCAGCTCATAGATGCGCCAGACATTGTTCTGGTGCAGGTCACCCGAGAAGGGCGAACCGAGGGTCACCACAGCGCGAATGCGATCGGGAAGCAGGCGCGCGAGCTCCCGCGCGAACAGCCCGCCAAGGCTCCAGCCTACGACCAGAATGGGCTGATGGTGCCCGATTACGTCGAGCCTGTCACGCAACCGCTCCAGCGTGTCGGCGCGCACGCCGAGGTTCCAGCCCATCTCCCAGCCGTGCACGCGCCAGCCCGCTTTCGCGAGCGCCTTGCGCAGCGCCAGGGTGGTGCGATCGGTCGCCAGGAAGCCGGGAACGACCAACGCTGGCGGTCCATCCGTGGGTCCGATTGGACCCGTCGGGCCAAAGCCTCGTGCGACCCGCGCGAAATTCCAGCCGAGCTCGCGAAAGCGCTTTGAAACGGCAGGCGGGCGGTCGTCGCCTTCGAAGCGGTACTTCAGAGGTACTCCCCTCCCATCAGCTCTTGCAGCGCCTTGGGCAGGCGAACGCGGCCATCGGCCGTCTGATGATTTTCGAGCAAGGGCACCAGGATACGCGGACTCGCGAGGGCAGTGTTGTTCAGCGTGTGCGCGAAACGAACCTTTCCGTCGGTTCCACGGTAACGGATGTTCGCGCGCCGCGCCTGCCAGTCGTGCAGTGTCGAGCAGCTGTGCGTCTCGCGATACTTGCCGAGCGAGGGGACCCAGCTTTCGATGTCGTTCATGCGATATTTGCCGAGGCCCATGTCGCCGGTCGAGGTTTCGATGACCTGGTATGGAATCTCAAGCGACTGCAGCAGTCCCTCGGCGAGCCTCAGCAAGGTAGAATGCCACTCTGCGGACTGCGCTTCGTCCGCCTCGCAGATCACATATTGTTCGACCTTCAGGAACTGGTGGACGCGGAGGAGCCCCCGTACGTCCTTTCCGGCGCTTCCTGCCTCGCGGCGAAAGCAAGGGGAGATCCCTGCGTAGAGTATCGGCAGCTTCGAGCCATCGATGATCTCGCCGGAATGGAGCGAGGTGAGCGCGACTTCCGCGGTTCCCGCGAGCCACAGGTCATCGTTCGGAAGCTCGTAGGTCTCTTCGCGGTGGCCCGGAAACTGTCCCTGGTTGAGGAATGCCTGCTCCCTGGCGATTGCGGGAACCGTGATCGCCGTGAAGCCCGCGCCGGCAATCTGCTGCAATGCCCAGCCCATGAGCTTGGCTTCGAGGATGGCGAGACGGCCCTTGAGGCAATAGGTCCGGCTGCCCGAGACCTGCACGATCCGGCTCAGTTCCGCCCAGTCGTTCTGCTCGATCAAGGCGACGTGGTCGAGCGGCTCGAAATCGAATTTCGGAAGTTCGCCCTCGGTGCGTACCACGGCGTTGAAGCTCTCGTCGGGTCCGACGGGCGCGCCTTCGTAGGGGACGTTCGGAAGCCTGAGCATCAGCTGCTTCAGTTCCGTTTCCTTGTCCGCCAGCTCCCCTTCGATGAGGGACGCTCGAGCGCCGGCTTCCTTGGCCTTCCGGCCGAGCTCGGCCTTTTCTTCAGGCGAGGCGTCCTTGAACTTTGCGCTGACGGCATTGCGCTCGGCTCGCAAGGCATCGATCTCGGTCTTGCTCGCCCGGACCTGCGCGTCGAGCGCCAGCAGGTCATCGAGGTCGAGCTCGACCCCTTTGTCCCGGATCGCGCGCTCCACCGTCTCGCGGTTCGCCTTGATGAAATCGAGCCCAAGCATGCGGCGCGCGATGCGCGAATTGCGCGGCAACCGCAAGTTCGCCTAGGGCGGCCGCCATGCCCTCCGGCCTTCTCGCGCTCCTCGACGATGTCGCCACCATCGCCAAGCTTGCCGCCTCGTCGCTCGACGATGTCGCAGGGGCGGCCGGAAAGGCGAGCACCAAGGCGGCGGGCGTGGTCATCGACGACACGGCGGTCACGCCGCGCTACGTGGTCGGCCTTGCTCCTGAGCGCGAGCTGCCGATCATCGCCAAGATCGCCGTGGGCAGCCTCAGGAACAAATTGCTGGTCCTCCTTCCCGCGGCGCTGCTCCTGACGGCCTTCGCTCCCTTCCTGATCATGCCCCTTCTCATGGTGGGCGGAGCCTATCTCGCCTTCGAAGCCACGGAGAAGATCCTCGAGGAGCTGCTCCACGAGCATGAGCATGAGGAGCAATTGGTCGACGCCATGGTCGATCCCGCGGAGCTCGAGAAGCTGCAGGTCAAAGGTGCGATCCGCACCGACTTCATCCTCTCGGCCGAGATCATGGCGATTGCGCTCGCGAGCCTTGACCATTTGACCTTGGTGACGACCGCCCTCGCGCTGGTCGCGGTCGCATTCGCGATCACGTTCGGCGTCTACGGGGTCGTCGCCCTGATCGTGAAGCTGGACGACATCGGCCTCCATCTGGCCGATCAGTCGGCATCTGCGGCGCGCGCGGTCGGCAATGCGCTGGTCCGGATCGTGCCGGGCCTCCTTACCGGCCTCTCCGGCATTGGTACCGCCGCCATGCTGTGGGTGGGCGGTGGAATCCTCGTCCACGGCCTGGAGGAGCTTCACGTCCTCGAAGCCGTGCCCCGCTTCATCCATGACCTGGGACATGCTGCCGCCGAGGCCGTAGGCGCGGCGAAGGGCCTGATCTCCTGGGCGGTCAGCGCGCTCGGCGGCGCGGTCGTCGGCTTCGCGGCCGGTGGAATCATCGCTGCAATCGTCCGCCGGCTGACGAAGCATCCGGAAGAGCTGATCGTCGACTAATCGAAGTGCAGCCGCCGGTATTTCCCGCGGAAATAGAGCAGCGGATCCAGCGTCGCATCGAAGCTGGCCTTGACCACCCGCCCGACCAGGATGTGATGGTCGCCGCCGTCATGCACTCCGAACCGCTCGCATTCGAAGACGCCGAGCGAGTCCTTGAGGATCGGCGCCCCCGCCTCCCCGCATGACCAGGACGTGGCGCCGAACCGGTCCTCGTCGCGCGTCGAAAACCGGATCGAGGCAGGCTGCTGGCCGGTCTGCAGCACGTTCACCGCGAAATGCGAGGCCGCGATCAGCGCCTCCGCGCTGGCCGCCTTCTTTGCCAGGCAGACGAGCAGCAGAGGCGGGTCGAGCGAGACGGAGGTGAAGCTATTCACGGTAAGCCCGGCCGGCTTCCCATTCTCGGCGAGGCAGGTAACGACCGTAACCCCCGTCGCGAAGCAGCCCAGCGCATCGCGCAGGGTGCGCAGGTCATGCCCGCTGCGATATTCTTGCCTGTTCGGCTGGTCGGCCATCGCCGGCTGCTATAGCGGCATGCGTACCAAGCGCCACTTCAGTTGCGGGCCTGGCGGTCGCGTGGCACGGTCTCGGCGAGCAAAGGATAAACGAGATGGCAGTCATCGGGCGCTTAATCGAGAAGCTGCTTCCAAGCGGCAGCCTGACCGTATCGATGCCGGGAAGACCGCCCGAGACATTCGGGCCCGGCGGCGGCCGTCACCTGACGGTGCGCCTGACCGATCGGAAAACTGCTCTCCAGATCGTCCGCCGCCCGAAGCTCGCGGTCGGCGAGGCCTATATGGACGGGCGCCTCATCATCGAGGACGGCACGATCCTCGATCTGATGGAGCTGGTGCTCAGCCCCAATCGCTGGGAGGACAGCGGCGGACAGCGGAAGGCGCTCAACAAGCGCAAGACCAAGCTGCTGAGGCTGTTCAGGCGCAACGACCTCAAGCGCGCTCGCCGCAACGTCGCTCATCACTACGACCTGAAGGATGAATTGTACGAGCTCTTCCTCGACGAGGACAAGCAATACAGCTGCGCTTATTTCACGGACCCGGCCAACAGCCTCGAACAGGCGCAGTCCGACAAGAAAGCCCACATCGCGGCCAAGCTTGCGCTCGAACCGGGCATGCGCGTCCTCGACATCGGCTGTGGCTGGGGCGGGATGGCCCTCTACCTGAACAAGGTGGCGGGGGTCGACGTGCTTGGTGTCACCCTCTCCGAACGGCAGCTTGAGATCGCGCGCAAGCGCGCTTCGGAAGCCGGCGTCGCCGACCGTGTGAAGTTCGAGCTCATCGATTATCGCAAGCTCGACGAGCAGTTCGATCGCATCGTTTCGGTCGGCATGTTCGAGCATGTCGGCGCAGCGCATTACGATGAATTCTTTGAGAAATGCCGCGAGCTTCTGAAGCCTCAGGGCGTGATGCTGCTGCACACGATCGGCAAGCTCGGCGAGGTGTCGAAGGGGCCGGACCCGTTCACCGACAAATATATCTTCCCCGGTTATCATTTGCCCTCGCTCAGCCAGATGACGGCTGCGAGCGAGAAGGCGCGGCTTATCGCCAGCGATGTCGAAAATCTGCGGCTGCATTACGCCTACACCTTGCGTCACTGGCTGAAGCGCGCGACCGCACGCAGGGCGGAGATCGAGGCGATGTACGACGCGCGCTTCTTCCGCATGTGGGAATATTATCTCGCTGGCGGCATCGTGATGTTCGAGACCGGCGCCGCCTGCAATTACCAGGTCCAATATGTCCGGGACCGGCGCGCGCTTCCGATCACGCGCGACTACATGGCTGAGGCGGAGGAACGATATCGCTCGGCGGCGCTCGATCAGCCGAAAAGGCCGTCACCGCGCAAGCGCCGCTCGGAGGTGCCGGAGCTCGCAAAGTAAAAAGGGCCCGGCAGCCGTCTGCCGAGCCCTTTCGAGTCCTTGTTCTGACGATCAGCTTTTGTGCTGAGCCCGCATTTGCTGCCACGCCTGCCTGCGCTCTTCGGGCGTCACCTTGCCGTCATGATTGAGGTCAGCGCGATCGAAGTGCTGCAGAGCCGTCTGCTGCATTTCGGCGAGCGAAACACGGCCGTCCTTGTTGGCGTCGGCCATCCCGAACATCGCGCCTTCATGGCCGCCGCGGAGGCCGGCATGCCGCATCTCGCCCCGCTGCGGGTGCGGGGCGGCATCGAACTCCGCGCGCGTGATGACGCCATCCTTGTTGGTGTCGGCGCGCGCGAACAACCCACCCATGGCGGTCGCATGCGCTTGTGCCGGCTGACCGCCCTTTGCCACCATGCGGGCGCTGCGCGCGGCGTCCGCCTCGGCCTGAGTGATCTTGCCGTCCTTGTTCGTGTCGAGCCGGGCGAACATCTTAGCCGGGTCGCGGCGCGCATCGCGCTTTTCGGCGCGCTGCTCCCGCTTCTCCGCACGTTGCGCGCGCGCTGCATCGGCTTCGGCCTGGGTTAGGAAGCCGTCGCGGTTTGCATCGAGCCGCGCGAACATCTTCGCCGCATGCTCCTGTACCTCGGCGCGATTCTCCACTTTCATCTGCCAAGCCTTTGGCCCCTGCGCCGGCGGTGTTTGTGCGAGGGCGGGGGTGAAGGCGACGACCGCTGCCGCGGCGGCGCCGCCGAGCAAGAACTTTTTCATCTGAAACTCCTCCACGGGAATGTTTGTCGAGGGGAGGATTACCGTTGTTAAGCTGTATTCGGGTTGAACAGCCCTAACGCGCTGCAGTGCGATGGACGATCAGGCCGGCGGCGCGCTGCTTGATCGGATAGGCCGCATCGATCGCGTCCGCCACAGCGGGATTGTATCGCTCATCGAAGCGATCGAAGCCGCGCTGGCCCCAGGTCACGAAGAACGCGAATTCGCGATTGCGGATTCGCCGAACGAACGGCCGTTCGTCCCAGTCTCCCGTGCTTGCGAGCTCGGCAAAGATCGCTGGCTCCCAAAGCACTGGTTTTCCGCTGCGGAGCAGAAGGACCATGTCGTCCGATATTACCGGTTTGTCGGCGGCGGCGATCTCGCGGGACAATGCCGCAAGTGCCTGCCCGCGTTCGCTGTTGGCATCATAGCCCGAACGCGGCAACGGCACGAACCAGGCGTGCAGCGCAAGAGCCGCCGGTATGCCGATCGCCGCTGCCGATTGCAGTTGGGATTTGGCGCGATGACTGAATTCCGCCGGTCCCATCGCTGCGAACAGGCTCATGGCGAAGAACCATTCGAGGAAATAATTGATGCTCGATCCGGACTTCGCGACCAGAACGAGCATCGCAGTCGTTGTGAGCGCGTAGGCGAGCGCAATCAGGAACCGCGTGTCGGAATTGCTGTCCGCGAGCCGATGCTGCGTTCCGCGATACCTTCTCCACAGCTCGATTGTGCGCCGCGCTAGAACGAATGCGGCAACCGCGATGAAGAACAGGTGCAGCGTGCCGGCATAGACGATGGCCGACAGTCGGCTGAGGTCGGTGCGATTGACGTTGTAAAGGAAGATATGGCGGAAGAACCCGCCATCCGTGGCCCAACTGAGGGTCGCCAACACCGCAAGCCCGAGGAGAGCGCATCCCGCGACGCCTTTGAACGCAAGCCTGGGGCGGGCCGCCAGCAACACCGCAAAGGCGGCTGCGGGCGCCGCAATCGACGTCTGCTTGGTGTACACCGCGGCGACGAAAAGCAGCGACGCGACATGGATCAGCTGCGGGCGTTCGAGCGCCTTGAAGGTAAAGAGGAGTCCGAACAGGCTGAGCGCAATGGCGAGCATGTCGACTCGCATCAGCGCAGCCCAGTGGATGACCGGCACCGTGGTGAACACCAGCAGCCCGGCGATGCAGGAGCACAGGCGCCGCATGGATGGCGCGCGTTCCTTGAGCAGCTGGTTGACGAGGAACCCCGAGGCGATGGCTGAAGCGAGCGTCGAGAGAAGTGCGATCGCGCGTCCCGTGCCGAGCTCGTCGGTCCCGAGGGCGCTGGCGGTTACGGATGTTAGGGCGTGGTAGAGCGGAGGATAGTGGAAGACGATTGCCGGGAAATGGTCGATCGGCCCGTATGCCTGATCGGTGAAAATGAGGCGCATCTGCTGCCAGACGATGCCTTCACCGTAATCGAGCTCCCACGGATATCCGACAGCGCCGATGCCCGACGCCGCAAATAAAGCGAAGCGGTAGACGAGAATGGCCAGGAGCAGTCCGATCGCTATTCGAGGCGCCGTGATCGCAGCTTGCGTCTCGACCGGCTTGAAGGTGGTCGGCGCGTTCATCGCCGTATCGGGCGCGCGCGGACCAGCATCTGCTTGCCCAGGGGCTTTACCGGAGAGTTGAGATAAAGCCCGATCAGGGGGCTCCAGGTCGGAAGTCGAGACTTCACCGTGAGCGGCAGGAATCGCGGCCGCACTTCGACGGGCTCGAAGCCGTTCGCCGCGAGGAAATCGCACAGGCTGATGTGCGAATAGATGCTGACGTGGGTGTAATCGTCAAAATATTCACGATAGGCGTAGCGATAGTTCGGCTGGAGGATCGTCAGCGATCCGTCGGGCGAAAGCTTTTCGCGAAGGCTTGCCAGCGCAGCCGCGAATTCATCCTGCGTGACGTGCTCGAACAAGTTGCTCGCGAATGCGAAATCGACACTCGCGGCGATTTTGGACAGGTCGCTGACGGGCGCCACAACAGCTTCGACATCCTCATCGAGATGCCGCTCGAAGCCGGGCCAGAGATCGAGCGCGATGCGCCGTTTCGCGACCACGTTGTTGATGAAATCGCCGTAGCCGCAGCCGAGGTCGAGGACGGTGTCCGAAGGCCTCACGCGATGGCGGAAGTAGTAACGCCAAAGCGCTTTCCAGACGGTGTCGCGTCGCGGGTCATGGGCGAGCCGCGTATCGTGATAGCCCTCGATCACGCGAGCCGCTTCCATCCGAACACCAGGCCCATGATCATGCGCGTTCCGACGGTGAAGCCCCGCCAATTGTTGACGTTCCCGCCCTTGCTCACCCCTACTCGGGGATGGAAGGTGATCGGGCATTCCAGCAGAACTTGGCCTGTACCCAGCGCAGTGTCGAGGAAATGCGCGTTGAACTCCAGGTTCACGGCCGGGTCGAGCCTTGGCAGCAGCCGCATCAGCGAGTCTCGCCGGCACAGCTTGTAGGTCGTCCCAACGTCGGTGATGGTGCTCCGCCCCAGATGCTTGGCCTCGAGCAGCTTTCCGACGAAAAGATTGCCGTAATACATGAAGGTGCTGAGCTGCGTGACGTAATGGCGCAGCGGCTCGACGATTCGGGTGCCGTTTACGATGTCGGCGTGAGGGGCATAAGCGAGCAGCTTCTCGACATCGTAGGCGCGGAACGTCCGGTCGCCCTCGCAAAGCACGACATAGTCGGTGTCCGTATAGCGAACGGCTTCGCGCAGGCAGCGGTAGACGCAGCGGCCATATCCCGGCGCCTCCTCGTTGATCGTGATCGCTCCGGCCGCTTCGGCTCGGGGGAAGGTTGCATCGCTGCTATTGTTGCTGACGACGATGACGCGCGCCACCAGCGGGTGCGAAAGGAAATCCTCCACCGCTTCGGTGATGCTTTCCTCGTCATTATAGGCGGTCAGCGCGACCGTGACCTTGCGCGTCTGCACCGGATCGTAGCGAACGGGTACGGCGGGCTTTTTGCGCGTGAGGAAGACCAGCAGGTCGACGAGCGCGAGGCCGAGGCCGAGCACGATCGGCATGCCGCTGTACCAGACCAGCAATTCCGCGATGGGATCGAGTTGCGCATGGAGGCCCAGCAGGTAGCGCGGGAACACCAGCAGAACGCCCGTCAGATAAGCGAGAAGGCCAACGGAAAAGCACAATATTCCGTACAGCAGCAAGGGAGTGTGCCGCGGCTGGTCCTGCGGCCGAGGCAGTTGCGTGACGAGCTGCTCGGCCCAGTAAGCGCTGTTCGGCTCCACTGACATAAAGGCGATATTCCCCCACACGCGCCTGTTGACGCTTTCGGAGAGGGCTTAGGTGAAAAGCGTTAACCAAAAATGTTCAGGAGCGCGCATGCGGTCGAGGCATCCCCTTCTAGCTATCGCTTCCCTTTCGCTGCTAACGGCCCGGTTAATTACGGCCGGCGGCACTTAACAGGGCAGAATGCTTAATCCCCCCACCAACCTGAGCACCGGCGAACCGATCGGATGGTGGGAACGGCCGTGGTTCATGCTGGCCCTGGTCCTTCTTGCCACGGTCCCGTTGCTCTACCCGCCGATCCCGCCGCTGGTGGACCTGTTCGGTCACATGGGCCGCTACCGCGTTCAGCTCGACATCGACAGCTCGCCCTGGCTGCATCGCTACTACGGCTTTCACTGGGCAGCGATCGGCAACCTCGGCGTTGACCTGCTCGTAATGCCGCTCGGCCGGTTGCTCGGCCTCGAGACCGCGGTCAAGCTGATCGTGCTGTGCATCCCGCCGATGACCGTGGCGGGCTTCCTGTGGGTCGCGTACGAAGTGCACCACCGGGTGCCGCCCACGGCGCTGTTCGCACTGCCCTTCGCCTACAGCCACCCATTCATGTTCGGCTTCGTCAATTTCGCACTGTCGGTCGCGCTTGCCTTTCTTGCTTTCGGCTTGTGGCTTAACCTGGGCGCGCGAAAGAAGCTCCGCCTGAGAGCGGTCCTTTTCGTCCCGATTTCAATCGTCGTCTTCTTCGCGCACACCTTCGGCTGGGGAATGCTTGGCCTCCTGTGCTTCTCCGCGGAGGCGGTCCGTCAGCATGACGAGGGCAGGGGCTGGTTTCGTTCGGGCGTGAACGCCGCGCTCCATGCGTCGGTCATGGCGATCCCCATCTTCATCACCATCGCCTGGCGTCGAGAGGCTCACGGCGGCATGACACGCGGCTGGTTCGACTGGGACTTCAAGTGGAAGTATTTGCAGATGGTCCTTCGGGACCGCTGGCACTGGTTCGACATCGCCTCCTTGTGCGCCGTCGGCCTGGTCCTGCTCACCGCCCTCATTAGCCGCCGGCTGACCTTCTCCCGCAACCTGCTCTTCACCGCTTTCGTGCTGCTGGTCTGCTTCTTCATCCTTCCCCGAACAGTGTTCGGATCGACCTACGCCGATATGCGATTGCTTCCCTACGTATTGGCCACGGCGGTTTTGGCGATCCGTTCCAGGGGAGAGACCTACCCTCCCCTGGCCCGGACGCTCGCGATCGCTGGGTTGGCGTTTTGCGTCATCCGTCTGGGGGCCAACACCGCCAGCCTGGCGATTGCGGCTAACGAGCAGAAAGCCGAGCTGGTGGCGCTCGATCACATCCCCATGGGAGCTCGCGTGGCATGGATCACCGACGAGGGTGAATGCGGGCGCGTCTGGGCGCTTCCGCGCAACAGCCATCTGGGCGCGATGGTCATCGTTCGGCGTGAGGGCTTCTCCAACGATCAATGGGTGATGGAGGGACTGAACCTGCTGGACCTAAAATATCACCAGGCGGGGAAGTTCAGGGCCGATCCCTCACAGATCACTCGGCCGTCCTACTGTCGGGGCCGGGGCGGCTGGTTCGTTGAGAGGGCTTTGCCGCAACTGCCGCGAGATGCGTTCGATTACCTTTGGCTGCTGAACGCGCCGCCGGTCGATCCGCATCTCGTCGAGGGACTCACGCCGGTCTGGCGCAACGACCGCTCCATACTCTATCGGCTGCACTGATGAGGCTGTCGATCGTCGTTCCCTGCTTCAACGAAGAAGCCTGCTTGCCGGCGCTCCATGAGCGGCTGGCCAAGGCCGCGCAAGCTGCGGCTGGCGAGGACTTCGAGATCGTGCTCGTCAATGATGGCTCCCGCGATTTGAGCTGGTCGCTGATGCAGCAGATCGCTGCGGGCGATCCGCACGTGATGGCGGTCAACCTGTCCCGCAATCACGGTCATCAGTTGGCGCTGACTGCCGGGCTCGATCTCTGCCGCGGCGCGTATATCCTGATCATCGACGCCGACCTTCAGGATCCGCCGGAGCTGCTTCCGGCGATGATGCAAGCGATGCAGGACCAGCAAGCGGACGTCGTCTACGGTGTGCGGAAGAGCCGGGCGGGCGAAACCGCGTTCAAGCGCTTTACCGCGCATAGCTTCTACCGCTTGCTGTCTCGTGCCACGGACGTCGATATCCCGCTCGACGCGGGCGACTTCCGCCTGATGAGCCGTCGCGCGCTGGATGCCTTGCTGTCGATGCCCGAGCAGGCGCGGTTCATTCGCGGCATGGTGGCATGGATCGGCTTCCGGCAGGTGCCCTTCGCCTATGACCGCGCCGAGCGTTTCGCGGGCGAGACCAAATATCCGTTCCACAAGATGTTCCGGTTCGCGCTCGACGCGCTGACCGGCTTCTCGTCGGCGCCGCTGAAGCTGGCCAGCCACGCGGGCCTGGCATTGTCCGTCGGGTCGGTGCTCCTGATCCTCTACATCGCCTATGCATGGTCGGTGGGACGAAACGTCCCGGGCTGGACCTCGCTGATGTTAGTAGTGGTCGTGCTCGGTGCCGTTCAGATGTTCGTATTGGCGCTGATGGGTGAATATATCGGCAGGCTCTACAATGAATCGAAGCGCCGGCCTTTATACATAGTGCAAGAGATTGCCGGCGACGGTCATAATCCCGGCCGGCTCGGTCACATCGCCGAGGCGACGGCGAACAAGGAGAGCCCGGCGCTCAGCGGCAGCCTGCCGATCAAGTGACGCTCCGCCGCGAAGACCCGCTCCAGCGCCTTGTTCAAGGGTGCCGGCGGAAGCGCGATGTCGGCATTGTCCTTGCCGCGCAGCTTCGATGACATGCGCTCCGCGACGGCCAGCGGGAACAGAAGGCTGTTGAGATAGCCAACCTTCTCGAGACGCAACGGGGAATCGTCGATCAGACGACGTAGCTGACGCTTCGAATAACGCCGCTTGTGATGATTCACGACGTCATGTGCCGACCACATCCACTGATGCGCGGGAACGGTCATCACGAACTTTCCTCCCGGCTTGAGCTTGGACGAGATCGTCGCGATCGCCGCCGCGTCATGGTCGATATGCTCGATAACGTCGAAAGCGCCGATCAGGTCGTAATGAGCGTCGGGCACGCCCGCGATCTCGGGCAGCGGCGCGCTCATGACGGAACGGCCCAGCCGCTTCTCCGCGACCCCCCGCGCCTGCTCGTCCAGCTCCAGCGCATCGACCCGCCCGAACTCCCCAAGCATCGTCAGATTATGACCGGTGCCGCAGCCGATCTCGAGCACTCGGGCGTCCCGCGGCGGGCGCGCGAGCCGGCGGATCAGCGCCGCAAGGACCTCTCGACGGGCGCGATACCACCAGTGCCGCTGATCCAGCTCGGCCATCTGTTCGTAGACGATGCGTTCCATCAGCGGAAAACCAGTTGGCGGTTGAGGACGAAGGTCGCGAGGGGGGTCACGAAAATCGCGGGGATGAGCGGCCACCAGGTCGGGCCGTGCATCGGGCCGGTGAGAACCCAGGTGAAGATCTCGTTGAGGACGAAGCCGGATCCCTGAACGGCAAGGAACTTGATCTTCATGCGGCGGTCTTCGCTCTTGCCATGGCCGCGAAAGCTCCACCGGCTGTGAAGCACGAAACCGATGCTGACCGCGACGAGAAAGGCGATCACCACCGCGAGGACCGGAGACATCACATAGGTCGCGAGGTACCAGTATATGGCCGAATACACGCCGGCGAGCGAAAAGCCGACGATGCCGAACCGCACGAGCTGGCCAAAAGTATCCTTATCGACGTTTAACTTGGTCGCCATGCCCCGACTGCTTGCCGTTTGAAGTCGAGCGGCTACAGCGCGAAAAATGTCGGCGCGCAAGGATCAGACGTTCGAGGAGCGGGGGCTTGAGACGCTCGCCCAGCGCTGGCGGTGGTTCGTTGCCCTCGCCGCGATCTGCTTCGCTTTATATTTCGTGATCAACAAAGCCGAGGTGATCCGCTTCTTCGCGCTGCCAGACACCGACGACAATATGCGGATGATGCAGGTCCGCGCCCTGCTGAACGGGCAAGGTTGGTTTGACTTGCGGCAATATCGCCTGAACCCGCCCACCGGCGCCAACATCCACTGGTCCCGCTTGGTGGATCTGCCCATCGCCGGCCTGATCCTGCTGTTCCGCCCAATCGCGGGCGCCGGAGCGGACCGCATCGCAGCGGCCATTGCGCCGATGATCCCCTATGTTCTCCTGCTCTTCTCGATCGCGCTGACCGTCAGGCGTTTGATCGATCCGCGAGCCTATCCGCTTGCCTTCCTGGCATTGATCTTCGCGGCGTCGACGAACGGCATGTTCATGCCGATGAGGATCGATCATCACGGATGGCAGCTGGCGCTCCTGGCGCTCAGCGTCTCGGCGATCGCCGACCCGAACCGCATCAGGGGCGGGATCACGCTTGGCGTGGCTTCATCGCTGTCGCTCGCCATCGGTCTCGAGATGCTGATCTACCTCGCCATATTCGGGGTAACGATGGTCCTGTTCTGGATCGACGATCCGGCCGAGCGCGACCGGCTTCGCCCATATGCCGTAACCCTCGGCGGAGGCACGTCTCTGGCGTTCCTGCTCTTTGCTTCGAACGACAACCGCGCGGCGGTCTGCGACGCGCTTTCCCCTGTCTGGCTGTCCGATGCGGTGCTTGCTGGCGCGCTTCTCTTCCTCCTCGCGTTGCTGTCGCCTGCCGACTGGAAGCGCCGTTTGGCTCTGGCTGCAGTGGCGGGAATGGCCGTCGCGGCATTTCACGCGCTCGCCTGGCCGCACTGCCTGCAGCGCCTCGAGGGGGTGTCGCCGGAGGTCGAGCAATTATGGCTGAGCCATGTGCGCGAGGCGCGGCCCTTCTACCGGCACGGGTGGCGCATTGCGCCGCTGATCATCGCCTTGCCGATTACGGGCGCGATCGGATGGGGCTTGCTGATCTGGCTCCGACGGGGCGATCGCGAATTGCTGCGCCGCACGATCGGCGCTGCGATGCCGGGCTTTGCCGCATTGCTTCTCTTGTTCTGGCAAACGCGGACCGGTCCGGCGGCGCAGATGCTCGCCACCGTAGGCGCCGCGACATTGGCCTGGACTCTCCTTCCGCCCCTCTGGAACTCCCGGGTCTCGGCGGTTCGAGTGATAGGCACTACGGCAGCCGTCATCGTCTGCGCGGGGGCGCTCGTGCCGCTCATACTCAACCTCGTGCCTGCGGAAAAAACGACGCCGTTCCAGAAATCGATCGGCGTGGCCAATCGTCTTTGTGCGTCACTATGGGGCCTGCACCCGATCGCGCAGCAGCCTCGAGGCATGGTCATGACATTCGTGGACCTCGGGCCCCGGCTCATCACCGTAACGCATCACGACGCCGTCACCGGGCCTTATCATCGCAATGGCGAGCAGATCGCCGACGTCATGAAATTCTGGCGAGGCGATGCCGCGCAGGCGCGGGCGATCGCTGCCAAATATAAGGCGACCTACGTTCTAAGCTGCCCGAACAGCTCCACCGCCACGATCTTCATGAGCGAGACGCCGAAGGGTTTTTACATGCAGCTTGAGCATGGGCAGGTGCCGGGCTGGATGAAGCCGATTCCGCTGCCCAAGGACTCGCCCTACCGGATGTGGAAGATCGTCGCCTAGGCGAGGACGCTCGGGAAACTCTGCTTCAGCCCGTCGACGATGAACTGCGTGGCAAGCGCGGCGAGGATGACGCCGAGGATGCGGGTGATCATCGCTTCGACCTTTTCACCAATGAGCCGCATCAGCGGTCCTGCCGCAAGCAAGGTGACGACCGTGAGAAGCATTACGGTCGTGATCGCAGCAAGAACGATGACGACTTGACCAGGAGTGTCGGCGCGGGAGACCCACAGCATTGCGCTCGCGATCGAGCCCGGGCCGGCAATCATGGGGATCGCCATCGGAAAGACGCTGATGTCCTCGGCCTCGGGCGTGGCTTCGATCTCCTGCGCACGTTTCTCGCGTCGCTCAGTCCGACGCTCGAACACCATGTCGATGGCGATGAAGAACAGCATGATCCCGCCGGCTATGCGGAAGCTCGCCAGGCTTATGCCCAGCGCATGCAGCATGGGTTTTCCGAGCAGAGCGAAGAACATCAGGATCGCCCAGGCGATCAGCGAGGACCGCAGCGCCATGCTCCGCCGCTCGGCGGCGGACGCGCCCCGCGTCAGGCTCGCGAAGATCGGCGCGCAACCCGGCGGATCGATGATCACCAGGAAGGTGGCAAGCGCCGATCCGAACAGCTCGATCATAGGTTCTCGGGGTCCGCGAGGCCTGCGCGACGGTGGGCGGCGACCAACGTGTTCCGCATCAGCATGGCAATGGTCATCGGGCCGACACCGCCTGGAACGGGAGTGATCGCGCGAGCGAATTCCACCGCCTCGTCAAAGGCCACGTCACCGACTAGCCTCCCCTTGCCGTCATCGGTCGGCAGGCGATTGATGCCGACGTCGATGACAGTGGCGCCCGGCTTGATCCAATGGCCACGCACCATTTCGGGACGACCAACGGCCGCTACGACGATGTCCGCGCGGCTGACGACCTCTTCCAGATTACGGGTTCGGGAATGGGCGATGGTGACGGTCGCATTCTCCCCCAGGAGCAGCTGCGCCATCGGCTTGCCGACGATATTCGAGCGGCCGATCACGACGGCATCCAGTCCAGAGAGATCGCCGAGCTCAGCTTTCAGAAGGTAGAGGCAGCCGAGCGGAGTGCACGGCACGAGTGCGTCCAGCCCCGTCGCGAGCCGTCCCGCGTTCATCGCATGGAAGCCGTCGACATCCTTCGACGGCTCGATGGTCGCGATGACCTTCTTCTCGTCGATATGGCTCGGCAGCGGCAGCTGGACGAGGATTCCATCCACGCGCTTGTCTGCGTTGAGGTCCGCCACCAGCTGCAGCAGTTCGGACTCCGACGTGGTGTCGGGAAGATTGTGCGCAAAGCTGGCCATGCCGGCTTCCGCGGTCGCGCGGTTCTTCGACCGCACGTAGACCGCGCTCGCGGGATCCTCTCCAACCAGGACGGTGGCGAGGCCCGGAGGGCGCCCGGCGCGCTGCTCGAAGGCGCGGACGCCTTTGGCGACACGCTCTCGTACCGCGACGCCCGCCGCTTTTCCGTCGATCCGACTGGCCGTCATGCGCCGCCGTAGGCGTAGGACATCGCGACGCCCGCCAGCAGCTTTCGCAGTACCTGAATCAGGATCAGCACGACCAAAGGCGAGAAATCGATTCCACCGAAGTCCGGAAGAAGGCGGCGGATGGGCCGGTAGAGGGGATCTGTGATCCGCTCGAGCGCGAGCGCGAATGCCCGCACGCCGCTGGAACTGGTGTTCAGAACGTTGAACGCGAACAGCCAGCTGAGGATCACCTGGATTATGATGATCCAGGTGACGACGCTGAGCAGCAGGTTTGCAATATCGATAAGCGCGTAGACCATCGCGGCGGCTTAGCGGGGCGTCTGCGGGTCGGCAATCAGGGCGCGAAACGGTTCGGTTGCGCCTCCGCCAGGATGACGGCGAAGTCATCATTGGGGTCGGTCCATTCCGCGATCGGGGTCCATCCACCCGCGAGCAGCATCAGCCGCGCCCCCCGCGGTCCGTATTTGTGGCTGTTCTCGGTATGAATCGATGACCCGGCGGAGAAACGGAAATGGCGGCCGGCGACGCTGAACTCGACGTCGCGGCTGGCGACGAGATGCATCTCGATGCGCGACAATATGTCGTTCCAGCGCGCTTCATGACGAAACGCGTCCAGCGGAATGTCGCCGTCCAGCTCGCGATTGATGCGTTCGAGCAGGTTCAAGTTGAACTCGGCGGTCACGCCGGCCGGATCGTCGTAAGCCGCCAGCAGTCGCTCGATCGGTTTGACGCGGTCCATGCCAATCAAAAGAAGGGCGCCCGTTCCGAGCAGCGCCCGAAAATGGCGCAGCAGATCGGTCCCGCTTCGCGGCACGAAATTGCCGATAGTCGAACCGGGGAAGAAGCCCAGCTTGGGCAAGCTGTCGATGCCTTCAGGCAAGTTGAAGGAGCGGACGAAATCCGCGACGACCGGCAAGACTTCCAGGCCCGGAAAGCTTGCCTGAAGCTCAGCCGCACTGTCGTTCAGATAATCGCCCGAAATATCGACCGGGACGTAGGCAGCGGGCGCGATCGCGCGAAGCAAGATCGGTGTCTTCGTCTGCGATCCGGCGCCGAACTCCACGACTGCCGCGCCTCGAGGAATGCGAGCCGCGATGTCTGGCATGACCTCGTTGAGCAGCCCCGTTTCGGTTCGCGTCGGATAATAGGCAGGCAGCCTGGTTATGTCGTCGAACAGCTCCGAGCCGCGGCGGTCGTACAACCAGCGCGCGGGAACTGCCGGTATCGGCGCGGACAGGCCGGCAAGCACGTCCTCGCGGAATGCTTGCGCTTGCTCATCAAGCGTCGCGAGCAAGCCGTACCCCCGTAAACTGCCAGCGCGCGCTCGGCGGGAAGAAGTTGCGGTAGGAAGCTCGGCTGTGACCGCGGGGAGTGGCGCAGCTCGCGCCTTTCAGCACGAACTGACTGCACATGAACTTGCCATTGTATTCGCCGACCGCGCCTGCCGCCGGTGCAAAGCCGGGATATGCGGCGAAGGCACTCTGCGTCCATTCCCAAACGTCACCGAACATGCCGCCGCCCGGCCGCGGCGCGACGGCGTCCCCAGAGTCGAGCTGGTTGCCCAAGTTGGGATCGGCAGAGGCAGCGAAATCCTCCCATTCAGCCTCGGATGGAAGGCGCGCGCCCGCCCAGCGCGCGAATGCGTCGGCTTCGAAATAGCTGACATGCGCAACCGGTGCGGCCCAATCGACCTCACGCCGGCCGGCGAGCGTAAATTCGGTGCTGTCTTCGTGCCAATAAAGCGGTGCGCTGATGCCTTCGCGTTGGACCCAGTCCCAACCTTCGGACAGCCAAAGAGTCGGCGTGCGATAGCCGCCGTCATCGATGAATTCTCGCCATTCCCTGTTCGTGATCTTGCGGTTGGCGATCTCGTGCCCAGCCAAGTGGATTCGATGGCGAGGTCGCTCGCTATCGAATGCAAATCCGGTTTGCGCCGCGCCAATCTCGACGACCCCGTCCCTCCCCGGATGAAAGCTCAGGGGCTCGATCGCGAAGCAGGCGGATAGGGGCAGTTCGCCATAGGCGGGCTCGAGCGGGTTTTCCGCGAGCGTCGCCAGGATGTCGGTGAGGAAAAGCTCCTGGTGCTGCTGCTCGTGATTGATGCCCAACTCGATGAGATCGAGAGCCACCGGTCCAAGTTTCGGCAGCGCACGCTCGAGCGCGTCATCGACGTGCGCCCGATAGGATCTCACCTCGTCCAGCGACGGGCGGCTGAGCATGCCTCGCTTCGGCCGCGCATGACGGGGGCCTTCGCCGTCGTAATAGCTGTTGAACAGGAAGGGCCAGCGCTCGTCGAACAGACGATAGCCCGGGACATGGTCGCGCAGGATGAATGTCTCGAAGAACCAGGTGGTATGCGCGAGATGCCACTTGGCCGGAGAAGCATCGGGGAACGGCTGGATCGTCGCGTCGGCATCGCTCAGCGGCGCCGCGAGGTCCAGCGTCAATTTCCGCGTCGCGAACAGGCGCGGGCCGAGGCTTTGGTCTGCCCCTGGGCGTGCGAGGGTCGCCATCATGTCCGCTTTAACGAACAACGGCGATAAAGTCGCCCGGACTTAGGTCCTGGTCGCTCCGGGCTGCCACAATATGTCACCGCCTTCGTCCTTGGCGACGTAGCGCGCGGCGACGAACAGATGATCCGAAAGACGATTGAGATAGGCCAGAAGCTGTGGGTTGAGCGGCTCGGCTTCGTGGAGAGCGACGGCGGCCCGCTCGGCGCGCCGCACCACCGTCCGGGCGAGATGCAGGGCGGCCACAGCCTGCGATCCGCCGGGCAATATGAAGCTCGTCAGCGGGTCGAGCTCCGCGTTCATCTCGTCGATCTCGATCTCGAGGCGAGCGACCTGGTTCGCGATGATCCGCAAGGCGCCGTCGACCTCACCGGGAGTTGCAACATCCGCTCCCAGGTCGAACAGGTCATTTTGGGCAGCAAGGAGCCGGAGGCCCAGTTCGCCACCTTTCAGCGCTGCAATCGCCAGCCCGATCGCGGCATTGGCCTCATCGACCTCACCGATCGCTGCCATTCGGAGGCCCGACTTGCTTACGCGCGATCCGTCGACGAGCCCGGCGCTGCCGGAATCACCGGTGCGCGTGTAGATCTTGTTGAGCTTGACCAAGGTAAGCTGGTTATCGCCCGGACGCGCCCGCGACAATCAGGATCAGGACGACGAGCACGATCGCGACGGCCTGAAAGAGGACGCGGCGACGCATCCAGCTCTGCTGCTGTTCTCCGGTCACGTCCTTGCCCGAGGCCATGGCGATCACTCCGCGAACGAGCACGTAAGCCGTCGCGGCCATCGCGAGGAGAAGCAGGATCATCAGGGGAAGTGTCATGCGTGCCTATTTAGGCTCGCCGAAGCCGAAAACCAGCCGGAAGACACCCCTCGGCAAGATTGGCGGCGAGCTTCCTGCCATCCACGCCAGCCTCGCGCATCGCAGCCAGGGTTGGCGCCAAATCCCGCTTGGCGAGGCGGCGCCCATCTTCATGAAGCACCAGGGGGTGATGGAGATAGTCCGGCTGCGGCAGATGGAGCAGCATCTGCAACAGGCGCTGCACTGGGGTCGACGAGCGAAGATCTTCACCGCGCGCGACCAACGTCACGCCGGTCGCGGCATCGTCGACGACGCACGCGAGATGATAGGCTGCCGGTGCGTCCTTGCGCGCGAGGATCACGTCGTCGATATCCGAGGCCCCGGCTGCGAAGCGTTCGCCGCCTTCGGACCAGGTCGGGAGGCCGGCGCGGGCGAGCGCCTTCGAGGCGTCGAGCCGCCAGCTGTGGGCCGTCTTCGACCGTAGCTCGGGATTGTCCGGCAGATCGCGACACGTCCCCGGATATCTGGTCCCCGCGCTTCCATGCGGCGCTTGCAGAGCGGCGGCTATGTCGGACCGGGTGCAGAAGCAGGCGTAGACCAGCCCTTGCGCCCGCAATTGCTCGAGAGCGTCGAGATATGCAGCGCCGCGCCGGGACTGGACGAGCAACGGCTCATCCCAATGCAGGCCCAGCCAGCGCAAGTCTTCATAAATGCCGTCGGTGAACTCGGGGCGGCTTCGCGTCTGGTCCAGGTCCTCGATCCGGAGCAACCATTTGCCACCACTGTCGCGAGCGCGATTGAGCCCCAGGACGGCGCTGAAAGCGTGGCCGAGATGCAACCTTCCGGTCGGAGATGGCGCGAAACGCGATACCTTCACCCTCGTCCCCCTTGACGGCGAATCCGCAATCTTCGATTCATGTTGCTGTAACGTCGGGTTGGCATCCGGCGGTCAACAAGGGAAGACGGGCCGTGACGCCCTCTCCTCCTTGCGTGCGACGGGGCCGGGGAGCTGGAGTTCGGACCGACCGAACGAAAGGCTTTTGGCGCTCGCATGTATCATCCTGAGCTGATCCGACATCCCGACAGCTGCCCGGCGCTGGTCCTCAACGCTGATTACACGCCTCTATCTTATTACCCGCTGTCGCTGTGGCCATGGCAGACCGCGATCAAGGCGATGTTCCTAGAACGGGTCGACGTCGTCGCGCATTACGACCGCGAAGTGCACAGCCCGAGCATGGCGCTGAAGCTGCCATCCGTGATCGCGCTGCGGGACTACGTCCGCCCGAACGAATATCCGGCGTTCACCCGGTTCAATCTGTTTCTCCGCGACAAATTCCGCTGCGTCTACTGCAGCTCCGCGCGTGAGCTTACGTTCGATCACGTCATTCCGCGGGCGCAGGGCGGCCGCACGACGTGGGAGAATGTCGCGACCGCCTGTGCGCCCTGCAATCTGAAGAAGGGCGGGCGAACTCCTTTCGAAGCGCACATGCATCCGCACCGCGAGCCGATCCGCCCGACGACGTGGCAGCTGCAGGAGCATGGCCGAGCCTTTCCGCCGAACTACCTGCACGATAGCTGGCGGGACTATCTCTATTGGGATGTCGAACTGGAGCCTTAAACGGTCTTCAGGAACTCGCGGACCTTCGAACCGACGTCCTCCCGCTGGAGCGCGACAGCGAGATTGGCGATCACAAAGCCTTCGGCGCTGCCGCAATCGTAGCGTTCGCCGTCGAAGGTCAGCGCGTGAAACGGCTGATTGCCGATCAGCTTAGCCATCGCGTCAGTGAGCTGAATTTCGCCGCCCGCGCCCGTCTCCTGTACGTCAAGCTGGCGCATGACCTCCGGCTGGAGAATGTAGCGTCCAGGCAGCATAAGGTTGGATGGGGCAGTCCCTGCAGCCGGCTTTTCGACCATCCCGCGAATTTCCGTCAGGCGGCCATTTGTCTCGCCGGGATCGATCACCCCATATTTGTGCGTCTGGTCGGCCGGCACCTCTAGCGCAGCGACGATATTCCCGCCTGTCTTCTCATAGGCCTCGACCATTTGCGCCAGGCACCCCGGGCGACCCAGCATCAGCTCGTCCGGGAGAAGCACCGCGAAGGGTTCGTCACCGACAATATGCCGCGCGCACCAGACCGCATGACCAAGGCCGAGCGGCTGCTGCTGGCGAACGCTCACAACCTCGCCGAACCCGGAGCGCGAGGATGCCAGTGAATCGAGGCTCTTGCCCCGGTCGCGCATGGTCGCTTCCAGCTCGAACCCGATGTCGAAATAATCGTCGAGCGCGGCCTTCCCGCGGCCCGTCACAAAGATCAGCTGCTCGATCCCCGCTTCGCGCGCCTCGTCGACCGCATATTGAATGAGGGGCCGGTCGACGACCGTAACCATCTCCTTCGGGATGCTTTTGGTGGCTGGCAGCAAGCGGGTGCCGAGACCCGCCACGGGGAAGACGGCCTTGCGAACGCGATTGGTCATTGTGGGACGACAGGTCCTGTTTCGTTGGTTGCCGGCTCAGGGTCGGTGCCGGCCGGCTCGGGGGGCGCCGCGCTTCCTGTCGGCGGCGGCAGGTCGAAGGGATCGACGTGGCGCGGCTGAGACCGCTTGACCAGCTCGTCTACGCGGTCCGGCTTTGCATAGGTTGGAGCGGTGAGCAGTTCCGCGGGAGTAGGCGTGGTCCGCGCCATCGCCGGCTTCACCGGCAGGTGCTCGCCCGGGGCAGGTTTCAGGTCGGTCACGCTGCCGCAACCGCCCAAAAGGGCAATCAGGGCAAGTAGTGCGAGCCGCGAGCGAGACATGCGCTTGGCCTAGCCGCTCCGTCAGGCTAGCGCCAGCCGCGACCCATGCGCGCGCTCCTCCCCTTAATTCCGCTTCTGCTCTTCGCCGGCTGCTCAAAGCCTCAGGAAGAGACCGCGAACCAGCCGTCCGCGTCCGAGCAGGCAGGCGCGGTGAAGGGTGTGGACCGCAGCCACACGGGTAAGCCGGCACCGAATATTCCGTATCTGGGCCCCGATGGCTCCGAGACCCGCCTAACCGACTATCGCGGTCCAGTTCTGGTCAATTTTTGGGCGACCTGGTGTGCGCCGTGCATCAAGGAACTGCCGACTCTCAGCGCGCTTTCACGAAAATATTCCGAGAAGGGCGGGCTGGAAGTCGTCGCCTTGAATCAGGACACGGGCCCGCAGGCCTCGATCGAGGCATTTTATGTCCGCCTGAAGATCAATGAACTCGGACTCGAGCAGGATCCACAGATGAAGGTGTCAGGCGCGCTCGGGGTCCAGGTGCTGCCCACGACGATCCTTTTCGACAATGGCAAGGAGGTTTGGCGGTACGTCGGCGACCTCGACTGGACGGGTCCGGAGGCCGCTAAGCTGCTTTCGGAATCCGGCGCCGGAATGCCAGCACATCAAGCAGCCGGCCGTCGATAGCGGCGAGTCCCAGCGCGATCAGTCCAAGACCGATGAAGTCCTGCGGAGCCAGCGTTTCACCGAGCAGCAGCGCGCCGAGAACGATTGCCACGGGTGGCACGAGGAGCGTCACCAGCAGGGCATTAGTGGCGCCGGAAGTCTCGATCAGCCGGAAATAGAGCACATAGCCGAAGGCGGTGCACATCAACGCCAGGGCCGCGATTGCCCCCCATGCCTCGATCGGCGGCATTGGCTGCGTCCATGGCTTGTCCACGAACAGCGCCAGGGGCAGCATCATCGCGGCGCCTGCAGTCAGCTGGCCCATCGTCACGGACATCGGCGACAGGCCCATTCGCTTGAACCGCCGCGCCCACACCGCCGCAAGGGCGTAGCTGAGGGCGGCGACAACACAGGCGAGCTGCGCCATCCCGTCCGTGCCTATGTTAGACAGGAGGGACGGCCCGATCATGATTGCAACGCCGCCGAAACCCAGCAGAACCCCGGCGACCTTGCGGCGGGTCATGCGCTCATCGTGCGTGAGGAAGTGCGCGACGACGACTCCCCAGATCGGTGTGGTCGCGTTGAGAATGGACGCCAGGCCGCTGGCGATATGCGTCTGCCCCCAGCCGAACAGAGTGAACGGCAAGGCATTGTTGAGAAGTGCAAGGAGCAGGATCGAGCCCCAAACTGCCCGCGGAAGGGCCACGTTCTGGCGCTTTACGCCCAGAAAAACCCACATGGCGGCGGCCGCGATCGTCAGGCGGAGCCAGACATAGGTCAGCGGGTGCACGTGCCGGACCGCGACGCCGATGAATACGAAAGCGCCGCCCCAGATCAGTGCGAGGATGCCGAGGATAGCCCAGTCGCCCTTGTTCATCTGAGTGCGGATCACCGGCTCGTCGTACACATCCGGAGCGCCGGCAGCGTCCGCGCAATTGCGCTCGAACTCGGAAGGCTCGACCCTTTTCATCCGTGCAATTTAATGTTTGGCGGCAGGCGCCAGCCAACAAATGCTGGAGTCCGGGCGATAAGTCCTGCTTATCAGTCCCGCAGCAACTCGTTGATCGAGGTCTTTGATCGGGTGCGCTCGTCCACGCGCTTCACGATGACGGCGCAGGCAAGGGACGGGCCGCCATCCTTCGACGGCAATGCACCAGGTACCACGACGGAATAAGCCGGCACTCGCCCGTAATGCACCTCGCCCGAGGCGCGATCGACGATCTTGGTCGAAGCGCCCAGAAATACGCCCATCGACAATACCGATCCGCGCTCGACCACGACTCCCTCGGCAACTTCGGATCGCGCCCCGATGAAGCAATCGTCCTCGATGATGACGGGACCGGCCTGCAGCGGTTCGAGGACGCCTCCGATGCCCGTACCGCCTGAGATGTGCACGTTACGGCCGATCTGCGCGCAGCTTCCGACGGTCGCCCATGTATCGATCATGGTTCCGTCCCCGACATAGGCTCCGATATTGACGAAGCTCGGCATCAGTACGGCCCCGGGCGCGATATATGCTCCGCGACGAACGATCGCTCCGGGGACGGCGCGGAATCCGGCGTTCGCAAACTCCTCCTCGTTCCAGCCTGTGAATTTGGACGGAACCTTGTCCCACCACTGAGCGGCGCCGGGCCCGCCACTGATCGCTTCCATTGGATTGAGGCGGAAAGACAGCAGGACTGCCTTCTTGAGCCACTGATGGACGACCCATTCGCCGCCGACTTTCTCGGCGATACGGGCCTCACCGCGGTCGAGCGCTCTCAATGCGGAATCGACGGCCTCGCGGACCTCTCCGCGCGTGTCGGAGCTTATGCCGTCGCGTTCCTCCCAGGCGCGGTCGATGACCGCCTGCCGCGCGTCGCTCATTCTTTCTCCCCCAATATGGACTGCAGCCAGTCGCCGAGATCGGCGATGCGGTGATCGACAACGGGATCGTCATAGCCGTGGTCGCCGCGTTCCGAGCCGTTGTCCACCCAGACGGTGGTCATCCCGAGCGCCTTGGCCGGTGCAAGGTTCTGGACCATGTCGTCGGCCAGAAGCGCATGCGCAGGATCGATCCCGAACCGCTCGCAAAGCAGCGCATAGCCGTGCGGGTCAGGCTTTGGCCTGTAGCTGCTGGCATGGATGTCGTGGAGATCGTCGAAATGCTGCTGAACCCCGATCGCCTCCAGTACGCGTTTCGCATAGGGCGCGTCGCCGTTGGTGAAGACGAAGCGACGGCCGGGCAGCCGTGGCAGTAGTTTGCCGAGGCGCTCGTCGTGCTGAACACGATCGAGCGGGATGCCGTGCACGTCTTCGAGAAAGTCGTGCGGATCCACCCCATGCTCCTTCATCAGGCCCGCAAGGGTGGTTCCATGCTCGTGGAAGTGCGCTTTCTGGACGCGCTTGGCCTCCGCGACATCGCAGTCGAGCAGGCGCTGGATGTAGGCGCCCATGCGTTCGTCGATGAGCGCGAAAAGGCCGGTCGATGCCGGATAGAGGCAGTTATCGAGATCGAAGATCCAGTCGCGGATATCGGCGAAACGAGGGTTCATTGGCCGCGTCCGCCTAGCCGCTTTTTATGAGTCAGCAAATTGTAAGGTGCTTGCAATCATAACTTCCTGCGGGAAGCCGTTGTTTTTCAGCGGCTTGCGGGGAGTTAAATGATGCGTAGCAACTTCTTTGCGACGACCGGTTGCACGGTTGTGCTGGCGTTCGCGCTGACCGCGTGCGGTGGCGCGGGCGGTGGTGTGGGCTCGATGCCACCGCCACCCAAAAACAGCACCCCAACGCCGACTCCGACGCCTACGCCAACCCCGACACCCACGCCCACACCCACGCCTACGCCAACACCTACTCCGACACCCACGCCGACGCCGACACCGACGCCGTCGACCACCAACTTCAACACGGCTGAATATCAGGCGTCCAATTACTCGGTCGCCGCCAATGCCATCACGGCTTACCAGGCCGGCGCAACGGGCAAGGGAATCAAAATCGGTGTCGTCGACAGCGGTATAAATCCAACGCTCTCGGAGTTCGCGGGCAAGATCGATCCGGCAAGCGGCGATGCCGCGGGTAATCGCGGAGTCAGCGACGAGGGCGGGCACGGCACGGCGGTAAGTGCGGTCGCCGCTGCCGCCCGCAACGGCTCGAACACGATGGGCGTCGCCTTCGACGCCACTATCGTCAGCCAGCGGGCCGACGATCCGGGAAGCTGCGCGACCAATGACGGCTGCGCTTTCTACGACGGCGCAATCGCCGCCGGCATCGATGCGGCGCGTCAGGCGGGGGCGCGAGTCATCAACCTGTCGCTCGGCGGATCGACGCCGGGCACGGCCTTGCTATCGGCAATGAACCGCGCGGTTAGCGCCGGAGTGGTGCTCGTCATCTCGGCGGGCAATGACGGGGAGACGTTGAAAGGGACCAACCCGGATCCGTTCGCGTTAACCCCTGCGCGCAACTTCCCCGGCATGGTAATCATCGCCGGCTCCGTGGGAGTCGACAGCCTCAATGGCGGGATCGACCCCAGTCAGCTTTCGTCCTTCTCGAGTCGTGCAGGGACTGGCGCGTCATATTATCTGACGGCGGTCGGCTATAACGACCGTGCACCTGACGAGAGCGGGAAGCAGTATCTATGGTCGGGCACGAGCTTTTCGGCGCCGACAATCAGCGGTGCGGTAGCATTGCTTGCTCAAGCGTTCCCGAATCTTGGCGGCAAGGACATTGTCGACATCCTGTTCAAGAGCGCCGACGATCTCGGCGAAGCCGGGCTCGATTCTGTTTATGGAAATGGCCGCCTCAACATCGGCCGTGCGATGCAACCGATCGGCGCCACTAGCCTCGCGAGCAATCAGACGCCTGTCAGCACGACCGATAATGGCGAGGCTCCCGCGGCGGCCGGTGATGCTACCGGCGGTGCTTCCCTGGGCGCGATCATCCTCGATGGGTACGACCGCGCGTATGTGATGAACTTGGCAGCGACCCTGCGGCGGGCGGAGCAGCAGCATCCGCTCGAACGCGCGCTTCAGAATGGTCTGCGGTCCGGTTACGCGTCAGCAGGACCGGTCAGCGTTGCAATGACCGTACGCGAGCGACACGACCTCGCGCAGGGTTTCGAGGTTGAGCGAATGGGCATCGGTCCGGATGACGCACGCCACGCTCGGCTCGTCGCGGGCACGGCCGTCGCCCGCTTGAGCGACAAAACCGCCGTCGCGTTCGGTTTTTCCGAGGGCGCGAAGGCGATGGAGCGGAGGCTGAACGGAACGTCGTCCGGAGCTTTCCTCATCGCGAAAGACATCGCCGCGAATCCTGGCTTCAGCGCAATTGCGGACGGCGGCTTCGTGCTCCGCCATCAGTTCGGCAAGACCGGCGTTACGCTTTCAGGAGAGAATGGCGAGGTCTGGCACGAGGTCCAGACCAGCGCGAGCGGTTCCCCTTACCGCTCAGCCGGCATTGCGTTCGACCGCAGCTTCGGAAGCAATTGGCTGTCGGCAGGCGTCAGCCGCCTTGACGAGAAGCAGACATTGCTTGGCGGGCGCATGGGGGCAGCGCTGGGAGGCGGCGGCTCGAGCTCGACCTTTGTCGATATCGAGGCTCGCCGGAAGTTTGGCAGTGGCTGGAGCGCGGGCGTGACCGCACGACGCGGCTGGACCGACTTCGCCGCCGGCAGCTTCCAAACCAGCGCATATGGCTTCGACCTGTCCAAGGCCGGCGTCGTCCGGCCCGGCGACGAGCTGGCTTTTCGGGTTTCGCAGCCGCTGCGGGTCGAAAATGGCGGCTTCGCCACCTGGCTCCCGACTGCCTACGATTACGCGACCGGCACGGCCACCAACTCCCTCAGCCGTCTTTCGTTGACGCCGAGCGGGCGCGAGCTCGATGGCGAGTTGAGCTACGGGACGTCCATGTTGGGAAATGCGGGCTGGCTCGGCGGCAATCTTTTCTATCGCCGCCAGCCCGGCCACATCGCCGATAGTCCCGGCGACGTCGGTGCGGCGATCCGTTTCAGTCTCGACTTCTGATCGGCGGGGTCCGCCTGACCTTCAAACGGTAAAGCTCTCGCCGCAGCCGCATGCGCCTTTGGCATTCGGATTTTCGAACACGAATCCGGCGGCGAAATCGTCTTCGCGCCAGTCCATGATCGAGCCGATCAGGTAGAGCACGGAGGCCCCGTCGACGTAAAAGGTCCCGCCTTGCGTTTCGATCTTCTCGTCGAAAGCATTTTCCTCGGTCACATAATCCACCGAATAAGCGAGCCCCGAGCATCCCCGGCGCGGGGTAGACAGCTTGACGCCGATGGCGCCCTCGGGGGCGCGGGCCATGAGGTCCGCGATGCGCGCCTCCGCCGCTGGCGTAAGGGTTATCGCTGCCGGGCGCGCACGCAGTTTCGTTTCCTTGTTCACAACATTCCTAACTCTAGGCGGGCCTCGTCGCTCATCTTCGTCGGATCCCATGGTGGGTCCCACACCAGATTGACGACAGCATCGCGAATGCCTGGCACGGACATTGCGCGCAGCTCGACCTCGTTCGGCAGCGATTCCGCGACGGGGCAATGTGGCGTTGTGAGCGTCATGGTAATTGTCGCATCGCCGTCCTCGCTGATGTCGACTCCATAGATCAGGCCCAATTCGTAAATGTCGACCGGGATCTCCGGATCGTAGATCGACTTCAGTGCCTCGACGACAGACGCCTGGAGGTCGCTGCCGGCTCCGCCCTTGGGCTCCTCGTCCTTCTCACCTGCCAAGAAGCCGGCGAGATAATCTCGCTTGCGCTCGAATTCGGGCGTGACCCGGGCGCGCGGCGGAGTGTCCACCGCGTCGACGCTTTCCGTCTCGATCTTCTTTTCGCGATTCATCTCGAAAAGATCCGCTTCACCTGCTCGATCCCGCGTACCAAAGCCTCAATGTCCGAGCTGTCGCTGTGCGCGGCGAAGCTCGCCCGCGCCGTCGCCGGGACGCCGAGCCATTCCATCAGCGGCTGCGCGCAATGGTGGCCGGCACGAACCGCGACGCCCGCATCGTCCAATATGGTGGCTGTGTCGTGCGCATGCACCCCATCGACGTTGAAGCTGACGATCCCGGCGCTGTCCTCGGGACCGTAGAGGGTCACGCCGCCCACTTCCGAGAGCGCGGCGCGCGCTTCGGCTACGAGAGCGCATTCGTGAGCGTGGACCGAGTCGAGCGAGAGCTTTCCGACCCAGTCGATCGCCGCGTGCAGTCCGACGGCTCCGACGATGTGCGGAGTACCCGCCTCAAACCTCGCGGGCGGATCGGCGAAGGTCGTGCGCTCGAAAGTCACCGTGTCGATCATCGCGCCGCCGCCTTGCCAGGGCGGCAGCTCGGCAAGGATTTTCGCGCGGCTCCAAAGCGCGCCGATGCCGGTCGGGCCGTATAATTTGTGCGCAGAAAAGGCGTAAAAGTCGGCGCCGATGCTTGCGACGTCGACCGGAAGGCGAGGCACCGCCTGGCAGCCGTCGAGTAGCAGCAAAGCGCCTTTGGAATGCGCGATTTCGGCAGCGCGCTTTGCATCCAGGATCGAACCGAGGACGTTCGACACATGCGCGAGGGCCACGATGCGATGCTCTTCCGTGAGCATCTGTTCCGCTGCGTCGAGATCAATCTGGCCATGCGCAGTGAGCGGGACCGCATCGACTTCATAGCCTGCGAGCTGCCAGGGAACGATGTTGCTGTGATGCTCGAGCCGCGACAGGAGCACGCGGCTGCGACCGTTCTTGGGCAGCGCGCGGGCCACCATGTTGATTGCCTCGGTGGCACCGCGCGTAAAGATCAATTCGTTCGATTGCCCCCCGATAAGTTTCGCACTGGCCGCGCGCGAATCCTCATAGCTTTGCGTCATCACCGCCGAGCGTTCGTACACGCCGCGATGCACCGTCGCATAGTCCTGCGCATAGGCCTTGGTGATCGCGTCGATCACGGCCTGCGGCTTTTGCGCGGTCGCTGCGCTGTCGAGATAATGCCAGTTCGCGATCGCCGGAAACTGATCGCGCACGTTGAGCGCGGAGTTGATGCGGGCAGGGGCGTTCATGCCGCCCTCCTCAACGCTGCGCGAGCGGCGTCACCGATCGCGTCTGCTTCACCTGCGCTGTCCCACAAGCCCATGACAAAGCCTTCGAGCAGCAGCGCCCGCGCGCTTGCCGGGTCGAGTCCGCGGCTTTCGGCGTAGAACAATTGCATCGCGTCGAGCTCGCCAACCGTCGCGCCGTGCGCGCACTTTACGTCGTCGGCGAAAATCTCGAGCTCGGGCTTGCAATTCGCAGTCGCGCCGCGGTCCAAAAGCATCGCTTTTACCGACTGCTCTGCGTCGGTCTGCTGGGCGCCGCGCGCAACTTCGACCTTGCCAAGGTAAGATCCGATGGCCTTGCCATTCAGCACGGAGCGGATGACCTGTCGTGAACGTCCGCCTTCGCCGACATGCTTGACGTTGGTAACGATCTCATTGGTCGAAAGGCCGGCGCCAATATTCGCTGCGTACAACTCGAATTCGGCGCCTTCAGCAAGCGAGACTTCAAGCTCTATGCGTCCGTAAACCGGCGCATTGTTGAGCGCGAAAATGCGCGCATTCGCTCCCTCTCCGAGCGCGAGTTGAACGCGGCGCACCTGTACGTCGTCGGCGATAGGAAGCCACATTTCCTCAAGGCTTTCCCCGGCCGCGAGGACGAGGGTCGCGACATCGCCAAGCTGCTCCCAAACGGGCTGCAACGCGTCGAGATCGGCATAGCGCCATTCTTCCTGCTTTCGGGTCGGGAAGGGCGCCGTCATGCACGCCTCCGCTGCATCATCTCGCGCAACCTTCGGTCGCGGCGACGCTGCCGCTCCGGAGCCATCAGGCCGTAAAGCGAATCCAGCGCGAAAGCGGCCGCGATTATGAGCGCCGCAAGCTCCGCCGCATGGCCGGTGTCCATGAAGCGCGAGAGGACCAGGTCAAGGACAGTAATGATCCCGAAAACGACGACCAGCACCGCCAAATCGGTGACGGCGCGGCCCGTCTTCCGGCGCGCGATCCCAACCAGCAGGATCAGGGCGAGGCACGCAAGGATGAGGCTGAATGCCATTATGCAGCCGCCTCCGCATAGCCCTCGCGCTCGAGTTCGTGCGCAAGTTCGGGGCCGCCACTGCGTTCGATCAGGCCGGCGCGAAGGACATGCACTTTGTCCGGCTCAACATAGTCGAGCAGGCGTTGGTAATGGGTGATGAGAAGCACGCCTTTTTCGGGCGCGCGCATGATCCGGTTGATACCCGCGCCCACGGCTTTCAGCGCGTCGATGTCGAGCCCACTGTCGGTCTCATCGAGCACCGCGAACTTCGGGTTCATGATGCCCATCTGGACCATCTCGGCGCGCTTCTTTTCACCACCCGAAAAGCCGACATTGACGGGCCGCTTGAGCATCTCGGCGTCCATCCCGAGCAGCGTTGCCTGTGCCTTCGCGAGCTTGATGAATTCGCCGCCGGAAAGCTCGGCTTCGCCCCGTGAACGGCGCTGCGAATTGAGGCTCTCGCGCAGGAACTGGAGATATGAGACGCCCGGAATTTCGACTGGATATTGGAAGCCGAGGAACAGCCCCGCTGCGGCGCGCTCATGCGGTTCCAGCGCCAGCAAGTCAGCGCCGCCGAACGTCGCACTGCCTTCGCTCACTTCATAGCCCGGACGGCCGGCGAGGACGTAAGCGAGCGTCGACTTGCCCGAGCCGTTCGGGCCCATGATCGCATGCACCTCGCCCGCGGGAACGTGCAGCGACACGCCGTTCAGGATCGGCTTGTCAGCCACAGTTGCGTGAAGGTTCGTAATCTCAAGCACTAGCCGACGCTTCCTTCCAGACTGATCCCGAGCAATTTCTGCGCTTCGACCGCGAACTCCATCGGCAGCTGCTTGAGTACTTCTCGCGCGAAGCCGTTGACGATCAGCGCGACCGCGGCCTCCTGGTCGAGGCCGCGGCTCATCGCGTAGAACAATTGATCCTCGCTGATCTTCGACGTCGTCGCTTCGTGCTCGATCGTCGCGGTCGGGTTCTTGACCTCGATGTACGGAACGGTGTGCGCTCCGCAATCGCTGCCCAGCAGCAAGGAATCGCACTGTGTGAAGTTGCGCACGTTCTCCGCGCGCGGAAGCACGCGCACCAGCCCGCGATAAGTATTATTCGAACGGCCCGCGCTGATGCCCTTGGAAACGATGGTCGATCGCGTGTTGGCGCCGATGTGAATCATCTTGGTGCCGGTATCGGCCTGCTGGCGGTTGTTGGTCAGCGCGACCGAGTAGAATTCGCCGACGCTTCCATCGCCCTTGAGGATGCAGCTTGGATATTTCCAGGTGATCGCGCTTCCCGTCTCGACCTGGGTCCAGCTGACCTTCGAGCGGTCGCCAGAGCATAGCGCGCGTTTGGTGACAAAATTGAAGATGCCGCCGCGCCCTTCCACGTCGCCCGGATACCAATTCTGGACGGTCGAGTATTTCACTTCGGCATCCTCGTGCGCAAAGATCTCGACCACCGCTGCATGCAGCTGGTTCTCGTCGCGCATCGGCGCGGTGCAACCTTCTAGGTAGGAGACGTAGCTGCCCTTGTCGGCGACGATCAGGGTGCGCTCGAACTGACCAGTATTCTCCGCATTGATACGGAAATAGGTGCTCAGTTCCATCGGGCAGCGCACGCCCTCGGGCACGTAGACGAAGGTGCCGTCGGAAAAGACCGCGCTGTTCAAGCAGGCGAAATAATTGTCGCGCTGCGGAACGACGGAGCCGAGGTATTTCTGGACCAATTCGGGATGCTCGCGAATGGCTTCAGAAATGGAAAGGAAGATGACTCCGGCGGCGGCCAGCTCCTTGCGAAAAGTCGTCGCGACGCTGACGCTGTCGAACACCGCGTCGACCGCGACTTTCGCCGCGCCTTCGACACCGGCGAGAACCTTCTGCTCCTCGATCGGGATGCCGAGCTTCTCGTAAGTGCGCCGAATTTCAGGATCGAGCTCGTCGAGCGACGCGAGCTTCGGCTTGGCCTTGGGCGCGGCGTAATAATAAGCGTCCTGATAATCGATCTCGGGGATATCGAGCTTGGCCCAGCTGACCTCCTCCATCTCGAGCCAGGCGCGATAGGCCTTCAGCCGCCAGTCGAGCATCCATTCGGGCTCGTTCTTCTTGTTCGAGATGAAACGGACCGTGTCTTCGTTGAGGCCCTTCGGCGCGAATTCCTGCTCGATGTCGGAGACGAATCCCCATTCGTAATCCTGGGAGATCTTTTCCTTGAGCTCCCGATTTTTGACGGCCTCGTTCATGCTGACTGCGCTCGTGCGGAGGCAGGGGCCCAGAGCTTTTCTTGTCGGGGCTGGACCCCTGCCTTCGCAGGGGCACTCAGATGTTCGAGCGAAACCGCGCCCAAGGCCCCGCGCACCGCATTGCCGACGATGCCCATGTGGGGCTTAACGCGGCAATGCGCGTCGAGAATGCAATCGTGATTATTGGAGTCCGAACACATCGTCATGACGATTGGGCCTTCGACCGCCTCGACGATATCGGCGAGACTGATCTCGGCTGGGGGGCGGGCCAGAGCGAAGCCGCCCGACGCGCCTCGGGCGCTACTAAGTAGGCCACGCGCGGCGAGCTGGCCCATCAGCTTCTGCGCGGTCGGCAGCGGGACGCCCGTTTCGCCCGCAAGCTCGGTTGCGCTGAGGCGCTCGCCCGGCTCGCGACGGGCGGCAGCGGTCATCAAAACGACCGCATAATCGGCAAGGTGGCTCAGGCGCATCAGCAGTAATTCGGAGTGATTGAGTAGGATTTAGTACGTTGCGCCCTGAAACTCAACCGCCCGGCATGACGAGATTACCGACCCGTGCCATAGCGGGATCGTGAGCCTGTATCCTCTCATCCGTCCTTTTGCCTTCGCGCTCGACGCAGAGCGGGCCCATCGCCTGACCATTCAGGCGCTCAAGCTCGTCCCGCCGCACCGTCCGCCGGACCTGCCGGCATCGCTCCGCACAAAGGTCGCCGGCCTCGACTTCCCCTCCCCGATCGGCCTCGCCGCTGGATTCGACAAGGATGCTGAGGTCCCGGAGCAAATGCTTTCCCTCGGCTTTGGCTTCGTGGAGGTCGGAACCCTCACCCCGCGGCCGCAGGAGGGTAATCCCAAGCCGCGTCTGTTCCGCCTGCGCGAGGATGAGGCGGTGATCAACCGCATGGGTTTCAACAACAGGGGCCAGGCGTCGGCATTCGACCGGCTTCAGCAATGCAGCCATTCGCGCGGAATCGTCGGCGTCAATGTCGGCGCCAACAAGGACAGCGCTGACCGCATTGCCGATTACGCGAACGGCGTCCGCGCAATGGCGACGGTCGCGGATTATCTGACGATCAACATCAGTTCGCCCAATACGCCCGGCCTTCGTCAGCTGCAGGATGAAGGCGCGCTTCGCGAGCTTCTCTCGGCAGTGCAGGAATCTCGCCCTGCTAAAGGTGCGCCGATATTCCTGAAGGTCGCACCCGACCTTGGCGAGGGCGAACCGGACCAGATTGTCCGAGTGGCGCTGCAGCACGGGATCGAGGGGCTAATCGTCGCCAATACGACGGTGTCCCGTCCGGAATTGAAGTCGCGATGGGCCGGCGAACAGGGGGGATTGTCCGGTGCACCTCTAAAAGCTTTAGCGCTCCAGGCGTTGCGCGACTTCCGATCCGCTTCCGGCGGTGAGATCCCGTTGATAGGGGTCGGCGGGATAGCCACGGCCGAGGACGCATGGGAGCGCATCCGTGCCGGAGCGAGCCTCGTGCAGCTCTACAGCGCGATGGTCTACCAAGGCCCGGGCATCGCGCACCAAATTGCGCTCGGTCTAGCAGCGCTGCTCGAACGCGAAGGATTTGCGAGCGCCGGCGAGGCGGTCGGCAGCGCTATCTAGTGCACCATCACCACTACGCCTTCTCGGCGCGGGTCGGCGGCGCCGTCGATCTTGCCGTTGCGGATCAATACTGCTGTGACCCCGGAATCCTCGCCCTGCCCGGGCTTGAGATCGATTCCGCGCTGCCGGAGGCCTTCGAGGATCGCCGGCGAGAACTTCATCACCTCGCCGTTGAAGTTCGGCCCGCGTGCGACGAGGTTCGGCGCTGCGAGAGCATCGGGCATGCTCATGTTCCAGTCGACCGCCGCGACGAGCGACTTTGCGACATAAGCGAGGATCGCATTCCCGCCGGCGGAGCCGATCGCTCCGGCGAAGCGGCCGTCGCGCGTGAGCAGGATGGAAGGCACCATCGACGAACGCGGCCGCTTGCCGGCTGCCACGGCGTTGGCGACGGGCCGGCCCTGAGCATCCGTCGGGCTGAACGAAAAGTCGGTCATCTCGTTATTGAGGAAGAAGCCGTCGACCATTCGGCCGCTACCGAAGATCGATTCGACCGTAGTGGTCATCGACACGACGTTTCCCCGCGCGTCGCGGATGATGAAATGAGAGGTGCCGGTCGGTTCGAGCGTATTGTCCGCTCCCGGTTGCCGCACAGGTTCAGGTCGGCCGGCTTCCGGAGGCGGGCCCGCGGTGCTGCCGATGAGCCGGCGACGAGCGGCAACGTAGAACGGGTCGATCATGCTTCCGACCGGAACGCGCGCGAACGCGGGGTCGCCAACATATTTGTCCCGGTCGGCGTACATGACGCGGCTTGCCTCGGCGAAGAGAAACCAGGCTTGCGGGTCCGTCGGTCCACGCGAGCCAATGTCCGTCTGCTCGAGAAGCATCATCAGCTGGATTAGCCCGACACCGCTCGATGGCGGCGGCGGGACGCACAGAAGGTAGAGCCGATACTTGCCGCACACTGGCTCGCGTTTGACCGGCTTGTACGCGACGAGGTCCGCGAGCGTCATCGACCCGCGCAGTGGTCCAGCACGCGTGCGGGAAACGATCTTCGCAGCTGTCGATCCATCGTAGAGCGCTGCCGGGCCCTGATCGGCGAGGCGCCGGAGGAAGTCGGCATAGGGCTTGTTGACGAGCCGGTCGCCGGCGCTGAGCAGCGTGCCGTCCGGCTTGGAGAAATATGCGATCACGTCCGGCGCACGGTTTTCAGCGTTGCTCGCGTGGATCATGCGCCCGAGCCGAGGGCTCACGACGAAGCCCTCGTCCGCGGTCCGCTCCGCGGAACCGAACAATGTCCGCCACGGTAGCTTGCCATGCTCTCCATGTGCGAAAGCCAGCATCTTCACGGCGCCAGGAACGCCGGTTGCCCGTCCGCTCACCACCGCCGTATCGAACGGCAGCGGTTTCCCAGCCGCATCGAGGAACATGCCCGGAGTGGCCTGTGCCGGCGCGACTTCGCGGCCATCGTAGATTGTCAGCCTGCCGGTGCTCGACTCGAAATAGTTCATGAAGGCGCCGCCGCCCATTCCCGAGCTCTGCGGCTCGACGAGCGACAGCATCGCCTGGACGGCGATGGCCGCGTCGACGGCGCTGCCGCCGCGACGAAGCACCTCGGCGCCGGCCTCCGCTGCGAGTGGGTTCGCAGCGATCACGAACGGTTCCGAGGAACCCGCTGTCGGACGAGCCGGCTCGGCCGGAAGGGGAGAACAGCTCGCGGCGACGAAAATGGCGAACGCGCTACTTAGCTTGACGAACAGGCGCATGCGTAGAAGGCCTAGCGGCACGCCTGCGCCGCGTCCACGAGGTGTGGCACAGCTATTCATTTCCGGTAAGAAGCCCGGCCGGGGGAGCATGGATATTCGATGGCGCGGCAGCTCGAACATTTCGACAATCTGGTTTCGCTGTTCCTGACGCGGGCAGCCGAAAAAGGCGATGAACCTTTCCTGTGGGCCAAGCGCGAGGGACAGTGGCGGCCGACGAGCTGGGCCGATGCCGCCGGTCAGGTCGCCGCTCTCGCCGCCAGTCTCAAAAGGATCGGCTTGGAACGCGGCGACCGAATTGCCCTCGTTAGCGAGAACCGCCCGGAATGGCTGATCGCCGACCTTGCGATCATGGCGGCGGGCTGCGTGACCGTTCCGACCTACACCACCAACACCACGCGCGATCACGCCCATGTGCTCGGCAATTCGGGAGCGCGGGCCGTCATCGTTTCAAGCCAAAAGCTTGCGAAGACCCTGATCCCTGCCGTGCTGACTTCGAGCGATTGCCATCACATCATCGACATGGAGGATATCCGCGCGGGGCAGCTGCCCGATTGGGTCAACGAGCACCATTGGTCCGAACTGATCAGCGGCGATGCAGATGTCGAAGCACTCAGGACAAGCATCACCGCCATCAAGCGGGGAGATCTCGCCTGCGTCATCTACACCAGCGGAACGGGCGGGGCGCCGCGCGGCGTAATGCAACATCACGGCGCGATCCTGCACAATCTCGAAGGTGCGACCGACATCATATCCAGCGACTTCGGCTGGGAGGACGAGGTGTTCCTCTCGTTCCTGCCTGCGAGCCACGCCTACGAGCATATGGGCGGACAGCATTTCCCGGTCGCCCTCGGTGCGCAGATCTATTACGCCGAGAGCCTCGAGAAGCTGGCGGCCAACATCGAGGAAGTGCACCCGACGATCATGGTCGTGGTACCGCGGCTGTTCGAACTGCTCCGCGCCCGGATCCTCAAGTCGGTCGAAGGGCAGGGCGGCCTTTCGAAATATCTGCTGCAGCGGGCGATGAAGATCGGCAGTGACCGGTACAATGGGTCGGTGAAGCCATGGGACCTGCCGATGGATGGCCTGCTGTCGCTGACGCTGCGGCGCAAGATTCGCGCGCGCTTTGGGGGACGGCAAAAGGCGTGGGTTTCAGGCGGTGCGCCGCTCAATCCCGAAGTCGGGGTATTCTTCCAGTCTCTCGGGATCACCTTCCTCCAGGGCTACGGACAAACCGAGGCAGCGCCGCTCATCAGCTGCAACCGGCCGAGCGCGGGCATCCGCCTCGAGACGGTTGGGCCGCCGGTCAAGAATTGCGAGGTACGGATCGCCGACGACGGCGAGATCATGGTCCGTGGTGAGAACGTCATGCACGGCTATTGGCGGAACCCGGAAGAGACGGCCCGCGTCCTACAGGACGGCTGGCTGGCTACCGGCGACGTCGGTCATTTCGACGAAAAGGGCCGGATCGTCATTACCGACCGCAAGAAGGACCTGATCGTCAACGACAAGGGCGACAATGTTTCTCCGCAGCGCATCGAAGGCATACTGACCATCCAGCCGGAGATCGCGCAGGCCATGGTCTACGGCGACCGCCGGCCTCACCTCGTCGCGCTGCTCGTGCCCGATCCGGAAATCGCGAAGCATGCCGACGTGCAGCAGCGGCTGCAGCGCGCGGTCGACCGCGTCAACGCGGAGCTGTCGGTGATCGAGAAGGTCCGGCGCTTCATCCTTGCCGATGAGACGTTCACGATCGAGAACGAGCAGCTCACGCCATCACTGAAGATACGCCGCCACGTTATATCGAAGGTCTATGGCGAGCGCCTGGACGCGCTCTACAAAAGATGACCCCGCCTAATAGGCCGCCGCTGTCTTGGTGTAGGGAATGAAATCTCCGAACACGCAGCTGCCGACCGTCATGTGCGTGGACGTATCGACGACCTCCGCGATATCGCCGCGGCACAATTGCGCAGTGGTGGACTTGGTGAGCAGCGCATAGGGCGGACGCAGGTTCGGGCAGCCACCCTGCATTCCGTTGAGATAGACCCTGCTGCGACCGTGGCGGAAAGCGATCGTGCTCTCGTTCACGGTGATCATGTCGTCGGTCTGATAATGCTGCAGGCAGGAAATCGGCGGCCCTGCCACCTTGCCCGCGGTCAGTTGGGCGAGCTCGGCCTGTTCGGCGGCAGTCATCTGGACTGGCCCAGGCGGAGCGGTGGTACAGGAGCCGACGGCTGACGCGATCAGCAAAAGAGCGGGAATGCGCATGGCAACCTCCTTAACTCCCTCCGCGATCGTTACAGCGCCCGCTCACATTAACGGAAGCTGTCTTTCTCAGTGCGCAATCGTGCGAATGTGGGGACGTCTTTTGCGCGAACGAAAGGATTGGTTTCGCGTTCCTGGGCGACGGTGGTCGGGAGCGTGATTTCGTCCCGATCCCGCATTGCCTTCACCTGGATCAGGCGGCTGGCGATTTCGTCATTGCTGGGCTCGGCGTGAGCCGCGAATTCGGCATTGGCGAGGGTATATTCGTGGGCGCAGAAAAGTCGCGTGGCATCCGGAAGCGCCGCGAGACGCTGGAGGGAGCTGTGCATTTGCTCGGGCGTGCCCTCGAAGAGCCGCCCGCAACCCATCGCGAAAAGGGTGTCTCCGACGAACGCCACCCCGTCCTTCTCGAAGATCAGCGCGACATGATCGAGAGTGTGCCCCGGAACCTCTATGACACGGCCGACATGCCGGCCGATGCAGACCTCCGATCCCTCAGTCAGGGCAATGTCCCGGCCGGGAATGCGAGATGAATCGGGCCCCGAGATCCGCGCGCCCGTCGCGTCCTTGAGCTGCAGGTTCCCACCTGTGTGATCGGGGTGCCAATGGGTGTTCCAGATTTGGTTGAGCCGCCAGCCACGCCTGTCGAGCTCGACGAGAACCGGTGCCGCATCTCCCGGATCGACCACCGCGGTTTCGCCTGACTCGGCATCGTGGACCAACCAGATGTAATTGTCGCTGAAGGCCGGGACAGGGATGATGTCCATGGGTCGCGCTCTAGCTCTGCGGATCGAGGATCGCCAGCGCATCACTCGCAATGCGGCGGGTCAGTTTCTCAGCAGACGGCTCGTCGCCGTAGCAGGCATTCTGACCGGCAAGGCTAGGCATGAACTCAAAGTCGCCGCTTTCCATGGCAGCGCGGAACAGCGGGAGGGATGTGGCACCGGCAAGGGGATAAGGCGGCGCTTCTCGCCGTACCGGTCCGATCTCATCGATCAGCTTGCCGCGAACGGCTCGTGCGAGGCCGCCGCTGTAGATATTGGTCATGATCGTCGCCCGATCACGCAGCATCTTTTTCTGTCCTTCGGCGAGGAAACTTTCACGGCAGTGTAAATAGGCGGTCCCGATCTGGACCCCGGTTGCGCCGAGAGCCAGCGCCGCCGCCATGCCCCTGCCATCGGCGATTGCGCCGGCTCCGATGACCGGAACGCGGACCGAATCGACGACCTGAGGCAGCAGTGCGAACAGCCCGAGCGCTTCCCGCGGATCGCCACCGAGGAACCTTCCGCTGTGACCTCCCGCTTCCCAGCCCTGGGCGATGATTGCGTCGACTCCGCATTCTTCGAGGAAGAACGCCTCGCCCGGAGATGTCGCGCAGCCGAGCACGACGGCACCCGTGGCCTTCACCCGCTTCAGCAGCGGTTCTTCCGGAAGCCCAAAATGGAAGCTGACGACTTCAGGCCTCAGTTCCTCGATGAGGTCGCAATAAGCCTCATCGAACGGCAGGCGGAGCGCGGCTGCTTCGGGCTCCGGAATTCCGAAGCGGACGTAATAGGCGCGGAGCACCTTGCGCCATTCGCTGTCGTCGGCCTGCGCCGGCATCTGGAAGCAGAAGAAGTTGAGGTTGATTGGCGCATCGACCTGCGCGCGGACTTCGGGGACTTGCGCTCTTATGGAATCCGGCGGGAGCATCCCGCAGGGAAGCGAACCCAAAGCGCCCGCGCGGGCGGCAGCGATGCACAGCTCAACCCCAGCGACATTCGCCATCGGCGCCTGGACGATCGGGCGCTCGACACCGACCAGGTCTTGGAAGCGGCGATTTCGCCAGCCTACCATTCGCCGGTGTTGGGCATCGACGCCCATGGCTCGGCCGGGGGCAGCCGGTCGCCCTTCTGCAACAACTCGACCGAGACGTTGTCTGGGCTGCGGACGAATGCCATGTGGCCGTCGCGCGGCGGGCGGTTGATCGTGACGCCGGCGGCCTGGAGCCTCGCGCAAGTCTCGTAGATGTCATCCACCTCATAAGCGAGGTGGCCGAAGTTACGGCCGCCGCCGTAGCCGACCTCGTCCCAATTGTGGGTAAGCTCGACTTCCCCGCCCTCGTCGCCCGGGACCCCCAGGAAGATCAAAGTGAAGCGGCCTTGGGGAACGTCGAAGCGCCGGCGCTCCTCGATGCCGAGCAAGTTGAAGAAGCGGATCGTGGCTTCGGGATCGGAGACCCGGAGCATTGAATGGAGAAAGCGCATGAGCGCTACTTAGGAGGTTCGGCGTCCGATTTCACGATAGGGGTAACGCCGAGCATTTCGGCCGCCTTCGCCGCGGCCTTGCCGACGGGCCCATTAGGGTCGTTCCCCGCTGCGCGCATCCAGTAGCTGCGTGCCTTGTCTTCGTCGCCGGTCAGGAATGCGACATGGCCAGCTTCGAAGAGGATCGTCGCGTCCGAAGGGGCGAGAGTCAGCGCCTTGTTGATCGCCGACTGCGCGGTGGCCTTGTCGCCTTCCCGGATCGCGAGAGCCGACGAAAAGTACCAATAGAATGGGTCTTCCGAGATCGTCGTGGATGCCTCGTTCAGCTTGGCGCGAGCGGTCTTCAGGTCATTTTGCGCTTCGGCGGCGCGCGCGCGATCCAGCAGCGCTTCGCCGCGCTGCTCCGCCTGCAGGTGCGGGGTGGCAAGCGCCTTGTCGAGCGCCAAAGCTGCCTTTCCAGGCTGCTTGGCCGTGATCCACATGTTGCCCGCCGCGGCCCACAAACGGGCGGTCGCCGGATCGTCGTTCGGCGAGGCTTTTGCAGCCTCCTCGAAAGACTGTGCCGCAGCTTCCGCATTGCCCGCGCTTTGCGCCTGGAGCGCCCGGCACACGAGGGCGCTGGAAGTGACCACATCGGGACACGGAGCCGCGGACGGCGCGGCGGCAGCCAGCATGGCGGCTAGGGCTAAGATCATTCAGCTTGCTCCAAAAGGCCGGAGATGGTCCGCAGGATCGCAGCGATCTCGTGCGGCTCCGAAAGGCGATGGCCTCCGCCTTTGATGGTCAACAGCTGGACATCGCCTGAACGCACGCAATCCATCGTCCTGTGCGCCACGGCGATCGGCACCTCCTCGTCCCTGTCTCCGTGGATCAAACGCACCGGACATTCGACGGCAATCTCGGCGGTGAGCAGCCGCAATTGCTGTCCCGATTCCCAGAACTTTCGTCCGACTCCTTGCTGCTCGGCACTGTCGGCGCTGGCGAGGCCCCAATCGGTGAAGTCCGGGGCCGCAGCGATCCCGACCAACGCCTTCGCTCGCTCCGGCCTCAGGATCGCCAGGTGCAGGCCGATCCACCCGCCCATCGAGGAGCCTACGACGATGAGCGGCCCATCCGTCAGCTCGTCTATTACGGCGAGGCTTTCCTCCAGCCACAGCGCGAGAGTGCCGTCTTCGAAATTGCCGTTGCTGCATCCAGTGCCGGAGTAATCGAAGCGGAGCATGGCAATTCCGCGTCCTTCTGCGAAAGCGTCGATCGCGACTGCCTTGGCGCCTTCCATGTCGGAGGCGTAGCCGGGAAGGAACAGCAAGGTCGGCGAATGGCCGGGTCGCTTTCGATAGCCAAGCCGACGGCCTTCAAACTCGAGATACTGGACAGCAATTTCACTCATGAAGGGGCGTTTAGCCGCAAATATTGGGGACGGTCACGCGTGGGCGACCGAGCGCGCCCCAACCAGGCCGCCAGCGTCGCCATCTTCGTTCCGGGTCTCGAAGAGCCTGCTCGCCCATGCCTTCATCGACGGAGGCGCGTCGGCCCATTCCCAAAGGCCGTTTTCCCCGATCCGCAGGTGCCGGTCGGGATCGAAGTCCATCATCCGGAACTCCTGGTCCAGCTCCCAGTACCGGCGGTCGACGACATCCCCATGCCACAAATGGCGGATCGTGCCGGGCACGACGCCGAGCTGCCTCCGCACCAGCCTTGCGGCTTGGCGCGCCCAGCGCACGAAATGCTCGGCATAGGGCAGCGACGGACCGATGGTGTTCGCGATGCACTGGGTTTGCATCGATGCACCAGCGAACACATGAGCCATGAGATGATCGTTGCTGCCGGTGAGGCAGGCGTCATAGACGCCGCATTGCTCGAACAACTCCCGGCGCGCTGCCCAGGCATAGCCGGTGTGCCCGTCCCGGGAAAAAGAGGGGTTTGCCGAAAGGGCGGGGTTCCGGCGGAAGCAGGATGCAAAGGATTCGTCGGCCGTCGTGGTCTCGTCTTCCCGGTTGTCGCGGTTCAGCCGAATGGCATGGCTGAACAGCTGCACGACCACATGCTGGTCCAGCGCCTCCGACGTCAGCCGTGGCCAATCCGGCTCCTCGAACAGGACGTCGGCATCGATCCATGCGACTTTGCGGCAGGAGTCGGGGAGCCTCGCCGCAGCGATGTTCAGCAAACGCTCGCGCTGCCACATCACTCCGCCGCCGCGCACCTGGATAACCCGCTCGCCAGCCTCGAACTCGAAGGGCTGATCGCCGAACGCAAGCTCGATGAGCAGCACGTTGGCTCCCGCGTCACGCATCCCTGCCATGAACGCGTCGAAGTTGCGGCGCTTGGTCTTGTAACCGACGGGGTTGAAATAGGTCGTGATAACCCAAAGGTCGGAATGCATTGTTGGCCTCGATTGAACGCAATTGACGGTCTAACGCCGTCAAGCCCCGAAGCCGGCGAGGGCTTGTTTAGCGGCACGGGATATGACCGCAAGGTGACGCGTTCCGCATTCTGAAGGGTGGTCAGATGAAATATCGCAAACTCGGAAGCAGCGACCTCGAAGTCTCCGAAGTTTCGCTGGGTTCGTGGTTGACCTACGGCCTCGGAGTCGAGGCGGAGAAGGCCAGGGCGTGCCTCGATGAAGCTTTCAACCAAGGCATCAACTTCATCGACACCGCCAACATCTATGGGCGCGGCGCAGCCGAGAGCTTTTTAGGAGAGGCGCTGCGGGAGCGACCGCGCGACAGCTATGTGCTTGCGACAAAGCTTTTCTTCCCGATGACTGAAACCGATCGCGGCCTGTCGCGAGCCCAGGTCGAAAAGCAACTGGACGATTCCCTGCGGCGTCTGCGCACCGACCATGTCGATCTCTACCAGTGCCACCGCTACGACTGGGACACGCCGCTCGAGGAGACGATGGAAGCGCTTTCGCGCGCCGTTCAGAGCGGCAAGGCGCGCCATATCGGTTTTTCGGAATGGCCGGCGGACCGTATCCGGGCATCCCTGGATCTCAGCCGGGATCGCGGATTCACCAAGTTCGTATCGAGCCAGCCGCAATATTCGCTTCTATGGCCCGAGCCCGAAAAAGAGGTGATTCCGCTCTGCGCCGCGAACGGGATTTCGCAGATCGTCTGGTCGCCGCTGGGACAAGGTGTGCTGAGTGGGAAATATGACCCGGAATCACCGCCACCGCGCGACTCCCGCGCCGCGAGCGCGGAGATGGGCGGTTTCATGGATCGGCTCATGCGGCCGGACGTGCTTCGCGCGGTTCAGCGCCTGAAGCCCATCGCGGCCGAGGCTGGATTGACCCTGCCCCAATTCTCGCTCGCCTGGGTCCTTCGGGAGCCTAACGTCGCGTCCGCGATCATCGGCGCGTCGCGACCAGAGCAGGTGCAGGAGAATGCAGCTGCGTCCGGCATCGCTGTGGATCAGGAGCTGTTCTCTCGGGCCGAGGCGATACTCAATGAGGCGCTTGCAGACGCCAGGGCCGAGTAGGCTGATCGGCGTTCAAATTGCCTTGGAGCTTCTCCGGCTCGGCGATTCGAACACATCCTCGATCGTCAGCCCGAACAGCTCGGCGATGCGGAATGCCAGCGGAAGCGACGGGTCGTACCGGCCGGTCTCGATCGCGTTGACGCTCTGGCGCGACACTTCGAGCCGTTCTGCGAGATCCTGCTGACTCCAGCTGCGCTCTGCGCGCAGCACTCGAAGACGATTTTCCATCAGCAGCCTACCGGCGCGCCAAGCGTGAGCTTATTGATGCAGCCGCCGACCCCCAGGCCGAAGAACCACACAACGGCGATGTAATAGGCATCGATATGGCCGGCGAGATTAAAGCTCTGGAGGAAGCCCCAGATGGTCGCGGCGCTGAGCGCAATGGCGCTGGCCCAAAGCGTTTGTCGGACCATCAGCATGCGGACATATTCGTCTTCTTCTTCCACAAGGTATCGGCCGATGGCGCCGAAGATGCCGATGATCGGAAGGGCGGGAAGGATTGCCGCGACATAGGCCACAAAGCCGCTCAATAACTGATGCTTGAAGGCGTAGATCGCTCCCAGGAGGAAGATGGCGTAGAGCAAGCTCAGCCAGATCACCCGCATGTTGTACCGCTTCCAGGCCATAGATCCAGACATGGCAACGTTCCTTTTCAGAATGACAAGCATCCTTTACTATTCTCTGCATACACTGTCAAGTTTGCTTGTCATGAGTTTCGCATTGGGCCGCGAGGTTGAGACGGAGCCTCACCGAAGCTAGAGCGGCGAACGCATGACCAAGATGTTCAAGATCGCTCTCCCCGATGGCTCGGTGAAGGAGATGCCGGAGGGCTCGACGCCAGCGGACGTGGCGGCGGCAATCGGTCCTGGGCTGGCCAAGGCGGCGCTGGCCGCCAAGGTCGATGGAGAAGTGCGCGACATCATGCGTCCGTTCGAAGGCGACGCGGCGCTCGCGCTGATCACGTCGCGCGACGAAAAGGATGCGCTCGAACTGGTCCGCCACGATTTCGCGCACGTGCTGGCCGAGGCGGTACAGAATCTCTTCCCCGGAACGCAGATCACCTTTGGCCCGGCGACGGAGGACGGTTTCTACTACGATTTCGCACCAGCGCCGGAACGTGGGCCCTTCACCGAGGAGGACCTGCCTGCGATCGAGGAGGAGATGCGGCGCGTCATCGCCGCCGACAAGCCGCTAATCCGCGAGGTGTGGGATCGCGCCCGCGTGCGGCAATTCTTCATCGACCATGGCGAGACCTTCAAGGCTGAGTGGGTGATGGAGCTGCCCGAGGGCGAGCCCATCACAATGTACAAGACGGGTCATGGCGAGGCTGACTGGATCGACCTTTGTCGCGGGCCGCATCTCGCGTCCACAGGCAAGCTCGACCCCAACTCCTTCAAGCTGACTCGGGTCTCAGGCGCATACTGGCGCGGCGATCCGAAGAATCCGATGCTGAGCAGGATCTACGGCACTGCATGGCTCAACAAGAAGCAGCTCGACGAGCATCTTCTTAGGCTCGAGGAAGCAGCCAAGCGCGATCATCGCAAGATCGGGCAGGAGATGGACCTGTTCCACCTGCAGGCCGAGGCGCACGGCAGCGTGTTCTGGCACCCGAACGGCTTCATGATTTGGCGCCAGCTGGAGGCTTACATTCGTCGCCGCCTCGACGCGACCGGCAACGTCGAGGTCAAGACGCCCCAACTGATGGACGCGAAGCAGTGGGAGAAAAGCGGCCACTGGGGCAAGTATCGCGAAAATATGTTCATCGTTCCGGACGAGATACCCTCGACGGACGATGACGCTCCGGTGCTGTCAGGCAAGGCTGACTTGATGGCACTGAAGCCGATGAACTGCCCGGCCCATGTCCTGATCTTCAAGCAGGGCATCACCAGCTATCGCGAGCTGCCGATCCGGTTGGTCGAAGAAGGGTGCTGTCACCGCAACGAACCGCATGGTGCGCTTCATGGCTTGATGCGTGTGCGCCAGTTCACCCAGGACGACGGTCACATCTTCTGCCGCGAAGACCAGATCATCGACGAGGTCCGCGCATTCTGCGAGCTCGCCGATCAGGTCTACAAGGATCTCGGCTTTCCCAGTTATGCGGTAAAGCTGGCCCTTCGGCCGGACAAGAGGTTCGGGAGCGACAAGGATTGGGACAAGGCCGAAAACGAGCTTCGCGAAGCCGTGATCGCCGCCGGTATGGCCAATGAGAATTTCGGGTGGGAGGAATTGCCAGGTGAGGGGGCGTTTTACGCTCCCAAGCTGGAATGGCACCTCAAGGACGCGATCGGCCGCACCTGGCAGGTTGGAACGATACAGTCGGATCGGGTGCTGCCCGAACGGCTGGACGCCAGCTACATTGGCGAGGATGGCGAGAAACACCGCCCGATCATGCTCCACCGCGCGATCTTCGGCTCATATGAGCGCTTCATCGGGATCTTGATCGAACATTACGCGGGCAAGTTCCCCCTGTGGCTTGCACCGGTCCAGGCGGTGGTCGCGACGATCGTGTCGGACGCCGACGAATATGCCAACGCAGTGCTCGCCAAGCTGCGCGCCGTGGGGATTCGGGCCGACAGCGACCTTCGCAACGAGAAGATCAACTACAAGGTGCGCGAGCACAGCCTTGCGAAGGTCCCGCTGCTGCTGGTGGTGGGCAAGCGCGAAGCTGACGAGGGCAGTGTCGCCGTGCGCCGGCTGGGCAGCGAAGAGCATCAGAAGATGATGAGCGTCGACGAGGCGCTGGCTATGATGTTGAGCGAAGCGACGCCGCCGGATCTGCGCGGAGCCTGACGCCAAGCCGCCACAGGTCGCGGCAAAAATGACTCACATTTGTTCGCCCGGACTTTTCATTCGAGGCCCAAGGTCCTACCTGCCCTGTTCGACCAACTGACTGGAGATTGCACTATACCACCGCCCTATCCGCGCCGTTCGATGGCGCCGCCGCCGCCGATGAGCGGCCCCCGCTACAACGAGTTCATCCAGGCGCAGAAAGTCCGCGTCATCGATGAAAACGGCGAAAATCTGGGCGTGATGTATACGCGCGAAGCGTTTGAGCAGGCACAGGGAGTTGGGCTCGACCTGGTCGAGATCTCCCCCAATGCCGATCCGCCGGTCGCCAAGTTCCTCGACATCGGCCGCTTCAAATATGAGGCGCAGAAGAAGGCCGCCGAGCAGCGCAAGAAGCAGAAGACGCAGGAGATCAAGGAGATCAAGATGCGTCCGAACATCGACGATCACGACTATGACACCAAGATGAAGAAGGTGTTCGAGTTCCTCGAGGAGGGGGACAAGGTGAAGGTCACGATGCGCTTCCGCGGACGCGAGATGGCGCACGGGGAGCTTGGCATGGCCGTTCTCCGGCGTGTTCAGGAGCAGACGGCGGAAATGGCCAAGGTCGAGGCGCACCCGCGCATGGAAGGCCGCCAGATGCTGATGGTGCTTGCGCCCAAGTAAGTTGGCGCTTCGCCAGAGGGCTTACTTACACTGCTGTTGCAAAACTGCTGCAGTCGCGCGGCAATGTTGTTCTGCGCCTCGTGGATTGCTTCCCTAATCGGGCAATTCAGGATTAGCCTCGCCCTCAAGCGCGATCCCGTCGCGCCAAAGGGGAGAGAGCATGAACCGCAAGTCCGCTTGGCTGCTTTCAGCAGGCCTGTTTGCACTGTCGACTCCGGCATTCGCGCAAACGTCACAATCGACCACGGATACCGATAAAGCAGCGGCCGAGCCGACGCAGGGGGCAACTGCGGAAGGCGCTGCCGTTTCAGACAAGGCGGTCGAGCAACAGCCTGTCGATGCGGGCGATATCGTCGTTACCGCGACGCGGCGTAACGAGGCGCTTTCGGATGTCCCACTGGCGGTCAGCGCGGTCACTGCGCAAGCGCTCGAAAACACGGGCGCGACCGACATACGTCAGATGCAGCAGGTTTCGCCGTCGCTGCTCGTCACTTCGACCCAGTCGGAGGCCGGCGCCTCTACGGCCCGTATCCGTGGCATCGGCACGGTCGGCGACAACCCCGGACTGGAAAGCTCCGTGGGCATCTTTATCGACGGCGTTTACCGCAGTCGCGTCGGCGCCGGCCTTACCGAGCTCGGCCCAGTCGACCGCGTCGAGGTTCTCCGCGGTCCGCAGGGTACTTTGTTCGGCCGCAACACTTCTGCCGGCCTCATCTCGGTGATCACGGCCAAGCCGCTGTTCCAGCCTGAAGTCGCCGGTCAGCTCGACATCGGCAATTATGACATGCGCCGAATGGAGCTGAGCGTCACAGGGCCGCTGAGCGACACGATCGCCGCGCGTCTCGACGGCGTCTGGATGAAGCGCGACGGCTTCGTCGAAGACCTCGTATCAGGCCGCGACGTGAACGATCGTGATCGCTGGCTGCTTCGCGGCCAGGTGCTGTTCGAGCCGTCCGACAATTTCTCCTTCCGCATCGTCGGCGACTATTCGAAGCGCGACGAGGAATGTTGCGCCGCTCCCTATGTGCCCGCTGAAGACCATGTCGGCGATGGCAATGGGGGCTTCGTAGCAGCTCCTTCGAGCTTCAAGCCGCTAATGGAAGCGCTCGGCGCGACCGTTCCGGACGATCCGTTCGATCGGGACGTCGTGATCTCACCCGGACGCAGCTACCGGCAGGACGTGAAGGACTGGGGCCTGTCCGGCGAAGGGGTCTACGACTTCGGCTGGGGCGAGTTGACGTCGATCACGGCCTATCGCTTCAACAAGCTCATCCGCGGCAGCGACATCGATTATTCTGACCTCGATATCGCCTACCGCCCCGACGACGGAACCGCGTTCAACCGATTCAAGACCTTTACCCAAGAGTTGAGGCTTCAAGGCAATACGTTCAACAACCGCCTCGACTGGCTCGTCGGCGGCTATTACGCGAACGAGAAGCTTCGTAGCCAGGACTCGATCCGCTACGGCGAGGACTTCGACGATCTGTCGAGCTGCCTGGCGGCCAACACCTTCGCGGCGCTGGTGGCTCAGCCCACGTTGATCAATCCGCTTAGCCCGACTTGCTTCAGCACCGGGGTCGCAACCGCGGTGCGCGATAACCTTGTCGGCCAGTTCTTGACGGCTGCTGGGAACCCGCTGACGCCGCCGGCGGTACTGCAACAGCTCGCGACGACCATTACAACGGTAGGTGCCTTCGGCAGGCTCGATAACAGCGCATTCTTGCCTGCCCCGATCAATTTCCAGGCGCCGATCTTCACGAACAACGGGTTCGAGAATCTCGTGCTTGCCCAAGCGCCGACTTCGGGCTTCCGGCTGGCGAACACCGGGATCATCGCCGACGATTTCCATCAGACAGCCAACCACTGGGCTTTGTTCACGCACAACATCTTTTCAATCACGGAGCAGCTCAAGCTCACCGTCGGCGCCCGCTACACGCATGAGAGGAAGGAGCTGAACTCCGAGCTTCTCGACAACAACATTGCCTGCAGCGCGTTTACTGGCACTTCGCTGGCCCAGCTGCCTTGCGCGAACCCGAGCGTCGCCGGTCACAGCGCGGAGATCGATGGCACCCACACCGATAACAAGCTCTCGGGTACGGTCGTCCTCAGCTACAAGCCGACCGACCGCCTGCTGACCTATGTGAGCTATGCGCACGGCTATAAGGCCGGCGGGTTCAACATGGATCGCTCGGCGCTTACCCGTCAGATCTCGTTGAACAGCTTTGGCATTCCGATCGCCGGGCAGGTCTGCCCCACCAGCGGAACGCTGCCGACCGGCTGCGCGCAACATGCCAGCGCGGACGATCTGGAGTTCAAGCCCGAGACGAACGACGCGATTGAGCTGGGCGCCAAGTACAATGGCCGCGGCCTCGATATTAACGTCGCTGTGTTCCGCCAGCTGTTCAGTGATTTCCAGCTAAACACGTTCAACGGCGTCAACTTCATCGTCGAGAATATCAACGCCTGTAAGGACGATCTCAATGGCGCCGACGCGGACAACAGCGCTACGACCGGAGCCTGCGACAGCGGCACCAAAGCGGGCGTAAAATCGAAGGGTGTCGAGTTCGAACTTTTCTCTCGTCCGATCCAGAACGTGAACTTCAACCTTGGCGTAACTTATGCCGATACGAAGTATCGCAATAACCTGGTCGGTGCGGACGGCCGCGCGCTTACCAACGCGTTGTTCCAGCTACCCGGGCGGCGCATTTCGAACTCGTCGCTTTGGACAGTCACGTCGTCGCTGGCCTGGACGCCGCCGATCGGAAGCTCGGGACTGCGCGGTCTGTTCTACATCGATACCCGTCACCAGTCTCAGTACAATACTGGCTCTGACCTCGATTTCGAAAAAATCCAGCACGGCTATTGGGTCTTCAACGGCCGCGTCGGTGTGCGTGGACCCGAGGATCGTTGGGCTGTCGAGCTGTGGGGTCAAAACCTGTTCGACAAGAATATTTATCAGATTGCCTTCGACGCGTTCCTGCAGGGAAGCTGCACCGCGCGGGGAGCTGCGAATGGCTTCTGCCTCCCGCCGCTTCCGCCGAACCGGTCCAACCAGCTTTATGGCGTGTTCCTGGGCGAGCCGCGTACGTTTGGCGTGACCCTGCGCTCAAAGCTCGGCTTCGCTCCCAAGGCGCCGCCGCCTTATGTTGCTCCGCCGGCTCCGCCGCCGCCTCCGATCGTGGAGCAGCCGGCACCGCCGCCGCCGCCACCTCCGCCTCCGCCGGTGGAACGCGGCGAACGGGGTTGAACTTCTGAAAAGGGGGAAAGGCCTCGCCAGCGATGGCGGGGCCTTTTTCTTCAGGCCGCCTCGGCTCGTGAATCCCGCCCTGCCGCCGAGACAAGCGCATCGCGCAGCGCGCCGATATCGCGCTCGCTCAGTTTCTTGCCGTCGGCGCGGGTGAGATAAAAAACGTCCACGGCTCGCTCACCGTAAGTCGCGATGTGCGCCGAGTGGATGCGATGTCCTTCTGCGTGGATCGCCGCGGTGAGCGCAGCGAGTAGGGCCGGCCGGTCGCCAGCGTTGACTTCGACGACGGTGGTGCGAGTCGACGCGCGGTCAGCGATGGCGACGGAGGGAGCTACGGTGAAGGCCTTACTGCGAGGACTGCTAGTTTGAGTCTGAGGCAGTGGCGGCGGGTTTGTCGCTGAAAGCGCCACTTCAACCGCTCTTGCCAGCCGCCCCCGTAGACGCTTGTCGGTATAGGACTTGCCGCGACCGTCCAAAACCAAGAGGTTGTCGAGAGCCATGCCGTCGCGAGTTGTGTGGATCCGGGCGTCGATAATGTTGGCGCCGGCTCCAGCGAGCCCAGCGCATATGCGGTAAAACAACCCCTCCCGATCCGGCGTGAAGACGCTGACGCGGGTAGCCCCGCTTTCCAGATCGTTTTCCACCGCAACGCTCGGCTGCGCATCGCCAATGTGCGCCTCGGCCGTTGCGACCTGCCTTGCATTGGCGATCTGCCAGGATGGAGGCTCTGCGAGCCAGTAGCTGTCCGGCAGCCGCTTCGCGTGCGCCTTAACTGCTCTCGCAGACCAGTTTACGGCGTCTGCAAGCTCCTTCTGGCGCGCTTCGACCAGTTCGGCTCTTCCATGCTGCTTGTGGCCGAGGCGCAAACGTTCCTCTGCCGCTTCGAACATCGTTCTCAGCAAGCTGCGCTTCCAATCATTCCAAACGCTCGGACCTACCGCCCGAATGTCGACCACCGTCAGTATGAGCAGGAGCCGCAGGCGCTCGGGGCTTTGCACGAGACGGACGAAGTCCTCGATCGTCTTTGGGTCAGCAATGTCGCGCTTGAAGGCTGTCGACGACAGCAGGAGGTGATAGCGCACTAGCCACGAAACCGTCTCGGTTTCGGCCGGATCGAGCCCTAACCGTGGGCAGAGGCGCAGTGCGATTTCCGCTCCAAGCTCGCTGTGATCTCCGCCGCGTCCTTTTGCGATGTCGTGCAGGAGAACCGCGACATAGAGGACGCGTCGAGACGCGATCTGCTTGATGAGCGCCGTCGATAGCGGATGATCATCCTTCAGTTCCCCCCGCTCGATTGCCGCGAGCAGTCCAATCGCCCGTATTGAATGCTCGTCGACTGTATAATGGTGGTACATGTCGAATTGCATCTGAGCGACGACGCGACCGAAATCTGGAACGAAGCGGCCGAATACGCCCGCCTCATTCATCCACCGCAGCACCGTCTCGGGATGGTGGATCGAAGTGAGAACCTCCATGAAGAATGCATTCGCCCGGGGATCGTCGCGTAGCTTGCGGCCAATGAGCGTCGCATCGCGAGTTGCGGCCCGCATCGCAGTGGGGTGAATCTCCAGTTGTTCGCGTGCGGCAAGTGCGAAAATCTCAAGCAGCCGCAAAGGCTCGTCGCGGAGGAAACCATCCGTTGGGATGGACAGTCGACCGCGGTCGAGCACGAAACCGGCGAGCCGCTTCGGCTTCCGCAGGATGGTCGGCAAAGCGAAGCGAAAGCCTTTTTTGCCCAGCTGTTCGTCCAGCTGCGCGAGGAATACGCCCGTGAGATCCCCGACCGACTTTGCATTGAGAAAGTAGAATTGCATGAACCGCTCGACGGCGGACTTCCCGGGCCGGTCCGCGTAACGCATGATCTCCGCGATCTGCCGCTGGTGCTCGAAGCCGAGCCGCTCCTCGGCGCGGCCTGCGAGCAAGTGCAGGTGGCAGCGCACCGACCAGAAAAAGCGCTCGGCGCGATCGAACCCACGATATTCCGCGGCAGTGAGCAGCCCGGCGCTTACGAGATCAGCCGAGCGTTCGACGCCGTGAACATATTTGCCGATCCAATATAGCGCGTGCAGGTCGCGAAGGCCGCCTTTGCCCTCCTTCACATTGGGCTCGACCACGTACCGCGTGTCGCCCATCCGGACGTGCCTTTCGTCGCGCTCCGCGAGCTTGGCTGCGACGAACTCGGCGGATGTTCCGGCCACAACGTCCGTCCGGAATCGCTGCATGACACCGTCGAAGACCTGAGTGGTCCCGCAAATCGGCCGCGCTTCCAGGAAGGCGGTTCGCACCGTCATGTCGCTTTTTGCGAGAGAGATGAGATCGGTCGTCGAGCGAACCGAGTGGCCTACCTTGATCTTCAAGTCCCACAGCAGGTGGAGCATTGCTTGCGCGATCTGCTCTGTCTCGGGGCTTGGCCGCTTAGCGGTGAGAAACATGAGGTCGAGGTCGCTATACGGGGCCATCTCGCCTCGGCCCGTCCCACCTAGGCCCACGAGTGCCAGCGCCGGGTCGGTCGTGCCAATGACGGCTTCATAGGCAAGTCGCACGATTTGATCATGCAGGAACGCCGTCGCTTGCGCAGCGGCGCGTCCGCTTCCCGGTTCGGAGGCAATGCGACTGGCGATCTCCTCGCGGCCGGCCTCAAGTGCTTTGCGCAGGATTTCGGCAACATCGCCTCCGCTCCTAAAGCGTTCGGCGATGGCGCGTCGGTCGATGATCGCGCGGCGATTGTCGACGTCGATAAGGCTCATCGGCTTCGCTCGGCGCCTATCCGTTTTAGGCGGTAGAGCGCTTCGAGCGCCTCACGTGGCGTCAGGCTGTCCGGATCGATCGAGTCCAGCTCGCTCCCGAGCGGATCAGGCGCCTGGTCGGGTTCGGCGATCGCGGCAAACAGGGGCAAATCATCGAGTCCCGCGGCAATGCCGCCGGTGGCGTCACGGCCTGCCTCAAGCTTCGCGAGCACTGCCTTGGCCCGCGCGACCACGGCTGGCGGCAGTCCTGCGAGCTTCGCCACGGCGATTCCGTAGCTGCGGTCGGCAGCGCCGTCGGCGACCTCGTGAAGCAGGACCAAATCGCCTTTCCATTCGCGGGCGCGGACATGGTGGAGAGACAATGCATCGAGCCGTCCGGCCAACCGCGTCAGTTCGTGGTAATGCGTGGCGAACAAGGTTCGGCACTTGAGCTGGTCGTGCATAGCCTCGACCACCGCCCAGGCGATGGCAAGGCCATCGTAGGTCGAGGTTCCGCGGCCGATCTCGTCGAGGATCACGAGGCTCTTCGGCGTCGCCTGAGCCAGGATAGCGGCGGTCTCGACCATTTCGACCATGAAGGTCGATCGGCCGCGCGCAAGATTGTCGGACGCGCCGACCCTGCTGAACAAGCGGTCGACCATGCCGATCTTGGCGCGCGCCGCCGGGACGAAGCTTCCAGCCTGCGCTAGGACGGCGATTAGCGCTGCTTGACGCAGGAACGTCGACTTGCCGCCCATGTTGGGTCCGGTGATCAGCCACAGCCGATCTTCTGTACCTACCGAAAGGTCGTTGGCGACGAACCGATCTCCAGTATTTGCGAGTGCAGTCTCGACTACGGGGTGCCGTCCAGCCTCGATTTCCAGACAGGGATCGTCCGTGAGGTGCGGCGCGGTCCACCCGCCCTCTGCCGCGCGCTGGGCGAGGCCAGCCGAAACGTCGATACGGGCAATGGCCTCGGCGGTCGACGTGATCTGGAGCGCCGCGGCGACCGCCAGTTGGGTCAACTCCGCGGCATGGGCTGCTTCGCTGGCGAGAGCGTGGCCTCCCGCCTCAACGACCCGCGATGCCTCTTCATGGAGTTCGGGCGAATTGAAGCGGACAACGCCGGCAAGAGTCTGGCGGTGCGTGAAGCCACTGTCCGGTCCCATCAGCCTGTCGGCATGCTTGGCCGAAACTTCGACATGATAGCCGAGCACCGAATTGTGCCGAATCTTCAGCGAGCCGATGCCGGTGGACTCACGATATTTGTTCTCGAGCGCGGCGATCGCCCGGCGTCCGAGCGACGCGGCGTCGCGCAAAGCGTCGAGCGCCGCATCATATCCCTCGGCTATATAACCGCCCTTCGACGCATCGATCGGGGGTGAGGCGACGAGCGCACGCGACAGCCGATCAACGAGCGCTCCATGGCCGCCGAGTTTCGGCAGAAGGCTCTCAAGCAGCTGCGGCCGCTCGGCTTCCTGTTCGAGCTCATCCTGCAGGCCGCGCGCTTCGCCGAGCCCATCGCGGACTAGAGCGAGGTCTCGGGGGCTCCCGCGAGCGGCAGCAAGCCGTGCCAGCGCGCGCGCGAAATCGGGCAAGCTACGCAGCCGCTGACGGACGCGTTCGCGGCGCAGTGCGTCGCCGTGAAGCCATGCGACGAGTGCGAGACGCTGCTCGATTGAGGATTTGTCGGTGAGAGGCGCTGCGATGTCCTCGCATAATAGGCGGCGGCCGCCGGCGGTTTGGCAGCGGTCCACCTCGCCGAGCAGGCTTCCTGCCACTGCGCCGGCGACCGATCGCGTGAGCTCGAGGCTCTCGCGCGTGGCGACGTCGATCGCCATATGGCTGGACCGCTGAACGCGGCGCGGAGCGTCAAGAAGGATTTCCGCGCCTTTTTGGGTCGCATCCAGATAGGTGAGAAGGCCGCCCGCAGCGGCCAGCTCGGCGCGCGAGGGGCCTCCGAGCCCGTCGAGGGTCGTCAGCCCCAAGCGCGCCTTGAGGGCCCGCTCCCCAGCAAGGCTGTCGAATCCGCCTTTGCCGATGACCGTATGGGTCCCGGGAATCGGTGCGTCCGAAATCGTCTCGGCAGGCGAGATCCGCGCCAGCTCGGATGCTAGCTCGCCTGTCCCACAGGTCACGAGCTCGAACCGGCCGGTTGATATGTCGGCAGCAGCGATCGCCCACTCGTCGCCGGCGCGCCCAACCGCCGCAAGCCAGTTGGCCGCGGCGCTTTCCAGCAGCGTCTCCTCGGTAAGCGTCCCGGGCGTGACCAGCCGGATGATTGCTCGCTCGACCAGGGCCTTGGAGCCCCGCGCCTTGCGTGCCTCCGCCGGACTCTCCGTCTGCTCGGCGATGGCGACCCTGTGACCGGCCTTTATCAGCCGCGCGAGATAGGAATCGGCCGAGTGCACCGGCACTCCGCACATGGGAATCGGCTCGCCGCTGTCTTCCCCGCGCTTAGTGAGGGCGATGTCGAGGCATCCGGCGGCAATCTTCGCGTCGTCGAAGAACAGCTCGAAGAAGTCGCCCATGCGATAGAAAAGCAAGGCCTCGCCGGCTTCTTCCTTCAGGCGGCGATATTGCGCCATCATCGGTGTCGGAGAGTCCGCTCGGGCCATGACTCTGACTAGCGCCCTTCCTACGCAGCTTGAAGCTGAATCGAGGGTCTTTTGCCGCTGTCACGGAATGCCGCTAAGGCGCGCACCCATGTCGGAGAGCAATGTAAAGTATACTGAGGCGGAAGCGCTGGACTTCCACTCGCGCGGTCGGCCGGGCAAGCTCGAGGTCATCGCGTCCAAGCCCATGGCGACGCAGCGCGACCTCAGTCTCGCATACTCGCCGGGAGTCGCGGTGCCGGTGCGCGCGATCGCGGACAATCCCGGTTGTGCATATGACTATACTGCCAAGGGCAATCTGGTGGCCGTCATTTCAAACGGCACCGCTATTCTCGGCCTGGGAAATCTCGGTGCGCTCGCTTCCAAGCCGGTGATGGAAGGCAAGGCCGTACTGTTCAAACGTTTCGCGGATGTCGATGCGATCGACATTGAGGTCGCAACCGAGGACTGCCAGCGTTTCATCGACGCTGTCGAACTGCTCGAGCCGAGCTTCGGGGGGATCAATCTCGAGGACATTGCCGCGCCGGACTGCTTCGTCATCGAACAGACTTTGAAGGAGCGGATGAACATTCCCGTCTTCCATGACGATCAGCATGGAACGGCAATCATCACTGCGGCGGGCCTCATCAACGCCTGCGCTCTCACAGGGCGCGAGCTCAAGTCGATCAAGGTTGTGGTCAACGGCGCTGGGGCGGCGGCGATCGCTTGTACCGAGTTGATCAAGGCGATGGGCGTTCGCAGCGACAATGTGATCATGTGCGACCGCAAGGGCGTGATCCATAAGGGGCGCACCGATCTCGACCAATGGAAGTCGGCGCATAGCGTCGAAACGGACGCGCGGACGCTTGCCGATGCTTGTGTCGGGGCGGATGTGTTCCTCGGCCTGTCTGCCGCGGGAGCCCTCAAGCCCGAGATGGTGAAGTCGATGGGCAAGGAACCCATCATTTTCGCCATGGCTAACCCGGACCCGGAAATCTGGCCGCCGGATGCAAAGGCAGTTCGGCCGGACGCGATCATCGCTACGGGCCGTTCGGACTTCCCGAACCAGGTCAACAATGTGCTCGGCTTCCCCTTCATCTTCCGCGGCGCGCTCGATGTGCGCGCGACTGCCATCAATGACGCCATGAAGATAGCCGCGGCAGAAGCCTTGGCCGAGCTCGCTCGCGAGCCCGTGCCCGAGGAGGTCGCGGCCGCCTATGGGGGGCGTTCGCAGAGCTTCGGGCGTGACTATATCATCCCGGCTCCCTTCGACCCCCGGCTAATGGAAGTTGTCGCATCGGCCGTGGCCGAGGCCGCGGTTGAAAGCGGTGTCGCCCAAAAGCCAATCGAAAATCTTGAAGCCTATCGCCAGCATCTTCGCGGGCGCCTCAATCCGACGGTGTCGGTCATGAGCCTCGCGTACGAGTCGGCGCGGGCGCACCCAAAGCGCGTGCTCTTTGCGGAAGGCGAGGAGCCGAACGTTCTAAGGGCGGCGATCGCTTTCAAGGAAGCCGGCTACGGGACGCCGGTGCTGGTGGGTCGCGAAGAGGTCCACGAGCTATTGAAGGAACTCGGAGTCGACAACCCGGCCGAATATGAGGTGCTCAACAGCCGCAATTCCCCGCTCGTGGGGCGTGCGGTGGATCACATTTACGAGAAGCATCAGCGCCACGGCCTGCTGCGCCGAGAGATTGAGCGCATGGTCAACCAGGACCGCAATTATTTCGCGGCGGCGATGCTCGCGCTCGGCGAAGCCGACGCGATGATCACGGGAACGACTCGGCCGTTCAGCCAGTCATTGAAACAGGTCCGCATGGTCATTGACGATGAACCGGAGGCCACGCCCTTCGGTATTAACGTCGTCGTAAGCGGCAGTCATACCGTGCTGATCACCGATACAGCCGTCACCGAACGCCCGACGGCGGAGCAGTTTGCCGCGATTGCCTTACGGTCGTCCGCCTTCGCCCGCCGCATGGGCATCGAGCCGCGCGTTGCATTCATCAGCTACACGACGTTCGGCAATCCGCCGGGCATGCACATTGAGGAGCTGCGCGGGGCCGTTAAGCTGCTCGACGGCTTCAAGACCGACTTCGAATATGAAGGCGAAATGGCTCCGGACGTCGCTCTCAATTACGAGATGCAGAAGCGCTATTATCCGTTCAGCCGCCTATCGGGACCGGCGAACATCCTCGTCATGCCCGGCCTCCAGTCAGCAAGCCTGTCGGCGAAGCTGCTTCGAGAGCTTGGCGGCGAAAGCGTGCTTGGGCCCTATGTGCTGGGTTTGGAAAGGCCGGTGCAGATCGCTCCGATGACCGCAACTGCATCCGACTTGGTGATGCTCGCCGTGCTTGCCGCCGGGGACGCCCATGCGCGTCAGCAGCGCGAAAAGGCGCGAACTCGCTAGATCCGTTCGACCGAGCTGACCGGATCCGCCTCACGCAAGGCGGCGATGATCGAGTGGAGGTGCGCGAGGTCGTGCACTTCTATGTCGAGGTGGAAGGTCTGAAAGCTTCCGTCGCGATGGACCAGCTGCAGGTTGATGATGTTTGCATGTTTCTGGCCGAGGATGCCGGACATTGTCCCGAGCGCCCCAGGTATGTCGCGCAGGATGACGGCGAGGCGCGCAGCGCCGCCGTCCGAGCCCTCGCCCCAGGCCAGGTCGAGCCAGTCGGCATCCACTCCGCTGGCGAGCGTGTCGCAGCCGATCACATGCACCTCGATTCCTTCGTCCTCGCGGCGCAGCCCGACGATGCGATCGCCGGGAATCGGATGGCAGCAGGTCGCGAGCTGATACGCGACGCCGGGCGTCAGGCCCTTGATCGAAATCGCCTTGCGCTGTCCCAGCGGGCGAGGGGCGACGTCCCCGCCGGCCGATCCAGGCATCAAGGTCTCCATAAGCGCTTCGTCGCTGACCCGCTTGCGCGCGATCGCGATCATCAGCTCATCCTGATTCTCGATCTTGAGCTTCTTGAGCGCCCGCTTGTTCGCGTCCTTGTCCAGTTCCGCCGGAAGGCGCGCGACAATTTCGTCATAAATCTTGCGCCCGAGCTCGATCGTCTCCTCGCGCTCCTTGTGGCGAACGAAGCGGCGAACGCCGGCGCGTGCCTTGCCCGTCGCCACGAAGCGCAACCAGGACGGCTGGGGATGTTGAGCTTCTGACGCCAGGATTTCGACCTGGTCGCCATTCTCGAGCATCGTCCTCAGGGGCACGACGCGCCCGTTGACCTTTGCGCCGACGGTTCGGTCGCCAAGGTCCGTGTGCACCGCATAGGCGAAGTCGACCGGGGTGGCCCCTTTGGGCAGCTGGATCAGCTCGCCTTTCGGGGTGAAGGCAAAGATCCTGTCCTGGTACATCGCCATTCGCGTATGCTCGAGGAGTTCCTCGGGGCTTTCGGCATGGTCCAGGATCTCGACGAGATCGTCGACCCAGGGGATTGTCAGTTCTCCCTTCGGCTTGCCTTCCTTGTAGGCCCAATGGGCTGCCAACCCCCGTTCGGCCTGTTCGTGCATCTCCCGGTCACGGATTTGGATTTCGATCCGCATCTTCGAATCGTGAATGACGGAAGTGTGCAGGCTTCGATAGCCGTTGCGCTTCGGCGTCGAGATGTAATCCTTGAACCGACCGGGAACCATCGGCCAGCGGCTGTGGATCAGTCCCAGCGCGCGGTAGCAGTCACCGACATCCTTCACGATGATCCGGAAGGCCATGACGTCCGACAATTGCTCGAAGCTGATGTGCCGCTCGGCCATCTTCTTCCAGATCGAATAAGGATGCTTTTGCCGCCCCGTGACTTCCGCCTCCAGCCCATTGTCGGCGAGATAAAGCTGCAGCCCGAGGCCGATCCGGTTGACCAGGTCCCCGCCCGATTCGGTGAGCTGCTTGAGTCGCCTGGTGATGGAAGCGAATGCGTCCGGCTCGATCTCGCGGAATGCGAGCGTCTGCATCTCCGTCATCATCTCGTACATGCCGATCCGCTCCGCGAGAGGCGCGTAAATATCCATCGTCTCGCGCGCGATCCGCCGCCGTTTCTCCTCCGACGGGATGTGATGAAGGGTGCGCATATTGTGGAGCCGGTCGGCCAGCTTCACGAGCAGGACGCGTATGTCGTCGCTGAGAGCGAGCAGGAACTTGCGAAGGTTTTCCGCCGCCCGCTCATTTTCGGACTGGGCTTCGATCTTGCTCAGCTTGGTGACGCCGTCGACCAGCCTGGCGACGTCGCTCCCGAACAATTTCTCGATCTCGTCCGGTGTAGCGATCGTGTCTTCGATCGTGTCGTGGAGAATGGCGGTCGCGATCGTCTGGTCGTCGAGCTTGAGGTCGGTCAGGATCCCTGCGACCTCGATCGGATGGCTGAAGTAGGGATCGCCGGACGCGCGGAGCTGGCTCCCATGCGCCTTCATGGAGAAGACGTAGGCGCGATTGATCAGCCCCTCGTCCGCGTCGGGATCGTAGGAGCGGACCTTCTCAACGAGCTCATACTGCCGCAGCACGCTCCTAAGATGGGCGGAGCAGGTCATATTGTGCAAGCGCGAAGAGCATTTTCGATGCAACGACAGCGCTTGTTCCGTTGTTTTACGGATGGAACTTGTGCTTTGAAGGGAATGGGGAAACAGGGAAGTCGGGAATGTTCAAAGAAAAGGCAGCGCCGAACATGCACGCGTTTCGCGAGGCGGCGCTCTCATGCCCGATCCCGGCTGCTGTCGAGTTGATCGGCGAGAAATGGGCCTTTCTCATTCTCCGTGGCGCCCTCAACGGCCTCAAGCATTTCGAGGAATTCCAGGCGGGCCTTGGAATTGCGCGCAACATCCTGTCAGATCGGCTGTCCAAGATGGTCGCTGGGGACATCCTGGCGCGCGCGCCGGATCCTTCGGATCGCCGCAAGGTCGTCTACTCGCTCACCCCAAAGGGCGAAGGGCTCATGCCTGCTCTCCTCGCGCTCAGGCAGTGGGGCGAGCAATGGGGTCATGGCGTACCGGACATGGTCCTCGCGGACAGCCGCGACGGCAAGCCGGTTCGGAAGATGTGCGTCCTCTCGCACGACGGGCGGGAGCTTAAGCTGAACGACCTTATCTGGGTAAGCGCCGAGAATCAGAATCCGCTGCAAGCCGCAGCGGAGTAAGCTGACTTACTCGTAGTCCCCGCCTGAGGGTGTCGGCCGCGGCGGTGCGGCGGCAGTCAGACGGAGTGCCTCGGCTGCATCGCTGAGCGACGCCAGCTCTTCCGTTTCGTCCTCCTCGTCCACGCGAACCTTCTGGAGGTTGGTGACGATCCCTTCCTGCAGTTCCTTCGGGCGCACGGTCTCCTCGGCGATTTCGCGCAGTGCGACGACGGGATTCTTGTCGCGGTCACGGTCGATCGTGAGGTCGGCGCCTCCCGAGATCTGCCGCGCGCGCTGGGCCGCAAACAGGACGAGGTCGAACCTGTTGGAGACCTTATCTACGCAATCTTCGACTGTGACGCGCGCCATTCGCCGCTCCGGTAAAGCTATTCCGTAAGGGAATATGGGATTTCAGGAAGGCCGCGCCAATAGCTTGCAGCCTTCACGAAAGTCAAGAAAAGCGGACAAATGGCAGATGCTTCATCAGAACCGGTCAGTTCGCCGCCGATCCGCGCGGAAATAGCGGGCAATCGCCTAGAGCTGATCGAGAGCGGCGAAGCGCGCCTGGAAATGCTGCTGGAGCTGATAGCGGGGGCCCAGGAGAGCGTCCGGATGCTCATGTACATGTTCAATCCCGACCGCGGCGGAGACGTCGTTCGCCATGCCCTGGCGGCGGCTGCTGCCCGCGGCGTCGAGGTCAAGCTGTTGATCGACAGCTTCGGATCGGCGGCCACTCCGCAATTCTTCAGCGAACTTGCGGAGAAAGGCGGTGAATATTGCGTGTTCAACCCCAGCTTCGGCCGGCGCTACCTGCTTCGCAACCATCAGAAGCTGATTGTGATCGACGGCCAGACCGTGCTCATCGGGGGTGCCAACATCGACGCGACCTATCTCAACGATCGAGGGTCAACGCACTGGAGAGACCTGTGGCTCCGCCTCGACGGGCCTGAGGCTGCGCTCCCTGCGCGATACTTTGACAGCTTGTTCCGCTGGTCGAAGCGGCCCCGCTCGAAGATGCGCTCGCTGCGGCGGCTGATCGGCGAGTTTAGCGAGTGGCGAGGTCCGCTGCAGTGGAAGTTCAGCGGCCCGATGAGCCGGCGCAACAGCTGGTGGCGGAGCATCGGGCGAGACATCGGCCAGGCCCGGCGGCTGGACATGATCTTCGCCTATTTCGCTCCGCCCGGCGCCATGCTCCGGCGCATTGGCAGGGTAGGGCATCGCGGCGAAGCGCGGGTCGTCAACGCGGCGAAATCAGACAATAACGCGACAGTCGCGGCGGCTCGGCACAGCTACAGCCGCCTCCTGCGAAGGCATGTGCGCCTGTACGAGTATCAGCCGGCGAAGCTGCACACGAAGCTCGCGATCGTCGACGATATCGTGCACATCGGATCGTCCAACTTCGATTACCGCAGCTTCTACATCAACATGGAGATCATGCTGCGGGTGAAGGATGCGCATTTCGCGCACCAGATGCGGGCCTATTTCGAGCGCGAGCTGAAGGACTGCAAATGGATCACTCCGGAGTTGCACGCTCGTCGTGCAACCATGTGGCGCCGGATCAAATGGGCCGTGTCCCACTTCCTCGTGAACGTCACGGACTATACCGTCACGAGGCGCCTGAACTTCCGTATCGAACGTTAGTGGCGCTCAGCCCTTGTAGGCCCAGAACAAGGTCGCCGGCGGTACGTTGATCCACTCGAACCCGCGCTCGATGCGATCGAAATGCGGGTCAATGAAGTCCTTCACCTTGGGACTGAACTGGTAGACCAGGAACGCGCCGTCGGGACGGATCACGTTTGCGGTGGCTTCGGCGATGTCGTCGCCGACGCCTGGCGGGAGGGTTGAAAACGGCAGGCCGGAAAGCACGTAGTCCGCCTGACCAAGCCCGCGGTCCGCCAGGATCTTCTCCACGTCCGCAGCAGAGCCGGTCACAGGGACGAGCCGCGGATCATCGATCGCTTCCCTAAGATATCCCGTGAAATCCGGGTTCGTGTCGATCGTGACGAGCGTCGCCTCCGGGCCGAGCTTCTCGAGGACCGGACGAGTGAATGTGCCGACACCGGGGCCGTATTCAACGAAAAGGCGCGTATTCTCCCAGTCTACGGGCGCGAGCATCTTGTCGATCAGCACTCGGCTGGACGGGATGATGGAGCCCACCATCACCGGATTCTTCAGGAATCCACGGAGGAACTGCCACTTCGGGCTTGCGCTCCGGCGATCGTGACGCCGCGCAATACGGCGGCCGCCCTTCAGCGCTCGCGCAGGAAATGAAGGCATGTTCTCTCCGTTAGGGGATCAGGGGCGCGAGCGTTGGCAAATGCGCTGCTGATTGGCAAGTTCCCCAAACGCCTGAATCATCCGGCGCAACCTTGCCGTCGTGCCGAACTGCACAAATTGCGCGACGAAGAGGTTCCGCTTCTCCTGGCGAGTGCGTAATCGGGTCCTGTGGCTTCCATCGCACGTAACCGTGGCGTCGGCGCAAGCGCGCTTTCGGCGACGCACTTCCTGCTGCTTTACGCGGCCATGCTCGTCGCCGCAGCCGGCAACACCGCGCTGCAGTCGGTCATGCCGGCGATCGGCCGTGAAATCGGTGTCGCCGACTTCTGGGTGGCGATCGCCTACACCTGGTCGGCGGTCTTGTGGGTCCTGCTCGCGCCATTCTGGGCCGAGAAGAGCGATCATCACGGGCGAAAGGCGCTAACGATCGTCGGCGTTACAGGGTTCATCGTCTCGACCATCTTGTGCGGGATCGTTCTTCTCGGCGGCCTCAGGGGCTGGATCGGCGGGGCACTGACCTTCGCGCTATTCGGCCTGTTTCGCGGAATTTACGGCGGCTTCGGCTGCGCGACCCCTTCCGCGACCCAAGCCTACCTCGCGTCGAAAACCCGGCGAAGCGGCCGGGTGGCCGCGCTTTCGGCCCTCTCTTCATCCTTCGGCCTGGGGACCATCATCGGGCCGGCCGTCGCGCCCTTGTTCGTGCTGCCACTCGTCGGTCTCTCCGGTCCTCTGTTCGCTTTTGCCGCGATCGGGCTCGCCGTGCTCGTGTCGGTCCAGCTGTGGCTTCCCAACGATCGCTCGCAGCGCAAGGTCGGGCATGGCGCCGCGATGAGCTATCCGTCGCTTGCAACGCCGCCCACCGGCGCAAGCGTCCTTGCGGCGACCTCGCCGCGGCGGAAGCATCGGCTAAGCTGGAGGGACGCGCGCATCCGTCCCTGGATCATTGCGGGAGTCGTCGCCGGACATGCCCAGGCTGCGATCCTCACCTGCCTCGGCTTCTTCATGATCGACCGATTGCGCCTGACGCCCTCAGGGTCGGAGGGGCCGATCGCGATTGTGATGATGGCAGGCGCGGCGGCAACCCTGGGGGCGCAGTGGGCCATTATCCCGCGCCTTGGCCTCGCGCCGAGGTCCTTGCTGCTGTGGGGTGCGTTGATCGCGGCAGCAGGTCTGTTCGGCACGATGATCGCAAGCGATCTCTATGGAATCACGATTGGCTTTGCTCTGTCCTCGCTCGGATTCGGTTTCACCCGACCGGGGTTCACGGCCGGCGCTTCGCTAGCCGTCCCGCTGGCGGAGCAGGGCGCGGTCGCTGGCGTCATCACCTCAGCGAACGGTATCAGCTTCGTATTGGCGCCTGCGCTTGGAATTTCGCTCTACATGGTTGAGCGCAACTTGCCCTTCGCGGCCTGCGCGCTGCTTCTGGTGGCGCTTGCCGCGTTCGCCAGGCGAAGGCTCGCGCCTTAGCCGTTGTCCTTGCCGCCGCCCTTGGGCCGCAGCATGCCGGGAAGCACGAAGCCGATGCCGCCGAGCGGGCGTGTCGCCTCGCTCTTCAGCGTCTCCTGGATACGCTCATATTCTTCGAGCATGTCGGCAGTTACCGACGCTCGGGTCTCGCCGAGCGCCGTCTCGAAGTCGGCCATTCCCACCTTGCCGGTGTCGAGCCCGCGTCGAAGCGCGGTTAAGCCGGCCCGGCGTACCAGGTCTTCGAGGTCCGCGCCGGTAAAGCGCTCGGTCCGCTGCGCCAGGGATTCGAGGTTCACGTCATCGCCGAGCGGCATGTTGCGCGTGTGGATCGCAAGGATACGCCGCCGTCCCGCCGTGTCGGGCGTTCCGACATAGATCAGTTCGTCGAAGCGTCCCGGACGCAACAACGCCGGATCGACGAGCGTGGGCCGGTTCGTGGCCCCGATTACGACGACGTTCTGAAGCTCTTCCAGGCCGTCCATCTCCGCGAGGATGGTGTTGACCACGCGCTCGGTTACCTGAGGTTCGCCCAAGCCCCCGCCGCGGGCCGGGACCAGGCTGTCGAGCTCGTCAATGAAGATGATCGTCGGAGCGACCTGCCGAGCACGATGAAACAGCCTGGCGATCTGCTGCTCGCTTTCGCCGTACCATTTGGAAAGCAGGTCCGACGACTTGGTCGCGATGAAATTGGCTTCGCTCTCGCGCGCCGCGGCCTTTGCGAGAAGCGTCTTGCCAGTGCCGGGAGGGCCGTAAAGCAGGAACCCCTTCGCCGGTCGAATGCCCAGCCTCCGGAAAGCCTCAGGATGCTTGAGAGGCAGCTCGACACCTTCACGCAGCCGCGTCTGCGCGTCGTCGAGCCCGCCGACGTCTTCCCACGTAATGGTCGGGGCTTCGACCATCACTTCGCGCATCGCGGAAGGCTGCACCCGCTTGAGCGCATTGTCGAAATCGCGCGATTCGACTGACAAGGATTCCAGCACTTCGGCCGGGATCGTCTCTTCGGCGAGATTGAGGCGAGGCATGATGCGCCTGACAGCCTCGAGCGCCGCCTCTCTCGTCAGGGCGGCCAGGTCGGCGCCTACGAAGCCGTATGTACGGCGCGCGAGGCCGTCCACGTCGACGTCGGTGGATAGCGGCATGCCGCGCGTATGGATGCCAAGGATCTCGCGGCGGCCGGGTTCGTCCGGAACGCCCACGACGATTTCTCGGTCGAAACGGCCGGGCCTGCGCAGGGCCTCGTCGATGGCCTCCGGCCGATTGGTCGCGGCAATCACCACGGTATTCTGACGAGGCTCCATCCCGTCGAGCAGGGTCAGGAGCTGCGCGACCAGCCGCTTTTCCGCCTCGCCCGTGACCTGCCCGCGCTTCGGAGCGATCGAATCGATCTCATCGATGAAGATGATGGACGGAGCCGCCGCGGCGGCTTGTTCGAAAATCTCGCGAAGGCGCCGTTCGCTCTCGCCATAGGCGGAGCCCATGATTTCAGGGCCGGCGATGTGGAAGAATTGCGCGGCGCTTTCGTTCGCTACGGCGCGCGCAAGCAAGGTCTTGCCGGTGCCGGGCGGACCGTGAAGCAGCACGCCCTTGGGTGGGTCGACCCCCAGCCGCTGGAACAGCTCCGGATGCCGAAGCGGAAGCTCCACCATCTCGCGCAGCGCGTCGATCGTGTCGCGCATGCCGCCGAGATCGTCGTAGGTGACGTCGGCGCGGCGCTCGCCATCCTTAGCAGTATATTCCGGCAGCAGTTCGACGACCGTCTTGCTGTCGATGTGGACGATGCCCTTAGGCTGAGTCTGTGCGACGATCAGCCGAAGCTCCTGGAGCGCGAAGGCCGGTGCATTCAGCATCTGCCTGATCGCTTCCGGCATGTCGGCGTTAACTCGCTGGTGCCCCGTCGTAGCGACGGTGTCGCCTTCGACGAGCGGACGCCGGGCAAAAGTGCGCTTGAGGGCGTCCGCCGAGCCCTGAAGACGAACATTCGGCTGTGCGGGTGCAAAAACAACGCGGGTTGCCGCCTTGGATTCAGCTTTGTTCACCTCCACGAAGTCGCCCGAACCGACGCCGGCGTTGGCGCGCTGCAGCCCATCCAGCCGGATAATGTCGATACCCTCGTCCTCGCCGTAAGGCTTGACGGCTATCGCCGCGGTGGAGCGCTTGCCGCCAATCTCGATTACGTCGCCCTCGCCGACGCCGAGGTCGCGCATCAGCGATTCCGGCAGCCTGGCAAATCCTCGGCCGCTATCGCCGGGCGGTAGGCTGGCGACCTGCACCCTGCGCGATTTCACTCGGTCGATGGTATCCGTCTCAGGCATTTCAGGCTCCTTCCCCGCGCGCTCAGTCGCCGCAAGCAACGGCGGCAATGCCGCGCGGGTTCATTTTCCTAATCAATATTTGATCGCCCCGGCGACCTTGCGGACCAGCGGGCGCGGCGCGAACCGCGTGCCTGCTGCGCCAATCTTGTTGATGAGCCCGGGGACGACCACTGCGTGGTTCTTGTCGAGAGCGGCGAGGCCTGCAGCTACGACTTCCCCGGCATTCATCGCGACCCGGTCGAACATTCCATTGCCGCCAAATCCGGCGACCTCTCCGAATTCGGTGCGCGTCGGGCCGGGACAAAGGCAGGTGACCCTGATGCCATGCGGCTTCATCTCTTCGTGCAGTGCTTCTGTCAGGGACAGGACGAACGCCTTCGTGGCGAAATAGACCGCCATCTTGGGCCCGGGCTGGAAAGCTGCGGTCGACGCGACGTTGAGGATCGCTCCCGATTTGCGTGCGATCATCCCCGGCGCGATCGCTCGGCAGAGGTCGGTCAACGTGCCGACGTTGAGATCGATCATTTCGCGCAGCCGGCTGGCGTCGAGATTTGCGAACTGGCCGATCATCCCGAAACCGGCATTGTTGACGAGCAGTTCGACCTGTTCGCCTGCGGTCTGGATTTCGTTCAGAAGTTCGGACGGTGCGCTTCGCTTGGACAGGTCAATGGCGACCGCTCTGGCGTTTCCCAGTTCTTTCGCAAGCTCGTCCAGCCGTTCCTTCCGCCTCGCGGCGAGCACGAGCCGATGGCCGCGCTCGCTCAGCTGACGAGCGAATTCCACGCCGAGACCGGCCGAAGCGCCGGTAATCAGCGCGACTTTGTTCATGCAGCCGCCTTGCCCACCGAAGCTTTGACGATCTTGCCGGGCTCACGCGGCGGTTCGCCAACCGGCAGAGCGTCGACATATTCCATGCCGCTCTCAACCTCTCCCCACACGGTGTACTGGCGGTCTAGGAAGGGGGAATCGTCAGTCACGATGAAGAACTGGCTGTTGGCGCTGTCAGGATTTTGAGCGCGCGCCATCGAAGCCACGCCGCGCCGATGCGATTCGTCGGAGAATTCGGCTTTGAGGTTGGGCTTGTCTGAACCGTGGAAGCCTGTCCCAGTGGGATCGCCGCCCTGCGCCATGAAGCCGGGGATCACGCGGTGGAAGACCACGCCGTCGTAGAAGCCGCTGTTGGCCAGTTCGGTGATGCGCTCGACATGTCCCGGCGCGAGGTCCGGCCGAAGCTTGATCACGACGTCTCCGCCGGTGGAAAGTTGGAGTGTCAGGCGATCAGCATCGGTCATGGAAAGAGCTCCGCGCGGGGTTAAACGAGCGGGCCATGTAGGACTCGGCATTGGGTTGCGCCAGAGCAGGGCCGGCAATACAGCCCGCGGGAAGCGCCACCTGCCGGGGGATCGAGCGATGAGCGAGACCGAACAGATCGCCCCGCCGGAAGTGGCTGAGGACGACAACAACGTTACGGACGAGGAATCACGGCTCCGGCCGGAATTCGTCGAACGCGTCCTGGATGCGGTTGAAGCGGGCGATGTCGAAACTGCCCGTAGTCTCGTCGAGCCCCTCCACCCTGCCGACGTTGCCGACCTGATCGAGCTTGCCGCCCGCGACGAGCGCGAGGGCCTCGTGCGCGCACTTGCCGGCATCGTCGACGCGGACGTGCTCGCGGAGATGAACGAGCACGTCCGCGAAGGCCTGCTCGATGAGCTGGAGCCTCAGCAGGTCGCGGATATCGCCGGGCAGCTGGAGACCGACGACGCGGTCGCGCTGATCGAGGATCTCGACGCAGAAGAGCAGCAGGCTGTCCTGGAGCGGATGGAGCCGGACGACCGCGCGGCGGTCGAGGAGGCGCTGGGTTATCCGGAGGAATCTGCGGGCCGATTGATGCAGCGCGACGTCTGCGCCGTTCCAGAGCATTGGAACGTCGGGCAGGTGATCGATTATCTTCGCGCGACGGAAGAGCTGCCCGCCGACTTCTGGGAAGTGTTCGTCGTCAATCCCTCGCACCATCCCGTCGGCACGACAAAGCTGTCGACAATCCTGCGGACGCCCCGCAAGACCCTGGTGTCCGATGTGATGATCGAGGATCAGACCTTGATCCCGGTCGACATGGACCAGGAGGATGTCGCTTACCGCTTCCAGAAATATGCGCTCGTTTCGGCGGCAGTCGTCGACGACGAAGGTCGCCTCGTGGGCATGATCACCGTCGACGACATCGTCCACATCATCCAGGAAGAAGCGGGAGAGGACGTGCTCCTGCTGTCCGGCGTCGGCGACGAAGGCGACATCAACGAGCCGGTTACTGAAAGCTACCGTTCTCGAGTCCGCTGGCTCGTGGCCAACCTCCTAACCGCGCTCGTAGCCGCGTTCGTCATTCGCCAGTTCGAGGACGAGATCTCCCGGCTGGCCGTACTCGCGGTCCTGATGCCGATCGTCGCCGGCGTGGGAGGCAATGCCGGCACCCAAACGCTGGCGGTCACGGTCCGTGCAATCGCGACAAACCAGCTGACAGGTTCCAACCGCTGGAGGGCCGTGGGGCGCGAGATACGGGTGGCCCTGTTGAACGGCCTGACGATCGCAGTCTTGATCGGACTAGGCGTGACCCTTGTCCTCGGAAGCCCCAGCCTTGGCGGGGTGATCGCCGCTGCGATGCTGTTCAACATCATCGTCGCGGGGCTTGCCGGTGTCCTGATACCGCTGACCCTTGAGCGCTTCGGCGCCGATCCGGCGGTGGCGAGCAGCGTATTCGTGACGATGATGACCGATTCTGTCGGATTCCTCGCCTTCCTCGGTCTTGCGACGGCGGTCGGTCTCGGCCGCTAAGCCATTGCGACTCATCGGGCTTCTCGGCACTGCAGATGCGTGCCGAATCTCCACCTGACGAAAGTCGCGTTCGCATGCCGCGACGTCGACGCTCTGCGCCAGCGCATTTCGAGGCGAGCGTCGGACGGAGAATTGCGCGTCGCGACGCGGATGAGGCCCAAACGCGCTGCGGAGCTCATCGGCGGGTATTTGTATTGGATCGTCAAGCATCGGCTCATCGCACGGCAGGAGATACTGCGCTTCGAAGACCGTCAGGATGGCCGCATAGACATCGTTTGCTCGGCCGAGCTCCTTGCCGTCACGCCGCGTCACTGCCGTGCGCACCAGGGCTGGCGCTATCTTGAGGATGACGATGCTCCCTCGGCCGATGACGATGGGAGTGGCCTCGGCCAGCTTCCACCACAGCTCTATGGCCGGCTCGCCGCGCTCGCTCTGGTATAGTCGCTTTCCCGACGCTATTCGCTGCCCGACCAATCAGCAGGAGGCAGGCATGACGGTGATGGTTTCGGCGGCGATCGACGCGAAGGTTTCCGAGCGCGCGATGCTCAAGCATCCCTTCTACCAGGCTTGGACGGAAGGCCGTCTGCCGCTGGACACGCTACGCGACTATGCACGCCAATATTTCCATCATGTCGAAGCCTTTCCGCGCGCTGTCAGTGCAGTGCATAGCGCCTGTCCCGATCGCGACGGGCGCCGGATGCTTGCCGAGAATCTCGCGGAGGAAGAGGGTATCGAAGCCGGCAAGCAGGATCATGCGACCCTCTGGCTTATGTTCGCCGCGGGCCTTGGCGAAGGCGACGCAGCCGTCCGCGCGCAAGAGCTCAACGCCGAGACGCAGGCGCTGATCGAAACCTTCCGGAAGCTTTCGCGCCAATCCTATGCCGCCGGGCTGGGCGCACTCTATGCTTATGAAAGCCAGTTCCCGGGCGTCGCTTCAGCCAAGATCGAAGGTTTGATCGACCGTTACGGCATAAGCGACGAGCCGACCCTTCGATTCTTCCGCGTTCACGAAAGCGCGGACATCGAGCATAGCCAGGTCTGCCGAGAGCTGCTGGATCGCCTTCCGGAGGCCGAGAGAGCCGAGGCGATTGCTGCCGGCGAGGAACTTGCCGGCGCGCTCTGGAACTTCCTGTCGGGAGTCGAGGCTCGGGCAAGCCTCAACTAGGGAGCGTTATCGGCAGCCGGTCACGTTGGCGGAGCCCACGAGCTTATTCGTGCAGGTGGGCTTTCCAGTCAGTGCGATTGTTGCCGTACCATTGCCCTGAATGGTCGCTTCGTTGCTGACGTCCGCCTTGACCGTCGATGGTCCCTCGGCGCGCAACACGGCGTTCTTCGCATTCAGCGCAGACCCGTCGAAGCTGGACACGCCGCGAACCCAGGCGGTCAGTTTGCCCGCGCGCCCTGCCACGGTCGCGCTTCCCGTGCCCGCTACCGCGACGGTGAGTTGGTCGACGTCGGCCTTCTGGATCGAGGCGGAGCCGGAGCCCTGGGTGGACAGCAGGAAGCTAAGCCCTTTGGCTTTGTCGATGACGAGGCTGCCCGATCCGTTGAGCCGAGCCTGGGACAGCTCATGCGTGCCGATCTTGATCTCGACCGGCCCTTGGTCCTTTCCGGGATAGCCGCCCCATGACGAGAGGTTGGCGCTGACGATCAGCGTCGTCCCCTGGACGTCGATATCGACGCGGTCGATGGCTGCGGAACTGCCCGACACTGTCGCAGACGGCGCGACGCCGGTGGCAACCGACACCTTGAAAGGCCCCTCCACCCGAATCCTGTCGAAGCCGTTCACTCCGAAGTTTCGGGTCGCCGACTGAGAGGGGGCCGGCCAGGTCGCCAGCAGCACGATGAAGGTGATGAAGAAGGTCCGCATGGCGCGAACCTTCCTCGATCATGGTTAAAGAGGCTTTAAGCGCAGCTCAGGAGCAGCGGACGTTGCCCGAACCCGCCTTGCTGACCGAGCATTTGGCGCCACCGGTAACCTGAACATTGCCGGAGCCCATGATGTCGACGTCGGCTGCTCGGGTCGCGTGCGCTTTCACATCACCTGAACCGGCAATCGACACCTTGAGGCTTTCGGTCGCGATCGACTGAGCGTCCACGCCACCGGAGCCAGCAATTTCATACTCTGCTTCACGCGCCTGGCCGGAGCCTGCGCTGACGCCGCCGGACCCGGCGATTCCCAGCTTCAGTGCGCCCACGCTGACGGATCCTATGTGCAAGTCGCCCGACCCGGCGACCTGACCGTCGAAGCGATCGCCCTGCACCTTGTCCACGTTTATGCCGCCCGCGCCGGCAAGGGTCGCACCTTTGAGCTGCGGGACTGTGATGGTCAGGGAGACCTTTTCGGACTTGCCCCAACCCCAGTGGAAGCCGTGCTTCTCCTTCGGGTGAATCTGAAGCTCGCCGTCCTTCACCTCGACGATCAGCTGCTCGAGCTGGTTCTGTCCGCCGCTGGCATGAACGCTTGGCCCCGATCCCGTGCGGACGGTTGCGTCGTAAGCCCCGGCTAGCTCTATCCGGTCGAAGGCACCAACCGGGAAGGAGCGCTCGACCCGTGGCCCGGGATCGCGGCTCTCCGCGTGTGTCGCGCTGCATGCCGCCGTCGAGCTGGCCGCCGCGATGATCGCCCCTGCTGCAATGACGTTGCGCATGATCAAGCCTCCGCTGGTGTGTTATTCACCTATAACGGCGCTACAATTCCAGCGCAAGCGCAAAAAGAAAGGGCGCCCGAAGGCGCCCTTCCCGAAAACGGCATTCGCTACCGAAGGCTTATGCCGGTTCCTTGGTCTTGTGATGAATGACGGCAGCCTTGTTCAGGATGTCGAGGATCTTGGCCAGCGCCGCTTTCTCGTCGGTCTGCTCCATCGCGCCGAGCTCGCGTGCGAGACGCGAGGAAGCCGCTTCGAAAATCTGCCGCTCGGAATAGCTCTGCTCGGGAGCATCGTCCGGGCGGAAAAGGTCGCGCGTCACTTCGGCAATCGAAGTCAGATCGCCGGAATTGATCTTCGCTTCATACTCCTGCGCGCGGCGCGACCACATCGTGCGCTTGACCTTCGGCTTGCCCTTCAGGGTCTCAAGCGCGTCCTTCATCGTCTTGTCCGACGAGAGCTTGCGCATGCCGACCGAATCCGCCTTGTTGACCGGAACGCGAAGGGTCATCTTTTCCTTCTCGAAGCGCAGGACATACAGGTCCAGGCGCGTTCCGGCGATTTCGGTGCTCTGCAGCTCGACGACCCGGCCTACGCCATGCTTGGGGTAAACAACATAATCGCCAACGTCGAAGCTAAGCGCCTTTGTAGCCATTGCTAACCTTTCCGTTTGCGGCAGAGCGAGCCGATACGCACTTGCATCGTCCCCCAAAACGACCAATGGCCGTGGCTCGTCGCCTATTTCGTGGCTTCCCTATGAATTTAAGGCCGCAGCTGAATCGCTCGCGGCCCCGTGTGACAGTTTTATATCAGAACTGGGCTCAAATTGCGAGTCCCAGCTGAGCGGGCATGTCACTGTTAACCTCGGTTAAATTGTGGAGGCCCATGCCGAGCAGCCGGATTCCCTTGGGAAGCGGGTGGAGAGCGGCGAGAAGGGCCTGCCCGGCGATTGCGAATGCGGCTTGGTCGGGCACGGGCTGAGCGAAGCTCTTCGATCGGGTGATCAGCTCGAAGTCGGCGAACTTCACCTTCAGCGTGACCGTGCGACCCCGGACCTCGGCGCGTTCCACGCGTGCCCAGGCATAGCCGGCGATACGATCAACCTCCGCCGCGAGTCGCGCGGGGTCGCGGAGATCCTCGTCGAAGGTGCGCTCCGCACTGACCGATTTGTATGGCCGGTCGGGTTTGACCTCGCGCTCGTCCAGTCCGCGGCAAATGCGCCAGTACCAATCCGCCGAGCTTCCAAAGTGCGCCTGAAGCTGCGGGAGCGACCAGGCGCTGAGGTCCGCACCCGTGTTGATTCCAAGGCGCTCCATCTTTCGCGCCGTAACCGGCCCTACGCCGTGGAATCGGGAAACTGGGAGCGATGCAACGAATTCGGCGCCCCTTTCGGGCGTGATCACCGTCAGCCCGTCCGGTTTGCGATGGTCCGAGGCGAGCTTTGCGATGAATTTGCAATAGCTGACGCCGGCCGAAGCAGTAAGCCGGGTCTCCTCGCGAATGCGGCGGCGAATATCCTCGGCTATTGCGCGCGCGCTTCCGAGTTCGAGGCGGTCGTCCGTAACGTCGAGATATGCCTCGTCGAGGCTGAGCGGCTCGATTAGATGCGTGTAATCGGCGAAAATCGCCCTGATCTGCTGTGACACCCCACGGTAGACGTCGAAACGTGGCTTCACGAAGATCAGTTCGGGGCAGCGGCGCTTGGCTGTGACGGAGGGCATTGCCGAACGTATCCCGAACTGGCGAGCCTCGTAGCTGGCTGCCGCGACGACCCCCCGGTGCTGGCCTCCGACGGCGACAGGCTTGCCTTTGAGACTTGGGTCGTCGCGCTGCTCCACGGACGCGTAGAAGGCGTCCATGTCGACATGGATAATCTTGCGAACCGGGCGCTCGTCACTTTGCATCGGACTGAGCTTCTGATTAAGGGCGCTCGCCATGAACATCCACGAATATCAGGCGAAAGAGCTGCTCGCGAAGTTCGGCGTCCCGGTTCCTGCAGGCCACGCCGCGATGAGCGTCGACGAGGCCGTCGAAGCCGCGAAAAAACTGCCCGGCCCCCTGTGGGTCGTCAAGGCGCAGATTCACGCCGGCGGACGCGGGAAGGGTCGCTTCAAGGAGCTCAGCGAAAGCGCAAAGGGCGGCGTCCGTCTCGCCCATTCGATCGACGAGGTGCACGAGCATGCGGCCGAGATGCTCGGCAAGACGCTCGTGACCGTGCAGACTGGCCCGCAGGGCAAGCAAGTTCAGCGACTTTACATCACCGACGGCGTGGACATCGCCAAGGAATTCTACCTCGCGCTGCTGGTCGACCGCGAGACCGGCCGGATTGCCGTCGTGGCCTCAACCGAAGGCGGCATGAACATTGAGGATGTCGCACATGAGACTCCGGAAAAGATACGCACCATCACGATCGACCCCGCGACGGGCCTGATGCCGCATCACGGCCGCGCCGTTGCCGCGGCTCTTGGCCTTAGCGGCGACCTCGCCAAACAGGCCTCCAAGGTTCTTGCCAAGCTATACGACGCCTTTCTCGGCACGGACGCTTCGCAGATCGAGATCAACCCGCTTGCGATCACCGATCGGGGGGAATTGCTGGTCCTTGACGCCAAGGTCGGCTTCGACAGCAATGCTGAGTTCCGCCATCCGGATCTGGGCGAGCTGCGCGATCTCACTGAAGAAGACCCAATGGAGATCGAGGCGTCGAAATACGACCTCAGCTACGTCAAGCTCGACGGCAACATCGGCTGCATGGTGAACGGCGCCGGCCTCGCGATGGCCACGATGGACATCATCAAGCTCAATGGCGCCGAGCCTGCGAACTTCCTCGACGTCGGCGGCGGAGCGTCGAAGGAGAAGGTCACAGCGGCGTTCAAGATCATCCTCAGCGACCCAGCGGTGCAGGGTATCCTCGTCAATATCTTCGGCGGGATCATGCGCTGCGACATCATCGCCGAGGGGATCGTCGCCGCCGCACGCGAGGTCGATCTCAACGATCCACTCGTCGTCCGGCTCGAAGGCACCAACGTGCAGCAGGGCAAGGACATCCTCGCGCAAAGCGGGCTGCAGATCATTCCCGCCGACGATCTTGGTGATGCCGCGAAAAAGATCGTTGCGGCGGTGAAGCAGGCGGTCCCCGCGTAGATTTTCAGGAGCAAGCCAATGAAGCTGCTGGTCGCCGTAAAACGGGTGATCGATTACAACGTGAAGCCGCGGGTGAAGATGGACGGCTCGGGCGTTGATCTCGCCAATGTGAAGATGAGCATGAACCCGTTCGACGAAATCGCGGTGGAGGAGGCCATCAGGCTCAAGGAAAAGGGCGTCGCGACCGAGATCGTCGCTGTCTCGATCGGCCCGGCGAAGGCTCAGGAGACGCTCCGCACCGCGCTCGCAATGGGCGCGGACCGCGCGATCCTCGTGCAGACGGACGAAGAGGTAGAGCCGCTGGCCGTCGCCAAGATCCTCGCCAAGGTCGCGGACGAAGAGCAGCCGCAGATGATCGTTCTGGGCAAGCAGGCGATCGACGACGACAATAATGCGACGGGGCAGATGCTCGCCGCGCTGCTCGGCTGGCCCCAGGGCACGTTCGCCTCCAAGGTCGACCCTGGCGGCGACCGCGTGAAAGTCACCCGCGAGGTCGATGGAGGTCTCGAAACCGTCGATCTGAAGCTGCCTGCCGTCGTCACGACCGACCTCCGGCTCAACGAGCCGCGTTACGCTTCCCTTCCGAACATCATGAAAGCGAAGTCAAAGCCGCTCGCGACCAAGTCGCCGTCGGATTTCGGCGTGGATACTGCGCGGCGACTGGAGACGCTCAAAGTGTCGGAGCCCTCGAAGCGCCAAGCCGGGATCAAGGTCGGCTCGGTCGACGAGCTGATCGACAAATTGCGTGAAACGGGAGTGGTGGGATGAAGACGCTCGTCCTGGTTGAACATGAAGGGGGGCAGATCAAGGACGCGACCCTGTCGACGGTCACCGCCGCGTCGAAGCTCGGCGAAGTCCACCTGCTCGTTGTCGGCTCGAATGTCGCACCGGTAGCGGATGCCGCTGCCAAGATTGCCGGTGTCGGAAAGGTCCACGTCGCGGACGACGCCGCGCATGAGCATGGGCTGGCCGAGAATGTTGCGCCTCTGGCCGCGAAGCTGATGGAGCATCACGACGCATTGCTCGCCCCTGCTACGACAACGGGCAAAAACATCGCGCCGCGTGTCGCGGCGTTGCTCGACGTCATGCAAGTCAGCGACATTCTCTCTGTGGAGGATGACAGCACATTCACGCGTCCCATCTACGCGGGCAACGCGATCGCGACTGTGCGCTCGAGCGATGCAAAGAAAGTCATCACGGTTCGCACGACGGCCTTTGAAAAGGCGTCTCGCGAGGGTGGCTCCGGCATTGTCGAACAAGTGGCTGCACCAGGAGACAGCGGGCTGTCGAGTTTTGTCGGCATGGACGCCGCACATTCGGACCGGCCGGAACTCACCAGCGCCAACATTATTGTCTCGGGCGGCCGCGCATTTGGGAGCAGCGAGCAATTCCATTCGCTGCTCGATCCGCTTGCCGACAAGCTAGGCGCCGCGGTCGGCGCGAGCCGCGCTGCCGTTGACGCGGGCTATGCTCCCAACGACTATCAGGTCGGTCAGACCGGCAAGATCGTGGCCCCCGGCGTGTATATCGCGATCGGCATTTCCGGCGCGATCCAGCACCTCGCCGGAATGAAGGATTCGAAGACGATCGTCGCAATCAACAAGGATGAAGAAGCGCCGATCTTCCAGGTCGCGGACATCGGTCTTGTCGGCGATCTGTTCAAGATCGTTCCGGAGCTGACCGAGAAGCTTTAAAATCCGCTCAGGAACTCGGCGACGTTCGTTCCCAGCGCGTCTACCGCATAGCCGCCTTCCATCAGGACGACGGTCGGCAGTCCGAGCGCAGCGATGCGTCGTGCCATCGGAGCATAGTCGCTCGTCTTAAGCTTGAAGTGGCTGATCGGGTCGTCTTCGTGAGTGTCGGCGCCGTAGGAGACGATCAGCATCTCGGGTTCCGCTTTCTCTATCCAGTCGAGCGCGCGGACCAAGGCCGGTTCGTAGCCGCTCCATTCGGTCCCGCGCGGAAACGGGAGGTTTAGGATGCTGCCGCGGCTTTCGTCGGCATGGCCCCAGTAGAAGGGATAATCGGTCGTCGGATCGGCGTGGATCGATGCGAAAACCATCGCATCGTGGTCCATGACAATGTCCTGGGTTCCGTTACCGTGATGATAGTCGACATCGAGTATTGCGACGCGCTTTCCGGCCGAAACCGCGCAGATGGCGGCGTTGCTGAGATAGGAATAGCCGCCGAAATAATCCGCTCCGGCGTGATGTCCTGGCGGACGGCACAGGGCGAAACCGGTCCGTTCGTCGCTTTTCACCGCTTGCAGGGCGGCTAGCGCGGTTTGCGCGCTCCAGTAAGCGGCCTCCCACGTTGCAGGTCCGATCGGGGTCGAGGTATCGAAACTATATTGGCCGAGGTCCGCGTCGATTCGGCTGAACTTCAGCGGGCGCCGGCCGGCGATGGGGAAGGTGTAAGGGAATGCGTCGCCTAGACGCCCCGCAGCGTGCCAATGCGCGTAGGCCTCGCGCAGGAAGTCGAGATATTCCGCACGATGCACCTGCAGCAGCGGATGGAGGCCGAAGTCCACAGGCTCTTCCGTCCGGCCGATCGCGGCAAGGATGGCATCTACGCGTCCGGGATGCTCCGCTGCCGGATGCATGGCTCCGTTGAAGAACTCGCCAGAAGGCGCGTGGAGCCGCTGCCGATCGTCCCAGAAACATCGCATTGTCCGGGAACTAGGATTTCTGGAGCTTCTGATAAAGACGCACGCTAATTTCGATCAATGACCCGGAATGGGCATATTTTGCACAGCTGGTGCCCAGATGGCACTTGCGGACAATCGCCAACATGTGGTCCATGGGCCTCTATCTAGGCCGTTAGTTCGCGCGATTAGTGGTGCGAGAGGCCGGGTGGCGATCGCGCAGATTGTTGCGGCGCCGAAAATGGGAGCGAGCATTGAGTCGAGCCAAAGGGAAAGTTGCGCTTGTTGCAGGGGGCGCCGGATTCATCGGCTCGAACCTGTGCGATCGGCTGCTCGCTGAAGGCGCAGAGGTTATCTGCCTCGATAATTTTCAGACGGGACGATCCGACAACCTCCAGCACCTTGCTTCCGAGACCCGCTTCGATGTCATCGATCATGACATCATCGAGCCCTTGCCCAGTGAGTTGCGATCGGGCCGAACGAAGATCACGCATATTTACCACTTCGGATGCGCTGCTTCACCGCCGCATTATCAGGTGGACCCCGAACACACGATGCTCACCAATGTGGTCGGCACGCGCAATCTGCTCCGCCTGGCCGAACATATGAGCGCGCGTTTGCTGCTTAGCTCGACCAGCGAGGTGTATGGCGACCCGGAGGTCCATCCTCAGCGAGAGGATTACCTAGGTGCGGTGAGCTGCACTGGACCGCGCGCCTGTTACGACGAAGGTAAGCGCGCGGCTGAGACGCTCGCATTCGACTTCCTGCGCGCAAAGCGCGCGGACGTCCGCGTTGCGCGCATCTTCAACACCTACGGGCCTCGCATGCGATGCGACGATGGCAGGGTCGTCTCGAACGTGGTGTGCCAGGCGCTCGCAGGCGATGACATCACAATCTATGGCGACGGATCGCAAACTCGCAGCTTCTGTTTCATCGATGACATGCTGGAAGGTCTGTTCCGGCTCATGGATAGCGATCGCGCGATCGGGATCCCGGTCAATCTCGGAAATCCGGACGAGTTGGCCGTTACAAATCTCGTCGACCTTGTCGTTAAGATGACGGGATCGAAATCCCGGGTGACGTTTGAGCCGCTTCCGGTAGACGACCCCCGCAGACGCAAGCCCGACATCAGCCGCGCCTTGGAACTGCTCGACGGCTGGCAGCCAGCCGTGAACCTCGAAGAGGGCCTCAACGCAACGATCGCTTGGTTTCAGGATGAGCGGCATCGAATTGCCCAGCCGATGTTCGCGGACGCGCCACTGATCGCGGCGGCCGAATAGGCGCTTGGGCCATCGCTTCGGCGGTCAGGGCGAAGCCTTGGGTTCATCTCCGATCGACGGCTAACTCGCGGCAGCTAGCTTTTGCCGCAAACAGGTCGACTCGCAATTGCTGCTTCCGAGTCGCGTGGGTGACACGACAGATTCGACTGTTCCGATCCCATTGTGGGACGGACTCGCCGCACTTTTTTTGACTCAGGTTGTGGGCGTGGATTGCGTTGCAACGCGATGTTCCGTTGCCGTCAGCGACAATGCCCGATGCCACCGAAAATCCTTAACGCAAATTAAACATCGGCGCGCCTCACGTAGCGGCGTACGATAATCTGTAAGTCTTTGCTCAATATCCTTACCAACTTCACAGTTGTTCTTCGTCAATAGGGATATCACCGATATATTTTCAAGTATCCAATACTGAAATACGAATAGCGTTAACTACTTTATATTTACAACTAGATTCATCTTTGACGAGTTCGAGGTTCACCGAATCTGTCATCGTCTTGCCAACTCCGGCGACTAGTGATCTGCTTGTGTCACTTGAGAAGCGGCTCGGGCGCACCGTTAACTCTTTCTGTTCACTGCGTAACCCGCCCGGCGCCGCGCTCTCATCGCGATAGATCACCCGGTCGGGGCGGAGTCCGCGGCAGGGTTATGACGGGGGTAACCTATGCGCTACGACGACGCTTCACAGGCCGGTTCCATGGCCACCGACTCCGCGCCCACGGCGCGTGCCGATGTCGAGGCACTTCCGCCCGGCGGCTTTGGCGCAAGCGGCAACGCAATCACCGGAGCGGGTACGATCTCCGGCTCGGCAGGCGCTGACAGCGTAGCGAACGGGCCCGCGCGGATCGTGGAAGTACACGGCTCGGGCGGATCGACGACCGAGTCGGGCAGCAGCTTCCAGGCGCTCGGTCAATATGGCGTCCTCACGATGGATGCGCAGGGGAACTTCAACTACGCGCGCAACGCGAACACCCCCGAGGGTGTGCAGGACGTGTTCGGCTACACGATCGCAGATCGTAATGGAGCGACGTCCTCAACCACGCTGACGATGGGCATTGGTCCGTCCGGCCCCGGTCAGGACGCCGCAGCAGCGGCTGCCGCCGCGGGCGTCGTCAATCTGCCGCCGGGCGTCGAGATGTCCGACATCCACGTCAACGGCCGCGACCTGGTCATCAACATGCCAGACGGCACGCAGATGGTGATTCCGGGTGGCGCAGTGTTCGTGCCGCAACTCGTCATCGGCGACGTCGAAGTCCCCGCGAACAACCTTGCGGCGCTGCTGGTCGATTCCGAGCCCAAGCCTGCCGCAGGCGGGCTGCAAAGCAGCGGCGGCAATTTCGCCAACCCGGTTCCACCACTCGATCCTGGCGTTCCGCTGGGCGACCTCATTCCACCGACGGAGCTGACGTACGTTCCGCCTGAGTTCCACGAGGTGAACCAGTTCGAAGACAGCGAACCGGAAATCGTGATCATCCCCGACGGTCAGCCGGCCGCAGTGAATGCGGTGGATTCGGTCGACGAGGCAGGCCTTCCTGCGCGTACCGGCGAGCCCGAGGGTTCAGGCGAGGAGCTGGCTGCAGGCGCGGACGGCGATACCAGCGAACACACCTCGGGCGTCATCAGCATCGATTCCAAGGACGGCATCGACGGTGTCACTATCAACGGCGTTGAGGTCACGGGCGTGGCCGGCCAGCAGATCGCGGGCGATCAGGGCATCCTGACGATCACCAACGTCAATTTCGCTACGGGTCAGATCAGCTACACCTATGTGCTGACCGACAATACGAATCCGGGCGGCGACAATATCTCCGATTTGTTCACGGTGACGATCACCGATAACGACGGCGACACCGCCACGGCAACGCTGACGATCGACATCATCGACGATACGCCGATCGCGCGCGATGATACCGATTCGCTAGGCGCCAACGACACCAGTGCTGTCGGAAACGTCATCACCGGGGTCGGCACGACCAACAACGGCGCCGACACGCAAGGCGCCGACGGCCTCTTTGGGCAAACCAACGACAATATCGACGGCGTTACCGGCATCCACGCGGGCACGACCGGCAACTTCGCTGCTGTTGCGCAGAACGGCACGGTTACGATCGTCCATGGCCAGTTCGGCGATCTCGCGATCGATAACGACGGCAATTACACTTACACGCGCACGGACTTCTCGACGGAAACCGGCGGGAACGACGTCTTCACCTATCAGATCACCGACGGCGACGGCGACAACGACACCGCCACGCTGACGATCAGCGTGCCGGGTATCCCGGACACCGTGCCGGAGATCCTTCGCGCGTCAGACGCGCTGGTCGATGAAGACGGGCTGCAGAATGCCAACGTCGACAGCAATCCGCTCCAGACCGATCCGGACGAAACGGATTCGACGGAAAGCGCGACGGACACGGGGTCGATCCTCGTCGACTACAAGAGCGACGTTCCGGGCAACCTCCTGTCGGCCATCCACTTCATCAATCCGAGCAGCCTCAACGGGCAGCTGGAAACGCCTGACGGCACGCCGATCACCTTCACGATCGACGGCTCGGGCCACCTGGTCGGATCGGACGGTACGAATGACGTGATCGTCATTTCGATCACCGGCGCAACGCCGGGTTCGGGCGGACAGGTCACCTACACCTATGAGGTGGACCTGCTTGGGCCGGTCCAGCATCTCGGCGGCACGGAGCTGACCAGCTCCGAGGATACGATTTCGCTAACGGGGATCCAGTTCGAAATCACCGACAGCGATGGCGATCATGCCAGCAGCTCGTTCGACGTCGCGATCGTCGACGACGTTCCGACTGCCGGGACACCTGACACCGAGGGCCTTCCGACCCTGGTGGTCGACGAAAGCCCGGTCGGGCAGGATGAAGGCGGGGACAATGACCCGGCGGGCGTACGGTCTGCTTCTGCAGACTTCTCGGGAAGCTTTAGCGCCCCCGTATTTGGCGCAGATGGCCCCGGGTCCGTGACCTACAGCCTGAGCTTGTCGAGCCAAGGCGCTTCGTCGGGCCTGTTCGCGCTCGACCCCAATGCGCCTGACGGAAAGGGCGCCGAGATCCTGCTGTTCACCAGTGGCGACGACATCGTCGGCAAGGTTGGCAACGTCGTCTATTTCACGATCTCGGTGGACCCGTCTGGGACCGATGCCGGTACCGTTACGTTCACGCAGACCAACGGCTTGAACGTGTGGCACGCCGACACGAGCAGCGACGATGACACGTCGTTCCTGGATGCCGCCGACAATACGATCGTGCTTCACCAGACGGTCACGGACGGCGACGGCGACACGGATTCTTCAGGGATCGATCTTTCGAATAACACCTTCCAGATCGAGGACGATGGTCCCAGCGGCAGCGAAGAGCCCATTTCGACGAACATCAAACTGGTGGTCGACGAAAGCCCGATCGGCCAGGATGAAGGCGGCGACCATGATCCGAACGGCGTTCGGACCGATTCCGCGGACTTTTCCGGCGCGTTCGCTGGTGCAATTCACTTCGGCACCGACGGGCCCGGTCATGTCGATTACGGTCTCGTGCTATCGAGCGAGGGCGCGGGCTCAGGACTCTATGCCCTCGACGCCAACGACACGACGACCGGGGACCTCGACGGCATCGGTCAGGGCGCGCAGATCCTGCTCTACACCGAGGCTGACGGATCGATCACCGGGCGCACGTCGCCGGGTGGCCAGGTCTATTTCACGATCTCGGTCGGGGACCCGAACGCAACGATCACGTTCGAGCAGTCGCTCAACATCTGGCATGCGAACACCAGTAGCGATGACGACACTTCAACGCTGACTGCGCTCGCCGGCACGCTCGAGCTGGTTGCGACGGTGTATGATGCCGATGGCGACAGCGATACAGTTGCAGTCGACCTCAGCAGCGGCGTTTTCAATGTCGAGGACGACGGACCGCATGCGGTCGCCGACGTCGGCTCGGTCGACGAAGGCTCGACGCTTATCGTCAATGCCGCGAACGGCGTATTGTCCAACGACAGCTTCGGCACCGACGGGCCGGGAAGCATCACGGGCGTCGTCGCAGGCGATGATACGTCAAGCCCGGTCGTCAACGGCAACGTCGGCGTCCAGATCGACGGCGATTTCGGCAAGCTTACGCTCAACGCGAACGGCAGCTATACGTACGTAAGCACCGACGGCGCGGTTCCGCCGGCCGGGGCCACCGACACGTTCGTCTACACCATCCGCGACGCGGACGGCGACACGGAAACGGTGACGCTCACCATCAATCTTGCCGACGTCAACAAGATCCCGACGGCGAACACGCCCGCCGAGGTCTGGCTGGACGATGACACCCTGGCGAATGGCAATGCCGGCGGTCCTGGGGATCGCAGCCCCGACACGCAGAACGATACCGGCACTCTTACGGGTTCGGGTGGCGATGGCGATCTCGATTTCTACTTCCAACCCATTGGGTCACAGACGCCGCCGACCGGCTTTACTTATGCGTTCGACGGTTCAGCGCCTGCCGGTGAGCAGTGGCTGATCATCTCGCAGGGCGGCACGGCGGTGATCAAGGTCACGCTGGTCAATGAGACGGGCGCTTATACCGTCACCCAGCTCGCGCCGATCGACCACGCGGCCGACGGTAACACCGAAGGCGAGATCCCGCTTGGTAACCTGATCGACGACATCAACGTCAGCTTTGTCGCCAGGGATGAGAATGGCGATGACTCAACGCCGAAGAACCTGACGATCACCGTCGATGACGACACGCCTATAAACAATGA
>NZ_JAMGBE010000003.1 GCF_023516575.1 Sphingomonas hankyongi | reverse complement strand
CCTAGCCAATGTAGGCCCGACTGCGGCGAGTACGGAGCAGGTATTTGGAATCCTAGATTCGAACGCCACCGTGTCCGACGTCGAGCTCGATGCTGCAAACAATTATAATGGAGCGAGCTTGCAGATCTCGCGCAATGGCGGAGCGAACGCTCAGGATACGTTCGGTTTCAATACGACCGGTGCCGGATTCACGGTCAGTGGATCGAACTTGATCGCGGGTGGAAACACAATCGCGACATTCTCCGTCGTGGCCGGACTGCTCGCGATTAACTTCACCAGCTTTGCGACGTCTGCGCTCGCCGACGATGTGATGCAGCACATCACTTATGCGAACCAGAGCGACACGCCTCCAGCAAGCATCCAGCTGAATTATGTTTTCAGCGACGGTCTTGCGAGCGACACCGCCTCCATTACGGTCAACATCACCGATGTTCCGGAGCAGTTCGCGAACATCATCACGAACTTGGGCAATACGCCGATCGTAATTCCGGACTTCGCGCTACTCTACGCGGATACCGGTGGGGCCACCGATGTGACGGGAGCGAGCGGCCCGGCAGCAGGGGACAGCGTCACATATGTGACGAACACCACCTATACGGACGCCAACAACAACGGCGGCAGCTTCACGTACGCTGTAACTGGAGGCAGTAGCCCTGGTTCCAGAACTGCAGTCATTACCCAGATGGTAGCACCCCTGATTGGAACGGCCGGGGCCGACATAATCATTAGCGGCAGTTCGGGTACAACTCTCATCGGCGGAGATGGGAACGACGTTCTTCTCGGAGGCAATAGCGGCGACACGTATCAGTTCGACCTGAATGATGGAACGGACCGTATCAGTGATGGTAGTGGCAATGATACGATCAACGTGAAGTCTCTTGGCGCCGACCTGGGAATGCTCAATTTTGAGCGCGTAAACGCTGACCTAGTATTGCAGATCGGATCGACCAACGTCACAATAATGAACCAGTACACGCTGCCGACGGGAACGCCCCAGTCGCAGAACAGGGTCGAGACTATTACCTTCGATGGCGGTGGGACCATATACGGGTATGTTCTCGGCACGTCGGGATATGCCTTGTCAACAGATCCGACTGATCCGCTCACGGAAACGGGCAATAGCCAAGACGTTATCGCGTCATCCACGGCAGGGGAGACTCTGAACGGTGGAGGGGGCAATGACCTGCTGTTCGGAAATGGCGGTGTCGACCAAATCAATGGCCAAGCTGGCAACGACCTGATCGTTGCCGGTACTGGTGATGACACTCTCGATGGTGGAGACGATAACGACGTACTAGTTGGCGGCGCAGGCCGGGATACTCTGATCGGCGGCAATGGTGCTGATCATTACGTTTGGACCAGCGTTACCGACACTACGGTTGCAGCTGCAACAGCCGACCAGATCAGCGGCTTCAGCGAAGCCACACTCGGCGAACTGATCGACCTGTCACTGATAGACGCGAACACCGGTCTTGCGGGCGACCAGGCATTTGCCCTGGTTGGCGCACCGACCACCACTGTTGTCGCTAATTCGATTACGTGGTCCTTCGATGGAACCAATACCATCGTTCGTGGTGACGTAAACGGCGACACGGTTGCGGACTTCACCATTGTTGTGCTCGGCAACCACAACCTAAATAATGGCGGCGGGAACGCTGATTTCCTCTTGTGACGATTACAGTGGTCTCAACGAACTCCTTGAGTTTTCAAAGACGGGCGTCCCTATCTTGGTGAGGACGACGTCATTCGCGTCGAAGATGAATATGGGAGATAGTAGCGATCCCGGCGGCCGCCGGAGTGCTGGCCTCACGGTAGTCCGAGGCCAGAGCGGCCCTGAGCTTCCGTTGAAACACGGTAGTATGCAACGACCCTGGGCATGGATCTTGTCCATACAAATACGACTAATGAACGTTAGGCAGATTTGTATGGTTTCTCAATAGGCAGCTAATGTCCGTTTTCGACCCATTCTTGCCGTTAGCCGAATGGCAGCTCTCGACTACACCGGGCTTGTAGGCGTTCAAGTCGCCGGCGCCGTTTTGGAAACCGGATCTAGCAAAAGGAAAGAGCCGCGGCTTTCGCCGTGGCCCTCCTTACTCGTATAATACGCGCGTGATCGATATCAGAAGCCGCGGTACGCCACCTGGCTGCGGTTGATGTTGACGTCGGTCACCTGCCCAAGCGTGTTGACCTTGCAAGTGAAGCGCAGGTCGGCCGCCTGGTTGGCGTAGGGGTTCGGGCCGTTATAGCCATTGCTGTAAGCCTGGCCATTGTAGCCATAGCCACGACCCGAACTGGCAATTCCCGACACCTTGAGGCTGCCGTTATGGCGGGGTTCGACATTGGTGATGCCGAGGACACGGCCAATCTGGCCATTGTAGCCATTGGCATAGCCCTGATAGCCGCTGTTATAGCCGTAGCCGGGCTGGCCGCGATAAGTTGCGCTGATCCGCTGTTCGGCGGCGGCGGCACACATGCCGACCGCTGCGCGCTGGTTCGTCTGGCCATAGCCGTAATTGCCTTGCGGATACTGGCCGTAGGAGTAGGCGACCTGCGGATACTGACCGTAGCCGTAAGCGCCCTGCGGATACTGATTGTAGCCGTAAGCGCCCTGCGGATACTGATTGTAGCTGTTACCGGTGACCGCATTGACGATTGCGCCCAAAACCCCAGTGCTCTGGTTGTTATAGGGATAAGGCTGCTGAGCCGCGGCGGGCGAAGCAAAAGCAAGGGTCGCTGCAAGTCCGGCAGTGCCGATCAGGAATCTCGATAAATTTGTCATAATAAAAATCCTTAATTAATCCAAGAACATATCTCATCATGGAATATAACGAAGCTAGACGTATTTAGATGCATGGAGTCTGAATTTAGATACTGCTCGCCGTTCATAAAGTCTATTTGGTCATAATTATAGATAATAAGAATTATCTTCTTATTCAGAGTACCTATAGCAGCGGTCAACTCACTTCTGCAGCTAGCAATAGACAGCTGTACACTAAAAATGACATGTGCCGGAAACGATCAATTCATTCACTTAATCGGAGAAAGCTAACGTAGTTCGCCTTCCGGAACACAATGTCTGTCGCGTTGTTAAGCTCTTTGTCAGCCGACAATTTAAGTCAGCCACCATGTGGCGACATCGCTGCCTCGGCTGCTGAGGATAGCGTGGAAGAGCCTGTGTTGCTGCTTGTTGAAGATGACGCCTTGGTTGTCATGGTTGCGGAAGACGCCCTCAAGCAGGGCGGTTACGCGGTGAGGGTAGCCGCAACTGGCGCCGAGGCTGTCACTGCGCTCGATGCACCTTCAGCCAACTTTGCGGCCGTGATCACGGACATTGGTCTGGGTCTTGGTCCCGATGGCTGGGAAGTCGCTCGGCATGCGCGCGAACAGCAGGCCGACATGCCAATCGTTTATATGACCGCTGAAAGTGCGGGAGAGTGGCCGACCCGCGGAGTTCCGAACAGCCTGCTTGTGCAGAACCCCTACGCCCCGGCGCAGTTGCTCGCTGCAATCTCAACACTGATTATGAATGCGGATGCCAGCCGAGCTACATCTGAGCCTCCTTGCGACCCTCCTCGAGCAGGCGATTAATCCGTGGTGGGAGCATCATTGCAAGTAGAGTATGAGATTCGGATCACCGGACGGCCGCGCGGCGCGCTGGCGACAGAGAGATGCGAAGCTCCCGCCCGATTGGAGCAACGTCGATGAAACAGCTGCACGATCGAGAACAGGCGCAAGCCCTGGCGCTGGCGATCGTCGACACCCTGCCGGAACCCTTCCTCGTTTTGGATGACACGCTGCATCTTCTTGCAGCCAGCCGTTGCTTCTACGAGGTCTTCGGCGAGGACCCAGCCGCTGTGCACGGTCTTTCTCTGTTTGAGCTATCGGGAGGCGCTTGGGACATACCTGGCCTGCGACAGCTGCTTGCCGCGGTTGTCGACGACCGGACAACCATCGACAGTTTCGAGTTCGAGCGGGACTTCAGCAAGCTCGGTCGACGCACTTTGTGCCTCAACGCCCTTCCAATCCGGGACGAAGGCGGATCTGGTCGAATGGTCTTGGTCGCGATCAAGGACATCACCGAGCGTCGCGTCGCAGAACAAGAGAAGCAGAGACTACTCGAGCATACGGAGGAACTGCTGGAGCAGCAGCGGACGCTGCTTCGCGAGATGCGACATCGAATCGCAAACAGCCTGCAGATCATTGCCAGCATCCTGTTGTTGAAGGCGGGCGCGGTGACCTCCGAAGAAACCAAGAATGAGCTCCGTGCAGCGCACCAGAGGGTCATGTCAGTGGCAGCGGTGCAGGGCCACCTGCATGCCTCTGACGGCATCGAGCAGATTGAGATTGGCCCCTACATCACGAAGCTCAGTTCGGGCCTTGCCGCGTCCATGGTGGACCCGCGCCAGCACATCGACATCATTGTTAGTGCTGACCCTGGCGTGCTCCCAACAAGCCACGCAGTAAGCATCGGCTTGATTGTCACCGAGCTGATCATCAACGCGGTCAAATATGCATTCCCGGTGGCCCAGTCGTCTGCACGGATCCGAGTGACCTTCGAGATGGCAAAGTCGGATTGGAAGCTGACCGTGGCGGACAACGGCATTGGCAGACGGGAGGCCACCGAGGCGAGTGCTTCTACCGGACTTGGAACGGCGCTCGTGGCTGCGTTGGCGAAACAACTAAACGCGCAGGTTTCCGAAACTTCATCCAAGGATGGGCTGGCCGTCACGATCACTAAAGCAACATTTGAATCACGGCTCACGCACGCGGCCTGATCCTTCACTTACAGCAACGTACAACTCACGCCGACCCGTCTTTGTCCGGAAAGCGAATGTCCGCTTTCCATCCAAACTTGCCGCTAGCCGAGTGTCCGCTTTCGACCCATTGCAGACTTTGGACGTGCGGCCCGGCGTTCGGCGCTCAATGCCTACCTGGAAGAAATCGGCCTCGCGAGAGCCAACAGCAGCCCGATGCCGGATGCTAAGCTGATGCCCCATGCCGCCCAGTCATAGGCGATCCAAGTCGCCGCTCGGCTTTGTAGCGCGGCATCAACATTGTCGCTGTAGCCATTCGCAGTGATGGTCGCGAACTCCGGTTCAAGGAGCACTCCCGCAACCAGACCCGCCATCACGAACAGCCCGAATGATACGAGCAAGAAAGTTCGGCGCGACGTCTTCCAGTTCGCGAAGAGGGCAACGATGAACAGAAGCCCCGTGATGGGCGGCACAGTGCTCCAAAACGGGCTGCTGTCGTAGTGATAGGCCCCTTCCAAGATCGCAAAGGAACGGGGCGGAGCCGCCGTTATCGTGCCCACCACGACGGAGATCGCAAATAGCTGGGTACCGATCTGGATGAAGCAACTGATGATCAGTGCCATCAACGAGACATCACGAAAATTGCGGTCGCCCATTCTTGCCCTTGTTTTTCGGGCAATCTGCCATGACGGCATGGGCAAGACAAATGTCCGTTTCCACCCATTCTTGCCATTAGCTAACCGGCTTGAGTGCTTCGCCGAAACCCCAATCGTCGTCACGGGCGACCGTCATCTCAGTGAGGCCACCGGGTCCCACGGTCAGCAAGTCGGCATGTCCAAAGCCCCTTGAATAGTCGAGGATCGTGATGATTTCGGGGTTGGCGCGCATCACTGCCGAATGATCGGGCTGTGGCGGTTCCAAGGCTTTCAATCCTGGGTGCCGTTCCAACAAGAGCGCCAGGGCGCGCTGACGTTGCGTCGGGTCACGGACCTCGGAAGCCCTCGCCGCTATCGACAGCGCCTTGATTGTCCGAGGGTCATGGAAATCACGTCCAATTACGATCGAGACCCGGTCATCCGCTGCGATATTTCCGAACTTCTGGCTTTCCCGCGAAATCGCGAAGTAAAGCAGGATGCCCTCGTTGGCGTAGCCGACCATTGTGGCTTGGGGCCAACCATCGGGACGAACGGTGGCGATTGCCATCAGCCGATTCTCGTCGAGGATTTTGATCGCCTTGGCCTTCATGGCCTCCTCCTTGCAGGTGAGATAACCTACGTCGCTGAGCCGGTCCCCTCGTTGCCCCTTATCGAGGCCGTGTTGGAGCCGCGGGACAGCCAGTTCCAGACAAGCGCAAAGACCACCCCGAACACGGCCCCCAAAAGGAACGTGATCGATACGAGCAGCATCCCGGTGCTCAATGCGAACGGTGCCAGCTCGTAGGTCAGATTGATGAAGTGGAGACGAAGGATGAAGTCCATGACGGGCTTCGCCCACCCGACAGCGACGAGAGTTACCCAAAGCGCATGCCAGAGCCCGATTACAACGCCCACAGCGAGCCCTGTCCTTGCAGGATTGATGTGGCGCATGTCGTGCCTCCTTGGATATGACAACGGTCTTATAGCACGGCGTTCTGGGCTCGGTTGAGACGGCTCAGAACTGGCGACTTGCGGTGGGACAACAGTGTCGGCTTTCCACCCATTCCTGCCACTAGCGCTATCGCAGGTGCTTCGCGTCGCAACGTTGTGCCGCTAGAGATCAGTGGCGCGAGCGAAAGTAGCAATGGAGCGGGCGTACGAGTTGGCCAACTCCGGTCAGTGTCGCAGCGTGTCAGAGATTATCCGACGTTTGCCCGTTGAAGACCGAGACGAGGTTGAAGGATGGCTCAAGGAGCCGGACGCTAGACGACAGCTCATTCTGGCCTGCAGTGACGCGTGGCTAGCGGCCCGTCTGTGAATGTCCGCTTTGGGTGGAAAGCGGACACTAGCGGTCGACGAGACCTCAAGTGATTTTGGCGGGTAAGGCCGCTCGAGACTTAGCGCTCGGGGACGATCCGTATTGAATCGATAGGGCTGGCGCTTGCACGCATCATGTGCGTTGCTTCGTCGATCAATTCGTCCAGCTGCCTGGAATCAAAGCCTTCACAGCCCGGTCGTAGTTCGAGGGCGGTCTGAACACAAAGGATGATGCGCCGTGCGCTTCCATCGAACTCCCATTCATGCCAGCACCGCAGCGCATGCCGGTCATTGCCCGTCCGCTCGACAAGGTTGCGGTCTTGGTTCACTCGCGGGCCGCCCAACAATCAATCGGAACTGTCTCGTTCCAGCGAAGCGCAGGATTGAGCCGGTATTGGGTCGAGCAATACGGGCATAAAATATCCGATTGCTCTCCCATGTTCAGGTAGACGTGGGGATGATCATGGGGCGGCAGTACGCCCATGCAATCAAAGGCGCCGACGCCGATCTCGATGCTACTCACGCCTACTTCGTTGAAAAACAGGGGTATCTCAGAGCTCGAGGTTGCTTGTTCGCCATGCATCAAAAGACCTTGCCTTCCATCCATTGCCGCACGTCGCTTTCGGCGTCTTTCTGCGACCATGAGCAGCGTTCCTTCACCATGGTCACAAGCTTCCGATCGTTCTTCAGGGTCGACGCATCGAAATGGGTGAGGAAGGGCCAGCGTGCCTGGGCTTCCACCATATGAGCCCGCTTGCGACGGACGACATCAGCACTCTCGCCACCTCTAAAACCAAACATGGCTTTGAGTTCTTTTAAAATAGACGACAAATTATTATGTAGTAGACGGACAGAAGTTTTCCATAAGGAAGAGCAACTATTTCACTGGAGTCGTAATTATATTTTTTATTTTTTTTGCGCCTATTGCACCTGCTAGGCAAGAAGACTATATGATTATTGCTGCCAGTCGGTATCGACGGTCAAGCGCTCAGCCGCGTTTCTCTCCATCTTTAGCGCCTCTTAGCCACAGAGACGGCCAATCCGGGTCGGTCTCGGTAAGAAGGACACGACCATGAAGCATTTCGGAACAATCAAGACATTCGATGAGACGCAGGGCCGCGGCTCGATTACACCCGAAAAGGGTGGTGACGAGCTCCGCTTCGAGCGAAGCGCTATATCCTGGGACCCTAAGGTCGCCCCCAAGACGGGGCAGCGTCTTTCTTATGAGCTACTTGAGAAGGACGGTCGCACCAGCGCCATGAATCTCCAGACAGTCTAAGGATTGCGTTCGGCGGGAGCACTCGGTTCCCGCCCAGCTTTTCGGCCAGTCTCAAGGGACGTCCGTTATGAACCGTGCTGCATCAAGGAAGCCAACGCACTTCAGCATTTTCCGCTCTGCCGCCGAGGAGGCCGATATGAAGCGTCAAGAGCAGGCGTACGACAACGAAGGCGGGCGTGCGAGTTCGCAATCGGCGGCCAACCATTGTTTAATCGGGGCCGCCACAGGAGGCTCTAACTCGTGAGAGAGGTATATTCCATGGCCGTTCCAGATGTTCCCCATGCTTGGTTGAGCAGGTCTGCGTCCGTCATTCTGACATTTGTTGTCGTCGCCGGCGCGTTGGCTATCGCCCTTAGCTGATAATCACCTCACGGGAGGAGCTTGGCTCGTGGATCTCAATTTCCTGTTGGACCGCCACCAGCGTTCGTTGATGATCGCTGACCGGGCGCTCACTTATCGCGAACGGCGTGCTCATGGCCAGTTTGCTAGAGAGTACGCTGAGCAGATTCGCTTCACGCGAGAGATGCTCGGTGCGAGACCTTCGCTCCAGGGATCGGTCACTTAAAAGGGGTGGTGCCTGTTGCCGATTATTCCGCAGCCAGCCGGGCCGGGGTCTCGCTAAAGCCTTTCGAAGGTACAGCCTTGCTCCACAACACAGGTCTGAAAATGCGAAGCGGTAGACCGATGCCCTTGGAGATGTGCGTGGCGCCACTTCGGCGAGTCAGTATTCTTGAACGCGCAACATGGTGAGGGCTAGTGTCCGCAATGGGTCGAAAGGAGACCTAAGCCGCTAGCGTCCCTATTGGGTGGAAAGCGGACATTCGCGACCGACAACTTTCCTCCATTGCGAGTCCGCTTCGCATCCTATCTACTGGTTTGCATGCATGAGCGGATTACGGATGAGCATGAGCTCGAAGCAATGCGGGCTTCGATACATCAAACGCCGATCGCCACCATCGTCACGGACAACCGCCTTGACGACAATCCAATCGTTGAGGTGAATGCCGCCTTTGAGGCCTTAACGGGCTACCGGCCCGATGAGATACTCGGAAGGAATTGCCGTTTTTTGAGTGGGCCTGGTACGGAGCCAGAGAGCCGTGCCGCGTTGCGGTCGGCTGTCGCGCAGGGCCGCCCCACCATTGTGGAGTTAATGAACTATCGGAAAGACGGCACACCGTTCCGTAACGCCGTCATGCTGGCGCCGGTCCTCGACACCGAGGGGGCCGTGGTGATGTTCATCGGCTCGCAGATGGAGGTCGCCCGCGCGGACTCCGCGGCCGCGTCGAGACGGGCGAAAGCGCTTGAACTTGTAGACCGACTAACCTCTAGGCAACGCCAAATACTGGAGTTGATGGCGAGCGGCTATCGGAACAAGCAAATCGGCGGCACCCTCGGCATCGGGGAAAAGACGGTCAAAATGCATCGCGTGCGGCTTCTTCAAGCCCTAGGCGTCACAACTTCTGCGGAATCGATCCGGCTCGCGGTGGAGGCCGGAATCGAGCGCAGCAGTGGCGTTAGCGAGTAGGCATTCTCGCCAACGAGACGAAGATTTTGGCGGTTTGAACTCGCCGTAGTTCAAACGTCCTCTCGTCTACGGTCTCGCTCTCGATTTGCTTGATGCTGTCGCGGATGCTCTGAAGCGTCTCAGCAATCTCGTCCAGAAGCGGCTCAGCACCTAGACCAGGACAATTCCTCAACTGGCAAACCTGCAACTGAAGAGCGACCAATAGCTGCGATGTTGAGTCGTGGAGATCGCGAGAGATGCGTTGTCGTTCTGACGCTCTTATTGAGCACTCCGACGCTGGTTTGCCTACTGGTGCATTCACAGGGCACTCTCCACCCATGGGAAACGCAACTAACAGAGAATGAAACCTAATCTGCAGCGATGGGGAAAACCATATAGCCTTTGGCCCATACCGCCGGCTGGTCGACCTAACAGTGCAAGTGTCCGCAATGGGTCGATTGCTGACGGCAGGTTTGGGTGGAAAGCTGCCATTAGACACCGACCCCAGCCGAATCGAATCTCAAATGCGCAGGCTTTCAATCTGGGCTTCGGATTTGTCCTCCGCTCTGACTAAGTCATTGCGGGCTTGGCGGGATGAATGGATTAGTTCGTCGAGCTTGGCTTGGATTGCCATCCCGTCGCGGTTCTGGCTGTTCTGGATCAGGAAGACGGCAAGGAACGTAAGAACTGTGGTTCCGGTATTTACGATGAGCTGCCAAGTATCTGAATAATGAAACATCGGTCCGCTGAACGCCCATAGGATGATCAGCAGCGTAGAGACGATGAAAGAAATGGGTTTTCCCAGTAACTGGGACGAAAGGGTCGCGATCCGCGAAAATACTTCATTCATTTTGAGCTCCTGCCGTGTCGAGCAGGCACACCCACTCACGCGCGCCCGATGGGATCACCGGCGCACTTCGGCCAACGCATCCACGAAACACGCTGTTCCATTTGCAGTTCGTCGCTGTGGTGGTCCGGTCGGTGGCGCACCTCTGCGGCGGCGCCGACCAAAGTTTATTCCTCGCGGCGCGGAACGGTGCTCGTCCTGCTTCGCTAAGCTTCTGGGTGGGCCAGTCTTTTTCCCCAGGAGTCATCATGAGCAAGAACATCATCTCGGCCGTTTTCGACAGCCGCTCCGAAGCAGAATCCGCGGTCGGCGAATTGCGCGGCAAGGGCATCGATAGCGCCAAGCTTTCCGTCATCGGCCGCGATGAGGACGGTGCGACCGTGACCGACGGGTCCGGCGAGGAAGCCAGTGAAGGCCTTGGGGATACCGTCAAGGGCGCGCTCGGTGGCGCTGGAATCGGCGCCATCCTCGGCGTTGCCGCCCTAGCGATTCCGGGCGTCGGCCCTCTTGCCGCGGCTGGCGCGATTGCCGGCTCCGCGATCCCCGGCGCGGCTGCAATCGGCGCGGTTGCCGGCGGCCTGACCGGCATGCTCAAGGACCACGGCGTCAGCGACGAAGACGCGAAATATTATGAAGGCCGCATCAACGACGGCGGCATCTTCGTCTCCGTCGATGCCGGAGAAAGCAATGTCCCAGCCGAAACGGTGCGTGAGATCCTCTCCCGCAACGGCGGCCATAATGCTTCGCAGCCGCGGATGGCGACTGCTCAGTAATCGCCACTGTTTGTATGCGTTGAGGAGCGCTGCCCCGACGGCGCTCCTCCTATTTCAAAGGAAATCCATGCCCCGTTCCGATCCGACCGCCGAATGGTCACAATTGATGTTCCGCGCCTCGCGCCTGTGGGCCGACGCCGGCATGGTCGTTGCGCTGCGATCGTGGCGCATAATGGCCGGCGGCCAGACCGCGGAGCGTGAACTCGAACGCATGGTCAGCGAAAAGACCGAGGCCGGATTCGAGCTGACCGGAGCATTGGCTGGCGGGCGCGTGAAAAGCCCCGAGGCGGCGGCGCGCAAGGCGCTCAACGTCTATGGCAAACGAGTCCGGGACAATCGCAAACGGCTTGGCTAGCGTTCCTGGGGTCTCCGGTAGACACCGTGCGCATCGACCCATACCCGCCTTGCAGAGGTGGGAGCGATGACCGCTCGCAGGCGCTGGCCTAATGGCAGTTTTGGGTCGATTGCTGACGGCAGGTTTGGGTGGAAAGCGGAAATGTCGCTTAGCGAGTCCATTCTCTCTTTTTCGCTGCAATTTCGGCGAGGCGATCCGCGACCGCCTGTTGTAGTTCTGGGTCGTCGGGGTCCAGTTTCACTGTTTCGCGGGCGAGTGCTTCGAACTGCGCAGTTAGCTCAAGTAGAAACATTTTCGTCGAGGGGTGGATCGCCCGTCTGGCCTCGATATGGCAGCGCCGTGCCCACTCAAGCGGATGTGTCAGGGGACTCCCTGCCGGATTTCTTGCCATCAGGCGGGATTTAGTAATGCGGTTAGACCATGCAATTCGGACGATTACGGATATCTCCTCGCGAGTCCGAATTGGGTCGAAAGCGGACATAAGCGCGGCAGCACCAAGCGTCTCATCGCTGAGGCCTGATGTGATTACCCGGTGATTACTTTACGGGATATGTCAGCCGGAGAATGTCATCTAAGTGTTGGTGAGCCCTGCTGGATTCGAACCAGCGACCTACTGATTAAAAGTCAGTTGCTCTACCGACTGAGCTAAGGGCCCACGCAGCGGCGGTTAGCCGCGCGGGGTCGCGCGGGCAAGGCGCTGCGCGAGATGCCCGACAGTCACCGGCCCCATGACGCGCCAGCGCGGGGCGACCGCCGCGAGCGGCTGAAGCACGAAGCCGCGCCTAGCGAGCGCGGGGTGGGGGATGCTGAGCGCCCGCGAGCGCCAGCGCCCGCCGCTCCACAGGGCGATGTCGAGGTCGAGCACGCGCGTCGCCCAGCGCTTTCCCGGACGCCGCCCGAACTCCCGCTCGAGCGCCTTCAGCCGTTTCAGCATCTCGGGCGGATCGAGGGCGCTTTCGATGAGAGCCACGGCATTGGCGAAATCGCGTCCGGCATCTCCGATCGCGGAGTTGAGGATGATCGGCGACGCATCGAATAGCCCGAAATCCTGGTCGAGCCGCGCGACTGCCGCTTCCACCACCCGGCTCGGCCGTCCGAAGCGGCCATGCGGGCGATTGGAGCCAATCGCGATGGCATAAAGGTGCGTTGCGCCGGGCACGGAGCCTCGCCTAGGTCAGTGCAATGCCGTTCGCCAGCCCCGCCGACCTGTCGCCGATCCCGCAGGCGGAGGCTCCGCGCGACTGCCCGCTTTGCCCGCGGCTCGTGCGTTTTCGCCGCGAATGCCGCGCCGAGTTCCCGCATTGGTGGAACGCTCCGGTGCCGGCATTCGGCGACCCGGAAGCCTGGCTCGCGATCGTCGGCCTTGCGCCCGGCAAGCATGGCGCGAACCGCACCGGACGACCGTTCACGGGCGATTATGCCGGGGAGCTGCTCTATGGGACTTTGCTCAAGTTCGGGCTGGCGGAGGGCGAGTACCGCGCCGACCCGTCAGACGGCCTCAGGCTCAAGGGCGCAGTGATCCTGAACGCAGTCAAATGCCTGCCGCCTGCAAACAAGCCGGAACCGAGCGAGATCGCGACCTGCCGGCATTATTTCGAGGAAGGTCTGGCTAGTTTGTCAAAAGTGCGGGTGGTGCTCGCTCTCGGGCAGATCGCGCATGTGGCGGCTGCGCGCGCGCTTGGGCTTCCGCCTGCCTCGACCAAATTCGGTCATGGCGCCGAGAATGTCGCGCCCGGCGGCCGCATCCTGCTGTCGAGCTATCATTGCTCGCGTTACAACCAGAATACGGGGCGCCTCGATCAGCGCATGTTCGAAAATGTGTTCGCGAGGGCGGCCGAGATTGTTTGAAAGGGGGAACCATGATCCTTTTTCTCGCGGCTGCAGCTCTGGCGCCTGCTGCGGCGCCAAGTTGCACGGCAGAGGGCGCCCACGATCCCAAGCTACTGAAATATATCTGCGATTCGGAGCAGGCCTGGGCTGAATCCGTTGCAACCGGCGATACGCGCGCGGTGAAACGTATCCTGTCCGAAGATATTGTCGGAGTTGATCCCAAGGGCGAAATTTATCGAAAGCCCAGGATGGTTGAGGAGACGGCGAAGGCTTCGAACTACTTCAACTCGAATAAGATCGGTGACGTGCTTGTGCGCTTCTACGGCAACATGGCGGTTGCGCAGGGCAGCGAGACTTGGAAGCGGAAAAACGGGAAGCAGGGCCGCTGGGTGTGGACGGACACGTGGCTGAAGCGGAACGGCAGTTGGCAGATCATCGCGGCCGAGGATCTCGAAGCGCCGGCGAAGTAGCGATCAGACGTCCTCGGTGAGCCGCCCGTAAAGCTCGGGCCGGCGATCGCGGAAGAAGCCGAAAGCCGCGCGGTGCTTTCTCGCTTGCGCAAGGTCCAGGGTAGCGACGAGGACGCCCGTCTCGCCCGCGCCGAACTCCGCCAGGATATCGCCGCGCTCGTCGCAGATGAAGCTGTGCCCGTAGAAACGCTGCCCGTGCTCGGTGCCGATGCGGTTGGCAGCGACCACCGGGACGACATTCGACACGGCATGGCCGATCATCGCGCGGCGCCAAAGGCGTGAGGTGTCGAGATCCGGATCGTGCGGCTCGGTCCCGATCGCGGTCGGGTAGAACAGGATCTCCGCGCCCATCAGCATCATGGCGCGTGCCGTTTCCGGATACCATTGGTCCCAGCACACGCCGACGCCAAGCGTGGAGCGATGCGGGCCGCGCCAGACCTTGAAGCCGGTGTTGCCGGGCCGAAAGTAGAATTTTTCCTCATATCCGGGCCCGTCCGGTATGTGGCTCTTGCGGTAAACCCCCGCGACCTTTCCGTCGGGCCCGATCATCGCGAGCGAATTATAATGGTGGGGTCCGTCCAGCTCGAAGAAGCTGGTGGGAATCCATATCTGCAGCTCCTTGGCGAGCTCCTGCATGGCGACCACGGAAGGGTGCTCCGCCGTCGGCTTCGCGGTCGCAAACAGGCTTTCGTCCTCGACGCGGCAGAAATAGGGACCTTCGAACAGCTCTGGGGGAAGCACGACCTCGGCGCCCTTCGAGGCCGCCTCGCGCACCAGGTCCGCAACGGCCCTGATGTTGGCGGCGGTGTCCTCAGTGAAGGCGAGCTGCAGCGCAGCGACGGTGAGCCTGGTCATTTTCTCCCCGTACTCCGGCGAAGGCCGGAGTCCAGAATGGTTACACGGATCGCGGCTTGCGCCGGGATGCCAGCTAGGCAGGCACCTGTTGCGAAATGCAATGGAAGCTTCCGCCTCCGGTGAGGACATGGTCGGCGCGAAGCCCGATTGCAACGCGGTCGGGGAATAGCGACTGCACCATCTCCACTGCCGCCGCGTCGTTCGCCGCGCCATATTGCGGCACCACAACCGCGGCATTGCCGATGTAGAAGTTCATGTAACTTGCCGGGATCACGTCGCCTTCGTCGTCGAGGACGCGCCCGGGGGATGGAAGGGTGAAGACGCTAAGGCGTGCATCCGCGATGCGCCGGGCAGCATCCTTGTAAACCGCTTCGTTGGGATCGTCCGTGGTGGCGGTCGGGATCGCGACGCGCCCCGGGCCCACGAAGCGCGCGAGATTGTCGACATGGCCGTCGGTGTGGTCGTTCATGAGGCCGGAGCCGAGCCAGACGATACGGTCGAACCCGAGGTCGGCTCGCAGCCGCTGCTCGACCTGGTCGCGGTCCAGCGTGTTGCGATTGGGGTTGAGAAGGCATTGCTCGGTGGTGAGCACAGTGCCCGAGCCATCGCCGTCGATCGCCCCGCCTTCGAGGATCCAGTCCGCCCTGGCGAACGGGATCCCGGCGGCTGCGGCGAGGCGCTGACCGATGTCCTGATCGCCTTCGAGGTCGTATTTGCCGCCCCAGCCGTTGAAGCCAAAGCCCTGCGCACGACGCGCTGCCCCGGCCCCCACGATGATGGGGCCCGTGTCGCGTAGCCAGATATCGCCGAAAGGCTGGACGATCACGTCCGCGAACGGTGCCAGCTGCCGCGCGTTCTCGCCTGCTCCCTCGTTGGCAGCAACCAGCCACACCTTCTCGCCCCGGCCGTCCGCGTGCACCGCCGCGGCGAAGGCGGCGACTTCCTGCTCCGCGGCCTTGAGATCGCCCAGCCAGAGGTCGGGATCGCTCGGAAAGCCGATCCACACCGCTTCATGCGGGGACCATTCCGGGAGGGGGGGTGAGGTCATGGCGCGGACTTAGCCGGCAGTCAGATCAGTGCAAGCTTGTATGGCAAAGATCGTCGTGAGAGGATCGCTGGATACGCCGACTGACTTTGGAAAGGGTTGTCATGAGTTTTCTGGCAATCGGCTTGGTGCTGGCGCAAGTGGCTACGCCCGCGGACATTCCTAAGAAACCTTTGTACACGGAAGACGGCCAGAAGGTTGTTTGCAGGCAAGTCTGGGAAGCGGGATCCCGCGTGCCGATCCGCATTTGCCGTACCGAGGCCGAGTGGGAACGCATGGCGAAAGAAACCCAGGACGACTGGCGCGGATCTCGCAACTCACGAAAGGTGGGCTGCAATTCCCTGAACTGCTAAGCACAGACGCCTGTCAGGCTTTCGGGCGGCACCGGAAAAGTCGTAGATTTGCGATAAGCGGGCCGTAATGCCGACGATTTGCAGATTTGGGCGGTTGTCGGCTTGCGCCACCGAAGCTTAGGATGTTCACGGCGAAGCTAAAGGAGAATTGTGATGAGCGCCTTCCTGATCGGCATCATGCTCGCGCAAGTGGCGACGCCAGCCGATATTCCGAAGAAGCCGCTGTACACGGCGACGGGCGAGAAAGTCAGGTGCGAGTTGGTCACCGAACTGCATTCCCGCATCCCAAGTCGCATTTGCCGCACGGAAGGCCAGTGGGCGGAGATAGAGCGTCAGAACGATAAGGCGCTTCGCGATTCCTCCAAAAACACTTCAAGCGAAGGCTTCAATAATGGTTTCGCGGGCACGCTCTCACCTCCTCATTGAGGCATAACGGACCTCGCGTTTTCGACTCAAAAAAAAGGGCGGCCTGAGCCGCCCTTTCGCATTCTGCGGTCGGCAAGCCTTACCGCGAATAGAATTCGATCACGAGGTTCGGCTCCATGCGAACCGGATAGGGCACCTCGTCCAGCTTCGGCACGCGCGTGAAGGTGATCTTCGACGTGCCGTCCGGAACGACGTAATCGGGGATGTCGCGCTCGGCGAGGCTCTGCGCTTCGATGACCAGCGCCATTTCCTGCGCCTTCGAGCCCAGCTCGACGATATCGCCCACGTCCACCTTGCGCGAGGCGATGTTGCACTTCACGCCATTGACGCGGATGTGGCCGTGGCTGACCAGCTGGCGCGCGGCCCAGATCGTCGGCGCGAACTTGGCGCGATAGACGACCATGTCGAGCCGGCGCTCGAGCAGGCCGATGAGGTTCTGCGAAGCGTCGCCCTTCATGCGCGTCGCGTCGACATAGTTCTTCTTGAACTGCTTTTCGGTGATGTCGCCGTAATAGCCCTTCAGCTTCTGCTTGGCGCGGAGCTGAATGCCGAAATCCGACAGCTTGCCCTTGCGGCGCTGTCCGTGCTGGCCGGGGCCATATTCGCGGCGATTGACCGGGCTCTTGGGCCGTCCGAAGACGTTCTCGCCCATGCGGCGGTCGAGCTTGTATTTGGCGCTGGTGCGCTTCGTCACTGAACTTCTCCAATTCGCGTTTTCGATGCGCCCGAGACCGCACCGCTGAACCAGTCGTTCAGCGCGATCTCCGCTTCACCGGGCATGCGGGATCAATTGCGAGCGGCGCACATGGCCATTTCGCTCTCGGAAGTCAACTTGGAGAACGGGTTGCTCTAGCGGGAGTCACTTGAGTTCTGGCCGACACCGCGACCGTTTCGGGAGCCGGCTATATCGTCTTGCGCATCCTTGGCGAGCAGTTCCCACTCCTTGTCGAGGCGGCAAACCTTGGTCGGAATGCGGGATCCCGGCTCCTGAACCATCCGGCATTCGACTTTAGCCGTAGGAGTACCGGCTGCCGCTGGCGTTGCCTGGGCAGTGGCGATCGGGGCAACTGCAAGCAAAGATAGAACAACAAACATACGCTCTCCGTCTCCTTGCCTCCAATGAGGAGGCCTGGACGGATTACCATCTGGGCCGGGATCAGACTAGTGCCGTTATCTCGGTGGCTTCGGAGCCACCACATATCCTTCGCCATCGTCGACGATCGTGCCAAGCCTGCCACTTGCGCGGTAATTCTTCGAATCACGCATGTCCGCCTCCGCGTCCCGTTCGATCCGCTGCCATTGGGCCTTGGTCCGGCAGATCTGGGTGGGGATACGGCTGTGGACTTGATATTCGACCTGGCACCTGACCTTGTCGTCGTCGGACTTCGCCATGACGCTAGGCGGTGGAACCGCTTGAGCCGCAAGCAGCAAGAAGCTCGTGATCATCAATTTCCTCCCGACGATATTTCGAAGGAAACGCGGCGCGCGTGATGCGGCGAAGGGAGAAAACGCCCCGGCAAGCCCCCGATGCGCGTCGGCGACTCCATAACACGGGTTATGAAAAATTGGTAGCGCTCAGCGTTTCCTTGCCGGCGAAACCAGGGCCCGCAAAATTCCTCTGACCGCCTTCACCTCGCGCGACGACCAGCCCGTTTTCGTGAAGATGGTGCGGATCGTGTTTCTCGTAGCCTGTGTCCGGGAGGGCGGATGGAAATAGCCCCTTTCGACGAGAGCTTCGTCAAGTTGTTCGATCAGTCCTTCGAGCTCGCCGTGCGGTGCGACAGGCTCCAGCTCCTTGGCGGGCGGCACCGCCAGGGCGGACCTCTTCGACCACTCATAAGCGAGGAGGATCACGGCCTGGGCCAGATTCAGCGAACCGAATTCGGGATTGATTGGGACGGTGACGATGGCGTTGGCGAGGGCGACATCGTCGGTCTCAAGCCCGGAGCGCTCGGGACCGAAGAGGATAGCCGAGCGGCCTGAATCGCTGGCGATACCCTCCGCCATAAGTTCGGGCGTCACCACGGGCATAACTAGATCGCGCCGCCGCACCGTCGACGCATAGACCGTGGAGCAATCGGCAATCGCCGCTTCAACGGTGTCGAAGAGCTCGGCCTGCTCGAGCACGATGTTTGCTCCGCTCGCCGATGGTCCCGCATCCGGGTTAGGCCAGCCATCCCGCGGGGCTACCAGGCGCATCTCGGTCAGCCCGAAATTGAGCATCGCGCGTGCGGCCTTGCCGATATTCTGGCCCAGTTGCGGGCGCACGAGGACAATTACTGGCGCGGTCACAGCAATTTGTCGTGGTCCGTCGGGGCTGCTTCCTTCTCGACGCGCTCGGCGATCTCCGCAAAGTCACCCGGATCGCTGAAATCCTTATAGATGCTCGCGAAGCGTATGTACGCGACATGGTCCAGCGCCTTGAGCCCGGCCATCACGGCTTCGCCGATCTGCGCTGTCTTCACCTCGTCGCCGCGGGTTTCGAGCTGCCGCTGGACTCCGGAGATCAGCCTGTCGATCTTCTCCGCAGCGATATCGCGCTTGCGTGTCGCATGGCCGATGGCCCGCTCGAGCTTCGCGCGGTCGAACGGTTCGCGCTTGCCGTCCTTCTTGACGACCGTCAGCTCACGAAGCTGAACGCGCTCGAAGGTCGTGAAGCGCGCGCCGCAGGCCTCGCACTGCCGACGGCGGCGGATCGCGGCGCCGTCCTCGCTCGGACGGCTGTCCTTAACCTGGCTGTCCTCGTGCGCGCAGAAGGGGCAGCGCATCCTTCCGCCTGACTAGCCCTGATAAATCGGGAAGCGCGAGCAGAGTTCGCGAACGCGCTCGTTGACCTGATGCTCAACGGAACCGTTGTTCTCCACGCCATTGGCTTTGAGGCCATCGAGCACGTCCGCGACCATGTCCGCGATGTCCCGAAACTCTGACTCGCCGAAACCGCGGGTCGTCCCGGCTGGCGATCCGACACGGATTCCGCTCGTTTTCACTGGCGGAAGGGGGTCGAACGGCACGCCATTCTTGTTGCAAGTGATCCCCGCGTGCTCGAGGCTTTCGTCGGCATCCTTGCCGGTCAGTCCGAGGGGTCGGAGGTCGACGAGAGCGAGGTGGGTGTCCGTGCCCCCGGCGACCAGGTCCGCGCCACGTTCCTTCAGCCGGTTGGCGAGCGCCTGCGCGTTGGCGATGACGGCTTTCGCATAGGCCTTGAATTCGGGTTGCAGCGCCTCGCCGAATGCAACGGCCTTGGCTGCAATGACATGCATTAGCGGGCCGCCCTGAAGTCCCGGAAAGACCGCTGAATTGATCTTCTTGGCGATGGCCTCGTCATCCGTGAGCACCATTCCGCCTCGGGGGCCCCGTAGCGTCTTGTGGGTGGTGGTTGTGACAACATGCGCATGCCCGAAGGGCGAGGGATGCTCTCCGGCCGCGACCAGGCCGGCGAAGTGCGCCATGTCGACGAGGAACAGTGCTCCTACCTCATCGCAGATCTGCCGGAACCGCGCGAAATCGAAATGCCTTGGATAGGCGGACCCGCCGGCGATGATCAGCTTCGGCCGATGTTCCTTCGCGAGCCGCTCCACCTCGTCGAAGTCGACCAGATGATCGTCCTGGCGGACTCCATATTGGACAGCGTTGAACCATTTTCCCGACTGGGCCGGCGGAGCGCCGTGCGTGAGGTGGCCTCCGGCGGCGAGGCTCAGGCCCATGATCGTGTCGCCCGGCTGGAGGAGCGCCAGCATGACAGCTCCGTTCGCCTGTGCTCCTGAATGCGGCTGGACGTTGGCGAACTGGCAGCCGAAGAGCTTCTTCGCCCGTTCGATCGCGAGGGTCTCGACCGCGTCGGACGGCGCGCAGCCCTGGTAATAGCGGCGACCGGGATAGCCTTCCGCATATTTGTTGGTGAGGACCGAGCCTTGGGCTTCCAGCACCGCCTTGCTGACGATGTTCTCCGACGCGATCAGCTCGATCTGCATCTGCTCTCGGCTGAGCTCGGAGCGGATCGCTTCGCCGACGGCGGGATCCGTGTCGCTCAATCCGCTGGTGAAGAAGCCACGAGGGACCCGGTAGTCGTGGTCGTGCTCGATCTCGACTGTAGCCATTAATCGCTGTCCTGAAGAAGGTTAGAAAGCTGGTCGACGCGGCGCTGGTGGCGGCCGCCAGCGAACTCAGTCCCGAGGAACGCCAACACGCATGCCTTCGCCATGTCGGGACCGATCAGGCGAGCTCCGAGCGCGAGCACGTTGGCGTCGTTATGTTCACGAGCCAGTGCGGCGGAGAGCGGCTCGTCGACCCGCGCGCAGCGACAATTCGGCTCGCGGTTCACGGCAATAGAGATACCGATCCCGGAGCCGCATATGACGATGCCCCTCTCGGCCTCTCCGCTACCGACCGCTTTTGCGAGCCTTCCGCCATATTCGGGATAGTCGACGCTTTCAGGGCCGTTCGTCCCAAGGTCGTCGACGTCATGGCCAAGCTCCCTCAGCCAGGCAGCAACCTCGTCCTTCAGCTTGTAGCCTGCATGATCGGCGGCAACGGCGATGCGCATGGTTGATGCCTACGGCAGCGCGACCGGATTCGCCAGTCTGTCGAAAATCCTTGCAAGTGAGTTATAGATGTAACACAGAGTTACATATGTAGCGCACAAGGAGTCGCTCGATGCTGAAGTCTCTATTGCCAGTCGCTGCCCTGGCGGGATTTGCCGTACCCGCTCATTCGCAAGCCGCAGACCCGATCGAAGTGATGGTGCTGGGCACCTATCACATGGGCAATCCGGGCAGGGACCTCGTCAACGTCAGGGCCGACGACGTTACAGCGCCGAAGCGGCAAGCGGAGTTGCAGGCGGTTGCCGATGCGATTGCCGCCTGGAAGCCGACGAAGGTGCTGGTCGAAGCGGAGCGGCCCGCGCCCTTCACAATGGCCTCTTACCGGGCATTCACGCCCGACATGCTGAAAACCAATCCTAACGAGGTTTATCAAATCGGCTATCGGATCGCGCTCGAGATGCACCATCTCGATGTTTACGGGTTCGACGAGCAGGGCGGTGAGGGGGAGCCCGACTACTTTCCGTACGGAAAGGTGGAAGACTACGCCAAGGCGCATGGGCAAATGCCGCTGCTCGACCAGCAGATCGGCTTCTTCAAGAACCAGGCTGCGCAGCAAGAAAAGGTTCAGGCGACGCTATCGATCGCCGACCTGCTCGCGCTTCACAACAACCCCGAGCGGATCAAAGCCGATCACAGGCGCGGGTATTACGCGCTGCTCGCGATCGGAGACGCCGAACAGCAGCCGGGCGCCGAGCTCAACGCCTACTGGTACATGCGCAATGCCAAGATGTTCGCGAAGATAGGGCTCATAGGAAAGCCGGGTGACAGGCTTCTCGTGCTCGTCGGTGCGGGCCACGCTTATTGGCTCCGCCATTTCGCTGAAAGCACGCCGGGTTACCGACTGGTGGATCCGCTTCCATATCTCGCCAAGGCCGCCGCGACGGCGAAATAGCGCCGCCATTCATCGCGCGATCGAACTGCTGACAAGCGGCAACTAGGCGGCGAGCTGGATCTCGTCGCGGCTCCAGATCTCGACCAGGGCGGCGGTCAGCTCGTCCATCATCTCGGCACTATGCTGCGGTCCCGGCGTGAACCGCAGGCGCTCGGTGCCGCGGGGAACGGTGGGGAAATTGATCGGCTGGACGTAGAGACCATATTCGGCCAGCAGGATGTCGCTGATCCGCTTCGCCTTCACCGGACATCCTACCAGCAGCGGGACGATATGTGTCACGCTCGGCATCAACGGCAAATCCGCCGCCGTGAACTTACCCTTGAGCATGGCTGCCGCCTGCTGCTGGGCGTCCCGCTCTTCCGACGAGACCTTGAGATGGCGAACGCTGGCGAGCGCTCCTGCAACCAGCACCGGCGATAGCGAAGTCGTGAATATGAAGCCCGGCGCATAGCTGCGGATGCAGTCGATCAGCGTCTTTGACGCGGCAACATAGCCGCCCATCACGCCGAAAGCCTTGCCGAGCGTGCCTTCAATAAGGGTCAGCCGGTCGGCCACCAGGTCGCGCTCCGAAATCCCACCGCCGCGCGGACCGTACATGCCTACGGCGTGGACCTCGTCGAGGTAGGTGATGGCATTATATTTGTCGGCGAGGTCGCAGATCGCCCCAATAGGAGCGACGTCCCCGTCCATCGAATAGACGCTCTCGAAGGCGATGAGCTTTGGCGTGCCGGCATCCTCCGCCGCCAGGAGCTCTTCAAGATGTTCGAGATCATTGTGGCGGAAAACACGCTTAGCGCAGCCAGAGCTCTTGATGCCGGCGATCATCGAAGCATGATTGAGCTCGTCGGAGAAGATCACGCATCCCGGCAGGAGCTTGCCCAGCGTCGAAAGCGCGGCTTCGTTGGAAACATATCCCGAGGTGAAGAGGAGCGCGCCCTCCTTGCCATGGAGGTCGGCGAGCTCGGCTTCGAGCTCCGTATGATAGCGGGTGTTGCCGCTGATGTTGCGGGTGCCGCCGGAACCCGCGCCGACCTTGTGAAGCGCTTTCTCCATCGCTTCGATGACGGACGCGTGCTGGCCCATTGCGAGATAGTCGTTCGAGCACCAGACGGTGATCGGCTTGGGGCCATTGCCTCCAAAGCAATGCGCGTTCGGGAATTGGCCTTTGTGGCGAAGGATATCGACGAATACACGGTACCGGCCTTCCTCGTGGAGCCGGTCGATCGCCGATTTGAAAATCTCGTCGTAGTTCAAAGCTTACTCTCGCTCGACGGGCCTTTAACCGCGCCTCTCAGTCAATTCCATTGCGAACGACTCGCAATAAGTTAGAGCGTCAACACCTCGTCCAGCCCGTACCGGGCGAGCGCACTTTCTAGCGGCCTGCCGACTGCGCCGGTGAAGACGGCTAATCCGGAAGGCCGGTCATTTGGCCAGACTTGCCCGCGGGTCAACTGCGCGATCCGTCTCGCAATGCCGGGACCCCCGTCTACATAGCTAACGTCCGGGAATGCCGCCCGAAGCTCGGCATCGAGGAGAGGAAAGTGCGTGCAGGCGAGCACGACGGTATCGATGCTCTCTCCGGATGAGGCATCGAACATCGCCTGAGCGGCTGCGCGGACGGCCTCGGTGCTTACCTCTTCGCCCGCGAGCTTGGCCTCGGCAAGCTCGACCAATTCGGGCGAACCGTGCCGAATGATCGTGCAATCGGCTGCGAAGTCGGCGGCGAGATTCTCCACGTAAGGCTGGCGGACCGTAGCCTCAGTGCCGAGCACTCCGATCACGCGTGTCTGCGAAATCTTTGCCGCAGGCTTGATCGCAGGTACCGTTCCGACAACCGGTAGGTCGAGGGCCGATCGGACATGATCCAGGGCGATGGTAGACGCGGTATTGCAGGCGATTACCGCGAGCCTCGGGTGAAATCGCTCAACCAACCGACCCAGCAGCGCGGGCACGCGGCTCGCGATCTCCGCCTCGCTGCGCTTGCCGTACGGGAAGCCGGCGCTGTCGGCGGCGTAGATGATCGGCGCATTCGGAAGCAATTCGCGCGTGGGCGCCAGCACCGACAATCCGCCGACGCCGGAATCAAAGAACAGGATTGGTGCGTCGGCATCCATGGCGGCTCTGTGGCGCGGGCCGGCCTTAGCCGCAAGTTGCACGGCTGTTCCGGTTTGCTACCAATCGCGGGTGACCCGAGAGATACTGTTCGCCCTGTTGCTTGGATATTTGTTCGGGTCGATTCCCTTCGGCCTGCTGCTGACTCGCTTGGCGGGGAAGGGCGACGTCCGGGAAATCGGATCCGGCAATATCGGCGCGACAAACGTGCTGAGGACTGGCAGCAAGCCTCTCGCTGCGCTCACGCTCGTCCTCGACTGCCTAAAGGCTACGACCGCAATTCTGCTCTCGCAGTTGCTGTTCGGCCAGCTTACCGGAATGATCGCAGCAGCCGGTGCGATGATCGGTCATCTGTACCCGCTCTGGCTGAAGTTCCGCGGTGGAAAAGGCGTCGCGACCTTCCTTGGCGTCCTCATTGCCCTGCTATGGCCGGCGTCGCTGGTCTATGCCGGCATCTGGATCCTCCTGCTCCTGACGATCCGAATCTCGTCGGTCGCGGGCATGGCAGCCGCAGTAAGCGCGCCGATCAGTGCCTATCTGCTTCATTCTTCCCTCTTTCTCATGTTGCTCGGTTTCGCGGTGCTGGTCCTCTGGAAGCATCGCGAAAATATCCTTCGTCTACGGAAAGGAACCGAGCCACGAATAGGTACGAAGACCTCCTCAGCCGCCTGAGGCTCGTTCGAACGCCGGGCATTGGACCGGTCACATTTCGACAGCTTGTGTCCCGTTTCGGAGGCGCTCAGGCCGCGCTGGCCGCAGTCCCCGAGCTTGCCCGACGGGGCGGCGGAAAGGCGCCGGCCATCTGCACGCGAGAGACAGCCGAACGCGAGATTGCGAGGGTGGAGAAGTTAGGCGCTCGATATCTTGTCCTGGGTCAGGGCCTTTACCCCAGACTCCTTGCGGAGCTCGAAGACGCCCCGCCACTGCTTGTCGCGAAGGGGAACATCAATCTGCTGGACAGGCAGGCCGTCGCAATCGTCGGCGCGCGCAATGCATCGGCGTCGGCCTGCCGGTTTGCACGGGGCCTGGCGCACGGCCTCAGCGAGGATGGAATGGTGGTGGTCTCGGGCCTTGCGCGAGGCATAGACACCGCGGCGCATGATGGCGCGCTCGACAATGGCACCGTGGGCGTCGTCGCGGGCGGGATCGATGTCTTTTATCCGCCGGAAAACGAGGACAGGCAGAGTGCCATGTTCGAAAGAGCGCTGGTGATTGCAGAAATGCCGCCCGGCACGGAGCCACGGGCCCGACACTTTCCGTACCGGAACCGGATCATCGCCGGGATGAGCGCCGGCACTGTGGTAGTGGAAGCCGCGCCGAGATCCGGCTCCCTGATTACGGCCCGCCTCGCGGCAGAGGCCGGACGGGAGGTGATGGCCGTCCCCGGCTCGCCCCTCGACCCTCGAGCGCGCGGTTGTAACCAGCTTATCCGGGATGGGGCGACCTTAGTCCAAGATGCCGCGGACGTGCTGGAAGCGGTTCGGCCACTCCAGTCGCGCGTTCACATGACCCGATCCACGTTCAGTCCCGCTCCGGATCCAGTGAATGGCGACGATGCCTTCCGCGATGTCGAGGACCTCCTCGGCCCGTCGCCGGTGCCGGTCGATGAACTCATCAGGCTGTCTGGAGCAACCAGCGGCGCGGTGCAGATGGCACTGCTCGAGCTTGACCTTGCCGGCCGCCTCGACCGCCATGCCGGCAACCAGGTCAGCTTGAGGGCCGCTTGACGGGGCGAATCCGGAAGCCCCACCTTTACGCGTATGCGTGAGGGAAATGCATGAAGCTGGTCGTCGTGGAATCGCCGGCCAAGGCGAAGACAATCGAGAAGTATCTCGGAAGCGGGCATCGTGTGCTCGCGTCCTTTGGACATGTGCGCGACCTGCCTCCCAAGGACGGCTCGGTCGATCCGGATCAAGGGTTTGCCATGCAATGGCAGGTATCGCCTGATCGGTCGAAGCAGCTGAAGGCAATTACCGAGGAGGCCAGGAAGGCCGACGCACTCATCCTGGCGACCGACCCCGATCGCGAGGGCGAAGCGATCAGCTGGCATGTCCAGGAGGTCCTGCGGCAAAAGAAGGCGCTACCGCCCGAAGTGCAGCGGGTGACCTTCAATGCGATCACCAATTCTGCCGTCAGCGAAGCGATGAAGAACCCGCGTGGCCTCGATGAGGATTTGATCGACGCCTATCGGGCTCGCCGCGCTCTCGATTATCTCGTCGGATTCACATTGTCGCCGATCCTCTGGCGCAAGCTTCCCGGCGCGAAATCGGCCGGCCGCGTTCAATCGGTTGCACTGCGCCTGATCGTGGATCGCGAGCGTGAGATCGAAATCTTCCGACCGCAGGAATATTGGCAGGTCAGCGCTACGTTCGAAACGGATGGGCAGCATTTCACAGCGCGGCTGGTTCATCTCGACGGACAGAAGATCGATCGCCTGACGATCGGCACCAGGGCTGACGCCGACGCCGCCAAGGCTGCCGTCGAAGCCGGTCGATTCAGCGTGTCCGCGGTCGAGACGAAGCCATTCGCCAAGAACCCTCCGCCACCGTTCACGACGTCGACCCTGCAGCAGGAGGCAGCGCGCAAGCTGGGCTTTTCCGCCAGCCATACGATGCGAGTTGCCCAGAGCCTCTACGAGGAAGGGTTGATAACCTACATGCGAACCGACGGGGTCGACATGGCGCCTGAGGCGGTCAGCGCCGCCCGCCGGGCGATCGCAAGCCGCTACGATTCCGGCTTCGTTCCCGACAAGCCGCGGGTCTACCAAACGAAGGCGAAAAACGCGCAAGAGGCCCACGAAGCAATCCGTCCCACGGATTTCAGCCGCGCTCGTGCAGCTTCCGGCGACCATGGGCGTCTATATGAGCTGGTCTATAACCGTGCGCTCGCAAGCCAGATGGCGTCTGCGCGCCTCGAGCGGACGACCGTGGAGCTCAGCGATGGAGCGGGCAGGGCGGTGCTTCGCGCTTCCGGCCAGGTGGTGCTCTTCCCTGGTTATCTCGCGCTCTACGAAGAAGGCCGTGACGACAGGGGCGACGATGAGGACGGCGCCCGGATGCCCGTCCTACGGCAAGGCGATACGCCGGCGAAGACGGGGGTCGACGCGACGCAGCATTTCACGCAGCCGCCGCCGCGCTATTCCGAAGCGAGCCTGGTCAAGCGCCTCGAGGAGCTGGGTATCGGCCGGCCCTCCACCTACGCGGCAACGCTGCAGACGCTCAAGGACCGTGAATATGTCCGCGTCGACAAGGGGCGCTTCGTGCCCGAGGAGAGCGGCCGACTGGTGACTGCCTTCCTCGAGCGATTCTTCGAGCGATACGTGAGCTACGATTATACTGCTGAGCTGGAAGAAGAGCTCGACGACGTTTCCGGCGGAAGGCTGAATTGGGAAAAGCTGCTCGATGACTTCTGGCGCGACTTCAAGCCGAAGGCCGGCGAAGTCATGGACCAAAAGCCGAGCGAGATCACGCAGGCTCTGGACGAGTTTCTTGCGCCCTGGCTCTACCCCGCCCGTGCCGACGGCAGCGATCCGCGCATCTGCCCGCAATGCGGCAATGGGAAGCTTTCGCTTCGTGGCGGAAAGTTCGGAGCCTTCATCGCCTGCTCCAACTATCCCGACTGCAAGTACACCCAGAAGTTTGGGCAGTCGGGCGATCAGGCACAAAACGACGGTCCGACGGACCTCGGGGACGGCATCATGCTCAAGAGCGGACGCTTCGGCCCCTATGTCGAGCGCGACGATAAACGCGCCTCGATCCCGAAGGATGTGCCGCTTTCGGATGTCGATGCCGAGATTGCCGAGCGCCTGCTCTCGCTACCCCGTGAGATCGGCCCCCATCCGGAGACTGGAAAGCCGATCACTGCGTCGATCGGCCGCTATGGTCCGTACCTCGCCCATGACGGTAAATATGCGAAGCTGGGCTCGACCGCCGAGGTCTTTGAAACCGGCATGAACGCGGCCGTCTCCAAGCTTGCCGACGCGGCTACCGGTGGCGGGCGGCAGCGCGGAGCTTCGCGCGAGCCCGTAGCGGTTCTGGGCGCCCATCCCACTAGCGGCGGTGAGATCAAGGTCATGGCGGGCCGCTATGGCCCGTACGTCACCGATGGAACGACCAACGCGACGCTTCCGCGGGGCGCCGATCCGAAGGCGGTCACGCTGGACGAAGCCGTTCGCCTGATCGATGAGCGGGCTGCGAAAGGTCCGCCAAAGAAGAAGGGCGGACGCAAACCCACACGGAAGAAGACGAAGTGATCGAAATCCAGCTTCAGCGACTGCCGCACGGCGAAGGCCTGCCGATCCCGGGATATGCAACGGAAGGCGCCGCCGGTCTCGATGTCGTGGCTGCCGAAGACCGGACGCTTCACCCGGGCGAACGGCACGCAGTGGCCACCGGTTTCTCGATTGCGATCCCGGAGGGATATGAAGTGCAGGTGCGACCCCGGTCTGGCCTTGCGCTGAAGCATGGCATCACCTGCCTCAACACGCCCGGCACGATCGATCACGATTACCGCGGCGAGGTGAAGGTCATCCTGGCGAATCTTGGCAGCGAGGCCTTCGAAGTGCGGCGCGGGGAGCGGATCGCCCAACTGGTGCCCGCCGTCGTCACGAAGGCGCATTTCAGCGAAGTCATAGAACTCAGCGAGACGAGCCGGGGCGCAGGGGGCTTCGGTTCCACGGGCCGGTGAGCCTCTCGGACGAGGAACTGGAGCGATACGCGCGGCACATCGTGCTGCCGCAAGTCGGCGGCATCGGCCAGCGAAGGCTCAAGGCGGCGAAAGTTGCGGTGATCGGCGCGGGCGGGATCGGAAGTGCGGTGATCCCGGCGCTCGCCGGCGCAGGCGTCGGGACGATTACCATTGTCGACGACGATAGCGTCGAAATTGCCAATCTGCATCGGCAGCCGCTTTACTCGGAGAGCGACCAGGGAAAGCGCAAGGCGGAAGTTGCCGCTGAGTTCGTGCATGAACTCAACCACTTCGTCGCGGCTCAAGCGGTTTGCGCGCGGATCGACCGCGACAATGCTAAGAACCTGATCGCCGCGCACGACCTCGTCATCGACGGCAGCGATAATTTCGCTACGCGGCTGACCGTCAACGACGCTTGCGTGCAACTCGGCATCCCGTTGCTCGCCGCCGCTGCGGTGCAGTTCCAGGGGCAGGTCGGACTATTTCACGCACGGCCTTGCTATCGCTGCTTTGTCGGCGATGCCTTTGACACTGAAAATTGCGACAATTGCGCGGAGCTTGGCGTGCTCGGAGCGCTGACCGCCACTGTCGGTGGCTTCGCGGCGCTTCTCGCCATCAACTTTCTCGTCGGGATCGGCGGCGACCAGGCTGGCACGCTGCACCTGTTCCAGGGCGACACGCTGGGTTGGCGCGCGATTCGCATACCGGCGGACCCGGCGTGCAAGAGCTGCGGCTCAGCCTAACGCGGCGGCCACGCGCGCGATCAGCCGCCGTGCAACCTCTTCCTTGCTTGCTTCGGGCCAATCCTCGACGCCGTCGGAAGTCACGAGGTGAACGCGGTTGCGACGTCCGCCCATAACGTCGCCCGACACGTCGTTGGCCACGATCCAGTCCGCCCGTTTCGCAATCTGCTTCGCAATCGCCCGTTCGACCACCCTCTCGGTCTCGGCAGCAAAGCCGACGAGAAGGCGAGGACGTCGATCGCTACTGCCAAGCTCCGCCAGAATGTCGCGAGTAGGCACGAACTTCAGCTTCGGCGGTCCGTCGCCCTTTTTGAGCTTCGTAGTTGCTGGCTCGACCCGCCAGTCGGCGACGGCTGCGACGAGGATTGCCGCGTCGGCCGGCAATGACGTCATGACGGCATCCGCCATTTGTTCGGCGGTCTCTACATCCACCCGATCGACTCCTGGCGGAGTGACGAGGGCGACTGGACCCGCCACCAGCGTGACCCGTCCGCCCAACTCTACGGCTGCCTCGGCGATTGCGAACCCTTGGCGGCCGGAGGATCGATTTGCGATCACGCGAACCGGATCGATCGGCTCATGGGTCGGCCCAGCCGTGACAAGAATATGCTTCCCGACGAGAGTCACTTCAGCAGGTCGGCCAGGCGATCGAATATGTCCTGCGGTTCGGGCAAGCGCCCGGGTCCGAACTCTCCGCAGGCCATCTCGCCTTCGTCCGGATCGAGCACGCGCACCCCATCAGCTTTAAGCTGGGCGATATTCCTCAGCGTGGCCGGATGAAGCCACATGCGCACGTTCATCGCCGGCGCAACCACGACGGGCTTATCGGTCGCGAGCAGGAGCGTCGTCGCAAGATCGTCGGCCATGCCCGCCGCCATCTTGGCGAGCAGATCGGCGGTGGCCGGGCAGACGAGGATGAAGTCCGCGGATCGCGAAAGTTGGATGTGCCCGATCTCAACCTCGTCCTTCAGCTCCCAAAGCGAAGAATGGACGGGACTTTCGGCTAGCGTTCCCAGGCTCATCGCCGTGACGAAATGCTCGCCGCCCTTGGTGAGGACGGGCGTCACTTGATGACCGGCCTTTTTCAGTAGCCGCACCAATTCGAGCGACTTGTAGGCAGCGATGCCTCCGCCAACGACCAGCAGAACATGGGCCATGGGCTCAGCCTAGCACAATCATCAGCAGTGCGGCGACAATGGCGCCCGCGACCGCTGCCAGGGCGTAGCCCCATCCGTGCCTTTGCTCCATGACAGCGATATCGGGGAGAGGAGGAGCAGGCGGTGCAGCCCCCGGAGGCGGATAGTAATAGTCGATACGCTCGACCAGCTCTGGCAGCTTCTTCGCAGCACGCACGATCTCGATGATGCGGTCGGCATAATATGCTTCGGGTCCGAGCTCGGAGCGGAGCCACTCGCGAAGGAACGGCTCCGCGGTCTCCCACATGTTGATGTCCGGATCGAGCGCGGTCGCGACGCCCTCGTTCATCACCATTGTCTTTTGCAGAAGAAGGAGATGCGGCTGGGTCGGCATGTCGAAATCGCGGGTGATAGAGAACAGGCTTTCCAGCATACGCCCGACCGAGATGTCCTTCACTGGAAGGCCCCTGATGGGCTCGCCTGCAGCGCGAAGGGCGGTGGCGAATTCTTCGACATTGTGATGAGCCGGAACATATTGCGCTTCGAAATGGATTTCGGCGACGCGCCGGTAATCGCCGGTAATGAGACCGTAGAGGATCTCCGCGAGCCAGACGCGGGCGCGGCGGTCGATCCGGCCCATGATCCCGAAGTCGATCGCGGCGATCCGGCCGTCTCGGAGCGCGAAAAGATTCCCGTGATGCAAATCTGCATGGAAGAAGCCGTCGACCACGGCCTGGCGGAGGAAGGCGCGGACCAGTGTCGCTGCGAGCGTCTTGCAGTCCTGATCGGCCTCGATCAGCGCCTCGCGCTCGTTGAGCTTGATGCCGTCCAGCCATTCCAGCGTGAGGACTCGCCGCGCGGTTCTCCGCCAGTCGATTTCCGGTACGTAAAAGCCCGGCTCGGCGACCATGTTTTCCCGAAGCTCAGACGCCGATGCCGCTTCACGCTGGAGGTCGAGTTCGCGCGCGGTCCAAACCCGAAACTGAGCAACCACCATTCGCGGCCTCAGCCGCTGAGCCTCTCCGCCGTAACGCTCGACGTGGGCTGCCGCCCATTCGTAGGTCTCGATCGCCTTTGCGAATTCCTCTTCGATGCCGGGTCGCAAAACCTTGACGGCGACTTCACGTCCCTCTGTCGTAACGGCGCGGTGGACCTGGGCGATGGATGCAGCTCCGACGGGGACTTCGTCGAATTTGGTGAAAAGCTCCTCGAGCTTCGCGCCGAAGGAGCTTTCGATCGTTTGCTTGATTGCTGCGAAGGGGGCGGGCGGAAGGTCGTCCTGGAGCTGGGATAAGTTTTCGGCCGCCCGGTCGCCGACCAGGTCCGGACGTGTGGACAGGGCCTGGCCCAGCTTGATCGCGGCTGGGCCGATGGCAACAAGCGCCGCGGCATAATCCGGAGTGGGCGGTATCCTGGCGCCGAACCGTGCAATCCGGGCGAGCCGGCGCACCGGGGGCGGCGTCATCGGATCTTCCTCGATACCGCGCAACGCGCCATGCCGAGCCAGCGTCCGGCCCCACTTCAACAAACGCCACAAATGGGTTGCGCTGGTCGTCAAATCTTCCAACCCGAATGTATGGTCACCAGTCCGCCCAGCATCGGCTCGGCGGAAGCCCGCGTGAAGCCAGCTTCGCCGACCATTCGCCGAAACGCTTCGGGCCGCGGGAAGCGGCGGATGCTTTCCACCAGGTAGCGATAGCTTTCCTCATCGTCGGCGAAGGCCTTGCCGAGCTTGGGGATCACATTGTCTGCCCACAGGGAGTAGGCTTTCGAAAAGCCTGGCCAATCGCTGGTGGAGAACTCCATGCAGTAGAAGCGCCCCCCGCGTTTGAGCACGCGATGGGCCTCCCGAAGGGCTGCAGGGATGTCGGTCACGTTCCGAATTCCGAATACAATCGTGTACGCGTCGAACTTCCCGCTAGTGAAGGTCAGCGCCTCCGCGTTCTGGACTTCCCAGCTGAGGCCTCGAAGGCCTTGCGCTTCGGCTCGGTGCTTGCCGACCTCCAGCATGTCGGCATTGATGTCCGCCACGGTCACATGCGCTCCTCGGCGAGCCATGCGGAATGCGACGTCTCCGGTGCCTCCGGCCATGTCCAGGACATGCTCGCCGATGCGAGGCTTCGCGCGCGCCACGAACCGATCCTTCCAGAGCCGGTGCATGCCGCCGGACATCAGGTCGTTCATCATGTCGTAGCTGCGGGCGACGGAGCTGAACACGGCGCTGACGCGCCGGGTCTTCTCGTCGCGGGTGACCAGCTCGTCTCCGAAATTGACCCGTTCTTCCATAGCGCTGGCGGCTCTAGCGGGCTTGATGCGGCTCCGCCATATCGCCGGTCGACATGCCAGAGCTTCCCGAAGTCGAAACGACCGTTCGCGGTCTGGAGCGCGTCCTCCGAGGGCGACGGATTGCGAGGGTCGAAGCGCGTAGGCCAGACCTTCGCCGCGCGCTGCCAGTCGACCTAGGCCAGCGGCTGACCGGCGCGCGCGTCATCGGACTTCGAAGGCGCGCGAAATACGGGCTCATCGATACCGATCGCGGCGACACTTTGATCTTCCACCTCGGCATGTCCGGAAGGTGGCGCATCGACCCGCAGGAGGTCGAAAAGCACGACCACTTGCTGATGGAGACAGACGAGGGGACGAGGCTAACGCTGAATGATGCGCGCCGCTTCGGTTCGCTCGATCTGATGCCTACGGAGCAGGTTGGCGAATGGCCGCCCTTCAAGGCCCTCGGACCGGAGCCCCTCGAGCTTACGCCAGATAATCTCCGCAAGAATCTTCGGGGCCGAACCGCTGCGATCAAGCTCCTCCTCCTCGACCAGACCATCGTAGCGGGGCTCGGCAACATCTATGTGTGCGAGGCTTTGTACCGCGCAGGAATCCATCCGCGTCGCGCTGGTGGGTCGTTATCGCTCGAACGGGTGCGACGCCTTGTCCCTGCGATCAGGCAAGTCATTGAGGAAGCGATCGACGCAGGCGGTTCGACGCTTCGCGACTTCGCCAGTCCGGAAGGGGAGCTGGGCTATTTTTCGAAGTCGTTCGCGGTCTATGGCCGCGAAGGCAAATCGTGCGCGTGCGGCGGCACGGTCAGGCGAATCGTGCAGGGCGGACGATCGACATTCTATTGCCCCCGGTGTCAGCGTTGACCTTCAAGGCGCTTGCGGTTAGGGGGACGCCACGTCGGTGCGAGCCAGCCTGTTATGGGCGAGCCGCGCCGCTTTTTCATTGAGCTAGAGGAATATCATGGCGAACACGCCGCAGGCCAAGAAGCGCATTCGTCGCAACGCCACCCGCGCCACGATCAACCATTCGCGCATCAGCCGCGTCCGCACCTTCATCAAGGCCGTCGAGTCGGCGATTGCGGCGGGCAAGAAGGCGGAAGCCGCCGAGGCGCTGAAGCAAGTTCAGCCAGAGATGGCGCGCGGAGTCGCTCGCGGGGTTATCCACAAAAACACGGCCGCGCGGAAATTTTCCCGTTTGTCCAAGAGGGTTGCTTCTCTCGGCTAAAGACAGCCGCGAAGTCGGGTCTAATGCGAGCCGCCGGGCGACCGGCGGCTCGTCCCGTATCGGGACCGTAAAAAAAATGCAGCAATTCCGGCGATTCGCGCAATAGTTAACGGCAAAATAACCATGAAAATGGCGGTTTGAAGCCATTTTTGCGCACTTTCGGCGCGATTCCTATGTCAAGACGCATTATTTCACTTGGATGAAAAAACGGCACTTGAAAGCTGCCGCATACAATCTCAAAAACAACGTTCCAGGCGCGAATCCGCGCCGGGGGCAAGAGAGAAAAGAAACCTCGGGCGCGCGACTCGTTCGCGGGCAACAGGAACCTTTTGTCTCGGCTGGGGGCTGTTCGAGGGAGGCGCGTGCCAGTGCAGGGCGGAGGGACGAATTCGTCTATGGAGGTCGCTGAGCCGGCAACGGTCGCGGCTCCCCTCGAGGCAGCTTGGGACTCGATCCGCATTGGACTGCGCAAGGATCTCGGGGCGCGAACCTTCGATGGATGGCTGAAGCCCGCCGAGCTCGGCGCCTTTGAGCCGGACAGCGGGACGCTCGATGTTGTCATGCCGAGCCAGTTCATGGCCGACTGGGTGCGTTCGCACTTCGGTGAGCGTCTCGGGCTTGCCTGGAAGACGGTCCTCCCGATTGTTCGTGACGTGCGCGTGATTGCCGCGGCGGACGCACCACGCCCGGCTCCGTTGTTGATTCTAGAAGAAGGGCCGGCGCCGTCGGAGCGGGATCCGAATACACCCAACTTCGATCCTCGCTATCGGTTCGAGACTTTTGTGGTGGGCAAGGCGAACGAAGTCGCCGCAACCGCCGCCCGGACTTTGGCCACGTCCCAGACGGTCAGCTTCAATCCGTTGTTCATCCACGGTGGCACGGGGCGCGGCAAGACTCACCTGCTTCACGCCATCGGTCACGCTTTCCTGGCTCAAAACCGCGGATCGCGCGTGGTGTCGATGTCGGCCGAAAAGTTCATGGTCGAGTTCATTCGCGCGCTGAAGGAAAACGATACCATCGGTTTCAAGCAGCGCCTTCGCAACGCGGACCTGCTGCTCATCGACGATGTCCAGTTCATCGCCGGCAAGGATTCTACTCAGGAAGAATTTTTCCACACTATGAACGAGATCATCACCGCCGGCCGGCGCCTGGTGATCACGTCCGACCGCGCGCCGCAGGACCTCGACGGCATCGCACCGCGCATCCTGTCGCGCCTCTCCTGGGGCCTCGTCGCCGACATCAATGCCGCGGATTACGAGCTTCGCTTCAACATCATCGTATCCAAGCTGGAGACGCTTCCGGGCGTCGAAATGCCGCGCAATGTCATCGATTTCCTTGCGCGGCGAGTGACCTCGTCGGTCCGTGAGCTCGAAGGTGCGCTCAATCGCATCGGCGCCTATGCGATGATGACCGGGCGCACGATCGACGTAGCGTTCGTCGAGGAAGTGCTGGCCAACGTCCTTCGCGCGAACCAGCGGCGGATCTCGATCGACGAGATCCAGACACAGGTCGCGGAGCATTATCGGATCCGGAAAGCCGAGATGACCTCGGCGCGGCGCGCGCGGGAGGTGGCGCGCCCGCGCCAGGTCGCCATGTACCTGTCCAAGCAGCTGACGCCGAAGTCGCTGCCGGACATCGGTCGGCGCTTCGGCGGGCGGGATCACACCACGGTGATCCATGCGGTGCGCCAGATTGAGAAGTTGCGGGCAAGCGATGCCGAGCTGGATGCCGACATTCGGCTGCTGACACGCCAGCTCGAAGGCTGAGATCACAATTTCCAGGCGTCCCGAGCGCCGGAAAAAGAGGCCCGCCCGAACCTGCTTCGGACGGGCCTCGTCTTTTTCGTATCGCGAAGGCGCCGATTAGTTCTTTCGTGCCGGGACCGTGATCTTCACCGTCTCGCCGTTCTTTCCCGGAAATCCGGTGAACATGGCCGTGACGAGGTTCGGCACGAGTTTCTCAAGCTCGTCGGTCTGAGATCGTGCCTGCGCGTGGCCTTCGAACAGTTGCGCGTTGTCGGCGCGGCGCACGATGTCCATGTCGAGGAAGCTCTTGTAAACCGTATATTCGCGGATCCGGTCATACCCATACGGGCCGTAACCGGCATAAGGAGAGGCATACCAGAACGGATCGTTCCAGCCGTAATAGAAGGGGCTGCGGCCCCAGCTCGACCAATAAGGGCGGCCATAATAAACGCCCCAGCGCGGATCGAAGAAGGGATCGCGCCAGCCATAACCGTAGGAACCCCAACCGTAGCGCGAGCCGCCCATGTACGGCTGATCCACATATTCCTTGCGGCCCTCGTCGACGCCATAATCCAGTTTGACGAGCATGTCGGCGACGCTTGGTGCACCGGCCGGGCGATAACCCTGCGCCTGCAGCTGCTGCGAGACCATCGACGCATAATGATAGAATTCGGGCGTTGCCGGCCCTTGGTCGGAGACGACGTAGAACGTCTGGCCAAGCGGAATGCTTGCCGCCTGATAGCGTGAGACCTTGGTGTTCAGTCCGGTGGCGCAGCCGGAGACGCCGACCGCGGCGACACCGAGCGCGAGCGCGGTTGCGAGTTTTTTGATACGCATGGTTCAGTCCCCTGGAACTCGGGATAAACGGTTGAAGATCTTCCGTTTATTGCACAATTAGCGCTGAACCGTCGATGAAGCGTTATTTTAGCCCGACAGCCCGATATGCTTCCGCAAGGGTGGGTGCCGCCAGCTCACGAGCCCGTTCGGCGCCACTCAGCAATATCCGGTCGAGCTCGTCAGGATCGCGGCGGAATTCCTCGAGCCTCGAGCGGAGCGGACCAAGGAGCGAGATGAGCGCGTCGGCGAGCGCCGGCTTGAACTCTCCGAAGCCCTGGCCCGCGAAGCGCGCCAGCACTTGTTCGACCGTTTCGCCGGTCACCGCGCCGTAGATGCCGACGAGGTTCTTCGTTTCGGGCCTCGGCTCGAGAAGAGTTGGATCTTCCGGAAGCGGGTCCGGGTCAGTCTTCGCCTTGCGAACCTTCTGAGCGATAGCGTCGTCGTCGTCCGTTAGATGTATGCGGCTCATCTCCGACGGGTCCGACTTCGACATCTTCGATCGGCCGTCTCGAAGGCTCATTATGCGGGCCGCGGCACCGCCGCCAATGAACGGTTCGGGCGGGGTGAAGAGGTCGACATCGAAGTCGGTATTGAACTTGAGCGCGATGTCGCGGGTGAGCTCGATATGCTGCTTCTGATCCTCGCCGACAGGCACGTGCGTTGCACGATAGAGCAAGATATCGGCCGCCTGGAGCACCGGATAGTCAAACAGGGCGACAGACGCGCCTTCCCGATTCTTGCCGGCTTTGTCCTTCCATTGCGTCATCCGGTTCAGCCAGCCCATGCGGGCGGTTCCATTGAGGATCCAGCACAGCTCGGCGTGTTCCGGGACAGCGCTTTGCGCGAAGAGAATCGATTTCGAAGGATCGATACCGCTCGCGAAAAGGGCGGCCGCCATTTCGCGAATGCTGGAGCGCCGGACATCAGGCTCGATATATTCGGACAATGAGTGAAGATCGGCGAGGAAATAGAGGCACTCAGCCTCGTCCTGCATCCGAACCCAGCGGAGGATCGCGCCGAGAAGGTTTCCGAGGTGCAAGTCGCCGGTAGGCTGGATCCCTGAGACCACGCGCATGCTTGCATCAGCCGGCATCGGTATATGGCCTCCGCCGCTTGAACAGGGCTTTGAGTTCTTCGCGATCAGTTCCGCCGAGAATCCAGACGAGGGGGAAATATACGGCCATTCCCCCGCCCACGAGCGCCACGACCCCGATGAGGCGCTTGCCCGGGGACGCGCTGAACCAGTCGCCTACTACGAGCTTAATTGCGTAGAGCGCTGCCGCCATGCCTAGGCAGGCGATCATCTGCCGAGCGACGCGCGAAGCGAGCCAGCGGGGGATCCGGAAATGCCCGCGTCGGTGCAGGATGACGTAGAGCATCAGGCAGTTGAGCCATGAGCAAATCGCGATTGCAGAAGCCAGTCCGGCAATCCCGAAGGGCGGGATCAGCAGGAAGTTGAGCACCACCGTGGCGACGAGCACGATGCAGGCGATCTTGACCGGGGTCGCAGTGTCCTGCCGCGAGTAGAAGCCCGGGGTCAGAACTTTCACGAGCACATAAGCAGGAAGACCCAGGACGACGATGGACAGGGTAACCGCCGTGAGATGCGCATCCTCAGGAGTAAACCGCCCGCCCTGGAACAGCGCGGACACCAGGGGACCCGCACTGACCGCCAGCGCGAGTGCCGCGGGCAGGCAGAGCAGCATGGCAAGCTCGGCCGCCTGGCTCTGCACGTGGGCGGCTTTGTCGGGCTCGTTCGCTCCGACGTGCTTGCTGATTTGGGGAAGAATGGCCGTGCCCAGCGCTGCTCCGATCACCCCAAGGGGAAGCTGGTTCAGACGATCCGCATAGTTGAAGTAGCTGAGCGATCCGGTGCCGATGCGAGCGAGGAAGAAAGTGTCGATGAACGCGCTGATCTGATAGACGCCCGCGCCGAGCGTCGCCGGGATGACCACGCGGACGAACTGCCTGACACCCGGGGTCATCCTGGGCTTGCGCAGCTTGAGCACGATCCCAGCGCGTTTGCATGCGCCAAGAAGAAGGAACAGCTGCAGCACGCCACCGGCGGTGACGGCGGCGGACAAGGCCACGGCTGTCGTGGTCCCGCCGACCGGGACGACGATGAGAGCGGTGAGCATCGCGAGGTTAAGCAGGGCAGGGGCGAAGGCGGCGGCCGTGAAGCGCGCAATGCTGTTGAGGATGCCCGAGAACAGCGAGACGAGGCTGATCAACAGCAGGTACGGGAACGTGATCCGCGTAAGGAAGCTGGCAAGCGCCAGTTTCTCGCCGTGATAGCCCGAGATCAGGAACACGAACGGTCCCATTATGATCTCGAAAACGATGGTGAACAGGATCAACGTAGGGACGAAGACGGCCAGGATCTCCTCGGAGAAGTTTTTCGCCTCCGTCTCGCCATTCTGACCCTGAAGTCTCTGCGCATAGAGCGGCACGAACCCCGCCGAGAACGCGCCCTCGCCGAACAGCCGACGAAAGGTATTGGGCAGGCGGAAGGCGACGAAGAAGGCATCTGCCTGCCAACTCGCACCCATCACGCGAGACATCAGCATCTCGCGCGCGAATCCGGCGATGCGGCTCACAAGCGTGAGGCCGCCGATCGTGCCGGTCGCCTTGAAGAGGTTCATGCGCCCGCTTCGGCCGGTTTCGTCAGGCTTGCTGCGGGCCTTCGGTCGCGGGCAGTTCGCCCGAACCGTTGCCGCCGTTCCCTTCGGCCCCACGCTGCGCGGCTTCGACCTGCGCGACATAAGCTCCGGCGAAGTCGATCGGATCGAGCAGCAGCGGCGGGAATCCGGAATTGGAGACCGCGTCGGCGACGATCTGGCGAGCGAACGGGAAGACCAATCTCGGCGCTTCAACCAGCAGGATCGGGGCCAGCGCTTCGTCCGGCAGCCCACGGATGCCGAAAAGCCCCGCGTAGCTGAGATCCACGACGAAATGTACGCCGTTCTCCGACTTTGCGGTCACGTCGATCTTGAGCGCCACTTCGTGCACGTCGTCCGCGACCTTATCGACGTTGATGTGGAACTGGACGTCGAGGCTCGGCTGCGCCTGCCACTGGAAGACTTGCGGCGCGCTCGGATTCTCGACCGACAAATCCTTGATATACTGGGCGAGTACGGAAAACTGTGCGCCATCCGCCGGGGCGGCTGCGCCATTGCCGCCGGTGTTCGGATCCTGGTCCGCCATTAATGCTGTCCTTGCAAAACGTTGAGCTGTCGTGGAAGCCGCTGGTGAAGCGGCGTTACGCGGCCCGGCGACTAGCAGTCGCGGAAATGGGGCGCAATGCCGCCTCATGCGTTACCCCAGTGTTGGAATCTTTACGAGTGGCGCATTATGTTGTCAGGCAACTTGGACCAGGATTGAAACAGCTTGACCGTTATCGTCATCCTTGCGCTCGTCGCGCTATTCATTGGGCTTCGGCTCTACAGCGTTCTCGGGGAGCGCACCGGGCATGAGCAGCAGCCTATCTTGAGGCCGGCTGACACCGATGGCCGTGTCGAGACTCGACCCGCGCAACCCGCGGCGCCGGCCGCCCCAAGCATGGATGCCGGCGACATGGCGTTTCTCCCGACCGCCGGACCGGGCGTCAGGGCATTGCTTGCTGCCGACCCGAGCTTCGACGTCGCCAAGTTCCTCGAAGGTGCTTCAGCGGCATATCGCATTATCCTCGAGGCATTCTGGAGGGGCGACGCTGCCGCACTCCGCCCGTTCGTCGATGATCATGTGTATGAGACATTTGCCGGTGCGATCGAGCAGCGCTCGAAGGACGGGCTTGTCCTCGACAATCGCCTGGTCGCGATGGACCAGGTCGTGATCGCCGAGGCGGCAATCGAGCGGCAGGCAGCGGTCGTCACGGTACGTTTTGAAGCGGACATTGCAGCGGTGACCCGCAACAGCGACAACGAGGTCGTTGCGGGCTCGTTGAGCGATGCCGTTCAGACCCGAGACCTTTGGACTTTCCGTCGCGACATTTCCTCGCGCGATCCGAATTGGCTGCTGATCGAGACCGACGAGGAAGAGTGAGATTCGTTGCGCGGGCGCTGACGCTCGCTTCCCTTGCGACATTGGCCGCTTGCGCGACGCAACCCACTCCCGCGCCGGCACCTCCGCCGCCCGCGCCCGCGCCCAAACCAACTCCTGCGCCTGTTCCGACGCCATCGCCTGCGCCCCCGACGACGGCGCCTAACGCGCGCGCTGCAGGAGTCGCTATCGGCCAGCCCAAGCTGCTCAAGGCGGAGGACGCGGTGAGAGCGCTCCAGGCATTCCGTACGAGTTGCTCCGCGCTGACCCGCAGGCAAGACTCATCCTTGCTGACCCAGCCCGCGGACTGGAGCGCCGTGTGCCGCGAGGCAGCCACCCTGCAGCCGGAGTATGCGCCGGGTTTCTTCTTCTACCGTTTCGACTGGGTGCAAGTGGCTAACGGCCAGGCCTTTGCCACGGGCTATTACATCCCCGAGACAGCCGGCTCTCGAACGGCAGGGGCCGGATATACGATACCGATTTATCGGACTCCGCCGGACCTGGTGCGCTGCACCCGCGCGGACGGGTCGACCGGCCGCGGCAGACTCGATGCGAGCGGCGTTTGCGTGCCCTACTACACACGTGCCGAGATCGATGACGGTGCGCTTGCCAACAAGGGCTTGGAAATCGGCTGGGCAGCGGACCCGGTCGACCTTTTTTTCATTGAGATCCAGGGTTCCGGCGAGCTGAGGCTTCCCGACGGGACCGTCATGCGGATCGGTTACGACAATCAAAACGGCCGCGAATATGTCGCGATCGGCCGCCTGCTTCGTGAGCGCGGCGTCCTGCCTCCCGGCGGAGCCAACATGCAGGCGATAAAGGATTGGATCCGTGCCAATCCCGACGAGGGACGGGCGCTCATGCGCGAAAACCTCTCCTACATCTTCTTCAAGGAGCTGCCAGGCCCGCCACTCGGATCGCTCGGGCTTCCGATCACTCCGCGCGGCACCGTGGCGGCGGATCCAAAGTTCATTCCGCTTGGGGCTCCGGTCCTCCTCACCATGGACCGTCCAGAGGCGACAGGGCTCTGGATTGCTCAGGATGTCGGCGGTGCCATCAAAGGCCCTAATCGCTTCGATACTTATTGGGGCGCCGGTGACGACGCCACGCGAATCGCTGGCGGAATGTCGGCGTCGGGCCAAGCACTCATCCTGCTGCCCAAGGGCGTCGCTGCCCGTGCGCTCGCTCAACCCTGAAGAGGCGTCACTGTGGGCACGGGTGACGGCGAGCATCAGGCCGCTGTCCCGGGACGCGCCGGAGCGCGAGGCTCCAGCCGAAAGGGCGATTCCGGCCTCCGCGACCGCGAAGCGAATCCCGCCCTTACGGCCAACAGCAATCGAAAAGTCGACGCCGCGTCCGCATGCATCCGCGACTCTGGACGGTAGCTGGGACAAACGGCTCCGGTCCGGCTCGGTCGAGCCCGATCGCACAGTGGATCTGCACGGGATGACGTTGGATCGGGCCTGGCAAACCATCGACGCCCAACTGGACCGCGCAATCCGGCAAGGCGACCGATTGATGCTGCTCATCACCGGGCATCACCGGCCTGGACATCCGCCCGTCGCGCGCGGGCGCATCCGCGCTGCCGTGCACGATTGGCTCGCAGCGTCGCGCCATGCGTCGCACATCGCCGCCGTTCGCGACGCGCATCGCCGTCATGGCGGGGGCGGCAGCCTTTATATCGTTCTTCGTCGCGCACGCTGACGGTTTGTTAACCCCGATCCCGTACCGCGGGCGGGTAGGGGCGCGATATTTGATGAAAGCCGGGACGGCCCAACAGCTCAGCAACGCGATTTTGTCGTGTATGGCAGGGTTTGCGTCCTTCGTCTTTTCGCTGGGCGCACTGCTCTACGTCACGGAGTTTGACGAAAAGCTTCTCGCTGCGATTGTCGCCGGCGCTTTCTGCCTGCTGGTCAGCTACATTGCCTCCGAGCGCCCCAATAGCGAGAGCGCACGAGCCCTTTCGGCGTTGAGCGAGCGTCTGATGGCGGTCGAAGCCGGCGACCTGGTTTCACCGGCGCCTGCACCCCTGCGGCGCGCTATGCCGGTCCTCGCGTCCGCGGTCGACACGCTTTTCGCTGAGGTCCGAGCTTCGATCGAGAATGCCCATGCGCTCGGCATGTACGACCCGGTGACGTCGCTTCCCAATCGCCTTCATTTCCGGTCCGAAGCCGACAAGCTTCTGAGTGAGCGCAAGCCCGATCAGCGCAGCGCGATGCTCTTCGTCGACCTGGATCGATTCAAGATGGTCAACGACAGCCTCGGCCACGCCCGGGGCGACCAGCTTCTGATCATGGTTGGCAACCGCCTGCGAGTCGTCGTCAACGCGGAGTTCGCGGGTAAGGCGAGCATGCGCCCATTGCTGGCCCGTCTCGCCGGCGACGAGTTCACAATCTTCTTCCCGGAAGCCGAACGCGCTCGCGTCGAGCGGATTGCACGACGCATCGCGCTGGAAATTGCGGAGCCTTTCGAGATCTCGTCGCATAGCGTCGACATCGGTGCTTCGATCGGCGTCGCCCTAGCGCCTGACCATGGAACCACCGTCGAGGCTCTCATGCGGTCTGCAGACGTCGCCATGTACCGCGCAAAATCCAACGGCGGCGGCCAACATTGTATCTTCAACAAGGAGCTTGCTGCCGAGCATCAAGAGAAACTGCAAACGGAGCTTGCGCTATCTCAAGCGGTGCAACGCGGCGAGTTCCTGCTCGCCTTCCAACCCCAGATGAGCCTGTTGACTGGAGAAGTGGCGGGAGCCGAAGCGCTCTTGCGCTGGAACCACCCGGTTGATGGAATGCGGCTTCCCTCGAGCTTCATCCCGGTTGCCGAGCGGAGCGGCATTATCGCCGAGATCGGTGACTGGGTTCTTGCGGAAATGGCAGCAACTCTAAGCGCCTGGAGCCGAGAGGGCTTCGATGGACGGATCGCAATAAATATCAGCCCGCGTCAGCTGGATCGTGCGGACTTTTTCGCAAAGCTTCGTTCAACCTTTGCGCAGGCGGATGTTCCGCTTTCCCTGGTGGAGCTCGAATTCACGGAGAGCGCCGCCATGGAAGCGAGCGACACCGTGCTCATTGAGATCGGCGCACTACGGCTCGATGGGGCTCGAATCGCACTAGATGATTTCGGGACGGGCTATTCCAATCTGGCGCGCCTGCGCACGATCCCCCTGGATCGGGTAAAGATCGATCCTTCCCTGATCTTGGGCATCGAAAGCTCCGAGAAGGCCCGGGTGATCCTGCAGGCGGTCATTCAGCTGATCAAGGGCATAGGCTGCGAAGTGGTGGCCGAAGCGGTGGAGACCGCAGCTCAAGCGGACATCCTGCGCGCAATGGGTTGCGACACCGTCCAGGGGTTCGTCTTCGCCCCTGCGATGTTCGAAGACGAATTCGTCAACTGGACGAGCAACGCTGTCCGAAGCTCGAAGTCGGTGGCCTAGTTGACGATGATGCTCGCGGCCGCTGCGACCGGCGATGAGCGCTTACTCAAAACTTGCCGGGTGGTAGCTATCTTCATCATGGCCTCGGTGGAGACCAGCGAGGCCTACTAGGCCAAGCAGCCCGATCAGGTTCCACAGATAGCTTGAGTCTACCTTGTTCCGCAGGCGTTCCTCGGTCTCGCTGCGAACTCCGCCGCGATCCTGCGCTGCCACCGACGAGGCGGGCGCGAGAAGCAGCAAAAGCACTACGGCGGCCTGGGCTCCGCGATGTTTGCGCATAGGGGTCCTCCTCCTGGACCTGTCCCCCTGCACCCCTATACACCCGATTGGCCGCCTAGCCCAAAGCCTTCCGAACGACGCGCTCGTAAATCCGCGCAAGCGCTTCGATATCTTCTACAGCCGCATGCTCGTCGAGCTTGTGCATTGATGCGTTCGGCAGGCCGAAGTCGACCACGGGGCAAAGCTGGATGAGAAACCGCCCGTCGGACGTCCCGCCGCTAGTCGACAGTTCGGGTTGGAGGCCGGTCTCCTCGCTTATGCTCTCCACAACGACGTCGAACAGCCTTCCGGGTGGCGTCAGGAATGCTTCGCCCGAGATTCGCGCCTTGACGACGGCGCCTGGGGCTTCTCGTTCGACCACCCCCTCCACCATTCGAACGAGCTCGGCCCCGGACTGGAGATTGTTGAAGCGGATGTTGAGCTGCGCGGTCGCCGAGCCCGGAATCACATTGCTCGCCTGAGTCGGGACGGAGATTGCCGTGAACTCGAGGTTTGAAGGAGGAAAGGCGTCATTGCCGTCGTCGAGATGAATGGCGTCCAGCGCCGACACGACGCGCGCGATCGCGGGGATCGGATTGGTTGCCCGGTGAGGATAGGCAACATGTCCCTGCACTCCGGGAATCTCGATCCACATGTTCACCGAGCCGCGGCGCCCGATCTTCACCGTGTCACCGAGGCGATCGACCGATGTCGGCTCACCGATCAAGATCACGTCGGGGCGGATTTGCCGCTCGTTCAGCCAATCGATGATGCGCGGCGTGCCGTAGGTCGCATAGCCTTCTTCATCTCCGGTGATCAGGAAGGAGATCGTGCCCTTGTCCTGCTCGACTCTCGACACGGCGGCCACGAAGGCGGCGATCGCGCTCTTCATGTCGTTCGCGCCGCGCCCAACCAGCACGCCGTTATCGATGTGGGCATCGAAGGGATCGCCGCTCCAGCCTTCGCCGGGCGGGACCACGTCTAGGTGGCCGGCAAAGCCGAAATGGGGTGATCCCGAACCTCGAGTGGCGACCATATTCTCCGTCGGGCCGTCCGGAGCCCCGCCCATCACCCATCGATGAATCGTGAAACCGAGCGCGGAAAGCGCGCTGTCCAACACGTCAAAGACCTCGCCGCGGGCGGGCGTGACGCTGGGGCAGTTGATTAAAGCGCGTGCGAGCGCAATGGGGTCGACGGGATCAGTCATAAGGGCGGCGTAGCAAAGGAGCATCCGATGCCCAAGGTCGACCTGGACGCAATCGAGCAGGTGAATAGAACGGGTTATCCGCCGCCGTTCGACGAGCAAGTCGGAGGCCGATGGTACAGGCGGCTCGCGCCGGCGACGGGACTGTCGGATTTCGGGGTGAGCCACGTCACGCTGAAGCCCGGTTCATGGTCTTCGCAACGCCACTGGCACAATGGCGAAGACGAGTTCCTCGTGATGCTCGATGGGGAGGCCGTGCTGGTCGAAGACGACGGCCGGACAGTGCTTCGCCCGGGCGACTGCGCCTCCTGGCCCAAAGGCAGCACGAACGGACATCACCTGATCAACGAGAGCGCGCATGACTGCACGTTCGTTGTCATCGGAGGCGGGACGAACACCGGCGGCGGCTATTCGGACATAGACCTGATCTTCACGCCTCAAGGCACCTATGCCCACCGGGACGGAACGCCTTACGGCGGCACGAAGCGGCCAGGCTAGGCGGCCTTGTCCGCCTCATATTGCTCGATGACCCAGGGCTCGTCCTGTGCCTTGTCGATCCATTCCATGACATGCGGATGCGAAAGCACGGCCTTCATGTAGACACCCGCGAACGACGGAACCGCGACGCCGTAGGTGATCAGGCGCGTGACCACGGGGGCGAACATCATGTCCGCCGCGCACCAATGGCCAAAGAGGTAGTCGCCCGTTCCGCCGAACCGCGCGCGAGCCTGCGCCCAAAGCTGGAGGATCCGGTCGATCTCTTCGCGGACCGGATCGCTCAGCTCTTTGGGAGAGAAGCTTCGGCGGACGTTCATGGGAAGCTCGCGCCGCAGGTTGGTGAAGCTGGAATGCATCTCGGCAGCCATTGATCGTGCCATGCCCCGGGCACTTTCTTCTTCAGGCCAATAGACGTCGCCGCCGACACGATCGGCAAGGAACTCTATGATCGCCAGACTGTCCCAGACGACGCACTCGCCGTCCCAGAGGATGGGAACCTTGCCTAGCGACGGCGCGAATTCGTCGCCCTCACGACGCTTTTCCCAGTCGGCGTCGAACATCGGCACGACCAGCTCCTCGAAGTCGAGGCCGGACTGCTTGCAGGCGAGCCAGCCGCGAAAGGACCAGCTGGAGTAAGCGCGATTGCCGATGATCAGCTTGAGCAAGATGGACTCCTTAGGCGGTGGCTGCTTCGAGAACAGCCGTCCGTAACTCGGCAATGCCGCTACCCGTTTCGCTCGACGTCGTGAAGATGAGCGGATGGGCTGCGGGATGCCGCGCTGCTTCGGCGCTCAGCGCGTCCAACGTCCTGGTCAGCTCGGTCGGCTTCACCTTGTCGCCTTTCGTGAGCACCAGATGGTAGCTGACCGCAGCATCGTCGAGCATCTTCATGATATCGCGATCGACGTCCTTGAGGCCGTGCCGGGAATCGATGAGGACGAGGGCACGCTTGAGGACGGCGCGACCGCGCAGATAGTCGTTCACTAGGAAACGCCAGCGCTTGACCATGTCCTTTGGCGCCTCGGCGAAACCATAGCCCGGCATATCCACGAGCCGGAACTGTAACGGGGTTCCCACATCGAAAAAGTTGAGCTCCTGGGTCCGTCCGGGCGTGTTCGACGTCCTGGCGAGAGTCTTGCGGTTTGTAAGCGCGTTGAGCAGCGAGCTCTTGCCGACGTTCGACCGGCCAGCGAAGGCAATCTCCGGCGCGGTCGGGTCCGGGAGGAACTGGAGCCCGGGCGCTGACTTCAGGAATTCAATCGGCCCGGCGAAAAGCTTTCGCGCACGCTCGGCCAGTTCCTCGTCAACCTCGCCGCTCATGTGTGGACCGGATGCGTATCCGACAGGTGCAAGCCGTACCTGCGGTATAGCCACCATTGCTGAGCAATCGTGAGGATGTTGTTCGTCATCCAGTAAAGCTGCAGTCCGGCCGCGAACGGCGCCATCACAAAAATCAGCACCCACGGCATGATCGCGAAAATCTGCGCCTGCGCCGAGTCCATCGGCTGCGGGTTCAGCTTCATCGACAGCCACTGGGTGGCTCCGACCATGATCGGCAGGACGCCGATCGCGAGAAATGCGGGCGGCGTGAATTGGAGCAGGCCGAACAGGTTGACCGGTGTGAGCGGATCGGGCGCCGAAAGGTCCCTGATCCAGGCGACGAAGGGCTGGTGCCGCATTTCGACGGAGACGAGCAGGACCTTGTAAAGCGCGTAGAAGACGGGGATCTGGAGGAGGAGGGGGAGGCATCCGGCCGCCGGGTTGATCTTCTCTTCCTGGTACAGCTTCAGGATTTCCTGCTGCTGACGCGCCTTGTCGTCTTTCCACCGCTCCTGAACGGCCTTCATCTTGGGCTGCAGCTTGCGCATCGCCGCCATCGACTGAAACTGCTTCTGGGCGATCGGAAACATGATCAGCCTTACGATCAGCGTCAGGCAGATGATCGCCACTCCGAAGTTCCCGACGGTGCGGAAGAGGAACATCAGCAGGTCGAAGATCGGCCGCATGAAGAATTCGAACCAGCCCCAGTCGATCGACTTGGAGATCTTCACGGTCCCGGCGTCTTCGTAACGGTCGAGCCAGGTCTTCTCCTTCGCGCCCGCGAATAGGTTGACCTTGGACGTGACGGTCTGGCCCTGCCCAAGAGTCGATGGCTGCAGCGCGTAATCGGCCTGGTAGCCGCCGCTCGGCGACCGCCGGAAATCCGCGGCCATTTGAGCGTCGACGGGGGCGAGTGCGGTCAGCCAGAAGTGATCGGTGAAGCCGAGCCAGCCTTTGACATTTGCAAAGCTCTGCGCTCCCTCGTCGAGGGTCTTGTAGTCGACGTCATAATCGGCCTTTTCGTCGAAGACGCTGATCGGACCGACGTGCATCGTCCAGCTGTCGCGGTCGTTCGATTTGCTTGCGCGGCTGACAAGTCCGATCGGGCGGACGATCACCGGATGACCAGATGCGTTGGTCGCCCGCTGCTCGACCGTGAAAAGATAGCCGTCATCGATGCTGATCCGCTGCTCATAGCGGACACCGCTGATCTCTGTGGTCAGCGTAACGGGCCGGCCGGGAGTGAGAACCTGATTACTCGCCGTCCAAACGGTATCGAGATTGGGCGCGGGCGCGCCTTCCACGGTCCAACCGAACGAGGCGATATAGGCGCCCGGCGCGCCGAGCGGTGACAGCAACCGGACGGGCGGCGAATTCTTCGCAATCGTCTGGCGCTGAGTCACGAGCGTGAGGTCGTCGATCTGTGCGCCCTTCAGGTTGATCGAGCCCTGCAGTGACGGAGTGACGATGCGAATTCGAGGCGTCGATGCGAGCACCACATTCCGAGCACGCATGGCCTTTGGCGCTGCCGCAGTCGGTTGGGGCTGTGCCGTCGGCTGGGAAACCGGCTGCTGCTTGCCGTTCTCTATCTTCGTACTCTGCGGCTGAGCGGTCGGGAAGAAGCGGTTGGCCGCCCAGCTCCATCCGAGCAGGACGAGCGCGCTCAGCACCACCGCGAGGATCATGTTCTTGCTGTCGTTCACTTAAATCCTCACGGTACGGGGTCGTAGCCTTGGCCGCCCCAGGGATGGCAACGCAGGATGCGCTTGAGCGCGAGCCAGCTGCCCCGGGCTGCGCCATAGCGTTCAATCGCTGTGATCGCATAGGCCGAGCAGCTCGGCTGATAACGACAACTTGGGGGGAGTATCTGTGACGGGCCGCGCTGCCAGCCGCGCGCAACCATTACGAGCAGCCGCGCGATCATTGCTGGCGCAGCCTGTCTAGCGCGCTCGTCAACTCGGCGCGCAGCTGCCCATAATCGCGCTCGATGCCTTTGGCGCGGCCGATCATCACATGGTCCGAACCAGGAAAGCCTCGCGCTGGAACAATTTCCCGGGCCAGAGCGCGGAAACGCCGTTTCATCCGGTTGCGGATGACGGCGCCGCCGATCTTCTTGGTGACCGTGAAGCCGACCCTCATCGCCTGGTCGGTGTCCTTGCGATCCCGCACCAGCAGGATGAAGCCGGGCGTGGACGCACGCTTGCCGCTATTGGCGGCAAGGAAATCGGCGCGCTTCTTGATCGTGCTTAGGCGCTGAGCTTCTTGCGGCCGCGGGCGCGGCGTGCGTTCAGGACCTTGCGGCCGCCGACCGTCGCCATGCGCGCGCGGAAGCCGTGCCGGCGCTTGCGGACGAGATTGCTCGGCTGAAAGGTGCGCTTCATCGCTCATGCCTCAAATTCTAAATGAAAAAGGGCCGCCAAATGAGGCAGCCGCTGTCGAGCGCGCCGATAGTCGAGCATGCGCGCGAAGTCAATTGCTCGAACCCTCCGATGGTAGTTCGACTTCCTCGCGTTCGGCCTTGCGGAGGGCTGCTCGCCGTTGGGCGCTCGGCCGCCTCAGCGCCCAGTCGGTCCATCGCCCGGCCTTGGGCTGCCAGCGCTTGAATTTCACATAGTGGCGCTTGGCCCACATGCTGGTCCTCAGGATCAGGGCCGCGCCAGGAGCAATGAAGAATACGCCGCCGGGGCCGGGCAGCGGAGCGACGATGATGCCGATGATGACGAGGACGACGCCCAGGGCAAACAGGCCCCATTCCACCCAGGGCTTGTCGAAGAATCTGCGCCACTGCTCCCGCCTCGTCATGCGACGCATTTGGTTGGCCGAGGCGTTTCGCGCAAGCGCCTTGCGGTTTGGCACTGCGCCGCGCTAGCGTGACGCCGCCGAGCTAGGGGGAACGCTGACTGCTGTTTCGTGTGCCGGGGACGGAGCCTGATGGCTGCGACCGTCGCCACTGTTGCGTATCTTGGGCTCGAGGCTCGCGCCGTCGAGGTCCAGGTCCAGCTTTCCGCCGGCCTTCCCGCTTTCATCATCGTAGGATTGCCCGACAAGGCCGTGGCCGAAAGCCGCGAGCGCGTTCGAGCGGCGCTGGCCGCGATCGGCCTAGCGCTGCCGCCCAAGCGGATCACCGTGAACCTCTCCCCGGCGGACTTGCCGAAGGAAGGTTCGCATTACGATTTGCCAATCGCCTTGTGCCTGCTTGCTGCCATTGGAGCAGCTGATGCCGAGGCGCTGGCGCAATATGTCGCGGTTGGCGAGCTCTGCCTCGACGGACGGATTGCAGCATCGCCGGGTGTGCTCCTCGCAGCCATTCACGCGTCCGCTCTGGAACGAGGTCTGATCTGCCCGGCCGCTCAGGGGAGCGAAGCGAGCTGGGCCGGTCAGCTCGACGTCATCGCTGCGCCCGACCTTCTCGCGCTGCTTGCGCATTTGAAGGGCACCGCACTTCTCCAATCCCCGCCGTCGCCTGAAGCGGAACCCGTGGACCACGGGCCCGACCTTCGACAGGTGAAAGGGCAGGAGGTTGCCAAGCGCGCTCTCGAGATCGCAGCGGCCGGCGGCCACAATTTGCTGATGAGCGGTCCGCCTGGCGCGGGCAAGTCTCTGCTCGCGGCCTGCCTTCCGGGCATCCTGCCGCCGCTGCAGCCCTCGGGAGCGCTCGAAGTGTCGATGGTTGCGTCGATCGCCGGTGACCTCAACGGCGGGAAGATCAGGCGGCGTCGACCGTTCCGGGCGCCGCACCATAGTGCCTCTATGCCCGCTCTTGTCGGCGGCGGCCTGCGCGTACGTCCGGGAGAGATCAGCCTCGCGCATCTCGGCGTCCTGTTCCTGGATGAGCTTCCGGAATTCCAGCGGGCCGTTCTGGATTCTCTTCGCCAGCCGCTCGAAACCGGCAATGTCAGCGTTGCCAGAGCAAATACCCACGTCACCTTCCCGGCGCGGGTACAGCTCATCGCTGCCATGAATCCCTGCCGGTGCGGCCACCTCGGCGATCCGGCTCTCGCATGTAGCCGGGCGCCGAGGTGCGCCGCCGATTATCAGGCGCGCGTTTCAGGGCCGCTTTTGGACCGGATCGACCTGCACGTGGAGGTACCCGGCGTTTCCGCTGCAGATCTCACTTTGCCTCCACCCGCAGAGGGAAGCGAACAGGTGGCGGACCGGGTTGCAGCCGCGCGGCAGGTTCAGGCCAACCGTTATAACGGCAATGGCGTACGCACGAACGCCGAGGCGAACGGCGAGTTATTGGATCGCGTCGCTACGCCTGACGATCCGGGGCGAAAGCTGCTCGCGGATGCGGCTGCTGCAATGAGATTATCGGCGCGCGGCTTTCATCGCGTGCTTCGCGTAGCGCGAACGATCGCCGACCTGGCCGGCACTGAGCAGGTCGGCCGAATCCATGTGGCCGAGGCGCTCAGCTACCGGCGCCAGGCACCGAGGAACTAATCGCGGTAATAAATTGCTGTAATAGAATATTAAGCGCGTACCCCGATCATGCCGCGTGCGCCCGAGTGCGCGTATAACAGGGGCCAGTCATGTTCATCTTCGAATCCGCTCTGCAGACGCTCAAGAAATATGCCGAATTCAATGGTCGCGCGTCGCGACAGGAATTCTGGTGTTTCTTCGCTTTCGTCATCATTGCCAATGCATTGGCCGGCTTCGTTGGGGCGATCTTTGGCATGCGCGGCGCTCTGCCTGGGCTGGTCGCGGCACTGTTGTTCATCCCGCAACTCGCCGTCGCCGTGCGGCGCCTTCACGACGTGGGCAAGAGCGGCCGCGAACTGGTTGTTCCCTGCGTGATGTTGTTCCTCTCCGGCCTCGTGCTCGGCTTCCGCGGAATCCTGCCGCAGATCGTGGCGCTCGGATTTCTGGGCATCACGTTGCTCGCCTTTGCGAACCTCGTGACCCTTTTCATGAAGAAGGGATCGACGGTTCCAAATCGCTACGGCGCGGCGCCGACAGCTTTCTCCTTCGCCCGCTGATCGCTTCACGGTTGCCCCGCGGCAGGCGCTCGCCTAGCTAACGCGGGCTGCGGGGCCCCTGTGGCGGAATGGTAGACGCGCTCGACTCAAAATCGAGTTCCTTCACCGGAGTGTCCGTTCGAGTCGGACCAGGGGCACCAGCGCAAAGGACCGCTAGTCGGAGCCCCCGTGCGCGGATATGGTCTTCGCATGGACGCGCGTACCAAGCGGCAGCAAGCCCAGGACAATGACGACGAGATTAGCCCAGCGAAGCGGGATCGCCTCCTTGCGTCCCTGACCCTGATCGCGGGTATCGGGCTTCTCATCACGCTGCCGTTCGCGCTTCGCGCAGGCGCGGAATTCTTCATGCCCGTGACGGCCGCGCTCGTGGTCGCCATCGCCTTGGTGCCGATGCTTGAATGGTTCGAGCGGCGGGGCGTCCCATCCCGTGCCGCCTCCGCCCTTTGCCTCGTCATATTCCTGGCATTTGCAATTTTCGCCATCGGATCGATCGTCATCCCGGCAACGGACTGGGTGGCGCAGGTCCCGCAGAAGATTGGCCATGTCCGGTCGACGCTCGAGCCGGTCTTCGACCTCTACAAGAACCTCGATCGCTTCATCGACCGGACGATGTCGCAGATTGCGATCACGCAGGAACGCACGAGAGCGGTCAGGATCGAGACGCCGAACTCAATGCTTGGCCTGCTCACCTCGTCGGCACCGCACTTGCTGATCCAGCTCTTCTTCTCCTTGCTTGTCATTTACTTCTTCCTCGCGGGGTGGACCGCAATGCGGAAGAAGACGATCGTCAGCCGCGGCAGCTTCGAAGGGGCGCTCACGACCGCGCGGGTCATCCAGCAGGTTGTCGATGCGACCTCGACCTATCTGGGCACGATCACCGTCATCAACATTGGGCTCGGAGCGCTGACGGCGCTCCTCCTGTGGCAGCTCGGCATGGATTCGCCGGTCATGTGGGGCGGCATTGTCGCTGTGGCCAACTATATCCCGTATCTCGGCCCCATCGTCTGCGCATTGCTGCTATTCTTTGGCGGCCTGATGACCTTTCCGGACATCTGGGCTGCCATGCTTCCGCCCGCAGCCTTCATCAGCCTTCACCTGGTTGAGGCCAATGTCCTTACGCCGTTGGTGGTGGGACATCGACTGACGATCAGCCCGCTGGCGATTCTCGTCTCGCTTTCGTTCTGGGCTTGGGTCTGGGGAACGACTGGCGCACTCCTCGCCGTACCCCTCCTGATCATCATGAAGACCGTCTTCTCGGCTGCCGGCACGCCGGATATCGCCGGATTCCTCTTCGAGCATGGGACTTTGACCCATGTGGGTGAGCCCGACGAAGAGGAGGAGGACGAACGCCGGGAAATCGGTCCACCCATGGTTGACACTGAAAAGCCTGCCACCTAGTTCGCCGCCACGCCAAAAACGCGGGTGTAGCTCAGTTGGTTAGAGCGCCGGCCTGTCACGCCGGAGGTCGCGGGTTCGAGCCCCGTCACTCGCGCCACTTTTCATCGTTGTCGCTCCTGGACTAGACGGCGCCATGGCCGCCGATGCGTCCGCTTATGCAACCCTCGGCGTCGAACCCGGCGCGGACGCAGCGACGATCCAGCGCGCCTACAAGAGGCTCATCAAGCGTCACCATCCCGATCGCGACGGCGGCGACGCGCGGCGCGCTGCCGACATCAACCGCGCGTATCGAGAGCTGCGGCTTGCAGGGAGGGTGCGCGAGGCGCTGGATCTGCAGGACTGGAGCGACATCGACCCCCATCGTCGTGGACGTGTCCGCTCCACGGTCGTCTTTGCTGCGCTGGCCATCGGAGTTGCAATCCTGGTCGGCCCGATGGTGCGCGTCGCGACGCCGCTCTCCATCCCGCCAAGCCTTAATCTGGCAAAGAGATCGACCGTATCTCCCTCTGGCGACGCCATTTCCGCGCCGGTTGACGCAATGGCAGTCGAGCGTGCGGTGAACGATGCGTTCGCGATGGCCCGCGACCGCGACGAAATGGCCCTCGCTTCCGCAAGCCGCGACTGCTTCTCGCGGCTTCGGGCAAACCCCGATGTCGCCATTCTCGATCGCTGCGCTGCGTTCGACGACGCGGCAGTGCAATTGCTCGACCGCGATCCGCTTCGCGATCGCGGACCTTTCGGCGAGCTTGCCGTGACTGGCAGACAGATGAGCGCGGCAACCTTGTTCTCGAACGATTCCCTGGCGATGGACAGCCGCCTCGATCGAGTGCGTCTACATGTCGAACTTGCCATTGCGGCGCGCCTACATCCGGCGCCGGAGGCCGCAGTCGGCGACTAACGCTGTGCGGTCGCCCCGGCTGCGCTTCCGCCGGCGGCCGAGGTTGCGCTACCGAGCGGCTGCTCCGTGCTCGCTGCACTGTCGCCTGACAGCGTCCAACGCAGGTTGTCGGAAGCGCTGAACTTCTCGACATATTCCTTGTGCTCAACCTTCTCGGACGCTTCTCGAGCGACGAGGTTGAAGCGTACCGCAACCTGCTTGTCGCCACGCATCGATGGCTTGAGCGGAAGGGCCTGGGCGCCTGGAATCTCGTTCACTGCTTCGGCGACGGTCGACGGCGACTGGTAAGCAGTCGCGGCCTCCGCGGCGAGGGCTGCGGTTTTCAGAGCTTCAGCGTTCGGCTCGCGCCCCGCATAATTTTTCGTGAATGCTGCCGATTGTCCCCATCCGCCTGCCCAGCGGTAGAAGATATGCGCGCCGACCACTGCATTTTTTGCCAGCGTCGACGCCCAATAGGGCACCACATAGTTGGCGTGATAATGCGTCGCGTTTCCGACAGGCGCGTAAACGGAGCCGGCCAGCGCGGCTTCGGCGACGTGATACGCACGGCGCCAGCCGGCGGCGTCCGGGCCTCGGTAAAGCGATCCGTCGCAGGTAAAGGTGAATTGGCAGCCGGTCGCCCGGGTCGATCCCTCATAGACGACACCGCATACGCTCGCCGGGAATGCCGCATGTCTGACGCGGTTCAGCACGACCTGCGCCACGGCGCGCTGTCCGTCCGTGCTTTCCTGCCCGGCTTCGTAATAGACCGCGCTCGTGAGGCATTCGAGCGCGCGCGCGCGCGCCGTCTTGTCACCCTTGAACACGAACGGTGCGGCAGCAGGATTCGGCCCCACTGCAATCGGGATTTGCTCGTTCACCTGCAGCGCCTTCTCCGGCGCCAGTTGGCGTATCAGCATCGGGGGCGGAGCAGGAGGCGCCACCGCCGGCTGGACGTCCGGAGTAGAGTGGGCGGCACCGCCAACGGCCACGGCGACGGCAAGGCCCAGAACGCCGAAGCCGACCGCCTCGCGCGGATGCGAGCGCCAAAGCTTCGCCGCGCGAAGTTTCAACTGCGCCGCACGATCCTTGAGCCCCGCGAGGGGGTGAGAAAGTGTCATTGCTTCGGACATGCCCGCCTGTAATACTCTTCTAATACAGCTGCTTCAACTGCTCACTTCGAAGGTGCCTTGAAGTGGCCCGTCTGAACCCATCTCACCAACGGTTTCAATGGGATGATCCATATTATTCCCATAATGAGATAGAATGGAGCCTGAACGAGAACAGGCCAGGTTCCGACGAAGGGGGCGAGACTTGCGACCAACGCCGCCCATAGCATGATGAGAAGGAGAATCAGGGCGATTCCGATGAGCGGCCGGGTCGAAGGTGTCATGCGCGCGGGCACTAGAACGGAAGCGGGGCCTGGCGAAACCATTCGACCCCCTCCGGGGAGGCGAATGCATCCAGCGGCACGTCCCACTCGTCGGCTGGAATCTCCTGATCGAGGCGCTGCAGCTGCCATCCCAGGCCGACCAGTCGCGCCTTCGATTTCTTGAGGCGCACGAGCGCCCGGTCATAATGCCCCTTGCCGCGGCCAAGCCGCGTTCCGCGATGATCGATTGCAAGCAAGGGGATCAGAACAAGGTCGGGCTCGACGATCGGGGCGGACTTCTTCGGCTGCAGAATGCCGAACGGACCCGGTTCGAGAGGGTCCCCAGCACGGAATTTGAACGGCTTGGCTGGGTTGTCGAAGGCGGGATAGCCCACGATCGCGCCCACGGCCCGGGCTTCCTCGGTCGCCAGTTTCGGGCTGATTTCAGACCCAAGGGGGGCATAGCCGCCAACGACTCGCGCTCCGGCGCATAGCCAGGTGAGATGCTCGGCAAGCTTCTGCTCCAGGCGAGTCCGCTCCGCGTCCGACAGCGTAGAAAGGAACGCCTTCCGCGCGTCGAGTGCGATCCGCCGTAGCGACTCCTTGGACAGCGGCTCCATTTCAGGCCGCGGGCCGGGAGAGAAAGGGGGTGACGGGACCACCGTGGCCGTTTGCCCTAAAATCCTCTGACGCCAAAACGTCAGGTGGGTGCCGTGTGATCCGGACCGGAATCCGGGCAGGGACAGCTCCCAAGTGGATCATATCGCCTCAGGGATTTTCCGAAGGCGCGCACCGGGTAGTGCCCGTCGAGGTCTATTTAAGACGCAGATGCCTCGTTCTCAAGCCGTGCCGCGAGCGACTCGAGACGATTGGCGAGTGTCTCGGCGCGACTGACGAGCTCCGGATCCGGTGCCGATTGAGCTGGCGGCTCGGCGTCGGGTCGATTGTCGATCAGCTGATCGGCAAGCAGCAGCGAAGCGAACAGGAACTGGCGAGCTTCGCTAAGAGAGCCTAGCCCGGCGAGCGCCTCGCGGCTTTTTCCGTCTACCAGGCGGGCCGCGGCACGGAGATTTTCCTCCTCTCCTTCGCGGCATGCGACCTGGTACGTGCGCCCGGCGATGGACAGGTCGATCATGGCCGCCATCAAGCCGCTGCCTCCCGAATCAATTCATCGAGCTCTTCGACGACTTCGCGCACCTTGGCGCGAAGCTCTTCATCGCGCGCGGGGACTGCCGCCTGCCGGCCAGCCAAGGCTCGCTCGATCCGCTGGAGCGCCTGGTCGGCGCGATCCAATGCTGAGGACATTCCTCCATCGTCCATTCCAATCCGCTACGAACTTTAGCGTTTCCGGGCAAGCGTCACTGCTCGGTCGTTGCGGCGGAAGCTGCACAATTTGACGCCACCGGCAGGGCGGCTAATGGGGCCGCGCGGCCGCCATGAGTTCCCGGCGCCGCCGAACCCCATTGCCGGAGCCCTGATGCAGCCGACCCAACGCCGCCTCGCCAACGCCATTCGCGCACTCGCGATGGATGCGGTCGAAGCCGCCAACAGCGGCCATCCGGGCATGCCCATGGGCATGGCCGACGCGGCGACTGCGCTTTTCACGAAGCATCTGAAATTCGATCCGAAGGACCCGCATTGGCCGGACCGCGACCGCTTCGTCCTGTCGGCCGGTCACGGCTCCATGCTCATATATGCCCTGCTGTACCTGACCGGCTACGAACGCCCGACGCTCGATGACATAAGGCATTTCCGGCAGCTCCACAGTCCAACCGCGGGGCATCCGGAGAATTTCGAGCTGCCCGGCGTGGAGGTCACCACCGGCCCGCTTGGACAGGGCGTGGCGATGGCGGTCGGGATGGCCATTGCCGAGCGTCACCTCAACGCCATCTACGGCGATGATCTGGTCGATCACCGCACCTTCGTGATCGCCGGGGACGGCGACCTGATGGAAGGCGTCAATCACGAGGCGATCGGCCTGGCTGGGCATCTGAAGCTCGGACGCCTGATCGTCCTGTGGGACGACAATCGCATCACCATCGACGGCTCCACGGATCTTTCGCGAAGCGAAGATGTGATGGCGCGACATGCGGCTGCAGGCTGGCACACGATCGAATGCGACGGTCTCGACGCCGGCAAGGTGAGCAAGGCGATCGCGGCCGCAACTGCCGATGAAAGGCCGACCCTAATCCGGTGCAAGACCATCATTGGCTATGGCGCACCGAACATGCAGGGCACTGCGGCCACGCACGGAGCGGCGCTAGGCAAGGATGAGGTCGAGGCGGCGCGTAAGGAACTGGGCCTGGAGCCCAGGGAGTTCACCGTTCCGGACGACGTTCTCGCTGCGTGGCGCAAGGCCGGCGAGCGCGGCGGGGCTGAGCACGCGGAATGGCGCCAACGGCTCGAAAAGAGCGGCCATAAGGACGAGTTCGTTGCCCGGATGGCCGGCTCAGTCGACGATAGCTGGCTCAAGCCTCACATAAATACGCTCCTTGCGGACCCCAAGCCCGTCGCGACCCGCAAGGCGTCTGAGATGGCGTTGGGCGCGATCAATGCTGCAATTCCGAGCACGGTGGGCGGGTCGGCCGATCTCACCGGCTCGAACAACACGAAGACAAAGGCGCTGGAGCCGCTGACCCCGGAAAATTACGGCGGCCGTTACGTCTATTACGGCATCCGCGAGTTCGGGATGGCCGCCGCCATGAACGGCATGGCCCTGCACGGGGGCGTGATCCCGTACGGCGGCACTTTCCTCGTATTCACCGACTACGCGCGTCCGGCGATCCGCCTTTCCGCGCTGCAAAAGGCGAGGGTCATCTATGTGATGACCCACGACAGTGTCGGATTGGGAGAGGACGGACCGACGCACCAGCCGATCGAGCATCTGCAGTCCTTGCGCGCCATGCCGCAGCTGGAGGTGTTCCGTCCTGCCGATGCAGTCGAAACCGCAGAATGCTGGGCGCTGGCCTTGGCGAGCGAAGAGCCAAGCGTGCTCGCATTGACGCGCCAGAATGTGCCGCTCGTGCGTACCGAGGCCGCGGCCGAAAATCTTTCGGCTCGTGGCGCCTATCGGCTCAAGCCGGCTCGGCAACCTCGAAAGGTGATCCTGATTGCGACCGGATCTGAAGTGCACCTCGCGCTAGAAGCGTCAAAGCTGCTTGAAGGGCAAGGCATTGGTACCGACGTTGTGTCCATGCCCTGCACGGAGCGTTTCGACGCGCAGTCCGCAGATTATCGCGAGGATATCCTTCCCGACGTCAGCAACCGCGAAATTCTCCGCGTATCGATCGAAGCGGGGACCACGTTCGGATGGGAGCGCTATACGGGTCTGCACGGCCTCCGCATCGGGATCGATCGGTTTGGGGTCTCCGCGCCGGCGAAAGATGCATTCGAGTATTTCGGGCTCACCCCTGATGCCGTGGCGCGGAGCGTCACCGACTTCATGAAGCAAAGAGGAATTCAATGACGAAAGTTGCAATCAACGGCTTCGGCCGCATCGGGCGGTTGGTCGCTCGCGCGATCCTGGAGCGTCCCGACTGTGGGCTGAACCTCGTCAGCGTCAACGACCTCGCCGATGCCAAGGCCAACGCCTGGTTGTTCAAGCACGACAGCGTGCATGGCAAGTTCCCGGGCGAGGTGGCGGCCGAGGGCAATGACATCGTCGTCGACGGCAAGCGCATCCACGTCACGGCGGTAAAGGACCCTGCGCAGCTCCCGCATCGTGACCAGGGCATCGAGATCGTGCTCGAATGCACCGGCTTTTTCACGGATCGCGAAAGCGCCCAGAAGCACACCAATGCCGGGGCAAAGCGCGTCCTGATCTCTGCTCCGGCGAAAGGCGTCGATCTCACGGTCGTCTATGGCGTCAATGACGACAAGCTCTCTGCCGAGCACACGATCGTCTCCAACGCATCCTGCACGACCAACTGCCTGGCACCCGTCGCCAAGGTGCTCAACGACGCGCTCGGCATTGAGCGCGGGCTGATGACGACGGTCCACGCCTACACCAACGACCAGAAGATCCTCGACCAGATCCATTCCGACCTGCGCCGTGCCCGTGCGGCGGCGATGTCGATGATCCCCACGACGACGGGCGCTGCGCGCGCGGTGGGCGAAGTTCTCCCCGAGCTGAAAGGCAAGCTCGACGGTTCGGCGATACGGGTTCCGGTACCCGACGTGAGCCTGGTGGACCTAACATTCACCCCTGGGCGCGACACAACCCGCGAGGAGGTCAACCAGATCCTCAAGGCCGCAAGCGAGAGCGGGCGCCTAAAGGGTATTCTCGACTATACCGATGAGCCGCTGGTTTCGATCGACCTCATGCACACGCCGGCCAGCTCGACGGTGGATAGCCTCGAGACGGCCGTGATCGACGGCAAGCTCGTCCGCGTCGTCAGCTGGTACGACAATGAGTGGGGCTTCTCGAACCGAATGATCGATACGGCCTGCGCGATGGCCAAGCTCGGCTAAGGTGAGCGGGTTCAAGACCCTCGACGACCTGCCGGAGGATTTGACCGGCAAGAAGGTGCTGGTCCGCGTCGACCTCAATGTGCCGATGGACGGCGCCCGCGTCACCGACGACACGCGTTTGCGGGCCATGCTGCCCACCGTTCTCGAGTTGGCGGACCGCGGCGCGATCGTATTGCTGCTGTCTCACTTCGGCCGGCCCAAGGGCGAAAAGAGGCCGGACATGTCGACTGCGCAGCTCGTGATGCCTTTGCACCGGCTTGCGGGGCGTTCCGTGCGCTTCATCGAGGACTGCCAGGGCCCGGAGGCGCAGCGGGCGATCGCCACGATGTTGCCAGGCAATATCGGGATTCTGGAGAACACCCGCTTTCACCTGGGCGAGGAAAAGAACGATCGCGGCCTGGCCGAGGCGATCGGCGCGCTAGGTGACTTCTACGTCAATGACGCTTTCTCTGCCGCACACCGCGCGCATGCTTCCACAGAGGGCGTTGCGCACCTGCTGCCGAGCTTCGCAGGACGCGCAATGGAGGCCGAACTCAAAGCATTGGAGAAAGCTCTCGGTTCGCCTGAGCGCCCTGTGGCTGCCGTCGTCGGCGGAGCAAAGGTCTCCACGAAGCTCGCCGTGCTCGGACATCTGGTCTCGAAGGTCGATCACCTCATCATTGGCGGCGGCATGGCAAACACCTTCCTCGCCGCCCGCGGTATCAGCGTCGGCAAGAGCCTGTGCGAACACGAGCTGACCGGCGAAGCCAACGCGATCTTCGACCAGGCAGATGCGGCGGGGTGCACGATCCATCTGCCGTATGACGTTGTCGTCGCGAAGGAATTCGCGGCGAATCCGCCGAGTCTGCGTACGGTGAACGTGCATGAAGTCGGCGCCGACGAGATGATCCTCGACGTCGGTCCGGCTGCAGTAGAGGCGCTCGCGGATGCGCTGAAGACCTGCCGAACCCTGGTGTGGAACGGCCCGCTTGGCGCCTTCGAAACGCCGCCTTTCGATGCCGCGACAGTGGCTCTGGCGCAAACCGCGGCTGCACTTACGAAGGAAGGATCTCTGGTGTCCGTCGCGGGGGGCGGCGATACTGTTGCCGCGCTCAATCACGCGGGCGTGACGCAAGATTTTACGTTCGTTTCCACTGCCGGTGGGGCGTTCCTGGAATGGATGGAAGGGCGCACGCTTCCGGGCGTCGCGGCTCTCGAACAGCAGCAAGAGGCAAGACATGAATCAGTCTGAGATGACGACGAAAATTCGCGACGGGAACGGCTTCATCGCCGCCCTCGACCAATCCGGAGGATCCACGCCCAAGGCGCTCAAGGGTTACGGTATCGAAGAGGGTGCCTGGTCGAACGACGAGGAGATGTTCGCGCTTATCCATCAGATGCGCTCGCGCATCATCACCTCCCCGTCGTTCGGGAGCGGCAAGGTGATTGGCGCGATCCTGTTTGAACGCACCATGGATGGCCAGGTCGCCGGGAAGCCGACGCCTCAGGCCCTGATCGACCTCGGCATCGTGCCCTTTATCAAGATCGACAAGGGTCTCGAAGACGAGGCGAACGGCGTCCAGATGATGAAGCCGAACCCCGGTCTCGACGATTTGCTGACCCGCGCCAAGGGCCTGGGTGTGTTCGGGACCAAGGAACGTTCCGTCATCAACTTGGCGAACCAGGCGGGGATCGCCGCTGTTGTCGCCCAGCAGTTTGAGGTGGCGCGTCAGGTGCTCGCGCACGGCATGATGCCCATTGTTGAGCCCGAGGTGAGCATCAAAAGTCCGGAGCGTGATGCCGCGGATCGCATCCTGCTGCAGGAAATCCTGAAGCAGCTCGATACAATCGCCCCGGGCGAACAGGTCATGCTGAAGCTCACCATTCCGGCCGAACCCGGCCTGTTCCAGCCGCTGGTCGATCACCCCAAGGTATTGCGTGTCGTTGCACTCTCCGGCGGGTTCAGCCGCGACGAAGCGTGTCGCGAGCTCGCCAAGAACCCCGGAATGATCGCGAGCTTTAGCCGTGCCCTGCTCTCCGACCTGCGTCACGGCCAGACGGACGAGGAGTTCGACCGCACGCTCGGACAAGCCATCGACGAAATCCATGAAGCGTCGGTCGCGCGGGTTCCTGCCTGACGGTGGACGAGTCCGAATACGACCCTATCGACTTCCCGGCCCCGGAACGCCGTGAGCCTGCGAAGCTGTATCTCATCAGCCCGCAGGACGTCGGCGGCGGATTTCCCGATCGGCTGAAGGCTGCGCTCGAGCCGGGCTTGGCCACTGCATTCCAGCTGCGCGTCAAGGGCGTTGTCGAGCATGAGCTGGCGCGGCTTGCCGAGCCGCTTCAACGCCTTTGTTCAGATGCCGGCGCCGCCTTTATCGTCAACGACAGCATTGCGCTCGCCAAACGGCTCGGCGCGGACGGCGTGCACCTCGGACAGAGTGACGGCGACATACGCGAAGCGCGCGCTGCGCTCGGTCCCGCGGCGCAGATAGGGAAGACATGCCACGATAGCCGCCATCTCGCGATGGATGCGGGTGAGGCCGGAGCGGACTATGTCGCATTCGGCGCCTTCTATCCGACGATGACCAAGCCATCCGACCACAGGCCCGATCCTTCTATATTGAGCTGGTGGGCCACTCTGTTCGAGATCCCGTGCGTGGCAATCGGCGGGATCACGCCAGAGAATGCAGCGCCCCTCGTCAAAGCCGGCGCAGACTTCCTCGCCGTCTGCCAGTCTGTATGGGGCAGGGACGATCCTGCGGCGGCCGTCGCAGTATTCCAGGATGTGCTCGCGCTTTAGGAACGACGCCAGCCCTCGACGGTTGGATCGTCGAAGGAGCGATCATGACCCAGGACGAGAATCCCAAATCGACAGATGTCGGGGAACGCACGCCGAATCCGGCCGAGGAAGGCGACCTAGCGGCGCGCAAATCGCCGGATGCGGAAGCTGGCGATGATTCGGGCGAGTCCGGCGGAGGGCCTTATCCCAAACCCGCACAGCGGTAAGGAGGAAAGCGGCTTTCACGGCGGAAAGTCGAACCCAGGCTATCATGGTCATGGCCAGCTCGGTTCAGATGAGATCAGCGAGAACGATAATGCTCCGACCGAAGAAAGCTGATCGGCGGTTCAGCTGAGCGAACATCGACTTAGCGTCCGGGCCTCGTGATCTCCTCCGCGGCGTGCGTGGGAAACAGTTGAACTCTCCATCGTTGCAACCCCGAACCATCATTCGTGAGGAGAGTTGCGTTGCGTGCCGTCCTGATTGCCATCGCCGCCGGAGCAACGCTCAGCGCTGCCGCCGTTGCGCAGAAATCCGAGCCTTCGAGCGCCTCCAAGTCCAAAGCCTGGGTCGCTCCTGGAACCAAGGGATCGCCGATTGATGGCGAGACCTTCCACGCTCAAGTGCTTCTTGATGCTGCAGGATTCACCGCAGGCGTGATCGACGGCAAGAAAGGCAGCTCGCTTATCCAGGCCATCAAAGGGTTTCAGGAGGCCAAGGGGCTTCAGATCAACGGCAAGCTGGACGCGCCGACGAGACAGGCCCTACTGCAACAAAATCGGCAGTCGACGCGGATGATCAGGCTCGCCGACGAGGATGTTTCAGGCCCATTCGTCTACCCCTTCCCGAAGAAATACGAAGACCAGGCCAAGCTGAAATTCCTTGGCTACCGTAACATGCTGGAGAAGGTCGCCGAACGCTATCACACGACGCCAGCCACGATCGTAGCCCTCAACGGTCCCGACAAGTTGATCGGTCCTGGGCAAATCCTCAAGCTGCCGAATGTCGTGCCGCAATCGACCGATTACTCGGGCGCGAATGACAAGCAGTCGCAGCTCCTGACGATGCTCAATGTCGAAGGGAACGCTCCGAAGGCCGATTATATTGTGGTCGACAAGAGCGACGGCACGCTGAAGGTCTACCGCGGATCGCCGCCGGCAAAGGGCGAAAAGCCTTCGGGCCAGCTTGTGGCGCAATTCCCCGTGACGACGGGTTCAGGTCATGACCCGCTGCCTTTGGGAACATGGAAGACGACGACCTACTCCTTCCTGCCGCCATTCAACTTCCAGCCCGACCTGTTCTGGGATGTGAGCGATGACAAGGCCGAGCAGAAACTGCCGCCGGGCCCCAACGGGCCAGTCGGCGTCGCTTGGCTCGACCTGACCAAGGAGCATTACGGCATCCACGGAACGAGCGAGCCTCAGACCATCCAGAAGACTGAAAGCCACGGCTGCCTTCGTCTCACCAATTGGGATGTGATGCGACTGTCGCTGATGCTGAAGCCCGGCTTTACTGCCGTCTTCGTGGCGTAGGGAGGAGCATGCTCAAGCTTATCGGAACGGCGCTGCTGACGGCTTTCGTCACCAGCTGGTTCTGGATCTGGTTCTACACGTCGAGCCCGGCCGCGTCGGCGACCGAACCCAACGGCCGTGTGACTGCCGCGGGCGACGTCGCAACGGTTGACCCGGCGAAGGGTCCGCCTGTCGCGATTGCCGAAGGAGTCGAGGTAGGCCCGGCCGGTCTCGTCATTCCGGTGCAAGGACTCAAGGCCGATCAGCTGACCGATACCTATACTCAGGCGCGCGCCGGCGGGGCTCGCCGTCACGACGCGATCGACATCATGGCCAACGAAGGCACACCGGTGCTCGCCGCGGCGGACGGAACGCTGGAAAAACTATTCTACTCCGACGGGGGCGGGGGGATCACCGCCTACGTGCGATCGCCGGATGGCCGCTGGAGCTACTATTATGCCCACTTGCAGGGGTATGCGCCGGGCCTGAAGGAGGGTCAGCAGATCAAGCGCGGCCAGTTCCTCGGACGCGTCGGGCACACGGGCAATGCCAATGCCGAAGGTCCGCACCTTCACTTCGCCATCAATCGCATGCAGCAAGGGGAGCGCTGGTGGCAGGGCTCACCGATCAATCCCTATCCCCTGCTTGCCGGGAAGAAGGCCGGCGGCTAGAGCGCGCGGCGGCTCTTTCCCAACCTTTCCGAGAGAAGACATGAAGATCAGCGGCGTGGACATCCGTCCCGGCAACATCATCGAATATGAAGGCGGCATCTGGCGCGCTGTGAAGATCCAGCACACGCAGCCTGGCAAGGGCGGCGCCTACATGCAGGTCGAGATGAAGAACCTCATCGACGGCCGCAAGACCAACGTCCGCTTCCGCTCCGCCGAGACCGTCGAGCGCGTTCGCCTCGACACCAAGGACTTCCAGTTCCTGTTTCATGACGGCGACATGCTGACCTTCATGGACAAGGACAATTACGAGCAGATCAGCCTTCCTGCCGACCTGTTGGGCGATGCGGGCGACTTCCTGCAGGATGGCATGGACGTGATCATGGAACTCTACAACGAGCGCCCGATTAGTGTTCAGCTCCCCGACCAGGTGGAAGCGACGATCACCGAGGCCGATGCCGTCGTCAAAGGTCAGACCGCCAGCTCCAGCTACAAGCCTGCAATGCTCGACAACGGAGTGAAGGTGCTGGTTCCGCCGCACATCACGGCCGGAACGCGCATCGTAGTGGACGTCTACAATCGCGAATATGTCCGCCGCGCGGACTAAGTAGCGAACGTGGTCTCACACTCCGGCCTTATCACCGTCATGACCCGGGCCGCCCGAAAGGCGGCGCCGCGGCTGAGGCGCGACTTCGGCGAGGTCGAGCAGCTCCAGGTCAGCCGCAAAGGCCCGGCGGATTTCGTCTCTATGGCAGACAAGCGTGCCGAGCAGACCATCGTTGAAGAGCTTCGCAACGCCCGTCCCGACTGGGGCATGCTGCTCGAAGAGAGCGGCGAGGTCGAAGGCAATCCGGACAAGCCGCGCTGGATCGTGGACCCTCTGGATGGGACAACCAACTTCCTCCACGGCGTGCCGCATTTCGCCATCTCGATCGCTGTCGAGGATCCGCGCGGCGCGGCCGGCCGGCCAGAGGTGACGCACGCACTGATCTACCAGCCGCTGACCGATGAAAGCTTTTGGGCTGAAAAGGGCAGGGGCGCCTGGCTCCAGGACGGGCGCCTGCGCGTGTCCGCGCGCCGCGATCTCAGCGAAACCCTGATCGGGACTGGAATTCCGCATTGCGGACGCGGCGACCCCGCGCGCTGGGCGAAAATCTATGCGGCTATCGGCTCGCACGTATCCGGCGTCCGGCGGTTCGGCTCTGCGGCGCTCGACCTCGCCTGGGTGGCGGCCGGTCGAATGGACGGCTTCTGGGAAGACGATCTCGACATCTGGGACACCGCGGCGGGTGTCCTGCTGGTGCGTGAGGCCGGGGGCTTCGTCAGCGACTATCGCGGGTCGGACCAGATGTTCAAACGCGGTGAGTATATCGCGGGCAACGGCGACATTCATTCCAGGCTGCACAAATTGATTGCAGGCGCGCTTCGGTGATCGCCTTGGCGATCGCTGCCGTTGCTGCGCTCGCCCAACCTAAGGTCGTTGCCGTCATCCCCCCGCAACATCGGCTGGTGGAGGGTGTCGCGAGCAATGGAGCCACCATCTGGGCGTCGAGCGTACTCGACCGGCAGATCATTGCCTGCGCGGCCACTTGCCGAACGCTCGCCACTTTGCCGGAAGGTCTTCATCCGCTCGGCATCGCATGGGACTGGACGCGCAAGCTCCTGTGGATCGCCGCCGACTGCCCCGACCTTCCCGGCGTTCCCAAATGTTCGAAGGGCGCACTTGTGGCGATCGACGCCACTGGGAAGCTTCGGGCGGCTATCGCACCCAAGAACGATTTTCACCCTGGCGATGTTTCCGTCGCGCAAAGGGGGATTTTCGTCAGCGATAGCCACAACGGACTGGTTTACGGGCTTCTCCCTGGGCGCAGGGAATTGCGCGCCATCAACCGGCCCGGTGACGGCCGCAGCGCTCAGGGCACGGCATTGGCGCCCGACGGGGTCAGCGTCATCGTGGCGGACTATTCGCGAGGCATCGGCAGGATAGATCTCAAGACCACTTCGACGACTTGGCTACCGGGCTCCGATGGGAAGCTTTCGGGAGTGGATGGGCTCGTTCGATGCGGCGAGACCTTTGTGGGTGTCTACAATGGCAGCGCGCCCGGCCGAATTTTGAGCATTCACGTCGGACAGAACTCCATCGAAGCGGTTGACCTGGCCAAGGGCGTCAGCCTCCGCGATCCGACGCAAATATCCTTCGACGGCAAGAGGTTGCTCGTCGTTGCAAATGCTGGATGGGAAGCAGCGGCGAAGCCGAACGGAAGCCGCAGCGCGGGTGCGCCGATCGTCGCGATACCCTTGCCCGCGGGCTGCAGTCGCTAATCGCCTGATTTTGCGCCCCGGACGGTGTTGCGGGGCCGGGTTCCCTGTCCTAAAGCGCCGCCAAGTTTTCGAACCTCCGGAGTTTCCCTCTTGGCAAGCGTTGCCGCCGGCTACCTGCCGATCCTCTTGTTCCTGCTCATCGCGTTGGGCTTGTCCACCGCGTTCGTCGTGCTGCCGATGCTGGTTGCGCGGCTCACGGGCGCGCACAGGCCCGACCCGGCGAAACTCAGCGAATATGAGTGCGGCTTCCCGGCTTTCGAGGATGCCCGCGCGGAGTTCGACGTGCGCTTTTACCTCGTCGCGATCCTGTTCATCGTTTTCGACCTCGAAGCCGCCTTCCTTTTCCCCTGGGCGGTGAGCCTCGACTTCACCAAATGGTCGGGCTGGGCAGCGATGATGATCTTCCTGGTCGAGCTTGGGCTGGGCCTCGCTTATGCGTGGAAGAAAGGGGCGCTCGAATGGGAGTGATGCTGCGTCCCAACGAGGACCGCATGCCGAGCGAGGAAGAACTCGCTCGCCTCGCAGGTCTCGTTCCTGGCGATATCGACCGCAAGCACCTCGAGACGCTCCAGCAGAATCTCAATGAGAAGGGGTTCATGGTCACTACGGCCGAGGACCTGTTCACCTGGGCGCGCACCGGCTCCTTATGGTGGATGACCTTCGGCCTCGCCTGCTGCGCGGTCGAGATGATCCATGTGAACATGCCGCGCTACGATCTCGAGCGGTTCGGCGCCGCGCCGCGCGCTTCTCCGCGCCAGTCCGACGTGATGATCGTCGCGGGAACGCTCTGCAACAAGATGGCTCCGGCGCTTCGGAGGGTCTACGACCAGATGAGCGAGCCGCGCTACGTCATCTCCATGGGCAGCTGCGCGAACGGCGGCGGCTATTATCACTATAGCTATTCGGTCGTGCGCGGCTGCGACCGCATCGTGCCGGTCGACATCTACGTCCCCGGCTGCCCGCCCACGGCCGAGGCCTTGCTCTACGGGATCATGCAGCTCCAGCGGAAGATCCGCCGCGAAGGGACCATCGAGCGCTGATGGCCATCCAGCTTGCCAAGCACGTCCCGACCTACGTGGACGAGCCGGCCTCGCTCGCCGGCCTGAAGGGTGCTCGCCGCCGACCGGGCATCGAGACGGCTTTCGATGTCGAGCGTGGCGACGTCGTCGAAGTGCTTCGTACCCTGCGGGACGATCACGAATATCAGCAGCTCATGGAGATTGCGGGGGTCGACTATCCGGAACGTCCCGAACGGTTCGAAGTCGTCTATTGCCTGCTCTCGCTGACGAAGAATCATCGGCTCCACGTGCATGTGTCGACCGATGAGGTCACGCCGGTGCCGACCGTCACCGGGCTTTGGCCGGTTGCTGGCTGGCTCGAGCGCGAAGTGTTCGACATGTACGGCGTCACGTTCGCCGGCAATTCCGACTTGCGTCGGATCCTCACGGATTATGGGTTTGAGGGCCATCCGCAGCGCAAGGACTTCCCTCTCACCGGCCATATCGAGCTGCGCTATTCGGAGGCCGAGAAGCGGGTGGTCTATGAGCCCGTCGCTCTTCCGCAGGACTTCCGCACATTCGACTTCCTGATGCCCTGGCAAGGCGCGGAATATGTGCTTCCCGGGGACGAAAAAGCGTCTCCCGAGCAGGCCGGTGCACCGTCTCCGGCACCTGCGCCAGCCGGGAAGCAGCCGGAGAATGTGAAGACCCCGGCTGAAACGCCGAAGACGACCGATACGCCCGCGCAGACTGGAGCAGGAGCGCCGGCCGACAAGCAGGCGACCAAGGAGGCCCGCAAGCCGCGCGCGGCGAAAGCCGCGAAGGAGGTCAGCAAGCCGGCGGCCGGGAAGGATCCCAAGCCCAAGGGCAGCCGTACGCGTAGGCCGAGCGGAGGCGCGTCATGAGCGACGTCCGCAACGAAGGCGGCGGCACCGGCGCGCATGCCAAGTCGCCGCGCCGCGTCGAGGTGGACGTTGGCGCCGGCGGGCATGGCGCAGCGCTCGATGAACGCGTGCCCGGCGACGACAAGATCAGCAACTACACGATCAACTTCGGTCCCCAGCACCCCGCTGCGCACGGTGTCCTTCGCCTGATCATGGAGCTGGACGGCGAGATCGTCGAGCGCGTGGACCCGCACGTCGGCCTGCTTCACCGCGGCACCGAGAAGCTGATCGAATATAAGACCTACGCCCAGGCGCTGCCTTACTTCGACCGCCTCGATTACTGCTCCCCGATGTGCATGGAGCACAGCTTCGTGCTCGCCATCGAGAAATTGATGGGCCTCGAGGTGCCGATCCGCGCCCAGTACATCCGCACCCTGATGGCGGAGTTGACCCGCATCTCCAATCACATGCTGAACCTCGGCAGCCACATCATGGACGTCGGCGCCATGACGCCGAACCTGTGGCTGTTCGAAGTCCGCGAGGACACCCTGCAATTCTACGAGCGGGCGTCCGGAGCGCGCATGCACGCCAACTATTTCCGAGCCGGCGGCGTGCGCTACGACCTCACCGAGAAGATGATCGCCGACCTTGGCGACTGGCTCGATAACCGGCTGCAGCTGTTCGAGGACGCGATCAGCCTCGTCGCCGACAACCGCATCTTCAAGCAGCGCAACGTCGACATCGGCGTCGTCAGCAGGGACGATGCGATCGCATGGGGCTTCTCCGGACCGATGATCCGCGCCTCGGGCATCCCCTGGGACATCCGCCGCTCGCAGCCCTACGAAGTCTATGCGGGCATGGATTTCGAAATACCCGTGGGCACGGCAGGCGATTGCTATGACCGCTTCATGGTCCGCGTCGAGGAAGTCCGGCAGTCGGCGAAGATCATGCGCCAGTGCCTCAAGGAAATGCCGAAGGGGCCGGTGGGCAGCGAGGACAAGAAGGTGTTCCCGCCGTCGCGGACCGAGATGAAGACCTCGATGGAGGCCCTCATCCATCACTTCAAGCTGTACACCGAGGGCTATCACGTGCCCGCGGGTGAGGTTTACGTCGCGACCGAAAGCCCCAAGGGTGAGTTCGGCGTCTATCTCGTCGCCGACGGCACCAACCGTCCCTATCGCTGCAAGATCCGCCCGACCGGCTTTTCGCACCTGCAGGCGATGGACTTCATGATGAAGGGTCACATGCTCGCGGACACCACCGCAGTGCTCTCCGCTATCGACGTCGTGTTCGGGGAGGTAGATCGCTGATGGCCGGGCAGGGCTCTTTCGTCGATGACGCCCAGCAGCGCGCGCGCTGGGAAGGCTTCCAGTGGAAGCCTGACAATGCGAAGCGCGCGGCGGAGATCATCGGCCGCTATCCCGAGGGGCGTCAGGTCTCGGCCGTCATTCCTTTGCTCGACCTTGCCCAGCGGCAGGTCGGGGCTGAGACGAACACGCAGGGCTGGCTGCCCATCCCGGTGATGGAGTTCGTCGCGAACGAGCTCGGCACAAGCTACATCCGCGTGCTCGAGGTCGCGACCTTCTACACCATGTTCAACATGGCGCCGGTCGGCCGCTTCCACGTCCAGGTGTGCGGGACGACCCCTTGCATGCTTCGCGGCTCGGACGACGTGCTGGAGGCTTGCTACAAGCGCGGCCTCAAGAAGGGCCATACGACCGACGACGGGCTGTTCACCTTGACGGAGGTCGAATGCCTCGGCGCCTGCGCCAATGCGCCGATGGTCCAGATCAACGACGACAATTACGAGGACCTGACTGAGGCAAGCATGGCCGCGATCCTCGATGCGCTGGCCCGCGGCGAGAAGCCGAAGGTTGGTCCGCAGGTCGATCGCCAGACCAGCTGCCCCGAAGGCGGTCCGACGACGCTCAAGAAGATGGCCGAGCGTAACTATGACTATCGCGGCCAGTGGACGGCGACCGCCGGGGAGGGCGCGCAATGATCGGGCTTATCATCGCCGTGGTCATCGGCATCCTCCTGATCGGCCTCGTGCTGAAGCTGCTCAAGTTCGCGATCATCGTGGCTTTGGTCGTCGGCGGGCTGATGCTTGCGCAGAGCCATTTCGGACAGAAGCGCATCAAATGACGATCGCCGCAATCATCGTAGCCGTGGTCCTGGGCTTCCTCGCGTTCCGCTTCGTGACCGGAATGGTAAAGTTCGCCATCCTTGCTCTGATCGCGGTCGTCCTCGTCTGGTTCTTCGCGAACGGGGTCGCGCACTAATGGGTTACACCGGGCCTCTCGCGGACAAGGACCGCATTTTCACCAATGTCTATGGCTTCCAGGAGCCGTGGCTGAAGGCGGCGCAGTTGCGCGGCGACTGGGACGACACTGCCAAGCTTATTCAGATCGGCCAGGACGCGATCATCGACAAGATCAAGGCGTCGGGCCTCCGCGGCCGCGGAGGCGCCGGCTTCCCGACCGGGATGAAGTGGAGCTTCATGCCCAAGGAGCCCAAGCCCGGTAAGCCCAATTTCCTGGTGATCAATGCGGATGAGTCGGAACCCGGATCGTGCAAGGACCGGGAGATCATTCGCCACGATCCGCACAAGCTGATCGAAGGCGCGCTGATCGCCGGCTTCGCGATGCGTGCGCGAGCCGGCTACATCTATATCCGCGGCGAGTTCATCCAGGAATCCCGGGTGCTGGAGCGTGCAGTTGCGGAGGCGTATGAAGCGGGACTGCTCGGCAAGAATGCTGCCGGCTCCGGCTACGACTTCGACCTGTTCGTCCACCGCGGTGCCGGCGCCTACATCTGCGGCGAAGAAACGGCGATGCTCGAAAGCCTGGAAGGCAAGCAGGGCAAGCCGCGCCTGAAACCGCCATTTCCTGCGGGCGCGGGACTCTATGGCTGCCCGACGACGGTCAACAATGTCGAGAGCATCGCGGTCGTGCCGACCATACTCCGGCGCACGCCCGAATGGTTCGCGGGCATCGGCCGGGAAAAGAACGAAGGCACGAAGCTGTTCCAGCTGTCGGGCCACATCAACACGCCGTGCGTCGTCGAGGAATCGATGAGCATCAGCTTCCGCGAGCTGATCGACCGGCACGGCGGCGGAATCCGCGGCGGCTGGGACAATCTGCTGGCGGTCATCCCCGGCGGATCTTCGGTGCCGCTGGTCCCGGCTGCCGAGATCATCGACGCGCCGATGGACTTCGATGGGCTCAAGGCGCTGGGTTCCGGCCTCGGCACGGCGGCGGTCATCGTCATGGACAAATCGACCGACATCGTCCGGGCGATCAGCCGCATCAGCTATTTCTACAAGCATGAGAGCTGCGGCCAGTGCACTCCGTGCCGCGAGGGCACCGGCTGGATGTGGCGGATGATGGAAAAGCTGCGCGACGGCGACGCGGACGTCGCCGACATAGACAAATTGCTCGACGTGACGAAGCAGGTCGAAGGCCATACCATCTGCGCGCTTGGCGACGCCGCGGCATGGCCGATCCAGGGTCTTGTCCGCCATTTCCGTCCCGAGCTGGAGCGCCGCATCGCAGAGCACGCCGGCCGCAAGCTGCTGGAGGCCGCGGAATGACGAACACCCAGATCATCATCGCCATCGTCGCCGTGATCGCGATCATCGCTGTTCTTGCCGCGCGCGGCGGCGGCCCACGCGTGACGCAGATCACCCGTACTCGCGAGAAAGAGGACCGCGACGATGCCTAAGGTCATTGTCGACGGGGTCGAGATTGAGGTTCCGCAGGGCGCGACCGTGCTGCAGGCGTGCGAGCTCGCGGGCAAGGAGATCCCGCGCTTCTGCTATCACGAGCGCCTGTCGATCGCCGGCAATTGCCGCATGTGCCTGGTCGAGGTGTCGCCCGGGCCTCCCAAGCCCCAGGCGAGCTGCGCCCTTCCGGCCGCGGACGGGCAGACGATCCGCACCGATACGCCAATGGTCAAGAAGGCGCGCGAAGGGGTGATGGAGTTCCTCCTGATCAACCACCCGCTCGACTGCCCGATCTGCGACCAGGGCGGCGAATGCGACCTTCAGGACCAGGCGATGGCCTATGGACGCAGCGGATCGCGCTACGAAGAGAACAAGCGCGCGGTCGACGACAAGTATATGGGCCCGGTCATCAAGACCTCGATGACCCGCTGCATCCAGTGCACGCGCTGCATCCGCTTTTCGGAGGAAGTCGCCGGCGTCGACGAGATCGGCATGCTTTATCGCGGCGAAGACAGCCAGATCACGACCTATCTCGAACGCACGGTCTCGACGGAGCTCGCCGGCAATCTCGCCGACGTCTGCCCGGTCGGCGCGTTGCTGCAGAAGCCGCAACTGTTCGAGCAGCGCCCGTGGGAATTGCGGCGCGTCCCGGGCGTCGACGTGATGGATGCGGTGGGATCGAACATCCGCCTCGACGTCCGCCAGCGGCAGGTGATGCGCGTCCTTCCGCGCATCAACGAGGACGTGAACGAGGAGTGGATCAGCGACAAGACGCGGCATCATGTCGACGCATTGGTCCGCAACCGTCTCGACCGGCCCTGGGTGCGTGAGAAGGGGAAGCTGCGCGAAACGAGCTGGCAGGAAGCGCTGCAGATCTTCGCCAAGAAGCTGAAGAAGGCAGGCAGCAAGGTTGCGACGATCGGCGGTGACCTTCTTGACGCCGAAACCATGTACGCGGCCAAGAAGCTTCTCGAGGGGCAGGGGTCGAAGCTGCTCGAAGGTCGACAGACCGGCATGACCTACGACACCAGCAGCCTTTCTGCCGTCGCCTTCAATTCAACCATCGCGGGGATTGAAGGCGCGGACGTCGTCTTGCTGGTCGGCTCGAACATTCGCTGGGAAGCGCCGCTGATCGCCACCCGCGTCCGCAAGGTTGCGCGCAAGGGGGGCAAGATCTTCGCGATCGGACCGGAAATCGACCTCGGCATGAAGGTCCAGTGGCTCGGGGATGATCTCAAGCTGCTCGGCGACCTGCCGAAGGACGTTACCGAGGCTTTCGCCAACGCGGAGCGGCCGGCAGTCATCGTCGGCCCGGGCGCGCTCGCGGCTGGCGGGCTTGGAGCGGCTCTGGCGCTCCTCCAGCCGCTCGGTCTGCTCAAGGGCGAGTGGAACGGCTTTAACGTCCTTCATACCGCCGCGTCGCGGATGGCGGGACTGATCCTCGGCTATGCGCAGCCGGGCGGTATCGCTGACCTTGAAGCCGCAAATCCTGAGTTGGTGCTTCTTCTTGGCGCAGACGAGATGGCCGCCGACCGCTTTAACGGCGCGTACAAGGTCTACATTGGCCATCACGGCGACAATGGCGCCAAGCAGGCCGATCTCATTCTGCCCGGCGCCGCATATGCCGAAAAGCACGGGACCTACGTCAATACCGAAGGGCGGGTGCAGTGGAGCGAGCGCGCGGTCTTCCCGCCGGGCGATGCGCGTGAGGATTGGTCCATCCTTCGAGCCGTTTCGGGCGTGCTCGGGTCGCCGCTGCAATTCGACAGCTATGATGAGCTGCGCGCTGCCATGATCGCGGAATTTCCGCAGCTCGGTCGATCCGGCCTCGTCGACCTGCCCTGGGCACCGCCGGCGCTCAATGCAAAGGCGTCCGGTGCGATCCGCTATCCGATCGCCGACTTCTTCCTCACCAATGCGATCAGCCGCAACAGCCCGACGATGCGGCGTTGCTCGGAAGAACTGGTGCAGGGCGCTTCCTTCCAGGAGGCCGCCGAGTGACCGAGACGTTCCACCACTGGGGCCTGACCTACGAATGGTCGTGGTTCCTGGCCACGATCATTGGGATCCTGGTAATCGCGCTGCCGCTGATGCTCGCGGTGGCGATGATCATCTACGCTGAGCGCAAGATCTGGGCGGCGATGGCGCTTCGGCGCGGACCAAACGTCGTCGGGCCGTGGGGCCTCCTGCAGAGCTTCGCGGACGGGCTGAAAGTCTTCCTCAAGGAGACGATCATTCCGACGAGCGCGAACAAGGGCCTGTTCCTGATCGCGCCGATCGTCACCTTCACGGTCGCTCTGATTGTCTGGGCGGTAGTGCCATTCGCGCCTGGCGTCGTGCTTGCAAACGTCAACGTCGGCTTACTCTACATCCTCGCGGCGAGCTCGCTGGGGGTTTACGGCGTGATCGTCGCGGGCTGGGCGTCCAACTCAAAATATCCCTTCTTCTCGGCGCTGCGGGCGGCGGCCCAGATGGTCAGCTACGAAGTCTCGATCGGCTTCGTGCTGATCACGGTCGTGCTTTGGGCAGGGTCCTTCAACCTCAGCGCGATCGTGCTCCAGCAGAAGGGGCATGTGCTTGGCCTGCTGAACGGCTTTGGCTTCAATCCGCTGCTGTTCCCGATGTGGGTGGTGTTCTTCATCAGCTCGATGGCCGAGACCTTCCGCACGCCGTTCGACCTGGTCGAGGCGGAAAGCGAGCTCGTTGCCGGTCACCAGACGGAATATTCGTCCATGAGCTTCGCGCTCTTCTGGCTCGGCGAATATGCCAATGTCATCCTGATGTGCGCGCTCAACGCCATCCTGTTCTGGGGTGGCTGGATGCCGCCGATCGACTGGGCGCCGCTCTACAGCTTCTTCTTCACGCCGGAGCTCACCGGCCTGTTCTGGCTCTTCGCCAAGATGACCTTTTTCTTCTTCTGCTTCGGCTGGGTGAAGGCGACGGTGCCGCGCTATCGCTACGACCAGCTCATGCGGCTGGGCTGGAAGATCTTCCTGCCGCTGTCGTTGCTCTTTGTGATCCTCGTTTCCGGATGGCTGATGTTCACGCGTTATGGAGGGGCGGGCGCATGATTTCTCGCACGCTCAAGGCCTTCACGCTCTGGGAGTTCCTCAAGGCGCACGCGCTCACCTTGAAATATTTCTTCAAGCCGAAGGCGACGATCAATTATCCGTATGAAAAAGCGCCGCAGAGCCCGCGCTTCCGGGGAGAACATGCGCTGCGCCGCTATCCCAATGGTGAAGAACGCTGCATCGCCTGCAAATTGTGCGAGGCGATCTGCCCGGCGCTGGCCATCACGATCGAAGCCGAACCGCGCGAGGACGGGAGCCGTCGCACGACGCGCTACGACATCGACATGGTCAAATGCATCTATTGCGGCCTGTGCCAGGAGGCCTGTCCGGTCGATGCCATCGTTGAGGGGCCGAACCTCGAATTCGCAACCGAGACGCGGGAGGAATTGCTCTACGATAAGGCGAAGCTCCTCGCGAACGGCGACAAGTGGGAGCAGGCTATTGCCGCCAATCTTGCCGCCGATGCGCCCTACCGATAAGCGCGCCGCAACAGGGTCCCCAGCTTGATCGCTTCCATCGCCTTTTATCTGTTCGCGACGCTGACCATCGCTCCGGCGCTGGCGGTCATTTTCGCGCGCAACCCGGTCCACAGCGTGCTGTGGTTGATCGTGGCTTTCTTCAATTCGGCCGGCCTCATGTTGCTTCTCGGGGCAGAGTTCATCGCGATGCTTGTGGTCATCGTCTACGTCGGCGCGGTCGCGGTCCTGTTCCTGTTCGTGGTCATGATGCTCGACATCGACTTCGCGTCGCTGCGATCGGGCTTCACCAGGAACCTTCCGTTCGGGATCATCATTGCGCTCGTGTTGCTTGCCGAGATCATCATCGCGGTGAGCGCCTGGCAAGCCGGTCCGGCGCTGAGCGGTCACAATGTCGCGGCGACTACACAGCCGAACATCGTAGCGCTCGGTCAGCTGCTCTACAGCCGCTACCTGTTCCCGTTCGAGATTGCGGGCCTGATCCTGCTCGTGGCGATGGTCGGGGCGATCGTGCTGACCCATCGCCGCAGGCATGACACACGTCCGCAGAAGGTATGGAAGCAGGTCGCTCGCCGTCCTGACGAGGCGGTCAAGGTGCTCGATCCGGGCGTTGGTGAAGGAATGAAATTGTGATCGGGCTCGCGCACTATCTCACCGTCGCGGCGATCCTGTTCACGATCGGCGTGCTCGGCATCTTCCTCAATCGGCGCAACGTGATCCTCATGTTGATGGCGATCGAGCTCATCCTGCTTGCCGTGAACATCAACCTGGTCGCATTCTCCGCCTACCTCGGTGACCTGACGGGGCAGGTGCTCGCGATGTTCGTGTTGACGGTCGCCGCCGCCGAAGCCGCGATCGGCCTCGCCATCCTGGTCATCTTTTTCCGCCGCCGCGGCTCAATCGCGGTGGACGACGCAACGAGGATGCACGGCTGATGCATCCGCTGATCTTCATCGTCTTCCTTCCGCTTATCGCCGCGATCATTGCTGGCCTCGGCGGGCGCTGGATCGGCAAGGTCCCGGCAAAGGTCGTGACGACCGGCGCATTGTTCGTCGGCGCGTTCCTCAGCTGGCCGATCTTCTTCCAGTACATCAGCGGATCGGCGCAGGACACGGTGGTCCCGGTGCTTACGTGGATCCGTTCCGGCGATCTCAGCGTGGACTGGGCGCTCCGGCTTGATGCACTGACCGCAGTGATGTTGGTCGTGGTGACCACTGTCTCGGCGCTCGTGCACCTCTACAGCTGGGGGTACATGGAAGAAGACCCGGGCCAGCCCCGCTTCTTCGCTTATTTGTCGCTGTTCAGCTTCGCGATGCTGATGCTCGTGACCGCCGACAATCTGGTGCAGATGTTCTTCGGCTGGGAAGGCGTCGGCCTCGCATCCTACCTTTTGATCGGCTTCTGGTATCACAAGCCGTCGGCCAATGCGGCCGCGCTCAAGGCGTTCGTGGTCAACCGGGTCGGCGACTTCGGCTTCTCGCTCGGCATTTTCGGAACGTTCCTGGTGTTCGGAACCGTATCTCTTCCGGCAATCCTGGCAGCAGCGCCCGGCATGGCCGGGTCGACGATCGGCTTCGCGGGAATGCGCGTCGACACGATGACCCTTCTCTGCCTGCTTTTGTTCGTGGGCGCCTGTGGCAAGTCCGCACAGCTGGGTCTCCACACCTGGTTGCCGGACGCCATGGAAGGCCCGACGCCAGTGAGCGCGCTCATCCATGCCGCGACGATGGTGACAGCAGGCGTGTTCATGGTTTGCCGCCTGTCGCCGATGTTCGAGACGTCGCAGACGGCGATGCACGTGGTCACCTATGTAGGAGCAGCGACCGCTTTCTTCGCCGCAACGGTCGGCACCGCGCAAAACGACATCAAGCGTGTGATCGCTTATTCGACCTGTTCTCAGCTGGGCTACATGTTCTTTGCGGCGGGCGTCGGCGCTTACGGCGCGGCGATGTTCCACCTGTTCACCCACGCCTTCTTCAAGGCGCTCCTGTTCCTCGGAGCGGGCAGCGTCATCCACGCCATGCACCACGAGCAGGACATGCGCTTCTACGGCTCGCTGAGGAAGGAGATTCCCTTCACCTTCTGGGTAATGATGATTGGCACGCTCGCGATCACGGGCGTCGGAGTGGTCGGCGTGCTGGGCTTTGCCGGCTTCTGGTCCAAGGACGCCATCCTCGAGAGCGCCTGGGCGGCGAACAATGTGCCCGGAACCATCGCCTTCTGGTTGGGGTCGATCGCTGCCCTGCTGACGAGCTTCTACAGCTGGCGGCTCGTGTTCCTGACCTTCTGCGGCAAGCCGCGCTGGGCAGCCTCCGAGCATATCCAGCACGCTGTCCATGGCCATCATGAAGCGCCCGACGAAGAGCATGGCGACAGCTCGCATGACAAGCACATGCCGGCCGAAGGAACGGGCGGCTACCATCCGCATGAGAGCCCACTGACCATGCTGATCCCGATCGGGTTGCTCGCCGTCGGCGCGCTATTCGCCGGCCAGCTGTTCCACGACATCTTCATTGGCGCCGATCGCGCGCCGGAGTTCTGGAGGCACAGCATCTCGTTCAACACGCACCTCGCTCACGCCATGCATGAGGTGCCGCTTTTCGTAAAACTGAGCGCGACCATCGCGATGCTGCTTGGGCTATGGATCGCCTGGAACAACTATATCCGCAATCCGGGCGCGGCCGGCGCATTCGTCCGGCAATTCCCCGCAGTGCACCGCTTCGTGCTCAACAAATGGTACTTTGACGAGCTTTACGACCTGATCTTCGTCCGGCCGTCGCTTTGGCTGGGACGCTTGTTCTGGAAGGGCGGTGACGAAGGAACGATCGACCGCTTCGGCCCGCACGGAGCCGCTTACGCTGTGGCGGCTGGCAACAGGGTCGCGGCGCGTATCCAGAACGGTTACCTCTACTCTTATGCGCTGGTGATGCTGCTCGGCCTGATCGGCGCGGCGAGCTGGGCGATTTGGTGGGCTCAGTGAGTCAGTTGCCGCTGCTCTCCATCCTGGTCGGCATTCCGCTCCTTGGGGCCGTGCTCTGCCTATTCGTACGCGCGGAAGCCGCGCGCTGGATCGCGCTCATCGCGACATTGCTCGATCTTGCGCTCGGCTCTTATCTTTGGGCGCTTTACGACCCGAGCGGCCCGCAGTGGCAGTTCGTCGAGTTCGTCACGCTCGGCGGCGGCATCAACTGGGCGCTTGGAATCGACGGCATCGCTCTGGTGTTGATCATGCTCAGCGTCTTCCTGATGCCGATCTGCATCGGGGCCAGCTGGCGAGCGATCGAGAAGCGCGTGCCTGAGTACATGGCCTACTTCCTCCTCATGGAAGCGTTGATGCTCGGCGTCTTCGCGGCGCAGGACCTGTTCCTGTTCTACATCTTCTTCGAAGGTGGCCTCATTCCGATGTACCTGATCATCGGCGTGTGGGGCGGCGCGGAGCGTATCAAGGCCAGCTACAAGTTCTTCCTCTACACCTTGTTCGGCTCGGTCCTGATGCTGATCGCCATGCTGTACATGGTGATCACAGCCAAGACGACGTTCATCCCTGACCTGATGGCGTACGACTTCCCGGTCCATGCCCAGACGTGGCTGTGGCTCGCCTTCTTCGCGAGCTTCGCCGTCAAGATGCCGATGTGGCCGGTCCACACCTGGTTGCCCGATGCTCACGTCCAGGCGCCGACCGCGGGTTCGGTGATTCTGGCCGGCGTGCTGCTGAAGATGGGCGGATACGGATTCATCCGCTTCTCGCTGCCGATGTTCCCGGAAGGCTCGCTGCAGTTCATCCCCTTGGTCTTTGCCCTCTCCGGGATTGCAGTCGTGTACACGAGCCTTGTCGCCTTGGTGCAGCGCGACATGAAGAAGTTGATCGCTTATTCCTCCGTCGCCCATATGGCCTTCGTGACGTTCGGGCTCTTCGCGATGAACCGTCAGGGCATCGAAGGCGCCATGGTCGTCATGCTCAGCCATGGCCTCGTCTCGGGCGCACTCTTCCTCTGCGTCGGCGTTGTCTACGATCGGCTGCACAGCCGCGAGATCGAGAAATATGGCGGCCTGTCCAACAACATGCCGGGCTATGCGCTGCTGTTCATGGTGTTCACGATGGCCAGCGTCGGGCTTCCCGGCACGAGCGGCTTCGTGGGCGAGTTCCTCAGCCTTGTCGGGACTTACCACGCATCCACCTGGGCCGCGATCGTCGCCACGACCGGCATCATCCTGGGCGCAGCCTACATGCTTTGGCTCTACTGGCGCATCGCATTTGGTACCGCACGCACGAAGGAAGCCGCTGCGATGAAGGACCTTAGCGCGCGCGAATGGTGGCTGCTTGCGCCCATCGCCGCCGCGGTCTTCTGGATGGGTATCTATCCGGAAAGCTTCGTTCGGCCGATCCGCAACGATGTCGGTCGTCTGCTGGTCCGTCTGGAACGCGTTGCGCCTGCCGGCGACTCCCAGCCGACTCCCGGCAAGCCCAAGCTCAAGGTGATCGACGCCGAGGGCCAGCATGGAGAGGCGCACTGATGGGCCGCTTCGCGCCACTTCTTCCCGAGCTGATCCTCAGCATCGGCGGCACGATCCTGATGCTCGTCGCGGCATTCACCGGACGGCGTGGGTCGGGCCTCACCAGCTGGCTGTCGGTGGCATTGCTCATCGCCGCGACGTTCGCGCTGATGGGTGCGCCGTCACATGCGGGTCCCGTCTTCGACGGCCTCATCGCCGCGGACCTGTTCGCCAGCTTCGGCAAGGCCATCATGTTTCCGGCCGCCGCCATTGCGATAATTGCGGCGCACGGCTGGTTCGAGCACGACCACGAGCATAGCAGCGAATATGCGGTGCTGATCGTGTTCAGCGCGGTGGGCATGAGCGTCATGGTATCGGCGACCAGCCTGGTGTCGCTTTACGTCGGCCTCGAGTTGCAGAGCCTCGCAGCCTATGTGCTTGCCTCCTACCGCCGCTCTGATGAGCGTTCTGCTGAGGCGGGCCTCAAATATTTCGTGCTCGGCGCGCTCGCCAGCGGGATTCTCCTCTATGGCATCTCCCTGCTTTACGGCTTCACCGGGACGATGAACTTCACCGGCCTCGCATCGGCGTTCGGCCGCGGTGCTCCCAGTCTCGGGCTGTTGTTCGGACTGGTGTTCCTGCTCGCGGGACTGGCGTTCAAGGCCAGCGTCGTTCCGTTCCACATGTGGACGCCGGACGTTTACGAAGGCGCACCGACCCCGGTGACGGCATTCTTCGCCTCGGCGCCAAAGGTGGCGGCTGTCCTTCTCGCGACACGTGTCTGCATCGAGGCTCTCGGACCGGCGACGGAGGCGTGGAGGCAGATCGTGATCTTCGCGGCGCTCGCATCGATCTTCCTCGGGGCAGTTGGCGCGTTCGGTCAGACCAACATCAAGCGACTGCTGGCCTATTCGTCGATCAACAATGTCGGCTTTGCGCTGATCGGACTTGCTGCTGCGGGCCCCCAAGGCGCCTCGTCGGTGCTGTTCTACATGGCCGTGTACATCGTGATGACGCTGGGTGCGTTCCTTTGCGTGCTGTGGATGCGCCGACCGGACGGCGAACCGGTCGAGACCATCGCTAGCCTTTCCGGCCTCTCTCAGACCAGGCCCGCCTTCGCGGCAGCGATCGCTATCTTCATGTTCAGCCTTGCCGGTATTCCGCCGCTGTTCGGATTCTGGCCCAAGCTGCTCGTCTTCAATGCCGCGGTGGCAAGCGGCTACGTCGCGCTCGCGGTCGCAGGCATCGTTGGGACCGTCGTTGGTGCTTATTACTACCTGAAGATCGTCAAGGTCATGTACATGGACGATCCGGTCGAGCCCTTTGAGCGCGCGCGCGAGCCGATCCAGGGTTTCCTCATCCTCCTCGCCGCGGTTATCGTCTCGCCGCTGGGCTATCTGCTGATCGGGCCGCTCGGAGCGCTCACAGACCGCGCAGCCGGGGCCCTCTTCTGAACCGAATCCACATCGTCGAGCGCACCGGGTCGACCAACAGCGACATCCTTCAAAATGAGAAGGCGGCGGAAGGCGATTGGCTCGTCGCTCTCAGACAGGAGGAGGGAAGGGGCCGGCAAGGCCGTAAATGGGCGCAGGGCGCGGGCAATTTTTACGGCAGCACACTGGTCGAGCTGAAGTTCGAAGACCCACCCGCTCCATCATTGTCCCTGGCTGCGGGGCTCGCGCTGATCGAGGCAATCGATGTCGCGGTGCCGGACCAGGGATTAATGCTGAAATGGCCGAACGACGTGCTGATGCTCGGAAAGAAGGTGGCCGGCATACTGCTTGAACGGAGCGGGGATCGCGTGGCAGTCGGCTTCGGCGTGAACCTTGCGAGCGCTCCGCAAGTGCCTGGTCGAATGGTTGCCGCCCTGAATGCACAGGTCGAGCCGCAGGCCTTCGCGCCTTTGCTCGCTGGCAGCTTTGCGCGGCTGCTCCAGCTGTGGCGTCAAAGTCAGCCATGCCTGCTCGCGCAGGCTTGGCTCGCGCGTGCGCACCCACTCGGGACACGTCTGACGGTTCACGCGAGCGCCGGCGAGAGCCTTTCCGGCCGCTTCGACGGCCTGGAGGCCGACGGTGCGCTGCGCCTTGCGCTGGGCGACGGTTCGATATCCGTCGTGCACGCGGGCGACGTATTGTTGTGAACAATAGCGGCGAGCGTTAGGGCGCGCCCATGCTGCTAGCGATCGATGCCGGCAATACGAACTTGGTTTTCGCGCTGGTCGACGGCGGCGAGATCAAGGCGCGCTGGCGCATTGCCACTGACCCTCGGCGCACCGCTGACCAATATTCGGTCTGGCTTCACCAGCTTCTGGAGCTCGAAGGATATTCGCGCGCAGACGTCAGCGCGGTGATCATAGGTACGGTCGTCCCGCGTGCATTGCACAACCTCGAAGTCCTCGCCGCCAAGTATTTCCATGTTGAGCCAATGGTTGCCGGGCAGGGCGGCACCGCCTGGCCGCTGAAGCTCGACGTCGACGAACCGCACAACGTCGGGGCCGACCGCGCCCTGAACGCCATCGCGGCCCACGCGAAGCATCCGGGCGACCTGATCGTCGTCGATTTCGGGACGGCGACGACCTTCGACTATGTCGATGGGTCGGGCGCCTACAGGGGCGGTATCATCGCTCCGGGGATCAACCTCTCGCTTGATGCGCTGGTCAATGCCGCGGCCAAGCTCCCGCGGATCGCGATCGAAGCGCCCAAGAAGGACCTCGGTGTCATCGGTCGCACGACAAGCGGGCAGATGCTTATCGGCATCTACTGGGGATATGTCGCGATGATCGAAGGCTTGGTAGAGCGCATGAAGCGGGAGATCGGCGGGCCGGTGACTGTCGTCGCAACCGGCGGGCTCGCGGACCTGTTCGACGAGCACACCGATGTTTTCAATGCAATTGAACCCGATCTGACGATCCAGGGTTTGAGCCTGTTGCACGACATGGCGACACGCGGCTCCAGATGACGAGTACAAGATGATTCCCGGCGAAGAGCTTTTGTTCTGCGCGCTCGGGGGATCCGGCGAGATTGGCATGAACGTCAATCTCTACGGCTGCCGCGGTCAATGGATCATGGTCGACCTCGGGCTCACATTCGCCGATCCGAGCTATCCGGGTATCGAGCTCATCCTTCCCGATCTTGAATTCATAGAAAGCCAGCAAGAGCGGCTGGCCGGGATCGTGCTGACCCACGGGCACGAGGATCACATCGGCGCGCTGCCCTATCTTGCCGAAGAGCTTAAGGTCCCGCTGTTCGCAACGCCTTTCACAGCGGGCCTTATCGCAGGGAAACTTGAGGAAGAGGGCCTCACGGGCGCCGTAAAGCTCAACATTGTCGAGCGCGGCGGTAGCATCGAGCTCGGACCGTTCCGCGTGAGCTTCGTGGCGCTTTCGCACTCCATTCCCGAAGGCAATGGGCTGCTGATCGAAACGCCTTTCGGCAATATCTTCCACACGGGTGACTGGAAAATCGACGAGACCCCGGTGATCGGCGAGGCGCCGAGTACCGAGGCGCTCACGCGGATCGGCGACCAGGGAGTGCTGGCTCTCGTCTGCGATTCGACAAACGTCTTCCAGGACAAGCCCTCGGGGTCTGAGGAAAGCGTCCACGCGGGTCTGCGTGACCAAGTCGAGAAGGCCCAGGGACGGGCGCTCGTCACGACTTTCGCGTCAAACGCCGCCCGGCTCCAGACGATCGGCAGGGTGGCCGTGGAGACCGGACGCCGGGTGTGTATCGCGGGCCGATCGCTGGAGCGGATCCTTCGCGTGGCTCAGGCAACGGGTTACCTGAAGGACTTTCCGCCCCCAGTCAGCTTCGACGAAGCAATGCGGCTGCCGAAGCGCGAGCTGCTGATCATCGCAACAGGTGGCCAGGGTGAGCCGCGGGCGGCCCTCGGTCGCATCGCCTCCGGCAATCACGATCTGAAGCTCGCCGAGGGCGACACCTTGATCTTCTCGTCTCGCATCATTCCCGGAAATGAGGTGGCGATCGGACGCATCATGAACCAGCTCTCGGACATAGGCGCGCGCATAGTCACCGAACGCCAGGCGCATGTTCACGTGTCGGGGCATCCCGGCCGGCCCGAGCTCACGCAAATGTACGAATGGGTGCGCCCCCAGATCGTGGTGCCGGTACATGGCGAGGCGCGCCATCTCGCCGAGCATGCGCGACTTGCGACGAGTCATGGTGTGCCGAGCGCCGTCGTCCAGAAGAACGGCGATGTGATCCGCCTCGCGCCGGGAGATCCCAAGAAGGTCGATGAGGTCCGAGTCGGCCAGCTTGTCCTCGACGGAGATGTCATCCTGCCCGCGAACGGCGCAACCGTGAATGAGCGGCGGCGCATCGGCTACGGTGGCCTGATCACCGTCGCTTTGCCGGTGGGTGGCGACGGAAAGCTTGCCGGTACCCCGCTCATTCGGCCCTTCGGCGTTCCGGTAGAGGAAGACCGGGACGACTTCATCGCGGACGCCACCGACGCGGCGACGCGCGCATTCACGCCGGGGGAGGCCGAGGATCGAATGAAAGAGGCGGTTCGCCTGGCCGTTCGGCGATGTGCCACGCTGTGGACCGGAAAGAAGCCGCTGGTTGAAGTAATGCTCCTCGAGATAGCGGCCTGATCCGGCGATGAGGTTTACGTCGATCCTTGCGATCTACTTCCTCTTCTTCTGCGCGAGCGCATTCGTCCTGCTCCCGTTTGGCGTTCGAACCACGGAAGAGGTCGGGGGAGAATGCATTCCGGGTCAGGCCGACAGCGCGCCGCACCGCTTTCACGTCGGCCGCCACCTCCTGAAAGCCGCGATCCTGGGCGCACTGCTGTTCGCGCTCTATTATGCGAACTGGGCGTACGGGTGGGTCACTCCGGACGACCTCGACATCTACAGTCGGATCAAGAGCTAGCGGCGCTTCTCAACGGCTCCGGCAAGCGCCGCGTAGAGCTTGCCCATGTCGGAAGACATCAATGTCACGGCGATTATCCCGCCGTCGCGTTCGGCGAGGACTCGACGCAGCATCGATTCGAAGTCGTGAACGTAGCGGTTGACCGAGCGCTGGAACTCCATGTCGCTTTCGAAGTGGGCGGCAATCGCGCGCGTCTCGCTTCCGCCCATCAGGCGGACGGCGCGTCGCGTGAATACGCCTCGATTGCCCTTCAGGTAGGAATCCCAGGACTTGTCGTCGATCTCGTCCGACAGGATCTTGCCGACGTCGATCGCCGCGGAGTGCATCGAGTCGATGAGCAGGGAAACCCGGCGAGCGAAGGCTTCACTATCCTTCTCGCGCTGGGTCTTGCTGGTTTCCTCGATATGCTGCTCCAGCGCGGCCGCGCTCTGGCCGAGCGTTAGCATCTGCTGGGTCAGGCGGTCTGAAGCCGCCCGCGCGGACTCGACGGCCCTGGCGGCAGTCTGCTCAACTTCCCGCAGCTTCTCGTCGATGCTCTCGCGAATGACGCGCTCAAGTGCGCCGCGCGTCTGTTCGGACAATTTGCCGGCGCTTTCCGGAATGACGCTTCCGATTGCTTCTCGAGCGCGCTCGGCCGCGTGAGCAGCGGCTTCGCGTACTTGGACGAGCGCCGCGACAAGCGCGGGAGCGGTTTCGGCGCTCAGGTTCGCTGCCTCGGCCTGCGCGCTTCCCAGCGCCAACGAGAGATCGGAGAGTCGCGACTGGGCCTGGCCGACACCATCATCGACGCTCGCCAATAGGGCCGCGAGCCGGTCTTGCTGATCGGCCACCTGAGTGACGGTCCCGGCGAGCCGGTCGCTCGCCTCCATGGCCGCTTCGCGCACCCATTGCACCTCGGGCTTCACGCTCGCGGTCGAAGCTCCCAATTGGTCCGCGGCTCCCTGGGCTTCTCCGATCGCAGCGCTGACGCCTTCGCGGATTTCACCGACCAGCCCGTCAATCTGTTCGCGAAGGGCCGCTGTTCGATCGGCAAGCGCACCCAATGCATTGTCATGGCCCGAGGCCTGCGCGCCGATAGTGTCCAGCTCGGTGCGAGCGCGTGTGAGGGATTCAACGAAACGGTTCGCGCGCTCGTCGCCGCGGGCGGCGAGCTGGGTGAAGCGCTCGTCAATGAGTGCAAGGCCGCGGTCGATCTCGCTGATCATCCGCTGCGATGCTCGTTCCTGCTCGGCGACCCGCGCGGAGAGGCCTTCCAGTGTGGTGTTGGCATGATCCACATTCGACGCCAGCGCCTCTGAGGCTTCAGCTCCCGCCTTGCCGATTCCGGCCGAGGCCTGGAACACCAACGCGGATACGGCGGTCGATTGTGCGTCGATACCGGAGCGAATTTCCTCGAGACTTGCGGCCGTCCGCTCGAGCAATGTGTCGACGGCGGCGGATAGGCTGGATTCGGCTTCGTTGATCCTCGCCGTGGCGGCCGGTCCCGCCTGTTCGATTTCCGCCAGGCGCTGGGTGAACCGATCCGTTGCTTCGCCGACGAGTCGATCCGCCTCGCGGACGCGTTCGGTGAGACCCGCGACCTGCTCGGTCAGCTGTCCGGTCCGGCCCGAGGATTCGCTTCCGACCTGCCTGATCTGCTCGGCTGCGGCGCGCGCCGCTTCTTCGGCACGCGGCAAGTCGTCCAGAAGCACCGCAATATCGTTTCTTGCGGACTCGGCCGCACGATCGAGAGCCTCGCCGTGGCGAAGCAGCCTCTCGCTGCTGGAGTCCATTTCGCGGGTAATGCCGCCGAGCTTGCCGGTTGCCTCGTCGCCGAGTTGCATGAGGTGCTGCGACATCATCGTAAGCTCGGCCTGGCTGTCACCGATCCGTTGCGACAAGACCTCGAGCAACGCCTCGAGCGATTGCGCTTCGGACCGCATGGCGACGACCGACCGCGTGAATTTTTCCGCTTCCTTGCGCCGGGTGCGTCCGAAGATCAGCCATGCAAGGCCGAGCAAAGCCAACGGACCGGCCGCGACTGCCACCCATTGCGCGAAGAGTGGCGATGAAATCGGCTGTGCCGCGAGCGCGCGTCCCGCGGACCAGGCGGTGAACGCCAGCCAGAGCGCGGCGACGACCGACAGCGCGATGCCAAGTACCTGGCGCCCGCCGGCTCCATGGGCCTCGGCTCGGCTTTCGCGCCAGTGATTCTCGTCGAAGCCGGGCTCGATCGCGACCGGATCGCCTCCAAGCTCGAGGATTTCTGTCTCTTCCACTGCCGGTGACAGGGGTTCGGCGCGCTTTGCGAACGGGTTCATGGCCAAAGCAGTTTATCATCTTTGCTCGCGCGCGAAAGCGATTAGAGAGGGTTCGCTGAGCGGCACGAGAGGGGGAGGCTCAATGGCGCCTGGGGCGCTCATCGGCGCTTATCAGGAAGACGATTCCGGGGGTCTGCGGGCACTCCTTCCGCTCGCCGGCCGGACGCTGCTCGAATATCAGGTTCGCTGCGCCTCGTCGGTTGGAGCAGCTCCGATCGTCGTGGTGGTCGAGCGAGTCCCGCAGGCCTTGCAGGACGCTTTCGAGCGCCTTCGGCTAGACGGCATCGGCGTTTTCCCCGTCAGTGACGTCCACGAGGCGGTGAGCCGATTCGAGGCGGGATCGATGATCCTCCTCATCGGTGACGGGATTGTCCCGCCCGTGGAGCTGATCGCCCGAATGGCGGAAGAATCGGAGCCGGTCGTCGCGACCTTGCGCGATGACGATGCGCACGAGGCCTATGAACGTATCGACGCCGAAGTTCGCTGGGCGGGCGTCGCTCTCGTCGAGGCAGGACTTCTCGGGTCGACTGCCGCCATGCTGGGGGATTGGGACCTCCAATCGACGCTTTTGCGACGCACCCTTCAGGACGGAGCGTTGCGGGTTCCGATCGGCGACGGGGAGGGCGAGCCTCTGCTCGTCGACCGGGCGGAGCAGCTGCAGGATTTCCAGCGGCTGATGATTTCGTCGTCGCGTGCGCCGCGGACCGACTGGGTCAGCCGCTACCTTCTTCCGCCGCTCGAGGAACTGGCGACGGAACAGCTGATGGACAGCAATGTCCGCCCGATCTGGCTGGTGTGGATTGCCCTTGCGCTGACGCTGGGGGCCGCCGTGGCGTTTCTCGAAGGCTGGCCGGTGCTTGCTCTCGTCTTCCTCGTGGTTTCAAGTCCGCTGGATATCATCGGGGCCCGCCTCGCGACCTTGCGACTTCGTCCCCTGCCGACGCGGCTGCTTTCCCGAACTGCGCTCTGGCCCGCCTCGGGAGCTGCGCTGTTGGCATTGGGCTGGTGGGACGCCCGGCACGCAAGCAGCTGGGGGGCGTTTCTCGCCGCCGCCTGCGTGGCGGCATTCGCCGAGGCTGCGCGGATTGAGAAAGGCGCGTTGCCAATCCCCGGGCACGAGTGGCTGTTTTCACGGCGCGCCGGAATCTTCGCCGCGATTCCCTTCGCGATATTCGGCGCCTGGACCGGGTGCCTGGTTGCGCTACTCGCCTATGCGGCGCTTTCCTTCTTCTACATCCAGCACGCGCGGCACCTGCGACCGAGTTGACGCGAATTTAACCGAATTCGGCTACACGGCAGTCGATGCTGCCCGAAGAGTGGCCGATTGCTGCGCCTGCAGCCGACCAGAACGCGCCCGCGCGCCTCGCGGGCCGCGACCGTCTGTCCACGGTCCGGACGGACTTCTTCCTGCACCCCGAAGAGCGACTGACGGAGCAGGAGCGCGCGCTGATGACGGCCATGCTCCATTGCCTTGTCGGCGACATTGCCGATGAGTTGCGGGCCGCTCTGCCCAGCGGTCTTTCCGCCGCGAACGACGACGGCAATTTGCGGCTAGTCGAGGTGCTGGTTTCGCGCCGGCTGCTGGATCGGCCCGCCTTGGTCAGCTTGCTGCTGCGTCGCGCCGATGAGGAGCGGATCGCCACCGCCGCCGCCGCACGGAGCGGTCGCCGGGAGTCCCGGGTGCTCCAGGGATTGGTCAGCCACGCAGATGGCGCTGTCGCTGCCGCCGCAATGGCCCTGATCCTGGGACGCGGGAAGCGTCGCGATCGATTCGGTCAGTGCCTGCTTCATTTTGACGATCTTCCCACCGCGGAGGCAGGGAGCCTGGTGCACTCTATTTGCGCTGCTCTTCGCCCTGAGCTCGGAGGTATCGTTGGCTCCGCTGCGGCGGACCGCCAGCTGTCGGAAGCGGCGAGGCAAGTCCTTGCCAGTCATGACCCCGGCAGCGGGATCGAGGCCTTGACGGCAACGCTGGCGAGGATGCTCGACGAAGAAGAAGACCTCGGTGAGGAGGCCATCGTCGCCGCCGCCATGGAAGGCGAAATGACGTTTGTCGCCGAGGCGGTCTCCCGGCGTTCGGGAATCCCGGCCGATGTGGTGTTCGATGAGTTGCTTTCAGCGGACGAGCGGCGATCGATGGCCGTGCTTCGCACCGCGAAATTGTCGCGACAAGTCGCTGCAAGCCTGCTGGCAGGTATCGGCGATCTTCTCGGAATGGCGAACCCTGGTAAGGCCATAGATGTCTTCGACGCCCTGACGGACGCGGAAATCGAAAGCGCCCGTACCTGGCTGACCACCGATCAGACCTACCGCGATGCGGTTACGGCTTTGGGCTTTGGGCATGGCAAGCGCACCGTCTGAACCGAATATCGTCCGTGGGCGCCTGGACAAGGCTGGACGCCTCGTATCAGCCGACCCGGAGCTGGAGGCACTGCAGCGCGAGGCCGGATCGGGCCTCGGACAGACGCTTGCGCTCCCACAGCTCGCAGCCGTGGCGCAGCTTGCCCGGAAGCTCGGCATTTCGGTTTCCAGGCCGGCGACCGCTGCGGCAACGGACCACGATCTGGAGCTTTGGGTCCGCGCAACGCCGGATAGCGAGGGCGTGGCCCTGACAATTGAAGGTTGGCAGCCGCGCGCTCCGGCCGGGCCCCGCCTGGGATCGCTCCTGGGCGGCTCCGGCGAGTCGGAGGCCGCGACGCCACAACTCGAATGGGCTGCAGACGAGGAACTTCGCCTGATCTCGCTATCTAGCGAGCTGGCCGAGTTCCTGGGCGTGGACGTTGCCGAGACGGCCGGACAGGCCCTCACGCGCGTTCTTCGGCTCGAAGAGGACGAAGCTGGCGAGATGCCACTGATTAGCGCTCTGGCCGCCCGCCGCAGCTTTACAGGACAGCGCGCGCGAAGCCGATCGGACGAGGGGCAAAGTCTGGTCCTCAACGGCGAGGTCGTCACGAGCGCGGACGGCGCGTTTGCTGGATTCCGCGGCACTGTCGAGGTCGAGCAAGCGTCCGGCGAGTCAAATCAGACTCCGGTGCGCAGCGCTGCATTCGACCATGCCCTGGACGAGGCCCTTCGCTCTCCACTGGATCGGATCATCGAGAGCGCGGAGCGGATCGTGGAGCGTGCGGACGGCCCGCTACGCAGCGACTACGCCAATTACGGCGGCGACATCGCCGCTGCCGCCAGGCATCTGCTGTCGGTCGTGCGGGCGATGAACGAGGGATCGATCCAGGCGCATCAGACGATCGACCTCGCCGCTCTTGCCGCGGAGGCGGTCGTCCTGCTGGAATCGGTCGCCGAGGAGAAAAGCATCACGATCTTGCTGGAGGCGGATGAGGCGCTGCCGGCGAACGGCGAGGAGCGCGCCGTTATCCAGATCCTGGTCAATCTGATCGGCAATGCCGTCCGCCATTCGCCGGACAGCAGCACGGTTCGGCTCACCTTCGCCAAGACGCCCGGGACTGTTTCGGTGACCGTCACAGACGAGGGTTCGGGCATCGATCCGGCTGATCAGCAACGGATCTTCGAGCGATTCGAGCGTGCCAATCCGCGAGAAGGGGGCACCGGTCTCGGCCTTGCGATTTCCCGGCGGCTCGCACGAACCATGGGAGGCGACGTGACTCTGGAAAGCGCGCCTGGAATCGGCGCCAAGTTCACACTTACGCTGCCCAGCCCCTAGCGCTTGTCGACCGGAACGTAGTCTCGCTGCGGCTGGCCGACGTACAGCTGCCGCGGCCTGCCGATCTTCTGTTCGGGGTCGGAGATCATCTCATTCCACTGCGCGACCCAGCCAACGGTTCGGGCAAGCGCGAACAGGGCCGTGAACATGTCGGTCGGGAAACCGATCGCGTTCAAGATCACGCCTGAGTAGAAATCGACGTTCGGGTAGAGCTTTTTCTCGATGAAATAGTCGTCGCTGAGAGCGATCTGCTCGAGCTCCTTGGCGACGTCGAGAACGGGGTCGGACTTGCCGAGCTCCTTCAGGACCTCGTCCGCCGTCGCCTTCATCACTTTCGCGCGCGGGTCGAAGTTCTTGTAGACGCGGTGGCCGAAGCCCATCAGCCGGAATGGATCGTCCTTGTCCTTGGCGCGGGCGATATATTCGGGAATTCGCTTAACGTCGCCGATCTCGCGCAGCATGTTGAGCGCTGCTTCGTTCGCGCCGCCATGCGCCGGGCCCCACAGGCAGGCGATGCCGGCAGCGATGCATGCAAAGGGGTTCGCCCCCGACGACCCGGCCAGGCGCACCGTCGATGTCGATGCGTTCTGCTCATGGTCGGCATGGAGGATGAAAATTCGGCGCATCGCACGCTCGACAACCGGGTTTACCGCGTAAGGCTCGGCGGGCACGCCGAAGGTCATTCGAAGGAAGTTTCCGGTGTAGCTCAGGCTGTTGTCCGGATAGAGGAAGGGCTGGCCGACCGAATATTTGTAAGCCATCGCCGCGATCGTGGGCATCTTCGCGATCAGCCGGTGCGAAGCGATCATCCGCTGCTCGGGATCGGTGATGTCCGTGCTGTCGTGATAAAATGCCGACAGGGCGCCGACGACGCCGCACATGATCGCCATCGGATGCGCGTCCCGCCGGAACCCGCGGTAGAAGGTCGCGAGCTGCTCATGGAGCATGGTGTGGCGGCTGATGGTGTAGGTGAAGTCGTGGAGTTCGCTGCCCTTAGGCAGCTCCCCGTGGAGGAGGAGATAAGCGACCTCCATGAACGTCGAATTCTCGGCGAGCTGGTCAATCGGATATCCCCGGTGGAGCAGCACGCCTTTTTCGCCATCGATATAGGTGATCGCGCTTTGGCAGCTGGCCGTCGAGGTGAAGCCCGGGTCGTAGGTGAACATCCCGGTTTGACCGTATAGCTTCCGCACGTCGAAGACCTCGGGACCCACTGACCCCTCCAAGATGGGGTAGTTGAAGTCCTTGCCCTCGGTGCTGAGGGTCACGTTCCTGTCGGTCATTCGGTGGGCTCCAGTATCTGATCTTCTATGCGGGCCAGGCTCTCGCCCTTACCCAGCAAAACAAGCACGTCAAAAATGCCAGGCGACGTCGTTCGGCCAGTCAGCGCAGCGCGAAGGGGCTGAGCAAGCTTTCCGAGCTTCAAACCCGCTTGGTCGGCAACCGCGCGAATGGCCTGTTCGGTTCCACCGTGGGACCAGTCATCGACATTGGCGAGCGCCTGGTGGGCAGCGGCAAGCAGGCTCCTCGCATCTTCGGTCAAGAGGCCGGACGCTGCCTCGTCGAGGTCGAGCGGACGGCTTGCGAAGAGGAACCCGGCGCCCTCGCCGAGTTGGTGGAGGGTGTGCGCGCGGGCCTTGAGCTCGGGCATCGCGCGCACCAGCAATTCTTTCTGCTCGTCGGCTAAGCCCAGCTGCGGCGCGATGAGATCTGCGAGGCGGCCGTCGTCGGCTTCGCGAATGTAGTGACCATTGAGATTTTCCAGCTTTTTGAAGTCGAATCGCGACGGTGACTTGCCGACATGGTCGAGGTCGAACCATTCGATCGCCTGTTCGCGGCTGATGATCTCGTCATCGCCATGGCCCCAACCAAGACGGAGCAGGTAGTTGTCGACGGCTTCCGGAAGCATTCCAAGCTCGTCGCGATAAGCATCGACGCCAAGCGCGCCGTGCCGCTTCGACAGTTTTGCGCCGTCCGGTCCGTGGATTAGCGGAACGTGCGCGTAGACCGGCTCGGGCCAACCCATCGCGCGAATAATCGCAAGCTGGCGGAAGGCATTGTTAAGGTGGTCGTCGCCGCGAATGACGTGCGTGACGCCCATGTCGTGATCATCCACGACAACCGCCAGCATATAGGTAGGCGAGCCATCCGATCTCAGCAGGATGAAGTCGTCGAGCTCGGCATTCTGGACCGTTACCCGGCCCTGGACGCGGTCCTCGATGACCGTCTCCCCGTCGCGCGGGGCCTTGAGTCGGATCACGAACGGCTTGTCGCCTTGCGGATCGGTGGCGTCGCGCCACGGGCTGTTGATTCGAAAGGGCCGCCGCTCGGCCTGTGCCTTCTCCCGCTGCTGGGCGAGCTCTTCGCTTGTCATGTAGCACCGATAGGCGTGGCCGCGTTCGAGCAGCTTGTGCGCGACCTCCGCGTGCCTCGCCCAGAATTGGGACTGGTAATATTCGTGCCCGTCCCAATCGAGGCCGAGCCAGTGCATGCCGTCGAGGATCGCGTCGATCGCTTCCTTGGTGGAGCGCACCTTGTCGGTATCTTCGATGCGCAGCAGGAACTTGCCGCCGTGATGACGGGCGAAGAGCCAGTTGAAGAGCGCGGTCCGCGCGCCGCCGATATGAAGGAATCCGGTTGGCGACGGTGCGAAACGCGTAACTACAGGTTGCGACGAACGACTTGCGCTCAAGCGCGCTTTCCTCTCTTTTCCGTTTTGCAATGCAATGGACGAGCGCCCCTAACATAGGGGAAGCGCCTCTTCCACAGCGTGCTCGGAGCTATTGGAAGACGCGGATTTCCGCGCTTCACGAGGAGCTGGAGAAGCTGCTCGAGATTGAGCGCGCCCAGCTTCCGCCGTGGCTCGCCGTGGGCTTCGGAAGCGGCATCGCGGCGTGGTTCGCCTTGGACACGAATCGCCAGTGGACTGCCTTCCTGTGTTTGGCAGCCGGCATTGCCCTAGTTGGATTGGTTTTCGCGAGCGGGCGATCGGGTCGCGCCTTGGGGTGGTTTTCGCTCGCTGCCGCAGTCGGCTGCGCGATCGTTTGGATAAGGGCGGAAAGCCTTGCGGCGCCACGACTGGCCGCCCCAATGGTCGTCGAATTGCTGGGGACGGTCGAAGCCGTCGACTATCTTGCCGCAAAGAGCAGCATCCGCCTTTTGGTCGCCCCTCAGACGCCGGCACTTCCTCCGCGAGTGCGGGTCTCGGTCGATGAGGAACGGGCGCCGCCCGACGTGGCGCCAGGCGCGCTCATCCGCGTCAGGGCACGCCTTGCTCCACCGCCGCCCATGGCCCTCCCGGGCACCTACGACTTCGCGCGCGATGCCTGGTTCAAGCAGATCGGCGCGGTCGGCAAGGCGCTGGGACGGCTGACCATCGTGACGCCGGTGGAAACACAGGGTTTGCAAAACCTCCGCGACAGGTTGCGGAGGCAGATCGCGAACGGCCTCTCAGCGCAGGAGGCTGGGATCGCCATTGCGCTCGCGACCGGCGACCAGAATGCGGTGGTCGAGCAGGACGCGGAGGCCATGCGGCGGAGCGGCCTGACTCATCTCCTGTCGGTCAGTGGCCTCCACATCGCTGCTGTCATCGCCGCGGCAATGTTCCTGAGCCTCCGTTTGCTCGCCCTTAGCGAGTATCTGGCGCTCCGGTTCAACCTCGTGCTGATCTCGGCCGGCTTCGCGGCCGCTGCCGGCGTCGGTTATACCTTGCTCACCGGCGCACAGGTTCCGACCGTTAGAAGCTGCGTCGCCGCGTTGTTGGTGCTCGGCGGCATCGCACTTGGACGGGAGGCAATCAGCATCCGGCTGATTGCCGTTGGAGCGCTGTTGATTCTCATGTTCCGGCCCGAAGCCGTGGCAGGGGCGAGCTTTCAGATGAGCTTCGCCGCGGTCACGGCGATCGTCGCCCTCCATTCCACCGCGTTTGCGCGGCGGCTCTTCCAAAGGCGCGACGAGGGACCGATCGCTCGCCTTGCTCGAGCCTTGCTTGCGATGGTTGCAACGGGGCTGGCGGTAGAGCTTGCGCTAATTCCGCTGGCGCTGTTCCATTTCCACAAGGCAGGCCTTTATGGGGTTGTGGCGAATATCGTCGCTATCCCGCTGACAACCTTCATCATCATGCCGATCGAGGTCGCGGCGTTGCTGCTCGACCGGACGCCTCTGGGCGGGCTTTTGTGGGCCATGTGCGGCCAGGCGATCGACGCGCTCGTCGGCATGGCTCATCTGGTCGCTTCCGCCAAAGGCGCCGTGGCTATGGTGCCTTCCATGCCGGCATCGGCCTTCGCACTGATGGTGGGAGGCGGGCTGTGGCTCTGCCTCTGGGCCAGCAGAATGCGCGCGCTAGCGATCCTTCCCATCGCCGCTGGCGCTTTCGCGGGGATGACTGCCCCGACCCCCGATCTGTTGGTCAGTGGCGACGGTCGGCACCTTGCCGTCGTCGACGCCGACGGAACCCCCTACATCCTGCGTGATCGCACCGGCGATTACATGCAGTCACTGCTTTCGGAAGCCAGTGGCTTCGATGGAGCTCCCCAAGCATTGGAGGCGCGTCCCTATGCCGCCTGCTCCCGCGATGCCTGCGTCGCCCGCCTGATGTCCGAAGGGGGCCGATGGCAGATCCTTGCAACCCGCTCGCCGACTCGCCTGGACTGGGCCAGCCTGACGGTCGCCTGCGCCGACGCCGACATCGCGGTCTCGGACCGTCGCCTCCCGCGAGGATGTACGCCGCGATGGCTGAAGCTCGACCGGTCCACGTTGGCCAAGACCGGGGGAGCCGCGGTCTATCTCGATGCGGCACAGATCGACACCGTCAGTGCGCGCGTTGGAGCGCATCCCTGGGCCATGTGACGGTTCCAATAGATCGTCGTATGGATGCCTGAGTCGTTGCGCACAGGAGATGGGCATGCCGCAATATGTGATTGAACGGGACATGCCGGGCGTTGGACAGCTCGGACCGGAAGAATTGAAGGGCGCTTCGCAGACAAGTTGCTCGGTCCTTCGCGACCTCGGTCCCCAGATTCAGTGGGTCCACTCCTACGTGACGGACAACAAGATCTACTGCGTCTACCGTGCGGACAATGAAGACATGATCCGAGAGCATGCGGAGCGCGGCGGTTTCCCCGCCAACAAGATCTCGCAGGTCCGGAGCATCATCGACCCGACGACTGCCGAGTAATCGACTTCGCTATTCGCTGGCAGATTGCCAGACGGCAAGCTCGTTGCCGCCCGGATCGATGAAGTGGAATCTGCGACCCCCCGGGAAGCTGAAGATCGGCTTGGCGATCGTTCCGCCGGCCCTCGAGACCATGTCGAATGCTGCTTCGAGGTCGTCGACCCGGATGACGGGCAGCGGCGCGGCAAGCGCTCCGGACGGATCGCCTTGCAGGCCGAGGTCGGTCGTGCCGCTTTCGGTGGCCGAATAGGTCGGCCCATAGTCGGTGAACGCCCAGCCGAAAGCCTTATTGTAGAAGGCCCGCGTGAGCTCATGCGCCGTCGCGCTTGGGAGCTCGACATAATCGATGCGCGCCATTTCCTACGCTCCTCGTCGGCCGCTCAGTAACGCCGGATCAGCCCTGCCAGCCGCCCCTGGATGATCACTCGTCCTCCGTCGTACCGCTGCGGTTCGTAGCGCGAATTCGCCGGGTCGAGCCGGATCATCCGCCCTTCGCGGCGATAGGTCTTCAGCGTCGCCTCCTCATTATCGATCAGCGCGACCACGATCTCGCCGTCCCGCGCGGTGTCGACCTTGCGGATAAGCGCAAAATCGCCGTCGAGAATGCCTTCGTCGACCATCGAATCGCCGGACACCTCGAGCGCATAATGTTCGCCGGGACCGAGGAGAGCCGCCGGGACCGGGAAAGTCTCCGTTCCCTGAAGTGCCTCGATCGGCGTGCCGGCAGCGATCCGGCCATGAAGCGGAAGATCGAGCGTGTCATTGGCGGGGGCTGGCACGGCCTGCATCGGCCGTGCAGCGGGAGCCGTCTCCGGCAGCTTCACGACTTCCAGGGCACGCGCTCGATTTGGCAGCCGCCGAATGAATCCTCGCTCCTCGAGCGCGGAGATAAGACGGTGAACTCCCGATTTGGAACGAAGGTCGAGCGCCTCCCGCATTTCATCGAAGCTTGGCGATATGCCGCCAGCCTTCAGGCGCTCATCGATAAACAGGAGCAATTCACGCTGCTTTGCCGTCAGCATCGACCGACCCCCTCAGAACGAATAGGGAACGTCTAGGCAACAAAGGCTGGCGCGTCAAGTGCCGCTGGGTGTCAGCTTCCGCTTGCCGTCAGCCTTTGCTTGGCCGCCACGATGGCGCTTTCGTTCCGGCGCACCTCAGCGTCGGCCCGGATGGCCGCAAGGAACTGCGTCGCATAGTCGTTCGAAAGCGCTTCGCGGAGCTCGTTCTGCATCCTGCTGATCAGCCCGGGCTGGAGGAGGGCGTTGCCGGGAACGACCTTGTTCACTTTCACGACGAAGAAGACCCGCGACTTCTGGTCGGCGACCATCCGGCTCTTGCCCTGCTCCAGGCTGAAAAGAGCCTGCATCGGAGGCGGCACCGGTTCGTTGGACGTCGCGATCTGGATACGCCGCGCGGCGAGTGGACGGACCGCCGGCAATCCAGCGCGAGTCTCCTCGGCTGCCTTGCCAAGAGGTGTGCCCTTCGATGCCTTGGCCGCGATCGCATTGGCCGCCGCGCGAGCGCGCGTCGCTGCTTCTGCCTCGGTCCAGTCGGCGAGCACCTTGTCACGAATGGACGCGAGCGGCGCGGGAGCTGCGCTGGTTACGTCGCCCGGAGCAACCAGGGCATATCCCTTGTCTTCGCCCAGGCTGACAATTTCGGGGGGATCGTTAGGCGCCATCTCGAACGCGCCCTTGAGCGCGGGAGCCAGATCCGGCGGAAGGCGATAGGCGGGATCCGCCCGGGAGGTGCCGTTCGCGATCACCGCAGGCGTCGTGATCACTTCGAGCTTCGACTGCGCTGCCGCCTCGCTGAAATTGCTTCCGTCATCCACGGCGTTCTGGAGCCGGTCGACGATCGCTTCGATCGCCTGCTTGCGCTTGTCTGCCGTGACTTTCGCGGCAATCTCACTCTTGGCTTGCTCAAGGCTCTTCCCGCCCTCGGTCTTGATCGCATCGACCTTCACGACGACCCATCCGAAATCGGACTTGAGGGGCCCGACAACTGCGCCCGAGGCAGCACCGAAGACGGCCGCGGCGACGTTGTTGCCCGCGACGGAGGCATAGGCCTCTCGCGTTTGAGGTCCGAGTGCGCTTACCGCCGCATTGGCTCCGGCCGGGGCAGCAGCCGCGCTCAGGCTCGCGCCCCCCTTGGCGCGGGCGGCGATGGCGTTTGCCGCATTCTGGTCGGGCACGACGACCTGGCTCAGCACGCGCGTCTGCTTGGCGCCGTAGGTTGCCTGGTTCGAATTGTAATAAGCAGCGATCTCCTGATCGCTGGCAGCGACGTTCGCGACCTGCTCAGAGCCGATACGCGCGAACCGCACGACCCTTTGCTCCGGTATCACGTAGCGAGCGCGGTTGGCCGCATAATAACGCTGCAGGTCCGGGTCGGTGGGATTGAGACCCGCCTTGAACATGTCGATAGGTATGATTGCAGCTTCGCCTTCGCGTGCCTCCAGCAGCATCGATGCATATGGCGTGGCCATCCCAACGGAGACTCGCGGGTTCACCGCGACAGGCCCAAGGAGCAAGCGCTGGATGAGCCCGCCAGTGATCAGCTGGCGAACTTGGCGGTCCGTCAAGCGCTGGCGCGACAGGAAACCCTGATAGGCCTGCTCGCTGAATTGCCCGTTGAAGCCCCGTGTCTCCGGGATTTGTGCGATTTCAGCGTCGACGAGCCGCTTGGAAAGGGGGAACCCATGCTTGCTTGCGAATGCGATCAACGCGTTCTGGTCGATCAGCGCGGCAAGGATGCGATCGAAGTCGCGGGCAACAGTATTGTAGTCGGCGTCAGGGTTTTGCTGCCGCTCCTGCTGCAGCCGCCGCTGCACCGCGTCGTTAAGCTCCCGATCCGAGATGCGCTGGTCGCCGACCTTGGCGATCGTTGAGCTGCTCAAGCCGAAACCGATGTCGCCCGAACCGAAGTTGCGGATATCGCTCATCGCGAACCCGATCAGGATCAGGACGAAGAATGTGGCGATGATCGCCGTTCCGACTTTTGACTTGGAAAGGCGGCGGAAGGAGGTGAGCATGGAGGTCCGTGGGCAGTGAAAGTCGTGCGGCTTTAGAGGCGCTGCCGAACCGCATCAAGGCGCGGCTTCCGCTTGCGGGCTCGGGAGGCTAGGGGCACGTCCGCTGAAGGGGGATTGAATGGCACTCAAGAAGCTCGTCGCCGGCAATTGGAAGATGCACGGAATGTCCGGCGACATTGCGGAGATCGAGGCAATTGCGCGCACCGCGCGCGATTATCCGCAAGTAGACGTGGCCCTTTGCGTGCCTGCGATCCTTATCGAACGTGCCGCTCGTGCCGTCGATCTTCCGATAGGCGGGCAGGATGTCCATTTTGCCGAGCAGGGTGCGCACACGGGCTGCATCTCGGCGAAGATGCTGCGGGACGCCGGCGCAAAGCTCACGATCGTTGGTCATTCCGAGCGTCGCGACGCGCAGCGTGAGAGCGACGAGGAAGTGAAGGCCAAGGCCGAGGCCGCGCTGGCCTGCGGACTGGACGTTATTTTATGCATTGGAGAAAGCCTTGCTGTCCGCGAGGCGGGCTCAGCGGTTGAGATTGTATGTGCTCAGCTTGCGGCCTCTCTCCCGCGACAGGCTGACCCGAACCGCTTGGCGATCGCCTATGAGCCGATCTGGGCGATCGGCACGGGCAAGATCCCGACCATGGCCGAAATTGCCGAAATGCATGCGGCGCTTAGGCGACAACTGCAGGAGGCCTACGGCGCCGACGGCGCCGACGTGCGTATCCTTTACGGCGGGTCGGTAAAGGCGTCGAATGCCTCGGAGATCTTTGCGGTGCCGGACGTCGACGGCGCACTCGTTGGCGGAGCAAGCCTCAAGCAGGCGGATTTCATCCCGATCGTCGCGGCTGCCGCTGAGAAGGTTGAAGCCTAGGCCGAAGGCGCCTAGATCGCCTCGCTCAAGCTTCCAAGAAAGTCCATCATGTTCGCTTTTCTCCTGATCGTTCAGTCAGTTATCGCAATCGCGCTGATCGGCGTGATTTTGATGCAGCGTTCTGAGGGTGGCGGACTTGGCGTGGGCGGCAGCTCCTCCGGTTTCATGACGGCGCGCGGCGCCGCCGATTTCCTCACGCGGTCGACGTCGATCCTTGGGGGAATTTTCATCGTCCTGTCGATCCTGATGGCCGCAATCGCCGGCGTGACTCACGAAACGCCGAAGATCGATACCTCGCTTGCGAGCAAGCGCCCGGCGCAGAACAGCCAGCCGGCTCAGACGCCTGCGGCTCCGCTTCCGGGCGCGCAGCCTCAGCAGAATGACGCTGCGCCCGCGGTTCCGCTGGCCCAATAATCTTCATCATTCACAATAATTTTTCGCTCCCCGGCTTGCGGAAGTCGGCGGAAGCGACTTAAGCCTCGAATCCCATGGCGCGGTTCATTTTCGTTACCGGCGGCGTGGTCTCCTCGCTTGGTAAAGGTCTCCTTTCAGCCTCCTTGGGGGCTCTCCTCCAGGCGCGCGGATTCAAGGTCCGCATCCGCAAGTTCGATCCTTATCTGAACGTCGATCCGGGCACGATGAGCCCGTATCAGCACGGCGAGGTCTATGTGACGGACGACGGAGCCGAGACCGATCTCGATCTCGGCCACTATGAGCGATTCACTGGGGTCTCTTCAAAGCAGTCCGACAACATCACGACCGGGCGCATCTATCGGGACATCATCGCGAAGGAGCGTCGCGGCGACTATCTCGGCGCGACCGTCCAGGTCGTCCCCCATGTCACCAACGCCATCAAGGATTTCGCGGTCGCGGACACCGACGATGTCGACTTCGTCATCTGCGAGATTGGCGGGACCGTCGGAGATATCGAAAGCCTGCCGTTCATCGAAGCGATCCGGCAGCTTCGCAACGACCTCGGCCGCGGCAATTCCGTCAGTGTCCACACGACCCTTGTCCCGTGGATCAAGGCGGCCGGCGAGCTCAAGACCAAGCCGACGCAGCATAGCGTCCGAGAGCTTTCCAGCCTGGGTGTCCAGCCGGACGTGCTTCTCTGCCGGACCGAGAAGGAAATCCCCGACAGCGAGCGTGAGAAGATCGCGCTTTTCTGCAACGTGCCGAAGTCGGCGGTCATTGAGGCGCTCGACGCCCGCAATATCTACGATGTGCCGCTTTCCTATCATGCCGGCGGTCTCGACGACGAAGTGCTGCGCGCATTCGGCATCGTCGACGCGACTGAACCCGAGCTCGCGGTCTGGAACGACATCATGGACCGCATCGATCATTACGACAGCGAGGTCACGATCGGTGTCGTTGGGAAGTACGTAGGCCTTCCCGATGCCTACAAAAGCCTTCGCGAGGCTCTTGTCCACGGCGGCATCGCCAATCGAGCGAAGGTCAATATCGAGTGGATCGATGCCGAACTGTTCGAGCATCCGGAGGCCGACATCGTCGCCGGGCTGGAGCCCTTGCATGGGATACTCGTCCCCGGCGGGTTCGGCGAGCGCGGCAGCGAGGGGAAGATCGCCAGCGTGAAATTCGCTCGCGAGCGCGAAATACCGTTTTTCGGAATTTGCCTCGGTATGCAGATGGCTTGCATCGAGGCGGCGCGGAACCAGGCCGGGATCGAAGAGGCTTCGACGACTGAGTTCGGCGAGACGCCTGAGCCGGTGGTCGGCATGATCACCGAATGGATGAGCGAGGAGGGTCTGCAGAAACGGGCGGCCGGCGGCGATCTCGGGGGAACGATGCGGCTCGGCGCCTATCCCGCCAAGCTGGACGGGAATAGTGTCGTCCGCTCTATCTACGGCAGCGACGAGATCAGCGAGCGACACCGCCATCGCTACGAGGTCAACGTCCACTACCGCGATGCGCTCGAGGGCGCTGGGCTGATTTTCTCCGGTATGTCGCCGGACGATCAGCTGCCGGAGATTGTCGAGCGGCCTGACCATCCCTGGTTCATCGGCGTCCAGTTCCATCCGGAGCTCAAGAGCCGGCCCTTCGAGCCGCACCCGCTCTTTGCGGGCTTCATCGAAGCTGCGCTGAAGCAATCGAGGCTCGTGTGACCTGCCGGGGGCAGGTTACACAGCAAGATCGGCTGGTTTAATTTCCATTGAGCACTAAATCGGACCCATGACGAACAGCATTTCCACCCGCGTTGCGATCCTCGGTTCCGGCCCCGCAGGGCTGACCGCCGCCATCTACGCGGCGCGCGCCGGCCTCGCGCCGATCGTCATCCAGGGCATTCAGCCGGGCGGCCAGCTGACCACTACGACCGATGTCGAGAACTATCCCGGCTTCCGCGACGTCATCCAGGGGCCCTGGCTGATGGAAGAGATGCAGGCCCAGGCTGAGCATGTCGGCACCAAGATCGTGTGGGACCACATTGCCGAAGTGGACCTATCGCGGCGACCATTCCGGCTGAGCGGGGACGGCGGCACGCATTATTTCGCGGACACGCTGGTGATTGCGACGGGCGCCCAGGCCAAGTGGCTCGGCCTTCCTTCGGAAGAACATATGAAGGGCAGGGGCGCCTCCGCCTGCGCAACCTGCGACGGCTTTTTCTACCGCGGCAAGCGGGTGGCGGTGATCGGCGGCGGCAATACCGCGGTTGAGGAGGCGCTTTACCTCACCAACCACAGCCATGACGTCACCCTGATCCACCGCCGCGATTCGCTCCGCGCCGAGAAGATCCTTCAGGACCGGCTTTTTGCGCATCCGAACATCAAGCTGATGTGGGATTCCGAAGTCGTCGAGTTCGTGGGCGGCGGCGAGCCCGAAGCTCTGGTCGGCCTTGATGTGCTCAACAAGCTCACGGGAGAGATCACGCGGGTTCCCGTCGATGGCGCGTTCGTCGCCATCGGCCACAAGCCGGCGACCGAGCTGTTCGCCAGCCAGCTTGAGCTCGATGAGGACGGCTACATCAAGGTCGAGCTCGGCACGACGCGAACGAACGTAGCGGGCGTTTTTGCGTGCGGCGACGTGATGGACAAGATTTACCGCCAGGCCGTCACGGCGGCCGGAACGGGGTGCATGGCCGCCCTCGACGCTGAGAAATTCCTCGCGTCGATGGAATTCGAAGCGCTGGCCGCGGAATAAGGCGAGCGGGACAGGGGAGGGACAGGATGAAGCCGAGTGGCCCGATCCCACCCTATTTCGCCGCCGATACCGACGGGCAGCTGATGATCAGCGGCATTCGCGCCGACGAGATTATCGACGAAGCTGGCGGCACGCCGCTCTTCGTCTACGACAACAATATCATCGGCGGTCAATTCGCCCGCCTGAAGGCCGCGATGCCAGACGGGCTGGCGATCTATTATACCGTCTCGGCAAACCCTTATGAGGATCTGCTGCATTTCCTTGGCAGGTATGTGGACGGCTTCCGGATTGTTTCTCGCGGCGAGCTGGAGCGGCTGAAGGCCGCCAAGCTTGCCGGAATTCCGATTACTTTCGCGGGTCCCGGAAAGCGCGACGACGAGCTTGAGGCGGGCATAAGCGCCGGCGCAACGATCAGCGTCGAAAGCGAAGGAGAGGCTCGCCGCGCGATCCTCGCTGCCGAACGTCTCGGCATTCAGCCGAAGCTCGCGGTCCGCGTGAACCCTCCTTTCTCGATCGAGGCCGGCAAGCTGACGCTCGGCGCCTGTGCGAGCCCGTTCGGAATCGACGCCGGACGCGCGGCGTCGGTTGTCCAGGGGCTGATCGAGGCCGGGGTGGATTGGCGGGGCGTCCATATCTTTGCGGCTGCTCAATGCCTGGACACCGATGCGCTGATCCAGGCGCACAAGGCGATCATCCACTGCGCCGGCGACATCGCCGACAAATTGGGACTGCCGCTGCCGGAGCTGAACCTCGGGGGCGGCTTTGACGTCCCTTGCCTCCACGGGGATGAGCCACTCGACATCTATCGTATGGCCGAGGCGCTTCACGACACCCTGTGCCATGGCCCGGAACTGCTCGCGACCACCCGCCTGTCACTGGAGCTCGGGCGATGGTTGGTGGGCGAGGCAGGGGTCTATCTGACCCGCATTCTCGACCGCACCGAAAGCTGCGGAGAGACTTTCCTGACGACAGATGGCGGCGGCCATCATCTGCTCAGGGCGACAGGCTGCCTGCTGGAGCGCGGCCGCGGCAACTATCCGATCGCCATCGCGGGCCGCTACGAAGATGCGGCAGAAGAAGTCGTCACCGTCACCGGCTGCCTCGCGACGCCCCATGACGTGTTCGGCGATCAGGTGGAATTGCCGCGTGCGGAGCCGGGTGACGTCATCGCGATCTTCGCAGCAGGCGCCTATGCGCTTACGGCAAGCCCGCAGGGCTGGGAGAGCCGGCCCTCCGCTCGCGAGATCCTCGTCTAAGGGTAGACCGCCTCGACAAAGTAAAGTCCGTGTGGCGGAGCGTTGAGGCCGAGCGAGGCCCGGTCACGCGCCTCCAGGGCCTTGCCCATGTCCTCCGGTCGCCACTGCCCGCGGCCCACCAGGCCCAGGCAGCCGACCATCGAGCGCACCTGGTGGTGCAGGAAGCTTCTCGCCGCCGCCTGGATATGGATCTCTTCGCCGTTCCGCGTGACGTCCAGCCGGTCAAGCGTCTTCACCGGACTGTCGGACTGGCAGTGCACCGATCGGAAGGTCGTGAAGTCATGGCGTCCGATCAGCATCGAGGCACCCTCCTGCATCGCCTCGACGTCCAGGGCGACGGGTACATGCCAGAGCTTCCCGGCTTCGAGTGCAGGCGGGGCCCTGCGGTTGAGGATGCGGTAGAGGTAGCGGCGCTGGATGCACGAGAAGCGCGCGTGCCAGTCGTCAGGCGCTTCCTGCACCTCCAGCACCGAGATCGGTTGCGGGCGGACCAGCGCGTTCAGGCCCTCGCGGAGGCGGTGCGGCGTTAGATCACGCTCGATGTCGACATGTGCCGTCATCGCCAAGGCGTGCACGCCAGCGTCGGTTCGGCCGGCTGCGGTGAAAACTGCGCGCTCGTGGACCATCCGCTCGACGGCTTCCTCGAGCGTTTGCTGGACCGATGGCCCGTGGTCCTGGCGCTGCCAGCCCATGAATGGGCCGCCGTCGAACTCGATGGTAAGTCGCCAGCGCGTCACTTCAGGATCGTGCCTTTGGGGATTGCGAAGCCGCGAAGCAGCTCGCCCGGGGCCATCGGCGCCCGGCCCGCCCGCTGGACCTTTAGCGGGCGGATGTAGCCGTCGCCGGCGGCGATGCTGAGGCAGTCGTCCAGAACTTCGCCTGCTCCGCCCGAAGCATCCGTCGCGGCTTTGCCATCCAGCAGCTTGATCCGTTCGCCGTTTGCTTCGAACCACGCCCCCGGTGTCGGCGCGAAGGCGCGGACCTGAAGCTCGATTTTATGGGCAGGCTGCGTCCAGTCGATCCGCGCCTCCACCTTGTCGATCTTGCTCGCATAGGTGACCCCGTCCTCGGGCTGCGCCTCGGCAGGAGTCGGATCGGCGAACCAGTCGAGCAACGCTCGTGCCCCAAGAACAGACAATTCTTCAGTGACTTGCCCAGCATTCTTTCCACGAATGTCCAGTATGACTTTGTTCAGCATCGGGCCGGTGTCGAGCCCTTCCTCCATCTGCATGATGGTGACGCCGCTGATCTCGTCCCCGGCGAGGATCGCCCGCTGGATCGGCGCCGCGCCACGCCAGCGTGGAAGGAGCGAAGCATGTACGTTGATGCAGCCCTTTTTAGGCGCGTCGAGGATCGGTTTGGGCAGGATAAGCCCATAGGCCGCCACGATTGCGACATCCGCATCGAGCCGTCGAAACCGATCCTGCTCGTCCGGATCGCGGAGAGTCCGTGGCGTTCTCACGGCGATCCCGAGCTGCTCCGCCCGCCCATGCACCGCCGTCTTACGGTCCGCCTTGCCCCGCCCGGCGGGGCGCGGGGGCTGGGCGTAAGCCGCGATGACCTCGTGGCCTGCCTCGACGAGCGCATTGAGGCTCGGCACCGCGAAGTCCGGCGATCCCATGAAGATGACCCGCATTGCTGCGCCTATGGCGAAAGCGCGCGGAATTGCCTACCTCCGCAGGCAGAGTGGCAAGTCAGGAAATCGAAGCATTGAGCCAGGCGCTGGCGCGGTTGCCCGGATTGGGGCCGCGCTCGGCTCGACGCGCGGTGCTGCACCTGATGAAGCGCCGGCAGGCGGCGCTGGAGCCGCTTCTCTCAGCGCTGCAGACGGTGGCCGACAAGCTTTCGACCTGCTCAACCTGCGGCAATGTCGACACGTCGGACCCATGCTCGATCTGCCGGGATCCGCGCCGCGACGAGAAAATGCTGTGCGTGGTCGAGGAGGTCGCGGACCTTTGGGCGCTCGACCGTTCGCGACTTTTCCCGGGGCGTTACCATGTGCTTGGTGGACGGCTCTCCGCGCTGGAAGGTGTGCGGCCCGAGGACCTGACCATCGACAAGCTTGTGCGCCGGGTATCGGCGGGCGGCATCGACGAGGTAGTCCTGGCGATGAACGCAACATTGGAAGGCCAGACGACGGCCCATTATCTCGCCGAGCGACTGGAAGGATTTCCTGTTCGCCTCAGTCAGTTGGCGCACGGCCTTCCGGTTGGAGGTGAGCTCGATTATCTGGACGAAGGCACGCTTGCGCAGGCACTTCGGGCGCGCCGGCCGGTTGCTTGAAGCCGCTCTCACGAAAGATTAGATCAGCCTCATGGCCATTCGCCCGATCGTAGAAGTACCGGATCCTCGCCTGCGAGAGATCTCCAAGCCCGTCGACACGGTCGACGATGAAGTGCGCGCGCTCGTCTCCGACATGTTCGAGACGATGTATGACGCGCCTGGAATCGGGCTGGCCGCAATCCAGGTCGGCGTGCCAAAGCGTATCCTGGTCATCGACCTGCAGGAGCCGGAGGAAGAGGGCGGGGAGCCCATCAGGGACCCGCGCGTGTTCATCAACCCCGAAATTCTGGACTGCTCGGACCAGGAAGTGCCCTACACCGAAGGCTGCCTGTCGGTGCCCGACCAGTTCGCAGAGGTGGACCGGCCGGATCGCATCCGGGCGCGGTGGCTGGATATCGACGGCAAGCAGCGGGACGAAGAGATCACCGGGCTGCTCGCGGTCTGCCTTCAGCATGAGATGGATCATCTCAACGGCATCCTGTTCATCGATCACCTGTCCCGCCTGAAGCGCCAGATGATCCTCAAGAAGCTCGACAAGCAGCGGAAAGAGCAGGGGCTCAAGGCGGCGTGAAGGCTGGCACGCCGTATCACGCCCACATCTACTTCTCCGATGACGAACGTGTGGCGGCCGAGGCGCTTCGCAATCGCTTCATCGCCATGCAGCCCGCAATCCTCTTCGTCGGCCGCATGATGGACCGCGGCGTCGGTCCGCATCCGATTCCGCAGTTCGAAGTCCATTTCCTCGAAGGCACGCGACCTGATGTTGTCGTTGCTATTGAAGAGTCCGGCCTTCGCGCGTTGGTGCACCCGCTGACCGATGACGATCTCGCCGATCATACCAGCCTGGCGGATTGGATCGGCGAGCCGGTTGATCTCGACGTCAGCGTTCTCGACCCGCCAGGGCACAACCAGGGCGTTGCCCGCTTCGGAAGGTCGGACTTCTAGCCCCCGATCGATGCCGCCGCGTTGCGGCAGTCCTCCGCACATTCCCGGCACATTTGCGCGCAAAGCTTGCAATGCTCGTGGTCGTGCTTTTCGCACTCGGCCGCGCAGGCGTCACACACCCTTGCGCATAGCTCCAGCATCTCGCGGAGCACCTGCTCGTTGGATCCCGTGCGCCGTACGGCCAGCTTCCCTGTCGCCTCGCAAACGTCCGCGCAATCGAGGCAGGTGCGGATGCATTCCCGCATGTCCATCTTCTCGGCCGCGCATGCGTCGGCGCAGCTGAGGCACATGCGCGCGCAGTACATCAGATGATGTGCTGCATCACCGAGCGGCTGGTTGACGTGCCCATGAACGTCGGGGTGCAGGGCGATCATCTTGCGGATGGACATGAAAGGCTCCTGGATTTCTGTGGAGAACCGCTGCGACGCAGGGCGGTTCCTATTGTGATCAAAGACAAATCGCCGTAAAAGTTCGCCTTCTGTTCTGGGGAGGGCGCGATCCGGTGGATGCCGTCACTATCATAATTGGCGTGATTGCGCTGGCCCTCGGCGCGCTCGTTGGCTGGCTGTTCGCTAGCCGCGAGGCGGCGGGCGCGAAGAATACGGTCGACAGCCTGCGCCTCCAGCTCAACGAAGTGACAAAGGAGCGCGACTCTAATCGCGACGCGGTGACCAGGCTGGCGGCGCTCGAAGCGTCGCAGCTGGAGCGCGAGAAGGGTTTCGAGGTTCGCATCAGGGAGCTGGTCGAAGCCAAGGAGCAGCTGTCGGCCCAATTCTCGGAGATCAGCAACAAATTGCTTGCCGAAGCGCAGGAGACTTTCCTCAAGCGCGCGGACCAGCGATTTCGCCAATCGGAAGAGACTACAGGAACCAATCTCAAAGCGTTGCTCCAGCCGGTTCATGAGCGCCTGCAGCGCTATGAGGATACCGTTACCAAGGTGGAAGCGGAACGCCGCGACGCTTTCGGTCTGCTTTCGGGCCAGATCGATGCGATGCGAACGGGGACGGAACGCGTTTCGGCCGAAGCCGCAAAGCTCGTGAATGCCCTGCGGAACGCTCCTAAAGCGCGAGGCCGCTGGGGTGAGCAGCAGCTTCGTAACGTGCTTGAGACCTGTGGTCTGTCTGAGCATTGCGACTTCGCCACCGAGGTCAGCGTGGAAGACGGCGAGGGCGGCCGGCTCCGCCCCGACGTCGTCGTTCGGGTGCCGGGCGGGCAATCGCTGGTGATCGACGCGAAAGTCTCGCTGAACGAATATCAGGATGCGTTCGGCGCTATCGATGAGGCTGCGCGGGATTCGCACCTTACGGCGCATGCGTCCGCAATTCGGGCTCACGTGAATACGCTCGGCGCCAAGGCTTATTGGTCGCAGTTTGAGGATGCGCCCGACTATGTCGTGATGTTCATCCCCGGCGAGCATTTCCTGACTGCCGCGCTCGAGCAGGACTCCACCTTGTGGGATTATGCCTTCGACAAGAAGGTGCTGCTGGCGACGCCGACGAACCTGATCGCCATCGCGCGCACCGTCGCGGCTGTGTGGCGCCAGGAAAAGCTGGCCAAGGAAGCGCGGCAAATCGGCGAGCTCGGGAAGGAGCTTTACGAGCGCCTCGCAAAAGCTGCCGACGATCTGCGCAAGGTCGGCAGCGGTCTCTCGACTGCCGTCAACAATTACAACAGCTTCGTTGCGAGTTTTGAGACGCGCTCATTGGTGACGGCCCGGAAGTTCCGTGAGCTGAATATCGAGCCTGGCCGCCGCGATATCGATGTGCTGACCCCGGTGGAAGCGCTTCCGCGCTACGCTGATGAGGAACTTAGCCTTGGTGAGGAAGCGGGCGAGGAGCCGCCGCAAATCGCCGCGGAATAATCGCGCCGTTGCAATGTAGGATTTCGTTTGCGAGCGCAGGTCGGCGGACTCTGCTTGGCGGCTCTTTGAAAACGAAAGGACTAGATTTGCCAGGCTCTGGCAAAGGTCACATTTGGGTCAACTTCCGAACGTCGTCTTCCCTCGCTCGCGCTCACCGATATTCGCGGAGCATGGTCAACTTCGTGACTTACAGGCCGGACGTTTAGCGCCGCAATTCCAGCTTAATCGAGCCTGCGTCGTTCGCCAATGTCATGCGGTGAGCGCTGCTGAAGCGCACCGTCATCGGCTTGACGAGGATCGCGATTGCGTCGCCCTCGAACGGGCCGGTTGGCGTTGAGGAGCAATCGCGCTCCGTCGCGATGATCCGTCCGGGGACGAACTGCTGCCCATCCGTTCGACCGATGGTCAGGACGTTGCCTGCGAGGCGATATTCCGCGCTCATGCCATTGCAGCCAAAGCCGCCATGCCACTGTGTCGCTTGGAATTGCATGGCGAAGTCGGGACCGCCTGGAGTCGGCCGGGAGTCAATCTCGGTCACTCGCCACTCGGTGCCCGCAAGCGATTGCGGACCGAGTTGAACGCTCGTGCAGCTCCCCAGGAGCGCCAAGGCGGGGAAAAGCCGTCTAAAGCCCGCCGCACCCATTGAACTGACGTCCGTCCACCGTGACCTGGACCTTGTCGGGATAGACGCGGTCGCTCATGCCGTCGCTGCAGCCGGGGGCATGCACGATGTTCACGCCGATCCGTGGCGTCTGGTAGATTTCACCGGCGATGCCGACGATCACCTTTGGCGTGGGCTGCCGGATCGGCTGCGCATCGGGCTGGATGAATGTGATGTCACGCTCATCGATGAGCAGGTTCCAGAACGGCTCGGTCCCGACGGCGCGATAAGGCGCGGCGGGCGGCGGCGGAGGGGTGAGGCACCCGGTCGCGAGGACGGTCAGCGGTATGGCAAGGAGTCTTTTCATGCGCGGAACAACCTTGGGAGAAGGGTGCGGTTCCGTCAGCGCCAGCTGGCGCGAACCTGGAAAGCCATGACCGCCGCAGCAACGGCCGCGTTGAGGCTGTCGGCTCGTCCGGCCATCGGGATCTTCACCAGCAGGTCGCACTCCGCCTCGTACTCAGCCGGAAGCCCCTGCTGCTCGTTGCCGATCAGGAGGAAGCAAGGCTGCTGATAGTCAGCCTCGAGATAGTCCTTGGAAGCCTTGAGGCTCGTGCCCACCAGTTGTCCCGGTCCGGACCTCAGCCAGTTCAAGAATTCGGGCCAGCGACAGGTTGCGATCTGCTGCGTGAATAACGCACCCATCGACGCGCGGACCGCCTCGACCGAGAACGGATCGGCGCAGTCGTCGATCAGGATCAGGCCGCCCGCTCCGACGGCATCCCCCGTCCGCAGGATCGTGCCGATATTGCCCGGGTCTCGAAGGGCCTGGGCGGCGATCCAAAGCGGTGAACTCGCCCGATCGATCTGGTCCAGTGAGGTCGACGGCTGCCGGTAGGCGCCGAGCAGCATCTGCGGATTATCCTTGCCCGACATCTTCGACAGGATGTCGGCGGTCGTCTCGATCGCTTCTCCGCCGGCAGCTTCGGTGGCGGCAATGATCTCCGCCGCGAGCGGGTGTTTCGCGCCTTCAGGTGAGAATGCGATGATCTCCGCAAGCCTGCCGCTATCCCGCGCCTCGGCGATGATGCGGAGGCCTTCTGCGAGGAACATCCCCTCCAAGCGGCGGGCTTTCTTGTCCCTGAGCGAGCGGAGCCGCTTGACCGTGGAGTTTGAGAAGGCGGTTACCTGGCGCGGCACGTCAGTCTTCGCCGAAACGATCCTCGACGAGTGTAACGAGCTGCCGGAGCGCATCTTCGGCATTGTTGCCTTCGACGTGGATTACGATGCTGTCGCCCATGGCGGCGCCGAGCATCATCAGGCCCATGATCGACGTGCCGCAGACGCGATTGCCATCCTTCTCGACCTCGATCTGCGCGTCCAGGTCGCTGGCCACGGCGACGAATTTCGCGCTGGCCCGCGCATGAAGCCCGCGTTTGTTGGTGATTGCCACGTGGCGGCTCAACGCCGTCAAGCGGCTGCTTCCCCAAGGATCTCGGATGCGACGGAGATATATTTGCGGCCTGCTTCGCGGGCGGCAGCGACTGCAGCGTGGACGGGCATGACTTTTCGCGCGCCTTCCAGGCGGATGAGCATCGGAAGGTTCACGCCCGCGATGACCTCGATATTCTCGGTCTTCATCAGGCTGATCGCGAGGTTCGACGGGGTTCCTCCGAACAGGTCGGTGAGGATGATCACTCCCTGACCCTGCTCGACACGGCCTATCGCTTCCGCAATGTCGGTCCGGCGCGCCTCCATGTCGTCGTCCGGCCCGATGCAGATCGCTTCCACAGCCTGCTGGGGACCGACCACATGCTCCATTGCGGTGACGAACTCGGCCGCCAGCCGGCCATGTGTCACCAGCACTAATCCAATCATTCGTTCACTCGCCTGCCTCAGCCTCTCCCCGCGGATCGGCCTCGATCGTATCGCTCGGCGGCGAGGCCAGGTCTCGGTGACGGACATTCGGGTGCAACCCCGCGCTGCGCAACCGGTCCGCTATCTCTTCGGCCGCAGCCACCGAACGGTGGCGCCCTCCTGTACAGCCGAAAGCGACGGTTACGTAGCTTTTGCCCGCTGCCCAGTAACGAGGAATCCAGTCGATGAGAAGCGTCTCGATACGAGCGACCGTCTCACCCCAGGACGGGTCTTCGGCAAGATAGGCGCGGACGGCATCGTCCTTTCCGGTAAGGGGACGCAGTTCGTCGATCCAATGCGGGTTGGGAAGGAACCGAAGGTCGAATACCAGGTCCGCGGTGCGGGAAATGCCGCGGGCGAACGCGAAGGACGACACGGTCAGCACAGGCTGGTCCCGGTCGTCGCCGTAGCGCCGCCTGAGCTCCTCGCGCAGTTCGGTCGGGCTGAGGTCGGTGGTGTCGATGATGCTTTCCGCTGCCGCGCGAAGCGGCGCCGTGGCTCGGCGCTCACGGGCGATTCCGTCCTCCGCCGGCCGGTCGGGGGCGAGGGGATGCAGTCGCCTGGTCTCGTCATAGCGGCGCATCAGCTCGCGGCCGGCACAGTCAAGGTAGAGTATTTCCGGTGCGACTCCCTCGATTGACCGGATGAGCTCGGGCAAGGCCTCGGGCTCGAAACCCCTGCTGCGGACGTCCATGCCGACGGCGGCCGGAACGATCCGGCATTCACCACCCGCCCGGACGAAGTCCGGCAGAAGGTCCGTCGGCAGATTGTCGACCGTGTCCCACCCCATGTCCTCGAGCGCGTCGAGGACCGTCGACTTCCCCGCCCCCGACATGCCGGTGACCAGCACCAACCGCGGCAGGCGGCGCTGCCGCCGCTTCTCCATCAGATCTTCAAGCCCAATCGGTCGAGCGCGAGCGCGACCTTCGACGGCGCGGAGGCTGTAAGCGCATCGATCGTGACGACGGGAATGTGAATCCCGACAAGGAGCCGTTGCCGGCTGTCGTCCGGAAGCCTCTCCATTTCGCTCGTGAGTTCCACGACGAGGGCGAGGGGTACTTCGTCGATATGGTCGATGTCGACGATGCCTATGCCGCGGACTTCGATCTTGCCCGCGATGCTTGGCGGCGCCGAGGCGATGAGCAGGTCCCCCCGCCGCTTTACGACGGTCTGATCGTCGCTAACGAGAGCGAAGCCGCGGTCGAGGAGCCTGAGCGCGAGGTCGGACTTGCCGGATCCCGATGGGCCGCTGATGAGGACGGCGCGGCCCCCGATGGCCACCGTGCTGGCATGGAGGGTTTCTGCTGAAAGGCGCGGGCCAGCCATCGGAACGGTGGCGTTCACGGTCGGTCCGCCGCTGGAAGCCGAAGGATGAACCGCGCTCCTGAAGGCGCGTCGTCGCGGTCCTGCACGTCGATCTCTCCGTCGTGGCCTTTGACGATCGCTTCGGCGATCGCCAGCCCCAGTCCGGAATGGCGGCCGAAGCTTTCATTGTCCGGGCGTACGGAGTGAAACCGGTTGAAGATCGCCTCACGCGCTTCGGGAGGAACGCCGGGCCCTTCGTCATCGATGCGGATGCGCACTTCATCGCCCACCCTCGCAACGGCGACCTCCACCAGGCCGCCCGGAGGCGAGAAGCTGACCGCATTGTCGATGATATTGTTGATCGCCCGGACAAGCCTGTCCGGCTTGCCCATCACGACAGCGGTCGCCTTTCGTGGCCGGGCGAATGCGATCCTGGCGTCGCCCTTTTCGCGACGGGTCTCCCAGCTCGAGACGAGTTGCTCGATCAGGGGCCCTAAGTCCACTCGCTCGAACTCGGCGCGCGCGAGCTCGGCATCCGTGCGTGCAGCCTCGCTAATGTCGTTTATGAGGCGATCGAGGCGAATGACGTCGGCGCTCGCGATGCCGATGAGCTTGGCGCGGAGGTCTGGATCGTCGACGCGTTCCAGCCCCTCCATGGCAGAGCGAAGCGACGCCAGCGGATTCTTGAGCTCATGGGTCACATCAGCGGCGAAAGCTTCGATATTATCAATACGTTGCCGGAGGGATTGGCTCATGTCGGAGACCGCGCGGGCGAGCAGACCGATCTCGTCCGTTCGGGTCGGCAGCCTCGGCACGCGGACCTCCCTGGATCGTCCAAGCCGCACCCGATGCGCGGCCATTGCCAGTCGCCGAAGCGGGCGGACAATGGTCTTCGCCAGGAACAATGAGAGCAGAACCGACAATGTGACCAGCGCCGCCATCGTAACCGCCAGGGCTGCACGCTGCCGCCGGATCGTCTTCGTGAAGGCGCGATCGTTGTCGGTCAGGAGGAGCACATTCCCCGCGACCGGGACCGCGGCGGAGAGCACCGGCGTCATGTCGGGGGCATTGCGGACGGCGCTTACCGCCTTGCCTCGCGTCGCGGCCTGACGGGCCTCGGGCCAGGCCTGAAGCCGATCGATGGAAGGATCGATATAATCGTCGAGAGGTTTAGCGCCGACGAGCGCGTTGAATCCACGATCGAGCGCTCGCGCGAAGTCCTTCGTCCACTTCTGCGTGTTCGGATCCTTCAACTCGTAGGTCGGGCCGGTGAGGCGCCAGCTGTCGATCACCATGCGGCCGCCCGAATCATAGAGCCGCATCCTGGTTTCGCCTGTCTTGGACACGGAGGCGAGCAAAGCGGGCCACTTGTCCTGGGGCGTATACGCCAGGGCCTGCGCGGTCGTCGTCACCTCGACGCGCGCCTGCCTGCTGCGCTCCTTACTCAGACGATTTCTGAAAACGTCGAGGTAAAGCACGCTTGCTGCGAGAAGAAAGATCGTGAGCAAATTGACCGCAAGGATGCGGTAGCCAAGCGTCCACTGACCCGACCAGCTCAGCTGGAGGTCGGGATCCTCATTGCTCGTCGAATCGATATCCGACGCCATAGAGGGTCTCGATTGCATCGAAGGTGGAATCGGCAGCCCGGAACTTGCGCCGGATGCGCTTGATATGACTGTCGATGGTGCGGTCGTCGACATAAACATCGTCATTATAGGCAACATCGAGCAATTGATTGCGGTTTTTGACGACCCCCGGCCGCTGCGCCAAGGCCTCCAGGATCAGGAATTCGGTAACCGTGAGGCTTACTTCCTTGCCGTCCCACCGCACTTTGTGACGGGCGGGATCCATCATCAGCCTGCCGCGCTCCAGCAGAGGCTGGTCCGCCTCATCCTGAACCGCGGTAGCCTCACCGCGAGCCAATTCCTGCCGTCTAAGGATTGCGCGAATCCGAGCAATCAGCAGCCGTTGCGAGAAAGGCTTGGCGATATAATCGTCCGCCCCCATTGCCAGCCCCAGCGCCTCATCCAGCTCATCGTCCTTGGACGTAAGGAAGATCACGGGCATGGGGCTGAACTCGCGGAGGCGCCGAAGAAGCTCCATTCCGTCCATAGCCGGCATCTTGATGTCGAAGACGCCCAGGTCGGGAGGGTTGTCGGCAAATGCTTTCAGCGCAGTCGCGCCGTCCGAATAGACGCGCGTAACGAACCCTTCGGCCTGAAGGGCGATCGATACCGAAGTTAGGATGTTGCGGTCGTCGTCGACCAGCGCGATTACCTGGTTCATCCGCTGTGCGTTTCCGTGGCCGCCCCTGACGAAGCGGGCTTAGCCAGCGCTCAATTGCGAGACAAGCAGCCCTATCCATTTTGACCGCGCAACCGAATTCGGCTTATAGGCGCTTAACAGTAAGCGGCGGCAGGCCTGACCGGTCGCCGCCGCTTTTGGCATTTTGGAAAGGGGTAGAATCGACTGTGACGGACCGCGCTCCACGCAAGGGACTTGATGCGCAGGGTATCGCAACGGACGCCGAGATCTTCTGGAATCTCACGACGGCGCCGCTGGTCGAGCATGCGGTGCGTCGCGGCGAGGGCCTGCTCGCGAAGAACGGCCCCCTGCTAGTTGACACCGGCAAGTTCACGGGTCGCAGCGTCAAGGACAAGTTCGTCGTTCGCGATGGAACGACCGAAGAAACAATCAACTGGGGCAAGATCAATCAGCCCATGTCGCCTGAGCATTGGGCCACCCTCAAGGCTGACTTTCTCGAGGCGGTGAAGGGACAGGACGAGCTATTCGTTGCCGACCTTTATGGCGGAAGCCAGCCCGAATATCGCGTCAATGTGCGCGTGATCACGCAGATGGCCTGGCACAATCTATTCGTTCGGACGCTGCTGGTGCGCCCGGATGCGGGCGAACTCGCAGGATTCGAGCCGGAATATACGATCATCAACCTGCCCAGCTTCAAGGCCGATCCGGAGCGCCATGGATGCCGCAGCGACACGGTGATCGCCGTCAATTTCACCGAGAAGATGATTCTTATCGGCAACACCGAATATTCGGGCGAGATGAAGAAGGGCGTGTTCGGCCTGCTGAACTTCCTTCTGCCCGCACAGGGCGTAATGCCGATGCACTGCTCGGCGAATATCGGCGCCGACGGCAGGAGCGCGATCTTCTTCGGCCTGTCCGGTACCGGCAAGACGACGTTGTCGGCAGACGCTAGCCGTACGCTGATCGGCGACGATGAGCATGGTTGGTCCGACACCGCTGTCTTCAATTTCGAAGGCGGCTGCTACGCAAAGATGATCAACCTTTCGGCCGAAGGCGAGCCCGAAATCTACGCGACCACCAAGAGGTTCGGCACGATCCTTGAGAACGTGGCGATGGACGAGGAAACGCGCGAGCTGGACTTCACCGACGCCAGCAAGACAGAGAATACGCGCGGCGCCTATCCGATCGACTTTATCCCAAATACGTCGAAGGAAAATCTTGGACCCCCGCCGTCGACGATCATCTTCCTAACGGCGGATGCGTTCGGCGTCCTTCCGCCGATCTCCCGGCTCACGCCGGACCAGGCGATGTATCACTTCCTGTCGGGCTACACCGCTAAGGTTGCCGGCACCGAAATTGGCGTCACCGAACCGGAAGCAACTTTCTCGACCTGCTTCGGTGCTGCTTTCATGCCGCGTCGCCCGACTGTTTACGGCAATTTGCTGAAGGAGCGGATCGCCAGGGGCGGAGCGGACTGCTGGCTGGTCAACACGGGTTGGACGGGCGGCAAGTACGGGGTCGGCAAGCGCATGCCGATCAAGGAAACGCGGGCGCTTCTCAATGCGGCGCTCGACGGCAGCCTGAAGAACGTCGAGTTCCGGAAGGATCCGAATTTCGGCTTCGAGGTACCCGTTTCGGTGCCTGGCGTCGACACCTCGATCCTGGATCCGCGCAGCACCTGGGCAGATGCGGCGGAGTATGACCGCACCGCCGCCAAGCTGGTCGACTTGTTCGTTCAGAATTTCGCCGAGTTCGCCCCGCACGTGGATGAGGGCGTGCGGCAATCGGGTCCAAAGCAAGGGCAAGCGCAACAATCGGCGCAGGCCCCAGCTCCGCAGGCCACTTCAGTTTAGGCCCGGTCACCGATCGGGCCCTTCCAAGGATCCGATCATGATCGATTACAGCCCACGACTCTTCACTTCCGATGCCGAGATCGCGCATCTCGGCGAAGGCCTCCTCTCGCGCACGCTAGCGCGCGGGGAGTGGACCCATGAAGCGCATCTCGCCGCGACAACCTATCTGCTGCTCAGACGGCCGGACATCGACTTGGACAGGGAGTTGCCGGCCATCATCCGCAGCTTCAACGAAAGCATCGGCGGCGTGAACAGCGATACGGAAGGATACCACGAGACGATCACCCGCGCGTTCCTTCGCGGCGTCCGCCTTTTCCTGGAGGAAGCCGATCCGGACGCGCCGCTGCACGAGCTCGTCAACGACCTGCTGCTTTCGCCTATGGGGCGCCGCGACTGGCCCTTGCGCTTCTACTCTCGTGAGCACCTTTTCTCGGTCGCGGCGCGCCGCAACTTCGTACCACCTGATCTCGGTACGTTGCCGTGACGACTAAGGGGTTCTACTGATGGCGAGCTGCCCGTACGGGGCAGAGATGGACTTCAGAGATTAGGGAGAACGACCATGCGGGTCTTTCCCTTGGCTGCCGCATTACTGTTGTCGGCCTGCGCCTATGGGCCGACGATCCGGACAGACTTCGACCCGGCCGCGAACTATGCGAGCTATCGAACCTATAGCTGGATACCCGTCGACGTTCCGCGCGGCATGAATCCATTGATGTTCCGGCGAGTGCAGGCGTCGATCGATCGCGAGCTGAACACTCGCGGATTCACCCAGGCCAATCCTGGCGATTTCGCGATCGCTTTCACCATTGGTGAGCAAGACCGCACCGAGGTGCAAAGCTACGGCGGTTACGGCGGCTGGGGCGGCTGGGGCTGGGGAAGCGGTTGGCACGGCTGGGGCGGCTGGGGCGGCGGCTGGGGCTGGGGTCCGGGCTGGGGCGGTTGGGGTTATCCCTATATCGATTCCTATCAAGTGACCGAGCGGAGCCTGGTCATCGACATATATGACGCCAAGACGCGCCAACCGGTCTGGCACGGGGTGGCGCAGAAAGATTCCTACTCCGACGAGATCGATTATTCCAAGCTCGATGCGACGGTGTCCGCGGTGCTTGCGGGATTCCCGCCTCCGCCCGGAGCGCAGCCGCGGGGATGGGCCTCCCGCTAGCGCCTGGTGGGGGTCAGTCGCCCCGGTCTCTCCGAGCTTCCGCGAGATCGACGACTTTGGCGCGCTCAGGTTTAGCACCGCTCAGGGCAGCCTGGATGCTCGCCGCAAGGTCCGCCATTCGGAACGGTTTCCTGACGAGCAGTGCATTGTCGAGCTCCTCGCCGAACTCCTCGATGTCGGCGTAGCCACTCGCGAACAGCACCTTGTCCAATCCGCCTTTCCGCGCGAGTCTCGCAACTTCGGCCCCGTTCATGCCAGGCATCATGATGTCGGTGATCAACAGGTCGAAACGCCCCCGTTCCAGGGCCCGGATGGCATCTTGGCCGCTGCCGAATGACGAGACTGGGTAACCCAGCTCCTCGATCATTGCTTCGGCAGCGCCGCGAACGTCGTCATCGTCGTCCACCAGCAAGATCCGTGCCCGATGGATCTGGTCCGGCGCAGTCGACGTTTCTCCGGCTCGATGCGGCATTGCGATCGTCCGGGGCAAGTAGATCCGGACGGTAGTGCCCTGGTTTTCCTGGCTGTCGATCTTGGCAGTGCCGCCGGACTGCTGAGCAAAGCCATAGAGCTGCGACAGGCCAAGACCCGTGCCCTTGCCTGCTTCCTTGGTCGTAAAAAAGGGCTCGAAGGCTTTCGCCAGAACCGATTGGTTCATGCCGACGCCGGAGTCGCTTACTGCAATCGACACATATTCGCCGGGCTTCAATTCGCTGCTCAAGTCGTCCGGCACGGCGGAAGCGTTGCTCGTCGAAATCCGCAGCGTACCTCCCGAGGGCATCGCGTCGCGAGCATTGATGGCGAGATTGAGGATCATCATCTCGAGTTGCGTTCGGTCGGCGAGAGCCGGCCACAATGCCGGGTCGAGGACGGTCTCCAGCCGGATTCGCGGACCCAGCGATCGAGCGAGCAGGTCGCCCATGCTGGAGATGATGTAATTGACGTCGATCGCTACCGGCGAGAGGCGCTGCCTCCGCGAGAAGGCCAGCAACTGCGCCGTTAGGGTGCCGCCTCGCTCGGCTGCATGGAGCGCATTCCGAGCCAGACGCAATGTGCGCTCGTCATCCGAGCGCTTGATCAGCAGATCAAGCGATCCGATCACTGCGGTCAGCAGGTTGTTGAAATCGTGGGCGATACCGCCTGTCAGCTGGCCCAGGGCCTCCATCTTCTGTGCCTGCACCAGGCGTTCTTCGGCCCTTTCGCGCTCGGCGATTTCCGCGGTCAGGCGGTCGTTGGCACTTGCCAGCTCTCTCGTACGCTCACGCACCTTGCTCTCGAGCGACTGGGCGAGGGCGCGCAGCTCTGCCCGAGCGCTTTCAAGCTGTTCAAGATGGCGCGCCGCCAGGCGCTGACGGTCGCGACTCCTGATCGCCGATCGTGCCGCGCTGACCAGCGACGCAGGGTGCAGCGGCCTTTCGAGCAAAGTGGCGTTGAGCGTCTGTTCGATCCCCAGCAGGTTGCTGCGCCCGCGGTCGCTCCGCCGCGTAAGCACGATGAAGGGGAAGTCGGACCAGGTCGGCTGCCTCTCTGTCGCTTTTCGCAGCTCGTTGACGCCAATTCGCGTCAGGCCCTCGTCGGTAATGATGGCGCCGGCCGCAGCGCCGCTCTCAAGGGCGCAGACGAGTGCGTCGCCGGTGGCGTCGATCTGCGCGCCTATCCCGGCATCCGCCAACAAGGCCGATAGTACCGACCCATCGCGGCCGTCAGGCGCGAGGATCAGCAAGGAATTAGGATCAGTCGGCTTATCCACCCCGATCCTCGAGAAGCCTCTCCCGTCCCTCGTAAATCGGCGTTCCGGTCAGCACGCCCCGAAAACCGTCCAGCTTGCCGCCGACCTGGACGCCGCCCTGGTCGATGCGCATCTCGCGGATCGAGCTTTCGTGAGGGCCGGTCCGCTTCTTCACCACCGATATAGCGCGGCGGATTTCGCCTTCGGCTTCGAAGAAGCGCAGCAGCAGCACTGCATCGGAGAGGTAGGTCATATCCACGGGTGTCTGCATCTGACCCACCATCCCGCTCTGCGTGAGGATGACGAAAGTGAGCACGCCCTGCTGGTTCAGGTAAGTCAGCATTTCGTGCATCTGCAGGAGCATGAATTGCTCTTCCGGCATCGCGTGCTGGTAACCGGTCAGGGAGTCTAGCACGACCACCGTGGCCCCATCGTCGACGGCTTTCGAGACCGCTCCGGCAAGTTCGCCAGGCGAGAGCTCCGCCGGATCCACCTGGCGGAAAAGGAACTGACCTTGATTGGCTTCGACCTCAGGGTCCCAACCGAGGCCCCGCGCGCGCTGAACGAATATTCGCTCCGTCTCGTCGAAACTGACGAACAACGTTTTCTCGCCGCGCTGGAGCGCCGAGCGGACATATTGCATCGCGATGGTCGACTTGCCGGAGCCAGAAGGGCCAACCACCAAGGTGGAGGTTCCATAGTCCAGCCCGCCCCCGACCAGCTCGTCGAGCTGGGCTATGCCGCTGCGCGCCTGATTTTGCGGGACTTCGAGCTGCGGATGTGAACCGGCCACGAGGCGCGGGAAGATCTCTAGCCCGCCCGTCCGGATCAGGAAATCGTGAAAGCCCCCATGGAAGGCCCGGCCGCGCATCTTGTAGACGCGCAGGCGGCGGCGCTCGGCACCGTAGGTGAGGGCGATCTGCTCAAGCCTCACCACGCCGTGAGCCAGGCTGTGCAGGCTAAGGTCGTCCGGACCCTGCGTGAGGTCGTCGAGGAACAGGACGGTGCAGTTGCGCGCTGCGAAGAAGTGCTTGAGCGCGAGAACCTGGCGCCTGAAGCGCAGGGGTCCCTGGGCCAGGAGGCGGATCTCCGAAAGGCTGTCGAAGACGATGCGCGCGGGCGCGACCCGTTCGACTTCCGCCATCACGAGCTTCACCGTTTCACCGAGCTCGAGGTCCGAAGCGTAGAGGATCGATTGCTCTCGTTCCGGATCGAGGCTCAGCTCGGGGGGGACTAGCTCGAAGATGTCGATCCCGTTGAGATCCCAGCCGTGAGTCTGGGCGACGTTGATCAGTTCGTCGCGGCCTTCGGTGAGTGTGATGTACAGGCACCGCTCTTTCTTCCGCTTTCCTTCGAGAAGGAATTGCAGGCCGAGTGTCGTCTTGCCGGCGCCTGGTTCGCCTTCGACCAGATGAATGCGGTTTGCCGCGAAACCGCCGCGAAGGATGTAGTCGAGGGTCGGAAGGCCTGAACTTACAGGCCCGGCCTCGGTCAGGAGCTCGCGCTCCTCATCGATATCAGCCATTCATTCTCCTTGAGGCGAGCTGCCACGCCGCTCGAATCCAACACAGCAATACGGCTGAAGGCCTCAACCGTTCCGTGCGCGAGCGATGTAGTCGTCCACATTCTTGGCGAGCACGTCCATTGGGACGTTGCCGCCGAGCACCACCGCATCATCGAATGCCTTGATGTCGAACCGCGGCCCAAGCGCTGCTTTGGCCTTGTCGCGCTCACGGTTGATGGTGGTGTGGCCGACCTTGTAGCCGCATGCCTGGCCGGGCCAGCTGCAATAACGGTCGACTTCGCTTGCGACTTCTTCGGGCTTGGAGCCGTTGCGTTCGACGAAGAAGCGAACACCCTGTTCGCGGCTCCAGCGCTTTGCGTGAAGCCCCGTGTCGACGACGAGGCGGCAGGCGCGGAATGCGAGCGACTGGAGGTAGCCGAGCTTGCCGACCTCGAAATCGTCGTAGACGCCGAATTCGTCCGCGAGCTGCTCGGCATAGAGCGCCCAGCCTTCCGAATAAGCATTGAAGGCGAGCATGGTGCGGATGAGCGGCATCTTGTTCGCATATTCGCCCTGCCACACGTGACCGGGGATCGCTTCATGGTGAGCGAGATCCGGCAGGTCGTACCTCCTGTGAAGATCGGTGGTGCGGAGGTTGATCCAGAACTTGCCTGGGATGGAGCCATCGATGGAGCCGGCTCCGCCATAAGCGCCAGGCGCTCCGGGCTCTTCTTCCGGTGGAAGTCGCCGCACTTCCAGGTTGCCGCGGACCAGCGTGTTGAACATATGCGGCAGCTTCGACCGAACGATCTTCAGCCTCTCCTGGATGAAGGCCATGATTTCCGCGCGGCCCTTGTCGCCGTCCGAGAATTTGTAGCGGGGATCGTCCGATAGCGCCGTCATCCGCGCTCCGACGGATCCCTGGGTGTAGCCGAGCTTGCGCAGGATCACGTCCATGCGCGCATGAAGGGCTTCGAGCTCGGACAGGCCCATCGCGTGGACCTCGTCCGGCGTCATCATGGTCGTGGTCGAGGCCTTTAGCGCCCAGCTGTAATATTCATCGCCGTTCGGCCTCGACCACATGCCGGCATCGCCGGTGGCCATGCCGCGCTGGAGCGTGAGCTCCGCGATCTGGCGCTCAAGCGCGGGCGCGACTTCCTTCTGGGCGATGGCGCGGGCGCGGTCGGCCCAATTGCCAGGAATCTTCTCCTCGCGCGTCCGGCGTTCGATCGATTCGACGAGCCCTCCGCCCTCGCGCGCGCCCTTCGCCGATTGCTTTAGCTGGTTGAGCGCCTTGTCGAGCAGGAAGGCTGGCGGGATGAGACCCTTGTAACGATAGGCGATGACGCGCCCCAGCTCATTGTCCAGCTGCTGCGGGTACGAAGCGAGCCGGGCGAGATAGGCTTCCGCGTCGGCCGCATTGTCGATCGGATGGTCGGAATCGAGGAAGCGCGGCACGTCGAGGTAGGCGCCGACATTCTGGATCACGACATAAGGCGTGTTGCGCCAGCCGCCGACGGCGACATCGCCGTAGGGCAGCATGAACCCTTCGAGGGAAGTTGCGTAGGCGCTGCGCACGACCTCAATGCTCGTGCGGGTCGCATGCGATAGGTTGCTGACGTCTACGGCGTTGGCGCGAGCAAGGTCCGAACGCAGGGTCTGCGCGACCCGCTGCGTCCCAATCCCGGAACGGTCGCTGAGTTGGGAGCGGAGATAGGCGCGCTCGCCTTTGTCGATTCCGAGCGACGTCGCGCTCTCGGGTGACAAGCGAAGCAAATTCTCGGCGATGGAGTCGAGGAGCGCATTCGCCTCGGCTTCAGATGCCGGCGCGGGCTGGCCGAAAGCCGGAGACTGGATAAGAGGGAGGGCAGTTGCCGCGCCGAGGCTGGCGAGCGCCTGCCGCCTGGTAAGCTGAAAAGCGTTCAAGTCGTGGAGCTCCGCTACGCAGAAGGAAGTGTACGCTCGACTTCCACGTTCAGGCAGTTCCCGTCAACGCTAACGATGCGCACTCGCTGTCCAGTCGTGGCGGGACCGCCGCGCGCGCTCCATTCGCTGTCGCCGACACGCACTCGGCCGCCATGTTCGTCCACTGCCTCGACGACCGTTACAACCTTGCCGATCAGCCGACCCGCCCGATCGTTCAATAACGGGTCACTGCTGTCGGCGTTGCGGTTGGCGTAGAACCGCCGTCCAATCAGCACGGCGAGCAAAGCATATAGCGCGAACAGCGCGAGTTGCGGGACCGTCCCGAGATCGAACAGCATCGTGAACAGGCCGGTCGCCACTGCAGCGGCGCCGATGAACACGAGGAAGAAGCCGGGCGCGATGACCTCGGCGATCAGTAGAATGACACCGCCAATCAGCCACAACCATCCGGGATCTATGCCTTCGATCATTTCGTGTCGGGGACGCTCGGCACGGCCTTGCCCCTGATCTGCGGAACGTTTTTGTCGGCCATGACGTCCTTCGCCAGCTCGCCGATGCCGCCAAGGGTGCCGATCAGCTGGGTGGCTTCTACCGGGAAGAGTATCGTCTTCGCGTTCGGCGAAGTTGCGAACTTACCGAGCGCCTCAACGTACTTTTGCGCGATGAAATAGTTGATCGCCTGGGTGCTTCCGCCTTCGATCGCGTCGCTGACCGATTTGGTCGCGGTGGCTTCGGCCTGGGCAGCGCGTTCACGCGCCTCGGCCTCGCGGAACGCGGCTTCCTTCAGGCCTTCCGCTTGCAGGATCTTCGCTTGCTTCTCGCCTTCCGCGCGGAGGATCTCGGAAGCGCGCATACCTTCGGATTCGAGGATTGCGGCGCGCTTCTCGCGTTCGGCCTTCATCTGCCGGGTCATGGCGTTGACGATGTCCGACGGCGGCCGAATATCCTTGAGCTCGACCCGTGTAATCTTGACGCCCCAGGCTTCGGTGGCGTGATCGACCACGGCGAGAAGGCGAGCGTTGATCTCGTCGCGCTTGGAAAGGGTCTCGTCGAGATCCATTGAGCCCATCACCGTGCGCAGGTTGGTGGTCGAGAGGGCCATGATGGCTGTGTAGAGGTCGCTGACTTCATATGCCGCCTTGGCCGCGTCGAGCACCTGGAAGAAAACGACGCCATCGACCGCCACCATCGCATTGTCCTTGGTGATGATCTCCTGACCCGGGATGTCGAGCACCTGTTCCATCATGTTGATCTTCCGGCCGACGCGGTAGAAAAACGGAGGAACGAAATTGAAACCCGGCTGCGCGACCCGTACGAACCGTCCGAAATGCTCGATCGTGTAGCGATATCCCTGGTGGACGATCTTGACGCTCATCATCACTACCAGAAGTACGAGGACCGCGATGGCGGTCATGAACGTCGTGAGCATGCCTCTTCCTCGAAATTGCGCTTTCGAGGCATGATGCGACGGCGATGAGCGGAGCGGAAGGAAAAAGCGACATCGACCTTTTCGCCGTACGGTCTCTGCTGTTTCTGCCGGCGTCCAATCCACGGGCCATCGAGAAGGCGCGAGGGCTCGATGCCGACCTGGTGGTGCTCGATCTGGAGGATGCGGTTAAGCCGGCTGATAAGTCCGCCGCGAGAAGCGCGGCTGTCGAGGCTGTCGCATCCGAATGGCGGCAGCCGGTCGCCATTCGGGTAAACGGGGCGGGAACCGAGTGGCATTCCCTCGACCTCGATGCCGTCGCGGGATCGGCGGCGAGCGCCTTCGTGATTCCCCGCGCCAGCTCGGCGCATCTTGTCAGGGAAGCGCGGGAGGCCGCAGGCAAGCCCGCTTTGGCGATGATCGAGACCGCCGCCGGCGTGCTCGCTGCGGCCGGCATCGCGCCCGAGACGGCTGGGCTGATCGCAGGAACCAACGATCTCCGCGCTGATCTCAGACTACCGCTTGCCGCGACGCGCGAGCCTATCAGCGCTTCGCTACAGATGATCGTCCTTGCGGCCCGCGCAGCCGGCGTCCCGGTGTTCGACGGGGTCTTCAATGGACTGAGCGATGCGGAAGGCTTCGAAGCGGAATGCCAGGATGGACGCAATCTAGGCTTCGACGGAAAGAGTCTCATCCATCCCAGCCAGATCGACCCCTGCAACCGCATCTTCGGTCCATCGGAGACCGAGATCGAGCGCGCGCGAAAACTGATTGGCGCCTTCGACGGGGGCGCCGAACGATTTGAAGACGAGATGATCGAGCGCATGCACGTCGAGGCTGCAAGACGCGTGTTGGAGCGAGCCAAGTCCTAGGCGCACTTGGCGAATCGCGCTTCACCTGTCATGGGCCGATATGGCTCAACCGAATAAAACTGCCGAAATCCCCCTTGGTCTGACGTTTGACGACGTCCTTCTCCAGCCGCTGGAATCGAGCGTCCTTCCCAGCCAGGCCGACACCAAGACGCGGCTGACCCGCGAAATCCCGCTCAATATTCCGATCCTGTCCTCGGCGATGGACACGGTGACTGAAGCCGACATGGCGATCGCGCTCGCGCAATTGGGCGGCATCGGCGTCCTTCACCGCAACATGGGAGTCGAAGAGCAGGCGGCGGCAGTCCGCGCGGTGAAGCGCTTCGAAAGCGGTATGGTGGTGAATCCGATCACGATGACGCCGGATCAGAAGCTATCCGAGGCGCTTGAGCTGATGCGCACGCACAGGATCGGCGGCATCCCGATTGTCGAGAAATCCGGCAAGCTATGTGGCATCCTGACCAACCGCGACGTCCGTTTCGCGGAAAATCCGAACCAATCCGTCAGCGAATTGATGACGAGGGAAAATCTCGCGGTCGTCGGCCTTGGAACAAGCGAGGATGTCGCCCGCCGCATCCTTCACCAGCGACGCATCGAGAAGCTGCTCGTCGTCGACAATCGCGACCATCTCGTCGGCCTGATCACGGTGAAGGACATCGAGAAGGCAGTGGCCGCGCCGCTGGCCACGAAGGACACCGAGGGACGTCTGCGCGCCGCGGCGGCGACTACGGTCGGCGATGCCGGCTTCGCGCGCTCGGAAGCACTGATCGAAGCAGGGTGCGATTGCATCGTGATCGACACTGCCCATGGCCACAACACGGAGGTCGCGCGGGCCGTCGAACGCGTGAAGACCGTGTCCAACTCTGTCCAGGTCGTTGCCGGCAACGTTGCGACGGCGAGCGCTGCGAAAGCGCTAGTCGATGCCGGAGCAGACGCGATCAAGGTGGGCATCGGCCCGGGATCGATCTGCACTACGCGCATCGTCGCGGGCGTCGGAGTCCCGCAGCTGACTGCGATCATGGAAGCGGCAGGCGCTGCCAACGGAGTGCCGGTGATCGCCGACGGCGGAATCCGGACTAGCGGCGATATCGCCAAGGCGCTGGCCGCCGGAGCGTCAACCGTCATGGTCGGGTCCTTGCTCGCGGGCACCGAGGAAGCTCCAGGGGAGATCTTCCTCTATCAGGGGCGCTCTTACAAATCGTACCGGGGCATGGGCTCCGTCGGGGCAATGGCCCGCGGGTCCGCTGACCGCTATTTCCAGCAGGACATCCGCGACCACCTGAAGCTGGTGCCGGAAGGCATCGAAGGCCAGGTCCCGTACAAGGGCCCGGTCCGCGACATCATCCACCAGCTTGTGGGCGGCGTTAAGGCGGCGATGGGTTACACCGGTTCCACTACGATCGACGATTTGCAGAAGCGGGCGAAATTCGTGCGCATCACAAATGCGGGGCTTTCAGAAAGCCATGTTCACGATGTCTCGATCACCCGCGAGGCGCCCAACTATCCGACGCGCTGAGCAATGACGCCCGCCGCGCGCCTGCAGGCAGCGAGCGAGATACTCGACGAGGTTATCGAAGCCGCGGTTCAGGACGGTCCGCCGGCTGACGTCATCGTGTCGCGCTACTTCAAGCGGCGGCGTTATGCCGGATCGAAAGACCGGCGGGCCGTGCGGGAGCTCGTCTTCAGCGCGATACGGCGCAGCGCGGAACGACCCGCAAGCGGGCGGTCTGCTATTGTCGGCCTTGCCGCCGACGATCCTTCCTTGCTCGAATTGTTCGGGGAAGTTCGTGGTCCAGAGCTGCTCAGGGATTCCGAGCAGCGAGCGCCCGCTTCGCTTGTTCCCGAATGGCTCATGGCCGAGCTGTCGCCCTTGGTCACCCGTGATGAATGGCCGGCATTACTGGAGCGCGCGCTGGTCGACATTCGTGTCAACGCAGCACGCACGTCACGAGAGGTGGTTTTAGATCAGTTTCCTGGTGCAGAGGCGACGGAGCTCAGTCCTTGGGGGCTGCGCCTGCCGCCGGACAGCCGCATCGACGATCATCCTGCCTTCGCGGAGGGGCTGATCGAAGTCCAGGACGAGGGGAGCCAGCTCATCGCCCTCGCTTGCGAGCCGCGAAACGGCGAGAAGCTGCTCGATCTTTGCGCGGGTGCCGGCGGGAAGTCTCTCGCCCTTGCTGCCGCGGCGTCGGAAGCCATTATCCTCGCCACGGATTCTAACCGCGCAAGATTGTCGAAACTCCGGCCAAGAGCGGATCGCGCGCGCGCGAAGATCGAAACCCGACTGTTGAATCCTCCTCGGGAGATCGAGGAGCTCGAGGATTGGCGTGGCGTGGCCGACGTGGTGCTGGTCGACGCGCCTTGCTCCGGCAGCGGCACCTGGCGTCGCAATCCAGAAGGGCGCTGGCGACTGACGCCGGAACGGCTGGACCGGCTGGCAGCGGTACAGGAGCGCCTTCTCGACATTGGCGCCGAATTGGTGCGGCCCGGCGGTCGCCTGATCTATGCGGTCTGCTCTCTCCTGTCCCGCGAAGGGTCAGGCCGAATTGCCGACTTCCTCAGCAGCCGTTCATCATGGCAGATACAGGACGCAGGTATCGGTGGCGGTCGAACGGACGGAGCAGGGCGGTTGCTCACTCCAGCTCACGATCGGACCGACGGCTTTTTCGTCGCGCGTCTGGCACGACCGTGCTAGTCGAGCGTTGAAATGGAGAGTTTGATGCGCGCTACGTCTCGTTTCCTGTTGATCGGCCTCGCCAGCCTGGCGCTTGCGGCGCCCGTGTCCGGACAGCGTTCCGACGATCAGATCTTGCCGAAATCCGCCGAGCTGCAGAAGCAGGGGCGGGCGCTATATTCGGCCGGCAAGCTCACGGAGGCGGAAGACCTCTTCGAGACTGCTCTCGCGGTCGACCCGCGCAATCGTGGCGCTTTCGTGGACCTCGCCCGTGTTGCGGAAAAGCAGCACCTGTTCGGCAAGGCTATCCGGATGACAAACAAGGCGCTGCAGCTCGAGCCGAACGATGCGGACGCGATCGCGATCCAGGGTGAAGCCATGGTCGAGCTCGGCGCGGTCGCACGGGCTCAGCAGAACCTGCAGAAGCTGCAGACGATCTGCAGGCAGGGCTGCCCGCAAGTGGCGCAACTTTCCGCGGCCATTACGCGTGGACCGACTGTCGCGTCCGCGAAGACACCCGAAACGCCGAAGACCAACTAACTCAGCAATCGCGCGAGGCGGACGAAATCGTGGACCGATAGGGTCTCGGCGCGCCGCTGCGGGTCAAGGTTGAGATATTCGAGTGCGTCGAGCGCTCCGGGGAGCGCTTTTAGCGTCGAGCGAAGCATCTTCCTCCTTTGCCCGAAGGCCGCCTGCGTAAGCCGCTCCATGACATCGGGGTGGACGCCCTCGGGCTGTTCGCGCGGGACGATGTGCACCACTGCCGAGGTTACTTTCGGCGGCGGTACGAAAGCCGAGCGATTGACCGTCAGCGCGATTCGAGGCGTTGAGCGCCATTGCGCCGCGACGGAAAGCCGTCCGTAGGCGGGCGACCCCGCGCCAGCGACGATCCTTTCGGCGACTTCCTTCTGGAACATGAGGGTCAGCGAACGCCACCACGGCGGCCAATCAGCTCCGAGCCATCTCAGCAGCAAGGCCGTGCCGACATTGTAGGGCAGGTTGGCAACGACATGGGCGCCTTCGCCCGCGAGCGCTCGCTCGTCGATCTCGAGAGCGTCGTCCTCAACCAGCGCCAGGCGCTCCGGAAAGGCGTCCATCAGCTCAGCCAGGGCAGGAATGCAGCGGCGGTCGCGCTCCACGGCCACGACGGAAGCGCCTGCGTCGAGCAACGCGCGCGTCAGTCCGCCTGGACCCGGACCAACCTCATAGACTCGCTGGTTTTGCAGCGGCCCGGGAATGGCCGCAATCCGGGCGAGCAGCTGTCGGTCGAGAATAAAATTCTGTCCGAGCGCTTTGCTTGCGCTGAGACCGTGCCGGGCAATGACCTCCCGAAGCGGCTCGGCTGCCCCGCTCAAGCGGAATCCGCGCGATAGGCCGCGTTTTCGGCTGCCATCCGTATCGCGGCAGCCATTGGGCGCGGATCGGCACGATCCTGGCCCGCTATATCGAAGGCGGTGCCATGATCGGGCGCCGTGCGGACGATCGGCAATCCTAGAGTCACGTTGACGGAATCTTCGAAGTGCAGCGCCTTGACCGGTATCAGCGCCTGATCGTGGTACATGCAGAGCGCTGCGTCATATGCGGCTCTAGCGCGCGCGTGGAACATCGTGTCGGCCGGATGCGGTCCGCTTACCCGCCAGCCTTCAGCGGCGAGCGCGGCAATCGCGGGAGCGATGATCTCCTGCTCTTCCGCGCCCAACATTCCACCCTCGCCGGCATGTGGATTGAGCCCGGAGACTGCCAGTCGAGGTTCGGGGATACCGAAATTGCGTTGCAGACCGCGCAATGCGGCCCGGCCGCGCGATTCTATGAGTGCGCTAGTCAGCTTTTGCGAAATGTCGGTGAGCTTGAGATGGGTCGTTACCGGAACGGTGCGAAGCGTAGGTCCGGCCAGCATCATCGCGACATTACCGGGAGATATCCCGCAGCGTTCGGCTACGAACTCTGTCTGTCCGGGATGCTGGAAGCCGATCGCATAAAGTTGCTCCTTGGCGACCGGGCCAGTGACGACCGCCGCGGCCGAACTTGAGCGGGCGAGGCCGACGGCAAGCTCGAGCGCGTCAAGCGAGCAATGAGCGCCGGCAACGCTGGGATGCCCCGGGGTGTCTGCTTCAGCGGACGCGAGCTGGATCAGCGGCAGCCCCAGGTCGAAGGCGGAATCGGCCTCGCGTGGATCCGAAATGAGCTCGATCGGTCCGTCCCATACTGCCGCGACAGACCGCGGGTCGCCGATCGCAGCGAACACGGGAAGATTGAATGCCGATCGGTTGTCCCAGCATTTGGCGATGACCTCCGGGCCTATGCCCGCCGGGTCCCCCAGGGATACGGCCAAGGGTGTCGTGAGAGGGCTAGCCACCAACTGCCCTTATCGGAATTGCCAGATTACCGGAATTCGATGATCGCATCGCGGCGCAGGTCGCGCAGGTACCGCCGCGACCGCATGTTTATCCGTTCTTCGTTCAGCTGGTTGTACACCTGATCGAAGGTCGGTTCGGTTGGGTCGACCTCGTCGCGGCCGCAGATCACCAGGACTCTAACACCTTCCTCGATCGAGCCGAACGGCTGGGTCGCCTGACCGACCTGCATCGGCAGCATGATCTGCTGAAGGGTCGGCGGAAGATCGCGCATCTTCACCTGATCGCTTTGGACCACTTCGGCCTTGAAGTCCGCTGCAATGCGCTCAGCGCCGCCGCAGCCGCCAACGTTGCGCGCCGCTTCTGCAAATCGGGCCACAATCGGCTCGGCGGACTCTCTTGCCGTGCCTTTCGGAAAGCTGATTGAAACCTGCTTCAGGCTGAGCACGGCGTCGCGCGGGTCGGCAGTAAGGATCTTGCGAGTGTCCTGAACGGCGATGATCGAGACGCCACCCGGGACCTGGATCGGTTCGCTGATCGTGCCAGGGCCCATCTGTCGCAGCGCGGCGGCCAACGGAGCGGGCAATTGTTCGGGGCGGACCCATCCGAGATCGCCGCCCACTGCCGCAGTCGACGCCTCTGAATATTGCCGGGCATAGCCGGCGAAGGACGCGCCGTTCTTCAGCTGCGCGAGGATGCGCGCGGCGTTCGCCTCTGTCTCGGCTTCGTTGGCCGGCGTAGCGGACAGGAAGATCTCGCCTACGCGATATTCCTCCGATCCTTTGGAGGCGTTCATACGGTCGAGCACCGCCTTCACTTCCTCGTCGCCGACGCTGACTCCGCTCTCGATCTTAGCTTGCTGGAGGCGCCGCCACGCCAGTTCTCCTTCGATCTGACGGCGCAGCGACTTGATGGAGGAACCGTTGGCCTCGAGATAGTTGGTCAGCTGCTCGGGCGTCTGTTTCACGTTACCGGCAACGCGCGCGACGGTTTTCTCAATGTCCGCGTTCTTGATCTCGATCTTCTCGGCCTTGGCTGCCTGGATCTGCAGCGTCTCGTCGATGAGATTGCGCAGAATCTGCTGGCGCAAGCGCTCCATTTCTTCGCTCGGTATCTGACCGCCGTTCGCAATGGCTAGAAGCGCGAGGCGCTGATCGATGTCGGTCTGGGTGATCACCTCGCCGTTGACGATCGCGGTCGCCTTCACGACCGACGGCATCTTCTGGCCGAATACTTCGATGGCTTGCGGGAGCTTAAGTCCGCTGGTGCTGCTGGGCGCAGTAGGCTGCGACTCTTGCGATGGGTCCTGGGCGAAGGCGGCGCCGGCGATGGCAAGAGCGAAAAGCGCCGTGGCCGATAGAGCACGCGTCGACTTTGGTACGAAAGCTACCACGTTCAGAATTTCCTTATTCCCCAACCCAATGCGACGACGCCGTTTACCCCGACCCGCTGAACGCAGCCTTAGCGACCGAGTCCTTTCAGCGAGAAGCGGAGGGCGAAGGTACTTCCTTTGCGGAAGGTGCCGAAGTCCTCATAGTCGCGGCGCCACGAGACGCCAAGCTCCAGACATTCATCCTCGTAGGTAAGCCCCAGACGGTGCCTCACCGGGTTGAATCCGTCGGTGGTGGAGAGAGGATCCTCGCGCTGGCTGGTGAGGTCGATGACGGTCGCTCCGAAGATTGACCAGTAGCGGTGGAACAGGATTCGCCCGGCGAGCCGGAGCTCCTCCTTGTCCCGGAGGTCTTCGATCAGGGGGTCGATATCGCGGTTCAGGCGCAAATATCCGACCTGCACGTAGGTTTGCTCGCTGCCCAAGGTCAGGTCGACCTCATTGCGGCGAACCGCAAGATTGTCCTTGTCCAGGCGGAAGCGGTGCGTGATGTCGATGAGGCGCCCATAGCGGATGCGCGTTCTTCCCACGATATCTGAGAAACGGTCTGTAAGACCAGTGCCTTCTGGGAATATTTGTCTCGTGGTGATCCGATAGCTTTGCCCGATTGTGGTCATGATCGATAGTTTTGGACGGTCCAGCGCCCAATCGAATCCATAGGTGACACGGGACCCGTCCTCCCAGCGGTCGTAACCGGGGAAACGGTTCAGGGCGAAGAGGTTGCTGTCCTCGAGGTCGATGGAGCGCGCATCTTCGTTGGGGATTTCCAGATTCTCGGTCGGCGGAGTGAGCACGACCTGCAGGCGGGGCACGAGCCGCTGCGTCCCACCCAATGCCGGACCGATCAGGGGCCATTTCAAGTCGGCGGCGAGAGCTCCGATGCCTCGCGTGTGCCATCCTTCGGTGCCGCGATAGATTGCGACCGCCGTCTCGTTGACCTCATCGGTGTGATAGACGTCACCGCGAGCGTAGCCGGTCAATGTCAGCTCCTGGCCCCAAGGTGTCAGCCGGCGCAGGTCCCAGCGCGCGCTCGCGAACGCCCGCTGCGTGTCCTGGCCGTCGATGCGCAGGATAGAGAGGCTGTTTGCCTGGATCTCGACGCGGCCGCCGGCCACCGGGTTGGGCAAGCGGAAATGGGCGTCGATGGCGGGCAGGGCGAAGGGAATGCGGTCCTGCTCGTCGGTGGACCTCAGCCCCTGGAAGGCCCAGCCGGCAATTGTGATGTACGAATTTGGGCTGATCCGCTCGACATTGATGACGTTGCGAAGCCGGTCGTCGCGCGTGATGTCGTAACGCCGGGTCACGGTCTTGTCGGTCGCTACGCGAAGCGAGCTCGTGATGCTCCAGTACGGATCGAGCTGCGCACGGCCATTGGCTTCGAAATAGGCCCGAATGCCTCGGTCGTTCGCTTCGTCTGTCGCGGTCGGATCGGCGCTTTCGATTTCACCGTAGGTGACGAAACCGCCAATTTGAAAGGCGCCGATCTCGTCCAGCTGGCGGTACTTGGCTTCGAGCGCCGGCCACACGCCCGTGTAGAGGTGAGGGGTGACGGTGAAGTCTCGATTAGGGGCGATTTGCCAGTGATATGGCACAGCGACCTCGAGGCCCTTCTTCGTCGACAGACTGAAGTCCGGCGTCAGCCAACCGGAATCGCCGTTCGTTCCGGTTCCGAATGAGAAGACAGGCAGCAGGGGCAGCGTGATGCCCAATAGCTGGAGGCGCCCACCCTCAAAGCGTACTCGCTCCTGGCTCGGGTCATTTAAGACGCGCGCCGCGGTAATCGACCAGCTCGGCCGCCTCGGGCAGCCGCTCTCGGTGGTGACCGGGCATGGCGAGTAAATCGCGTTTTCGAGGGTCGTGACTCTTCCCGACCTCGTGCCCCGCGCAGCCGCGATCCTTCCCCCACTATCAAGGACGACCAGCAGGTTGTCGACGGTGCCGTCCCGAAGCGTGTCGGTCAGGACGACATTTTCCCCGACCAGCTTGTCGCCTTCCGGAGTGAGGATGACGACGTTGCCGAGGGCGCGCACTTCGCCGCTGTTCCGGTTCCAGACCACCTCATCCGCCGCGAGGTAATTGCCTTCGCGCTCCATGCGCACTGCGCCAGTGGCGGTCACGACATCCGAGTTGCTGTCGTAAGTGACCGCGTCGGCGCTGAACTCGATCACGGGCTCGGTGGCAGCCGGGGCTGCTTGAGGCGCGGGAGCGATCGTCTGCGCGTTGGCGACCGCAGCTGACGCAGCCGCGACCGGCAAGGCAATCCACCAGGCAAATGATCTCCGCAACTCAGTTTGTCCCGCTCATCCGACTGGCTTCGACTCTCGTGCCTATAGCCTCACCCGTTTGCCGACAATCACCGAGGTTTTGCCAAGGCGCCACCCGCAGCTTAAAGGCCGCCTGCAAATCCGTTTTGTTTCGAGGACCCTTTCATGAAAATCCGCTTTGCCGACCGCCTTCCAGACGGAAATTTCGCGCTTGTCGTGCCCGCAACGGGCCCCGACGCCGAATCCGTTCGCAACCTGGGCGGTGAGCTGCGCGATGCCCTCAGCAGGCAGCGGTTCGAAGGTGATGCCGCCAGCGCGGCCGAGCATTTTCAGGGCGGACGCCGGATTGTCGTTCTGGGTCTCGAGAAGAACGGGAATTCCCCGGCGTCGGCAGAAAAGCTCGGCGGCAACGCCGTCGCGCGGCTGCTCACCTCCGGTGAAACCGCGGCGGTTATCGATCTTACGGGTCTGAATTATGATGCGGACGGCGCTGCCCGGGTCGCTCTTGGCGCCGCGCTACGTGCCTGGCGTTATGATCGCTACCGGACCACGCTCAAGGAAAAGCAGAAGCCCACGCTTGCCGAGGTGACGATCGTTGGCGCCGGCGAAGGGGCCGAAGATCGGTACCGGTCTCGCTGGGAGCCGGTGCTGGACGGAGTTGCGCTGACCCGTGAGCTGGTCACCGAACCCGCGAACATCATTTATCCAGAAAGCTTCGTTGAGCGCGTTCAAGCGTCGCTCGATGGGACGGGCGTTGAGATTGAAGTGCTGGATCGCGCCCAGATGGAGAAGCTCGGGATGGGCGCCCTGCTCGGCGTCGCGCAGGGATCGGCGCGCGATCCGCGCCTCCTCATCCTGCGCTGGAACGGCAGCGGCTCAGACGGTGCGCCGACCGCATTCGTCGGCAAGGGCGTGACGTTCGACACGGGCGGAATCTCGATCAAGCCCGCCGCCGGCATGGAAGCGATGAAGTGGGACATGGGCGGCGCCGGGGCCGTCGCGGGCGCCCTCAAGACATTGGCCAGGCGCAAGGCGAAGGCGAACATCGTCGGCATCTGCGGACTGGTCGAGAACATGCCGTCCGGAACAGCGCAACGGCCAGGCGACGTGGTAACAACCATGTCGGGCCAGAGCGTCGAAGTGATCAATACCGACGCTGAAGGGCGTCTTGTCCTCGCCGACGCCATCACTTACGTCGAGCGTACCTATAAGCCTTCGACCATCGTCGATCTCGCGACCCTGACTGGCGCGATCCTCATCAGCCTGGGGCATGAATATGCCGGGTTGTTCTCGAACAATGAAGATCTTGCTGCCAAGCTGACGAAGGCGGGCGACACGTCCGGCGACAAGTTGTGGCGGATGCCGATGGGAGACGTCTTCGACCGTCTGATCGACTCTCCGATCGCCGACATGAAGAACGTCGGCCCACGCGAGGGCGGGTCCATTACCGCGGCCCAGTTCATCCAGCGTTTTATCGATAACGGTGTGCAGTGGGCGCATATCGACATGGCCGGCAAGGCCTGGTCCGACAAAGCCAGTCACGACCGCGAAAAAGGCGCGACGGGTTTCGGCGTCCGGCTGCTCGATCAATATGTGGAAGACGTGATCGAGGCCTGACCAGGCAGGCTGGCGATGCTCGTGGATTTTTATCAACTAGGCTCAAGTCCGGTCGAGCAAATCATCGCCAGCATCGCAGAGAAGCTGCTCTCGCAGGACGGACGGCTTCTCGTCGTCGCCGAAGACGAGGGTGTTCTCGCGCGCCTCGATCGGATGCTCTGGGACCAGGCACCGACAAGCTTCCTGCCGCATGGACTAGCGGGCGGGGCAGAGGACGCGCGCCAACCCATCCTGCTCTCGACAAGCCCCGATGCTCCGAATCTCGCACGGAACATGCTCATCGCCGATGGTCAGTGGCGAGAGGCCGCCCTGGCTTATGACCGCGCATTCTACCTGTTCGACGCCGCGACGCTGGAAGCGGCCCGTTTGGCCTGGAAGTTGCTGGCAGGGCGCGAAGGGGTTGAGAGACGATATTGGGCGCAGGAAGACGGCAAGTGGGTGAAGAAGGCCTGAGGCTTGCCGCCGGGCGCGCTCGCCGCTAGGCGGCGCACCAAATTCCATCCAAACCACCAGCAGGAGATCGCCCGGTCATGGCCGTGACGCGCACCTTTTCGATCATCAAGCCCGACGCCACCCGCCGCAACCTTACCGGCGCGGTCACGAAGATGCTGGAAGAGGCGGGCCTCCGCGTCGTCGCCTCGAAGCGCATCCACATGACGCGCGACCAGGCCGAGGGCTTTTACGCGGTCCACAAGGAGCGGCCCTTCTACAACGACCTGTGTGACTTCATGACGTCAGGTCCTGTCGTCGTGCAGGTGCTTGAGGGTGAAGACGCTGTCGCACGCAATCGACAGGTTATGGGCGCCACAAACCCCGCCCAGGCCGACGAGGGCACGATTCGCAAGACCTACGCGGAATCGATCGAAGCCAATTCGGTGCACGGTTCCGACAGCGACGAGAACGCGAAGATCGAAATCGACTTCTTCTTCAGCCCCGACGAGATCGTCGGTTAATCTGCCGAGGGACGGTCTGGCCGCTGGTAATTCCAGCGGTTGGGCCTGCTTCCGTCTGCGAGCGAGATTTCGGCGCGAAGCCCGGACTCGGTCAGCCGGTAAGTAACGCGCTGCGGGTAATCATGACTCGCGTTCAGGAAGGTGATTGACCGACCGTCGCTTGCTGTCGCCTGGAATGCGACCGGGGTCGCCCCTTTGGGCGATCCGTAGAGCGTCACCGACCCATCGGCTGTCTTTTGAATGCGCATCCACTCCCAGTGGCGCACGCTGTCGGCTGCGCCGTCGCGGCCGGACCCGATCATCAGTCCGCCTCGGGCGCTCGTCCAGCATTCTTCGGTCCAGCCGTCGGTACGCTTTTCCTCCCAACATCCGGCGAGAAAGCTCGGCATGGGCAATTCGGCATTGGCGGCATTGGCAAGAATCAAGAGGGTAAGGATCATGACGGTTCTCCGTTGATCCCCGAGTTAACCCGAACAGTAATCGCTACCTTCCGCCCGCTTCAAGCAGTCTTTGTGGTGCCGCCATCTCCCAGCTCTGGGAAATGCGGTCGACCACATGGCTCCAGTCGACGGCCGGGCCAGCCAGGTTCACGGACACCCAACCCGACGAGCCGAGGTAGGCTGGCTTGGAATAAACTTCCGGCGCCGCATCTAGCAGGGTCGCCTGCTCATCGAGGCTGCTCGTGCGCACACAAACCACCGTCTTCCCGTCGCCATGGTGGTTGTCTCGAAACTGCGCGAATTGTTTGCCGGCCACGAAGAAGGTCGGTTGCCCATGCGAGGCACGCTCCTCCGTTTCGGGAAGAGCCAACGCAGTCTCGCGGACGATTTGCAGGGCGTCGATCATCGGCAGACGAACTCGTTCAAGAGCCGCGGATATAGCGCATGCTCCGCCAAAAGAACGCGCTGCTCGAGGCTTGCAGGGGTTTCACCCGGTTCGATCGGCACTTCGGTCTGTCCGAGGACTTCTCCTGCATCGAGCTCGTCAGTGACGATGTGCACGGAACAGCCCGCAATCTTGTCGCCGGCGTCGATCGCACGAGCGTGTGTGTCCAGGCCGCGATATTTAGGCAGCAGGGAAGGGTGGATGTTGACGATTCGTCCCCGCCATTCCTCCACGAACCACGGCGACAGGATCCTCATGAATCCCGCTAAGGCGATCGTGCCGACCGACTGCTCATCGAGGACCGCGCTGACCACGCGATCATACGCCTCCTTCTCGGCGCCCTTGCTGTCCTGTGACCAGGTGGGAAGGCCATGGGCGCGGGCCCATTCGAGGCCCGGTGCTCGCGGTTTGTTCGAAACGACGAGGGCCACCTCGTAGGAAATCGCATTTTCGACGAGCGCGCGCATGTTGCTCCCGCGCCCCGAAATCAGGATCCCGACGCGCCGCGGATCACGCATGATGGATTGCGGACCAGTCCTCTGAAGAATTCCAATTCCGACCGCCGGTTACCGTGCAGCCGCGCTGCCCTTCGTCGATACGGCCGATCCGGTAGACCACTTCACCGGCGCTTTCGAGGGACGCTTTGACATGGTCGACCTCGTCCACATCCGCGATCACGGCCATGCCGATCCCGCAGTTGAAGGTTCGCGCCATCTCCTGTGGAGCAATCCGACCGCCTTCTTGCAGCATCCCGAATATCGTCGGCAGGTCCCAAGAGGATGTTTCGATCACTGCATGGCAGGAATCCGGCAGAACTCTCGGAATATTCTCTAGAATTCCGCCACCGGTAATATGCGCAAGTCCCTTGATGCGGCCTTGCTGGACTAGGGCTAGAAGTGAGCGAACGTAGATTCGGGTTGGCGTAAGCAATGTCTCGCCAAGGCTGCGTCCGTCGTGTGAAGGAAGGCTTTGCGTCAAATCCCACCCGCGGTCAGCGATGATTCGGCGGACGAGCGAAAAGCCGTTGCTGTGGACACCTGAGCTGGCGAGCCCAAGAACGACGTCACCAGGGCAGATGCTGTCGCCCGTCAGCACCTTTTCCCGTTCAACGGCGCCTACGCAGAACCCGGCGAGGTCGTAGTCGCCGTCCGCATACATCCCCGGCATTTCGGCGGTCTCGCCCCCGATCAGGGCGCAGCCAGCCTGGCGGCATCCCTCTGCGATAGAGGCCACAACCTTGGTCGCGACATCGTTATCGAGTCTGCCGGTCGCGAAATAATCGAGGAAGAACAAAGGCTCAGCGCCCTGAACGATGAGATCGTTGGCGCACATCGCGACCAGGTCGATCCCCACGCCATCGTGGCGACCGGTTTCGATCGCCAGCTTCAGCTTTGTGCCGACCCCGTCGTTGGCTGCGACAAGCAGGGGGTCGCGATAGCCGGCACTCTTTACATCGAAGAAACCGCCGAAGCCGCCCAGTTGCACGTCCGCGCCGGGGCGCGATGTGGATTTTGCAAGCGGTGCTATGGCCTTCACCAGGGCATTGCCGGCGTCGATCGATACGCCCGCATCGGCGTAAGTGAGGGGCTTTTGGCTCATTGAACGCGCGCACTAGAGACAAGCCGCTTGGATTTCCACGCCGTTGTCGCCAAAAGGCGCAGCGAATGCTCCGCCGCCGACTTGCCGTCTCTCTTCTGCTCTTGCTCCTGACGCTCGGTCTTGCCGGCGCGCTGTACGCTCAGCTCGAGACGGCGGATCGCGGCATTCTGCCGATCGACAGCTCGGGAACGCTCGAAATCACCGGCATCCATGTCGATGTGGGCGGACCGGATGCCCAATCGGCCCGCTTCGCCGGCTGGCGGGTCGCTCAGCGACAAGGTTTCCGCATGCTGTACGCAAAGATGCGCGGCGTACCCCCGCAAGAGGCCCCGAACCTGCCGGACGCCACGCTCGATGACATCGTGAGCTCGATCAATGTCGAGCGTGAGCAGATCGGTCCCAACCGCTACATCGCGGATCTGGGCATATTGTTCGATCGCGCGCGGGCAGCGCAGTACCTCGGCGTCGAAGGCGGCGAAGTGCAGCGTTCCGTTCCGATGCTGCTTATCCCGATCACGGTGACCGCCGGGACTTCGACGAGCGTGGAGCTAAGGAATGCGTGGCAGCGGGCCTGGGCGCAGTTCCGCACGTCCCAGAGCCCGATCGATTACGTTCGAGTGAGCGGCCTTGGTGCCGATCCGATGTTGGTCAACGCTTCCCAAACGATCCGGCCCGGACGAGGCTGGTGGCGCAACATCATCGATTATTATGGCGCCGCCGATATCCTCGTCGCGGAGGTGCAGGTTCAGCGGCTCTATCCGGGCGGACCGGCTCGCGCGCGGTTCATCGCCCGTCACGGTCCCGACAATGAGATTGTTGGAGGATTCACCCTGACGGCCGCAAACAGCGATGCCTTGCCTCAGATGATGGCCGAAGGCGTGCGGCGCATGGATGAGCTTTTCGGCAATGCGCTCGCTGCCGGCATGCTCGTGCGCGATTCGTCGCTCGATCTTCCTCCGCCCCCAGTGCTCGAGCTTCCGTTGGAAGCGCCGGTCGCGGCAGTCGCGGCGCCGGCCAATGCCTATCAGGTGCAGATCAGCGGCGACGTGAACATGTACAATTTCGCCATGGCCCACCTTCGGACCCTGCCGGGGATCGAATCGGCCACGCCGCAGCAGATCAATCCGGGTGGCACGAGCTACGTGCTGGTCTCATACCGCGGGGGCATTTCCAGCCTGGCTGCCGCGCTGAGCGCCCGTGGGTGGGTCGCGGAGGCATCTGGAACGGTGGTTCGGGTACGCTCCGGTTCCGAAAAGCCGCCGCCGATTCCGCAGCCGCCCGCGCCACAAGCGCCGCCTCCGTCCACACCGGCGCAGCCGCCGCCCGCGTCGAACCAGGTTTCCGGGGCCGAATGAACCGCGGTCACGACCAGATCGCGCTCCCGCTCGACTGGCCGCAAAGCGAAGGCGACGCCCGCTTCATCGTCAGCGAAGCGAATCGGGAGGCCTTCGAGCACTTTCGCAAGTGGAGCCTTTGGCCGGTCAAATCGACGATCCTGATCGGTCCAAGGCGTTCCGGCCGTACGTTATTGGCGCGCACCTTTGCCGAAAGGGTAGGTGGTCGGCTGTTCGACGAGGCCGAGCAGCGAGACGAAGAAGAGCTGTTCCATGCGTGGAACCAGGCGCAGGACAGCGGGCATCCTTTGGTGATGGTCGCGGATCAAGCGCCGCCGGCATGGTCGCCGCGACTGCCTGATCTGAAGACGCGGCTCGCAGTTACGCCGGTCGCGCGCATAGATCATCCCGACGACATGCTCTTCTCGGGGCTGATCCAGCTTTTCTTCGCCGATCGGGGTCTACATGTGCCGGCCGATGCGTTGCGCTTCATGAGCGAGCGTCTCCATCGCGACTATTGGACTGCCGAACGCGCCGTTGAGGCCGTGGACCGATTCGCGATCGCCGAACGCGCCAGGCTCAGCCTACCTACAATCCGCCGCGCGCTGATCGAGAATAGTATGATTGGCGAGGCGGCTTAGCCGCAGGTCGCCGAAGCCACCCGGTTTTGCTGATCCAGGCGGACGGTCAGGCGCATTGGGCTGAAGTCCATCATGATGACGGCACCAAAAGGAACCCAACGCAGCTTGCTCGCGTGCGATGCCGCCAACATTCGCGCACCGAGATCGGCGCTTGCCGGCTGACCGACGAAGGAATCCAGAGCGGTCGACGTACAGGCCGAGCCCGGCGGCAGCTGATCCAGTCCTGGGTTCTTATTCTCGCTGGCGGCGCAGCTGGCGAGCAACAAGGGCGCCAAAAGCAACCAGTTACGCATGGACGCGCTCCTCACGCTTCTCGCTGACAACCCGGCTCATTTTCAGCTTTCCATTCTCGATGGCGAAGGCCAGCCGGCCTTCAACGAGGTCGAGGGCATCCTTGCCGAACTGCTCGTAGCGCCAGCCACTGAGGATGCTGAGGTTCTTCCGAACTCCCGCCGCCAGAGCCTCGAGATCGTCGGAGCGCGCGATGAGCCGTGCGGCAACTCCACTCTCCTTGGCGCGGATCTTGAGCAGCAGCTTCAAAAGGTCGCTGACAAGCGCGGCGTCCTTCGTGAGGCCAGGACGGCGCGGCTCGCGGTCGGGCATCTCACCTTGATCGAGCGGCGTCGCGCCTTCGATGGCGGTCATCAGGCGAGCTCCGATGTCGTTCGTTTTCCATCCGGCGGAAAGTCCGCGGATCCGGCTGAGATCGTCCTGTGACTTTGGCGGGTGAAGCACGATTTCACTAAGCGTGTCGTCCTTGACTATCCGGCCGCGGGGCAGGTTCTTGGAACGGGCTTCGGTCTCCCGCCATGCGGCGACGACTTTGAGCCGGCCCAGCACGACCGGATTGCGGCTCGGCAGCTTGAGGCGCTTCCAGGCGTCTTCCGGAGGAAAAGCGAACGTCGAAGGATCGGCGAGGCGCTCCATCTCCTCATCGAGCCAGGCGCCCCGGCCAGTCTTCTTCAGCTTTTCGACCATGCGCGGGAACACCGTGGCCAGATGGGTCACGTCCGCGATCGCATAGTCGATCTGGCGCTTGTCCAGAGGTCTGCGGCCCCAGTCGGTAAACCGAGCTCCCTTGTCTAAGCTATGTCCGAGCAGGCTTTCGATCAGGTTGGAATATCCCACCTGCTCGCCATGGCCGAGCGCCATTGCCGCGATCTGTGTGTCGAACAAAGGGTGCGGCACCTTGCCCGTCAGGTTGTGGATGATCTCCAGATCCTGACCGCCCGCATGAAAGACTTTCAGCACGTCCTCATTCTTCACGAACAAGTCGAGCAGGGGCTTCAGATCGATGTCGGCCTTGGGATCGATAGCCGCAGCTTCATCGCTGCTCGCAACCTGAATGAGGCACAGATCGGGCCAGTAGGTATTCTCGCGCATGAACTCGGTGTCCACGGCGACGAACGGGTGCTGCGAAAGACGGTCGACGAGGGCCTTGAGGTCCTCGGACTTGGTAATCAACGGGTGGATACGCATGTTCTTGTAAAGGCCCATAGCCCCGCCCTCGCGGGTTGACAAAAAGCTTCTCGCCAGTGAAGCGCGGCGCGCGCTTTTCCAGCCATTTTCCGAATTACAGAGAGCACAAGCTTCATCATGCACGCCTATCGCACCCACACCTGCGCCGAACTGCGCCAAAGCAATGTTGGCGAGACGGTCCGCCTGTCCGGTTGGGTCCATCGCAAGCGCGACCATGGCGGCGTGCTGTTCATCGATCTGAGGGATCATTACGGAATCACGCAGGTCGTGGCTGATACCGACAGCCCCGCGCTTCCCGTGCTCGATCGCCTTCGCGTCGAATCGGTCGTCACCATCGAAGGCAATGTGAAGGCGCGCGCCGAGGGCACGACCAACGCCAACCTCTCGACCGGCGAGATCGAGGTCTTCGCGAAAAGCGTGACGGTCCAGTCTGAAGCCGCTGAGCTGCCGATGCCGGTAGCCGGCGAGGCCGACTATCCCGAGGAAATCAGGCTCAAATATCGCTACCTGGATCTTCGCCGGGAGCAGGTGCACCGCAACATTATCCTGCGCTCGTCGGTGATCAGCTCGATCCGGCGGCGCATGATCGACCAGGGCTTCACCGAATTCCAGACGCCGATCCTTACGGCGAGTTCGCCGGAAGGCGCCCGCGACTACCTCGTTCCAAGCCGCGTGCATCCGGGCAAATTCTATGCGCTTCCGCAGGCGCCGCAGATGTTCAAGCAGCTGATCATGGTCGCGGGCTTCGATCGCTACTTCCAGATAGCGCCTTGCTTCCGCGACGAGGACGCCCGGGCAGACCGCAGCCCCGGCGAATTCTATCAGCTTGATTTCGAGATGAGCTTCGTCACGCAGGACGACGTCTTCAACGCGATCGAGCCAGTGCTGTCGGGCGTCTTTCAGGAGTTTGCCGACGGCCGCTCGGTGACGCCTGCCGGCGAATATCCCCGTATTCCGTACAAGGAAGCGCTGCTGAAATATGGCTCGGACAAGCCGGACCTTCGCAACCCGCTGCTCATCACCGACGTCTCGGACCATTTCAAAGGATCCGGATTCGGACTCTTCGCCGGGCTCGTTGAGAAGGGCGCCGTCGTTCGCGCCGTTCCTGCACCCGGCACCGCCGAGAAGAGCCGCAAGTTCTTCGACGACATGAACGAGTGGGCAAGGAGCGAGGGCTTCGCCGGTCTGGGCTATGCGACCCGCAAGGGCGGCGAGTGGGGCGGGCCGATCGCCAAGAACCACGGCGAAGACGGCATGAACCGCATTGCGGAAGCCATGGCTCTCGGGCCCGATGACGGCATCTTCTTCGCGGCGGGCAAGGAAGAGGATGCGGCCAAATTAGCAGGCGCCGCTCGAGCTCGTGTCGGCGAACAGCTGGACCTGATCGAGAAGGGCTCGTTCCGCTTCTGCTGGATCGTCGACTTCCCCATGTTCGAATATAACGACGAGCAGAAGAAGATCGACTTCTCCCACAATCCTTTTTCGATGCCGCAAGGCGAGATGGAAGCGCTGACGACGAAAGACCCGCTCGATATCCTCGCGTGGCAATATGACATCGTCTGCAATGGGGTCGAGCTGAGTTCGGGCGCCATCCGAAACCACCGCCCGGACATCATGTACAAGGCGTTCGAGATCGCCGGCTACACGCGGGACGAGGTCGACACGAACTTCTCGGGCATGATCAACGCCTTCAAGTTCGGCGCTCCGCCGCACGGCGGCTCCGCGCCGGGCATCGACCGCATCGTCATGCTGCTGGCGGACGAGCCGAACATCCGGGAGGTTATCCTCTTCCCGATGAACCAGAAGGCCGAGGACCTGATGATGAACGCTCCTGCAGAGGTCTATCCGAAGCAGCTGAAGGAGCTCCACATCAAGATCGTCCACCCGAGTTGAGCCCACTGAGTGGCGCACGCGCCACATCTGACCCATTTCGGCACGCGATTCCGAAGCGCGATTGTCGCGATTCAGCCCCTTGGCTAGATGTAGCCGGGTGGGGGTTCGCACACCGATTGCCAAAGACGGCGACCATGTCTCGGCGCTTGCCGCGCTGCGGGAGCATTTGTTCGAGCTTCAGCAGCCCCAGATCGCGCACGGCCGCAGAGCGATAATCCTGTTCGAAGGCCCCCAGGGCGCCGGGAAGAAGTTTGCGCTCAGGCAGCTCGCTGCGGCGTTCGATCCCTGTCACTACGCAGTGCACTGCACGACCTACGATCGTCGCGAAGCCGCCGAAGGACATTGGCTGGCCCGCTTCTGGCGCCAGCTTCCCGTCGCGGGGAATACCGCCATCTTCTTCCGGAGCTGGTATCGCCGCGTCCTGGAGGATCGCATCCTCGGTCGCGTCGACGAGCAGTCGATCGCTCGCGCCTTCGATGAGATCAACGAGTTCGAAGCGCAGCAGCGCGACTACGGCACCTTGATCGTAAAGCTCTATTTCGACGTCGGAGCGGACGAGCAAAAGGCACGCCTGGATGAACGCGCCGAGCACCCATGGGCCCGAATGCGGCGCGGGGATGAGGCAGTAAGCGTGGGAGAGGTGGCCTATGGTCACGCCCTCGATGAGTTGCGCGCCAATTCCGACACGCGCTGGTCGCCCTGGCGGATGATCGATGCCAATGATGAAAAGGCGGCCTCGATCGCGGCCTTGTCCGCGATCGCCGATGCGTGGGCCGAGGCGATGCCGTCAGAGCCTCCGCATGTGATCGACGCTTCGGGCCGCGCCGCCTAGGCGGGATAGGCGATCCGCAAGACCTCGTAGCTCTTTTCACCGGATGGCAGGCGGACGATCCTTTCGTCACCGACTTTCGCCCCGATGAGGGCCCGCGCGAGCGGAGCGCTCCAGCCGATCTTCCCAGACGAGGCGTCGGCCTCATCGTCGCCTACCAACGTCAGCTGTCGGCGATTGTCGTCTTCGTCGGCCAGCTCGACGGTCGCGCCGAAGCGCACCTGATCTCTCGACTCTTGCGCGGAGGGGTCAACTACCTTTGCCGTCTTCATGACCTTGCCGAGGTAGGCGAGCCTCCTGTCGATCTCGCGAAGACGCTTGCGCCCGTAGATGTAATCGCCATTTTCCGAGCGGTCGCCGTTGGCGGCTGCCCAGGCGATTGTCTCAACGAGCTTCGGCCTCTCGATTCCGAATAGCTCGTCATATTCGGCGCGGACGCGCGCGAAGCCCTGCGGAGTAATGAAGCGCGGCCGCGAATCGCTCATAGTTAGGAAGTATCAGCCTGGTCGGCTCTTCCCCAGATAGCGAGATACGTGGAAAGCTTGCTGCTGCTGCGAGGTGGAGCGCAGCGAATCGTAGACCACGCTGTTCTCGATGACCCGCTGCACATACGCCTTGGTCTCGACGTAGGGGATCGCCTCTATCCACTTGAGGACGTCGACGCCGCCGCGCGGATCGCCATAAGCGTTCACCCATTTGCGGACATTGCCGTAGCCCGCATTGTAGCTGGCGACCGCAAGGGGAACGTTTCCGTCCCACATGTTCAGCATGCGGCGGAAGTAGGCCGAGCCGAGCATCACGTTGTAATTGGCGTCCGTATAAAGCCGCGTCCCGTCGTAGCCGACGCCCATCTTCCCGGCTTGTTCGCGGGCGGTTCCTGGCATCAGCTGCATCATGCCGCGCGCGCCGGCGTGACTGATTGCGTATGGATCGAAGGAGCTTTCCTGGCGCGAAATCCCGTGAGCGAGCGACCACAGATCGCCCGACACCTGCGCGGGCAGGCTTGGGAACGCCTGACGGACGTAGAACATCGACCCCTTGATCCTTGCCGAGCGCGCAACCCAGACGGCGAGATCAGGTCGCGAAATCTGCTGTCCAAGCTCCACAGCGAGGGCACGTTCGGCGTCGTTATCCAGAGACTCCGACAGCGCTCTGACGAATTGCGCCCGCTCCGTCGCATTGCCCCGTTGCGCGATCATGCGCGTCGCTTGGACGAGCCGCCCGTTGTAGAAAGCCGCGCGCTGCGCCGGCGTCGATGTATAGCTCGCCACCGCTTGCTGCGGCGGAGTGACCGATCGACCGAGCCGCTCGAGCGCGAGCTGGCCGTAGAAAAGCTCAGGATAGGACGCGGCTCGCTGAAAATAGCCGTTGGCGTCCTGGATGCGGTGCGCGGCGAGCGCTGCGCGACCCGACCAATAATAGCCCTTGGTCTGCACCTGGAGGGAGCGGCCGGCGCGCGCATAGCGGTCGAACATCGCGATGGCGCCGGGATAATTACCCGTACGGTCGAGTGCGACGGATCCGGCAAGCCAGGCCAGGCTGGTGTAATTGTCGCGGACGCCCAGCGATTGATCCGGAACAAGGGCACCAACCGGCAGCACGTCGTCGAGCTGACGAGCGATATTGTACGCCGCCTGCCATTGCCTCGCCTGCGCAGCTTCGTTCGCGAGAACAAGAAGCATGTCGTAGAAGCGCTCGGGGTCTGACGGCCTGTAGGTGAAATTGTGGGATCGTGCAGCCAAGTCCCGAGCAGCCCCAGTATAGCCCTTGCCGCGCAGATACCGCGCACGGTCCATCATCAGGCCCGCGTCGTTGGTCACCGTCCCGATCACCGTTGAATAAAGCGCGTCTGCGTTGGCCGCACCCGAGAGCATCGCCACGCGTGCAGCGAAGGCAGCGCGCCGTCCCGGGCTAGTCATCGGCACAAAACGCGCCGCGTCCTGTGCGTCCTTGGCGAACAGCAAGGCATCTGTTCGGCGATCGTGGTCAGCGTACGTGAAACTGCTTCCGTACCGCGACCAGATCGCCTGTTCGTCGGTCGCGCTGAGGTCGTCGGATGCCCAGGCTTCCCGTGCCGCCTGTAGCGCCTCGGTCATGCGGGCGCTCGCCGCATAGGCGTCCGCGAGCCGCGCCCATCCATTGCCGGCCGCCGGTTTATCATTGGCGAAAAAGGCGATGACCGTGGGGCCATTCTCTCCGGGCTGCATCGCGCGCTCCGCCCAGCGGCGCAGCTTGGTCTCTTCAGGCCAATCGGGGTTGAAGATCAGGAAATGCGCATAGTCTGAGAATCGATAGCCGCTGCTCTGCCGCAAGTTGCGCCACTCGCTCAGCGAATTCGCGATTGCTGGAGCGGCATAAACCTGGGCTGGGGCGGGGCTTGGCGGCGCCGCCGAATATTGCGCCGAGCTAGACGCGGAGATCGCCAGGAGAAGCGGAGGTATCACAGCAACGCGCCACATGCTGGACATCGTCCGCCCCCGCTCCTTATCAGGCAATGAACGCAGCCTGGGTTGTCCACAGAAAAACGCCTCATCGAGGAGATAAGTTCATGTTTTCCGGCTCGATTCCGGCGCTGGTGACGCCATTTTCAGGCGGCCGTGTCGCGGAGGACACATTTCGCGAGCTCGTCGAATGGCAAATCTCCGATGGCAGCAATGCGCTGGTGCCCTGTGGAACCACTGGAGAAAGCGCGACGATGAGCGCGGCCGAGCAGCGCCGGGTCATTGAGCTGACGGTTGAGGTTTCGGGAGGGCGTGCGCCGGTGATCGCCGGTTGCGGTAGCAACAATGTCGACCACGCGATCGAATATCTTCATGCGGCCAAGGAGGTCGGTGCAGACGCGGCGCTGATCGTGATGGGATATTACAATCGGCCGAGCCAGGCCGGTATGATCGCGGCGTTCAAGGCGTTGTCGCAGGCATCGGCGCTGCCGATCATCGTCTACAATATTCCCGGGCGGGCCGTGGTCGATATTTCGGTCGAGACACTCGCAGAGATCGCGAAGCTGCCGAATATCGTCGGAGTGAAGGACGCTACCGGCAATCTCGGCAGGGTTACTGCGCAGCGCCTCGCTTGCGGACAGGGTTTCGTTCAGCTTAGCGGCAACGACGAGACTGCACTTGCCTTCAATGCAATGGGCGGTGTCGGCTGCATCTCCGTGACTGCCAACGTCGCACCCAAGCTCTGCTCCCAATTCCAGGCAGCTATGAGGGAGGGTCGCTGGGACGAGGCGCTCAATCTTCAGGACAAGCTCTATCCTCTGCACACCGCCTTGTTCACCGACGCATCTCCAGGCCCGGTGAAATATGCGCTGTCGCGGGTTCGGCCAGGATTCCCCACTGACGTGCGCCTGCCGCTCGTTGGACCGTCGGAAGCGTCGCGCAGCGCCGTCGACGCCGCGCTGGAGCATGCCGGCCTGGCATAAACCGCGATGACGAAACCGCTCCCAGCTCCCTTCGATAAAGCAAAGGTCGTGGCCGAGAACCGGCGCGCACGCTTCGACTATTTCATCGAGGACCGGTTTGAGGCGGGCATCCAGCTTTCAGGCACGGAAGTGAAGTCGCTTCGCCATGGCGAAGGGTCGATTGCGGAGAGCTACGCTGCCGTCGAAGGCGACGAAATCTGGCTGATCAACAGCCATATCCCTGAGTATAGCCACGGCAACCGATTGAATCATGAGCCGCGCCGCCCGCGAAAGCTCCTCCTCAAAGCCCGGGAGATCGGCAGGCTCAACGGGGCTGTGACCCGACAGGGGCTCACGCTGGTTCCGCTGTCGATCTATTTCAACAGCCGCGGCCGCGCAAAGGTCGAACTCGCGCTCGCTCGCGGCAAAAAAGTGCATGACAAGCGCGAGACCGTGAAGGAACGGGATTGGAAGCGCGAGCAGCAGCGGTTGCTGAGGCGCAGCGCATGACCGTTCGTCGGCTTCTCACGGCGCCTTGTCGGTTGCTTCTGGCAACCGATTGCGCTCCGGTGCTGTCGCATGGAAGAGATTCGTGGAGGGTGACTAAATGACTAAATTGATTGTTGTTTTGGCTGCAACGACGGCTCTTGCCGGCTGCGCTACGGCGCCCGCGGAGGTTCCGCCGCCGCCTGTTCAGGCCGAAACCGTTCCACCCGTGGCTCCGGTGCCCGAGAGCCCGAAGCCGCAATATGGAACTTACGGGTTCGACACCGGCGGCATGGATCGCAGCTTTGCGCCCGGGGACAATTTCTATCAGTTCGCAAACGGCACTTGGGCGAAGAGCACGCCGATCCCGGCCGACAAGTCCAACTACGGTTCGTTCAATATCCTCGATGACCTGTCGCGCGAGCGCACTCGCGGGCTGATCGAGGAGCAATCGAAGGATCCCAACAGCAAGATCGGCGCCGCCTATGCCAGCTTCATGGACCAGGCGGCGATCGATGCGAAGGGGCTTGCGCCGTTCGAGCCCTGGCTCAACCAGGTTCGCGGGCTTCAGTCGAAGAATGACTTGGCGAGCCTTTATGCGGAAGCGGATCGGCTCGGAATCAGCGGGCCGGTTGGCGTCTTCATCGGGCAGGACGACAAGGCGCCCGACAATTATTCTCCGACGATGTTCCAGGCCGGAATCGGAATGCCGGACCGCGATTATTATCTCTCGAAGGACGCCAAGCTCGCGGAGACGCGCGCCAAGTATCTTCAGCATTTGACGAACATGCTGAATCTGGCTGGGGAGAAGAACGCGGCGGCGCGGGCCAAGGCTATTCTCTATTTCGAGACCGGGATCGCGCGCGTTCACTGGACAAAGACCGATAGTCGCGACGCGAACAAGACCTACAACAAGATGACGGTCGCGCAGCTCGACAAGATGGCGCGGGGCTATGATTTCGGCGCGTTCCTGAAGGGCGCCGGCATCAACGAGAACAATGTCATCGTCGCGCAGCCAAGCGCCTTCAAGGGCATCGCGGCTCTCATCGGCAAGACGCCGGTCCAGGTTCTCAAGGATCAGCTGCTCGTAAGGTCGCTGGATACTTATTCCGATTACCTGCCGCAGTCTTTCGACAATGAAAGCTTTTCCTTCTTCGGGACGGCTCTCTCAGGCACGCCTCAGCAGGAGGACCGTTGGAAGAGGGCTGTCACTTTCACCACGAACACACTCGGGGATGACGTCAGTAGGCTTTACGTCGCGAAATACTTCCCGCCCGAGACCAAGGCCGCAGCAGATGAGCTCGTTCGCAACGTCATCGCGGCGATGGACCGTCGTATCGACCAGCTCGAGTGGATGGCGCCGGAGACGAAGGTGAAGGCGCACGCGAAGCTCGCCGCCTTCACGCCGAAGATCGGATATCCCTCGCAATGGCGCGACATGAGCGGTCTGCAGGTCGACCGCAACGACGTGCTCGGCAATGCGATGCGGTCGGCGCGCTTCGAGCACGAATACCAGATCGGCAAGCTTGGCGGCGCGATCCGGCGCTGGGAGTGGGGAATGACCCCCATGGAAATCAACGCCTACGCCAATTTCGGGATGGTCGAGATCGTCTTCCCGGCTGCGATCCTTCAGCCGCCATTCTTCGATCCGAACGCCGACCCGGCCGTGAATTACGGCGGCATCGGTGCGGTGATCGGCCACGAGCTCAGCCACCACTTCGACGACCAGGGCGCCAAATATGACTCGAAGGGCCAACTGATCGACTGGTGGACGCCGGGCGATACGAAGGCGTTCACCGCGCGCCTCGACAAGCTCGAGCAGCAGTATAATGCCTATGAGCCGCTTCCGGGCCTTCATGTGAACGGCAAGCTGACCATGGGTGAGAACGTCGCCGATCTCGCCGGCCTGACCGTTGCCCATGATGCATACATCGCTTCGCTCGGTGGAAAGGAACCACCGGTGATCGACGGGACGACGGGCGATCAGCGTTTCTACTACGGATGGGCGCAGGTGTGGCGCCGTAACTATCGTGAGCCGAACCTCCGGCAGCGGCTCCTGACCGACCCGCACTCGCCCTCGGAGCAGCGCGCGAGCATCGTCCGTAATATGGACCCGTGGTACAACGCATTTGGCGTGCAGGCGGGGCAAAAGCTGTACCTCGCCCCTGCGGATCGCGTGCGAATCTGGTAACAGTCGTTTCCTGATGTTGCAGCCGGCGCTCCCTTCACTCGATACCGCCGCACCGGCGGGATGGGAGCGCTGGCTGATCCCGGCCATCCTGATGGCCGCAGGGATTTCCCTTGGTCTCGTGATCCTGTTGATTGGCTTTCCGCTGATCGCAGCCGGCGCGGTAATTCTGGGCGTTGCGGCCGCCGGTGTCGCGTTGGCGAGGCCTTCGGCTCCGGTCCTAGGCGGCGCAGAGCTCGCCGTAGGCCCGGACTACGCCTTGGTCGGGTCAGCGCTAGGCCTTTTGAAGGAACCCGCCGCGCTGACCAGTCCGGAAGGCTCCCTGCTGATAGCCAATGCGGCATATCGCGAGCGATTTGGAGCAACAAAACAACCGCTCCTACTTGCGACCGATGATGACGGGCGTGAAGCTTTGGCTGTCGCAAGGAACATGGCCTGGCGCGACGGCGGCGGCTGCGTCGCAGGAGTCGCGACGAGCTCCGGCACCTGTCCCGTTGAGGTCGAGCGCGTGGGGTCGACCGGTGAGTTGCTCCTATGGCGTTTTCCCCAGCCGACTGCTGCCGTCGATCCGTTGAGCGTCGCTGTGAGACAGGCACAGGGCCTGGAGGGCGAGCGACTGTCGGCCGCGGGCGTGCTTGCCGCTGTAGTCGACAATGAGGGCGTGGTCCTCGGCGCCAATCGATTGTTCTTCGGCAGGGCGATGGAGGGCGAACAGCGCCGGGAGGCGATCTTCGCCCATCTTGTGCAGCGCGCTGGCGACCAGCAGGTCCGCCTCACCATCGAAGGCGAACATGCGCAGCCCCTTCGACTGGTCCACTTGCCCCTCGATGGGGTCCCGGAAAGTGGAGCGGGCATGTTCATCCTGTTTGAAAACCAGGATGGCCCTACCAACCAGTCCACTAACCTTCAGGCCCTCCTCGACGTATTGCCGGTCGGACTGGCGCTGGTAGACCGGGACGGACGCTTCCTGACCATGAACCAGGCCTTCAGTCAGGCCGCGGGGGTGAAGGGCAATTCGCTCCCGGTCTATCCCGGGGACCTCGTCGTCAAGGAAGACAAGGCCGCGGTAGCCGATGCTGTACGCCGTAATGCTCGCGGTCCGGCCATGTCGGGAGACCTCGCAGTCCGTCTCTCTCGGCAGGCATCGGAGCCGGTTGCGCTGACCATCGCCGGCCTTCGCGGGCTAGGTGAAGCTTCGGTCCTGCTTCTCCTGAAAGACAATAGCGAGGAAGCGAAGCTCAAGCGGCAGGTCGCGCAAGCAACCAAGATGCAGGTGGTCGGTCAGCTCGCCGGGGGTGTCGCGCACGACTTCAACAACATCCTCACGGCGATCATCGGCCACTGCGACCTCATGCTGATGCGTCATACTCCCGGCGACAGCGATTATGATGACATCCAGCAGATCAAGTCGAACTCAAACCGCGCTGCCGGCCTGACGCGTCAGCTTCTCGCCTTTTCCAGGCAGCAGACGCTCCGGCCACAAGTCGTGCAGCTTCCGGACGTCGTCTCCGAAGTCTCGCATCTGTTGAAGCGGTTGCTTGGGGAAACGGTCGAGCTGGTCGTCAAGCACGGCCGCAACCTCGGCCCCGTGCGGGCCGACCCTGGCCAGCTCGAACAGGTCATCATCAACCTCGCCGTAAACGCGCGCGACGCCATGGAAGGGAAAGGGCGAGGCACGCTCACCATCCAGACCTATTCGGTAAAGGCAAACCAGGTGGCGGAGCTCGGCTCCGACATTCTTCCCGTCGACGACTACACTGCGCTTTCCGTCACGGACACGGGCTGCGGAATTGCGCCGAGCGTGCTCGGCAAGATCTTCGAGCCTTTCTTCACAACCAAGGAAGTGGGGAAGGGCACGGGGCTGGGACTGTCGACCGTATACGGAATCGTGAAGCAGTCCGGCGGATTCATCTTCGCCGATTCGAAAGTCGGCGATGGCACTCGTTTCGTGATCTATCTGCCGGTCCACCACGAGGAAGAGTCCGCCGCCAAATCACGGCAAACATCCAAGGACAAAGAGAGCGAGCTGTGGGGCAGCGGCACCGTCCTGCTGGTGGAGGACGAGCCTATGGTTCGGGCCGTGGCCGAGCGAGCGCTGACGCGTCACGGCTACAAGGTCATCACCGCCGAGAATGGCGAGGGAGCACTCGAAGTCCTGGAAGGCGGGGAACAGATCGACCTTCTTATCAGCGATGTTGTGATGCCCGGCATGGATGGTCCGACGATGGTCGCCGAGGCGCGCAAGAGCTGGCCGGAGCTGAAGATATTGTTCATGTCGGGTTATGCGGAGGAGCAGCTCCGGAACTCGATCGACGTCGATAATGTGAGCTTTCTGCCCAAGCCGTTTTCGGTGCAGGAACTCGCTGAGGCGGCGAAACGAACCCTTACGGCGAAATAGGCTCTTTCCTCGTTCGCATTGCGCAACTATCTCCCATCCGATGGCTGAGGGGCGTTCAATCCTCATTGTCGAGGACGAACCGTTGATCGCGATGATGCTCGAGGATTTCCTCGGGTCGCTCGGTCACACTGTTCGCAATACCTGCGACAATGTCCGCTGCGCGCTCGACGAGGTCGAGAAGGGCGGCTTCGATCTCGCGATTCTGGACGTGAACCTGAAGGGCGAGAATGTCTGGCCGGTAGCAACGCGCCTGCGCGAGAAGAACGTCCCGTTCGTGATCGCGACCGGCGGGCATGTCGATCCGCCTCCGCCCGAGTTCGACGACGCGCCAGTCATTGAAAAGCCCTACACCGTGGATCGTGTCACTCCGGCCATCGACGCGGCTTTCGCGCGCTAATTACCTGCGCAGCCCCTCCCAATCGTGCTTTCAATGTTTGATTTCCAGGACAGCCTGATCTTTCCGACGCATGCGGTGCCGAAGGCCGGGCCGTTACCTCGCGACGCAGAACGGCTTGCACTTGAGATCGATGGTCACAAGCTGTCCGGAGTATATATTCCGCCTGAACGGGCGCCCAGCGGAGCGCCCGACCTGATCCTCGGCTTCGGCGGGAATGCTTGGAACGCGCAGGACGTCGCGGAATATCTGCACGAAGTCCTCCCGGACCACGGGGTCGCGGCATTCCACTATCGCGGGTACAGGCCGTCCACGGGTTCGCCCTCGGCAGACACGCTCATCGCGGACGCTCCGCTTCTCTATGACTTTGCGGTCGAACGGCTGAAGCCCCGTCGCATCATCGCCGTGGGATTCAGCATTGGCACGGGCGTAGCGGCCCAACTGGCCGCCCGGCGTCCGCTGGATGGCCTGGTGCTGGTCACACCGTTCGATTCGCTGAAGGCGGTCGCCCAGGGGATGTACCCTTGGCTCCCGATCGGTCCATTCTTCCGGCACGAGATCGACGCGGCGACGCCGCTTCGCGATGCCGAGGCGCTCGTCGCGATCATTGCAGGCGAACGCGACGAGCTCATCTCGGGCGAGCGTACGGACGCGCTGCGCCACCAGGTAAAGAACCTGGTCTTCGACCGCACCATCGCGGGCGCTGGCCACAACGACATTTACGCCCGATCCGATTTCCAACTAGCCATGCGGGAGGCCGTGGCCGCCGTCAGCGGTCAGTGAGTATCCGGGCCCCTGAAACACGCTATGTCATACTGCGACACGGATGCCGTGTTCTTGTTGTTGATGCCGTCCCGATTGCCCGCATAATGGTCGCCCGAGATGCTGTCCTCCTGGAATGGCGATCCAGGACCGGGCTCACGGCCTGACTGGCTGGGCGGGGTGCCGCCTTCGTCGCATTCCAGGCCATCCGGGACCTGGTCGCCAACTTGCTGACCTGTTTGATGGTGGGGCGAAATGCTTCCAGGCGCCGGCTGGGCACCTATGGCCGGCCCGAGCGCAAATGCGCTGGCGCCAATCAACGTGACGATTTTCCTCATGGTGGAGCTCCTTTTGGCCCCCTGTACGCTTACGCAACGGGGAAGGTCGGCTTCCGGTGGTTAAACGCCTGGCCGGAGAGCCACGTTCCTCGCCCTATCTTGGGACATGGTAAGGTTACCGCGACGCCAGAGTCCCTTGCTACTCGTCCCAACGCCATCCATATTCCTGAAACTAAAGGAGCAATCTTTCGCGGGGCGGCGTTAAGACTCCGGCAGAGTTGATTGTGGCATAAAGCGGGCTAGCATGCCCATGAGAGACGGTCGTTAAAGGCCGGGATGCAAGGACACGAATGACCAAGCTTTCAGGCGGCGATAGCAAAAGCACACTTTACTGCTCGTTCTGCGGCAAGTCGCAGCACGAAGTCCGCAAGCTCATCGCCGGCCCGACCGTGTTCATCTGCGATGAATGCGTCGAACTCTGCAACGACATCATCCGTGAAGAGTCCAAGTCCGCGCTCGTCAAGACGCGGGACGGCGTTCCGACTCCCTCCGAGATCTGCAAGGTCCTCGACGATTATGTAATCGGCCAGGATCGGGCCAAGCGCGTTCTCTCGGTCGCCGTTCACAATCACTACAAGCGCCTTGCCCACGGATCGAAAACGGGCAACGAGGTCGAGCTCGCCAAGTCCAACATCCTGCTGATCGGGCCGACGGGCTGCGGCAAGACATTGCTTGCGCAGACCCTCGCGCGCATTCTCGACGTGCCCTTCACCATGGCTGACGCAACGACGCTGACCGAGGCGGGCTACGTCGGCGAGGACGTCGAGAACATCATCCTGAAGCTGCTGCAAGCCTCCGACTACAATGTCGAGAAGGCGCAGCGGGGCATCGTCTACATCGACGAGATCGACAAGATCAGCCGTAAGTCGGACAATCCGTCCATCACGCGCGACGTTTCGGGCGAGGGCGTCCAGCAGGCGTTGCTGAAGCTGATGGAAGGAACGACCGCGAGTGTTCCTCCGCAAGGTGGGCGCAAGCACCCGCAACAGGAATTCCTGCAGGTCGATACGACGAACATCCTGTTCATCTGCGGCGGCGCCTTCGCGGGCCTCGAGAAGATCATCGACGACCGCATGCAAGGCAAGTCGATGGGCTTCGGTGCGCATGTTGCCGCTCCGGAAGAGCGCAAGACGGGCGAGACGCTGAAGCATTGCGAGCCTGAGGATCTGCTGAAGTTCGGCCTGATCCCCGAGTTCATCGGCCGCCTGCCGGTGATCGCCACGCTGATGGACCTGGACGAAGAAGCGCTCGTCAAGATTCTCGTCGAGCCGAAGAACGCGCTGGTGAAGCAATATGCGAAGCTGTTCGACATGGAAGACGTCGAGCTCGAGTTCACCGACGACGCCCTCCATTCTGTTGCGAAGAAGGCGATCGATCGGAAGACGGGGGCTCGCGGCCTTCGTTCCATTCTCGAAGGAATCCTCCTCGACACGATGTTCGACCTGCCGTCGATGGATGGCGTCGACGAAGTTCACATCGACAAGGACGTGGTCGAAGGCCGCAAGGAACCTGTCCGGGTCTATGCGGCCAAGGACAAGGCCGGCGACGCCGCCTGACCTGCCGGAACAACTGACAAGCTAAATGGACGAGACTGCGCGCTCGCTGCAGGCTGCACAGTGGACGGCGCCGGTGAGTTTCCTTCCACCGGCCGTGCGCGAGCCCCGGCGCTTGTGGCTGTCGATCGTGATCGGTTGGCTGACTGCATTCCTGCCGAGCTTGCTTATCGGCGCGCTGGTCACGCACCTGTTCCCGCAATCGGCGCAACCGCAGCTTCCGGTTTCGAATTGGCTGGGCGTGTTCCTCATGGTGGTGTTCGCGCCGGTGACCGAGACCCTGATCATGGCCAGCGTGCTCGCGATCCTGTTGCGCTTCGTGCCGCCGACTGTCGCAGTCGTGATCAGCGCGATCGGCTGGGGCGTCGCTCATTCCATGGCTGCACCGGCCTGGGGCCTCGTGATCTGGTGGCCGTTCTTCGTATTCTCTACGTTGTTTGTGGCGTGGCGGCGCCATTCGTTGGCCGCGGCCATCCTCGTTCCGGCCTCAGCCCATGCGCTGCAGAACCTGCTGCCCGCTCTGCTCCTGTTCTACGGAGCCGGAACGGCGATCTGACGATCAGCCGCCGACGCCGGCCACCATTCGCGATCCGAACCGCTCCATGAGATGGGCATCCCGGCCATAGGGGTCGGCAAGGAACTGAATCCCCGATGCTGTGGGCTGTACCGTCAAATAGGTCATGTAAACCGGCACCGGCGCAGGGAGGTTTACTTCTTCCTCGACCTTCGGATTGCCGCCTTTCGGCACGTAGCCGCCGAACAGCCAGCTCGCGAACCGCTTGTAATCCTCGACGCGAACGCAGCCGTTGCTGATCCAGAGCTCGTTTTTGGTGAAGTGCTCCTTTTCCGGCGAATCGTGGAGATAGATGCCGAAATAGTTGGGCAGCATAAACTTCATCATGCCCATCGAGTTCGCCGGACTGGGCAGGCGGCGCAGGCGCACCTCCTGCTGTCCGTCCACCACGGCCCGCCAGTCGATGCTGCTCGGGTCGAGCACCTTGGCGTCCTCTCCGTAGCTCGACAGGACCTGATATTCGCGCTCGGTCAGGTAGCTGATGCCTTGGGAGACGATGCGCGGGCCGATGAGATTCCTCACCAACTCGGGCGGCACGTTCCAGTAAGGGTTGACGCTGGCGTAGCGGATATAGGCCGCCATCATGGGGGTTGCGGTCTCGGCCTTGCCGACGACCACCTTCATCTCGTCGACCTTCCGGCCGTTCTCCCAAAGCGACAATCGCGCACCGCCGGAGTCGACGATCGCATATTTCCGCTGCTCTTCGGGCGCCGGGAGCCGCTTCGCCCGCTCCATGTTGATGATGATCAGCTGCTCGTAATAACGAGCGCCGCGGTTGAGCGCATCGATCGTGCCCGCGCCGGCTACGCCGTCCGCTTTGAGGCCATGAACGGCCTGGAATTCCTTGACCGCGCTTCCCAGAGCGGCGTCGAAACTGCCTCCGGGGGCCAGGCCGAGCCGCTCGCGCAGCATGGAGACGCGGTCACCGGTTACGCCCGCCTTGAGGGTAGGCCCCGACGGGATCGTGGTTTGAGGCAGGTCGCCCCAGCGCTGCTGGTAGCGCATCAATCCGCGACGAAGGTCGGTGTAGATCGGGTTCACCGAGGTGAAGAGGTCTACTGGCGCGCCGCTCCAGTCGTCGAACGACATGTTGTGCAGCAGGGCAGGGTCCTGCACCGCGCGAGGAACGAGCTCCTCGTCGATGTAGATCATGTCCACGCCCTGTTCGATCGCCGGCGGCAGATCGATGGGTTCGAGCGCGGGGGACCGGGACTTCGACGCGGCGGTCCGGCCCCACGGCTGGGGCGCCTGAACGCCCGGAGGGGGCGCCATCCACGGCTCCGCGCGTACGGATGGCGCTGGCATGGGCATCGGGGCGGGCGGCATCGGCGGGTAGGGCATGCCGTATTGGGCTGCCGCGGCTCCGGGCAGTGCGAGGGCGCCAAGCGCAAGCAAAACAGAAGGTTTCATCACCATCCCTAGATAGTGACCGAAACTGAACGGCAACGGAATCAGCGATTAACGCTAGCGCGTAATTTATTCACCTTCGAGCGGAAGCGTGTCCCGCTCGGTCCGTATTCCGAGCGCCTCGGCGGCCTTCTCGACCTGCTCGTCGGTTGGCGGCTGCGGAAGCTCCTCGCCGGGCGCCAGCGCGTCATCCGGAATGCCCGGACCGGTCCCTGCGATATTCTCGTCGATGGCGCGCTCGTTCGGTCCGTTGCTGATTTTCTCTCGATCGTCGGTCATTTGCGCCTCCCTTTTGCGGATCAAGCGAGCAGGCGAGCGCGAATGTTCCCGACTTTGTTGCGGAGGACCGAGGCGGCGCCCATATACTCGCTCATGACTCGTTTTCTCCCGATCCTCCCGCTCCGCGATATTGTCGTTTTCCCCCACCGGATCGTTCCGTTGTTCGTTGGCCGCGAGAAGTCGGTTGCCGCGCTCGAGGCTGCAATGGCCGCCGACAAGGAGCTCTTCCTCGTCGCGCAGCTCGATCCGGGCGAGGACGACCCCGATCGGGACGCACTTTACGATCTCGGCGTCATCGCGACTGCAATGCAGCTCCTGAAGCTGCCGGACGGCACGGTTCGCGTGCTTGTCGAAGGCGTGAAGAGGGCGCGGCTGGTCAATCTCCTGCCCCGCGACGGCTATGTCGTGGCGGAGATCGAGGACGTGGACGAGGAAGCAGCGGCCGGGCCCGAGGGCCAGGCGCTCATGCGCTCCGTGCTCGATCAGTTCGAGAATTACGCGAAGCTCAACAAGCGGCTCCCTCCCGAGACGGGCATTCAGCTTGCTGAGATCGACGATCCTTCGGCGCTCGCCGATGCCGTAGCCTCGAACCTGTCGATCAAGGTGTCCGACAAGCAGGCCCTGCTTGGCGAATTGAACCCTGCGCGCCGGCTGGAGATGGTCTTCGCCTTCATGGAGGGTGAGCTCGGCGTACTCCAGGTCGAGAAGAAGATCCGTAGCCGGGTCAAGCGCCAGATGGAGAAGACGCAGCGCGAATATTATTTGAATGAGCAGCTGAAGGCGATCCAGCGGGAGCTTGGGAACGAAGGCGAGGAAGGCGGCGACGAGCTCCACGAGCTGGCCGAGAAGATCCGCAAGACCCGCCTGTCCAAGGAAGCCCGCGTCAGGGCCACGGCCGAGCTAAAGAAGCTGAAGGCGATGGCGCCGATGTCCGCCGAAGCTACGGTGGCGCGCAACTATCTCGACGTTCTCCTTGCGCTGCCCTGGGGCAAGAAGTCGAAGCTGAAGAAGGACATCGCCGAGGCGCAGCGCGTCCTCGACGAGGACCATTACGGACTCGAGAAGGTCAAGGAGCGCATCGTCGAGTATCTCGCGGTGCAGGCCCGCACAAACAAGCTCAAGGGACCGATCCTGTGCCTCGTGGGGCCGCCCGGCGTTGGCAAGACCTCGCTGGGTCGCTCCATCGCGCGCGCGACGGGTCGCGAGTTCGTTCGCCAATCGCTGGGCGGTGTGCGCGACGAGGCCGAAATCCGCGGCCACCGGCGCACTTATATCGGTTCGCTTCCGGGCAAGATCATCTCGAACCTGAAGAAAGCGGGCATGTCGAACCCGCTGTTCCTTCTCGATGAGATCGACAAGCTCGGCCAGGACTTCCGCGGCGATCCGTCCTCGGCGCTCCTGGAAGTGCTGGATCCGGAGCAGAACAGCCGGTTCCAGGACCATTATCTCGAGCTCGATTACGATTTGTCGGACGTGATGTTCGTCACGACCGCCAACTCGCTCGACATGCCGCAGCCCTTGCTCGATCGCATGGAGATCATCCGGCTCGAGGGGTACACGGAGGACGAGAAGGTCGAGATTGCCAAGCGCCACCTGATCCCGAAGCAGATGGATGCCCACGGCTTGAAACCCGGCGAGCTGACCTTCGCCGACGGCGGCCTTCGCGCGATGATCCGGCATTATACTCGGGAAGCGGGCGTTCGTACGCTCGAGCGAGAACTTGCAAAGGTGGCTCGTAAGTCGCTTCGCCAGATCCTCGAAGCAAAGATCGAGAAGGTAGAGCTCACCGCAGAGAATCTCGGCGAGTTCCTCGGTGTCAGGAAATTTCGGTACGGCATGGGCGAAGAAGAGGACCAGATCGGTGCGGTCACCGGTCTCGCCTGGACCGAGGTCGGTGGCGAATTGCTCACGATCGAGGCCGTGACGGTACCTGGGAAGGGCCAGATCAAGACCACCGGCAAGCTCGGCGAGGTCATGCAGGAGTCCATCCAGGCAGCGATGAGCTTCGTGAAGGCGCGCGCTCCCGCCTATGGCGTCAAACCGTCGATCTTCGCCCGCAAGGACATTCACGTCCACCTGCCCGAAGGCGCTGTACCCAAGGACGGGCCGTCCGCGGGCATTGGCATGGTGACCGCCATGATCTCGACGCTGACCGGCATCGCGGTGCGGCGGGATATCGCAATGACCGGCGAGGTGACGCTGCGCGGCCGCGTGCTTCCAATCGGTGGACTGAAGGAGAAGCTGCTGGCGGCCCTTCGCGGCGGCATCCAGACCGTCCTGATCCCTATCGAGAATGAGAAGGATCTTGCCGAGATTCCCGTCACGGTGAAGGAAAGCCTGGAAATCGTCCCGGTTTCGCATGTCGATGAAGTGCTGGCTCGGGCTCTGGTCGAGCCGGTCCGAGCAATCGAGTGGACCGATGCCGACGAGCATGCGGCCGAACCGCCCGTCCATTCACCGGGCGCGGAGACCGGTACGGCCATTCGTCACTAAGGCGCTAACCCTTTCCTTTGACTCACCCGCGAACTCTTGCCTTAAAGTTGGAGACTTGGCGGGCGCGAGTCTCGGCCCGCCGCGGGGAGAGACGGGTCGATGAACAAGCAGGAACTGATTGGCCACGTCGCAGACCGCGCCGGGCTGAACCGGAACGACGCAATGCGCGCCGTCGAAACGATGCTCGAAGTCATCACGTCGACGTTGAAGCGGGGCGATGAGGTCCGGCTCGTCGGTTTCGGCAACTTCTCCGTCACTCGCCGCAAGGCGTCGACGGGGCGGAATCCCCGGACTGGAGAGCCAATGCAGATCAAGGCTAGCTCCCAGCCCAAGTTCCGCCCGGGCAAGGTCCTGAAGGACGCAGTTCAGTAGCTGGACAGGCGGTCTTACGACACTATATCCGCGGCTCTCGCGAGAGCGCGGGCGCGTAGCTCAGTGGTAGAGCACACCCTTCACACGGGTGGGGTCGTAGGTTCAATCCCTACCGCGCCCACCATCGACGAATCGATGGCCAGTTAAGCGAGATATTCCGGGCGGAAGCTCGCGACCCTCCGCATTTCCATCCAGTCGTTGAACTGGATCTCTCGTCCGGCGCGCTTGATCAGCCCCTGCCGCTCCATGTCCGCAAAAACGCGATTGACGTTGACGGACGTCTGGCCCGTGATGTCCGCGATCTGCTGTTGCGTGAAGGGATTGACGAGGCGGTTCGTGCCGCTGTGCATCCTCTCGGCAGTCTCGCAGAGCAGATGCGCGACCCGCGCGACGGAATCCCGCCGTCCGCAATTCACCAGCCATTCGTAGCCGATCGCTTCGTGGCGCTGGATGAGCCGCATGAAGAAACGCTGGAGCTCTGGGTGAGCATCGACGATCGGATCGAAATCCGCCGCTTTTCCCACCATCACCTCGCTTCGGACGATGGCCTGGATGCCAAAGTCGGAGCGGCCAGGCCGCGGAAGGATTCCCTCGCCGGCGAACCTCAGCGCCACGATATGGCGCCGGCCGCTAAGGTCAGTCTTGAATTTAGAAAGGATTCCCGAGCGCACGAACAGGACTTCGTCGCGAGGCGAACCCGGCTCTCTGAACGCCCGACGAGGCTCCACCTGCATGACCTTGTGGGGCATTTCCTCGAGCATATCGGCGAGATGCGTTTCGAGGCCCGCCGCGATCAAGGTATCGCGCAGCGACACACCCGGAGGTGGCGATCTTCCGCGTCGACTCGCCATCCTAAAGCCTCTCCCGCACTTAGTTGATGCGCCTCGCGAGAAGCCTCCGCAAGGGAATTAGACAAATGGCGTACTGATTTCGATTAGCGGAATCTCTCGGCGAGTTCGCTCGTTAGCTGCGATTTTTCGCCGCCGGTGAGCTCCCGCGCTGTTCCGAGCTGGGGCATTCCAGGCCACCCCGCATCTGCGAATTCGAGCCCGTTCCATTGTCGAGGCTCTGAATAGCGGGGAATGACATGGAAGTGCACGTTGGGGTCCACCATCATCAGCATGAGGTAGTTGAGCCGCTCGTACGAGCAAAATCCGGCGAGAACCTGCTCGATGCGCCGGACAGCGTCCGCTTGTTCCGTGAAAGCTTCCACGGGGATTTGCGAAAAGGCAGTCGCGTCGCTCTTCGCCGCGAGCACGAGTGAGCCAAGGGTCACCTGCGCCGGACGAAGCAGGATCACCCAATGCTCTAGCTCTGCGACCAAGGTCGAGGGATAGCCGAATTTCCGGATCGTCTCGTTCACGGGTGCCTCGCTTGCGTTCGAATAGAACGAACCCTAAGTGGCGCCGGCGCATTAGGGAACCGCTGACGGGGCGGCCTCGAAGCGCTGTGGCGATCGTAGCTCAGCTGGTTAGAGCATCGGTTTGTGGTACCGAGGGTCGCGGGTTCAAGTCCCGTCGATCGCCCCATAAGACTGTCACCGCGTTAGCTAATCAGCACTGCATGTGATATGATGCGGCATCGCGCGCTTCTTCACATGTAGGCTTTCGCGCGGCTGAGAGACCATGCGCTCCCGCTTACTGAAGGGAGCCCCAAATGGACCTCGATTATCTCTATCACCGGCACGGCGTATCGCTTCTCATGGCCGAGAACGCTGCCTGCGACCGGTCTCGCCGAGTGCATCGATTTCTCGCGAGGGCTTATGCTGGCCGGATCGCCGACGCGGTGCGCGACAATCGAGTAGCAATCGCGTGAACGGCCCGTCTCGCGAAGAGGCGGCCGACGGGCTGCGAGAGCAGGCGGCATCCTGCCGCCGCCTCGCCCAGCGAGCCCGCACGGCCTCTGGCTCGACGGCGCTCAAGGCTGTTGCCGAAAGGTTCGACGATGATGCTCGGCTCATCGACCCAAAAAGCTTGCGGCGATGATGCCGCCAATCCCCAACAAAATCGCGAGGCCCCGATGAAGGACAATCATATCGATGATGCAGAGTTGACCCGCCTCGGGATAGAGAGGGTGCAGACCGAAGCGTTTCTCTGGGGAGGCTATCGCTACAGCAATCTGAGCGACGCAGTCGCCGCTGCCAGACGGACCCCCAAAAGATGAGCCGGGTCCTCTTCGTGTCGCTCGATGAGGGTCAGGTCGTCGCGCAGTGCCTCGCCGCGAATGTCGGCATTTCCGCTATCGAACGTCTTCCCGGGGGAGGCGTCAGGCTTGTCTGCATGAGCAGTGACGGCGCATCGGAAATGATGCGCAAGTTCAAACGGCATCTGATGACGGGCGAAGTTGTTCGCGAGCGGCATCGTCCGGCGAGCCCTCTCTGGTGACCGGGGAAGTCAGGTATTGAAAGGTAGATGTAACGGCATGGCTAAAGGACAGAAGCGCTCCACCAAGGAGACACGTAAACCGAAGGCGAATAAATCGAAGAAGGCTCCGGCTCTGAACCCGTCGAGCAAGGCGTAGCGATGAAGATTGAGGGCAGCGTTCGCTCCAATCTACTAGCGGCGATCGCGAGCGCGCGCAGGTGGCGCGGCAAGCCGGTGCATAATGATACTCTGCGGCATTGGAGAATGCTTGCCGAATATGCAGTCTGCATTCCTGTCAATTCTTCCGAGAAATCGGTCAGTGGCCTAGTGGCCGAGCTCGAGGGCGAGTTATCCGCACGGCGGGCTGCGAACTCAGGTGCTTCCCATCAGCGAATGCAAATTTGAGATGCGAAAGGAGCCCGTTGTGCAGACGGAAAATTGGCACGAGGAGCGGGATCGCTTGGTTGAGCTTCTTCATTGCGCACATGCCCTGGGCATCCGACGCGATCGGAAATCCGATCCGAGGCAGGCGACTACGTCGGGCGATCTGGCCGTGCTTGAAAAGCGACTGGCGCAACTCAACGAACGACTTGGCGACGAGCGTGCCTGAACTTTCCGCCTAGGGCGTCCGCGAAAGTGACTAGGAAGAGGCAACAATGGGTACTGAGAATTCGGACGCGTTTCGCGCTCGCGCAACACAAGCGCGGCGCATTTCCCACAACATGAGTAGTCTCGAAGGCCAAACCGAATTGCGCATGATGGCAGACGAATTGGATGCGGAGGCCGACCGGCTCGACGCCGTCGAACCGAATGACACCATCCCGCCGGGAGTGGACACACCGGGCGAAAGCGCTTGAGCTATTCCGATAGGGGCATTGCCAAGACCCAACTCAAACGCGATCACAAAGCAGCCTTGCTCGCCTCAATCCAAGCGAACGTTTGCGAACCTTCGCATGGCATGACGAAGGAGGAAGCGATCACCATGCTGAGCCAGGACATCGCGGATTACGACGACATTCTCGTTCGACTGCTAGGGTCACGATCGAGCTGAGGGTCCGCTTTCCACCCATTCCGCCATTAGCGAGATTCCTCACGCATGCCCTCAACGGCTGCCTCGAGTACGAGCTTAGTCTGCGAAATTGACAGCGTTTCAGTTTACAGCCACAGGGCGCGTCTAGGAGCGTTACGGCGAGTGCCGGACCACGGTTTGCAAAAAAACCCAATAAAAACAACGCTAGGGTTGGCTTGTGGTACCGAGGGTCGCGGGTTCAAGTCGCGTCGCACGCCCCACCCATTCACCATTGCTGCGGACTTTCCCGACAAATGATTCAGCCTGAGGCTCTGCCTGATTTTGATGCCCACGAAGAAGTACGCTTTTTCGAGGATGAGGCGACTGGCCTCAAGGCCATTGTCGCGATGCATTCGACGCATCTTGGCCCCGCCGCAGGAGGCGCGCGCTTCTGGCATTATGCACATGACGAGGACGGCTTGACGGACGCCCTGCGCCTGTCGCGCGGCATGAGCTACAAGAATGCCATGGCAGGCCTTCCGCTCGGTGGCGGCAAGTCCGTGCTCCTGGCGCCCGCCGACCGGCAAAAGACGCCGGAGCTGCTGCACGCATTCGGCAAAGCGGTCGACAGTCTGGGTGGCCGATATGTCACTGCGGAGGATGTCGGCATGAGCGTCGCCGACATGATCGAGGTTGCGCGGGCGACCAAATATGTCGCTGGCCTGCCGAACTCGGCGGGCGACGTGGGAGGCGATCCCGGACCGCATACGTCGCTTGGCGTGTTCCTGGGCATTAAGGCGGCCGTCAAGCGGGCGCTGGGCAAGGACAATCTTTCCGGACTGCATATCGCGATGCAGGGCGCCGGCAGCGTTGCGAGCGGCGTTGCGCTCCACGCGTGCACCGAGGGGGCGAAGGTGACGATCGCCGACGTCGACGAGGCGAAGGCCCGGAAGCTGGCCGACAAGGTCGGCGGCACGGTCGTATCGCCGGACGAGATCCTGGGGGTCGAAGCGGACGTGATCAGCCCGAACGCATTAGGCGCGATCCTCACCGAGCAGTCGATTGCGGCGCTGAAGACGCCGATCGTCGCCGGCGGCGCGAACAACCAGCTCGCCACCCCGGAAGACGGCTCCCGCATTCACGGACGGGGCATCCTCTATGCGCCCGACTATGTCATTAATGCCGGTGGTATCATCAACGTGTGCACCGAATATCTCGCGGATGGCGATGCCAGCCTGGTGCGCCAGCGGATCGAAGGCATTCCGGTGCGGCTCGAGCAGATCTGGGCGGAAAGCGCCGAGACCGGCCGCGACCCGGCTTCCGTCGCCGATGCGATGGCGCAGCGCCTGATCGGGAGAGCCTGAGGCGCCGCCATGCACGCGCTCGCTAACCCGGCGCGTTTCCTGCGCATTGCCCGGCCCGCGACCATTTGGCTGCTGGCCGTCGGCCTGGCGCTCGCCCTGTTGGGCATAAGCGCCGGCCTGACCCTCACGCCGCCCGATTATTTGCAGGGCGAGACGGTACGGATCCTGTACGTCCACGTTCCGTCGGCATGGCTCGGCATGGGCGGCTGGCTCGGGATTGCCGCCGCATCGATCAGCCAGCTGGTCTGGCGCCATCCCTTGGCGGCAGTCGCGGGGCGCGCCGTCGCTCCGGCGGGCGCCACGTTCGCCGCCATCTGCCTGCTCACCGGTTCCATCTGGGGGCGTCCGACGTGGGGCACCTGGTGGGAATGGGACGGCCGGCTGACGTCGATGCTGATCCTGTTCTTCCTCTACCTTGGCTATGTCGCCCTTGCGTCGGCGGAGCGCGAGCGCGGCGGGGAGGGCCGGATCGCGGCGATCTACGGGCTCGTCGGCGCGGTCAACCTGCCGATCATCCATTACTCGGTATTGTGGTGGCGAACGCTGCATCAAGGCCAGAGCATCTCCGTGACGGGGGGATCGAGCATCGATAATGCGATCCTCTGGCCGCTGCCGCTGACGATGATCGGCTTTTCCTTCCTGTTCGGGGCCGCGGTATTGATGCGGATGCGCGCAGAGCTTGCCGAAGCAAAGGTCGAAGCCCGCATGCGGAGGCTCGGCGCATGAACCCATGGCCGTTCGTCGCTGCCGCCTACACGGTTGCGATCTCGCTCACGGTGGGCCTGCTGGCCTGGTCTTACATTTCAATGCGCAGCGCGGAGGCTGCAGCGGACTCGCTGCGCCGTAAATGAACCGGTGCGAATGAAGCCCAAGAACCAGCGGCTGATCCTGGTGGCGGCGGCGCTCTTCGCAGTCGTTGCCGCGGCGCTCCTCGCCATGTGGGGTCTCCGCGAACAGGCATCCTATTTCTTCACGCCGGCGGACATTGCGGCGGGGAAGGCCAGCGAAGGCAAGGCCATGCGCCTGGGTGGAATGGTCCAGGCCCACTCCATCCAGCGGCAGGGCGACGGCCTGACGATACGCTTCGTCGTCACGGACGGGAAGGCGACCACGCCGGTCGTCTACCGCGGCATCGTTCCGGACCTGTTCCGTGAAGGGAGCGGGGCCGTTGCCGAGGGACGGCTGCAAAACGGGACATTCATGGCCGACACGATTCTCGCCAAGCATGACGAGCGCTACATGCCGCCGGAACTCGGCAACCTGTCGGCGGAGCACAAGGCGGGCGGGACGCTCGAAAGGTGATCGCCGAGACCGGACTGGCGGCACTATGGTTGGCGGCGGGACTGGCCGCCCTTCAACTCATCCTGGGCATCGCCGCCCTTCGGACCGAATTTGCCGCTGAACGGGCGATGAGAGGGATAGCCGTCGTTCAGGGCGTGCTGACGCTGCTGGCTTTCGCCATGCTGCTGATCGTCTTCGCGCGCACCGATCTTTCGGTCGCCCTGGTGTTCGAGAACAGCCACAGCGCGAAGCCGTTCATCTACAAGGTGGCCGGCGCGTGGGGTAACCACGAGGGCTCGATGCTGCTGTGGGTGACGGTCCTGTCCGCATCGGGCGCTTTCCTGGCGCTGTTGTCGCGCCGGATCGGCGAAAGCACGCTCACTGCCGCGCTCGGGGCGCAGGCGGCGCTCGCCCTCGGCTTTTATGCCTTCCTGCTCGTTGCTTCTAATCCGTTTGCCCGCCTCGATCCGGCGCCCATCGAAGGGCGGGGACTAAACCCGCTGCTCCAGGACCCCGGCCTCGCCTTCCACCCTCCGACCCTATACCTCGGCTATGTTGGGCTTTCCGTTGCATTCAGCCTCGCGGTCGGAGCACTGCTGACGCGGCAGGTCGATTCACGGCTCGGCCGGGCGATGCGGCCGTGGGTGCTCGCGGCCTGGATCATGCTTACGCTCGGCATCACGGCCGGCAGCTATTGGGCTTATTATGAGCTCGGCTGGGGCGGATGGTGGTTCTGGGACCCGGTAGAAAACGCTTCCCTGATGCCCTGGCTAGCCGCGACGGCGCTGCTTCACTCGATCAACGTGCTTGCGGCGCGCGGCGCGCTCAAGGCCTGGACCATGATGCTCGCGGTCATCGCCTTCTCCATGTCGATGGTCGGCACCTTCCTGGTGCGTTCGGGCGTGCTTACCTCCGTCCATGCATTTGCGATCGACCCCGAGCGCGGAACCTTCCTGCTGGCGCTTCTGGCGATCTACGTAGGCGCGGCATTCACTCTTTTTGCTCTGCGCGGCGCAACCCTCAAAGAAGGAGCGCCGTTCGAGCTCGTGAGCCGGGAAAGCGGCCTGGTCATCAACAACCTGCTTTTGAGCGTGATCCTCGCCATCGTCTTCCTGGGAACGCTTTACCCCCTCTTCGTGGAGGCAATCAGCGGCGAGAAGCTGTCGGTCGGCGCACCTTACTTCAATGCGGTAGCGGGGCCGCTGGCGCTGCTTCTTGCCGTGCTTGTGGGCGTCGGGCCGTTGTTGGCATGGCGGCGGGAGCGCCGGGCCATTCTTCCCAAGCTCCGAGTGCCGGCCCTGCTGGGCATCACCGCGCTGGTCGTCACGATCGTCCTGGCGCCGGGGATCGCGATCCTGCCGCGTCTCGCGCTCGGGGTAGCGGCGTTCCTGGGAGCGGCGGCAATCTTGCCGTTGGTGGGACGCAACCCTCTTCGCGCGCCGCCCGAGACCTGGGGAATGGTGGTCGCGCATGTCGGGATCGCCGTCGCGCTTGCCGGGATGGCCGCAAACGCGGCCTTCACGACCGAGCGGCTCGCGGTCGCCCGGCTCGGCGAGGCGCTGGATGTCGGACCGTGGGTCGTTCGCCTGGAGAGCGTCGCTCCGACTGCGGGAGCGAACTGGACCGCGATCGAAGCCCAGCTTCGTGCGTCACGCGGAGCGGCTCCGATCGTTCTAAAGCCGCAAACGCGTTACTTCAGCGATCCACCGACGGAGACCAATGAGGCTGCGATCCAAACGTTCTGGAACGGGCAATTGTATACGGTTGTCGGGAAACCGGATCCGTCAGGCGCGTGGCAGCTCAGGCTCTGGTGGAAGCCGTTCGTGACCCTGATCTGGCTAGGCGGCGCAATCATCGCCTTGGGCGGGGCAATCGCGTTGTTCGGCAGGGCGCTTCGGGCATGGCGCGCTCGCCGCAAGCGTGAACCGAACTGGCGGGAGCGCTACATATGAGCCGCACGCTGCGCTTTGCGCCTCTCGTTATCCTGCTGGTGCTGCTGACAGGGCTGGTTTGGCGCCTTGCTACCCCGTCAGACACCACCATCCCGTCCAAGATGATCGGCAGCGATCTTTCCAATGTTCGCGCGCCTGCAGCCCTGCCGGGAAGGGACGGCGTCCACGTGGGGAATGCCTTTCGAAATCCGCGGGTCATCAACTTTTTCGCGAGCTGGTGCGTACCGTGCATCGCGGAAGTGCCGCTGCTTCAGGAGCTAAAGCGTCAGGGAGTAGGGGTTGATGGCATTGCGGTGCGCGACCGGCCCCAGGACATCGCGGCTTTCCTGAAGGAACGCGGCGACCCCTATGATGCCATCGGCGCTGATCCCAAAAGTAACGTTCAGATGCAATTTGGCGCTTCAGGGGTTCCCGAGACCTTCATCGTCGATGCGTATGGGGTGGTTCGATACCAGCATATCGGCCCGCTCGAGGCGAAGGATGTTGCAATCATCCGCGACAAATGGGCGTCGCTACGTAAATGAGACCGGTTGTCGCACTTCTAGCGCTCGTCGCAATTCCGACCTTCGCCGACAGCAATCTGCCGCCGGCATATTGGGCGAACCGCCAGCTTCCGGACGCCAGCCAGGAGGCGAAAGCCCAGGCGTTGATGGAAGAGCTGAGGTGCCTGGTTTGCCAAGGCCAGTCGATTGCGGATTCGGATGCGGAGCTGGCCGGCGACATGCGCGATCTCGTGCGTCGCCGGATCGCTGAAGGCGAAACCCCGGCCCACATTCGGGCCTGGCTCATCCAACGTTATGGATCGTGGGTCAGTTATCGCCCGACGGCCGAAGCTGCTGCCTGGCCGCTTTGGCTTGCCCCGGTTGCCCTTCTGATCGTCGGCCTGCTCCTCGTCAGCCGCCGGATCATGCTGAGGAGTGGCCGCTGATGGGCTGGCTGATCCTTCTCATTCTCCTCGCGCTTAGCGCCGGGCTGCTGTGGTTGCTCGGCGTAAGGCGCGGCCTGCTCCAGGCTTGCGGCGCAGCCCTCCTTTTCGGCGCGTCCGGCTATGCGCTTCAAGGTCGCCCTACGCTCGCCGGCGCTCCGGCAGGGGGCAGCGCAGAAGAGGAGCCGATCATGCTTACGCAGGCGCGGCACGCCTTCTTCGGAGAATTTAGTCCGGAGGAAAGCTGGATGCGCATGTCGGAGGCGCTCGCAAGGACGGGACATTCCGAAGATGCGGTCAACATCCTCACGAACGCGGTCACCCGTTATCCCGGGGACGCGCATCTGTGGGTCGGCCTTGGAAACGCCTTGGTCGATCATGCGCACGGGCTGACCCCGCCTGCCGAGATGGCTTATGCGAGGGCGGCCGAGCTGCTTCCCGGTCACCCGGCGCCCCGCTTCTTCCACGATCTCGCGCTTGCTCGCTCAGGGCAGGGCGAGCCGGCGTTGAACGACCTCATCGCGTTGATCCGCGAATATCCGAACGCGAGCTGGCGCCCGATGGCGGAACAGCTCGCGATCGCGATCGCAGCTGGAGAGCGGCAGCGGGCCGCCCGGCGCTAACGTCCTAGGCAACCGCCTCGAACGGTAGGTCGAGGGCTTCCGCCACTGCCTCGTGCCGGATCTTCCCGCCGGAGACGTTGAGACCCGCGGCGAGGTGCGGATCCTGGCGCATGGCTTCCTCCGCACCCAGATTTGCAATCTTCAGGGCGAACGGAAGCGTGGCGTTGTTAAGCGCGAACGCGCTGGTCCGCGCGACGGCGCCGGGCATGTTCGCCACGCAATAATGGATGATGCCGTCGACCTCGTAGACCGGGTCGGCGTGGGTCGTCGCATGGGACGTTTCGAAGCACCCGCCCTGATCGATCGCGATGTCGACGAGCACCGATCCGCGCTTCATCGTCTTCAGCATGTCGCGCGTGACCAGCTTCGGCGCGGCAGCGCCCGGAACCAGCACGGCTCCGATCACGAGCTCGGCCTTTTGGACCGCGTTTGCGATCGCGCTGCGGGACGCGAACGCCGTCTTGATCTGGCTCGAGAAGAACATGTCCAGCTCGGCCAAGCGCTCCATGCTGATGTCATAGATCGTAACGTCCGCGCGCATTCCGACGGCCATCTGGGCGGCATTTACGCCGGCGACGCCACCGCCGAGGATCGCGACGCGAGCAGGGGCGACCCCAGGTACGCCGCCCAGGAGCACGCCGCGCCCGCCTTGCTCCTTCTCCAGATAGTGCGCGCCGACTTGCACGGACATGCGGCCGGCAACTTCACTCATCGGCTTCAGGAGCGGCAGCGATCCGTTTCGCGATGTCACCGTCTCATAGGCGATGCAGGTCGCGCCCGACTTCATCAGACCCTCGGCCTGCGGCTTGTCCGCTGCCAGGTGGAGATAGGTGAAGAGGATGTGCCGCGGCTCCAGAAGCGCAATCTCCTGCTGCTGCGGCTCCTTGACCTTCACGATCATGTCGGCTGCCTTGAAGACCGAAGGCGCGTCCGGAAGGATTTGCGCGCCTGCCTTCTCATAGGCTTTGTCCGGACAGTCGATGCCGTTTCCGGCGCCGGCTTCCACCACGACTTCGTGCCCTGCTGCAATGAGCTCAGCCACCGAAGCGGGTGTCAAACCCACCCGATATTCGTGGACCTTGATCTCTTTCGGCACCCCAACGCGCATTGTTCGTTCGCTCCCGCAATGATGTTTGCGGGCGCCTATAGACGGGGTTTTGCGGCCTGTCCCGTGCGATTGCAGCACTCTGACGTCGGTGCTAGTCGGCGCCCCCGGGGGCGTGGACTGTCTAGTTTGATCACCGCAGCATGAACATCACCGCCACTGGAGGCGCAGAGGCAGAGGCGCCGCTAGACGCCTCGCACGGCCACGGTCACGCCCAGGGCCCACTATACAAGCTGGCGATAGGCGCCGTTGGAATCGTGTTCGGGGACATCGGCACGTCGCCGATCTATTCGTTCCGCGAGACGTTCGCGGGCCACCATCCGCTCGTCCCCGACGAGTTTCACATCCACGCCGTCCTATCGATGATCTTCTGGTCGATGATGATCGTAGTGACGCTCAAATATGTCTCCATCATCATGCGGGCCGACAACAAGGGCGAGGGCGGAAGCCTTGCCCTGCTGGCCCTCATCAACCGCACGATCGGCGGGAAGAAGAAGTGGGCGAGTGGGATCGTCATGATGGGCGTGTTCGCAACCGCTCTCTTCTACGGCGATTCGATGATCACTCCGGCAATCTCGGTGTTGTCGGCCGTCGAAGGTTTGACGACCGTCAACGGAGGGCTGGCGCCGTTCGTCGTCCCAATCGCGATCGCGATCCTTGTCGGACTGTTCGCGATCCAGGCGCACGGCACGGCTCGGGTGGGCCTGTTCTTCGGGCCGGTCATGCTCATCTATTTCGCTTCGCTCGCGGTGCTGGGCCTCATCCACATCATGGACCGCCCAAGCATCGTGCTGGCGATGGTCAATCCGCTGAACGCCGCGGCTTTTTTTATGGAAGAGCCCGTCCGCGCTTTCCTTGCGATGGGCTCCGTCGTCCTCGCTTTGACAGGCGCGGAGGCGCTCTACGCGGACATGGGACATTTTGGACGGCGGCCGATCAAGGTCGCGTGGCTGTATTTCGTCCTCCCGGCCCTAGTCCTCAACTACATGGGCCAAGGTGCAATGCTGCTGTCTCTTCCCGTCGGCCAGGTCGGGACCGCGGTCAGGGATCCCTTTTTCTATCTCGCGTCGGAATCGATGCGGCTTCCCCTGGTGCTCCTCGCTACGGCCGCGACGATCATCGCGAGCCAGGCCGTGATCTCCGGCGCTTTCTCGGTCACTCAACAGGCGATCCAGCTCGGCTTCGTTCCTCGTCTCAGGATCACGCATACCAGCGAGAGCGCCGCCGGGCAGATCTACATTCCGGTCGTGAACTGGGCGCTGATGGTCATGGTGCTGATCCTCGTTTTGACCTTCCGGACCTCCTCGAACCTCGCGGCCGCCTATGGCATCGCGGTGACGGGCGCCATGTTGATCGACACGGTCCTGATCGCGGTGGTGCTGATCACCATGTGGAAGTGGAACAGGATCATCACCGGCGCACTGCTGGCGCTCTTCGTGATCGTCGATGTCGGCTATTTCAGCTCGAACCTGACGAAGATCCCCGCGGGCGGCTGGTTCCCGCTGCTCGTTGGAGCGATCGCTTTCACCTTCCTCACGACCTGGGCGAAGGGCCGGCAGCTGATGATCAACCGGATGAACGAAGCGAGCCTGCCGATGGAGATTTTCATCAAGTCGGCTGCGCCCAGCGCCGCGCGGGTCCCCGGCACCGCCGTGTTCATGACGAGCTCCGCCAGCGGAGTGCCGCATGCGCTCCTGCACAATCTGAAGCACAACAAGGTGCTCCACGAACGGATCATCCTGCTCACTGTCCGGATCGAGGACGTTCCTTATGTTCCCGATGAAAAAAGGATCGAGCAAAGCGACTATGGGTCGGGCTTCTATCGTGTAGTCCTGCGATACGGATTCATGGAGGAAGTGGATGTTCCGAGCGCGCTCGCGCAGCTCAAGGACTGCGGCCCGCAGTGCAAGATGATGGACACCAGCTTCTTCCTGGCTCGGCAGACCCTGCTGGCGTCGTCCCGGCCGGGAATGGCAATCTGGCGCGAGAAATTGTTCGCCTGGATGCTGCGCAACGCGGAAAGCGCGATGGAGTTCTTCAAGCTCCCGACGAACCGGGTGGTGGAGCTTGGCAGCCAGGTCGAAATCTGAACCTTCGGGCACGGCCGCGCATTCCCCGCGTCTATGGCTGATACCATCTCGTGGGTTGCGACCGTCGCGACCATAATTGCCGCATCGATGACTGCCGCTAACCTCGGCTCACGGATCACCGGCTACGGCTTCTGCGTGTTCCTGCTTGGCTCTCTGTCCTGGCTCGCGGCCGGGCTTTCCACGAGTCAACCCGCGCTTGTTTGGACGAACATCGTCCTGACGATCCTCAACATATTCGGAATCTGGCGCTGGCTCGGCCGGCAGGCGAAGGTCGAGGAGGGCGCGCGCTCGGCCGCGGAGGCGAGCGAGGATACTCCGGGCGAAGCTTTGTTCCCTGTGTCCCTGCTGACCCATGGGAGCGTCAAATGCGGCGGCGACCAGATCGGCAACTGCATCGATGCAATGGCTGGAAGCCGCAGCGGCCGCCTTGCCTATGTCGTGGTCTCTCAAGGAGGAGTCGGCGGGGTAGGTGAAACCTTGCGCCGTCTTCCGTGGCGCCGAGCGCATGTCGAAGACGGCGCGCTATTTGCCGAGGGCTCGGCCGAGGAGTTCGATAGGCTCGAGACGATAGAAAAGGACGAATGGCCGGCGCGCTGATCGTCACTGCCGAGCTGGGCCGCGACGATTTCGCGTGGCTCAACGGGCTTCGCGCGATGCATTATCCGACCGAGCGCAACCGCGTTCCTGCGCATCTCACCATCTTTCACGCGCTTCCTCCATCGGCCGAGCCGGAGATTCGCAGCCGCCTCGCTGGCTTGGCTGCGGGCCGAAGGCCGGTTGCGCGGGTCGATGGCCTCATGGATCTCGGAGGCGGCGTTGCCTTTCGTGTGGTCTCCGATGACCTCGATTCAATCCGTCGAGAACTCTCGGCCGACTTCCATGGCCTGCTGAGCGCACAGGACGCAGCCGGCTGGCGGCCGCACGTTACGGTCCAGAACAAGGTGACGCCGAAAGCCGCCCGCGAACTGCTTTCAAGCCTTCAGAAGATGCCTTTGCCTAGAGCGCTGGCGATCGCGGGCCTCGGGCTGCATCGATACCGCGACGGGCCGTGGGAGACGTTGGCCGTTTATCCCTTCCGCGGCGGCTAGCTCAGGTCGCCGATGCCGTCGCAACTGAGGTCGAAAGCGGCGAGACCCGATTCCAGCACGGACGCGAGCATAGGCTGATCCATCAGCTCTTCGACCGCACCGTTGCTCCCCTCGCTGACGAGATCCTGCGCTTCGGCGATAGCCTCGTCCCAGTCTCCCGCTTCATAGGTCCCCTGGCCGACCCAGCAGAAGGCGATGACTTCGGCGAGCTGATCCTCTCCGAGATCCTCGAAGGCGGCGCGCAGCTCTTCCTCCACGCTGTCGTTGATTGTGTCGTCGAGGACGGAAAGCGTGCCTTCGTCCTCATCGTCCACATTGTCTGCAGCCTCGCCGCCATCATAGTCGGTAGCGGTCTGCGCTTCATATTCGCGCGCGCGCAGGATGATCCTGCAGAGCGTATCGAGCGGTGTCAGCGGGTCCATTCGAGCCTCATCATCTCAACGCTCAACGAGAGCAGCCGTAAGCGGTTCCTCCGCGTTGACCGGCTGGGGTCACGCACTTATATCGCGCGCTCCCGGCGTCGCGAAACGCCGGATTTACCCGAATGGGGCGGAGTAGCTCAGCTGGTTAGAGCAGCGGAATCATAATCCGCGTGTCGGGGGTTCAAGTCCCTCCTCCGCTACCATCTCACTGACTTCGGCAGACAGGCACAAAAGCAGCGGCTTGCCCGCCTTAACCTACATTGTGGCGGCCCTCGCCATTGTTGCTAGCCGGTCGCCCAGGGGGTGGGAGCCGAAGCCATGAGAAAGCAGCGCACGTCAGAGACCACCGAAGAGCGAAGCGGGCGCCTCAAATCCGATGCCCAAAAGAAAAGTGACGCCGCGGCCGCGGCAGACGCTGCTGTTGATGAAAAAATCAGGCGCAACCTCGAACAATTCGGTCCCTGATCGCGGCTTGGCTACGGCTTAACCGTAGTCCCACTGGTACTTCCCCCGATATTTCGCCCGGCGCTGATGGCTACGGTTGTCCTTCGCTTTGGTAACAGCCTGGATCCGTCCGGGATGGAACCAATCCTCGTGATTCTCTCGCCTCAAAGAAGAGGATCCCACGATGAAGACAACCATCCGGGACACGCTACTTTCCGCTGCGGCATTGGCCATGGCTGCCGGTCTTTCATCCTGTTCGCAGGGCGGGCAGGGTAACGCAGGGGAGCAGAATGCGGCCGAGCCAGCGGGAACGGCGCAGAATGCAGGCGAGCCGGCTGCGGCGCAGCAGCCGTCCGGGGCCGAAGATCAGTCTGCGAAGAATGCCAAGGCGTTGCTCAAGGCGATGTCGGATTATCTCGCGGCACAGCAAACAATTTCGCTCAGCTACGATTCGATCTTCGAAGTGGTCACCAAGGACCAGCAAAAGCTTCAGCTCGCGACCTCCGGGACCGTCCTGCTGAACCGTCCGGACAAGATCCACACCACCCGCCAGTCGGGCTTTTCCGATACCGAGATGGTTTTCGACGGGAAGACCGTATCGTTCCTGGGCAAGGGGCAGAACGCCTACATCCAGGCTGAAGCGCCGGGCACGGTAGACAATCTGATCGACCAGTTGAGAGACAAGTTTCACCGGCAGCTTCCGGGGGCCGATCTGCTGGGATCGGACGTCTATGGCACGCTGATGAGCGACGTGACCGATGTGAAGGATCTCGGCTCGGGCGTGATCGGCGGGAAGGAATGCGATCATATCGCGTTCCGCGCCAAGGAGACCGACTGGCAAATCTGGATCGCGCAGGGCGGGACGCCCTATCCTTGCCGCTACGTGATCACCAGCAAGCAGGTCGATCAAGCCCCCGAATTCACGTTGAATATCCGTGAATGGAAGGCCGGGTCGGGAGTCGGCCAGTCCGACTTCGCGTTCACGCCGCCGGCTGGCGCCAAGAAGCTGGACGCCAAGGACCTGGAGGCTCTGAAGGAAACCAGCGACCTGCCGGAGAACTACAGGATGGGAGCATCGCAATGACCAAGCTTCGGACCATTCTGCTGGCGGCAGTGGTCATTTCCTTCGGCTCAGAGGCCGCGAACGAGATTACCGCGACGCAATCGTTCAGCCTGGTTACTCCGGCGGAGGCCCGAGTGGGCCGTCCGTTGACTCCGGTCAGTGTCGCGGGAGTAGCGCGCCGCACCGCGAGGCGCTGCGCCGCCGGCGTTTATTATTGCTGACACCCGGCGAGCAAAATGCAGGGTGACGACAAGCCGGTCACCGATGCCGAGATCGAGCGCGAGATCCGGCAAGGGCGAAGGTTTACTCCCGAAGAAGCATTAGGGCGCATGGCCGGCCCCGGCGCGATGAAAGGCGCATCGGCCGTTTCGCCTCAGCAGCAGGCCGAAAATGAGATCAGCACCTGGTTGGGCTCCAATCTCGTCGATCCTTCGGGAGCGCTCAAGGTCGTGCTCTGCCGCCATCTCAACGGCAGCAGGCTTCTCCTGCAACACCTCGACCGTCCGCTGACCGCGATAAGCACATTCTGCGGTCAGGTTCTCGCTTCGGACAACCGATTGAGCGAGATCGTTGGGGAGGCGGACATCGAATGGGGCCGCTCGATGGATGAGCGACCTCATTTCGAGCGGGAGGGCGCTCCCCCGGATCGGGATGATCCGTACACCCTGGAGTCCGTGCGCCGGTCATTGAGTGCAATATTGGAGAGATGCCCCTCTTAGACGAACGCGGCATTTGACCTACGAACGGCGCTCTTTATCGACGAACGGCATGCAACTCATGGCGATCGGCTTCCCGAAATCAGGCACCACCAGTCTAACCCGATCTCTCGAGACCAGTGGCCTCAAAGCGGCGCACTGGCAGGACGACAAATATCGGTTCGTTGGGCAACTCATCTACCATGCGGTGGTGAACGGGTTGGACCCGTTCGCGCATCTCCAAGGCTATGACGCTATCACGCAAGCGGACGTCTGCCTTCCCCGGCGAGGCATGAATTATTGGCCCAACCTCGATTTCGCTGTTCTGAGAGCAATCCGCCGCGCGCATCCGACGTGCCTGTTCGTGCTCAATTATCGCAGGCCCGAGGCCATCTGCGAGAGCTTGATGAATTGGCGCGGAATGCAGACCCGGCTCGAGCGCTCGGAGATTCCCGGGCTCCCCGCGGGTGCTGGCGCCACTCGGGAACAACTGGTGACGTGGATCGAAAATCACTTTGACGCCTGTCGCGCTTACTTCGCGACCGACGATCGCTTCATCGAGATCGATATCGAAAGCCCCGATGTCCCGCAGCAGCTTGGACGAGCGCTTGGGATCCAGATCAAGGGATGGGCCGATCACAAGCCCGATGCGATCGTTCCCGGCGCGTGATGCGCTCCGGCCTACATCGCCGCGAAAGAAGCGGCCAAGTCGGCGATCAGGTCATCGGGATCCTCGAGCCCGATGTGCAGCCGAATAAGATTGTCCGCCGGCGCCGTCGAAGCGGTCCGAATGGGATTTACGGGTAGCGCAAGGCTTTCGTAGCCTCCCCAGCTGTAACCGATACCAAACATGTCGAGCCGGTCGACGAACGCGGCCCGTTCCGCATCATTCGCGCCTGTCAGCTCGAACGAGAATAAGCCGGATGAGCCTTTGAAGTCGCGAGACCAAAGTTCGTGGCCAGGACAGTCAGCCAGAGCTGGGTGCAGGACCTGACCGACTCGAGGTTGCTGCTTCAGCCATCCCGCCACGGTCAGCGCATTTTCCTGATGCTGCTTCAGCCGGACAGCCATCGTGCGAAGTCCGCGCAGGGCGAGCCAGGCATCGTCTGCGGAAACAGCGTGGCCCAGGTCCCAGGCGGTCCGTTGGATGCGCGTAAAATATTTGGCCGTCGCAGTTGCGGTACCGAGGAGAAGGTCCGCATGTCCGGCGACATATTTGGTTGCCGCCAGGATGGTGATGTCCACGCCAGCGGAAAGCGCCGGAAAGAAAAGGGGCGTTGCCCAGGTGTTGTCGATTACGGTCACGACGTCTCTGTCGGCCGCCGCCGCGCATATTGCGGGCACGTCCTGAATTTCCATCGTGTGCGAGCCCGGGCTTTCGAGGATGATGGCTCGGGTACGTTCCGTGATGAGGTCTGCAATGTCGGCGCCTATGAGGGGCGCGTAGTAAGTCGTGACAATGCCGAACCGCTTCAGGATCGTGTCGCAAAAGCGTCGGGTCGGCCCATAGACGCTGTCGGTGACAAGGAGCTCGTCGCCGGGAGAAAGCAAAGCGAGCAACGTTCCCGTGATCGCTGACAGGCCGGACGAGAACAACGCAGTTCCTGCTGCGCCCTGCTCGAGCTGTGTCAACGCTTCGGAAAGGGCCCAATGCGTCGCGGTGCCCTGCAGGCCGTAGCGGTATTCGCCAAGGCGAGGCGTGCCGTTTTCCAAGTCGGCAACGCTGTCGAACAGGATGGTGGATGCACGCTCCACAGGCGGCGTCACCAGCCGTCCGCGCCATTCTTTTCGGCGGCCGCCTTCCACCAGCTTGGTGCCAATCCCTGGTTTCCGCTCCGTCATCCGCACTCCCCGGCACGCCGCCACGGGTTATGGCAGCGCGCTCCGCGAAGGGGAACGGTTACGTATTGCTATCTGCCGCCGCGCAACCGCGGGATAAGCCCGAGCAATCCCAGAAGGCCGAGCAAGCCCCATGGAAAGCTTCGGCCCCCTTCATCCACGGGCGGCGGCGTTCCCATATCGGTGCTGTCTATTTCGCCCGTATTGCTGTCGATCGGTTCCAGGGCATTCGCGTCAGCAGGAGGTACCGCGGAAGGCGCCGAGACGTCATTCGTAGTCGTGCTCGCGGCGTTCTCGGCGGCCACGTCCGCGGCGTTTCCGGCGTCCGTAGTATTTTGCGCGCCCGCCTGCGTTCCAGCGAGCGTGACAGCGACAGCGAAGATGAAAGCTTTGGTCATGCGCATGGCATACCTCCCGTTCGGTCCAAGCTGCCGGTCGTTCTACGCCTATCCGGCCCGGCATCCAACGGGGGGCCAAAGCAGTCCACTTCGGGATAAAGCAAACGCCCGGACCGTCGAGCGATCCGGGCGTCCTGCGTGACGATTGCTCGTCAGCCCCCTTGGAGTGTGACAGCGAGTGTCCCCATTAGCGCCCGCTGCATCCCGAACCACGACCCAAGAGCCAGCTGTTCGGACAAGGCTTGCTATTCCCGGACCGCCGGACTGTCACCGCTGAAATCGCATATCGCTGCATTTCCGCGACTCCTGTGTCGAGCGAGCCACACAAGGGTGTGGTTGCCAGCCGTAGAGTGGCCCCCTAGAGCGCCGGACCATGCGCTGGTCCCGTGCTTTCTTGCCGGTTCTCAAGGAGAGTCCGGCCGACGCTCAGATCGTCAGTCACAAGCTCATGCTGCGCGCCGGGCTGGTGCGCCAGACGGCGGCTGGAATCTATGCGTGGCTACCGCTCGGATTTCGCGTCCTGAAAAAGATCGAGCAGATCGTTCGTGAGGAGCAGGACCGCGCCGGCGCGCTTGAAATGTTGATGCCGACGCTCCAGTCGGCCGAGCTCTGGCGTGAGAGCGGGCGTTACGACGCTTATGGTCCGGAGATGCTGCGGATCCGGGACCGGCACGAGCGTGAGATGCTTTACGGTCCCACGAACGAAGAGATGATCACGGTGCTCTTTCGGGATGAAGTGAAGAGCTATCGCGACCTGCCGCGCACGCTCTATCACATCCAGTGGAAGTTCCGGGATGAGGTTCGTCCCCGCTTTGGCGTCATGCGAGGGCGCGAGTTCCTGATGAAAGACGCCTATAGCTTTGATCTCGACGAAGCCGGAGCGCGGCAAAGCTATTACACACAGATGCTCGCCTATCTGCGCACCTTCCAGCGGATGGGCATCCAGGCCGTACCCATGAAGGCGGCATCGGGGCCGATCGGTGGCGATCTGAGCCACGAATTCATCGTGCTTGCACCGACGGGGGAGAGCGAGGTCTTCTACGATGCCGCCTATGAGGAGTTCGACTGGCAACAGTCCGATCTCCGGTACGATGACGCCGCGGGCTTGCAGGGCCTCTTCGAACGCGTGAACTCGACATATGCCGCGACTGACGAGACGCACGATGAAGAGCGGTGGAGCGGGATCTCCGCTGATAGGCAGCGGACCGGCCGCGGGATCGAAGTGGGTCACATCTTCTACTTCGGCGACAAATATTCAGCCGCGATGGGCCTGAAGGTCTCGGGCCGAGACGGAAGCATGGTCACTCCGATGATGGGCAGCTATGGCGTCGGCGTATCGCGCCTGGTCGGCGCAATCATCGAGGCGAGTCACGACGACGCTGGTATCATCTGGCCGGAGGCCGTCGCCCCGTGGCAGGTCGGCCTCATCACGATGCGCGCCGATGACGAAGCGAGCGCTGCTGCCGCGGAAAAGCTCTATGGCGATCTCACGGGGGCGGGGATTGAGACGCTGTTTGACGACCGTGACGAGCGCGGCGGCGTCAAGCTCGGCTCGATGGATATGATTGGGCTGCCGTGGCAAATCATCGTGGGTCCGCGCGGGATCGCCGCAGGTACGGTGGAGCTCAAGAAGCGGGCAACCGGCGAGCGTGAGGAGTTGAGCCTCGAATCCGCATTGGCGAGGCTGACTTCATGATTCTCAACCGTGCGGAGCGAATGCTCGCCCGGCGCTATCTACTTCCCGGCAAGGGGGAGGGGTTCATCTTCCTCGTCGCGACCATCAGCCTGATCGCGGTCGCTCTCGGCGTGGCCGCGCTGATCATCGTGATGAGCGTGATGAATGGCTTCCGCGCCGAACTGTTCGACAAGATCGTCGGCCTGAACGGCCATGCGGTCGTCCAGGGGTATGAGGGGCGCCTTCCGGACTGGCAAAGGATCGCCGACACCGCTCGGAAGACGCCGGGTGTCACATCCGCACTGCCTTTAATCGAGCAGCCGCTGATGGCTTCGTCCAATGGACGGGTGGAAGGCGTGCTCGTCCGCGGCCTGCGCGTCCAGGATATTCGAAGCAATCCGACAATCACGTCGAACGTGCTTGCCGGAGACATCAAGGCGATTACGCCGGGCAGCGGGAAGATCGCGATCGGGTCTCGGCTCGCTGATACGCTTGGCGCTTTTCCCGGCAGCGAGGTCAGCCTGATCAGCCCCGAAGGCCGATCCACGGTGGTCGGGACAGTCCCGCGCATCGTCAGCTACACGGTCGGCGCGGTCTTCGAGGTCGGGGTCTACGATTACGACAAGGCGTTCGTCATCATGCCGATGCAGGACGCTCAGGAGCTGTTGATGCTCGGCGATCAGGTAGGGATGGTCGAAATCCAGACTTCGAACCCAGACCGCGTATCAGAGATATTGGCACCGCTCCGGCCGCTCGTGGAAGGTCGCGGGATCATCGTCGACTGGCGGCAGATGAACTCGGCACTTTTCCAGGCGCTGGAGGTCGAACGCGTGGCCATGTTCGTCGTCCTGTCGTTGATCGTGCTTGTGGCGGTCTTCAACATCCTCTCGTCGCTGATCATGCTCGTGCGCGCCAAGACGCGTGACATCGCGATCCTGCGGACCATGGGGGCAAGCCGGCGCGGCATGATGAAGGTATTCGTTACCGTCGGCGTCACGATCGGCTCTCTCGGAATCCTCCTCGGGATCGTCCTCGGCGCGATCTTCCTGTTCTTCCGGCAGAATGTGGTCGACGCCATCCAGGTCGTGACGGGACAAAATCTGTGGGATCCTTCGGTACGCTTCCTGACGGATCTGCCGAGCAAGACCGACCCAGTCGAGGTCACTGCGATTGTGCTGACCGCCTTGATCCTTTCCTTCCTCGCCACGCTTTATCCGGCTTACAAAGCGGCGGGCACGGACCCCGTCCAGGTGCTCCGCTATGAGTGAGCCCGTGCTTGCGACCCGCGGGCTCAAGCGCAGCTTCACGCAGGGCGACGTTACCATTGAAGTGCTTCGTGGCGTCGACCTCGAGGTTGCCCCCGGAGAGATCGTCGCGTTGCTTGGTCCGTCAGGATCAGGAAAGTCGACCTTGCTCCAGGCCGTGGGGCTCCTTGAAGGTGGTTTCGAGGGGTCGATCCGCCTTGCGGGGCAGGAGGCTGCAGAACTGGACGATGACGGTCGCACGCGCCTCCGGCGCGAGTTGCTTGGCTTTGTCTATCAATTCCACCACTTGCTTCCCGAGTTCAACGCGCTCGAGAATGTCGTCCTCCCGCAGCTTGTGCGCGATGCGGATCCCGGAGCCGCCCGCGCCCGCGCCGAACAATTATTGGGCGCGCTCGGCCTGTCGCAGCGCCTCGAGCATCGACCGTCGAAGCTTTCCGGCGGTGAACAGCAGCGAGTTGCGGTGGCTCGTGCGCTCGCGAACAAGCCGCCGCTGGTGCTCGCCGACGAGCCTACCGGCAATCTCGACGAGAATACCGCCGACAAGGTCCTCGCCGAGTTTCTAGGACTGGTTCGAGGCGAGGGGAGCGCCGCGCTCGTCGCCACGCATAATGAGCGCCTCGCCGCCAAAATGGATCGTGTGGTCCGTCTTCACGAGGGGCATCTCGATTAGTGCATCCTTCGGGGCCTCGGCTGCGTTGCGACGGGTGTTGAGGAGGGAGTGCGTAGATGAACGGCGCTGATCGCGGCAGCGAGCCGGAGTGGCCAGTACGGCGCGGCCCGAATGGAGCCGAGACCAATATGACAGTCGTCGATCGCGGCGGGCGGCGTATCAGCCCTGTCTTCATCGCTCTGGGCGTGCTGCTCCTGCTGCTTCTCGGTCTTTGGCTATTCACCACCACCCGAAACGAAGATCAGGACAAGCTTATCAACCCCTCGACGGAGACAAGCTCGGCATCCGATCCGGACAAGCTTTGCTCGAAGAAGGCGACTTACGACCTGATCAAGCGCGAATTGTTCCGCCGCGCTGCCCAGGTGCGCGGCAGCGACCAGGCCGCGTTCGACCGGCTGTCGTCCTACGCGACGCTACGCATGGAAAATCCGGTGATGGAGAGCGAAGACAGCGGCACGGGCGCCGTCAATTGCTCCGGCTCCCTCTCGCTGGACCTGCCGCTTGGCGTCGCCGTGGTCGGCGGGCGGCGCACAGTCAGCGCAGAAGTCGACTATTCGGTACAACAGGCGACGGACGATAGCGGCCCCGTGGTCCTGCTGCGCAATGCCGATCCGATCATCACCCCACTTGCGACCCTGGCGCGGATCGCCGAGCCGGCTGCTCAACCGGCGAGTCCGGACGCGAATGTCGTATCGCCGGCAGATCCCCTGGCCCCGCAACCCGAAGCGCAGCCCGCAGCGCCGATGGCGCCCCGGAGCGAGCCTCGGGCCGTCAACACCCGGCCGAGCTTCGATTGTGGGAACGCAGGCACGCGCGGCGAGATAGCCGTTTGCTCGGATGCGGGGCTGGCCACTCTCGACCGCCAAATGGCCGCGCAATTCAATCGCGCACTAGGCATCGCGGGCCCGAACGAACGTTCGATCCTGCAGCGGACTCGCTCGCGCTTCCTTTCGTATCGCGATTCCTGCCAGACCAACGGATGCATAGCCGACGCCTACCGGGGGCGGATGCGAGAAATCAGCGACATCATGTCAGGTCGTTGGCAGCCGCCCCGCTAAATCGTGGATAAGTAAGCCGAGAAAGCTTTCCGGGTTGGCGCCGTGACCCCATAGTATCGCGGTGACTCAGCCGTACGTTCCGCTGCGCGTTTTCTCTTCGTTCACGATGCTCGAAGGGGCAATCGAGCCAAAAACCATTGCGGAACGTGCAGCGAAGCTGGGCTTTCCTGCGGTCGCGCTCACCGATCGCAATGGCCTCTATGGCGCGATGCCGTTCGGCGACGCCTGTTTTTCGAAAGGCGTCCAGCCGATCATCGGCACCATGATGGCCATTTCTCGTCCGTCGGCGATCGGCGGCGAAGCGGGAATCGACTGGCTCGCGCTGCTGGCCAAGGACGAAACGGGATATGCACACCTTTGCAAGCTCGTGTCGTCCGCGCACCTGGACCGTCCCGTCGAAGAGGATCCTCATGTCGCCTTCGATCAGCTTGGAAGTTATTCGGAGGGGCTGATCGCTCTCACCGCAGGAGCGGAAGGGGCGCTGGCTCGTCTCCTCGCCGACGGGCAACGAAGCACTGCCGAAGCTTATCTCGATGAGTTGAGCGCGCTGTTCGCCGATCGCCTTTACATCGAGATCAGCCGACGCGGCGATCGCGTGGAAGAGGCCGCGGAAGAGGCGCTCATCGATCTCGCCTACGATCGCGATTTGCCGATCGTGGCGACCAATCCCGCGGCCTATGCCGACCCGTCCTTCCATGCCGCTCATGATGCAATGCTGTGCATCGCCAATTCTGCCTATGTGGAGACGGCCGACCGGATTTCCTCCTCGGCGGAGGCCTGGCTCAAGGACGGGGCCGCGATGGCCGAGATCTTCGCCGACCTCCCCGAGGCGCTCGCCAACACTTCCGTGATCGCCCAGCGCTGCGCCGTGGCGGCTCCTCAGCGGAAGCCGATCCTGCCCCGCCTCGGAGAGGACGAGGACGAACAGCTTCGGCGCGACGCTCATGCAGGCTTGGCCGAGCGTCTGAAGGACCGCAGCGCCGAAGATCGTCAGGCCTATCTCGACCGGCTCGATTATGAGCTCGAAATCATCGTCGGCATGGGGTTTGCCGGCTACTTCCTGATCGTCGCCGACTTCATCAAATGGGCGAAGGCCAATGACATACCGGTGGGCCCGGGCCGCGGATCGGGCGCCGGCTCGGTCGTTGCGTGGGCGCTCACCATTACTGACCTAGATCCGATTGCGCTGAACCTGCTGTTCGAACGGTTCCTCAATCCGGAACGCGTGTCGATGCCCGACTTCGACATCGATTTCTGCGAAACCCATCGCGACAAGGTCATCGCCTACGTCCAGCGCAAGTACGGCCGCGACAAGGTCGCGCAGATCATCACTTTCGGGCGACTGAAAGCGCGTGCGGTACTCAAGGATACGGGCCGCGTACTGCAGATGCCCTATGGCCAGGTCGACCGACTTGCGAAATTGATCCCGAACCATCCGACCGATCCATGGACGCTGGAGCGGTCTCTCAACGGGGTGTCCGAGGTTGCGGCCGAATATCGAAGCGACAAGGACGTCAAGCGCTTGTTCGACCTGGGAATGAAGCTCGAAGGGCTTCCCCGCCACGCCTCTACCCATGCCGCAGGCGTGGTGATCGGCGACCGGCCGCTGGACGAGCTGGTGCCGCTCTATCGCGATCCGCGCTCCGAGATGCCGGTGACCCAGTTCGACATGAAATATGTCGAGGCGGCGGGGCTGGTGAAGTTCGACTTCCTGGGACTCAAGACCCTGTCGGTCCTGAAGGAGGGCCAGCGGTTACTGGCGGAACAGGGGATCGACATAGATTTCGCCAGCCTGCGCTGGGATGACGATGCCGTTTACGAGTTGCTCCAGCGCGGTGACACGGTCGGGGTCTTCCAGCTGGAATCCGAAGGCATGCGGCGCACGCTGGCAGCGGTCCGGCCGACGAAGTTCGAGGATATCATCGCCCTCGTTGCGCTGTACCGGCCGGGCCCCATGGACAACATCCCGTTGTTCGGGGACCGCAAGAACGGCCGGGCCCCAATCGAATATCCGCACCCGCTGCTCGAAGGCATTCTTGCCGAGACCTACGGCATTTTCGTCTACCAGGAGCAGGTGATGCAGGCGGCGCAGGTGCTAGCCGGCTATTCGCTCGGAAGCGCCGACCTGCTCCGTCGGGCAATGGGCAAGAAGATCAAGTCTGAGATGGACGCCCAGCGAGCCACCTTCGTCGAAGGTTGCGCGGAGCACCACCAAATCCCGGCTACCAAGGCCAATGAGCTGTTCGACTTGATCGACAAGTTCGCCGGCTACGGCTTCAACAAGAGCCACGCTGCGGCTTATGCTCTCGTCGCCTACCACACCGCATGGCTGAAAGCGCATCACCGGCCGGAGTTCTACGCGGCCTCGATGAGCTTCGACATGGCGCTGACCGACAAGCTCGGCATCTTCGTAGAAGATTTGCGTCGCGGCGACGTTGCCTGCCTGACGCCGGACATCAACGCCAGCCGCGCCCATTTCACCGTGGAAAACGATGCGGTTCGCTATGCGCTCGGGGCTCTCAAGGGTGTCGGCGAGAAGGCGATGGACGCGCTCGTCGAAGAGCGCGAGCGCGGCGGACCTTTCTCGAGCCTGGAGGACTTCGCGGCCCGCATCGATCCGCGCTTGCTCAATCGGCGGCAGCTTGAAAGCCTTGCCGCGGCTGGCGCATTCGACAGCATCAAGCCCGATCGGGCGGCGGTGTTCGCTGCGGCCGAGACGATTTTGGCGCATGCTGCAAGCGCCCACGACCAGCGCACGAGTGGCCAAGCCGGGCTGTTTGGAGTCAACTCAGCGGAAGCCGCGCCCATTCGGATGCCGCGAGATGCCACATGGTCTCTTGCGCAGCGGATGTCTGCGGAGCGCGAGGCATTTGGCTTCTATTTCTCCGCTCATCCGGTCGACACGCATCGCCACGTCCTTGCCGCTCACAAGGTGCGCACCTTCGCGGAGATCGCCGAGACGCGGATTGCAGAAGGGGAGCGTGTCGGGGCGACGATGGCCGGCCTGGTCGAAGACAGCCGCTGGCGCGTTTCAGCCAAGGGTCGCCGGTATATGATGGCGACGCTCAGCGATAGTTCCGGCCAATTCGTCTGCACGGCATTCGACGACGACGTATGCGCGGCGCTCGAAAGCGCGGCGAAAGAGGGGCTGTGCGGTTTGCTGGGCGTTGAATTGGACTGCCGCGCCGGCGACGAGACGCCGCGCGTAACGATCAAGCGGTTTCAGCCGCTGGCGGAGCTGGCAAAGCGAACGCGCTTGCAAATGACGGTGCGAGTTACAGACGCATCGGTCATCCAGAGGCTGGTTTCCGAGCTTAAAGCAGTTCGCGGCAGCAATGGCCTGGTCAGGTTTGTCGTTCCCATAAGCTCGGCCCGCGAGGCTTCGATCATCGCGGGGCGCGATTTTGCCCTCGATGGCGAGCTTGCGGCCAGGATCGAGCTCCTAACCGGGGAGGGGAGCGTCGACCTGTCACTTCAGGAAGCGCCGAAGCTCGCCCTCGTCGGCTGAACGGCGTCAGGCCATCCAGAAGCCGTCGCGATTCACGAGGCTCGTGATCCGCGCGTTCTGTTCTTCACTCAGGGCCTGCTTGAAGCGCGGGAACACCTGCTCCTCTTCCATATGCGCATGCTTGGAAACGAGCGCCCGGAACTCCCGCACTTTTTCGAGCCAGTTGGAGGCATCCGGGCCCATCTCGTTCAGATCGTAAATGAACGTCTTTATGTAGCCGTGCTCGCCTTCAAGGTGGTCGGCGTCGACTGCCTCATTGGCTTCGCGCAGCGCCGGATAAACGACCATTTCTTCCTGGTGCGCGTGCTTGTCGAGCGCATGGGTGAGCTTCATCAGCAGCATCTTGCGCTTGAACGTCTGGCTCTCATCGGTGGCGAGCATCTTGTCGAAGACGGCGAGGCCCACGTCATGTTCTGCTGAGAGGATCTCGTCCCAATCGCCAACGGCGGCTTCCATGCCCTGCATCAGCGCCTTGCGACCGTAATTTGCAGCCAACCCGATCGCCACTCCGCCAAGTGCTGCGGCGATAACCGGACCCGCGCCGTCGCCCCAGGAAAAGGCGCTGCGGCTATCGCGGCTTCGGGATTGGCTCGAAGCCGGGCGCGGCGAGGAGCTGCGGTTGGAAGTTGCCCGATTGGATTGGCGGCTTTGGGTACGCGTTGCCATACTATTCCTCCTTGGCTGAATTTGGGGGTTCAACGGTCAGGGAAGAGGCGCCGTTCCGCTCGCGAAGGCAGTTCGCGAACCGTTCGGCGCAGGGCTAGACGCCGTTCGCGGGATCCTGAGGCTGTTCGGATGGCGGAGGTATCTGGACCGGGTTTTGAGGCTCGGCGGGCGTTGGCTCGTTTACGACCAGGGGCTCCGTCGACGCCGGCGGTAACTCCTGCACGACATTTTCGACCGGCGGCAGCGCCTTTGCGCTTTCATACTCCTCACCCGGCAAAGGTCGCGGCGCCTTGCTTACGGGCGGAGGCGCCTTGTTCGCCGGGGCCTTCGTCCCCCGGTAGACGCATGCGTCGAGGCCATCGCGGCCGACGACACCAATCCGCGCGCTGATCGTATTCCCGTATCGCCGCGTGAAGCCTTTGGGAGCGACGGCACCCCGCTTCTTTGGAAGGGGCAGAACGGCAGCGATTCGCGCTGCTTCCGTGGCGCTCATGGCGCTCGCGTCATGGCCGAAATAGCGTTGCGAGCCGGCGTTGACGCCATAGGTCCCGATGCCGGTTTCGGCGACGTTGAGATAGACTTCCATGATCCGGCGCTTGCCCCAGAGGTGCTCGATGAGGAACGTGAACCAGGCTTCGAGTCCTTTACGGAAATAGCCGCCGCCCTGCCACAGGAAAGCGTTCTTCGCGGTCTGTTGGCTAATCGTTGAGCCGCCTCTGATTCGTCCACCTGAAGCGTTACGTTTCATCGCATCTTCAATGGCTTCTATGTCGAAGCCGTTATGCGAACAGAACTTGCTGTCTTCGGCTGCAATCACGCCGCGGACCATGTCGCGGTCGATCTCGTTGATTGACATCCAATCCTTCGTGAGGCCGCGCCCGGCGAAAACGTCTCCAAGCATCGTGCCGGTGATGGGGGGCGGTACGAATCGGTAGGCGAGAACCCAGAGGATCGAGACGACGAAAAAAGCGACGACTAGCTTCACGATCCAGCCGATGAGTCGCGCGATCGGTGATCGCGGTTGGCGGCGTCGTTGCCGCTTGTAACGGGGGATGGAGCCAGCTTTTGCCACGACCGCCTGCTAGCGGGCGCGACCGCCTCGTGCCAAGGGGCTCGCCTTGCCGCACTGCAGCGCAACATTTACATCATCGAGCACAATGACCACGACCAACGACATCCGGCGCGGATTCCTCGATTATTTTGAGAAGAACGGCCACGCGCGCGTCCCGTCGGCCCCGCTGGTGCCGCACAACGATCCGACGCTCATGTTCGTCAACGCGGGGATGGTGCCGTTCAAGAATGTGTTCACGGGGCTTGAGACGCGGCCGTACAGCCAGGCCACCAGTTCGCAGAAGTGCGTCCGCGCCGGCGGCAAGCACAACGACCTCGACAATGTCGGCTACACCGCGCGCCACCATACCTTCTTCGAAATGCTCGGGAATTTCTCGTTCGGCGATTATTTCAAGGATCGCGCGATCGAGTTGGCGTGGAACCTCATTACGAAGGAATGGGGTCTTAGTCCGGACCGGCTGACGGCGACCGTCTATCACACCGACGACGAAGCATTCGATCTGTGGAAGAAGATTGCCGGCCTTCCCGAGAGCAGGATCGTCCGAATTCCCACGAAGGACAATTTCTGGGCGATGGGCGACGACGGTCCCTGCGGGCCCTGCTCGGAGATCTTCTACGATCATGGCGATCATTTGCCTGGCGGGCCGCCCGGAAGCCCCGATGAGGATGGCGACCGGTTCGTCGAGATCTGGAACCTCGTCTTCATGCAGTATGAGCAGGCGGCGGGCGAGATCGTGTCCGAACTGCCGAAGAAGTCGATCGATACGGGCATGGGCCTGGAGCGTGTCTCCGCGGTGCTGCAGGGGGTTCACGACAATTACGAGACGGACACGTTCAAAGCGCTCATCCATGCCTCGGAGTCGCTGACGTCGAACAAGTCGGCGGACATGGCCGCGAGCCATCGCATCATAGCCGACCACCTGCGGGCTTCTGGCTTCCTCGTTGCGGACGGCGTGCTGCCGGCCAATGAGGGCAGGGGTTACGTTCTCCGCCGCATCATGCGCCGTGCAATGCGCCACGCGCACCTTCTGGGCGCCAGCGAGCCCTTGATGCACCGACTGGTGCCGTCGCTCGTCTCGGAAATGGGCGCCGCTTATCCCGAGCTTGTTCGCGCCCAGCCGCTGATCGAAGCCACGCTGCAGCAGGAGGAAGTTCGGTTCCGCCAGACGCTTGCGACTGGGCTCAAGCTGCTGGATGAAGCAACCGAGGGCCTGGGGAAGGGCGAAACGCTCTCGGGTGAGACCGCCTTCAAGCTATACGACACTTATGGCTTTCCGCTCGACCTCACCGAGCAGGCGCTGATCGAGAAGGAACTTCGGGTCGATCAGGACGGCTTCGAGCGCGCCATGGCCGAGCAGAAGGCCAAAGCGCGTGCCGCATGGAAGGGTTCCGGGTCGAAGGCGAGCGACGACATCTGGTTCGACCTTGCCGAGGAATATGGCGCGACCGAGTTCACGGGCTATTCCGGCGACGAGGGCGAGGGCGTCGTGCTTGCGATCGTCAAGGATGGCGCACGCGTTCAAAGCGCCGAGGTCGGCGAGACGGTCGAGGTGCTCCTCAACCAGACACCTTTCTACGGCGAGAGCGGCGGACAAATCGGCGACACCGGAAAGCTAAGCACACTCAAGGGTTTATCTGGCGAAGTCGAGGACACGTCAAAACCCTTGGGCAAGCTTCACGTCCTTCGGACCAAGATCACTCGCGGCGAACTCTCCGTCGGTGAGAGCGTCCACCAGATCGTCGACTCCATGCGGCGTGACCGCGTGCGGGCCAATCATAGCGCAACGCACCTCCTGCACGCCGCGCTTCGACATCGGCTTGGGACGCATGTGACCCAGAAAGGCAGCCTGGTCGCGCCCGATTATTTCCGCTTCGACTTCTCGCACCCGAAGGCGCTGACGCGGGAAGAGATCGATCAGGTCGAGGCCGATGTGAATGCGCAGATTCGCGGTAACGAGGCCGTCACCACGCGGCTGATGACTCCTGACGACGCGATCGCGGCGGGAGCCATGGCGCTTTTCGGCGAGAAATATGGCGACGAGGTTCGCGTGCTCTCGATGGGTCGCGGCGCCGATGCCGACTATTCGGTGGAACTGTGCGGCGGAACGCATGTTCGTGCCCTCGGCGATATCCAGCTCCTCAAGATCATCAGCGAAAGCGCAGTCAGCTCAGGGGTCCGCCGGATCGAGGCGCTGACCGGAGAGGCTGCCCGACGCTGGCTGACCGACCGTGATTCGAAACTTCGCGAAGCGGCGGCGACGCTGAAAGCCGCACCTGACGAGGTGCCCGCGCGCATCGCTGCGCTCGTGGAGGATCGCAAGCGCCTGGAGCGCGAGCTTGCGGACGCCAAAAAAGCTCTGGCGATGGGCGGGGCCGCGAAATCCGAGGGTCCCGCGCCCGAAGAGGTCAATGGGCATAAATTTCTCGGCCAGGTCGTGGATGGCTTTGATCCCAAGGGCTTGCGCGCAGCTGTTGACGAAATGAAGAAGCGGCTTGGCTCCGGCATCGGCGCCCTCGTGGCTGTGAATGAGGGCCGGGCCAGCGTTGCGGTCGGCGTCACGGATGACCTCGCGGGACAGGTAAGTGCCGTCGACCTGTTGAAAGCCGCGGTTGCTACGCTCGGCGGGCAGGGGGGCGGCGGCCGTCCCGATATGGCCCAGGGCGGCGGTCCCGACGGTTCCAAGGCTCAGGCGGCGCTGGATGCTGTCAGGGACGCGCTGGAGAAGGTCGCCGCGTGATCAACACGCAGAGCGGCGATCCGATCACGCTTCGCGGATCCTGCCATTGCGGTGCTGTGAAATTCACGGCCGAACTTCCAAAAGGGCTCGCGTCCGCGCGTCGATGCACTTGTTCGATCTGCCGGATGCGCGGCGCAATCGCCGTGACGGGTAGCATTCAGGGCTTCGAAGTCCATGAGGGCGCCGACAAGCTGGCGACCTATCGCTTCAACACGAAGAGCGCCGAGCACCATTTTTGCTCGGTTTGCGGGATCTACACCCACCACAAGCGCCGGTCCAACCCGAACGAGTTAGGCATCAACGTCGCCTGCCTTGCAGGACTGTCGCCCTTCGATTTCGAGGAGGTGGTCGTTTACGACGGTAGCCGGCATCCCGCGGATGACCCGCAGCACAGGACCTATACCGCGGGGGTGCTTCGGTTTGATCCAGCGGGGGACGTCTGAACGTCTCTTAGCCGTCGCCCCAAAGCCGGGATTTCATCCAGTTCGGCTTCTTGCATGATGCGCGCGCGAAGTTCGCTGCGCTTTTCATGAATGCTCGCGATGACCGGTCCCATCGCGACGCCAAGATCGACCAGCGCCGCTTCCGATAGCTGGAGCGACGCTTCGAGCGTTTCCGGGACGGCGTCGGTCACCCCGGCGCGGTAAAGCTTGCTCGCGTGGCTGGTATCGCGAGCTCGAGCGATGATCGGCAGATCCGGGAATGCCTTGCGAAGCGCGCGTGTCAGCCGGCCGACCAGCACCGGATTGTCCATCGTAAGAATGAAGGCGCTCGGCTCGCGCTTTGCGAGGCGCTTCAGAAATTCTGGCCGGGACACATCACCGAAAAGCACGTCGTAACCGTCGGCTCGTGCAGCGGCGACTCCGTCAATGTCGGCATCGACCGCGAGATAGTCCTTGCCATGCGCTTCGAGCATTTCGGCGACGATCCGTCCGACGCGCCCGAAGCCAAGGACAAAGACCTGCCCCAGTTTCGCTCCCTCCACGGTCGAATCGAGCTCATCGGCGAGATGCTGGGCGGCGGCGCGCTTCCCGGCAAAACGGCCGAGCTTGGCTAGCAGCGGCGTGACCGTCAGTCCGATCGCGGTCACGGTCGTCCAGAAATTGGCCTCGCTTGCGGCAAGCAGTCCGGCCCCCGCTGCGGCGGAGATCACGATCAGACTCGTTTCGGACGGACTGGCCATCAATATGCCTGTCTCGACGGAAACGGCTCGCCGTGATCCAGATACTCTAAGCAACAGCGTCGTGACGATCGCCTTGGCGATCAGCACTGCGGCGGCCGCGCCGAGGATCGTAGGCCATTCCTGCGTGACCGTCCGGAGATCGATGCGCATTCCAACGGTGATCAGGAATATCCCCAGCGCCAGACCGGCCAGCGGAGCGACGATCGTTTCGACCTCCGCATGGTAATCCGTTTCGCCGATCAGAATGCCGGCGATGAGCGCGCCCAGGATCGGAGAGAGCCCGACCGCGCTTGTCGCGAGGCTGGCGAGGATCACCGTCAGGAGACTGATCGCGAGGAAGAGTTCAGGGTTCTTGGCTCTTGCCGCCTGGGCGAAGAGCGAGGGCAGAGCGAGCCGGCCGATGGCAAGCATGGCCGCGACCAGGACTATCGCGAGCAGGGCGGTGCGAATGAATTCCCTACCTTCTGCGTGACCGCCGATGACCTCGATCGCGAAGAGCATCGGCACGAGCGCCAGATCTTCGAACAGCAACATGGCGAATGCGGAGCGGCCCACGGGCCCTTCCACGCCGGAGATGGGAAGGACGAGGGCCGTGGACGAAAGGGACAGCGCAAGTCCCAGCGCGATCGCGGGTTGCGGAGCTACGCCAAAGGCCAGGAGCCCGCCGCTGATCAGGACGGCGCTTCCGATCAGCTCCGCACTTCCGACCCCGAAAACGGTGTGTCGCATCGCCTGTAGCCGGCGAAAACTGATGTGGAGGCCGGCGGAGAAGAGGAGGAGCACGATCCCGAGCTCGGCGAACGGTTCGATCCGTTCGGCGTCCGAGATCGAAACGTAGTTCAGCCCCGGATAGCTGTGCGTCAATGCGCCGAGCCCGAACGGCCCGACGAAGATCCCAATCAGGATGAAACCGATGACCGGGCTAATACGGAACCGCGTGAACGCTGGGATGATGATCCCCGCAGCTCCCAGCACCACGAGCGCATCGCTGAAACCGGACGTGCTGAACTCACCGTGCATCTACCGGCTTTAGAGCAGGTCGGTAGCCGGGTGTCACCCTGACGGCGCGATAAAGTGTTGGGGATGTGAAGGAGCTTGGATGATGGCAAATCAACCGAAATCGGGTGATCGCGTCTCGTGGAAATCGCACGGCGGGACGGCCCGTGGAAAGGTCGTGAAGAAGATAACCTCCCCGATGACGATCAAGGGTCACAAGGTCGCAGCGTCGAAGGAAAATCCCGAATATCTCGTCGAGACGGAGGAGGGAGCAAGAGCGGCGCACAAGGCATCTGCCTTGTCGAAGGCTTGACCCGCGACTGATCAGGCTGCGAAACAGCCGTCATGACGTCAGACCTCGATCTGATCGTCGTCGGCGGCGGACCGGCCGGCGTGATGGCGGGCCTCCTCTTCGCGCGGGCCGGTTGCAAGGTTCAGATTCTCGAGAAGCACGCGGATTTCTTTCGCGATTTCCGTGGCGACACCGTCCACCCCTCGACCATGGAGATCCTCGACCAGCTTGGAATGCTGGAGCGCTTCCTTGCGCGGCCGCATGACAGGGTCGATCGAGCTGAGCTGCGTATCGCCGGTCGTGAATGGACGATCGGGGACTTGTCGCACCTGCACACCGCCGCGCCGTTCATCGCCATGATGCCCCAGTGGGATTTCCTCGACTTCCTCCGGGGAGAAGCAGCCGCTTTTCCGACATTCGATCTCCAGATGTCCGCCCCCGTGACCGCTTTCGTCGAAAGTGGGGGGAGGGTGACTGGAGTCCGGCTCGGCGACGGAAGCGAGCGGAAAGCGAAACTGACTATTGCGGCCGACGGACGGTCATCGATCGCCAGGAATCTCTTGCCCCTCGCCGACCTGGGGGCGCCCATGGACGTGTTCTGGTTCCGAGTAGGCAAGAAGGAGCGGGCTCAAGGGGCCTTGCGGGGAAACGTCGAGCGAGGACGGCTTCTCGTGATGATCGACCGCGGCGACTATTGGCAATGCGCCTTCCTCATCCCGAAAGGCGCTGCCGAAGCCTATCAGGCGCGAGGTATCGATGCGATCCGTGAGGAGGTGGCCGCGGCTGCACCGCCGGATCTCGATCTCGCTGACCTGGACGAGATCACCGATCTCCACCTTCTGACGGTCAAGCTGGATCGCCTGACGCAATGGTGGCGCCCGGGCCTGCTGGCGATCGGCGATGCCGCCCACGCCATGTCGCCGATCGGCGGCATCGGGATCAACCTTGCCATCCAGGATGCGGTGGCGGCGGCGAACGCGCTCGCGGTCCCTTTGCGGCGGGGCGACGACATCGATCCCCTACTTCACAAGGTGCAGGACCGGCGCATGCTGCCGACGCAGATCATCCAGGCTGGGCAGAAAGCTGCGCAGGACCGCGTCATCGGGCGACTGCTTCAGGGCGGAGAGCCGATACGCCAGGCGCCCATGTTGATCCGGATGCTCAATCGATTTCCCATGCTCCGACGCATTCCCGGGCGGATCATCGGGCTGGGCTTCAGGCGGGAGCGCGTGCGCTCCCCTCTAGATTCGGTGCGCGGCGAATAATTTGTCTACGGAGCCGCCGTTTCGACGAAGCTCGGCTTCCACCTGCTTGCGGCCCCGCCAATAGATCAGGGCAGGGTGCTTCGTACCCGTTTGCTCCAATTTCGCTGCTTCCTTGTCCGACAAGGACCCGCCGCCGGCGACATAATCGCAATAACCCTCGCGCAGCCACGCCGGATAGCGCCAGTCGGCTGTAACCCCGAAGTGAGTCCGGATCGAGCCATGCGTCATCTCGTGCGCGATGGTTCCTGAAAGGGAGCGCCGGCCGCCGACGGCCCGGCCATTGCGGACGATATCCGCCGATTGATCGCTGCGGTTCACGACAATTGCCTCGACCAGCGGTCGGCTAATCGCGAAGGCGCCGAGCGAACCGAGCGAAAGCCAGATCCAGCGCCACCCGCCGTCGGTCAGGAAAATCGGCTGATCGCCGGCGCTGCCTGCGATCGGCGAACCCCGCGCAACATCGTCCGCGCGACCCACGATCTCGCTAATCCGCGGCCCGATCGGCGCTTCGGAGTAGATGTCATGACCCCCGACGCGAGCCGAAAAAGGGAAAGCCAGCAGTTGCGGAGCGGCGAGCGGTGACAGGAGAATGAGGAGCAGCAGGGCGTAAATGCCCTGTCGTCTCCAATTCAAGCAGCGACGCCTTCTTCCGCCATTGCCGCTTCGAGATTCTTCACGATCGCCTCGAAGAATTGCTCGGTCGTCATCCACGCCTGCTCTGGACCCACGAGGATGGCGAGATCCTTGGTCATCTGGCCATTCTCGACCGTTTCGACGCAAACCCTTTCGAGCGTCTCGGCGAAGCGGACCACCTCGGGCGTGTCGTCGAACTTGCCGCGGTAGATAAGCCCGCGAGTCCAGGCGAAGATCGAAGCGATCGGGTTCGTCGACGTCGCCTTGCCCTGCTGATGCATCCGATAGTGGCGGGTAACCGTGCCGTGAGCAGCCTCGGCCTCGACGGTCTTGCCGTCGGGAGTCATCAGCACCGAGGTCATCAGGCCCAGCGAGCCGAACCCCTGAGCAACCTGGTCCGACTGCACATCCCCGTCGTAGTTCTTGCAGGCCCAGACGAACTTGCCGCTCCACTTCAGCGCGGATGCGACCATGTCGTCGATCAGGCGATGTTGATATTCAATGCCAGCAGCTTCGAACTTCGCCTTGTATTCGCTGTCGTAAATCTCCTGGAAGATATCCTTGAAGCGCCCGTCATAGGCCTTCAGGATCGTATTCTTCGTGGAGAGGTAGAGGGGCCAGCCGCGGTCGAGGCTGTAGTTGAAGCAGGCATAAGCGAACTCGCGAATGGCTTCGTCGAGGTTGTACATGCCCATGGCCACGCCCGAGCCGGGGAAATCGAACACCTCATATTCCTGCACCTCCCCGTTCTCGCCGGTCCACTTCATGGTGAGCTTGCCGGGCCCCGGAACGCGGAAGTCGGTTGCCTTATACTGATCGCCGAATGCGTGACGGCCGACGACGATCGGGTCGGTCCAGCCAGGGATCAGGCGCGGGACATTGGAGATGACGATAGGCTCGCGAAAGATGACTCCGCCGAGGATGTTGCGAATCGTCCCGTTGGGCGACTTCCACATCTTCTTGAGCGAGAATTCGGCGACCCGCGCCTCGTCTGGCGTGATGGTCGCGCATTTGACGCCTACGCCGTGCTCCTTGATGGCATTGGCTGCATCGATGGTGACCTGGTCGTCGGTCGCATCGCGGTTCTCGACGGACAGGTCGAAATAGCGGAGGTCGACGTCGAGATAAGGCTGGATCAGGCGCTCCCGGATCCACTGCCATATGATGCGGGTCATCTCGTCGCCGTCGAGCTCGACGACCGGGTTCTTCACCTTGATCTTGGCCATGTCAGTCCTGCGATTTCAGATTTCGCCCGCGCTCTAGGATGCGCGCGGAACGGGCGCAACCGCGGCGTTGTGCGCCTGCGTGCTGCGCTTTAAGGGAAGCGCCATGCCAGCCCTTGAGAAGCCGGACAGTCCGCTCACCACAACCAACGTCAAATGGCGTTTCCCATCAGTCCACCCTGAAGGGCGCAAGTTCGCGGTCGGCGCAGGCGCCATCACCTTGTTCGCTTTCCTGCTGCACTGGCAGATGCTCGGCTGGCTGCTCGTCGGCCTGACCATCTGGGTCGCGGCCTTCTTCCGAGACCCCGTCAGGACGACGCCTCGTGGGGACAAACTGGTCATCGCGCCAGCCGACGGCCTCATTACATTGATCGCTCGGGTGCCGCCCCCGCCGGAGCTTCGGGGGGCAGGGCTGCTGGCGGAAGGCGAGTTCACGCGCGTATCGATTTTCATGAGCGTCTTCGACGTTCACATCAATCGCGCGCCCATTGCCGGACGGGTCAAGCGCATCGCTTACATCCCCGGCAAGTTCGTGAACGCCGATCTCGACAAGGCGAGTGAAGATAATGAGCGCCAGCACTTTCTCGTTGAGGGGACCGACGGAACGGCGATCGGTTTCACGCAGATCGCCGGCCTGGTCGCTCGCCGCATTATCGCGTTCGTTCGGGAAGGCGATGCAGTTGAAGCTGGGCAGCGTGTCGGCCTGATCCGTTTCGGCAGCCGCGTCGACGTATATCTGCCGGCCGGGACCGGCCCGCGCGTCCTTTTGGGTCAGCGTACGATCGCAGGCGAAACAGTGCTCGCGGAGATCGGTGTCGATCCGGGACTTACCGGCACCAGCCAATGAACGAGGACAGCGAGCCGCGGCCGATACCGTTCCGCGCAATGATCCCCAATGCCATTACCGCAATGGCTCTGTGCCTGGGTCTCACGGGTGTCAGCTTCGGGATTGGAGGCGAGTGGGAAAAGGCGCTCGGGGCAATCGTCCTAGCGGGCGTCCTTGATGGAATGGACGGGCGCATTGCGCGCCTGCTGAGGGCACAGAGCAAGTTCGGCGCGGAGCTCGATTCCCTGAGCGACAATATTGCGTTCGGCACAGCTCCCGCGTTGATCTTGTTCCTCTGGTCGTTGCAGACCGCACCGCGCTTCGGCTGGATTGCCGCCCTGTCGCTGGCTGTATGCTGCGCGCTTCGGCTTGCGCGTTTCAACGCGCGCATCGACGCAGCCGATCAACCCCATAAGTCTGCCGGGTTCAACACGGGGGTGCCCGCTCCGGCGGGAGCAGGCCTGGCGTTCGTGCCGATCTACCTGTGGCTGATCACCGGCAATGAAGCGTTCCGCGCCTGGCCACTGGTCATGGCATGGACGATCTTCATCGCACTGCTGATGATTTCGAGCATCCCGACCTATAGCTGGTCCAGCATTCGCATTCGCAGTGGCTGGCGGTTATTTGCGCTTGCTGGAGTGGCGCTGCTCGGAGCAGCCCTCATTCGCGCTCCGTGGCATACGTTGCTGGTCGTCGCACTTCTCTATTTGGCGATGATACCCTTCAGCCTTGCCGGATATGCGAGGGTCAGGCGGCGTCGCGCCAGCGGGGCCGGACGCGCATAGGCTGCTGCACCCGGGTCCGAGGGCGGATGCGCGCCGGCGTTAACTGCAGGCAAGAACCATTTGCGGACTGCCCCTTGAGGGCGGCGGCGATCTTTGCGCCGCTTTCCTCAAGGACTGCCGCGCCCACGACGACCAAGAGCCACAAAGTGGCTAGGAAGGCGAGGGTGGCCAGGGCTGCAATCATCGCATCGGTCCTTCTTGAGAGCGCCTAACCAATCTGGACACGTTTCGTTCCAGCAAGGAGCAGGGCGCTCAGTTGAGGTGAAACAACGTTCCTGTTTTGTTCTTCTTTGTCAAGCCGGCTGGTTTTCCTCCCCTTGAAAGCGGCCGTCCCTTTCGCTAGGTGGCCGCGCATCCCACAGGCGGAGCTTACATACCGGTGCCGGCCGTAAGGCTGGTCATTCGGCTCCGCTGAGGCAGAACCGGAAGGAGAAAGATTATGGCGGCCACGGTCGTCACCATGCAGCAATTGCTCGAGGCCGGAGCGCATTTCGGCCACCAAACCCATCGTTGGAACCCGCGGATGAAGCCGTACATCTTCGGCGACCGTAATGGCGTTCACATCATCGACCTGTCGCAAAGCGTTCCACTGTTCGCCCGCGCGCTCGACTTCGTTCAGCAGACTGTCGCCCGGGGCGGCAAGGTACTGTTCGTAGGCACCAAGCGCCAGGCGCAGGACGCGATTGCCGAATCGGCCCAGGCTGCGGGTCAGCATTTCGTCAACCATCGCTGGCTGGGCGGCATGCTCACCAACTGGAAGACCATTTCGAACTCGATCAAGCGCCTGAAGACCCTTGAGGAGCAGCTTTCGGGCGACACCGCGGGCCTCACCAAGAAGGAGGTGCTGCAGCTGACTCGCGAGCGTGACAAGCTCGAGAAGAGCCTGGGCGGCATCCGCGACATGGGCGGTCTCCCCGACGTCATGTTCGTCGTCGACACCAACAAGGAAGAGCTGGCGATCAAGGAAGCGAACACGCTGGGCATTCCGGTTGTGGCCATCCTGGATTCGAACAGCGATCCGAGCGGTATCGCTTTCCCGGTTCCCGGCAATGACGATGCCAGCCGCGCGATCCGCTTGTACTGCGATTCCGTCGCGCAGGCAGTCAATGAGGGCCGTTCGGGCAACGCCGCTGCGCGTGGCCAGGACATCGGCGAAATGGCCGAGCCGCCGGTCGAGCCCGCGCTGGAAGCCTGAAACTGACTGCGCTCCTGCGGATGCAGGGGCCCGGACCTATATTGAATCTGGACTGGACCCCGGCCTTCGCCGGGGAACGAAAGGAAAATAGAAATGGCTGAGATCACGGCCGCGACTGTGAAGGAACTGCGCGAGCGCACCGGCGCCGGCATGATGGACTGCAAGAAGGCGCTCGCCGAAACCAATGGCGAGATGGAAGCGGCCATCGATTGGCTGCGTGCCAAGGGCCTTGCGGCAGCCGCGAAGAAGGCCGGTCGCACAGCCGCAGAGGGTCTTGTCGGCGTTGCGGTTGACGGTAAGCGCGGCGCCGTTGTCGAGGTGAATTCCGAGACTGACTTCGTTGCGAAGAACGAGATTTTCCAGGATTTCGTCCGCAATGTCGCGAAGCTGGCGCTTCAGCATGGCACCGACGTCGAGGCATTGGGAGCTGTTCAGTATCCCGAGGGCGGTACGGTCCAGGAAAAGCTGACCGACAACATCGCAAAGATCGGTGAGAACCAGTCGCTGCGCCGCGCAGCGCTTGTAGAAGTCGGGCAGGGCGCCGTCGTGTCCTACGTTCACAATCAGGTGGCGCCGGGCCTCGGCAAGATCGGCGTGCTCGTCGCGCTCGAGAGTGCTGCTCCCGCCGAGACGCTGACGGCCCTTGGCAAGCAGATTGCGATGCATGTCGCCGCAGCCCATCCGCTGGCTCTTTCGGCCGAAGAGCTCCCGTCCGAGCTCGTCGAGCGCGAGCGCGGGATCGCGATGGAAAAGGCGAAGGAAAGCGGCAAGCCGCAGAACATCATCGAAAAGATGGTCGAGGGCGGCCTTGCCAAGTTCCGCAAGGATAATGCGCTTCTGTCGCAGCTGTTCGTGATGGACAACAAGACCCCGGTCGCCGAAGTCGTTGCCTCGGCCGCCAAGGATGCCGGGACTGGCATTGAGCTCAAGAGCTTTGTCCGCTTCCAGCTGGGCGAAGGGATCGAGAAAAAGCAGGACGACTTCGCTGCGGAAGTCGCGGCCGCCGCGGGAACGAACAAGCCCGAGCCGGTCGCCTAAGCAGTAAGGCAGTTGGAAAATGGGGCGGGCGCGCTAAGAGCGTGTCCGCCCTTTTCTTTGCACTGAAGGACGGCCTCCCTGATGACCCGCCCACGCTTCAACCGGATCCTGCTCAAGCTCTCCGGCGAGGCGTTGATGGGACAAGGTCAGTTCGGGATCGATCCCGATGCCGTCGATGCGCTAGCGAAGGAGATCATTGCTGCGCGCGAGCATTGCCCGGGCCTGTGCCTGGTGGTCGGCGGCGGCAACATCTTCCGCGGCATGGCCGCAGCTGCGAAAGGCTTCGACCGAGCGAGCGCCGACTATATGGGCATGCTCGCGACAGTCATGAACGCAATTGCATTGCAGGGGGCCCTCGAGAAATTTGGCGCCGAGACGCGGGTTCAGTCCGCAATCCCGATGGCCAGCGTCAGTGAGCCCTACATCCGCCGCCGAGCATTACGGCATATCGAGAAGGGCCGAATCGTTCTTTTCGCAGCAGGCACGGGCAATCCTTATTTCACGACCGACACGGCAGCGGCACTTCGAGCGGCGGAAATGGGCTGCGACGCTTTGTTCAAGGGGACCAGCGTCGATGGCATTTACAGTGCCGATCCCAAGAAGGTGAAGGACGCGAAACGTTACGAGACGCTGAGCTTCAGCAAGGTCCTTAGCGACGACTTGAAGGTGATGGATGCGGCCGCCGTCGCCCTTTGCCGCGACAACAATATTCCGATCGTCGTCTTCAACGTACGCCAAGCGGGCAACCTGGCTGAGGTGCTTTCGGGTCGCGGCATGGCGACGATCGTGCAGAACGAGGAGTAAAAGATGACGACAAGCATCAGCATGGGGGACCTGAAGCGACGCATGCACGGTGCGCTCGAAGCGCTAAAGCATGATCTTGCGGGCCTTCGGACAGGCCGCGCGTCGACTGCCTTGCTCGATCCCGTGCATGTCGAAGTTTACGGCGCGAACATGCCGCTCAACCAGGTTGCGACGGTCAGCGTGCCGGAGGCGCGGATGATCTCGGTCCAGGTGTGGGATCGTTCCAATGTTGGGCCGGTAGAGAAAGCAGTCCGTTCCGCCGGGCTAGGGCTCAACCCGGTGACCGACGGGCAGATGATCCGCCTGCCGATCCCCGAGCTCACGGAGGAGCGCCGGAAGGAGCTCGCCAAGCTGGTGGGCCAGTATGCGGAGAAAGCTCGCGTGGCCGTTCGCAACGTCCGCCGGGACGGAATGGACCATCTCAAGCAGGACGAGAAGAAGCATGAGATCAGCGAGGACGAGCGCAAGCGGCTGGAACATGAGGTCCAGAAGCTGACCGACGACACGATCAAGGAGATCGACGAGGCCGCCCACGCCAAGGAAAAGGAAATCCTCGGCAAGTGAAGCCAGCACCCGCGCCTGAGGGCGCGACAGGCGCGCACGGCGGGACCGCGGTCCCCCGCCACGTCGCCATCATCATGGACGGTAACGGCCGATGGGCGGAGCAGCGCGGGCTGCCGCGTGTCGCAGGTCACAAGGCTGGAGCAGAATCCGTTCGCCGCGCCCTCAGGGCGGCGTCGGATAACGGCGTAGAAGTGCTCACCCTATATGCCTTCTCGTCGGAAAACTGGCGCCGCAGCTCCGAAGAAATCGCCGACCTGACGGGGCTCATGCGCTTCTACCTCGAGCGCGAACTGAACACGCTCCTGAAAGAGGGTGTTCGCCTCAAGCTGATCGGCGACTATTCCGCTTTCGGCCCTGATCTTACGGAGCGGCTCGAACGGGCAGTCGGACGCACCGCTGGAAATGATCGTCTGACCTTGGTGGTCGCGCTCAATTACGGTTCACAGCAGGAGATCGCTGCCGCCGCACGAGCGCTCGCCCAGCGCGCCGACGATGGATCACTGGACGCGACGACGATCGATGAAGACGCAATTTCAGCAGAGCTTCAGACGCATGGTCTCCCGGATCTCGATCTGCTGATCCGGACGTCAGGCGAGGTTCGGCTGTCGAACTTCCTGCTGTGGCAGGCGGCTTACGCAGAGCTCTTGTTTGTCGATACGCTATGGCCTGACTTCGACGAGCAGGCGTTTGTCGCGGCGATCGAAGAATTTGGAAGACGCCAGCGTCGATTCGGTGGCCGATGAGCGAACTCGCGATCCGCACTCTGACGGGCGTCGTAATGATCGCCGTTGCACTCCTGGCTTCGGCGGTTGGCGGAACCATCTTCGCCGTCGCCGTCGCCGCCGTCGCGACAGCCATGTATTATGAGTGGACGCGTATCGTTCGTGACTGGGGCCTGTCGTGGAAGATTGGGGGCTTCTTCTACGCTCTCGCTCCAGCCCTTTCGCTGCTCTGGGTACGCGAGCGGGACGTCCACGGGCTCGAGCTGCTGCTTTGGGTGTTCCTGGTGACCTGGTCGACGGATATCGGCGCCTACTTCGCCGGGCGGACATTCGGCAGGGCGAAGCTTGCCCCCTCGATCAGCCCCAACAAGACCTGGGCCGGCCTTTGTGGCGGAGTGGTTGCGGCCGCCATTGTCGGCGGCGCATGGGCGTTGATGACAGGGCTAGGGACCCTGCTGTTAATGCTCGCGCCAATTTTCGCGGTAGCGGCCCAGGCCGGCGACCTCTTCGAAAGCTGGATGAAGCGGAGGGCCGGAGTAAAGGATTCCGGGCACTGGCTTCCAGGCCATGGCGGCGTCCTTGACCGGCTCGATGGCCTGGTCCCCGTCGCTGTTCTCACGGCCATCGCTCAGCTACTGGGGCTGACGTGAGACGGAAGATCGCCATCCTCGGCGCGACGGGCTCGATCGGCTCGTCCACGCTCGATCTCGTCGAACGTTCGCCCGATCGCTTCGAAGTGGTCGCCGTGACGGCCGCGAGTAATAGCGATGCTCTTGCGGATATTGCCCGACGGACGGGAGCGAGGCTAGCGGTCGTTGCCGATGAAGCGCATTTCGACAACCTCCGGACCCGGCTCGCAGGCACGGATTGCCGTGCCGCGGCCGGGGAAACTGCGCTTGCCGAGGCGGCGTCGGGCGAAGCCGAACTGGTGATCGCCGCGATTGTCGGTTGTGCTGGCTTGCAGCCGGTCATGGCGGCGGTAGAGTCCGGAAAGACGATTGGCCTCGCCAACAAAGAAGCGCTCGTGACGGCCGGAGCGCTGATGACGGATGCCGCGGCCGCAAACGGCGCCACCATCCTTCCGGTCGACAGCGAACATAATGCGATATTTCAATGCCTTGCAGGCAGTCGTCGAGACGATGTTTCGAGAATCGTGCTGACTGCGAGCGGCGGTCCCTTCCGGACCGCGGCAGCGAGCGACCTGGAGGCGATGACCCCGGCGCAGGCGGTGGCTCACCCGAATTGGGCGATGGGCCCCAAAATCTCTACGGATTCGGCGACGCTCATGAATAAGGGGCTCGAACTGATCGAAGCCCACTATCTGTTCGGCCTGCCTTCGGAACGGATCGACATCGTCGTTCACCCGCAATCGGTGATTCACTCCATGGTCGAGTTCGTCGACGGGTCCGTCCTTGCGCAGCTCGGTTCGCCTGACATGCGGATCCCAATCGCTTATGTCCTGGGTTGGCCCGAGCGTCTCGCGACGCCTGCCCAGCGCCTCGATTTCAAATCCGTTGGCCGGCTCGACTTCGAAGAACCGGACACGCAACGTTTTCCGGCGCTCAGGCTGTCGCGCGAGGCATTGGAGCAAGGGGGCTCTGCCCCTGCTGTGTTGAACGCGGCCAACGAAGTCGCGGTCGCAAGCTTCCTGGCCGGTGAAATTCGATTCACGGACATCACGCGCATCGTCGAGGACGCCCTGGCGCAGGCAAGCTACCTGCCGCCGCAATCCATCGCAGAGGTACTGGACATAGATCGTGAGACACGCCTCAATGTGCAGTCTTCCATGAAAGCGGTTTGCCACTGATGCTTTCACAGCCGCCCCTCTGGCTCGTGCTCATTGCGTTCGTGTGCGCCCTCGGCCCGCTCGTCTTCTTCCATGAGCTCGGCCACTATCTCGTCGGGCGCTGGTTCAAGGTCCCCGCAGAGGTGTTCTCGATAGGCTTCGGCCGCGAGATCCTAGGATGGACCGACCGACAGGGAACACGCTGGAAGGTCGGCTGGCTTCCCCTCGGCGGCTACGTGAAGTTCGTGGGCGACATGAATGCGGCGAGCGTGCCGGGCGAGGAAAGCGATGTCCCGGAGGAGTTTCGCGACAGGGCCTTCCAGTTCCGGCCTGCGTGGCAGCGCTTCCTCATCGTGCTCGCCGGACCGATGGCGAATTTCCTTCTCGCAATCCTGATCTTTGCGGCCTTCTTCACGTTTGTCGGAACGCCGCGCACCAACGTCATCGGTGCAGTGCAGGCGGGCAGTGCTGCCGCGACGGGCGGGATCCAGGCGGGCGACCGCATCATTTCGGTCGCCGGCCGCGATACGCCGAGCTTCGACGACATCTTCAACGTGGTGGCTGTCCGTCCGGGCGAGACGGTCGATATAGCTTTCGAGCGCGGCGGCGCTGTCCGCGAGGTCGAAGTCAAGCTTGGCTCGGATTACCTCGAGGACGCTTCGGGCCAGAAGCAAGAGCGCGGCCTACTGGGCGTTTATCCGGGCGCTGGCATCGGAGAACCGATCCCGGTCTACCGAGCCGTACCGCTAGCCTGCGATTATACGTGGCGGCTCACCCGGTCGATCGCAGACGGACTGGTGCAGCTGATCCGCGGCGCCATCTCCCCGAAACAGCTCGGCGGGCCGATCAAGATCGCCCAGGTCGCGGGGCAGGGGGTGGAGCTGGGCCTGCTCCCCTTTGTCCAGCTGATGGCGCTGTTCTCAATTAATCTCGGATTCATCAATCTCTTGCCAGTCCCCATGCTGGATGGTGGCCATCTGCTCTTCTATGCCGTTGAAGCTGTCCGACGTCGTCCGATCAGCGCTCGCGCGCTCGATTGGGCGTTTCGCGGCGGACTTGCGCTTATCCTTGCGCTGCTAATCTTCACTACCGTCAACGATCTGGGATCGCTTGGTTTGTGGGATCGGCTTCAGCGCTTGATTGGGTAGCAGGCTTAGGGCAGGGCGGAGTTCGGAAAAGGCGGTGGCCACCGCCGGGACCGCATCACGATAAGGCGGGGACGAGTGATTTCAGAGTCGAATAGCTTCAGCAAGCGCGCCGGCGCACTGCTTCTCATTGGAACCGTGCTCGGCGGCTCGGCTGCGCCTTTGCTGGCCCAGGCTGCGCCCGCGCCGACGCCTCCTCCGTCACCGGCTCCCGCGCCGACCTCTCCAGTCACGGCTGAACCGACTGCTCGTACGGCGCGATCGATCGCTGTCCGCGGGAATCAGCGTCTCGAGCCGGAGACCATCCGTGCGTACGCTAATCTCTCTCCCGGGCAGACCTACACCGCGCAAACGCTCGATCAGGCCCTGAAGGACCTTTACGCGACCCAGCTCTTCGCCGACGTGACGATTACGGGCGCCGAGACGGGTGATCTGGTGATCTCCGTTCGCGAAAATCCGGTCATCAACCGCATCGTCCTGGAGGGCAACAAGCGGCTCAAGGAAGACAAGATCCGGCCCGAGATCAAGCTTGCGCCAAGGCAGATCTTCACCCGTTCGGCCGCTCGCGCCGACGTGGATCGCATTCTCGAACTTTACCGTCGCCAGGGCCGCTTCGCGGCGCGCGTCGAGCCGAAGATCGTCCAGCTCGACCAGAACCGCGTCGACGTCGTGTTCGAGATCTACGAGGGCGACCTCGCCAAGGTCCGGCGCATCAACATCATCGGCAATGAGGCCTTCAAGGACGATCGGCTGCGCAAGGAGATGTTCACGCGCGAAGCCGGCGGTCTGCTGGGCTTCATGAAGTCGAACGACACCTACGATCCGGACCGGCTTGCCGCCGACCAGCAAAAGCTCCGCGCCTTCTATCTAACTGAAGGCTATGCGGACTTCCGCGTTGCGCAGGCGCTGGCCGAACTCACTCCCGATCGTCGCGACTTCGTCATCACCTACGTCGTCGAGGAAGGCCCCCGCTACAAGTTCGGGACGATCGAGGCTGACAGCGCCCTTCGCGACTTGCCTGAAGCGCGCGTGACTCAGCTTGTCGATCTGAAGCCGGGCGACTGGTTCAACGCCAAAGCGGTCGAAGATGCGGTGACGAAGGTCAACGAGGAAGCCGGCAACCTCGGCTACGCTTTTGCCGACATCAACCCGGCTTACGACCGCGACCCGGAAAAACGTCTGATGAACGTGACTATCCGCGTGGGCGAAACCCCGCGCGTTTATGTCGAGCGCATCGATGTCTCCGGAAACACGGTCACGCACGACAAGGTGATCCGCCGCGAGTTCCGGGTGAACGAAGGTGACGCATTCAATGCGTTGAAGCTGAAACGAAGCCAGGACCGCATCCAGAGCCTTGGCTATTTCCAGGACAATCTCGAGATCAAGCAGAACGAGGGTTCCGCGCCGGATCGCGTCGTTCTCGGCGTCAACGTCGAAGAGAAATCGACTGGCCAGATCTCGCTTTCCGGCGGCTATTCAAGCCTTGAAAAGTTCGTCCTTCAGCTGGCCGTGTCGCAGAACAACTTCAGGGGCATGGGGCAGTCTCTCGACGCATCGATCAACTACTCACGTTACTCGAAGTCGATTCAGCTGGGCTTTGTCGAGCCCTACTTCCTCGACAAGCCAATCCTTCTCGGGGGCCAGATCTTCCGTCGCGACTACAACAGCTTCAATTTTGTCGGCGGCCAACGCAACACCACCTATTCGCAGACGAGCACGGGCGGCGCGCTGCGCACGGGTTTCCCGCTGACGGAGTTTCTGACTTTCGGCGGTCGCTACAGCCTGGTCCGCGACAATATTACCCTGGATAAGGACACCTTCTATTCCGATCCGGACGGACCGACGGGACCCAGGGGCCTGGAATGCGATCCCTTCAAGGCCGGCACCTATCTCTGCAACGAAGTCGGCAAGACGACGACATCGTTGATCGGATATTCGCTAGCTTACGACACGACCAACGGCATTCGCCCAACGCACGGCGAGCGCGCCATCCTGTCGCAGGATTTCGCAGGCCTCGGCGGCAACAACCGGTATTTCCGCACGATCGTGAACGCCACCAAATGGCGCAGCTTCTTCGGGAATTGGGTCGTCTCGCTTCATGGTGAGGGCGGATACATTCGGTCGGGCAACGATGCACCGAGCGAATTTGAGGATCCGGTTCGTCTGACGGACCGCTTCTTCGGGCCTCAGCTTCGCGGTTTCGACATTCGTGGCATCGGGCCGCGCGTCCAACGCGTGCCTTACAATGAGGACGGCACCCTGGCGACCGACCAGGCGCGCATTGTCGACGCTCTTGGCGGGCGTGCCTACTACATGGGACGATTGGAACTGGAATTCCCCGTCAGCGCCAGCATCCGTAACCTGGGCATTCGCCCTTCGGCGTTTGTGGACGTCGGGTCGCTGTTCAAGCTGACGACTCCGCAACTACAGGATATCCCGGGCGTGTGCAGCCCGCCGGCAGGGAGTACAGCGTCGCAAATCACGCTTGAGCCCGGCCAAACGAAGGAAGACTGCCCGGCGACTTTCAACTTCACGTCCGGTTTCAAGGAATTCTATCTCGGCGATTCTGCTAGCCCACGCATGTCTATTGGCATCGGCTTCAACTGGGTCTCGCCGTTCGGCCCGATCCGCCTCGATCTCGCCAAAGCGCTGCTCAAGCAGGATGGCGACGACACCAAATTGTTCAGCTTCAACGTAGGGACTGCATTCTAATGAAGAAGATCATCCTTTCGGCCGCGCTCGTTACCGCGACCATCCTGCCGACGGCCGCACAGGCCCAGGCGATCCCGGCCGCGGTCATCGCGGTTGTCGATCTCGAGCGCGTTACCGGTCAGTGCAATGCCTGCAAGACGGCCACGGCGGCGCTCCGCAGCCAGGTCAGCGGCCTCCAGGCTCGGGAGAAGGCACTATCCACTCCGCTCGAGACGGAGGGCAAAGCCATCCAGACCGCGATCAATGCGCTGAATGGCAAAGAGCCTGACGCCGCCCTTCAGGCGCGCGTCCGTGCATTCGAGCAGAAGCGCCAGCAGGGCGCGCAGGAAATCAGTCGGCAGCAACAGCAGATCCAGCGCAACCAGCAGTATATCCAGCAGCAGATCGCGACCAAGCTCGGCCCGATCTATCAGCAGGTGATGCAGCGCCGCAGCGCCACCGTCCTGCTTGAAACGGGATCCACGCTCGCCTCTTCCGCCAGCATCGATGTCACGAACGACGTGCTTGCCGGCCTCAATACCGCCCTGCCGACGATCGCCACGACGGCACCGGCGCAGGCCCAGCAGACGCCGCCGGGCCGCTAATCGGGATGAGCGATCAGACGGTCAGCGCCGCCAGCCAACTGGATATCCGGGGGGTCATGGCGGCGCTGCCGCATCGCTATCCAATGCTCCTGGTCGATCGTGTCGAGAGCCTCGACCCGGACAAGGGGATCGTGGCTATCAAGGCGGTCTCCATCAATGAGGAATTCTTCCAGGGGCATTTCCCTGGGCGTCCGATCATGCCCGGGGTGCTCCAGGTGGAGGCTTTGGCGCAGGCGGCGGGAGTGCTCGCGGTCGAAAGCCTCGGCCTCGCTGGCTCTGGCAAGCTGGTCTATTTCATGTCGATCGATGGCGTGAAGTTTCGCAAGCCCGTGGAGCCCGGCGTCTTGCTCCGCCTCGAAGTCGAATTTCTCCAGAAGCGTGCCCGGGTGTGCAAGTTCGCAGGTCGCGCGATGCTCGATGGCGAGATCGCCACCGAGTGCGAATTCACGGCGATGATCGCCGATCCGCCAGCCTGATTCCGACGAACAGTCCACGTCCCTCCGTCCGGTAACCCACCGAATCTTCATAGCGCGCATCGAAAAGGTTTGAGCCTCGGGCAAAGATCTGCACCCGAGGCGATGCCGCGTACGCCAACCTCGCCCCCGCCAGCCAATAGGGATCAAGACGCACCACGCCGAAGGGAAAGACCTCTTCGCGGTCAAGATGCGCGCCGACGAAGGCGAGGGACGCTCCATAACTCCATCTGCCGAACGATCCGTCCGCCGCGATCGAACCGCTGTGCTTGGGACGCCGTTGCTCCTCGAGCCGCTCGTTGATTATCCCGCTTGGTTGGCTGGCTTCGAGATAGGCATAATCAGCCGTCAGCCGAAGATCGGGCAGGGGCTGCCAGGCAAGCTCAGCTTCGATCCCCCACCGGCGGCTGACGCCTTCCGAATTGACGACGCTGGTGAAGGTCGCATTGTCGACGATCTCATCATGGAGACGCTGGCGGAAGGCCGTCAGCGATGCGGCAAGCTTTGCGCGCCTGAAGCGAAGCGACCCCTCGAAGCCTCTCGAGCTTTCGGGCTTGAGATCCGGATTGCCGACGAAATCGCCGGGGAAGAATCCGTACAGGTCGAAGAACGTCGGCTGGGCGATGCCTTGGGCATAAGAGCCAGCAAGAGCGAAACCGCTGCCCACCTCGGCCAGGAGCGAGGCTCGGACCGTGGTCGCATCGTTGAACCGGTTGAACATGTCGTGCCTGACGGCAAGGTCGCCACTCAAGCCGCCACGCGTCCCGCGCCACTCGGCCGTCAGCGCATGATGCGAGCGATCGCGATCCTGATCGGTCGCTCCGGCGTAGATGACGTCGCGCGCCTCGAACGTCTCTCGCTCCGCGTCCGCGGCCAGGATGAAGCGTTGCTCGAGCTTCCCAGCGACGAACTGTCGTTCGACCTGCGCATCGATCGTTTGGCGCGTGCCGCTCGTGCGGTTGACGGGATTGTCGACGAGATAGTTCCGGTTCGACGAGCTCAGCGCCGAAATTCCAATATGGCCGCTCCATGGCGCTGTTTCTCCGCCGAACGCAGCCCAGACCCTTCCTGCGACAAGGCGATTGCGGCTGTTGTCGAGCGTATCGGTCCGCTCGAAGGTGATCGGGCTGTAACCGTCGAATTCCGCGCGACCGGTGAGCGCGATTGCGCTGGCCCCTAGCTCGAGCGACGAACTTACGCGCGTCGTCGCTCGAACCCTGCCGGAAAGATTGCGGTAGCCGTCCTTGTCACCTCCCGGCGCGCCGAAGCTATCGATGCCGTCGGCGCGTTGCCAACCAAGCGCTGCGGCGATGCTAGAGGCTGAGGAAGTCAGCGCGCCGTAGCCGCTGCCCCTCAGCGTAGCGAAGGAGCCGGCCTGGGCCGAGGCGGCATATCCGGGACTGTCGGCGGTTCCGTTGACAGCGACGACCCCACCAATCGCCTGCGAACCCCAAAGCGCGGATTGAGGGCCGCGAACCACTTCGACGCGAGAAGCGAGATCCGCGTTGAGCAACTCGAAGCGGGCAAAATCGCCGGTGGCGGGATCATTGGCCCGGATGCCGTCGATGAAGAGCAATGTGTGGTTATTTTCGGCGCCACGGATGCGAACTTCCGTGAGCAGTCCGGTAGGGCCTTGGGTTGTAACGGCCACGGAGGGCGATAGCCGTAGAAGGCTCGGTACCAGCGCATCCCCCAGGCGCTCTATGCGGTCGCGATCGATGATTGTTACGCTTGCAGGCGTTTCGGCTTCGCTTCCAGGGGAGCGCGAAGCGGTGATCACAATCTGGGCTGTTTCGATTGGTAGAGCGGGCATTCATCCTCCTGTTGACGAAGTCGTCACAGAGGGATGCGTCGCATTCCGCGACGGCCGGCCCACGCCCCCGCGGCTGGACCCGGCCGGGGAAACGGACGACGGACCAAGGCAGGTTCCTGGCTTCGCCGAGCTTTTCGGCGTCACAGTTGCGGGCACAGCGCCGGATTTGGACCGGCTTCCCTTTGAACCGCCCCCGCCAAGCAAGCTTGTGGGCGGCACCCTGGTCGCCCGTTCTGCTAAGCCGCCGTTCAACGGGCTGTCAAATCGGCGCGCACGAAGCTATTCAGCGCAGCATGACGACCAATCATATGCGTATGCTCGTGATCCTCGCCGCGATCGTTTCGGCCGCAGCAATGCGGTTGGTCCCGCATCCGCCAAACTTCGCTCCTCTCGGAGCGATGGCATTATTCAGCGGCGCATATCTGGGTCGGCGACCTGTTGCGTTTGCAGCCCCGCTCGGGGCGCTGTTGCTTAGCGATCTTGTGCTCGGATTCTATCCGGGAATGATCGTCCAGTACGTCAGCGTTGCTCTGGTGGTGGTGCTCGGCTGGGCGGCGCTGAAGCGCATAAGTGCCTTGCGCGTCGGCGGCGCCGCGCTCGCTAGCTCGTGTTTGTTCTTCGTTCTCACCAATTTCGGCGTCTGGCTTTTCTCGGGAATGTATCCGCAAACGATACCAGGCCTCGCCGCCTGCTATGTTGCCGCCATTCCGTTCTTCCAGAACACGGTCGCTGGGGACCTGTTCTTCAGCGCGATCCTCTTCCTCGGCTTTGCCCTCCTCGAGCGGGCGTTGCCCACCCTGCGAGCTGAACCTCAACCCGCCTGAGGTTGAAAGTTTCCGCGGCGCCCTGTAGGGCGCGCGCTCAACCTTGCGGAGCTGGTCGGAAACCAGCCGCTAACCCAAGGAAATTACGCATGAAGTCCGGTATCCATCCCGATTATCACACGATTACCGTCGAGCTGACCGACGGCACCAAGTTCCAGACCCGTTCCACTTGGGGCAAGGAAGGCGATACGCTGCACCTCGAGATCGACCCGAAGGTGCATCCGGCTTGGACCGGAGGCACCCGCCAGGTGCAGGAAGGCGGACAGGTCGCGCGCTTCAACAAGCGCTTCGGCGGCCTCACCCTCGGCAAGAAGTAATTGCCGCGATTTTCGTCGCTAACCTCGGCTCCAGAGCTGGAGACCGAGCGGTTGCTGCTGCGCGGATTCCGTGAGGACGACCTCGACGAGCATGCGGCAATCCTCTCGGACCCAGTCGTCATGGAGCATTTCGGCGGGCATCTGTTCGGTCGCGAGGATTCCTGGCGGCGCCTGCTGGGGGGCGTCGGCCTATGGAGCCTTCAAGGCACGGGCCTGCTTGCGGCCGAACGCAAGTCCGATGGCAAGCTCGTCGGCCACGTAGGGCTGTTCGACTATCATCGTGAGATAAGTCCCTCGATCGAGGGGGTGCCGGAGCTGGGATATATCTTTGCCGCGGAGGTGCACGGCCGGGGCATCGCCCGCGAGGCTTGCGACGCGCTTCTCAAGTGGGCGGACAGGACGCTCGACGCACAGGAAACGGTCGCGATCATTTCGATCGGGAATATGCCATCGATCAAGCTTGCCGAACGGCTGGGATATCAGCGGCAACCCGACGGCGTCTATCGCGAAGAGCCGATCAGCCTTTGGCGCCGGCAGCGTCGCGCGGCCTGATCACCAGCCGCCGCCTCCACCTCCGCCACCGCCGCCGCCCGAAGATCCGCCCCCGCCAGATCCGCTGCTCGAGCCTGGCGCCGTGGAAGCAGAGCTGATCGTGCTCGACAGGGCGGACCCGACGCTGTTGGCGAATCCATCGGGGTCGCTCCACGGGCTGTGATGTCCCGAATACCACACCATCCCGCTTTGGCCCTGCGCGGCGGCCGCAGCGAGTATTCCAGCGAAGCGCTCAGCCCACCGGTTCTCGACCCCCAGCGCGATTGCGTAAGGGAGGTAGCGTTCGAAGAGCTCAGGCGTGTCCTCCGGCGGATGCATGCGATCGAGCCGATCGCGCTCCGTAATGGAAAGATACTGTTTGAACCCGGAGATTCGGTCGAGAACCTGCCTTCCCTCCTTCGTGGGAGCGTCGATCCAGGCGAAGGCCGAAAGGGCTAGCGGCGCTGCGAGCAAGGGCAGGATGAAAGGTTGCCACCAGCCGATCGCCAGAGCCTGAAGGATCACGGGACCGCCTGTTGTGACAGCCAGCGCCGCGAAAATCATCGCGACGATCATCATCAGGCACTTGCCGGTCGCTGTAGCGGACTGAATCCATAGCAAGAGGAGGGCGGTGGTGATTGCCGCGCCTACCGGGACCAGCACAGATGTCAGGGAAATGCCGCTCGCTGCCACCACGCTTGCTGCGACGAGCCACAGGGCGGCCGCAAAGAAGAGCACGCCGGCAACTGCCCAGCCCCAGTTCTTGTTGAACAGTTTTCCTTCGTACCGTCTCTTCAGGTTTTGCTCTAATACGTTCTTTGCAGCCGAAAACTTCGTATGATTTTTCTGCTCCATCACGATCGATTCGCCCGGTGAGACGAGGGAAGTGAGGGCGGCCTGCTCTTCGTCGGGTAGCGGCTCGTTCGACGGGAGTCGCTCAATTCGAGTCTTGTCGCGGGAGAACCAGCCGCCGTCCTCTTCGACGAGGCGGATATGCCCGCGAACCCCCATATCCACGAGAGCGGCAGCGAAGGTGCGGTTGTCCGAGCCCATTTTCGTCACGTAGCGCATGGCCGCCGGCGTCAGATCGTCGGTCGGAGAGAAGAGAGGGACCACGGTCCCCGCGCGCGGGTCCCTGCCGGCCCGCTTCCAGGCGACGTAATAAAAGCCCAGCAAGCCAAGAAGAGCGAGCCCGCCAGCCGCCGGCGGGCCGTAATCGGCAAGCCAGTCGAGGAACCGACTGCCCGAACCTGGTTGCGCGACGATGTCCTTCGGAAAGGCGACGGCGACGGTCAGGCCTTCGTAGGGCGCGAGAGGCGTGGTGGTGCGGAAGAGGATGTCGCCCGGCTTCTCGTCGACAATCTCCGCATTTGCGGCAGTCGATCCTTGAGGGCCGGTGTAGGTTGCACGCTGTCCGAAGTTGGATGCACTCGGCAATCGAATTCGAGCCTCGGCCACGTCGATCGGAAACATCCAGCCGTTCCCGGTGGCATTCCAGTAAAGCTCGTCGAATTCGGCGAAGCGTCCGATCTGGCGGGTCGTGCGATAGCGGAGCTGGTATCGATGCTCGCCCACGGAGACATAGGTTTCCGGGTCGCCGATCTTGATCCTGACGCCGTTGCGGGCGGCTTCGACGGAAGCCGGCACGGCGGCTCCATCGAGCGTCGCTCCCTCAAACTCGAACCCGACGCGGACCTGACTGCCGTGTCGGCCGCGATAGCGCGTCGGGAAGTCCCGATAGATGCCGTGGTTGATCGCATTGTTCTCGGCGCGAAGGTCGATCGTCTCGGTGACCTGGAGCGAGCTGTCCTTCTGGATCTGCACGTCGCTCGAGAAGCGGAGAATCCGTTCATCTGCCTGGGCCGCGACCGAGGCCCCGAGAAACAGCAGCGCAGGTAGAACGCGCCGAAGGAACCGCATGCTCACGCCGCCGGGCGTGCGAACGACACTTTCGGCGCTGTTTGAATGGCGGGATCCTCGTCCTGGTAGAAAGGCTCCTCGGTGAAGCCCATCGGCCGTGCGATCAGGACCGGCGGGAAGCTCTGGATCGTAAGGTTCAGGTCCCGAACCGTCGCATTATAATAGCGCCGCGAACTCTGCAGCTCGCCTTCGATTCCTGCGAGCTGATCCTGAAGCTGCAGGAAGTTCGTGCTGGCCTTGAGCTCGGGATAGGCTTCAGCAACCGCGAAAAGGCGCCCCAGAAGGCCGGTCATCTGGGCGTCGGCCAACGCCGTCGCTTCTACGCTTCCTGCGTTGACCGTTGCAGCCCGCGCCCGCGACACTTCCTCGAAGACCTCGCGCTCGTGGGCCGCATATCCCTGCACCGCCTCGACAAGGTTCGGAATCAGGTCGGCCCGGCGCCGAAGCTGGACGGTGATTCCGCTGAATCCTTCACGGACGAGCGCGCGCAGGCGCACCAGCCTGTTGTACACTCCGATGACGTACAGCAGCAGCAGAACGACTGTTGCAAGGATGATCCAACCCGCCATGCCCATGTGAACGCCCCCCTTGCGTTGGAGGGGCGAACATAAAGGCGATTAAGTTTGTCCGCTAGAAGGCAGCAAGACCCGTGATCGCACGTCCCATGATCAGGGCATGCACATCGTGCGTCCCCTCATAGGTGTTCACGGTTTCGAGGTTGGCCGCGTGGCGGATCACATGGAATTCCGCGCTGATGCCGTTCCCGCCGTGCATGTCCCGCGCGACGCGAGCAATCTCCAGGGCCTTGCCGCAATTGTTGCGCTTCACCAGGCTGATCGTCTCGGGAATGAGCTCACCGGCTTCGAGGCGCCGACCGACGCGCAGCGAGGCCTGAAGTCCGAGCGTGATCTCCGTCGCCATGTTGGCCAGCTTGAGCTGGACGAGCTGTGTGGCGGCGAGGGGCCTACCGAACTGCTTGCGGTCCAGAGTGTATTGGCGCGCGGCCGCGAAGCAGGCTTCCGCCGCACCCATAGAGCCCCAGCTGATTCCGTAGCGAGCACGGTTGAGGCAGCCGAACGGGCCTTTGAGGCCTTCGACGTTCGGCAACAGCGCGTCCTCACCGACCTCGACACCATCCATCACGATCTCACCGGTGATCGATGCGCGAAGGCTGAGCTTCTCCTTGATCTTCGGCGCCGACAATCCCGGCATGCCTTTTTCGAGCACGAAGCCGCGGATCTTGCCGCCGTGGGCGTCGGATTTCGCCCAGACCACGAACACGTCCGCGATCGGCGAATTGGTGATCCACATCTTCGTGCCGGTGAGCCGGTATCCGTCTGCCGTCTTCTCGGCTCGCGTACGCATGCTGCCTGGGTCCGAGCCAGCGTCAGGTTCCGTGAGGCCGAAGCATCCGACCCATTCGCCGGTGGCCAGTTTGGGCAGATATTTCTGGCGCTGTTCCTCGGACCCGTAAGCCAAGATCGGGTACATCACGAGACTGGACTGCACGGACATGGCAGAGCGGTAGCCGCTGTCGACGCGCTCAACCGCGCGAGCGATCAAGCCATAGCTGACATAGCCAAGTCCCGCACCGCCATATTCATGCGGTATGGTCGCGCCGAGAAGGCCCAACTCGCCGAACTCGCTCATGATCTCCCGGTCGAACCGCTCCTCGAGATAAGCCGACGTGACGCGCGGCAGCAGCTTCTCCTGCGCAAAGCTTTCAGCCGTGTCCCGAACGAGTCTCTCCTCGTCCGTCAGCTGGTGATTGAGGTCGAACGGATCCTGCCAATCGAACGGCAGTAGGGCAGGCTCGTGATGCTCAACCACGTCCGCGATGCGTGAAGTCGCCAACTTTGTTCCCCGCGATGTCAGATATGCGACGCTCCTTAGACCTGTCGGGCGACAAGTGCCAGAGTGGCACAACAGCAAGGAGCTTGAGTGTTCCGAAGTGCTTGACTTCAAAGGGGTTTAACGCGATTGCGCGCGCCGGGAGGGGCTCGCTGACAAAAGCGGTGCAGTCCAAGTAATCCGGTCGTAAGAACGCCGGAGCCATCTGGTGCTTAACGGGCAAAGGCGAACGAGTGCTAAAACCCCTGCGAACGCAGCCGGCGGTGATTCAGACCGCAGCCGACGCCATCCGGCGGCATTTTCTCTACGCGATGCTGTTCAGCGCTCTCCTGAACCTGCTTTTCATCGCGCCGATGCTCTACATGCTTCAGGTCTACGATCGCGTGATTCCGACTGCTGGCGGCATCACTCTTCTGTTCCTGACACTTGTCCTGATCTTTGCGCTCAGCGCCCTATCGAGCCTCGATGCGGTTCGTTCCCGCCTGCTGGTCCGCGCCAGCGTGCGCCTGGATCGGGTTCTGTCCGGAGCGATCCTGGACGCGACCCTGGCAAGGCCGGAATTGGGCACCCAGCGGATCGCGAAGCAGGCGCTTCGAGAGTTCGACGTCCTTCGCCAGACCCTGACGGGTCCGGTTATGGTCGGGGTCTTCGATGCGCCGTGGATTCCGGTCTACATCCTCATCGCGGCGCTCATTCATCCCTGGATCGGCCTGCTAGCCCTGGTGGGCGCGGGCCTGAGCCTGTTCCTGGCGTGGCGAAATGAGCGCGCGACGAACGAGCCGCTGAAGCTTGCCAACCAAGCGGCCGGCCAAGCTTATGCGGGGTTCGAATTCACCGTCGCCCAAGCAGATGTGGTTCGAGCGCTCGGCATTCGTCGTGCGATGGTTCGCGGGCATCTCGGTGACCGGCATACGATGATGCAGCTGCAGACCGACGCCAGCATCAACTCCAGCGGCCTCACTGCGCTGTCCAAGTTCGTCCGACTTCTCCTGCAATCGCTTGCGTTGGGTCTAGCCGCGCTTCTTGCAATCGATGCGAAGGTCAGCCCAGGTGCCGTGTTCGCATCCTCTTTCATCGTCGGACGCGCTCTGGCCCCGATCGATCAGATCGTCGGCGGATGGAAGGGGATCGTGTCTGCCTGGGGCGCATACCAGACTTTGCGCGACCTGTTCGTCGAGACTCCGGCCGATATCGCGCTGACGCAGCTTCCTGAGCCCCAAGGGCATCTCGCCACGGAGAACCTGGGAATCGCGGGTCCCGGCGGCCGACCGATCATCGCGGGGATCACCTTCAACGTGGATCCGGGTGAGATGATCGCGATTGTCGGGCCGAGCGGCGCAGGCAAATCGACTTTGGTTCGCGCTCTAGCGGGAGCTGCGGTTCCGGCCGCCGGCCTCATCAGGTTCGATGGCGCGGACCAGCGCAACTGGGATTCGGAGCGGCTCGCCGAGCATATCGGCTACATGCCGCAGGAAGCGTCATTGTTCGCCGGAACGGTCAAGGAGAATATCGCCCGTTTCAGGAATCGCCTCGGAGAGGATCAGGCTGCCGTCGACGAGGCGGTCGTGGAGGCGGCGCGTACCGCGGGCGCCCACGAGATGATCCTGAAGTTGCCGGGCGGTTACGATTATCAGCTGGGCCTTGGGGGTAAGGGGCTATCCGTCGGTCAGTCCCAACGTGTCTCTCTCGCTCGCGCGCTGTTCCGTGACCCGCAATATCTGATCCTCGACGAACCCAATTCGAATCTCGACGCGGAAGGTGACCAGCAACTCGTCCACACCCTCGAAGAGCTCAAGAAGCGCGGACGGACGATCATGATCGTCGCGCATCGGCTTAGCGTGCTGCCCGTCGTAGATCGCCTGATGGTCGTTCAAGACGGCCGCCTCGCGATGTTCGGGCCGCGGGACGAGGTTCTTCGTAAGATCGCGCCGCCGCCACCGCCGACCCGTGTGGTCACCGGAGGAAAGACCAGCTCATGAGTACCGCGCTCACCACAACCGGCTCCTACGACCTGACGACTACGGCCATGACCCCGCTGGCTGACGAGACGGGGACGGACAATCCCACGCGCGACATCCGCATTGGGGTCATCATCGCAGTTGCGTTTTTCGTCATCTTCCTCGGCTGGGCGGCATTTGCGCGCCTCGATGCGGCGGCGATGGCGCAGGGGCGTCTGACCGTCTCGGGCCAGCGCCAGACCGTCCAGCACCGCGAAGGCGGCGTCATTTCCGAAATCCTGATCAAGGAAGGCAGTCGCGTCCAGAAAGGCCAGGTGCTCATCCGCCTCGCCGGGGCGGATGTCCGAGCTCAGGAGCGGGCATTGTCCGCGCAGGCGATAGGGCTGCTTGCCCAGCGAGCGCGTCTTTATGCCGAGCAGAGCGGAAGGCCGACCATAACGCCCCCGCCAGAGTTCGCGCAGCTTCGGCCTGAAGACAAGGCTTCCGCCGCTGAAGCCCTGCAGATTCAGGCGGGTCAGATGCGTACGCGCAGGGCGGTCCTGTTCGCGCAGCGCGGCGCCCTCGGCGAACGGGTAGGCCAGGCGGGCAACCAGGGGCAGGGCTACACACGCCAGCTTGCCGCCATCAACGAGCAACTGAGGCTGATCGACGAAGAACTGAATGGGATGCAGTCGGCTGCGGCAAAAGGGTTCGTGTCGATGAATCGAATCCGCGCGCTGGAACGGTCGAAGGCAGACCTGGAAGGACAGCGCGGTCAATATACGGCGACGATTGCGCAGACTCACGGTCAGGCGAGCGAAAGCAAGCTTCAGTCTCTGGAGGCGCAGAGCAATTACATGGAGCGGGTCGCAAGCGAACTCCGCGAGGTCGAAGCGAGCCTCAGCGACGTCCTCCCCAAGCTCAACGCGGCGCAGGACATGCTCGCTCGCACGGAAATCCGCGCACCGGTCGAGGGAACGGTTGTCGGCCTCAGCGTCTTCACTCCGGGTGGCGTGATCGAGCCCGGGCAGAAGTTGATGGACATCGTTCCCGATCGGGTGCCGCTGACGATCGAAGCGAAACTGTCGGTCGCGGATGGCGATGATGTGCGTGTAGGCAAGGAGGCCTTCGTTCGTTTCGAGACCCTGCACGAGCGCTCGCTTCCGGCGCTCAAGGGCAAGGTGACGCGCGTTTCCGCCGATGCCTTCACCGATGAGAAGACCGGCGCCTCTTACTACACTGCCGAGATCGATGTGCCCTTGTCAGAGCTGAAGAAGGTCGAGGAGGTGCGCGGCGCCGACGTGCTTCGAGCCGGCTTGCCGGTGAGTGTGCAGATCCCGCTCCGCAAGCGCACGGCGCTGCAATATGCGTTCGAGCCGCTTTCCGGAGCGCTGCGCCGCTCATTCCACGAACATTGATGCTCTAGTTCGTCGCTGCCCCGCCGCCGCCAAACGTCTGTTTGATCGTCAGGCCGAGATTGAGGTGGCGGTTACGTTCGCGGAACTCGTCGATTCCGAATACGGGTTCGGCGCGGTTCGGGATAAACCGTAACCGACGCCGGAACGCTTGGGTGTCGATGGCATTGTCGATGTCAAACGTGATCGAGGTTCGCGGGCCGGGGCGATATTCGACAAAGGCGGTGGCGTAGGGCCCGCCATTGTAGTTGATGTCAAACTCGTCCGTTCGGAAGAACGTGAAGCGGTCGCGGTCGTTGACCACGAAACCGTAGGAGAAGGCGCCGGAATCCCGCCGCACGTCCACGCTCCACTCCCAGTCGGGATAGTAATCGCTGAAGTTGCGCATCTCCCCGCTGATCGGGTCCTGGACCCGCGTCCTGCGCACCGTGCCGTCGAACTTGACGCGCAGCCCCTTCCAGAAGCGCCCAAGCGGAGCGTCGACGGTGAGATGAGCGAACAGATGCTTGCCGGTCCCGATGTTTCCCGGAGCATCGAAGAAGCGGTGCGTCTCGGGGTCCTCGATCAGGATGCGGTCCTGAAGCTTGCTGATCAGGTCGAAACCGAGGTCGAGCTTGACCAGGCCCTCGCCGAAGAGCGGATGGTCACCGGTAGCGCGGAATTCCCATGCGCGTTGCGGCTCCAGATTTTCATTGCCGGCGTTGATCCGGTCCGCGGAGATTTCCGCCGAAGTGACGAAATCGAAGAAGTTGAGCTGAGCGACCGTGCGCCGCACCGAGAATTGGGTGTGCCAGTCGGATCCCGGCTTCCAGTCCACAGTCAGGCTCGGCTTCAGGAATTTGAGCCGCCGGTCGGTAAACGCATCGCCCCGCACCGTGAGATGGGAGAATTCGTAGCGCAGGCCGGCATCAACGCGCAGGCTCGGATTGATCGTCTTACCCACGTTCAGGAAAAGCTCGCCACGCGTCTCCTTCACCTTCGCATGCTCGATAGGCAGGTTTTCCTTGGTCTCGCTGCCATCCGGCTCGATGGTGAAGAACTCGGTATCATTGTCGAGCGTGTTGAGCGCGGTCTCAGCGCCCACCTCGACAGAGAAGCCGGCCAGGTCCTGCCGAGTCCAGTTCAGTCGGCCGATCGACTCATTTCTCTGGGCTTTCTGGGTCTGCTTGAACCCGCCATTCTGGACGGCGCCATCCTCGATCAGGCCGTCGCGCTGAATATAGTCGTCGAGGTAATCGCGCTTGCGGCGGGTCGCGAGCCCGACAAGCTTGATCGCTCCGCCGGCTAATGGGCGGGTGACGTCGCCACCAAGCTCGAACACCGGATTGTCATAGTCCTGGATGAGGTTGTCGTCGTGCGGCGCCTCGTCGGCCGGGGTCACCCGATTGCGCTGGAAAAGGTCGAACTGCCCCGGCGACCAGCGGACGTTCGCGCGAAACGCATCGTCATTCGCGCGCTCGAGCGCCCAGCTTCCCGACAGATAGGGGTTGAAGTCGTGGTAGCTGTTGAACTTGCGCCGGAATTCCAGCGAGTCCCCGCTCGACATGTCGACCAGGGTATCGGTGCCTTCTTCGTGATTGAGGGTGTTGTTGAAGCCGCCGGAAATATTGAACGTGGATGCGCCGCGCCGGATGAGAGCGGAGGCGGAGCCATCGGGGACGACCTTGCCCGTGTACAGGCGGCGCATGGAGCCGGTTATGTTGCCGTCAATGCCGCCCGCTGCAGACATGATGATATTAAGGACTTGGCTTCGGCTCGAATAGTCAGCGCCGAACAAGTCGCCCGGACCGATCTCGACGCGGGAGACGCGCTGAGCCGGAATTCTCTGCAGCGTTGTTTCCAGCGTCTCCGCCTTCGAACTCGGCCTAGCTCCATTGATGACGACATTGCCGGCCGCGGCGGCGAAGCCGCGGATATCGTTGTTTCCAAGATCCAGGTTGAAGCCGGGCACCCGCCGCGCGATGTCGAGCGCCGTTCGAGGTGCATATTGCGCGAAGAAAGCGGCGTCATAGGACGTCGTCCGCCCGTTTTGCGGCTGCGCGGGCACCGGCGTGTCGCCACCGGTGTTCGACTGAGCGAACGCCGGGGACGCGCTAATCAAAGCAGCCGTCGCAACGGTAGTGAACAGGCCTGTACGCATCCAAATAACCCTCTGTTTGAGACGCGGCTATGGGTTCGCCGACCGAGCGACGATGTGGCTTCGATGAACCGACAGACGGTTCGACCGGCAGGGCCGACGGGCCCTACGAATGGGTGAAGTGGCTAACGGCGGCGGGCGCCGAACTTGCGATCGACGAGGTCGGAAACCGACGGAGTAGATCCGGGCTCGCGGACGGCGGCGACGAACTCTGGCGTGATTCCCACAGCCTTCAGTTCGACGAGCCGGTCGGCCGATAGGTTCGTATATCCAAGCTTCTGGAAACCGGTGATATATTCCGGGGTGACGTTGAGCGCCTTGAGCTGGACGAGGTCGTCCGGATCGATGTTGCGGTAGCCGATCTTAGTGAAGCCCGCGATGTAGGCCGGAGTGATGCCGAGCGCCTTGAACTCCACCAGCGTGTCGATATTCTCGGGGCGATAGCCAGCGGTCGCCAAGCCCCTGATATAGTCCGCTGTAACGTCGAGCGCCGCAAGGGAGACGAGGTCGTCGATCCGCGGTGTCGGATATTTGGCCTGCGCAATTGCGTCGATAAGTTCGCGGCGGGCATTCACAACCATTAGGCTGAAGGCTTCGTCGTTGGTCGGCTGGCCGATACCGCGGCTGTCCAGCAATTGGGCGAAGGCATTATCCGCGGTGAAACGGCAATCGCCTGTCGCCTGGGAATTGCCGCCTTGGCCAGAACAATCGAGCCGGCCCGGTTCGCGGATTACGGCGAAACGGAGCGGGCGGGTACCAGTGGCCCGAAACCCGGCGGTATCGAGGCCGGTAATCTGGTGCGGCATGAAGCCTGTGGACCAGTTGCCCGCCCCATGACCGCGATCCTGCTCGAACGAGGCACGGATCTGATTGCTATCGCGCTCCTGCTGCAGGGTGAACCGCACCCAGTTCGGGCCGGATGCACTGCAGGCCGAGGCAACGGATAGCGTGGCCAGCATCAATGCAAAGATGAATGCGAGACAGCGTGTCATAGTCGCTCTCCTTTGATTTCTCCGGGCAAAGCTTGCCCGTTTGCCGGTTGAGGCGCTTCAAATCGAAACTCAGTCGTTTGGTCGGTTAGTCGTCAGTCGCCGGGGTCGTCGGCCGGGTTAACATTTGGCAGCCTCGGCGGCTTCGGGGGCTTGGGCGGTGGCCGAGGGCCGAGGAGCTCGCCGCCCACCGCCTGCAGCTCGACAAGCTTGTCGGGGTCACTCGTCGTATAGCCCGCGCTGCGGAGACGCTGGACGAACTCGGGCCTGATCCCAACAGCCCGCAGCTGCACGAAATCATCCAGATTGCCGCGCACGCCGGCCGCCGTGAGTGCGCGTATGTAGCCGCCGGTGAGACCGATTGCGCGCGCTTCCGTCAGTCCGTCTTCGTCGATGCCGCGGAAGCCGGCGGCGACGATGTCGCGAGCGAAGTCTGGCGTCACTCCGACCGACTTCAGTCCGACAAAGTCCTCGGGAGCAAGGCGCGCGAGCGCTGGAACCGCAGCTCGCATCGCGGCCACATATTCGGGTGAGATGCCGACAGCGCGCATCTGAATAAGTGCATCCAGGTCATGGTCGCCATGGGCGGCAGCGATCTTCACCGCTTTGACGCGCGCACGCTCTGCCGTCGCAAGCGCCTGCTCGATGGCTGCGTCGCGTGCTTCCGCCGCCTGATCCAGCGCATCCTGGCGGGCCTCGGCGGCGTGGTCGAGCGCAGCTTCTCTCGCATCTGCTGCTGGCTTCACTGGGTCCGCTGCGATGGCAGCGACTGCCGTGGTCACCCCGTCCGCAATGATGTTCGGCAGGTCCGCCGGCGCCGGCTCGGCCGCGTAATAAGGCTTGGCCGGATCGGCAGCGGCCGCCACTTTCGGAGCATTCAGCTTGCTCTCGTTGGCCGGCGTCAGGGTAAGCGCCGCGAGCGGAGCCGCGATGAGGATCGCGCCAGTGAATACACCCAGGGCGAACGAGCCGGCAGCAGGACCGCGCGGCGAGGCACTATCGAGCACGCGGGCGACACGCCGGGCAAGCGAGCTCTTCGAAGGCGCAACGCCATGTGCCCCAAGAAGCAGTCCCGAGCATTCATGCCGGGCGACACCAACGAGCAACTGGGCGTAATCCGTATCGGCGATGTTGGCGCCAAGTACGGCGTCATCGGCTGATTCCTCGCGCAGCTGGTGGGCCTCGCGAGCAAGAAGCCAGACAAGCGGGTTGAACCAGAACAGCGCCGTTGCAAGGCGGGCGAGCATCAGCTTGGCCCAGTCGAGCCGCGCCACGTGCGCCAGTTCGTGCGCAATGATCGCTTCGGCTTCGCCTGCCGCCTCGACGGCGCGCGAGTTCAGAAGGATCACGGGCCGCATCAGGCCCCAGCTGATCGGGGAACCCAACTCGTCGCTGGTCAGCAGGGCAGTGCCGTGCTTGAAGCCCATTCGCCGCTGCGCCATCGCCAGGGCGCTCAGCCAACGACTGTCGACAAGCACTTCGGCCCTTGCCCGCAACGCGATCAAACGCGCGAGAGCCAGGAATGTGATGAGCAACAATATGGCGGCGGGGACGGCATAGATCGCGGCGGCCGCAGCGGCGGGGCTGATCGCCGGTGTGGAGACCTCAAGGCGGACCGCCGCCGGCGTCGTCGCATCCGGAAGGGGACTCTTGCGGATGGTGGACGGCGCCGGGGACGGAGCTGTGATCTCTGATTTGGCTGGAGCGCTGAGCAGGGCAGGGGTTGCCACATTCCAGCGTGGGAGAACGAGCGGGGCGAAAGCGATCACGATAAGCGCGAGAAGTCCGATGTGAGCGACCCACGAACGCTCGGAAGCCGAACGATGCCTGAGCAATGCAAGGAGGCCGAGCGTGGCTCCGGCCACCAGCAGCGACTTCAGCGCGATCGCGATCAGGATGTGCATCATTGGCCCCCTTTGGCCTTGCGCGCTCGGGCGATCATCGCCTCGATTTCGTCCAGTTCGTCGGTGTCGAGCTTGTCGGACATGCCGAGAAGCGCCGAAGCGGCGCTTGCCGGCGATCCATTGAAGAAGACGCGAACGATTTCGCTGAGCGCGGATTTCTTGGCCGCGGTTTCCGACACGACCGGGCTGTACAGGTAACCGCGTTCGGAATCGCTGCGTTGGACAAACCCCTTGTCCTCCAGCCGTTTCAGCATCGCGCGCACCGCCGACCCACTGAGTTGGTCGGGCAGCGCTTCACAGATGTCCGACACCGCGAGCGAACCTCGCTCATACAGGATGTCCACGATCTGACGTTCGCGAGGGGGCAGCTTGCTTAGCATTCCATTCCTTTCCTGCGTACCGACTCGGTGCGCTACATTTGTAGCATGTGCTACATTTGTAGCGTGAACGCAAGATGAATGAAAGCCGGGACGGCTTTTGCCAAGGTCGCCGATTTTTTAGATGATGACAGACAGGGGGCAAGCTTGACCAACCGATCGTTCGTTTACGAGCTATTCTACGACGAACCGCCGAGGGCATTCGTCGAAGGACATGTTTTCACGTCCGTGCCAGACCTCGGACATTCGCGAGAGGATCCCGAGGCCGGATACTGGCAGTGCGACATCGCGGATCATGACAAGCTGACCTGGTCGAAAAAGGTCTACGATTTATTCGAGCTGCCTCCAGGGACGCCGCTCGAACGGGAATGGGCGGTGACTCGGTATACCGAACTTTCCAAAGCAGCGCTGGAAAGGGTGCGCAGCTACGCGCTGCGGTGCAAATTTGGCTTCATCCTGGATGCTGCCCTTGAGCCTGCCCTGGAGCCTGCTGGCGACGAGAGCCGTTGGATCAGGATACTTGCAGTGCCCATAGTGTCCGACGGGCGGGTCGTCGGACTGCACGGACTGAAGCGAGCGCTTTGATCGAAGATTCCTGGAAGTGGCGGAGAGGGTGGGATTCGAACCCACGGTGAGCTTGCACCCACGGCGGTTTTCAAGACCGCTGCCTTAAACCACTCGGCCACCTCTCCGCATCGGGTGAAAAGCCTATCGCGTGCCGCGCCCAGCTGTGCAAGGCACGGGGTGAACCAAGCTGGCGTCGAACAGTTAGTCCAGCTTAGCCTCGGTTGTGATGAGGAGCGTAGAATTGCGGATTCTCGGGGGTCTTGTCCTGCTTGCCGTTTCAGCCATGGCGCTTGCCACGCCGTCCGCGGAGGTGCGGCGGGAACCCAAGACAAAGGCACCGAGCCCCGTCCAAATCGCTCAAGCGCAGCCGGCCGCGGTGCTCCCCGCTGCACAGTATTTCACCGCGCAGTCGTCCAGCCCTTTCGAGCAATATAAGAGTTATCTGACTGGCCGGGCTCGAACGGCAGGCGTCCGCGAAGGAACGATCCTGTCGGTCATACCGAACCTGCGCCTCAACCAGCGGGTGATGGAGCTCGATCGCGCTCAGCAGCCCACTTACACGTACGGTAGCTATGCGCCGAACTACGGTCCCTATCTAAGTCGGCACATCACGACATCGCTGATCAACCGTGGACAGGCACGCTATTCCTCCCACTGGCCGAACCTGTCTCGCATCCAGTCGCAATATGGCGTCGACCCATCGGTGATAATCGCGATCTATGGCAAGGAGACCAGCTACGGCACCGTCACCGGCGGGTTCGACCTGCTCGAGGCCCTGGCGACGCTTGGTTACGAAGGCCGGCGCCGCAGCTTCTTCGAGGACGAGTTCATCGCCGCGTTGAAGCTGATGGACCAGGGGGTCCAGCGGTGGCAGTTGAAGGGCAGCTACGCGGGAGCGACCGGTTACCCCCAATTCATGCCGTCAGTGGCCCTTCGCCTGCGCGCGGACGGCGACGGCGACGGCTACGCCGACATCTGGCGGAATGAGGATGACGCCTTCGCATCGATCGCTAGATACCTTCGCGACGCGGGTTGGAAGCCGAACGTGCCCTGGGGCGTGCCGGTCCGAATCCCGTCGACGCTGAACCGCTCAGCCATTCAGTCGCGCCTCAATCCGACGCGATGCCCTGCTGTCTATCGGCGCCACAGCCGCTGGTTGACGGTCGGGGAATGGCGCTCGCTCGGAATCGTCCCCGGTGGGCGGGGCCTTCCCGACACGGAAATGGCGTCGCTGATGGAAACCCCCGGCGCCTATGCGGACGGTTACCTGCTGACGACCAATTATCGTGCGATCCTCGATTATAATTGCTCAAACTATTACGCTTTGAGCATCGGGCTGCTGGCGAACGCGATAGCTCGGCGATAGACAGGCGGGAGTGCCGCCTGAATCGGGGAAATCGATCCTTCCATGACGCGTTCAATCCTGCTTGCCACCGCCGCTTCGCTCCTGTTCGCCAGTGCCGCGCCCGCTGCTGCGCCGCCGTTCGACACGCCCGCCAGGACCGCCTTCCTGATCGATTTGTCGTCGGGCGCAGTCCTTTATTCCAAGGATCCGGACATGAGGATGCCGCCGGCGTCCATGGCCAAGATGATGACCTCAGAAGTTGCCTTTGAGCTGATCGACAAGGGGCAGCTGCCGCTCAGCAAGATGTGCACGGTGAGGCCCGAGACCTGGCAGAAGTGGCATGGCCCAGCGGCAGGCTCGACCATGTTCCTGTCACCTGGCGAGCAAGTGAGCGTCGAGAATCTGATCCATGGCATCGTGACCCTCTCCGGCAACGACGCCTCCGTCGTCCTCGCCGAGTGCATCGCGGGCACGGAGCAGGCCTTCGCCAACCAAATGAACGACTTTGCGCGGCAGCTCGGCCTGAAGAACAGCCGCTTCTGCAACAGCAACGGATGGCCGGACGAGGGATGCACCTACGTGACGGCGCGCGATCTTGCCACGCTCGCGCGGGCCTCGGTCGAACGCCATCCGCAGCTGTACAAGAAGTTCTACTCGCAGACGTCCTTCACATGGGGAAAGACGCTTGGGTCTGGCCAGGACATCACCCAGCAGAATCGCAACCCGATCCTGGGCAAGGTGCCGGGCGCTGACGGCCTGAAGACCGGACACACCGAGGAGGCCGGCTATGGCTTCACCGGTTCCGCCGAACAGAACGGGCGCCGCCTGATCGAAGTGCTGGCGGGCCTTCCGAGCTGGAACGCGCGCGTGCAGGAATCCACGCGGTTGATGGAGTGGGGCTTCAACGCCTGGCAGGCAAAGCCGTTGTTCAAGTCGGGGCAGAGTGTCGGCAAGGCCCAGGTGCAGCTTGGAAGTGAGAGCGAAGTGCCTTTGGTCGCTCCACGGGATCTGGCCGTGACGATCCCCGCCGGCCTGTCCTCCGCTCCGCTCAAGATGAAAATTCGATATCAGGGGCCGATCGCTGCCCCAATCGCAAAGGGGCAGCACGTCGCTGACCTGGTGATCCTCACCGGAGATACGGGCGAGCAAATCGTGCCGCTCGTCGCTGGCGAGGAGGTCGGGCGTGCAGGTCTGTTCGGGCGCATCTGGCTTGGCCTCAAGCAGCTCATCGGGATGGCGTGACGCAACGCGGACGGTTCATCACCCTGGAAGGCGGGGAGGGGGCAGGAAAATCGACCCAGGTCCGCGCCTTGGCGCAAGCCCTTAAGGACCGCGACATCGATGTTCTGGTGACGCGAGAGCCCGGCGGAAGCGAAGGCGCCGAGAAAATCCGCGAGTTGCTTTTGAGCGGTGCCGAGGACCGCTGGACAGCCCGCGCAGAAGCGCTCCTGTTCGCGGCCGCGCGGGCCGATCACTACGAGCGCACCATCGAACCGGCACTACAGGCAGGGCGCTGGGTCCTCTGCGACCGCTTTCTTGACAGCTCGCTGGCCTATCAAGGGGGCGCCGGGGAGCTGGGCATCGAGCAGGTCCGCGCGATCAACGCCTTCGCCGTCGATGACGGCTTTCCGGATCGGACCCTAGTCCTCGCTTTGGCCGAGGGCGGTGCCCGGGCGCGGGCGCGCGACAACGAGAACAGCGATCGCATCGGCGGCCGCTCGGAGCAATATCACCAGAAAGTCGACCTGGCCTTTCGGCTGATTGCCGCTGAGGAGCCGGAACGGGTTCGGATTGTCGACGCTTCCGGTACGCCCGGCGAGGTCACGCGACGTCTCATGGAAGCTCTCCGGGACCTGCTGCAATGATTGTCGGCCAGGACAAGGCGGTGGACCAGTTCGCGGCCGCCTGGACCTCGCGCAAGCTGCACCATGCATGGCTGCTCGCCGGAGCGCGCGGGGTAGGGAAGGCGACGTTCGCCCAGGCAGCCGCACGCCGAATGCTTGCGGAGGCTGCTGGCCCGCCGTTTGACCTGCCCGGTCTGCAAACCTCCGACGAGCACCCGATTGTTAAGCTGGTCGAGGCAGGCAGCCATCCCGACATGCGGCGGCTTGAGCGTCTTGTGAACGAAAAGACTGGCAATCTTGCGCGCAACATCAATGTCGATCAGGTCCGGGAGCTTGGCGAATTCCTCGGCCTGACCGCCGCCCTGTCGGATTGGCGAGTCGTCATCATCGATACTGTCGATGAGCTCGAGGCTTCCGGCGCCAATGCGTTGCTCAAGATCCTCGAAGAGCCGCCGCCAAACAGCATCTTCCTTCTGGTGAGCCATGCCCCGGGACGTCTTCTGCCGACCATCCGTTCGCGATGCCGACGCCTGGATTTCCAACCTCTCAACGATGACGCCATGACGTCAATTCTCGAGGCGCATGCCTCGAAGCTGAGTCACGTCGAGCGTGAGCGGATCATCACCATGTCGGCGGGTTCGGCGGGACGTGCTTTGGCCTTTGCCGAGCTCGACCTCGCCAAGCTTGAGGACAGCGCCGTCGCGATCCTCCGCCAGGGCGACCCCACCAACGCACGGCGATCTTCGCTGGCAACAGAGCTTGGCAAGAAGGCTGCCGCCGACCGCTATGCCGCGTTTCTCGATCTTGCTCCCACGCTCATTGCTCGCGAGGCGCGCCAGCTGGACGGAGCGAAACGCGAACGCGCGCTCGATGCTTATGCCAAGGCCCGCGAGCTTGCAGTCCTAGCCCCGCGCCTGTCACTGGACGCCGCGGCAACCGTGTTCCAGATCGGCGGTATCTTGGCAGAGGTCGCGCAGCCCGCTTCCTTGAAGCCCTAGACGCTCGCCGCTAGGTGCGGGCATCGCATGCCCGAACCTTTCCTCATCACCACCGCGATCAGCTATCCAAACGGTCGCCCCCACATCGGCCACGCTTATGAAGCGATCGCGGGCGACGTCATCGCGCGTTTCGAGCGCAGTCGAGGCCGCGATGTCCGCTTTGTCGGCGGGACTGACGAGCACGGTCTCAAGATGGTTCAGACCGCACGCGGCGAAGGCCGAGAGACGTTGGAGTTCGCCAACGAAATGTCAGGCTATTTCAGCGAAATGGCCGAGAGACTCAATATCTCATATGATGCATTCGTTCGAACTACCGAGCCTAGGCATCACCGCGCCAGCATCGAAATCTGGAAGGCGATGGAAGAGGCGGGCGACCTCTATCTCGACCGCTACGAGGGCTGGTACTCGGTCCGCGACGAGGCTTTCTACGACGAGAGCGAACTCGTCGCTGACGAGAATGGCGACAAGCTGTCGCCGCAAGGCACTCCCGTCGAATGGACCGCAGAGGAGACATGGTTCTTCCGTTTGTCGAAGTATCAGGAGCCTCTTCTCAAGCTCTATCGTGACAATCCCGAGTTCATCCGGCCCGAAAGCAGGCGAAACGAGGTGCTTCGCTTCGTGGAAGCTGGCCTGAAGGACCTGAGCGTCTCACGTACCAGCTTCGACTGGGGCGTTCCTGTGCCGAATTCGCCCGGGCACGTGATGTACGTCTGGGTCGACGCGCTCACGACCTACATGACGGGAGTGGGGTACCCAGACGACCGACAGCAGTACGACCGTTTCTGGCCCGCCGACGTACATCTGATCGGCAAGGACATCGTTCGTTTTCACACCGTTTACTGGCCGGCCTTCCTGATGTCGGCAAAGCTGCCGTTACCCAAGCAGGTGTTCGGACACGGCTTCCTGCTCAGCCGGGGCGAAAAGATGTCCAAGAGCGTCGGCAATGTCGTCGATCCGATGGCGCTCGTCGACCGGTTTGGAGTGGATGCGCTGCGCTATTTCCTGCTGCGTGAGGTCCCCTTCGGGCAGGACGGAAGCTATAGCGCCGAGGCGATCGTCAACCGCGCCAATGCCGAGCTGGCGAACAGCTTCGGCAATCTGGCGCAGCGCACTTTGTCGATGATACACAAGAACCTGGGCGGGATCATTCCTGCCGCAGGTGAGGACCCCGCCGACGTCCAGTTGATCGAGGCAGTGGAGCGGACGACGGCGGCGGAAATGCCAGAATCGTTCGATCGGTTCGCCTTTTCGGTCGGCATCGAAGCGTGGCTTCGCGCCGTCTTCGCGTGCAACGCCTATGTCGATGAGCAAGCCCCCTGGGCGCTGCGCAAGACCGATCCGGAGCGCATGGCCGCCGTTTTGGGCACCCTCGTAAAAGCGATCAGGCAACTCGCCGGCGCGATTTCGCCGGTTATCCCGACATCCGCCGAAAAGCTTATCACGCTGATCGACGCGGCCGAGGGCGGCGTTCCCATCGCCGCGCCGACTCCGCTGTTTCCGCGGCTCGACCTTCCTGAAGAGGAGGATGCGGCGGCGTGAGGCTGATCGATAGCCATTGCCACCTGAATTACGAAGGCCTCGCGGAGCGCCAGGACGAAGTTCTAGAGAATGCGCGCGCACGTGGCGTTCAAGGCTTCCTGAATATCTCCACGCGCCAAAAGGAGTGGGGTGACGTGATCTCCGTCGCCGAACGCCACGATGATGTCTGGGCTACGGTAGGCGTCCATCCGCATGAAGCGGATGCGCATCCCGACCTGGGGGCATCTGCGCTGGTCGATGGCGCCAAACATCCGCGCGTGATCGCGATCGGTGAGTGCGGCCTCGACTACTTCTACGACAAATCGGATCGCAGTGCGCAGCGCGAGCGGTTTCAGGCACATATCGATGCAGCAAGAGAGGCACGCTTGCCTCTCGTCGTCCACACGCGAGACGCCGAAGGCGACACGGCACAGATCTTGGAGGCCGCCGTGCGCGGGGGTGGCGTCACGGGCGTCCTGCATTGCTTCACCGGATCCGCTGAGCTCGCTCGGAAGGGCCTCGACCTGGGCTTCTACGTGTCGCTGTCCGGGATTGTGACCTTCAAGAATGCGCGCGACCTGCAGGACACGGCCAAGTGGCTGCCCGCGGATCAGATGCTGGTCGAGACGGATTCGCCGTTTCTCGCGCCGGTGCCGAACCGGGGAAAGGTTTGCGAACCTGCCTTCGTGGCGGACACCGCGAATTTCGTGGCCGAATTGCGGGGAGAGGAGCCCGAGCGCCTGGCAGAAACGACGACGGAGAATTTCTTCCGGCTTTTCAGCCGGGCGAGCGCATGAGAATCCGCATCCTTGGTTGCGGGACCTCGACCGGAGTTCCCAAGATCGGCAATCACTGGGGCGAATGCGACCCTAATGAGCCGCGCAACCGCCGCCTGCGCTCCTCGATTCTTGTTGAAAGCTCGGGAGAGCATGTGCTCGTCGATTGCGGGCCCGATCTAAGGCAGCAACTTCTCGATGCGGATGTCGATCGTCTTCGGGCCGTGATCGTCACGCACGATCATGGCGATCACGTGCATGGAGTCGACGAGCTCAGGCCGGTATCGCAGGTGCTCGATGCTCCTGTGCCGCTCCTTGGCCGAGCGGACACTCTGGAAAGCCTCGAACAGCGTTTCGGTTACGCCTTCGCCCAAAGCGACTTCTATCGGCCGATCGTCCAGCCGCTAGAAATTGGCCAGGGGTGGACCTTTGGTAACTCGAATGTGAGGACGGTCGACCAGCCCCACGGGAGCACCACCTCGCTTGGCCTGCGGTTCGACGAGGGCGTACGCTCGGTTACTTATGCTATTGATTACAGCGACATGACGGACGACATGGCGGCGCTGTATGATAAATCGGATGTGCTGATCAGCGACTGCCTGACACGGCGCCCCCATCCGACGCACGCACATTTGGATGGGGTCCTCGGATGGGCTCGTGAGCTTGGCGTCGGCCATCTATACCTGACCCACATGGGCAACGGCCTGGACTATCGCACGCTCGTCGGTGAGCTGCCGGATTGGGCCGAGCCGGCCTATGACGGGCTGGAGATCGCGTTGTGACCAACGATCTCATGCTCGGCGGGCTCTATATCATCATGGCGATGGTGTTGGTGCTGAGCGCCTTGATGTCGCGACGGGAACCGGCGGCGAAGCTGATCACCATGTTGCTCGCATGGGTCGCCATCTTCGCGGCGGGCTTCGTGCTATTCACCTTCCGGGACGATTTCGGTTGGGTTGCGCAAAGGCTCAAGGCTGAAGCGGTTGGAACGCCGGTAGAGCAGGGGCGCGAAACGCGCGTCCCGATGGCGATCGACGGCCATTTCTGGGTCGACGCGCAGGTGAACGGTCAGTCCGTGCGGTTCCTGGTGGATAGCGGCGCGACCATGACGACGATCGACCGGCAGACTGCGCAACGCGTCGGAGTTGAGATTTCTCCGCGCCCGGATCAGGTCGTGCGTACAGGCAATGGCGTCATCCGGGTTTCCAGCGGGCGCGCCGAGCGGCTCGAGGTCGGCGACATTGTCCGCAATGACGTTCGCCTTCAGGTCGCGGAGCACGACAATCTCAATGTCCTCGGCATGAACTTCTTGTCGTCGCTGACCCGCTGGGGAGTGGAAGGGCGCTGGCTAGTTTTGGTCCCCTGATCATCTGTATAGTTTACATAATGCATATTATCATACTTAAAGAATGTTTCCAAAAAGGGCCCCCGCATGCCGCTTGAGCGCCTCGTTTCCATCATGCAGCGGTTGCGCGATCCGAAGCACGGCTGCGAATGGGATCGCCAGCAAAGCTTCGAGACGATCGCGCCTTACACGATCGAAGAGGCTTATGAGGTCGCGGACGCTATTGCTCGAAACGACATGGACGCACTTGCCGATGAACTCGGCGATTTACAGCTCCAGGTCGTCTTCCACGCACAAATGGCTGCTGAGGCCGGTCATTTCGCCCTCGAAGACGTGATCGAGAGGATCTGCAACAAACTTGAGCGCCGCCACCCTCATATCTTCGGCGGCGCGAGCACAAGCCCCGGTTGGGAGGAAATCAAGGCAGCCGAACGAGCCAAGTCCTCCGACGTCAGCGCCTTGGCCGGCGTAGCGCTGGCCCTTCCGGCCCTTGAACGCGCCGCCAAGCTGCAGCGTCGCGCCGCCCGTGTCGGTTTCGACTGGCCGGACGCGTCCGGGCCGCGGGCAAAGATCGACGAAGAGCTTGCCGAGCTGGACGCCGAAAGCGATCACCAGCGCAAGCTCGAAGAATTAGGGGATTTGCTCTTCGCCACCGTGAACCTCGCACGACATCTCAACATTGAGCCCGAAGCAGCTCTGCGCGAGGCAAACAGCAAGTTTGAAAAGCGCTTCCGTGCGATCGAGCACGTGGCCGGTTTCCAAGAAATGTCCCTCGACGAGAAGGAAGCGTTGTGGGTGGACGCTAAACGGGTTCAGGCAGATTCCAGCGCCTGAAAGCGAGCCCAGTTGTCGGGTGAAAGCCGAACCTGCAATTCGACTTCCTCATCCGCAATGCGCTGATCGAGCACCTCACCTCGCGAATGCAGCCAGGCGATCTTGCCGCCTTCGCTTGCAGACAACCTAATCTGGTGCACCTGCTCCCCTATTCTGAGCTTTTCCGCCATCTTGGCGCGCAATTCTTCGAGACCTTCCCCGGTCAAGGCGGACACCGGGACCACGTCGTCTCGCCGCTTTGCCTCCTCCCCCAGCCGTTCGCGCTCTTCAGCGGGCAGCAAATCCACCTTGTTCCAGGTCTCCAGGCGCGGCGGAGTCCCCTCTTCCCCGAGGCCGAGGGAGACCAAGACGTCCTCTACATCTTCTCGCTGCGCCTCCCGGTCCGGATGCGCCATGTTGCGAACGTGGACGAGCAGGTCGGCCGACCTCACCTCCTCGAGCGTTGCGCGAAAGGCGGCGATCAACTCAGTGGGCAGATCGGATACGAACCCGACGGTGTCGGACAGGATGGCCTTGTCGAAACCGGGAAGCCGGATATCGCGCATGGTCGGGTCGAGCGTGGCGAACAGCAGATTTTCCGCGAACACATCTTCGCCCGTCAATCGATTGAAAAGCGTCGATTTCCCGGCGTTCGTGTAGCCAACGAGCGCAATCACGGGCCATGGCGCGCGCTGACGTCGATCGCGGTGCAAGGAGCGTGTGCGTTTCACCTGCTCGAGCTCCCGGCGGATTCGAGCCATCCGGTCCCGGATCATGCGCCTGTCGGCCTCGATCTGGGTTTCGCCGGGACCGCCTAGGAACCCGAAGCCGCCGCGCTGCCGTTCGAGGTGTGTCCAGCTCCGCACCAGGCGGCCTGCCTGGTAGTCGAGATGCGCCAGCTCCACCTGCAGCCGGCCTTCGGCCGTCGCAGCACGTTCTCCGAAAATCTCCAGGATGAGGCCGGTGCGGTCGATCACCTTGGTGCCGGCCTCCTCCTCCAAATTCTTCTGCTGAACCGGAGTCAGCGGCGAATCGACGATCAGCAGGCCAGCGCTGCTGTCCTTGGCAAGTTGAGCGACCTCGTCGACCTGGCCCTTGCCCAACAGCGTTGCGGGACGAACGGTGCGCACGCGGAACGCGCGTTCGTTCACCACTTCTATCCCGATCGCTTCCGCCAGGCCCTCGGCTTCCTCCAGCCGTGCCTCCGCAGACCGGCGTGAGCCATCGCGCGGGATTTCGGGAACAACGACGATGGCCCGTTCTCCGCGGGCGACCTCGATCGCTCCATTACCGTCGAAATTGTTATTCAGGGCTAGCCTCCCCGTCGTCCGGCGGGCCCTGCTCCAGATTGAGCGCGTGCGCCGGCTGAAGGGTCGACAGCGCATGTTTGTAGACGAGCTGGATTTGACCGGAGCGTTCAAGGAGCAGGGAGAATTGATCGTAGGCCGCAATCGAACCCTGGAGCATCACGCCGTTAACGAGGAACAAGGTCATGCGCTCCTGCTGGCGAGCGGCCGCAGCGAGGAACAAATCCTGCAGCGCGGCCTTTGCGCCGCTCGATTGCTGTACTTCGTTCGGAGGAACGAGGTCTGGCGGAGGTTCCGAGGGCATGATCGTCGAGATCGAATGTTTGTAGACGAGCTGGGACGCGCCATCCCTCCGCAAAAGCAGGGAGAAGGAATCGAACCAAGTGATCGTCCCCTGCAGCTTTACGCCTTTGACCAGGAAAATGGTCACCGGCAGCTTCGCCCGGCGAACGCTGTTTAGGAAATGATCCTGCAGGCTCAGCGATCGCGCTGCCATCGTGGCGGACTCCTACTCTTCCCCCTCTCGCTTATCGCCGATCCCCAACGCCTTGAGTTTTCGGTGAAGGGCGGAGCGCTCCATGCCAATGAACGATGCGGTCCGCGAGATGTTGCCGGAGAAACGGCGGATCTGGATCTTCAGATATTCGCGCTCGAATGACTCCCTTGCCTCGCGAAGCGGGCTACCCATGATCGCAATGGCGGTGCTCGAGCCGCCGATCGCGCCCTGATTCTCGAGCACCTCCGGCGGGAGCAGGTCGACTTCAATGCAGGAGATGCGGTCTCCCGGTGCGAGGATGATCGTGCGTTCGATGATGTTCCTCAGCTGCCGGACGTTTCCCGGCCAGTCGTGCGCCTGCAGGGCAGCAATTGCTTCGTCGGATATCGAGGGGGCCAGCATGCGCCGCTCCGCAGCGAAACGCGCGAGGAAATGGTTCACGAGCTCGGGAATGTCTTCCCGCCGCTCTCGGAGCGCCGGCAAACGCACCGGGACCACGTTCAGACGATAGAATAGGTCTTCCCGGAAGCGGCCCCCCGCAATCTCGTCCTGCAGATTCCTCGAAGTGGCCGACAATACCCTGACGTCGACCTTCACGGGTCGCTGCCCCCCGACGCGGTGATAGCTTTGGTCGGTGAGCACTCGCAGGATCTTGCCCTGTGTCGTGATCGGCATGTCGGCAATTTCATCAAGGAAAAGGGTCCCGCCATGGGCATGCTCCAGCAAGCCCGGACGAACTACGCCGTCCGTCTCGCTTCCGAACAGCTCCTCCTCGACCCGCTCAGGGCTCATGGTAGCCGCCGAAAGCACGATGAAAGGTGCCCTGGCGCGCGGGCTCCATTGGTGAATCATGCGGGCGGCGATCTCCTTGCCGACGCCCGGCGGTCCCGAAATGAGCACTCGGCTCCCGGTCGGCGCAACGCGCTTCAGCGTCGCGCGCACCGTGTTGATTGCGACTGACGCACCCTGGAGCTGGTCTTCGGCGCCGACCTGCGCCTTGAGCGCCACATTTTCCCTGCGAAGCCGATCTGTTTCGGTGGCCCGGCCGACGAGGTAGATCAGCCGTTCTGCCTCGAACGGTTTCTCGATGAAGTCGATCGCGCCTTCCCTGACAGCAGCGACGGCCGTGTCCAGGTTTCCGTGCCCGGAGATCATGAGCACCGGAATGGTCGGGTCGCGCCGCTTGATCTCCTGGAGCAGTTGCAAGCCGTCCAAGCGGGACCCCTGCAGCCACACGTCAAGGAGCACGAGCGACGGGCGCCTCTCCTCGACCGCGTCGAGCGTGGCACTGCTGTCCGCGGCCGTGCGCACCGCATAGCCCTCGTCTTCGAGTACGCCGCTGACGAGCTCCCGGATGTCCGCCTCGTCATCCACCACCAGAACTTCAAGCGCCATTATTCGGCATCCTCGCTTTCGCCATCCTCGTCCTTGGGTTCCTCGGCCGCTTCAGCCTTATCAAGCGCCGCCAGCTTGCCGACGTCGAAAGCGATACGGACGTGCGTTCCACCTCCGGGCCGGTCGAGGAAGGCAATCTCACCCATATGCTCTTCGACAATCTTCTTCACGATCGCGAGGCCAAGGCCGGTCCCCCGGACGCGCGTGGTCACATAAGGCTCGGTCAGCCTTTCGCGGTCTTCCGGAAGGCCGATGCCCGTATCGAGGACGTCGATGATGAGCTGACCCTCCTCCTCGTGCAGGCGGAGCTCGACGCGGTCGCCTGCGAGGCTGTGCTCTCCGCGATTCCTTCGACTTTCAATAGCTTCAACGCCATTCTTGACCACGTTGGTGAGCGCCTGCGCCAGCTGACGGCGATCGCAAACCATCTCGAAATCGCCCTGCGGTGGCTCCAGCGCGAAGGCGATCGCCGGGTGCGCAACCTCGTGAAGAAAGACGGACTGACGCGCGACCTCGTGCACATTCTCGAGCCTGAACACCGGCTTGGGCATGCGCGCGAAGCTGGAGAATTCGTCCACCATGCGCCGCAGGTCACCCACCTGCCGAATGATCGTCCCGGTAAGCCGTTCGAAGGTTTCGCTGTCAGATTTCACTTCCTGGCCGAACCGGCGTTGCAGCCGCTCTGCTGCAAGCTGGATGGGCGTCAGCGGGTTCTTGATCTCGTGCGCTATCCTGCGCGCAATGTCAGACCAGGCTGCCCGGCGCTGGTCCGTGAGCTGATCGGTGATGTCATCGAACGTCAGCACCGCCCCATCCGAATATCGAACGCGTTTCACGGCGAGAGTTCGCTGGCCGGCGTCGGCCGCGATCAGAACATTGGCTTCCGGTCGATCGCCGCGCATGAACTCGTCGAGATCGGTCGAAAGCTCCCCGAGCGGCTGACCTTCAACTTCGTTTTGGGTGCGGCGGAGCAGAGCTTCAGCCGAACGGTTCACAAGCAGGACGCGGTTCGCGGCGTCGAGCGCGATTACGCCGGCGGTGACGCTTGAGAGCACTGCCTCCATGAAGGCTCGCCGCGTTTCGAGTTGCAGGTTGGCGTTTCGCAACGCGCCGGTCTGCTCCTCCAGCCTTCCGGCCATGCGGTTGAACGCCGTCGAAAGAGTCTGAATCTCATCCTCGCTTTCGGTGACGGGTACTCGCGGCGAGAAATCGCCCTCCTCGATCCTCCCTGCAGCAGCAACGAGGTGCCCGACTGGGCGTACGAGCCGATCCGCCATTTTCAGCGCCGTCAGAATGGCGAGGCCGACGATGACGAGCGCTCCAAGAAGCAGGGCGGCGTTGAAGCGCAACTGGTTGATCCGCGATCGCGCGAGCAGGACCTGATAGTCGTGGAGGACATCGTTCGCGCGGGCGATCTGCTGGCGAAATTGGGGCTCGAACACGCGTGCCGCGTAAAGATAGGTGTTCGGTCCGTAATCGAGCGGCGTCAGCGCGCCGATGCGATCGGATGAGTTGATCGGTACGCTGGGCTTGTTGCCGAGATCCTTGATCTTCTGGGGCGTGATGATCTTCTCGAGCGGTCGATCGTATGGATTCACGAGCGCCAGCGACCTGGGTACGCCGTCGGGACCAACATTGATGATGATGGCTTCAGAAAGATTGCGGTTGAGCACCTGACGGCCAAATCCCTCACTGAAGCGCGGATCGTCGATGGCGACCAGCTTCAGATAGCCCGCAAGGTCTCCGCTCATCGTCACCGTCTCGTTCGAGACGCGCTCAACCTCGCGGTCGTAGGTCGCTCGCGCGACCTGGACGGTGTTCTCGAGCATTCCGCGCGCGCGGTCTGAAAACCAGAATTCGAGGCCGCTCTGGAAAAGCAACGATGCGAAAATCGCGACGAGAACGGTGGGAACCGCGGCCAGCACCGAGAACAAGGCGACCAGGCGGGTGTGCAAACGACCGCTGCCGAGGCCGCCGTGCTCGGCCCTCCTCACCGCGACCTTGCGCGAGAACAGAACCATCAAGGCGATTGCCGGAATCAGGTTCGCGATGAGAAGCAGCGCGATGAGCGGCGGCGACAGCAGGCTTCCCGGCTCTGCGCCCTCGCGGAGCAAATAGATGCTCAGCGCCGTCATGCCGATGAGCAACAGGGCGACGGCGACCGTCACCCGATCGTAGAAGCGCCCGCTTGCGCGCTCCCTTTCGAGCCATCTTTGCAGTTGCGAGGTCATCGGCGATTCGGCCGTACGCGCGTCCATTGCCTCCGGCCCTAGCATGGCCGTTGCACCAACAACACACTTGTGTTGCGGTATCCGCTCAGGCCGCGGAGCGAGTCAGCCAGGGCGCGTAAAAGTCCCGAAGCATGCGCTTGACCACGGACGGATCGTCCTGCTGGTTCACATTGTTGCGCAGCTCGGCCGAGCCCGGAAGCCCCTTGGTGTACCAGCCGACATGCTTACGCGCGAGGTTCACCCCGGTATGCGTGCCGTAGAGCTCGAGCATCGCCTCATATTGCTCCAGCATGGCGTCGAGCTGCTCGTCGAGGCTGGGGTCGGGCCTCGCTCCTCCATCTCCCAAATCCGCCATTACCTGACCCAGCAGCCAGGGCCGTCCGTAGGCGCCCCGCCCGATCATGACCCCATCGGCGCCGGACAGGCGTAGTGCCTCTTTCGCGTCGTCGGTGGAGCAAATGTCGCCGTTGACGATCACTGGAACGGATACGGCTTCCTTCACCCCTCGCACAAAGGCCCAGTCCGCCTCGCCCTTGTACATCTGGCAACGGGTACGGCCATGGACGGTGATCATCCTGATCCCAAGGTCTTGGGCGATGCGCGCCAGCTCAGGTGCGTTGAGGCTGTCGTGGTTCCAGCCCATCCGCATCTTCAATGTGACGGGGACGCTGACCGCTTTTACCGTTGCATCAATGATTTGCGATGCGAGCTTGAGGTCACGCATCAGAGCAGAGCCGGCCTCTCCGTTGACGACCTTTTTCACCGGGCAGCCCATGTTGATGTCGATGATCGCCGCGCCGCGCTGCTCGTTCAGCCTGGCTGCTTCCGCCATCACATGCGGCTCGCATCCGGCAAGCTGCATCGACACGGGCTCTTCCGCCGGATCCCACATCGCCTTCTGAAGCGACTGCCGCGTCTCGCGGACCATTGCCTGGCTGGCAATCATTTCGCTGACTGTCAGCCCGGCACCATAGCGCTTGACAATGCGCCGGAACGGCAGGTCGGTGACGGCCGTCATCGGCGCCAGAATCACCGGCGACGCGACCTCAACGGGGCCGATCCTGATTGGCTTCAGCATCTGCATGAGAAGGCGCGCCTTTACAGGAGGCACAGTGTAGGGGCAAGGCGCGCGCGATGAGCGTCACGGCCCTGATCGTCGCGGCAGGAAGCGGCCAGCGCATGGGCGGCGATGTCCCGAAACAATATCGGCGGATCGCGGGCAAACCGATCCTCCGCTGGGCAGCAGAAGCCCTGCTCTCTCATCCCGCGGTTAGGCGCCTCCGCGTCATAGTCGGCGACGGTCAGGATGAGCTTGCAGGCGCCGCCCTTAGCGGTCTGAACGTCGGCGATCTGATTACCGGCGGACAAGAACGCTCTGATTCCGTTAGGGCGGGCTTGCGAACCGTCGACGACGAAGCAGTGCTGATCCACGATGCCGCCCGCCCCTTTTGTCCGCCAGCTGTGATCGATCGGCTATTGCCGGCCCTCGAATTCTACGAAGGCGCCGCCCCGGTGATGCCAGTCGGAGATACGCTCGCTAGAAGCGGGGACCTGCTTGGAGAACCGCTCGATCGAACCGGGATAGTGCGGGTGCAGACTCCCCAACTCTTCCGGTTAGAGTCTTTGCGTAGGGCCTACGACCTTTGGGAGGGACCTTCGCCAACGGACGAGACGACCGTCTTGCGGGCGGCGGGAATGTCGGTCGCGTCGGTACCTGGCGACCCTGCCCTCGAAAAATTGACGACGGCTGCTGACTTCGAACGCGCGCAGGCCTGGCTCGCCGGGACGCTTGTCTCGCGAACCGGCAGCGGCTTCGATGTCCATGCATTTGGGGGTGCCGGCCCGGTCACCCTCGGGGGCATTGCCATCCCCCATTCGCGCGGGCTTGCGGGGCACAGCGATGCGGACGTGGTCCTGCACGCGATAACCGATGCCTTGCTCGGCGCTGGCGGCCTCGGCGACATCGGCGATCACTTCCCGCCATCCGATCCACAGTGGAAGGGCGCGGACTCCGAACTTTTCCTCTCTCACGCTGCTTCGCTTTTGCGTTCTAAGGGAGCAATCATCGATCATGTCGATTGTACGGTCATTGCGGAGGAACCAAAAGTGAAGCCACATCGGTCCGCAATGCGCGATCGGATCGCCTCCATCCTGGAGATTGCGGTGGAGCAGGTGAGCGTGAAGGCGACGACCACGGAAGGTCTGGGCTTCACCGGCCGCCGCGAAGGAATTGCCTGCAGCGCGTTGGCCAGCATCCGAATGGGCTCTCCGCGTTGATGGATTCCCTCCTTCCCGAAGAACTGGTGAGCAAGGCTCGCGAAGTGGTCGATGCAAACCGGGCCGCAGGGCGCCGCGTTGCCGTCGCGGAAAGCTGCACCGGTGGCCTGGTCAGCGCCGCGATTACCGAAATCCCCGGATCGTCGGACGTCTTCGAAGCGGGCTACGTCACCTATTCCAACGCCGCGAAAGTCCACGAGCTCAAGGTCAGCGAGGAAGTGGTGGAGACTTTCGGGGCGGTCAGTGTCGCGACTGCCTGGGCTATGGCCCGTGGCGCCCTGGCGGCCTCCGAAGCCGATGTGGCTGTGGCGATTACGGGAATCGCGGGCCCAGGGGGCGGCTCACCCGGCAAGCCCGTGGGCACGGTCGTTTTCGCGCGCGCCGAACGCGATGCCGATCCGGCCAAGATCGTGGCCGACCAGAAGCTGTTCGAGGGTCAGAACCGCGCCGGGGTTCGGCTTCAGGCAGCGCTCTGCGCGCTCGAGCTGCTGATGCCGTAAAGCGCTGCTGCGCGCTGTTCGAAAGCGTTGGTCATTCGGCGCAGGGCCCGATCGAACATCGAGCCTGCCAGGGCTTCGAAGATGCGAGACTTGAACGCGAAGTCCACCGAGAAGCCGACATCCGTCCCGCCGTCGGCAGCGCGATCGAACTTCCACTCGTTGTGGAGATACTTGAGCGGCCCTTCGACGTAATCGACGCAGATGCGCGTCGGTCGCTCCTTCACGACGCGGCTCGTGAACCGCTCCTTGAACGCATTGAAGCCGACCACGAGATCCGCAATCGTCTCGGCTTCGCTCGAGGATCGAATGCGCACGGCAACGACCCAAGGCAAGAACTGGTCATAGGAAGCAACGTCGGCGACCAGCTCGAACAGCTGTTCCGGACTGAACGGAAGGTGCTTCGTCTCACTGTGGCGCGGCATTAGCCGTTCGAACGCTCCAGCTGCGCCACGCGGGCCGCCTGCATCTTCTTGAAATCGTCGCCGGCATGGTAACTCGACCGCGTCAGCGGCGATGCGGCGACGAGGAGGAAGCCCTTTGCTCGTGCGATGGCCGCATAGGCGTCAAACGCTTTCGGCGTGACAAACTCCTCGACCTTCGCATGTCGGGGCGTCGGCTGCAGATACTGGCCCATCGTCAGGAAATCGATCCCGGCCGAGCGCATGTCGTCCATGACCTGATGCACTTCGAGGCGCTGTTCGCCGAGGCCGACCATTACGCCAGACTTGGTGAAGATATGAGGAGCCTTCCGCTTCACGCTCTCGAGCAGGCGCAGCGACGCGTAGTAGCGCGCGCCGGGGCGGATCGTCGGATACAGGCGCGGCACTGTCTCGAGATTGTGGTTGTAGACGTCGGGACCGGCCTCGATGATCGCTTCGACCGCCGCTTCGCTCTTGTTGCGGAAATCGGGAGTCAGGATCTCGATCGTGGTGCCCGGCGTGTTGCGGCGCAGCGCCTGAATGACCTTCACGAATTGCGACGCCCCGCCGTCGGGCAGATCGTCGCGGTCGACTGATGTGACGACGATATGCTCCAGTCCCAGTTCCGCGGCGGCGACGGCGACATGCTCGGGCTCCAGTGGATCGACGGCTCGGGGCATGCCCGTTTTCACGTTGCAGAATGCGCAGGCACGCGTGCAGGTATCCCCCAGGATCATCACCGTGGCGTGCTTCTTCGTCCAGCACTCGCCGATGTTCGGGCAGGCAGCTTCTTCGCAAACCGTCGCCAGGTTGAGGTCCCGCATGAGGCGGCGTGTCTTGTGATAGCCCTCGCTGACGGGCGCCTTGACCCGGATCCAGTCGGGCTTGCGCTGTTTGGGCGGGACGGCGGCCGGGGCGTTCATGGCGGCCAGATAGCGATTGGCAGGCCGGCTTGCCACCCCTCGCCTCCAGCGGCTAGCGCGGGAGCATGCCGTACCTTTCCAGATTGATCGAAGGCTATCGCCGTTTTCGCGAGCAAGATTGGGCGCGGGAGCGTGAGCGCTGGTCGGAATTGTCCGAGGGGCAAAGCCCGCAGGTCATGATCCTGTCCTGCGCCGACAGCCGCGTCGACCCGGCACAGATTTTCGACGCTCGTCCCGGCGAAATGTTCGTGGTGCGCAACATCGCCGCTTTGGCCCCACCGTACGAAACGACCCGAGGCTTCCACGGCGTCTCGGCAGCGCTGGAGTTTGCGGTGACCCAGCTGCAGGTCGGGGAAATTCTGGTCATGGGGCATGGCCTCTGCGGCGGCTGCGCGGCCGCTTTGACGGGCCAGTTTGACGATACCGAGCCAGGCGAAGGGCATTTCATCGCCGACTGGGTTCGCATGCTGGCGCCAGCGCGCGATCATGTGCGCGCGCACCATCAGGACCTCGATCGTGAGGCATTCCTGGAGATGGAACGGGAGGCGGTGAAGGTCAGCCTGGCTAACCTGCGATCATTTCCATGGATCGCGGAACGAGAGCGGGATGGCCGGCTCATGCTGCATGGCGCCCACTTCTCGATCGCGGAAGGGCGCCTTTACATGCTCGACGAGGCGGAAGGTGACTTCCGCCCCGTCTAGCAGTTCAAAGCTTGGAACGTTCTAGCAGCGAACGTCGTAGCTGTAGTGCGGCTGACCGTACTGGTCGACGTAGTAACAATAACCGCGCGTATCCCGATAATATTGTCGGCCGTTTATCGAGGCGCCTAGAACGCCGCCCAGAACCGCGCCGGCAAGAGCGCCGACGCCCGGCTTGATACCCGGGAGAACCGCGCCGGCAACCGCGCCGGTGGCAGCACCGACCGCAGCGCCGGTCACGGCACCGCGAGCCTGCGGATTGCCGCCATAGGGCTGCTGATAATAGCCCTGGTTGTAACCATTTCCGTAATATGGATCGTTGTAGCCGTAGCCGTACGGGCTCGTAGCGCAACCAGTTACGGCAACGCTAGCGGCCAGGACTGCGGCAAGACCAATCTTCCTCATGTCTCGTCCCTTCCTACTCGGCCCCCGTGCCTGACTAAAGTGCACGGGAAGCGTATTCGTTCCGGCATCGGGCATGAACGGTTCAGGAACGAAACGAAGTTCACGGCCAATTGTGGCCATTGCGCGCTACTGCGATAGAAAGCCTGAAAAGAGCAGGATTCGAGCAAATGCGCGAAGTGAACGGCGAGACTGAGAAAAACATCGCGCTTGTGATCGATGCCGACAACGCAAGCCCCGATCATCTCGACGAAGTGCTTCTGGTTCTTGGAGAATTGGGCACGATCAATATCCGCCGCGCCTACGGCAACTGGGCCAAGGCGAGCCTCAAGGGCTGGGGGCAACTGACCGGGCTGCACTCGATTATTCCGATGCAGCAGTTCGACGTCGTGAAGGGAAAGAGCGCGACTGACATGCGGATGACCATCGATGCGATGGACCTATTGTACCGCGGCAACGTCGACGGTTTCGGGATCATGTCCTCGGACAGCGACTTCCTGCCACTGGCGCAGCGCATCCGAGAAGACGGCCTCCCCGTCTACGGGTTCGGGACGGCGAAGACGCCCCTCTCCTTCCAGCAAGCCTGCACCCGCTTTTTCGACGTCGGCGCACTCGCGCTTGATGACGAGGAGCAGCTGGAGCAGCCCGCGACCGGCAAGGGCCAGCGCCCGGTGGACCCGGAGCTGCTGCAGGTTCTCGGCGCTGCCTACAAAGCGTCCAAGCGCGACGATGAGGGCTATACCTCCCTGTCGGAGCTCGGACAGCGTGCAAAAGCCGTATCGAGCTTCGCAGCTCGCAACTACGGTTTCACCCGCCTCTCGGACCTCATCAAGGCCGTGCCCAACTTCGAAGTGAAGGGCGGCGACGACGGCCTCCTGCTCGTTAAGCGGCTACGTTAGCCTTCAAAGCAGGCGCAGGTTCACCGTGACCTGGTCTCCCGTCGACAGGTCCGCCTTGCGTCTAATTTCCGCTTTGACTGGAAGCAGATAGCCGCCGTTGTTCAGAGGAAATACCGATGTCCTCCAAGTGACGCCCTCTATTGTGGCTTCGACCTTGACGGATCCGAAGCCGCGAGGATTTTCAAACGCATGCGCTTTGATCTCGGCCGACTGCTCGTCGGGCACCGTGATGAAGTACCAGCGCCCGGCCGCCTCCCCTTTCCAGATCCATAGCAGCGAGGTGACCGTGATCACGGGTTAGCGAGTGAGCTTGCGGTAGCTCATCCGGTGCGGTCGGGTGGCCTCCTCGCCCAGGCGGCGGACCTTGTCCTCCTCATAAGCCTCGAAGTTGCCCTCGAACCACTCGACGCGGCTGTCGCCCTCGAAGGCGAGGATGTGGGTCGCCAGGCGGTCGAGGAAGAAGCGGTCGTGGCTGATGATGACGGCGCATCCGGCGAAATTCTCGATCGCTTCCTCAAGGGCCCCAAGCGTCTCGACGTCCAGGTCGTTGGTCGGCTCGTCGAGAAGCAGGACATTGCCGCCTCGCTTCAGCATCTTCGCGATGTTGACGCGGTTGCGCTCGCCGCCGGACAGCTTGCCGACGTTCTTCTGCTGGTCCTGGCCCTTGAAGTTGAAGGCGCCGACATAGGCGCGCGTCGACTGGTCGTGGCCGTTGACCTTCATGTAATCCAGGCCGTCCGAAATCTCCTCCCAGACGTTCTTGGAATTATCGAGGTGGTCGCGGCTCTGGTCGACATAGCCGAGATGGACGGTCGGACCGATGTCGATGGATCCGGAGTCCGGCGTTTCCTGGCCGGTGATGATCTTGAATAAGGTCGACTTACCCGCGCCGTTCGCGCCGATGATGCCGACGATTCCGCCGGGGGGCAGGCTAAAGGAGAGATCCTCGAACAAAAGCTTGTCGCCATAAGCCTTGGTCAGATTCTTGACCTCTATCACCTTGCCGCCAAGGCGCTCGGGCACCTGGATCAGGATCTCCGCCTTGCCCGGGACGTGCTTTTCCTGCGCCGCAACCAGCTGGTCGAACTTGGCGATGCGGGCCTTCGACTTCGTCTGGCGGCCCTTTGGACCCTGCCTGATCCAATCAAGCTCGTCGCGGATCGCCTTCTGGCGGCCGGACTCCTCGCGCTCCTCCTGCTCCAGGCGCTTCGCCTTCTTCTCGAGGTAGGTCGAGTAATTGCCTTCGTAGGGGAAGTATTTCCCGCGATCGAGCTCGAGGATCCAGCTGACCACATTATCGAGGAAATAACGGTCGTGGGTGATCATCAGCACCGCCCCCGGATATTCCTTGAGGTGGTTCTCAAGCCATTGCACGCTTTCAGCGTCGAGGTGGTTTGTCGGCTCGTCGAGCAGCAGGATCGACGGCTTCTGGAGAAGCAGGCGCGTCAGCGCGATACGGCGCTTCTCACCGCCGGAGAGATTTTCAACTGACCAGTCGGACGGAGGGCAGCGGAGCGCCTCCATCGCGACTTCCAGCTGATTGTCGAGGGTCCACCCATCGACCGCGTCGATCTTCGCCTGAAGCTCGCCCATCTCTTCCATGAGCGCATCGAAATCAGTGTCGTCCTTGGGATCGCCCATTTCCGCGGAGATCGCATTGAAGCGATCGACCATATCGGCGACGTCCCGGGCGCCATCCTTGACGTTCTCGAGCACGGTCTTGCTCGGATCGAGCTGCGGCTCTTGTGGCAGGTAGCCGACAGTGACGTTCTCGCCCGGCCAGGCCTCGCCCTGGAAGTCCTTGTCCAGCCCAGCCATGATTTTCATCAAGGTCGACTTGCCGGCGCCATTCGGTCCTACAATGCCGATCTTGGCGCCGTGATAGAATTGCAGGTTGATGTGATTGAGAACCGGCTTTTGCGCGCCGGGAAAGGACTTGGTCATGTCCTTCATGACAAATGCATATTGGGCGGCCATGGGGTCGCGGATTTCCTTCGAGTGACGGGAGTTGGCCGCCAGTTAGGCGAGCGCGGTCGGTTTTTCTAGTCGCGGCCGACCATCGCCTCCGCGTCGGAGAACCGATAGTCGCGATATTTGTCGCGAAGGTCCTTCTTGCTGAGCTTCCCGGTTGCGGTGTGCGGCAACTCGTCGACGAACTCGATGGCGTCGGGCAGCCACCATTTGGCGACCCTGCTCGACAGATATTCGCGGATGTCGGCGTCGCGGACCTCGCTGCCATTGTCGCGCACGACGAGGAGGAGCGGACGTTCATCCCATTTCGGGTGTGGGATGCCGATGGCTGCTGCCTCGAGCACGCCTGGGCAGCCGACGGCCTGATTTTCCAGTTCGATGGAGCTGATCCATTCTCCGCCTGATTTGATCACATCCTTGGCGCGGTCGGTCAGTCGAAGCGTATTGTCCGGATGGATGACGGCAATATCGCCCGTGTCGAACCAACTGTCCGCATCGACGCAATCCTCGTCCTTCTTGAAGTAGCGTCGGACTACGGACGCGCCCCGCGTCTGCAGGTGACCCGAGCTCTGCCCGTCACGCGGCAGGACCTTGCCATTGTCATCAACGATCCGAAGCTCGACCCCGAACAGCGACCGTCCTGGGCGCGACACATAGTCGAGCTGCTCCTGGTCGTTCATCGAATCCCAATTGGCGGGAGGTGCACCCACTGTGCCGATCGGCGTCATCTCGGTCATGCCCCACAGATGCCGGACGCGGATTCCACGCTCGCGGAACCAGCGGATCGTTGCCGGCGGCGCGGAAGATCCTCCGACGATGATCGTGTGCAGCTTACCGAGCTTGGCGCCCGTATCCTCGGCATGATCGATGATCATCAGCCAGACCGTCGGCACGCCGGCCGAATGGGTGACCCCCTCCGCGTTGAACAGCTCACAGATGCGTTCGGCGCGGGTTTCGCCGCAGACCACCAGTTTCAGGCCGGTGATCGCCGCCGCATATGGCAGGCACCAGCTGTTCGCGTGGAACATTGGGACGACCGGGAGCAGCACTGAGCAAGCCGAAAGATCGAATACGTCCGGCGCGATGATCGACATGGCATGAAGCACCGTCGAGCGATGCTCATAGAGGACACCTTTGGGGTTCCCCGTGGTTCCGCTGGTGTAACAGAGGCCGCACGGTTCGCGCTCATCGCCTTCGTACCAGCGATAATTGCCATCCTCCGCTGCGACCCACTCATCGAACTCGTCATCAAAACGTATCCAGCGCAAGACCGACGGCAGCTGCGGCTTGAGCCTCTCCACCATCGCCTCGAACGTGCCGTCATAAAGGATCACCCGGTCTTCGGCATGACCGATGATATAGGTGAGCTGATCGTCGAAGAGGCGAGGATTTAGAGTGTGCAGTACGCCTCCCATGCCCACGACGCCGAACCACGCGGCCAGATGCCGGTCATGGTTCATCGCCAGGGTCGCGACTCGCTCACCCGGCTTCACGCCGAGCCGTTCGAGCGCCTGCGCCATTCGGCGCGCGACCTCGGCAAGCTGGATCCAGTTGGTTCGGATCGTTGTTCCGTCGGGCCGGGCCGCGACAATCTCGCGGTCGCCATGCTCGCGCTCGGCATGATCCATCAATCGCATGATGCGGAGCGGAAAGTCCTGCATCGCGCCTAATGTTGAGCCACCTGACATCGGCGCCTCCCTTGAGAAGCGCATATGCCGCAAAACGGCCGTGGGAAAAATGGTCTAGAAGGGCAGCTTGAACCCGGGCGGGAGCGGAAGGCTGCTTTGCATCTTCTGCATCTCCGCGGCCGCTGCCGCATCGGCCTTGCTTCGCGCGTCGTTGATTGCCGCTGCGATCAGGTCTTCGGCCATGCTCTTCTCGGAAGGCGACAACAGGCTTTCGTCGATGTCGACGCCCAGGATCCTTCCCTTGGCCGTCGCGCGGATCTTCACGAGCCCGCCGCCGCTGACGCCTTCGACCTCGACTTTGTCGAGATTATCCTGGGCCTTCTGCAGCTCGTTTTGCGCTTCCTGCGCCATTTTCAGGATTTCGTCGAAGTCTGGCATGTCAGGCGCCCTTGTTTGAGAAAGTTTCGAGCTCGGCTTCCGGGAACGCGTCCATTACAGCGCGGACATTCGGATCGGCCATTACATCCGCGCGAACGCGCTCCTCGGCCATTTTCTCCTGATCCAGCAGTGACGCCTCACCCGCTTCGTCCGATAGTGAGACTTGCCAGCTTGTCCCAGTGATCGCTTTAAGCGCGACTGTGAGGTCGCGTGGCCAGTCGCCGCCGAGTGGCCGCATCGGCTTCAGGACCAGCTCTGGAGGCGCGAAACGAACAAGCCCGATCTGATCGTGCAGTTGCTGCGCGAGCAAATGCCTTCCGCTCTGCTCAACCTGCTTGACCAGCGAGGAAAAATCCGGCGGCAGCGAAGCGGAAGGCGCGCCTCCTTGGCGAGCAGCCGTCGACACCGGCCCGGCAGCCGCCGAGCCCTCCCCGGTGAGCTTGGCCATCAAGGACGCGGGGTCGGGAAGATCGGCCGCATGGATCAACCGCAGCAGCGCCATTTCCGCCGCTTCGCGCGGATCTGGAGCTATCTCGACGTCCTGCAGACCCTTGAGAAGCATTTGCCAGAGGCGGTGAATCGTCCCCCACGAAAGCGCGTCAGCCATTTGCCCGGCGCTTTCGCGCTCTTCGACCGATTGGAGCGGATCGGCGGACGCGCCCGCCTTGGCCCGTGTGGCCGAGTGCAACGCCTCCATCAGTCCCCGCAGCAACTGCGTGGGATCGATTCCAAGTTCGTGAGTCTCGTCGAGCTCGGCCAGCGACGCTTCCGCGTCGCCGGACAGCACGAGACCAAGCAAGCGCCGGATGCGTCCGCGGTCAGCGAGTCCGAGCATATCCCTGACCTGGTCGGCACTTACGGCACCCGCGCCATGGGCGATTGCCTGGTCGAGAATGGACAAGCCGTCTCGTGCAGACCCTTCGGCGGCCTTCGCGATCATTCCTAGCGCTTCGCTCTCGACCTCGACGCCTTCTGCCTTGGACACTTCCGCGAAATGGGCCGCCAGCTTCTCGGAAGGGATTCGTCGCAGATCGAAGCGCTGGCAACGCGAAAGCACCGTCACCGGAACCTTGTTCACCTCGGTCGTCGCAAAGAGGAATTTCACATGTTCAGGCGGTTCCTCAAGGGTCTTGAGCAACGCATTGAAAGCATTCTTGGAAAGCATGTGAACTTCGTCGATGATGTAGATCTTGTAGCGCGCGCTGACCGAAGCGTACCGGACTGCGTCGATGATCTCTCGGATATCGTCCACACTCGTGTGTGATGCGGCGTCCATTTCGATCACATCAATATGTCGCCCCTCGGCAATGGCACGGCACTGTTCGCAGACGTTGCAGGGGGTGATCGTCGGCCCGCCCTGCCCATCCGGCCCGATGCAGTTGAGAGCCTTGGCGATGAGCCGTGCCGTTGAAGTCTTCCCGACGCCCCTGACACCGGTGAGAAGGAAGGCATGGGCAATGCGGCCACGCTTGATGGCGTTCGCCAGCGTCTGGACCATCGCATCCTGCCCGATCAGCTCGGAGAATGTCTGCGGCCGATATTTGCGGGCGAGCACGCGGTAGGCGGAGTTTTCCGCCGCCGGTTTGGGTTCTTCAGGAAGGTCGAGCCCCAGGCCCGGCGATTCGGCGTCGTCCATCAACAACGGTTTAGGGGGTCAAGTTCGTCATTGCGAGCGGTGGAAGCCGACGACCCGGCACGAAATCGTTGTGGCTGCTTCCTTCCGGACCTGACCAGGTTGGCGACAGCGCCGTCCGCCGACTTCCGCGCGGGCATATGGGGTAAGGCCGCCCCCCGCGCAAGCTGTCCGGCACCGCACTCTCTTCATCTCCAGTTCACGCGGGTAAGAGAAGCTGAGAAGGCATATTCCGGAGCCAGCGCATGCTTTTATCGGCGATCGTCGCGACCCTGGCCGCCGCTGCGGCGCAGTCGGATGGGCCGGCAATTACCGTCAGGGGCTATGCATGGGCTCCATTCATCAGTCCGATGGGCGAGCCGTTCCGGGCAAAATCGACCAGCGACAATACCTTGGCGCTCTGGTTCTATCAGGCGGACCGTAACCGCGACGGACTGCTGACCCCGGATGAGATGCGCGGCGACGCTGATCGCTTCTTCGCCATCCTCGACCTCAATCACGACAATGAAATCGACCCCGACGAGCTCTCGCATTACGAATGGGAGGTCGCGCCCGAGATCCAGGTCAATTCCAAATGGCGTCGGGCACGGGGAGACCCTGCGCCACCGGCCAAGAAGGAAGCTGTGCCACACGGCAAGCATGACGAGTGGGCAAACGTTGGCTGGCATGGCGGCGGCGGAAACGACCTTCTCGAAGGTGCTGCACGGTACGCTTTGCTGAACATGCCCCAGCCGGTCGCTGCCGCCGATGCCGACTTCAACCGCGGCATCTCTCTCGCCGAATTCAGGCAGGCCGCGATCGACCGTTTCAACCTTCTAGACAGCAAGCGGAGCGGTGCGCTCAGCCTTGCGGACCTCGCGGCGCTGGTTCCGGTCAGGCCCTCCAAGCCTCCCCGCGCCAAGCCGAAGAAGAACGCGCCGGATACGCGCGTCGGGAATTCGCTGCCGACCGGAGGTTAGCGGCCCATCCAGTTCGTCGCTCCTGGCGGGATCCGGACAGTCAGTTCCTTCATGTCCTCCGTAAGGATGATCTGGCATGCCAGCCTGGAGGTCCGTCCGGCGTGCGCCGCCAGATCGAGGAGATCCTCCTCTTCTTCGCTCGCTACGGGCAGCTTCTCGAAATCCACCGCATCGACAATCACGTGGCACGTCGAGCAGGCCATTACGCCTTCGCAAGCGCCTTCGAGCGGTTCGCGCGCGGCCCAGGCCACATCGAGCAGCCGCTGGCCCGGCGCCGCTTCAACTTCCTTGTCCAGGCTTCCATCCGCCCGGAGAAAACGCACCAGGGTCACGCTTTCAACTTCTCCTGGCGGTATGCCGCTGCCGAAATGCGCTCGCAGGCATCGATCAGCTCGTCGTCGCTGGTGTAACGGCCGAAGCCGAGCCTTATCGAGGATCGGGCTTTACGTTGGTCCAGGCCGAGCGCCTTCAGAACGTGGCTCGGGCGACCGGAGCCGCTCGCGCACGCCGAGCCGAGCGAAAAGGCGATATCGCGAAGATCCGCGATCAATCTCGCTCCGTCGACCCCTTCCTTCCGGACATTCAGATTGCCGAAATAGCGGTGCCGGACGCTGCCATTGATCTCCCACGCCGGCCCCAGCGCCCTTGTCGCGGCTGCCCACAGCCTGAGCACATGGTCGTAATCCTTGTTGATCCGCTCTGAGGCGAGCTTTGCCGCCGCTCCAAAGCCGACGCACAGCGCAGGCGAAAGCGTCCCTGAGCGCAGTCCCTGCTCCTGCCCTCCGCCATGCATGAAAGGCGCGGGCTCGGCGCCCTTGCGCATCCACAAGGCCCCGACCCCCTTCGGTCCGTGGATCTTGTGCGCGGACACCGCGACCAGGTCGGGACCTTCGGCAATATCGACCCGGCCGAGCGCCTGGACGGCATCGCAGAGCATCAAGGCTCCGGCCTCATGAGCCATCTTTGCGATTTCCGAGATAGGCTGAAGCACGCCGATTTCATTGTTCACGAGCATGACGGCGACGACGAGCACGCGTTCGTCGAGTTCGCGCTCCAGCAGCTCGAGATCGAGGATCCCGTCATTTCTGACGGGGAGAATCGTCAGGTCGGCGCCCTGCCCCGCGAGCCACTCGCACGTATCGCGGACGGCCGCATGCTCGGTCGCGACGGTGATGATGCGATTACGACCCCTCGGAGCTTTCTCGACGGTGCCTTTGAGAGCCCAGTTGAGCGCCTCGGTCGCATTGCCCGTGAAGGCGATGCTGCCGCCGCCAAGCCCGACTGACTTCAGCACGTCCTTGCGCGCCACTTCAATCGCGGCTTCGGCTTCTCGTCCCCATCGCGAAGGAGAGTGAGGATTGGCGAATTTCTCCGAGATCCATGGCTCCATTGCCGTCACGACCTCGGGAGCAACCGGGGTCGTCGCCTGATAATCGAGGTAGATCACGCGACGGCCTTTGCCGCGCGGTCACGAATGGCGCACCACTCGTTCACGAACCGATCGATATTGTCGGCGGTCGTTCGCGGGCCGAAGCTTACACGGACAACCGACCCTGCGATCTCCTGTGCGACCCCCGTAGCTGCGAGCACACGGCTCGCCTTCATGCTTCCGGAGGAGCAGGCGCTGCCGGCCGAGACGGAGATACCGGCAAGGTCGAACTGAACGAGCTGGCTCGCGCTTGCCACGCCCGGCATCGCATAGGCGCCGATGAATGGGCTCCGCTCGGTGTTCGCAGCAATCACTTCGCCGCCTTCGGTAAGAAGCGTTTTCTCAAGCCGTCCGCGCAATTCACGGATGCGTGGCACGGCTTCCCCAAAGGCGCAGCTGTCGAGGGCAGCCGCCATCGCGGTCGCGCCAGCCAAATTCTCCGTTCCCCTGCGATAGCCGCGTTCCTGGCCGCCGCTCGGAGAGAGAGTGCCGATATCTTTGACGAGCAATGCTCCGATCCCGGACGGCGCGCCGAACTTGTGACCTGAAATCGCAATAAAATCGGCGTCCGGTAACGGAAGCTTGCCCGCGCTCTGAGCGCAATCGGCGAGGAGCAATGACCCTGCTTCGCGGACTTGCGCGAAGATGCGATCGACAGGTTGGACCACGCCGGTCTCATTATTCACATGCTGTACCGCCACCAGCGCGGGCACTTCGTTCAGCGCATCCGCCAGTGTTTCCAGATCCACGAGCCCGTTCGAGCCGACAGGCGCGGTGGTGGCGGACGCGCCCATTGCTGAAATTACGGCATCATGCTCCGTAGCCCCGATGATGCGCCCTGGGACCTTCACTCGTGAGCCGGCAATGTGGAGCGCCTCGGTCGCCCCCGAAGTGAAGATGACGTCATGACGCCAGCCGAGACTTTCTGCGATGGTCCGGCGGGCCGCCTCGAGCGCCGCACGCGCCTGTCGTCCGTCAGCATGCGGCGAGCTGGGGTTGGCCCAAACGTCGAGCGCGCCAGCCATCGCGGCGTACGCCTCGGGCAGCACCGGCGTCGTTGCCGCATGATCGAGATAGATGCGTTCGAACGCGCTCAAAAGCCGTACATTCCTGCCGATTGCCACCTGAACGGGCGCCCCTATATAGGAGCGGCCGCCCGAGCGCACCCGTAACCGGCGGCGTCAATCATACGTGAGCCCAACCACCCGATGCCTGAAGTTATTTTCCCTGGTCCCGAGGGCCGTCTCGAAGGTCGTTTCCATCCTGGCACCCGCCCGCGCGCGCCCGTCGCGCTCATCCTGCATTCGCACCCGCAGGCAGGCGGAACGATGAACAACAAGATCGTTCAGTTGCTCTACCAAACCTTCGTGAAGCGCGGTTTCGCGACGTTGCGCTTCAATTTTCGCGGCGTGGGCAAGAGCCAGGGCGTGTTCGACAACGGCATCGGCGAGCTTTCGGACGCGGCCTCTGCGCTCGACTGGGTGCAGAGTATCCATCCCGAGGCAGAGACGACGTGGGTTGCAGGCGTCAGCTTCGGCGCCTGGATCGGCATGCAGCTTCTGATGCGCCGCCCGGAAATTCGCGGCTTCATCTCAATCGCGCCACCGGCGAACATGTACGACTTCAGCTTCCTCGCCCCCTGCCCGTCTTCGGGAATCATCATCCAGGGCGAAGCGGACGAGGTCGTCACTCCCGGCGCAGTACAGAAGCTCGTCGACAAGCTCCGCACGCAGCGCCACATCACGATCCATCACGATCTGATTCCGGGAGCGAACCACTTCTTCGCTAACGAGCTGGACCTGCTGATGAAATCGGTCGACGAATATCTCGACATGCGGCTCGCGACGGACCCCATCAAGCCGGCTATACCGTCCAGATCATCACGTTCATGACGATTACAAACGCGGCGACCAGCATGAGCACGCCGCGCGAGCGCGACTGACGTTGGCGAATCAGCCGGGCAGCGCCTATCAGGAGCAGGAACGCCGCGATCATCGCGATTGCCGGCGCTGCGGACGAAAATGCGCTCATCGGACGGTCGTTTTCACCAACACTTAACTACAGTTCCTCCATTATGCCCGGTATGCCGATGGCAGAGAAGGAGGCACGCCTCGCCGAGGCGTTCGAGCGGATCGAGGAGACGATCCTGCCGTGCATCGCCATGATGCTCGATACCCTTCTCGACGCCTCGCAGTCGGTGGCCGAGAACGAGCGGCGATTCCTGGTGGGCGAGCTGAAGACCCTTGCTGCGGAGCTTGAAGAGCTCACCCAGGTCGTCGAACGCTCGAGCCCATCTCATGTCGAGCCCGGCGAGTATCGCGCGAGGGGCGCGGCCTAAGCTTCGTCGCCGATGATCCGCGCATGCAGCGCCGGATCGATATTGCCTCCAGACAGAACGACGATCGTACCTTCGACCGGCTCGGCTTTTCCAGAAAGCAGGGCTGCCAGAGCTACGGCGCCGCCCGGCTCGACCGTCAGGCCGTGCCGCCGCCAGGCAAATCGCACAGCCTGCTTCACCTCATCATCGGTCACGGATAGCGTGGTAGCTTGCCGATCTTGCAGGATGGCAAACGTGATCGGCGAGACGCGCGGCGTCTGTAGTGCATCGCACAAGGTCGGGGGCGCATCAGAGGCCACCGGCACGATGTCCCCTCCGGAGAGTGACCGAGCCATGTCGTCCCAGCCCGCAGGCTCGACCACGACAATCTCCGCGCCCGGAGCAGCGAGCGCGATCCCGGATGCCAGTCCGCCGCCGCCGCAGGGTACGATTATGCGCGCAGGCTGGCTGCCAAGCTGCTCTGCGACCTCGATCCCGACGGTTCCCTGCCCGGCGACGATCATCGCATCGTCGAAGCTAGGAACCACCACCGCCCCGGTCTTAGCGGAAATATCCGCTGCGATCTGTTCCCGGCTCTCGGTTCGCCGGTCGTAGAATATGATCTCCGCGCCCTCCGCGCGCGTACCTTCGACTTTCACCGCCGGTGCATCGGACGGCATCACGATCACCGCCGGCACGCCTAGCCGCTTTGCCGCAATCGCGACACCCCGCGCATGATTGCCGGAGGAAAATGCCACGACGCCCGCCTTCCGCTCCTCAGGCGTCAGCTGCAGCAGGCGATTCGTAGCGCCGCGAAGCTTGAATGCCCCGCCGGTCTGCAGGCACTCGCATTTCAGCAGGACGGTCACTCCCGCGATCGCGCTCTCGATGAGGGGCGTGCGCTCGACGAGGCCCGAGATACGTTCCGCGGCCTCGATCACTTGCTCGCGGCTGAGCTCCGCCGCTTCGGCCAGCATCAGACAGGTCCTCCCCGCCACTCGGGCATGGGCCTGTCCTGGAGTGCGACCTCGACAGCGGTCTTGGCGAGCAGCCGCGTGGAATCCAGGATCGGAAGAGGCGTCACTTCCTGCGTAATCAGCAGCGGAATTTCCGTGCAAACGAGCGCGACCGCATCGCAACCCTGCTCAGCCAGCTTGTCGATGATCCGTAAGTAGGCATCGCGCGACGCGTCGGTGAAAACGCCCAGGCAAAGCTCGCTGAAGATGATGTCGTCGACGATCTTGCGATCATTCTCGTCCGGCACGGCCCATTCAATGCCTCGCCGGCCGAGTGCGCCGGGGTAGACCGGACCGGTCATCGTCCACTTCGTTCCGAGTATCCCGACCTTGCGGTGTCCGCGTTCGCTCGCAACCTCCGCGACGACTTCGCCGATGTGGAGACATGGAATGGCGAAGGGCTCGCCTTCGGTCTCCAGGGCTATATGCGCAGTGTTATCGGGCAGCACGAAGAAATCGGCGCCTGCCGCCGCCAGCTTCTTCGCATCGTCCACGAACATGCCCCTGATCGACTTGTGGTCGCCTCTTTCCCATGCATCGAGCATGTGGTGCATCGCGACGCAGGTCATGGTGATTTCGGGATGATTATGCGGACCGAGCCGCTTTGCCCCCTCGAGGCACACCGTGCGGAAGCACAGAGCCGCGCCTTCGAAGCTATGTGCCAGGATGCCGACATGCTTCATGATCCTCGCGTAACTCCTTGTATTTCCTGGATTCCGACGAACTGTTGCCAATCGACGACAAAAGTTCCCCCATTTGCGACACTGGGGTCCAAAAAATCTTTACAGCAGTAGTCCGCAAACATATATCGCGCGCCGCTGCCCCATGGGACTTCCAACCGCAAGGCAGCTTTTCGTCAACGTTTGCCGACTGGCATTTGGAGGTCCCTTGAGTTGCACAAGCATCATCGCGCGCTGGGGCTAGCGTCCACCCCTGTCGGCAACCCGGTTGCCGACATCGCAAAGAGCCGACCGGCCCAGCCGGTAACGCTGCTTCGTCCGCACGCCGCTCGGCGCGCGGCCCGCTTCTTCGTGGAGAAGTTTCCGGGCCGTTCGCTCTATGCGGTCAAGGCGAACCCGTCCCCGGCCTTGCTGAAGATCCTCTGGGATTCCGGAGTGACGCATTACGATGTCGCGTCGATCGGCGAGATTAGGCTCGTCCACGAGACGCTTCCCGAGGCCGTGCTGTGCTTCATGCACCCGGTGAAGGCCGAAGAGGCTATCTCGGAAGCCTATTTCAGCCACGGCGTGAAGACATTCAGCCTCGATACGCTCGAGGAGCTGGAGAAGATCGTCCGTGCGACGTCCACCGACGGAAAGCCGGCAAGCGACCTCAATCTTCTGGTCCGCCTGCAGGTCAACAATGAGCATGCGAAGCTCAGCCTCGGCGCAAAGTTCGGTGCGCAGCCCGCTGACGTGAAGGCGCTGCTCTTCGCGGCTCGTCAGGCCTCGGACGCCCTAGGCATCTGCTTCCACGTTGGTAGCCAGGCTATGGCCCCGACCGCCTACGCAGAAGCAATGGGCCGCGTTCGTGACGCGATCGTCGACGCAGCGGTCACCGTCGATATCGTGGATGTCGGCGGCGGTTTCCCATCGACCTATCCGGGCATGGAGCCACCTCCGCTCGAGGCTTATTTTGACGTCATCCACTCGACGTTCGAGGCTCTGCCGATCAGCTACTCGGCCGAGCTGTGGTGCGAGCCGGGCCGCGCCCTCTGTGCCGAATATGCAAGCCTGCTCGTGCGGGTTGAGAAGCGCCGCGGTAATGAGCTCTATATCAACGACGGGGCCTATGGCGCCCTGTTCGATGCAGCGCACATTGGCTGGCGCTATCCCGTGCGCCTGGTGAGCGAGCGCGGAGCGAAGGTCCGACCGATGGACTTCAGCTTCTATGGGCCGACTTGCGACGACCTGGATCGCATGGCGGGGCCGTTCCAGCTTCCCGCCGATGTCGACACTGGCGATTATATCGAGATCGGCATGCTTGGGGCTTATGGCTGCGCGATGCGCACCGCGTTCAACGGCTTTGGCGCGGAACGCACCGAAGTGGTCGACGACGAACCGATGGCGACGCTCTACGGCGAAACTCAGCACTCGAACGTCGTTCGGCTGTAACGGATTCCCCTCCCGCGTTGCGCAGGAGGGATCAGGGGTGAGGCTGTCCCCCGCTAACAAACGACATGCCTCTTTCGACTGTCGAGCCTATAGGCGCGGCAACCATTGGAGCATGACATGGAAACGGACACGCTGAACAAGGTTCAGGAGCCTGAGCTGATCAACGATACGCGTAAGGCGGAGCTGCTTTCGACGCCGATCGAGCACATCGACATCACCAAGTTCGATGCTCGCCCGATCGTGGAGTCGATGGGCAAGATGAGCTTCACCAGCCGCGATCTCGCCCGCGCCACCGGCATCTACAACACGATGATCGAGGATCCTGAATGCTCGATCATCCTCGTGATCGCGGGTTCGACCTCGGCTGGCGGTTGCATGGATCTCTATGCGGAGCTCGTGAAGTCGAACATGGTCGATGCGATCGTCGCCACGGGCGCGTCGATCGTGGACATGGATTTCTTCGAAGCGCTCGGTCACAAACACTACCAAGCCAATGAAATTCCTGACGATGATACTTTGCGTTCGCTTTACATAGACCGCATCTACGACACCTATATCGACGAGGAGCAGCTGCAGGACTGCGACCACACTATCGGCAAGATCGCAGACAGTTTGGAGCCTCGCGCCTACTCGAGCCGCGCTTTCATCCGCGAGATGGGCAAGTGGCTGAGCGAAGGCAACGCGAAGAAGCAGGGCAGCCTCGTTCAGCTCGCCTACGAGCATGATGTGCCCATTTTCTGCCCGGCGTTCGTCGACAGCTCGGCAGGCTTCGGTCTCGTGAAGCACCAGGTCGACGCCATGAAGCGCGGCGGCCACTACATGGTGCTCGATGCGATCGCGGACTTCCGTGAGCTGACCGACATCAAGATCAAGGCGGGCACCACCGGCCTGCTGATGATCGGCGGCGGTGTTCCGAAGAACTTCACGCAGGATACCGTGGTCTGCGCGGAGATCCTCGGGCACCATGACGTCGAGGTTCACAAATACGCCGTGCAGATCACCGTTGCGGACGTTCGGGACGGCGCCTGCTCCTCGTCGACGCTTCAGGAAGCGGCGAGCTGGGGCAAGGTCTCGACCGCCATGGAGCAGATGGTTTTCGCAGAGGCGACTTCCGTCCTGCCGCTGCTGGCGAGCGACGCCTGGCATCGCGGCGCCTGGCGCAACCGCGAGAAGCGGCGTTTCGCCAAGCTGTTCGACTGATTTCCTGCCAACAGGGGCTTGCCGCGGTTGATTGCCGGGGCAGCCCCTGCTTCATTCGCGGGCACATGACGCCGGCCTGCTTTCGCTTTGAAGACTTCCTGCTCGATGTGGCTGACAGGCGTCTTCTGCGCGGCAGCGACACTGTTGAGCTCAACGGCCGTTATCTGGACGCCCTGACCCTGCTCGTTCGCGAGCAAGGCAGGCTAGTGACCAAGGATCGCTTCCTCGACGAAGTCTGGCGCGGGGTCCCGGTGACCGACGAGGCGCTGACGCAATGCATCCGGACCCTGCGCCGGCAACTCGGCGACGATGCCGCCGCTCCACGCTTCATCGAAACGGTGCCGAAGCACGGCTATCGCTTCATAGCGGCCGTAGAGGGCGTTGAGGGCGCACAACCCCAGCCGAGCCCAAACGGAAGCCCGTCCTCGCGGCCTTTCCTGCTGACGGCGGTCGCGGGCACCCTGGGCAGTGGCATGGCGGGCCTGCTCGGGGGCCTCTTCTACGGCCTCATAAGCACATCGCAGCCGCAAGCGGATGTCGGCTCCGTTTCGCTGTTGCTCGTGCTTGTATCGCTGACGGGACTGCTCGCGCTGGTGGGTGGCGCTGGAGTGTCGCTGGGGATTGCATCCGCAGCGCGCATGACGCGTGGAATAAATGCGTGGAGCGTCCTCGGCGGCGCGGCCGGAGGATTCGTCGTTGGCACAGTCGTGAAGCTCCTCGGCCATGACGCCCTTCTCCTGCTCCTCGGAATTCCACCCGTGGACTTCGCCGGCGCGATGGAGGGTGCGATGCTTGGCGCGGCCGCCGGGCTTGCGACGGTCCTCGCGGTTCAGCGGCCGTCGCGCAGTTTCCGATCTGGCGTCACTTATGCGGCATTAATCGGCGCTGCTGCAGGCGTTCTCGTTACATTGATGGGCGGCCACCTGCTCGGCGGCAGCCTCAACCTGCTCGTCCAGCAGGTCCACAGCTCGCGGCTTAGCCTGGACGGCATAGGTTCGCTTGTCGGAGAGCGCAGCTTCGGGCCGGTCAGCGAGGCCGTGACCGCCGGCCTGGAGGCCATGGCTTTCGTCAGCTGCGTGGCCGGCGGGATCGCCCTCGCTCGGCGCCGCTCGTATAAGTTGCCAACCGAAACGATCTGACGCACCTTTCCGCATCGAGGGGGAGGGTTCGATGGAATATAGCCCTATTCTTGCACCGGTTGTGGCGCTGGTCGCCTGGTCGCTGGTCATGCTTGTATGGATGGCGGTCGCTCGGCGTGCCGCTTTTGCTAAGCTGGGAATCACCTGGAGCACCATCCCGCGCGGGTCGCGCGGCGTGAACCTGGACGGTCGCGCGCCGGACGAGGCGCAATGGCCTTCGCACAATTACAACCATCTGATGGAGCAGCCGACGATCTTCTATGCGATCGCGCTGACTCTCGCCCTGATGGGCATGGGTTCCGGCATCAATTACTGGCTCGCCTGGGGCTACGTCGGGCTGCGCGTGGTACACAGCATCGTGCAGTCGACGGTGAATATCGTGGCCATTCGCTTCCCGCTCTTCTTTCTCGCAACCTTGTGCCTTCTTGGCTTGACGGTCCACGCGGGAGCCCGGATCCTCCACGATTGCGGGGTTCTGAACTTCTAGCGCGAGAAGGCGGCGGCAAGCTCGATGTGGGTCGACCAGCGGAACTGCCCGACCGGCTTGATCCAATCCAGCGCATATCCGGCAGCGGCCAGCATTGCAGCATCGCGCGCAAAGGTTGCGGGATTGCAGCTGACGTAAGCGACGCGCTTCACATTTGACGCCGCGAGCGATCGGACTTGCTCTTCCGCCCCTGCGCGAGGAGGGTCCAACACGACGGCCTCGAACTGATCGAGATCCCCGGAATCCAGTGGTCGCCGATAAAGGTCCCTGTGCTCGACGCGAGCAGCCCTCGCGGCCTGCTGCAGCGCGGCCGCCGCGTCCCTGGACGCTTCCGCGGCATAGGTAGCGCGGGTTGCGAGCGCGAAGGTGCCCAGGCCGGCAAAGAGATCCGCGGTTTGTTTCGAGTCTCCGACAGCCTCACGGACTGTCGCTACGAGCGCCGCTTCGCCGTCCGAGGTAGCCTGCAGGAATGAGCCGACGGGAAAGGCGACCGGAATTCCTGATAAGGCGATAGTCGCCCGTTCAGGCTCATAGACGGTTTCGGGCCCGAGGCCCTGGTCCATGCTGAGCCGGGCGAGTCCTTGCGCCGTTGCGAATGCCGCCAAGGTCTCGATCGCTTCGAGTTTGCTGGCGGAAAGCCCCTTCAGCAACAGATCGACGCCCTGGTCGATCAACGTCATGTGGACTTCAGCCGGGCTCTTGGAAGGAAGCAGCCGGCGCAGCATTTCCCTCAATGGCTCGAGCAGTGCGAGCAATTCAGGCCTCAGGATGAAATTCTCCCGCATGTCGACGATGCGATGGGACTTGGCCGCGTTGAATCCGATTACCACCCCCTGGGCGGTATTCAGTACTCGTAGCGTCGCTCGGCGGCGGCTGTTGGGGGGTGAGAGATGCGGCTCGCGGATTTCGGTCGCCAGCCCATGCTGATAGAGAGCAGTCTCCACGCGCGACTGGAGATACCCACGATAAGCTTCGTCATCCACGTGCTGCAGCTGGCAACCGCCGCATTCTGGAAAGTGGCGGCAAGGCGGCTCCTGGTGATGCGGCCCGGGAGCAAGCGCTCCATCGTCCAGCAGAACGTCGCCGGGCACCCCAAAGGGCACGTGGCGGCCGGTCGACGTCACGCCATCCCCTCGCGCTGCGATCCGGACGACCTCCTCGGCCATCAAAGCGCGAGGGCTTGCTGGACCGCGCGAGCCAGGTCGTCGGCGATCATCTGCGGCCCCGCTATCTCCGCCGCCCGGCCATGAAGCCAGACGCCCGCGCAAGCCGCTTCGAACGCCGGCAAGCCGCGAGCGCGCATCGCCGCTATGATTCCGGCGAGCACGTCACCCGTGCCTGCACTCGCCAGCCAGGGGGGAGCCGGTGGCGCAAACCCCACTCGTCCATCAGGAGCCGCGACGATCGTATCGGGACCCTTGTACACGATGACGGCTTCGCTTCGACGTGCGCCTTCGAGCGCCTGATCGGGCTTGCTGCCTTCGATCTTGCCGAAGAGCCGGGCGAATTCGCCGGAGTGCGGTGTGATGATCGCATCCTGTCCGCGCAGGCGTTCCGGATCGCCGAGATGTGTTATGCCATCGGCGTCGATCACCTTTGGAGATCGTGATGTCAGGGCGAGGGTAAGCACCTGAGGAGCGTCCCCCAGGCCCGGCCCGACGAGCAGGCACCCGATACGCTCGTCGTTCACTTCCGCCGTGTCGAGCTGCACTATCGCAGCGGGCAATCCGTCGATCGGCCTTGACGTGCTCACCCGGACATAGCCGGCCCCCGCGCGGGCCGCGGCGATCGCCGACAGTGCGATTGCGCCCGGCATCTTTCCCGCCAGCGCATGGACCAGCCCACGATCATATTTGTGGCCGGCGGGGTCCAGGGGCGGCAGGGCCGGGCGGCCGATCTCGTGCCAGTCGGGCAACGCCTCGATCCCGATGTCGGCGAGCACCACGCGCCCACAGCGGTGCATCGCTGGGTAGAGTCGATGGGAAGGCTTCAGCGCGCCGAAAGTCACCGTCATGTCGAATTCGGGCACCTGGCTCAGCAGCGTGCCTGTGTCGGTGTCGGCGCCGCTCGGAAGATCGCAGGCGATTCGAATTTTCGAACGGCTTGAAAGGCGCAAAAAGCGTTCGCTAGCAGCCTCTTCTAGGCCTCTCTTGAGACCCGTCCCGAACAAGGCATCGATCAGCATGGGAGCTTCGGCGGTTTCGTCCGATAGCGCTTCGACTTCGCCCGCCCATTGCGACCGCGCCCATTTCGCGGCGTCGCTCGCAGGATCCGCCAGCGCCGCAACACGCACTTCGATGCCGCGCTCGGCCAGGTGCCGGGCCGCGACATAGCCGTCGCCGCCATTGTTCCCCGGTCCACAAAGCACGAGTACCGGCATCGGCCCGGCGAACCGGTTTACGGCTTCCGCGAGGCCCGCCCCTGCCCGCTCCATCAATTGCTCGACGCTCGTGCTCGCATCGATCGCCCGCTGCTCGGCGGAGCGCATCTGATCGGCGGTCAGGATCGGGCGCATGCGCCGCCTTTAGCGGAGGCTGGTCGCCAGATGCCACCATTCGCGTGGCACCGCCTCGGCCGCCCGGTCACGCGGCACCTCGCTGTCGAACAAAGCGAAACAGGTTGCGCCCGAACCGGACATCCTTACCAGGGTCGCTCCGATCTGCGCAGAAAGCCACGCAAGGACGGTCTCTATCTGCGGTGCAAGCTGTACCGCAGCGGGCTGGAGGTCGTTTCGGCCATGCCGCCAGTCCTCCCCGAGCGGCCCATGATCGATGCCGTCCCAGCGCGCGAAGACTTCCGCGGTCGAAAGCTGGACGCGCGGATTCACCAGCAGCACGGGCATTCCCGACACCTCTGGCAATGCAATCTGCTGGAGGCGGTCCCCCGCTCCCTCTCCGCGCGCAGAGAGGCTTAGGAGGCACGCGGGCACATCGCTGCCCAACGCTGGCGCGACCCGTTCGGCATGCGCCGGATCGATGTTCCACAAGGAAGTCAGCAGGCGTAGCGCCGCGGCGGCATCCGCCGAGCCGCCTCCGATGCCCGACGCGACCGGCAGCCGCTTCTCGAGGAGGATCGCAGCGCCTGAATTGGCGCCTGCCGCTTCTTGCAACGCGCGGGCGGCTTTGAGGACGAGATTGTCTTCGCTGTGAGGCAGCTCGGGAGAAAATAAGCCGCTGCTTCCGAGCGTCAGCTCCGCGGCCGGCTCGGCACTCAGCCGATCACCGTCGATGCAGAAAGCAAAAATGGTCTCGATGGCGTGCCGTCCATCCGGGAGCTTGCCGCGGACATGCAGCGCCAGGTTGATCTTGGCAGCCGCGATTTCCCTGGCGACGCTCAAGGAGCTGCGTTCGCGGCCGTAAGCCCCGATTGGAGCTTGGCCTTCACACGCGCCGCGACGTCGTCTTCCGCAATTCCAAGCGCCGCGTTCCAGGCGAAGCGAGCTTCGAAGCGGCGTCCCGACTTGAAGAGGGCATCCCCGAGATGCTCCTGGATCTCGGCCTGGTCGGGGTCCTTCTCGGCAGCGCCTTGCAGCGTGGCCACGGCCTCTTCGAGCTTGCCGCGCTTGTATTGAGCCCAACCAAGGGAATCCGCGATCGATGCGTCGTCCGGCGACAGTTCGCTCGCCTTGCGGATCATCGCTTCGGCGGCGTCGAGGTCCTCACCTCGTTCGAGTTTCCCATAACCCAGGAAATTCAGGAGAAGCGGCTGATCCGGCGCCATCGCCAGGGCCTGCTCCAGGTCGCCCCGTGCCTCGGGCCAGCGGTTGGCTTCTTCCAGCGCGCTCGCCCGCAGCAGCATGAGGGTCCAAAGCTCGTTCTTGAGACCCTGGTTTTTGGCGAGAGAGACCGCCCGGCCATAAGCGTTGGCAGCGTCGGTGTTCCGTCCCATGGCTTGGTAGACGTCGCCCAGGCGGGTGAAATCGCCGATACCCGCGTTGCGATCGGAAGCCATCGAAGACGCAAGTGCGAAAGCTTCGTCGAAGCGCTTGCTTTCAGTCAGCAGCCGGACCTGCACGTCGCGGGCCTGGCTGATCAACGCATCGTCCTGCGGAATGCTGCGGAGCAAAGCCAATGCTTCGTCTTCCTGCTCCCGGCCATCGAGCAGGATCGCGAGGAGAAGGATCGCGCTGCTGTTCCTGGGGTCGGCATAACGGGCGACCTGGACGAGCCCAACCGGAGGTACGGCTCGTTGAGATCGTGCAATGTCGCCTGCAAATGACGTCAGGGCCCAGCTGAACGCCTCAGCGCTATCTTCGACCCGCTCCCCATTGAGCTTATTGGCAAGCAGCTTCTGCCGCATTGCCGGTTCATCCGCGCCCAGGCCTTCGAGCATGATCTGGGCCCGAGCAATATCGCCCGCGGCACGGAAAGCATCCGCCAGCGCGAGCCGAAGCGGCGTTTCGCGCGCGCCTGCATTGCCGATCGCTCGGCGGGCGAAAGGCTCGGCCTCCGCTGTGCACCGGAACTTCAGCAGGAGGAACGCTCGCTGCTCCGCGCGAAGCGGTCCAAGCAGGCTATTGGCATTGACCTGGTCGATCGTGTTGAGCGCCCCGTTCAGGTCGTTCCGGTCTGCCGCCGACCACGCCCGCAGCAGCGGATCGAGGAACATCAGGTCTCCAGTATCGCCCTTGACCGCCAGCCACGGCAGGGCGCGGTCGGCCCGGCGCCGGCGAACTTCATCCGCCGCGGCCAGCAATCGCGCCTCGCTGCTGAGCGTCTGTGGAGGAACGGACCGGATCAGCCTGAGCGCAAGGTCCATCTGGCCCGAGCCTATGGCCTCGGTGATAGCTTTCCGCGCCAAATCCGCATCGTTTGGCTGGGATTGGGCAAGGGCGCCCAGCAGCTCCGCCGATTGCTCGTGATCGCCGATCATCGAGGCGGCGCGGGCCTGCACATAGATCAGAGCCGGATTGTCGATGCGGTTGACTCGGACGGAAGCGCTCGCCGGCTCGATCATGGCGACACCGAGCGCCACCCCCGCCAGCAATTTACATGTTCGGATAATTCGGTCCTCCGCCACCCTCGGGAGTGACCCAGTTGATGTTCTGGGTCGGGTCCTTGATGTCGCACGTCTTGCAGTGAACGCAATTCTGGGCGTTGATTTGCAGTCTCGGCTCACCGCCATCCTCGACAAACTCATAAACACCTGCCGGACAATAGCGCTGCTCGGGCCCCGCGTAGACCGGCAAATTTATCGCCGTGGGTATGTCCGCATCCTTGAGCGTCAGGTGAACCGGCTGATCTTCTTCATGGTTGGTGTTCGAGACGAATACGGAAGACAGCCGGTCGAAGGTCAGCACGCCATCCGCCTTGGGATAGGAAATCGGCGTCGCATTCTCCTTCTTCCGAAGGGTCGCATTGTCGGGTTTGTGCTTCAGCGTCCACGGCACCCCGATGCGGAGCGTGTTCAGCCACATGTCGAGGCCGGCATAGAGGGTGCCGATGAGCCCGCCCCAATGGGAAACTGCGGGCTGCGCATTCCGCACCATCCGCAATTCCTTGACGATCCAGCTCCTGTGAAGCTCGGACTCATAGGCATCGAGCGTGTCGGCGCTGCGGTCGGCCGCGATAGCCTCAAACGCGGCTTCGGCAGCGAGCATGGCCGATTTCATCGCGGTGTGCGTGCCCTTGATCCTGGGCACGTTCACGAAGCCGGCCGAGCAGCCGATCAGCGCGCCGCCGGGGAAAACTAGCCTGGGAATGGCCTGGTATCCGCCCTCGTTGATCGCGCGCGCTCCGTAAGAGACGCGCCGGCCGCCTTCGATTTCGGCACGGATGGCGGGATGCGTTTTCCACCGCTGCATCTCTTCGAACGGCGAGAGGTACGGATTGGAATAGTCGAGCGCGATCACGAAGCCGAGCGCGACCTGGTTGTTCTCCTGGTGATAGAGGAAGCCGCCGCCCCAGGCGTCGTCGAGCGGCCAGCCCTGCGTATGGATCACTCGCCCGGGCTTATGCCTTTCCGCAGGAATGTCCCATAATTCCTTGATCCCAAGGCCAAAGACCTGAGGGCCGCTTTCTTCGCGAAGATTGAACAGCTCGGTAAGTCGCTTGGTCAGGTGTCCCCGCGCCCCTTCCGCGAAGAAGGTGTAGCGCGCGTGCAGTTCGATCCCGGGCTGGTAGTCGCCCCGATGACTGCCATCGCGGGCGATGCCCATGTCCCCAGTGGCTACGCCCCGCACGGCCCCGTCATCGTTGTAAAGGATTTCCGCGGCGGGAAATCCGGGGAAGATCTCGACGCCCAGCTCCTCCGCTTGCCCGGCAAGCCAGCGGCAGAAGTTCCCGAGGCTCAAAGTGTACGTCCCGCGATTGCGCATGAAGGGGGGCATCAGCATCTCGGGGATGCCGAACTTGCCCTTGCCCGTGAGCACCCAATGGTGATTCTCGCTGACTGGCACGGTCAGAGGGGCGCCGCGATCTTTCCAGTCGGGGATGAGCTCGTCGATCGCTTTCGGGTCGATCACGGCGCCTGAGAGGATGTGCGCGCCGATCTCGCTGCCTTTTTCGAGAATGCAGACGGAAAGGTCGCGGCCCGCCTGGCTTGCGAGCTGCTTGAGCCGGATCGCGGCGCTGAGCCCTGCGGGCCCGCCCCCGACGATCACAACGTCATATTGCATGGACTCCCGCTCAGTCATTCAAACCTCTCATCGCGCGGGGTGAACAATTCGACTCGTCCGCCCTGCCAATTCCTTGACCATGGCGTCAATGCCGGGGAGGATTAAGGCGTGGGCGGGGATTTGGAAACGATTGGTATGGCGGAAGCGCGGAGCGCGCTTTCGTGGTGGCTGGAAGCTGGCGTCGACGTGGCGATCCAGGAACAGCCACGCAATTGGATGCGCCCTGCACCCGTTAGTCCAACTCCGCCAACGGCTGCACCGACGGCGCCGAACATTTCGGAGCCGACGGCGGACACGCTCGTGGAGCTTCGGCAGTGGTTGTCCGAGAGCGTTCAGCTGCCGCTCGCATCGGCAACTGCGAAACGCATCATGCCCCACGGCCCGGAGGACGCGGCCGTCATGCTGCTCAGCGACGCTCCGGCTCTTGAAGATTTCAGCGCCGGCCAGCCCATCGGAGGGGTTGCCTGGGAGCTGGCTGTTCGAATGCTCGCCGCCATCGGGATACGTGCGGATGCTGCGTACAGCGCCTCTCTTTCCTGCTTCTACAGCCCGGGCGCGCGCATGAGCGATAAGGATCGCGCGGAGTGCGCGGATATCGCCCGACGTCACTTGCGCCTGGCCAAGCCTAAACGCCTGCTCCTGCTTGGAGACGGCCCTTGTGTTGCGCTGCTCGGAAAGCGACTGGTGCAAGCGCGTGGTCACGTCCACAAGGTCGAGGGCGTGCGGACCGTCGCGACGTTTCATCCCCGGCATCTCATTAATCGGCCCTTAGACAAGGCACTGGCATGGCGGGACCTGTTGCTGCTTATGGAGGATGAATCTTGAAAGTTGGATTGCTGGCGTTCGGAACATTGATCTGGGCAGCGCCCGTGTTCGCGCAGGATCCGCTAGCACCGCTTTCGGAAGATCAGGCAGCGCAGGCGCCGGGTGAGATCCCCGCCGCGCCGCAGGAAGTGCCGGTGATCGCGCCCCCGCCTCCCGCCGCTCCGGTCGTTGCGGTGCCCAGGGACTGGCGCGGTGTTTTCGATGCAATTTATTCGGGCAATTGGGCATCCGCGCGCGCCGGCATTTACGCCCTCCCTTCGAGCCCGCTCACCCCCATAGCAAAAGCCGAGCTGTACACCGCGAAGGACTCTCCCGTGGTCGACCTGGCTTCGATCCAGTCATTGCTCGCTGAGGCGCCCGACCTTCCCCAAGGCCCGCAGCTGGCGGCCATGGCGCTGAAGCGAGGCGCGCTCTCCGCTCCAACGATCGTGGCGACGAAGAGGCTCTTCAACCTGGGGTCGGCCCCGGTCCGTTACCGCGCCCGTGCAGTACAGGGCGAACCTGTGGCAGATGAGCTGCGGGCGGCTCTCGATCCCTATGTAAAGGCCAACGACCACGCTGGGGCGGAAGCTCAACTGCTTCTCGCAGCGCCGCAGCTTTCGGTCGAAGCGCGGGCCGAAGCGGGCCAGCGCGTGGCCTGGATCTTCTACGTAAACGGGCTCGATCTCGATGCCCGGCGGGTCGCGGACACTTGGCGCCAGGGTGCGCAGGGTGAATGGGCGTCGCAAGCCGCATGGGTGTCAGGCCTTGCCTCGTGGCGCATGGGTGACTGCAACAGCGCCTCGCGCGCCTTCCAGCAGACCGCATCGCTCGCCCAGCAGCGCGAATTACGCGCAGGAGCTTATTACTGGGCCGCGCGCGCCGAGCAGGCTTGCCGCCGACCGCGTTCCGTCGCGCCTCTGCTGAAGGCAGCGGCAGGGTCGAACGAGAGCTTCTACGGACTTCTGGCCCGTCAGACTCTGGGCATGGATACGAAGCTTCCGCCCGATCCGAACCTCAACCGCGATCCGTCGATCGACCAGATCCCCAACGTCCGTCGGGCGATCGAGCTAGCAAAGATTGGCGAGACTCCCTTGGCGGAGGAGATGCTGCGCTATCAGGCGAAGATCGGCTCTCCGTCCGAGCATCATGCGCTGATACAGGTCGCGAAGCGTCTGGAGTTGCCCGCGGCGCAGCTTTGGCTGGCGAACAATGGGCAGTGGGGCGCCGTCGCGGATGCCGCGGATCGCTATCCGAACCCAAGCTGGAATCCGCTCAATGGCTGGCGTGTGGATCCCGCGCTCGCCTACGGACATATCGTCCAGGAATCGGCCTTCCGGCGAACCGCGATCAGCCACGCCGGCGCGGTTGGGCTCATGCAAGTGCTTCCGGTCACCGCTCAGCTCGTCTCGCGCAACCGGGGCGTCCCTTATTCGCGAAGCGTGCTGACCGATCCCAGCTACAATCTGGAATATGGCCAGAGCTTCATCGAGATGATGCGCGGCAATCCCGGCACGGCAGGCCAGCTTCCACGGGTCATCGCTTCGTATAACGCCGGACCCCTCCCCGTCGCGCGCTGGGCGACGATCAACGACAAGGGCGATCCTCTGCTTTGGATCGAATCCATCCCCTATTGGGAAACCCGTTATTACGTTCCGTCGGTGCTTCGGAACATGTGGGTCTACCAGGGTCTCAACAGGCAGGACACGCCCACGCTCAAGGCCATGGCCGAGCATCATTGGCCTAGTTTTCCGACGAGCATGACCCGCCTCCAGCACTAATAACGTTCTTGTTCTGTTCTCGTATTCGCTCTAGGCTGGCGCAATGCCGGTCGAGTCGAATTCCGGGCGTGGCGCGACGCGCAATCCGACGCCGACACGCTTCAACCTGAAGGAGCATTTCGTCGAGGCCGATTGGCTCGACGAAGTGGAAGCGCTGGACGGAGTGCCGAAGCGACGGACGACCGTGACGATAGAGCGTCCGAAGTCGATCCTGACGCGCAATAGCTCTCCGGATATCGGATTCGACCGCTCGATCAACGCCTATCGCGGCTGCGAGCACGGCTGCATCTATTGCTTCGCACGGCCGACCCACGCCTTCCACGACCTGTCGCCCGGCGTGGATTTCGAATCGCGGCTGTTCGTCAAGCCCGATGCAGCCCAGCTGCTGCACGCGGCATTATCGCGCCCGGGATACGAATGCCGCCCCATCGCCATGGGGACCAACACGGATCCTTACCAGCCGATCGAGGACCGCTGGCGGATCACGCGTTCGGTGATCGAGCTTCTCCTCGAGACGCGCCATCCATTCACGATCACCACCAAGTCGGACCGGGTCCTGCGCGACCTCGACCTTCTGAAGCCCGCGGCGGAGCTCGGAATTGCGTCGGTCGCGCTTTCGGTGACGTCACTCGACACGAAGGTGGCGCGGACGCTCGAGCCCCGCGCCCCCCAACCCCGCAAGCGCCTTGCGGCAGTCAAGGCCCTCAATGCCGCCGGCGTCCCCTGCTATGTCGCAATCGCTCCAGTCGTCCCTCAAATCACCGACCATGAGCTTGAACATATCGTCCAAGCAGCGGTCGAGGCCGGCGCTCCTGGCGGCTTCTATCTCCCGGTCCGGCTTCCGCATGAAGTGGCGCCGCTCTTTCGTGCGTGGCTGGAGGAGCATTATCCTGACCGCGCCTCGAAGGTCATGGCGACGATCCACTCCCTGCGAGGCGGCCGCGACAATGACCCGAACTTCTTCAGCAGGATGCGCGGGCAAGGGCCCTGGGCGGAGCTGATCAGGACCCGCTTCGAGATCGCCGCCAAGAAATATGGGCTGCGGAACGTGAAGTTCCCGCTTCGAACGGACCTCTTTCGGCCGCCGGAAGGCAACCAGATGCGGCTTCTTTGATGGATGCCTCCGCAGTTTTTATCGATTGAGTGCGTGACTTGGGCAGAGTCACTCCGTAGCGGCGAATGATGCGTTCTCTGTTCACAGCAATCATTCTCGCCGCCTCCACTTCCACGCTCGCACAACAGGCTCCGGCCCCCCTTCCGCAAGTGCCGGAAGCAATCACGAATCTGCAGAAGGCGGCACTAGATGACCGCCTTGCCTGGACGATCGCTGAGGACCTCACGACGGAAGTCGGCCAGCGTCTCGCGGGCACCGAGGCGGAAGCTCGCGCGCGCACATGGGCAGCCGGCAGGCTGCGGAGCCTCGGTTTCTCAAATGTCCGCGTTGAATCCTTCCCGATCGCGAGCTGGACCCGTGGCTTCGAAAGCGCAGAGATTGTCGCTCCCTTCCCGCAACGGCTCGTGATTGCGGCGCTGGGAAACAGTGCATCGACCGGTGCCGATGGGATCACTGGCGAAGTCGTCGGGTTCGAAAGCGAGCAGGCGCTGGAAGCAGCGCCCGATTCGGCCGTTCGCGGCAAGATCGTTTTTGTCAGCCACGCCATGCAGCGGACGCAGGACGGATCGGGTTATGGCTTTTTCGGCGGCCCGCGGCGGCAGGGACCGAGCGTGGCCAGCCGCAAAGGCGCGCTTGCGATCGTCATTCGCTCAATCGGCACGGATTATCACCGCAATCCGCATGCCGGCGTGCAGACCTTCGCTCCCGGCGTGAAGCCAATTCCCGCCGGCGCTCTCAGCATTCCCGACGCGGAGCAGCTCCAGCGCATCCTCAGCCATGCTTCGATGCAGGGCCGCGAGCCCGTGACCATGCATCTGACGCTCGTTTCCCAGACCCAGCCCGGGCAATCCGGCAACGTCATCGCCGAAGTGCCGGGCCGTGATCCTTCCCTGCCGCCAGTCCTGATCGGCGGGCACCTGGACAGCTGGGATCTCGGTACCGGCGCAATAGACGACGCGGCCGGCCTGGCCATTACCACCGCCGCGGCGCATCGGATCAAGGCGGCCGGACGGCCGCTAAGAACCATCCGGGTGGTTTGGTTCGGCTCTGAAGAGATCGGCCTGTTCGGTGGCCTCGACTATCAAAAGAAATACGGCGCACAGCCGCACCATGCCGTGGCCGAAAGCGACTTCGGTGCCGGTCGGATCTGGAAGGTCGACAGCAAGCTGGGCAAGGGGCGAGAGGATGAAGCACGGCTCTTGCAGGCTGCGCTCGCCCCGCTCGGCATTGTTCCAGGCTCGCTTGAGCAAGCAGACGGGTCCGATATCGGACCCTTGATCGCTGCCGGTGTCCCTGCAGTCGGCCTCAGCCAGGACGGGACGCACTATTTCGACATCCACCACACGCCAGACGATACGCTCGACAAGATCGACAAGGAGGATTTGCGGCAGAATGTTGCGGCGTGGACGACAATGCTTGCCGTGCTAGCGGGGCCAATTGAGCCGGAGCCGAAACGGGGTAAACAGCGTTAGGCGTCAAAAGACTGGAGGATTTCATGCGGACGATCATCATGCTTCCGTTGGTTGCTGCGGCTCTGGCTGGCTGCAACGTCAGCAAGGAAGGCAATGCGGTGACGGTCCAATATGACCAGAATACTGCGGAGAATGCCGCAGCTGACGTCGGCAATTTTGCCGAGAATGTTGGCGGAGCGATCGCCAACGACGTTCAGCAGACCGCGAACAAGGTGCAGAACACCGACGTCGACGTGACCGTGAACCAGGACGTCCAGACGAACAATACGAACCAGCAATAAGCTGGCGGTTTTGCGGGATGTTGGTCGGGGAGACAGGATTCGAACCTGCGACCCTCTGCTCCCAAAGCAGATGCGCTACCAGACTGCGCTACTCCCCGACGGCCCCGCACCTAGGGCCGATCACCGTCGTCGCCAACCCTTGATCGGACGCGGATGATGAATGGTGGGCCCGGAGGGATTCGAACCCCCAACCTAGCCGTTATGAGCGGCCGGCTCTACCGTTGAGCTACAGGCCCTCCCCGGCTTTGGCGAGATAGACGGCGCGAACGCCCGCGCCAAGCGCGATTGCCGCGATCAGGCCCTTCGGAATGTCAGCGACAGGCCGGCCCGCGATGTAACGAGATCGCCGCCGGCAATGCGCGCGAGACCGCGAATGAGCTTCAAGGAAAAAGCGATGCGCGTCCCTTCGGGCTCCTTCGTCTGCCCAGGGTCGAACAAGCGCGCTTCCGCAAGTCCCTTCAAGGCCACAGGCCGGCTGACCGACAAGCGGCACTGGTCGCCGCTCTGGTCTATGGATAGACGCAGTCGCTCGCCCGCGCTCGCCGCGTCGATCATCGCGGAGCAGAAGCGGTAGATGAGCCGGTCGGCCAGTTCGGGTTCCACAGCAATCGGCGGCACTCGTGAGGACAGTGCGATCTCCATATCGGCGCCACGATCGCTCGCGAGGGCGCGCAGCGATGGGCTTGCGCGCTCGATCAGCTCGGCCATGTCGACGCGCCTGGCGCTGTCGTCGCTGGCGGAATGGACCTTTGCAGCGAAATCGAGGTCGTCGATGGCGCCCAGGAGCAAGCGCGCTTCGGCGACGATATCGGCCGCGCGTTCGCGATAGCGCCGGTCAGCGGGGCCGAGATATTGTCCGTCGATGATCTCTGCGAACCCGATGATCGCATTGAGTGGCGTCTTGATCTCGTGGACGAGCTCACGAAGCGAATCCGGGTCGAGCAGCGTATCCGCCGCGTCCTCCTCGCGTCGCGGCGGCTCGGTTCGAAGCGCGATGCCGCGATAGCCGGCGAATCGCCCGTCAGCGGGATCGAAAGCCGGTATCCCGCTTATCTTCCAGTCGCCCGAGACGAGGCCGTCTCCTCCGATCGTGAAACTGCCGTCCCGAAACGGAGCGCGCATGGCGAAGGCGCGCACGACATCTTCCTCGACCGTGTCCCCTTCAATCTCCTGTGCGCGCGCCACGGATCGGCCGATCAAGGCGCCTCGCGGTGCTCCTTCCACCCAGACGATCTCTCCGCTCGGGCCGCACTCCCAGCGGAACAGCGACGGCGTCCCGATCGATATGGTGCCCGGGGTGGCTTCGAGGCTCGGCGGCTGCGTGGCACGCTTCCGCCGCCTGCGTTCGATCCTCGCGACGACTTCACTCAGCGACGGACCGACAGGGATATCCGTGCTGGGGCCTGCGACAGGTTCTTCGTACGTTTCGGCGACTGGCCCGGCCGGCTCAACCAGCGAATCCGTCAGGTCCGCAATTTTTTCAGCGCCTATCTGCGGGTGCAGGGCTTCCACGAAGTGGCGCGTCTCCGAATCCGCCACGCGAAGGACGGTTTCCCATTCAGAGGGATCGAGCTTTGCAGCGGCCAGCACAGGCGCAGACACGCTCAATTTGTCAGCGGCGAAACATTCAAGAAGACCGAGGGGAAGCGGGAGCGCCGCAACCGCGCGAGCCGCGGCCGCGCGAAGCGGCTCGTCCACATCGTTGGACCCATCGCGGATGGCCTCGAGCGCCTGGACCACGACGGGACTTGAGCTGTTCGGTCCGGCACGAGCCACGAGGTCGACAAGCTGCCGCCAGCGCACCGCCGCATCGTGGCGGTCGCTTGCCGAATGGTTCAGCACCGTGAGTAAGCGATCGTCGAACCGCACCGAATGTCCCGCACCTAAAGACGCACCAAACATCGGCTCTATGTGCAGGGCCGGGTGGCGCTAAGGCGGCACCTCTTAACCATCCCGAAACGGGACAGTCTCGAAGTTGTGGTCACAGCCGCCCCGGACATGTGAAAAAGGCGTCCGCTTTCGCGAACGCCTCCTTCAGCGCTTCTCGATGTACGGCCGGGTCAGGCACGGCCCTGCAGATACAGCAGCCAATATTGGGCGATTGCCGCGCGGCTGCCCTTGACGCTGTTGAACGCCTGCGTTGCGCCGGCCTTGTCGCCGGCCGCGGTCAGCGCCATGCCGATGTGGAGATTGGCGACTTCGGCGTCCGCGCCTTTGGACTGGGCCGCCTTGTAGGCATCGACCGCCTTCGCATAATCGCCGAGGGCATAATAGCGATCGCCTATGCCCAGCAGGGCGGCGCCCGTCGCGGCCGTCTTGCTGGCCGTCGCGAGATCGGCTGCAGTCGCGATCGGCTTGGTCTTGAGCGGCCCGATGATGTCCTTGAAGCGTGCGCTCGACGGGTCGACCACCTTCGCGGCGATGCCTTCGTCGATGACGACCTGTGCTTCATTATAGTTGCGCTGGTCGGCCGCGGCGGCAGCATAGAGAGCGTAATCGCCGGGGTTGGTCATCGCTTTCGTCGCGCGCATCAGCCTCAACAGGCTGAGCGTGCTTTCGACGTCAGGCTGGTTGAGGTTGCGATAGATGGCGATCGCATTGTGCCAGCTGTCGGGGCTTGGATAGGCGGCAACCCATTCGCGAGCGAGCTGGGTCGCATTGGCGGCCTTGGAATCATAAGCGAGCTGGACCGCGCGCTTGTAGAGGTCCTCCTCCGCCTTTTGCCCGGCGGCGTTACGAGCCGCGATGACCTTCCCGAAAGTGGCTGCAGCTTCGGGCCGCTTGTTTTGCGCAAGCTGCGTCTCGCCAACCAGCTTCAGCGATTCAATATCAGCGGGATTTACCGAGACTGCCCGCGCGAAAGCAGCTGCGGCCTGATCATATTGCTTGGCGTTGTAGAAGGACCCGCCAAGCCCTCGATAGAGTGCTCCGACCTTCTGGCTGTCGATCTTTCCCGAGGCCGCGATGGTGTCGACTGCGGAGGCGACGCTCGGAAGATCGTTCTTGGCGGCCGCGATCTTCAGCTGAAATTGGGCGACCAGGTACTTGTCGTCTGCGGTTGTCGCCGCCGCCTGGGCAGCGGCCAGCTTCGCCGGGATATTCGCCTGGTCGTTCGCCGCCACTGCCTTTTGCAGCTCGACGATCGGCTTCATGGCGCCCTTGGACGGCTTGATCCCGCCCTGGATTTCCTCCTTCGCCGGCGCGGACCCGGTCGGCGCTCCGCGGGATGGAGCTGCCGATTCCTCTTCCTGCTGGTCCGGAGTCGGCGCCCCGCGCGATTGTTGCGGAGCGGTGGAACCGTAGCTTCCTTGAGCGATCGCGGGCGCGGCGACGCCCGCGGCGAGGAGCGCTACGAAAGCGCGACCAACAGTGATTTGCATCGAAAGTCTCCTTTTGCCCGCGCGCGGGCCGTCCAATCTGCGGCGAAGGTGCTTAGTCCTGACGGAAGCGTCCGCCAAGCCAGTGTGAATGCAGCGGCTTTGCCCGTTCCGTGCTGAACTCTTTTTGAACCGTCCTAAGTGAATTGCTCGCGCGTGCGTACACGCGTGCGCGCGCGGGGTGGCGCTTGGCGGTTACGGTCACTAGATAGAGTCGCGGGGGCCGGCATCCTGCCGCAAACCCTCGCGTGCATTCCCCTAACGACAGGAAGTTTACTTGGCCACTGAACCGCCCGTGGACGAACGCAACGACAATAGCGGCGATATCGCGCCGATCTCGATCGTCGACGAAATGAAGACCAGCTACCTCGATTACGCGATGAGCGTGATCGTCAGCCGGGCGCTGCCCGACGTGCGCGATGGCCTCAAGCCGGTCCATCGCCGTATCCTCTTCGCCTGCCAGGAAGCGGGCTACGTCGCGGGGAGGCAATATCGTAAATCGAGCCGCATCGTCGGCGACGTCATGGGTAAATATCACCCGCACGGCGACTCCGCGATTTACGACGCCCTCGCCCGCATGACCCAAAGCTGGTCGATGCGAGTGCCGCTGATCGACGGCCAGGGCAATTTCGGCTCGATGGATCCCGATCCGCCGGCCGCCATGCGTTACACCGAGGCGCGGCTTGCGCGCGTCGCGAACTTCCTGCTCGGCGACATCGACAAGGATACCGTCGACTTCCAGCCCAACTACGATGCATCGGAGCGCGAGCCCCAGGTGCTCCCTGCCCGCTTCCCGAACCTGCTGGTGAACGGCGCAGGCGGAATCGCCGTCGGCATGGCGACCAACATCCCGCCGCACAACCTGGGCGAGGTGCTTGCGGCTTGCCGCGCGTATATCGAGGATCCGGCGATTAGCTCCGAAGGGCTTATGGAGCATGTGAAGGGTCCGGACTTCCCGACGGGCGCGTTGATCCTTGGCCAGAGCGGTATCCGCAACGCGTACACCACCGGCCGCGGATCGATCCTGATGCGCAGCCGCGCCCACGTCGAGGAAGGTCGCGGCGACCGTCGATCGATCGTTCTCACCGAAATCCCCTATCAGGTCGGCAAGGCCGGCCTCGTGGAGAAGATCGCCGAGGCGGCGAAGGACCGCCGCATCGAAGGCGTGTCCGACATTCGCGACGAATCGAACCGCGATGGCGTCCGCATCGTCATTGACCTGAAGCGCGATGCCACGCCCGACGTCGTCCTGAACCAGCTGTGGCGGCACACGCCGGCGCAATCGTCGTTCCCGGCGAACGTCCTCGCGATCCGCGGCGGTCGCCCTGAAACGCTGACCCTTCGCGATATCATCGAAAGCTTCGTCCGCTACCGCGAAGAAGTCATTATCCGCCGTTCGAAGTTCGAGCTGCTGAAGGCTCGCGAGCGCGCCCATATCCTGCTCGGCCTGGTCGTTGCCGTCACCAATCTCGACGAGGTCGTGAAGCTCATTCGCGGTTCTGCGAGCCCGGCCGTAGCCCGCGAAAAGCTTCTCGCTCGCGAATGGCCGATGGACGAGATCCGCCAGTACATTGCGCTGGTCGAAGCCGTCGAGCCGCAGAAGAGCGAGAAGACCTATAAGCTTTCCGAAGCACAGGTGCGCGCGATCCTCGAGCTACGCCTGCATCGACTGACCGCGCTGGGTCGCGACGAGATCGGCAAAGAGCTCGCTGAGCTTGCAAGCAGCATCGGAGAACTTCTTGAGATTCTTGGCAATCGCGCCCGCCTCTATGAGGTGATGCGCGAAGAGTTCGACGAGGTCGAAGCCGAATTCGCCACGCCGCGAGTTACCGAGCTCGCGCCTGCCGCCGACGGGATCGAGGACGAGGACCTGATCGAGCGCGAGGACATGGTCGTGACGGTGACCGTCGCCGGCTACATCAAACGCACTCCGCTCAGCGTCTTCCGGGAGCAAAAGCGGGGCGGCAAGGGTCGCTCAGGCATGGCGACGAAGGAAGAGGACGCGGTCACCAACCTGTTCGTGACCTCGACCCACAACCCTGTCCTTTTCTTCTCCAATCTCGGCCGCGTCTACCGCATGAAGGTCTGGCGGCTGCCCGAAGGAGGCCCGAACACGAAGGGTCGTCCAATGGTCAATCTCCTGCCGCTCGCGGACGGCGAAACCATCTCGACGGTCTTGCCGCTTCCCGAGGACGAGAACGAATGGGGCCGCCTCCACATCATGTTTGCGACCGCACACGGCACCGTCCGCAGGAACAGCATGGCGGCCTTCACCAACATTCCGACCGCCGGCAAGATCGCCATGCGTTTCGGCACGTCGGGCGGCGAAGGGGCCGAAACTGACGAGAGCGATGAGCAGGCGGATCCGACTGACCGGCTCATCGGGGTTTCGCTCCTGACCGAGGAGGATGACGTCCTCCTCGCGTCGCGCAACGGCAAGGCGATCCGGTTCCGCGCCACCGATGTGCGCGAGTTCCAGTCGCGGACGTCGACTGGCGTTCGCGGTGTGCGCCTGCTGGAAGGCGACGAGGTGATCTCGATGTCCATCCTCCATCGCGTCGGAACCACGCAGGAGGAGCGCGAAGCCTATCTCAAATGCCCACAGTGGCGCGACCGTGAAGATGTCGAGTGCACTTTGCCCACCGACCGCTTTGCCGAGCTGGCGGAGAAGGAGCAGTTCATCCTCACCGTTACCGAGAACGGCTATGGAAAGCGCTCCTCCGCCTACGAGTATCGCCGCACCAACCGCGGCGGCCAGGGCATCACCAACATCGACACGTCGGAGCGCAACGGCCGCGTCATCGCGTCATTCCCGGCCAGGCAGGGCGAGCAGCTGATGCTCGTCACGGACCAGGGCAAGATGATCCGCACGACGGTCGGCGATATCCGGATCATGGGCAGGAACACGCAGGGTGTGACCATCTTCCGAGTCGCGGAAAACGAGCATGTGGTGAGCGTCGCCCGCATCGACGAAAGCGAAGAGGAAGAGATCGAAGTCGAGGGCGGCGAGGAGGTCGAGCCTGTGCCCGATGCGGTGATTGGTGAAAGCGAGCTTGAGAAGCCCGCCGATCCGGAGCAGGAGTAACTATCGGTCCGGCGCGGACTTTACTGCGACGAACAGTGGAAACCGGGCGGGACCGGGTCGCGTTCTCCTAAGGCCTGTTTTCAAGGAGTACGTCTATGCCCCTTCCCCACAATGCGCTGGTCCTGGTCGCCGACGGCCGCAAGATGCTTTTCTTCAGAAATCGCGGAGACGAAAACCAGATCGACCTGCGCACGGAAGCCCACGATCAGCGGGAAGACAGGAAGGATCGCGATATCAAGACCGACGCTCCCGGCGCTACGAAGCAGAGTGCCGGCTACGGGCGCTCCACTTATGAGGAGACCGACTTTCAGCAGCAGGAAGAGGACCGCTGGATCAAGGATGCGGCCGATGAATTGAAGGCCCGGGTGCTGCGGAACGATTTCGACGCGCTCGCCATCATCGCTCCACCCAAGGCGCTCGGCGTCCTCAAGAAATGCCTGCACAAGGAAGTTGAGCGACGGCTCGTGTGCACTGTGAACAAGGAAATGAGCGGGCGGCCCATCCCGGATATCGAGGCACTGCTCGACGGGGAAACTCAGGCCGAGGAACTCCCGGTCGTCTGACGGAAGAAGGGCCGCCGATTGGCGGCCCTTTTCCTTTGCAGCTAGGCGTCAGCCGCGCTCGCCAGAGCGTCCGACCGGCGGTGGAGCCGGCGGAGGCGGCGGTGGCGGCGGTGGAGTCAGCACGAGCGACTGAGCCATCTGCAGGTGCCGCTGCATCACCGGGACAGCCTCTCCGGCGGCGCTGCGGAGCACCGGCACATCGCCGCTTGCGGCATAGTTCTGCATCAGCCCGATGGCCTGCTGGTGCGCGTTGATCTGCGCCTGCTGATACGCCTGGTCGAAGCTGTAACCGGTCCCGGCTGCGTGAAGCTGGTCGAGCGTTGCTTGATCGGCGGGCAGCAGGCCCAGCGGCGGCGGTGGCAAATGCGCGGAGGCGCCAAGGGCCGCAACCCGCTGACCCAATTGCGTGTGGTCTGCGATGATCACATTCGCAAAATTCCGCACGGCGGGATTTTGCGACGCTTGAAGCGCGAGCTGGCTCGACTGGATCTCGAACTGGTTCGCACTGCTCGCCTGCGCCAGGAATCCCGGAGCCAACAACGGATTGTTGAGATCGGGCGGTGGAGGCGGGGTGGTTTCACAGGCAGCAAGCGCAAGCGTGCAGCCTACCAAGAGTGCCAATTTCCTCATCGAGGCGTCTCCCTTCCTGATTGTTCCGCTACAGTAACTTGTCAGTGGCGACGGCGGTTCCTGCCGCTAATCTACCGTAACTGAGGCGAACAGGTGCCTGACGTCTGCACCGGGCGCGACCGCATCGAGCAGAAGCGTTCGGTGGCAATGCGCCGGGTCGCGCTCATAGCACAAAAGCGCGCTCGGCTTTTCGGCCGCCAGCTCCGTCATTTGCGCAGCCTGGACGATCGCTTCCGGCAGTTCCAGCTGACCCGCGTAGATTCGCTCGAGATCGGCGTGCCGCCCCGCCCTCGCGGCCGCCCTTCCGTCGGCTGGCGTGCCGAGCGCGCGGAGATGGACATATTCGATTCCGGCTTCCGCGAGCGCGTTTCGCAATGGGGTCTTCGAAAATCCCGGACGCCGCGAATTGGGTACTGCGCGCACATCGATGACCCGCTCGACGCCCGCCCCTTCGAGCGCGGCGAGAAACTCCGCGACCGTCGCACCTTCATATCCGATGGTGAAGATCCGCATTCCGCCCCGTTACGCCTTAACCGCTTGTTCGCGAAGCGTTGCTAAAGCGCGCGCCCTGAAGGGGCTGTTGCGTATGGAGCATTTCGACCTCGACGCCGCTGTGGCAGCCGGCGTGATCCGGAGCGACCAGGCAGACGAGCTGCGCCGCTTCGATGAGCGGCTGCGTCACGCGCCGAGCGCCACCGAAGAGCGGTTTGCGCTGGTCAGCGGCTTTGCCGACGTCATGGCAGCGATCGGGATCGCGATGGTGACCGTCACGCTGATCACCCTTGTCGGCGCCACTTTCCCTTACGCGGCTGCGGCTTTCCCCTTCGCCTGCTGGGTTGCGGCGCGCTATTTCACCGAGAAGCGTAGGCTCATGCTGACCAGTTTCGTGTTGTTCGTCGTCTGGGCGATTGGCTGCGCCGGAGCTGCGTTGACGGTGGGCTTGCTGACGACCGGGTTCGACCCATTGCACATGTATGGCGGGGTCGAGGCGCCGGCCGTCGCCTACGTGCTGACCGCCGCCGTAGCGACAGTGGCCTGCTACGCATGGTGGCGGCGCTTCCAGTTGCCGATCGCTTTCGCCGCGTTTGCCGTCGCCCTCGTAAACGTCGGCGTAAACGCGGTCCGCGCCTTGTTCCCGGAACTCCCGAGTCTCGGGGTGGACCTCGTCAGCGCGGTGGTGGGTCCGCTCCTGTTCGTCTGGGCGATGTGGTGGGATATCAGCGACGTACGGCGCGAGACCGTGCGCAGCGACGTCGCTTTCTGGATGCACATCGCCGCTGGCTTCCTCATCGTCAAAGGTGCGATGACATTGCTCCTGGGGGTTGAAGGCGATGCGGCCAGCTGGGGCCGGATGTTCCAGCAGATTGCCGACCCCAACCATGGCCAGGCGGCCGCAGTCCTCGTCCTTTTCCTCGTCTTCGCGACCGTCGCGCTGGTGATCGACCGGCGGTCGCTGCTGACCTCCGGAATGGTCTATGCCGTGCCGGCGATGATCGCATTGTTCGGCGGAGTAGGAGTCGGGGGAAGCGGGATCGCTATCGCTTTTCTCGTCTGCGGCCTCATGCTGACCTTCCTCGCCGTGCGATGGACCGCGATGCGTGAGCCGCTGTTGCGGCTCTTGCCCCAGAAGCTGGCCGCGCAGCTTCCTCGCCCGCAGCTCAAGGCTGTGGGGCCGCGTCCGGTTTACTAGACGGCTCTAGCGGGGCTAACCGCTCCCGCGTGATCTTCGACATTCACATCGTCGGTGGCGGGCTCGCCGGAAGCGAAGCCGCGTGGCAGCTCGCAGAGGCTGGCTTGCGCGTCCGCTTGAGCGAAATGCGCGGTGGAGGCGAAATGACGCCCGCGCACGAGACTGACCGGCTCGCTGAGATGGTCTGCTCGAACAGCTTTCGCTCCGACGATGCAGAGCACAATGCCGTGGGCCTCTTGCACCAGGAGATGCGAGCGCTCGGCTCATTGATAATGCGTGCGGGGGACTTGCACCGGGTTCCGGCGGGTTCGGCACTGGCCGTCGACCGCGAAGCGTTCGCGGCTGAGGTCACGCGAACGATCGAGCAGCATCCGAACATCACGGTCGTGCGAGAGAGAGTGGATATTCTTCCTCACCATCCGACAATCATTGCGACAGGGCCGCTGACCGGATCGAGACTCGCCGAAGCGATCACGGAGGAGACAGGCCAAGGCGCCCTCTCCTTCTTCGATGCAATCGCCCCGATCGTCCATCGCGACAGCATCGACATGGAGGTGGCCTGGATGGCCGCGCGCTGGGACAAGGGCGGGAAGGACTACATCAATTGCCCCCTCGACAAGCAGCAGTACGACGACTTCGTCGCCGCGCTGAATGCCGGCGAGAAGACCGAGTTCAAGGATTGGGAGAAGGACACGCCCTATTTCGAGGGCTGCATGCCGATCGAGGTCATGGCGGAACGCGGCATCGAAACGCTCCGTTACGGACCCATGAAGGGTGTCGGGCTCGATAATCCTCGGACGGGTCGGTGGCCTTATGCGGTCGTCCAGCTTCGGCAGGACAATGCGCTCGGCACTTTGTGGAACATGGTCGGCTTCCAGACCAAGCTAAAGCATGCCGAGCAGGTACGCATCTTCCGCACGATCCCTGGCCTCGAAAGCGCCGAGTTCGCGCGGCTTGGCGGAATCCATCGCAATAGCTTCATCAACTCTCCCCGGCTGCTGGACGGAGAGCTGCGCCTGAAGTCCAAGCCCAACATTAGGTTCGCCGGCCAGATCACCGGCTGCGAAGGCTATGTCGAAAGCGCCGCCGTGGGCATCCTTGCGGCTCGCTTCGCCGCAGCTGAACTGCGCGGTGAAACCTTGCCGCCTCCCCCGGTCGAGACTGCCTTGGGGGCACTGCTGGGACATATCACCGGCGGCGCCGATGCCGAGACGTTCCAACCGATGAACGTCAACTTCGGCCTGATGCCTCCCATCCCCGGAAGGACGAAGAAAGCCGACCGGAAGAAGATGTATACGGATCGAGCGCGCTCGGCGTTCGCCGAATGGCGGAACAGCGTGCGCTCGGCGGAGCTCGCCTAGAAGCTTACCGTTCCCGAGATCGCCTCCGTCATCCGGATGACTCGGTCGCGAACCGGATCGGAGATCGTCTCGGGAAGGCGATCGGACACTGTTTCCTTGGCTTCGAAAAAGCTCGCGCTGACTCTCACCAGTTCCATGGACCAATCCGGGAAGCTTCGTTCGGAGACTTCCCGCTCGTCTCGAACCTCGAGACCGCTGTGACGACGATCCTGCCGCAGCCGCTCCACAAGCCCATCGATCGCGGCCGGCGATCCCTCGATGATCTGAAGGAAATGCGTGCCGTTGAAGATCAGAAGGCCGGTGACGCCTTCGAGGGCGTTCACATCGCGCGCGGTCCGATGGATCGCCTCCAGATCGTCCGCTGTCAGGTCAAGCCGAGCAAGGCTGGTGTAAGTCAGTGATTTTAAAGTCATTCCGGCGCTGTAAGGCTTCGAGCCGCCTTAGCAAGCTCTAGCAGTCGCACCTCGGCTCATGTCAGGCTCCTTAGGGGGTTAGCAGTCGCTCCTGCTTGACTCCGCGCATGTCGTACACCTGGCCATTGTGATAGGTCAGCTTGCCGTCGAAGCGCGTTGCTTCCGCATCGATCGTCCCCTTGAAGATGACGAGTCCTCGCGGCGAATTGACGACCATGGTCATCGCGCCGCCCTGGATGTCGATGCTTTCGATCGGAAGTGCGTGGCCGCCCTGGTCGGTCATCGCGAAGCCGGTGTAGCCCGTGAGGTTCGGCTGCTCCTTGTCGCGTGAATGCGCGGTCGCACGCGAAGCGTCGCTTCCCCGGCCCTTCGCAATCGCCCAGTCATGTTGCGCGTTCGCTTGCCGCTGGACGGTATCGCGCGTCTGGATGGTCATGGCGCCCAAGGTCGTGCCCCCCGGATTGATGATGTCGAACCTCCAAAGTCCTTCGATGCCCTTGGCGTTCGCAGTGCCCGAAACGGCCAATGAGAGCGCCAGGCCAGCTGCCCACATCCAGCGATTCTTCATTTTAAGCTCCTCCCGTGTTGGGCGGCATGAAGCTGGCAACTTCACCGCAGCAAAGGCGAATTTCGTGAAGCGACGCGCAGCCTTCGCTAAGCCACGGCCAATGCAGTTCACGATTCGCGAATCGACGGGTGGATGGAGGCGTCACGTGCTGGCGGCGATCGTTCTCGGCCTTCTGCTCGCGTTTCTGGGCCCGTTCGGGTCGCAGGCTTCGATGTCCCCGGGGCTTCGCGCCCTGTTCTGGCTGTCGCTCGTCGGGACTGGCTATCTGCTCGCGCTCGCGGCCGCCAGGCTCATCGGCCCAAGGCCGCAGAAAGTCATTCTTCGGACGATCTCAATCGCCCTGCTTTCAGGATTGCCGCAGACCTTCATCGTCAGCTGGGCGCTGGTGCAAGTCCGGCCAAGCCGGGTCATCACGATCGGCAATCTCCCAATGCTGTTCCTGGCGGTCGTCGCGGTTCAGGGAATAATCGTGGCAATTCAGGCGTGGACCTCGTCCGAGCCGAACAATGATTTGCCCTCCTTAGCGGCGGGGGAAGAAACGGGTCCGCGAGCCGGTGGACGCGTTCCGCAATCGCTGCGCGCCGACCTCGTCGCCCTGGAGTCCGAGGATCATTATGTCCGGATCCATCATAAGTCGGGCTCGACCCTGATACTGCATCGTTTCAGCGATGCGATTGCCGAACTGGATTCGCGTGAAGGCCTACAGGTCCACCGCAGTTGGTGGGTCGCGAGCGGCGCGGTCGCCGGAAGCTTCATTCGAAGCGGCAAACGCTGGTTGAAGCTCAGCAATGGCATGGAAATTCCGGTCAGCCGGACGCACTTGCGCCGCGTGGTCGAACAGAACTGGCCGCGAGTGGTGGCGCCGGTCTCGGACGAGGCCTAGTCACAGGCGCACGTCGGCTTCTTCTTGGGCGGCGGAGGCGCTGTCGTCGCATATTCCGCGGGTGTCAGCCAACCCGAACGGTCGCGATCTGCTCCCTGGAACTTGTCGATAGACTTGATCGCCCATTCCTCGAAACTGAGCGAACCGTTGCGGTTCGTATCGAGCTTGGCGAACGCCTTCCGACGCAGGCCAAGCAGCTCCTCTCGCTCCACGCGGCCGTTCTTGTCCTTGTCGGCGCGGCTGAACCGCCGGGCCTCGCGGCTTTGCGGCGTTGCTTCGGGTGCCTTCAGCGGCTTCAGCATTGAAGGACTTGCCGACTGTGGTGGTGGAGCAGGTGGGAGCGCAGGTCCCTGCTCGGCATGGCTCTGCCAAAGGAGAAAAGCGCCGGTTAGCAGAAGGAATGAGGCGATAGCCCCCGCCAGGAAACGCAGCACTGAAACCTCCTTCGGTAGGAGATTCGGCACCGCTGTTTCCTCAGTTACGCCGGCGCTTATGTCAACTTGGGCAGGCGTCCCCGCAAACGGTGCACCAGCATCACCGCGGCGCGCGCCGGCGTTCCTTCCGTCTCGAAAGGCTCGCCCTTGCCGATGTCGCGAATCGCCAGCGCAGCCAGCATCGACAAGGGCCTGAGGAATGCAGGGAACTGCACGGCGGACAGCCCGCGCGCGAACGTCCGCGCTTGTTTCAGGAGCAGGAGGCGGGAGGCTTCGTCGCTACAATGCCGTGCGGCGTCGACCAGCGCCCAAAGGCCGCCCGCGGCCTGGATATGCTCGTCCGCCTTGCCGAGCAGCCGCGCGCCGAGTCCGAACAGGAGATTGCCCCTGAACCAGATCGCTTCGCTCGTGGCGACGTCCCAAGGGAATGGGTCGAACAACCGCAGCCAGCCGCCCTCGAGCCCTGCCAGGTCGCGTCCGCTAACCCCACGGGCCAAGAGCTCGCTGTGGACCGTCTGAAGCCGCGGTTCCGCCGGGGCTGCTGCTCCCGCGTCGAGCTCCTCCAGCCGTTCGCGCCACCAGGCAAGCCGTATCGGCCCGAGCTGCGGTTCTCGGGTTGTCCTGACGACATCGCCCATTGCCGCATCGATGAGGAACAGCGCCTCAACGGCTCGACGGCGAGCCGGGGGCACGTGGGTCAGCGCCAGTCGACGGTCGGCGCCGAGCGGATCGTCAGCGATAGGTGACCGCTTTCACCGCTTCGACGACCTCGGAGGCTTTGATGAGCGCGATCTTCTCGAGGTTCGCCGCATAAGGCAGGGGAACGTCCGCATCGGTGACGCGCATGACCGGCGCGTCGAGGTCGTCGAAGCCCTCGGTCATCGCGATTGCGATGATCTCCGAGGAGATCGAGCAGGTTGGCCAGCCCTCCTCCACCACGACCATCCGATTGGTGCGCTTCAGGCTTTCGAGCACCGTGGCCTTATCGAGTGGGCGCAGCGTTCGAAGGTCGATGACCTCCGCATTGATGCCCTGCCCCATCAGCTCCTGAGCAGCCTCGAGCGCCACGCCGACGCCGATAGAATAACTGACGATCGTGACATCCTTGCCCGGGCGCACGACCCGGGCCTTGCCGATCGGCAGCACGTAATCGTCCATCTGCGGGACGTCGAAATGCTGGCCGTAGAGCAGCTCGTTCTCGAGGAACACGACCGGATCTTCGCTGCGAATGGCGGCTTTCAGCAGGCCCTTGGCGTCGGCCGCGCTGTACGGCGCGATCACGACTAGGCCGGGAACGCTGGCGTACCACGGTCCGTAATTCTGGCTGTGCTGCGCGGCCACGCGAGCAGCTGCGCCATTTGGCCCACGGAACACGATCGGGCAGCGCATCTGTCCGCCCGACATGTAATTGGTCTTGGCGGCCGAATTGATGATGTGGTCGATCGCCTGCATCGCGAAGTTGAAGGTCATGAACTCGACGATGGGACGCAGCCCGCCCATCGCCGCGCCCGACCCGATGCCGGCGAAGCCATATTCGGTGATCGGCGTGTCGATCACGCGCTTCGCTCCGAACTCTTCGAGCAGGCCCTGCGTGACCTTATAGGCGCCCTGATATTCGGCGACCTCTTCGCCCATGACGAAGACGCGCTCGTCCTTGCGCATTTCTTCCGCCATGGCGTCGCGCAGCGCCTCGCGAACCGTCGAGCTCACTAGCGGCGTTCCCTCCGGCACCTCCGGCTCGTCGTGCGTCGCAGCCACGTCGGCCACGAGATCGCGAGCCGCGGTCTCGAATACATGCGGCGTCGGCGTGGCTTCGGCCTGTTGGGACTCCGGCGCGGGTATCGCGGGCTCTTCCTTCATCGCCGGTTTGGGAGTGTCCGCGGTCGGCGTTGCCGATCCGGCGTCGCTGACCTGCTCGCCGTCAGCAGCAAGCAGCGCGATGGGCTGCCCCACCTTCACCCCATCCGTTCCTTCCGGGACCAGGATCTTGGCGATCTTCCCCTCGTCGACCGCTTCGAATTCCATGGTCGCCTTGTCGGTCTCGATCTCGGCCAGGATGTCGCCCGACTTGACGTCATCGCCCTCCTTCACCAGCCATTTGGCGAGCGTCCCCTCCTCCATGGTCGGGGACAAAGCGGGCATCTTGAGCTCGGTCGCCATCAGTAGCTCTCCACCAGCACGTCGGTGGTCAATTCCGACGCTTCCGGTTCGGGTGCGTCTTCAGCGAACTTGGCGGCGCCGACCACGATATCCTTTATCTCCTTGTCGATGGCTTTCAGCTCATCTTCCTTGACGCCCATTGCAGCAAGGTCGCGTTCGGCATGCGCGATGGGGTCCCGATGCTCCCGCATGTCCTGCACTTCCTCGCGCGTCCGGTACTTGGCCGGGTCGGACATCGAATGGCCGCGATAGCGGTACGTCATCAACTCCAGGATGATGGGGCCCTTGCCACCGCGCGTCCATTCTAGGGCGACCTCGGCGGCCCCGCGGACTGCGAGAACATCCATGCCGTCGACCTGGATGCCGGGAATCCTGAAGCTCTCGCCGCGTCGGTAGAGCAACGGCTCGGAATGCGATCGCTGAACGCTGGTGCCCATCGCATATTTGTTGTTCTCGATCGCGTAGATGACCGGCAGGTTCCACAGCTTCGCCATGTTGAAGCTTTCGTAGACCTGGCCCTGGTTCGAAGCGCCGTCGCCGAAGTAGGTCAGGCACACTCCGCCGTCACCGCTATATTGGTGCTTCAGCGCCAGGCCGGTACCGAGGCTGACCTGCGCGCCGACGATGCCATGGCCGCCGTAGAAGCCGTGCTCCACGCTGAACATGTGCATCGAGCCGCCTTTGCCCTTGGAAATGCCGGCGGCGCGCCCGGTCAGCTCCGCCATGATGACCTTGGGATCGATGCCATAGGCCAGCATATGGCCATGGTCGCGATAGCCGGTGATGACGCTATCCTTGCCGACCGTCATCGCGCTCTGGAGGCCGACGCCGACCGCCTCCTGGCCAATGTACAGGTGGCAGAAGCCGCCGATCAGCCCGAGGCCGTAAAGCTGCCCCGCGCGCTCCTCGAAGCGGCGAATGAGCAGCATCTCGCGGTAGAACTGCAGCAGCTCGTCCTTTGTCGCCTCATAGCGCTTTGGCTGCGGCGGACGCTCGATCTGGGGTTCCTGCTGCGCTGCCGGAGCAGCAGCCTTCTTCGCGGTTCGCGCCACGGCGATCTCTCTCAAGTTGGAAGCGGCGCGGTCTATAGGAGGCGCTTGGCCGGGCGGCAACCGGCCCCGGCCCGAGCATGCGCTAGTGACCGTCCGGCGCGACCACAGTCACATAAGGCCGCGGCGCCTTTTCCTTCGGCCCGGGCGCGGGAGCCGCATTCTTCACGGGTGGCATGGACTTCAGATAGGCGGCCAACGCCTTCGCATCCTCGTCGCTCAAGGCCGAATAAGCGTGCCATGGCATGGCCGGCGCCAGCTCGCGTCCGTCGGGGCGTTGGCCGGTGCGCACTGCCTTGATGATGTCGGCCTCGGTCCACCGCCCCAACCCGGTCTCTGCATCCGGCGTGAGGTTGGGAGGGTAGAAGACGCCCAGGCCGGGGACCTCGAAGCCGATCGTGCCACCTTCGAGATGTCCCTCCTCCGGCTTCGGGCTGAAGCTGCCGCGGTTATGGCATCCGGCGCAGTCCATGATCGTCGCGACATATTTCCCGCGCTCCACCAAGGCTGCTTGGGTCACCGGCGCCGCACCTTCCGTGCCTCCCGTTGGCGTTTGCGTCTTTTGGCAAGCGGAAGCGGTGATCGCGGTTGCGACCAGGAGCGCGCACATATGCCGCATCAAAACCCCCTTTTGCTGACGATCCAGACTGCCGCCCGCTGCATTCCCGCGCAACTGCCGAATTCGTGGAGCCCTAGTCGAGCGGAATGACGACTTCGTCCGGACGGACGAGTCCAAGGTCCTTCCGGACAAGCTCATCGGCCATGTCGGGGTCGGCCTTGCGGGGATCGAGCAGCTGCGACCGATGACGGAGTTGCGCGCGTTCCTGTTCGAGCTGCGCAAGCTCGGCCTGCCGTTCCTTGAGCGCGCGATGATATCCGCCCCAGGCCAACAACCCATTGGGTCCGGCGACGGCATGTCCCGCGAAAGTGCCGACAACGATCAGCGCCAGCGCGGGCATCGCCGCGCGGCGGATCAGGCCGGAGATGCGCTTCGATCCTCCCATCGCGCTTAGAGAGAATCACGAAGGAGTCGCGAACGCAAGCGGAAATGGATGATCCGGTTGATAATTCGGGAATAAGTTGTGGATCAGGCGGCGGAATATGCTTTGACGGCCCCACGCCCCGGATAGCGCGCGACGTCGCCGAGCTCTTCTTCGATCCGAAGCAGCTGGTTATATTTGGCCGTGCGGTCCGAACGAGCCAGGCTTCCGGTCTTGATCTGCCCCGTCGATAAGGCGACCGCGAGGTCGGCTATCGTCGAATCCTCCGTCTCGCCGGAACGATGCGACATCACTGCGGTGTAGCCGGAGGTTTGCGCCAGGCGGACCGCTTCGATGGTCTCCGTCAGCGTTCCGATCTGGTTGACCTTCACTAGGATCGAGTTGGCGATACCGTCCTGGATGCCCTGCTGAAGCCGCTTCGTGCTGGTGACGAAGAGGTCATCGCCGACGAGCTGGACTCGGTCACCCAGGCGATCGGTCAGCGCCTTCCAGCCTTCCATGTCGTCCTCGGCCATGCCGTCCTCGATCGACGCGATAGGATAAGCAGAAGCGAGGTCGGCGAGGAAATCGACCATCTCCGCGGGAGAGAAGCTGCGGCCCTCCCCGGTCATCTGGTAGCTGCCGTCCTTGAAGAATTCGGTTGAGGCGCAGTCCAGCGCCAGGAGGACTTCATCGCCGATCCGGTATCCTGCCGTCTCGACGGCTTTCCCGATGTAGTCGAGTGCTTCGCGGGCGGACGCGATGTTCGGCGCGAAACCGCCTTCGTCGCCCACGCCCGTGGCGAGTCCGGCCTCGTGCAATGCACTTTTGAGCGCGTGGAAAATCTCTGCTCCGCAACGGAGCGCCTCCGCGAAGGTCGGAGCGCCGACCGGCATGACCATGAACTCCTGGAAATCGATGCCGTTGTCGGCATGCGCTCCGCCGTTGAGGATGTTCATCATCGGCACGGGGAGCAGGCTCGCGTCGACTCCCCCGACATAGCGATAGAGTGGAATGCCGAGCGCATCTGCGGCCGCCTTGGCTGTCGCAAGGCTAACACCAAGGATAGCGTTCGCGCCAAGGCGCCCCTTGTTCTCGCTTCCGTCGAGCGCGAGCAGCGCCGCGTCCAGCTCGCCCTGATCCTCGGCGTCCATCCCGACAATCTCTTCCGCGATCTCGCCGTTCACTGCCTGAACCGCTTTCTGGACACCCTTGCCGCCCCAGCGATCCTTGTCGCCGTCCCGCAGTTCCACCGCTTCATGCGCCCCGGTCGAAGCTCCGGACGGCACAGCTGCTCGACCCATGCTCCCGTCCTCAAGCGTGACGTCGACTTCGACTGTCGGATTGCCCCGGCTGTCTAGGATCTGGCGGGCATGGACATCGATAATGGCAGTCATGGCATTCCTTTTTGCGGAAGCGTAATGATGGGGGTGTATTGGTGAGGCCGTATAGGCACGGCGTCCGGCTGTGCAACTTTCGCTGCGGAAGGCCGGAACGAGCGTCGTGCGGCAGGGTTGAAACCGGCAAAGGAGGAACTCGCTCATGATCCAACAAGCTGGTGATGACAGGAACGATACTTTGCCGGACGGGACTGACACGGTGATCGAAGGCGCCGCGAACACCGGGTCGATCGCGACCGACCGCGAGAGCGACGATGATGCAGGAACGATCACGGTTGAAGATACCGCATCCGCGGGCTCCAGCTCCGGAACTGCACTTGCCGACCGCCTTCGGAGCGGCCGCGAACAGTTGAGCAGCCAGGCCGGCGAGCGTGCGCGCGGCCTCGTCACCCAGGGCCTGGAGCGCACGTCCGAGGCGCTCGCGAACGTCTCTCGCATGGTCGGCGATACCGCGGACGGGATCGAGGAGCGGCTAGGCGCCGAATATGGCGACTATGCCCGCCGCGCCGCAGGAGCGATCGAGAATGTGGCCAATACGATCGCAGAAAAGGACCCGGACGAATTGATCGAGGACACTCGCAATTTCATCCGCAACAGCCCTGGCATTGCACTGGCCGGTGCCGCAGTGGTTGGTTTCGTCGTGGCGAGGCTCGTTAAGAGCGGCCTCGGCTCGGATAATGAGGACGACGACGAGGCTTGATGCTGAAGCCGAGCGAGCAGTCGCCACCGCCGCGCGCGGAACGGCCCGTAGGCGACATCGTCCACGATCTGATCGAGGACGGTAAGTCCTATGCTCGGGCCGAGATTGGTCTCGCCAAGGCGATTGCTACGGCGAAGGGAAAGGCGCTGGCGCTCCCCGCTGGCCTGTTTTTTGCCGCCCTGCTCATTCTGCAGGCTGCGGTCGTCATGCTCGCTTTCACGTTGTTCGGAGCGCTCGTGTGGCTTCTGGGAACCGTCGTCGCCGGGCTTGTGACATTCCTTCTCTTCAGCTGCATCGCCGGCGGGCTCGCCTGGTATGGCGTGCAGCGGCTGAGGCGCGATCTATGACGACCGCCAGCGAAAAACCGGACAGCCCGCAAGTCGCCGCCGCGCGGATCGAAACCGCACGCGCCCGCTCCAAGCTGATGGGCACGGCCCATGAGCTTCAGGAGCGGCTCAGTCCCAAGACCCTGACCCGCGATGCATGGGAAGGCGCGAAGACGAAGGGCGCGGATCTGGTCGAAGATGCTGTCGATGCCGTGAAGGCACGGCCACTCACCACCACCGGGATCGTTGCGGCAATCACCATGTTCCTTGCGCGCGAACCGTTGATGGATCTGGCGAGCAACGTCGTCGACGGCGTCAGCACCAAGCGCAAAACCAGGAAGGCCCGCAAGGCCGCTCAGAAACAGGATAAGACGGAGGCAGTAGAATGAGTGAGTATGATCCCGCCGAGAATGGCCAGGGCCGCGGCGACGCCAGTCGCTCCCCCCGCCAGCGTGCGATCGAGGCCTACGAGAATGCCGGTCGCCGCGCCGCGGACGGCCTGAGCGAAGCGCCGTTCATCGCGCTTGCGGGCGGAATTGCTGCCGGCGCGCTGATTGCCGCTCTGTTGCCGCGCACCCAGGCGGAGACCCGAGCCGTCCGTCCGACTGCTCGCCGGCTGCGCGAAAGTGCAAAGGCGGCTGCAGATGCTGCGCGTGAAACCGGATCGCAGCGACTCCAGGAACTGGGGATCACGCGCGAAAAAGGCGAGGAAACGCTCCGCTCGCTGTTCCAGGGCGTGTCCGAAGCCGCCAAGGCATCCGCCCAATCGGCCTTCGACGCCGCCAAGTCGCGGTCTTGAGGCTGGGCGGGGGGTTCGCTAGCGAGCGGCCATGAGCAAGCTGCATCTCGTTTTTGGCGGGCGGGTGAAAGATCCTCGCGGACTCGATTTCGACCTCGACAGCATCGACCTCGTTGGCATCTACGACAGCTATGCCGCCGCGGAGGACGCGTGGCGCGGTCGTGCGCAAGGCACAGTCGACGATGCCGAGATGAAATATGTTGTCGTGCATTTGCATCGGCTGCTCGAGCCTGACGCCGAGGGAATATCGCGGCCTAGAGAATCGGCTTAAGCCCGCCGATAGCGCCACAGCAGCAGCGGCCGCTGCAGCAGGATTCCCGCGAGGAAGCCGCCGATATGCGCCGGGGTTGCCAGCAACACACCCTGGACCCCCGCAAGCCATCCAATGGCGAGTTGCAGACCTACCCAGGCGACTAGCAACCAGGCGGAGTTGAGCCAGCGATTGACGCGCACGGATCGGGTCAGTTGCTTGGCTCTGCCGAAGCTGAGCGAGTAGGCCCCGAGCACCGCGCTGACCGCTCCGCTTGCGCCGGACATCGGGATCACGCCCATTGGGTCCGCCAGCCACTGGCCCGCGGCCGCTGCATAGGCGCCGACCACGTAGAGGATGATCAGACCCCATGGGCCCAGCACACGCTCGACCGCCATCCCGCACCACGCCAGCATCAGCATGTTGAAGCCGATGTGCACCAGTCCGGCATGCGCGATCGTCGCGGTCAGTGGCGTCAGGAAAGCGGGAATCACCGCCCAAGGGACATCTCCGCCGCTCAGGCGCGCCGGCGTGAACCCCAGGACCATCGCCGCCTCTCCGGGAAAGGCGATGGACGTGATCAGCCACGCCAGCACCGTGAAGGCGCTGATCGCGACCGTTGCGGTGCGGGGGATCCGGTCCATCGCCCGGATCAGACGAATTCGATCTTCTTGATCTCGTAATAGCGGTCGCCGGACGGGGTCGAGACTTCGACCTCCTCTCCGACCTGGCGGCCGATAAGCGCGCGACCGAGCGGTGAATTGTAACTGATCCGCCCCTGGTTGGCGTCCGCCTCGACCTGGCCGACGAGCTGGTACTTCACCTTCTTCTCGTCCTCGTCGAGCAGGGTCACGGTTGCGCCGAACACCACCTTGTCGCCCGACAGGCTCTTGGGATCGATGACCATCGCGCGGCTGAGGCGGTCTTCGAGGTCCGCGATCGTCGCTTCGATATGGCCCTGACGCTCCTTCGCCGCATGATATTCGGCGTTCTCCGAAAGATCGCCGTGCGCCCGGGCAGCCTCGATGGCCTCGACCACCGCGGGCCGCTCCTCGCTCTTGAGCCGCCTCAGCTCGTCGTTGAGCTTGCGGTGCCCTTCTTCAAGCATTGGCACCTTATCGGCACTGGCCATGTCGAAATCCCTTTTCAAAACTTTCCTCAGCGTGGCCGAAGGGCCCGCGGCCGAGGTACAAAACTGTGGTGGAGGCTCAGTCGGGGGAGGCGGAATAATAGGACTGGAGCGAGGCGACTTCAAGCGCATGTCCCCGCACCGCCTCAATCGAGCGCGCCGCGGCCAGGCTTGCCGCGGCCGTCGTGAAATACGGCACTTTGCGGTTGAGGGCCGTCGCCCGGATCGAATGGCTGTCCTTCAACGACTGCCAGCCCTCGGTCGTGTTGAAAACGAGGTCCACATCGCCGTCGAGCAGCTTGTCCACGATGTGCGGCCGTCCTTGCGCGACCTTGTTCACCACCTCGACTGGAAGGCCCTTGGACTGAAGGTGCGCGGCGGTACCGCTTGTGGCGATGATCGCGAAGCCAAGCTCGATCAGCTTCTCGACCGCCGGCAGGATATTGTCCTTGTCCGCGTCCTTAACCGAAACGAAGGCCGTTCCGCCTTGCGGCAGGATCATGCCGGCTCCAAGCAAGGCCTTGGCGAATGCGATGTCGAAATCCCGGTCGATTCCCATGACTTCGCCGGTGCTCTTCATTTCCGGTCCAAGTACCGGATCGGTGCCGGGGAAGCGCGCGAAGGGAAATACCGGCCCCTTCACGGCGATATAGTCGAACGCGTGCTGGATCTCGCCCTTGAGCTTCTCTCCTGCCATCACGCGCGCCGCGATTTTCGCAATTGGCTTGCCGATGGCCTTGGCCACGAACGGCACCGTGCGGCTCGCGCGCGGATTCACCTCGATCAGGTAGACCTCCGCGTCCTTCACGGCGAACTGCACGTTCATCAGCCCGCGCACCTTTAGCGCAATCGCGAGTTCGCGGGTCTGGCGCTCTATCTCCTGCACGACGCTGCGATCGAGGCTGTGCGGCGGGATCGCGCAGGCGCTGTCGCCGGAGTGCACGCCGGCCTCCTCGATATGCTGGAGCACGCCGCAGACCACGACAGAGTCGCCGTCGCAGATCGCGTCAACATCGACTTCGATCGCATCGCGGAGATAGCGATCGATCAGGACCGGCGAGGATCCCGAAACCTGGACCGCGGTCGCGATATAATGATCTAGCTGCTGCGGGCCGTCGACGATCTCCATGCCTCGGCCGCCCAGCACATATGACGGCCTGAGCAGCACCGGATAACCGATGCGCTCGGCGACTCTCAGCGCTTCCTCGCGGCTCCTTGCGATGCCGTTCGCCGGCTGCTTGAGGTCGAGCTTGGCGACTAGCGCCGCGAACCGCTCCCGGTCTTCCGCAAGATCGATGCTGTCGGGCGAGGTGCCGAGTATGGCCACGCCCGCCGCCTGCAGTTCCGCGGCGAGCTTCAGCGGCGTCTGCCCTCCGAGCTGAACGATCACGCCGAGAAGCTCGCCCTTCTCCTGCTCGCGCCGGACGATCTCCAGTACGTCCTCCGCCGTCAGCGGCTCGAAATAGAGCCGGTCGGACGTGTCCGGATCCGTCGACACCGTTTCCGGATTGCAATTGACCATGATGGTCTCGAATCCGGCGCCCTGCTGGCCTTCGCGGTCGCGCCCGAGCGCGAAAGCGGCATGGCAGCAGCAATAGTCGAACTCGATCCCCTGGCCGATCCGGTTGGGCCCGCCGCCGAGGATCATGACCTTCCTGCGGCCCGAAACTTCGGCCTCGTCCTCGGGCTCGTCGAACAAGGGCGCTTCATAGGTCGAGTACAAATAGGGCGTCGTTGCGTCGAACTCGGCAGCACAACTGTCGATCCGCTTGAACACCGGACGGATGCCCAGCTTGTGGCGATGAGCCCGGACCTCGCCCTCGGTCACGCCGCCAGTCATCATCCTGACGGCGCTATGGACCATTCCGCCGCCGCCGGCAGCGACGGCTTCGCTCATTTCGCGGTCCATGTGCGCGGACCGAAGCGCAAGCTGCGCCAACCGCCCGTCCGAGAAACCCATGGCCTTCAGGCGCCGCATCCCCGCCGCGTCCTGCGGAAGTCCGTGCATCCGCACTTCCTCTTCCGCGAACACGATTTCCTGCAGCCGCTCCAGGAACCAGGGATCGAAGCCCGCGATCTCGTTGATGCGCGCGACCGTGAAGCCCTGCCGAAGCGCCTCGGCGGCGACGAGCAGGCGATCCGGCGTCGGCCGCGCGAGCTGGCTCTCGATCGTCGCGGGATCGGCGTTTTCGAGGTCCCGCACCCGGTCGAGCCCGCAAAGACCCGTCTCGAGGCCGCGCAGCGCCTTTTGCAGGCTTTCCTGGAAGTTGCGGCCGATGGCCATCACCTCGCCAACCGACTTCATCGACGTGGTCAGGATCGCATCGGCTCCGCGGAACTTCTCGAACGCAAACCGCGGGACCTTCGTCACCACATAGTCGATCGTCGGCTCGAAGCTTGCCGGCGTCGCGCCTCCAGTGATGTCGTTGGCGATCTCGTCGAGCGTGTAGCCGACGGCGAGACGCGCGGCGACCTTCGCAATGGGAAAGCCGGTGGCCTTCGAGGCCAGCGCCGAAGAGCGTGAGACGCGCGGGTTCATCTCGATGACGACCATTCGGCCAGTCTTCGGATCGACCGCGAACTGGACGTTGGAACCGCCTGTTTCCACGCCGATTTCACGCAGCACGGCGATGGATGCGGAGCGCATCCTCTGATATTCCTTGTCGGTCAGCGTGAGTGCCGGCGCAACGGTGATGGAATCGCCCGTGTGGACGCCCATCGGGTCGATATTCTCGATGGAGCAGATGATGATGGCGTTGTCGGCGCGGTCGCGCACGACTTCCATCTCATATTCCTTCCACCCGAGCACCGATTCCTCGATCAGCACTTCGGTGGTCGGGCTGGCCTCCAGGCCCCCCGCTACGATCTGGACGAACTCGTCGCGGTTATAGGCGATTCCACCGCCCGTGCCGCCCAATGTGAAGCTCGGGCGGATGATGGCGGGGAGTCCCACATGCTCGAGAGCGGCCAGGGCCTCCTCGAGGCTGTGCGCGATCGCGGACCTCGGGCTTTCCAGGCCGATCCGGTCCATCGCCTCGCGGAACTTGAGCCGGTCCTCCGCCTTCTCGATCGCATCCGCATTGGCGCCGATCAGCTCGATCCCGAGCCGGTCGAGCGTTCCATCCTTGTAGAGAGCGAGGGCGGTGTTCAGCGCCGTCTGCCCGCCCATCGTGGGAAGCACGGCGTCCGGGCGTTCCTTCTCCAGGATCTTGGCGACGATCGCCGGCGTGATTGGCTCGATATACGTCGCGTCGGCCAGTTCCGGGTCGGTCATGATCGTCGCCGGGTTCGAATTGACGACGGTGACGCGATATCCCTCGGCTTTCAGTGCCTTGACCGCCTGGCTTCCGGAATAATCGAACTCAGCCGCCTGGCCGATGACGATCGGGCCGGCGCCGATGATCAGGATGGAAGATATGTCTGTACGCTTAGGCATCGGCTTGGGGCATCAACTCTCTGGAAACGCGATATTGTCGACGAAGACGGTCTTGAGGCCGTTCTTGCGGGCCCATTTGGCCACGCAGGCGCGCTGCTGCGGCGTCGGCTCCACTTTGACCATGAACAGCAGCCTCTTTTCGCTCTCGTCCTGGAACAGCTCGCCAAGCGCGAGCCCGCAGCGCTGCCCGACGGAATTGAGCTCGGTCTGCTCATGCAGCCGCGCCGAAGTGACGCAGGCCGAAAGGCCCGCGGCAAGCATTGGAACAGCTAACGTCCTCGGCCTCACGTCGCCGCCTTGGGATATAGCGCAGCCACATCCAGCTTCGGGACCTCCGGCGCCTTCAACTTGCAGCTCTGCTCGGCTGCCTTCACGACCTTCTTGATCAGGTTGGACAACTCGCCGCGCCGCGATTTTCCCGGGCTCGCGCCTGTCTCCAGTTCCTGGAAAGCAACCGACTGGCAGCCCCGGAACCCCGCGATCACCTGTGTGAACTTGCCGGCGTGCTCGACGCTCACGACCAGATTGCCGGAATTGAAGCCGGCTTCGCAGGCATCGGGCGTACAGGGTTCATTTCCCTGGGATACCTGCTTCGCCATATACCATTGCCCCTGCGGCAATCCGAAAATGTCCTCCGGGAGCGCGACGCCAGCCTTGCTGGCCGGCACTTCGACGATCTCCTGCGCGGGAAGAGGTGTCGCAAAGAGTGCCACTGCCGCGAAAATGGAAATGCGCATGCTCATGCCTCCTTCGTGATGCTGCTCACGAACCTCTGGAACAGGTAGAAGCTGTCCTGAGGACCCGGTGAAGCTTCCGGGTGGTACTGCACGCTGAACGCGGGACGGTCAGTCAGTTCAATTCCGCAATTCGAATTGTCGAACAAGCTGATGTGCGTCTCCCGCACATTGTCCGGCATGCCCTCGCGCTCGACCGCGAAGCCGTGGTTCATGCTGGTGATTTCGACCCGGCCGTCGGCAAGCCGCTTCACCGGATGGTTGGCGCCGCGATGGCCCTGGAACATCTTGCTCGTCCTGCCGCCGACAGCGATCGCCAGCATCTGGTGGCCGAGGCAGATGCCGAACAAGGGCTTCTTGGTCTCCAGCATCTTCCGGATCACCGGGACCGCATATTCGCCGGTCGCTGCGGGGTCTCCGGGCCCGTTCGACAGGAAGAATCCGTCGGGCTCGTGCGCCATGATCTCTTCGAAGGTTGCGGTCGCCGGGACAACCGTCACTCGCGCTCCGGCCTCGACGAGGTTGCGGAAGATGTTGCGCTTGTTGCCGTAATCGACCGCGACGACGTGCGGGCGGCTCTCGTCGTCTCCGCCCATCTCATAGCCCTGCCCCCAGGCCCACTTGCCGCCGCTCCAGCGCTCGACCTGCAGGCGGCTGACGTCTTTCGCCAGGTCCATGCCCTCCAGGCCGGGCCAGTCGGCGGACAGCTCTTGCAGGGCATCCAGGTCGAACTTGCCGTCAGCATGATGGGCGATCGCGATATTCGGCGGGCCTTCGGTGCGGACCAGCTTGGTCAGCGCCCGCGTATCGACACCCGCGATGCCGATCCGGCCCCACTTCTTCATCCAGTCCGAAAAGCCGTAATTCGCCCGATAATTGCTAGGCTCTGTGACCACTTCTCGCACCAGGCAGCCAAGCGCATGGGCTTCCGCCGCTTCGACGTCCTCGTCATTGGCGCCGACATTGCCGATGTGCGGGAAGGTGAAGGCGATGACCTGCTTCGCATAGGAAGGATCGGTCATGACCTCCTGATAGCCCGTCATCGCGGTGTTGAAGCACAGTTCCCCGACAGCCTCGCCCTCGGCGCCGAAGCCCTGACCCCACACGACGCGGCCATCGGCGAAGACCACGACTCCCGTCGCACCCTGGGGCTGGGGCGCGGGTGCAGGTCGTGCGTCGGCCATGGCGGGAAGAGCCTTCCGTCAAAAGGGTTTGCAGCGATGTCGCTAAGGCGTTGCCGCTATGCGCTTTGCCGCGCCCGGTCAACGCTGGTCAGCGGATTATTCGCTCGCTAGGGCGAACCGATGATCCGGGACGACATTAAGGCTGCCACGATCGCCGCAATGAAGGGCGGCGACAGAGAGTCCACCCAGACGCTGCGGCTGATGCAAGCGGCGATCAAGAACCGCGACATCGAGGCGCGGACCGGCGGCGCGCCCAAGGACGATGACGTTCTCGTCATCGAAGTCCTGCAGAAGATGGTGAAGCAGCGCCGCGAAAGCGCCGACATCTATCGCAAGGGCGGCCGCGAGGACCGCGCCGCGCTAGAAGAAGCCGAAATCAGCGTGATCGAGCGCTTTCTGCCCGCGCAGATGTCCGACGATGAAGCGGAAGCGAAGATCCGCGAGATCATCGCCGAGACTGGTGCCAGCTCGATGAAGGACATGGGGCGGGTCATGGCCCTGGTGAAGGAGCGCCTCGGCGCGTCGATCGAGCCTGCACGGGCGTCCGGGCTGGTCAAGGCGGCCCTCTCCTAGCGGATGCACGAAAAAGGCCCCGCAGCGGAGAGCGGCGGGGCCGAAGCGTTGATTAAGGCTTAGTGCGTTGCTGCGGCTGGCGTTCCAGCGCCCGCTCCGCCTGTCAGACCCATGACGCCTTCCATCACGAGTTCGTACAGCATGATAGCAAGAGCCGTTGCCAGCGCGCCGGCGACTCCCAGCTGGAGATTGCCGCACACTGCTGCGAGCTGCGCGCCGATCGCAGGTACATGGGTGAGAGCCGCTCCGAGGGCCGGCAAGGCCAGCAGGAGCACGCCGGCCATGACCATTCTGTCGCGCGGCATTGCAAGCCCCGCGATCAGGCCAAGCACGACCAGAACCAGGGCAACGTCCATCATGCCCAACGCAACAAAACCGGCTACGATCGCGAGTAGAATGTAGATAGCGCGGGCGAGCCCGCCGATCTTTTTCAACATAGAACCCCCTCCTCTGATCGTCCCGCTTCGCGCTCTCCCGGCGCACTATTTCGGAACGGGCACAGATTAACCTTAAAAAGCCTGTTTCAGGAGCGTTATGAATCCTTTGGAATCAGTTCGCTGTGGCGATCTGTGGATAACTTTTTCGCTGTCGTTTGCTGATCGATGATTCGCGCATAGGGTCGAGTCGTGACGCTCTCTCCCGCATGGCTTGACGAACTGCGCGCAAGGACCGTGCTCAGCGCGGTCATTGCGCCGAGCGTGAAGCTGATCCGCGCCGGGCGCGAGTGGAAGGCCTGCTGCCCCTTCCACAATGAGAAGACGCCCAGCTTCACCGTCAATGACGACAAGGGCTTCTACCATTGCTTCGGCTGCGGCGCGCACGGCGACGCGATCCGGTTCCTGACCGACAATCGCGGCATGCCCTTCATGGACGCGGTGAAGGAGCTCGCGTCCAAGGCGGGCTTGGACGTCCCAGCTCCTGACCCACAGGCGAAGGAGCGCGCCGAGCGCACTGCGTCACTGACTGACGTCATGGCGTCAGTTGCGTCCTGGTATGCCGAGCAGCTGCAGGGTCTCGCCGGTGCGGAAGCCCGCGACTACCTCAAGCGGCGCGGGATCGACGAGGCCACGGTCAGGCGCTTCGCCATCGGGTTCGCCCCGGACGGCCGCTCGACCCTCAAGCGCGCGCTCGAGAAGCTCGGCGAGGACAAGCTCATCGAGACGGGCATGCTCATCAAGCCCGATGACGGCGGTGACAGTTACGATCGCTTCCGCGGACGGCTGATGATCCCGATCCGCGATGCGCGCGGCCGCGTGATTGCCTTCGGTGGACGCATTCTCGGCCAGGGCGAGCCCAAGTATCTCAACTCCCCCGATACGCCGCTCTTCGACAAGGGCCGAACCCTCTACAATATCGACCTCGCCTCTCCTGCCAGCCGCGCCGCCAAGCGCCTGATCGTGGTCGAAGGCTATATGGACGTGATCGCGCTCGACCGCGCAGGCATATCCGAAGCGGTTGCGCCCAACGGCACTGCAGTCACCGAAGCGCAGCTGGAGCGGATGTGGCGGCTCGATCCTTCCCCCATCCTCTGCTTCGACGGCGATGCCGCGGGGCGCAAAGCCGCCATTCGCGCGGCGACCCGCGCCCTGCCCCTTATCAGCCCCGACCGCACCCTGCGTTTTGTTGAGCTTCCGGCGGGCCAGGACCCCGACGACGTCGTGAAAGCCGGCGGCCGCGAGGCGATGGAGGTCCTGCTCGCCTCCCCGGAGCCTTTGGTCGAGCGCCTGTGGCGCCACGAGGCGGAGACCGAGCCGCTCACTACTCCGGAGGCCTGGGCCGGCCTCAAGCAGCGCCTCGTCCAGCACGCCGCCGCGATCGGCCATGCCGACCTCGGCCGAATCTACCGCGAGGACTGGCTCAGCCGCTTCTACGAGCAGCGCCGCCCGGGCCAGGCCGCAGCACCGCGCCCCTTCGCCCCGCGCGACAGCGGACGCGGCTCGTTCCAGAGGGGCAGGTTCGTTCCGCCGACGCCGCCCGCAAGTGCGCAGGCGCGCGCCATCGCCGCCAGCGGTATCGACGGTCCGACGGCGCGTGCCCTCATCCTCGGCTTCGCCAACTTCCCCGAGGAGCTGCCGGCCCATTGCGAGCAGCTCGCCGCGCTTGCCATCACCGACAAGGGCACCGCGAAGCTCCGCGACGAGCTGGTCAACGCCGCTTTCTCGGGCGCAGCGCTTGATCGTGACGCGCTCGGCACTATCTTGGGCGCCGATGGAGCAACGGGTGGCCCAACAGGTGGGAGGGCCCAGCGCGCCATGGGTTTTTCCTTTACCCGACGCGACAGCGATCCCGAGCGCGCCCGAAGCGATCTGGCGGCGGCGGTCGAGATCATCGCGGCGGCGGAAGAAGTCGAAAAGGCCCTCGAGGATGCAACGGAAAGGCTGAAGCGGGATTTCACCGATGAGGCCTTGGAGGAACAGCAGCGCCTGATCGCGGCGCAGCAGGATTTTAGACAGAGGCTGGCGAAGCTTGCCGGCACCGATTAAGCGGCGGCCAAAGAGAACAAGGGCTTATGGCGAAAAACGAAGCAACAGAAGTCGAAGCGGCCGAGGCGGGCGATGCCCCGCTGATCGACCTCAACGACGCCCAGGTGAGGAAGCTCATCGCGCGTGCGAAGAAGCGCGGCTTCGTCACCTATGACGAACTCAACGAGGCGCTGCCGCAGGACCAGATGTCGTCCGAGCAGATCGAGGACATCATGTCCGCGATCAACGACATGGGCATCAACGTCGTCGAGAGCGAGGATCGCGGCGACGACGACGATGAAGAGGAAGACAAGCAGGCCGAAAGCATCGTCGAGGACGAGGTCGACCCGCTCGACGACGGTGGCCCCCGCCCCGCTGCCGCGGTCAAGAAGGAAGCCGTCGACCGCACCGACGATCCGGTGCGCATGTACCTGCGCGAGATGGGCGCCGTCGAATTGCTCTCCCGCGAGGGCGAGATCGCGATCGCCAAGCGCATCGAGGCCGGCCGCGACACGATGATCTGGGGCCTCTGTGAGAGCCCGATCACCTTCAACGCCATCATCGAATGGTCGAACGCGCTCAACGACGGCCGCATGCAGCTGCGCGAGATCCTCGATCTCGAAGCCATGCTGTCCAAGGGCCCGACCGCCGAGCAGTTGAACGAGACCGAGGAAGGCGAAGGCGCCGAAGGCGAGATCAGCGAGAAGGTCGCCGGCCCCTCGATCAAGGAAGAGGAAGAGGTCGAGGACGAGCCCGAGGAAAAGTCCGAAGACGACGAGGACATGGTCGAGCGGCGCACGCAGCCGCAGGCCGAGGAAGAGGATGAGGACAACACCCTCAGCCTCGCTCAGATGGAAGAGACTTTGAAGCCGTCCGCGCTCGAGAAGTTCGCCACCATCACCTCGCTCTTCAAGAAATTCTCCAAGGTCCAGGGATCGCGCATGGAAGCCTTCGCGGCCGCGCAGGAATTCCCCGCCGCCGAGGAGAAGAAGTATCAGAAGCTGCGCGAGCAGCTGACCGCGGAAGTGGAGAGCGTCCAGTTCCACGGCAGCAAGATCGAATATCTCGTCGAGCAGCTCTACAGCTACAACCGCCGCCTGACCGCGCTCGGCGGCCAGATGCTGCGCCTTGCCGAGCGCCACCGTGTGCCGCGCAAGAGCTTCCTCGAAAACTACATGGGCCGCGAGCTCGACGAGAGCTGGGTCGACGACGTCGCCAAGATCGACAAGAAATGGGCCGCCTTCGCTGCCGCGGAGCGCGACACGGTAGAACGCGTTCGTTCGGACATTGCCAACATCGCTCAGGGCACCGGCACCTCGCTCGGTGAGTTCCGGCGCATCGTCAACCAGGTCCAGAAGGCGGAGCGCGAGGCGCGCATCGCCAAGAAGGAAATGGTCGAGGCCAACCTCCGCCTCGTCATCTCCATCGCCAAGAAATATACCAACCGCGGGCTGCAGTTCCTGGATCTCATCCAGGAAGGCAATATCGGCCTGATGAAGGCGGTCGATAAGTTCGAATATCGCCGCGGCTACAAATTCTCGACCTACGCGACCTGGTGGATCCGGCAGGCGATCACCCGCTCGATCGCCGACCAGGCGCGCACCATCCGCATCCCGGTGCACATGATCGAGACGATCAACAAGCTCGTCCGCACCGGCCGCCAGTTCCTGCACGAAACGGGCCGCGAAGCGACTCCGGAGGAGCTTGCCGAGCGCCTCTCCATGCCGCTGGAGAAGGTCCGCAAGGTGATGAAGATCGCCAAGGAGCCGATCAGCCTCGAAACGCCGATCGGCGACGAGGAAGACAGCCACCTCGGCGATTTCATCGAGGACAAGAATGCAGTGATCCCGGTCGACGCCGCGATCCAGTCCAATCTCAAGGAGACGGTGACCCGCGTCCTCGCCTCGCTAACTCCGCGTGAGGAGCGCGTGCTGCGCATGCGCTTCGGAATCGGCATGAACACCGATCACACGCTGGAGGAAGTCGGGCAGCAGTTCTCGGTCACCCGCGAGCGTATCCGCCAGATCGAAGCCAAGGCTTTGCGCAAGCTCAAGCATCCGAGCCGCAGCCGTAAAATGAGGTCGTTCCTGGATCAGTAGTTCGTCAGCTCTGCCGGATCATCCCCGGCTTCAGCGCTGACGAGCCCCACGGTTCTTCCCGGGCATCGTATCGCGGCGTCCCGTCCTCGCCGATCGAGAGGTCCTCGATATGTCCGGGGCCCTTGCGGTAATCGAGCACCGAGACATGCTGCAGCGTGGCCCTGATCATCGCCGCGTCGGTCTGCTCCGGAAGGTCGAAGGCGGCGAGGTTCCCGTGCCGCTCCTGCAGCAGCGTCCACGCGCGGTCGCGCTCGGCCGCATCCTTTATCTCGACAGCGTGCGCGGCGGCATAGACCGCGGTGAGCTGGTCGAGCGCGCTCGGCTCGCCCCCGACAGCAACAGAAATGCGCATGTCGCGGCGGATGTTCGCAAGTTTCTGGCTCGACCGGAAGACCAGGAAATAGACCGTGAGGCCTTCGTTCACATAGCCGACGATCGTGGTCTGCGGCCATCCGTCGGGCCGCAGGGTGGAAACCGCCATGACCTGGTGGGTGTCGAGGATTTCGACCGCAGTGTTTCGCATCTTAGCCTCCGGATGTGTGGCGATTACTCCGCGGGCTGGAGCAGCCCGTCGGACGGAGCGGATGGCGTCGCTTTCGCCTTCTCGCCGCCGAACAGGGCGCGCAGCATGAACAAGGTGAAGGCGACGACTCCGACGGTGAAGACGAGGTCGCCCGGAACCCTCGCCCAGACGAGCGCCTGCATCACCGGCGAATGGATCACCTCCGGGCTGCGCGCATAGGCATAATCGCGCGTGAAGCTTTGGTAGGCCTGGAACAGCCCCTGCGGAAACAGCGACAGGAACACCATCATCGCCAGGCCGACGTTGAGTAGATTTGCAGGCCGAAGAAGAGCAGCGCGCCGAACATGACGACCATGCTGGCGGCGAAGATCGTCCACAGCCTGCGGATGGAGAATTCGGTTGCATAATGAGCCATCGCCGCTCTCCGGCGGGCGGAACCCTGGATCCGCGCACACGGGCGACACCTGTCCGCCGACAAGCAAGGCCGTCCAACTGGGAAACAACAGTAACAGAACCGCCCGGTTTTGACATCGGCATGAACACCGATCTCGCGCTGGAAGAGGTTGGGCAGCAGTTCTCGGTTAGCCGCGAGCGTATCCGGGAGATCGAGGGGAGTCAGAGGCAATCTAGATTGCCGGAGACGACCGACGCCAGGAGGTCAACGCTTTGAGGAAGCTGAAGCACACGAGCCGCAGCCTGAAGATGCGGTGGTTCTTAGACCAACAATCGAGCTGCCAAGCCCATTCGTCATTCCCGCGCAAGCGGGAATCCAGCTTCTAGACGCCGACCTTCCGCCAGCGCGTTAGCGAAGCTGACTCCGTTGACGCGATTCACTCGCGTGACGCTGGTGTCTCCTTTCGACCCATTTCGGACATGAGCGAGGCACCGCTCATTTGCTCTCGACAGGGTATCCTAACGAAGAACTTGGGTTTGTTCATCATCACATGAGTGTTGATGCGGTCGATGCCCACTCCGGCGCTGGTCATGTGCTCGGCCAGCATGGTCCACTCGCGCATGTCCGCGACCACGACCTTCAAGAGATAATCATAGTTGCCGGTCATGTGAGACGCCTCGACGACGGCCGGAATATCCTGGATCAAAAGCTCGAACCCGCCGAGATCATTGGGACTGTGTCCCTTGAGCGTAACTTCCGCGTAAAGGACCAGTCCGACATTGAGGGCGAACGGATCTACCCGCGCGTGGTAGCCGCGGATCACTCCGCTCTCTTCCAGTCTTCGCACGCGCGCCAGGCAGGCGCTCGGCGATAACGCAACCTGCTCCGACAGTGCCTGGTTGGTCAGTCGCCCGTCCGCCTGAAGTGCTGCCAGGATTCGGCGGTCGATTCGGTCGAGATTGTTGTCTGCGGCCATTTGCCCGCAACACCGCAGAGTCTGCGGTTCAGGTCAAGAACTTCAACGCCACCTGCGCCAGCGCGTCGGATATAAGTTTCTTCATCATGAAAGGAGACAGAAGTGACGACGCACACAGCCAGCGAGCGCCTGACAACCAGGGACAAGATCGAGGGGCTGATGTTCGGATTGATCCTTACCATCGGATTGCCCGCACTCATCTTCGTGACGACTTAGTAAGTTCGGCAATGCGTAGCGAGGTCATCAGCCACCGCGAAAAGCTCCTCGATCAGGCGCTGGCGGACAGCTTTCCCGCGAGCGATCCACCTTCGATCGCGGGCGGCTGGGAGCAACCTTGTGTCGAGCCGCTTGTTGTCCATATTGAAGTTATGACTGGCCACTCTCAATTCATTCGGCCGCAGCTCCACCCAGAGAGCAGCACGGCACGACTCTAGCGCCCTAAGCGGCGCCTGCGGGAAGCAGGGCTCTTAGGGCCCAGTCCAAGAGCCGCGCATCGCATTGTCGCGAGCGCACATCCTCAGTTTTGTGACGAGCAGACAGTCCCAGGAGCCGTCCCCGCTCGTCGGGAGCAAAATCCCGTGAATACCCAGCGTTTTGCAGTCGAATTCGATCGCCGCACCGTCGGCATCGCCATCCGCGTTCCGGGCGGCTTCATGTTCTTCGCATCCGACAATCGCTTTCAAGAGATGGACGGACGGATGTTCGGCCGGGCTCGCGCCATCGAGCGCGAGCTGAAGAAGGTCGATCAGAAGAAGTGGAAGCACAATCGCCGTGAGCGCTTCGCGTTCTCAGGCTGAGTGGCGCGCCACGCCCGACTGCCAACAATTATCGGAGATTACCGTGACTACTTCTTTGTTCCCTATCGAGAAAGCGCGTCCCGCGCCCTCGACACGCGAGCGGATCGCGAAGCTTCTCAATCATTATCCTCACGTATCCGAGGACGACTGCCGGGAAATCCTTCAGTTTATGAAGGAAGCCCGGCATCTCGAGGTTGGGTTGCTGACCGCCAATGATAATGTACGGCCCCAGCTCGACGCCTTCATGAAAGACCACAAAAGGCACTTCCGGCTCGACGCGTTGGATGTGCTGCGGGCGGTTTCGCTGATCGGCGCGATCCTCATGGTCTGCTGGCTTATTTTGGAGCTTTTCATGCCGGTGGCTTCCTGACGGCGGCGCATCGACGCGTCGACGGGCGTCGCTCGGACCCCAATTCAATTCAACGGAGTTTTTTATGCCCATATCGCAATCGCCTTCATCGCGACCTCCCATTCGCCTGTTAGCGGCAGAGTCGGACCTGATTGCCGACCTGGCGCTCCACGCCGAGAACAGGGAGCCTGTGGTTGCCGCAATGCTCCTTGAGGAGATCGAGCGCGCCGAGCTCTATGACGCCGAGACAATGCCCGAAGGTCACGTTCGTTTGGGCTCAAAAGTAATTTTCGTCGACGAGCGGACGCACGAAGCCCGCGAGGTCAAGTTGGTGTTGCCCGCGGACGCCAACATAGCCGAAGGGCGAATCTCAATCCTGACGCCGATGGGCGCCGCGCTATATGGGCTGGGGGAAGGTCAGACTATCCGCTGGCCCGACCTGTTCGGCAATTACCGGCGTATCCGGATCATTCGGGTCAAGGAAGCCGGCACGCCTCCCGACGCCTGACGCGTTCGCAGATTAGATGTTCGACTGGTCCGGCGGAACATCCGCAGGCACCGTCACGGCACCTCCGCGACCCCGGACGGCGCTATGGCTAATATCGCGCTATAGGAACCGCTCGACGGCCAGGTGGTGACCTGGATGGAGAAGGGTCAGCGACGAGCAATATCTCTGCGAGGCGGCGGAGAGCGCTTACGTTTCAGGGACCGCTGGGAAGCGTGCCTGCGGCAATTCCCAACTCACCGCCGGCCTCGCATCTCGACACGTCAGGACGAAAGCACGGTCTTTTGATCGAAGCAGACTTCGCAGCCCGCCGGCCCCACTTCAGTCTTCGTTTTGCACGGTCCGAAATGATCCTGCGTATCACTTTCCGGATACGCTGCCCCTTTAGAACACAGTCGAAGTGCTCTCACCCTGCAGGTCCGTGGATCATTTTCTCCGCATTTGCGGATCAGCCCGTCGACATTCTGGATGTACCAGTTGTCGGCTGCATCTGTAGAATCAACAGGCCATCTCACCGGACCTGATTGGGTACAATCGAAGTCGTCCGCAAACTCGCCATTGAAGGCAAATTCAGGGTTATCGTCGGTTGGCGCTATAGCTCCGCCTGGCGCCTCAGCGGGCCTCGGACATTTATGCGCTCCCGCAAATTCGATAAGGCTGGGATTGACGGGCGTCTGTGGAACGTTTGCCGCATCATTCGGATCTCTGCAGCCAGCTGCGACAATTGCGAGCAGTCCGGCGGCACAAAATCCCATTTGTGCGAAATGCATCGCGCGCTCCTTCCCTTTTCGCGGCATGAAGCTGCCGCGCGGCGATACCGAGCATGTGAACTTACGGGCGAGAATAGATGCGCGACGCATACTGCGCCCGTTCCCATGTTTATAACCTATATCAGCAATAACCGGCAACGATGGGTAATCATCGCCAGTCGCCCGGCAATTTATGCTAGGAAGGACAGGCCATGTCTGACCACGTCTACAAGATCGTCGAGCTGGTCGGCTCCTCGCCGACGAGCATCGAGGATGCGATCCAGGGCGCCATCGCGCGCGCATCGACCACTTTGGACAAGGTCCGCTGGTTCGAGGTGATCGAAACCCGCGGCCATGTCGAAGACGGCAAGGTCACCCATTACCAGGTGACCATCAGGGTCGGCTTCACCCTGAACCCGCCCGCCTGACTGCGCGCCGACTGACGAATTCGCTGTCCTACAAGCCCCTGCTTGTGCCTTAAGCTGGGGGATGAAATCGCGGCCGCATTCCCTGACGACCGAGCCTGCGAAAGTTCACAAAGTGGAGGAAGTGGAAGGACCCCCCTTTTCGTTCATTCGCCTTCGTAATGGCCGCGAATTGTCGTTGATCGGCTTGGGAATGGTCTTGGTCGGCAGCGCCCGCTTGGGTCCGCTGCGGCGGGAATTCTCGATCTGTCGCCAGAGATTGATCGTCTTGTCATCCATGGAGGCCCCGAACGTCGACAAGCCGACGCGAGTTCCAACGGCAGTCTTTTCATTCCCCATTCAGTCGCGGGGCGGCTATCCTCCTTTTCCGACGCGACGCCTGACAGACACCAGCCACGACCTTGAGCACCTACCGTCTCTCCGCGCCCTACGAGCGCCCGCCGCTGCAACGGCGTGCGTCGGGGCTTGCGCTGGCGCTGGCGGTCAACGGCGCGCTGATCCTCGCGCTCTTGACGCTCGGCGTCATCCCCCTGCCCGATCAGAAGCCGAGCAATGCGACGATCGTCGACCTCATTCCCGAATCGCACAGCCGGAAGGCCGAGGTGGCGAAGGCCTCGCCGGGGACCGACAAGCCCGTCCCGAAGCCGCCGAAGATCGTCCTCCCCGTCAAGCCGACCATCGCCCCTCCACCCCCGCCCACGCCCAAAACCCAGCCCTGGATCGAGATGAGCAGCGCCGACATGGCCGCCGGCGATATCCGCAACCTGCCCAAGGCGAGCCCGGGCCAGGGCGACAGCAAGGAAGTGGGCCGCGGGCCGCATGGCGAGATTCTCTACGCGGCGGAGTGGGCGCGCCATCCGACCAATGCCGAGCTTGGCGGTTATCTGCCGCGCAATGCGCCGGCGGGCTGGGGCCTGATCGCCTGCCGGACGGCCCCGCAGAACCGGGTCGAGGATTGCATCGAGCTCGGCCAGTCTCCCGCGGGATCGCATCTCGCCAGCGCCGTGCGGCAGGCGGCGTGGCAGTTCCGGGTCCGCCCGCCGCGGAAGGACGGCAAGGCGATGATCGGCGAATGGGTCCGGATCCGGATCGACTACGAACAGATCGGCGGCTGAGCCAGCCTGGTTGTTTGACTTACTGTTGTTTCGGGCGCAGGGGCGCGCGCGGCGCGACGGGGCTCGGGGGCGCGCCGGACGTATCCCGCGTGTTCTTCACCAGAACGAAGGGGGTCACATGAAACAGCTGATGAAGCTCGCCGCGGCTGCGGCTCTCGGCGCCGTTGCGTCGGGAACGATCGTCTATGCGCAGGCCGGGACGAACAACCCGCCGAGGGCAAGGGTTGCGCTCTACCGCGCCGCTCCGGGGCAGCAGGTCGCACTGCTCCGCTGGCTCGCCAACCAGAATCGCGCCGCGCAGGCCGCGGGCATCGCTCCGGGCCAGCTCTATGCCCATACCGACGGCGACAGCTGGGATTATCTGGCGATCGATCCGGTCACGACACCGGCGCAGGACGACGCGGTCGACGCCGCGGCGAAGAAATTGGGCCTTCCGTCAGGGCCCGCGGCCTCGATCGAGTTCCGCAAATATATCGCGGTCCACACCGACACCTTCGCGATCGGTCCGGTGACCCCGGAGCAATATCTGGCGATGGTCGGCGGCCAGTAAGGATTGCGGGGCGCTGGGCCGGAAGTCCGGCGCCCTCAGCCGTGATCGTCGCCGAATCCGGGCTCGGACGCATCGCTTCTGGGCGCGATCCAGGTGATCAGGTCCCACTCGTTGCGGATGGCGAGGAGCAGGGCCAGTGTGACGAAGCCGGCGAGTCCTTGCGGCGCGACGGGGCAACCGAACCAGAACGCGAGGGCGACCGCCCCGAGGCCGAGGTAGAGGAAGGTCGGCAGCACGCCGTAGAACCAGATGTCGGTCCAGTGCACCTCGTCCTTGAGGTTGCGGATGCCGGCGGTGGACATCAGCCCGCGCGCCAGGCCCCACAAGGCAATGGCGCCCGATACGGCCGCCATGCACCGCGGGCCGATGCCGGGCGTCAGCGCGGCCGCCGCAAGCACCAGCACGAAGCTCACTCCCAGCACGATTGGGCCCATGTAGAGCTTCGAACCGGTGAGCACGGTCGAGCGCTTTCGGTCCTGCATCAGGCTGATGACCACGAAGATGAGGCCGATCAGCACCGCGGCGGCGCCTCCGGCCATCAGGTAGAATTCGCCCCAATGCTCGAACATGCTTCGTCCCCTTTGAAAACGTAATCCCTGCTCGAAACACTTCGCAACCCGCGAATGATGGCCTAGTAGGGCTGCTCAGCGCTAATCAAAGGGGTGATGGCAATGGACAGGAATGTCGGACCTGAGGATCGGGTGGTTCGGATCGTCGTCGGGCTTGGGCTCGGCCTGCTCGTCTATCTCGGGGTCCTCGGCGGGCCAATCGCGGGCATCATCGCCGGAGTCGTCGGCGTCTATCTTGTGCTCACCGGCCTGTTTGCGCGCTGCATCGTCTACAAGTTGATCGACGTCGATACCTCGATCCAGGAACAACCTTATTCCAGCACGGACGACCGGGCCGGCCTCTGAATCGGACCGATTCGCTTAACTGACGGGCTTGCGCGACTGCTGTTACGGCTCCATCGCCGCGGGGCCGAAGCTAGCGTCCAGGGAAATCGTGCATGTCCGTAGAATTGCGTCTTCCGCCCGAGCAGAAGCTCATTGCCGAACTTCAAGCACTGGCGAAGGAGGAGCAGGCGATCGCGCTGGCGATCGACGCGCTTCAGACCGGCCATTTCAAGCATCCGGACGGTCGCGTCGATCATCTCGCCAACGTCCGGGTGTCGCTCGGCCAGGCCGGGCTTCTCGCTTTCCTGGCAAAAGAATGCCCCACCTTCCTGTCGGTCGAGGTCGGCTTCGGCATGGGCTCGACCGCTGCGATCCTCCTCGGGACCCGCAGGCTGCAGGGCAAGCCGTTCGTGCATGCCATCTTCGATCCCTTTGGACTTCCGGACGGTAGCGGCAAGATCGTCCAGTCCTATCTGGAGCAGCGCTTCCCGAAGGCCTTCCGCCGAATCATGAAAAGCTCGGAGACCGGGATGGCGGCGATGATCGAGAACCGCGGCCCGGAATGCGCCGGCTTGGTGTTCATCGACGGCGGCCACCGGTTCGAAAATGTGATGACCGACTTTGTCCTGGCGGATCAATTGCTGGCGCTCGGCGGCTATATCGTGCTCGACGACAGCTTCTTCCCGGCGATCGAGACCGTCGTGAACTATGTGAAGGCGAACCGTCCCGATTACGCTGTCGCTCATCTGCCGGTGCCCAATTGCTCGGTGCTCCGCAAGGTGCGGCGCGACCAGCGTTCATGGGATGCGTTCAAGCCGTTCGAAGTCCCGCAGCGCGAGAATTGGACTCCGTCCCGGAAGCTGCCCGCGCAGGCCGAAAGTTAATTTCCCTAAACCAGTTTCCCTCATCCGCCGCTAACGGCCCGGAGGTAAACACGGTCTCAGCAGACCTCTCTTGATGCGAGCTCGAGCGGCCTGCCGGAACGAAGCACAGGATGCCCGGTGGACATCCGAGCGTGTGGAAGCCCTGCCCCATCCCCTTGCCTCGCGGGCAGGGCTTCTTTTCCTCCAACTCGATTTAGCGCTCGGCCTGGGCGACGACGCCGCGGACCACTTCGCTGGGGATCGCGAAACCGATGCCGACATTGCCCTGGCCGCGGTTGGGGCTGAACAACGCGGAATTGATGCCGATCACTCTTCCTGCCGTGTCGATCAAAGGACCGCCGGAATTTCCTGGATTGATCGGAGCGTCAGTCTGGATGAAACGCCGCTCATCGCCTTGGCCAAGCGCGCGATCGGTGGCGCTGACGATGCCCGCGGTCACCGTCTGGCCCAGCCCGAACGGGTTGCCGATGGCGACGACAGACTGTCCCACCTGAAGCTTCGAGCTGTCACCCAGCGGAAGCGCCGACAGGTTCCGCGCCTCGATTCGCAGCACGGCAATGTCGAGATCCGGTTCGAACGCCACCGGGTCCGCCGGAACGTGACGCCCGTCCTTCAACCCCACTTCGACTGCGCGCGCATTCTGGACGACATGGAAGTTCGTCACCACAAGTCCTCGGGCGGCATCGACGATCACGCCGGAGCCAGCGGAGATCGCAGGCTGCAGCGCGCTATCGGGAACTCCGAGATATTGCCGGAAGAAGGGGTCCCGCAGGAGCGGATTCTGCTCGGCCGGTGACGGCTGGAGGACAGCGATATTGACGACGGCCGGGGCTGTCTTGCGCACAAGCGACGGCAAATCGGTCGATCCGGCGAGGAGAGCGGGCGCTGCCGCAGTTGGGCCGTCTGCCTCGCCGATCGGCAGCATGCGGGCAATCATTCCGCCAATGACCGCGGCGAACAGGAATAGTATAACGAGAGAATAGCGGCGGGTTGCGGGCATGGGCTAAAAATCTGCCAGGAGCCGCTGCGTTCCCTCAGGCAGCTTCGGCCTGGTCGCCCCGCTTCTGGTCGCTGCCCGGAACAGGCTCGGCCGCATCGTTGCCGATCTTCACCACCTGGTTGCGGTCGTCGACGTGGACGACGGTCGGCTTGAGCGCGCGCGCCTCGGCATCGTCGAGAACCGCATAGCTCATAATGATGACTAGATCGCCGGGATGGACGAGATGCGCAGCGGCACCGTTGATGCCGATGACGCCGCTCCCGCGGGGTCCGGGGATCACATAGGTCTCGATACGGGCGCCGTTGGTGATGTCGACGATCGCAACCTGCTCGCCTTCGAGCAGGTCCGCAGCCTCCATCAGTGCGGCGTCCAGTGTCACCGAGCCGACGTAATGCAGGTCAGCCTGGGTCACCGTTGCACGGTGAATTTTCGACTTCATCATGATCCGCATCACGGGCGGGTCACTCCTCATGGGACGCCACAGGTTCGGCGCGCCTCTAGCAGATTTGCACTGTAAATCCATGATTCAAGTGCTGCAGTGCAATATCGCACTTGCAGCATAAGGTGGGAATTCCCAACTATGCGCGACAATGCGTGGCGGAAATTCCCAAATCGCTGCTGCGCATGTTGGGTAAGATGCTGAAACAGCGACATTTGTTGGTTTTGGCACAAGTCTTGCTCGGAGGGGAGCACGAACTTGCCACGGGAGTTTAAGAATGTCGGCGCAAGAAAATTACGTTGCCCTGCCCCTCCGGTCCCATACGATTTTGGGCGTCTGCGAAGGAATCGGCGAGGATTTCGGCTTCAACCCCGTGCTCCTACGGATCCCGTTTGCAGCGAGCGTCCTGATCAGCCCGACCATGGCGATTGCCGCCTATCTGGTGCTCGGGCTTGTGGTGCTTGCGTCACGCATGCTCTTCCCGAAGGCGAAAGTGCATTCCGAAGCCGGTGAAATGCAGCTTGCCGAACCGGCAAACGAGCAGCGCGAGCTGGCGAAAGCCGCCTAACCTTACCAGCAGTCGCGAGCCGAGGCCCTGGCTTCGAGCAGATCGAACAAGGCGCGATGCTGCAATAGTAGCTGCTCGGCTCCGAAACGAAGCGCCCGCTCGCTCGCCGGGGAGTCGCATGCGCCGTGGATCACGTCGACGATCGAAGATTCGTCGGGCAGCGACGGTGCGGGGCATTCAATGCCGACGCGAGATGCTGCGCGGTCCATCAATCGGCGAATAGGCCACCAGTCGCCGACCAAAGCGCTGGCGGCACCAAGGGCGCATCCACCGCGCTCGGAAGTTGCGAGAGTCTCAAGAGCGTGACGGGCAGCGACGAGACTGGATTCGGTTTCGGCGGCGCCCGGGGTGCTTGGCAGCGGACCGACCGCGGCCGTCAGCCGCACCAGGTAAAGCCGTTCCCGCTCGAAAGCCTCGGACGCGCGTTCCAGCCATTCCTGTGTCGACCCCTTCGCGGATCGTTGCAGGGCAATCTCGATCAATCCCGGGTAACGGCCATGCAGGCTGCAGAGCAGGTGCACCGCATCAGTGAGATCCCGCGCCGATTCGCGTCCGGAGGATTCCAGGAGCGAATTCAGGTGAGAATGCCGAGCGCATCCCTCCCCAGCGACGCGGGCAAGTTGCGCCTCAGCGACGCTGACCGGGGTCGACTCGAGGGACCGATTAACCGCCATTCCCATCCCCTTGCTGCCTGGGCTTCCCAGAACTTAGCTGCCCAGCCCTAACCCAAGGGCGTAAAGACGAGGTTTATGCCGTCGTAAGCTTTTCGGTGACCGACCGGGCGTCCACGGCTCAGTCGTCACGGTACGCAAGCTCGAAATTGCCCCAGCGACGGCCCTTGAACCACAGAGGGACGTAGATATTCTTCACCGGGATCCACTTGTCGCCCAGCTCCATGCGATATGTCGCAAGGGTGGCCGGCCTGTCGCTGGCCAGGGCCATGCGCGTCTGATCGTCGATCATGATGCGCATGTTTCGGCAATGTTCGTCGTTCCAGACCGGGTCCGGTCCCTGCGGATGGCTGCGTTCGCTAAGGTGGGTCGGCAAATAACCGTTCATGTCGCCGATCGCAGTGCCGATGATGCGCCCGTCTGTTGCCTTCGTGCGATCCAGGATCGGCCGCACGTAGCTATCCGCCGGCGTATTGAACCGGACTCGATATTGAACGGGGTTCGAGCCTTCGACGATCTGATAATCGCGGTCGAAAACGTCCTCGACCGAGATTTCGCCACTGTCGATCGCGCGCTCGATCTCCGCCATCACCAGGCGAGCAGCTTCCTGCGCTTTCAGGATGAAGGGGGTGTCGTCGATCTCCGCGCCTGAATTCGCGAGCGTGTCGAGCATCGTATTCGACAAGAGCTCGAGATGAGCCAGGCGCTTTTCAGCGCTCGTCAGGTCCTTGCCACTGTCCCGGGCACCCGAAGCGAAATCAGTGAGGCCCGCTTTGACCCGGTCGACGCTGGTCTGGATCATGCTCGTCGAGTGGGCGATGCCCTCTGTCTGGCGATCGACCATGCCGACGATCTCGCTAACTTCTCGCACGGTGTCGCTGATCGTGCCGAAGCCCGACTGGGCCGCTCGGCTGCGGTCGACGCCAGTCTTGATTTCGTTGGTGACTGCGCTCGCTTCGCGCGTGAGCTCGCCGATCGTCGAGGCAATCTGGCTCGTCGCCGCGCGGGTGTCGTGCGCAAGCTTTTTCACTTCCGCCGCGACCACTGCGAAGCTGCGTCCCGCGTCCCCGGCGCGAGCAGCCTCGATCGTCGCGTTCAGCGCCAGCATGTTGGTCTTGCGGGCGATCGTCTCGATCGTCGATGAGACCATCTGCACCTGGTTCATCGCAGTAGCGAAACCGGCCATCCGTTCGCCGAGCTGGACGACGAGCTCCGTCAGGCCCTTGAAGCCGTCGATGGTGCCCTCGATGGCCTCGCGGCCCGCCTCAAGCTTGGCCTTGGCCTGCTCCGACAGTAGCCGCGCTTCGTCCGTAGAGTCGGATACGCGAGCCTGGTCGGACATCAGCCGTCCGGTGACCTCCTCGAGCTGGTCCAGCATCTTGAGATGCTCGCCGATGCGCGTTGCGACGCCCTGGACGTAGCCCGCGACGTCGCTGCACTCCATCGACAGCGACCCGCAATCGCGCGCAACCGCGCGGATCGCATTTTCCGTAACCTCTTCGATCCCTTGCGTGGCCATGCCTCTGCCCAGCTCCCGACGAACCCGAGGCCCGGCTTACGCATGAACCTCCTACTTCTTCGTTAACTATGTCGGCTCAGTAGAGGAGATGCTTCGCGCGTTCCTCTTCCCACGCTTCCTCATCCGGGCAAGCTACGGCGTCGACGTCACCCGGCTTGGAGGTGGTGTCGTCGACCCATTCGCGCAGAAGCGAAGAGCCATTGATCACGTCGATGGCGAGCTTGTCGAACTCATATTCGTACGGGAAGTCGCGCCAGAGATCGTAGTCCGGATTCAGGTTCCGAACAGCTTTGAAGGCCAGCGCCTGCAACCTCCACGGCCTGAAGGAAGAATGATCGTAGAACGGCCCCTCGGCATGGATAAAGACGCCGCGGCAGAGCTCGTCCGCATGCTTGTGGAATGTCGGCTGGAAATAGATTTCGCGGAGCTTGCAGCCCGCCAGCCATTCAGGGGCAAGCCGCTCCATCTCCGCCATCACCTTGCGGGGCTCGATGTCCGGTGCGCCGAACAATTCCAATGCACGGGTGGTGCCCCTGCCCTCGCTCAGCGTCGTCCCTTCGAGCATGACCGTGCCGGCATAGGCCCGCGCCATATTGAGGTTGGCCGCATTGGGGCTTGGATTGATCCACACGCGCTCCGCAGGCCAACCGCAACCGGGCTCCTCCCCGGCTTCCCAACCTTCCATCTCGATCACGCGATAATCGACATCGAGTTCGAACTGGTCGATGAACCAGCGGCCGAGCTCCCCCAGCGTGAGCCCGTGTCGCATCGGCATCGGTCCCGCACCGACAAAGCTCTCCCACCCGTGGCGCAGGGTGAGCCCTTCCACGGGGCGTCCGGCAGGGTTGGGCCTATCGAGGACCCAGACACTTTTGCCATGCTCCGCAGCCGCTTCGAGCACGTAAAGCAACGTCGTCACATAGGTGTAGATCCGGCAGCCGAGGTCCTGCAGGTCGACCAGGATCACGTCGAACGTGCCCATCGACTGCCCGGTGGGACGACGCACTTCACCATAAAGACTGAAGACCGGCATTCCGTAAGTCGGGTCCGTGAAGTCCGGCGACTCCATCATATTGTCCTGCAGGTCCCCGCGAACGCCATGCTGGGGACCGAATACGGCCGAGACGTTCAGCCCGGCGGCGACCAGCGCATCGAGGCTGTGCGTCAGGTCGCGCGTGACGGATGCCGGGTGGGCGAGCAGCGCAACACGCTTGCCTTCCAGCGGGCGGCGAAGCTCCGGCTCGGCAAGCAGCCGGTCTATTCCGAACAGTGTCATGCCCGCTGCTTACGGCAGGTGTGACGCGAAGCAACCGGGGTCGTGGAAATCGGGCCGGTCCGTTGGATGTGCCAGCGCCCAATAGGATTTGGTGCCATCCTTTTCCTCAAGAACCGCCGACAGCCCAAGCGCCCAGACCGAATCCGCATCGACGGCGATGGTCGCTCCGAGCGCCCACCAGATCAGATTGTCTTCGACCCTGAGATAAGGGGCTGCGACGTCCGCCGGCGCCATGCCTTCACGATAAGCCGTGAAATCGTACGCTGCCCACCGCCCCGAAGGCGAGAAATTCCACTCGCGATAGGCATCGGCGCCTGGAATGCGCAGGAAGGCTTCAAAGCAAGTCGTCTGCCAAAGCTCGTCCGCGCGCGCAGGGTCTTTCGGCTCGGGAATGACGAAGCGTTCGGCCGGCGCGCCGACGCCAAACCAGATATTCGTCGAAGCCGTCGAGCCAAGCGCGCTTGCATGTTCAATCGTCGCCCAAACCTTGAACGGGTTTGACGGAGACGCAGCCGGATGTGGAATCAGATTGAGCGGCATTCCTGACCAGTAGCAGCGCGGAGGTCATCACGCTAAGCGACACCTGATGACGTCCTTCCGATCTTCCCTTCTCCAGCTGCTCGAAGAGCGCGGCTACATCCACCAGGTCACCGACGCCGAAGCGCTCGATGCACTCGCGAACAAGGAGGTTGTCGCGGGCTACATCGGATTCGATGCGACCGCCCCGAGCCTGCACGTCGGCAGCCTCGTGCAGATCATGCTTCTTCGCCGGCTCCAGCAGGCAGGGCACAAGCCGATCGTCCTGATGGGCGGGGGAACGACGAAAGTCGGCGATCCGACCGGCAAGGACGAAAGCCGCAAGCTGCTGAGCGACGACGACATCACAACCAACATCGCTGGCATCCGCAAGGTATTCGAGCGCTTCCTGACGTTCGGTGACGGTCCCACGGACGCCGTGCTGGTCAACAACGACGATTGGCTGAGCAAGCTCGAATATGTGCCGTTCCTTCGCGACGTCGGGCGCCATTTCACCATCAATCGCATGCTGACCTTCGACAGCGTGCGAATCCGTCTGGATCGCGAGCAGCCGCTGACCTTCCTCGAGTTCAACTACATGATCCTCCAGGCGTACGATTTCCTGGAGCTTTCCCGCCGCGTGGGTTGCAGGCTGCAGATGGGCGGCTCCGACCAGTGGGGGAATATCGTCAACGGCATCGAGCTTACGCGCCGGATCGAGGGAACAGAGATTTACGGGATCACTACGCCGCTGATCACCAATCCCGACGGCTCAAAGATGGGCAAGACCGAGCGGGGTGCGGTGTGGCTCAATGAGGATCTGCTGAGCCCCTACGATTATTGGCAGTTCTGGAGGAATGTCGACGATACGAACGTCGGCGTCTTCCTCCGCCGTTTCACGGACCTGACGATCGACGAAGTCGCGCGGCTCGAAAAGCTTTCGGGCGCGGAGATCAACGAAGCGAAGATCGTGCTGGCGACCGAAGCCACCGCCATGCTTCATGGAAGAGAGGCAGCCGAGGCCGCGGCACGCACCGCGGCCGAAACCTTTGGCGCCGGTGGCGCGGGCGAGGAATTGCCGACATTGAATGTCGGCGATGGCATGACAGTCGCGCATGCGCTGACGGCGCTGGGCTTCACGCCCTCGAACAAGGAAGCGAAGCGCAAGATCGCCGAAGGCGCCGTGCGCCTCGACGATGTCGTGATCAGCGACCCCGCGATGATGGCAACGAGCGGAAGGCTCAGCCTCGGCAAGAAGCGTCACGGGCTGCTGGTGCGCTAGCCCGAGCGAATCAGCCCCACGGCCTGGTCGCGCTCGAAAAGGTAAAGGCAGATACGCGCCGCCTGCCCGCGAGGTCCGGCAAGGCCTCCATCCCGATCCAGCAGCAGCTGGGCATCGCTCTGGGCGATCGGGGCAAGCTCCTGGACGTCTTCCGCGCTCGCGACGCGGAAACCTTCCTCCCCCGACTGACGGGTACCGAGGATTTCTCCAGGCCCCCGCAGCCGCAAATCCTCCTCCGCGATCCTGAAGCCGTCATTGGTCTCGCGCATCAGCGATAGCCGGGCGCGCCCGACTTCGGTTAGATTCTGTCCGCGGATGAGGAGGCAGGTGCTCTTGCCTGTCCCTCGGCCGACCCGTCCGCGCAGCTGGTGAAGCTGGGCGAGACCGAAGCGCTCGGCCCCTTCTACGATCATCAGAGTGGCGTTAGGCACGTCCACGCCGACCTCGATCACGGTGGTTGCAACAAGCGCTGCCAGCTGGCCGGACGCGAATGCTTCCATCACCGCGTCCTTTTCGGGACCTTTCATCCGACCATGAACCAGACCGATCCTGTCGTCACCGAAGCGCTGGCGAAGCAAGCGCGCGCGCTCCTCGGCAGCAGCGGCATCCGACTTCTCGCTTTCCTCCACCAAGGGGCAAACCCAATAGGCCTGGCCGCCGGACGAAATGTGACGTCCGAGGCCATCGACCACCTCGGTCAGGCGCTCCTCGCTGATGACGCGGGTCTCGACCGGGGTGCGGCCGGGAGGCATTTCGTCGATCCGGCTGACGTCCATTTCGCCATATTGTGTCAGGGTCAGCGTTCGCGGAATCGGCGTGGCGGTCATCACCAGCAAGTGCGGCGGCCGCTCGGCCTTTGCGGACAGCAATAGGCGCTGGGAAACACCGAAGCGGTGCTGCTCGTCGATGACCGCAAGTCCGAGATTCTTGTAGGCCACTTTCTCCTGGAAGATGGCGTGCGTGCCGACCAGGATATCGATGCTTCCATCAGCCAGGCCCATCAGCACACTGTCGCGGGCCCTGCCCTTTTCCCGTCCAGTCAGGATCGCAACGCGAACGCCGACGCTGTCGAGCTGGGCAAGCAAGGTCGCATGATGCTGTCGCGCGAGGATCTCGGTCGGCGCGAGCAAGGCAGCCTGCGCGCCGGATTCGATTGCGGCGAGCATCGCCACCACCGCGACAAGGGTCTTTCCCGAGCCGACATCGCCCTGCAGCAGGCGGAGCATCGGGACGTCCTGCCCCATGTCGCCGCGGACCTCGCGAATGACGCGACGCTGCGCCTCGGTCAGCTCGTAAGGGAGCCTGAGCTTGCGCGGCAGCTCACCAGTACCGGGGAGTGGGATCGTCCGCCGCCGGCGCTGCGACTGACGCAGCAGCAGCAATGCAAGCTGGTTCGCGAACACTTCGTCATAGGCGAGGCGCCGGCGCGCGTCAGTCCCCGGTTCACGGTGCGCCTCCACCAGCGCGGATCGCCAGTCCCGCCACCCGTCGCGCGCGAGCTGGCTGGCCTCGATCCACTCGGGAAGTTCAGGTGCGCGCTCGAGCGTGTCGCGAGCAAGCTCCCCCATCCGGCGGTTCGTCAGGCCTTCCGTCAACGGATAGACGGGCTCCCGCACCGCTGGCTGGGGTCCCTTTCCTGCTTCCGCGACTTCGGGATGAATGATCTGCCATTCGTCGCCATAAGCTTCGAGCTTGCCTGAGACGATGCGCATTTCGCCCATCGGGAGCTGGCGCTTCGCCCAGCCCGGATTGTTGAAATAGATGAGGCTGATCGTGTTGCCGTCGGCGTCCCTCGCGAAGATTCGCGTGGGCCCACGCCCAGATCGATTCTCTCTCGCTTGATAGGGCGTGAGTTCGAGGATGACGGTTCGCCCCAGCAAAGCAGCGCTGGCAGCGGGGGCTCGCACGCGCTCTATCGAGCCTGTCGGCAAATGGTACAGCACGTCAACCACGCGCGTCAGGCCCAGCTTCTTGAGCTGCTTGGCGACCTGCGGACCTACGCCCTTTAGGACCTCGACCTCGGCGAACAGCGGATTGAGGATTTCGGGGCGCATTGCCATGGATTGCCGCGTCGGCTCGCTCCTCGCAATCATGAAGGTACGTGGCTACATGGCGCCAATGCCATCGGATCCGGACCTCAAGCGCCTGCAATGGCGCGCGCATCATCGCGGCACCCGCGAAGCCGACATGCTGATCGGTGGGTTCTTCGACGCCTACAATGCGTCGTGGAACGCCGATGAGCGCGCACTGTTCGCCGAGATGCTCGAGAGCCAGGACGTGGACATCATGGCATGGGCGCACGGAACCGCCGAGCCGCCGGAGCGCTTCGCCGGTCCCATGATCGAAGCGCTGAAGACTTTGACCTACATCCGGATCGCGCGATGAAGGAGCCGCTGCAGCGCGTCCTGCGCGCCGAACATCCGCTAACGCTCGCGGGCGTGCCGGCAGGCTTCCTGCCCTGGCTGGCGGCGGATCTTGCCCGTGCGGCCCGTGGGCGCGCGGTCGTGATTGCGGCCGACGAGACTGCGATGCGCGCACTCGCCGAAACCGTCCCCGTATTCGCGCCGGAGATCCAGGTCCTCACCTTTCCGGCATGGGATTCGCTGCCTTACGATCGGGCGTCTCCAGCGCTGCGGGTCATGGCGGAGCGGCTCGCAACGTTGAGCGCTTTACAGATGAAGTCCGACAAGCCGCAGCTTCTCGTCACGACTGCCGCGGCGGCGAGCCAGCGCGTGTTGACACCGTTCCGGGTTCGCCAGCTTACGCGGCACATTGCCGAAGGCGAGAGGATCGACCGGCAGGCGCTCATCAATCAGCTCAATGCTCTAGGATACCAGAGAGCGGACACCGTCGCCGAGCATGGCGAATATGCAGTCCGCGGGTCGCTCATCGACCTCTTTCCCGCCGGCGAGGAAATGGCGCTTCGCCTCGACTTCTTTGGAGACGAGATCGACAGCCTTCGCCGCTTCGACCCCGCAGACCAGCGCTCGACCGACAAGGCGAAGGGATTCACCTTGATGCCTGCGTCCGAAGCGCTTCTCGACGAGGAGAGCATCAAGCGCTTCCGTTCGCGCTATCGCGAAAAGTTCGGCGCCACATCGACCCAGGATCCGCTCTACCAGGCGCTTTCCGACGGCCGCCGCATGAGCGGGATGGAGCATTGGCTGCCACTGCTTGAAGAGCGGCTCGAGACCCTGTTCGATCATCTTGGTGAAGACGATCTAATCGTTCGCGAGAGCGCCGCGGACAAGGCGCTGGAAGCGCGGCGCGACGCCATCTCCGATTATTACGACAATCGCGTGCGCGCCATGGAAGGCGAGCCCGGCAGCTATCGCCCGCTCGAACCGAGCGCGCTCTACATCATGGAAAAGGAGTGGGCCGAGCTCGTTTCAGCGCGACCGATCCATCTGGCGTCGCCTTTCCCGGAACCCGAGTCCGAGCGCATCATCGACTTCGGCGTCGAAGCGGCGCGCGATTTCGCCCCCGAACGGACTCAGCAAGCCAACGTCTACGAAGCCGTTGCCGAGCATATCGGCAAGCTGCGCAGGGAAGGCCGCAAGATCGTCCTTGCAAGCTACACTCGGGGCGCTCGCGAACGGCTCGGCGGCTTGCTCGAAGATCATGGGATCAAAGGCCAGAAGCAAGTCGACACTTGGCAGCAAGCGCTTGGCTCGAAAACGCAGCCGGCGCTGATCGTCCTGCCGCTCGACCACGGCTTCACCACGCCGGACGTCGCAGTGCTCACCGAGCAGGACATGCTCGGCGATCGCCTCGTCCGCAGGCGCAAGAAGCGCAAGGCAGCAGACGCTTTCCTTCAGGAACTCGCGACCCTCTCGCCGGGCGATCTGGTCGTCCACGCCGACCATGGCATCGGGCGCTACGAGGGCCTGACGCAAATCCCTGTCAGCAGGGTGCCGCACGACTGCGTCGCGCTGGAATATGCGCGGGGCGACAAGCTCTACGTGCCGGTCGAGAATATCGAGCTTCTTTCGCGCTATGGCAGCGAAAGCGAGGGCGGCGCGACGCTGGACAGCCTTGGCGGCGAAGCCTGGCAGCGGCGCAAGGCGCGCATGAAGGAGCGCATCCGCGAGATCGCGGGCGAGCTTATCAAGACCGCGGCGCTTCGCGCGACACGCGCAGGCGTCGTGGCCGAGCCCGACGCCAGCTATCCCCAGTTCGTCGATCGCTTCCCTTATGAAGAGACGGACGACCAGGAACGCGCGATCTCGGACGTGCTTCAGGACCTCGAGGCCGGCAAGCCGATGGACCGGCTCGTCTGCGGCGATGTGGGCTTCGGAAAAACGGAGGTAGGCCTTCGTGCGGCCTTTGTAATGGCCATGTCGGGCAGGCAGGTCGCCCTCATCTGTCCGACGACGCTCCTTGCGCGCCAGCATTATTCCAATTTTGTCGATCGTCTTCAGGGCTTCCCGATCAACATCGGCCGTCTGTCCCGGCTCGTGCCCGCGGCGGAGGCCAGGAAGACCAAGGAAGGCTTGGCGGACGGCACTGTCGATATCGTCATTGGCACGCACGCGCTGCTAGCGAAAAGCATAGAGTTCAAGCGCTTGGGACTCGTTATTGTCGACGAGGAACAACATTTCGGAGTTGCGCACAAGGAGCGGTTGAAAGCGCTTAAGGCGGACGTTCACGTGTTGACCCTGACCGCGACGCCAATTCCCCGCACGCTCCAGATGGCAATGTCGGGGCTGCGCGACCTCAGCGTGATCCAGACCCCTCCGGTCGATCGGCTGGCGGTGCGGACCTACGTGACACCGTGGGACGCGGTCGTGCTGCGCGAAGCGCTCCTCCGCGAACATTTCCGCGGCGGTCAGAGCTTCTTCGTCGTTCCGCGCGTGGCCGATCTCGCCGACATGGAAGAGTGGCTGCGAAGCCAGGTGCCCGAGGTGAAGTTCGTCACCGCGCACGGACAGATGAGCGCGAGCCAGGTGGAAGAGCGAATGAGCGCCTTCTACGACCGTAAATATGACGTGCTGCTTTCCACCACCATCGTTGAGAGCGGTCTCGACATCCCGAGCGCCAATACGCTCCTGGTTTATCGATCCGATCGCTTCGGCCTTGCCCAGCTCTACCAGCTTCGCGGGCGGGTCGGACGCTCGAAAACCCGCGCTTACGCTTATCTGACGATGCCCGCGGATCGTTCGATCACCGAAGCTGCCCAGAAGCGTCTTCAAGTGCTGGCGGACCTCGACAGCCTCGGCGCCGGTTTCCAGCTGGCCAGCCACGACCTCGACATAAGGGGCGCAGGGAACTTGCTCGGCGATGAGCAGTCGGGACATATCAAGGAAGTCGGCTTCGAGCTCTACCAGTCGATGCTTGAGGACGCGATCGTCGAGATGAAGGCCGGCGGGGTCGCGCGAACGGAACAATTCACTCCGCAGATCAGCGTCGACGCGCCGATCATGATACCGGAGGAATATGTCCCCGACCTAGATCTGCGCATGGGGCTATACCGTCGGCTTGGCGAGCTCGACGACCGCCCCGCGATCGACGCCTTCGCCGCCGAGCTGATCGACCGGTTCGGCGCGCTTCCGGAAGAAACCGCCAACCTTATGAAGATCGTCGAAGTGAAGCTGAATTGCCGCAAGGCGATGATCGCGAAGCTCGACATGGGTCCGAAGGGCGCGGTGGTGACTTTCGCCGATACCGGCTTCCCGGATTTGCAGGGCCTGCTCGGCTACATGGACCGCCTGAAGGGTTCGGCCAGGTTGCGGCCCGATAGCAAGCTGGCGGTATCGCGGGACTGGCCGACGGCCGATGCGCGCCTCAACGGCGCTCTGCAGCTCTCGCGGGGACTCGCGAGGGTCGCCGCTGCGGGCGAAGCCGCCGCGAAGAAAGAGCTGGAGCCGGCCTAGTTCTATGCCGCTTCGGCGTGGGCCGCGCCGACGAACCGGGCAAGCTCGTCTTCCGTCAACGCTCCGGCACCCAGGAAGCCCTGGTAAAGGTCGCATCCCCACTCCGAAAGGAGGACAAGTTGGGGAGTGCTCTCAACGCCCTCGACGAGCACCTTGAGTCCGAGCTCATGGGCGAGGTTGATCAACGTCCTGACGACGAGGCGGTCAGGCTCTCGCTCGACAATCGCCGACACCAGTCCGCGATCGATCTTGAGGACGTCGATCGGGAGGTTGGTGAGGTAGGAGAAGCTGGCATAGCCGCTTCCGAAGTCGTCGACGGCGACGGTCACTCCCGCGTCGCGGAGGCGCGCCAGATGCTCCGACGCAGCTTCATGATCGGTGACGAGGGCGCTCTCGGTAATCTCGATCGTCACCCTCGACGAGGCGATCCCGGCAATTGCAATCTCTTCGAGCAGCCAGCTGTCGTAATCGTCGCGGATGATCTCCCGCGGCAAGAGATTGATCGAAACGCCCAAGCCGCTGAGGGGCCCTTCCCATGCTGCCGCGCGGCGTAAGGCCTTGCGCTGGACCAGGCGCGAAAGCCGCTCGTCCAGGCGCGAAGCCGCTGCGCGAGAGAACAGGCTGGTCGCTGAATCCGCGATGGCCGATCGCGCCAGGGCCTCAGCGCCAGTGATCCTGCCCGTGGCGGGCTCGATGACCGGCTGGTAGAGAACGTCGATCTGCTCATGCGCGATCATGCTCTCGAGCAGCGGATCGTTGGTCGGCAGGGCGGGCGCCGGCAAAGGGGTATCCGACGCCCGCCTCCCCCACGAGAATACGCTTTCCCACTTGAACATGAGCGCCGGCCTAACGCGCGGCCGCCTCGGTCGGAAGCGGCACCCCAGGGCACGACCCGAAACGGGACAGTGACGCTGCTTTGGTAAGCCACTATGCTGCGGGAGGCCGAGGCAGTGAAAAGGACGAGGCTTGAACGCGGACGCGTCTCCGCCCACGGGCGACAGGGTGCAGGATCTCGGCGCGCTCGGCATCGGCTTGTTGGCTTCGAACCGGGAGCTGTCGCGATCTGCGGAAGCATTGCTGCGCGAGCGCTATAAGTTCGCATCGCCCGACGAAGCGGAGATTTTCGTCGCCGTCGGAGGCGACGGGTTCATGCTCCACGTGCTTCACGACATGCTGGAGCGCGGACTGCCAAAGCCGGTGTTCGGCATGAATCGCGGAACGGTCGGCTTCCTGATGAACGAATGGCGGCTGGACCGGCTTTCCGAGCGGATCGCCGCGGCAAAGGCGATCCGCGTCGCGCCACTCGAGATGCGTGCGACGACGGTCGGCGGCAAAACTTTCACTCACGCAGCGATTAACGAGGTGTCGCTACTGCGCGAGACCCGCCAGACGGCCAAGATCGAAGTGCTTGTCGACGGACGCGTCGCGCTCCCTGAGCTGGTCTGCGACGGCGTGCTCGTGGCAACGCCCGCGGGTTCGAGCGCATACAATCTGTCGGCCGGCGGGCCTATCCTTCCGCTTCAGGCCAAGATGCTTGCCCTGACCCCGATCAGCCCGTTCCGGCCACGGCGCTGGTCGGGCGCGATCCTGCCCGACGACACTGCCGTCTGCCTCCAGGTGCTTGAGCCGGAGAATAGGCCCGTTTCGGCGGTCGCGGATCAGATCGAGGTGCGTGACGTCACGAAAGTCGAGATCGGGCTCGACCGCGAGCGGTCCCTCACCCTCCTGTTCGATCCGGAGCATGCCCTCGACGAGCGGATCGCGATGGAGCAATTCGCGACCTGATTGCGCCGCGATTTGACGATCGGGCGCTTGGACACTTGCCTTTAAGGAACCGGGCGCTATCTAGCCCGCCTGCCCTGCAGCACGGTCTGCGTGGCTGCTCCCCGGTAGCTCAGCGGTAGAGCATCCGACTGTTAATCGGACGGCCGCCTGTTCGAATCAGGCCCGGGGAGCCATTCTTCCAAGGATGGGCGAAAACAACGAAGCGGCCGGCCCGGGGGGCCAGCCGCTCCGGCGGAATGCGTTCATGTCCTGTGGACCACCCCGCAGGTTCCCATAACGCGGGCGTCAATGCCCTGCTCCCGCCTTTTACCCTGATGTCCCGAAGCGGGACGCCTACTCGCTTAGCTTCAGACGCTGCGCGACGCCGTGGGCGTAGCTGGGCCCGACCGGAATAATCGCGCCGTCGCGCATGACGAGCGCGCTGATCGACCTGCCCATGCGCTGGACCTCGACCACGTTGCTGGGACGGGCAAAGGCGGAACGATGCACACGCACCAGCTGCATCGGATCGAGCGAGTCTTCCAGCGAGCGCATCGACATTCGAACGATGTGGCTCCGCGTCGCCGTGTGCAGCATCACATAATCCCGCTGCGCCTCTATCCAGTCGATGGTCTCGGTCGGGACGAAGATCGCGCCCGAACGCGTCTGGACCCAAATGCCGTCCTCATGCGGCGACTTGGCCTGCGTCAGCGGTTCCGACGTCGTATCGGGCTCACCATCCCGCGCCGCCAGCTCGCGCAGATATTTGCGTCGCTTGGCCCGCTCGACGGCCTGCCACAACCGGTCGAAACGGACGGGCTTCAACAGATAGTCCGCAGCCTCCACCTCGAAGGCGTCGGCCGCATAATGTTCGAAAGCAGTGACGAAGATGATCTCGGGGCGATCTTCTCCTTCCAGCGTCGAAGCGACGCGAAGGCCATTCTGCTCCGGCATCTGAACGTCGAGGAACACGAGATCCGGCTTCAGCGATTCTATCTGCTCGCTGGCCTCGCGGCCGTTGGTCGCCGTTCCGACGACCTCGGCACTGGCGATGTCGGAGAGGAGGAATTGGAGGCGCTCGATCGCAAGCGGCTCATCGTCAACGAGCAGGGTACGCAACATGATCGTCAGGCTACCAGGGTCAGCGACCGGTCGGCATCGATCGGCAGCCGAATGATCGCGATGAAACCCTGATCGTGCGGCATCGTCTCCAGTCGAGCCTTGCCGCCATACTCGACTTCCAGGCGGCGGCGCGTGTTCGCAAGCCCCACGCCGGTCCCGCCGGTGTTCGCGGGGCTGCCGCCATTGTCGCTGACGCTAAGGACCATGTCGTTGCCCTCGCGACGCGCGGCGACCCGGATGATCACCGGCTTGCTGGTCGGAGCGACCGCATGCTTGATCGCATTCTCGACGAGCGGCTGGAGGATGAAGTTCGGTACTGGCAGGTCCATCAGCTCCGCAGGGCATTCGAAATCCACGGTCAGCCGATCGCCGAAGCGGATCGATTCGATCTCCAGATAGGTCTGCAGCACCTCAAATTCTTCGCCGAGGGTCGTCGACCCCGTTCCGTCCGCTGCCAGCGCGGTGCGGAGGAAGTCGCACAGCTTGCTCAGCATAGCCTCCCCGTGGCGATTGCGGCCCGTCACAATCAGCGACGAGATCGCATTGAGCGTGTTGAACAGGAAATGGGGGTTCAGCTGCAGCCGCAGGGCCGTGAGCTGCGCAGTCTGCGCAAGAGCCCGCGCCTCCATCAGCTGCACATCGCGCTCACGCATCACGGCGTTGGCCTGGAGGATCACATAGACCGAGCCGAGCAGGCCGTAGAGCCACGAGAAGCTGATGAAGTTCGACACGGTCATGTTCACCACATCCTTCGGGATGCGATGAGCGGACATGAAGATGCGAATGATCTCGCCGCCAAGCAGGGAGTCGAACAAGGAGAAGACGAACGCCGCGGCGCAAACGCAGGCCGATACAACGACGACCTTGGTTGAAAGGCTCGCTTCGGCGACGCGCTCGGCCGCCATGTACAGCAACACGGAGAGCACGATGCCCACCGCGATGTCGGCGAGGATGAAGCCTATGACGAAGTTCGGGACGTGACCTGTCGCGACCAGGCCTGGCATCAGAAAGAGGACGAAGGTGAACGCCCAAATGCCTAACGTGAGCTTGGCGGCCTGCCGGGCAATCTCCGGACGCGTGAACGAAAGAAATTTCATGCAGTGGACCCGCTTGTTCAGCGCCGGCTTCTAACCTGTTTTCACAAGGATAGCGCGGTTTTCGTCGCACAAACCGCGGCTTTTGCAGCAAGATTGATGGGAGAGCGACGGCTGGGGAGGATTGCCGCTCTCCCATCGGGGCATCAGCGGCCGCCCATGCGAACGGCGCTCGACCCGGAATCGGCAAGCTGCATCTTCTGCTCGGCAGCCTGGATGAATTTCGCCCGGCACGTCTGCACCTGCAGCGTCTGCTGGAGCGGGGAGTCACCTGCGCCGACGCAGAACTGGTCGGCACGAGCCTTCACTCGATGGAGGAGGACGTTCGCGCCGGCATCGCTGGCGACGTCGAGATCGCCGTAGGCGATCGAAACGGAGAATTCCTCGGCACCGGGCTGGGCCAGTGCAGGCGAAGCAGCAAGGCTGGAAGCCAGCACGAGCGAAGTGAGCAAGATACGCATGTGATAATCCCTTCTTTTGGTCCGGCGTCCGAAGGCCGATTTGGCCTTTCTGAACGTCGCCATCAGGGATTGGCTGAAGCTGTAATATAAGGCGTGCAGCCTGCGACCATGTTCGGGATCGTCGCTGCAAAGACCTCAAAAGTGCTGCAAAACCGCCGTTTCGCGCGACGAAGCTCGCTGGCGCTAGCCTTCGAGGGCAGCCATCAGGCTGGCATTGCCCCCGGCGGCAGTGGTATCGATGCAGGTCACGCGCTCGGTTGCGAACCGGGCGACATAATGGGGGCCGCCCGCCTTCGGGCCCGTGCCGGACAGGCCTTCGCCGCCGAAGGGCTGGCTTTCGACCACTGCACCGATCTGGTTTCGGTTGACGTAGAAATTGCCGACGCGCGCATGTTCCTCGACATAGTCACGAACCGTGTCGATGCGGCTCTGCAGGCCGAGCGTCAGGCCGAAACCGGTCGCGTTGATCTGCTCGACGACCTTGTCGAGCTCGTCGCCGGCAAATCGGACGACGTGGAGGATCGCGCCGAAATTCTCCTGGTTAAGCTGGCTCAGCGACTTGATTTCATAGAAGGCCGGGGCGACGAAACAGCCGTTCGCCGCCTCCTTCGGTGCCTTCAACCGGCAAATTTTCTTCGCGTTCTTGTCGAGCCACTTGAGGTGGTCATCGAGAACCTTCTTCGCAGCCTCGTCGATAACCGGGCCCACGTCGGTCGCAAGGTCGCTCGGGTCGCCTACCGTCAATGCTTCCATGGCGCCGGAGATCATCTCGATCATCCCGTCGGCGACCTCTTCCTGAACGAACAACACGCGCAAGGCCGAGCAGCGTTGGCCGGCGCTCTGGAAAGCCGAGGAGATGACGTCGCGAGTCACCTGCTCAGGCAGTGCCGAGCTATCGACGATCATCGCATTCTGGCCGCCTGTTTCTGCCACGAACGGAATGATCGGCCCGTCGCGTTCGGCCAACGTGCGGTTGATCGTCCGCGCAGTCTCCGTCGATCCCGTGAACACGACCCCGGCCAAAAGCGGGTGCGCGGTCAGCGTTCCGCCCACGACCCGCCCGGAGCCGGGTGCGAGCTGGACGATGTCCCTGGGAATCCCCGCCTTGTGCATCAGCTCGATCGCGAGCGCGCCGATCAGCGGTGTTTGCCCGGCAGGCTTTGCGATCACCGCATTGCCCGCAGCGAGCGGCGCCGAAACCAGGCCGGTGAAGATGGCGAGCGGGAAATTCCAGGGTGAAATGGCGCCGATCACGCCGCGGCCGTGCAACCGCAGCTCGTTCTGCTCCCCGGTGGGCCCAGGCAGGGGAAGAGGTTTTGTGAACTGGCGTCGCGCTTCGGACGCGTAGAAGCGCAGGAAATCGACGGCTTCGCGCACTTCGAGCACGCCGTCGATCAAAGTCTTGCCGGCTTCGCGAGTGCAAAGGGAGAAGAACTCTTCCGCATGCTCTTCGTAGAGGTCGGCGGCCCTTTCCAACAGCTGCGCGCGCCTTTCGCCGCCGAGCGAATCCCATTCGACCTGAGCAGCATGCCCGGCACGAACCATCCGATCGACCTCGTCGGCAGTCGCCTCGAAGGTCGTTCCGACGGTAATCCTATGGTCATGGGGCGATACGATTGCCCTACCCTCGCCCTTCCCGATCCCGGGCTTCGCGGTCCATGTGCGCGTATTTAGCGCCTCAAGTCGCTCCAACAGCGGCTCGCGGACCAAGGGGTCACTAAGGTCGACGCCAGCGCTGTTGCGGCGTTGAGCGCCGAATAGCTCGGTCGGCAGGACGATCTTCGGATTACGCTTGGGGTGAAGCGCACCAAGCTCGGCCACCGCGTCCTTGGTCAGTTCCTCAACCGAGACTTGCTCGTCGGCAATCCGGTTCACGAAGCTGGAGTTGGCGCCATTCTCAAGCAGGCGTCGCACGAGATAGGCGAGCAGCTCCTTGTGGCTTCCCACCGGTGCGTAAATGCGTACGGGCGTCGGCTTGTCGCCAATGCCTCGCTCGAGCTTGCTCAGCTCCTCGTAAAGCTCTTCGCCCATGCCGTGGAGGCGCTGAAACTCGAACGCCTTGCCATGCGCGAGTGCCTTCACCTGCCCGATCGTATTGGCATTATGGGTGGCGAAGGCCGGATAAATCACGTCGGTCGCGGCCAGCAGCTTCTTGGCGCAGGCGATATAGGAGACATCGGTGGCCACCTTGCGCGTGAACACCGGATAATCGGCCAGACCGCCGACCTGAGCCAGTTTGATCTCAGTGTCCCAATAGGCGCCCTTTACTAGGCGGACCATCAGCTTGCGGCGATGCGCCCTCGCTGCTTCGATCACCCAATCGCAAAGCGGCGCCGCGCGCTTCTGGTAGGCCTGGAGCGCCATCCCAAAGCCGCCCCAGCCATTGGAGAATAGCTCGCCGTCGGCGAGGAGCGCCTCGAACACATCCATCTGAAGCTCGAGCCGATCGGCTTCTTCGGCATCGATCGTGAAATGCACATCTGCCTTGGACGCCAACATCGCCAGCTCCCGGACGATCGGCACAACCGCCGCGACGGCCGCTTCCTGATGGCTCCACTCAAAGCGGGGATGAAGCGCGGTCAGCTTGACCGAAATGCCCGGCGAGCTCCTGAACCCAGCCTTCGCTTCCTTGGAGATGCGCTTCAACGCCGACCGATACGCTTCCGCATAGCGCTCGGCGTCCGCGAAGGTCTTTGCGGCTTCGCCCAGCATGTCGAAGCTGTGGCTCAGGCCCTGCTTACGCTCAGGTTCGGCGCGCTTGAGCGCTTCGTCGATGTCGCGGCCGAATACGAAATTCCGCCCGAGGATCTTCATTGCCTCTCGGACAGCCGTCCTCACGACCGGCTCACCAAGCCGCCCGACTGCGCGACCCAGGGCCGCGCGCCAGTTATCGCTCCGGTCCTGTGCTCCCTCGATCACCTTGCCTGTGAGCAGCAGCGAGAAGGTCGCCGCATTGACAAAAGCGGACTCGGAGCGGCCCAGCTTGTCCGACCAGTCGGGCCCCGAGAGCTTGTCTGCGATAAGCTCGTCAGCAGTGTGAGCGTCCGGAATGCGAAGAAGCGCCTCGGCGAGGCACATCATTGCGATGCCCTCTTCCGAGCCAAGGTCATAGGCCTGCAGGAATGCGTCGACACCCGAAGGCTTGTGGGCGCGCATGCCTTTGACCAGGGCGCGCGCCGTTGCTGTCGCCTCGCCGGCAAGCGATGGATCGAGCCTCGCCTGATCGAGCCGCTCGCGAACGACGGTTTCTTCGTCTGGGCGATAGGCGCGCCTGAGCGCGCCTCGATCAATCCGCGCGGCTTTCGCCACCGGGGTTACGCGATCTGCCCGTGGCAATGCTTGTACTTCTTGCCCGACCCGCACGGACAAGGCGCGTTGCGGCTCACCGGCGCCTCGACCACCCCGCCTTCCGCCTCGCGTTGAGGCAGCGAGGGCTGCGGAATGTTCGACAGCGGCGGGAGGTTGGATAGGATCGCGCCCGTGCTCGCATCGACATCGGCGGTATCGTCGTCGCCGGAGAAGGGATCGAGGTGCTGGGTAATGAAGTCGGGAAGCACCGGCATCGGCGGAGCATCGACCTGCACCTGGGCGCGCATCAGAAGGCGCGTGACCTCCTCGCGGATCGAGACCAGCAGCCGTTCGAACAGCAGGAAGGCCTCCTGCTTATATTCATCGATGGGCTTTTTCTGCGCGTAGCTGCGCAGGTGGATGACCTGGCGCAGCGCGTCGAGGGTCGCGAGATGCTCCTTCCAGTGATGGTCGAGCGTCTGGATTAGGATTTGCTTCTCGACGTTCCGCCAATTCTCGGCTTCGATGCTCTCGAGCTTGGCTGACATGCTCTCGTCGGCGAGTTGCTGGACGCGCTCGGCGACCATTTCCGGCTCGACGGCTTCTTCCTGCAGCCATTCGTCGACAGGCGGCTGGAGCCCGAACACGGCGTCGAGGCTGTCCTTCAGGCCCTCGACATCCCATTGTTCGGGATAAGTGCCCGGCGGGCAATGCACCGTGACGATCGCCGCGACCGTCTCCGCACGCATGTTGTCGATGACGTCGGTGACGCTTTCGGCATCCATGATGTCGGCGCGCTGCTCGTAGATGACCTTTCGCTGGTCATTCATGACGTCATCGAATTCGACGACCTGCTTACGGATGTCGTAATTGCGCGCCTCGACCTTCTTCTGGGCCGTCTCGATCGCCTTCGAGATCCACGGGCTGACGATCGCTTCGCCGTCCTCGAGATTCTTGTTCATCAGCCGCGCGAACATGGTCTGCGGGCCGAAGATGCGCAGCAGGTCGTCATCGAGGCTCAGATAGAAGCGCGAAAGGCCCGGATCGCCCTGACGACCGGAGCGGCCGCGCAACTGGTTGTCGATGCGGCGACTCTCGTGCCGCTCGGTCCCGAGGACGAACAAGCCCCCGTTGTCGAGCACCCTCTGCTTTTCCTCGGCGATTTCGGTGCGAACCTTCTCAGCCCGTGCGTCGAATTCCGGCGTTCCCTCGATCAGGTCCGGCGATTCGTCCTGCATCCGGAATTCGAGGTTGCCGCCGAGCTGGATGTCGGTGCCGCGGCCAGCCATGTTGGTGGCGATCGTGACCGCGCCCATGCGGCCCGCCTGGGCGACGATGTGCGCTTCCTGCTCGTGGAAGCGAGCATTGAGCACCGAATGCTTGATGCCTTCGCGCTGCAGAAATTCCGACAGCATCTCGGATTTTTCGATGGAGACCGTGCCGACCAGGACCGGCTGGCCCTTCTCCTGCCGCTCCTTGATCTCCTTGGCGATGGCCGCGAACTTGTCGTTGATGTTCTTGTAGAACTCGTCGTCCTCATCGACGCGCTGGACGGAGACGTTGGTCGGGATCGACACGACGTTCATCTTGTAGATGTCGAAGAATTCAGGCGCCTCGGTCATCGCCGTGCCGGTCATGCCCGACAGCTTGGGATACATTCGGAAGTAGTTCTGGAAGGTGATCGAAGCGAGCGTCTGGTTCTCGGGCTCGATGTCCACGCCTTCCTTGGCCTCGACGGCCTGGTGGAGGCCGTCAGACCAGCGCCGACCGTCCATCATGCGGCCGGTGAACTCATCGATGATGACGACCTTGCCGTCCTTCACGATGTAGTCGATGTCCCGCTTGAACATCACATTCGCCTTCAGCGACTGGTTCAAGTGGTGAACGACCTGCGTGTTGGCGATGTCGTAGAGGTTGCGCCCCTCGATCAGGCCGCGCGTCTCCAGCAGCCGCTCGGCCTTTTCGGTGCCTTCCTCGGTAAGGACCACCGACTTCTGCTTCTCGTCCTTCTCGTAATCGGCTTCGGTGAGCGTCTTCACGAGCTCGTCGACGGCAATGTAGAGGTCGGACTTGTCGTCGGTAGGACCTGAAATGATCAGCGGCGTCCGCGCCTCATCGATGAGGATGGAGTCGACCTCGTCCACGATCGCGAAATTGAAGGGGCGCTGCACCATCTGATCGCGCGAATATTTCATGTTGTCGCGCAGGTAATCGAACCCGAGCTCGTTGTTCGTCGCGTAGGTGATGTCCGAATTATAGGCGTCGCGCCGCTCCTGGTCTGACAGGTTCGGAACGATCACGCCCACAGTCATTCCCAGGAAACGGTAGATCTGGCCCATCCAGTCGGCGTCGCGGCGCGCGAGATAGTCGTTGACGGTGACGACGTGGACGCCCTTCCCTTCGAGGGCGTTGAGGTAAACCGCGAGCGTCGCGACGAGCGTTTTGCCCTCGCCCGTCTTCATTTCCGCGATCTCGCCCCGATGAAGGGCGATGCCGCCGATCAGCTGCACGTCGTAGTGACGCTGGCCGAGGGTCCGCTTCGCGGCCTCCCGGACCGTCGCGAATGCCTCCGGCAATATGCTGTCGAGCTTCTCGCCATTGGCGAGGCGCTGGCGGAATAGTTCGGTCTGACCGCGGAGATCGTCATCGCTGAGCGCCATGACCGACGATTCGAGGTTGTTTACGGCGTCAACATATTTGCCGAGACCGCGCACATAGCGGTCGTTGGCCGATCCGAAGATGCTCTTTGCCAATCCGGCGAACATGGAAATCCCTTAAAAGCCCGCGCGTTCAAGAAGGGGCGGAAGTCCTCTCGCCGACGCTGGGAAACTGTCGGCGGCGATGTAAGGAGCGGCCCTGCCGTAGTCAATTGAAGCGGAGACGAAGATGGGACTTACCGGAGGGTGCATGTGCGGAAACGTGCGGTTCCGGCCCGACACACGCGGGCTCGCCGGAACCGAACCTCCCGATGACAGCTCCCTCGTCGGCGGCGCTTAGATGTTACCCTCAATCCACTGCTGGATCTGGCTCCGTGGAGCGGCCCCGACCTTTTGGGCGATCGGCTGGCCGCCCTTGAACAGCAACATCGTCGGAATGCCGCGAACGCCGTAACGGCCAGGGGTGTCGGGATTCTCGTCGATGTTCAGCTTAGCGACGGTGACCTTGTCGCCGAGCTCGTTCGAAATTTCCTCGAGCGCCGGCGCGATCATACGGCAAGGACCGCACCATTCCGCCCAAAAATCTACCAGCACCGGCCCGTCCGCCCCCAAGACGTCGCTTGCGAAACTCTGGTCGGTGACAGTCTTGGTAGCCATGGCGGCGAATCTCCTCGCGTAGAACGTTAACAAGCATATGGTGTCTCGACTTGCGCCTCTCAAGCCGCAAGTTCAAACAGCTGCGGGCCGGCCGTATAAAGCAAGGTCGCGCGGACTAGCCGACCGGGGAAGATTATTCTGAGCGCTTCGACATAGGCGCTCATCTGGGCACGGTGAGAGGCCGGAATCTGCTCTTCGTTTGTCGGTACCCTGCCCGTCTTGAAGTCGATCACCTGGACTTCGTCATCGCTCACCAGCAATCGGTCGACGGTGCCCGCAATCACACGCCCGTCCGGCAGTGTTGCCGCAAGGGGTGCCTCGCCTAACGACTGAGGACCGAAAAGTGCCGAAAAGCGCGGGTCGGCAACAAGCCGGCAGACCAGCTGTGTGAGTTCGTCCCGCTCGCCGGGATCGGTGACCCCGCCGCTACGCTCGAGCCACCGCAATGCGGCCGCACGACGCTCGTCCGCGGCTACGGCCGGCAAACGCTCCAGCAGTTGGTGGATCAGCACGCCTCTACGTGCCGCCGCGCGCATCGCATCGCTTGGAGGAAGCGCCGCTTCATCGTCGACAGCCACAGCAGAGGGTGCAAGCGGCTGCGGTGGACGCGCCTCCTTGGGCGCCGCCTGAACAGCCCAGGAAGGAATGAAGATCGAAGGCAGTTGCGGCTTGGTCGGACGCGACCGAGGTATGGACGCCACACCGCCGCCATGGACTAGTCCGCCCCCTTCGTTCTCGGTCGCTCCAAGAGAGGTTAGACCTCGCTCGACGGCGCGATGCCAGCAGTTCGCAGGGAGGTCCTTCGTCGGAGCAACACCGGCAACGATAAGCCTGTCCGCAGCCCGTGTCATTGCGACGTAAAGGAGCCTCCAATGCTCTTCGAGGTCCCGCTGTTCCTGCAGCGCGATCAACTCGGCGAAGGGCGAAATTCGCTCATCCTTCTTAGGGCGGACGAACGGGAGCGTGCCGACCTCCGGGAAAGGAAAATCCACGCTCAGCGGAGTCCGGCCCAGACGGGCGGGATCGGCGGTGGCATCGGCGAGAATGACGACAGGAGCCTCCAGGCCCTTGGCGCCATGCACCGTCATGACGCGCACTTCGTTGGCCGGCATCCCAGGGTCGCGCTGCATGTCCACTTCCCCCCGCGAGAACCAGGACAGGAACCCGTCTAGCGACGAAGTCTCGTTGCGCTCGAACTCGAGCGCGCTGTTCATCAGCTCATCGATCGGATCGCGCGACGCCATTCCAAGGCGGGAGTAAAGCTTACGCCTGCCCTGAAGTGGGCCGGTCAGTATCGTCTCGAGGAAACGCGAAGGCGTGACGAAGTCGGCGATCCGGAGCAGCTCGGACAGCTGCGCGCGCGCCCGCTCGAACAATAGGCCCTCTGCCGCACGGTCGCGCAGCTCAGACCAAAGACTGCCATCACGACCATAAGCGAGCTCGCGGAGCTGGTCCTGGTCCCAGCCAAAGAGTGGAGAGACGAGAAGGCAGGCAAGGCTAAGATCGTCGGACGGCTGGACCGCAAAACGAACGGCGGCGAGCAAATCCTGGACCGCAAGCGGCTCATGCAGATGCAGCCGGTCGAGGCCGGCAACGGGCACACCCGCCGAGAACAGGCGCGCGACCAGCAGCGAGGCCAATTCGCCCCGGCTTCTTACGAGGACTAGGATGTCGCCTGGGCTCAGCTGGCGTCCCGTGGAAGCGAGCGCCGGAGCCTCCTCGACAAGGTCTCGGATCCGCTGCGCAAGCTGGCCGGCGTACATGCGGTCGCGCACATCTACCCAACGCTCTTCGCCCTCCTCCTCATCGTCCTCGATCTCGTCAAAAGCGAAGGGCTTCCAGAGCTCAACCTGCCCTGGCCGGGCGGAATGGAACGCGCGATGCGCCGGGGGCTGGTCCGGCAACCCCAGCGATGCGTAACCCAGCTCATCGATCACTGCATCGACGGTATCGAGGACGGGCTGCGCCGACCTGAAACTGGCGGCGATCGACAGGTCGCGAAATTCAAGCGCCCGCTGCGCAGCTACGTCAAACAAGTCCTCGGCATCGCGCAATGCATTGGACTTTGCCCGGAAGTCACGACGCGCGCGGTCGAATTCGGAGGGATCGGTTCCCTGGAAGCCGTAGATCGCCTGCTTGAAGTCCCCCACGGTGAAAAGAGTGCGCCACCGAGCCTCGCTTTCGCTCGCACCGGTGAAAAATTCATCGACGAGGTGACGAACGATTTCCCATTGGTCGGCGTTGGTGTCCTGGGCCTCGTCGATCAGCACATGATCGATCTGCCTGTCGAGCTTGTAGCGGACCCAGTCGCCCATCCCTGGCGTAGCGAGCAGTCGTCGGGTCCAATCAATCAGGTCGTTGAAATCCGCGACGCCGGCGGTGCGCTTTGCACGCGTGTAAGCGGCTGCGAAGGCCTGACCTGCGCGCAGCCCCGCCGCCATGTCGGCGGCGATGCGTGCACCGTTCTGGATACGCAGCAGCTCTCCGATCAGATTGGCCAAGCGCCCGGCGTGGGATTCATAGTGCGGTTCGGCCTTGGTCTGGCCCGCTGAAACCCGAAGCGTCTGCTTTTCGGTTAGAACGACCTTGCGGAGCTTCTGGAGTTGCGCCGCCCGCTCGATGGGGGTGAGCCCGAGCCACTCTTCGATAGCCTCAGCGTGCGCGATTCCGGTTTGCGCGCCCCATCTGCGATTGGCGTCCGCAACTGCCCGCAGGAGCTCGCAGTCGAAGCCCTCATCGCCGCAATTGGCCGCGATATATTCTTCCGGGGATCCTTCGGGCAGGTCCATCATCCGCCGCACAGTCGGCTCGATCGCATCTCGCGGTCCAATGGAGCCAAGCGCATCGGAGCGCCTGGCACAGACTTGCAGATACTCAACTGCGCCGGTCTCGCCGAGACGGCGGCTCAGGCACTGAACATCCTTGATCAATTGCGCGTCGCCGCTCGCTTCTGCATCGGTCAAAAGGTCTGCAAGCGTGCGGCGCACGAGTTCCTGCTCCGCGCGCCCCTCGATCGGCTGGAAGCCAGGTATGATCCCGGCTTCCATCGGAAATGCAGCAAGCAAGGACTGAGCGAAGCTGTGGATCGTCTGGATCTTGAGCCCGCCGGGGCAATCCAGCACTTTGGCGAACAATTGGCGAGCGCGTTGCCGTGTGGCCGGATCGTTGCATTCGCGCACGTGGAGCAGATCCGTGCCCAGCTCGCTGTCTTTCAGCCGGACCCAGCTTGCCAGGCGTGCCCCCACGCGGTTCGCCATTTCCGCCGCAGCTGCCTTTGTGAACGTCAGGCACAGGATCGATTCCGGGCGCGCGCCCTGCAAAAGCAGTCGTAAGACCCGCGCCGTCAGGACTTGAGTTTTTCCTGTCCCGGCGGATGCCGAAAGCGCCGCATGCGCCCCCGGATCGGCAGCGCTCGCCTGTGTGGGATCGAGTTCCGGAAGTGGCCTGAAACGCGCGGTCACGCCGCTTCCCAATCTTCGCCGTTCACCATACAGACCGAGGCATGACCAATGACGAATCCGAAAAAGCGAGTGAGGAACGCCGCCAGAAACTGGTGAAGGCAGGCGTCGCGGTCGGCATCGGCTCGGCGGCGATCGTCGCAGCCCTGCTTTACGCGTCCAAGGTCAAGAAAAAGCCGAAGCGCTAAGCTGCTCCTCATCCGCGGCCGTACCATTCCTCCAGCCGCATGAGCTGGTCATAGTCGCCATAGGGCGCATAGGCCGGGTTCAGCTTTGCCGTGAACGGCTCGGTGCCCGTAAGCCATCTCTGCGCCGCGCGGGCGAAGGCAAAATAGCTCCGCGCCAAGAATTCGTCAGCGCCAGTCTTCTCGTCAGCCCGCATTAGCTTGCCGAAACGGCCCTTGTGCCGGGTAAGCGACCAATATTCGAATGCTTCGGGTTCACCGCTCACGCCCTCGAACCCGCCGGCGCGAGCAATCAGTCCCAGCAAGCCGAGCTGCAGGGCAAACCCGGCATCCACGGCCTTTTGTCGCGGCGGAGCGCCGGTCTTGTAATCGATGATCGCTATGCCGCCGTCCGCGAGCCGATCGATCCGGTCGGCACGTCCGTGCACGGTGATGCCAGCTAGGCTGGCCTCGCCCGAGATCTCCGCCGCAAGAGGCCGCCTTCCCGCTTTTCGATTGGCTCGCTCGAGTTCGGCCATCCAGTCGATCGCTTCGAGGAGACGCGGAGCCCATAACGCTCTCAGCATCGGGTGGATCGCCTCGCCCGCAAGCAGCTGCTCGGCACGGCCTCGAAGCTTAGCGGGATCGCAATCGTCTTCTTGAAGCCAGTCTTCGAAGACCTGGTGAACGGCCGTGCCCTTCCATCGCGCCGTATGGTCGTCGTCGACCGGATCCAGCGCGCGCAATTTGAGGATTGCCTGCGCGTAGAAGGCGAAAGGGTCCGCGTTGAGCCGATCTACCGAGGTGATGGAAATTCGATCCGGACGCTGTTCGACAGGCGGCTGCGGGGCGGGACGGCTGACAGGTCGCGGCATCCCCGGATCGTCGAGCACCGCTGTCATTCGCTCAAGCCGCACGTCGTGCGCCAGACCCCCGGTCATTGCCTGCAGGCGAAGGAGGAAGCGCGAGGCGACGGTTGGCGAGCGTCCGTCTCGACGAGCCCGGGTAATCAACACCTGGGGAGCTCCAAGCGCACTGGCGAAGTCGTGAGCGGACAGGCCGATGCGGAATTCGAGCCCCGGCATGCCGAGCGCCGATCGCACCTTGGGGGGCAACCAGGGATCCGGCGATGGCAAGGCCGGCCAGACACCCTCGTTAAGGCCCCCGAGCACGATGAGGTCCGCGTGCTGCAGCCGTGCTTCGAGCAAGCCCCAGATAGAGATGCGGGGATGCCCGCCATAGGGCGGGCGAATGGACTGAGCACTGAGCAGCTGGCGCAATAAAGGGAGCGCGTCCGTTGGCTCGATCGTGAGGGTGCGAGCCGTTTCTGAAGCCTGCAAGCCGCCAAGCAACTCCGCGGCAGCGCGACCCGCCGGACCACGCCACGCCCTGTCAGAAGCAAGGCTCTCGACCGCTTCGACCAAATGGGTCGCGAAGTCGGCGAGGGAGACGGGACCGGTAATCAGATCCTGCAAAAGCTGTATCTTGCGGCGCACCGGCTCCCAGCGGCCCGTGACCTTCTTCTCCCCGAAATGCGCGTCCAGCCCCGCCAGTCCCGGCGCAGGCCGCGGCCCTCTCAATGCGCGATCGAGGGCGCGCACGACGTCGAGCCAACGAACCCGCTCCTCACCCTCTCCGCCGACGAGTGGATGCTTGGCCAGGGACATCAATGGGACAGGCGCCAGTTCCTCGGCCGCTGCGCTGGCAATGCCCAGAAGCAGCGTCCCTGCGGGCGTCTCGGACAGCGGCGTGCCGGCACTGTCGTCTGCCGCGATGTCCCATCGCGCGAGCAGCGCTGACACACGCCTCGCGAGATGCCGGTCGGGAGTCACGAGCGCAGCCGTCCTGCCTGGGGTTTCGAGCGCCTCGCGCAAGGCCAGGGCGATGGCCTGCGCTTCGGAGGCGGGATCGGGTAATTCCGCAAGGCGGATTCCGGTCAGCCGCCGCTCAGGGGCGGGCAGGTGCTCCCATTTGTGGGAGAAATCCGGTGCGGTCATCGCATTGGCGACGGCGCGCCCGCGCTTCGCCGATGAGGCCGAACGACCCGCGTTGCGCCACGGCTCGACCTCGCCCCGTGCCACGCCCATCCGGTCGAGCATCAGCTTCAGGTGGAATTGCGGGTGCGTCTGTTCCGACCCGAGCACATCCCATTCCTCGTCCGGCATGACATCCGCCAGGCTCAGGGCGGGAAGCACGACCATTCCGCCAGGCATATACGCTACGCGTGCCATCAAGGCGGCCACCGCCGGCGCAGCCGTGGTGATGCCGGCAGCGACGGTGAATCCTTCGGGCGGGCTATCGCGCCAGCGATCGGCAAGCCGGCGTAGCAGGCGGTTTCGCCTCTCGGTGAGATCGATCCTGCCACGCTGCGCCAAGACGACAGGCCATTTTTCTATGACTTTCTGTAGCCTTGAGAGCGATTTCTCCCAGTGGTTCGCAAGATCGTCGGTCTCCGCGACGGCGGTTCGCAGCTGGGGCGGATCGATGTCCTCGATCTGCAATGCATCGAGCGTTCGACCGACCTCTCCCGAAAGGCGCGCTGCCTCCGCAGTGCTCTCGTCGCCAAGCCGCACCAGGCCGATGAGCGTCAGCAGTCGTTCGAGCGGGTCGATCGCGGCTGGGATCGGCTCATCGTCGATGACCTCCAGCGCACCGCCAATTCTCTCGTCCAGCTGCGGATCGCCTATCGGAATCAGTCGCGGCAGCAACAATCCGGTCCCGCTGACCCGCACGAACGCGTCGGTGACTGCGCGCACGGCGCGGTTGTTCGGCAAGAGTATCCGGCCCCGCGCCAGCCCGAGCGGCTCCGCTCCGAAGCGCTGCAGAAGGCCTGCCGCAAGTGAATCGGCGAACGAACGATGGCCCGGAATCGAATAGACGGCGGGTCGCTCCGCGGCCCGGTCAGGCATCCTGCAGCGCAGCTTCCGTCAGAGGGATAGACGTCGGAGTCCCGACGTCGAACCACAGGCCCTGGTGAACGGCCCCGAAGCAGCGCCCCTCATCGATGGCGCGATTCCAGAGGATGTTCGTCGAGAACGGCCCATCCGGCGCATCGCGCAGCAGGCGCTTCGACACCATCTGAACGCCAGTGAAGACGAACGGCGCGACATGGCTCTTCGCGCGTCGCCTCACGCGGCCCGTGCGGTCCATATGGAAATCGCCAATCCCATGATGATTCTCGGCGCGCGCGAGCGGCACCAGCAGAAGGAGCGCGTCCATCCTCTCATCGTCCCATTGCGAGGCGAGCAGCTTCAGGGTGTCGGCAGGGCCATCGATCCATAGATTGTCGCTATTGATCGCGAGGAACGGATCGCTGTCGATCAGCGGCGCGGCCTTGACGAGCCCGCCCCCGGTTTCGAGCAAAAGCGACCGTTCGTCCGAAATGACGATCTCGAGGCCGCTTGCCCGGCTCGAGAGATGCGCCTCGAGCGCGTCCGCGAGGTAGTGGACATTGACGACGACCCTTTGGACGCCAGCGATCCGCAGCCGCTCGAGCACATGGTCGAGCAGCGCCTTCCCCGCGACTTCGATCAGCGGCTTCGGCTTCGTGGCCGTCAGCGGGCGCATCCTCTTGCCCAGTCCTGCGGCCATGATCATCGCTGTATTCGGTACCCGCGCAGGGACTTCCGCGCGAAGCCTCAATGCCTTGCGGGCCTGGCTCATGCCGCCTCACTCCAGGGCTCGCGCCGAAACTCGAGCGGCAGGTGCTCGTCGAACCACGCCTTGACCGGCTCCAGGTTAGGCTGCGCAAGGTCGCGCTCGAGAAGACCCCACATGCGCGGCTGGAAACGACGGTAATGCGGCTTGTTGTCCCGCTTCCACAGGCGCGTGAAAACGCCGAGGATGCGCGTATTGCGCTGTGCGGCGAGCGCCCAATAGGCCTGCTCGAAGCGCTGATCCTGCCCAGTCGCGGCTACGTAGCGGGCAATCATGGCGTCCTCGATCTCTTCCGGAACGTCCCGACGGGCGTCCTCGAGAACCGACGCAAGATCGTAAGCCGGATGGCCGGCCAGGGCGTCCTGGAAGTCCAGAAGGCCGAAATGCTCGACGCCCGCGCGCCCTTCGACCAGCATGACATTCTCGGCATGATAGTCGCGCAGTACCGTTACGGGGCTAAGGCCGTCCTCGGCGACCGGTTTCAGGGCGCCTTGCCATGCGGCCTGGTAAGCCTGCGCATCCACCTCCAATCCGACCGCGGGGCAGTACCAGTCGGTGAAAAGCTTCAGCTCCTCCAGCCATTGCTCGAGGCTGTGAACCTTCAATCCGGGCATGGGCGGGTGCTGGTGCAGATGGACCAGGACATCCGTGGCAAGTGCGTAGAGGTCCTTCTCCCGACGGGGATCGTCGTCGAGGAACTCCCTCAGCCTCCAGTCACCGAAGTCGGCGAGCAGGAGCATGCCCTTTTCCAAGTCGCGAGCGAGAATCTGCGGAGCGCTCAAACCCACCGACGCAAGCCATTCGGCCACCGCGACGAATGGCCGCGGATCCTCGTGCGGCGGGGGCGCATCCATCAGCACCGCAGTGTCATCGCCGCGCACTACTCGGAAGTAACGACGGAAAGACGCATCCCCCGCAAGCGGAAGGATCTCGGCACCCTGCCAGCCACAACCGGCAAGGAAATCATGCGCATGCGCGGGGGGACTCATGGAAACGGCCATCGGCCCTCCCATGACGGGGGCACCTTCGCTGTCAAGATTCTGTAGCCTTTCTCGCCGAAGTCCAACGCCAGAGCGAGCGCATCGGGCCATGCATTCTCGCCCGCCCGATCAGGCCATTCGACCAGAAGCACCGCGTCAGCGACGGAATCCAGGCCAAGCTCGTCCAGCTCGGATTCGTCCTCAAGCCGATACAGGTCGACATGCCAAACGGGCGGTTCCAGCTGCTCGTACGGCTGCACGATCGAGAAGCTCGGGCTTGGCACTTCCCCCTCATGTCGAAGTGCCCCGATGAAACCGCGAGCAAACGCCGTCTTGCCGACTCCAAGGGGGCCTGAAAGCGTGATCACGTCGCCAGGCCGGGCCACCGTTGCGAGTCGCGCGCCGGCAGCTGCGGTCGCAGCCTCGTCCTCGAGGTTCATTGAAGCCCGCGCGGCACAGTCAGTGTGACGGTGGTCCCCTTCCCCTTCTTGGATTCGAGCTCGACCGTCCCGCCGTGTGCCTCAATGAATTGGCGGGTCAGCGGCAACCCCAGGCCGAGCGCCGCCTCACCCCGAACATTCTCCTCAACAACGCGGTCGAACCGATTGAATACGCGTGGTAAATCCTTGGCGGCGATGCCCGAGCCATTGTCGCTGATCCGAACGACGGCCTTGTCCTCATCGCCATCCGCCTCAAGCCGGATGCGACCCTTTCGGTCAGTGTAGGCGATGGCATTTTGCAGGACGTGCTCGACCGACTCCCGCAGTCGTCGGACGTCGCCGATCACGAATCCGGCGGCGGGGGAAATCTCGATATCGAGGCGCTGCGACTTCTCGTCGGCCCGCGCTCGTGCGACATCTGCGGCAGCCCGGCAGAGGCCGCCGATGTCGACGCGCTCACGCTCCAGGGCCACCGGGCGGCCATCTGCCGTCGTCAGGTCGAGCACGTCGTCGACGAGCTTCGAAAGGCGGCCAACGGCTTCCATGATGGCCGCAACATAGTCGGAGGCCTTCGCGGTCAGCTTGCCTGCGTAGCCGGCCTCAAGCATCTCCGCGAAGCCGCCGATCGACGTCAGAGGCGTGCGGAGCTCGTAACTCATGTTCGCGACGAAGTCGGTCTTCACGCGATCCGCTTCCTCGAGCGCAGCGGCTCGTTCCCGAAGCGCCGACTCGATGCGGGTCGAATCCGTCACGTCGACCATCGTGAAGAGCGCATTCCCGTCCGGGAGCGGCACCGCGGCAAACTGGAAATGCCTGCCATCGGTCATCGAGACCCGGCCGTTTGCCGACTGTCGCTCATTCGTCGTCTGCCGCACCATCTCCCGGATTTGCGCGGCGGCAGTCGGGTTGACGAGCTTACGGGCCATGGCGGGAACGAGCTCGTCCACGCGCGGGTGCTCGGCAAGCCATTCCTCGTCGAGATCCCAATCCTCGCGGAAACGTCGATTCCAGAGGTACAGCCGACCGTCGCTCGCGAATACGCTGATGGCCTCGAAGAGGTTGTCGAAGGTCGCCGAGCGAACCCGCAACAGGGTATCGCGGGCGGACGCGAGACGGAGCTGCTCAGTCCTATCCTCCAGGATGAGCCGGAGACCGCCATCCGGCAGCGGCTGGGCGACGACGCGAATATGGTCGCCGCCGGGAAGCATCCACTCCTCCTCGATGACCTCTTCAGGGCTCGTGAACCATCCACGCCGCTCCGACTTCCACACGGGAAAGTCGCGCGCCTCAGGCAGGCGCTGGTTGTCGCGCATGCGCTCGAGGATGCGATCGAATTCCGGATTCTCACCGAGCCACTCGGGATCGAGTTGGGCCATCACGGCGAACGGCCGGTTGAAGAAACTCAGGTTTCTTTCCGCGTCGAACTGCGCCGTGCCCGCCGTCATCCGGTCCGCCAGCTCACGCTGGGATTCCATGTGGCGCAACAATTCGGTCCGCGCGTCCTCGAGATCCTGCACGTCGATCGCAAACCCCGCGACCGCGCCCGTCGAGAGCGGCACATTGACGACGCGGAGCATCCGCCGCTCACCGCGAATGATGGCGGGTTGCATCCGCGAGCTGATGCGCTCGCCTTCCAGAGCCTTGCGAGCCGCGGCGACCGCGCTTTCCTCTCCGCCGGCATCGATGAGTTCGAGACCATTTGCGATCACGCTTGCAGCATCTTCCCCTTCGACGGCGTGGACGAAAGCGCTGTTGACCAGTCCCAGCTTCAGGTCCGGCCCACGGTACCACATGGGAAATGGAGCGGCCTCAATCAGCTGTGTGAGCGAATTGAGCGCCCCTTCGGTCTGCCGCAGCCGCAACGCAATGCGCGCCCGGTCCTCTTCGCTGACACTTGTATCGAAAAACCACAGAAGCAGGCTGCCGACCGGTTCCGGCTCGGGCGCAGGCGCTCCCCGGACTTCGAACACCCGCGGCGACCCATTCGCGCGCACCTTGCAGGAGATTTCTCCCGCCGAAACCCGCGCGGCCTGTATCTCTTCGGCGAGCAGCGCAAGATCGTCAGCGACAAGCCCGCTATCGTTGCCGCAAAGATCGGAAAGCCGCTCAGGCGGCGACTTGAGGCCGAGGTCGCGCATCAAACGCTCATCGGCCTCAACCCGATCGTCAGGTCTCACCAGAAGGGGCCGTGCGGGCGTGCGCTCAAGAAGGGACTTTGTGCTTCGCGCTGTCCCCAGGACCTGTTCAGCGAGTTGCAACCGCTTGGCCGCGCGAACGGCGAGCGTGAAGGCGAGCGCAAGCCACAAAAGGCTGAGCGCAACGACTGCCCACACAACCCCCGCCGATCCCATGCTCCCCATGCCCAGTTCATAGGGCGACTGGGGAGCTAAAAGGAAGCTATTCTAGCGGCGGAAGAATCCGAGCTTAGTAACGATAATGGTCGGGCTTGAACGGCCCTTCGGGCGATACGCCGATATAGGCGGCCTGCTTGTCGTTCAGCTTCGTCAGGTGGACGCCAAGCTTGCCGAGGTGAAGCCGCGCGACCTTTTCGTCGAGGTGCTTCGGGAGGACATAGACGTCATTCTTGTACTGGTCGCTCTTCGTCCACAGTTCGATCTGGGCGAGTACCTGATTAGTGAACGAGGACGACATGACGAAGCTCGGATGCCCGGTGGCGTTGCCGAGATTCACGAGACGGCCCTTCGAAAGGACGATGATGCGCTTTCCGTCGGGAAACTCGACTTCGTCGACCTGCGGCTTGATCTCCGTCCACTTCATATTGGCGAGCGCACCGATCTGGATCTCGCTGTCGAAGTGGCCGATGTTCGAAACGATCGCCATGTCCTTCATCGCCCGCATGTGGTCGAGCGTGATCACGTCCATGTTGCCGGTCGCGGTGACAAAGATGTCCGCGCGCGGAGCAGCCTCTTCCATCGTCACCACCTCGTAACCTTCCATCGCGGCCTGAAGCGCGCAGATCGGATCTACTTCGGTCACGATCACGCGGGCGCCGCCGTTACGGAGCGAAGCGGCCGAGCCCTTGCCGACGTCGCCGAACCCGGCCACGCAGGCCACCTTTCCCGCAAGCATGACGTCGGTCGCGCGGCGAATGGCGTCGACCAAAGATTCCTTGCAGCCGTAAAGGTTGTCGAACTTGGACTTGGTGACGCTGTCGTTGACGTTGATCGCCGGGAACGGAAGCTTGCCGGTCTTGGCCAGCTCATAAAGACGGTGAACGCCCGTCGTCGTCTCTTCCGAAACGCCCTTGATGGTTTCGACCGTCTTGGTCAGGTAACCGGGGCGCTCCGCCAGGAACTTCTTCAGCGTCGCAACGAAGATTTCCTCTTCCTCATTTGACGGAGTGAACAGTTCTTCGCCTTTCTCGACGCGGTAACCCCAGAGCGCGAACATCGTCGCGTCCCCGCCATCGTCCAGGATCATGTTACAGGTCTCGTCGTGGCCCCAGTCGAAAATACGCGTAACGTAGGCCCAATATTCCTCGAGCGTTTCACCTTTCACCGCGAAAACCGGAATGTTGCGGGCAGCGATCGCGGCGGCGGCATGGTCCTGCGTCGAAAAGATGTTGCAGCTGGCCCAGCGGATTTCCGCACCCAGATGGATTAGGGTCTCGATGAGCACCGCGGTCTGGATCGTCATATGAAGCGAACCGGTGATGCGCGCGCCCTTGAGCGGCTGGGAAGCGCCATACTCTTCGCGGAGAGCCATCAGCCCCGGCATCTCGGTCTCGGCGATCTCGATCTCCTTGCGCCCGAAATCGGCCAGGCCGAGGTCCTTCACGACATAGTCGTTGAAACGTGTTTCAGCCTGCGTAGCCACGTCGAAAATCTCCAAGTGATTGAGGATGCGCTGTACGGAGCGCCGTCGGCGGAGCCGTTAGACGGGCGCCGCCGCAAAGGCAAATATAAAGAAATCTTTATATGATGGTCAGGCGGCGCCTGTCTCGCTTGCGAGAAGGCGTGTGTCGATCCCTTCCGCCTTGAATGCGGCAGCCCATCGTTCGTCGGTCGGCGTGTCGAAAAGGATCTGCGGCGTTCCTTGCGCGGCGAACCAGCCGTGCCGCGTCATTTCCTCATCCAGCTGCCCTTCGCCCCAGCCGGCATAGCCAAGCGAGGCGATCCAGTTTGACGGCCCCCGCCCCTCCGCGATCGCTTTCAGGACGTCGATCGTTCCGGTCATCGCGAAAATCTCTCCGCGGGGACCCGTGACATGCAGCGTGTCCTGGCCGCCCCAGTCCGTGGAATGCAGTATGAAGCCTCGCCCCGGCTCGACCGGTCCGCCGTGGTGCACAGCATTGTCCGGGGCCTGGCCGGGGTCGATGTCCAATTGCTTGAGCAATCCTCTAAAGCTGATTCCCGCCCGTTTGTGACCGATGCCGATCCCGATCGCACCGTTCTCGTCATGGACGCATAAGGCGATCACGGCCCGCTCGAAGCGGGGATCGGCCATTCCCGGCATCGCTAGAAGCAACTTGCCGGACAGGAAGGTCGGTTCGTCTGCCACGGCCCAACAATGGGCCGCAGCCCCGATGTGGGCAAGCCTTGAGCGCTGCCGTGGGCGGCCTTATCTGCCGCTTCGACGCAGATGCGAGGAGACAAGAAGATGACCATCCAGGTAGGTGACCGCCTTCCCGACGTTCCGCTGGCGATTGCCGGAGCGGAAGGACCGCAGCAGACCAGCAGCAGCGAATTCTTCGGCGGGAAGCGGGTCGCGCTGTTCGCAGTTCCGGGGGCCTTCACGCCAACCTGCTCGGCGCGTCACCTGCCCTCCTACGTCGAAAAGGCTCAAGACCTGCGGGACGCCGGGATCGACGAGATCGCATGCATTTCCGTCAACGACCCGTTCGTCATGTCGGCCTGGGGTTCGCGCGATGGCTCCGAGGACATCACCATGCTTGCCGACGGCAATGGCGACTTCGCTGAAGCCACGGGCCTCACCATGGACGGCGCCAAGTTCGGCATGGGTCAGCGCTCGCAACGCTACTCGATGATCGTCAATGACGGCGTCGTCGAGCAGCTGAATGTCGAGGCTCCCGGCGAGTATCGAGCGTCGAGCGCGGAATATATGCTCGACCAGCTGCAGACCGCCTGACGACCCGCCGCTCCATCGGCACTCCTCACCGCTGAGTCGCCGCAGCGCGGCGAAACGGCGAACGCGCTCAATCGTTTAATCAGATTGAGAGCGTAACAACCAATGGAGGAAAAACGATGGCTCGTAACCAAGGAAGCCGCGGCGGCAATCGCGGCCGTAACAACAATCCCGAAGGCCGCAATCAGTACAGCAGCGGCATGGTCGACATGGCGCGCGAGCGTCCGATGACTGCGGCCCTCGGCGCCGCGGCGGCAGTTGGCGCAGGCGTATTCCTGTGGTCGCGCCGCAACCAGATCAGCGACCAGCTCAGCAATCTCAGCGAGCAGATTACCGACTGGGCGGAGAACATGCGCTCGGGCGAGGGCGGTGCGTTCTCGTTTGAGGATAGCGATACCGGCACCGACGCACTGGTGTCGGCCAAGAGCGGCCGCTCATCGCGTGGCAAGACGCAGCAGCAATTCGCCGAGGAAGCGTTGACGCTCAAGGAAACCGGCGGATCGACCGGCAGCGCCAGCGGCCGCGGTCGGGCCAAGCAGCAGCCGATCAGCTAAGCAATCAGGCCGTCAAACGAACAAGGGGCGCCCTTCCGGCGCCCCTTTTTTCGTCACCAGCCGCACTGGCGCCCGCGGTTCTGCTCCTCGAGCCACGCCTGCAGCGGCGCGAAATATTCCAGCATCGGCTTGCCCGAAATCTCGCGCGTACCGGTGAATGCCTCGAGCGCATCCGGCCACGGCCGCGAAGCGCCAATCTTCAGCATTGCATCGAGGCGCTGCCCGACCTGCTTGTTGCCGTAGAAGCTGCAGCGGTGGAGCGGGCCCTGCCACCCCGACATGTCGCAGGCGGCCTTGTAGAACTGGAACTGCAGCACTCGCGCCAGAAGGTAGCGGGCATAAGGCGTGTTGCCGGGGATGTGGAACTTCGCGCCCGGATCGAAATCCGCCTCGGAGCGCGCGACCGGCGGAACGATGCCCTGATATTGCTGGCGCAGATTGGTCCAGCCCGCTTCATAGCCCGTCGCCGAGATCGAGCCGTCGAACACGCCATACCGCCATTTGTCGACGACATAGCCGAAGGGCATGAAGGCGACCTTGTCCATTGCCTGGCGAAGCAGCAGGCCGACGTCCTTGTCGGCGCTCGGCACCTTGCTGCGGTCGAGCAGGCCGATCTGGACGAGATATTCCGGCGTGACCGAAAGCGCGATGAAGTCCCCGATCGCTTCGTGGAAGCCGTCGTTCGCGCCATTCTGATAGAGGAACGACTGATCCTTATAGTCGCGCTGGTAGAAATTGTGGCCGAGCTCGTGGTGGATGGTGACGAAGTCGTCGGCATTGACCTTGGTGCACATCTTGATGCGCAGGTCGTCCTTGGCATCCACGTCCCATGCCGATGCATGGCAGATCACCTCGCGGTCGCGCGGGCGCGTGATCTGGGACCTCTGCCAGAAGGTCTCCGGAAGCGGTGCGAAGCCGAGCGAGGTGTAAAAGCGCTCGCCGGTCTTCACCATCTGCTCGGGCGTGTACTTGTGCGCGACGAGCAGGTCGGTGAGGTCGTAGCCGACGTCGCCCGCGCCTTTCGGGGCGACGACATCGTAGATGTTGCCCCATTCCTGCGCCCACATATTCCCGAGCAGGTCCGCGCGGATCGGGCCCGAAGCCGGCTGGACCGAATTGCCGTATTTCTGATTGAGCTTGGCCCGCGTGTAGCAATGAAGCTGCGTGTACAGCGGCTTCAGCTCGTTCAGCAGGCGCTCGTACATCGCCGAGAATTGCTCCGGCGTCATGTCGTACTGGGACCGCCACATGGCGCCGGTGTCGGCATAGCCGAGCTCCTTCGCGCCGGCGTTCGCGATCTCGACCATGTGCTGGTAATCCTGCCGCATCGGGCGGCCGGTCGTCTCGTGCCAGCTCTGCCAGATCTCGGCGGTCTGCTTGGGATCGCGCAACGAGCCCATCAGGGCCTCCGCGTCGTCGCCCGTGATCGACTTGCCGTTGTGGGTGGCGCGCCCCTTGCCGTAGCTCGACTGAAGCCGCGTCGTGATGTCGTTGAGTTCCGCGGCCGCTCCGGGCGTGGTTGGCGCTGCGAGGACCAGCGCGCCGCGAAGCAGGTTCAGCTTGCGCGTCGTGTCGGAATCGAGGCCGGGGACCTGCAGCCATTGCGCCGCCTCGGTCGCATATTTGACGCCCTTCTCGGTCCCGATCGTCCCGAAATAGGCGTTCAGCGCATCGGTATCGTCGTTGATGTAAGTCGCGTTCACCCAGGCTGCGCGGCCGGCGATGAGGTTGAAGTCGCCAAGGTCCTTCTCAACGTCCGCGATGAATTCCCGCGCTCCTTCTGGGGTCCGCGTGACCGCCGGTGCTGCTGCTGCAGGACCGGCATCGGCTGCAACCGATGGGGGCGGAGGCGCCGCAGCCGCGCAGGCGGCCAAGGCAATTGCACCAAGCGAAACGGACGCGACGAGTCTGATCATCTTCCTCTCCCCAGGAACGAGCCGATGCCGACTGAACAGCGAATGGCGCTGCGTCAAGCGGCGCTCAGGAAACTGGCGATCGCTTCGCCGAACTGCGGCTTGGTCACGGAGCTCATGTGCGTCCCGGGCACTTCGCGAAACTCAGCGTTAGGGAGGACATTCGCGAGCTCCTCGGCCGAACCGTTGTCGTGATCCTCGCTACCGCAAACGACGAGCGTCGGCATCGTGAATGCATCCAGCCATTGCATGAAGGCATCCTCGAACGTTTCCAGTAAATTGCCGGCGGCGACCCGATCGACCTTCTGGCTTTTCATGAACTGGATCGACAGCCAGTGCGGATCGCCACGCTGGACCTTGTCGAACAGCGCGATGGTCTCGAGGAAGAAGGTCTTGCGCCGCTTCCAGTTCCGGAGGCCTTCTAGCCCGGCTCCGCCGAGGATCGCGCGACGCGGACGGAGCCCCTCGCCCACGGCTTCGACCGTGGTCCGCGCGCCAAGCGAAAAGCCGCCGAGGTCGAATTCCGTCAGCCCGAGATGGGCCACCAGCTCGCGCAGGTCTCGCGCCAGGATCCCTTTGGGATAATGCTCGGCGCCGTGCGGCTTGCCGCTCTGCCCATGAGCGCGATGGTCGGGCATGATGACTCGAAATCCCTCGCCCGAGATGCGCGCGGCATGGCCGAACTTGATCCAGTTCATATTCGCGTCGGAGAACAGGCCATGGAGCAGGATCACTGGCCTGCCCTCGCCCATTTCATGGTAAGCCAGCTCGACTCCGTCGGACGCAGTCCAGCGATGAAGCACGGCTTCGCTCATCCCGGGAATTCGCCAGTCGCCTCGACCCATTTGTCGACGAGCTTCTTATATTCGTCCGTGCGTATCTCCTTGAGGCCTTCGGTGTTGAGCCACTGTCTGTGCATGCTCTCCGCGCCGAAATGATGTTTCGGCTCGAAACGTGACGGATCGTCGAACGACGCGACGGTCAGGTCGATGTTCTCGCTGCCATCCTTGAACTTGAAACCGAAGGACGTCCCGCATTCACGACAATAGGGCCGGACCGCGATCGGAGAGCTGTCGTACCAGTCCGGCTCCCCGTCCCAGCACAGCTCCGCCTGCTTCACATTCTTGGAAGCGATTGAGACCGAACCCGTCGATCGCTGGCACATGCGGCAGTGGCAGAGATAGGCATCGTCGTCGTGGACCGCGACCGTGTAGCGCACCCGCCCGCAAGCGCACCCGCCCGCCATCTGATCGCTCATCGTCGTCCCTCCTTGGTTCGCGGCCTACTGCAAGGCTAAGGGGTCGCATGTCCAGCTTGCCGCCACCCAGCACGGAGGAGATCGCTCGCGACGCGCGCTGGCTCGTTCAGGCGCTCGATCCGGCTTCCCAGGGTGTCCGGCTCATCGCCATGGACGAAGAAGCCTATCGCACGGCCAGCTTTCTCGACGATCGCATGCTCCAGGCGCCGCGGGACTTCCGGGTTGTTCCGTGGGTAAGGATCGCGGATTCGGTTCCGCGGATCGGCAGAACCGACGCGCGCTGGATCTTTCACATCGGGCATGTCGGCTCGACGCTGATTGCACGGCTTCTCGGAGAATTGACCGGCGTGCTTTCGGTGCGTGAGCCGCGATTCCTCCGCGACGTCGCGGTGCTGCCCTCGGAGCATCGTGGGGAATTCAGCAAGGCGGCTCCTGCCCTCTTCTCTCGAACCTTTCGTTCGGGCCAGCTCGCCCTGGTGAAAGCGACGAGCTTCGTCAGCGAGATCGCGACGGAGCTGATGGGGGAAACGAGGCGAGCGATCTTCATGTACGCCACCGCACCTCAGTACATCGCTTCCATCCTCGCAGGACCGGCATCTCTGCAGGAGCTCGCGGCCTACGCTTCGAGCCGTGAAAAACGGTCGGCCGGCCGCATCTTCGGCTTGCCTGCCGATCTCCCCACTCAAGCGCACCAGGCGGCGGCGGCCTGGGCGTGCGAGATGAGCTCGCTCGAGGCTGCGGCGGAGGTGCTAAAGGCCGATCAGGTTCGCTGGATGGATTTCGACCGAGCGCTCGAAGATCTGCGGGGGGCGCTCGAAACGTCGAGCCAATTCTTCGGATTTGATGCCTCGGCGGAGGAAATCGACGGCATCGCCACAGGGCCGCTCACCCGCCGCTACTCAAAGGCGGTCGAACATGGCTACACGCCCGCGCTTCGCCGCGAAGTCATAGCCGAAGCCGCGCAGGAACGTGCCCGAGACATAAGCGATGCCCTTGCCATGCTGGAGGATGCAGCGCAGGAGTCGCCGCTGCTCGCGCGCGCGCTCCAACGATCCACGTCAGAGGCCTGAATGTATAAAGTCCTGCCGATCCTGACCCCGCAGGAGGTCGAGGAATGCCGTAACATCGCGGCCTCGGCCCCCTTCGTCGATGGACGCTTTTCCAACCCGCACAACACGGCGAAGCAGAACGAGCAGCTCCACGACCAGGCGACGTACCAGCGCAGCGCGCAATTGCTGCACGCTGCGCTCATTCGCAGTGAGGAAATGCTGAATTTCGCCTTTCCGGTGAAGATCGCCCCTCCGTTGATCACCCGCTACAAGCCGGGCATGAAATATGGGCTGCACACCGACGCGGCCTTCATGCAATTGCCCACCGGCGGCCTGCGCTCGGACATCAGCTGCACGATCTTTCTCAACGAGCCCGAGAGCTATGAGGGAGGCGCGCTTCACATTCGGCTCGGCGACGCCGACCTCAACTTCAAGCTGAAGCCGGGTGAGGCGATCGTCTACCCGTCAGACACGCTCCATGAGGTCGAACCTGTCACGAAGGGCGAAAGGCTGGTCGCCATCACGTTCATCCAAAGCCGGATCCAGGACCCGTTCCGGCGCAACCTGCTCTACAATCTCAACGAAGTGGCGGCGCTGGAAGGGCTGAATATGCAGCCCGAGAATTTCACGATGATGCAGCTGATCCAGAACCAGCTACTGCGCCATTGGGCCGACAATCCCTGAGGCTCAGGCGGCCTTCTTCAGGTGCTTTCGGCCTAGCAGCTCGGCGATCTGGACCGCGTTGAGAGCCGCGCCCTTGCGAAGGTTGTCGCTCACCACCCATAGGGAGAGGCCGTTCTCGACCGTCGGGTCTTCGCGGATGCGGCTGACGTAGGTCGCATACTCGCCAACCGCTTCGACCGGCGTCACATATCCCCCGGCTTCGCGCTTATCGACGACCATGACGCCCGGCGCCTCGCGCAGGATGTTGCGCGCTTCGTCCGCCGAAATCTCATTCTCGAACTCGATGTTCACCGCCTCGCTATGGCTGACGAACACCGGTACGCGCACGCACGTCGCTGTGAGCTTGATCGTTGGGTCGAGGATCTTCTTGGTCTCGACGACCATCTTCCACTCCTCGGTCGTCGATCCGTCGTCGAGGAAGTCCCCGGCATGCGGGATGACGTTGAAGGCAATCTGCTTGGGATAGACCTTCGGCTCGTTGGGGTCGCCGACGAAGATGTTGCGCGATTGCTCGAAGAGCTCGTCCATCCCGGATTTCCCGGTGCCTGAAACCGACTGATAGGTCGCGACGACCACGCGCTTGATCTTCGCCGCGTCGTGCAGCGGCTTCAATGCGACCACGAGCTGGGCAGTGGAGCAGTTGGGGTTCGCGATGATGTTCTTCTTTGTGTAGCCGGCCAGCGCCTGCGAATTGACCTCCGGCACGATCAAGGGAACGTCCGGGTCCATGCGATAGAGCGAGCTGTTGTCGATCACGGTGCAGCCGGCCGCAGCTGCCTTGGGCACGAATTCCTTCGAAACGCTCGAGCCCGCGGCGAACAGGGCCATGTCCCATCCGGCGAAGTCGAAATGCTCGAGATTCTTTACGCGGAGCTCTTCGCCGCTGTCGCCGAAATCAATGACGTCCCCGGTCGAACGAGCGGATGCGACGGCAGCCAGCTCGTCGAGCGGGAATTGCCGCTCGGCCAGGATGTTCAAGATTTCGCGACCGACGTTGCCGGTGGCTCCGACAACCGCGACCCGGTAGCCCATGTACCTGCCTGCCTTCTCTATCTCGCTGGAGTGGCGGCGAAGTGGGCTTGGACCGGCGAATTGTCAACGCGAACGAAGCTGGCAGTATGCGTCTGCAGAGGGGGAGCCGACATGGGCGGTTGGTGGCGGGGTTTGCTGGTGGTCGGGCTCCTCTTGGCCGGCTTCGCCGTGAAGGGGGCTCTCATTGCGCCCCCCGCTCTTCCCAACGCGGGCGAGTTCGATGTGGACCGAGCTGTCGCGCGGCTGCAGCGGATCCTCGGCGATCAGCGCCCGCATCCCGTGGACAGCGATGCGGGGGATGCGGTGCGCGACCGGCTCATCGCCGAGCTGCGGGGCGTCGGACTGCAGCCACTGGTCCGCGACGCAGTCGATTGCAGCGCGCTTCCCGGATCGCGCGTCGTCAGCTGCTCGCGAGTTCGGAACGTCGTCGCGACCGTCGGAGCAGAGCGGCCAGGCAGGCATGTGTTGCTCGACGCGCATTACGATAGCACTCCGACGGGGCCCGGAGCGGCCGACGACGGGATCGGGGTAGCGACATTGCTGGAAGTCGCTGCCGTCTTGCAGAGTTCGCCGCCGCCTCGTCCGGTAACTTTCCTGTTCAACGAGGGCGAAGAGTTCGGCCTCAATGGGTCGTCCGCCTTCATGAGCGGCGACCCGCTGGCAAGGCAGGTCAATTCGCTGATCAACGTCGAAGCGCGTGGTGTGACCGGGCCTGCGACGATGTTCGAGACTAGCGAGCCGAACGGACCGGCTATTTCGGCCTATGCGAGTGCTTCGACGCGTCCCTTTGCCAATTCCCTCAGTACCGATTTTGCGAAGCTGATCCCCAATTACACCGACGTTGTCGAGTTAAAGCCCGCCGGCTGGACCATTCTCAACTACGCGATCATCGGCAATGAGACACGCTATCATACGCCAGGCGATACGGTAGCTTCGCTCGACCGCCGAAGCGTCGCGCACATGGGTAGTGAAGTGCTCGGCGCCACCCGCGCTCTGGCAGGCATTCCTGAGCCCGCGGCGGTTCACGCCGACCGGGCTGTATTCACAGACATTGCGGGACGCTGGTTCATCCGGGTTCCGATCGCCGTAGCGGCAACTGCGGTCGGGCTGTTGCTGCTGGTGTCCGCATTCGTTGCGTGGCACCAGCGCGCATATCGCAGGCCGCTGATCGTCGCTGTTGCCATGGCATTGAGCGGAACCGTTGCGGCAGGGCTGCTCGGCTTTGCGCTAACCTCGATGCGCGCAGGCGACTTCTGGCGAGCCTATCCCCTGGCCACCTACCTCGGCATTTATGCAGCCCTGCTCGCGGCGATGACCGCCACCTGGGCGCGCTGGGGTAGAGGGATCGATCTCGCACAGGCCCGGCCTGCCGTCTGGCTGCTCATTCTCTTGCTGGGTGCGGTCACAAGCATCGTCGTTCCAGGAGCCATGATCTTTTTTCTTTTTGCTCCGGCCATTGCCTTACTGGGCATCGCCGCCGCGCACCGATCCAGGGCAGCGGGGACCGTCCTGAACACGGTCGCAATTGCCGTGCAGTTCGTCATGTTCGCGCAATTGCTCGCCCAGATCGAGATGCTTCTCATCGACGGCCCACTCTGGGCGGTCGCGCCCCTTGCGGCGCTCTCGGCGCTGCCTGCTCTCGTCGAGACCGATCCCCAGCGTCTCCGTCCCACCGTCGCCGCATCGCTCGTCGGCATGCTGGCGCTTTGCGTGATGGCCCTGGCCCTCCCCCGCTCGAGCAGCGAGCGGCCGGCGGCCTTCACGATCGATTATTTCCGCGATCTCGATCGCCGAGAAGCGAAATGGGCGGTGGCGACCAAGCAGGCTCCACTGCCCGCCGGATTTCCGGGCAAATGGAGCCGGGGCATCCTCCCGTACAACGGGCGCACGCGCTGGATCGCGGACGCTCCAGACCTTGACGTGCCGCTTCCCCAGGCGCGGCTGATCGACGGCAGGAACGAGGGCCAGGGTCGCCGCGTCCGCATCGCGGTGTCGCCTGGCGGAGCCAACGCAGTGGCTATCCGCTTTGACGAGAGGACCATGTTGGTCGCGCTCGGACGTCCCGGCCAGCTGGAGCGCATTCCCACTAAGGGTGAACCGGACAAAGCGGTCGTGCGCTGCTCGGGTCGCACCTGCGAGGGCTTCGTGGTCGAGGCCCTGCTTGCGGATCGCCAGCCCATAGAGGCGGAGGTCATAGCGACGCGCTTCGGACTGCCGCCGCAAGGCCGCACGCTGGTGAACGCGCGCCCCGTAAATGCGCATCCTCAATATGCGCCGGACTCGACGATTTCCCTCGATCGCGTGAAATTCTGACCGACTCACGCCATTTCTGGTAAAGCATGCCGAGGCGCCCGGCGGGTGATGCCGGACGGCACCGAATAGGAGGTGTCATGGCGACTGTTCACACCAGCGATAATGCCCGTGCGGCCGGCATAACGGTTCGCAGGATCACGGACGAAGACTTGCGCATCGCGCTTCGTCAGGGGCTTGACGATTTCCTCGAGATGCGCGGCGATCTCATCTTCGTAGGCCTCATCTACCCGCTCATCGGCGTCGCCGCGGCCGTGATGACAACCAGCGCGCCGCTCCTGCCTTTCTTCCTGCCGGTGGTCGCCGGCGTCGGGCTCCTGGGACCGGTGGCTGCGATAGGCTTTTACGAGCTCGCGCGCCGCCGCGAGAACGGTCAGCACGCCAACTGGGGCCACTTCCTCGACGTCCGCAAGCGCCCATCCGCCGACGATATCGGGATCGTCTTCGGCCTTCTGCTGGCGATCTTCGCCTTGTGGCTGCTCGCTGCAGGCGCGCTCTACGTCGCCTTCTTCGGCTGGGAGGGCTTCACCTGGCTCGCCCACCCGACCATCGGCGACTTCCTCCGCGACATCTTCATGACGTCGAGGGGCTGGGCGCTGATCGCATCCGGCATAGCCGTCGGCGCACTGTTCGGCTGGCTGGTGCTGGCAATCAGCGTCGCCTCGCTGCCGATGCTGGTCGACTGCGACATGACCGCGAGCGAAGCCGTGTCGGCGTCATGGCGCGCCGCCCATTCGAACATGGGCGTGATGATCCGCTGGGGATTGATCGTCGGCGCACTGCTGGTGCTCGGCTCGATCCCGCTGTTCGTAGGGCTCGCGCTGGTGCTTCCGTGGCTCGGCTATTCGACCTGGCATTTGTACACGCGGCTGGTGGACCGGGATGCGATCCCGGCCCGCAACCGTCGTCAGGATTGAGCGAGAGCCCTGAAGCTCAGGCTTCGGAAGCGTTCTCGGCCGGAACGTCGCGGCGGACGTCGCGGCGCTCGGCGATACGGGCGGCCTTGCCGGTGCGGCCACGCAGGTAATAGAGCTTGGCCCTCCGCACGTCGCCGCGGCGCACGACCTCGATCTTGTCGATGATCGGGGAATAGAGCGGGAAGACGCGCTCGACGCCCTCGCCGAACGAAATCTTGCGGACGGTGAAGCTCGATCCGACGCCCTTGTTGGCGCGGGCGATGCACACGCCCTCGAACGCCTGCACGCGGGTGCGGTCGCCCTCGATCACCTTCACGCCCACGCGAAGCGTATCGCCGGGGCGGAATTCGGGAACGGGCTTGTCCTTGGTCAGCGCGTCAATGGCTTCGCGCTCGAGGGTCTCGATCAGGTTCATTGCTCTACAGGCCTTTACTTTTTCCGCTGCGCGCCAGAGGGCGGTGCCTGCGATGCGCCCCCGTGGCGCTCGATCAGGTCCGGCCGCCTTAGCCGTGTATCTTCGACCGCGCGTTCGTGTCGCCACGCCGCGATCTTCGCATGATCCCCCGACCGCAGCACTTCGGGGATCGTGCGCCCTTCCCATGTCACTGGTCGGGTATAGTGCGGATATTCCAGGAGACCCTGCTCGAAGCTCTCCTCCTCTCCGCTGGAGGCCGCGCCCATTACCCCGGGGAGAAGCCTTACGCAAGCGTCGAGGATGACCATCGCCCCAAGCTCACCGCCGGAGAGCACATAGTCTCCCACCGAGACGGGTTCTACGGCTCGTGCTTCGAAGATGCGCTCGTCGAAACCCTCGAAGCGTCCGCACAGCAGAACGACGCCCTCGCCGGCCGCAAGGCCGCGCACGCGCTCCTGCGTCAGGGGCGTTCCTCGCGGCGTCAAGGCGAGCATCGGGCGATGGTCCGCCACGCTGTCGAGAGCGGCGGCGAGCACGTCAGGCTTCAGCACCATTCCCGCCCCGCCGCCCGCCGGAGTATCGTCGACGCTGCGGTGCTTGTCGGTGGCAAAGTCGCGGATATTCTTTGTTTCCAGCGACCAGGTCCCTTCCTCCAGCGCGCGGCCGGCGAGGCTCGTCCCCAGAGGGCCCGGAAAGATGTCCGGGTAAAGCGTCAATACGGAGGCGCGGAAGATCATTGCGGAACCGCCGCTATCACAATCCATTGGGTTGCGCATGGATGACCCAATACTCGATTGCCTGATCGTCGGCGGCGGGCCGGCGGGCCTGACCGCCGCAATCTATCTCGCGCGCTTCCACCTCGACATCCTCGTCGTCGACGGGGGAAAGAGCCGCGCGTCATGGATTCCCTGCACTCGCAATCACGCCGGCTTCCCCGACGGCGTCAGTGGCGACGAGCTGCTGCAGCGGATGCGAGACCAGGCCTGCAAATATGGCGCGAAGATCCAGACCGAATATGTCACCAGGCTCGAACGGGACGAGGAAAGCGGCCTGTTCTGCGTCGTCTGGGGATCCGGCTCGCGACGGGCGCGGTCCGTGCTGCTCGCTACGGGCGTCAGCAATCGCCGCCCGCCCATGGACGAGGATCTGCACGATGACGCGCTCGCGAAGGGCCTCATCCGCTACTGCCCGATCTGCGACGGTTATGAGGTCACCGACAAGAAAGTCGGCGTGATCGGAAGCGACAGTCATGGCGTCGCCGAGGCGGTGTTCATCCGCAGCTACACTGCCGACGTCACCCTCATTGCGCCGGACAAGGCGCTCAGCCTCAAGCAGGAAGACCAGGACCGGCTCAAGGAGGCCGGGATCGATTGCATCGACGGACCGGCGCAGGCGGTGGCGATCTCCCACCAGTTCATCGTCGTCGACACCGCGGAAGGTCACCACACCTTCGACAGCGTCTATCCGGCGCTCGGGTCCGATACCCACACGCAATTGGGCGAGATGGTGGGCGCGAAGCTTGCCGAGGACGGCTGCTTCCTCTGCGACAGCCACCAGCGCACCAGCGTGCCAGGCCTTTATGCAGCCGGTGACGTGGTCCACGGGCTCGATCAGATCAGTCACGCAATGGGCGAAGGCGGCGTTGCCGCCACCACGATCCGCAACGACCTTTGCAAGGACGAGCCGCGCTGGCGGGAACCGACGTCCGAGATGGAGGAAGCCGGAGAGGGGAGTTAGGCCAGGAAAGCCGCGTCGACGACGATCTCGCCGCGCGCGAGATCGGCAATCCCATCCCGGAACGGGATCAGGGAACGCTTGCCGCCGTCAAGCTCGATCTCGAGCAGGTCTCCGGCGCCGTAATCTTCGACCGCCACGACGGCGCCGACCGGCTGTCCTTCGCGGTCGACAACGCGCAGGCCGATCAGGTCGGCGTGATAATATTCGCCTTCTTCCAAGGGCGGCAAGGCATCGCGATCGACTTCGACCAGCGACCCGCGCAAGGCTTCGGCAGTTCCGCGGTCGGATACGCCATCGAACCGTGCGACGGCGGTTTTGCCACCATCGCGAACCGAAAGGAGGCGCCGTTCGGCGCCTCCCACATACAGTTTTTCGTGGCGCCGCAGGCTTTCGACGGTGTCGGCGAACAGCTTCAGACGTAGCTCGCCTTTGACGCCATGCGCGCCGGCAATCGCGGCGAGCGCGATCCTACGCTCGCCGCCATTGCTCATGCTTAGGCCTTGGTTTCTTCGGCCGCGCCTTCGGCGGGCTCTTCCGTGGATTCGCCTTCGGCGGTTGCTTCCTCGGCCTGAGGCGAATCCTCAGTGGGAGGAGTGACGTCATCGGCGCCCTCGGCAGGTGCTTCGCCAGCGCTCGCCTCGGCAGCGGCCTCCTCAGCGGAGGTTTCCTCGGCAGCAGCTTCCTCAGCGGGAGCTTCCTCGGCGGGAGTTTCCTCAACGGCAGCGTCCTCAGCCGGAGCTTCTTCGCTGGCGCTGGCTTCGGCAGCGGCCTCTTCAGCCACCGGCTCTTCCGCCGGCACATCGGCCGTCTCGGCCGGAGCCTGCTCTGCAGCCACTTCCTCGGTCTCGGTCACAGCTTCCTCGGCCACGGGCTCCTCCGCTGGCGCGGCGGCAGCCTCGGCAGCGGCCGCTTCCGCATCCGCAGCGCGCTTCGCACGCTCCTCGACGCGCTCCTTGGCCTTTTCGCCCGGCTCGGCCTTCTGCGGGTTGTTGCGCGCCGGACGCTCCTTGATGCCCGCGGCATCCAGGAAGCGCAGGACACGATCCGAAGGCTGCGCGCCGACGCCCAGCCAATGCGAGATGCGATCCGTGTCGAGCTTCACGCGCTCCGGCGAATCCTTCGCCAGCAGCGGATTGTAAGTGCCGACCTTCTCGATGAAGCGGCCGTCGCGAGCATTACGGCTGTCCGCAACGACGATGCGATAATAAGGACGCTTCTTGGACCCACCCCGGGCCAGACGAATTGCAACTGCCATTTAGTATTCCTTTCAGTGTATTGCGTTATTTCTTTGAAAACTTGTCGAAGCCGGGAGGCAGGTTGAACGGCGATGCGCCGCCCAGACCGGGCAGGCCGGCCCCGGCATTTCCACCGAGACCGAGCCCACCAGGCGGGAGCGCGCCCGGGGGGGCAAGTCCACCGAGCGCGCCCTCTAGGCCACCCTTGTTGAACATCGCGGCGAGCTTTCCGAGGCCGCCCATCTTCTTGAGCCGCTTCATGGCGTTCGCCATTTCCATATGCATCTTCAGGAGCTTGTTGATCTCCTGAACCGTAGTACCGCTGCCCTTGGCGATGCGGATCTTGCGCTTCGCATTGATCACTTCGGGCTTGGATCGCTCCTTCGCCGTCATCGACGAGAGCATGGCCTCCATGTGGACAAGCGCCTTGCTGTCGGCCGCCTTGTCCATGGCGCCCTTCATGCCCTTCATTCCGGGCATCATGTTCGCGAGCGCGCCAAGGCCCCCCATGCGCTGCATCTGCCGAAGCTGGGCCCACAGATCGTCAAGGTCGAACTTGCCCTTGGCCATCTTGGCCGCAAGCTTCTCGGCCTCCTCGACCTGGATCGTCTCAGCCGCCTTTTCGACGAGGCTGACGACGTCGCCCATGCCGAGGATGCGACCCGCGACACGCTGCGGATGAAAGGCCTCGAGCGCGTCGATCCCCTCGCCCACGCCGGCAAACTTGATCGGCTTGCCGGTCACCGCCCGCATGCTGAGTGCGGCGCCGCCACGCGCATCGCCGTCCATTCGCGTCAGGATCACGCCGGTAAGATCGACTTCGCCCGCGAAGCCCTTCGCGACGTTCACGGCGTCCTGGCCGGTCAGGCTGTCGACAACGAGCAAGGTCTCGGCCGGATTCGATGCGCCCGCGACGGCCTTCATCTCGGCCATCAGCTGGTCGTCGACGTGCAGGCGCCCAGCAGTATCGAGCAGGACGACATCGTAAGCCTGAAGCTTGGCGGACTGGATCGCGCGCTTGGCAATCTCCACCGGCTGCTGGCCAGGCACGATCGCGAGCGTATCGACATTCGCCTGGCGCCCGAGCACCGCGAGCTGTTCCTGAGCGGCCGGGCGAGCAACGTCGAGCGACGCCATCAGCACCTTCTTGCGCTCACGCTCGGTGAGGCGCTTCGCCAGCTTGGCCGTCGTGGTCGTCTTACCCGACCCCTGAAGCCCGACCATCATGATGACTGCCGGCGGAGTTACGCCGAGGTCGAGCTCCGCGGTGTCGGCGCCGAGCGTCTCGACGAGGGCATCATGGACATATTTGACGACCATCTGTCCCGGCGTGACCGAGCGCAGGGCCTCCTGCCCGACGGCTTTCTCGGTGACCTGGTCGACAAAATCGCGGGCAACCGGGAGCGCGACGTCCGCCTCTAGCAAGGCGACACGGACTTCCCGCATGGCCGAGCGCACATCGGCCTCCGTGAGCGCGCCGCGCCCGCGGAGTCGGTCAAATACGCTGCCGAGCCGATCGCTCAACGTGTCGAACAAAAGTGCTTCTCCTGACCTCAAACGCAAAATACGCCGGCGGACGAAACCTCGTCGGCCAGCGTGCACCCGTGGGCGCTCACATTTATGTCTGTCCTTAGGACGCGGGGGCACTTAGCCGCAGAGGCGGCAAACTTCAACCGCTAGAACTTTGGCTTGCCCTTGGGCTTGCGCGGACGCGACGGGCCGCCCGGTCCTCGGGGCCCCTTCCCCGGTCCTTCGTTCTCGGCGGGGCCGCGGCGACCGGGACCGCGCCGCACCGTGCGGCGATCGTTCGGAATGCGCCGATCCCTTTCCGGCACCCGGTCCATCGGTCGCGTCTGCTGCATCTGCTGTCGCGGCCCGACGGCATAGCCTTCCTTCAGCAGCTGCGTGAATGCGCCGCGCGTGCTTTTCGCGATCGCGTCCTGCAGCGCTTTGGGCAGATCGGCGAACGTCACGTTCGGGTGGATCGACTGAACGTCGCGGAGCAATTGGTTGGGCAATCCCCCGGACCCGGCCTTCAGCGCGGCAAGCGCATCCAGCACCGCCGAAAAGATGATCGATTGCATGACGTCGTTGGCAGCTCTCTGCATGGCGCCCTCTTGCGGTGGACTCGGCCCCGGCCCCTCCCTAAGTCGCGGCCGATGCGGCGGCACTTCCACAAGATGCATGGGTTGGGCAATGATTTCGTGATCATCGACGCTCGCGAAGAGCCGTTCGAGGTCACGCCGCACCTTGCGCGGGCGATCGCGGATCGCCGCACCGGCGTCGGTTGCGACCAGCTGATCGTGCTTGAGCCCGGCGAGACCGCCGACCTCAAGATGCGAATCTGGAACCAGGACGGCGGAGAGGTCGAAAGCTGCGGCAATGCAACCCGATGCGTCGTGCAGCTGACCGGAGCCAGCAGCATCGACAGCGACGGCGGGATGCTGAAGGGCGAGGATCTGGGCGCCGAGGTGGAAGTCACGCTCGGCGAGCCGCGCTTCGGCTGGGAAGACATTCCGCTCGCATACGCGATGGACACGGCCGCGCTGCCAATGGCCTGGGACGGGCTGGAGCAGCCCTTTGCCTTGAATGTGGGTAATCCGCACCTGGTCTTCTTCGTCCCGGACGCGCGGCAGGTGCCGCTGCAGGAAATCGGGCCGGACATCGAGAACGATCCTGCCTTTCCGGAGCGGATCAATGTCAATGTCGCCACCAATAGCCGTGATCGCCTGGAGCTGCGGACATTCGAACGGGGGGCCGGTGAAACGCTCGCCTGCGGCACCGGCGCCTGCGCTACGGCAGTGGCGGCGATCGCCACGAAGCGTGCCGTCTCACCCGTACAGGTGGATATGGCCGGCGGCAGCCTGACGATCGCATGGGAGCCCGGACAGCCGATCCGCATGCGCGGCTCCGCAACGCATGTGTTCGAAGGCTATCTCGACCTCGGAACCCTTGCATGAGCCTTGAGACGATCACTCTCGGCTGCCGTCTCAACTTCGCGGAAAGCGAAACGATCGCGCGGACCGCCCCGCCGGGCGAGGATTGGATCGTCGTCAACAGCTGTGCGGTGACGAACGAGGCGGTGCGCCAGACCCGGCAGGCCATCCGCCACGCCCATCGCAAGGCGCCTTCGAAGAAAATTCTGGTGACCGGCTGCGCGGCCGAGCTCGACGCAAGATCGTTCGAAGCGATGCCGGAAGTTTCGCGTGTTGTCGGAAATTCAGGCAAGCTCAATGCCTTGGCTGCAAATGACGTCATGGCGCCAGCCGGCTTTCTTGGGCACGTTCGCAGTTTCGTGGCGGTGCAGACTGGTTGCGATCACCGCTGCACTTTCTGTTCGATCTGGCGGGCGCGTGGGCCGAGCCGCTCGCTGCCGTTCGAGGCAATTCGCGACGCGGTCGTCCGGGAACTCGACCGAGGCGCGAAAGAGATCGTGCTCACCGGGGTCGACATCACCGACTATGAAGGCGGGCTGGGTAGTCTGTGCCAGCGGCTTCTCGTTGCCGAGCCTCGCCTTGGGCGTTTGCGGCTCTCATCGCTGGACAGCATCGAGATAGACGCGGCGCTGTTCGAATTGATCGCTGGCGAAGGCAGGCTGATGCCGCATTTCCACCTGTCGCTGCAGGCCGGGGACGACCTGGTTCTCAAGCGCATGAAGCGCCGCCACAGCCGTGCCGACGCAGTGCGCGCAGTCGAACGGATCAAGCGCGCACGGCCGGATGCAACAATTGGCGCGGATCTGATCGCTGGGTTTCCTACAGAGTCTGAAGAAATGGCGTTGAACTCATTAAGATTACTAGATGATTGCGACATCGTCGCCGCTCATGTGTTTCCTTTCTCGCCGCGTCCCGACACGCCGGCGGCGCGCATGCCGCAGCTCCCCCGTGAGCTGGTCAAATCGCGCGCTGCCAGGCTTCGTGAGAAAGCGTCCGAGCGGCGCGACCGTTGGCTCCGAAGCTTGGTGGGGACCACCCAGCGCGCGCTGATCGAAAACAACGGAAAGGGACACAGCGACAGCTTCGCGCCGATCGTGCTGCCCGATGGCGCTCGTGGAGAAACCGCCGAAGTTCGCATCGTCGCCTTCGCCGATCGGCAACTCACCGCGGTGCGCGCATGAGCTGGCTCGATCGCCTGCGCGGCGGCTTTCAGAAAACCGCCGAGCGGGTTGCGGACAATCTCACGGGGCTCACCAGCAAAGCCGCGCTCGACACCGCGACGCTGGACGACATCGAGGAAGCGCTGATCGCGTCCGACCTCGGTCCTGAAGCCTCGCATCGCATCCGCGAAGCCATCTCCAGGCAGAAGTTCGAGCAGCTGGATGAGCGTGGGCTGCGCTCGATCCTTGCAGACGAAATCGAGAAGATCCTAACTCCAGTTGCCAAGCCATTGGAAATCTGGGGTTTCCCGCGCCCTCACGTAATCCTCGTGATCGGTGTGAACGGCTCCGGAAAGACGACCACCATCGGCAAGCTCGGCCGTTTGCTCAAGGAGCAGGACTATGGGGTCCTGTTTGCCGCGGGTGACACCTTCCGCGCGGCGGCGATCGAGCAATTGCAGATCTGGGGCGACCGGATCGGCGCGCCCGTCCTGTCCGGCAAGGAAGGCGGCGACGCCGCCGGGATCGTGTTCGACGGCGTAAAGCAGGCGACTGCCCAGGGAATCGACGTGCTGATCGTCGACACTGCCGGCCGTCTCCAGAACAAGACGCACCTGATGGAAGAGCTTGCGAAGATCCGCCGCGTGCTCGGCCGCCTCAACCCCGAAGCGCCGCACGATGTAGTGCTCGTGCTCGATGCGACTACGGGCCAAAACGCCCTTGCGCAGGTCGAGGTGTTCCGCGAGACCGCCAACGTGACCGGGCTGATCATGACCAAGCTAGACGGTACGGCTCGCGGCGGGGTGCTCGTGGCAGCAGCCGAGAAATTCGGGCTCCCCATCCATGCCATCGGCGTGGGTGAGAAGGCGGACGACCTCCGACCCTTCGATCCGCGCGCGGTGGCGAGAGCCATCGCCGGACTGCCGCCGGAATGAGCAGCGTTCCCGGCAATCAGCGAGAGCCCGAGGGCGGCGCGCGCCTCCTGATCGACCTCGGCCCGCTCCTGGTCTTCTTCCTCGTCAATTTCTTCGCCCCCGTCCCGGGCGCGCTCAAGATCTTCGTCGCCACAGGGGCTTTCATGGTCGCGATGATCGCGGCGATGCTCTTCTCCGCGATCCGCTACCGTCGAATCTCGCCATTGCTCTTGTTCTCAGGGGTGATGGTCGTGCTCCTCGGCGGCCTTACGATCTGGCTGCACGACGAAACCTTCATCAAGATGAAGCCAACCGTCTATTACGCGCTCGTCGCCGGGCTGCTTGGGTTCGGTCTCATCGCCGACAAGCCTTTGCTCCAGAAAGTGCTCGGTGGAACCTATCCCGGCCTCGACCAGCCGGGCTGGAACAAGCTCACGCGCAACTGGGCCGTCTTTTTCGCCTTCATGGCCGTCCTCAATGAGTTCGTCTGGCGCAACAGCTCGACGAACTTCTGGATCGGCTTCAAGCTTTGGGGGGCGCTGCCCCTCACCTTCCTCTTCGCCGCAGCCAATATTCCGATGCTGATGCGTCACGGCCTGATGCGCGAGGACGCCGAGCCGGTCGAGCCCGGACCGATCGAATAAATGAGCGAGTCGATCCTTTCGATACGCGGGCTGCGCAAGCAATATGCGAGCGGCACCGATGCGCTGAAGAGCGTCGATCTGGACATCAAACGCGGAGAGATCTTTGCGCTTCTCGGCCCGAACGGGGCCGGCAAGACGACGCTGATCAGCATCATCTGCGGCATCGTCACGCCCAGCGGCGGCGAAGTACTGATCGACGGCAAGAACTGGCAACGCCACTTCCGCGAGGCGCGCACCCGCATCGGCCTTGTCCCCCAAGAGCTGACGATGGACGTGTTCGAGCCATTGATCAGTACGGTCAGTTTCAGCCGCGAGTTGTTCGGCCGACGGCCAGACCCCAAGCGGATCGAGGAAATCCTTCGCGAGCTGTCGCTTTGGGACAAGCGCAAGACGATCCTGAAGGAATTATCGGGCGGAATGAAGCGCCGCGTGATGATCGCGAAGGCGCTCGCCCACGATCCCGACATCCTGTTCCTCGACGAGCCAACGGCGGGTGTGGACGTCGAGCTTCGGCGCGACATGTGGAACATGGTCCGCCGGCTGCGCGAGCACGGCACCACGATCATCCTGACCACCCATTATATCGAAGAAGCCGAGGAGATGGCCGATCGCGTGGGGGTCATCAACAAGGGCGAGCTCATTCTGGTCGAAGAGAAAACCGAGCTGATGAAGAAGCTCGGCCGAAAGGTGCTCCATCTCCAGCTCGCCGAGCCGCTTGCCGCAATCCCGCCCACGCTAGCCGAATGGAATCCGCGCCTGAGCGAGGACGGATCGACGCTTACCTATGAATTCGACGCCAAGGCAGAACGAACGGGCATCCCGTCCCTGCTGACGGCGATGAGGGATGCTGGCATCGCCTTCAAGGATCTCGACACGCACCAATCGAGCCTGGAAGATATCTTCGTCGGGCTGATCCACCACAGCAAGGCAGCCGCATGAACTGGCGCGGCATCTGGGCGATCTACAAGTTCGAGATGCATCGCTTCGCGCGGACGCTGTGGACCGGGCTCGCGGTGCCCGTGATCACGACCTCGCTTTATTTCATCGTGTTCGGCTCAGCGATCGGCAGCCGCATGAGCGAGATAAACGGGATCGACTACGGAGCTTTCATCGTCCCCGGCCTGATGATGCTGTCGCTCTTCACTGAGAGCATCTTCAACGCCAGCTTCGGTATTCACATGCCCCGCTTCACAGGAACGATCTACGAGATCCTTTCAGCTCCTCTTTCGGCGATCGAGACCGTGCTGGGCTATGTCGGAGCGGCAGCGAGCAAGGCGATGAGCGTTGCGCTCGTCATCTTCGTGACGGCGCATTTGTTCGTTGATGTTCACGTCGAGCATCCGCTGCTGATGCTTCTGTACCTGGTTCTGGTCGCCGCGACCTTCTGCCTCTTCGGCTTCATCGTCGGAATCTGGGCGAAGGGTTTCGAGCAGCTGCAGGTCATTCCCCTGCTCATCATCACGCCGCTGACCTTCCTCGGCGGCGCCTTTTATTCGATCGATATGCTGAAGGAGCCGTGGCGTTCGATCACGCTCTTCAATCCGGTCGTCTACCTGATCAACGGTTTCCGCTGGACCTTCTTCGGGACCGCCGACGTCGCGTTCGGAACCGCGCTCGCGGCGACTTTTGCATTCTTCCTGGCCTGCCTTGGCGTGATCTGGTGGATCTTCAGGACGGGTTACCGCCTGAAGTCCTAGCCAGGGGATCGAGCCCGCGCGCGATTTCGCGAATTTGCCCGTCCGTCAGCTTGTCGAGCTGCGCCAGCGCAGCGACCTGCGGGTCAAAGCCCACGATCTCATCCTTGTGCGCGTTCATCCATTTGGCGAAGTCGGCGAAGATGCGAGCACCCGCCCGGTCGTGCGGTCCATCTCCTTCAAGGCTGCGATTGAGGTTGCGAAGGGCCATTCGGGGATAAGCGGTCAAAGCGAGCTCAGACAGCTTGGCGTCATATTCAAGCACCGCCTGATCAACGTTGTCTCCCATGCCCAATGTATTGTCGATCGCATGACGCCCTTCGTGCACGCGGATCGATTGGTTGAGGTTTGCCTTGGAATATTCAGCCAGGAACAGCCGTTTGACGTCAGCTTCGCTTGTCGCCCGGCTCCGCGCACCAGCCCAGATTTGGTCGACGACCTGAAGTTGCAGGCGATCGTTCAGGCCTTCCAGCGTGGCGACCGGGCGCCCCTTCAACTTGGCGATGTCCTCGGTCGATCGCTTGGCCTGCCGCGCGAGCAACTCCCGGCGCTCCGGACTGTCGTACGTCAGGCGGAAAGCGCGCATCGGTGAGCCGACATAGCCTGGCCGAACGTGGACGATGACACCGTCTCCGGTCCAACCACCAACCATCGCCGAACCGTCCCACAGCCAGGATTCGAAGCCGTTCGCGACCATATTGTCTATCGCCTGGAAGTGGATGTCGGCCGACTTGCCATATTGGGTGACCCGATCCGCATGGTCTTCGATCACGTGGCCCATGTGGATGCTCGGATAACCGCTCGTCTTCCCGACACTACCGACAATCCCATAATGTTTCAGGAGGACGACACGCGGATCGCCTGCTTCGCCGGTCGCGGCCATCAGTGCTCCCATGGCCGCCTTTGCGGGCTCATCGAGTGACAGGCTGTCCTTATTCGCCCCACGAGCGAGCGCGCGGTTCATGCGCAAGACTTCCGCCTCCAACTTGCGCCGGGCGTCCCAATAGCTCTGAAGCTTGCGCCAGACCGGGTCGTTCGAAGCGCCACCCCCCGGCAGGCCGAATGCCGCCGCATATCGCTCGGATTCCTCGGCGAAGCCGGCGCGCATCAGCAGCTCGGCAAGCTGCAATCGATCTGCGGTTGACGCGTTCAGGGCCAGCCCTTTCCGAAACCGTGCCGCGGCGGCCTCGGCCAGCAAGGCTTGCGGGGCGTCAACATCCTCCTCCAGCCAGAAGAAGTCCCTCCATGCGCGAAGGGCTGCTTCGGCGTCAGCAGTGAGGATCGCCGCCTGCAGCCGGATACGGGCGCCCTCCACATCCGCCCGGTCGACAATGTTGTCGCCTTCAGCAGCAGCCTCACGAAGCAAGCGTGTTCGGTCAGGACCGTTCCGGGCCGCAAGATCGAGATGCGCGTGGATCAGGTGAGTGCGAATTTCGTCTCGGCCCCTATCCTCGTTGCAAGAGGCCAGTAATTCGGGCCCACGATCCAACGCTTGATGCTCGCGCCCTGCTTCGTCGAGCACGCGGGCGATCATTGCACCCGTGTCGCAGGGCTTCGCTCCGATGCCGCGGGCCGCCTCCAGGTGGCGAAGCGCGAGGTCCGATTTTCCGTCGATGAGCCAAGCAATGCGAGCCAGCTGGCGCTCGGCAGAACTGCGGTCGTCGGCGTCCGCAGCTCCATCCGCCGCGATCGATGCAAACGCCTTTTCGGCATCCGCGACTTGGTTGCGATCGTAGAGCGACTGCGCTTCGCCGAGCGTGATGGCTCCGGCGGGCGCCGCCAGGGCGATGGCCAAAGCGCCAGACAACAGCTTCACCCGCTTCTCCTTTACGTGGTTGAACCGCGACCGTAACATCGATGCCGGGGGCTATCTTGGACGTTTCGTAGGAGTACCTTCTGCGATGCCTGCCCACCGTTTTCATGGGCTCGAATTGCCGGTCCGGTCCTGCTCGGGAGCGCGCTCCATCCGGGTCGTTCACGAACCGCACCAGCGGATCGAGGAGCATCGCCACGACTGGCCCCTCATCACGATCCCTCGGCTGGGCGGCTATCAGGACATGGGCGACGAGGGCGCATTCGACGTCGATGGCCCGGCAGTAATCCTTCATCCCGCTGGCCGCTGTCATGCCAACTGCATCCATTCGACGGGCATGGAGACCTTTTCGATCGAGTTCGATCCGAGCTGGCTTGGCCTCGATCGTCCTCTCGACCGGTCCTGTTGCTGGCAGTCGGGGCCTGCAACCACGAGGGCGCGTGCCCTGGTGTCCTTGTGGTCCGATCCTCAGGCCTGCGAGACGGACTTGCGGCGTGCGACCGCGAGCATCGTAGCGGGAGCGATCGAACATCGTCGGCACCCCAAGCCGCGGTGGTTCGAGAAAGCGCGATATCTGGCCCTCGAAGCGGAGCTGCCAACGAAGGCCGTTGCGCAGGAGCTCGACCTCCACGCGGAATGGTTCGCGCGCGCCTACCGAAACGTCGCGGGAGAAGGCGTTCGCGAAACGATGCGGCGCAGGATGCTGGAGCGAGCCGTCGGGCAGCTTCGCAAAACAGATCTCGGAATCGTGGAAATCGCGCTGGATGCCGGCTTCTGCGACCAGAGCCATCTCAACCGCGCGATGAAGGCGTACATCGGCCGCACGCCGCACCAGATCCGAGAGGAAAGAAGGCTACTGCAGCGGAGCGGAGCCCGCCACGTCGCAGCCTAGGCGTGCTCGGAGGTCAGCGAGCCCGTCCTCTCCTGATCCGCCCGCTGCTCGCCGTGACCGTCGAGATTCTGCGCGACGAAGTCCCAGTTGACGATATTCGACAGGACCGCACTCGCGAACTTCGGACGCTCGTTGCGATAGTCGATGTAATAAGCGTGTTCCCAGACATCGAGCGTGAACAATGGCACCATTCCATCGTGGACCAATGGCGTGTCCGCGTCGTGCAGCGAAGTGATCCTCAAGCTTCCTCGGTCGAGTACGAGCCACGCCCAGCCGTTGGAGAAGTGATTTACCGCTTCTTCCTGAAGCTGTTTCAGCATCGTTTCCGCATTGCCGAAGCCATCGTCGATCAGGTGCGCGAGCTTGCCTGAGGGCTGCTGGCGTTCCGGCGAAAGGCATTGCCAGAAGAAGCTGTGGTTCCACAGTTGCGCGCTATTGTTGAACAATTTGGCATGGCCCGATCTGCGGGCTTCCCGGACAACTTGGGCGAGCGTCGCTCCGCTGAGATCCGACTCCTGGCCGATCAACTCGTTGGTTTTATTGACATAAGCACGATGGTGTTTGCCCCAATGGAACTCCAGCGTCTCCGCTGAGATGTGGGGGGCCAATGCGGCTTTGTCGTACGGCAGGTCTGGCAGCTGGAAAGGCATTTGAGGTCAACTCCTGGATCGGGGGATGGCACCGCTCCAACGGCGCAATCCCGGATGCGCTCCCCGCCCCGTATGTCGTCCAACTCAGATGCTTGCGGCCGCGCAGATTTCAACCCTACAAACGACGAGCTAGCCGCGCCTTGCGGCGAAGGGGGACATGATGGGCAAATTCTTCGAGAATCTTGGGGCGGTTCTGGTTGCGGGCCTCGCCCTCGCAATCCTGATCGCCGTTTTTCCGGATAGCGGTTACGGGAATAGCGTGGGTGCGAGCGACCTGTGGCTGGGAGTCTTCCAGTGGCTGCACGTCTTCTTCGGAATCACCTGGATCGGGCTGCTCTACTATTTCAACTTCGTGCAGATTCCGACGATGCCAACCGTGCCGGCCGAACTGAAGCCGGGCGTTTCCAAGTATATCGCTCCGAAAGCCTTGTTCTACTTCCGTTGGGGAGCGGCCTTCACCGTCCTGAGCGGCCTAATCCTGGCGTATCTTTACGGCGAAGAGAAAGCCCTGCTTCTCAACGATCCGTCGAACCGGCTGATCGGGATCGGCATGTGGCTCGCGCTGATCATGGCGTTCAACGTCTGGTTCGTCATCTGGCCGAACCAGAAAAGAGCGCTTGGGATCGTCGAAGCGGACGATGCGTCGAAAGCCAAGTCGGCGCGCACCGCGATGATCTTCTCACGGGTCAACACCTTGCTCTCGATTCCCATGCTGCTGGCGATGACGAACCAGCATTAGCGGACACAAGAAGAGCCACGCGGGGGGCGCCGCGTGGCTCTTCTGTGCAAGGTCGAACGACTTAGCTGTTCGGCCGTCGAACGACCTTGAACCGTACGAGCTGCTCCTGAGGAGCAGACCAACTGGGCGACAGTTCCGCGGCCTTGCGCAGGTCGGCGTAGGCGCCCCGAACATCCCCGCTGTCTTCGTTAGCAAGGCCGCGTCCGAAATAAGCCAGCGCAGCATAATGCGTTTTGAGCTCAAGAGCACGACTGAACATTTCGCGGGCAGCCTTGAAGTCGCCCTGTTGGTAGCGCGCGATGCCCTTGTTGAGCCACGCCTCGGGCTGGGTAGCCTGCATGGACATGGCGCGATTGAAGTCGGCTTCGGCTGCCGAATAATCGGCGCGGATCAGCTGGAGAACGCCGCGGTTCACGTAGGTCGCGACGAGATCCGCAAAGGGGATCGCCTCCGCCCCAATCGCGGCGTTGCATTCCGACAGGGAAGTCGACGACGCATCGCGCTCAACCGCTGCATTATAGCAGGACTCAGCCGAGCTGCCGCCAAGCGAAGATACCAGTGCGCCGGTCGGCGCCGGTGCCGGCGACATGCCCATCAAAGCGAACGCCGCAGTGCCGAGGAGTATGTATTTCATACCGAGGTCTCCTGATTAGGAGCCCCGTGTACTTCTCGCGTTAAACCGTTTCATTCGCGATTCGACTAAGCGACGAAACTCAGGCGGCGACGTCCAGCAGCTTGTGGCGCTTGAGAGCGTGGCGCAGCTGATCGTAGCTGAGACCAAGCGACGAAGCCGTCGCGCGCTGATTGAAGCGATTGCGCCGCAGAGCGTCCTCGAGAAGCGAGCGCTCATAAGCGGCCACGGCTCCACGAAAATCATCGGTCTCGGCAACCTGCAGTTGCACGGCGGGTGTTGCCGACGCTTCCGGCTGATCAACGCCTTCTAGAGCGCTTTGGGCTGCCGTGGCCGCGGAAGCCGCCGGTGCGGACGACGGAGCCCACGGCGAATGAAATGGGTTGAACACGATCAAATCCACCGGCCGCTCTGGGTCTTCATGTCGATAAACGGCGCGTTCGACGACGTTACGCAATTCGCGAACATTCCCGGGCCACGGATAGGCCTGCAGCTCTGCCGCCGCTCGCGAGCTGAAACCGGGCCAGTTCGGCCAGTCGAGCTCGACCGACATGCGCCGACCGAAATGCTCGGCAAGCAATGGCACGTCCCCTTCGCGTGAGCGCAAAGGCGGCAGGGTGATCACCTCGAAGGAGAGCCGGTCGAGCAGGTCCGCGCGGAACTTGCCCCTGTCCACCTGGAGCGGCAGGTTCTCGTTGGTTGCAGCGACGATCCTGACATCGACGGAGATGGGCTTCGAGGCACCGATGCGCGTGATCTCGCCATATTCGACGGCCCGGAGCAGGCGGTCCTGCGCAGGCATCGACAGGGTGCCGAGCTCGTCGAGGAAGAGCGTCCCCCCATCGGCCTCCTCGAAGCGCCCATGGCGCGTCTTGGCGGCACCCGTGAAGCTGCCCGCTTCATGCCCGAACAATTCGGCCTCGATGAGATTTTCCGGAAGCGCGGCGCAATTCATAACAATGAGCGGGCCGGCCCAGCGCGAGGACAGATGGTGCAGACGCTCGGCGATGAGCTCCTTGCCTGTACCGCGTTCGCCGATCACGAGCACCGGACGGTTGAGCGGCGCTGCTCGGCTCGCTCGCTCGACCGCGTCGAGAAAGGCCAGGCTCTGCCCGATGAATTGTTCGGCCCGCTCCATTGACCGACTGTTGGTGCTGAATCCCACCATTTGGCAAGGATTTTCGGACGATCTTTCGGCGGAAAACCGGTCTTTTCGCTGTTCCGCTACGTTTTGCCCATTTTGGCACGACACTTGTATGGAAAGAAGCAGGTTTAGGGCCCTGATTTCGATTTATGGAGTGCTGAATGGGAATTTTCTCGCGATCGCGGGACATTTTCGCGGCCAACATCACCGAGCTGCTCGACCGCTCGGAAGATCCGGCGAAAATGATCCGCATGGTCATCCTCGAGATGGAGGAGACCCTGGTGGAGGTACGCGCCTCGGCCGCTCGCTGCATCGCGGACGGCAAGGAAATGCGCCGCGCGCTGACGCGCCTCGACGAGCTTCAGAAGAGCTGGACGGAGAAAGCCGAGCTTGCGCTCAGCAAGGACCGCGAGGACCTCGCCAAGGCCGCCCTCATCGAGCGCCAGAAGGCCTCAGACATGGGCGAAGGCCTGCGCGAAGAGATCAAGGTCATCGACGACACGCTGAAGGGCTATGAAGGCGACATCGCCAAGCTGCAGAACAAGCTGCGTGAGGCCCGCGCCCGCCAGAACGCCATCTCGGCCCGGTTTGAAAGCGCCGTCACGCGTGCGAAGGCGCGCGAGATCATGAACGGCAGCCGCACCGAAGATGCCTTCTCGCGCTTCGAATTGCTGGAACGCCGCGCCGATTTCGCCGAAGGGCGCGCGGACGCGCTCGGGATGACCGGTCCCAAGAGCCTCGAAGAGGAAATCGCGGAGCTGAAGGCCGCCGAAGCGGTCGACGCCGAGCTGGAAGCAATGAAGGCCGCGATGAAGGCCAAGGGGAAGTAATCGATCATGGAAGATGTGCTGATTCCGCTGACCGTAGTGCCCATCTTGTTCATTGGGCTGCCCTGGCTGATCTTTCACTACATCACGAAGTGGAAGACGGCCGCCACCCTCACCTCGGGTGATGAGAAATTGCTGGACGACCTCCACGACGCCGCTCGCCGCCTCGACGACCGGCTCTGCACGATCGAACGGATCATGACCGCCGAAAACCCGAACTGGCGCCAGCAATGCGTGCCGGGACGTGAGAACCAGCGCTTGCTTGCCGATGGTGAACTCGATGGCTGACGACCGCTATCCGGTTCCGGAGCAGCGTTACGATCGCGGCCGCGACTATCTGTCGGAGCAGCCAGCGAGCAGGACCCGCTTCTACCGCGACACGCGCCACGGCAAGGTCATGGGCGTTTGCGCCGGTATCGCCGATTATACGGGCTTCGACGCAACGCTGGTGCGGGTCTGCTTCCTTGCCGCAGTCTTCATGAGCGGCGGATCGGTCCTGCCCTTCTACTTCATTGCGGGTGTGATGACTCCCAAGAAACCGCATTCGCTCGACCTCGCTGGGCCCGAGGAGCGGCAGTTCTGGCAGGGCGTGCGAGCGTCGCCGGCGCGGACCGCACGGGACATCCGCTCCCGCCTGCGCGAGATCGACCGCCGGCTGGCCGATGTCGAAAGCTATGTGACGACCGAAAACCGCTCACTCGCGCGCGAGATCGAGCAGCTGCGTTAATCGCACGCAAACAAGGGGGTAAAAGTGGAAAAGCTCGGAATAATGCTGGAAGCCCTGCCGTACATCGCGATGATCACGGCTATTGCGGTGGGCGGCTGGGTCTTCACCACCTGGCTTAGAATCAAGAATGGCTACCCCCTCGAAACATCGTGGGGCACGCCGCTGCATCCGAAGACCGATCGCGAAACGACAGAGCGGATAAAGCTGCTGACCAATGAGAACGCTCAGCTGCGCGCCGAGATCGGCTCCCTCAAGGACCGGCTCCAGAACGTCGAGCGCATTGTCACCGATCAGCCCACCGCACTCGCGAAGGAAATCGAGGCTCTGGCGATCGACAAGGGTGGGCACGCCTGATGGCTATCGGAGAGCTCATCGGACTGCTGATCGTCGTCCTCACTCCCACCCTGTTCCTGGCCTATATGGCGCGGCGCTTCTTCGCCTTCCGCGAAAAGCAGCTCGAGGCCGAAACCAGCCTGGCCGCCGAAAAGGCCGCTCAATATGCCGCCAGCAACGCGGCGCTGGAGCAGCGCGTCCGTGTCCTCGAGCAGATTGTGACCGATGGTGGCGTCCAGACTGCCGCACAGATAGAGGCACTGCGCGAAACGAAGCGCATCGATAGTGGAGAGCTTTCCCAATGAACCCTTTTGAGATGGTCGCCGTCATCGTCGTCGCGGTGATGATCGCCTCAGTTCTGCGCGCCAAATACTCTCATCGCCATCACAGCCTTGAGCAGAGCCCGGAAGAGAGGGCCGAGACCCTCAGGCTGCGCCAGGAGGTCGGCGAGCTCAAGGAGCGCATCAAGGTTCTCGAGCGCATTACGGTCGAGAAAGAGAACAGCCTCGCGAAGCAGATCGAGGAACTGCGCGACGACCGGTAGGTGACTCTAACGTCCCGCGTGCCTATCTCGCTCGCGTGACATTGCCGCCGATCGAAGACGTTTTCGATGAGTTCGAGCTGTTGGATGGCGAGGACCGTTACCGGCTGCTAATCGACCTCGGACGGCAGCTCGAGCCGATGCCGGACGCCCTCAAGACCGACGCGACGAAGGTTCGCGGATGTTCAGCGTCCGTCTGGGTCTATCCGACTGTCGAGGATGGGCGCCTGCATTTCCTCGCCGACAGCAATGCCGCGATCACCAAGGGCATCGTCGCGCTGGTCCTTTCCGCTGTCCAGGACAAACCGGCTGCGGAGGTCGCCGGAATCGATGTCACGGAAGCCCTCGCACCCTTCGAGCTACGCAAGCATCTCAGTGCCAACCGGACTCAGGGCGTTCCGAACATGATCGCGCTCGTGAGGGAAACTGCGGAGCGCTACGCCGCGGCGACCTGACCGGCAAAGCCAAGGCGCAATTGGGCTGACTCCGTCATACGCGATAGTACTGCTTTAAGCGGGAGATTCTGGTGCCCATGACGGCGGAGAGAGTTGTCGAATTATGCCGGCAAAATGCGGCCGTCGTCAGGGAGGACATCGCGCTGATGGAGGCGGGCCGACTGAAATTCCAGGCTCTCGGCTCCGACGCGACCAGGGAACAGATTGCCCGCATGAAGGCGAACCTGTCGCGCCTTCAGGAAATCATCGATGCCTGCGGCTGCGATTGTGCATGAGCGCCAACTAAGCCGCTTTGCCGTTCTTTCTTTCTTCCGCCTTGCGAAGGACGTCATACGCCGCCTGCACCTGCTTGAAGCGCTTCGCGGCTGCCTCGTCGCCGGGATTGGCGTCGGGATGCGTTTCCTTCACGAGCCGCCGATGCGCCGCCTTCACCGCCTTGAAATCGGCATCGCTGCTAAGCTCCAGTGCATCGAGTGCGCGCATCTCATCCCGGCTGCGGCTGCCGTCGCCCGGCCCCGCCCACTTCCACTGCGCTGACTGACGGAAGCCTGAGTTTCCGAGCTCCTCTTCGGCTGCTCGGCGCGCAGCCTCCTCCGGGCTGAGGCCGGCAAAGTAATTCCAGTTCTTGTTGTACTCGGCTGCATGAGTCTCGCAGAAGTACCAACGGTCGCGGCTGTGTGGAGACTTCGGAGCGGGCCGGTCCCCGATCTCGTTGCAGCCCTCGCGGTCGCACAGGCGAAGCTTCGCCGCAGCCCGGCCCTTGTCGCCATAGGACCGCCAGCGCGGGAATCCCCAGTCATCCGATCTCTTCTGCTTCGCCATCAATGCTCCGATAAGGGCAGAAAGCGCTTCTGCGAAGGCAGGAGCGTCGGCCAAGAAGTCTAGACCCCTGACTGCGCAGGGGTACGGAATTGCCAGAGGGCCTGTAAGCCGGGTTCTGTCCTCCGCCTTGGCTGCAGCCGTCGGCGAATGTGCGGCCATTCCTCTAGGAGACGGGTTGCCCCGCCCCTCAAGCAACCAACCCGGGCGCCGAGCCGGAACCTAGGCTCATGCGGCGCCCCTATTCGGTCTTGCACCCGGTGGGGTTTACCGTGCCGAACCTGTTGCCAGGTCCGCGGTGCGCTCTTGCCGCACCCTTTCGACCTTACCCGTCCGAAGGCGGGCGGTGTCCTTTCTGTGGCACTGTCCCTGATACGCCGTCGCCTGAGCTAGTGGCGCACCGCCGGGCGTTACCCGGCACCGCAGTTCCGTGGAGCCCGGACTTTCCTCGTGAGAGCAAGCTCTCCCGCGGCCGCCCGGCCCTCTGGCGCGCGCCATATAAGATAAAGCCGCTGCACTTTCGAGTCGGTCTCGTCCGCATTCTCTAACCTGCATCACCAGGTGCGCCGGAATGTCGTGTTAGTGACAGGCTCATCGGGCGGTCCGCAGCCTGCTGGTCACGCCTGCCTCCTTGCTTGTGAGGCCGAGTTGCGACAATGGCCCTAAGTCAGCGTTCGAAGGGACGTTTGTATGACCAGTGCCGAGGTGATTGCCGGGCCGGGCGACGGCCACATCCCGATCATCCTCCTCGCCGAGGACGACGTCCTCGTGAGATTCACGACGGCGGAGACTTTGCGTGAAGCCGGTTACGTCGTGCTCGAGGCAGTCGATGCTTCGGAGGCGCTCGCCCTGATTGCGACTGGGCACCCGCTCGATATCGTCCTCAGCGACGTGCGAATGCCGGGCGAGCTGGATGGGGTGGCCCTGACCTACGCGATAAAGAAGCTGCGACCCAACTTGCCGATCGTCCTTATCTCGTCGCACCTCGACCCTAAAACCAAGCATGTTGGCGACGCATTTATCGCAAAGCCTTACCAGCAGTCAGAACTTCTCGAGCTGGTCGAACACCTAGTGGGGGCGGAATGGCAAACCAAACGCAGCAATCCGAGTGCGTCTTAGTCATCGATGGTGACGTGCTGGTCAGGCACGCCATCGCGGACTACCTGCGCAATTGCGGGTACATCGTGATCGAGGCCTCCACGACCGACGAGGCAAGAACGGTCTTGAACGAAGTGTCCCTGGCGGTGGACGCCGCCATCTGTGACGCGGAAGCGCCGGGGTCGCTGAACGCCTTCGAATTCCGTGCCTGGGCCTTGCGCGAGCGCCCCGCAGTACAAATTGCCCTTGCAGGCAACATAGAAACTGCGGCGCACAAGGCCGCCGAGCTTTGCGAGGAAGGACCGCAGCTTTCTAAGCCGTATGACCCGCAAGGCGTGATCAGCTATATCCGCCGGTTGTTGGGCAATGCACGATCCGCCACTGTCGGCGGAGCCGCCTAGCCTGCCGCACCGGATGTCGCGAACTCGAAAGTTCGTGCCGCCTCTCGGCTAGTCCGAACTGCAGGAACAAGTGTATCCGACAGTCGGCAACATCCCGCTGGCGTCTGGCGTAAACAGATCTCGCGATATCTCGGAAGCAGCCTCGATGCCGGACCCGGTTGAACTTCAGCAGTTTCGCGTAGAGACGGCACGCTTGCTCATTTCACTCAAGTCGGACTTGCGGGCTCTGGAATATGCTGGATGCGAGCCGACGTTGGTCGCGGAGCTGAAGGCAACGGTTACCGATGTCGAAGGCAGCCTCGCCGGCGTAGTGTTTGAGCGATAGCGGCTGTCGCTCACCCGGCTCAAACCTGATCCACGTGAGTTCGCCGAACGCCATAGTCGTTAAGGTGAGCTGGATGGGCCCGGCCTCTCATGACCTCTTGAATCAGATCGCCGTCGACTTCGAGCGTCTCGCGTTAACATTGGAACGCGCCATCGCGATGCTCCCCGCGCAAGGCGCTGAGCAAAGGCTGGCGCATTGCAGCGCGCGCGAGATGCCGCGTGGAAGGGCGCGGAAAAAGCTCGCCGGCGGACCTAGGCGAGCGATCCCTATTGAGGGCGAGGGAGGAGTAGCGACAGCAGCTTCGCGCGGCATTCCCCGTCGATGATGCCGTCGATGAGGTCAGGCCGAAACCGTCGCTGGAAAGCAATCACCGCCTTTTGCTCGTCGGTAACGTCATAGCCGAACCGCTCGAGAGCGAGCAGGAAGCCAGCGTCGGTCCAGAAAGGATCAATCAAGTCCCGCGTCGGACTGGGAAGCGCGAGACGTCTTTTCGCGAGGGCAGACCAAGGGAACAGCTCGCCAGGGTCTTCCTTGCGGCCTGGCGCGACGTCGGAATGGCCGACGACATTGCCGCGGCCGATGCCGTGCCGTTCCTTGATATCGGCAACCAGAGGAATAAGCGCAGCAACCTGCTCGTCTGGGAACGGACGGTAGCCGAATTCATGGCCGGGATTGACGATCTCGATCCCCACGCTCGCCGAATTTACGTCGGTGATGCCGCGCCAGCGCGATTTGCCAGCGTGCCATGCGCGCTTCGACTCATCGACGAGGCGGTAAATGGTCCCGTCTTCATCGACGCAATAATGCGCGGAAACCTTGGCTTCCGGGGAAGTCAGGCGGCAAAGCGCTCCCTCGCAGTCCGGCATTCCGGTATAATGGAGCACGATCATCGAAACGGGCAGCTGCCGCTCGTCGAAATTCGGCGAGGCTCGATCGATCACGTCCAGCACGCCATAATGGCGCACAGCAACAGTGCCGCGGTCAAGCCCCCGAAGTGCTTCTTCGATCGCCCACGCGCTTTTCGATCCTGCTGCCGTCACCAACGAGACGATAGAGCCCGCGCGCGTTGATATCGGTTCCGAGCTTGCTGGTCTGGCCGATCACCGTCTCACCCGCTCCGAGCATGAGCCACCCGTCTTCCGCCATGGCGGACGCTAGGCGCTCGAAGGCCAGCGTCTTCTTGTCGGGGCTTAGGTAGAGAAGCACGTTGCGACACAGCACGATGTCGAAGCCCCCCGGGTGCGGGGGCGGCTCGAGCAAGTTGTGGATCTGGAACCGGACCGGCCGGCGCAGATCCTCGACGCCTCGCCAACCGTCCGCGCATTCCTCAAACCAGCGGATCGTCTGGTTTATGCCAAGGCCCCTCTGCACTTCGAACTGGCTGTAAATGCCGGCGCGCGCGCGATCGATACAATGCGTCGAAACATCGGTGCCGAGAATATCGATCGTCCACCCGTGCCACTGCTCGGGCGCTTCGGCGAACAGCATCGCGAGGGAGTAGACCTCCTGCCCAGTCGAGCAGCCGGCGGACCATATCCGCAGGCGCTTGGTCTTTTGCCGTCGCTGCGCCAGTTCGGGCAATGCGTGGCGGGAAAGGACGTCGAAGGGCGCCCGGTCGCGGAAGAAATAAGTCTCGTTGTTGAGCAGGGCTTCGACGACCTGCTGAGATAGGCCTGGTTCCTTCCCCATGACGAGGATCGTGATCAGCTCGTCGAGCGTTGCGATCCCGCGCTCTCTCAGAAGCGACGAAAGCGCCGTTTCGATGCGCCAACGCCGGCTCATCGTGAGCTGCTGTCCGGTACGCGCCTCCAAAAGACCAGCGAGGATACGGCTGGAACTATCGCTTATTTGCACCCCGACTGATCCTCCGTACGCGAGGCGATCCGGCGCGCCATCTTATCCGGCGGCAGGACGCCGCATGCGAGCCCGGCTTCGAGAACCGCGCGGGGCATGCCCCAAACCGCACTACTCGCCTCATCCTGGACGAGAATCGACCCGCCGCCCGCGGCGAGCCGCGAAGCGCCCTCTGCGCCATCCCTTCCCATGCCGGTGAGAACGACGCCCAAAGCTCCTCGCCCGAATGCTGCCGCAACCGAACCGAACATCGGGTCGAGCGACGGCAAGCATCCACTCGCGACAGGGGTCTTCGTAAGCTTCACCGTCGGCGAATCCGAGAAGTCGACGGTGAGGTGCGCGTCGCCGGGAGCGAGCAGGATACGATCCGGCAAAAGCTTCATCCCATCTTCGGCAACGATAGCTTCACGATGCGCCGCGATTCCGAGTTGCCGAGCGAAGACGCTCATGAACGGCACCGGCAGGTGCTGCGTAACGAGGATGGGCACGCCAATCCGCTTTGGAAGGGCCTGGAACAGCACTCCGAGCGCATGGATCCCGCCGGTCGAAGCGCCGATTGCAAGCACGTCGATCGGATCCGCCGGCATCGGCCGGAGCGGTTGGTTCAAATCCACACTGGCCCGGCGGGTAGGCTCGGGAGCTGCAGCGTAACCCAGAGCCTTGAGCTTACTCAGGAGAATTTCGGAAAAGCGCCCGTTGAACCGACCCGTGCCAGGTTTCGGAAGCGTGTCCGCCGCGCCCATGGCAAGTGCGGCCACCGTTTCCTCCGCCCCCTCCTCCGCGAGCGACGAAACGATCATCACTTTGGCGCCGGCAGCGGCGCGGATGATCCGGGGAAGCGATTTGAGCCCACCTGCCCCGGGCATTTCGAGATCGAGCAGGACGACGTCCACCCGGACTTGGGCGAGTGCGTCGATGGCGTCTTCGGCTGTGCCCGCGACTGCGGCAATTTCGAACGCCCCGTCGCTCTCGATCATCCGGGACAGCACGGCGCGCGCGATCATCGAATCGTCTACGATCATCAGCCGGATGGGCCGGCGTGTCGGTCGCGGCGCCTGGAAGCGGTCCCGCGAAGTGGCGAGCGCCCGCTCCACAGCTACTCCCTCAGGCTACGCCGACGAGCTGCAACTTGATGTGAAGCGTCTCGCGGTCGAAGGGCTTCATCACATATTCGTCGGCTCCGGCCTCGAGGGCGGCTCGGATGTGCGCCATGTCGTTTTCGGTCGTGCAGAAGACCACCTTCGGTTGGTCGCTATGCCCGCGTTGACGAAGAAGCTTCAGGAACTCCATCCCGCTCATGACCGGCATGTTCCAGTCGAGCAGGACGACGTCCGGCATCTTCGCCTCGCAACGCGACAAGGCTTCCTGTCCGTCACCGGCTTCCTCGACCTCGAATTCAAGGGTTTCGAGGATATGACGCGCGACCTTCCGGATCACCTTCGAGTCATCGACGATCAAACAGCTCTTCATGCCTGTGCTTTCCCGCGTACCGAGTTGTGAAGCTATTATCCGCGAACGGTAACGAAGACCTTAAGCTGCTGCCTTGATATCGCTGCCTGCGACCAGCGCGGCGATATCCACGAGCAGCAGTGGCCCCGTCTCCGTCTCGATCATCCCCTGGCAGACCCGTTCCCAGCCCTCTCCCATCGCGGCGCGGATGGGTGTCGGTTCCGACAGGGCCTCGACGACGTCCTCGACCTGGTCGACGATCAAAGCGTAATGATGTCCGTCCAGCTCAACGACTGCCGCTTCGCGGATGCCGTCTGGGCAATCGGTTGCGCCAAGCTCCAGCGAGCACATGCAATCGATCACCGTGAGCACGCGACTGCGAAGCGCCGATAGGCCCGCCACGTGGGGAGCCGCGCGCGGCACCGGGATGAGCGTATCGAGCTCGACCACCGATTCCACTGCAGCGGCAGGGAGCGCGACGCGCTCTCCCGCGATCGTGACAACCAAGAGCAGCTGATTCACTTGCCCCTCCCCACGCTTGCCGTCTTGAGCGCCATGAGCAGGCCGGCGCGGTCGTATCGATAAATGCTCTCGTCTTTCTTGCCTGCGGCATCGGGTTCGGTCCGCAGCCAAATCGTGCGCTTGGCCGCAATTTCCGCGACGTCATCGCCCTGAGACGCGATGACGAGGTCGGCTTCGCCCTCTTCGTCACCGCCGACAACACGATATCCCGCGGCCTCCACAATCGGGCGGAGGATGTTCTGCATCCAGCTGTCGTCGTCGGGCAGGCGGCAGACGAGCTGTTCGGAGCCCCTCGCCGAGCTTCCGACATGCCGAGCAAACAGCCAGTGTGCATCCACGATCTCGGCAGGCTCGCCGCCAACGAGCGAGACACCGCTGACCTCGCCTTCTCGATCGCTGTGGATGATTTCGCCTTCGATCGCCGCGAAATCGACGACTTCCGCGAAGGCGTAACCGAGCTCGTGCGCACCGTCGTTGAGCCGGAACAAACGCACGCGATCGCCGAGCTGGACAGCACTGGCACCGGCAAGCGGGAGTATCGTTTCCCCAAGCTGCACGCGCAGCTGGCCTGCAGCCTCGCGCACCGCCTCTGCAGGAACCTCCTCGATCCGGTCGACCACCGCGAGACGAAGAGCGCGGCGCCCACCGTCGAGTCCACGGAACAATAATACCGGGGTAGCTGTGGCGGCTGCCGCGACAGGTCCCTCCGCGATCCGTGCGGCGCGCTCTTGCGCTTCGAGCCTTACGCCACCGACTTCGGCAAGACCGGCGGGATCGAACAGCAAAATGGGGCTGCCGTCATCGGCCAGCGTGGTTCCCGCATAAAGTCCGGTGTTCATCACCGCGGGCGCGGCAGGTTTCACGACCAGTTCTTCATGATCGTGAATGCGGTCGACTGCGAGGGCATAAACATCGCCGCCAGCCGGCCGCAGGACGATCAATGTGCGATCCTCCTCGGCCACGTCGCTTTCGAGTCCGAGTATGTCCGCGAGGGAGACTTCCGGAACGCGGCGGCCGCGGATCGTGGCGACCCCTGCCCCGCCGAGATGCTCGAGGGTCACCGATTCTCCGTTGGCCCGGACGATCTCCTCGATCGCCGACCGCGGGATGGCGAAATGCTGGTTGCCGATCGACACTGTGAGTGCGGGGATGATGGTCAGGGTCAGGGGAACGCGAAGGGTCATGCGCGTGCCGCAGCCCACGGTGCTGTCGACCTCGACGACTCCACCAATTCGCTCCACGTTTGACCGCACCACGTCCATGCCGACGCCGCGGCCGGAAATGGAAGTCACTTCCTTGGCGGTCGAAAGACCCGCCTCGAAAATCAGCATGAGCTGTTCACGCGGAGACAGCTTTGCCGCCTCGTCCCTTTCGAGCAGGCCGACGTCCAGGGCTTTGGCTAGCAGTTTCTTCCCGTCGATACCGCGCCCATCATCCTGGATATCGATCAGGATCTGGTTGCCGGACTGCCGAGCGGACACGGCCAGAATGCCGATCTCCCGCTTGCCAGCCTTCAGCCGTTCGGCAGGAGTTTCGATACCGTGATCGATGGCATTCCGGAGGATGTGGGTCAGCGGATCGCGAATCATCTCGATCATTTCGCGATCGAGCTCGACGTCGCCGCCTTCGATATCGACAAGAACCTGCTTTCCGAGTTCGGCGGAAAGATCGCGGACCATACGCGGGAGAGCCACGAACAGATTCTCGATGCGCTGCATGCGCGTACGGGTGATTGCGTCCCGCATCTCGGCGATGATCGACGAGAGGCGCTCGAATGCGCCATCGATCGGCACGTCGGTCGAGGATTCGCGTAGGCGCCGAGCCAGCTCGTTTCGTGCCAGCACCATGTCCGAGACCGTGCTCATCACCCGGTCAAGCAGCTCAACGGAGAGGCGTATCGTCCTCGGCGCGGCAGCCGATTTCTGCCCTTCGGCCACCGCCGCGACTGCCGGCGCAGCGTGATCTGCGCCCGGAGCCAAAGCGGCAATCAGCGCGCTATCGTCGCCCGCAGGGAATTCTTCGCCAGCCTCGATGGCCGCGACCATCTCGGCGATGCGATCGATGACGGCAAGGACGGCGCTAACCAGGGCGCCGTCGGCATGACGGCGGCCCGCGCGAACGTCGGCCAGCGAATCCTCTGCCGCATGGCTTAGCGCTTCGAGCCGCGGAAAATCGAAGAATCCGCAATTACCCTTCACTGTGTGGACAAAGCGGAAAATGCTGTCGAGGCGAGCGCGATCGTCTGGCTGGGCTTCCCAGGCGACGATCTCTCCGCCCAGCGCTTCCAGCATGTCGCGGCATTCGGCAACGAAATCGGCGATCAGATCGTCCATGTGCGCGTGCAATCCCCCGGGGCCTTGTCGGGCCTTATGCAGCGCAGGAGTTAATGCGGCGTTATCCTTGTCGGAAAAGACGCGGGCTCGGGATTCTGTCAGGCGCCTCGCGGAATGGTGGCGCCGATCAGCAGCACCTCACTGGATGGGTCGGACAATTGGATCGTGCCTCCGGCGTCGGCAGCCAGCCGGTGGGCGAGCCAAGCCCCTGCCGCGCGGGGCTCGACACTGCCGCCGCTGCTACCTGTGGCCAGGGTTTCCCGAAGCGCTGGGTCAAGGAGGATACGAGGCCCTTCGCCCCGGATCACTAACTCAACCTCCCGGTCGCTGATCTCGGCGCCGACGTCCAGGCGCCCGCCCCGCACAAGCGCGTCGCCGGCAAGCAATGCCAGGTTGAGTAGGAGCTTGGCGGCGCCCTTCGGCAATTTGTCGCTGGAAACCATCCAGCCAAGTTCGATCCGTCGTTCGGGACCGAAGACGCCTTGCAGCGCGGCTTCCGCCTCAAGCGCGTCGATCTCGTCGCCGAAGGCGCCCGCCGCTCCGAACGCCAGCCGAAAGAATTTCAACTTATTGGCGGATGCGCGCGCGCTGTCCTCAAGCAGTTCCAGGCACTTCTCCCGCATCTCGGGATCGGTTTCGTCGGCCAGGAGCTCGATCCCGTTGTTGAGGGCGCCAACTGGAGACATCAGGTCGTGACACAGGCGGGAGCAAAGCAAGCTGGCGAGATCTACCGCGTTCATGCCCGCCTAGTGCGTCAGAGTTTAACAGCGCGCAAGTTTCCAAGGGATTGAAACGCTGCCGTTTCAGCCCATATCGACTGCTGTGGGGGGTAAGCAGTTCGTAGACGTGCGCCTGGAGCCCACCCACGCAGGGTGGCGGCTCGACCGTGCGCTGGCCGATGCCCTGCCGACGCTTTCGAGAGAACGGCTGAAGGCGCTGATCCGCAGCGGAGCGCTTGCCTCGGGAGAGCGAGCGCTGCGCGATCCGGCCGTTAAGGTGCGCGGCGACGAACGCTTCCAGCTCGCCGTGCCCGAGCCCGAGCCGGCCCACAACGAAGCCCAGGACATCCCACTGCGGGTCATATTCGAGGACGAGCATCTGCTGGTCGTCGACAAGCCGGCAGGGTTGGTGGTTCACCCGGCCGCCGGCAATCGCGACGGCACGCTGGTGAACGCGTTGCTCCATCATTGCGGTGGCAGCCTGTCCGGAATTGGCGGTGTAGCCAGGCCCGGCATCGTGCATCGCATCGACAAGGACACATCCGGCCTGCTCGTTGTCGCCAAGACAGACGTCGCCCATGAGGGGCTGGCGAAGCAGTTCGCAGCGCATAGCATCGACCGGCGCTATCTCGCGATCGTCACGGGTGTGCCAAGATTAAACGAGGGGAAGGTGGACGCGTCCCTCGCGCGGTCGACGACGAACCGGAAAAAGATCGCCATCGTCGAAGGCGCGCGCGGAAAGCGGGCAGTTACGCACTGGCGACGTATCGAAGTGCTGCGCGAAGCTGCGCTGGTCGAATGCAGGCTGGAGACCGGCCGTACCCACCAGGTTCGCGTGCACATGGCGTCCCTCGGCCATCCGCTGGTCGGAGATCCGGTCTACGGCAGATCGGGAAAGACGCACGGCAAGATATTGAAGGAACTAGGATTTCATCGCCAAGCTCTGCACGCCGCGGAGCTTGGGTTCACGCACCCGGTCGCCAAGCGCAGGCTGTCGTTTGCAAGCGCCATGCCGCCCGACATGCAGGAACTGTTCAACGCACTTGGTGTATAAGGATTAACAAGCTAGGGCGGCCCGCCACTCTCGGGCACCCTCGCAAAGGGAGGAATACGAGCGTTTATGGCTGAGAAAAAAGGGATCGTATCGCTTCCTGCATCCGGCGGGGAGGCCGGACTCAACCGCTATCTCGCCGAGATCAAGAAGTTCCCGATCCTCTCTCCGGAGGAAGAATATATGCTCGCCAAGCGCTGGCGTGAGCATGGGGACACCGAAGCCGCCGCGAAGCTCGTCAATTCGCATCTTCGTCTCGTGGCCAAGATCGCCATGGGATATCGCGGCTACGGCCTGCCGGTCAGCGAGCTGATAAGCGAGGGCAATATCGGCTTGATGCAAGGCGTTAAGAAGTTCGAGCCGGATCGGGGTTTCCGCCTCGCAACCTACGCCATGTGGTGGATTCGCGCCTCGATCCAGGAATTCATCCTGCGCTCGTGGAGCCTGGTCAAAATGGGCACGACGGCTGCGCAGAAGAAGCTCTTCTTCAACCTGCGCCGCATGAAGAACCAGATCGACGCGTTCGAAGAAGGCGACCTCCGTCCAGAAGCGGTGACCAAGATCGCGACCGACCTCGGCGTGTCCGAGGAAGAGGTCGTATCGATGAACCGCCGCATGGGCATGGGTGGCGACACTTCGCTCAATGCCCCGCTGAAAGGCGATGAAGGCGGTGAAGGCCAGTGGCAGGACTTCCTGGTCGATACCGGGCCGCTTCAGGACGAAGCGATCGCGGAGGACCAGGAAAGCCGCGTTCGCCACGACCTGCTGATGACGGCGCTGGAGTCGCTCAATGACCGCGAGCGCCACATCCTGATGGAGCGTCGCTTGGCCGATGAGCCGAAGACGCTCGAGGAGCTGAGTCAGGTCTATGACGTCAGCCGAGAGCGCATCCGGCAGATCGAGGTTCGCGCCTTCGAAAAGTTGCAGGCCGCGCTCCTGCGCCTGGCCGGCGAGCGGAGATTGTTGCCGGCGGCTTAGGCCTACTGTTCGTCCACGAGCTCCGGCTGGGCTTGGGTCAGCTTTTCGCCTTCCCTCGCCTCTTCGGGCCGGTCTTGGACCTCATCGGTCATCGCGACATTGTCTGCCGCCCATGCCCCGCGCTCACCGAGCGGCTCGGGGGCGCCCGTTGTGCTGTCCTTCGCGGTCTGGTGCTCGATCTCGCTATTCAGTTCGGCCCCGACGATGAACACATAAGCGGAAAGGTACAGCCAGGTGAGAAGCGCGACCACGGCCCCAAGTGAGCCGTAGCTCGCGCTGTAATCGGCCACGTTGCCGAGATAATAGCCGAAGGCGAGCGTCAGCAGGAGCCAGGTGCCCGCGGCCAAGAGCGAACCCGGCGTAATCCATTTCCAGCGGGCCTCCTCGCGCGATGGACCGAACCGGTACAGCGTAGCCGCTATGGCCGCGGCTCCGAACATCAGCAGGACGTAACCGACGGCCTTGCCAGCGATGACGGCCGCCGACGTGGCCTCCGGCAAAAGCTGCTGGAAATAGGCTATCGCAGCGGTCGCTCCGATCCCGACTAACGCAACAATAAGCGCTGCAACTGTCATCGCCACCGCTTCGAGGTAGAAGCGCGCCAGGCTGCGTTTCTCCTTCTCTTCATAAGCGATATTGAGCGCGGTCAGGATCGCGGCCGCTCCGTTCGTGCCGCCGTACAACGCGACCGCGAAGGCGATGACGACTCCCACCCCCTTGGTTCCCTCGGAGGAGTGAACGGCGGTCATCAACTGGTCGCCGATGAGGAGAATGACGTCGCTGGGAAGGATCCCGATCAGCCGGCGCATATGGTCAACGACGGTCAGCGGATCGGCGATGAAGCCGTAAATGAGGACGATGAGGCCGAGCAGAGAAAGGAGCGCGAAAAAGGCGTAGAAGGCGACTCCCGCCGCGACGAGGCCGACATTGTCGTCCCACGTGCGGACATATGTACGCTTGGCAATGTCCTGCCATGCGGGAGCGCGCATCTGCCAGGGCGATGTCGCCAGATGACCTTTCGGATCGACCATGGCCGTTTAACAACGGCCTTGCGGGCGCGTTCCGCGACGAAGCGCGACGGGGCCGTAACGACCCCCCTTGCCAACGATTAAAAACAGGCGGACGGTGGAGGTTTCCATCAGGCGCCCGAGCGCCTTCTCTGAGCGACTCGTGCGCCCGTAAAACGGACGAAGGGAGAGTCGCATGGCCGGACAACCATCCAAAGGCACCCGAGTGATTGCGCTGGTGGGACCCGCCGGCGCAGGAAAGACCAGCCTTGCCGAAGCGATGCTGTTCGCAGCCGGAACCACGGATCGCCTGGGATCCACGGCCAACGGCTCCAGCATCGGCGATTCTAGCCCTGAAAGCCGCCAGCGCGGCGGCTCAACCGAGCTCAATGTCTACAATTTCCAATATCTCGGCGACGAATTCGCCATCCTGGATTCGCCCGGGTCGATTGGCTTCGCCGCGGATGGATCGCGAGCGCTCGCCATCGCCGATGTCGCAATCGTCGTCGTCGATCCCGACCCTGCGCGCGCTCCCCTCGCCGCGCCCGCATTGCGCGCTTTGGACGAACTCGGCATCCCGCACCTGATCTTCGTCAATCGCATCGATCAGGCGCATGGCCGCATTCGCGACCTGCTTTCCGCGCTTCAACCAATGAGCGTTTCGCCGCTGATCGCGCGCCAGATTCCGATCTGGGACGGAGAGACGGTTGCTGGCTTCGTCGACCTCGCCCTCGAACGCGCATTCAAATATCGGCCGGGTCAGCAATCCGAGCGGATAGAAATCCCCGCCGACCTGCAGGAACGCGAAATTCAGGCGCGCACGCAGATGCTCGAACAGCTTGCCGATCATGACGACGAGCTGCTGGAGCAATTGTTGATGGACGAAGCGCCGACGCAGGAGAAGGTTCTTCAGGATCTTGCGCGAGAAACAGGCGAGAGCCTTGGCGTGTCGGTCCTGTTTGGTTCGGCAAGCAGCTCCTGGGGCGTCCGACGGCTCCTGAAGGCCCTGCGTCATGAGGTGCCGGGGCCGCAGGTCGCCGCAGAGCGACTGGGCGCATCTTCTCCCGCAATGTACATTTTCAAGATCTTGCATGGATCGATTGGCCGGCTGGCGCTTGCTCGGGTGCTCGGCGGCAAGATCGCCGAAGGATCCGATCTCAAGACGGATGACGGCAGCCACTCCCGTGTCGGGTCACTGTTCAAGGTTCAGGGCGAGAAGACCCAGAAGGTCAGCGAAGGCTCTCCGGGCGATGTCGTCGCCGTCGCCAAGGTGGATGCCGTGAAGGCCGGCCAATGGCTTGGCTCGGGCGCGGTACCGGCTGCGATCGACGTTGAGTACTCGCCGCGTAACTGCGCCATCGCGATCGAACCGGCGGATCGGAAGGACGACGTCAAACTGTCAGGCGCATTGCAGCGCCTTACCGAAGAGGATGCCGGGCTGATCGTCGAGCATGACGACGCCAATCACGAAATCCGCCTGCGAGGCGTCAACGATGAGCATCTCAATACCGTCCTTGCTCGCCTCAAGCGGCGGTACGGCGTCGAGGTGAAATCGCATGCGCCGGCGGTCGGCTATCGCGAGTCCATCCGCAAACCCATGCGCCAGCACGGACGTCACAAGAAACAGTCGGGCGGCCACGGCCAGTTCGGCGACGTCATCATCGAGATCCGCCCGCTTTCGCGCGGCGAAGGCTTCGTCTTCGAAGAGAAGATTCACGGCGGAGCGGTACCCAAGCAGTGGATCCCAGCGGTCGAGGACGGAGTTCGCGAAGCGATGGTCAAAGGACCGCTCGGCTTCCAGGTCGTTGATGTCGCAGTGACGCTAGTCGACGGCAGCTATCACAGCGTGGACAGCTCAGAACTGGCATTTCGCCTGGCCGGGCGGCTCGCCATGCAGGAGGCGCTCTCGGGTGCGCACCCGCACTTGCTCGAACCCATGCACAAGCTGACAGTTGTTTGTCCGTCCAGTGCGGCTAGCCGCATAACCTCCGCCATCGCCGGCCGTCGCGGCCAGATGCTCGGGATGGCGCCGCGCGACGGCTGGACGGGTTGGGACCGCATTGACGCGCTTATCCCTGAGGCAGAGCTGGGCGGTCTGGAAGCAGAACTCAGATCGCAAAGCCAGGGACTCGCCACCTATGAGGCGACGTTCGATCATCTGGCCGAGCTTAACGGTCCGCTCGCGGATCGGGTGATCCAGCAGAAGGTGCCCGAGCCCGCGTAGATCCTCGCTTTGGCGAGATCGATCCCCTAGATCGCGCCAATGAGGCATTGGTTCAGGGACCAGCATTTTCGTTCGCTGCTGAAGAACAGCAGCTATCTCGGCGCGTCCAAGATCATCGCCGCGATCGCGGGAATAGCCACGCTTGCATTCGCGGGTCGGGGACTGGGAGTGACCGCATTCGGCCTGCTGATCCTCATCCACAGCTACGCTCAGGCAGCAAGCGGTCTCAGCAAGTTCCAATCGTGGCAGGTGGTCGTCCGCTACGGCGGCCAGGTCCTCACGGGGAGCAAGACGCAAGAGTTCAGAAGCGCGACGGATTTCGCACTCGGCCTCGATATCGCCAGCGGCATCGGGGGAATGATCGTCGCCATGGCTCTCCTGCCCTTCATCGGTGGGCGCGTGGGCCTCCCAGACGAGTTGATCGGCGTGGCTGTCCTTTACTGCCTTGTGCTCCCGACAATGGGAGCAATGACTCCGCAGGGGGTGCTTCGCGCTTTCGATCGTTTCGACCTCATAAGCGGCGCGGGTATCGTCCACCCGATCGTCAGGGCGATCCTGGCGGGCGCGGCCTGGGCTTCGGGCGCTCCTCTCCTCGCCTATGTCGTCATCTGGTTCGCCACGGATATGCTTGGCGACCTGCTGCTGTGGTTCTTCGCATTCCGGGAGCTAAGGCGACACGAGTTGTTGCAAGGCCTGAAGCCGACACTATCGCCAAAGGAGCTGCCGAACGCCTGGCGCTTCGCGATCCATGTCAACCTCAACTCGAGCCTGCTGGCCGCATGGGGCCCCATCGCACGACTGCTAGTCGGCGCGCTTCTCGGTCCGGCCAGCGCCGCACTTTACCGAACCGCTGCCAGCCTCGCAGACAGCGCTCAGAAACCGACCGATCTCCTCGGCCGCGCCTTCTATCCCGAAGTCATGCGCATGGATCATTCAACCAAGCGCCCATGGAAGCTGATGCTTCGCGGCATGGTCCTCGCAGGCTCCGTCGGGCTCTTTCTGGTCGCGCTCGTGTTGCTCGGCGGAAAGCCGCTGATCGGCTTGATTTTCGGAAAGCAGTTCGTGCCCGCTTATTCCGCGCTGGCGATCCTGATCATCGCGCCGCTCTTGGCGATGATCAGCTTCCCGCTTCCCTCGATGCTCTACGCCGCCGACCGGCCGGAAGGGCCTTTCCTTGCTCGACTGATCGGAGTGGTCGTTTATTTTGCTATCGTTGCACCGCTGACCTGGCGCTTCGGACTCAGCGGCGCGGCCGCGGCCTTCGTTCTCGGTTATGTGGTCATGGTTGCGGCACTCGTTCTCCAGGTTTGGAGAGAATATCAGCGCATCGGCCCGTCATCTCAGGCTCGTGTGGCCGAGAAGCTCGCCGAATAACTGCGCATGGTCGGCCTGCGAGGCCTGGATACTGTAGGGGATGCTCGCGCTGCTCGGGACGTGAGGTAGATCGCCATCTAAAGCCGCCGCCAGCGCCTCGGCAAATCCGGCCTCATCGTCGAGCGAGACTGGCGGACGCGCACCGACCTCCGCGAGCAATTCGACCAATCCGGGCGAGCTCGCGGTAGACACGACAGGACAGCCGCAGGCGATGGCTTCCAGCGCAATGGCCGGAAGTCCTTCCCATCGCGATGAAAGGGCAAGCACGGTTGCTCTTCCATATTCGTCTGTCGGATCGCTGACGAAACCCGCGAACTCGACGCGTTCGGCTATGCCGAGATCCGCGGCCAATTCCCGCAGCGCGCCCTCGTCCGGACCCGTCCCGCAAATCCGGACCTTCCACGGGCGCTCACCCAAACGGGCAGCAGCGCGCAGGAGCAGCGCCTGGTTCTTCTGTTCAGAAAGGCGGCCGATCGAGAGGATTATGGGTGGGCAAGTTGGATTCCGGTCTCCGGCCTTCGCCAGCATGTCCTGGCTTACGTAAGGATTGTGGACAACGCGGACGCGCTCGTTGAGGCTCGGATCGATGTCCGCGACTTCTGCGGTCGCCGCGCGCGATAAGACCATGATTGTCTGAGCGCGCCGAAGAACCCAGCGATACACCAGTCGACGGATCAAGCGCTGACGGCGACCCATCCGCGCGTTCAGTATCGGGTTGGTGATCTTGGGAACGAACATGCCCGCGAAGCGCGCAAGCGCGCAGGCAACGGCAACGGGGCGATTCGTATGGTTACCAGGCGAATGCATTATTCGAGGCTTACGATGCCGCAGATAGCGAGCAATGGCGGGAACTGCGGCCATCGTTCGGCTTTCCCGCCGGCCGGCACGCGAAGCTCCAATGCAAACCACGGCAATTTGCGGGTCTAGCAGCGATCGCACGGGACCGCTGTCCTCCAGCACGGCCATCTCAACACGAATTCCCGCGGCATGCAGGCCATTCGCAACGTGACAGGCAACGCGCTCGACTCCGCCTGAACCGAAACGGTCGAGCAGAATTGCGACGTCAGGCGAAGGTTGCATTCACGAGACCCTTGGACGACTGCCATTTTCGGGCAAAGCGAGAAACGAGGCGATGCGGGCTCTGATACTCGGACATTTCTCCACGGTCGGCGATATCGAGAGCCTCGAATATGTCGAGCATGTGCTGGGGACGGAAGGGATCGCCTACGACGTCCTGCCCTACAAGCCCGAGATAGCGCGATCGCTGCCGGGAGCCATTTCGCTGAAGGCTCTTGATCCGGCTGCCTACACCCACCTGATCGTCGTTTGCGGTCCAATCTGGCCCGAACTGCTCGAGCGCAAGGGTATCGCTCTTGAGCGTTTCGCGCATTGCACGCGCATAGGCGTCAACCTGACAATGGTACTCCCCGTGGAGAAATGGGATCCTTTCCATCTTCTCATCGAACGGGATTCCGACCGGACGGCAAGACCCGACATCACTTTCATGCAAGAAACGAAGCCCGTTCCCGTCGTCGGGCTGTGCACGATTGCACGGCAGAAGGAATACGGGCCCCGACAGCGGCACCGGGAGGCGATCGGGCTAATGAAAGGCATCGTCGCAAGCCGGGATGTCGCGACGATCGAGGTCGATACGCGCTGGCCGGCGTCGCGGAATTCAGGAGGGCTTCGCTCACCAGCCGAGCTGCTCGCGGTCATGAGTCGGCTCGACCTTCTGCTCACTAACCGGCTGCACGGGATGGTCTATGCGCTGAAGGCTGGCGTTCCGGTGATTGCATTCGATCCCGTGCTGGGCGGAGACAAGGTGACGGCTCAGGCGGCAATGCTGGGCTGGCCCGCGGTGTCGACAGTCGAGAATGCTTCGCCCGAGTGGATCGCCAAGACCTTCGCCTGGTGCATGTCTGAAGAGGGTCGCAGTAGGGCTCGATCGGTTGCGGCTGATGCTCGGAGGACATTGGAACCCACGGACCGGCAACTGCGGTCAGCACTCCGTGAACGATTTCCAACTAAGCCACTGCCACAAACAAAACATCGCGGGGTCTTCCGGCGATTGATCGGCGCCCTGCGCGATTAGCCTAGAGCCGCTCGACGACTGCGGTGGGGCGCCAGTCCCCGAGCCCATGACTTGCAGCGAAGTCTTCCGGAAACGGCTTGCCGGCGTGGATACCCCCACTGACGAAAATCGCATCGAATCCCATCCATGCTGCCCCGAGCATGTCAGTCTGAAGACCGTCGCCCACGGCCAGCACCTCCTCAGTAGGCGGATGCCCACCGTGCGCCAGCGCATAATCGTAGATGGTGCGAAACGGCTTGCCGTACCAGATGACGTGTCCGCCCATCGCCTCATACACGTCTGCGAGCGCGCCCGCGCACGGCAACATGGTGCCGCCGTAATCGACGACCCGGTCCGGGTTGAGGCAATGGAAAGTCACGCCGCGCTCGACCATCCGTTCCAGCTCGGCGCGATAGTCCTGGACATCGAATCGGCCCTCTTCAAATCCGGAGCAGACGACGTCGCGAAAACCATCGTCGTCGCTGATCGCGACGTTTCGGGCCTCGAGGATAGCGCGATCGCTCGATGTCCCAACGAAACCGACCGGCCGGCCGATATTGCTCAGCGCTTCCACGCCCGCCTCGCCGCTCGACGCGATTGCGTCCCATGCGTCGTCCGAGAGGCCAATCCGCGCGAGTTGAGCTTGAACGGCCTCGGCCGGACGTGGCGCGTTGGTGATGAGCACGACACAGCGCCCGTCCGCCCGCCAGTGGAGCAGGCGCTCCTGAGCGCCCGGATAAAGCTGACGCCCGTTGTGGATCACACCCCATATGTCGCAGAGGATCAGGCGATATCTGGGATCGAGCCTGTACCAGAAGCTTTCACGGTCGGTCACGGCGCAGTCCGTAGCGAGGCGGTCATCAAAGGCGCAAGCGCTTGACGGTTAGCCGCTCAGCGGCTTGGGTTCGATCGCCAGCGTCAATCAGGGGAGAAGCATGGCCAAGAAGTTGACCAGGTTCATCCTGCTTGCGCTTTTGCTCGGCGTTATTGCCGGGTGGGCAATCAATGCCGCGATCGACGACGGCACGCCAGAAAGCGCCGCCAGGCTCAAGCAGATCGCGGAATATCTGAGCATCGTAACGGCATTGTTCCTGCGGCTCATCAAGATGATCATCGCGCCCCTCGTGTTTTCGACCCTCGTCGCGGGCATCGCGCACATGGGCGACATCGCCGCGCTCGGCCGCGTCGGAGTGCGTTCGATCACATGGTTTATCCTCGCAAGCCTCGTGTCGTTGACGCTGGGCCTCCTTCTCGTGAACCTGCTACAGCCCGGTGTCGGGCTGAACCTACCCCTCCCCGCTGCAACGGCTGCCAGCGGCGTCGAGACCGCTGGGTTCAATCTCAAGGATTTCGTTACCCACCTCGTCCCGGCGTCGATCTTCGACGCGATGGCCAACAACGAAATCCTGCCGATCGTCATCTTTTCGATCTTCTTCGGCGTTGCGCTGACCGCAGTCGGGGAACGCGGAATGCCGATCGTCCGCGGCGTCGAAGCCCTCGTCAAAGTCATGCTGCAAATCACGGATTACGTGATGCGCTTTGCGCCTTTCGCAGTATTCACGGCCGTGACCAGCGCGCTTGCCGAGAGCGGGCCGGGCATCATTGCCACGCTCGGAAAGTTTGTAGGCAGTTTCTATCTCGGCCTCGCGATCCTTTGGCTGTTCCTCATCGGAGCGGCGTTCGTGATCGTCGGTCCCCGCACACGCCACCTCGTCCGATACATTCGCGATCCGATCGTCCTCGCTTTCTCGACCGCGTCGAGCGAGGCTGCCTACCCGCGCACGTTAGAGGCGCTCGACCGTTTCGGGGTGCCCCCGCGCATCGCGAGCTTCGTCCTTCCGCTCGGCTACTCGTTCAATCTCGACGGTTCGATGATGTACATGACCTTCGCGACGATCTTCATCGCGCAGGCTTACGGCATCGACCTCAGCATGGGGCAGGAAATCACCATGCTGCTGGTCCTGATGATCACCTCGAAGGGAATGGCCGGCGTGCCGCGGGCGAGCCTGGTGGTGATCGCGGCGACCATGTCCATGTTCAACATTCCGGAAGCGGGCCTGCTGCTGATTCTCGCAGTCGATCACTTCCTTGACATGGGCCGTTCAGCAACCAACGTGGTCGGCAACGCAGTCGCGTCGAGCGTCGTCGCGCGTTGGGAAGGTGAGCTGGACGAGGAGGAGCCTGCCGACATCGAACCGCCGCATGCGCCTTCGCACGTGCAGCGTACAGGCAAGATCGAAGACCACTTCTAGTCGAACGGACGATCGATGCTCGGCGGAGGCGTGGTGAAGAACTTCGGCCCGTCGGCAGTGATGTGGAAGCAGTCCTCAAGCCGGATGCCGAATTTTCCGGGGATGTAGATGCCCGGCTCGTTGGAGAAGCACATGCCAGGCGCCAAGGGCGTCGTCTCACCGTGCACAAGGTTGATCGGCTCGTGCACTTCCATGCCGATCCCGTGCCCGGTTCGATGCGACGTTCCCGGCAACTTGTAACGCGGACCGTAGCCCCAACTCTCGTAGGTGCCGCGAACAGCATCGTCGACGCTTCCCGCGGGTGCGCCAACCTTGGCCGCCGTCATCGCAATCTGCTGGCCACGGTGGACCTGGTCCCAGACCTTGCGCACTTCCGGCGACGGGTCTCCCACGACGAACGTGCGCGTGATGTCGGCCTGGTAACCGTGGACCGAGCATGTGCAGTCCAGCAGGACCACATCGCCGCGTTGGACCGTATGCGGCTGCTTGCTTCCGTGAGGATAAGCGGACGCTTCCCCGATCAGGACCAGCCCACCGTCATAAGCCCCGCCGAGTTTTTTCTGAGCCGCGGCAATGAGCCCATCGATTTCTGGTGGCGCCATTCCCACGCGTGTGCGCTGACCGGCATAGCGGAGTGAGGCCGCCATTATGTCGGCCGCCGCCTGCATCAACGCCAATTCGGTCGGCGACTTGATCATGCGCTGCGCCCGCACGACCGGGTTGGCGCTAACGATTGGAGCGCCGGAAAGCTGCTGCTTCAGCCGATCTTCGAGGAAGAAGCGGTTCGTTTCCTCAAATCCTACCGGCTCGCCGACGACCTTCCGTTCCTTGAGGAAATCGGCAACGAGCTTGAGGGGCTCCTCGTCCTCCTGCCACGTGCGGATTTCGGCCTTGACCGAGAGCATCTCCTCAATGCTCGGCCGCTCGAAGAAGGGTGTCACGACGATCGGGTCGCCCTCGGCGGGGATGACCACACCGGTCAGGCGTTCGCTGCGCCACCATTGGATGCCCGTATAGTAATCGAGGCTAGGACCGGATTCGATGAGGATCGCGCCGATACCCTTTTGCCGCATCATGTCGCGCGCCCTCGTGAGCCTCTGAAGTCGCTCGGCGCTGCTGATTGGCGGCGGAATCGGGATGGGCTTCAGCTCCTCCGCAGCCTGGGCAGCCAGGCGCCCGACGGGAAGCGTCGCCGCCGCCATTCCGGCAAGCATGGTCCTGCGCGACAGCCGTGCCCTCATCGTTCATCCCCCATTGCCAGTGCGGCAAGCTCCTTGACCAACTTGGCCGCAACTACCGCCGTGACTCCGTTCACGTCTCGCGTCGGATTATATTCGACAACGTCAGCGCCAACGATCGGTCCGGACACCCGATGGAGCACCGACAGGATGTCGCGCACAGTAAGCCCGCCTGGCTCGTGATGCGACACGCCGGGCGCGAATGCCGGGTCGAGCGCGTCGAGATCGATGCTGATGTACAGAGGGGCGTCCGGGATCGGCACGCGTTCCGGGTTAAAGTCGCGCATCTCGATGACCTCGACGCCGAAGCGTTCGGCCTGCACGCGGCAGTGACGGTTGAGCGTTCGGATCCCCACTTGCACCAGCCGGGAAGCATGGCCGCCCTCCATAATTCGCGCGAAGGGCGATGCATGGCTCAGCGGATCGCCTCCGAAGTCGTCGTACAGGTCGGGGTGAGCGTCGAAATGCAGGATGTTGATGGGACCGCAGGCAGCCGCAATTCCCGCGACAGTTGGGAAACTGATCATGTGATCGCCGCCGATGAAAATCGGAACCGAGCCGCTACCAGCCGCGCGTTCCGCAGCGGTGCGGATGCGTTCGAAATCTCCCTCGCCTTCGTCGAGCGGCAGGTCGCCACTGTCCTCAATGCGGATGTCTTCGCCAAGCTCGGCCCCGGATTCTGTCGCCATGTTGCCGTGCTCGGATGCGAGCGCCGCGCGAACGGCTGACGGAGCTTGAGCCGGCCCGCGCAGAAAAGAAGAATGGCTATCGGTCGGCAATCCGATGAGGCGGATCGTCTTCGAATTCACTTGCTCACCCCCTGCTTCTCTCTTGCATGGCGCGCGCTCCTACGCCAGCAGGCACGCCCTCATGCCTTTCGAGATTGCTCATCCACCCGGGACCACCCGTCGGCCCGGCACACGCGAGATGACCGCGCTGCTTGCGGGTCTCATGGCGCTGAACGCGCTCGCCATCGATGCGATGATCCCGGCCCTTCCGGACATCGGGCGCTCGCTGCACGTCGCAGCGGACAACGACCGTCAGCTGGTCGTTATCGCTTATTTCATCGGCTTCGCTTCCACTCAACTCCTCTGGGGACCGCTCGCCGACCGATTTGGGCGCAAGCCGATCCTGGCGGCGGGAGTGATCCTATATGGTCTGTTTGCGTCGCTCTGCGCATTCGCGGGCAGCTTCCCTCTGCTGATCGCGGGCCGGGTCGCGATGGGAGCTTCGGCCGCAGTTACCCGTGTCCTCGTGGTCGCCATGGTACGCGACCTGTTCGAAGCGGAAGCGATGGCCAGGGTGATGAGCCTTGTCTTCATGGTCTTCATGCTGGTCCCGGTGCTCGCACCGAACATCGGCCAGGCCATCCTGCTCGTCGCGTCGTGGCGAGCAATCTTCATGGTACTGGCTGGTTACGCCATCATGATGTTGATCTGGTCGTGGGTGCGTCTCCCCGAGACGCTACATCCCGAATTCAGAAGATCGCTCAATTGGCGCGAAGTCGGAGGTGCCGCTTGGCAGACCCTGCGCGAGCCGCAATCCCGCGGGTACACCCTGGCGCTGACGGTCACTTTCGCCTGCCTCGTCGCTTATATTTCCTCCGTCCAGCAGATCGTCTTCGATTATTTCCGCACCCCTCACCTAATCGGGCTCGTATTCGCCGCGATCGCGGCGCCGATGGCGCTTGCGTCCTGGACCAACTCCCGCGTTGTCGGACGCTTCGGTCTCCGTCGGGTGGGTCACACGGCGGCGGTGGCGTTCGCAATGGTCGTGCTGACGCACGCCGCGATTGCCTTGTCCGGGCATGAGAGCCTGCCGGTCTTCATCGTGCTGCAATCGCTGGCGATGTGCTGCTTCGCTTTCACGTCATCGAATCTCGGCACGCTCGCGATGGAGCATATGGCGCCGATCGCCGGCACAGCATCATCGGTCCAGGGGGTGGTCGGGACAATTGGAGCGGCCGTAGTCGGCTTCCTGATTGGCCGATCTTTCGATGGTACCGCTACACCCTATTTGGTCGGAACAGCGATTTGCGCCTCGCTCGCGCTGATGCTCATTGTCCTCACTGAACCTCGCAAGCTGTTCGCGCCGATCCAGGTCGACACGAGCGCAGATCCGACGCCCTTGATGCCCGACGATCTCTGCTAGGAAGCAGGGAGACGGCGGACGAGCGAAGGGATAGTCCCGTCCACCGCCGGGGAGCCTCTCAAAACCTTAATATTACAGTCGCAGTCAGCGTGCCGCCCTGACGGCCCCTACTCGACGGCGATATCGTCGTCGTCGGAAACGCCGCTCATCAGTGCCTCGCCGACCTCTTCGGTCCGGCCGCGGATCGCATTCTCGATCCGTTGAGCGATGTCGGGGTTCTCCTTGAGATAGGTCTTGGCGTTCTCACGACCTTGGCCGATCCGCACCGAGTCATAACTGAACCAGGAGCCCGATTTCTCGATCAGGCCGGCCTTCACGCCGAGATCGAGGGTCTCGCCGACCTTGCTCACCCCTTCACCGTACATGATGTCGAACTCGACCTGCTTGAAAGGCGGCGCGACCTTGTTCTTGACCACCTTCACGCGCGTCGCGTTGCCGACGATTTCGTCCCGGTCCTTGATCTGGCCGGTGCGGCGGATGTCGAGGCGGACCGAGGCGTAGAATTTCAGCGCATTGCCGCCGGTCGTGGTCTCCGGATTGCCGTACATGACACCGATCTTCATGCGCACCTGGTTGATGAAGATGACCGTGCAGCGAGAGCGGCTGATCGATCCCGTGAGCTTGCGGAGCGCCTGGCTCATGAGGCGCGCCTGTAGGCCGACATGGCTATCCCCCATCTCGCCTTCGATTTCGGCGCGAGGGACCAAGGCCGCAACCGAATCCACCACCAGCACGTCGATCGCATTCGAACGAACCAAAGTGTCGACAATCTCGAGCGCCTGCTCGCCCGTGTCGGGTTGCGAGACGATCAGCTCATCGATGTCGACCCCAAGCTTCCGAGCGTAGACCGGGTCCAGCGCATGCTCCGCGTCGACGAATGCAGCTGTGCCTCCGTTCTTCTGCGCTTCGGCGATCGCATGCAGCGCCAGCGTCGTCTTGCCCGAGCTCTCCGGCCCATAGATTTCGACGATCCGCCCACGCGGCAGGCCGCCAACGCCGAGTGCGATGTCGAGGCCCAGGCTGCCGGTCGAGGTGGTTTCGATCTCGATTTTCTCGCGGCTGCCCAGCTTCATCGCAGAGCCCTTGCCGAACGCACGATCGATCTGGGCGAGCGCCGCCTCGAGCGCCTTCTGACGATCCATGCCTGAGCTATCCAATCCGCTGCCGATGACTTTAAGCTGCGCTGCCATGTCCCCTGTCTCCGTTCAAGCATCAATCGATGACGGTGATGATCCGCCGGTTGAAGCAACTACGTATCCTATTCGTTCCTGTAGAACAATAGGAGAACATCATGCTTCGTCGACATAGCCGGCCGTTCGTCTGAGCTAGCGGACCAGACGCCCTTCTTTCATGACGGCCTGAACATGCTCAAGCGTGCGGATGTCGGTCAGAGGTTCGCCTTTGACAGCGACTAGATCGCCATAGGCGCCTGCCGCAAGCGTTCCCACCTGCCCCTCTTTTCCCAGAGCCTTGGCCGCTTCAGTCGTGGCGGACTGGATCGCCTGCATTGGCGTCATCCCATAGCGCACCATGTAAGCGAACTGGTGCCCGCCGAGCCCATAGGGATATACCGCCGCGTCGGTGCCGAAAGTCATCTTTGCGCCAGCCTTCACCGCTGCTGTGAACCCGCGGCGCTGCACGTCCGTCGTCTCGCGATTCTTGCGCAGATACTCGGCGGGCCAGCCCTCCCTGGTGCCAACCTCCTCGATCCAATCGCCATTGTAGATGTCCATGTCGAGCCACACGCCATGCCTCTTGGCGAGTTCTATCCCCTCGGCATCGAGGAAACTGGCATGCTCGATCGTGCGGACGCCAGCGCGGATGGCCGCCTTGATCCCTTCCGCCCCGTGCGCATGGGCGATGCAGTAGGAGCCGTGCGCCTTGGCTTCATCGCAGGCGGCCTTCATCTCCGCCGGAGTCAGCTCGATCGCTCCGGGCACGCCCCCCAACGTCAGTACAGCGCCGGTGGCGATCAGCTTGATGAAGTCGGCGCCATGTTCAAGCAGGTAGCGCGTCCGCTTTTGCGCCTCGGCCGCATTGCGCACCTCGCCCAGTCTGAATTCGGCGGGCGTTGGCACTTTGGGCCCGGCCACTGACCCGCCGCCGCCTGGAATGGTGATGTAGGCGCCCGCGACGAACATCCGCGGTCCTTCGACTTCGCCGGCGTTGATGGCGTCGCGAAGGGAAACGTCAGTGAGACCGCGATAGACCCCGACGTCGCGCACTGTCGTGAATCCGGCGCGAAGCATGGCCTTCGCCGCCGGCACCGCTTTCAATATGGTGGCAGCTTCCCTGTGCTTGAGCGGGTCGGTCGGATCGCTGCTGCCGACCGAGCCGTCGGCGATATGGGTGTGGAGGTCGATCAGCCCCGGCAGCACGGTGTAGCTCGACCAGTCGACGGCAGCGGGCCCGTCGGCGCTTTGCCATGCAGTCACCGAGGCTATCTTTCCATCGACGATATGGATGCGCCGGTCAGACAACACCGTCGCCGATACAGGATCAATCAACCTGCCCGCGCGCACGTCAACGGAGTCAGCTGCTGCAGCTGCCGAAACCGAAAAAGCTGCGCCTGCGAGCAGCGTCTTCAGGAAAGTTACGATCGCCCCCTCCCCCGCTGCTTAGGCCGGCGTGACTTCCCCGGCTCCGGTGCCGCTGTCGTCGCCAGCGTCGGGCCGCTTGTCGAAGACCTCGTCGATGATCCCAAAGGCTTTCGCTTCGTCAGCCTCCAGGAACTTGTCGCGATCCATCGCCTTCTCGATCTCTTCGAGCGACTGACCAGTGTACTTTGAATAAAGCTCATTCAGCCGCTGCCGCATGCGGAGGATCTCGCGGGCCTGGATCTCGATGTCGGCGGCCATGCCTTGGGCGCCGCCCGAGGGCTGGTGGACCATGATCCGGCTGTTGGTCAGCGCAACGCGCATTCCAGGCTCACCCGCGGCGAGAAGGAAACTGCCCATCGACGCCGCCTGCCCGATGCACACGGTGCTGATCTTGGGCCGGATGTATTGCATGGTATCGTGGATCGCGAGCCCGGCAGTGACCACGCCGCCCGGGCTATTGATGTACATGAAGATGTCCTTCTTCGGATTCTCGGACTCAAGGAACAGGAGCTGAGCGGTCACCAGCGAGGCCATGTGGTCCTCGATTGCCCCCGTGATGAAGACGATCCGCTCGCGAAGCAGCCGTGAATAAATGTCGAAGCTGCGCTCGCCCCGGTTGGACTGCTCGATAACGATTGGGACGAGCTGCGAAACGATGTCCTGATGGTCGATCACGGGGAGAAGGTCCTTTGTTGATTGAGCCACCTACATCGGCGCGATTTCGCGAAGGTTCAAGGCGGCAGAAAAAAGGAAAGGGCGGCCCGGTATGACCGAACCGCCCCTCCCTTTTAAGTGCTGGCGTTCAGTATTTCACTGCGACGCGAGCATAATAGTAACGGCCCGGAACATCATAAGTGGTCGGGTCGAAGTTATTAAGGCTGCAGGTGATGCACCCCGGCGGATCCAGATTGAACAGATTGTTGATGCCGAGCGCGAAGCCAAGTTCGCTGAGCGGGCCGAATTTCGGCGTCCAGCGGCCCTGGATGTCGGTGTAGAAACGGGCATTCATTTTCGCGCTCGGTGCATTCGCACCGTTCGGGAATTCCTTCACGCCTGAAATATAGCGGCCGGTAAGGGTCGCACCGAAGTCCATTCCGTTCCAGTCGACGATCGCGATCGCCTTGTGCGCCGGGAAGGCCTGATCTGGGCTGCCTTGCTCCGTCCCTTCACGGCTGATCACGTCCGAACCGTCCTCAGTCGGCACGATGATGTTGTAGTTGAACAGGAAACTGTTGTTCAACGTGAACCCAACCGTGCCCCAGCTCGCGGGCGCAGTCCGGTAAGCGAGGTTCAGATCAAGCCCGCTGGTCTCGATCGCGTTGATGTTCTGCAGCGTTCCGTTGATGCTCGCGATCTGCCCCGTGACGGTGCGATTGACTAGGCTGCACGCCAGCGGGTCGAGAGTTGCAACGCAGCGATCGAGCGTCTGCGCGAACGGCGAGAAAATCGCGTTCTTGATCTTGATGTGGTAATAATTGGCTTCGATCGAGAAACGCGGGACAGCCGCCGGACTGACGACCACGCCGACATTCCAGCCGTTGGATTTCTCTGGCTCCAACTCGGGGTTGCCTACCGTAAACACAGGCCTTTGCGGGTTGTCTTGCTCATAGGTTGCCAGATCCGCCAACGGCAGCGCGGCGAAGATCGTCTGGCAGTTCGCAAGGATCTGGCCCGTCGGGTTCGCGCTGGCGTTGCACGGATCGGTCAGCGACTGATCGAAACGCGACCTGCCGCCGAACAACTCACCGATGGTCGGCGCGCGGAAACCCTGTGAATAGGAGCCGCGCAACCGCACTTCCGGCACAGGCTTGTAGTTGATGCCTCCCTTGAAGGTCGTCGTCGAGCCCGAGATCGAATAGTCGGAGAAACGGACGGCGCCGTTAAGCTCCAGTAAGTTGATCAGGTAGCGATCAGCCAGAAGCGGCGCATTCAACTCGAGGTACGCTTCGTCGATATTATATTCGCCGTGCGTCGGCTCGGCCGGGATATCGGAGCCCTCGCCGGCGGCAACCACGGGATCCGGGTCGAAGCGGCCCTTCTGGTTGCGGTGCTCGACGCCGAACGCGACGCCAAGAGGTCCGCCCGGCAACTCGGCGATGGTGCCCGACACGTTGGCAGTCACACCCCACAAAGTCTGCTCGCTGCTGTCGTTCTGCTCGAAGTTGATCCAGTCGAGCATCCCCTGGGTAACCGACCCTACGCCGCCGAAGAAGTTGAACGGCAGGCAGCCCGGCGTCGCGTTACACACGGCAACCGGACCGAGTGCTGTCTTCAGGTGAGCCGCGTTGATATTGCCGAGCATCGTCTGCTTGGCCTTGTTGTGCCCATAGAGGACGTTGACATCCCAGAACCAATCGTGGCCCGCCAGGCCGAACTTACCGTCAACGGTGCCCGACCCGTAATAGGTGTCCACTTTCTGCTCGAACCGGCGCGGACCATTTTCCACCAACCGACGGAAGAAAACGCTGTAATTGCCTGCGATCGGGTCAGAATTGAGCGTCACCCCAAATGGATTGAAGGGGTTCGTCACATCCACATTGATGGTGTCGAGGAGGTTCTGGTTGGCCGCGTCGAAACCGATGCCGAGCGGCAGCGGCGCCGCCTGGTTCTTGGACTCGCGGTGGTTGTAGGAGAACTTGGCCGAGGCGTTGATGTCTGCCGTCAGTTCCTGCCGGACGTTCGCGAATCCACCATACCTTTTCAGCGGCGTCAGAATGTAATTGTACGGCGCGAAGTTGAACCGGTCAGCTGCCGTGAACGGCTTATAGTCCGTGTTCGGGTTAGTGAGGAAGTCAGGCGAGTAGATCGGAACACGGCCGATCACAGGCGCTTTGAGGGTGATCGACGCAACATCGCTCGAGGTCAGGAACGATTGTGTCGGATCCCTCAACAGGATCAAACGTGCAAGCGGCGTGTAACTGCTGCAGCCGCCCTGAAGACAGGAAGTCTGATAAGGCGCCGGAAAGGCGGAAATGGCCCGATCGGCAGCGAGAATTGGATCCTGCTTCACGAAGTTTGCGCCGACCACGACCTGCGTCGGGCCGCCGATGCCGTTGCCCCAGCTCAGCTGATAATTCTGGCTGAACCCGTCGCCTTCATCGAGGTACTTGCCGAGCTGCGCGGAGGCATTGAAACCGCGCTGGCCCTTCTTCGTGATGATGTTCACCACGCCCGCAATCGCGTCGGAACCGTAAATGGCCGATGCGCCGTCGAGGAGCACCTCCACCCGCTCGATCATCGATTCCGGGATGGAGTTGACGTCTACCGCACCCGGGACGCCGCTGGCAGAAGCGCCAGGCACGAAGCGAAGGCCGTCAACCAGCACGAGGGTGCGCTGAGATCCGAGATAGCGGAGATCGACGTCGGCAGCGCCCGCGCCTACGCCCTGCCCGTTCGGCGGGTTGCCCGCGTTGCCCGAAAGATTGACCTTTCCATTGAGACCGCCCGCTGCGCTCGGAAGACGCTGCAGCACTTCGTTCACCGAGTTGAGACCCGTCTTCTGGATGTCGGACTGGTCGACGAAAGTGACCGGCGAATCCTGCGACAGCGGGTCGCGACGGATGCGCGAACCGGTAATGACGATCTCGCCTTGCGCCGTCCGCTCGTTCGACGTCGATGCCTGCGCGTTCTGAACGTCGGGCGGGGGAAGCGTGCTTTCCGGCTGCGCCTGCGCCGCGGCTGCGACAAGTGCCGTCAATGCTGCGCTGGAGCGCAGCGCGACCGTAAGTAATGACATGAATTCCCCCTTAAAGAACCGTTCGCGGCCCTGCCCCGATTGGACCCCGTCAACAGCTTTAAATTAGGGAGATTGCTGCCGGAAGCCGGAAGTGTCACTGAGGTGACACATTTCCGGCGAGTGATGCAATTCGTCTACACTTGGCTCCCGCGGGGGGCGGGCAAAGCCAAATATGCCAGCCGCCGGATTTCGCGACGCCCGCGCGTTACCGTGTCCAGGATCAAGCCCGCAAAAAAGCACAGTACTGCAATGACGGTCATTCCGGTGACGAGGATGGCAGTCGGAAAGCGCGGCACCAGGCCGGTGTTTAGGTAAGTGACCACCAAAGGGATCGCGAGAACGATTGCAGCCGCCAGGAGCAAGGCTCCGATGCTGCCGTAGAAGAGCACCGGCCGCTCGACCCGATACAAGGTCGCGATCGTTTTCAGGATTCGCCACCCGTCCCCGAAGGTCGAAAGCTTGGACTCAGATCCTTCCGGGCGGGCCGCGTAGACGGTTTCGACTTCGCCGACCGGCATCCGCAATTCTAGCGCATGGACGCTCATCTCCGTCTCGATTTCGAAGCCGGAGGACAGCACCGGAAAGCTTTTCACGAAGCGCCGCGAGAAGACCCGATATCCGGAGAATATGTCGCTGAAGCTACGCCCGAAAAGGCCTGACAGAAGACCGGTAAAGAGCTTGTTTCCGAGCACATGACCGCCGCGATAGGCGGTCTTTTCCTCGTGCTTTCGGGTTCCGACCACCATGTCGAGCTCTTCCGCCAGGAGCATCTCGACCATCGCCGGAGCGGCATTTGGGTCATAGGTCAGATCGCCGTCAGCCATGATGTAAACGTCGGCATCGATGTCGGCGAACATCCGCCGTACCACATGACCCTTGCCCTGCTGACGCTCGGTGCGGACGACCGCACCAGCCTGCGCCGCAACGTCGCGGGTCCGGTCGCGACTGTTATTGTCGTAGACGTAGATGATTGCACCGGGCAGCGCTGCCAGGAACCCGCTGACGGTCGCTCCGATCGCCGCTTCCTCATTGTAACAGGGGAGCAGGACGGCAATGCGCGGTGAAATATCAGTAATCATCAGCCCCCAAACCCGTTCGGGCTGAGCCTGTCGAAGCCCTGCCGTCCCCCTTGTTAGAAAGAAGAACAGCCTTTCGACAAGCTCAGGGCGAACCTACCGGCTACTTCTTCTTGGCAGGCGCCTTCTTGGTGGAGGTCTTAGCCTTGGCTTCGACCTTCGTTGGTGCAGTAGCCTTCTTGGCGGCAGGTTTCGCTTCGGCCATCGCCGGCTTGGCTTCCGCCTTCTTGGCGGCCGGCTTGCCTTCCGGCGCGTCCTTCAGGGGCTTGGCAGCCTTCGGCTTGTCGGCGGTCTTCTCAACCGGGCCCTTGGCCGGCTGTTCCGGTTCAGCAGCTTTCGCCTTGCCTTTGGCGGCCTTCTTGGCGGGCTTTGCCTTTGCCTCGGGCACGTCGTGTCCGCAGCCCGGCCCATGCACATGGCCTTCCTCGCTCTCGAGATCGGCTTCAAGCTCCGAGCGCGTCGCCTTGCGGTCAGTGATTTCCGCCTTTGAGAATAGGAAGTCTACGACCTTATCCTCGTAGAGAGGGGCACGGAGCTGTGCCGCGGCCATCGGCTGCTGCTGGATGTAGCGGATGAATGCCTCGCGGTCCTTGCCCTGATATTGCGACGCAGCCTGCGCAACCAGGCGGTTCATCTCCTGATCGGTGACCTGTACGCCATTCGCTGCGCCAATTTCCGACAAGAGGAGGCCAAGCCGCACGCGACGCTCGGCAATGTCGCGATACTCGGCTGCATCTTGCTCTATCTCGGCCAGTGCCGCCTGCGGATCGGCCTCGTGGCTTGCCTCGTGCCGAAGCTGGTTGAGAATATTCTGATACTCCGCCTCGACCATCGACTCCGGCACCTGGAAATCGTGGCGCTCGGCGAGCTGGTCGAGAAGGCGACGCTTCATATGCGTACGCGTCAGGCCGTTGAGCTCCTGAGTCTGCTGATCACGCAAGACCTCGCGCAGCTTGTCCAGGCTCTCCAGGCCCAGCGTCTTTGCGAACTCGTCGTCTATCGCATTCTCGCCGGCGGTCTTCACCGTCTTTACCGTCACAGCGAAGGTCGCTGCCTTGCCCTTCAGATCTTCCGCCGGATAATTCTCCGGGAAGGTCACCTTAACGTCACGCTTGTCGCCAGCCTTGGCGCCGACCAGCTGGTCCTCGAAGCCGGGAATCAATCGGCCCGAACCAAGCTCAATCTGCATGTCCTCGCCAGTGCCGCCCGGGAATTCCTTCCCATCTACGGAACCTACAAAATCCATCACGGCAAGGTCACCGATGGCAGCTGCATGCTTCTTCGGAGCCTCGGTCCAGCGCTTGGACTGGGCCGCAAGCTGCTGCAGCTGCTCGTCCACGGCCTTATCGTCGGGCTCGACCGTCAACCGCTCGATCTTCAGATTGCCAATTTGTGGGGTGGGGACATCGGGAAGTGCTTCAACGCGGACCTCGATCTCCGCATCCTGCCCGGGCTTATACTCGTCTTTGAGCGCGACTTCCGGCTGGAGCGCAGGACGCACATTCTGCTCCTGCAGCAGCTGCTGAACACCTTCCTGGACCGCAGTATTCAGCGCCTCGGCCTGGATCTGATCGCCATGCATCTTGCGAATGAGGTTCGGCGGCACCTTGCCGGGACGGAAGCCGGGCATCCGGACCTGCGGCGCAAGGCGCTTCACTTCCTTGTCGACCCGCGCCTCGATGTCCTCGGCGGGAATGGTCAGCATAAAGGCGCGCTTCAGGCCCTGATTTTCGGTCTCAACGGTCTTGATCACTGCAATCTTCCCACAAAGAATTCTGAAAGCAGCCATTCCCGCGCCAGGCGCGGAGATGGTGCGCGCGGAGGGACTCGAACCCCCACATCTTGCGATACTGGAACCTAAATCCAGCGCGTCTACCAGTTCCGCCACGCGCGCGCGGCCGCAAAATTGCGGCGCACACGCCTATCCAACGGACAGGCGAGAACCGCAAGCGGGCCTATAGCAAGGATCGGCCGCCGGGCAAGCCGCAGGGCTGCAACTCTTTCAATCGCAAGCCGTTGCCCATGCGAGGAGAAATTATCGATGCAGCAATTGCCGCCCTTCCCTGACACGCCGAGCAATCCGGAACCGATCGAACCCTCGCAGCCAGGTCAGCCGACGCCGGCACCCCAGGAAACGCCGCCGCAGGGGCCTGACGTCGACGTGCCGTCGCCGTCGACGCCGGGGACAGATCCGCCGACGACCCCTATTTCTCCGGTCGGCTAGCCCCGCCGCAGCCTGGCGGAACCGACGATCGCTTCGAAGTCCGGCAGCACGTCGTTGAAATAGTGCGAACGCGCCGCGTCCACGAGGATCATGTAAAGCCGGCCGTCGATCACTGCGCCAACGACGCGGCCCTTGCGCCACAGCTCGTCGCCGTCGAGATGCTCATAGTCGTACTGGAAGCCGGGATAGCCGAGGAACTGCCGCGGCTGGAGCGAGAGCGTATGATATTCGAGCGCCCCGCCCTTCACGCGGAACAGGCTCTCGAGCATCGAGGCAATTTCCGGCGGAGTCATGTTCGAGCGGAACGGCGGGACCTGCTGATTGTCGCTGCGGCGTTGGTAAAGCAGCGTCTTGTTGTTCTTCAGGCCGCTGACGAAGCTGATCCCGTCGAGATAGGGCCCGTTGAGCGTCCAGTCCTCGACCGCCGCGACATCGTAGAAATATTGGGCCCGCTGCCGATTCCATGGACGCGGCGGAGCGACAGACAGCTTGCCATCGCCCACCGACACGCGCTTCACCTGGATAGGCGTGTAGCTACTGATACCGTAGCCGCTGTCCTCTCCGAGCGTCGAACAGGCAGACAGGCCGATCGTTGCCGCCGCAGCGAGGCTCGCTTTCACCAAAGTCTTCATGGTCATTCCCCTCAGCCGGCCATCTGCCGCACCCAGGCGGCGTCGGGAGCGTTCGGCTTCATCGTCAGGTAGCGCGAGAAAGCTGCTTTCGCCTCGGCGGTCCGACCCGCCTTCAAAAGCTCGATCCCGTGCCAGCGGAAGGCGTCCGCGGGCGCATCCGGGTAGACGACGGCCGCCGCATAGCTCTGAGCCGCGCGGTCTTCGTCCCCGGGACGGTTCCTGAGCCGCCAGATCTCGCCTTCGTAGAAGCGGAGAAGTCCGTTCCAACCATCCTGCGCGAGCGTGTTGATGATGTACTGGCTCGCCCCGGGATCGTTGAGCTTGACCTGATCCTCGAGGAGCGTGGGGCGTATGTCGCCGATCGTCGCGAGGTAATGCTCCCGGCCAATCTCGTACCGGCGCCCAGGCTGCGTCACTTCGGTTGCAGAGATCCTGAGATCCGCTAGGCGCGAGTCCTCTGACGGGTGCGTATCGAACAGCGAGCCGTGGCGGCGGCTCTTTCGACGGTAGCGGGCGCTCGCTCGGTCTTCCCCGATCAGCTGGGCCCAGACATTCGCCATTTCCATTGGCTGGTAGCCGGCCTCTGCAATAAGCCTGGCGCCCATTGCGTCCGCTTCCGCTTCCATTCCGCGACTGTAAGCGAACAGCGACAGGATCGTGCCGAGCTGCGCTAGCTGCACATAATTGCCGAGGTAGACACCGCCTGCCGCGCCGCCGACGCCCGCAAGCATCGACCCGATCGCAAGCAGGTCCGTTTTGCGCCGCTGGTCGCGCCAGCTGCGAATCATGTGCCGGCGGAGGAAGTGACCCGATTCGTGCGCGATCACGCCCGCCAGCTGAGCCTCATTGCGCATTCGTAGCAGCAGGCCCGTGAACACCACCGCAAAGCCGGTCGGGAACATCATCGCGTTGAATTCGGGAACGTGCGCCAGGTAGATGCGAAAGTCCCGCGCGGCAGGCCCACCGACCTTGCCGATGAGATCGCGCAGATAGCCCGTCAGCTTGGGATCCTGGATCAGAAGGTTGGATCCGGAGATTTCCTCCTCGGCACGATCCATCAACTGCCAGATGCCCTGCTCGTCACGCTCAGTCGGCTTGAAACCCTTGCCGACGAGCGGAACCATGTCCGCCGGTCGAACGCGCGCCTGGGCAACACCGGTTGCGAGCGACGCTGCGGCGACCCCGCCACCGACGAGCAAAGAGCGGCGGCTCAACTGCGAGCACCGCGAGCGCATCAGTGCGTCTCCCCCTGGTCACCGCTCATCACGTGGCCCTTGCCAACGTCCTGGCCCGGCTTCATCCGGCCGAGCAGCCGATCGACCATCTGTTCCGCGCCCTTCTCGCTGCGCAGATCGCCGAAATCGATGCCCGGGACTTCGCTCTTCGCGAGAACGACGTTGAACCAGACCACCTCTCCGGTCTTCAGGTCGACGAGTCCGGCATAATCGAGCTGGCTCGCGCCGCCGATGTTCGGAGCGCAGAAGCCAACGAAGCACCCGGCAATGCCAAGCACGCCAAGCGCAACGCGACCGGTCGAGGCGACCTCGTCTTCCGCATGCATGAACAGGGCATAATCGTAGCCGGTCTTCTGACCGAGCCGAACCGCGTCTTCACCGAGCGTCCAGTCGAGCCCCTTGCCGCGCTTGGTAGGCAGATATTCGCCCAGATATTTGTGAAGGACGATGGATTGCCCGACAGCGTAGAAGAGACGTTCGACCTCGGCGACTTCCTGTTCGCCTACGCCCTCCAGCTGGTTCCGCCGGTCGAGGATCCTGACCTTACCGCCCTTGGTGCCCTGCTGGGCCCGAACCGCGTTGATGATATTGGTGCGGGCCTGATCGGTCCAATCGGCCCGAGGCTCCGGCATACCGCCGGTCGTGAGCGAGCTCACTTCGACATCCGGACGAAGCACTAGCAGCTTGTAATCACCCTGAGGCGGAGTGAACTGCACATCCGCATATTGCTTCATCTGCACGCACGCGCTCATCGGCACGCTCAGCCCTAGCGCAAGGGCAACACCCCACTTCCGCATCTGAAAACCTCCAGAGGGCGTCATACCACGCCCTTCCCCAGGATTTCACTGCGCCCGCTCTGCTGAACGCCAGATTAAAGCCGAAAATAAAAGACGTGTTTTGAAGCTCTTAGCGCGGGGGACAAGAAATCAGCCCGCTGTCAGGAAGACAATGTCCGTCGATTTTTTCGGACGTGATCCGAAGTCCCAGCATCGCCGCCAGCGTGGGCATGATGTCGACAGTCTCGACAGCCTCTTCGCGGAGACTTCCGCTCATACCCGCCCGCCAGAAGACAATCGGAACGCGACGATCGTGATCCCAAGGAGTGCCGTGGGTCGATGCCAACGCAGGAGTCGACGGATATGGCGACACATGCTCCTTCAGGACCACCCAGAGATCTCCCGAGCGTTGTGGATCGAAGGATGCCCTTGCGCGCTGAACGAGGGTCCATTTGTCAGGGCTCACGACCGGGACAGGCGTCCGCGCGATCTCGTCCTTGGTGAACACCGCCTCGACTTGCGGATGCGCGCGGTAGATGCGAAGCGCTTCGTCCATCACCCGCCTGCGATCCGCTGGGCTCAGCGCCCCATTTATCCAGATGTCGCCGGCCCATTCGCCAAAAAGAACCGGGCCCTTGATGCCGAGTTTGTCTCCTATCGCCTTGCCCACATCTGAGGCGTCTAGGGCGACGTCGACGTAAGCGGCGTCGGCCAAGCGCTCCTTCGCGCGCTCCGGTATGTCGAAGCTCCCATGATCCGCGGTCAGAGCCACGGCATAATCGATGCCGCTGCGGTCCAGGACACCAAAGAAATCCCCGAGGTCGCGATCGAGCGACAGAAGCTGCAGGCACATCTCCTGACCTTCCGTCCCGAAGCGGTGGCCGACATAATCCGTCGCGGAGAGGCCGATCGACAGGAGATCCGGCGAAGGGCCGCGCCCCAGTTGCATCTCGCCGATGAGAGCAGCGGCGAGAGCAAGCACGGCGCCATCATATTCGGGCGAATTGGAAAAGGCATTGGCGTCGCCGGCTGCGCGATCGAAGCGGCCCAAGCCGACGGTGCGAGGTTCACCCTTCAGTGAGTCTGGCCGGCCGCCGAGAACATAGCTTTTTGCCTTGGATGCGCAGAACGGCGGCGGTTCGAGTCCGGGCTGCGCACGGGCGATCTGCGCCGAAACCGCTGCATTCGCCCGAGCCACGCTTGCAGGGACGGCAACATCTTGAAGGTCGGTCTGGAACATCTTCGCCTTGAAGAACCAGCGCTGATCGACGTTGTGTCCGCCCATCATTACAGCGGCGCGGTCCTTGCCGGCGACGGCGACGCTACGGCTGCCAGGCATTGCTGCTTTGAGATACTCGCCGAGCGTCGGCACTTTAAGATGCCTGGCTGACACGGTGTAAGCATCGGACGATGAGCCGGGCACTGTCTCGTCCTCGGCACAATAGACGGCCTTGTCAGCACGGCTGACAGTGAAATCGAACCAGTTGTTGATCGGAATTCCCGCGCGTCCGGAACGGACGCCCGTGAGGATCGTCGCATGTCCGGGGCAGGTCTCCGTGCCCGCGTGACTCTGATACCCGTTGCGAAAGACAGTCCCCGATGCGAGGCGAGCGAACCCGCCGGCGAATTGTGGACGGTATTCGTTCCACAGGTCGGCGGAAAGCTGATCGACGGAAATGACGATCGTCAGCTTTGGCGCTGTAGCCGAAACAGGTTGGGCCACAGACTGAGCCCACGCGACGGTCGGGATGAACGCCGCCGCCGCGGCCAGGACAAGTTTACGCATCATCCCATGCGTATGCGGACGAACTGTGTCAGTCCAGTTTCGCGCGCAGCCGTTCGTTCACCACCTGCGGATTGGCCTTGCCCTGCATGGCCTTCATCGTCTGCCCGACGAAGAAACCGAAAAGCTGCGGCTTGCCTCCCTTGTACTCGGCGACCTTGTCCGCATTGGCCGCGAGAATCTTATCGATCTCGGCATCGATCGCGCCAGTATCGCTGGTCTGCTTGAGGCCGCGCTCCTCGACGATCCTGGAAGGAGCGTCGCCCGTCTCGAGCATGATCTCGAATACCTGCTTAGCGAGCGTCCCGCTGATCGTCCCATCGGCCACGAGCTTGAGCAGTTCTGCCGCTTCCACGGGCGAAATGCCGGTCGTCGCCAATGTCTCGTTGCGGCGATTCAGCGCGCCGAAAAGCTCCGCAACGACCCAATTCGCTCCTTGCCTGGGTTCGGCCCCCGCATCGAGAAGCGCGTCGAACCAACGCGCAGTCTCGACCTCAGCAGTCAGCACGCCGGCGTTGTACGGAGTGATGCCGAGACCCTCGTACCGCTTGCGCTTGGCGTCGGGCAGCTCGGGAAGGCTCGATCTGCATTCTTCGAGGAAGGCTTCGTCCAGTTCCAGCGGCAACAGGTCGGGATCGGGGAAGTACCGATAATCGTGCGCATCCTCCTTTGATCGAAGTGAGCGCGTGACATTCTTGTCGGGATCGTAAAGCCGCGTTTCCTGCGCCACCTCGCCACCCTCTTCGATCAACTCGACCTGGCGCTTCGCCTCATGCTCGATCACCGCCATCACGAAACGCACGGAGTTGACGTTCTTGGTCTCGGTGCGCGTGCCGAATTCGCCGCCGGGCTTGCGCACGCTGACGTTGACGTCCGCACGCATCGACCCTTCTTCCATATTACCGTCGCAGCTGCCGACATAGCGCAGGATGGCACGCAACTTCCGGAGGTAAGCTCCTGCTTCCGCCGGAGAACGCATGTCCGGACGCGACACGATCTCCATCAACGCGACCCCGCATCGGTTGAGGTCGACATAGCTCTTGGTCGGATGCTGGTCGTGCATCAGCTTGCCCGCGTCCTGCTCGACGTGGATGCGCTCAATGCCGATCTGCTTGACGCTATTTTCGTCCTTGTCGTCGAGCAGGATCTCGACTTCGCCAGGACCCACCAAAGGATGATAGAGCTGGCTGATCTGATATCCCTGCGGAAGGTCGGCGTAGAAGTAGTTTTTGCGGTCGAACCGGCTCCAGCGGTTGATCACCGCATCGAGTGCCATGCCCGTCCGGACCGCCTGGCGGATGCACTCCTGGTTTGGCACCGGAAGCATCCCAGGCATCGCCGCGTCGACCAGGCTCACCTGCGTGTTAGGTTCGGCTCCGAAGGCCGTTGCCGCACCGCTGAACATCTTGGCCTTGCTCGCGGTGATCTGTGCGTGGACCTCGAGTCCGACCACGACTTCCCACTCGCCGGTATCGCCCTTGACGCGATAAGGCGCCGTTGAGTCAGCCATCACCACCACTTCTCCGGTCGTGCCGTGAACCCGGCGCGCTCCTCGATCGCGAGGCCCGCGTTCAACACCATCTGCTCGTCGAGCTCATTGCCGATCAGGTGCAGCCCCAGCGGAAGCCCCTGACCGTCGAGCCCGCCAGGAACGCTCATCGCAGGAAGCCCGGCGAGGCTCGCGGGCACGGCGAACACATCGTTCAAATACATGGCAAGCGGGTCGGTGGTCTCGCCAATGCCGAATGCCGCCGACGGAGCCGTGGGCGTCAGGATCACGTCGCATTGCTGGAACGCGTTGCGGAAGTCCTGCTTGATCAGCGCTCGCACCTTCTGCGCCTTGGTAAAATAGGCGTCGTAGAAGCCGGCCGAGAGGACATAGGTGCCGATCATAATGCGGCGCTTGACCTCGGCACCGAAACCCCCTGCCCGCGTGGCGCCATACATGTCGTCCAGCCCACCCTCGACCGCCGCACGCATGCCGTAGCGGACCCCGTCATAACGAGCGAGGTTCGACGAAGCTTCAGCTGGGGCGATGATATAGTAGGTCGGCAACGCATATTTCGTGTGGGGAAGGCTGATCTCAACGGGCGTCGCGCCAGCATCCTTCAGCCATTCGATGCCCTGATCCCACAAGGCGTTGATCTCCGCGGGGACTCCGTCGATCCGATATTCCTTGGGAATTCCAACCCGCTTACCGTTGAGATTACTGGATAAGTTCGCTTCCCACTGAGGCACCGGAAGATCGAGTGAAGTGGAGTCCTTAGGATCGAAGCCGGCCATTGCCTCGAGCAGGATCGCGCAGTCGCGAACGGTCTTCGCCATTGGCCCTGCCTGGTCGAGGGAGCTTGCGAAGGCGACGACGCCCCAGCGTGAGCAGCGGCCGTAAGTAGGCTTGATCCCGCAGATCCCGACGAAGGCCGCCGGCTGGCGGATCGATCCGCCGGTGTCCGTACCGGTGACGCCAGGCGCGATATCCGCCGCAACGGCAGCCGCGGACCCGCCAGAGCTCCCGCCCGGCGTAAGGCCCACGTTACTGCCCTTCCTGCGCCATGGGCTGAGGACCGGCCCATAGGCGCTCGTCTCGTTCGAAGAGCCCATCGCAAACTCGTCCATGTTGAGCTTGCCCAACATGCCCGCGCCAGCCTTGCGCAGGTTTGCAGTGACGGTGCTTTCGTAGGTCGGCTTGAATCCCTTTAGGATGTTGCTGCCCGCGGTGCTGTCGACGCCTCGGGTCGCGAAAAGGTCCTTGATGCCGAGGGGAATGCCGGCGAGTGCCCCCGGATCGCCGTTACCTCGCGCTTCGTCGGCGGCCTGCGCGGCAGCGAGCGCGTCCTCGGGAGTCTCCACCGTATAGGCATTGAGCGTCTTCGCCGCGGCCACAGCAGCGTTGTAGGTCTCGGCGATCTCGCGAGCCGTGAAATCCCCTGAACGGAACCCGTCGCGGAGTTCCGCGATAGTCTTGGACGTCAGCTCACTCATTCGATTACCTTGGGCACCGCGAAGAAGCCGTGCTCCGCATCCGGTGCGTTGGCGAGGATGGCTTCGCGGCAATCGCCATCCGTGATGGCATCTGCGCGCAGCCTCAACTTCTGGTCGATCACTGCGGTCAACGGCTCGACGCCGCCCGTGTCGACTTCGGCCAGCTGTTCGACCCAACCGAGGATATTATTGAGCTCGGGCACCAGCCGCTCAAGCTCGGCATTGCTCATGGCGATGCGCGCGAGCTTGGCGATATGACGCACCTGTTCGGGAGAAACGGACATGGCAGGGCGGATAGCGACGGGGCCGAAGGGCGGCAAGCCGGACGCTTGCCCGTCGCCTGCACGCGCGCCAGAAGTGTCCCGTGCGAGAGCCAGCCAATCCGAATGCGGCATTCGCCGCCATCGCCCGGGGCGACGTCGAGCATGGCTTCAAGTTGTACGAACGCTGTCTGCGCGGCGACTATCTGCCCGACGCGCCTGCCGGTCTGCACGCGGGCATGCTGGACGAGGCCGGTCGGTTTGAGGAGGCTGAGCGTCTGAGGGCGCTTGCCGTAAAGTATAGCGGAGACCTTGCGACGCGTGCAGGCAGCTTTCTGGGCGCCAAGCCCGAGGATGCTGCCCGGGAGTATGAAGCCTTGTTCGAACGCGGACTCATCAACTCGCGGATGATCCACAAATATCTGCAGGCGCTCGCCAATTCGGGACAAATGGAGCGGCACGCACGCGTCATGGCGCCGGGTCAGCTATTCGAGCTCGTATCGCTCGATCGTTCACTGGCCAGAGATGTGGACCGGATGCTCCTGGAAATGGAAGACCGCGCCGAGGAGCAGGAGGCCGTTCAATCGGTCCGCAACATGCGCATGCTCAGCGGCCTGTCGAAGGCCGAGCACCCCGCCGCTCAAGCTTTGATCGCGGAGATAACCACTCACACGAGGGACTATCTGAGGCGCTGGCAGTCCTCCGATCATCCGTTCGCTCACCTCGTTTCAGATGAGATGCAGATCAAGGCGTGGGGCCTGATCTCCCGCGGTGAAGGGTACAACATCCCGCACATCCACGGGGAAGGCTGGGCAACCGGCGTTTTCTATCCGCGAAAGATCGAAGGCAGGGGCGGAGAACTGGTCATTGGACCGCCGAAGAACGTCGGCGGCTCAAAGGACGACTGGGGGTATCGCGAGGTGAGGCCTAAGGCTGGGCTGCTCGTTCTGATGCCTTCGTTCTACACCCATTGGACTGTTCCACTGGAGAAGACCGGAATCCGAACGTCAGTAGCGTTCGACGTTGTCCGAGAGGCGTGAGCGACCCAGCGCAGAGCCGTCGCGGAAAACAAACTGCTCCGATCTGGATCAAGTAATTGCGGCTCAACCGAACGTCCGTGGATTACCCTGCCTTGGCACAGGCAGAGGTTTATTCGGTGCATTCGAAAAAAGTCCGACACGATGACCCGCGTCTCGATGAACGTTCGAATGTTTTCCTGGCGGCCACGCTCCAAAGTGCATCACAGTCATTCACCGTTCGCATACGAAACATTTCCCCCATGGGCGCGCTGTTGGAAGGCCCGGATTTGCCGGGCGAACGTCAAAGGGCACGGCTTCGGCGGGGCAGCCTCGCGGTGGATGGCGAGGTTGCGTGGGAAAACGGTGAGTTACGCGGCATTCGGTTCGATGGGCCCGTAGACGTGGGCGCGTGGGTGCCGCGTGCCGACAATGTCCGGACGCGGTCGCTGCGGCGCGCTGGGATGAGCGCAGGCGCCCAGGAGGTCGGCGAGCCCGCAGCCCACGTCCGAAGTCAAGAAAGCTCGATCGAGCAACTCGCGGCGGAGCTTCTCGAGATCTGCGAACGGATCTTACTTCAGGAACTAAGTTTCGAAACGGGCGACGACGTGCGTCGCGCCCGCTCGATAGCCCTCAGTCTGAAGAAGGCGGGCCGCTAAACGCGGCGACCTCCCCTGACCACCCGATAGAGGATCAGCAACACGATCGCGCCTGCCGTGGCGATGACGATGTTCATGATGTTGCCGCCGCCAAGGCCCATCTGACTTGCGATGAACCCGCCGAGCAGGCCGCCGGCGATGCCGATCAATATGGTCACGATGATTCCCCCCGGATCGTCGCCCGGCATGATCCACTTGGCGAGAATACCCGCGATCAAACCCACTACGATCCAACCAATGATGCCATATTCCATAGCCCGCTCCCTCGATGGTCGGCCGGTTCGGCAGACAGGCATTTCTGGCGATTTTCGAGGGTTCCTAGCTATCCGGACAAACCCCGTGGACGATCTGAGGCCCTGACGGACCTCGCTTGCTAGCGAGCAAGGCGCCGAATAGGGCCGCGTTAATGTGCGCGCGCCGTTTCCTCGTAATCATCTTCGTGCTGACACTCGTCGTCGTTGCCGCGGGCTTCGCTATTTTTCAGTTCGGAGGAAACGTGCTGCTCAAGCAGGCAACCCCCCAGGGACGGTTTGAGCAGCCGGCCATCGGAAGCGGGCCAAATTACAGCCAACAGGCCAGCTGGGTCGCCAAGCCGGGCATGGCGGCTAACCCCTCGCTCTGGCTTCCGGACGGAATGGCCGCTGCTCCGGTCGGCAACGCATCAATCTTTTACGTTCATCCGACGACCTATCTGGAACGCGATCGATGGAACGCGCCGCTAGATGCCGGCGGCCAGACCCGATTCCGAACCCGCCTTTTCGTGCAAAGCCAATCGAGCGCATTCAACGCAGCGGGTGAGGTTTGGGCGCCCCGTTACCGTCAGGCGGCGTACGGCGCTTTCCTGCTGAGCAGCGAAGATGCCCAAAAAGCTCTCGACCTTGCGTACCAAGACGTTCGCAATGCCTTCGATTATTTCCTGAGCCAGATGCCGGCCGACGAGCCGATCATTCTCGCCGCACACAGCCAGGGCGCGCTGCACCTCATGCGTCTTCTGAAGGAGCGCGGGACGCAGCTAAACGGCCGGCTGGTCGCGGCTTATGTCGTGGGATGGCCGATCAGCACGACCGCCGACCTTCCGACTCTCGGCTTTCCGGCTTGCAGTTCAGCCGATCAGGCCGGTTGCATTCTGTCGTGGATGAGCTTCGGCGATCCGGCGAACCCGGACCTGATCCTCGATCAATGGCAAAAGACCAAAGGCGCGACGGGCGTCGACCGCAGGCGCGAAGACATATTGTGCGTGAACCCACTCACGGGAACGACCAATGGGGCAGCTCCGCCCGAGGCCAACCCGGGGACGCTCGTGCCCACCGGTGACCTGATGTCGGCGGCCATCTCGCCCGGCAGGGTCGGCGCGCGGTGTGACAAGGGATTGCTGTTGATCGAGGGCGACATCCCGGCGCTGGGGACGTTCGTCCTCCCGGGCAACAACTATCACGTTTACGATTACGCGCTCTTTTGGGGCGCCATCCGGCGTGATGCTGAACGAAGACGCGTCGCGTGGCAGCGGTGATCACGCCGAACGCCGCCGCGTTTGCCGCCGCTGTACCCCATGGAAAGCTTGCGGGCCTGGACGTGGGCACCAAAACCATCGGCGTCGCGATCTGCGACGCAGGATGGCATTTCGCCGGGCCTGCGGAAACGATCCGTCGAACGAAATTCACCAAGGACATGGAACAGGTGAAGAACTTGGTAAGTCGCGAGCAGATCGCCGGCTTAGTCGTCGGGCTACCTCTCAACATGGATGGCAGCGACAGCCCGCGAACGCAGTCTGTCCGCGCATTCGCCCGTAACCTCGCTCCGCTGAATGTCCCGATCCTCCTATGGGATGAGCGCTGGTCCACGCAGGCCGTCGAGCGGGCGATGATCGATGCCGACGTTAGTCGGGCCAAGCGCGCCGAGAAAGTCGACGCGCTCGCCGCCGCCCATATCCTCCAGGGGGCAATAGATGCGCTAGCCAATCTGGCGAACCGCGGTTAGGCCCCACGCTCGTGGACCTGATCTCCATCGACAGCCTAAGCGACCAGCAGATCGAGCGAATCCTCGATCGCGCTCTTGCCGTTCACAAGCGGCCGGGAAACACGATCGGCGGCCGGGAAGGCCGGGTCGTCTTCAATCTATTCTATGAGAATTCGACCCGAACCTTGATGTCGTTCGCGACGGCAGCGCATCGCCTGGGCGCATCTCCGGTCACGATGCCCGTGGAACAGTCCTCGGTGAATAAAGGCGAGACGCTGGAAGACACCGCGCGAACGCTCAATGCGATGAATCCGGACGCCATCGTCATCCGCCATCGGGAAAATGGTGCGCCAGCGACAGTCGCCTCACTGGTCGACGCCCCCGTCATCAATGCGGGCGACGGCACGAACGAACATCCGACGCAGGCGCTGCTGGATGCTGCAACCATCCGCCACCACTTCGGACGGATCGAAGGGCTGAAGGTAGCGATCTGCGGCGACATCAAGCACAGCCGCGTCGCGCGCTCGAATGCAAAGCTGCTGTCGCGCCTGGGCTCGGAAGTCCGGCTCGCTGGACCGCCTGAGCTGATGCCTGACGGGATTCCACGCCTCTCGGTCGATCAGGCGATCAAGGACGCGGACGTCGCCATGATGCTGCGGGTTCAGCGTGAACGCCTTGATCAAGAGTTCGGCGATGCCCCCGGAGAATTCCTCCAGAACTACGGGCTGACGGCGGAACGGCTCGCGAGCGCGGCACCTCAAGCCGTCGTGATGCACCCCGGCCCGATCAATCGTGGCGTGGAGATTGCCGACGTGGTCGCTGACGATCCGCAGCGCTCGCTGATCACGCTTCAGGTGGCGATGGGCGTCGCCGTTCGAATTGCTTGCCTGGAGCTTTTGCTCGCTTAGCGCGAGGCGATTTGTACCGGCGCGTCGCCCGCGACCTCACGAACGAAGCAATTACCGCCACGACTTTGCAGCAGCTCGCACCGTGCAACCGCCTCCCGCCGGCTATTGAAGCCCTGGATCGAGAGGCGCCAGAACGTCCCCTTCGGCGAGTCAAAGCGGGCGCGGACGGGCAGATATTCGCGAAGGGCAGGATAGCGCTTGGTCAGCGTGTTCCAGGCAGCGGCGACATATTCCGGCGACTTATAAGCGCCGAGCTGGACCACCGCGTTGGAACGGCCCTTTTGCACCGTGCTCGGCTTCCGGACCGGCGCGGAGGCGCGGCGGACCTTGGCCGGAACGGGTTTTGCCTTCATGACTGTCGGCGCGAACGCCGCGAAGGCCGCAGGGGCCTCGGGGGCCGCTGCGGCAGCCATGGAGACTGTCACCGGTGCACGCTCCGGCCGCGTCGCTGGCTCGCTTTCGTAGAACCGCGCTGGCGGTGGAGGCGGCGCGGCTTCAGCCACTTGCGACCCCGGTGCCGGCGGCTGTGCGGCGGCGAATTGCGGCTGTGGCTGAACGTCGACAGCCTGCGCAGGCGTTGGAGCAGGTGCTTCAGCCTGCGCGACCTGGGTCGTGGCCGCAGTTGGGTTCAGGGCGAGCCGCACGGGCTGGCCGGGATCCAGCGCAACCGGCGTGACGCCAGTCAGGGCGGCGACCTGGTCCGAGCTTTTCGTCGGGTTGGCGAGCTGCATCCACTGCTGGATGCGCTGATCGAGCTTGTCGGCTGGAACGTCCTGAGCCGCGATCGTGCGAGCAGTCATCCAATCACCGGAAAAGGCATAAGCGAGCGCGAGGTTCTGGCGCACCCGTCCGTCGGCGCCGGTCTCACGCGCGGCAGGTCCGAGGACCTCAATCGCTTCGGGAACTCGTCCGGCCAGCGCCAGCGCAAGTCCGTAATCGGCGGCATCGAGATCCGGGCGCGCGGTCTCCAGCAAGGACATCGCTTCGCTGTTCTTGCCGAGCGCAATCTGGACCAGGACCAGCTTCAGGATAACCCTCGGCTGGTTCTCGTAGATCGTAAGCGAATCCTTGTAAGCGCCTTCGGCGGAGGCAAAACGCCCGGCCGCGAAATAGCAATTGCCCAGAAGCGCGCGGAAGCCTGCGTCGCGAGGCGATTGCTGGACGGCCTGTTCGGCAAATCCGATCGCCGTTGCCGCGTCGTCGGCGCTGAGAGCCGCCATTGCGCGAGTTGCATAGCCCATCTGACCCACCGGCTTCACTTCACGGATGCCAGTCTTTTGCGGGGTTGCGCATCCAGCAGTCATGGCAGCGAGGACAATGAATGATGCGGCGGAAGCGAAGCGGAACGGCTTGGACATCTTATTACCCCTTGCGTTTGGCCTTTTCAGCCAGGGCCTCGAGCTCCGGCATTCCGGCGAGCAGCTGATCGAGCGCATCAGTGACGAACTGCTGCGCCGAGCGGCCGCCCACTGCGCATGCGAGGCGCAGCTTGAGGTGCCGGTCCGGATCGAGACGGAGAGTGAATGCAGCCTTGGACTTGCTACCTGGTGCACAACGCGGCTTTGGCGCGCGGCGCGGCGCAGGCTGGGCCGGAATGGATTGAACGGTAACGGGCTCCACGTCCTCGACCTCGACCTCGGGCTCGGGCTCGGGCTCGTAGAGCTCCGCAGTCTCGTCCGTTTCCTCGTCGGTCTCATCGGGCAGGAGCCGATCCGCAATCTCAGCCTGCTGAGTGTGAACAGGCGACTGCACCGGCGTCAGGCCGGTCGGGTGGGCCGCCCGCGGATGCTCGACTATGTCTTCGCCGAAGGCGTCGTGAGAGTCATCGCGTGAAGTCTCCACCGGCTTCGGCGGTTCGAAGCCCATGTCGTTCCAACCGAGATCCTCGAGATTGCCACCGCCCATCTGGCCAAAGCCCTGGGGCTTCATGGCCGGGCGCGCGGCGCCCTTGCGGGCAAGAAGGCCGGATGAGAGGGAGGCGAATGGCTTGGGTGCTTCGCTGGCCACCTTCGCGCTCCTTACTGGCCGACAACTCGGCGGCCGAAACCACCGACGGGACGCGGACTGGCAGCACCGATGCCAGGCGCCTGACCGGGCGCGGCGAACACAGTGCGACGGAAATTCTTCTCGAGCCGGTCAGAAATGTAGTCCCACAGCTCGGTCACTTCCTTGGCGGAGCGACCCGAGGGATCGATTTCCATGACCGTTCGGCCATCGATCATCGAGGCCGCGAAGTCGGTGCGGTGATGCAGCGTGACGGGAGCAACGGTTCCGTGCTGCGAAAGTGCAACGGCCGCCTCGTAGGTGATCTTCGCTTTAGGAGTTGCTGCATTGACCACAAAGATGAGCGGCTTGCCGGCACGGTCGCAGAGATCAACGGTTGCGCCGACTGCGCGAAGATCGTGCGGGCTCGGCCGCGTCGGAATTACGATCAGCTCTGCAACGGCGATAACGCTCTGGATCGCCATGGTGATGGCCGGCGGCGTATCGATAACGGCAAGCCGGAAGCCTTGTTGGCGAAGGACCTCGAGGTCGGACGCCAAGCGTGCAACGGTGGTCTGGGCGAACGCAGGCATGTCTGCCTCGCGCTCGTTCCACCAATCGGCAAGGCTGCCCTGCGGGTCGATATCGATCAGGCAGACCGGACCCGCTCCCGACAGCTGCGCCTGCACCGCAAGATGACCGGACAGAGTCGTTTTGCCGGACCCGCCCTTCTGCGATGCCAAAGCCAAGACGCGCATGCTTTTCCCCTCGCCTTCTGACGCCAGTTCAGGCAGCGAAGTGACACTCAAGCCTCTAAAATCTGGTTAACAGTGGTAAGACCCTGTTTGCGATGCGAGAGGGCTTAGTTAGGGTGAGTGCGGAGTATATTTAGGCATGCGTTACAATTGGTTGCTGGCTTTTGCCGCCACTGTGGCAGCGATCGCACCGGCTTCGGCTCAATCTTTGAAAGCTGGGATCGAAGCATGGCAAAAAGCAGATTATGACGCGGCGGTAGCCATTTGGCGGCCCCTCGCAGAGAAAGGCGACGCCGACGCCGCGTTCAATCTGGGGCAAGCCTATCGGCTCGGGCGTGGAGTGCCCGTCAATCTCGGCGCGGCGCAGACCTGGTTCGAGCGTGCCGCCCGCAAGGGTCACCTGGATGCGCAGACGACCCTGGGCCTTTTGCTATTCCAGAATGGCAATCAGGCTGGCGGCCTGAGGTGGCTTCGAATGGCCGCCGAGCAAGGAGAGCCGAGAGCGTTGCTCATCTACGGGACCGCCTTATTCAACGGTGACGGCGTCTCCCGCGACCCCGTACTGGGCTATGCTTATGTCAGCCGATCTGCGGCCCAGGGCCTAGGAGCTGCCAAGGCTACCCTGGAGGAGATGGACGGCGTCCTGCCTCTCGAAGTCCGGAAGAAGGGCCTTGCCATAGCGATGGCCAAGGCAAAGGAGGCGCCGCCTCCTGCCCCTGCAAAGCCGGTCCCGGCCCGCAAAGCGCCGAGGGAGCCCGTGGAATCAGCGAAGCCCCTAGCCGAGACCGCGAAAAAAGCGGTCCAGTCTCCTGCGTCCCCCGCGACCGGCGCCTGGCGAATTCAGCTCGGAGCTTTTTCCAAGCGTGCATCCGCCGAAGATTTGTACCGTAAGGTCTCGGGAAACAGTGCATTGGCGGGGCGAAAGCCATTTTACGTCAGCGCGGGGCCCGTCACCCGCCTTCAGGTCGGGCCGTACATCAGTCGCGCAGCCGCACAGGCGGCTTGCAACGGCCTACGACCGCAGGCCTGCTTCCCCGTCGCCGCCCAATGATCGCCTAGGCCCGGAACCATTCTCTGCGGCGGATACCCTGCGCCCATAGCAACGCATCGAGCCCATGATGCTTAAGCTCGGCATCGGCGACCTCGACGAGAGCTGACTTTGCCTTGACGGCAACGCCGAGGCCAGCTTCCTCGATCATCAACTTGTCATTGGCACCGTCCCCGATCGCGAGCACATCGGAATGGCGGAGTCCGAGTTCTTCACGCGCATCTACCAGCGCGTCGCGCTTCGCAGTCGCATCGACGATGGGGTCGCCGACTTCTCCGCTGAGCTTCCCGCCCGCGAATATCAATCGGTTCGCCTTGACGCGGTCAAACCCTACCGTCCTCGCGACCGGCTCGGCGAAAGACAGAAATCCACCCGAGACCAAGAGGCAACTCGCGCCGCCCGCCCGCATCGTCTGAACCAGGGTTTGCGCGCCGGAGGTCACATCGACGCGCTCGTCGAGACAACGCCGCACCTCGCGCTCATCGATGCCCGCAAGGAGGCGAACCCGGTCCCTCAATGCCCGCCCGAAGTCGATATCGCCGCGCATGGCCGAGTCCGTGATGCGCGCCACCCGATCCTTGAGACCAGCGAAGTCAGCCAGCTCGTCGATGCATTCCTGGTCGATGACCGTCGAATCCATGTCAGCGACCAGCAGCTTTCGCCAGCGCGGCTCATCCGGCTGGACGATGACGTCGACAGCCTCGATCGTCTCCAGCGCCCAGCGCGCCGACCGCAGGTCACCGTCAAAGGAAAGGTCGGCGGCGTCGCCCTCGTCGATCCAGTGAGAAAAGCTTGCTCCAGGGTCCACTTCGCGCAGCAGACCCAGTGCGCGATCGATCAACCTGTCATCCAGCCGCCCTGCTGCTATCAGCGTCGCAATCGCCATGAGTTCTGAACGCAAGCCTCCTGTCGCCTTAATTGCGGGACCGACCGCGAGCGGCAAGTCGGCACTTGCGATTGCACTTGCCGAGCGAACCGACGGCGTGATCATCAATGCCGACAGCGCGCAGATATATGCCGGGATTCCCATACTGAGCGCAGCTCCCTCCCCGGCTGATACGGCTCATGCAGAACACCGCTTGTACGGCCTGCTTGATGGCACCGAAGGGTGCTCGGCAGCGCAGTGGTCCAAGCTGGCGCGCGCCGAAATTGAAGACGTCCATGCTTCCGGGCGACTCCCAGTACTCGTCGGAGGGACAGGGCTTTACTTACGGACACTGCTCGAAGGTATCGCGCCGGTCCCCCCAATAGACGCCGAGACACGAGCCGCGGTTCGCGAGCGAAGCGTGACCGAAAATCACCAAGAGCTGCGGCAACGCGATCCTCGGGCGGCCGAGCGGCTTCACCCGAGCGACACCACACGCATCGCGCGCGCGCTCGAAGTCATCCTGTCGACCGGCCGGAGCCTGGCCGAGTGGCAGACGGAGCGAACGGGCGGCATTGGCCGCGACGTCGACCTGCGGCCGCTGGTCCTGCTGCCACCTCGCGAATGGCTCTATCGACGTTGCGACCAGCGCTTCGAATCCATGTTCGGCAATGGTGCAGTTGAAGAAGTCCAGGCGCTGCTTGCTCGACACCTCAACCCCAATGTGCCGATCATGAGAGCGATCGGCGTGCGCGAGATTGAAGCATATCTCGCAGGGACCCTTACGAAGGAAGAAGCGGTATCGGCGGGCCAACAAGCGACCCGCCGTTACGCCAAGCGGCAATATACCTGGTTCGCGCATCAACCCCCGGCCGAATGGCCCCGCTTCAATGATCCCGTGGAGCCTTCGGCAATGCCGGCCGCGCTGGAACTGCTTGGCGCAAGCGCCTAGTCAAACAGCCATGGAGATGCTGCGCGACGCCGACATCGACCCCTCCGCTCTGACGGGGAAGCGTGTTGCCATCATCGGTTACGGCAATCAGGGCCGAGCACAGGCCCTAAACTTGAAAGACAGCGGGATCGACGTAGTTGTTGGGCTCCGCGGCGGGTCCGGGAGCGCGTTCGAAGCAGAGGCTGCCGGACTGAGCATCGCGCTCGTCGAAGATGCAGTCGCCTCCGCTGACGTCACCATGATGCTCGCTCCCGATGAAATCCACTGCGCCTTGTATCGAGCGATCGAACCCCATCTGCGAACGGGAGCCGCTGTTGGCTTCAGCCACGGGCTTTCCGTCCGCTTCGAATTCGTGAAGCCCCGCGCCGACCTCGACCTGTTCCTGGTCGCTCCGAAGGGCCCCGGGACCGCCCTGCGATCGCTATACCAGGACGGCAGAGGAATGATTGCGCTCTGGGCGGTCGAGCGCGATGCCAGCGGGCACGCCCGGGAGATTGCCCTCGCATATGGGCAAGCGATCGGATGCGGTCGTGCGGGCCTTATTCCATCCAGCTTCGCAGAGGAGGCGGAGGCCGACCTTTTCAACGAGCAAGCCGTGGTGTGGGGAGCGGTTCCGGAGATCCTGATCGCCGGCTTCGAGACACTGGTGGCCGGTGGAGTGAGGCCCGAAGTCGCTTATTTGGAATGTGTCGGCGAGTTGAAGCTCATCGCAGAGTTGATCGAGGCGCGTGGAATCGCGGGGATGCGAGAAGCGATCTCCAATACGGCGGAACTGGGTGCCTTTCTCGGCGGGCGCCGGATCGTGGACTCAAGTGTACGCACCCGCATGACAGAGATCCTGACAGAAGTTCGTGCCGGTCGGTTCGCTGCGCAACTCAGAGAAGAGGAGGAAAGCGGCTACCGCCGGCTGGAGCAAGCACGGGCGGATGCGCAGCGCTCAGCCGTCGAGGCAACGTTCCGGGAACTCAGACAGGTCGACGACTAACCCACCTGGTCGTGCTGGTCTTCCGGCCTTTCGCCGACACTCGCCTTTTCCAGATAAGCGCGCTGCAAATCGCGATGCGCCTGCGCGACGTCGGGATCGGTGGCCGCGAGCGCCAGCTCCTGCTCCTCCGCGGCACGCTGGGCGAAATAGATGCGATCCTGCGTAGCCATGGCGCGATCCTTTCGGGAGGCCCTTTAACAAAACCCTACTGTGTTGTCCGCAACTAGCTCGCGACCGGGATTGCACCCTTGGCGCGCTCTATTGCTTCGCCCAACACCCGCCTGGCCTCTTCCGCATCGCCCCAACGCCCAACCCGAACCCACTTGTCCGCTTCCAGGTCCTTATAGTGGGTGAAGAAATGCTCGATCTGCTGGAGCACGATCGAGGGCAGGTCATGCCGCTCTCCGACATCCGTATAGTAAGGAAAAGTGGTGTCGATCGGGACGCAAATGAGCTTCTCATCGCCGCCATGCTCATCCTCGAGGTTCAGGACGCCGATTGGCCGGGCCCGAACGACACAGCCCGGCATGAAGGGCGTGCGCGCCACCACCAACGCATCGATGGGATCGCCATCCGGCGAAAGCGTGTGGGGCACGAAACCGTAATTAGCAGGATAGCGCATCGGAGTGTGTAGGATGCGGTCGACAAACAAGGCGCCCGACTTCTTGTCGAACTCATATTTCACCGGCTCGCCGCCGACAGGTACTTCGATGACGACATTGACGCTGTTGGGCGGATCGTCGCCGATGGGAATCAAGTCGATATTCATGGCAGGTGCCCGCCGCTCCTAAAGAGAGCGAGCCCCACGAACAATGCGAAGATGCTCGCGGCGACCGACCCGGCGACATAGCCGGCCGCGAGACCATATGCATTGCGCTCGATCAGTAGCGCCGCATCGAGAGAGAAGGCGGAAAATGTCGTAAATCCTCCCAAAACACCTGTCGTCAGGAAGAGGCGCACGTCTTGGGGAACGCCGGGCTTCAAGAGGAAATAACCAGCCAGCACTCCCATCAAGAAAGAGCCGGCAATATTCACGATCAGGGTGCCAAATGGAAAGCCGTAGCCGAAGAGCCGCGCCGCGCCGACGTTGACGCCATGACGCAGGGCACCGCCAATGCCTGCACCAAGGAAGACGATGAGGTAGAGCATCGCCGCAGGCTTACTTGCGGCCGAACAATTTTTCGATCTCTCCGTGACCGAGCTTCACCCATGTCGGCCGCCCGTGATTGCACTGGCCTGAGCGTGGGGTGACCTCCATTTCACGGAGAAGAGCATTCATCTCGGCAACTGACAGGACGCGCCCCGCTCTCACGGAGCCGTGGCATGCGATCGTCGCAGCGACATGATCGAGCTTGTCGCGAAGGCTTAGGGCGCCTCCGAGCTCCGCTATCTCCCCAGCGAGGTCAGAAAGAAGGGCGCTGGCGTTCGTATGGCCCAGAGCCGCGGGGACCGCGCGAACGAGCATGGTGGTAGGCCCGAACCGCTCGAGATCGAGCCCCATCGCTTCCAGCTCGGCCGCAGCAGCCTCAAGCCGATCGCAATCCGGTTCTTCGAGTTCTACGACTTCGGGGATCAGCATTGTTTGCCGACTGATGTCGCTTCCCTCTCGGGCGGCGCGCATACGTTCCAGGACCAATCGTTCATGCGCGGCATGTTGGTCGACGATCACAAGGCCATCCTCGGCCTCCGCAACGATGTAGGTTGCCGCCACCTGACCGCGCGCCACTCCCAGTGGATAGCTCCGAACTTCCTGGACTGCTTCCTCTGCCCTCCCCTGTGGAGCAAAAAGGACATCGCCAAACGCCGCAGCCTGCTCCCGAACCGATTCCGGTAAGATTGCCGATCTCGGCGCGTTCCACAGACGCCGCTGCGGGGTCGCGTCCGCGGTCGAGCCGCTTGTCCAATTGACGGCAGCGGCTACCTGTTCGCGGGCGGCGCTGCGCTGGCTCTCTCCGTCGAGCGCGCGCCTAAGTCCGCCGACAATAAGTCCGCGCACGGAGGCCGGGTCGCGGAATCGCACTTCCGTCTTGGCGGGGTGGACGTTGACGTCGACCTCATCGAGCGGGGCATCCAGGAAGAGCGCAGCGATGGGGTGGCGGTCCCGTGCGATGAGGTCGCGATAGGCAGCCCTGAGCGCGCCCACGAGCAGCCGATCCTTCACGGGCCTGTTATTTACGAAAAGATATTGCTGATCGGCCACCCCGCGGTTGAAGGTCGGAAGGCTGATCACACCGGTCAGGCGCAACCCTTCACGCTCGCAGTCGATACCTACGCCATGTCGATTGAGCTCGTGGCTCAGCAACTCGGCGACGCGAGCGGGCGGCTCCGCAGGCTGAAGGGTGAGGATCCTCCTGCCATCATGGTCAAACGTGAAGGCCACATCGCTTCGTGCCATCGCCAGCCGCTTCACCGTGTCGAGACAGGCGGCATATTCGGCGCGCGGCGAGCGCAGGAACTTCCGGCGGGCCGGCACTTTCTCGAACAATTGCTCGACACGGATGCGAGTTCCGGGTGGAAGCGCTGCCGGGCCTTCCCCCATGAACTCGCCGTGATCGATCTGGATGCGCCATCCGTCGGCCCCGCTCACTCGACTCTCAATCGTCAAAAGAGAGACGCTAGCGATGGAGGGCAGCGCCTCACCGCGAAAACCGAAACTCGCAACACGGTCGATCGCATCGCCGGGCAGCTTGGATGTAGCATGCCGCTCAAGAGCAAGGCGCAAGTCGCCGGCGGCCATTCCAGAGCCGTCGTCGGCAACCTCGATCAGTTCCAGCCCACCGGCCGACAGCCTTACGGAGACCTGCGACGCACCTGCGTCGAGCGAGTTCTCGACGAGCTCTTTGAGGGCGCTGGCGGGGCGTTCCACGACCTCGCCGGCGGCGATGCGATTGATGAGCTCCGGCGGCAGCCTTCTTATTGACATCTTAAGTCTTCCTAGCCCATTCCGGGCCTGCCGGCGAAGCGCTGATTTTCCTGAAAATTCAGAGCGCGTTCAATGGTAGGGGATCAACTCAAATTTACCGGCTGGCAAAGAGAGAGACGGGGTACGAATGTTCTGGAATCGTTGGTTCAAGTGGATGTCGCACGACATGGCGATCGACCTCGGAACCGCAAATACGCTCGTCTATGTCCGCGGCCGCGGGATCGTTCTGAATGAGCCCTCAGTCGTAGCCATTGAGACCATCAACGGGGTCAAGAAGGTGAAGGCGGTTGGCGAAGACGCCAAGCTGATGATGGGCAAGACCCCGGACCAGATCGAAGCTATCCGCCCGCTTCGCGACGGCGTCATCGCCGACATCGACGTCGCCGAGCAGATGATCAAGCACTTCATTCACAAGGTGCACGGCGGCAAGATGCGCGCCTGGCGCTTCCCCGAAATCGTTATCTGCGTGCCGTCCGGCTCGACCTCCGTGGAGCGCCGCGCGATCCGCGACGCCGCTTCGAACGCCGGCGCCAGCGCGGTGTACCTGATTGAAGAGCCGATGGCAGCCGCGATCGGGGCTGACATGCCTGTAACCGCTCCGATTGGCTCGATGGTTGTCGACATTGGAGGTGGCACGACCGAGGTCGCCGTGCTTTCACTCCGTGGGCTCGCCTACACGACGTCGGTGCGCGTGGGGGGCGACAAGATGGACGAAGCCATCAGCTCCTATGTTCGCCGCAACCATAACCTGCTCATCGGTGAAGCAACCGCTGAACGGATCAAGAAGGAAGTCGGCATCGCGAAGCCGCCTGTCGACGGGATCGGCAAGACTGTACACATCAAGGGCCGCGACTTGGTCAACGGGGTTCCGAAGGAGATCTCGATCAATCAGGGTCAGATCGCCGAGGCTCTATCGGAACCGGTAGGAACGATCGTCGAGGGTGTGCGCATCGCGCTAGAAAACACCGCGCCGGAACTCGCGGCCGATATCTGCGATCAGGGCATCGTACTCACCGGCGGCGGAGCCCTGCTTCAGGGGCTCGACGAAGTGCTGCGTGACGAGACAGGCCTTCCCGTGACGGTTGCAGACGACCCGCTCACCTGCGTTGCACTCGGGACCGGTCGCGCTCTGGAAGAAGAGCAGTTCCGCGGCGTCCTGCAGACGGCCTAGAGAGGGTTTGAGGGGTGGCGGCCGCGCGCCCCGGCTGGTCACGCAGGGCCCAGTACGGGCTGTTCTTCAGCCTTCTTGCCGTCATTGCGGGAATCGTTGTCGGCCTTGTCCTGCTCGCAATGTCGCTGGTCGCCCCCAAAACCTTCGACGGCATCCGGGGAGCTGCGCTGGACATCACTGGCCCGATCGCAAGCGCGCTTCATGAGGTCACTGCAACGGCCAACGGGCTGGTCGGCGGGGCCGGCAATTATTGGGATGCAGCCCGTCAGAACGCAGAGCTGAAACGCGAGAACAAGGCGATGCTCCAGCGGATGGTCGAGGCCAAGGCCATCGTACAGGAGAACCGCCAGCTCAAAGCAACGCTGCAGCTGCGCGAGCGGACGGAGAACGTCATTGCCGTCGGACGCATCGTCGGCTCGTCCTTCAATAGTCCCCGGCGCTTTGCGATCCTGTCCGTGGGCGCGAAGGACGGAGTGCAGATCGGCATGCCGGTGCGTTCGCCCGACGGTCTCGTAGGGCGAGTCATCGACGCCGGAATACTGGCCTCGCGCGTCCTCCTCGTGTCCGATCGTGCAAACATCGTTCCCGCGCGCCTCCTTCGTGGCGGCATTCCTGTAATCTCTCAGGGTCGCGGCGACGGAACGATAGACGTTCGACCGCTCGAGGTCGGACGTAATCCGTTCAAGCGCGGCGATATCATCATCACTTCAGGAACCGGCGGGTTGTATCCGCCGCTCGTGCCGATAGCGCGCGTAGTGAAGCTCGATGACGATGGCGCGGTGGCCTTGCCGCTGGCCGATCCGGCCAACACCAGCTTCGCCCTGGTCCAGCCCTCCTACGAACCAGCGGCTGTGGCTGCTGAGACTGCGCCGGCACAGGACGCGCCCTGATGGTCCGCGCCGCCCTCGACTCCCGGCAAATAGGGCGAGGGCCCTCTGCCTTCGCCGCTTACGTTCCGGCGGCGACGGTGGTGGCTGCGTCACTGCTGGCTGCACTGCCAATCGTCTCGAACAGCGGCTGGTACCCTGATTTCGGTTATCTGGTTTTCATCGGCTGGCGCTTGCTCCGCTCAGATCCCTGGCCCGCTTGGTGGGCGGCTCCCCTCGGCCTCGTCAACGACCTGTTCACAAGCTATCCCATAGGATTCTCGGTAGCGCTGTGGAGTGCGACGATGCTTGCGCTCGACCTGATCGACAGGCGCACCATGTGGCGGGACTATTGGATCGAATGGGTGCTTGCCGCGGTTTTCCTAGCGATCGACGAATGGATGCAGTGGCAGCTAGCGGCAGTGGTCGGCGCTGACCTTCCATTCACTACCCAGTTGCCCTCGCTCGTCATCGCGATTCTCGTGTTTCCGCTGGCCGCCTGGATCGTTTCCCGGACCGACCGTTGGAGGCTCGGCAGATGAAGCACATGCGGATCACCGCAGCGCACCAGTCGATTACGTTTTCGCGAAGAATGCTGCTCCTAGGCGGCGCACAAGTTGCGGTTGGTGGACTTCTTATCGGCCGGATGGGTTATCTTTCGATCGCCCAGAACGAGAAATATCAGCTGCTCAGCGAAAGCAACCGGGTCCAGTTGATCCCAGTGCCTCCGCGCCGCGGCTGGATCATCGACCGCAACGGCAAGCCCATCGCGATCAACCGGGCCAGCTTCCGCGTGGACATCATTCCGCAGCAGCTAGAGAAGGATCGCGACGTCGTTTCGGAAGTCGCCCGGCTGCTCGCCCTCAACGAAGACGATGTCGAGAGAATCCGGCGGGAGCTTTCAGAGTCGCGCGGTTTCCAGCCGGTGTCGGTCGCCGATAACGTTTCATACGACAAATATGCGGCGGTCACCGTTCGCCTGCCCGACCTCCCCGGCGTCCAGGCTAACCGCGGCTACTCCCGCTATTATCCCGACGGCCCGGCGGTCGCTCACCTGCTCGGCTATGTCGGCACGGCGAACGCCAAGGAATATGAGGCCGAAAAGAAGAACCCGCTGCTGATCATCCCCGGCTTCAAAATCGGCAAGCAGGGTCTCGAAAAGTCGCTCGAGCAACACCTTCGCGGCACGCCCGGCGGACAGCGTGTCGAGGTGACCGCCCGAGGGAAGCTGGTCAAGGAACTGGACCCCAAGCCCGACCGAAGCGGCCAAACCGTGCAGCTGACGATCGACCAGGGCCTGCAGCAATATGCGGCACGTCGCATGGGAGATCAGTCGGGTGCCCTTGTCGCGATGGACGTGGCGAGCGGCGACATGCTCGCATTCGTGTCCATGCCGGCGTTCGATCCCAACAGCTTCAGCGAAGGGATCGGGCGGACGGAATGGAAGATGCTGTCGCAGGACGACCACATCCCGCTTCTGAACAAGGTTGCGCAGGGGCTCTATCCGTCGGGGTCCACGATCAAGCCTGCAATGGCATTGGCATTTCTGGAACAGGGCATCGATCCGAAGCGCCGCGTCGTATGCAATGGCGGCTATCAGATCGGTAACCGCTACTTTCGATGCGATGCCGTCCATGGATCGATGGACATGCGCTCGGCAGTCGAGCGAAGCTGCAATACCTATTTCTGGGCCACCGGCCTCATTACCGATCCGGAGAAGACGACCGAGATGGTCAATTATCTGGGATATGGCGAGGAGTTCGACCTGCCGTTACCCACGCAGCGCTTCGGCACGATGCCGAGCCCGAAGTGGCTCGCGAAGAAATATGAGCGGAAGTGGCAAGGCTACGATTCCGCCAATACCTCCATCGGCCAGGGCTATGTGCTCATCAATCCGATGCAGTTGGCGGTGATGCCGGCGCGGCTCGCGGCCGGAAAGCTGCTTCAGCCCCGGTTGCTGACGGCCGATCGGCGCAAGCCGCCACCCGATCTCAATGTCGATCCAGCGCACCTTGCGATCGTTCGAGACGCAATGACCGCGGTCGTCAACGAGCGTGGCACCGCAGTCGCGTCGAAACTCCCGCTCGACGGTGTTCAGATGGCCGGCAAAACGGGAACGGCACAGGTATTCCGCCTGGGCGAGCGCGGCCACCAGGGCACTTGGGCGCTGCGGGACCATGCGCTGTTCATCGCATTCGCACCGGCGGACAAGCCGCGATACGCAATTGGTTGCCTCATCGAACATGGCGGTTTCGGCGCCTCGGCCGCCGCGCCGATCGTCCGGGACTCGATGACCTATCTGTTCGACAAGCAGAAAGCGTTCGAGGCGCTCGATCCGCTCGAGAAGCAATGGGGCGGCACGCTGGCCGAGCGCAACGCTCGCCAGCTAGCGGCCTTCAAGGCTGCATCGCAGGCCACCAAGCCGGGATGATAACCTCAGCCATTATTCCGCGGCCGCTGGCGCGGCTGCCTTGGCGCTTGATCTTCCTGGTGGCTGGAATCGCACTGTTCGGCCTCATCGTGCTCTACTCGGCAGCGGGCGGATCATTGCAGCCCTGGGCGATGAAGCAGGGCATCATCTTCCTCTTTTTCCTGGGCGTTGCCGTCGCAATGTCGTGGGTGAAGGAATCGACCATCAAGGCGGTGGTCTTCCCTCTCTACGCGATCATCCTCGTGATGCTGATCGGCGTTGAGCTTCTCGGCTTTGTCGGGAAGGGCGCGCAGCGCTGGCTGGATATCGGTCCAATCAGGATCCAGCCTTCCGAGTTCATGAAGCCCGCGATCGTGCTCGCACTCGCTCGCTTCTACGAACTCGTGCCGGTGGGGGAGATTCGCAAATGGCGCGCTATCTGGCCGGCGCTCGCCCTTCTCGGCGTCCCTGCCCTGCTCATCCTCGTGCAACCCGACCTCGGCACGTGCATCATGGTCGTGCTTTGCGGTGTGACGGTCATGTTCTTGGCCGGCTTACCGATGTGGATATTCCTTGCGCCCGCCGGTGCGATCGCGATCGCGGCGCCGATCGCCTACAGCATGCTTCACGGCTATCAGCGCAAGCGGATCGACGTCTTCCTGGACCCGGAAAGCGATCCCCTGGGCGCAGGCTATCACATTGCGCAGTCCAAGATCGCGATTGGGTCGGGCGGGATCTGGGGCAAGGGCTTCCTCCATGGCAGCCAAAGCCATCTCGATTATCTTCCCGAGGGCCACACCGACTTCGTTTTCGCAACCATGGCCGAAGAATGGGGTCTGGTCGGTGGCGTAATCCTGATCCTGGCGTTCGGGGCAGTTATCCGATGGGGCATGCGAGTGAGCGCGAACGCACGCACCCGCTTCTCGCAGCTAGCCGCCGCAGGCCTGTCCGCGGCGATCTTCTTTTACGTATCGATCAATCTGATGATGGTGATGGGTCTGGCGCCTGTTGTCGGTGTCCCATTGCCTCTCGTAAGCTTCGGGGGCTCCGCGGTCATGACCGTTATGCTCTGCATCGGGCTACTTATGGCGCTCGAGCGACAGCAGCGGACCGTATCGCGGCCCGCCTAGGGCTTGAATTCGAGCGGTTGCGCGCCATCTTCGGCCATGCTACCGGCGCCGCCGCTCAAGGCGTGAAGGCAAGCCGCCGGAGCATCCGCCTCACGGCAGTGGACGCATAGCTCAGTTGGTAGAGCAGCTGACTCTTAATCAGCGGGTCCTAGGTTCGAGCCCTAGTGCGTCCACCATTTTTCCCAGCAAATATAACTACTTATGTACGTCAGTTCGATCCCCAGCGATGGACGACCTATCAAAAGGTAACACTGTAGGTAGCGTACGCCGCTAAACGACATGAGCAGTCCGCTAATGGGCTCGGGAGCCGGATGCCCGCTTTCGCCCCAAAGCGGACATTAGCGAAAGTCGCGATTATCAGAGTCGGAATGATCTCGGCAGACGGCGTTCACCCGTGTCGATCGTGTGGGTACCCCAGCCGAACCATCACGCGTTCGGTCAGTGCGGCGCAGTCCGCCCCAGCGAATGGGAACGTACCCGTCAGAGCCTCATGAACATCTGGGGCGAGAGCTTGCTGCAGACGCCTTTTCGCGCGCAGCAGTCGCGTTTTCACCGTTGCGGGGGGAATGTGCAGCACACCGGCCGTATCTTCAACAGAAAGCCCATCGATCTCGCGAAGGACGAACACTGTACGAAAAATGTCTGGGAGCTCCGCGACGACGCGCTCGAGCAGTAGGCGAAGCTGCTCGCGGGCGATCGCCACATCCGGCGGCGGAGTGTCGGAGCCCCTCATCAACTTTTCCCTATAGGAGTTTAGAACCGAGACTCCGTCCGCCTCAAGACTCGCTCGCCGACGGCGCTCCGAACGCAGCCGGCTAAGTGATTCATTGATGACGATCCTCGTAAGCCACGTTGTCAGCGAGGAGCGCCCTTCGAAGCGGGCCATCGACGCAAAAGCCGACACGTAGGCGACCTGGAGCACTTCCTCGGCCTCGCTGCGGTCCTTGAGGATGCTCCAAGCGGCTCGAAAGAGCCGCTGATTATTCACGGTAAGGATGTACCGCACAGCGTCGGGATCCCTGCGTACACACAGCGCTGCAAGTTCCGCGTCGACAAGGCTGGAATAGTCAAGTTTGTGCTGGGCGGTCACTTTGAGACCCGTAGCACGCCGCGCATTCCAGGGTGATATTTGCAGGAGAAAGCGAAGGTTCCCGTCCTGGCTAGCACCGTCTTCCCCTTCTTGCCCGCCGGCAGATCTACGTCGAAGCTTCCATCGGTCGCAGTCGCGGTGTGGCGGAACATGTCCCGGTTCTCCCAGACCACTGCATCGCCCGCCTTGAGGCTCGGAGGGACTGTTCCGAACTTCATCTTATCGATCACTACGACATACGTCCGCGAGGCGGCCGCCGACGGCGCCGACATCGGCAGGAACAATGCGACTCCTGCGACAAACGTCGCACAGCGCGGCATCACTTACTTGAAGCTCGCCGAGAGATGCTCGGCGTGCTTCTGGTGCTCGCTGAACAGCGTAAGCCCCGTCTCAAGCAGCGATTTCAGCTCGCCATTGCTCGCCGAGGGGATGAGGGTTGTCTTCAGGGCGCCATTGACCGTTTTATGATAGGCGACTTCATTGACCGCGTAGGCACGATCGAAAGCCTGGCCGTGGAGTTTAGCAAGCTTTGCCTTAGTGGCCGCCGCCTGCTTGATAAGTTCTATGCTCGTTGTGTTTTGTTCCGGAGTGACGTGAAGCTTCTTCACCAGCGCCAAGGCTTTGTCATTCACGGCCTCATGGTCCCGGACCATTTCGGAAGCAAAGTCGCGAACGGCCTTCGTCTTCGACTTCTCTAAGGCAAGCTTGGCTGCTTCAATGTCGATGTTTCCTGCCGTGTAGGCGATATGTGCGATCTGCGGGTCCGTTGGACCGCTGGCCGCGGCGCTGGCCGACGCTGCCATAAGCGAGGCCACGGCGGTCAGACAGAATTTTGAGCTCATTTCAGCCTCCAATCGGGAACTACCGCTCGATTGGATGACGATACTCGCTGGAGGTTCCCCGATCCGTTCCAGGCCCTAACGAATTTAGTCGCCCGCTTCAGTCCTTGACCGGCTCCGGACCGCGGTAACTAACGTCGAGTTTTGACACTAAGCATATCATTTGATCTCGACCGGATTTATTGGGCGAGCTCATCGGAGCAGCAGGAACGTCCTGGGGCGCTGAAAGGCCTCTGATCATCGAGTTAAGGAGAGAAGCAATGAGCATCTTCGGTAAGATCAAGGACGCGATTTTTGGTCACAAGACCGCCCCCACCCAAACGGAGGCTGCGCCAACTCCGCAGCCGGCTGAGGCAAATACGGCTCAAGCCGCGCCGCAGACCTCACCGCAGACTCAGGTGACGCAGCAGGTCGATGTCGAACAGGTTCTTACCCAGATCGCACGGGAGAAGGGTAACCCTGATCTCAATTACCGAACTTCGATCGTTGACCTGATGAAGCTCCTCGGCATGGACTCGAGCCTCGAAAATCGGAAGGAGCTTGCTGCCGAGCTCGGTTACCAGGGAGCCAAGGACGGCAGCGCCGAAATGAACATCTGGTTGCACAAGGAAGTGATGCGCCAGCTGGCTGCGCACGGCGGCAAGGTGCCGGGGAACCTTACAGACTGAGATGCAAAGGAGCGGGGCAGCGGACGCTGCCCTGAAGCCTAGGCTTGGATCGGGCGCACGTTGGGAATTACAGTAAGGTGAAAGTGCCGAGGTGTGTCATGGAGCGTATGGCGGGCTGGATTGATCGTCCTGATCGTGACCCCGTCTCGGTTGCAGCATCCCTAGTCATCGCCGGCCGACAGCTGATGGCGGAGATCACAAATGTCTCCGACGATGGTTGCCAGATCGCCTGCGAAGAAAATCTGCCGATTGGGGCTGCAGTAAGCTTGCGGTTGGAGCTCGTTAGCATCGCGGCGACAGTACGTTGGTCTCTGCCCGGCAAAGCCGGACTGCGCTTCCGAAAGTAGGGGGTAACCGGCCTATTCGCTGGCGCACTTTTAGTATCCGATTTCCACCCATTCCGGACGTTCAAGGCGAGCTTGGTCTACTTGCCGGTGGGGCTCATAGCCTTTCGGGACAGGTCGGGCGGCAGAACGTCATTCATCGGTCTGTAGCCGATGATCTGTGGGACCTTCGCCTGGCAATCCGGCTTGTCGAGCTTGCACGCAATGGCGTTATGAGCTTTGGCCAAGACATCACGCGCATAGGCCCGTTTCTGCCACATCAGGCTGTGAAGGCGAGCGCTCCGCACCACGGCATTGCGGGCATCATGATCTCGGACCAGTGCCGGCCAGTCGACCGTGCAAGTGCGATTGCCATCACTATCGAAGCTTAGATTGAGGAACGGCTCCAGCTTCTCGGTGACCGGGATGCCTTGCGACCGAGAATAATCCAGCTGCGTAACTGCATCGGCCTGCGCCGCCGCGACCTCTCTCAATGCCGCGCGCAGGTCAGGATCACTTACGATATTGAGACGACCCGAGGCGCTCAGCTCCTCATAACTTGTGTCATTGTAGCCTAATCCAGGAAAGCTTGCTCCGAAGCAAGCGGCCGGCGAGGCGGCAAGTTGCGTCAGCGCGGCATGGTCTCCTGCTTGGCTTAGGCCTTCGAAGGCAACTCTTCGGTTGCGCGCATGAACTTGAATGACCCAGTCGTTCTCGCGGATGCCAGCAGCGGTCTCTCGCCACATGCGCTCTAGAAACTGCCGCTCGTCGCGAGATTGGCGACGATTCTGGCCCCATTGGTCGATCTGGAAGGCCAATAGGACACCAATCGTCACGACGGAGACCTCGATCCCGATACCCAACCAGTCGCGGTCACGGACCGCACCAGAAATTCGCTCGAGCCAGCGGACATGCCGTGGATCGCCATTTGGCCTGATTGGGACGACTTCCGGATCGGCCATCTCGTTGCCCCCATGGCGATCATGCGCCGATCGGGTTTGAGCCGCAACAAGGTCTCGGCACGTCCACCTTCGACCCAAAGCAGACGTTAGGCGGTATCGTTGAACTGTCATAACGAGGCCGTTAGCCCAGTGGGGTGAAACCCAAGCTCCTAACGACAATCCGCAATTATTCCTGGCGGATGTTCCTTGGCGATGCCTTCGCCGGGATCACAGTCGCCCTCGTCGCTCTACCTCTCAGCATCGCGATTGCAATTGCGTCCGGTGCCGAGCCGAAGGCCGGACTTGTAACTGCGATTATCGCTGGCTTCCTGATCTCATTGCTGGGTGGCAGCCGGGTCCAGATCGGCGGCCCGACGGGCGCGTTCATTGTCGTCGTATACGGGATCATCGATCAACATGGTTTCGACGGTCTTCTTCTCGCAACTCTCATGGCGGGCGTCATCCTCGGCATCGGTGGCGTGTTGCGGGCGGGCCGCTTCATAACCTTGGTGCCGGAGCCGGTGATCGAAGGCTTTACCGTCGGCATTGCCCTCATCATCGCGGTCAGTCAGCTTAAGGACTTGCTTGGGCTTCCAGCGACGAAAGTATCCGCCGACTTGGTGCAGGCGCTGCCTGCTCTCTGGGCCGCTCGAGATGCGGTCAATCCCATAGCATTGGCTGTCGGCCTGTTCGCTGTCGGCGGGATAGCCCTGCTGCGCCGCATCGCCCCTTGGTTTCCGGGATCTCTCCTGGTCATCGCCGCAGCGTCCGCTGCGATCGCTCTGTTCGCTTTGCCCGTCGACACCATTTACTCGCGCTTCGGCTTGCTACCCGCCGGCTTGCCGGCACCTTCGCTACCGCCTGTGAGCATCGCCAGGATCAGTGCCTTGCTGCCTTCCGCCTTTGTCATCGCCTTCTTGGCCGCCGTCGAATCGCTCCTTTCGGCCATCGTCGCGGACCGCATGATTGGCGGACGTCATCGCTCGAACGCCGAGCTGCTCGCGCAAGGCGCGGCAAACATTGCCTCCCCCTTGTTTGGTGGCTTGCCTGCAACCGGCGCCATCGCCCGTACGGCGACCAACGTGCGGGCTGGTGGCGAGACACCCATTGCCGGGATTATCCATGCGCTAGCCATCCTGCTCATCACGCTCGGGGCAGGCTGGCTCTGCGGCTATCTTGCAATGCCAGCCTTGGCGGGCCTGCTCATCGTGACTTCATGGGTCATGAGCGAACCCCATCGCTGGGGGGAGCGGTTTAGATTGCGAACAGGGGATCGCACCCTGCTTTTCCTGACGATGATCCTGACAGTCGTTACTGACCTGACCATTGCCATTGCAGTGGGAACAGTTGCCGGCTTGGCCCTTCGCCTCATCCGCAAGGATGTCGAACCTGAAGAATGGGCACCTTCAGACCGATCTCAGCTCTAAGAGACTGATGTCCGTTTTCCACCCATTGCTGCCATCGGCAGGATCAGCTTTTAGAAACATTAGCTCTCGCCCGACAGTTAGCGGATTGCGCCAGAGCTTGCCCCAAGAAATGGCGACAACACCCGTGGAGCCTCGCTATCCTGCTCTGTGCATGGGCGAAGAAACAGCGGAAAACGTGCGTTTCCATGTTTTGGCACACCTCTTGAGTGGCTGTTCGCGCCAACCAGCCGGTTGAGCGTCCAGCCACACATCCCAAGGGGAACACCAAATGAAGAAGCTCGCGATGGCCACTGCCCTGTTGCTCACCACGTCGGCGGTGGAAGCGCAAATTGTAACGCCCAATCGACCAGTCACCGATCCGCGGTCGCTAATCTCGCCAATCAATCCCAATGCGCGTCCGGTGCCGCTGGACGACCTCGCCGTGTCGCGTGGAATCCGTGACGCCGTGTTCAGCGCGGATGGCCGGCGCATATTTATTAGCACCAACCTGACCGGCCGTTTCAACATCTGGCGAATTGATGCGTCAGGAAGCTGGCCAGTCCAGCTCACCCAATCCGATGACGTCCAGGAAGGTCTCGCAGTCTCCCCTGACGGGGCGACTCTTTACTTCATGCAGGACAAGGGCGGGGATGAGATACACGACCTCTTAGCGGTTCCGACCTCCGGCGGCGAGCCACGCAACCTGACGAAAACGGACAACATCGATGAGCAGTCTCCTGTGGTCTCTCCGAACGGCCGTTCAATCGCCTTCGTTTCCAAGCGCGAGGAAGATCCATATTCGGACATCGCACTGCTCGACGTCGCAAGCGGGGCCGTGCGCCAGCTCACGCACGAATCTGAAGAAGGCGTTCGATGGGGCGTGGTAGCGTGGAATGAGGCAGGTCGGTCGCTGATCGCCATTCGCGAGAGCGCGAAGACGATGGACAGCAGTGTTTGGAAAATCGACGTCGCGAGCGGAAGGGCCGTTGCGGTCGCCCAAAAGCAAGGTGTCCAGTTCAGCGCTGCGGGCGCTTCTGCCGACGGACGGATCGTCGCAGCGTCCACCAACGAAGGGTCGGGACAGACGCGCGCAGCCCTACTTGACGCGACGACAGGCAAATGGCGGTGGTTGAAGCGCACGCCCTGGGAGCAGACAGCAACTGACGTCACTCCTGATGGAACGACGATGATCGTCCGCACGAACGAAGATGGCCGGTCGTCCCTGAGCGCAGTCGACATGGCGTCGGGTGCCGAACGTCCGCTGCCGCTTCCGCCGGGGCGCAATGGAACAATCGGTGCCAAGGCGTTCAGTCCGGACTCGCGGCATATGCTCGCAACCCACGCCGGTGCCGACACGCCAACTGAACTATATGTCGTCGACCTCCAGACCGATGCCGAGCCGAGAAAGATCACCCATCTGGCCATGGCGAGCGTCGACGCAACATCGCTTCCCAAATCGGAGGTAGTGACGTTCCGAAGCTTCGACGGGACCCTCGTAAGCGCGATCGTCACCATGCCCGCCAATCTCAAGCGCGACGGCAACAATCCTGCCGTCGTGCTTCCGCACGGAGGACCCACAGGGCAGGCGCAAGACGGCTTTAACCGCAACGCGGCGGCACTCGCCAGTCGCGGATACGTCACGATCGCTCCGAACTTTCGTGGTTCGACGGGATATGGGTCCGCATTCCAGAATGCGAATCGAATGGATCTCGGAGGCGGCGACCTGAAGGACGTCGTCGCCGCAAAGCGCTTCCTAGTCGACAGCGGCTATGTCGATCCGAATCGTGTCGGGATCACAGGTGAATCCTACGGCGGCTTCATGGCCCTGATGGCTATCGGCCGTACTCCTGAAGAGTTCGCCGCCGCGGTTCAGTCCTATGGAATCAACGACTGGTTCGCGCTTTGGAAAGGATCCGAGCCCTTCCTGCAGCAATATCAGAAGGGATTGTTGGGCGACCCGGTGAACAACGCGGATGTCTACAAGGCTTCGTCGCCGCTGACGTACCTCAACCGGGCGAAGGCGCCACTCCTGTCCCTGCAAGGCGCGAATGACCCGCGAGTGCCTCGCAACCAAGCGGAGATCGTTGCAAGCCGGCTACAGAGTCAAGGCAACGTAGTTGAAACCATCTTTTACCCGGATGAAGGTCACGGATTCACAAAACGGGAGCACCAGACCGACGCGCTGAAGCGGACGATCGAATGGTTCGACCGCTATCTGAAGCCAATCAAGAACTCGGCGAGTCCGGTAATCGCCCGCTGAATTTTCGAGCCTCCTCATCGCGGCGCCCAGCCAGTGATGGGGAGGCATCAAGCTTACGCGGGGATCTGACGAGGAATGCCGGACGAAAAGCTAATTCGAGCCTCATGACGCTTCCAAAGCGCACAGTGCCACTCCTGTTTTGTCGAGATCCGCCGCCGGCGGCTGAATTGATTTGAATCATCGATCGACGACCAGTTTCGGTTGACTAAGCGCACGAGGAGTTCGGACGACACTGACCCATCCCACATCGTCCGGACTCTCTCCAACCGTCGAAAGACTTCCGGCGGACAGCGCGTGCGAAAGCTCCAGCCCGGAGTGTCCCCTTGGCTGGGGCTTTCGTTCTCCACGCAGTTATTGACGCCAAGCGCGCGCAAGCAGAAATCGCCGCAGCGGACAATGTCGTAAGGGCTAAGGTGACGATGTGAAGGTTCGATCCTACGGCAAACTAGCAGACTTGCTCGGAACCGAGAGGGATCTGCACATGGACGCGCCCTGCACGGTGGCGGAGCTGCGCGACCGGCTCGCCGCGGAATGCCCGCAAGCTCGTGAACCGCTGGCGAATAAGCGGGTGCTCGCCTGCGTAGGCGATACGATCGTTCCGGACACCCACATTGTATCGCCAAGGGAATCGATCGAATTTCTCGCGCCAGTCTCGGGAGGGTGATGACAGCCAGGGCGCGCCTTGATCCCGATCCATTCGATCCGGCCGCTGAACTGGCGGAACTAACTCGCGACGCGGCCGGCGATGGCGCCGTTGTTAGTTTTATTGGTCTAGCGCGAGATGCCACGAAGAGCGGCGAACCCGTGAAGACCCTTGTCCTCGAGCACCATCCTCGTCTGACGGCCAAATCGCTCGAGGATATTGCCTCCGATGCGCTTGAGCGCTTCGCCGTCAGCCACGTGCGCGTCGTTCATCGCTGCGGTGATCTGATGCCGGGAGAACCGATAGTGTTCGCTGCTGCGTCGTCGCCGCATCGGCGTGCTGCGTTCGAAGCTGCCGACTATTTGATGGACCGGCTCAAGACGGAGGCCGTGTTCTGGAAGCGCGAAGAAGGCCCGAGCGGTTCTCGCTGGATCGAGCCGACCGAGGCGGATTATGCCGATCGCGGGCGTTGGGAGTGAGATTTGGCTGGAATTGACGAAAAGCTGACTTTCTATCCGCTTAGGATTGCGGTGCTGACCATCTCGGATACGCGCGATGAGCGGTCCGACAAGTCCGGAGCATTATTGGCGGAGCGCTTAATGACAGCCGGTCATGAACTCGCCGCCAAGGTCATCGTGAAGGATGAAGTGGACGCGATACGCAAGCATATCCGCCTTTGGGTCGAGGACGAATCGGTCGACGTGATCATCTCGACTGGCGGGACCGGCTTTGCGCCCCGCGACGTCACGCCAGAAGCGGTGCAGCCGCTGTTTCGGCGCGAAATGGACGGCTTCTCCGTGTTGTTTCACCAGGCGAGCTTCGGCACCGTCGGTTTTTCCACGCTTCAATCGCGGGCATTCGCCGGCCAGATCGAAGATACTTTCGCCTTCTGCCTGCCAGGCTCGACCGGCGCTTGCCGCGACGGATGGGATCTCGTCCTCTCCAACGAGCTGGACAGTCGCTACAGGCCCTGCTCGCTTGCGGGCCAAATTCCCCGCCTCAGGCATCTTTGCGCATGAGCGACCTCACGCATCTCGATGACAAGGGACGGGCGCGCATGGTCGATGTGTCCGACAAGGAGCCAACCGCCCGTACAGCGAAAGCCGAAGGCAGCCTTTCGTGCGGCTACGAGACCCTCGATAGGGTAAGGGCCCGGACCACACCCAAAGGCTCGGTCATCGGCACGGCCGAACTGGCCGGGGTCATGGCTGCTAAGCGAACGGCGGATCTCATTCCGCTGTGTCATCCGCTCCCGCTGACCAAGGCTGAGGTCCGGATCGAACTCGACGATGCCCTGCCAGGCTTTCGCGTCAAATCGGAGGTCCGGACCCATGGTGTAACTGGCGTCGAAATGGAGGCGCTAACTGCGGTCTCCGTCGCCTGCCTGACTTTGTTCGACATGCTGAAGGCAATCGACCAATCGATGGTCATCGGGGGTATTGAAGTCGTGTCGAAAAATGGCGGCAAGTCGGGCGACTGGAAACGATCCGGCCCCCCATGAACAGCTTTGAGGAAGCGCTCGAGCTCATTAGCCAGACCGCGCTGCCGTTGGGCACTGAACCAGTCGCGCTTGGCGCAGCTATGGGGCGCGTGCTCGCAGCGCCTGTCATTGCCCGCATTGATTCGCCCCGGTCCGATGTGTCGGCAATGGATGGCTATGCCGTCCGGGAAGCCGACCTTTCTTGCGGTGAGACCAGGCTCAGAATTGTCGGCGAATCCTTCGCCGGCGCCGGGTGGAGCGGTAGTGTCGGCTCTGGCCAATGCGTGAGGATCTTCACCGGAGCCGCCGTCCCTCCGGGCGCCGATCGGGTCGTAATACAAGAATGCGTGTCCCGCGATGGCGACCTCGCGCTGATTCTCAGGCGACCGGACGGTCCGCGGCATATCCGCCGCCGGGGCGGCGATTTCGACCAGGGAGACGAACTCCTGACGACCGGCCGCCTTCTTCATAACCGCGCGGTCGTGGCCGCGGCGGGCGCTGATGTCGCGTCCGTCGAAGTCTTCTTCCGGCCGCGCGTGTTCATTCTCAGCACGGGCGATGAGCTCGCCGAGCCCGGTATTGCTTCGAAGACGCCGGATGCGATCCCTGAGAGCGTCTCATTCGGCGTGGCAGCAATGGCTATCGAAGGCGGCGCCGAGCTGGCCGGCCGCTTGCGACTCCGCGACGAGCTCGAGGAAATGAAGGAGGCGGCGAGGCACGCACTGGCCGATACAGACCTGGTGATTGTAACCGGCGGCGCGTCCGTGGGCGAGAAGGATTTTGCCAAGACCATGTTCGAACCTGGCGGCCTCGAGATGATCTTCTCCAAGGTGTCGATCAAGCCGGGCAAACCGGTCTGGCTGGGACGATCGGGCAAAACTCTGGTCATGGGTCTGCCTGGCAATCCAACGTCTGCTCTCGTGACTGCGCGACTGCTCATGATGCCATTGCTTGCGGGACTCGGTGGGCGCGATCCGCGACAGGCGCTGCGATGGCGCAGGGCAAAGCTGACTTCGCCACTTCCCGCGTGCGGCGAGCGTGAGACCTTCCACCGGGCACGGGAGAGCGGCGAGGAGGTTGACGTGTTCGCTTTCCAGGACTCGAGCGCGCAAAAGGTGCTCGCCGATGCCGACGTACTTGTTCGCCAGAGTGCCAATTCGCCGGCAATCGCGGCAGGCGAAATGGTCCAGATCCTCGACTTCTAGCTTTCGAGGAGTCGCTCGGCCGTTTCTAGGTCTTCCGCTGAGTTGATGTTGAAGAACGGATCGAGAGGTGTGTCGGACCATTCCACCGCCTTGAAGCCAACGACTTCCGCAAATCCCTTCAGCGACCGTCGGCCCGCCGCAGCATAGGCTGCCAGCTCGTCACGCGCGGACAGTCTCCAAATGCCGCACACGGGATGAAGCCGCCCGCCGCTGCTCGCGATCGCTGCCCGCTCCGCACCAAGCCGCTGCGTCAGCTGCCGGTCGAGGTCCCGGGGCAGGAATGGCATGTCCGCGGGAATTGTGAGTACCGCGTCGCACCTGATCGAAACTGCAAAGTCGAGCGCTGCTGCAAGGCCCGCAAGCGGCCCGTCGATACCCGGTCGGTCGGCAATACATTGCAAGCTGGAGCCCCCGACCTGCGAGGGGTCGCGGACGGCGCTTGCCAGTTTGTCCGACCATTGACGAGCAAGGTGTTCCGCGTGGTCAATAAGCGTCTTGCCGGCCAGAACCCTTAGCGGCTTTGCGCCACCGATCCGACGGCCCTCACCGCCGGCGAGGATGATGACCGCAAGGTTCACGTGAACAGGAGCTTCAACCCGGCAATCACCAGGACGACCGCGAGCGCCTGCAACAAGCGGTGACGGGGAAGCCGCGACACTCCGAGCCAGCTGCCCAAGAGAGCTCCGGCAAAAACCGAAGCGAGAAAGATTGGCAGTTCCAGTGGCAGCCGTTGCACGCTGGCAAGATTGCCCAGCAACCCGGCGGCCGAGTTGAGCACGATGAACGCAGAGGCAATACCAGAAGTCTTACGCGCGTCTTCCCACCCAAAGAGGATGATGAGGGGGCTCAGGAAAATCCCGCCGCCCGTGCCCGACAGACCAGCAAGCAAGCCCAGGGCGGCGCCGACCGGCAATGTCACTGCCAGAGACGGGGTGTGGACAGGCCGTGCCGCGAGCAGTTCCGGTTGCCAGAAAAGTCGTACCGCCGCGAGCAGAAGAACGACGCCCACGAGCGGCCTATAAAGGTGTGGAGGCAGCTCGATACTTCCACCAAGGAAAGCAGCAGGCACTGCGGTCACAGCGAACGCAAGAAGCAGCTTCCAGTTCGTCTGCCCTTTGAGGGCAAAACGCGCCGCCGCGAAGGTGGCGACCACCAGGTTCAGGGTCAGGGCAGTCGGCCGCATTGTTTCCGGCGCGACAGAGAACAGCGCCATGATCGCCAAATAGGCCGATGCTCCGCCATGACCGACGCTCGAATAAAGCGCCGCCGCGAGAGCCATTAGCGCCGCAATCCAGATGAGGGTCGTGCCGTCCATATTCCCTTCGCTAGAGGGACCAGTTCGCGCAGCTTTGCGCTAGATCACTTGGTATCGATTGGATTGGATTAGTCCGCCCGTAGCTAACTGCAAAGCAGCGGGATTCAGATGGCGAACCACCTTCCTACAGCAGCGGCGGCAGCGGCCGCATTTGCCTTGGCTTCATTTCCGACATCAGCGGCAGCCGAGACTAATGGCAAGGTCTCGGACGCAAGCACGATACAGCTCAAGCCCATCCTCGATGCTCGATTGCGATACGAGACAGTCGACCAGGGTTCGCTCGAAGCCGATGCGATCACTCTGCGCGTACGCGCAGGCGCGGAGGCGAAATTGGATAAGTTCGCGCTTCTCGCCGAGGGCGAAGGGACTGTCGCGGGCTTGAGCGACTATAATGCGTTTCCATTCCCTTTGGCCGACGAGCAGAGGCGTCCCGAATTTGCCGTCATCGCGGACCCTCAAAATGTCGAACTCAATCGACTGCAGCTCCAATACAAATCGCACGAAGTAACCGCGACCGTGGGCCGCCAACGGATTAACCTCGACGACCAGCGCTGGGTCGGATCGGTGGGCTGGCGCCAGAATGAACAGACATTCGACGCGGTTCGCGGCGAAGCGAAGCTCGGCCCGGTCGCCATCGATCTGACCTACGCGCTAAGTCAGCGGACGATTTTCGGCACCGACGCAGGACCTCGGACTTCCCTCGACGGCCATTTCATCTTCGCAGGCGTCAGCTCGAAGCTAGGCCCCGTGCAGGGCAAGCTTTTTTCCTATTTGCTCCACTATGACAAAGCCTTCTTCCTCGCCAATAGTAGCCAGACCTATGGCGGCATTCTGAGCGGGACGTTTCCGCTGGGGCCCCGCGCCAAACTATCCTTGCGCGGGAGCTACGCGCGGCAATCGGACTATGGAAACAACCCCTTCGATTATGCAGCTGACTATTGGTCGCTCGAAGGGACCGGCGCCATGGCCGGGTTCAACCTCACGGCGGGATGGGAGATGCTTGGAAGCGACGATGAGCATGCCCTCCAGACGCCGATGGCGACACTGCACAAGTTCAATGGCTGGGCGGACCTATTCCTGACGACTCCACCGGCAGGATTGAAGGACGCCTACGTGTCTATCGGTAAGTCCTTCACCGGCGTGAAGCTGCTTCCGGGGCTCAATGCAAATCTTGCGTTCCATCAGTTCGACAGTGCTGTCGGCGATGTCGAATATGGGACCGAATGGGATGCTTCTGCGGGGTTCAAATTAGGAAAGATCGGCCTGCTACTGAAATACGCCGATTACGATTCGAAGGGTTTCGGCGCCGACACCCGCAAGCTTTGGTTTCAGGCCGAATGGGTTTTTTGATTGGAGGCTACTCGCCTACTTCGGCGCTTTCACCCTCAGCCATTGAACGAAGGCCAATCCGATCGAGGATTTGGACGCGGTCCTGCGCCTGCAGCCGGATAAGGCCGCGGTTCCGCAGATGAGCGAGCATGCGGCTGACAGTCTCCTTCGTAAGACCGAGATAATCTGCGATATCGATGCGGCTCATGGGCAGATCGAAGTTCGTCTCCTGCACGCCGCTGGCACGTTCGTTGCGTTCCAGAAGCGACAGGAAGAAGCTGGCCAGTCTCTCTGCCGCGGCCTTCCGGCCAAGCAGGACCATCTGCCGCTGCGCTTCAGCAAGCTCGTGCGCGGCGAGCCGGTAGAGCTCCCGCTCAACTTGCGGATGTTCACTGATGAAACGATCGAAGGCTTCCCGCGAGAACCACCATAATTCCGTGTCTTCGAGCGCTTCCACCGTGAACGCATATTCCTCGTCGATACTGACGCCGAGAAAATCGCCGGGGAACATGAAGCCGGTGATCTGCCGCCGGCCATCCGCTAGCAAGGTGTAGAGCTTGAGCGATCCATTAGTGACCATGAATACCCGTTTCGCCGGGTCTCCCTCGTGAAACACAGATTGCTCGGGCTTTAGCCGCTGCATCGTTCCCAAAGAGCGCATCCCGGCGAGTGTCGGTGCGTCGAGACCTCGGCAGATTGTGATCGGACGTACCGGGCACGTCGCGCACGGATGCTCATCGGGAAGGGGCGTCAGGTTTCCGGTCGGTATGTAGGGCAACTCTATTATTCCTTGCGGGCCACTACGCCCATGCGAACGAATGATCTGGCTCAACAATGCAATAGCCGATCCGTCTTAGCGTTCAATCTTGGCGAAGCAGTGCAGCAAGAGGATCGATGCCGGATTTGACCGTTCAGTCTGTTGATTATGAGCGGCTGGCGCAGGTCTATCCGCTTATCCGTTCGGCCACTCGTGTCAGTCTCGAACGATGGCTGGAATTCGGTTGGGAGCTTCTTCGAGAAGGCGGAGGCGTGATCGCGATCAGGGCGGCCGACAATTATGTGCACGGGGCGGCAGCCTATCGCCGCAGCCGCAATCTCCGGCATGAGCAAAGCCTGGATGTTGAAGTCATTGTCGCTTTCGACTTGCGGGGGGACGATCGCGTGCGTGAGGCCCTGTGCCGTGAGCTTGAGAGAATTGCGGTCGAGCTTGGATGCTCCTCGCTCAATTTCACCGTGGCCGGAAAAAGCGTGGAACGTGCATCACGCACGCGATCGGGTCTCGAACGTCTGGGCCTAAGGCTCGAAACTGCGAGCTTCGTTCGTGATCTGCCCTCGTGCGACGAGAATTAAAGCAGGAAGTAAACAGCTAGCCCCACGCCGACAAGGGTCACGAGCAGCCACGCGACGGGCCACCCCTCTCCCTCATTTTCCTTCGCAGACGTCGTCTCAATGGGCGCACGTGAAGACTCGCCCGTTGGATAAACAGTCTCTGTCTCACTTTTCAGCGCCGGATTGAGCGGCGCGTCCCGCGGCTCGTCCCTGGATTGCTCACTCATGGTACCGTCCCTCTGTCAGGTCAGCATGGCTTGGCCTTTGAGAATGCTTAGAGCAACCGCGAACGGTCAGCCGCCAATGCACCATCGCCAGCAAGCACACCGTCCCAGGATCGTCGGTGTCCCTGAGGCTCGACGTAAGCGTCGCCCAATCCTCCTCGGACGCGAAGCGGCTGAAATCGGCCATTGCCGCGCGGACGAAACCGGTCGGCGTCGTACGCTGCCTCGCAGCTGCGCGCTCGACATTCCTTGCAAAATCCGGATCGGAACCCTCGAGCCAAGCCTGGAAATCGTTCGAAGACGAACGCGCGGCCGCTATCAGGTCGCCGAGCATAGGCATCAGTCGGACGCCTCAATGCGAACGCCTTCAACAGTGCCGCTGGCGGCCAAACTGGCGACATAACGTGTGGCCTCGATCGACCAGCTGCGGGCCTCGAGCATGTCGCAAATTCGGTCGCAAACGGCCTCGAATGGCAAGGTCTGTCCCGCTATCCGCCGATGAAGCCTGAGGATGTGCCATCCAAAGCGGGAGCGAATAGGCTCGCGCGCGGTCGTCCCTTCGGCGAGCGCCTCTAGACCTGCTTGAACCTCTGGGACCAGCTCTCCGCGCCGGATTTGTCCAAGCGATCCATCCTGCTGTGCCGAAGCACAGGCTGAGCGGGTGCGTGCGGCTGCAGCAAAGGCATCTGCGCCATTGCCGATATTGCTGATTATGTTGCGAGCGCTATCGAGGGCTGAAGACCAGGCCTTTTCGTCCGTGCCCTCCGGCTCGAGAAGAATATGCGCCGCATCGAAAAGGTCCGGCGTGCGAAAGCGATCGACGTTCGCTTCATAATAACGGAGGCACTCCTGGTCGGTCGGCTTTGATGGCACGACTTCCTCCTCGAGCAACGCCCGGACGAGCGCGTCTTCAGCCACCTCGGACCGGCCGGCCTCATCTGCCGAAGGCTCAGCTGAAAGTCCCATCCGGCGCGCCTCTTGGAGCAGGAGCTCGCGAACGGCCAAGGCCCGCGCAGCCTCAATCCATGCAGTTTCGGCGTCCGGAGCAGGATGGTGCTGGATCTCCTCCGCGATGGCCTCCGGCGAAATCTCCACGCCGTTGATGCGGACTTCCCCGAACGTCGGCGGCGGCGGGATCAGCGGTTCCGCGCCGCCACCGCATCCGCCGGTCTCGCAGGAACTCATCATCCGCGGATCCGGGCGCTGGGCCGGATCACCGAGATTGATGACGTCGAGGCGGCGGCTCATGCGCCTTCCTGCCCGCTTTCGGCCATCTGCCGAAGCACGGTAGGACCGCCGTAGCTTGGCGCTCCGCCCGCCGGTCCGCGGGTCGGCGACGCGGCGGTGTGCTTTGAGCGCCGGGTCCGGACGATCTGGTATCCGGGCCGCAGCAGGAACCAGACCGGCGCGCTCCAGATGTGCACCAGGCGCGTAAACGGCGTGATCAGGAACAGCGTAAGCCCAAGGATGATGTGGAGCTTGTAGACAAGCGCCACGTCCTTGAGGATTTCCGGTGCCGCGGGGTCGAGCCGAAGCATTCCGTTCGCCCAGCTCATGAACTTCACCATCTCGCTGCCGTCGAGATGCTTCAACGTCCACCAGGTAGTGAGCAAGCCGAGCGTCAGCTGGAGCCAGATTAAGATCAGGACGAGGATGTCGCCGACCGACGAACTCTTGCGGATCCGCGTATCGAACAGCCGCCGGTGGAGCAGCAAGGTGCAGCCGATGTAGGCGAAGAAACCGGCGATCCCGCCGACCACCAGCGCCGTGGTCTGTTTGAAAGAATGGCTCACGCCGAGCGCGTCGAAGACGTTGATGGGGGTCAGCAGGCCGACGAAATGGCCCATCAGAAGCACCAGAATACCCATGTGGAAGAGGTTGGAGCCGAGCACCATCTGGCGGCGGCGGAGGAACTGGCTCGACTGTGATCGCCAGCTGTACTGGTTGGAATCGAAACGCAGGATGCTTCCGACGACCAGCACCGTAACCGCAAGATACGGATACCAGCCGAACGCGAGCTGGTTGATGAAGTCGGTCATCGTGCGGCCTCCTGATTCACCGGGCGGTTCGAGGCCCGGATCTTGGCGACGACCCCTGTCGGGCCGCCCATTTCATGCGCTCCGCCGAGGTTGAACGAGACGGGCGCCTCCTCCCATTCGGCATCGATATCCGCGGCATCCACGGCGGGCGTGTTCTCGTCGATCAGCGCGCGGGCGTCGGCGTCCACGCGAACCTTCGACAGGGCGACGAGCGCGTGGAAGACGGCGCCGTAGGGTGCCTCCCTCTTGTCGAGGCGCTCGGCGAGGGCGGCGAAGACATGCGCGGGCTGACCGAGCATCTCGTGAGCGTCCCGAGCGGAGAGGCAGGACGCATATTCGAGGAACACCGGCACGAAGTCCGGAAGCTCGCTGGCTTCGAGGAGGAAGCCGCTCTCCATATATTGCTCGCCAAGATCGATCATCGCCTGGCCCCGCTCGCGGCTGTCGCCATGGACATGCTCGAACAAGTGCAACGAAAGCGAGCGGGAACGGTCGAACAGCTCGCTGTAGGCGGACTGAAGGTCGAGCAATTCCGTCGTCTCGACCTCGGCTAGAAGAGTCTCCAACCGGGCCAATTCGGCGGCGGGCAATGCCGCCTCCGATCGAAGCACATGGCGGATTTCGCCGGCGTTCTCCTTCAGCTCTGCCGAAGGATAGCCAAGCAAAGCGGCGAGCGATCTCAGGGTCAGCTTCATGACGGGATGTCCAATCGAGGTTCGCGCTTTGCCCTGGCCTTGTCCGCGCCGCCGCCGAACAAATTGACCTTGGTCCTGCCCTGCGTGCCTTCGCGGAAGCCGAAGCCGGACGATCCGCGAAGGACATAGGCGTCTTCGTCTAGCTCGCGGCGCGCAGTCGGGATGACGTAGCGGTCCTCATAAGCGGCGAGCGCCATGATCCGGTACATTTCCTCGATGCGGGCGCGGGTCAGTCCCACGCGTTCCGGGATGGACTCGTCGATACGACCTTCGACGCTCTTCGCGCGCATGTAGGCGCGCATAGCCAGCATCCGCTCGAGCGCCGCCGCGATCGGTTCCTCGTCGCCTGCAGTGAGCAGATTGGCGAGGTAGCGCAGCGGAATCCGGAGCGACCGGACGTCCGGCATTCCGTCCTGGACCGACATCTTGCCGGCCTCCGCCGCCGACTGGATCGGCGACAATGGCGGGACGTACCAGACCATCGGAAGTGTCCGGTATTCGGGGTGGAGTGGAAAGGCGATCTTCCATTCGACGGCCATCTTGTAGACCGGCGAGCGCATCGCCGCCTCGAGCCATTGATCGGTGATCCCTTCGGCCCGCGCAGCTTCCTGCACGGTGACGTCGTTAGGATCCAGGAAGACGTCGAGCTGCGCCGGATAGAGATCCTTAGGATCCTCGACCGAAGCCGCGGAATCGATCCGGTCCGCATCGTAAAGGACGACGCCGAGATAGCGGATGCGGCCGACACAGGTTTCCGAGCAGACGGTCGGCTGACCCGTCTCGATGCGCGGGTAACAGAAAATGCACTTCTCCGACTTCCCGGTCGCCCAGTTGTAATAGATCTTCTTGTACGGGCAGCCGGACACGCACATCCGCCAGCCGCGGCACTTCTCCTGGTCGATCAGGACGATGCCGTCCTCGGCCCGCTTGTAGATCGCGCCGGACGGGCAGGAGGCGAGGCAGGCTGGGTTGAGGCAGTGCTCGCACAGCCTCGGCAGGTACATCATGAACGTCTTTTCGAACTGGCCGTAGATTTCCTTCTGGACGCCGTCGAAGTTGTAATCGTGGCTGCGCTTCTCGAACTCGCCGCCGAGCATGTCCTCCCAGTTGCCGCTCCACTCGATCTTGTTGAGCTTTTCGCCGGTGATCAGCGATCGCGGCCGCGCCGTCGGCTGCGCCTGCAGTTCCGGCGCACTTTGCAGCCATTCGTATTCGAACGTGTATGGCTCGTAGAAGTCGTCGATCTCCGGCAGGTGCGGGTTGGCGAAGATCTTCGACAGGATGCGCCACTTGGCGCCCTGGCGAGGAACGATCTTCCCGTTTTTCCTGCGGACCCAGCCGCCCTTCCAGCGATCCTGGTTTTCCCAGTCCTTCGGGTAGCCGATGCCGGGCTTGGTCTCGACGTTGTTGAACCAGGCGTATTCAACGCCTTCGCGGTTGGTCCAGACGTTCTTGCAGGTGATCGAGCAGGTGTGACAGCCGATGCACTTGTCGAGATTCAGGACCATCGCGATCTGCGCACGGACCTTCATCGCGCCGTCTCCTTTCGGGCGGCAAGGTCGCTTCTAGCACCTGTTCCCCAGTCGGCGGTCCCGCCCTCGACGTTGGCGGAATCGTCAGCCGCTTTATCGAACCAGTTCACCTCGCTCATTTTGCGGACGATCACGAACTCGTCGCGGTTGGCTCCGACCGTACCGTAGTAATTGAAGCCGTAGGCGAGCTGGACGTAGCCGCCGATCATGTGCGTCGGCTTCATGTTGATGCGCGTGACGCTGTTGTGGATTCCGCCGCGCTGGCCGGTGATCTCCGACCCCACCGTGTTCACCAGCTTTTCCTGCGCGTGGTACATGATTGCGGAGCCCGGCATGATCCGCTGGGACACGATCGCCCGGGCGGTCAGCGCGCCGTTGACGTTGAACACCTCGATCCAGTCGTTATCGACGATGCCAGCGGCCTTCGCGTCGTCCTCGCTGATCCACACCGTCGGCCCGCCCCGGTTGAGACTGAGCATGATCAAGTTCTCGGTATAGGTCGAATGGATGCCCCACTTCTGGTGGGGGGTGAGGATGTTGAGCAGGATTTCCTGGTTTCCGTTCGGAAGCTTGCCAAGAACCTGGCGCACGGTCTTGGTGTCGATCGGCGGACGCCAGGTAACGAACGCCTCGCCGAACGCCCGCATCCAGTGATGGTCCTGATAGAGCTGCTGACGGCCGGTCAGCGTCCGCCACGGGATCAGCTCGTGCACATTGGTGTAGCCGGCGTTGTAGCAGACATGCTCGCTTTCGAGCCCCGACCAGATCGGTGACGAGATGATCTTGCGCGGCTGCGCGGCGACATCGCGGAAGCGGATCTTCTCCTCTTCCTTGCCTTCGGCGAGATGAGAGTGGTCGCGGCCGGTGATCTTGCCGAGCGACTCCCACGCCTTCACCGCGACCTCGCCGTTGGTCTCCGGAGCGAGCATGAGGATCGTCTCGCAGGCGTCGATGTCGGAATCGATCTTCGGGCGCCCGGCGGTCGTTCCCTCGATGACCCTGCCGTTGAGATCGCCGAGTAGCTGGACCTCGCGCTTGGTGTCCCAGTTGAGACCCTTGGCGCCATTGCCGAGCTCTTCAAGCAACGGACCCATCGACGTGAAGCGAGCGAACGTCTCCGGGTAGTTGCGTTCGACGATCGTCACGTTCGGCATGGTCTTGCCGGGAACCGGCTCGCATTCACCCTTCAACCAGTCCTTCGGTTCATAGGGCTGCGCAAGCTCGGCCGGCGTGTCATGGAGGATCGGAGTCATCACCAGGTCGTGCTCGACCCCGAGAACCTCCGGCGCGACGTCGGAGAACTTCTTCGCTACCTCCCGGAAGATATTCCAGTCGCTTTTCGTTTCCCACGCCGGATCCACCGCCGCCGAAAGCGGGTGGATGAACGGGTGCATGTCCGACGTGTTGAGGTCGTGCTTCTCGTACCAGGTGGCCGTCGGAAGGACGACGTCGGAGTAGATGCTGGTGGTCGACATGCGGAAGTCGATGTTGACCATCAGGTCGAGCTTCCCGACCGGCGCGTCTTCTCGCCACACCACGTCCTTCGGGCGTTCGAGGCCCGCTGATTCTTCGTCCGTGCCGATCACTCCGTGCATCGAGCCGACGAGATGCTTCAGGAAATATTCGTGTCCCTTGCCGCTCGCGCCGAGCACGTTCGAGCGCCAGAAGAACATGTTGCGCGGCCAGTTGACCGGATTGTCGGGATCAAGGCTTGCGGGCTTGAGGTCCCCGGCTTTCAAGGCGTCGACGACAACCGTCGCCGGGTCGGCGCCAATGCTCTTGATGCGGTTGCCCCATTCGATCGGATTGGCGTCGAACTGCGGCGCCGACGGAAGCCAGCCCATCCGCTCGGCCTTGGCATTGTAGTCGAGCAAACTCCCCGACCAATCGCCTTCCGGAGAGAGCGGAGACAGGATCTCTGACATCCGCAGGCTCTCGTACCGCCACTGGTCGGTGTGCGCGTAGAAGAAACTGGTGCCGTTCATCTGCCTCGGTGGGCGGCTCCAGTCGAGCCCGAACGCGAGCGGCAGCCAGCCGGTCTGCGGACGGAGCTTTTCCTGGCCGACATAGTGCGACCAGCCGCCGCCCGACTGGCCGACGCATCCGCACATGACGAGCAGCGCGATGATCCCGCGATAGCTCATGTCCATGTGGTACCAGTGGTTCAGGCCGGCCCCGAGGATCACCATCGAACGGCCGTTCGTGATCTCTGCGTTCGATGCGAATTCGCGCGCCACCTGGATGATGGCCTGGCGCGGGACACCGGTGACCTTCTCGGCCCACGCTGGCGTGAACGGTACGTCGTCATCGAAGCTCTTCGCTACGTTGGCGCCGCCAAACCCGCGGTCGACGCCGTAATTTGCGCAGAACAGGTCGAACACGGTCGCGACCTGCGCTTTGCTACCGTCGGCGAGCTTCAGCGTTTTGACGGGGATGTTACGTAGCAGAACTTCGGGGTGGTCCGTCGCGACGAAGTCGTGCGGGGCGTCGCCGCCGAAGTAGGGAAATGCCACGGGGACGATCTCGTCATGGTCGTCGGCCAGCGTGGTGCGGAGGCGGACGTCCTTGCCCTTCCCGTCCTTCTCCTCGAGATTCCATTTGCCCTTGTCGCCCCAGCGGTGGCCCGCCGATCCTAGCGGGCAGACGAGCTTTCCGCTGGTCTCGTCGAAGGCGACCGTTTTCCAGTCGGGATTGGCATCTTCGCCGAGCGCGCCCCTGATGTCTGCCGCGCGGAGCAGTCGGTCCTGGACGAGCCGGCCGTCCCGCTCGACCAACTTCACGAGCAACGGGAAGTCTGAATATTTGCGCGTGTAGTCGGTGAAATATTCCGCCTGCCGGTCGACGTAATATTCACGAAGCACAACGTGGCCGAGCGCCAGCGCGAGCGCGGCGTCGGTGCCCTGTTTCGGGTGCAGCCACATGTCCGAGAATTTCGCGGCCTCGTTATAGTCGGGCGCGATGACAACGCTCTTCGCGCCGCGGTAACGGACCTCCGAATAGAAGTGCGCGTCGGGCGCGCGCGTCATCGGAATATTCGAGCCCCAGACGAGCAGGAAGCCCGCGTTGTACCAATCGGCGCTTTCCGGAACGTCGGTCTGCTCGCCCCAAGTTTGCGGACTCGACGGCGGCAGGTCGCAATACCAATCGTAGAAGCTGAGCAGATTGCCGCCGATCAGAGAGAGGTAACGGCTGCCCGCTGCGTAGGAGATCATCGACATCGCCGGGATCGGAGAGAAGCCCGCGATCCGGTCAGGTCCATATTCCTTGATCGTGTAGGCGTTGGCCGCGGCGATCAGCTCGGTCACTTCGTCCCAGCCAACGCGGACGAAACCGCCGCGACCGCGCTTCGACACCCAGTCGCGCCGCTTCTCGGAGTCCTCGACGATAGACTTCCAGGCCGCGACCGGAGGCTTGGTCTTCCGGGCCTCGCGCCAGTGGCGAATCAGCCGTGCACGGACGAGCGGGTATTTGATGCGCGTGCCTGAATAGAGATACCAGCTGTAGCTGGCGCCACGCGGACAGCCTCGGGGCTCATGGTTCGGAAGGTCAGGACGCGTGCGTGGATAATCCGTCTGTTGCGTTTCCCACGTGACAATTCCGCCCTTCACGTAGATCTTCCACGAGCAGGATCCGGTGCAGTTCACGCCGTGGGTCGAGCGCACGATTTTGTCAGCGGCCCAGCGTTTGCGATACGCATCCTCCCATTCACGCGCCTCGTCGGTGGTGATGCCATGCCCATCCGAAAACTTATCGCGTGTCCGGCGAAAGTAGGTCAGGCGATCGAGAAAATGACTCATTCAACTTCGTCCTTTTCAGGCGGGCACGGTTGAGGCGGAGGGCACCGCTGGCTTGCGCTCCAAGGCGTAGAGGACGCCGTGCGGGCCGCTGTAAGCGAGCCAGGTCAGTGCCGCGCAGCTGATGTAGAAGAGCAGGAAACCCCAGAGCGCGGCGTCGGCGGCGCCTGTCAGCTGAATCGAGGAGCCGTAGGCCTTCGGGATGTAGAAGGCGCCATAGGCGGCGATCGCGGAAGTAAAGCCTATCACCGCAGCAGACTCGCGCTCCGCCTGCGCGCGCCGCTGTTGTTCCGGCAGGTTCGGCTCCGTCCGGTCGATCTCGCGCCGCATAATGCCCGGCACCATTTGGAAGGTTGACGCATTGCCGACTCCGCTTGCGAGGAACAGGAGCAAGACCATTGCAAAGAAGCCGGGGAAGCTGCGAACGTCGAGGAACGAGATCATTCCGACGATGGCCGCAATCTGCACTATGAAGACGCAGAAACTGACCCGAGCGCCACCGTACTTATCGGCAACCCAGCCCGTCGCAGCGCGTGACAGCGCCCCGATCAGAGGACCGATAAAGGCATATTTGAGCGCGTTCACTTCCGGGAAGACCAGTTTCGCCAATAGCGGGAAGCCCGCCGACATGCCGATGAAGGTCCCGAAGGTGCCGGTATAGAGCCAGCACATCAGCCAAGTGTGCAGGCGTCCGAATATGGCCGCCTGGTCCGCGAAGGAAGATTTGGCGCTGAGAATATCGTTCATTCCAAACCAGGCTGCGACTGAGCCAAGGATGATCAGCGGAATCCACACGAATCCTGCGTTCTGCATCCACAATTGAGTGCCATCGGCCGCGACTTGCGATTGACCGCCGAGAGCTCCGAACAGGGTCATGGTGACCACGACCGGCACGAGGAACTGCATCAGGCTCACACCCAGATTGCCGAGCCCGGCATTGAGGGCCAACGCATTCCCTTTCTCCGCCTTGGGGAAGAAGAAACTGATGTTGGCCATCGATGAGGCGAAATTGCCTCCGCCGAGCCCACACAGGAGCGCCAGCACGATGAAGATGAGGTACGGCGTTTCCGGTGATTGAACGGCATAGCCGATGCCGAAGGCCGGGATCAGCAACGAGGCAGTAGAGAGCGTCGTCCACAGCCGTCCACCGAAAATCGGCACGAGGAAGGCATAAAAGATGCGCAATGTCGCGCCGGACAGGCCGGGCAGCGCGGCAAGCCAAAACAATTGATCGGTGGTGAAATCGAAGCCAATGGCAGGCAGGCGCGCGACGACTACGCTCCACACCATCCAGAGCGCGAATGACAACATCAGGCAGTAAGTGGAAATCCACAAATTGCGTCTGGCTACCGCGCGTCCGCCGCGTTTCCAGAAGTCCTCGTCTTCAGGACGCCAGTCCGCAATTGGCCCGGCACGGCGCGGCGGCGCAGTGATGCCCGGCTCGCCGAATCCCTGCATTTCGGGCAACTCCGGCACCTGCCCGGCTTCGCCCCGGCGCATGGCGGCACGCTCCATCTGGCGGACCGCAAAATGCATCCAGGTCAGGGCGATCGAAACCAGGACGAACAGAAGTACGAAGCAACTCGTCCAAACGCCGGTAAGATCGTTGAGCGCTCCAAACGCGAGTGGCAGCACAAATCCACCCAGCCCGCCGATCATGCCGACCAGCCCGCCCACCGCGCCCACGTGGTTCGGGTAATAGACCGGAATGTGTTTGAAGACCGCCGCCTTCCCCAGGCTCATGAAGAAACCGAGCACGAAGATGGCGACGAGGAATGGGATCAGCCCCATCTCGGTGCGGAAGGTTATCGGTCCGCGAACGCCCTCGATGATGTAGGTCGTCGGCGGATAGGAGAGCATGAAGGTGCAGAACACCGAGATGCCGAACGTCACATAAAGGACCGACCTCGCCCCGTAGCGGTCGGACAACTTGCCGCCATAGATGCGGAACAGGCTGGCAGGGACAGAATAGAATGCAGCGAGCATGCCCGCCGTTTTGACGTCTAAGTGGTAGACACCCATCAGGTAGCGCGGGAGCCACAATGCAAGCGCGACGAACGCTCCGAACACGAAGAAATAGTAGAGTGCGAAGCGCCAGACCTGGACGTTCCTCAGGACCGCAAGCTGGTCGCGCATTGGGACGCCCTTGCGACCGGACTTGGCGCGCTCGAGCTGGTCTGGGTCCTCTTTCGTGAACAGGAGGAACAGCACCGCAGCAATGATGATCGCGGCTGCCCAAACCTGCGCGACGGCCTGCCATCCCATCGCCACCATCACGAACGGCGCCAGGAACTTTGTTACGGCAGAGCCGACGTTGCCGGCGCCGAAGATGCCTAGGGCGAGCCCCTGCTTTTCCTTAGGATAGAATTTCGAGACGTATGTGACGCCGACGGAGAAGGCTCCACCGGCGATGCCGACACCAAGGGCGGCGATCAGCAGCTCCGTATAAGTATCGGCGTAAGAGGTCAGGAATGTCGCGATTCCAGCCAGGACCATAACAATTGCGAAAACGCGGCGCCCCCCCAGCTGATCGGACCAAACGCCCAGCAATACTCGGCTCAGGGATCCAGTCAGGATCGGGGTTCCGACCAGCAAGCCGAACTCGGTTTCGGTCAGTCCTAGCTGGTCCTTCACTCCGATCCCGATGATCGAGAATATTGTCCACACGGCGAAACAGACCGTGAATGCGATCGTGCTCGACCAAAGCGCTTGGCTCGCGCCGGCGGCAGACTGTTCGCTCGTCCCAATCATTACTGTTGCCTCGCGATCGGCGATTCGTGTCGAGGGTCGCTCTCGCAGCAAGTCTCAGGCAAGCGATTGATCAGAATCATTTGAAAGCGCAGCTCAGCCCCCCGTTACGCTCATGTGTCTCGCGACGGCCGGTGCGCCGCCGATCCTGAAATCGTGCCGCCGCGGCTTGCCGGCGAGAAGCCGATCGAGAAGGCCGTTGACCTCTTGGGGTCCACCGGACCGGAGCGCGTCGCGCAACTCGACCTTCTGATCGTGCCCAAGACAGCCGAAGACGGTCCCTGTTGCGGCGATACGGATTCGATTGCAGCCTTCGCAGAAGTTGTTGGTGAGCGGGGTGATCAGGCCAAGGCACGACTGCAGCTCGGTCACCTCGAAATAGCGCGCCGGCCCTCCGGTTCTCTTGGTCGATGGGACCAGGGTAAAGCACTTTTCCAACCTGCGCTTGACGAGATCGAGCGGCAGGTAATGGTCGGTACGATCTTCCTCGACCTCGCCGAGCGGCATCGTCTCGATGAGCGTCAGGTCGATGGCCATGGCCGCGCACCAGCGCAGCATTTCCTCGATTTCGTCCTCGTTGACGCCGGCGAGCGCGACCATGTTAATCTTGACCGCCAGGCCGGCAGTCAGGGCAGCATCGATACCGCGCAGCACCTGGTTCAGGTCGCCGCCGCGAGTGATGTGACCGAAGCGCTCTGGCCGTCGGCTATCGAGGCTGACGTTGATGCGCCTGATGCCCGCATCGCTAAGCTCATCGGCAAAGCGCTCGAGACGGGTGCCGTTCGTCGTCAGCACCAATTGATCGAGACCTGAGCCCAGCCGTTGTCCGAGGGCTCGCACGAGTTCCATGACCCCCTTGCGCACCAGCGGCTCGCCGCCCGTCAGCCGGATCTTCCGAACGCCGCGGGCAATCAGGATATCGGCGAGGCTCGCCATTTCTTCGAGCGTGAGGATCTCGCGCTTCGGCAGGAACTGCATGCGCTCCGCCATGCAGTAGCGGCATCGCAGGTCGCATCGGTCTGTTACGGACAGGCGTACATAGGTGATCCGCCGACCGAAGCTGTCGACGAAGTCCTTGGTTCCGGCAGCGCCGAGTTCGCCTACGCCCATCCGTGTTTCCATGCGTACCCGCTAGCAGTTCAATACGGAGCGCTGGTGATCTGGATCAAGTGGTAGCGATCGAGCTCAGATAGCAATCAGCAGAATGACCGATATGCTCTCTGCCGAACTGCTTGCTCGATACGGTGACGCGCGAATTCCGCGCTACACGAGCTACCCGACAGCCCCCCACTTCTCGCCTGACATCGGGGAAACCCATTATCGTTCGTGGCTCGCGTCGTTGCCGCCCATCAAGGCGTCTTTGTATCTGCACATCCCCTTCTGCCGCGCCATGTGTTGGTATTGCGGGTGCCATACGACAGTCGCCGGTCGAGAGGCCCCTGTTGCGCGATACTTGGATTTCCTTGGGCGCGAGATCGACCAGGTTGCCCAGCGGGCCGCCGGCCCCCTGACAATCAGCCATATCCACTTTGGCGGCGGCACTCCCACGCTGATGGCGCCCGATCAGATGCGGTCGCTAATGCGCCGGCTGGCCGATCAGTTCTTCATCGCCGATGACGCCGAGATCGCGATCGAGATCGATCCGCGGACCTTGACGGACGAAATGGCCGAGGCGCTCGGCGGTTGCGGATTCAACCGGGCCAGCCTTGGCTTGCAGAGCTTCGATCCGAAGGTCCAGCAGGCGATCAACAGGGTCCAGAGCTTTGCCGATACGGAGGCTGCGGTCCGAATTCTGCGGGTCAACGGCATCGATCGGCTCAATTTCGACCTCATTTACGGCCTGCCCCACCAAACCGTGAGATCCTGCATCGAGACAGTAGAACAGACGATCCAGCTCCAGCCGCATCGGTTGGCGGTATTCGGCTACGCGCACGTGCCTGCGTTCAAACCTCACCAGCGAAAAATCGATGAGGGGAATCTTCCTGATTCCGAAGCGCGATTCTTGCAATCACGCGCGATTGCGGACGCGCTAATACAGGTAGGCTATGTCGAGATCGGACTGGACCATTTCGCGCTCCCCGATGATCCGCTCACGAAGGCGGCCGAGGCCGGCAAGCTCCACCGCAACTTCCAGGGTTATACGACCGACGACGCGGACGTACTGATCGGCCTCGGCGCTTCGTCGATCGGCCGGCTACCCCAAGGCTACGTTCAGAACGAAGTTCGAATCCCGGAATATCAGCGGCTGGTTGACGAAGACCGACTGCCGATTGCTCGCGGTTACCGCTTCGCAGGTGACGACCGGCTTCGTGGCGCGGTGATCGAGCGCCTGATGTGCGACCAGCGCGTAGATTTCCCCGCGGTCTGCCGGGTGTTCGGGGGCGACTTGAACACGCTGCTGGAAGAAGCTGCACTGGAGCCGCTCATCGCAGATGGCCTCATCGAACGAAATGGCGCGCGCATTTCAGTAACTACGCGCGGGCGGCCGCTGGTGCGGTCGATCGCAGCAGCGTTCGACGCGCACCTGTCACGTGGCGACCAGCACAGCCGGGCAGTGTAACCTAGCCGCATTTCGAATAGCCGCATTCAAGGCAGTTATTGCAGCCTTCGACCTTGATGATCGCCGATGCCCCGCATTGCGGGCAAGCCGTCGGAGTGAACGAGTGTGAGAACCCCACCTCACGTCTCGGCAGACCGCCGCTACGAATACCGTCGAGGTGCCGGTCAACGATGTCACCGATCGCGGCAAGCAAGGAAGGCACATATCGTCCCTGCATCCACGCGCCCCCGCGTGGGTCAAATACGGCCTTCAGTTCTTCGGCAACGAATGCGACATCCGAGCTCCTCCGAAATACCGCTGAGATCATCCGGGTGAGACCCAGCGTCCACGCATAATGCTCCATGTTCTTGGAGTTGATGAACATCTCGAACGGCCGCCGGACCCCGTCCTGATCAACATCGTTGATGGTCACGTAGACTGCGTGCGCGCTCTCCGGCCATTTGAGCTTGTAGGTCGTTCCGTGAAGTTGATCCTCCCGCGGCGACAGGACATCATCCCCCTTGCTGGGCACGGGATCCGCCTTTGGCGCCGCAACGCTTAGGACGGAGCCCGTGACGGCATTTGGCCGATAGGTCGTCAGACCCTTGCAGCCGAGATGATAGCCTTCGACATAGATGTCGGCGAACGCTTCGAAGTTGATATCCTCCGGGCAATTGACTGTCTTCGAGATGGAGCTGTCGATCAGCGCCTGGGCAGCCGCCTGCATCGTTAGATGGTCTGCTGGCGAGAGCGTCTGCGCACTCACGAACAGCCCCGGAGGGGGCTGCGCGTCACCCTTGAGCTGACGCCAGACGCGAAGAGCGTGATCCTCCACGTGCTCCTCTCGTGTGCTGCCGTCCTGGCGCCGAATCTTGCGCGTGTAAGAATAAGCGAACACCGGCTCGATGCCCGACGAGACATTGCCCGCAAGCAATGACGTTGTGCCGGTCGGCGCGATCGAGGTGAGGCAGCCGTTGCGAAGCCCATGCTCGGCGATCAGCGCCCGCGTCTCCTCGTCGAGATCGGCTAGGTTGGGCCGATCCTGCATCACCGCGTCATACAGCGGGAACGATCCCTTCTCGCAAGCGAGGAGGGCCGAAGCGCGGTACGCCTCGCGCTTGATGATGCCCAGCCAACGGCGCGTGAGCGCTACGGCATCGCTGCTGCCATAGGCGGCGCCACAGAATAGAAGTGCATCTGCAAGACCAGTGATACCGAGCCCTATGCGCCGCTTGGCGTTCGCCTCCGCTTCCTGCTCGGGCAGCGGGTAGCGAGAAATGTCGATCACATTGTCGAGCATCCGCACGGCAGTGTGCGTGAGTTCCGCAAGCTGGTCTTCGTCGAGCGCCGCGTCAGCTTCGAACGGTCGATCGACCAGGCGCGCGAGGTTGATCGAGCCGAGGAGGCACGCTCCATATGGCGGCAGCATCTGTTCCCCGCAGGGGTTGCTCGCGCTGATCGTTTCGCAATACGCGAGATTGTTGGCCGCGTTCACTCGGTCGATGAAGATCACACCTGGCTCGGCGGCGTCATATGTCGCGCGCATCAGCCGTTCCCAGAGTTCGCGAGCGCGAAGCGTCCGCACGACATTTCCGTTAAAGACGAGCGGCCACTCGGCGTCGCTTCCCAGTGCCGTCATGAAGCCGTCCGTCACCAGCACCGAGAGGTTGAAATTGCGAAACCGGTGCGGATCACGCTTGGCATCTATGAACGCCTCAATGTCCGGATGGTCGATCCTCAGGCAGCCCATCATAGCCCCGCGCCGCTGCCCGGCCGAGTGGACGGTACGGCACATCGAATCCCAGCAGTCCATGAAGGTGAGCGGACCGGACGCATCAGCTCCCACCCCAAGCACCGGGCTTCCCGCCGGGCGGATGGTGGAGAAATCCATGCCGACGCCGCCTCCCTGCTGCATCGTCAGAGCGGCTTGCTTCAGATGTTCGAAAATCCCTTCCAGGCTGTCGGGAATGGTCCCCATGACGAAACAGTTGAACAGAGTAACGCTTCGCTCTGTGCCGGCTCCGGCGAGCACACGCCCCGCGGGGATGAAGCGCAAGTCCGCGACGGCATCGCGAAACCGTGCCTCCCACCGGGATCGATGCTCGGGAAGCTCGGCCACGGCAACGGCTCGCGCGACTCGCGCAGCAGTCTGTTCGAAACTATCGTCGCCTTTGCCTTCGCTAGGGCTGAAGCGATATTTCGCGGTCCAGATTTCCTCTGCCAGCGCGACGTCGAATGTCATGTCCCCCTCCATATGTTGAGGGAGGGAGCGTGGCAGACCGCAAGATACTGCGTTTGATCTATCGCAATTGAGATCGCTCAAATTTTCTCGTCGATGCGAGCGCTGAACAGGATCGGCCCGTAAGCACCCAAGAAGCAGAGGAATGCTCCCATCCAGGCCGCACCGGCTACCTCTAGGCCGAGCCGGTAGTCGAGGAGACCAAGAGATGCCGCGACGCGCAAGAGGGCTCCAGCGGTGATGAGCACGTATGCGAGTTGTGTTGGCCAATTCGCACGCAGCTCTCGACCCGTATGTCCAAGGGTCGCTCGAGTCATGACGGCCAAGATCATGGTCGCCATTGCCCCTGCGGTCAGCGCGTGAACTGCCGCCGATCGCGGAATTGGGGCACCCAATTCGACGGCCGCAAGAAGCGCCAGGCCGACTGGGACCCAAGCGTAAGCTACATGGAGTATGATCACGAGGGGGTCGGCGAAGGTCTTCCATCCCTTCCAGCGGACGAGACGTGAAGCCTGACCGGCCGCGGCTGCCACGAAAATGGCGCCGGTGAGCACGCCATGAGGCCCCGTGATCCAGGCGACGAACGCAAGTGCAGTTACAGCAATCACGCCCAGGTCGAAAGCCGTCGGCTGGACAGGCAAGCCGTCACGAACCCCTCGTTTGACCAGCCAGTTGCGCGTGAAGGATGGAACGATGCGACCACCGATCAGCGAGATGAGCACGATCACCAGCCCTACGGCGCATCGCCAAGAATAATCCGGGTCGAGGACTTCGGTCATTCCCGCGTAGTCGAGCGCGTCGACGACACCGAAAAGGAAGATAAGGCCTACCACAGGCAGGTTTCGGTTCCCGGACTCCAACACTTCGCGAGCCGCGAGCGCGGCTAGGGTCACGAAAAATCCGACATCGAGGATTGCGGCCGTCGCCAAGCCTGTGAAAGCCGAGAAGAGTACCGCCAGACGCGCGGCAAGCCACAGCGCGAACAGGGCCGCAAGCGGTGGTCCGGCGATCGGCAGCCGTCCGGTCCAGTTGGGGACTGCAGTCAGCAGGAAGCCGGCGATGATTGCGCCGACGAAGCCGAACAGCATCTCGTGACGATGCCAGGACAGGGGATCGAAGGCTGACGGCAGGCTGATCCCACTGACCAGCGCGTACAGCCAGATCGAGAGCGCGATGATCGCCCACAGGGCGCCGCCGAAAAAGAATGGCCTGAAGCCGCCCCGCAATATGGCCGGCGCCGCCGCCATCCGCGCCCGCCGCAACGCCAGCATTTGTTCGCCCCGGGTCTGCAACTGCGCCTCCTCTGATGGCGCGCATTTGGGCGCACTTGCGCCGCCAGCTTTTGATCTAGGTCAAGTCGGCCAGAGAGCCCGGCGATAGCCTCGGTAGGCAGAGGAGACCCAGTTCATGCGCCACGTCAATCAGACCCAGCTTCTTGCCACTGACGAGATCGTCGAAAGCCCAGTCCCGCGTGCCTGTGAGGACCAGAGCTTCGAGGTGCCGTTCGGCGTCTATGCCGCCATGGCGATCATGTTCACGGGGTTCGTCGCCGTTCTGAGCGTCGCGTTCAGTGGTCACATGGCCGTTTCCTTCGGCGTCATCTTCGCGTTTCTCGCGGCATTCTTCGCCATTCCGGCCCTGTTTCCGAACATGGCGCCTGACAGCCGTGGCGTCGCGCTCAAATGGCACGAGTTCGTGGACCGCGGCATCGACACCGCCACTGGCCGCACGAACGCAACGTCCGCGACCGTGCTCATCCTCGCGCTGCCGTTTCTCATCCTATGCTTCGCAATCGCCATCGCGACGATCGCCGCGCTTGTCTGACGACGCGCCCAGAGCCCCATGAGTGATGAAGCCCGCGAACGCTGGATGTCGATTGCGGCCGCCTTCGACGCGCTCATTGCTCAGATCGATACGACGATCGACCTGGCAGAGCAGGTGTGGCGACCACGAGATGGAACAGCTCCTTCGGATCCGAGCACTCGCTGAAAGAGGAGCAGGACTAACTCGGAGTGGCCTTACGCGCGATTAGGGACCTGACGAGCACCGGGAGTGTTTGCGCACGCTCTAAGCGCCCTGATTGGAAATCAGAGGGCTCAACTCCACAAATCGCCTCTTTTGAGGTGCTTGGCAGCAGCCGCCTGAAACCTAAGGTATCACCCGAAGGTGCCTAGGAGAGGACTATGGCGCCGGACCCTTAACCTATTGAGAACATTAGGCTCGTTCAGCCGTGGGTGTATCAGTTGGACTGCGCAGATGTAACAGCGGCTCCTGTCAGGGCAATCGTTTAATCTGCCGCAGATGCTCTGGCAGGCTTTCGTCGTGGCGATGATGATGCCGGATAGAGCGGCTTTGATGGCGAGGTAGAGCATGGCCTAACCATTATACCAGCCGTTCAAGAGTGCCAGCGCGAGGACCGCGCCAAGCGCTATGATCGCCAGCACTTTCCAAATCCGTGTCACGCGACCCCGCATAAGCCCAGCGAGTTAGAATGTCCGGAATGGGTGGAAAGCAGACACTAGTTTTTCGGTTGCGACGCAGTGACCCAAATCAATCGGTTACGCACCATTACTGATAGAGCTGTCCTTGGACCCGTGCCCAAAATCTGCGCGTCAAGGAGGCCATCATGGCTACCACATCATCCACAACGCTCGCGGAAACGGACCGTGGCCACAGGTTGAGCGTGACCAGACTACTGGTCGCGGGTGCCTTAACGGCGGCAGTCGTTTTTGTCCTGTGCTGGGTGGGAACGTTCGTGCCCTTCTCCAGTCCCACGCACGCCTACCTAAGCTTATTCACCAACGCTGACATGAGTTCCGGTCGCGCCCTCGCGGAAGGCACACTTTGGTCCCTACTATTCGGCGCGCTCGTCAGTGCGGCTTTCGCGCTGATCTACAATGCGACCGCACCTCTAGGCCGCAGGTAAGGAGGCACACACGATGAAGACTATCTCACTGATTGCCGCGCCGGTCCTAGTGTCCGCAGCCACGCTCGCTGCCGCGCAAACTCCGCCTTCGTCTCATGAGCAACATCAAGCCGCAGGACAGCATGAGGCTAAGGCTGGGGAAGACCACTGCGCTCAGATGATGCGTGAGATGCACGAAATGCATCAGATGATGGCCGAGATGATGAAAATGCATCAGGGCATGGCGGCTCACTCCGGCCACGACGCGGCTAAGGATAAGACGCAGGACCAGCCAAAGCATTGAAGTGACCCGGTGCAGCGGCCCATGTTAGCGGTCGCATGAACGAGCATCAGCATCACGACCATTCAGCCGGGACTGGTACAGATCGGGCGCATGGCAGCGTCGTGACGGACCCGGTGTGCGGCATGAAGGTGGACACGCGCACTGCCCAGCATCGCTTAGCCCTAGGAGAGGCGATCTACTTCTTCTGCTCGCCCCGCTGTCGCGAAAAGTTCGAGCGCGACCCCGACGTCTATCTCAATCCTCCTAACAGAGACCCAGCTGCAATGCACCCAGCGACAGGTGCGTTGCCCGAGGCGTCTGCCGGCACGATCTGGACCTGCCCGATGCATCCGCAAATCAGGCGCGACCGGCCGGGTGCATGTCCAATCTGCGGCATGGCTCTGGAGCCGTTGGAACCTTCTCTTGAAGAGGGAGCCAACCCCGAGCTGATCGACATGAGCAGGCGTTTCTGGGTGAGTGCCGCACTGTCTATCCCGCTGATCATACTGACACTCGGAGCCGAGGTACTCGGGTGGGACCTGCTTCCCATGCGCACGTCCCTCTGGGTGCAGCTCGCGCTGGCGACCCCCGTCGTTCTCTGGGGTGGCTGGCCGTTCTTCGTGCGGTTCTTGGCAAGCCTGAAAAGCCGCCAGCTCAACATGTTCACGCTGATCGGCCTGGGGGTCGGGGTTGCTTACGGCTACAGCCTGGTGGCCGCGATTGCTCCCGGCATTTTCCCCGCCTCGCTACGGAGCATGGGCGGATTAGTTCCGGTCTATTTCGAGGCAGCCGCAGTGATCACCACGCTTGTCCTGTTGGGACAGGTCCTTGAGCTACACGCCCGGTCCGCAACGGGCAGAGCAATCCGCGCACTCCTTGGCCTCGCTCCGAAGACAGCGCGGCGCGTCAACCGCGACGGTAGCGAAGAAGACGTGCCGCTTGAGGATGTTCACGTTGGTGACGTTCTGCGCGTGCGACCCGGCGAAAAGGTGCCGGTCGATGGTGAGGTCTTGGAGGGCCATAGTTCGGTTGATGAGGCCATGATCAGCGGTGAACCCGTACCCGTGGAGAAGACGGCCGGAGCGAAGGTCATCGGAGCGACGGTCAACGGAACCGGGATGCTGCTTTTCCGCGCAGAGCGCGTCGGCCGGGATACGATGCTCGCCCAGATCGTGCGCATGGTTGCGGAGGCTCAGCGTTCCAGAGCGCCCATCCAAAAACTGGCTGACACCGTCTCGGCCGTGTTCGTCCCGGCAGTGGTTCTGGTAGCCGTGGTCGCCTTCGTAGTTTGGAACCTGGTCGGCCCAGAACCACGGCTCGCCCACGCGCTAGTCAACGCCATTGCAGTGCTGATCATCGCCTGTCCCTGCGCCCTGGGTCTGGCGACACCGATGTCCATCATGGTTGGAACAGGGCGCGGAGCCATGGCAGGCGTGCTGGTCAAGAACGCTGAGGCGCTCGAAATCACGGAGAAGGTGGATACGCTCGTTGTCGATAAGACCGGGACGCTCACCGAAGGCAAGCCGAAGCTAATGTCCGTGGAGCCACGAAGCGACTTCACCCGAACGGATGTCCTGCGCATGGCCGCTTCGTTGGAACGCGGCAGTGAACATCCGCTTGCTGCCGCTATCGTGGAAGGGGCGGAGGCCCAAGGCGTTGAGATACCCGAGATAAGCGACTTCGCATCGATCACAGGCAAGGGGGTCACCGGCAAAGTTGAAACACGCCAGGTGGCCCTAGGGAACCGCTCACTCTTGTCCGATCTTGGGGTAGACACATCGGCGCTCGAGACCCCGGCCGATAAGCACCGCACCGAGGGTCGTGGGGTTATGTTTATGGCCATCGACGGCCATCTCGCCGGTCTCCTCATCGTTGCTGACCCAGTCAAAGAAAGCGCGGTCGAGGCTATTGCCGAGCTGCGACGTCGGGGCATCCACGTTGTCATGATGACGGGAGATAATGCTCGCACGGCTGCCGCTGTCGGCCGCAGCGTCGGCATCGACGAAATAATGGCGGAGGTCCTACCCGATCAGAAGAAGACAAAGGTGGAGGAGCTACGCGGACAAGGGCGGCGCGTCGCCATGGCCGGCGATGGCATTAATGACGCTCCAGCCCTCGCCGCTGCTGACGTGGGCATCGCCATGGGTACGGGAACTGACGTTGCGATGGAGAGCGCGGCCGTAACGCTTGTGAAAGGCGACCTATGGGGCATTGTGAGGGCGCGGAAGCTGAGCCGCGCCGTTATGCATAACATCCGCGAGAACCTCTTCTTCTCATTCATCTTCAATGCTGCCGGTGTGCCTATCGCAGCGGGGGTCCTTTACCCATCGTTTGGCATCCTACTCTCGCCGATCATTGCAGGTGCCGCCATGGCCTTCAGCTCTGTGGCAGTTATCGGTAACTCGCTCAGACTTCGAGGTGCCTCCATCTAGCCCTAGCCAATGTCTGCAATGGGTCGAAACCTGCCGTTCGTGCCGTTGCACTCTACGACCTGATGTTGGGATGCTTATCCGCAATGGAAGTTGTGACTGATCACAACCGCTAATCCCCCATGGGGGTGCCACAGGCGGTCAGGATCGGCGCCTCCAGTTGTCCAGAATAGCCTAACGTTCGTTAGACCGTCGCATGGCCCGCCCGGCAGCTGCAGGGGCTCGCTAGCTAAAAAAATATTGTGCGAAATATCGCGCCGAAATTTTGAACTTTGGTAGCCGGTGTGGAGGCATCAAGAGCTTAGAGTTTCCAATACCCCCCCCAGCTCTTGCGCTGGGGCAAGTCCAACGATCTCAACATCCCGATTTCTTTCTATATTTAGATTCTTTCTATCTGACGGCGGGTTATCAAATAACTGGATGAGTATGCGCGCCCACGCCCGCGCCACATATCAGCCCACATAGGTGTCCAACTCGCCTAACCCGCCGTCATTTTTGTTTTTCCGTTTTATTCTGAAGACTTACCCGACGGCAGGTTGTCGCCAAAACCCGCCGTCAACCCGCCGTCAACCCGCCGTTGGCGCTTGAATACGACCGAATTCGATCGACCCAGCGATCGGAGGACGCCGGAACACCAACGAATGACGGCGGGTTGCGCGGCCCTGACGGCGGGTTGACGGCAGGTTTCTGCGGCGAACCCGCCGTCCCACATCTTGTGGCCAAAGATGCGCATCAAATGACCTCACGCTCTTGAATGCGCGCACCCACCCAGCCGATTATTTCCTCCTCAACCCAAGCAACGGCTCTTGGTCCAATCTTTACTGGCTTTGGAAAGCCGGGATCTGCGTAGATGCTAGATCGAGAGAGCCCAGTGATTTCCCGCACTGCGACAAGTCGGAGCAATTTGAGCATTGGCCGTCTCCGTATGCAAAAGACGGTCACGGAAGCTACGCACGTTTTTGGGACGGTCTACTACTTTATTCGTGCCGACATTTATTCCGCGGGTTGACTCGGATTCCCCGACTCGACCCGCGGCGATGCGTCCGAGTAATTAGCTGAAATAACTTGTTTTAGTTCCGCCTCCCACGCCTTGAGCGCATCACATTTTTCTTCGGAAAAGTGATGCCGTTGATAGACGCCCACGATACCGCCGCGGGTTCCGCTGACGTGGTTCAAGATCGCTTCAGTCACCTCAAGCCGAATACCGAGGCGCTGGAGGCCGGTAGCGCCGGTTCTGCGAAGATCGTGCATAGTGAACCGCTCGACCGGGCGCTTGAGGTCCTTCTGTACGGCTTTGCGTACGCGCGCCCATGATTTCGAGAAGCCGCTCGCTCCATTTCGGGCTCTGCCGCGTGCGGGGAAGAGCTTGCCCTCTTTACGATCGACGATGAGCGGTTCTAACTCTGCCACGGCTGCAGCCGAGAGAGGGACGATGTGTGCCACGCCGTTTTTTGCGCGGGCAGCAGGGATCGTCCAGCTAGCGCCCTTCAGGTCGAATTCCGCGACGTCCGCGCTGAACACCTCGTCCCGCCTCTGAAGCGTCAGAAGTAGGAGCCGGATCCCCGGCCCAAAGGGCGCTGGCTCCTCAAGCGAAGACTTCCAGAGCGCCTTGATTTCCTCCTCAGATAGCACTCGATCTCGGGAGGGCGGTTTGGGCGGCTTCCAAGCGTCTCTGCATGGGTTTGCCTCGAGGCGATCGAGCCGCGGCATTGCCCAGGAGTAGAAGGCGCTGAGCTGCGCTCCAACGGCCCGAGCCATGGTCGGCGCGGCGATGCCGTCGATCAATCGCGTGATATCCGCCCTCGTGATGCTATCCGCGAGACGACCACCGATTTCGGGAATCACGTACTTGTCGAAGATGCGCGTCACTTCCGAGATGCTGCGCAAGGCCTTCTTAGCGACCTTGTAATCTTCGAACAGCGCCTTGACCGTGCCGCTGGTCTGGCCAGCTCGGCCGCGTTGTCTCCTCGGCTGAGGATCCTCGCCGGCCTCGATGTCGCTGATCAGCGCCCTCGCCTTTTTGCGGGCATCCGCCAGCGTGAAGCGACGCTCGTTATACCGATCCAAGGTGAGGTTGCGGGCACGACCCCCTACCCGCTTTCGCAGGATGAATGTCTTTGCACCGCTCGACCCAACCCTCAGCCTGAGGCCTGGGACGAGCGCGTCGAGATATTCGATCTGGCCCGTCGGCGGCGGCTTGAACCCTTTAATCTTCGCGTCCGTAAGCCCGACCTTCGCGACCATCTGATACCTTCTCAGCGGGTCCTGCGAATGTTACCTTAGGTAACGCTTGGAGCTGGATACCCCGGGACCTTGCCGGAAGAACAAGGCATCATAAACAGCTGAATTGCAAGCTTTTTGAGTCCGAGAAATTCCGAGAAAATCCGCAGAAAAATTTCTCTTAATCAGCGGGTCCTAGGTTCGAGCCCTAGTGCGTCCACCATTTTCCAAGCGCTCTTTCGGCTCGAGCCTTTGCGGACATTGCCGCAGAGCGTAGAGCCGCGCATTGATGGATCCGCTCTTCGTATTGCTGCACAGCCTTCCAGAGACCGGAAGAGTAAAGGTCATCGGCCTTTATTCGTCGAAAGCATTGGCGGAAGAGGCGCAGGAGCGAGCGCGTCTGCTTCCCGGCTTTGCGGATGAGCCCGAAGGCTTCACGATCGAGCAATATATGGTCGACAAGGACCACTGGCCGCGCGGGTTCGTCAGACTTTGACTCATGCCAATGCCTTGATTCGTGCCGAGCAGCGCGGGCCAATCCTTCGCCTCACGCTGCAGAACCCGCCCGCGAATGCCCTTTCCCTCGCACTCATGGAATTTCTGCAGTCCGAGCTGGACGCCGTGCGAAGCGACGAGACCATAAGGGTGATCGTCATCGCGGCAGACGGGAAGCTCTTTTCCGCGGGACACGACCTCAAGCAAATGACTTCGCATCGTGGTGATGCCGATCACGGCAAAGCATACTTCGAAGACGTCTTCGCCGTTTGCTCGAGATTGATGCAGTCAATTGTCGACCACCCAAAGCCGGTGATCGCGGAAGTTGATGGCCTCGCTGCGGCCGCCGGCTGCCAGTTGGTTGCTTCCTGCGACCTGGCATTCGCCTCGGAGCGCTCCAGATTTGCCGTCAACGGGCTCGACATCGGACTGTTTTGCACAACGCCGGCGGTGGCCTTGACCCGCATCGTAAACCGAAAGCAGGCAATGGAGATGTTGCTGACCGGTGACGCCATCGACGCCGTTACCGCCAAAGAAATAGGATTGCTGAATCGCGTCGTTCCAACTGAGTCGCTGACCAGCGTAGTGACCGAATGCGCCAGCTTGATCGCGACCAAGTCGGCGCTGGCGGTGAAGCTTGGAAAGGCTGCGGTACAGAAGCAGTCGGCCATGGGACTCGCAGAAGCCTATCAGCATGCGTCCCGCACGATGGTGGAGAACATGCTTTCACATGACGCGGCCGAAGGCATCGCCGCATTTCTCGACAAACGGAAGCCTACTGAACCCTCAAACGACAGGCCCGGCGAGACCCGTGACATCCCTGATTGAAAGCGGCGTGACTACAGCCGAATGCTCGATTAAGGGCTGATGGAACTTGGGCCTGTTCCTGTTCGTCTGGGGTAGTCCCAGGCACTTAGGCAATGGGGGGCTGGTGAACGCACGCGGTGGTCATGGCCATTTGATGCGGCGGGTCGCGGTAAGCGGCCTGGTCTACACTTTGGCCGGTTGCAACCGCGGTATCCTGGACCCCATCGGACCGGTCGCGGCGGCCGAAAAGCAGATCATGATCAACTCGACGGCGATCATGCTCGCAATCATCATCCCGACCATGCTCGCGACCGTCGCGATCGCCTGGTGGTTCCGTCGCGGCAACAAGAAGGCGACCTATCTCCCGGACTGGGAATATTCGGGCGCGGTCGAGATGGTCGTCTGGGGAATCCCGATCCTCACCATCATGCTGCTCGGCGGCATCACCTGGATCGGCAGTCACGACCTAGAGCCGAGCCGGCCCCTCAAATCCGACAAACCGCCGCTCAAGGTCGAGGTAGTTTCGCTAGATTGGAAATGGCTGTTCATCTACCCTGACCAGGGGATCGCGACGGTCAACCAGCTCGTCGTCCCGGCGGGCACGCCGGTCAGTTATCGACTGACGTCCGCAACGGTGTGGAACGTCTTCTGGGTCCCGCAGATGGGAACGATGATCTACGCCATGCCGCGCATGACGACGCGACTGAATCTCCAAGCCGACCGGCTCGGCACCTTTGACGGCCTTTCGGCGCACTTCAGCGGGGACGGCTTCCCAGGGATGCAGTTCAAGGTGCAGTCCATGCCGGCCGATCAGTTCGCGATGTGGGCGCAAGGCGCTCGCGGCCAAGGCCAAGTGCTCGATGGCCGCGGCTATGCCGAACTTTCAAAGCCCAGCAGTTATGTGAAGCCGATGATCTATGGGTCGGTCGCGCCCGGATTGTTCGACGCCGTTGTCGCCAACCGCACTCCGCCCAACCCGGTACCGGCGCAGCAGCATAACGAACCGGCGACGCCGGCGGGGGCCTGAAGGATGTTCGGTAGACTAACCTGGGATGCGATCCCCTTCCACGAACCAATCCCCCTGATCACGTCGCTCGTCGTTCTGATTGCCGTCGGCGCTATTGGTTTTTGGGTGTGGCGGAAGGGCTGGTGGCCATATCTGTGGAATGAATACATCACATCCACGGACCACAAGCGTATCGGCGTCATGTACATTGTGCTCGCACTGCTGATGCTGGTGAGAGGCTTTGCGGACGCCATCATGATGCGAGCGCAGCAGTCGCTCGCGATTGGAGCATCCCAGGGCTACCTGCCGCCGGAACACTACAATCAGATCTTCTCGGCGCACGGCACGATCATGATCTTCTTCGTGGCGATGCCGTTCGTCATCGGGTTCATGAATTTCGTCGTCCCGCTTCAACTCGGGGTTCGGGATGTCGCATTCCCGACGATGAACAATGTCAGCTTCTGGCTGAACGCGTCGGGCGCACTGCTGGTGAACCTCAGCCTGTTCCTGGGCGAATTCGCGCGCACTGGGTGGCTCGCCTTCCCGCCCCTGAGCGAGAAGGCATTCTCGCCCGGAGTCGGCGTCGACTATTATCTTGTAGCGCTGCAGATATCGGGGGTCGGGACGGTCTTAACAGCCGTCAATTTCGTCACGACCATCCTCAAGATCCGCGCACCGGGAATGAGCTATTTGCGAATGCCCGTCTTCTGCTGGACCGCCTTGGCTTCCAACCTGATCATGCTTGCCGCCTTTCCGGTGCTGACCGTCGCTTTGGCGCAGCTGATGCTCGACCGTTACCTCGGCTTCCATTTCTTCACGAACGACGGCGGCGGCAACTCGATGCTCTACATGAACCTGATCTGGGTTTGGGGGCATCCGGAGGTCTACATCCTCGTCCTGCCGGCTTTCGGAATCTATTCCGAAGTCGCGGCGACCTTCTCGGGCAAGCCTTTGTTCGGCTACCGGTCCATGGTTTTCGCAACGATGGTCATCTGCATCGTCTCCTACTGCGTGTGGCTGCACCATTTCTTCACGATGGGAGCCGGCGCGGACATCAACGCCGTGTTCGGAATCGCGAGCATGATTATCGGCATCCCGACGGGCGTGAAGATCTACAACTGGCTGTTCACCATGTATGGAGGCCGGGTCCGGTTCACCGTGCCGATCTATTATCTGATCGGTTTCATGCTGACCTTTGTGATCGGCGGCTTGACCGGCGTGCTGCTGGCGATCCCACCGGTCGATTTCATCGTCCACAACAGCTTGTTCCTGGTTGCGCACTTCCACCAGGTGATCATAGGCGGCGTCGTGTTCGCACTGATGGCCGGTTACACCTACTGGTTCCCGAAAGCGTTCGGCTTCACGCTGGACGAACGCCTTGGCAAAGCGGTCTTCTGGTGCTGGTTTATCGGATTCCACCTCGCCTTCATGCCGCTCTACGTGCTCGGCTTCTGGGGTGGGACGAGGCGCATGCAGCACATCAGCGATCCCAGTTGGGCGCCCTGGCTGCACGTCGCTTTCCTCGGCGCGGTGATCATCGGTATCGGAATCGTCCTGACGGTTGTGCAGCTGCTCTATTCGATCAAAACGCGGGACCAGCGCCGCGACGTTACCGGCGATCCTTGGGACGGGCGCACGCTGGAGTGGCTGACGCTGTCACCGCCTCCGCATTACAATTTCGCGGTCCTTCCCGATGTTCATGGCGAAGAGGCTTATTGGACGCGCAAGCAGACGGCGATCAAGGAGGAGCGCCTGATCGACGAACCGAACTATCAGCCGATCGAAATGCCGATCAACACGCCGACAGGAGTGATCGTCGCATTCTTTGCCTCCGTCTGCGGGTTCGCCATTATCTGGTACATCTGGTGGCTCGCCATCCTGGGCCTGATCGGCGCCTTCGCCATCTTCGTTTGGTACGCGTGGCAGGACGAGCATGAGCACATCATCCCGGTCGACGAGGTCAGGAAGAATGCGCGCGAGCGCCGCCGCATCCGGATGGAACACCTCCACACGATAAGCCAGTCGACATGACCACCGAAGCAGCAACCATCGGCCTGACCCACGGCGGGTCTGAAGATACGGGCCTCGGCCATCGCGGCCCGGAGTCCAAGAGCATCGTCGTTCCGTACGGCTTCTGGCTGTTCGTGCTGTCGGACATGGTCCTCTTCTCGGCCCTGTTCGCCAGCTACGCGACGTTGGTCCACGCAACGGACGGCGGCCCCACGACCAACGAGCTGTTCGATCGTGGATTGGTCGCCGTCGAGACGGTCGCGCTGCTCCTGTCGAGCTTTGTCTGCGGCCTGGCGATGATCACGGCGAAGCGCGGCAACATGGTTTGGACGCAAGCCTGGCTGGTCGCCACCGGCATTCTCGGCGCCGTGTTCCTCGGGATCGAACTCTACGAGTTTGCGACCATGGTCGGCGAAGGCGCCGGACCGCAGCGCAGCGCCTTTCTTTCCGCCTTCTTCACGCTCGTCGGATGCCACGGCCTGCACGTCGCCTGCGGGCTCCTGTGGCTTGGGACGATGATGGCGCAGATCTGGGCCAAGGGCTTCCAGCAGCACATCATTCGCCGACTGCTTTGCTTCAGCATCTTCTGGCACGCGCTGGACATCATCTGGGTGGGCATCTTCACGATCGTCTACCTAATCGGGACACTGCCGGCATGACCGAAAACGAAGACAATCTGCTCGATGTTGCCCCCGGCGCGCCGCACAACAACATCCTCAGTGAATCCGTCGCATACATCATCGGCTTGGCCCTGGCGCTGATCCTTACCGGCGTGTCCTTCTGGGTGGCGTCGACAGGCGTGTTATGGGGCCCGGGAATCGCGACAGGTCTAGTGGTGCTCGCCATCGCGCAGATCGGCATCCACCTCGTATTCTTCCTTCACATCACCAGCGGCCCCGACAACACCAACAACGTCCTGGCATTGGCGTTCGGCGTACTGATCGTCTTCCTGGTGATGATCGGGACAATCTGGATCATGGCGCACATGAATGCGAACATGATGCCGGACCCGGCACTCACAAACCTGCAGATGCAGCACTGAGACTTATTGAGATCGTTGGCCGGCCCGCCTCGCGTAATAATCCCGGGCCTTGCGGAGATAAGCCAGAGTCGCTTCACGCTCATCCGCAGTGCGGTAGTCTGACCGGTTTGCCGCATCGTCGATCACGCGATCGAGCCATGTCACGAAGTAGGCTGCGTCATTGGTAGCAGGTGGTGCGCCACCGACAGCGAGATAGATCGGACTGGTCGTCGCGTAGGGATATATGTCGAGGACTTCGGGGTCGGCTTCATCATTCCAGGCCCGGAGCAACACCCAGCCACCGACATCTTTTGGGATCTCGCCCGAGGCATCCAGCCGACGCCGGTCACCGGTCAGGCTGAATGTTTTGAGGACCTTGCCGTTCTGCACGAGCTCCAGATGGTCCAGGGCAACCGGCGACCGCATCGCCACACGATAAGGCAGCGTTCGGGAGGTCGGCTTTGTTACCGTGTCGCCCGGGCGCTTTCCGTCCAGCTCAAACCCTAGAAGCGGACCATTGCTGGCAAAGGTACGGCCCTGCTTCAAAGCGGCCTTCAGCGCAGCAGGACTGCGGTCACCGCCTGTCTCTAGGAAAACCCGATTCATCCCGACGGGACCACGCAGCGATGCGTAATTCGCCATCGCGTCAGTCCCCGCTCCGGCGGGGATTCGGAAGCCGAGGTTGAGCAGGCGATACCAGACCTGCGCGGTCGATTTGTGATCCGAAAAGCCGACGATTTCCATGTAATCGACCTTCCCGTTGGCGACGTCGGCAGGAAGCTCGTTGGTAAGCGACTTCTCCTTGGGTGGATCGATATCCCAGTCGAAGGGGTGCACGTAGCCGACCAGAGCGCCTTGAGCATGCGCGAGGTCCGCAACGACGCCATTGTGCGGCCACGGGCTCGCGAGCGCGGTGTGCTGATACGCGGAGAAATCCGGCGTCAGCAGATGATCCGATAGGTTGAGAAGGCCAAGGTGGCCCCAGTAGCTCGTGTGGAATTCCTGGCTGTGCATGATCAGCACGCCGTCGCCACTCGCGGGGTCGGGATCAGCACGGAAATAATCGACGTCCGGAACCCGCTCCTCTTTGTTGACGATGAGATTGTAGACGGCGTCCAGGTCCTCGGCCCGCGCCTGTCTTGCCAGGTTCTCCGGCGTATTCCGGTAGTGGCCGCCGTAATTCATGTGAACGTGGAGATCCGCGCCTCGCCACGAACCAAAGTCGGCTGGCAAATCGTTCCGCTGCAAGTTCACCGCTATGTTGCGCTCTGACCCTGAGGCAAGGCTGATTTTCTGTCGCCATGGAAGATACCGAAAACCGCGCTGGACCCAGATGGTCGTATCGCCTGCTGGTGCGTCAAGCGTGCAGACCGATGGACAGTGGAAATAGTGAGTTTCGCTTTTCTGGATGGCGCGATCAAATCCATCGTCCGCGTGTATCCAGGAGTCTTCCGGAGCTGCCGCCCTCCCGTCACTCGCAAGCACTACCACGCGCGCTGGGACGCCGCGTCCTTGCTCATCGCGAATGTCGAGCGTCAAATGCCCTTCGGCGCTTCGATAGCGCCGTGATTTGGCAGTGACCGCTGTCGTTGCCCCGCCCGCCACGTCGCGTACGAAGAGGCTCGTATTCCCGCGCTCGTTGCTAACGTAGGCAATCCTCTTCCCATCAGGGGACCATCGCGCGTTCGATCTATCGAACTCCCCGAAGGTCAGTGGAAGCGGGGCAGATCCCTCCGGCGTCGTGACCCATAGCTGCCGCCATTGTCGCCCGTGGTAGCTGGTGAAAAGCACCAGCTTCCCGTCCGGCGAAGTTTCAGGCCGGGCATCCCAGCTCGTCTCCTCGCTCAACACCCTGTGGCGGTCGTTGGGATCGTCCGCCGCGACCGACCAGATGTCGCCAGTTCCCCAGGCGATTTCCGCATTCGAGACGTAGAGAACGCGCTTACCGTCCGGAGACCAGGATGGATTGAGCGAATGGTCCCAGCTCGAATAATAATAGCGCGAAATCTTGCTCTGGCGCTCTGCGATTAGCGGTTGCGCATTTTGGAGTCCTGCGGCGCCTAAATTAGCGATGAAGAGATTGAAGTGGCCGCTGCCCTGCGTCGAAACCCATACGATGCGCTTCCCGTCTGGGGAGACCCTGGGTTCGACATTCACGGCACCGCCTGTCGTCAGGGCCTGCTCGCGGCCCGTTTTCAGATCGAGACGCCAAAGCTCAATTGCGTCGCCTGCGTATCGGCTGAACACGACTGTCTGTCCGTCGGGGGCGACATCGGGCTGGTAATCGTAGGCGCCGGTGGAATGCGTCAGCTCTATCGCCTCGTCTGAGCCAATTGCCTGCCGCCAGAGCGAACCGCCCATGCTGTAGATCAGCGCCTTGCCGTCCGGTGTGAAGGCAAGGCTCGATGGGCCTGTCGTTAGCTGAGGGATGTAAAGCTCGCGCCAGTAATATGTGTGAGGCAGGTCGACCTGCTTGAGCACCGGCTCGCGACCGGCTTGGGCTGAGTTGGCCGCCAGCGAGAAGAGGATGAATAAGGCACAGCGCCGTACGATCATATCTGCCGCTCACGTACCGTGCGGAATTCCACGCGTTTCTCGTTTATCGTGCTCCTGACGATGCGATCGACGTAAATGCCGGGCGTGTGAACACAGTCCGTCGGGATCTCTCCCACCGCGACGATCTCTTCGACCTCGACGACCGTCATCTCGCTAGCAGCTGCCATTATAGGATTGAAATTCCGAGCCGTCTTGCGGAACTGCAGGTTACCCTCGGGGTCCGCGCGCCACGCCTTGATGATCGCCAGGTCGGCGCGGAGCCAACGCTCACGGACATAAGGCTTGCCGTCGAATTCTTCCTGCGGCTTACCCTCGGCAACCACGGTCCCGACCCCGGTCGCAGTGTAGAAAGCGGGAATGCCTGCCCCACCCGCCCTTATCCGTTCGGCAAGGGTGCCCTGCGGATTTAGCTCCAGCTCCAGCTCGCCCGCCAGATACTGCTGCTCGAACAGCCTGTTTTCGCCGATATAGGACGAGATCATCTTTCGTATCTGGCGCGTCTCCAGCAGCTGCCAGAGGCCGAAGCCGTCGGCCCCAGCGTTGTTCGAAATCACAGTTAAATCTTTCACGCGCGAAGCTTTGATCTCCGGAATGAGGCTTTCTGGATTCCCAACGAGTCCAAAGCCGCCCGACATGATTGTCATTCCATCGCGGAGAAGACCCTCGAGCGCCGCGCGCGGAGACTCAAAGATCTTGTTCACGCGGGCTCGAAGAGTGTGCGGCTCTGCTCCCGCATGAACTGCGGGACGTACCAGCTTCCAAGGCCGCCCTTCCCCGACGTTCCAGACCCTTTCCACCCGCAAAAAGTCTGGAAGCCGGGCCACGCACCGGTCGTCGCACCGCTGGCCCGATTGGCGTAGAGTACCCCGGCCTCTATCGTATTTAGGAAGCGATCCAGCTCGGCCTGGTCCTGCGTGTAGATACCCGCGGTCAGCCCGAACGCGCTCCGGTTCGCATCGCCTATCGCCTCATCCAGATCGTCGAACGGCAGGATGCTGATGAACGGAAGGAATATCTCCTCGCGGTTCAGGCGGTGATCCGCCGCCAAGCCCGTTACGATGGTCGGCGAAACGTACGGGCCCCGATCGAAAATGCCTCCGGCGAGCGTCGTGCCGCCTCGAAAGATCGAGCCATCATTCGCCGCCTCCTCCGCAGCGGCTTTGAATCTGCCGAGAGCGGCGGCGTCGATAACCGGACCCATGAAGACTTCGCGTCGACGCGGGTCGCCGACCACCAACTTGTCCGTGGCGGAGGCTAAGGCCTCCAGAAACGGGTCCAGCGCCTCTCTCGCCACATAGGCTTTGGAGGCGGCGCTGCACTTCTGCCCGGAAAGACCGAACGCGGATCGCGCGACGCCCGAGGCTGCGGTGTCGAAGTCAGCCCTTGCCGTCACAAAGGCGGGATTCTTGCCCCCCATTTCGGCAAGCACAGGACGCATTGCAGTCGACGCGGCAGCATGACGAAATATGGTCATTCCCACGGCGTTCGAGCCGGTGAAGGCGATGCCATCGACATCCGTGTGGCTGGCCAAGGCCTTGCCCGCCTGATCCGAACCATGAATGAGATTGATGACGCCGTCAGGCAGTCCGCCGGCAACCAATGCTTCAACTGCGAGCCGCCCCGTCAGACCAGCGGATTCGCTCGGCTTGAACACCACCGTATTCCCGGCGACGAGCGCCGCTGACATCATCCCCAACGAAAGCGCGACAGGAAAATTGAACGGCGCGATCACTCCGAAAACGCCGTAGGGTCTCAGGACGACGCTGCACTTCTCGGCGGCGGATGCGCCTGGCATTTCCTCGCGGAAGCCGTCGGAACGCTCCATCTCGTCGCAGTAATGGCGAACGAGATCGATGGCTTCCTCGACCTCGCCAACCGCTTCGAGCCGCGACTTACCGACCTCGATGAGACAAGCGATGGAGATATCCCACTTGGAGGATTCGAGCGCGTCAACCCCCGCGCGGAGCAATGCGACACGGCGCTCCCAGCCCATGTCACGCCAGGCAGGAAAAGCCTTGCGCGCTGCTTCGACGGCGGCGTCCACGATCGACGTGTCGGCTTGCGGGAACTCTCCCAGGACAACGCCCCGGTCGATGGGGCTGCGTGCTTCCACGACTGGGCCTTCGTGGCGGTCGCGCCCACTGATCAAAGCAGGTCGGCTCTTGCCGAGCAGCCGCGACTCGACCGCCGTAATGATCTCGTCGAGATGCGCATGAACAGCTGAAAAGTCCTCACCGGTGTTCGAGTAAGTGACACGCGGCAGGTCGGTCATTTGCTGGCGCCCTCCAGCCGGTTGTAGCGCTTCAAAATCGCGCGAAGCTCGTCGTGCGGCAGCCCGTACATCGTATAGCCATCCGCACCAATCGAAGTGTGAGCCGCGACCAAGGCATTGACGACGGCTTCCTCTGTGGCCTGGACAGTTGCCTCGAACACATCATTCACTTCCGTATCTGCAATGGGAGTGATCGGCGAAGGCGCCGTCTGATCGGGTCCGTTCACCGCGTCCGGCACGGTCGAAAATGCCATGATGAGGTCGCCCGAGCTGGTTCCCGAATAAGAGCCGAGCCGAGCGAGACCCAGCGCCGCGCGCTTCGCAACACGATTGAGCTGTTCGGGCGACAACGGGGTATTGGTGCCGACGACGATGATGATCGACCCTCGATCGGGCAGCGCCTTGCCGCCCGCGCCGCATTTGGGCGTCTGTTCGGGCTTTGACTGTTTCGCATCGTAACAAGGCAACCAGCTGCTGGCGAAAGCTCTTCCCACCGGGACGCCCGCGATCCTCAAAACCTTGCGATCTCCAGTATTGCACTGGACGAGTACGCCAACCGTATAAGATTTGCCGGTGACCTCGATCGCCCGGGAAGCGGTGCCGATCCCGCCCTTGAAGCTGAAGCAATGCATGCCGGTGCCGCCGCCGACGATACCTTCTTCCACTGGCCCGGACTGTGCTGCGTCGAGCGCCGCTTTCGCTGTTTCCGGCCGAACGTGGAAACCATTGATGTCGCTCTGCCATCCGTCCCAGGTCTCGGCGACTACGGGGTAAACGGCCTCGCCACCATGCTCGACGGCCCATTCCTGGATACCGGCGTAGACATGGCCAATCGCATTGCTGCTAGTGATGCCAATAGGTCCGCTGACAATCCCGAAATCCTGCATGTAGGCGAGGCCCGTCATCTCGCCGTTACCATTGAGGTTGAAATAGCCGCCGTAGACCGGCTTCAAATTTTTGTGACCGCGGGGAAAAATGATTGTGACGCCGGATCGGACCGGCCCTTTGCCCACTGCGAGGGGTCCTTCACCGGAAATGAGCGTCTTCTGACCAACCTCGACGCCGGGAACGTCGGTAATTGCATTCAGCGGGCCCGGCGTCCCTTCGAATGGAATGCCGAGATCGCGTGCCCGTGCGTCTGCCTGCGTCGTGGCCAGGAAGAGAAGGACCAGCGCGACAGTTTTCATCGCTGCTGCACCCTTCCGGATTCAATGAATGGCAGCTCGCGCGGAATCAGCAGCTCCGGCTCCTCGTCGAGACCGCGTGCCCACTTGTGTCCCGAATAGACGGCCTGCTGAATTGTGCTGGGCGCCCAGCAGTCTCCGATGCGGGCGATCGAAGCGATTCCCGCTCCTTCCCACCGGTCGCGTAGCTGTTCGTGCAAATCGTCCAGCGGGAGCCGGGCCGTGACGGTGACCAGCGCCCCGGCGGAGCGCGACGTCTCCTCACCCGTTAAGCCGCTCCGCAGTCGAACCTGTGCGCCGTCGAAACCGACGACGCTTGTATAGGGGACGACTTCGATGCCCATTCGCGCCAGGCGCTTGGCGATCGGCAGCGCCTCGAGTGTATTCACGGTCCACGCCGACACCATCGCCGCGGGCGTGACCAGGACCACTTCATGCCCGGCGTAACGGCACAGCTCGGCGAGGACGCCGCCCATATAGTAATGATCGTCGTCCCAGATGATGACTGGCCCAGCTTCGGGGTCGCGGCCAGTCATCACGTCGTCGGGCGTGTACACTGACGGACCGTCGAAGCCGGGGATGGCGAAGCCGCTGTCGCGGCCGACACCATCACGCCTCCAGGTCGATCCTGTCGCTATCGCTACGTGCCGGGCACCAAACTCCAATATGTGCTCGGCCTCGAGCGCGCTGTCGCGGTAGATCGATACGTTCGCCATTCGCTCCAGTTGTCCGACCCGCCAGTCACGAACTCGCGCCCACTCGGAAAGGCCCGGCAGCCTGCTTTCACGAATCACCCGCCCGCCCAGCTCGGATCCGGCTTCGGCGAGGTGAACATCGAAGCCGCGGCGCGCAGCGGCCAGCGCGGCTTCGAGCCCGGCCGGGCCTGCGCCGACTACAAGCACGGTCCCTTCCGACCTCTTTGGCGGGATGATCTCTGGATGCCACCCACGCCGCCACTCCTCTCCCATCGTCGGGTTCTGCGTGCAGCGGAGGTTGGTAGACGTGTAGTCGCTCGACACACACATATTGCAGCCGATGCATTCGCGAATGTCGTCGATGCGGCCTTCCTCGATCTTTTTCGGAAGGAACGGGTCGGCGATCGAAGGCCTCGCGGCTCCAATGAAATCCATTAGCCCGCGCCGGATCTGCGACACCATCGTGTCCGGAGACGTGAACCGACCGACACCCACCACCGGCTTGGTCGTGAGCTTCTTCACGAAGCTCGTATATTCCTCTTGGAACCCTTCCTTTGCGAATCGCGATGTCTGGCTGTCGTTCGGCCACGTTGAGATGTTGACGTCCCAGAGATCCGGCAGCTCGGCGAGCATCTCGACCACGTCCCGCGCCTCGCCGTCGTATGTTAGCCCATCGTCGCCGATCAGTTCATCGCCGCAGAAACGAAGGGCCACGGCGCATTTGTCGCCGACTGCATCCTTCGTATCCTCGATCAACTCTCGCAGGAGGCGGACGCGATTCTCCAGGCTTCCGCCATATTCGTCGATGCGATCGTTCTTCCGCCGCGAAAGAAAATGCTGCGCGATCGAAAGGTCGTGGGTCGCGTAGACGTAGACGATGTCGAAGCCGGCCTTCTTCGACCGTACTGCCGCTTCGCGGTGCCAGCCCCGCAGGTCGCGAATATCCTGCTTGTCCATCGCTCGCGCTTGGACCGGCGAGTAATAGATGATCGGACGATGAGACGGCGCGAGCGGCGCAAGACGGGTGCCCCAGTTCGCCGCGGAGGCGCCGTGGTGCATGATCTCGATCGCTGCCAATGCCCCATGCTCATGAACCGCGTCGGCCATCAGCGCCATGGCAGGAACGTCGCGATCGTCCCACAGGCGGCCCTCATGGAATGGCTCGCAATCGCCAGTTGGGTGAATCTCCGTTTCTTCCGTCGCCACGACCGCCCAGCCGCCCTCGGCTTTGATCCCGCGCAGCCGTGCGAGCGTCTCCGGTTGGGTCCACCCGATGCCGGTGCAATGCGGGACTTGGTAGAAGCGATTGCGAGCGGTGACCGGCCCGATCTGCACTGGCTCGAACAGGATGTCGTAACGAGGATCACGCGTCATGACGGCAGTACCGCATCGACCGTCTCTGCAAGGAGGTCGACGATCGCACCGAGCTCGTCAGCCGTCACATTGTAGGGCGGAGCCAGGAGGATGTGGTCTCCTGATCTGCCATCGACGGTTCCGCCGCTCGGATAGATCAATAACCCGCGACTAAAAGCGTCCTCCTTGGCACGCTGGTGCAGTTTGAGCGCCGAATCGAATGGGGCCTTCGACGCCCGATCCTCAACGAGTTCCATAGCCTGAAGCAGACCTCGTCCGCGTATGTCCCCGACGTGCGGATGGTCGCCGAAGCGCGCAACTAATCTTTCAGCCAATTGCTGTCCTGTATCTTGGACACGATCGAGCAGCCCGCCTTCGCTAATCACCTGCTGCACTGCCAACGCAGCGGCACAGCCCACCGGATGGGCGTTGTATGTTTGGCCGTGCTTGAGAGCGCCTGAACCCTCCGCCACGGCGTCGTAAACCTGGCTCGTGCAGACCACCGCACCGATCGGCTGATATCCGGCACCGAGCCCTTTACCCAACGTCACGATGTCGGGAACGACTCCGTCCTGCTCGCACGACAGGAATGTGCCGGTGCGCCCGCTACCGCACATCACCTCGTCCAGAATCATCAGGACGCCGTGGCGGTCGCAAATATCTCGAACGCGCTTGAGATATCCGGGCACCGGCGGCACGGCGCCTGCGGTCGCGCCCACGACCGTCTCGGCGACGAAGGCCATGACCGTCTCCGAGCCGAGGCGAACGATTTCCTGTTCAAGCGCATGCGCTGCCCTCCGGCCATATTCCTCGGGAGACTCGCCGGATTCGGCGAAACGGTAATGGAAGCACGGATCGATGAGCGAAACGTCGATCAGCAAAGGATCGTAGGGCTTGCGTCGCCAGGCGCTTCCACCAGCAGCGAGCGCTCCGAGAGTGTTGCCGTGATAGCTTAGCCGCCGCGCGATCACATGACGCCTGCCGCTATCGTCGCGTTCGAGATGATATTGCCGCGCCAATTTCAGCGCGGCCTCGATGGCTTCGGACCCGCTACCGGTGAACCAGACGCGATCCAGCGAGCCCGGGGACATTCCAGCGATCCGAGCAGCAAGCTCCTCGGAGGCCTCCGTCGTGAAGAAGCCGGTGTGGATATATTCGAGTCGCTCAACCTGTTCGGTAACCGCGGCAATCACCGCCCGGTTTCCGTGCCCAAGGCAGGAAACCGCCGCGCCTCCGCAGGCATCGATGTACCTTCGCCCGCTGCTGTCGAAGAGGTAGATGCCTTCGCCTCGGGTCGCCACCGGCTGGATCGCCGAAGTTGAGCGATGGAAGACGTGCCCAGCAGTCATTACGCTAGACTAACGTCCGTTCCTTCGGCTTCAATGCCGCGGGATGACAAGAGCGCAGATAATCCTGGCAGCGATCGCACTGGTCGCTTCCGCACCGGCTTCCGCGGAACTGGATCTGGCACGAGCTGATGTCAGCCATCTGCCGAACGGACTGACGGTCATCGTCTTGGAAGATCACAGTTTTCCGGTCGTCAGTGTGCAAATGTTGTACAAAAGCGGGTCGGCGGCTGAGACGACGGGCAAGACCGGCCTCGCCCATTTCCTTGAGCATCTCGCTTTCCGCGGAAGCAAGAACTTCCCAAACGCTCAGGCGACCGAACTCATCTACGACGCCGGTGGCGAGTGGCACGGCTATACGGCGATGGACCAGACGACCTATTTCTCGACCATGCCGAAGGCAGATCTTGGCCTTCTCCTCCGGATTGAAGCTGATCGCATGGCTCGGACGGTCATCGATCCCGCCGCTATCCAGGCCGAAAAGGGCGCGGTCATCACGGAGTTGCACAGCTACGAGAACGATCCCGCGTCCGTTTTGCTGGAAACGGTTACGCGCACCGCGCTCCAGGCGCATCCTTACGGGAGTCCGATGGCTGGCTACGTCAGCGACGTCGAGCGGCTGACCATCGACGACGCGCGCGCCTATTATTCAAGCCATTATGCGCCTGCGAACGCGGTATTGGCAGTCGTGGGGGACTTCCAGTCGGCAGAAGCGAAGGCATTGATCGCCAAGAGCTTCGCCGATGTCCCATCCCGGCCAGTCGCACCGCCGACCCTTACCATCGAGCCGTCGCAACGCGGGGAACGGCGGACGGAAATGCTCGGTCCGGTCGACCGGCGCTTTTTCCAGCTCGCCTATCCATCGCCGGCGGCCTCCAGTCCGGATTTCGTTCCGCTCCTCCTGCTCCAGGAGATCCTTGCCGGAGGATCTGGGCTGAACCTTCGGCAAAGCGACTGGACGGGCACTGCGGCAACAAAAGGTTCGCTGCTGTTCGGCGTCACCGAGGACATAGCGACATGGCTGCCGCCCACGCGCGACTCTTTCCTCTTCACCGTCAGCGGATCGATCGGCGCCAAGGCGGAACAAGCCGAGACTGAGCGATTGATCGAAAGCCGAATCGCAGTCCTTCGCGATCGCCCCGTCGCGCAATCACGGCTGAACGAGGCGAAAGCTTCGGTGATTCGCGCGATCGCGGAGGATGTTCTCACGACTGAGGATGCTGCGCACCAGCTTGCTTTCTTCGAAGGTATTGGCGCCCTCGATGTGCTCCTCGACCTGCCTGCGCGGATTAGCGCAGTGACGACGGCCGATGTCCGTCGCGTCGCTCAGGCTTACCTCGTTCCGCAACGGCTCACGACCGGCTGGATGATACCGGGCGCCCCTCCGTCTGGGACTGTCCCGCGCGCAACCCCTCGCTCAATGGGCGATCGTACCGGTACCGTTGCTCCCACGGTCGTCGCCAGCGAACCGCAGCTTCGCCGACTAACGGGTGGGCTCCCGGCAATCGTCCAGTTCAATCCTCTTTCGGACACCGCCGCCGTCGAATTGCTGCTCTCCGGCCCAGTTGAAGGGGGTGCCCACCCCGAGCAATTGGCTGGCCTTGACGCGGTCGTTCGTTCGGGGCGGCCGAACGATTTGACGAATCTTGTCGCGCAATCGGTGGCGGCGGCGCGGACTGGACCCAGGATCGCTGAGCCACCCAGCGAGGATCCCGCTACTCGGCTCGAACAGCTTATGGCCGCTCAGATGGATAGTCAGCCACGCAAGGCGCCAATGCCGTTGGCAGTTATCGTTAGCGGCAACTTCCCTTCCAGCGCGGCCTTGGACATGCTCGAAAAGCAGCTGGGTCAGGCGCGGCCCGCCAAGTTGCCAATGGCATCGCCGACACCGACGCGCTCAAACGGACTCAGCGTCGTTAGCGAGCGGATTTCCAGACCCCTTTCACAGGGAGCGATAGGCTACGTTGTCGAAGGGCCTCCGCCGGCCAGTCGCGACGCCTTTGCATGGCGCATGCTGCTCTATGTCCTGACACATGATTATTCCGGACGGCTCGGGCGCTCCGCGATCGGCGACAAGGGCATCGTCTATCATATATACAGCCAAGTACGGACAGACGGGCGACGGTCCTGGGTCACGATCTCCACCGGGGTCGATCCGGGCAAAGCCGATGCCATGGAAGCCGAACTCCGAGCTCAACTCGCCGCACTCGTCAGCAGCCCGCCAAGCCCGGCAGAGGCCAGGGCCGCGCGCAACCACCTGCTCGGCCGCGACCTGACAGCCTCCCAGAGCAACGAAGAGCTGGCAGCCAAGCTTGCCCAACAATTCGTCGAGACCGGCGGCTTACGGCCGCATGACCAACTCGTTCGCGAGCTCGATCAAGTCAGCCCATCAGATCTCGCGGCCGCGGCGCGCGGCTTCGGTCACGGAACGATCATCCGCGTCGACGTAGAAACCCGCCCCTGATCACTCTCCCCTTTCGCCGCGTTCGACGGGCGGCGGCGGTGGCGGTGGCGGTGGAGCGGGCTGCTCGACGACCGGAGGCGGTGGCGGCGGCGGAGGCGGCGGAGGCGGAGCAGCTTCCTGCTTGTGCCCGCCGAGCGGCAGCACGGCCTTCAAGTTGAACGCATGGCTGTGGACGTCGCCGTTGAACTCGCCGTCGTAGCCGAGCCTCAGATCGACCGGGCCCATCTTGCCGCCGAGGCTCGCCCCGACCAGGAAGGTGCCGCGCTTCTCGGCCGCCGACACGATGTCGAACGGACAGGTGTCGGTCTGGCACATGAACGCCTCGGTCACCCGCGCCCGGCTGTTGCCGAAGCGATGGCGGTAGCCAAGGTTCACTTCCGGCACTACGCCGCCGAGCTGGCCCGCCCATTTTGCGCCCAACGTCACGAACGTCCGGCTGATGCCGCTGTCGTCGACATGGAGGTTGGCGCCGTCGAGCCCGCTCTCGATGAACTCGTCGATGCCGGCATGGACATAGTCGAGGTTGAGATAAGGCGTCGCCACCGAGTTCTCGCCAAGCGGGAGCCGCGCTCCGCCATGCAGGCCGAAGGTCCACATCTTGACGTCGGGATCGCCGCGCGTGGTGCCGCCGAACGTCCCGCCAAACGGGGTGAAGTCGATGTCGCGCTTCGAATCCCCGTCGTACCAGCTGTAGGTGGTCAGCGCCTTCACGTAAAACGCCCCCGGGTCGTAGACGCCATAGGCGCCGACCTGGAAGCCGTCGGCGTCGATATCGTCGTTGAAGCGATGCTCGTTCACATGGTTGTTCACGAACCCGACGCTCATCCCCAGGATCGCCGAGCCGCCGACGCTGGCGTCGAGGCCGATCACCCCGGTCGTGCGCTTGGCGCGATACGATCCCGCCTCGCTGTCGCCGTCGCCCCTACGGCTCTGGAAGTCGAGCTCGCCCCACATGTGCAGCGGAGCCGAAGCGCGGCATTCCAGCACCGAGCCCGCAAGCGTCGGAACCTCGCACGCGGTCGCCTTGTCGAGGATGTCGTTGTAGCGCACGCCCAGCGACGGGAACGACTGCAGGTAATCGGCGTAGCTCGATCCCGCCAGCATGTTCAGAGCCACATTATAGTCCGCCGCATCGTCGATCAGGAACAAATCCGCGAACAGGTCCGCAATCCCTCCCGTCAATCCAGGATCGTAGATACACTCCAATCCCTCAGCGGCTTCGGACGCGTTGTACGTCAGGCCGTCGATCGCGTTGAACGCGACGCGGGTGACTTCAACGTCGATATTCGCATCGTCGTCAGCGGCGCATGCGATGTCTAGGAACAGGGAGCCGGCATGGGCTCCGCCAATCACACATCGGTCTTCGTCGAACCCGGTGAGAGTATTGGCGTCGATGATATCTTCGAACGTCATGTCGTCGAACAGTCCGTTCTCGGACGTAAGCCGGGCTTCGATCGTGCCTTGAATATCGGCCTGATCGGCGAAGATCTGGCTGTAGCTGCCCAGCGGTTGTGCGCCGGGCCCTTCCGGTGCGAGCTCGAACGCTATCGTCCCGCCCTCTTCGACGGTGAGGTCGTCGACGAATACGTAAGACGGGCCGTCATATGCTGTCGGGTTGGAATACTTCGAATTGCGCAGGAACAGAGTCGCTTCATCCTCTACCGTAAGCGAGCCTTGGAGCTGCTCCGGGGCGAGCGCCGCAGCCGCCTCCTCTTCATCCTCTGGCGGCAACAGGTCCGGATTGATCGTGCCGTCAAGGGACGTTTCCCCCTCGGAGATGACAATCTCGTCTCCGTCATTGATATCGATGTTGCCATAGATCGTGCCGCCGCCCAGCAGGTTGATCACAGACTTGTTGGGGGCGCCCGAAGCATCGATTGCGAGCCCGCGCCGCCAGGTTTCGCCCTCGTCGCTCGACACGCGAACGATCAAGTCGCCCGAATTGTTGAACGTGAACACGTCATCGGGCGATGACGGAGAACCTGTTCCGTTCCCAATGACCCGGATGCCGTAAGCATTGGCATTTCCGCCGTGGCCGGTCACCGCATCGACATTGATCGCGCCGGAATTGCTCAGCGTCACCGTGTTGACGCCGGACATCAAGGAGACGCCGGTTGCAGTCGCATTGCTTCCCGGCACTTCATGCGCGGTCGTGCCGGTTCCGGTCATCATCACGCCGCCGATCGCCGAGGCGAGCACCGCGAGGTCGCCGCTGTTGTCCAGCGTTCCAGAGAGAAGCGCTGTCCCCGGCGCGCTGGTCGCTACAGCGGCCTGGATTGCCATGCCGACCGCACCTGCGGATGCGCCGTCTGCGGCGTCAGCGGTGGCGACGATGTTCATTTCGCCGCCATTATCCGCGTCGACGGACAATGACTCGCCGCTCGCGCGATAACCTACCGCGACGACGAAGCCGGTACCGGTCTCGCCCTCGCCCTTGAAACCGGCTTTGACGTTGAATTTGCCTTCGTTGTCGAAGCTTATAGCTCCATCCTGACCGCTGACTCCCTGGTTCACGCCCAGCGCCATCGCGAAGCCGTCCGCCTGCGGACCCTTGGACTGGGCTCCAGCGGCAATGTCGAACGTGCCGCTATTGGTGAAGGCGACGGAGCCGTGGTTGCTCAACTGATATAGCCCGCTCGCCTGCGCAGCAGCGTTGGCGAAGGTGAAAGCCGTCGCGCCTTCCGGCGGTGAAACGGTGGCCTGCGCGCCGGCGTGGACCAGGAAGTCGCCGCTATTGTCGAAGGACGCGACCGCCAAATCGTCTTCCCCGGCAAGCGCCTCTTGATTTCCGGCCAGCGCCTGCGCGAACGCGACAACAATCTGCTCGCCTGAGGCCTTTGCCCCGGCTGTCACTTCGAATTCGCCGCTGTTCTCGAACGATATGTTGGCAGAACCGGTCGCTGCATCAACGCTCTGGAAGAAGGCGCCATAAACGACGGCATTGCCGCGGCTGAACAATTCGCCCCCTGAGGCTTCGGCACCCGCATGAATCGCGATGCTGCCGTCGTTGGTGATACCAGCGGCGCCATTGCCGTAAGAGATATCAGCCAACTGACTGATTCCAGCTACGACATTTGCCACTGCAACTGCGCTGGATCCGGCGGCCTCCGCGTCGGCCACCAGAGTCACGTCGCCACCATTTATGAAGGTCGCCGATCCAAGCACGTCCGTTGCCGTGCCATAGGACGACCCAAATTGATTCATGTGGAGGTCCTGGACGATCCCGCCTGAAAGAATGACCGAAGCGTTGCCCGCGACCTCTCCTTCGCCCGCGGCATGAGCGCTGATTTCGATCGTGCCGTCGTTGTTGAGGTCCGCCGACACATTACCCGGGTGAAAGCCCGAGCTCGTGAATGCGATCCCGGAGGCGTGCTGGCCTATCGCATTGAAAATCGTCGCGTACGCGAGCGCCGTTCCATAGCCGTTTTCGGTCGACGTCCCCGCAACGCCATTGGCCAGGATCGTGATCTCGCCGGAGTTATCAAAGATAGCGTTCGCGTCACCACCAACGGCAGTCGCTTGATCCACGACGACATATTCCAGATTTGCAGTCGCGGCCGCGAATTCGCCCGAGGCCAAGGCGCTGGCCCCAACTGTCACCTCACCGGAGTTGGTTAGCTCACCCACGGAGTCGCCGGAATTTGCTCGCGCCGCGACAAGAAGCGCGCGACCGACGCTCGCGTCCGCAGTCGCCCAAGTCGGGCCGTTTGCCTCAGCAATGGCGGCGACTGTCACACTTCCACTATTATCGAGCGATGCAATGCCGTGGTCCGAACCGGTTGCCGCGGCGAACATGCCGATGAGGTCGGAGGCGTTCGCGATAGCCGAGTTGGTTGAAGTAGCGAGGGCGTTCGCGACGATGCTCAGTGACCCGCTGTTTTTGAGCTCGGCAGTGCCCTCGATCCCGACGACCCGCTGCATAATGCCGGGCCCTCCGTAAGCGTTGGCGTATGCGATTACCGAACCGTGGACGGAGGCATCGGCGAATATAGAGATGTCGCCCTGGTTGTCGAAGAAGGCGTTCGCGTCCCCACTCACTGCAAATGCTGACTGGAACAAGGCGCCAAAAAAGATGCTGCCGTTTCCGGCTTGCGCTGTCGCTTGGGCGACCAGGGCCGTTGCGGCCGCTTCAGCGATCAGGTCGATAGTTCCGCTATTCGTAAGGCTGACCGACGCGTCACCGGCATTGGCATTGGCGACCTGCCAGACCGCCGTAAGGCCGAGCGCGACCGCGAATGCGTTCGTCGAAGCTTCCGCATGCGCATCGGCATGGATCAAAATTGCGCCGCTGTTCTCGACGGCCACATCGGCGTCGCCATTGCCGCCGGCACTTGCAATGCCCAACAAGCCCCCAACCGCCTGTGCAGCGGCCGTAGCGGCGTGGCCGCCAACGGCCGTAGCGTTCCCGGCGAGCCGAATGTCGCCACTATTGGCGAGCGATACGCCGGCATCGCCGTCGGCGGGCAGCGTGGCAGCCGCCACCATTCCATAGACGGCGCTTCCGAAGGCGTAAGCATTTCCATCGGCCGACGCATGCGCTGCCGCGTCGACGTGGATCGTGCCGCTATTTGACATGTCGATGACCGCATCACCGGGGTTAGCAGCCAAGTGAATGTCGAATGTGGTGTAGGTGCCGGTTCCTGTCCCAGTGCCCGGATCGAATTGAGAGATTCGAGCGAAATTCCCGACCGCGAAGGCGTTCGCGAAAGCGATATCGGTCTCCTGCCCATCCATCGCATCCGCGTTCGCAACGGAAACTATCTCTATAGCGCCACTGTTGTCGAAAGCGATCGAGCCGCCATTGTTACCGTGAACGGTCTGAAGAACGCCGCCCAACGCCCAGCCGGTGGCATATGCGTGATCGCCCGCGGTCGCTTCGGCTAATATGCCGACCGCGATCGTACCCTGGTTGTCGAGCGACAGATGTCCGGCGCCCGTCGTGCCGCCGCTGGCATATTGCGACACACCTTCGAACACCGTCGCCCCTGCAATGGCGCTCGTATCAGCTACGGCATGAACTTGCGCGCCAACTTCGAAGTCACCTTCGTTGGTGAATTGCGCTGACGCGTTGCTGCCTGCGACGAGTTGCCGCAGGCCGTCTGCATGGATGACTGCGGCTGCGGAACTTGTGCCTTCTGCCTTCGCGATAGCCATCACCTCAACGGACCCCGTGTTCACGAAACCTGCGCTCGCGGTCGCCAGTCCCGTGACTCGCTGCAGCAAGCCCAACGCGGTCGCGTTCGCAACTGCTAGGCCGCCGTTCGCGATTGCCGAAGCGCCGACCAGTATGGAGCCTTCGTTATCCATCGCGACCCCCGCCTGAGCAGTGCCGCTCGCCAATTGGGTCAACCCGACGGCACCAGCCAACGCACCCGCCACGCCGGTGGCTTCCGCATGTGCCTTTCCGATGACGCTAATGTCTCCGTCGTTCGTCAGCTGCGCATTCGCACTCGTGCCTGCCGCGACCTGATTGACCCCAACCGCCGTCGCCCCCGCAAGTGCCGATTCCTCACCGGCCGCGTGGGCGTTCGCGAAGATACTGAGCGTTCCTGAATTCGCGAGTTCGGCTGAAGCTTTGCCAACTGCCTCCGGACCTCCGGTCACATAGGCCGGAATAGTCGTTGAATAAGTATATATTGCCGTGCCGTGAGCCCCGACCGCGCTCGCCACCTGGTCTATACCGCTCGCGAGCGCAATCGCCCTCGCCGCTCCATCGGATTCGGCGTCGACAAGGGCGCTGACGATTATCGAGCCATCATTGTCGAGATGTGCTGACGCGTCCGCCCCGGCTGCAGTCTGGTTGACGGCGGTTACCAGCCCATAACCAAGCGCATCCGTAGCATATGCGGAAGAAAGTGCGTCGGCCGCGACGTGAACCTCAGCACCCACAAAAATATCGCCGCTGTTGGCGAAAGATGCGACCGCTTCACCAACCGGTACCGTGCTGACCTGGAATGTCGCCGTTCCGTTTGGATGGATCGTTTCCAGCGTCGAAGCGGCTATTGCCGTTGCGACCTGCACGATCCCGGCCATGCGTACGTCGCCGCGCACGATACCAGCGCCATGGGCCACGGCGGAACCGGCGAAGTCGATCGTTCCATTGTTCGCTAAGGAAACGAGCGCCTCGTTTCCGCCAGCAAGCTGAACGATGCCAGTGAGCGCGGCGGTCGCATAGGCGTGGCCTCCCGCGTCCGCATGCGCCGCAACATCGACCGTGAACGCGCCGTTGTTCGTGATCGTGGATTGAGCCACTCCGGCCGGATTGTCGCTGGATGCGCCGACCAGCGTCCCATATTCCAGCGTCGCATTCTCGATGCTTTGCGTGCGCGCACTGGCAAGCTGGACGATTCCGACCGCGCTTGCAGTCGCCAGTGCATCGCCCGCGCCTGCGACGGCGCTCGCATAGGCGCCGACTGTGAAATCCCCCTCATTGGTGAAGGAATTGGCGGCAAGGTCTACGCCCCTCGCCTGCTGGTAAACGCCAAGCTCGATGAAGGCTGCGGCGGTTGCATAACCACCATCGGATTCCGCATGTGCGTCTGCGGCGATCGTAACCGCACCCGTATTGCCCATTTGATTGCTGGCAGTGCCTTCTGCCGATCCGGCCGTAGCGACCTGCCAAATGCCGGTCCCAACGGCGGCGACGGCGATCGCTGGCCCGCTGTCGCCCTGCGCGTCAGCAGCGGCGTCGATGTCGAGCAGGCCGCCGATTGAGATCTCGTTGGTCGCAAGCTCGGGAGCAACGGCGAGCTGACCGACTGCTAAGTCGATGAACCCGACGGCGGTGGCCGTATTCCCTTCGGCATGTGCTTCCGCATGGATCGTCTGGGAGCCGCCGATGGCGATCAGGTTGGATGCAGACTGACTGCCAATGGCAGACTGCTCGATGGCGCCCGGTGAGGAACAGGTCGCGGTTCCAGCGCAAAGCACGTAGGCAGTCGCGGCAGCAAGGCCGCCGGGATTATCATCGATGACAGTCGCGCCGAAGTGCTGAGCGGGAGCGGATGAATCAACCTCGTACAGGTTGATCGCGATCGTGCCGGTATCCTCCTGGCGCACACCCGGTTCGCTCGCGGCCAGCGCCTCAGCTGGACTGAGCACTCCTAATGCCAGCACGGAAGCGCTCGCAGCGAGCAGCCGTCCTCTTGCTAGACCCTTCTTTCCATTTGTCAGTCGAAGGCTGGCAAGCAAAGGAGCACGCATAGAAAATCCTCGTCCGTCGCAGATTGGGTGAACCCTCCCGCCGGAGAGTGGCCGAAGGGTTCATCTGATCAGACGGAGGCGCACTGACATTGCCTTGGATTATTTTTGACAAACGTATGACGCGTGGGACGGATGGCTTGCGCGTCTTTCCGCCGCGACAATTCTCTTTATAGCGGTCGCTTGGTTGGCCGAGACCATGGAAGTCCAGGGCGTACAGCAGATATTTGATGAGCACCGGGAGCAACTGCTGCGATACCTTCGCGCTCACGGAGCGGGAGAAGCAGCAGAAGACATCCTGCAGGAGCTGTGGCTGAAGTTCGTGGCTTCGGCGACGGGTCCGATCTCGTCGCCGCGCAATTACCTCTATCGCGCTGCGACCAACCTGATGATCGATCGCCGTCGCTCCGAAATTCAGGCTGAGCGCCGCGAGGTAGAGTGGGCGGCCCTGGTGGATCGTATACCAGGCTCTCCGGCGAACGACCCCGGCCCTGAACGTGATCTGGAAGGCCGTCGGAGGCTGAGGATTGTCGAAGCGGAACTCAAGAAGCTTCCCTCTCGTGCGCTCTCCATATTCCGCGACCACCGCATCGAAGGCCGCACCCAGCGCGAAATCGCCGCGGCGATGGGAGTAAGCTCGAGCACCGTCGAAAGCGATCTTCGGACTGTCTACCGCTTACTCGACGAGCTGAGGAGGAAGTTCGATGAGGAATAAGCGCCTTGATTCCGTCCAAAGGGACAGATGGGCATGAGTGACGAACTGACCGTGCGCGATGCCGCGATCGACTGGCTCGTTCGAACGAATGACCCAGAGTTCGACGCGTGGGACGAATTCACGGCGTGGCTTGAAGAAAACCCAGCCAATGCCCGCGCTTATCATTCTGTCGCGCAGGCTGAAGCCGAGTTCGCACCCGTCCTGGACACGCTGGCAGCCGCGCCAATATCTCCACGGAAAATCGGTCGCGGTCGCATCGCCTTTACATCCCTCGCGACCGCCGCTGCGGCAGCACTCGCGGTGATCGTGACTCCGCGCATTCTCCCGGTGGAGTACCAAACAGGCCCCGGTGAAGTGAGAACAGTCTCTCTGGGTGGCCGCGACCAGCTGGTCATGAATGGGGAGACCAGGATCAAGCTCGCCGGGCTCACCAAGAGCACAGTTCGCCTGGAAAGCGGTCAGGTGCTGCTTCGGCTGGCCGAGGCGGGCCCGAGCCGCATTGCCGTATTGTCGGGCGATCTGAAGCTCGTCGATGTCGGCACGACCTTCGAAGTGTCTCGAGACGGACAGCAAACCCGCGTCCTTGTCAGCGAGGGTGCGGTGTTGGCGGATCCCGATGGAGCGCGGCTGCAATTGGACCGCGGCCAGCGGCTGGACGCGTCCGATGGTGCGCCGACGCTTCGAGCAATGCCCGCCGATATCGCGTCTGTTGGCTCCTTCGAACGGGGGCAGCTCACCTATGTCGAAGAACCCATTGCAAATGTGATTGCAGACCTGCGGCGTTCCACGGGTCTCGACATTCGTCTCAGCGAAGCTATGACGGCACGCCGCTTCACCGGCACCTTATCGGTCGCTGAAGTGAGGCGGGATCCCCGATCGCTAGGTCCGCTTCTCGGCGTTTCCCTGCAACCGTCGGGCAAAGGGTGGAAGCTGCAAGGAAGGGCTTAGCGATTAGGACCCCGATCGTCGGCGCGTCGCTTGCCGCGGCTGTGATCATCGCCACTCCCTCCCCTGCCTTTTCCAAGCCGATCGACATCCCAGCCGGGACTGTCGGCCAGGCCGCCTTTGCTATTGGTCGACAGGCCGGCGTCAGTGTCGCTGTTGCGGACAGCAGCATCCTGCGAAAGCGGGCACCAGCTATCCGGGGCCAGCAAAGTGCAGGCGATGCGCTCGTACAATTGGCCAAGTTGAGCGGCCTGCAAGTTCGCAAAGTCGGATCGAACAGTTACGTCCTGTTGGCGGAGCGTCCGCAGCCCAAGCTACGCCGTATCGCACCAACGGGCGCGCCAATCGCACGGCCGATCTTACGCCAGGAAGCGGAGCCGCAACTTGCGGACATCGTCGTAACGGCGAGCAAGCGCGACACATTGTCGAGGCGCTTCGCTGGTGCGTGGTCTCGGATCGAAGGCGATGAGTTCGCCGCGCTCGGGGTCCGCGGAGCTGATGCGATCGAGTCCCGCACCGTCGGATTCTCGTCCACGCACCTTGGATCAGGGCGCAACAAGCTTTTCATACGCGGCATCGCCGATTCCAGCTTCAGCGGGCCGACTCAATCTCCCGTCGGCCAATATTTCGGGGACGTGCGCACAGGATACAGCGGTGCGGACCCTGATCTGAAGCTCGTCGATATCAAGTCGGTCGAGATCCTGGAGGGCCCGCAGAGCACGCTCTACGGTTCGGGCGCCTTAGGCGGAATCGTGCTCCTCAGGCCTAATATGCCGGTCTTCGGCGAGCAATCGGGTATGATTTCCAATGGTGCAAGCCTCACCCGACGGGGCGATCCCGGCCATGATACGTCCGGCGTCTTCAACCTACCTGTCGGTGATGCAGTAGCCATCCGAGCCGTGGGCTACCGTGCGCTCGAAGGCGGCTACATCGACAACCTTGCGACAGGCGGAAAGGACATCAACGATGTCCGCGTCACCGGCGCCCGCGCCACACTGTCAGCCAAGCTCGGCGGAGATTGGCTCGTCGATTTGGGCGGAGCGGCCCAGCGGATCAGAGGCAACGACAGCCAATATGCCGACCGTAACGGCCCTTCCCTTTCGCGAAACAGCCTGGTCGATCAGCCCTTCTCCTCGGACTTCAGCCTCGCGAGCATCGTCGTTCGGAAGGATACAGGCGTCATTCGCTTCCGGTCCACCATGGCCGCTAGCCATCACCAGGTCGAAGAGAATTTCGATGCCTCGATGGGGTCGAATCCACGCCAGTTGCGCCAGCTGAGCAATGCTCGCGCGCTGAGCAATGAGACGCGGCTCTGGCGTCCGATGAAGGACCATTACAGCTGGCTCGCCGGGTTCAGCGCGATCTCCCATCGGTACGACGTTTCGCGAGACATATTGAATGAAGGCGAGTCGACGGATCTCGCCGGCACCGAAAACCGCGTTCGTGAATCTACGATCTTTGGCGAGGTCGGTCTTGAGCTCGGACGCTCCATCGAAGCCACGATAGGCGCACGGTACACAATCGCAGACCTTTCCGGTTCCGGGCAGCATCTTAGCCCCGTCGCGGTTGTACCGGCCGAGGCCGAGCGCAAAGAACGTAGCTTTCTTCCATCGGCCGCCATCTCTGCGAGGCCGCTAGATAATCTCACCGTCTATGGCCGATATCAGGAGGGCTTTCGTCCGGGCGGCGTTTCGATCGCGGGCGATACGGTGATCCTCTACCGGAACGACCATTTGCGAACGGCTGAGCTCGGGTTCCGCTATGGCAAACCGGGCCGCGACCCATTTGACTTCCAGGGAAGTGCCACGATCAGCAGCTGGCACAATATCCAGGCCGATTTCCTTGATGGCTCCGGGCTCCCGATCACCGACAATATCGGCGACGGCAGAGTCTGGACGCTCACGGCAAACGGGGGCGCGCAGCTTACAGACGATCTCCGCTTTGAAGCAGGCATTGCCTGGAATGACGGCAGGATCACCCATCCCGCTGACGCCTATCGCGCCGCCTGGGACATGCTCGAGGGCACCATGAATATCCCGAACATAGCTAAGGTCGTGGCAAGGGGCGCAATCGATTGGCGCGTGGCGCTCGGTGGCGACTGGATGCTGCACACGAACATCTATGGGCGCTACGTCGGTAGTTCCCGTCTGGGCGTCGGCCCACAGTTGGGGGAAGAGCAGGGACAATATTTGGATTCCGGCCTCATGGTGCGTCTCTCGGAAGGCGCTCGAGCCTGGACCCTGAACATCACCAACATCACCGACGAAGTCGGCAATCGGTTCGCATTCGGCGCTCCGATCGGCGGCGTTGACCAGATCACTCCGCTTAGACCCCGCACGATCCGCCTCGGCTTCGAACAGGGGTTCTGACGTCCGCGGTCGGGTGAATCCCGATAGTGCGGCCCGTCATCCGGACCTAGCTTCCAGAAGATGTCCCGATCGAAAAATCCGCCCGCAATCCCTGGCGAATTGCGCCCACTTAGCATCGAGCAACTCGAGACCGGCCTTCGCACTCTTGATCATCAGGATACTGACCCGACCCTCTTTTGGGACCGCAATATCCAGGTCTTCAGGCGCACCATCCTCCTGGCGATCCGGGAGACTTCGGAAGCTTTGCTGTCCCCCGGAACGCCTCCACATTGGCGCGCGGAGCTCGAAAGTGAGCTTGAGGATTTGGTGCAATATTTCGAATTGGCCGAGCGGTATCGAACGCGACGCTCCGTCAGCCTTGAACCGTTGGCCCCGGAACATCCGCCGTTACGACATCGGCTTCACTAGTCGCTGCTGATCGGATCAAATCGGCCGTGTGCCGGGCGATGATGCGCTCCTCGTCGGTAGAGACCACCCAGATTGGGATGGTTGACTGCGGCGCATCGATCCTGCCTTCGCCAATTGCATTGGCTTGCTTGTCGATGGCAGCCCCGAGCCATGCGCAGCCCGCAACGACTTCCTGGCGCGTCTTCGCGTCACGCTGACCGATCCCGCCGGTGAAGACGATTCCGTCCAAACCTCCCAGCGCCGCGGCGAGCGATCCAATCTCCCGCACGATGCGGTAGATGAAAAGATCGATCGCCTCGCGGGCTCGCGGGTCGTTCGAGGAACGCAGTGCCCGCATGTCGGACGTTATCCCGGACACTCCGAGAAGGCCGGACTTCTTGTAGATAAGATTTTCGAGCCCACGCGCATCGAGACCCTTTTCGTCCATGAGGTAGATGAGGACCCCTGGGTCGATCGAGCCGCACCGCGTCCCCATCATCAGGCCTTCGACCGCAGTAAAGCCCATCGTCGTCGCCACGCTGCGCCCCCGATGCATCGCACATAGGCTCGCGCCATTCCCGAGGTGCGCAATGATGATGCGCTTCTGCGCGTGGTCCGGCGCGATCGTCTGTAGCCGGCCACTGACGAATTCGTACGAAAGGCCGTGGAAGCCGTATCGGCGCACGCCAGAATCGCTGATCTCTCGCGGCAGGGCGAAGGATTGCGCCAAATGCGGCTGCGTCTGATGGAAGGCCGTGTCGAAACACGCGACTTGCGGGATGTGGGGCGCCTCCGACATGATCGCTTCGATCGGGGATAAATTGTGCGGCTGGTGCAGTGGCGCCAGAGGCGTCAGTAATTTCAGCGCCATGACAACGTCGGGGGTCACCTCCACAGGCGCAGTGAACTTGGTCCCTCCATGAACGACGCGATGGCCAATCCCTTCGACTGTCTCGCCACCGAGGAGCGCGATGGCCGTCTGGAGGATGATTTTCGTTGCCGATTGGTGGTTCACCTCCTTCGCTGGCCATTCGTTTTCAATGAGCGTGTCGCCTTCGGAATTCTCAACCATCAGGCTGGGCGCGACGCCGATCTTTTCCACCTGCCCCCGGAAGATGAGGGATTGGCCCGCGTCGTCATGAAAGACGGCAAACTTGATGCTCGAAGAGCCAGCGTTGATGACCGCAATCTGATTAGCCATTTTGCCCCCCGCCTATTGAATGGCGGCAGAGGTGTCGGCACGGCGCGCGGCGACAAGCAACTGGGCCACGGCGCACGATGCAAGCCGCGCCATTTCCTCGTCCGCCCGGCTCGTCAGGATGATCGGGACCTTGGCCCCAAGAACGATACCGGCAGCGTCGGCGTCGGCGAGGAAGGAAAGGCTCTTCGCAAGCATGTTGCCCGCTTCCAGGTCTGGCACGACGAGGATGCTCGCACGACCCGCCACGGGCGACGATATCTTCTTGATAGCGGCCGCTTCGGGACTGATCGCATTATCAAGAGCCAGCGGTCCATCGAGGACCGCGCCGGTAATTTGGCCCCGGTCGGCCATCTTGCAGAGAGCGGCCGCTTCGAGCGTGGACGGCACGTCCGGATTGACGCTCTCCATTGCGCTCAGGATCGCGACCCGCGGCTCGTTGTTCGAAAGCGCGTGGGCGAGATCGATGGCATTCTGGACGATGTGCACCTTCGACGTGAGGTCCGGCGCAATATTGACGGCCGCGTCGGTGATGATGAGCGGCTGGTCGTGATCGGGCACGTCCATGATGAAACAATGGCTTATGCGGCGTGAAGTGCGCAGGCCGGTGTCGCGCTTGACGACTGCTGCCATCAACTCGTCAGTGTGCAGGCTGCCTTTCATCAAGGCCTCAGCGCGCCCCTCACGGACCAGCGCGACTGCTTTCTCTGCTGATTCATGACTATATTCCGCATTGACTATCTCGAAGCCGCTGATGTCGAGATCGTACTGCTCGGCAACCTCGCGAATGCGCTTTTCGGGCCCGACCAAGATCGGCGTCATCAGCCCAAGCTTCGCGGCCGCAACGACGCTTTCCAGCGAAACCTGATCGCAAGGGTGGGCAACCGCCACTTTCACCGGGGGGTTCTTACGTGCCCGGGAGATCAGGGCGTCCAGCTTCTTATGGGTATTACGGCCGACAGGGGCCTCTGCCTCAAGCACCGGCATGGGCTTCTTCCTTCTTGTCAGGCAGGCCAAGGGAATGGCCCGAGCTCCGCGCCGAAAAATAGGCAAGAGCCACTTTTGGCCTATCCGGATATGTCCGGACGCTTGCGCCAAGGGACCGCCATCAAAACCCCAGAGAAGTCATCAGCCACAGGCTGAGGGGTTCTTGGGGGTTACCCCCGATTACTCCTAACCCGCGCCGGCTTATCCTTCGACCATTCTCGCCAACGGAAATCGGCGGGCGATCGACAGCGTGTCCGCAAGGCCTCCGCGTCAGCCGGTTCCGGGCCATGAGAGGGAGGCTCGTAATGGACAATATGACCAGTGAATTCCCATCAGGCACGATTCCGGAGCTCGATTATTCCGAGCCTCCTGCAGGTTCCGATCGCCGCACCTTTATGGTTCGGAGCGCGATGGCCAGCGCCATCGTTGCACTCGGTGGCACGGCCAATCCGCTGTGGGCGCAAGCCCCTGCTGAAGGGCAACTGGTCAAGCTCGACCCCAACCTCCAGGTTGTTAAGGACGAGAAGGGTCCGGTCATGACCCTCGTGGACGAGTTCTACAAAGTCGGTCCTGGGCCTTCGTCGTCACACACGATCGGGCCGATGCGCATCACCTACGATTTCTATCAACGAGCCATCAAATTGCCGCAGGCAGAGCTCGACAAAGCCACGGCGCTAAAGGTCAACCTTTACGGTAGCCTCAGCGCCACGGGCAAAGGCCATGGTACGGAGCGGGCCGCCCTCGCTGGCCTCATCGGTCACGAGCCGGCGACGATCGACCCGGTCGCGGTTCTCGACAAGATGGCTGCCGAGCCGGAAAAGATTTATCCGGTCAAGCTCGGGACGAAGACGATCAATGCTTCCCTTAAAGACATCATTTACGACGCGACCAAGGGTGACTTTCCCCACGCCAACACGATGAAGGTGAGCCTGCTCGCCGGCGACAAGGTGTTGCTGGAGCAGGAATATTATTCGGTAGGCGGAGGTTTCATCGAATGGAAGGGGTACACCCCGCCCAAGAAGAATCCGCCCAAATATCCCTACAAAACAATCGCGGAGGTTCTGAACTACACCAAGCGCGACAATATCTCGATCGCACAGCTGGCAATGGCCAACGAAACGTCAATCTCCGGCAAGAGCGAACAGGAGGTCAACGCCTTCCTCGACAAGATCATCGGCGCAATGCGCGCGACGGTTAAGACGGGGCTAGCCGCGCCGACATCGACCTTGCCTGGACCGATCAAGCTCAAGACCAAGGCAGGCGATGTCTACAAAAGCGCAATGAACGAAGCGATCCCGGCACGTAAGGCAATCGGAATGGTCTCGGCGGCCGCACTCGCAGGCTCTGAGGAAAATGCGCGCGGACACCTGGTCATTACCGCACCTACGGGCGGATCGGCCGGAGTGATGCCCGCGGTGCTCTATTCGCTCGACGCTGCCGGAGCCAAGGTGTCCGACCAGAAACTCCGCGAAGGCCTCCTTGCAGCCTCGGTGATCGGTTATCTCTGCAAGCACCACGCTACCCTCGCGGCAGCGGAGGGCGGTTGTCAGGCCGAGATCGGTGTTGCCTCAGCGATGGGCGCCGCAATGATCGCGCAGGCCCTTGATGCTCCGCCGCAAGTCGTCGCAAATGCTGCGGAAGGGGCGCTGGAACATCACCTAGGCATGACCTGCGACCCTGTCGCGGGTTTCGTGCAAGTTCCGTGCATCGAACGCTGTGCTTTCGGTGCGGTAAAATCGTGGACCGGCTATCTGATCGCCAATAATGAAATCCCGGCCAATCGCCGCGTCGATTTCGATTCTACGGTGCAGGCGTTGGCGATCACCGCGAAGGAAATGAACTCCAAATACAAGGAGACGTCCGAAGGCGGCTTGGCCGTGTCCCTAACGCTTTGTTGACAGGTTCGCGGCGGTGACCGCCACCAGCCAGCCCTCCAAAAGCGCGACTGCAAATGGCGTGGTCATGGCGGCGTGGCTCGTAACCTCTGTCTTCTATTTCTATCAATATTCGATGCGGTCGGCTCCCGCAGTCATGATGCCCGACCTGACTGCCGCATTTGGCCTGACGGCCGTCGGCGTGGCCTCGCTCGTCGGCCTTTTCTACTGGGGATACGCGCCCTTCAGTCTCGTAGCGGGCGTGGCCATGGATCAGGTCGGCCCGCGCATGGTGGTCCCGCTCGGCGCTGCGACGGTGGCGGTCGGAGCAATCCTGTTTTCCACCGGCGACCAAACGATGGCGAGCATCGGCCGCTTCATGCAGGGGGCCGGGGGTGTCTTCGCGCTAATCGGCGCAGTCTACCTCGTTAGCAGTTACATGCCCGCTTCCCGCGCGGCCACGATGATCGGCGCAACGCAGATGTTCGGAATGGCAGGTGGTTCTGCCGGCCAGTTCGTCGTCGGCCCGGTCATTGGCAGCGGCGTCTCGTGGGACAGCTTCTGGCTCGGCATGGGAATAATCGGCGTGCCGATCGCGATCTTGCTGTTCGTGCTCATTCCCGGCCGGGACAGGACATCCGCAGCAGCGGAAAAGCCGGGCCTCAGGGCCGCGCTTGGGGGATTTGGGGCGGTCTTCCGCAACCCTCAGTCGATCATATGCGGCTTGATCGCGGGGCTGATTTTTATCCCGACCACCATCTTCGACATGGTTTGGGGCGTACGTTTTTTGCAGGAAGCTCATGGCGCGCCCTACGAAGTCGCGGTTCTTCGCTCGGCAGCGGTCCCCTTCGGATGGATTATTGGCTGTCCCCTGCTCGGATGGGTCTCGGACCGCATAGGTCGGCGCAAGCCGGTTATCATAGGCGCCGCCGCCATCCTCCTTGCAACTCTCACGTTCGGCCTATTCGGACCGGTCAATGTCTTCCCTCCATACTTCCTCGCCCTGGTCGCCGGCATCGCGTCTGGCGCAGCGATGATCCCCTATACAGTCATCAAGGAAGCAAACCGGCCGGAGCACAGTGGCACCGCTACGGGCGTCATCAACTTCATCAATTTCTCGCTCACGGCCATCTTCGGTCCCTTGTTCGCCGCGCGCCTGACCCGGATCAGTGGCGGGGAGGTTCGTGACCTTGCCGATTACCAAGCGACGTTCATGCCGATGCTGATCGGCGTCGCGATCGCGATCGGCTTGACGCTCGTGCTGCGCGAAACCGGGCCAAAAGCTCGCAAGCATGTTGGTGGCCCCCCGCTCGGCGCGGGGCTGCCGGCCGAATAGGATTCAATGGAGGATTTTATGTCGACCTTGATCATGGAACCCGAGCACAAGCCGGCAGCCAAGAAGAGCAGTGCGTTCAAGCCGGGTCTGTGGACGAAGGAGATCAATGTCCGCAATTTCATGCAGCACAATTACGAACCTTATTACGGCGACGAGAGCTTCCTGGCGGGACCGACAAAGCGCACGACAGCGATCTGGAAGAAGCTAACCGACTTATTTGTAGAGGAACGCAAGAAGGGCGTGCTCGACGTCTCGCAGATTCCGAGCTCCATCACGGCGCACGACGCGGGCTATATCGACAAAAAGAACGAAATCATCGTCGGCCTGCAGACGGATGCTCCGTTGAAGCGTGCGATCATGCCGAACGGCGGGCTCAAGATGGTCACGAATGGTCTTGAGGCCTACGGCTACAAGCCAGATCCCAAGGTCATTGAGATCTTCACGAAGTATCGCAAGACCCACAATGAAGGCGTCTTCGATGCTTATACCCAGGATGTGCGGCGCTGCCGTAGCTCACACGTCCTAACCGGGCTTCCCGATGCTTATGGCCGCGGGCGTATCATCGGCGATTACCGTCGCGTTGCGCTTTACGGCGTTGACCGGCTCATCGAGGTCAAGAAAGCCGAGAAGCTGTCGCTCGACGATCAATGGTCAACCGATGCGATAATTCGCGACCGCGAGGAGCTTTCGGAGCAAATCCGCGCGCTCGGCGAGCTCAAGGAAATGGCCGCCAAATATGGCTTCGATATTTCCGGACCGGCGAGCACGGCCAAGGAAGCCGTTCAGTGGCTCTATTTCGGATATCTGGCGGCGGTGAAGGAGCAGAATGGGGCGGCCATGTCGCTTGGTCGCGTATCGACCTTCCTCGATATCTACTTCGAGCGCGACCTCGAGAACGGAACGCTCACCGAGGAGAAAGCCCAAGAGATCGTCGATGATTTCGTGATCAAGCTGCGGATCGTCCGCTTCCTACGAACACCGGAATATGACGATCTCTTTGCGGGCGATCCGACATGGGTGACCGAGTCGATTGCGGGCATGGCCGACGACGGACGGCCCCTCGTCACCAAGACAAGCTTCCGCTTCCTGCAGACCCTGTACAATCTGGGACCGGCCCCCGAACCGAATCTGACCATCTGGTACACGCCGCAACTGCCAGAAGGCTTCCGGCGCTTCTCGTCCAAGGTGGCGATCGACACGAGCTCGATCCAATTCGAGAGCGACGAAATCATGCGCATGGCTTGGGGCGACGACGGCGCCATCGCCTGCTGCGTCTCACCGATGGCGATGGGCAAACAGATGCAGTTCTTCGGCGCCCGGGCCAATCTCGCCAAGGCGATGCTCTACGCGATCAACGGCGGCCGCGACGAAGTCAGCGGAAAGCAGATCGCGCCTCCGACGGAACCGGTGAAAGGCGATTATCTCGACTTCGACGATGTCGTGGATCGCTTCGACAAGATGATGGACTGGCTCGCCGGCACCTACGCGAGCGCGATGAACGTCATCCACTACATGCACGACAAATATGCTTATGAGCGCATCGAGATGGCGCTGCACGATTATGCGCCGCTCAGGACAATGGCGTTTGGTATCGCCGGCATGTCGGTCGTGGCGGACAGCCTCTCGGCCATCAAATATGCCAAGGTGAAGGTCGTTCGCGACGATACTGGGCTGATTACCGATTACGTCACCGAAGGCGAATTCCCACTGTTCGGGAATAACGACAATCGTGTCGACGGCATGGCGGCCTGGCTGGTGAGCACCTTCATGAAGAAGTTGCGCCAGTTCCCGCTTTACCGGAACGCTTTGCATACGCAGTCGGTGCTGACCATCACATCGAACGTCGTCTACGGAAAGGCTACCGGGAACACTCCGGACGGCCGGCGTAAGGGCGAACCCTTCGCTCCCGGCGCAAATCCGATGCATGGGCGCGACAGCCACGGCATCCACGCCTCCGCTGCTTCAGTCGCGAAAATTCCGTATAGGGATGCCCAGGACGGCATCTCCTTGACGACGACTCTGGTCCCCACGGGGCTCGGGCGTACGGAAAACGACCGGATCACGAACCTGACGTCTATCCTCGACGGCTTCTTCGGAACGACCGGCTATCACATGAACATCAACGTCCTGAACCGCGACACTTTGCTCGACGCGATGGATCATCCGGAGAAGTATCCGAGCCTGACGATCCGCGTATCCGGCTATGCCGTTAACTTCGTACGCCTGACGCGTGAGCAGCAAATGGACGTGATCAACCGTACATTCCACGGAGACTGACGGTGGCAACAGAAACGGCCATCGAGCGCCCACCGCTCGAGGCGAAATCTCCCTTTGAGATGCGGGTGCACCTCGGCGAGGATGTGCCTGAAACCGACGTTCGATCGGCGCTCAAGACGGGCGACATGGGTTTCCTTCACAGTTTTACTACCGGCTCGGCTGTCGACGGACCCGGAATTCGGCTCGTGGCGTGGACCACTGCGTGCATGTTCAGATGCCAATATTGCCACAACCCGGATACCTGGACGCTCAGCAACGGCATTCCGGTCACGCTCGAGAAGGCAATCGATGAGGTTCGCAAATATTCGAACGGCCTCAAGGCGATGCACGGCGGCTTCACGCTTTCCGGCGGGGAACCCCTGATGCAGGATCGCTTCGCAGCGCGCCTCCTGTCGGCGGTCAAGCAAATGGGCGTGCACACAGCCATCGAGACGAACGGCTATTTTGGCGACCGACTGTCAGATGATGACATCCGTAACATCGACCTGGTGATCCTCGACATGAAAGCCTTCACCCGAGCGCAGCATGAGCTCGTAACGGGCGGAATGCACAATGAGGACGTCCTCGAATTTGCCAATCGCCTCGCCGAACTGAAGCGGCCGATGTGGCTTCGTTACGTGTTGGTACCCGGCCTGACGGATATCCCGGAAGAGATGGAGGCAGTGGCCGATTTCGCGGCCTCACTCGGCGTGGTTGAGCGCGCAGAGATTCTGCCGTTCCACCAGATGGGCAAGTACAAATGGGAGCGTCTGAACCTCGACTACAAGCTTGCGGCTACCGAGACGCCCACGCGCGATGGCGTCGAGAAGGCGATCGCGATTTTCCGCGAAGCCGGGCTCGACGCCGTCTAGGTAATTCCTAAGGCTGTTGTTCGGATTCACCCTGAGTTACCGAGGGTAGACCCCTCCTCATAATCGCCCCGTCCTAACCAAGCGGGACTGGGGGTCCGATGCGTAAGCTTCTTCTGGCTGCAACCGCTGCCTGCATCGCAACGCCGGCTCTGGCGGAGGAGGCGCAGCAGCCGCCACTCACCGACGCCGAGCGCACTCAGGCCGTGCAGGAACTCCAAGAGCTTAGGGCGCGCATCAATCGGCTGGAGACGCGCCTCGGGGTTTCCACGGAAGCTCCGCCAATCCAGTACACTCCCCCCGCCGAAAAGCGGATGAAGGATCATAATCTGGAGCTCTATGGATTCGTCCAGCTGGACGCGATCCAGGATTTCAAGCGCGTGAACCCGGACTGGGACGCGACGTTACGTCCCTCCCGCATTCCGACCCAGGAGGGGGAATTCGGGGGCGACGGCCAGTCCATCTTCAGCGTCCGCCAGTCGCGCCTCGGCGCCAAGGCCACGGGCGAAGTCGCAGGCAAGCCTTACGAGGCCAAGTTCGAGTTCGACCTTTACGGGACCGGCGTCGATGCCGGCCAGACCACGTTCCGCGTCCGCCACATCTACGGCAAATGGGGGCCATTCCTGGCCGGCCAGACAAACACCTTGTTCATGGACGGCGACATCTTCCCGAACGTCGTCGACTATTGGGGCCCGACCGGAATGGTGTTCGTGCGCAACCCGCAGCTGCGTTGGACCTTCGTCAATAATGGCGGCTTCGAGGCCGCGGTCGCCCTCGAACATCCGAGTGACGACATCGACCCCGGCCGGATCCGCCTGATCGATGAAAATGTCGCCGCCAACATCCAGTCCAATGAGGAACTGCCGGACCTGACCGCCGCCGTCCGTTATGGCGGCGATTGGGGCCATGTCCGCCTCGCCGGTATCCTTCGCAAGATCGGATTCGAAACCCGCGGAACCGACGGCAATGAGCCGGAGGGGCATGAGACGGGATGGGGCCTGAACGCGACCTCGGCAATCAAGCTGGGCATGGTCACTCCACGGCTGGGCGTCGTCTACGGGCGCGGCATCGCAACCTATATGAACGACGGCGGCATGGATCTGGCCCCTGCTGTAGAGATTCAACAGGGCCCGGATGGCATCCTGATCGTGCCGCGAGCGGTGGCTGTGAAGCTGCTTGGCATTTCCGCCTATGCCGATCTTCAGTGGTCAAAGCAGCTTAGCTCGGCAATCGGTTACAGCTTCACCAAGGTGGACAACACCAATTTCCAGGAACCGACGGCCTTCCACAAAGGCGAATATGCCTCGGCCAACCTCCTCTGGACGCCGCTGGACAACGTGCTCGTCGGCGCCGAGCTCCTGTGGGGCAAGCGCACGGATAATGACGGCGACACAGGCACGGACACGCGCCTGCAGACGACCTTCAAATGGTCGTTCTCAAGCAAGAATATCTGGGACTGGTTCGAGTAGTCGACTGCCGCCGTTCAGTGATGGCTACGCAGCGTCCGAGTGATCTTGTCGAGCGTCGCCGCTTCCATGCTCGAAACCCCGTCTCCCAACCCCAGCAGCCGCCCGAGACCGCCTGACGCTTCGGCTACTTCCTGGCATGCATGGACGATCGACAAGATGCGTTCCTCCCGCTCTGCCGGCGTGAGCACTGCGAAGGCCGCGTTCAGGACTTCGCCGGCGGTATCGAAGAATTCGTCGGAAGGCCGTACGTGGAGCCATTCTCCGAGCTTTACGTAGGCCGGCGATTCCGGATCGATTCCACGCTTCCGGGCCAACAGAAGTACGGTATCCCGCTCTTCCCTGGTCACTTTTCCCTCAGCCCATGCAACCTGCAGCAGCGGAGCTACGAAGAACGCAGACGCGCTGTCAGCGTCGATTCCTAAATCCCGCACTTTCTGAAGAAGATCGGGATCATCGACCCGCAATTTGTCGCGAAGCGCCAGGGCAATCTCATCGAGGTTGGCGCGATGGCGAAGCTTGTCGAGAAGCTTGGCGTCTTCCTGGCGGAAATAAGCTTCCTCCATCGCCTTCTCGCGGTCGCCGAAAATACGGTCCTGCATTGCCTACCTCGCTCTGGAAGCCGCTCGCTTTGACTTGCCTTTACCCAACATAGCTGGATCAGGCTGCCCTTGGCCACCAAGCATTTGGAGCTCGGCTGCAACGGCCCGTGCGGCTTCATCGCCGCCCACCTTAAGGCCGGTAAGCTGTTCGACCATCTGCTGGGCAGCGTCGGAGGCGACAGTCTCAAGTTCCGCCCGTGCGGCCTGGACGGATGTCCAGATTCTCTGCCTCGCCTTGTCGACCTTTGCGTCGACCTTATCGAGAGCCGCCTTGATCCTCGCTTCGTTTTCCAGGGCGATTTGCCGTCGCGCCTCCTGCGCGACCCTAGCAGCCTCGAGCCGCGCCTCGTCCATCCGCGCTCGCCACTCGGCCTCCGTCGTGTCCGCTGCGGCTCGGGCCGCCTTCGCCTTTTCGACGTCCTCCGCGATCTTCTGCTCGCGCACGGCGACAGTCGAACGGATTTGCGGGACCATTCGGCGGCCCACGACGAAGAAGATGATCCCGAATACAACCGCCAGCCAGAAGAGCTGGGACGCAAAGACCGTCGCGAGTTGGGTGATCTGGGGCATCAGTGCAGGTTGATCGCGTCGCTGAGGTAAAGGGTAGTCAGCAGGGCAAAGACGTAGGCCTGGATGACGCACATCAGAAGCTCGAGGGCCACCACGAACACGATGAAAAGGAAGCTCAGCCCACCAACGGCCCAGCCGACGCCGCCGCCATTGAGCCCGTTCACAATAAAGCTCCCGAAGACCTCCATCAGGATGTGACCGGCGATCATTGCGACGAAGAGCCGGAGGCCGAGGCTGAACGGCCGGACCATGAAGGAGATGAACTCGATCACGGCGATCAGCGGGATCATGGGCTTGGGCGTGCCGTGGGGGACGAATAGCGACAGGAAATGCAGGCCGTGCCGCCAAAATCCGACGATCACCACCATCGAGAAGCTAAGCACGGCGAGAACGCCGGTGAGGGAGAATTGGCTGGTGGTCGTGAACGGGTGAAATCCGGGGATGATGGCCAGCGGAAGAAGCCCGATCAGGTTCGAGACGAGGATAAAGGTGAACAAGGAGAAAATGTAGGGCACGAACTTGCGGCCCTCGGGCCCAATGTTCACCTGAACCATATTATCGATGAACCCGGTCAGCCCCTCGACGGCCATTTGCCATCGGCCCGGCACCAATTCCCGGCGCATCCCGATCGCCATGAAACCGACTACTATGACCAAAGCGACGAGCATCCATGCCGCGCTGGTCGTGAAACTGATGTCGTAAGGACCGATATGAAGAGGCGCGATCGGTTCGATCGCGAACTGATGCATGGGATCGATTTTGCCTTCCGCGGCCACCGAGTTCCTCCTCGACCAGTTCGGGCGGAGCAGCGCGCAAGGCTGCTTACGCTAGCTGAGGAATGTGCCGCCGGCAGATTCTCGGCCATCGGGGTTTTCCAGTATCTGAGGTTCCTAAGTGGGTCAGTCGCGCCTGGTCTTGAGATAATTGCCCACGGCTGACTCTTTCGTCGGGAAGAACCGGGCCTCGCCGAACTCTTTCAGAAGCCCAAAGCGTTTGAGCTTGTCCTTCACCGGATCCTTGAGCTCGGCAAAGCAAAGCTCGATGCCGTCGTCCTTCAAAAGCTTGTCCAGCTCGGTGAGAGAGTCGGCGGACGTGACGTCGACGCTGGTGATGGGCTCAGCGGCGACGACTATCCGTTTCACGGGCGATGAGGACGCCGCAATGGCGTCCAGAACCCGCTGGTTGAACAGTTCGGCATTGGCGAAGAACAGAGGGGCATCCCAGCGAAAGAGCAAAAGCCCCGGGACGGTAGCCGCCTCAGGATAGCGAGTGATGTCGTGATAGCCGTCAACACCATCCGGCTTGCCTAATACCGCCCAGTGCGGACGCCATCCGTCCCACAGGAATTCGATGACAGCGAGGACGATTGCGATGCCGATGCCGGTTATGGCTCCGAAGACGGCGACCCCCACGGTGCATACGATCGACAGCCAGAACTCCCAGTTCTGGATGCGATAAATACGGCCCAGGTCGGCGAACTCGAACAGGCCGATCGCCGCCGCGATGACCACCGCAGCCAAGGCAGCATAGGGCAGGTCCTTGAACAGATTCGGCGCAGCGACGATCACGAGCGCGACGATCAGCGCCCCAACGACGCCCGTGATCTGCGTCTTCGCTCCGGCCGCTTCGGCGACAGGTGTCCGCGATGAGCTGCTGCTGATCGGGAAACCCTGGAAGAAACCCGCCGCGAGGTTCGCGGCACCAAGGCCGACCATCTCCTGGTTTGGGTCGACACGAGTTCCTGTTCGCGCCGCAAAGGTTCGCGACAAGACACTCGTATCGGCAAAAGCGACGATGGCCACCGCGATCCCACCAGCCAAGACCGAAACCAAGTCGCTCGTCTGGAGCCAGGGCAGCGCGAACTTGGGTAGTCCCTGCGGGACGGGCCCAAGGACTTTCACCCCATAACGCTGCGACAGGTCGAACCACCCGGCCACCAACGTAGCCAATATGACCGCGACGAGGATCGCTCCCATGCGTTTATGGGCCTTAAGGAGGAGGATAAGCGCCAAAGTCGCCACGCCCAGGGCCGTCCCGGGCCAGTTCGCGGCGCCTTCAGCAACCGCCTTCCCGATTGCCCAGAGGTCGCGGACCGGGCCATTGCTCTCGATAGAGAAACCGAAGAGCTTGGGAAGCTGGCTGATGAGGACCGCGAGCGCGATCCCGTTCATGTAGCCGTACCGGATCGGCTTCGACAGCAGCTCGGTGATGAAGCCGAGTTTGGCGATGCCAGCAACGATGCACACGGCGCCCGCGACGATGGCCATTGCGCTTGCAATGGCCACCGCTCGCCCCGGATCACCCGACGATAACGGCAGGACGACTCCAAGGATGATCGGTGCCAGTGAGGAGTCCGGCCCGAGGACCAAAATGCGGCTGGGTCCGAAAAGCGCGTATACGATCAACGGAACTATCGTCGCATACAGCCCATAAATGGCTGGGACGCCCGACGCGACCGCATAAGCGATCCCCACTGGGACGAGCATCGTCGAAAGCACGATGCCGGCGACGATGTCATTGCGGAGCCAGGGAAGCTGGTATTCCCGCAGCATCCCGAAACCCGGGAGCCAATCAGCCAAGGGCCCGCGACGCGTCAGGCCGACGTTGGTGGGCGCCAAGGGCTTTTCCTGCCCGGCTTCGGCGACGCTTCCTGGCACTTTGCTACCTCGTCATGCCAGTTCAGTAGACTTCGCGCACCAACTTCACCTTCTGAGTTTTCAGCTTGTCGTCATAACGATGCTTGTTTGATCGCTTACCCAGGTGAACCTTGGGCCGCTTAACCTTCTTGTACGGGATTTGGGACAGGATGTGCTTGATCCCATTCAGCCGCGCCCGCTTCTTGTCATCGCTATTCACGACATACCAGAATGCGGGCGAGCGGCTGGTCGCTTCGAACATTGCATCGCGGGCTCGCGAGTAATCATACCAGCGCGAATAAGACTTCACGTCCATGGGGCTGAGCTTCCACTGCCGCAGTGGATCCTCGACCCGCTGGCGGAAGCGGCGATCCTGCTCGTCCTTCCCCACCTCAAGCCACAGCTTGATAAGAATTATACCGGATTCAACGAGCCAGTTCTCGAACTTTGGAACGTTCTGAAGGAATTTCTCGACGTCCTTCTCCGGGGTATAGCCCATCACTCGCTCGACGCCCGCGCGATTGTACCAGCTGCGATCGAAGATCACGATCTCGCCGGCAGCAGGGAAATGTTCAATGTAGCGCTGCAAGTAGAGTTTGGTGCGCTCGCGCTCGTTTGGCGCCGTTAACGCGACGACCCGGAACGTGCGTGGGCTCACTCTCTCGGTCATTCGCTTGATCAGCCCGCCCTTCCCCGCGGTATCGCGGCCTTCGAGCACAATGACGATCCGAGCGCCTGTTTCGCGCACCCAATCCTGCAGGTAACATAGCTCTGTCTGCAGTTTCAGAAGCTTCTTCTCATAGGCCTTGCCGGACATTTTCTCAGAGCGCGTAGCGATCGGGCGCCTTTGCCGAGGTGCCGCTCTGGGTTTGGCAGTGCGCGCTTTCGGCTTCGGTGCCAGTGCCTTAGCCTTCGTCGCTCGCGTTAGGGGCTTTGACGTCCGCGTCTTGGCTTCGGCTGCCTGGAATGGCTCTCGCGTGACTACGTTCATAGATCGCCTCCATGAACGGCAGTCGGTCCAATCACGCGGGCGTGAAATCGGGTGTTGACCTGATTTCGGGGATTAACAGCCCAAGGTGGCGTTTGCCCCCTGCTAACCGCGCTCTCCTTTGCGGCATGCGCCGCCACCGGGCCAGCCAGTCCATCCCGGTCCTTTCACGAAACGGCCCGGCGTCGCGCCGGTCGGCTCTCCGTCCTTCAGCACCTGCGTGCCGTTGACGAACACGTCCTTCACACCCGTCGCATACTGCATCGGCTTCTCGAAAGTCGCGTGATCCGCAATCTTCCCTGGGTCGAACAGGACTACGTCCGCAGCCATCCCTGCCTGCAAATGCCCGCGGTCGCGCAAACCGAGGTTCCCCGCGGGAAGGGAACTAAGCCTCCGCACCGCATCCGCCAATGAGGTCGTCTTCTCGTCACGGACGTACTTGCCTAGCAGTCGTGCGAAGTTCCCGTAGGCGCGTGGATGCGTGCTCGACTTCAGGAAGACGCCCTCCGGCGCAGCAGCCTCGGCATCGGAGCCGAAGCTCATCCACGGCAGCGCCGTCTGCCTGCGGACATTGTCCTCCTTCATCAGGAAGTAGAGTGCTCCAGTGCGCCCTTCATCGGCCATCACGATGTCGATGACAGCCTGCTCGGGGCTCACGCCGCGAATTTTGGCGGCCTCCGCCACGGTTTTCCCGATCAAAGGCTTGAGCGAGGGCTCGGTGATATTCGCAAGCAAGACTCCCTCGGGCCCGGCGTGCAGGTAGAGATTCTCCCAATCCTTTCCGGGCTGGAGCATCTCGCGCTTCACTCGAGCGACAATTTCAGGGTCGCGAAGCCGCGCGAGCATGGCTTCGTTTCCGCCGTCCTGCACCCAGGGCGGCATCGACGCTGCGAGGCCCGTCCCACCGGCGGTATAAGTGTACATGTCTGCCGTGATGCGAAGTCCGCTCGCCCGCGCTGCTTCCACCTTGGCGATCGCCTGGTCGAGCTTGTCCCAATTCGCCCTGCCGGCCTGCTTCAGATGATAGATTTCTGCTGGAGCGCCCGAGCGCCGCGAGATCTCGATGAGCTCGTCAATGCTCTCGAGCAGGCGATCGCCTTCGGACCGCATGTGGCTGATGTACATCCCACCACACGCCGCTGCTTCGCTCGTCAGCGCCACCAGCTCGTCGGTCTCTGCGAAGCTGGCAGGTGGGTAGATGAGCGATGTCCCGACCCCTAACGCGCCCTCTTCCATGGCTTTGTGCACGAGGGCCCGCATGCGCTGAAGCTGCTCCGCGTTTGGATCGACGTCCCGCTCGCCAAGCTCGTGCTGCCGGACGGTCGTCGCGCCCACGAAGGATGCGACGTTCAGCGCGATGCCTTTCTTCTCCAGATAGCCCAGATATTCTCCGAGAGTCGTCCACTCGATCGGATATTTGATGTCCCCTTGCCGCTGGACGCTGAGCTTCTTCATCTCGTCATTTAGGGGGCCCATCGACCAACCCTCGCCCATCACTTCCAGCGTGACCCCTTGCCGCAGGTCGCTCTGTCCGCGTGGATCGACGATCAAGGACTCGGTGGCCCAGCTCAGCATGTTGATGAAGCCGGGCGCGACAGCCAGCCCGCTTGCATCGACATATTTGGCGGCGGCTCCCGGAGCCTTGGGTCCGACATAGGCAATTCGATCGCCTTTGATGGCGACGTCCCCAGCGTACGGCGCCCCGCCGCTCCCGTCGTAGATCGTGCCGCCCCTCACCACGACATCATATTCCGCTGCAGCGGCGGCCGATCCGCCCGTGGCTGCGACAGTGAGGAGGCAAGCTCCGGCCGCCAGGCGCAATTTTGCGAAAACGCTCATTCCGACTCCCCCACAGATGATGATGACGATGATGTCGCTTCTCGGCGACGAAGCTGCCACACTCCGATGGTGAGCAGTGGCACCACGTAGACCGCAAGCAAGATGTAGGCGAGCGCGCGGTATCCGTTCGCGATCAGCGCAACGAGCCCGAAGCGACTGGCGACGAACATGCAGCCGACGAGAAGCACCAGCGCGATTGCCAGCCGCGCGCGATGCGACAGAGCGTGCCCGCGCCGTGCCTTCCAGGCATGATCGATGCGCTCATTGATCGCGTGGACCGAGCTCGTCCCGCTTTCGAGCAAAGCGGAAAATATCATGGCCTGGAACAGCAAATGGAATGCAGGAATGCCGATCCGTCCGAGCAGATAGTCGGACGGCAAGGTCGCACTCTGAACATCCGGATAGAAAGCGACCATCGGGACGAAGAACAGCAGCGCGGGGAGCATGGTCAGCGGCCCGGAAATGACACCGGCAATCACAGCGTCGCGATCGCTAGTCAGATGACGCAGGACCGGCAGGATCACGACAGCGCCGACAATATTGTATCCGAAGTACGTTAGGCCCGAGAGCGCCCAACCGGATGATTGGGGGAAAGCTTCGAAGCCGCCCGGAACACGATCGCCGAACTTCCACAGCGCCAGCACGATGAATAGTGCATACACCCCGTACAGATAATATGAGACGTCACGGAAAAGGCGTTCGACAGCCTTGTTTCCAAACGCGACAACCGCAGCGATCCCGGCCATCAGCGCGACGGTGCCGGCCCATTCCGGTGCCCCGAAGACCGCGTTGCCGATGGCTCCGGCCGCGGCGCCGTAAACGGCGAGAATGAGGACGACGAACAGCAGATAGGCGAATTCGAAAAGGCGCCAGGCCGGCCCGAGCAGGCGCTTGAAGAAGCTTTTGTAGTCGAATGTCTGGAAACGCCGCGCGAGCACGAAAGTCAGAGCGCAAATGGCGCTGAACAGGAGGCTGGCAAACAGGATTGCATACAGCCCGCCCCACGGGCCGTTAGACAGGAAGAACTCCGCAAGCTCGCGGCCCGTTGCGTAACCGCCGCCGATTACGACGGCTTTGACACCTAAGCCCGGCAAGAGCAGCCGTTTGAACCAGCTCTCGCGCGATCCGGCCATCAGGCGGACAGGCAGCTGTCGATCAAACGGTCGAGCGCGGGACCGCCGCGCATCGGGTCGGCGACAGCGATCCCGAGACGCGCCTCCTCAGCGGCGACCAGAGCATTGGCCTCCGCCTCACTCAGTGAGCTCGTATTCAGGCAGACACCGCCGCAGCGGATCGCGGGATTGGTCCTCCTGCCAAGCAACAAGTTCACTGCGATCGTCTCATCAATCGAGGGCAAGCGGAATTCCTCATGGCCAAGGATGCGCTCGCGCCCGGCTTCATGGCAAACGACGATCACGTCGGGCTGACTGCCATGGAGCAGGGCGAGGGATACGGCGGCGTAGGACGGGTGCAGCAGCGATCCCTGTCCTTCGATGACGTCCCAATGATCCTCGGCTGCATCAGGCGTCAGCATCTCGGCTGCGCCTGCCGCGAAATCGGACACCACCGAATCCATCGGAATGCCTGCCCCAGCAATGATGATCCCGGTTTGCCCGGTCGCTCGAAAGTCCGCGCTGATTCCGCGCTCCCGCAACGCTCGCGAGATCACGAGCGCGGAATATTTCTTCCCCAACGCGCAGTCGGTTCCGACCGTCAGCAAACGCTTTCCGCTACGTTTGCGGCCGCTTGCGATTGGAATATCCGGCGGTGGCGTGCGAACATCGATCAGCTGCCGCCCCAGCTGCTCGGCACGGTAAACGAGCGCCGAAATGTCCGTCAGCCGTGCATGCATTCCACTGATGATGTCGAGGCCTGCTTCGAGAGCCTCTTCAAGCGCTGGAATCCAGCTCTCGGCAATGAAACCGCCCGAATTGGCGACGCCGACGACCAGCGCGCGCGCACCATCGGTCCACGCCTGCGCAGGTGTGAGTTGAGGCAAGCCGGTCGTGACCGTCGCGCCGGGGAGTACGAACTCCCCGACACAACGGTCCCTTGCCCAATCGCGAAGACCGAAAGCAGTCTTCGCATAGCCCGGCTCGGTCGTATCGCCGAGGAACAGGAGATAGGGCGAAGGCAAGACAGACGGCTCGCCTTCTTTCGACCGCCTATCTCGTGACGTCTCCTCTGTACCGAGACCCAGCATCTCGGCCACTAGAACTCGGCGTCGAGCGCTAGTCCGACGGTTCTCGGCTGCACCGGAGCAACGCTGATATAAGCGGGTCCATTGGCGAGGTTTCTCACGACTCCGCGGGTAATCGGTCCGCCATCGTCCGTGAGGTTCCTGACATAAGCCCGAACCTTGAAGCGATCGTAGAAGGTTACCGCGCCAAAGAGGTCGAGCGCAGTGTAGGAGGAAATGTTCAACTTGTTGGCAGGGTCGCCTGGCTCGCCGGTGAAGGAAGGGCCGACATCGGAAACGCGCTTGCCGGTATGCCGGACACCCGCACCAATCTCCGCGAGATGACCCCCGATGCGGAAATTATAATCCGCCGTAAGCGAGCCGCTGAATTTGGGAACGTCGGCCAGCCGATCTCCCTTTAAGCCGCCGATCTCAGGCGCATCGTCGGTCAATTCGGCGTCTGTGAAAGCGGCATTTGCACCAAAGCTGAGCCCACTCACCGGTCTCCAAAGTACGGCAGCCTCGATGCCGTTGCTCCGTGCACCGTTGCCGTTGGCAAGGCCGCTGGTTCCCCCGAAGGCCTTGTTAACCTGGATGTCTTTCCAGTTCATGTGGAACAGAGCGACATCGAGGTTGACGGTACGATCGGCAAGGCTCGTCTTCGCGCCCAGTTCGTAGTTCGTGATCGTATCGGGGTCGAAGCTTGGCGGAACTCCCGGTAGCGCCACGTTCGGCCCGCCCGGACGATATCCAGTGGCAACTCGTGCGTAGAACATCGTGTCGTCGTTCAGGTGGAACTGTGGACTGATGCTATACGTGACGATGCTTTCATCTGAAGTGCCGGCTTCGTCCACATCTGGAATGATGTCCGACGTGATGAGCTGCTTGAATGTCTGTTCATTGTGAGCCCAACGCAGGCCGCCGGTTAGCCAGAATTGATCGGTGACGCGGAAGGTCGCGTTACCGAAGAGCGCATGCTCCTTATAGGTCGAGGGAAGGCCCGCGACGTAAAGCGGATCCAATCCCGGAAGCGGGTTCAAGTCAGAATCGAAGCTGCGAAGGGTTTGATCGTTTCCGGCATCCTCATCGGTGAAGAAATAGCCGAGCAGCCATTCGAAGCGCTCGCCGGACGGGGATGTCAGCCTGATTTCCTCGGTGATCTTCTCCAGCGTAAGGACGTTCTGGAACGGCGTTACCGGAATGCCCAAAAGGACGCCGACAAGGCGGGTTCCATCCTGCACTTCCGTCCGCTTGGTGTCGGTGTAGGTGGTCGTCGACGAAAGCGCGGCAAAGCCGAAATCATATTCGGCTGTTCCGGCCAAATTTAGAAACTTCGACTTGAAGCTCTCGGGGACAAAGTTGAAGTTGGAATGACCGTTGCCGATTGGATTGCCGTCCACATCCTCGACGATGATGGCGCTGCTGTCAGAATGGATCTTCTGATGCATCGCGGACAAGCGAATGTGGAAGTTGTCGGTCGGCTGCCACAACAGGCTTCCGCGATAGCCCGTTTGGTCGACGCTGTTCTGGTCCTTCTCGCCCGTCTGCACGTTGTCGATCCAACCGGGCGTCCTGCGATGCGCAAAGCTTGCAGTGACCGCAAGGCGATCCATAACGATCGGCGCGTTGAGGAAGCCCTGGAATGCATATCCCAGATCGCCAGCGTTGTTGATCGTGAAGCCTTCGACTCCCACCTGGCCCCGGAATTCATCGAGGTCAGGCGCACGGGTGACATATTTGATCAATCCGCCCAGGGTGCTGGCACCGTACAGGGTGCCCTGCGGCCCCCGCAGAACTTCGATGCGGTTTAGGTCGTACGGCAGGAGGTCGACAGTGAAACCACCACTTTCGGTATACGCGGTGCTCGCTCCGACCGGACCGTCATCGACATACGTGCCAACGGTCGCGTTGCCGCCAAGAGGAGGAATTCCGCGCAAGGTGAGAATTGCCTGCCCAGGCGCACCTTGCGTGCTGACTTGGAAGCCGGGAATGTAGCCGGCGATCTCCGTCAGTTGCGTCGCGCCACTTTTGACCAGCTGCTCGCCTTTTACAACGCTGATCGAGATGGGGATGTCCTGCTGCTTCTCCTCGCGCTTCTGCGCGGTGATCACGATCGCGTTTTGGTCCACATCCGTTGCGCTCTGGTCTTCTTGCGGCGGCGGCTGCTGCTGCTCCTGCTGAGCGATCGCCGGACTGGCGAAGCCAAAGGCCAGCGTTGCAGCGGTCGCGAACAGGATCGTGCGCGATGAAAGTGCAATATTCGTCATTACTTCTCCCCTTTGATCGATGACCGGCCCGCCCTTCCCTCGGGCCGGATGAGGCGCGCGCAGGCGCCGAAATTTGTTTGGAGCTCAGACATTTTGAGGCCTCGCGATCCCTTCCGGGACGTCGGTCAGGTCCTCTGGGTCAGGCTGCGGCGCGGCGCGCGCCAGGACGTTTTTCGTCGGCCGGTCCAGGCAGTAGAGCAGGACCGCTGCGACGCTCGCGATGCCGGCGAGCAGTATGAAGAACTGGATGTGGCCGACGCGGCTCCACAGGCGCCCGACCTGGCCTGCGGCGAGGCTGCCCGCGAAGATCGCAAGGTACCAGGCCGCCACGGTGCTGGCGCCAAGCTTAGGAGGCGCAAGGCGCGCGAAAATGCCGAGGCCGTTCGGCAGGATGTACAGCTCGCCGAGCGTAAACAGCACGAAATAGGACAACAGCCACAGCCAGTGCGCCCGACCGCCTCCGCTCACCGCTTCAGCAGCTGCAACGAGAAGATAGGACGCCGCGACGATCAGCGCGCCCGTTGCCATTTTCTGCATGACCGAGAGCTCGCGGCCTCGCTCAGCCTGGCTCTTCCACATGGCGAGAAGCGGAGGCGTCATCACCATCACGAGCAAGGGATTCAGCGAGAAGAACATCGACGCGCCAATCTCGACGCCGCCGATCACGCGATTGACGTCGTCGCGCATCCATAGCGCGAAGGTGTTGCCGATCTGCTCGTATGCGCCGCGGAAGATAGTCACGGCAATGCCGATGCCGAGCAGGAGGAGAAACGTGTCGCGTCCACGATGCGAGCCGGGAACCGCTGGAGCCGCCGGCTCGGTCGCGCTCTGGTCGCCAGGCAAGTATCGCTGTCCGTAGAGATAGATCAGCAATCCGCTGAGCATGCCCACTCCGGCGGCACCGAAGCCGTAATGCCAGCCGTATGTTTCGCCGAGATATCCGCAGACCAGGGGCGCCAGGAAGGCGCCGACGTTCACGCCGACATAATAGACGTTGTAGGCCCACGGACGCCGGGGATCGCCTGCCTTGTAGAGATCGTTGATCTGGCTCGGCAGCGTCGGAAGGAACAGGCCGTTGCCCAGGGCAATGGTCGCAAGTGCGAAGTAGAAGGCCGACTCAAAGGCCATCATGAAATGGCCTGCCGCCATGACGGCAGCGCCGATGATGACCGCACGGCGCTTGCCGAGCCAACGGTCGGCGATCGTCCCGCCGATGATCGGAGTGAAATAAGCGAAGGCGGTATAGAAGCCGTAGATGCTGGAGGCTTTTTCCTGCCCGAACAACATCATCGTCGTCATGTAATAGACGAGCAGCGCCCGCATTCCGAAGTAGGAGAATTGCTCCCACATGTTCGTGAGGAACAGGATCGTCAGTCCGCGCGGCTGACCGAACCAGTTCGACGGCTGGCTCACGCGGCAGCCACCGCCGCCGAAGTGCCCCAGACCTCGTCGGGACAGAAGATCGTCCCGTCCTTATACACCACGCCCGGTACGCGATCTTCCTTCAGGAAGGTTGGCCCGTCGAGATCGACGAAATCGCACAGCTGCCCAAGGATGAAAGCCGGCGCCATCGCGTAGCTGGTCCCGACCATGTTTCCGACCATGACGCCGAGACCCAGTCTCCGCCCCTCGGCGGCCATGAGAAGCGCCTCCGTCAGGCCGCCGCACTTGTCGAGCTTGATGTTCACGACATCGAACCGACCGACGAGGCCGGGCACGTCACTCAGACCAAGCACGCTCTCGTCGGCGGCGATCGGAATCTCGCTCTTGAAACCGTCCAGGTCGGCCTCATTGCCGCGCGGCAGCGGCTGCTCGATCAGCGAGACCTTCTGCTGAACCATTGCGTGGACCAGCGCCGGCAAATCGTTGATGCCGAACCCCTGGTTCGCATCGACGCCGATCCAGACGTCGGGTCGGGCGGTCCGGACCGCACGCACGCGCTCGATGTCCAGCTGGAGACTGCCCGTGAGCTTTATCTTGATCGCGCGTGCTTGAACGTACTTCCGCGCGCCCTCAGCCATGACTTCGGGCTCATCGGCTCCGAGGGTGAACGTCGTCACCAGCGGCCGCGGAGCGTCAATTCCAGCCAGGCGGTGTGCCGGAACGCCGAGGCGGCTCGCCTCCAGCTCCCACAGCGCGCAGTCGACGGCGTTGCGGGCGCCGCCGGGAGGCAGCATCTGCCGGAGCGCCTCCCGGCTCCCGCACGCTTCGATTGCAGCGCGGTTCGATTCCAGCTGGGCGACGATCTGCGGCGATCCGTCGCCGAGATAATAGACGCCGGCCGCCTCCCCCCGGCCCCGATGCTGGCCGTCGTCCAACTCGACGACGACCACATCGGATTCTTCGAAAACGTAGCCGGAGATGCGGAAGGGCGCAGCGAGACGATGCGTCTCGACGCGATAGTCGAGCTTCAGCATCAGTAGTTCGTCGCGAACGCTACGAGCTTGTAGATGACGCCAACGTAAAGGACCGTCAGCGCCGACACGACGAGGAGAAGGCTCCACAGCTTGGCCTTCCACGTCGCCTTCCACCCGCCTGCGCGTTTCCAGACGGTCGACGCGTACCAGAGCATCGCGATTGCACCGCCGATGAAGCAGACGATGGCGAGCAATTGCAGGACTATGACGACCGGCAGGAACGCCTTGCTGAGAAGGTTGAGGTCGCTGAACATCATCGAGATCGCGACCGCCCAGGCGACCAGCGTACCGAGGATCGCAACGGCGCCGATCCTGCTCGCCCGGTAAGCCTTGAGCTCACGGCCCTCGAGGCCCAGCGTTCCGCCGTAGCGCTTCCGAACGATCGCCCGCACTGGCCAGAACACGATCGTCAGAAGCAGGACCGCAAGGCTGAGATAAAGGAGCGGCAGGAGCCAGGACGAATTCTGGTACCAGGGCGTCCGGTCCCACACGATGATCGGAGCTACGCTGCCGAGGCTGAAGCGAACGGCCCGGCCGTCCACGACCTTGGCGCCGAGCATCTCATGGCTGTCGGCGTCTTTCCACAACATCGGGCCGACGGCGACCCATTTGCGCGGCTGGCCATTGAGCCCGTTGAAGAGCGCATCCGAAACCACCGGCGTGCCGTCCTCGCCAACACCGACCCTTGTCTGGCTGATCAGGTCGGTGATGCCGACGAAGCTCGAGAACGACCGGCGGGAGGTCGACCAGGTGCCGGCCAGCTTCTCTGCGTTAGCGCGAGCCTCTTTCGCGTCGAGCTTGTGCGTCGCGTCAGCCGGAGCCGGGAAATAGCGGTCGGCAAATTCTTCCAACAGCGTGTTCCGCAAGGCATGGGCAGCGCCTTCCTTGCCTACGCTGTTGAACGACACGAAGAGGCCAACGCCGTCGTTGAGGAACAAGTGAAGGTCGCTGTGGAACGCAACCGTATCGCCCCCGTGCGAGTCCACGCGATGCCCGTTGATGTCCGTCTGGTAGAAACCGAGGGACATCTTCTGGAGGCCCGGGATCGGGTCGTTCGCCGTCGTATGCATCAGCGCCTTCGTCTCGGGCTTCAGCAGCGGACTCGGATTAGCAAGGTGGGCGATCATGAAGCGGCCCATGTCGTCGCCGCTCGCGGCCAGGCTGCCCGCGGGTGCCACACCCACGAATTCGTAACCGTACGGCTTGTCCTCACCGGGCTGATAGCCTTCAGCCATGTAAGGCTTGAGATTTGCCGGAAGCGGCTGCCGGAAAGTGGCAAGCTTCATGCCGGCCGGAGCAAAGACGTGCCGCTCGATATAAGTCTCGAATGGCTCGCCGGAAACGCGGCTGACGATGTAGCCGGCCAGCGCGGTCGCCCAGTTGGAGTAAGCCGGCGTTGTGCCCGGATCGTAGACCCGCTTGGGCACCCAACGCTTCAGGATCTGGTCGTACGGGACGTATTTCTTCTGATCGAGTGCGATCAGGTCCATCACCTGCTCTTCGAACCCCGACGTGTGCGTCATGATGTTGCGGAGCGTGATCGGCTTGCCGTTGCGCGGCGGAATCTTGAAATCGAGGTACGTGTTGACGTCTGCGTCAAGGTTGAGCTTGCCCTGCTCGACCTGCTGCATGACCGCCGTCCAGGTGAACAGCTTGGAAGTGGACCCAGGCCTGAAGAGAGTCGTGTGCGGATCGACTGGCTTACGCTTCGCGACGTCCGCGAAACCGTAGCCACGGCTGGTCAGGATCTGGCCGTCCTTGACGACCACTACGACCGCACCCGGAATGTCATTCTTGCCGATCGAGATGGGCATGTAGCCATCGAGCCAGGCGTTGACGTTGTCCGCGGTGAGCGGCTGCGCCGCCTCGCCTGTAATCGGCGCCACCGGAGCGGCACCCGAAGCCGGCGCGGCTATCGGAGCCGGGCTCGGCCCAAGCGTCGGTTGAACGCTTTGGGCATAAGCGCCAGACAGAAGCGCCACCCCAAGAATCGCCGCAAGGAGTGCAGCCGGTTTACGCATTTCCCTCTCCCCTTTGAGACGATTTGCTCATTGGAGCCAAATCGCCTTATCATGCTAATCTGTGTCGGATGAGGCCCTTATGATCCTGATCGGAAAAAAGTCAAATTCATTACGGGAGCGCGTGCAGTGACCGACCGACCCACGCTCGGCCGCATTCTTAAGGAACTGAGAAGTCACAGGAATTGGACGCTGCGCGAGATGAGCGAGCGCAGCGGCATTCCGGTGTCGACTCTCTCGAAGGTCGAAAATGACCGACTCACGCTGACCTACGACAAGCTCGCTCAGCTCAGTCAGAAACTGCATATTCCGATCTCGGAATTGTTTGCTGAAACCGAATCGCCGGAAGCAGTCACTGCGCGCCGGAGCATTGGACGAGTCGACGACGCGGTTCGCGTGACGACCCCGAACTACGATTATTATTACCTCTGCACTGAGCTGCGCCGGAAACGCATGATTCCGGTCCTGACGCGGATCCGGGCCAAGTCCCTCGACGAGTTCGGGGACCTCGTGTCGCACTCAGGCGAAGAATATATCCACGTTCTCGAAGGGGAGATCGTCGTCCACACCGAATTCTACGATCCGGTGACACTGAAGGCCGGTGAGGCAATCTACATCGATTCGATGATGGGTCATGCCTATGTCGCCGCCGAAGAGTGCGACGAAGCGCTAGTGCTTGGCGTCTGCTCAAGCCCGGACGAGGCGCTGATGAATTCGCTCATGCATATCCATGAGCCGGCGAACGGCGAGACGCCGCGCCTAGGAGCTGAAGAGTTGGGGATGAGGGTTCGAACGCTCCGCCGTCCCGCAGCCTAAATACCCCGGCACACTCCCTGGAGGGCGTCGTCAAAATCTTGAAATAGCCGGGAAAAGGGTTTCCACTCAGCGAGGCTCGACCTATCCCGCAGCCTCATGCTTCGGTCTCACTCACGAAGTTACGATGTCGACGCTGCGGACGAAGGCGAGGGCATCCGCATGACAGTCGGCTCGGGCGACCAATCGAAATCCTATGTGACACCGGGACGAGAGGCTGAGCATTATTATGAGCTGTTTCGGCAACTCCATCAGGATTTCGGGACGCGACTGCCGCACTTCTATGCGCCGCCGGCCGAATTCCCCAGCACTCCCACGCATTGGCAGCCGCTGCTTACCGAGAATGTCTCCCCTCAGATTCTTGCCGGCTATGGCGATCCCGCAGTCCTGAAGACCGACGATGGCTATGTGCTGCTGGCGACGTCTAACGACGCTCCCGACGCCTTCCCCATCCTTCATTCCACGGACCTGATCCATTGGGAGCACCGGGGCTTTGTATTCCCAAGGGGTGAGGAACCCGAATGGACGGCCAAGGGTCGCAATGTCGCGGACTTCTGGGCGCCCGAGATGACCTGCGTCGGCGATGAATATTGGGTCGCCTACACCGCTCGGCAGAAATCGAACGCGCTTGCGATCGGGCTCGCGCGGGGACCTTCGCCGTTCGGGCCGTTCACGGACAACGGCAAGCCGCTGGTTCGCGGCAAGGAAATCAACACCACGGGAGTTCCGCATGGTGCGCTCAGTGGGGGCGTGATCGACTCTCACATCTTCACTGACGCGGACGGCAGTCGCTATTTGTTCTGGAAAGACGACAGCAACGGTATCTGGCCGAGGCCGCTGGCGATGATGTTGCGCGAGCAGCCGCAGCTCATCGAGCGCTTGTACGAAGGGGAAGAAAACCGACGCAGCGCCGCTTTTGCCGCAGCCATCGTCCCTTGGGCAAACACGCGGCGACCCATGGAACGCTTCTTCCTCATGCAGGGTATAATCGAAGCTTCGCTGGAGAACTGGCAGCGTCTGAAAGGTGCGCTTGTCGAATATGGCCTCGCCGACGCCATTCTGGAGGCGATGACGACACCTGTACGAGCGCAGCGGATCGCGCAGGACGGTCGATCGCTCGTCGGCAAGGACAGGGTTGTGCTGACCAACGATCTGGACTGGGAAGGGCATCTGATCGAGGGACCGTTCTGCACGAGGCAGAACGGTAAATATTGGCTGTTCTACGCCGGGAATGACTTCGGAACGCCCGCCTACGGGATTGGTGTAGCCGTAGCTGACCACGTTCTTGGTCCCTATCAAAAGCAGGGCGCGCCGCTTCTCAAATCTACCCAGGACTGGACCGCGCCCGGTCATGCCTCCGTAGCGCAAGGGCTCGACGGGGATCCGCAACTCTTCTTCCATGCCTTCCACCCAGGCAGTGGCGGATACAATGCGTTCCGGGCATTGCTGACTACGCGGCTCCGCTTTTCGGACGACGGTGTGGAGCTGGTCTGATTGGCGATAGAACGCGCTTCCGGAGCGAGCAGGCTCAGGCCTTAAAGTAAGCCCCTCTGGACGGCGAAAGTAAGACCGGCGCCGGCCGCGATCGCGAGACCATAAGGAACACCGCCCTTCGCAGCGCGCTTGATCGGCTTGCCCCTAATCACACGAGCGACGATGAAGCCGAGAGCGAGCAATCCTCCTGCGAGAAAGACCGTGGTCACCAGCCACACGCCGCCCTTCAAGTTCACCCATGCTCCGAGTGCGGCCAGAAGCTTTACGTCGCCGCCGCCCATTTGACCCGTGGCGAACACTAAAGTCCCAACGATGAGCAGCGCCGCGAACACGGCGGCATTTTGCCAAAGCGAAACGGAGAACCCCGAAGCGAACATCGCTACGATCGCCAGGATTAGGACCCCGGCACAGGTGAAGTTCGAAATACGAAGGCGCAGCGTATCCTCGACCGCAGCGGCGATGATCAGAGCGGCGAGGATGATGAGAAGCCACAGGGGGGCCGACGCAACTAGGTTCATCGGCTGGCTGTCATTCCCTCGAGATTATTCGCGGCACGCACATACCACTGCTCGCTGGCCTCCAGTGCCTGCGTAAAGGCTGCGACAGCCCGCTTCTGGTCGCCCATGATCGATGCTGCCACTCCGGCGTCGTTCAGCCGCGCTGCCCAGTCGGAATCAGTCTCGTTCCGCCGGCGCTGGGGAAGTTCGCTTGCGAGAGCGGCCCGAGCCAGCTCGAGATTGTTCGCAACACGCATGTTGCTACCGCCCATGGTTGCCGCGGCTCGCTCAAAATCTTGGACCGCATCGCTCCAATTGCCACGGAGCAGCTGCGACCAGCCCCTGTTGTTTGCGATCTCAGCGCGATCGGGCGACAGGGAGAGCGCGTGCCGATAAGCATCGTCCGCCGCTGCAAAGTCCCGTTGCCGGTCTGCAATGACCCCACGCGCATTCCACGCGCGCCAGCTCGCATTGGGCGCTTCTATGGCCTTCGAAATCAATGGAAGGGCTTTTTGCTCATCGCCAAGGCGCAGCGCGGCTATGCCAGCGCGCTCGAAAATAGGACCTCGCGTCTCGCCGGAAGCGATCAGCTGTTCATAGCCGGCGAGCGCCTGCGCGTCCTTGCCCGACGCGAACGCCAGATCCGCGGTAAGCCGATCGATCGCCGCGCCTTTCTGCCCGCTCGCGACGGCTTGCAGGATCATAAGCCTGGCTTGTTCGAGCCTCCCTGCTTCCAGGGCGCGAGAGGCCTCCTCCAGCCGGCTTGGCGGCGCTTGAACTGCGGGAGTAGAAGGCTCGGCGACCGCTGCCGCGATCGCCACCAGGGCGGCGATCATGCCTTCGATCGACCGCTCGACCCAACAGCGGCGTCCCGCCCGATCAGCACGACCAGCTCTTTCGCTTCATTGCTGACCGCGCTGCGGAACCCGAATTGCGCTGCGAGACTGCGGCCCAGCGCCCTACGATTTGCCGGATAAAGAACCAGACTGCTTTCACGCACGCCGGGCGCGTCGCCGATCTGAATCTTCCGCCAACCGCGATCCAAAAGGACTTGCCGTGTCCGGGCAGCGATGCCTTCGCGCCGCGCAGCATTGAGCACGCGAATGTTCGCAACACCGGGAGCCTGCTGAAGCGGAACGAAACGCACGGTAACGCTCTGGCGGCTCTGCGCCACAACCTGCGGCCTCCAGATCGGCCCGCCCCTCGTGACCAGCGCCACCTCGCCCGGCGACAATCTTTCCAGTCGCGGCTCCGCGCGTGCTGCTTCCAAAAGCGCCCTCACCCGTGCCGTGATCGAAGGCTGCGGCGCCTGCGCAACGCGAAGGGGCTCGGCGCTGGTCGCAACCGGCTTCGCGACGGCCGTCGGTTCCTGATCCCTTGCCACTTTGATCGTCACTGAGTCCGCCGAGAGCGCATGTGCCCTGGCAGTGGGCGAAGCGCTGGACATCGAGACCGGCGACGGTTCGAACGTCCAGGTGGTCACGCTAACCGGCTCGGCTTTGGACAGCGCCTGAGCTATTGGTTTCGGAGCCGCAGGCGTGGCCTGCTTGACCGCCACGACCACCGGCGGAGCAGCTGGCTTTGCCGGTATGGGAGGAGCGGCCTGGGCCACCCTCGCGACAACCTGTGGCGGAGTTGCCGTGGCCAGTTGCGACATTGAAGGAGCGACCTGTGCGACCCTCGCGATCGGCGGCGAAGCCGCTGCGCTGGCCGGCTGCCGAGCCGATGGGATCGCCTTCGCCAGCTTTGGAGGCGGCGGAGGTGAAAGAACCGCGCTGGCCTGAGCTGCGCTGGCCGTGAGCGCCGCGACGCTTGCCGCCTCGGCTTCGTTCGCCTCGGCCCGCAATTCCTGTGCTTGTGCGCGCAGGCCCTGCCGCTCGAGAGATGCCGCAAATGTGTTCAGGAGCACCGGATTGTTCGGCGCTATCGCGAGCGCCTCCTCATACTTGCTCCGAGCAACGTCATAGCGGCCCATGCGCTCATAGCATTCGGCAATTCCCGCAATGGCCTCGATATTGTCCGGCTGTTCGCGCTGGGCCTTCCGAAAGGCCTCCAGCGCGATTCCGACGCTCCCGAGCGCGAGCAGGTTCCGGCCCTCGATGACCATCGGATTGCCGCTCTTGGTGGCCTTGGTGAACGGGTCCGCGATGGCGCGGACGTTCAGTTGGCCATTGTCCGCCACGCATGCCGTCAGCAGCGACAGCGCGCTCGAACACAGGATTAGCTTACCCCCCCTATGCACCTCAGCCTCCTTGCAGTGCCGGCAGAATCGCTCGAACGACGCGAATCGCGGCGGGCAGCATGAGCACCCCGATCATGCACGGCAGCATGCACGCGACGAGCGGAATCGAGATGAGCACCGGAAGCCGGTGCGCTTTCTCTTCCGCCCGCATGCGGCGCTTCTCGCGCATCTCCGCCGCGTAAATCCGCAACGTCTGTGCAATCGATGACCCAAGTTTCGTCGATTGGATGAGCAGGGTCGCAAAGGCGCGGATTTCGTCCGCCCCTGCCCTGTCCGCCATCCGCCGCAAAGCATCCTCGTGGCTTCGACCGGCCCGAAGCTCCAGGACCACGGCGCCGAACTGCTCGGCAAGCCGCGGGTGCGACGTCGTCATTTCCATGCCCACGCGCGCAAAGGCGGCTTCCAGTCCCAGCCCCGCCTCTACGCAAACTAGGAGCAGGTCGAGCGCATCGGGAAAGGCATTGATGATTTCGCGCCGCCGGCGATCTGCGCGCGCCCGCACGAACAGATTGGGGATATAAAGTCCCAGCGCCGCCGCGATCATCAACGTCAGGTACAGCCTGAACATGGTCGGGCTGGCCCCTGTCGCCCAATAAAAGAGCAGCAGCGTTACCGGCAGGACAATCACCAAGACGAGGCGCACGAGCGTGTATACGCGCGGCGCGTAATCCGCTGTGAAACCCGCCGCGACGAGCATCTGCCTAAGCGAGGCATCCTTCGTGTCCACGAGGCTGAGCCCGTGCTTCTCGACCGAGTTGACGAGCTTCAACCAGGCGCTCTGAACGCGGTCCGTGCGCAATGAGCCCAGAGTGGCGGTTCCGCTCGTCCCCGAACCGGTCTCAAGGAGCCTGCGGCGCGCATGCTGCTGATCGCCCACGGCAGCCGTGACAAAGTACGCGACGACCGCCACTGCTGCGAACAGCAGCAGAAGGAGCAGCATCCTCAGCGTCGTGTTTTCCGTTAGCAATTCGAGCATCGCCTAGACCTTTAAATCCACCATTTTGCGGATCGTGAAGAACCCAATGAAATACAATATGATCAGCATCCCGAAGCCGGGAATGAACCAGGGATCGTCTGCGACATCGAGGAAGAAGTGCGAGTTCATCAAGAACAGGCCGACAAAGGTGAGCACGGGCAGTACCGTGAGCATGATACCGGTCATGCGTCCTTCGCTTGAAAGCGCCCGAACCTTGAGCATCATCGAATGTCGTTCTCGAATAACTCTCGAAAGATTCTCCAGAATTTCGGCGAGATTTCCACCGGTCTCATTTTGGACCGACAGGCAAACGACGAACATTCGCATATCGTCCAGGTCCCAACGCTCGGCCATGTTCTGCAAGGCATCCCGCAACTCGGCGCCGTAGGTCACTTCGTCGACAGCCAGTCCAAATTGCGAACCGATCGGATCGGGCATCTCAACGGTCAGAAGATCGAGCGCCGCTGCGATCGGGTGACCCGCTCTCAGCCCGCGGACGAAGACATCCAGCGCCACCGGGAACTGCTCTTCCATCTTCTTGCGAGTGCGCGTCGCCTTGAAGTTGAAGAACATCAGCGGAAGCATCGCTCCCAGAAGCAGCGCGAAAGTCGCGCTGATCAGGATACGGCCCGAGCTGATGCCAATGCCCCACCACGTCGCCATCAACAGCAGCATGACGAAGAAAATCGCGACCGGCGCAATCAGAATAGTCAGCATTATCCGTCCGGTCGGCGCGGTCACCTGCGCCTGCATCAGCATGCGTTCGAACTTGTGCGCATATCGATCCATGAGCGGGGGCAATCCCTGCGGCACGGACGAATTCTGTCTGCGCAGCAAGTTCATCGTCTCGCCGGTTGTCCTGCCCATGCCGATCATTTGCAGGCGAAGGTTGACCGCTTTACCGCCGGCGCGGTTGCTGAGGTACCAACGCAACAGCGCTTCGGCTGCAAGAGCGACTGCTCCGAAGGTGCATGCGAGCACCAGCGCGCGGATCCAGATCGGGCTCATCCGTCGAACTTCGCGTCAGGGCGGAACAGATCCGCGGAAAGGGTAATGCCGTGCGCCATGACCTGGTCGAGGAACCGCGGGCGGATGCCGGTGGCCTCGAACCGCCCCTGCACGACGCCGTCCTGGCTCACGCCCGTCTGACGATAGCGGAAGATCTCCTGCATCGTGATTACGTCGCCCTCCATTCCGGTCAACTCGGAGATGCTGATGAGCTTGCGGCGGCCATCGGCGAGACGCGCTACTTGAACGACGACATTGATCGCGGAAGCGATTTGAGCGCGCGCCGAGCGCGCAGGGATCTCGATCCCGCTCATGCCGATCATCTGCTCTACGCGAGACAATGCGTCGCGGGTCGTATTCGCGTGGATCGTGGTCATCGAGCCGTCGTGACCGGTGTTCATGGCCTGGAGCATATCGAAGGCCTCGCCGGCGCGTACCTCGCCCACGATGATACGGTCGGGACGCATGCGAAGCGCGTTCTTGACGAGATCTCGCTGTGGGACCTCGCCTTTCCCTTCGATGTTTGGCGGGCGTGTCTCCAGACGAACGACGTGATCTTGCTGCAGCTGGAGTTCGGCGGAATCCTCGATCGTTACGATACGCTCACGTCCGTCGATGAAAGCGGACATGGCATTGAGCAAAGTCGTTTTACCGGATCCGGTGCCCCCTGAAATCAGGACGTTCCTGCGTGATCCGACGATCGCCTTCAGCACTTCAGCAACCTGGATGGGGACGCTGCCGATCTCGATCAGGCGCTCGAGGCTGATCGGGATCCGCGCGAACTTACGAATGGACAGTAGCGATCCGTCGATCGACAGCGGCGGGACCACTGCGTTGACGCGACTTCCATCGGCAAGGCGCGCATCCACCATCGGTGAGGATTCGTCGATCCTGCGACCGACCGCCGACACGATCTTCTGGATGATGCGCAAGAGATGCTTCTCGTCCTTGAAGCGGACAGCGCTCATCTCCAGCACGCCGTAGCGCTCCACGAACACGCGGTCGTATCCGTTTACGAGGATGTCGGTGATCGTCGGGTCCTTGAGCAGCGGCTCGAGCGGTCCGAGGCCGAGAAGCTCGTGCAGCACATCGCCGACGAGTTGCTTGCGCTCGGCGTGGTTCAGCGCGTGGTTCTGCTTCGCCAGCTCCTCGGCGACGATATCGCCGACTTCGGCTTCGATCTGCTCGCGCGACATCTGCTCGAGCGCCTGAAGATTGATCAGCTCCAGCAGGCGCTGGTGGAGCTCGACCTTGAGGTCGGTGTGCTTGTCGCGCTTGCTGAACGCGCCCGCATCCCCGAGCGTGACTAGGCGATGCTCTTCGCGCTCCCGTTCGCGTTCGGCGGCATCCTCTGCTGGCGTCGGCGCGGGTTTACGTATCTGCCACATCTTATCGCTCCAGGCCCAATGCGGCAGCTACGCCGGCGTCCAAGGTGTCGAGGTCCTTTGCAAGCGCGGTCTTGCGCTTGATCTCATCGATAGCCACGCCGCGGTCGATCGCGGCGCGCATCAAGGTGAAATCGTTGCTGATCGTGTAGGCGATGTCGCGGCCGAGCGCCTCGCGAACGTCGGACGGACGGACGCTGCGGGCCATTGCCTTGTCGTATCGGTTGATGACGACGCGTACCTCGACATTGTCCAGTTCCTGAGACTTCAGCAGGTTGAGCTGGCGCTTGGCTTGGTTGACCCCCGCGACTGTGAGCTCGGTTACCAGGAGGACGAGGTCGGACCGCGCGACGAGCGATAATGACCAGTTGGTCCAGTTCGAAGGAAGGTCGACGAAGACCGTGCCGAACTCGCGCGTCGCGAAGTCGACGATCTGCAGGATGTGATCGGCCGACAGTCCTTCCAGCGGCATCATGTCGCTCGGCGCTGCGATCACCTTCAGCCCGCTCGCATGCTCCGTGGTCGTCGCTCGCAACAGGTCGCCATCAAGGCGCTTACCGGCTTCGAGCAGGTCGACAAGGGTAAGGCGCGGCTGCAAGCCCAGCTGGAACGCGATGTCGCCAAACTGGACATCCAGGTCGATGAGGCAGGCTTCGCGGCCGCGCTTCTTTTCGTTCGCCGCGAAACGGACAGCCAGCTGCGTCATCAACGCCGTGGCGCCCACGCCGCCAACACTTTTTATCACGCTCACGAGCTTGGCATTCCTCGCAACGGCGGCGCGTTCGCGCTTCCCCAGCTCAGTCCGTATCGGACCCAGGGACGTCTCGAGTTCGTCCATTGAGAGCGGGAGCGGCACTACGTCATGCGCACCGGCGCGAACTAACGACCGGACGAGAGCAAGCGGCGGTTCGTACGCAGCCGCGATCAGCGGTGTCGTCACCGCGTCGGCAAGCTCTTGGAAGCGTTTCATCGAGGCCGGCGTGTCGAGGTCGACCTGCACGACCGCGGCCGCAGCATCCAAAACGTCGTTCGGATCGATCCAGTCCGACGCAGGTACGATGTTTAGGCTCAGTGGGAACCCCGCGACGCGCGCGTCCACGAGCGACGCCGCATCGCCTTCGACGCCGCTCAGAAACAGCTGCACTGCGGGCTCCTTCTTGCTCGCCTTCCAGCTGCGCGCGGTTTCGTTGGGGTTCAAGGACGTCATCACCTTACCTAGTTGGAGTAAGCACCAGACGCGTCCTCAGCGGTCAGCGTCGTCGAAAAAGCAGGCAGCGGAATATTCGCCAGCATCAAGCTCGTGATCGGACGGAATTCCATGTCAGTCAGGGAGACCGTCACTAGCGGTGAAATCTCCATGGTTTCGCTGCCGCCGCCTCCGCTATCGCCAGCGAAGCCAAAGCCCGAGCCGCGATAGGTCACCTTGACTTTGTCAGCTTCGATGGCCGGATCCATTGCCTGCATTCGGGCAACGATTGCGTCGAATCTGGTCGTGTCGACGCCGGAGCCCACAGTCACGTCGCAATCCGTGCAGGTGCACGTCGCGCGTGTGCATTCCACTTTCCCGATCGTGTCGGCGGGAATGAGCTCTCCTGCAGAGAGTCCGGCGCTTTCAAAGTCTGCGTTTATGAGTCCAGTCGAGACGGGGCTTGTGACCACCGCGTAGCGTGCGCCCATCTGGGTCGCTTTCTCTGCGCGGTTCACTTCCCACAGGAAACGTCCCGCGTCGACCGTGCCCAACAGCAGTATAAGCAGCAGCGGGAGTACGAGCGCGAACTCCACGCCGCTGGCCCCCCGCTGGCAGCCCGCTAGCTGACGAACGCTTCTCATAGCCCGTACACCGCGGATTCGCTCGCAACGTGCATGCACAGGCCCGCGGCGTTGAAGCCGAGTGATCCGAACAACGATGGATAGCGTACGTCTGCCTGTACTTTGACTACCGCAATATCTCCGTCGAGAGTGGTGTAGATCCCCCCGTAGCTGGCCTTGTCTACGCATCGAACCGATACTGAGACCGGTGCCGCGGACCCCGAACAAGCAGCCCAAAATGCGGAAGTCCCATCGCCAAACCGCCCGGGGGCCGTGCCATCGACCGATCCGGTCTTCGTGACGTTGATGATATCCGTGCTGGCGTTGCCGTCGGCGAAGACGCCGGACAGGTCCGAGCCGGCGGTGCAGCTGTAGGGATCCGCGACTGTCAGGCGCGAAGCATAACGCGCACCGTCCCGGACCTGCTTGATCACCGCATGCTCGGTGAGGAAATAGTTCCCCATCTCCACCGACGCGAACATCAGGATGACAAGCATCGGCGTGACGAGCATCATCTCGGCAGCCGCCGCGCCGTCATCGTTGCGGATGAAGGATCGAAGTACCCGCATCAGCGCACCAGGTACGGCCGGTTACGGGAATAATATTGGAAGCCTGTTCCGCCAGCCACGGTCTCCGCCGGCCCGATGACCTCGCCGTAAATCTCCTTATCGTCGGTAACGCCGGGAACCGCGCGGTTCATCGAAGGCTCGGTCAGGAACACGTTGAACACGCGGATCGCGTGGAATTCATCCAAAGTTTCCTTGCCGTTCAAGCTCTCACAATTGGCGGCAACAACCGGCAAGATTCGGCGGCCCTCGTCGGCCGCGCCCTTGGCTTGCCTGGGCTTCCGATAGGCGCAAGTGCGCGTCGTACTGTAGGTTGCCGTCTGGCCGGTGATCTTGGGGTTGGTCGCGGGGTGCGAATCTGCGCCCACTTGATAGGACACCAGCTTTGACGGCGACGCAGTGGTTTCCCATTGGTACACTTCGTACCGGGTAGCGTCCGACGGCAAGCCGGTATTCGTTGGCCAGGTCGCGGAATTCCAGCCATAATTGGCCAGGAAATATGCGTCACGATTCCAGACCTTGTCCCCGAAGTTTCCGTCGGCGCAGGTGCCCGTATAGTGGCACGTGTCGCGCGGCATTCCCTTGACATTGCTATTCAGAGCGAACGGCGTGAAAGTGATTTTGGGATTGGGATTGCCCTGGTTCCCCGTCGCTATGCTGTCACACGTTCCGGAGCTCGTTGGCGCAGGCAAATTCTTGTTCTGCGAGAACTCATAAGTCATGGTCATCGACAGGTCCTTGCCGACGTCCTTGTCGGGGCAGCCTGAGCCTTCGGCGGTATCCGAACAGATCGACGGACTGTTGGTGGCTCCCACGCCGGCGTAGATGTCGAACCGAGTATTGATCGCGTCGGTCGCGTTCTTGTTGCCCGGCTCCGTATTGGACTCGTCGATCTTCTGGCAGCCGTTGAGCCCGTGCCCGAGCAATGCGTCCACGACGCCGGGGTTACCGGGTCCGAGATCCAGGAACCCATAGTTTCCGGGGAACCAGGCGTTTTGGGCACCCGTCTTCATCAGCAATCCCTTGCCGATGTCGTCCTCGGTCGGAAAATCCTCGCTCGGCGCGCAAACGAAAAGCGGAGCGATATTGCAGATCGAAGATTCGACGCCCGCGACCGCTTCTGCATGAGATGTTCCGCGCAGCGCCTGGACAATCGGCGTGAACGCATAATTCGCCGTTCGCATCGACGTCTGAACCCATACGAAGCGGGCTTCGGCGGGATCGGTCGTCACATCGCACGCCGTAGCGGTATCGGCCACGCCGTCGTCGAAGTCCGAGCAGAATGTGATGTTCTCGATCTCGACAGACACGCCGTCGCTGTCGTTCGCGAAGCGGGTCAGGTTGCGTGCCAGGCGGTTCGATGCAGTCCCGTCCTGGATCGAAGCTTCGGCGTGCGTGATTGCGTCGTCGCTGCGATCAAGCTGCGTAACTGCGGCGAGCGCGGCCTGGTCAGCGGCCTGCTGGAGCTCGGTGTCCATGCCGGCAAGCCGTGCATAATCGAATGCGATCCCACCGGCGGCGATCAGGCCGAACAGCGATAGAGCGACGGTAGGCGCGACGGCGCCGTCAGTACGCTTCCATAGCCTTTGAACCGAGCGCCACATGACTCCTCATCCTTAGCGTGGGCCGCCGCCGCCACCCGTGCCGACACCCTGCGTCGTGCTGAGTGTACTCGCCTTGGCCGCGTTCACTTCCTTGGTGTGACGGTCGTTGACCTTGTCGGTGCGGTAGCGGTTGACCCCTGCCACGCCCTTCGCACCCATCTCACCGGGCTGCATCCCTCCCTCGGCGTAGATCGGGTCCGGATTGATAGTCTGCACGGCCGCGTTGTAGCGCACCGCTTCGCCCTGCAACGGATCCTCATCGCCAATGTGAGAATACATGGTCGCACACCCACCAAGCGCAAGCGAGGTCGCGACGAGAAGCATCAACCTATAGGACATGGCCGTAATCCTTCTCGAAGCCTGACGGCTGCTTCTGCGCCATGCCGCCCGTGGTCGGCGCGATTGGAGGCGGCGGTGGCGGCGGTGGCGGCGAAACCATCGAACGCGGTCCAGGTGGCACGCCCATGTCGGTCCGGCCATTGAGGAAGAAGTCGGCTTCGTTAGGCGGGCCAGCCCGAGCGACCGGATCCTTCAGCGTCCCGGCACGAGCGGGCGCAACCAGCCGCGGCGTCACGATGATCACCAGTTCCGTCTGGTCGTTCTGGAAGCCCGACGACCGGAACAGCGTCCCAATAATCGGAATGGAGCCGAGCAGAGGCACCTGTTTGACCGTGTCCTGGAAGTCCTTCCGAATGAGTCCGGCCATGGCGAAGGATTCGCCGTCGCGCATTTCGACGACGGTCTTGGCGCGCCGGGTCTGTAGGCCCGGGATCACGAGGTTGTTGACCGTGATCGACGCGCTCGGGTCAATCTGGCTGACCTCCGGCTGGACGACCATGTTGATTACGCCATCGGCAAGAACCGTAGGCGTGAAGGCAAGGCTGACGCCAAACGGCTTGAATTCGATGGTGATGCCATTCGTGCTATTTCCAGTCGTACTGCCCTGCAAAACGGGGATTGGGAACTCGCCACCGGCCAGGAAGCTCGCCGTCTCTCCCGAAAGTGCGACCAGTGTCGGCTCGGCAAGCGTCGTGATCGCACCTTTTCGCTCGAGAGCGTCGAGCGTGACGTTGAAGTCCGCGCCAAACGCCCTGAATGTGCGGGAGATGATCGCGAAGCTGTCGATGATTGAGCCTAGCCGGAATCTCCCTGGACCCGGAATTGACGTCGAGCTTGTGCCACCCCCCGGAAGTGGCACAGCCACATCAACATCTGGACCGGGGGTCAAACTGGCTTCGTTGCCGATCACGCCATTGGTCTTGTCGCCATTGACGAACCAGCCGACACCCAATTCCTTCAATGCGGACCGCTTCACTTCCGCGAAACGGACCTCCAGCATCACCTGCTGCGAAGAGCCGATTCCGAGAAGGTTGACGACCTTGCCCGGAGCATAAGTCTCGGCAATCTGAACCGCGCGATCCGCGGCGACGGCGCTGGACACCATGCCTTCCAGGATCACGCTGTCGTTCGACATGCGGGCGGACACTTGGTCCCCAACCATCAGGTCGGACAGCTGGCGCTTCAGCGTCATGACATCCGGACCGACGACGACGTCGACCACGGCGATCAGGCGGTTTGCGCGATCGTAGAGCGTCAGGCTGGTGGTGCCATACTTCTTGCCGAGCACGTAGACCGACGTGTCGCTGATCGGCACGATGTCGGCGATTTCCGGATTGCCAATCAGCGCCTTGGAATAAGCGCGGTCGGCACGAATCACCTGGCTCTTGTTGATTGGAACGTTCAGCTCACCGGCACTGACGCCCGATGCAACGCTGATCTGAGCCGCCGCGGGTTGAGCGACGACGATGGCCGCGAGTGCGGCCGCGGCTAATGCCGCCCCCCTCAATGCCTTAGGCCCCATTTCCCCCCACCTTCACTTCGTTGCCTTCAACGCCACGATAGATCTGGACGCTCTTTGGAGCAGGCGCGGCGGGCCTGCTCGGAGCCTTGCGAGCCGGCCGCGAGACCGTCGCGCTTGCGATGCGGTTGCTCGCCGAGCTCATCGAGCCCGCGATCGCTCCGCCGAGCCCGCCGCCATAAGCGCCGACCACCGCGGGTGCCGGATATCGGGCACCGCCGTAAATATTGTAGCGAAGGTCGTTGAGGCTGATGGTCTCCACGACGGGATTGTTCTGCTCGCCGGGTTTGCGAAGGACGAGACTCAGGCTGCCGACCTCTTGGGCCAGCGCAAGCTTCTGCGCATCGAGCGGAGAGACTTCCAGCGTCGCGGTCTTTGCGACCTTGGCGGAACCATCCGCATTCTTCGCGCGCTGATCGATAGCGATCACGCGGACGTTTTGGAGCAGAACGTCCGTCATTTGCGTCTTGCGGTCACCGCCAGGAACGTCGCGCGTGATGAGAACATCGACGCTGTCGTTCGGCTGGACGAAGCCGGCGACGCCGGACACGTCGTTGATGCGTACGCTCGCGGCGCGCATGCCTTCGGGCAGCAAGGCCGCGATCGACGCGCCCTGTCCCGTCCCGGAGATCTTTGAAGCGAGAATCGGCTCGTTTACGCCGATCGCCATCAGGGCGACCCTTTTCTTGCCCGCAGGCATCAGCTGGGCGGCATTGGTGAATGCGCCCGGCGGAATTGCGGTGTTTGGATAGTCGACGAAGCGGACCTTATCCGCCGTCACGTCTGTACCGTATGTCAGCGGCGAAGTCGCCACCGCGACCTTGGTCGTTCCGGCCAGCTCAGCCTTCCTCTGCGAGCCGACCAGATACGAGTTGGCGAGAAACACCGCCAAAATCCCGAGGACGACTGCAACCCCCAATGCGATGATCGTTTGTCGTGACAACATGTTCCGACCCCCCGGCCGTATTATTATCGCAGATTGGACTCGGGCGTAAGTGGCTGATTAACAACTGCCTCCGCAGTTTTGGATCCTGCCGCTTGCCATATTCATGGAGCCCGAAATCGCGCCGCCCAGCGATAGAGATGCGACGGCGATTGCGGCCCCGACGATTCCAAGAATGAGAGCATACTCGGCGGCGGTTGCGCCTCGAGTGTTCCGAACAAATCGCATCGGCGCCCTCCGAGAAGAAGGCTCGGCGGAGGGATCAAACCTCCGCCGAACACATCCCGATCAATTGCTTACGAGCAGGTACCGCTCTGGCAGGAATTGATCTTGCTTGCTGCGTTGTTCATCGCGCCGGCAATGGTGTTACCCAGGCCGATGGCGGCAATGGCGAGAGCCGAGCCGACGATCGCGAGAATGAGCGCATATTCCGCGGCAGACGCACCGGCGTCGTCGCGCAGCATGTTAATGAACGTCTTCATAACTAATTTCCTTCCCTCAGGAACCCATGCCAATCCCCCGGCATGGGCTTCACGCTTCGCGTCGATCGGAGGAAGGTTCAGCTGAACTCGTGCCGCGGCCGTTGGAACCGAGAAAAAGAAACCGCGGCTAAGCCCCCCGAGCGCTCAGCTGACTAAAGGGCTGCGACTCGATTAACGAATTGTCAACTAAACATTTTGACAGACGGTTAACGAAAGTTAGGTGAAGAATGAATAGCAAATGATTGATTTAGCTGTGATTTTTTCTGCGCCGTCAAGTTGCGTTAACCGGGATGAGTTAACAGGAATGTATCGTTTTTGAACACGATGTCGCCTAGTCGACACTACAAATCGCGCCCTCAAGCGGCGGATTTCGTTACGCTTTTGCGATGAATCCCGACTCGGGGACCCGCCGGTCAGGCCGGCAGGCGGTGCCGGTAAGTGATGTTCACCCGGGTCGAAAGCAGCAGGTACGGCAACCACAGCGCCATGCTGATCAGCACCTTCTTCACATTGCCTTCTAGCAGGCTGTGAAGGGCTGACGCGACGCCCGTCGGCAGTCCGCCCGCGCTCGTCACAAGGTGCGCAGTGAACAGCTGCATGGCGAGATCGCCAAGCCAGATCGCCAGCAGCAGCCGGGGGAACAGGGGCACGCGGCGCAGCGCCGCGACAAAGGCGATCATGTAGAGGCTGCCGAACAGGACCACATCCAGCGTCATCGCGAAGTGAAGCGCGGACAACCAGGACGGCGTGACGGAGGGCAGCGGCGGCATCGCCGCGAGATATTCCGCAGCCCGGACCGGCACGTTCAGCATCATGCCGACGAGCAAAGACACCATGATGCCGCCAGCTCCATAAAGGGGATGCCGCTTGGCTTCGCGACTTGTTACTTTTTGCCAAGACCCGATCTGCGCCAACCGCGTCAGTGGCTGCTCAAGTCGATCGCCATCCGCGAACCAGCGAAGCGCGAGTAAGGTCGAAGCTACGGGGGACAGGATCAGCAATGCGTACGATACCAAGGTTCCGTTTGCGACGGTGATTGGATGAGGCGCAAACGAGATGCGCGCAGCGGCAGCCAGCCCAGCGATAACGATCCAGTAAATAAGGATGCGGCCAAGGCCGCCGTTTATGGCCACCAGCAAAGCAGCGGAGCGGGCCCTCGTTGAATTGCTGAGCTGCTCGAACATCGGGGTGGCTTTGCCTTTCTAACTCACGCCCTACCCCAAAATATCTTACGCCGTGGTAAATGGATCGGAAGCCCCCCAGTTCCATTCCCACTTTTGACAAGGCTGACCTCACGCTATGCGTGGGTTTGGGGAAATTGATGCAGGAACCTGAATTGTGAGGTGGTTGCGCGCGGCCGCCGTAGCTTGGTCAGTCATATTTGCCCTACTGGCTATTGCTGCCAGCCTCAGCATCTACACCCTACACAATCCGATCGACTTTCTGAGCTTTTGGGCGGCGGGTCGACTAAGTGTGGAAGGCACTCCGGCTCTTTCGTACGACCTTGCGTCGCATCGCGCTTTGGAGACCAGTGTCGTCGCTATGGAAGGGGTATTGCCCTTTCCTTATCCGCCCCCTTTCCTGCTTATCGTCGCGCCATTCGGATTTTTGGCTTTTGCGCCCTCGTTCACTCTTTGGGTCGGTCTAACCTTCGGGACATTCATCGGGTCGGCAATTTTGGCCGGCGGCAGGCGCGGGTGCGCGTTTGCAGCGTCGCATCCAGCTATCGCCGCGAATTCCCTCATCGGACAAAATGGCTTTCTTACTTCCTCGATATTGTTTGCGGGCACGGCGTTGATTCGCCGCAAGCCCAAGACCGCCGGAGCCGTCCTCGGCTTCCTCGTCGTGAAGCCGCAGCTTGCCATACTCGTACCGATAGCTTTGCTCGCAGGACGTCATTGGAAAGCTGCCTTTTCGGGTGCCGCTTCAGCTGTCTGCCTTCTTGCTTTGGCCGCAGTCGTCCTCGGGTTCGATACTTATCGCGGCTTTCTGAGCATAATTCCTATCTACCTTAGCTACCTAGGTGACAGCCGTTGGCCGTGGAACGAGCTCGCCAGCCCTTACGCCGCGATGCGATCGATCGGAATCGATCAACGCATCGCACTCGCACTCCACACGATAGTCGCCGTTTGCGCGGCCGCCCTTGTATGGCGAGCCTGGGAAAAAGGGTCGAGCAACCGGGCTGCCATTCTAGCCGCGGCTGCCCTCCTAATACCGCCATATATTTTTACTTATGATTCGCTTTTTCTTGCTTTGCCGATGATGACACTCGCATCAGATCGAGCGCATCCGATGACGCTGGCAGGAATTTGGGTGCTCTGCTTCCTTCCAATAACGACATATTTCGGTTGGTACTCAGGGCCGAATACCGTGCCGCTGGCGGCTATCGTCTGCCTCGTGCTTTTGGTTCATTCGGACCCAAAAATCACCGAAGCAGGCGTCCAAAAGTAAATGCAGCACCTGCGAACAATCCGGACGACGCAAGCGGAGGTCTTTTTCGCCGCAACGATGCTGCTGATGATCCCCGCCATTTACAATCGCTTTCCACTCATTTTCCCGGATACGGACGCCTACATGAAGGTCGCCTACGGGCACTTGTGGACGCTCGACCGGTCGGCTTTCTACGGCTTGTTCATGAAACCCTTCGTGGTCCTTCTGCCGGGCCGCGCTGGCCCCTGGGTCATAGCGATGATGCAATGCGCGATCATTGCTGCCGTTGTAATTGCCACCGCCAGGCGCCTAGCGCCAAGGGCCTCACCTCTCGCAATATTCTCAATCGTCCTTCTCTGCTGTGCACTAACATCGCTGCCCTGGCATGCAGCACAGCTCATGCCGGACGCGTTCGCGGGTGCGCTAGTATTGCTGACGTGGCTGGCGGCATCTCGCGACTTCGACCGACCCGGCACTGCTCTTCTTTGGTTGGCAACGGCCTTTATGGCGCTGACGCATTACACCTTTCTGGGTGTTGCGGCAGTCGCGGCAGTCACTACGATCCTTGGCTCCAAACTAATGGGAGCGTCCCCAAAGGAGATTGCAAAGCAGACGCTCGCGGCCGTCGTCATGCTTGCTTCGGTCATCACTGCGCACATCACTGCGAATGGCCTGATGTTCGACCGCTGGACCATATCACCCACAGGATCTTGGTTCCTTTTCGCACGATTGAACGAAGACGGATTGGTTCCGCTCTGGCTGGAAGATCATTGCGGCACGGACGCGCCCGTCCCCCTGTGCGCGATCAGGCACAGCTTGCCCCAGGACAGCCAGGAACTCCTCTGGTCGAAACGCTCGCCATTGTATCCACACATCCAAAAGCAGATCGCATCAGCAGAATATTGGCGGTGGATCGACATGCTCGGCGTCGCGACGAAGGGAAGCATTCGCGAGCATCCGCTGAGGTTCGCTTCGAGCGCAGCCGCGGCGACAGGGCGACAGCTTGTGAGTTATGCTGTTCTTAACGACAAGTGCCCAAGCCATTGCTCGGTTCCTAACTTTATTGCGTTTAACCCTGCTGTCGCAGACAACATCCACAATTCACGTCAGCTCCGGGATACGCTTCACAAGCCTTTCATCGGCAGCGTTGTCGGAATTGGGACGACGCTGGCGTTGCTATTGCTATTGCCGTTCCTTTGGCTGGCGCATCGCAGGCGAGATGCTGAGGCCATCGTCTTACTCTGGGCGATCACGATCAGTCTGCTCGCGAATGCAGCAATGGCCGGGGCACTCTCTGACGTTCAAAATCGCTACCAAAGCCGAATTGTCTGGATCGTGCCTTTTATTGAGCTTTTGATGATCGTGCGTTGGCGGCGCCAGACATCTTAACTCAGCAATCCTCAAAAGCGTCAAATGCTGCTCTTCGACCAAGACGCGGAAAAGAAATTGCCGCAGGAATCCCAATGCGAAACCACTGCGGGTCAGAGACCTTCCAAATCAGGATGCTCGCGAGAATGGAGACAACTCCATCGGAAGAATAATGCCATCCAGATGCGATTGAAGCGCACCAGATGAGGAAAACGTAAATCACAGCCGGGATTATCAGGGGTCGCCAAAGGGTTGTCAGCGCGATCGCGCTCCAAGCGGCCAATCCGACGTGCATGGAAGGCATCGCACTGATTCCTGTTCCGATATTAGCGGTATGAGCAGCGTAATTGTCCCAGAGGAAATCGGCGAACATCGTATAAATGGGATCGTTCGTCTGGACTAGCTCATTGAAACGGGTCCCGAATCCGATGCGCTCGTAAAACATCGGTCCAGCGGATGGCAGGATGTATTGGCCTAAAGTTCCGCAAACTATCAGCGTCGCGAAGTAAGCGAATAAGACTCGGGACTGGTCCCGTTTGCTGAACGCTAGGAGTCCCAGGGTACCGAAAGTGATGACGAACCAGGACGTGTAGACCGTCGCGTAGACCGGCGCCAACAACTCGGAGCGAAAGAGCCGCCATGGGTCTTGGCCAAAAACCCATTTGTCGAAGTCGGCTAAGATCGGGTCCGCCCAGTACGTTGTGACGTATGGGATCATCGACTTCGCCCAACCGTGCAGGGCGATCGAAAAACCGAGAACAAGCGCCAGCCAAAATGCCCGGATTACGATCTTGGACTCTTCCTTCAGGCTAGACCCAAACCGCGCGAGTGGGTGTTCGTGCGACAAGGAGCCCAATCCCGTCCGCGTAATAAGAAACGCCAGACCGGCCGTCCAAAGCGTCACCGCCGCATAGATCGGCCGCGCAAACTCAAAAGGAATCGGCCGTGAGCTCACCGATGACAGAGCCAAGACGAAAACGAGCTGAAAAATCAAAAGGTAGCGCATGATGCTTAGAGCCGCACTTCGGGTGGCGGCCGTACGAACCACAAACTCATGCGCCATATCCCCAGCGCCGCGGCTCCTCCCACCAGCCCGTCGACCGCATAGTGCCAGCCGAGAGCCACGGAGAGTAGGAAGATGAGCGCCGACAATATGCTCACCACGACGAGCCAATTCCGGGCGAATACGGCGGTGGCGATCACGACCCAGGCGGTCGTCGCGATGTGCAGCGAAGGCATGGCGGAAATGCCCGCGCCGGCGCCGAAGCCCGTTCCCGTGTAGGCATCCCAAAGATAGCCGGCCACTTCGCGCGTTTTGGGAGTCATCAGCAGCTCCTGGAACTGGGGACCGTAGCCGAGCGGGCCGAAGAAGACGGGTCCGCCCGCGGGCAACAGGCTGTGCACCACTGGACCGAAGACCGACCACAGAAAGAAATACGTCAGGAGTATCGCTGTCTTCGCGGAGGACGCGGGGCTCATCAGCACCTTCAGCAGGATGAGGATCATCAGCGCGAACCAGCCGCGATGATAGAAGATCGCCCAAGGGTCCGTGTTGAGGAAGGTGAGCAACCGCCACGGATCGGTGAAGAACAGGCTATGGTCGATGCGCGCCAGCAGCGGGTCCGCCCAAAAGGGGACCAGATGGTTGAGCAGCGGCTTGGTCCACATGAAGGCGATCATGTTCAGGCCAGTGAGGATGATTCCGACGAACGCGATGCCGAGAGCCTTGCGGTTCTCGACGGCATAGGCGCGGAAAATCTTCAGCGGCCCTTCTATTCCTTGGACCATCATCTTCAGCGTGAGGAGCATGATCGCGAAGGCCGCCATGCCGACCGCCGCGAGGGTCCAGAGCGGGAGGAGCATGAGCGCCGGAAGGACGCCGGAGCGGTCCGGCATCAACGTCAGGCTGAACGCGCTGAGCGCCGCCGTCAGGACGATTCCGGGGACGATCCAGTCGAGATCGCTCGCTGTCTCGTTCGACCTTGGCAGGAATCGGAAGCGGGGCACCGGGGACGCATTACTCGCCATCAGATCATCCCGCGCTCGGGAGCAGCAGCAGCTTCCTGAGCTCGTCATGGAAGGCGTGCAGCTTCGCCCCTTCGAGCTGGGCGGGGCCGCTCGCCATCTTCACCCCAAGCGGGTTCACCGGGCGCCCGTTCTTCAGAACCTCATAGTGGAGGTGCGGGCCGGTCGAGAGGCCGGTCGAGCCGACATAGCCGATGACTTGGCCGCGGCGGACGGCCTCCCCTGCCCAGGCGGCGATGCGGCTCATGTGGCCGTAGGTCGTCTCGAGCCCGCCATTGTGCATTACGCGGACTTGGTTGCCGTAGCCGCCGTGCCAGCCGGCGCTGACCACCTTGCCGTCCGCCGCGGCGACGATCGGCGTGCCCGCGGCCGCGCGCAGGTCCACGCCTTTGTGGAAGCGCTCATGGCCAAGGATCGGGTGGAAGCGGTTGCCGAAGCGCGAGGTCACCTGACCTGAGACAGGCATGCGCATGCTGGCGTCATTCTCGCCGCCGACCCCATCGGCATTGACCCAGATGACTTGCTTGCCGTCGGTCCATTTCAGGAGCGCCACGTCGGCCCGGGCGATGCGGTCGAGGCCGATGTAGAGGACGCGCGCAAGCTGGCCTTCGTCGTCGCGCTCGATCACAAGGTCGAACTTGTCGTCGACACTGAGGCCGTTGTTGAGGTCGATGGCTCGGCGGAGGATGGCCACATATTCGCGGCCCTGGCGCTCCGGCACGCCGGCTTTCTGCAGCGATGCGGTGAGGTCGTCGCCGACCCGCCCGGTAAAGCGCTGGGCATGGGCGTCGGCATCGGGCTGCGCCTGCACCGCTACGGGCGAATCGAGGGCTGCGCCAAGATATTGAACGGGCTGCGGGTCGGATGCCGGTGGCGCGAGCTGCGCTTGGTTCGAGGTGCTCGGCCCCAGGGCATAAGCGTTGGAGATGGCGATTGCGGCAGACGCTGCGGCGGCGAAGACGACGGGCACGCGCCAGCGCTGGACGCGCGCGCGCATCCTTTCGCCATTCGCGATGCTGACCCCCGCAATCGATAGCACGGCCGCTTTGCCCCCCATGAAAGGCGTCGGCTCGGTTCCGCGGCCATTTTCCTACGCTCGCGCGGGCGCGTCAAGCCGACGATGACGGCACCCCTGCCTCAATTCGGTCCACTGGCGGCACGACCGGCACGTTCGTCGAGCGACTGCGCGATTCTGTCGAAGCTGACCTCACTGCTGTCTTCAGTTTTTCACACTTGGGTTGCAAACGACAATGAATTGTCCAAATGCGCCGGCCTGCTGCTGGTCTGTCGGAGATCGTGAATTCATGTACATGCGGGCACTTAGCCGGCGCCCCGCGCTCACTATCGCAACGCTCGCTGCAGCGGCGATGCTGGCGGCGTGCGGCAGCAGCAGTGCCGACAAAGGCGGGGCCGGCGGTCCAAAGGGCCCGACGAAGGTCGGTTATGTCGTCGTCCAGCCGGGAAGCGCTCCGATCGAGCAGCAGCTCCCGGGTCGCGTCGCCGCCTTCCAGGTCTCCGAAGTGCGCCCGCAGGTCTCCGGCGTCATCCAGCGGCGTCTGTTCCGCGAGGGATCGGTCGTTCAGCAGGGACAAACGCTCTACCAGATCGACCCTAGCATCTATAACGCGCAGGCCGCTCAGGCTCAGGCTAACCTCCAGAGCGCGCGGGCCAGCGCGGTCGCGGCGCGGACAAGGGCGTCGCGCTACAAGCCACTCGCCGACATGGAGGCGATCTCCAAGCAGGATTACACCGACGCCGTGGCTCAGGCGCGGCAGGCGGATGCCGCTGTCGCGCAGAGCAATGCCGCGCTTCGGAGCGCGCAGATCAACCAGCGCTTCACCCGCGTGCCGGCGCCGATCAGCGGGCGCATCGGGCTGTCCAATTTCACTGAAGGCGCGCTGGTGACAGCCAACCAGCCTGAAGCGCTAACCACGATCACGCGTCTGGACCCGGTCTATGTCGACATCCAGCAATCGGCGGCCGACCTGCTCGCGCTCCGCAATGCGCTTGCGCGCGGCGGCACGGTGCCGACTAGCGCGCAGGTCCGCCTCAAGCTGCCGGACGGATCCGATTATGGCTTCACCGGCACCGTGGAATTCAGCCAGGTGCTGGTCAACCAGGACACAGGCACGGTGACCCTCCGCGCCCGCTTCCCCAATTCGCAGGCCCTTCTGCTGCCGGGAATGTTCGTGAACGCTCAGTTCGCGCAAGCGATCGACCGAACTGCTTATTACGTTCCTCAGCAGGCGATCGCGCGTGATCCCAAGGGCACTGCTACTTTGTTCGTCGTCGGCTCGGGCGATCGCGCAGTACAGCGCATCGTGGTCGCCGACCGAACCGAGGGGTCATACTGGATCGTCACGCAGGGGCTGGCGCCGGGCGAAAAAGTGATCACCCAGGGTCTCGGGAATCTCAAGGACGGGGCTCCGATCAAGCCTGTTCCGGCGAGCACCCCGCAAAGGATAAATACGAGACCGGCCGGCCCGCCCGCACCAACCGGTACCCGCGGCTAGTCCGGCTCCATGTCCCGAGTATTCATCGATCGCCCGATCTTCGCATGGGTGATCGCGATCATCATTACGATGCTGGGTCTTGGCGCGATCAACAAGCTGCCGATCGCCCAATATCCGGACGTCGCGCCTACGCAGGTGAACGTGCGCGCAACCTATCCGGGCGCTTCTGCCCAGACCCTCCAGGACAGCGTCACTCAGGTGCTCGAGCAGCAGCTGACCGGCCTGGACGGGCTGATGTACTTCCAGTCTTCGTCGAGCTCGCGCGGGCAGGCGACGATCAACGTCACCTTTGAAAAAGGCGTCGATCCGGACATCGCCCAGGTCCAGGTCCAGAATGCCGTGCAGCCGGCCCTATCCCGCCTTCCCCAGCAGGTTCAGCAGCAGGGCATCCGCGTCACCAAGTCGTCGACCGACTTCCTGTTGATCATCGGTGTCTACGACGATTCCGGGCGTACGACAGACATGGACGTGTCGGACTGGCTTTCCAGCAACATGCAGGACACGATCTCCCGGCTCCCCGGCGTTGGCGACGTCAACGTGTTCGGTGCCCCCTATGCGATGCGCATCTGGCTCGATCCGGCGAAGCTCCGGTCCTTTTCGCTGATGCCCGGCGACGTCATCAACGCGATAAGCGCGCAGAACGTGGAGGTGGCTGCCGGAGAAGTCGGCGGCACTCCTGCGCTTCCAGGGCAAATGCTGAATGCGACCGTCACCGCATCGTCGCGATTCCAGACGCCCGAACAGTTCCGCAACATCATCGTCAAAGCCGACGCTTCGGGCGCAAGGGTCCGTGTCGCGGACGTCGCCCGGGTCGAGCTCGGCGCCGAGAACTACAGCTCCGATCGGCGGCTGAACGGCAAGCCCGGCGCGGGTATCGCCATCTTCCTCGCTCCCGGCGCAGACGCTCTGGAGACTGCCGACCTCGTCAAGGATCGAGTTGAGCAGATCTCAAAGAGCTTTCCGCCCGGCTACCGCTTCGCCTACGCCTACGACACGACGGATTTCATCAAGCTTTCGATCGAAGAGGTCGTCAAGACGCTGGTGGAGGCGATGATCCTGGTCATCATCGTCATGTTTGTCTTTTTGCAGAGCTGGCGGGCAACTTTGGTACCGGCGATCGCGATACCAGTCGTGCTGATGGGGACGTTTGGCGTGCTCTACATGCTCGACTTCTCGATCAACACGATGACGCTTTTCGGACTGGTGCTCGCCGTCGGCCTGCTGGTCGACGATGCGATCGTCGTCGTCGAGAACGTCGAGAGGATCATGGAAGAGAATCCCGAGCTCACGCCCCGGGAAGCCACCATGGTCTCCATGGGCCAGATCCAAATGGCGCTCGTCGCGATCGCGCTCATTCTCTCGGCGGTGTTCCTGCCCATGATCTTCTTCGGCGGCTCTACCGGCGTCATCTACCGCCAATTCTCGGCGACCATCGTCTCAGCGATGGTGTTGTCGGTGTTCGTCGCAATGACGCTCAGCCCGGCGATCGCCGCCAGCGTGCTGCGGAGGACGCACGTCGACCCGCTCGACACCAGCTTCGGTCGCCGCTTCCCCGGGCCGGCCGGATTGCTGTCGAAAGGGCGAACCCGCTTCAACGAGGGCTTCGATCGGCTGCGCGACTGGTACGTCAGCAACGTCACCTTCGTGGTTGAGCGCAAATGGCTGTTCCTTGGCGGATACGCATTCGTCTGCGCCGCGCTTGCTTTCATGTTCTTCAGGCTGCCGACCGGATTCCTGCCCACCGAGGACCAGGGTGCGATGCAGATTCAATTCCGGCTTCCCGCGGGCGCGACGCTCGAGCGTACGAAGGAGATGCAGCTCGCGGTAGAGAACTATCTAATGAACGGGCCCGACAAGAAGAACTTCAAGGATTATTTCATCGTTGCCGGCGGCGGCCAGGGGGCGACCGGCCAAAATGCCGGCCAGTCCTTCATCAACCTGGCGCCGTTCGAGGATCGCCATGGCAAGCAGAATAACGCCGACGCGCTGGTCCAGCGCGCGCGTACTGCCTTCAGCGACTATCGCGACGCACAGGTCTTCGCGCTGATCCCGCCCGCGATCCGCGGCCTGGGCCAGTCCGGCGGCTTCAACCTTCAGCTCCAGAATACGAGCGGCATGCCGCAGGAGAAGTTCGAGGAGGCTCGGGACCGGCTACTGCAAATGGCACAAGGCGAGCAGAGCCTTCAGCAGGTGCGCCTTGCCGAGTTGCCGGACGTGTCCACGCTAAAGGTGAACATGGATCAGCAGCGGATCTCAGCGCTCGGATTGAACACGGCGGACGTGAACAACACGCTCGCTTCGGCCTGGGGCGGTCGCTACGTCAACGACTTCATCGATCGCGGACGCGTCAAGCGCGTCTATGTTCAGGGGGACGCTCCCTTCCGGTCGAAGCCGGAGGATATCGACCAATGGTCGGTCCGGAATGACCAGGGCGAGATGGTGCCCTTCTCCTCCTTCGCGCAAACGTCGTGGTCGACTGCCCCGATCAGCCTTTCTCGGTTCCAGGGCCTGCAGTCGTACGAATTCCAGGGGCAGCCCGCTCCCGGGAAGAGCACGGGCGACGCGATGAACACGATCGAAAAGCTCGCGTCGCAAATCCCGGGTGTCGGTGTCGCCTGGTCCGGCCAGTCCTACGAGGAGCGCTTGTCGTCAGGACAGGCTCCTTTCCTCTACGCAATCTCGCTTCTCGTTGTCTTCCTCTGCCTCGCGGCATTGTACGAAAGCTGGTCCGTCCCGCTCGCGGTGATCCTGGTCATTCCGGTCGGCCTCGTCGGCGCGATCTTTGCGGTCACGTTGCGCGGCCTGCAGAATGACGTTTACCTGCAGGTGGGCCTGATCACGACGATGGGCCTTTCCGCGAAGAACGCGATCCTGATGGTCGAATTTGCCGAGCGCGCAGAGCGCCAGGGGAAGCGCGTCCTGGAAGCCGCCATCGAAGCAGCTCGCATTCGACTACGGCCCATCCTGATGACGAGCTTCGCATTCATCTTCGGCGTCCTTCCGCTTGCGCTTGCGACCGGCGCAGGCGCCAACAGCCGCCTTGCGATCGGGACGGCGGTGATCGGCGGAATGCTGACGGCGACGATCCTGGCGGTCTTCTACATCCCGCTGTTCTTCGTTCTCGTACGCCGCGGCGTGCGCGACGGGCTGGTGATTATTCGCGAGCGCATGAAGCGCCGAAACGAGGCCCAGGCATGAAGCGCTCTGCGGTCCTCGTGTCGCTCCTGACGGCGGGATGCGCGTCGATGGAGCCGGCTTACGTTCAGCCCAACCCGTCGATCCCGGCATCCTGGCCCGCAGGCGATCCTTATCTTCGCCAGTCGGAAACCACGCTTCCAACGGTCACCTATCAGCAAATCTTCCAGGATCGCCGCCTGCAGACTTTGATTGCGCAAGCGCTTGCGAACAATCGCGACCTCGCGGTCGCGGCCGCCAACATAGCCGCCGCGCGCGAGCAATATCGAATACAGCGTTCGCAGCAGTTTCCGGAAGTCGACGCTCGCGCGGGCACTACGGTCAGCGGCGGACAAAATGATTCCGGTGTAAGCGCCGATTTCTCGGCCGGCGTCGGTGTGCCCAATTTCGAGATCGACCTCTTCGGCCGCCTGCGCTCCCTCACGAACGTCGAACGGAACCGATATTTCGCGACGGAAGCCGGCGCCCGCGCAACTCGGCTCGCGCTTGTCGCGGACGTCGCCAGCGCGTGGATCAACGCCGGAGCGGACGTCAGCCTCCTCCGCATATCCGAGCAGACTGCGGCGAGCGCGGAGAAGAGCGTTCGCCTCACTCGTCTAAGGCTCGAAGGCGGGGTCGCTCCGCGCACCGATCTGCGGCAGGCCGAACAGATCCTTGCGCAGGCGCAGGCGGATCTCGCCCGCCAACGAACCGGCCGCGCCCAGACGGTCAATCTGTTGCGCCTCCTGGTAGGCGCAGAGATCGACCCGGCATTGCTTCCGGCATCGATAGAGGAAGCGGCGGGTAGCATCGCGGAACTGCCGGCCGGATTGGACTCCTATGTCCTTCTTCGCCGCCCTGACGTGGTGCAGGCGGAATATCAGCTGCGCGCTGCGAACGCCCAAATCGGCGCTGCACGTGCCGCCCTCTTCCCGCGCATCACGCTCACCGGCCTTCTCGGTGTGGCGAGCACGGCGCTCGGCGAGCTGCTCACGGGCGGTAATTTCGGTGGAAGCCTGACCGGCGGCATCACCTATCCGATCTTCAATGCGGGAGCGTCGCGGGCGAACGTCCGGCTCAGCGAAGCCCAGCAGGCCGCGGCCGTCGCGACATACCAGCGCACGGTACAGACGGTATTCCGGGAAGTCGCCGACGCACTCGCACGGCGCGGAACCATCAACGACGAAGTCGCCGCCAACCAAAGGAAGCAGGCGGCCACGGCGGATACTTATTTGCTGACGGAAGCACGCTATCGGGAGGGCATCGACAGCTTCCTCAGCAGCCTGGACGCCCAACGATCTTACTATTTGGCACAGATCACGCTGGTTCAGGCGCGCCTCGTGGCTGCGCAAACCCTCATCGACCTTTACGAAGCGGTAGGTGGTGATGCGCTTCTTCAGTCGACCCCGGTCTGTCAGCCCCTGCCGTCCGAGAGCAGCGCGAGCAGCGCGAACGTCGTGAGCCAATGCTCGCCCATATAATCGCCCGCGATGTGCGGCATCGCGGCCGCGAGGTGATCTTCGGCCGCCGCCTGAGCGACTGAACGCTCCGGCTCAGCCAAAAATGGCGCGATGCTGCGCCAGCACCATGCTCGGCTAAGGTTCAAGCCGTCGAGATGCGCAATCTTTCCGTCGCTTCGGTCGCCGACGAAGGCAGGCTCGAACAAGGTCGCAGGCTGGCGCTCGGACAATCGGGGAAGAAAGGCTCCCACCCAGTCGGCGAAAGATGCGGGATGAGCGCGAGCCATGCACAAGGCCTCGATCAGGGCCGGCGAGAGGAATTCGTCTCCTCCGGGCTCCCACGCCTGGCAATCCCGGTCGTTCGAAAACCAGTTCGAGACGCGATCACGGATGGCATCGGCGAGGTCGGCGTCATTCGCATCGGCCCATTCCAATGAAAGAATGAGCGCGAAGCTGGTGTTGAAATGGGTGCCCACGCGGATTGGGTAAGTCAGGATGCGGAGGTAATCGCGGAGCCGCTCCGCAAAAGCTCGCGCCAGGGGCACCAGCTGTTCGCTCCACTCTTCGGAATGCCGGGACGCCTCGAGATGCAGCGCGAGCAGCCAGGCCCAGCCGTAAGGACGCTCGAACCCTCGGCTTAAAGGGCGGTCGAGGTAGGCCAGCTCGGCCCCGACCTTTTCCGCCGTGAACGACCTCGCCGCCAAGTCGGTAATGGCGGCGGCCTCGGCGATCTCCGGAAACAGTCGCTGCACCGTCAGCAGCGTCCACCATCCGTGCACGCAACTGTGCCAGTCGAAGCTGCCGAAGAAGATCGGATGCACCACGCGCGGCGGAAGCGCGTCATCGTCGCTGCCCAGCACATGATCCAGCTTGTGCGGATATTCCTTCGCGACATGCCCCAGGGCAATCCGCGCGAACGCTCCTCCCAGTTCCTGGTCGAGCTTCATCGGAAAGCCGCGAAATAGATGATGGCGATGTTGATGATCAGCAACGGCAGCGCTGTCGCAACCTGCGCCTTGATCACCGCATATTGGTCCTTGAGCTCCAGGAGCGCCGCGGGCACCAGGTTAAAGTTGGCAGCCATGGGGGTCATCAAAGTCCCGCAGAAGCCGGCGAGCATTCCAACTGCGCCGACCACCGCTGGATCACCGCCATGATATCTGATCAGCAAAGGCACTCCGATCGCTGAAGCCATCACCGGGAAGGCCGCGAAGGCGTTGCCCATGATCATCGTGAAAAGGGCCATTCCGATGCCGAACACGGCGGTCGTCAGGAACAGGCTGCCGCCCGGGATGATCATTTGGGCGCCATAGCCGATAATCTCGCCGACCCCGGCGGCGGCGAACAAGACTCCCAGGGCCGCAAGCATCTGCGGAAGCACTGCCGCCCAGCCAATCGCATCGATGAGCCGCCGGCCCTCCTGCAAGGGCGCGACGGCTGGAGGGCGCAACCAGATGAAGATCGTGGCGAGCGCCAGCAGCACGCCAAGGGCGAGGAATACGTAGGTTTCGCGCTTCGGTTCGATCCAGCCGAGCCCGCCCAACGAAGTGTGGTTATAGAGGAGCGTGCCGAGGAGAGCGGTCGCGGGGATGATGAGCGCGGGGAGGAATAGGCGATTGCCGAGCCTGTCGGACCAACGCTGCCGTTCCTCGTCACTCGTCGTCGCCGGACTGCTGCGACCTATGAAGCCGAAGCCTGCCAGACCGGCCAGACCGAGCACAAGCAGGCCGTTGCCGAAATCACCAATCCGGTCGCCGGCAAGGAGGCTCATCGCCATCAGTCCCCAGAAAGCCGCGTTGCCGAAACGCTTGCGATTCGATCGATCGAGGGCCGAGAGCAAGGCGATGGCCGCGAACATCGCGCCGGCGAGCGCGTACAGCCAGTGAAGCGTGATCAATGCTTCGTCCTCCGCAGCCAACGGTCGAACAGCAGCAACCTGGCGCCGTGAACGAAGAAGGCGCAGGCGGCTGTGGGAATGGCCCACACGGCTAGGTCGAGCGGAGTGAGGTTGTAACCGTAAGTCACCAGCGTTTGCTGGATGAGTACGATCGAGCCAATCGCGAAAAAGATATCCTCTCCGAAGAAGAGGCCGACGTTGTCAGTCGCCGCGGAATAAGCCTTAACCTTCTCAGTGAGCTTGGCGTCGAGCTCACCATGCTCCTTTTCGGCGGCCGCCAGCGCCATCGGCGCGACCAGCGGGCGCACGGTCTGTGGGTGGCCGGCAGTCGAATGAAGGCCGATCGCTGCCGTCAGCTGGCGGTAGAGCAGGTAGAGGACGAGCAGCCGCCCCACGGTCGCGTTCCGCAGGCGCTGGATGAGGGACGCGGCTTGCTGCTGGAGGCCGAAGCGTTCCAGGAGGCCGATCACCGGCAGGACGATCCACACGATCGCAATGATGCGGTTGTCGTTGAACGCCTTCCCGAAAGTCGAGATGACCTCGAAGACATCCATCCCGGCGAGCAGTCCAGTGGCGATTGCGGCGACGGTGACCACGAGCATTGGGTTTAGCTTCAGCGCGAAGCCGAGAACCACCAATGCGATACCCAGCAGCGGCCAATAGTTCACGATTTCGCTCCGAACCCGCCGCCGCCGGGTGTCTCGATCACGAAACGGTCGCCGGGCTGCATGTCCGCCGAATCCGTGGCCGTCAGCATCTCGACGGATCCATCCACCCGCTCGACCCAGTTGCGGCCCGGCTGCGCATCTTCGCCTCCAGCTATCCCCCGCGGCGGCAACCGCCGCCGGTTGGCGAGGATGTTTGCGCGCATCGGCTCAAGGAAGGTCACCGCGCGAACGACCCCATCTCCCCCATGATGCATACCCGCTCCGCCGGAACCGGCGCGGATGGCGAACCGGTCCAATACGACCGGGAGTCGCGTCTCCAGCACCTCGGGATCGGTTAGGCGGCTGTTGGTCATGTGCGTCTGCACGGCACTGGTGCCGTCATGATCCGGTCCCGCTCCAGAGCCGCCCGCGATCGTTTCATAATATTGGTGCCTGTCGTTGCCGAAGGTGAAGTTGTTCATCGTCCCCTGGCTAGGCGCAAGCCGGCCCGTCGCCGCGAACAAAGCGTCGGTCACGACCTGGCTGGTCTCGACATTGCCGGCGACCACCGCCGCTGGATAGCGGGGGTTCAACATCGACCCTTCGGGCACAATTAGGCTGATCGGCCGGAGGCAGCCGTCGTTCATCGGGATCGTATCGTCGATCAGGGTACGCATCACGTAAAGCGATGCCGCACGAACGATCGAATATGGCGCGTTGAAATTGTCCGGCAGCTGGTCGCTCGTACCGGTGAAATCGAACGTTGCCGAGCGGGTCGCCTTGTCGATTCTGATGCGCACGTGAACCCGAGCGCCATTGTCCATCTCATAGTTGAACTCACCGTCGTCCAGGCGATCCAGCAGGCGACGGACGGATTCCTCTGCATTCGCCAGGACGTGGCCCATGTATGCGGCAACGACATCGGCACCATATTCGTCTGCCGTCTGCGCGAGCACTTCGGCGCCGCGCACGCAGGCGGCAAGTTGCGCCTTGAGATCGGAAATGTTTCGGTCGGGGTTGCGTGCAGGCCAATCGCCCGAGACCAGCAGTTCGCGGATTTCCTTTTCTCGGAAATGACCTTCGTCGACGAGCAACGCATTGTCGATCAGCACACCCTCGTCGTCGATGCTGCGGCTGTCTGGCGGCATGGAGCCGGGCGCGATCCCACCGATGTCGGCATGATGTCCTCGTGCAGCGACGAAGGCCGCAGGTTCTGCGTCGCGTTCGCCGTAGAAGACCGGCACGATCACCGTGATGTCGGGAAGGTGCGTTCCCCCGCGATAGGGATCGTTCAGTACATAAGCGTCCCCACGCCGGATGCCGCGGCCATCCCTCCCCTGCCCTCGCACGTCGATGATGCGGCGAATACTTTCTCCCATCGAGCCCAGGTGCACGGGAATATGGGGCGCGTTGGCGATCAGCGCCCCTGACGCATCAAAGATCGCGCACGAAAAATCCAGGCGCTCCTTGATATTTACGCTCGTCGCTGTGGACTGGAGTGCAACGCCCATCTCTTCGGCAATCGCCATGAAGAGGTTGTTGAAAATCTCAAGGCGCACCGGGTCGACGTCGGTGCCGATCGCCTTCGCGCGGTCGAGTGGAACTGAGCGATCCAGGATAAGCGTGCCGTCTTCCATCCGTTCGGCGCGCCATCCAGCTTCGACCATTGTGGTCGACGAAGGGTCGAAGATCAGTGCCGGTCCCTCGACGACTTCGCCTGCGCGGTGATCTTTCGAAAAGCCCTGCCAAGATGCTTCGGACCGGCCGATTGCCTCGACGACGAGGGCATCGACGATGATCTCAGCCTCGTCGTCGGAATAGCCGAAGCGCCGGCGGTGGAGGTCGAGGAACTCGCGCCGCATCCGCTCGGGAGGTCCGATCATGATGTCGAGCGTGGTGTCGCTCCCGGCCGTGCGCAGTCGCGCACGCCGCACGAATTCGATGCGTTCGGTCGGAATGGCCTGTTCCAACAGAACCTCGCGGGCGAGCTGCTCCAGCTCAGTGAGTTTGGCGGAGAAATCCTCGGAGAGCGCCCTGATCCAGCTGATCTCGCGGATCGCCTTCACGTCGGCGATACCGATCCCGTAGGCGGAAAGAACGCCGGCAAGCGGATGGATCAGGATTCGCTCCATGGCCAGCGCATCTGCAACGCGGCACGCGTGCTGGCCCCCTGCCCCGCCGAAGCAAGCCAGGGAATAACGGCTGACGTCATGGCCTCGCGCGATCGAGATCTTCCGGATCGCGGCGGCCATGTTGTCGACGGCGATCTCGAGAAACCCCTCGGCGATCTGCTCAGGGCTTTTTTGCCCGCCGAGCTGGTCAGCGATTTCCTGAAGCCTGGCGCGCGATGCGTCCGGATCGAGCGCCAAGTCGCCAGTCGGCCCGAACACCGCCGGAAAATGTCCGGGATCGATGCGGCCCAAAAACAGATTGCAGTCCGTTACCGTGAGTGGTCCGCCATTACGGTAGCAAGCCGGCCCGGGCTGCGCGCCGGCGGATTCCGGCCCGACACGGAAGCGCATCCCGTCGAAGCGGCAGATCGAGCCTCCGCCGGCGGCGACCGTATGGATCTGCATCATTGGCGCGCGGATTCGAACGCCCGCAACGACACTTTCGTCGGCGAGCTCGAACTGTCCGCCATAGTGCGACACGTCGGTCGACGTTCCGCCCATGTCGAATCCGATGAGATGCTCGGAATCATGCGCCTGACAGGCGGCGACCATGCCCACGACACCGCCGGCCGGGCCGGACAGGATCGCATCCTTGCCGCGGAATGCCGTTGCTTCGGCAAGGCCGCCGTTCGACTGCATGAAATGCAGGTCGCATTCGGGCGGAAGCCCCGCAGCCACGCGATCCACATAGCGGCGAAGGACGGGCGACAGATAAGCATCGACGACCGTCGTGTCGCCACGCCCGATCAGCTTGATGAGTGGCGCGACCTCATGGCTGGCCGAGATCTGCTTGAACCCGACGTCCCGCGCTATGGCCGCCAGAAGGGCCTCATGCGCCGGGAATTTCCAGCCATGCATCAACACGATCGCGATCGCGTCTATTCCCGAGGCCAGCACCTCGGCCAGTGATTCTCGCGCGCGCTCCTCGTTGAGTGCAAGCAGCACATCTCCCTCGACGCCGACGCGTTCCTCGATCTCGATCACGCGCTCGTAGAGCATCGAAGGCAGCACTATGTGTCGCGCAAAGATCTGCGGGCGCGCCTGGTATCCGATCCTTAACGCGTCGCCGAAACCTCGCGTGATCGCCAAAGCGAGGCGCTCGCCTTTCCGCTCCAGCAGGGCGTTGGTAGCCACCGTCGTTCCCATTCGAACTTCGCGAACGGTCCCGCCTTCTGCGCTGAGCACTCGTCCGATCGCCTCGAGGGCGGCATCTTCGTATCGGGCTGGATCTTCCGACAAGAGCTTCTCGACACGCAGCAGCCCGTCGGAGGAGCGCGCCACCACATCGGTGAAGGTCCCGCCTCGGTCTATTGCAAAGGTCCAGCTACGATTCACAGAAAGCCTCTAGGGCCTTTCGGCGCGCCTCTGCACCCCCTAAGGCCGGGTCATGGCCGTTCTCGTCACCGGAGCTGCAGGTTTCATCGGCGCCGCGACCGCGCGTGCGCTGCTGGGACGCGGCGACACGGTCATCGGCATCGACATTCTCAACGATTATTACGATCCCGGGCTCAAGCGCGCGCGCGTCGACCGACTGATCGCGGACTTCGGGGAAGGCTTCCGTCTCGATCTGGTGGATTTCTCCGATTCAAGCGCGCTCGCTCGTTTTTCCGAAGCGGCGGACTTCGACCGCATCATCCATCTGGGCGCCCAGGTGGGAGTCCGATACAGCCTTCAGCATCCCGAGGCATATGTGCAGTCGAACATGGTCGGGCATGCGAACATGCTCGAACTGGCGCGCCAGCGAGCTTCCAGCCACTTCGTCTACGCTTCGTCCTCATCGGTATATGGAGGCAACAAGAGCCTGCCCTTTCGCGTCGAAGACCGCGTCGACCATCCGCTCTCGCTCTATGCAGCGACCAAGAAGGCCGACGAGCTGATGAGCGAGACATATGCGAGCCTCTATCGGCTGCCGCAAACGGGGCTTCGCTTTTTCACGGTCTATGGTCCGTGGGGCCGGCCTGACATGGCGATGTGGATCTTCGCGAAGGCATTGTTCGCGGGCGATCCGCTGCCGCTGTACAATCGTGGGGAGATGCGTCGCGACTTCACCTACATAGACGATATCGTCGCGGGCATTCTCGCGTCCCTCGATGCCCCTCCCGCTGATAACGGCGAGACCAAAGCAGGTGGGAGCACAGCGCCGCACGCGATCTACAATATTGGAAACAACCGCAGCGAAGACCTCATGCGCGTGGTGGAATTGCTGGAGCAGGCGACGGGGCGCAAGGCGCTGATCGATCCACAACCCATGCAGCCGGGGGACTTGAAGGACACGTTCGCGGACATCAGCGCGATCGAGCGCGATCACGGGTTCGAGCCGAAGACGACGCTGGACGAAGGCGTGCCGCTCTTCATCGACTGGTTTCGCAGCTATCACCGGATCTGAATGAGCCTTCCGCCAATCCTTTCGAGCTTGCGCATTCCCGTGATCGGGGCGCCCTTGTTCATCGTTTCCACCCCCAAGCTCGTCATCGCACAATGCACGGCAGGCATCGTGGGCAGCTTCCCGGCGCTCAACGCCCGGCCCGCTTCCCAGCTCGACGAATGGCTTCACGAAATTACGGAGGCTCTTGCAGATTGGGACCGCGACCATCCCGAGAGCCCAGCCGCGCCGTTCGCAGTCAACCAGATCGTCCATCGGTCCAACGACCGCTTCGAGCACGACATGGATGTCTGCTCGAAATGGAAGGTGCCGATCGTCATCACCTCGCTGGGAGCGCGCGTCGAGCTCAATGAGGCCGTCCACTCATGGGGCGGGATCACACTGCATGACGTGATCGATGACCGGTTTGCGCGAAAGGCGGTGGAAAAGGGCGCCGATGGTGTCATCGCCGTCGCCGCAGGTGCCGGAGGCCACGCCGGGCGCTGGTCCCCATTCGCGCTCATCCAGGAAATCCGGCAGTGGTTCGACGGGCCTTTGATCCTGTCCGGCGCCATCGCGACTGGTGGCGCCGTGCTCGCGGCGACGGTTGCTGGAGCTGATCTGGCCTATATCGGCTCGCCGTTCATCGCGACCGATGAAGCGCGCGCAAGCGATGAGTATAAGCAGGGGATTGTCGCGGGCAGCGCTTCCGAGATCATATACACCGACCTCTTCACTGGCGTGCACGGCAATTATCTGCGCCCGTCGATCGTGGCCGCGGGCCTCGACCCGGATAATCTGGAACGGAGCGACCCGTCGACGATGAAGTTTGGAGCCGATGGCAGCAAGGCGAAAGCCTGGCGCGACATTTGGGGTTCGGGACAAGGTATCGGGGTGATCGACCGCGTTCGTCCGGCAGCAGAATATATCGACATGCTCGCCAAGCAGTATGAGGACGCGAAAGCGCGGATCTGCGCTTAGGCGCGGATCGCCTCCAGCTTCGTTCGCCACTCTGCAGGTAGATCAACCGGCTTACGACTTGCCCGATCTACCGCCACGTGCACGAAGTCGCCCTGCGCCGCGGCTTGCTCATCGCCAGATGCGAAAACTCCGATCCGATATCGCATGCTGGAGCGACCGAGCTCGGCAATCGCCAGGCCAACCTCAACGTCCTGCGGGAACGCCAGCGGTGCGAAATAGGCACAGCGCGTCTCGACGACGAGCGCGATAGGATCGCCGTTCCGGACGTCGAGAATGCCTTGCTCCACCAGCCACGCGTTCACCGCCGTGTCGAACCACTGGTAGAAGACGGTGTTGTTGACGTGCCCGTAGACATCGTTGTCTGCCCAACGGGTCGTGAACTTACGCCAGATGGCGGGCGCTTCGCGCGTTACCATGCCGCCTCGTAGAGACGCTGGGCGTCGGCTTCGCTGATCTCGCACGGATTGTTTACGAGGAGTCGAATCTGCTTCATGGCCTCTTGTGCAAGCCTTGGCATGTCGTCCTCGGGGATGCCGTGGTCGCGCAGGCGAAGCTTGAGACCGGTTGCTTCGCAAAGCTGCTCGAGCCCGTCGATCAGGCTTCGAACCTTACCCTGCGTGCCGGCTGCTTCGCACGATGGATCCACGATCGGCGCGAGCTCCGCGTAGAGCTCGCGCGCGGCTTCGGCGTTATGCTCCAGCACCGGCCTCAGCATCAGCGCATTGCTGAGTCCGTGAGGCAAATGGTGCAGGCCGCCGAGCGGGTATGCCAGCGCATGCACGCCCGCCACTGGCGCATTCGAGAATGCGAGGCCGGCGAGGTGCGCACCTAGCAACATCGCACTCCGCGCATCGCGGCCGTCCGGTCGATCGCATGCCTGCACGAGGTTCGCGGTCAGCAGCCGTAAGGCCTCCCGCGCGAGAGCGTCCGATATCGGATTTTTCAGCCGTGCCGAAGTGTAGGCCTCAACCGCATGGACGATCGCATCGATGCCGGTAGCCGCCGTGACCTGGCGCGGCAGACCCACCGTGAGTTCCGGGTCGAGCAATGCGACGTCGGCGATAAGAGGCCGGGCATTCACCGCGAGCTTCACCCCGCCCTCACAGGTTATCACCGATATCGGTGTTGCTTCCGACCCCGTCCCGGCAGTCGTCGGCACGAGCGCGAGCGGGAGCCGTCGGCCTTTCGCGATATCCACGCCCCAGATGGTATCCAGCTCGTCGCCAGAGCCGAGCAGGTAAGCAGCGAGCTTGGCGACATCCATCGGACTGCCGCCGCCGAACCCGATAACCGATACGGCCCCGGTGGATAGACCCAGGTCAACCGCGTTCATGAGAGTCGCTCGCGAAGGGTCCGCCTCGACGTCGTCAAACAGGATGTGGTCGCGACCGCTCGCTGCAAGCTTCTCGCGGCACCCGTCCAGCAGACCCAATCGCACGAGCGAACGATCGCTCACCAGGAGGACGGGTCCATCCGGCAGCCGGTCGATCAATTCTTGGAGTCGTTCGCTTCCCGCGAGGAGCGTTGGACCAGGGTAGAAAGCGAAGCTGCGCACCCTCGCGGAATAGTCAGGCGGGGCTGTCTCCGACAAGCCCGCGTTCGAGCCGGCCCATCAAGGCGCGCGCCGGACTCTGCGGCGCTTCCTCGGCTTCGAGGCCGTCCTCGTCGATGCGCCTCACGCGTGCATAGAGATCTGAGCTGGCCTGGATGAGCTTGCGCGCCGCATCGGGGAGTTGTGCAACTACCGCTTCGTCGCTGTCCTGCGCATGACCGAGCCGCCGTTCCGGCCGATGCCCATTGCGGAACGGGATTTCACCGGATTCTATTGCGCGCTGGGTGAGCAGCCAGGCGACGATATGCATGATCCGGGTTGTGACCTTGAGCGACTCGCAGGCAAAGCCAACCCGCGCGAACGGCTCCAGGGTTCGGCGATCCTCGCGCCCGATATCGTCGAAGTAGGAGCGCGCCTCGTCGGCGAGCAGCATCGCCTCGGTGTAGAGCGAGTCGATGAGCCGTGAGGTGATTCGCACCTGAGGCTGGAATGGCTCTGAGTCGGTCATCGGCCCTGAAGAGTGCCACCGTTGCATGCTCATGAAAACGCCGACTCGGCGAATGCCGCGCATATTGAGCCCAACTGTCCCGCGCTGAGACAGAATTCAGGCAATGATATCAGGTATATTCCCCGCGGAGATCCGCTGAATCTGATCCTTTAGACGCAGTTTGTTGCGCTTAAGGCGCGCAATTTCGAGCTGATCTGGTCCGTGCTCTGCGGACAGGGCCCGAATCCGCTCATCAAGTCTGCGGTGTTCTGCCTTCAGCGCTTCCAGATCGGCGCCAGGCTCGTCGTCGTTCATCGAACGCCATTCTAGCGCAGCAGGCTTCTGGGAGGAACCGACGCCGAGACATCGACGATCCGCTCGCTGCACCGGACCAGACGAGAGAAGGATCAAGACAAAGGGATCGAATCGTGATTTATTACGCCCTGGTGACAGCAGCTTTCACGAAAGGATTGGCACCGATGGACAAGGCACAGGTCGAGGAATTGGAGTCCAAGCACGCGGCGCTCCACGCGATGATCGAAGAGGAAGAGCACCGCGCCCACCCCGACGAAGACCTTCTCCACCGCCTCAAGAAAGAAAAGCTAAAACTGAAAGACGAGCTCGCCGGCCACTTCACGCACCATTAGCCCGCGAGTCGCGGGACTCAGTCGTCCCGCGAAACCTTTTCGATCCGCTCGTGCCGCTCCTGCGCCTCAAGCGTCATGGTCGCAATCGGCCGCGCTTCCAGCCGCGCCAAGGAAATCGGCTCCCCGGTGACTTCGCAATAGCCGTATTCGCCTTCGTAGAGACGGCGGATCGCACAATCGATCTTCGCGATAAGCTTGCGCTGACGATCGCGAGTGCGCAATTCGATCGACCAATCCGTTTCGCTGGAAGCGCGATCGGCCAGATCCGGCTCACGCAGTGAATCGACCTGAAGCTGAGCCATGGTTGCCCGCGACTCCTCGATGATCGCGTCCTTCCAAGCCTTCAGCTTTCGGAGGAAGTAAGCGCGATGCTTAGAAGACATGAATTCGTCTTCGTCCGAAGGCCGATATGCCTCCGGAAGGATGATCCGATCAAAAGGTTCGAAATCGTCGCCGCCGTAAAGGTCGACAAGTGCAGTAGCCATAATCCCTCCCCCGCACTGGACCGGTCCGCCCCACATTGCGAAACAGTCCAAAACGCTGCCGCTGGCTGCGGCCGGCAAGCGGTGCAGCCGGAGGCAAATAGCACTGACTTTCCCGTAGCTTATGGGAAAGCCGCTTATCCCCAAACGCGCCTATAAATACGCGCGGTTGGCTGAACAAGAACTTACGTACGGCAAGTGAAGAAATCGCCCGGCTGTTGCGGATATGGCGCATAAGAGCGTCACAAGCGCGGTCCAGATTGCCCCATTGCGGGACGAACGGCATAGCGGAGCCATGCGCATCCTTCTCACCAACGACGATGGCGTGAACGCCAGGGGCCTGAAGCTGCTCGAGTCGGTCGCACGAACGCTCAGCGATGACATCTGGATCGTAGCTCCTACCGAAGAGCAATCCGGAGCTGGCCACTCGCTGACGCTCACCCAGCCGGTCCGACTGCGACGGCACGGGGAGCGTCGCTTCTCCGTCACCGGGACGCCGACAGACGCAGTGATGCTCGCGCTTGCACATGTGATGAAGGATTCGCCTCCAGACGTAATCCTGTCCGGGATCAATCGCGGGGCAAATCTGGCGGAGGACGTCACCTATTCGGGAACGGTGTCGGCGGCGATGGAGGGCGCTCTCGCTGGCGTGCGATCCATCGCACTGAGCCAAGCTTATTCGCGCGAGGGAATGGGAGACACGGTGCCGTTCGCGGCTGCGGAAGCTTGGGCCGAGCGCGTGCTCGCGCCGCTGCTCGAGTTCGAAACCGAGCCGCGGACGCTGATCAACATCAATTTCCCGGCGATGGCGCCGGAGGACGTCCGCGGGGTTCGAGTCTGCCGGCAGGGGCTCCGCGATTACGGGCGGCTCCGAATCGTCCAGCGGACGGACCCCAGGGGCTATGATTATTACTGGTTCGGGCTCGGCCCGATGGTTGAAACCCCCGGACACCTCACGGACCTGGAGGCGATTGCCGACGGTTACGTATCCGTCACTCCGCTACACCTCGACCTGACGCATGAAGGCTCCGTCGAGGCTCTGCACAAAAGGCTGGCGGCCACATCTGAGGATGCGACCGCCACCTGAGCTCCGGAAATGTGGTGCTTAGCGGCCGCGCTCACCGCCCGGTCGCTGACCGGCATTGGTCGACGAAGCCAGCCAGGTCGAGCTCTGATTGCACGAGCTAGTCAGGGTCAGCGGTTGTCCCGCCTGGAACGGTCCCGCATAGGGCCAGCACTCCTGCGCAGTCCCTGTGCTCAAGCAGAGCTGACCATTGGCAGCGGTCCAGGTTCCGGGAACGACATTGCCTCCCGGGCTGATGATTCGAGCGCTACCGCCAGCGTCGAGATAGACCGTGTTCGTCACCCCGTTGGTGGTGACTTGCAGAGGCTGCCCGACAATTTCGGACCCGGGGGTCCACCCCTGCGCGAGCGCAATGCCGGGCAACGCCAGCATCCCGGCCATTCCAACACACGCCCTTGTGACAAACCGAGAGTTCATGACGCCTCTTCCCTTTCGATCAGAGCAGAACAACCAGCGTTCAAGCGGCGCTGACGTTATTGTCGTTATTGTTATTACTGTCGTGCACCAGGAAGTAGATCAGGGCGCCGGCTGCTAGCGCACCAAGCGCCAGAAGAAGCGGATTGATGCCGAAACCGCCACCAATCGGCTCGACCGGAGGTACGGGCACGGGCGTCGGAGGCGGCGGCGTGGCGACAGGCGCCGCATCGTTGACCGGAAGCACGCAGCCCGGAGCCGCTTGGGCAGCCGCGGCCGCAGCCGCGGCGCCGCACAGGGCAGCGGCAGGCGCACCGCCGCTGAGCGCGGTCAAGGCCCCCCAAGGATTGATTTGTGCAGCGCTGACATTGGTAGCGGCAACGGCACCCGTTGAACTGACGAAGAGCGATCCGGCTACCAGAACGCCCACAACTCCGCTCGAACGCAAAGCCCGCATCGACTACACTCCTGGTCCAGACCCGACGGAAAACAATTGGTCCAAAATAAAGTTTCCCTAATTCGCTTCGGACAAAAAACCCTCCGTGTCTATGTGGTTTGTAGGCAACAGGACCCACATTCGTCGAACGGCATTTATTACGGGATGTTCGGTTCGATCGTGTGCTGTACTCACGCTGCCGCTGCGACGTCTGTTCGTTCCTCACGCACCCACGCCTGGAACATCAGTATCGCCCACAGGGCCTGGGTAGAGTCCCGGCCTCCGTTCAGATGCTGTTTCCAGCGGGCCCGAACGATGTCGGCGTCAAACCAGCCTTCAGCGCTCAGCGAAGATGAGTCGAGGAGACCCTCAGCCCAATCCCGCAACGGGCCCTTGATCCATTCGCCCACCGGTATGCCGAAGCCGGCCTTGGGGCGTTCGAAAAGTTCGCGCGGCGCCTCCCGATACAACAGCTTTCGCAGGATGTGTTTTCCGCTGCCACCCCTGATTTTCATTCCATTCGGGATGCGCGCGGCCAATGCCGCTACCCTGTGATCCAGATAGGGCGCGTGCCCTTCGAGACTAGCGGCCATTGTCGCGCGGTCGACCTTGCACAGGATGTCGTCCGGCAGGTAGCTGACCGCATCGCAGTACATCATCCGCATTGCGTCTGGAGCGCCGGGTAGATTGAGGTCGAACGCGCAGAGCTTCGGGTCCACGTCGGCGCCCAGCACCGGTGAAGGCTCCCCTGCCCACTCGTCCAGGAACGTAGCGAAGACACCGTCGAGGCTCCTCGCTCCGGCGATTGAGCGCATCGTCTTGCGGACCTTCGCGCCGAAATAGGGCGGGCGGCGCTTTCCCAGGACGCCCTTCCCGACAAGGTCCCAGGCGGACGGAGGGACTCGCCCGAGAGGTGCCGCCAACGCCGCACGCACTGGAGCCGGCAACAGCTTCAGCTTCGACCAGAAGCGTCCGGTGCCGAAATAACGATTGTACCCACCGAACAGCTCATCGCCTCCATCGCCCGACAGCGCCACAGTGACCTGCTCGCGCGCGAAGCGGCTCACGAGAAAGGTCGGGATTTGCGACGAATCCGCGAAAGGCTCGTCGTAGATCCGCGGCAGCTGCGGGATGACCTCCTGCGCCTCGCGCGCCGTTACGACGCGCTCATTATGCTCGGTACCCAGATGACGGGCGACGGCCCGCGCATGATCTGCCTCGTTGAACGCTTCTTCGCGGAAGCCGATCGTGAACGTTCGCACCGGCTGCGACGAATATTTCTGGTAGAGCGCGACGATCGCCGAGGAATCTATCCCGCCCGACAGGAACGCGCCCACGGGAACGTCCGCTATCGACTGGCTTTGAACGGCGCGGGCAAGCACGAACTCGAGCTGGAAAAGCACTTCGTCTTCGTCGCGGATCGGATCCCGCAGGCCGCTGAGCAATACGTCCCGGTAAGACCAGTAGCGGGTGACGGAGAGCCCGGACGCCGGACTGTCGGTGGACGGCGGTTCTTCGAGCGGCTTCCCGGCAGCATCCAGCGGCACGTCGAGGATGCACCCCGGCTCCAGCTTGAAGATGCGCCGATAGATCGACAGCGGCGCGGGGATGTAGGTCCGCGACGCATATAGCGCGAGCGCCCGGCGATCGATCTCGCCTTCGAAGCGCGGGTGCGCGCGAATGGCCTTGAGCTCGGAGGCGAACATGAAGTCCTTGGCCACCCAGCCATAATAGAGCGGCTTCTCACCGAACCTGTCGCGCACCAGCCGGAGCGTCCGCTCCTGCCGGTCCCACAGAGCGAAGGCATACATGCCGACGCATCGTTCGAGCGCGGGCTCAAGCCGGAGCGAAGCAATGGCCTGGAGCAGGGTCTCGGTGTCCGAATGTCCGCGCCATCCTCCAGATGGTACGGCCCCTCTCGCCTCCAGCTCGTCGCGCAGCTCCGCGTGATTGTAGATCTCGCCGTTGAAGGTGAGCACGAACCTGCCGTCCGCGGACAGCATCGGCTGGTGGCCGTGCGGAGACAGGTCGATGATCGCCAGCCTCCGATTGACCAGCGCGATCAGAGCCTCGGCGTCGTTCCAGATGCCTTCGTCGTCCGGTCCGCGATGCGCGATGGTCTGCGCCATGCGCGACAGCAGGCCAGCATCGCGGGCCGCTTCGCCAATCACTCCGGCAATGCCGCACATCAGCCCGCCTTGGCACGACAGGTTGTCGAATTCTAGCGAGACCTTGCATGTCGCGACTTCACCGAGGAAGAGAGCCGCATGAGCGTCGTCCGGCACACGAGCTACAACGTTGCCGGAGCGCTCATTCCGCTGGCAGTCTCGATTGTCACCGTTCCGCTCTATATCAAGGTGATCGGCACGGGCAGATATGGCTTGCTAGCTATATGTTGGCTCTTGGTCGGATACTTCGGTCTGTTTGACTTTGGTTTGGGCCGCGCGACGGCGCAAAAGATTGCAAGATTAGCAGATGCATCCAGCCGCGAGCGTAGTAGCATATTCTGGACGAGCGCATTGATGTCGCTGGTCCTGTCATTAATGGCCATTCTTGCATTCGCCCCGTTGGCCAAGTTCGGATTGGGCCTGATGAGGCTGGACCCACATGAACTGGGTCTACAAGAGGAAGTCGGAAGTGCCCTTCCTTTCCTGGTGGCCGCACTGCCTTTCGGGATTGCTCAGAGTGTGCTCGTTGGCGCCTTAGAAGGGCGTCAAAAATTTCTCACAATCAACCTAATTTCGAGTGCAGGCACCATTGCCACTTCGGTCTTGCCGCTCATGGTGGCGATCTGGTCGGGACCAGATTTGCCGAACTTGCTCGCTGCCTCGCTCGTAGCGCGTTCGTTCGTCTTCCTGCTGCTCGTCCCCGCGTGCGTTCAAGCAATCCCTGTAGAACGATTTCAAATGGCCAGCTCAAGAGAGACTGGACGACTTTTAGGTTTCGGCGGGTGGACAACAGTTTCCAATGTCGTCGGGCCTTTGATGGTTTTCTGGGATCGCTTTGCGATTGGCGCCATCCTCGGTTCAACGGCTGTCGCAGTGTACGTCGTCCCTTTCAACCTTGTGTGGCAGGTCCTCATTGTTCCTGGCGCGATAATGTCGGCGCTTTTTCCAAGACTTGCTTCTGCTGAATTGCGTGAGTCCAGGCGCCTCGCGTCGCAAGCGATTTCTGCGCTTGCCTTCGCCATGACACCTTCAACGCTATTGATGATATTTGCCGCTCCGCCCTTTCTCACGATTTGGCTCGGCCCCGAGCTGGGCTTAAAAACTGCGCCCATCGCATGCATCCTGTTATTAGGTGTCTGGATCAACAGCTTCGCTCGCGTGCCGCATGGGCACATACTGGCTCGCGGCGAGCCAAAACTTACAGCGTTGCTGATGATTTCTGAGATAATTCCTTACGCGGCAATGTTTTACCTTCTGGTGCGCTTGCTGGGTTTGCCCGGTGCGGCACTAGCATGGTCGGTACGTTGCGCAGTGGATAGCATCGCCCTTTTCGTTATTGACCGAACCTCCATCAGGGAGTGCATGCCACTGCTCGGCCAATCAGTCTTAATGATCTTGGGCGTTATCGCTTCGCTCGCAGTTCCCAATTGGAGTCCTTTTCGATTCCTAGTCGGAGCTGTTTTGCTAGGGGTCGCAGTAATCATCGTGTGGACAAGCAGACCACGTCAAGTTGATCAGCTCCTCAAGCGAATAAGGTTGCTGGTTCCGTTCTTGAAAGACGCGAGGAGCAGCTCTCGTGATTTTTGATGGCCCGCAATGCGAAAATTGATGCAAGGTTTGCTCAATCGGACGCGACGACTTCTATTGGGGAGAGATCCGGGATCGATCTACCTTGCCAAAAAATACCCAAGCGAGTCGATCGGTCACGGGAGTTACGGTGACTTAACGATCCTGAAGTGGGATTCCGCGCATCAGTTGAAGATTGGCTCTTTCTGCTCATTTGCAGCCGACGTAACGGTTTTTCTAGGCGGCGAGCATCGCACGGACTGGGTTACGACTTACCCTTTTAATGTTCTCAATCCTCGCTTCAAAGCTCTAGAGGGTCATCCTCATTCCAAGGGCGACGTAGAAATTGGCAACGACGTCTGGGTCGGCCAAGGGGCGGCAATTCTATCGGGCGTACACATCGGGGACGGGGCTGTTATTGGCGCCTTCGCGGTGGTGACCAAGAACGTACCACCGTATGCAATCGCGGCAGGAAATCCTGCAAAACTGGTTCGATATCGCTTTAGCAACGAGGTGATCGAGCAACTCAGCCAGATCCAATGGTGGGATTGGCCCGAGGATCGAATCCTACGTGCCGTACCTTTTTTGCAGAGCGATCGCATCCACGAGTTTCTAGCACTAGTGCGCTCCGGTCAGTTGTGATGAACAGACGCAAGATGCGAATTCAGGTCTGGCCCGAGGATCAGCTGGAGTGGGTCGAGAATTGTCCAATCTGCAACTCCACGATCCGCATGCTCCTTCACTCCGATCTGACAGACAACGTTTTCGGCGTTGCTCCCGGTAGATGGTCAATGTGGCGATGTGGCGGGTGTGGAAGCGGTTACCTCGATCCTCGACCGGATGAGCGTTCAATAGGTCGCGCATATGAACGTTACTATACGCACGAACAGCAACGCCCCATCGCCGATCACTCATGGATCGGACGTTGGCGCACAAAGCTGGGAAACGGCTATCGAAATGCCTTGTATGGAACGCAACTTCGACCTTCGTCCAAAGCTGGACCAATCCTTGCGGCTCTCGTCCCGCCCCTCCGCTGGCCTGCGGATGTCGCATTCCGCTATCTACCGAGAAGCAAACCCGGTTCGCGGGTGCTCGATATTGGTTGCGGGAACGGCGATTGGCTTGCTTTTCCAAAACAAGCAGGCTGGCAGGTTGCCGGGGTTGAACCGGATGAAAACGCCCGCCGAGCAGGGTCAGATCGAGGATTCGATATTCGACCATCCCTCAGCGACTTCTCGAACGAAGCGTTCAACGCGCTCACTCTCAGTCATGTAATTGAGCATGTTCATGACCCGCTCTCGACGCTACAGACCTGCCATGAATTGCTCATTCCTGGAGCAACGATCTTCATCGACACGCCTAACTTAGATTCGGTCGGTCACCGTATATATGGAAAAAACTGGCGTGGGCTCGAGCCTCCCCGTCATTTAGTTCTGTTCAACCGCGAGGGCCTTCACCGGGCGCTCGAAGCGAGTGGATTCGTCGACATACGCTTCCGTCGCAGATTCTATCCGCTTAGTGGCATGCAGTTGCAAAGTCGGCTGATTGCGTCGGGAATTGATCCTTTCTCGGATGCAGCACCAGCCTGCCGAGCTCCCAAATTCACGGCTAGTGAACTTCTAGAAGCAACCTTTTCGAAGAAGCACACGGAATTTCTGACCGTTACAGGTCGGCGGGCGCCGTCTTGAGGCGCATCTCAATCGCCATGGCTTCCTTCAATGGCGAGCGCTTCATCGGACAGCAGCTACAAAGCTTAGCCGCGCAGACTAAACACCCCGATGAGCTCGTGATTTGCGACGACGCCTCCATCGATCGCACAGTCGCGATCACAGAGGATTTCGCCCGGACCGCGCCCTTCCCCGTCCACGTGCACCGCAACGCCAAAAACCTCGGCTATTCTCGCAACTTTTCAAAAGCGATGTCGCGAACGACGGGTGACCTCGTCTTTATCGCGGATCAAGATGACGTATGGTATCCGCACAAGATTGATCGCGTAAGCGCCGTATTGAGGGACGACCCGAGCGCACTTGCATGCGTCAATGATCAGCTAATAGTTGATGCCGATGGTGCAAGCGGGGGTGAGACCGTGTTCGGTAAGATGCGCAAGGCTGGCTTCCCGGACAATTATTTGATCGCTGGTTCCTGCACTGCGATCGCGCGCCCACTTCTTGAACTGTTGCTGCCGGTCCCAGAGGTCATCCCTTACGACAGCTGGATTGGTTGGGCGGCTGACCTTCTCGGTGCGAAAAGACTACTCGAGGAACCAATGCAGATTTATCGCCGACATGGCGGTAATACAACTGATCCGGATGTGGTCCAATCCGCATCCCGATGGGCTGAGATCCGGAAATATGCCGGTCGCGACCCGCGCCCCGCATGGAAAGCAGAGATCGCTTGGCGCGATATACTCACGGACCGCTTCGCAAGTGCGTGCTCGTCCCTGCATAAGGTGATCCCCGACTGCAAGATTGACGCAGCGATCCTGTCGAACGCTCAGCGGGTTCGTGCGCTTCGGCAACGACTCACCATTCTGGAGGAGCCGCGGACGATGCGCGGTAACGCCATAATCCGCGCCTGGCGGCACGGTCTTTATGATGAATTTAACGGTTTAGCGAGCGCGGCACGGGACTGGCTTCGGGCTTGAGCAAGAGTGCCTCGTAACGCGCTAGAGCATCCTTTGCTAACTCACGTGCTCGCGCCTTCTGACGCTCGGGATCGATGTTCTCCCGGAGCGTGTCAGCAATAGCCTGCGCAAGCGCTGGTGCGTCGCCTACTGGAACGAGACGGCCGAATCTTCCGTGGTCCAAAATCTCACGCGGTCCGCCGCAATCGGTGCTGACCACTGGAAGTCCTGCCGCCATAGCTTCAACAAGAACCAGCGAGTAGGCCTCGTGGTTAGAGGACAGGACGAACAGGTCAGCGTTTTCGAAATACGCTGTCGGATTGATCGCGAAGCCGGGCATCGCAACCCGATCGGCAATCCCGCGCGCCCTAACCATCTCCTGGAGGGCCTGACGGCAATCGCCCTCACCAAGAATCATCAACGAAGCCCCGCAAGCAGAATGGACATTGGCGAGTGCGTCGATCAGCAATGCGTGATTCTTAACCGGAACGAAGCTGCCCACGGACAAGATTCGTTTTTTACCTTCCGGCCAAAGTTGTTCCGCGCGTTTCTTCTCCGCTGGCGTCGCGGGCGCCGAAAGGATGGGATTGTGAACAACCGTAAACGACTTCTCTGGCATGCCTGAAAGCTTCGCGAGGTCATGGACAGCGGCGGTCGAGACAGCAATTCGAGCGTTCGCGATCGGATATAATCGCCGGACACTCCATCGCAGCCATCTCTTCGTGACCACATCTCCATACTGGTGGGAAAGTATCCCATGGTCGCTAACAACCAGCCGCGTTCGAACACCCGAAAGTAAGCGCGCCAAGATCGCCAAGATCGTCAGTGGCCACATCGAGACCTGAACGGCATCAGGGCGCGCCTGTCTCAAATATCGCACGAGCGGCCACAAAGCGTTGCGAAAGCGCTTCGCGCGCAAGTCAAATACCCGGACGTCAGAGGGCACGAGCCTGAGGAGTTCACCTTCGGCACTCGCCAGGACCAAATCGATATCATGACCCGCTCCGGCGAAAGCGTTGACCAGGGTCAGCGCGACGCGCTCAGCGCCCCCTCCTGCAAGGCTCGGCAAAACAAACGCAAGTCGCGCCATCAAGCCGGCCCTTTCTGGAGCCAGAAGTAGAGGTTTGAACGGTTCCGGTACGTGTAGAATGGCCTCACGAGCTCCTTCACCGAGTTGCTGAACCGACGGGCAGACAAGGTGCCAGGCCGGCTCAGAAAGGCGTAGCGATCCGGAATGCTCGGCCGAACGACATTCAAGCCGAGCGATGCCGCGAGCGTTAGAATGGATTGGCTTGTGAAGGAGTTCACATGCTCGAGTGGCTGCACCGGCATCAATTCTTCGCAGCTGAGAGCAGCATGTCCGCCGCTCAGCTTCTGGATGACGCTTGCGACATGGTCCGCGGAGGGGACGGAGATCTTCAATACCCCCCCAGGTCGCAACGCATCCCGAAGGCGTTCGGCCGTTTCGCGCAGTTGAGGCAGGTGCTCCATTACCTGCTCGGTATTGATGAAATCGAACTGTTGTTGCGGCAGCACGTTCGCCGGCACCACAGCAATCCCATGCGCGCGCGCAAATTCCTCCCGTGATGGCGACAGCTCAGTACCGTACGATCGGCAGCCGAGGGCCCGGGCGACTCGAGCCCACATCGCCCAGCCCATGCCGTGATCCAGAGTGCAAAGCTCGCAAGGCTCTTTCCCGAGAAACGCGGCAGCGCTCAACATTTCATGCGCATCGCGGGATTCGAGCGGATGCGCCATTACGGCGGTGTAAACCGGGTCGTGCGCGGGATCGCCGGATTCGTTGATCCATTCCCCGTATAGCTCGGCCAAAAGCCGCTCATCCCCGACCCATGCCTGGTAGAGCAAGGAGCAGTTGGAGCAACGCCTTAGCGAAAATCGCGCGTGACCCAAGACGCCCGGGTCGATTCCGTAATAGTCACGAACGAAGATCGCGACGGGTCCCTCATTGAAGCGGCTCTCATAGACCACCTCGACGTCCTGCGAGAGGCAGGCAGGACATCGGTCCCGCTCGACGAACAAATAGGGCTCGTCCCGAGTCATCTAGTGGTGGGCGATCTCACGAAACAGCTCGACGAGCCGAGGCGCCTGAGTCCGAAGCGAGTAGGTTTGCTCAACCTTTGCACGACCCTTCGCACCCATCCGCCGCCTCGGCTTGGCATCTTTGGCAAGGCTTGAAAGGGCTCGCCTCCAGCTTTCAGGGTCAGCTGCAAGAAAGCCCGTTTCATTGTTATCGACGATCTCCCGATTGACTCCGACGGGAGAGACCACGGCCGGCAATCCGCAAGCCATGTACTGGATCAGCTTATAGCCGCTCTTGCCGCGCTGGAAGGGCTCATCCAGCAAGGGCATGATGCCGACATCGAAGCTTTGCACCTCTTTCACTTCCTGCGCTTCGGTCCACTGCACCAACTCCATGCCCGGAAAACGATCGGCTTCAGCCTCCAATCCCGCCCCAACGGCGCGGAAAGACGCGGCGCCCGTTGCGCAGACTTCCTGCAAAATTGGGAGGATCGGCCGCACGTTGACCCAAGACGAGGGCGATCCGATCCACCCTATCACCGGCACGCCAGACGACCGGGAAGCCGGTCGATACTGATCCGTGTCGACGACCGTCGGAACGACGAGACTGTTGGGGCAAAAGCGAGACGCATATTCGCGCAAGTACTCGTTGCCGCAGGTCGCGGCGGCGACCCTTCGAAGCAGCGGCTCAAGCTTCCGGGAGAGCAGCGCACGAGCAGCCGCGGACGATCGCCCTTCGTACATGTGAAAGATGGCGTCGTCGTAATCGAACACGGCCGGGATCGCGGCAATACGTGTGCCAAGAGCCTCTACCCATCCCGGCAGGTAGGGGAAAAGCTCACAATGGATCCAAACGACATCGTAGCGCCGCGCGTCGATCAGCGATGCCGCGCGGTGAAGGTAAGCTTCCGCGTAGTAAGCGAGTGATGGCCGCGGGCTCCCGCTTAAACTAGCGACATGCCGATCGCCGAGAAACGGCGCGATATCGAGCTCAATTCCGGCTTCTGAAAATGCAGGTCTATATTGCAGGAAACGCTGCCGCGTGCTCGCGGCGCGAGGGCCATATCTTGTCAGTGCGAGGATGCGCATCGATGCCCGGTAGCCGCTCAGGCGAACCTGCGGCCGCAGGCTACCCAAAATGGCGCTCGCTCGCTGAAACGTATCCCATCGAGCCCGGCCGACCGCATCATCTGCTCGATTTCCTGTCGGGTGAAGCGCTGCTCAAGCCGCGTTCCGAAGCGATCGAGCGCATCGGTACGCATGCGGTAGTAACTGCCGTGGCGATACCAGTTGAGTGGCCAGTTGTGGACGTTCGCGCCCCAGCGCTCGAAGAGCGCCGCACCACGGGCCAAAGGCCAATAGACGCCCGCGGCGATCAGCTCACTGACTGCCTTCTTCGCAACGAATGGGAGTCTTGAAATCAGTTTCCGGCCTGCATTGCTCGTCCGCCACAATGCTCGAAACCAGATTGGGCGGTCGTCGAGCGCATAATAGATATAGACGAGGAAGGGGGCGCCCTTCTTGAGCTTGCGCACCGCATCCCGCATGCCGGCCGCCGTGTCCGGAACGTGATGGAGCACCCCCAGGCAGTAGCCGAAATCCTGGCTTTCGTCGGGCAACGGAATCGAATCCACGGATGCAAGATGAAAGCGCGCATTGTCGAAAAGAGCGAGCTGCCGTTGGGCGACCGCAAGCGCTTCCTCAGCGGGATCTATGCAATGCAAAAGCCCAACTCGCGGCGCCACCTGAGATGCCCAGCGGCCCGATCCGCAGCCCAGGTCAAAGCCCTCCGCCTCGGCGGGCAAGGTCTCGAACGGAAAGATCCCGAAGTAATCGCCGAATTGGTCTTTGAGGTCGTCGGGCGGCAGGAGGCTCTGATCGAAAGCGGCCCATTCCGCACCGAAACCTGACACTGTTGGCCTGTCGAGATTGCCGGACCGCTGCACTCTAGTCACCGTTGAACTTTCGAATGCCGATCGTCTAGCTGCTCGTATATGTCGGCGTAAGCCGCAACACCCACATCGAGCGAGAACAACTTCATAGCGACGCTCCGGCAGCGATCCTGAATGTTTGCGCTCCGACTGAGTTCGATGAGGCGCAACAACGTCTTGCGCAGGCTATCGTCATCGAGATCGTCAAGCACAACGCCGACCTGTTCCTCGTCGAGGATCTCAGACATGTCTCCAACGCCCGAGCTCCCCAAACAGGGCACTCCACAGGCCAGATACTCCGCCAGCTTGGTGGGCGCACATGCCACGCGCGAGCTGGAAGGCCGATAGAGAGCCAGGCCTGCCGACATTCGCGGAATATACGAAGGAACGGCGTGGTGGTCGGCACCGATCAGCTCAATATTCCCGGTGGGTATGGAGTGCGCCGCGGCACGCTCCTGAATCAGCTTATGCTCGCCGCGATTGATTATAAGAAAGCGAGCATCTGCTTCTATCTGCTGCAGCAGCTTGAAGCAGCGAAGCATCTCGTCCAACAAATACCAGGTACCGACCGATCCAACGTAACCGAGGACGAACGGTTTGCGCTGCGGCGGGCCCTGGATCGTGAAGCGGTCGAGATCGGCGCAAGTCGGAATGACGCTGATGGGCGGCATACGTCCTTGCAGAAACGGCCAGGTCTGCAATTCGCGCTCCGAAGCACGCGTCAGGGTCACGATATGATCGCTCGCCAGGAGCAGGGATCGCTCGGCGCGCTTCGCCGCCTGGAACAGCCTTCCTCCGGCCGGCCATAGGCGGCCTTCCACGCGCTCGTCTGCCCAGAACCCACGCATATCGAACAGGAATCGCGCTTTTGTTGCCCGTTTCACTGCGAGGCCCATCAAACCCGCCACGTAGCTCCGGCAGTGAACGACGCCGACCTTATGACGCCGCGCAATGGCGATCGCGCGCGCCGAACCCAGGGCAATGTCATAAGCCGTTGCAAGAGCTGACGGTTTCTTGTGATAGCGCAACGGATGCCAGTGGATGGCAGCCTGGCCGATACGCCGCGAGATCCTCTCCCGCCGCACCGTGTCGGCCCAGTCCTGCGGTTTCTCGAAGCTGATCAGGTGAATGTCGCGGCCGGGAGCCAGGCGCTCCAGGTAGGCCAGCACCTGACTTTGCCCGAGGGGCTCGAGCATGCCGTCATAGCTTATGTAGAGAAGGGACGCGCTCATTCGGAAACGAGACGTCGAACGACCTCTGCCACGCTCTCCTGCCAGCGAGGAATAACGAAGCCGAATTCCTGCTGGAAACGGCTCGAGTCCAGAACGCTGTAACGCGGCCGGGGGGCGGCTGTCGGGAAACCAGCCGTCGAGATGGGGGTAACATCCGCTGTCGGCCCGCCGAGACCCGAGCTCACCGCGAATATCTCCGCTGCGAATTCGGCCCAGCTGCACTGTCCGCCCGCTGCGAAGTGATAGGTGCCTCCGCTTCCCTTTCCGCTTGTCGCGGCGGTCAGGATGCCTTCTGCGATGTCCAGGGCATTCGTCGGACAGCCGACCTGGTCAGCGACAATGCGGACCTCGTCACGATCCTCCGCAAGCCGCAGCATCGTCTTCACGAAGTTGCGGCCAAAGGGACTATGGACCCAGGAAGTACGGATTATGAGATGCTCGGGATTGGCGGACCGCACCTGTTCTTCGCCCGCGACCTTCGAGCGGCCGTAGACATTGATTGGCGCAGTCTTATCGTCCTCGCGATAGGGAGCCGTTGCGGTCCCGTCGAAGACGTAATCGGTCGATAGCTGGATAATTGCGGCGCCCACCTCATGCGCGGCGCGAGCTACTTCGCCGGCCGCATCGCCATTTATGCGGAAAGCCGCCTCAGGCTCGGTCTCCGCAAGATCGACCGCCGTGTAGGCCGCCGCGTTGACGACAAGATCCGGTCGCAACCTTTCGATAGCAGCCGCAGCGCTTCCCGGCCGGGCGAGGTCGAGCTCCGGGCGTCCAACGAAGTTGATCTCGCAATCGGGAAACTGGGCTCCACGTTCCCGCAGCGAACGCGCAACCTGTCCGTCCGTCCCTGTCACCAGGATCTTCATGCGCCGGTGCCCAGGCGCGCCCCCGAATATCGTTGCTCCCGGATGGGGCGCCACCACCAGTCGTTTTGCAGGAACCAGTCGACGGTCTTCTCGAGACCCGTCTCGAAGCTTTCTTCCGCGTGCCAGCCCAGGTCCTGCTCCGCCTTGGTCGGGTCGATGGCATAGCGCCGATCATGGCCTGGCCGATCAGTAACGAAGCGTATGAGCGACCGGCGTGCCTCTCCGCTCGCAAGCGGCACCTTCGCATCGAGAAGGTCGCAAATCGTCTCGACGACCCCGATGTTGGAACGCTCCGCCCGCCCTCCGATGTTGTAGTTTTGGCCAAGCTCGCCCTTCGTCAGCACAAGCTCCAGCGCGGCGGCGTGATCGTCGACATAGAGCCAGTCGCGGACGTTACGGCCGTCGCCGTAGACCGGCAGCTCCTTGCCCTCCAATGCGTTGAGGATGATCAACGGGATCAGCTTTTCGGGAAAGTGGAACGGCCCATAATTGTTCGAGCAATTGGATAGCACGACCGGCAGTCCGTAGGTCTCGTGCCAGGCGCGCACGAAATGATCCGAGGCGGCCTTGGAGGCCGAGTAAGGAGAGGAAGGCGCATAAGGCGTTTCCTCGGTGAAGACGCCTTCGTCCAGGTCCAGGTCCCCGAAAACCTCGTCCGTCGACACGTGATGGAAACGGAAAGCATCCCGGCGACGGCCATCAAGGGTTCGCCAATAATCCAGCGCCGCATTGAGTAGCGCAACCGTTCCGACGACATTCGTCTGCACGAAGACGTCCGGGCCGTCGATCGACCGGTCGACGTGCGTCTCGGCCGCGAGATGCATGATCGCGTGCACCTGCTCGTCCGCGAGTATCGACGCGACCTTTGGGCCGTCACAAATGTCCGCCTGATGGAAGCGGTAATTGGCCTCGCCATCGAGTCCGCGAAGAGCATTCAAGTCCGCGGCGTAGGTGAGCTTGTCGAGGTTGACCACGCGATAGCCGCGGCGGACGAGCCGTCGGCAAACGGCGCCGCCGATGAACCCAGCTCCCCCAGTGACAAGAACCGAAGCGATGTCGCTCATGCTCAGAAGCCAGTATTCGAGTCACGAAGCAGGGGCGCTGCGGCGTCCTTGGGGGACAGCAGAGGCTCAGCGTCCAGCGGCCAGTCGATGCCGATGTCGGGATCGTCGAAGCGGATCGCGCGGTCGTGATCTGGGCTGTAGGGCGCCGTAACCTTGTAGCTGACCTCGGTATCGTCCTCGAGCGTCGCGAAGCCGTGGGCGAACCCCTCTGGGATGAACAATTGGTTCCATTTCTCCGCCGAAAGAATGACCCCGGCCCAGCGGCCGTAAGTTGCCGAGCCTGGCCTGATGTCGACCGCTACATCGAATATGGCGCCGCGCGAGACACGCACCAGCTTGGCCTGAGCCGCCGGCGGGCTCTGGTAGTGCAGCCCGCGGATCACCCCTTTGCGCTTCGAGAGCGACAGGTTGTCCTGAACGAAGTGCGCGTGAACGCCAGCCGCGGCGAACGCATCTTCCCTCCACACCTCCGAGAAGAAGCCGCGCTCGTCGGCGAAGCGATGGGGCGTAAGCTCGACGAGGCCGTCGAGCTCGAGCGGCCGGCTATCAAGCACGCTCATGCTCGTTTGCGCGGCGGCGGAGATAATCGGCATAGTCGGTGCGCCCGAGCTTATCGGCCCGCTCGCGGAGGTCCGCCGCGGTCAGATATCCGAGCTCGAGCGCGATCTCTTCGAGGCACATGACCTTCAGTCCCTGGCGCTTCTCGATCGTTCGGACGAACGAGGCGGCGTCGTGAAGGCTGTCATGCGTGCCCGTGTCGAGCCAGGCGAACCCGCGACCGAGCCGGGCGACGTGAAGATCGCCCCGCACGAGGTAGGCACGGTTCACATCCGTGATTTCGAGCTCGCCGCGCGCAGAAGGCGCCAGACCCGCCGCGATGTCCAGGACATCGTTGTCGTAGAAGTAAAGCCCGGTCACCGCCCAGCTCGATTTGGGGTACTCAGGCTTCTCCTCAATCGAGATTCCGCGCCCGTTTGCGGCATCGAATTCGATCACGCCATAGCGTTCGGGGTCGTCGACGGGATAAGCGAAGACCGTGGCCCCCGCCTTGGGCTCGGCAGCCGTTCGAACAAGGTCGATCAGCCCGGCGCCGTAAAAGATGTTGTCGCCGAGAATGAGCGCCACGGGACTGTCGCCCACGAAATCGCGGCCGACGATGAAAGCGTCTGCGAGCCCGCGCGGCTCTTGCTGCTCCGCATAAGAGAAACGGAGGCCGTAGCTGCTGCCATCTCCCAGCAGCGCCTCGAAGCGGGGCAAATCCGTCGGGGTTGAGATAATCAGAATGTCGCGAATGCCGGCGAGCATCAGCACGCCGAGGGGATAGTAAATCATAGGCTTGTCGAAGACAGGAAGCAGCTGCTTGGACACAGCAAGGGTTGCCGGGAGCAACCGGCTGCCGCTGCCGCCGGCGAGAATAATACCTTTCACGCGCTCTCCTGCCACCATGACCTGTTAGAGGGGAAACAGCTGGTACGGCACCCAATATTTCGAGTGCTGGGCAAAGTTCAGCCAAACGAATTGGACAGCGAAGCAATAGACGACAATCGCAGTAGTCGCCGGTAGCCGAGAGGGAAAGGCTATTGGCAAGCGCCCGAGCACCGCGATCTGCAACGGAATGACGTAGAGCGACATCCGGTCGACGGCGGTGGACGATGGGAGAACGACCAAAAGGCCGACAAGCAGGATCGAACCGACGCAGAAGTTCCGCCAAAGTCTATACTCGACCTCGCCGAAACGAAGCCTCCTGCCGAGCAGCCAGAACACCGCAACCGCGACCATATTCATGGCCAGCCGAATAACGGCGCCCTGCGACGAGTAACGGGTGCGGATGTAATCCTGGATGTAATCGTCGAGCGCGTCGCCGAGAAAGAAGTCGTAGAGCATGATGCTGACCGCGATGGCCAACAGTAGATTTATCGCGCGATTCCGGTTGGTCGCCAACGCAACGAGCGGAAAGGCAACGACTGCGCTGCGATGGAAGAGCGCCGCGGCGAATACATAAGCCGCAAAGCGCATCGGCGACCCGCTCCTTACGAAGGAAGCGAGTCCAGCCATCAGGATGCCCACTGCCACGCCTTGCCGTGTGTATCCCATGGCGAGCACGATGACCGAATAAGGGACCGCAAGCAGGACGGCTGCCCAGGGCACCGGCTGAACCATGCAGAACCGGAACAGCCCCCACACGAAAATCACCGCGCAAACCGCGTTCACCAGCCAGATTTCGGTGCCCGATTGCTGGACCAGCCAATTCAGAGCCTGGTACGCTGGATCACCCAGCCTCATCACCTCAAGCAAGTCCGATCTTGCAGCCCGCTGAAAGATGAATTTGTAGGTGAGCCAGTCGGCGCCGACCTGGTACCGAAAGCCGATCAGCACTGCGACGATCATGGCGCCGATGGCGAGCATGGGCCGCGGGGCCGTCTCAGGACCGCGGCTAATTTGTGCGAACAACGCGCCGGCGGCGAAATACGCGAACAGCAACCAGTAGACGAGCAAGCCGGGACCCTCGCGCTTAGAGGCGTGCGGGTCGTATGCGGTAGTGGCCCGTCAGTCTAGACAAGGGACCGTCGCCGAACGCCTGCGGAAGCCAAGGCTGCAAGATATGCGTGAACCACGCGTTCTTCCGAAAAGCGCTCCTCCACCAAGCTCCGGGCGGCCAAGCCCATGCGAGTTCGTTCAGTGGCACTCATCCGCGCGATTTTTCGCATCGCATCGACCAGGGAGCTGACATCGCGGGGCGCGCAGGCCAGCCCACCGGCGGTTTCGACGACGAGCTCGCGACAGCCTGGCGTGTCAGTGGAAATGAGCGGGCGAGCCATGGCTGCACCCTCCAGCAGCGATCGCGGAACCCCTTCACGATAGAAGGAAGGCAGAACCATCACGCTAGCCTTGGCGATCTCGCCACGGACGTCTTCCCTGACCCCAAGATATTCGATCACGCCTTCGGCGATCCAGGAATCGAGCTCATCACGCTTGATCGCGGTGGGATTGCCCTCGTCCACCGGCCCGAGCAGGCGGAAGCGCGCATCGGGGAATTCGCGCCTGACCTCTTGGGCAGCTGCCACGAATTCGCGAACCCCCTTGCCCACTAGAAGGCGGGCGACGAGCAGGAATATCGGGCCGCCGTCCGGCAGCGGCTCCGGGACAAACTCCTTCAGGTCTATCCCCGAACCAGGGAGCACCTGCGCGTTTTGGCGAAGCACGATGCGATCTTCGACGAACTCACGCATGTCGTCTGCGTTCTGGAAGAAGACGTGGGCGCGCTTCAGAGCTACGCGGTAAAGGTTCGTCGCGAGACGCCGAAGCCAGGAGCGCTCGGAGAATGCCGTACCGAGGCCGCTGACATTAGCGATCGCCGGAATACCGAGGATTCGCGCGGCCAGGCAACCGTAGATATTGGGCTTGATTGTGAAGCTGAGGAACGCGGCAGGCCGCAGGCGACGCAGCACCTTCCAATATTTGAAGAATAAGCTGACGTCCGCGAACGGGTTCAAGCCAGAGCGATCGAGTTCGACATCGATTTGCTCGACGCCCAGCGCCGCCATTCGTTCGCTGTATGATGAATCAGGCGGCACCGCTACGACTACATCGAAGCCCGCATGCTTGAGCTGGCTGATCAAGCCCGCACGAAAGTTGACGATATTCCACGCCGTATTCGCAGCGGTGACCAGGCAAGCAGTCAACGGGATTGTGGCTCAGTCTTGGGGACCGGGCGGTGATGCCGGTTCCAACCTGCGATACGGCGCAACGTCGCCGCCAGTTACGACCAGTTCACCGCACGTAAGCCAGGCATGAGCGTCAATTGATCCTTCGCCGGCACGCTTCACACCAAGAGAGATGGAAGTCGGGAGATTGTGTCGAGCGAGCCAGCGCTGAGCGGCGAGGGCCTGCACAAGGCAATCTGCGCGCCAAGGGACCCTGTGATGTGCGCGCCCGATTGCCATGCCCACTCTCTTGATTAGCCTTCGACTGCGGGCTGGAGAGGCGTTGCTGTGGGTCTCAGTCAGCAACTCCTCGACATCGATTAGAGATAGCGTTGCCCGGGCGATCGCCAGTTCCTTCACGGCAATCGCCACGTCGATCCAATCCCGGACGTTGAGCCTAGATGCTCGGGTGAGCTTGCCCTGTTTATTCCGCGATGATGATCTCATGGGCCTTCAGCTCTTCCAGAAACGCCCTTGCATCGGCCTCGATGGTCGCGACAGGTATATCGAACTCGCCAGCAATCTTCTCGCAGATCTCGCTTGGCTTCAGTCCAGCCTGCAACCCTGTCCAAATCCGCGTCCCAACCTCGTCGAGGCCGTAATAGATCCCACTCTTAACTTGCAGCAGGACCGTTTCGCTCCCCATGGCGGTCGCGAAGGCATCGGGGGACGGCGTCAAACGCTGCGACAGGATATCCATCATGGGGCGGCTTGCTACGGCTCTCCCAATTAAAGACAAGCAAAAGCAGTCAGCCGATTACCTGCTTGATGGCCGCCTCAACCTCTCCCAATCGCCAATAGTCACGGGGATAGGTCAGTTGGAATAAAGGCACAGACGCCCCGAGCATGCTCACTTGTCCAAGCCTTCGTTTTGCATCGTCGGGATTAGTGGGATCGAGCGCGAAAGTCTGCTCCAGCAATGACATGGAAGCCGCGGAACCACCTGCCCGCTCAACGGCAATGTCCGCCTCCGGACTGGACTGAATCAAGAAGATTGCGCGGACAGGCAAAGGCCCTGCAGGCTCGTCCCCAGACATTCCCCCGACGTTCCATTTCTCCAGATAGTCGGCCACTCGCGACCGCTCGCAACCCTCCGCGATCAACTTGTCGACGGAATCCTGGAACAAGCGAAGGCTCCGGTAGACCGCTTTCGCCGTAACGCGGCCGTCTGCTGTTCCGATAAGGACGGCATCGTCGCCAAGCAGGGTCCAGCCATTGCTGTGCATACTGGCCGCAAGCGTGGACTTACCGGATCCGGAGGCGCCCACCAGGAGCACAGCCTTCTCATCAATCGCCGTTCCCGCTGCATGAAGGATGAGATGGCCTTCGTTTGCGAGAATTCGCGGGTAGATTTGGTCCAGAATCAGGTGCCGAATTGTTTCTGGCGATGGGTGGCCGATCTTTCGAACTCGAATTTCTCGGCTGGAGAAATCGACTTCGAAACTACCAACGCCTTCGAAGCTGATCTGAAAAAGGGTTGGGCTGGACGGGTCCGTTACAATGGAGAGGTCGCCGTCCCGCCACCTGCTGGCCCCACGGAGAGCGAAGGCACCTGAGGCGTTAACTACGCTCCAGTCATCCAGACAGAACTCGCCATCGGCGCCCAGATCCGACGTAAGCTTGATTGTCGAGCCTTTGCTCAGCCCGGGAATTCCGAGCGAATCGCCAGACTAAATATGCTTGGCCGTGGTCTGGTTACCGGCTGTCTCGGGATTGGAGACGGATCCTGAGGCGGTCTTCTTCACCATGTCGCCGTAGATGATGAGCTTTGGCGGAGAATATTTCGTCTCGCTTACGGGTGCAGTTTTCATGACCGACTACCTCTGGATACGTAAACTAGCGTTCTAACGTGCGGCGGGCCTTTTGGAGCCACCAGTTGAGGCATAGTGCGTCAACCCACTCCTTACAATGCCGCGGTTCAGACCAATCGGGCGGGACGATGGGAAGATGACCATCGGTGACATGCGGGGCCAGCACATTGCGAATTTGCTCCCGATCGAGATCGTCAGAACTAAAGCTTCCGAAGATCTCCTTCATCACCTGAAAGCCAAGGTGATCCATCCCGCGGCGCCACCGTACGCTGTCCGGCAGCTTTCCGGCCATCGCGCGCCTCAGGAGGATCTTAGGCCAGCCTCCCGACTGGAGCTGTTTCCACGGGAGCGACAAACAAAAATCAATGAGGCGCAGGTCCATGAAGGGGTCTCGCGGCTCCACGCCGAAGGAAGCAGCGACGCGGTCATATCGCTCGCGGCCCACCGTCAGTATGGCCTGTGAAATGGATTGCGCCCGCTGATCGTCATCCAGGGCACCGATCCGTTCCGCGTCGAGCCTCGTCTTTCGCCGCCTGTCGTTCAGCCTAGCCCGATCGATCAGCTGCTTCGAAATCCGTCCCGATCGACTGCTGCGGAGGTCATTAAGCCACCATGCAAGCCGCCGTCGTCCTGCCACTGCCGGAGAAGGCGCCCACGCAGTCCAAAGGCTACGTCCAAAAAGACTCAGTGCAGGCGGAGGCAAGTTCCAGAAGTTGGCTGTGGCGCGCGCCTCACGCCACAGCGTGAGCAGATTACCGCGCCGCGCCAGCTTGGTCATGTAGGTCGCGCCAGACACGAGAAGGTCTCCGGCGCCTCCGTCGAGGACCACTTTTACTCCGTCGCGGCTCGCAGCGCGGTAAATCATGCGGAACAGCCCCATGTGACAGTCAAAGGGCTCCTCTTCGTTCCTGGTGAGCTCGATGATCTCGTCGCGATAACTCGTCATTTCCTCCACCCGGATAATCCGCGGATCGAGGCCAGGCATCTGAGAGGATTCGTAGATTCCAAGCGTTTCCATGGAAGTCGCCGGATCACTGAGTGCGACTGAATAGGTAGCGAGAGGCCCTCGCCCCTGGGATTTTAGGATCTCGGCCGCGATCGCGCTGACCGAGCCCGAGTCCATGCCTCCGGATAACATCGAGCCAACGCCGTTCGCGCTGCGAAGGCGGGACCCTACGGCCGCTCGAAAGGTATCGAGAAACGCCTCAACATAGCCTTCGTCCGTCTTCAACCGAAGCTGTGCCGGCATGGAAAGCCGCCAGTAGCGCTCGACCGAAAGGCCCGATTCATCCGCAACCAGGGTGTGCGCGGGCGGAAGCCGATGCACCCCTCGGTAAAAGGTCTCCGTCAGGGTGCTGCGCTCAAGATTGTCGAGGAAGTCGGCGACCCGGCCCTCATTTAGCTGCTTTGGAATGAGGGAGTGATGCACGACCGCTCGCGGCTCGGTCGCGAACACGAACGCCCGGCCCGGCAAATATGCATAGCTTAGCTGCCGCATCCCCATCTGGTCGCGCGCACAGAACAGCCGCCGGCGCCGACCATCCCAGATGGCGAAGGCGAAATCACCGAGCAGGTGGCCCGGGCAGTCTTCGCCCCATCGCAGATAGGCGCGCAGGATCAGCTCACCGTCGCCGATCGTCCGCCCGCCCGGCGGGACGCCGAGCGCGGCGAAAAGCTCGTCCCGATTGTCCAGGCGCGCATCCGCGGTGATCGTGCAGCGGCTCTCGGGGTGATGAAGGGGCAGCTGCTCGACGGCAGCTTCGCGCGTCGTAGTGAGCAACGTGTGCCCGAGAATGATGTTCTGGTCGTGCCAGACACGGAAGGCGTCGGGTCCCCGGGCCTTCAGGACTTCGAGGGTCGGGTCCAACTCATCGGCTGCGGGCGCTCTCCCATTGAGCCCGACAACCCCGCAAATCCCGCTCATCCGAGAGCTTGGTTCAGTTTCGCGGGGCCGCGAGACGTCTCGTGCAGCAGACCATCGTCCAGCGTCAGGATGCGATCGGCAAGCGCGAGCGTCGCCGGCCTGTGAGTCACGAGGAGCACGGTGCGCCCCTTCAGTGCGTCAAGGCAGGCAGCGATGAACGCACACTCCCCTTCCTCGTCGAACATCGAAGTCGCCTCGTCAAAAAGGAGGATCGGCGGGTCGTTGATCAGCGCGCGGGCAAGGGCGATTCGCTGCCGCTGCCCGCCCGACAGACGGAGACCGCGGTCGCCGATCAAAGTATCCATTCCGTCCGGGAGACCAGCGATGAACTTGCTGGCCTGAGCGAGGCGGGCCGCGCGATCGACTCGCTCTTCGGTCGGGGTCTCCGCGCCAAAGGCAATGTTGTCGCGGATCGTACCGTTGAACAGGAAGGCGCTCTGCGGAACGAGCCCTATCTGCCGGCGCACGTCGGCTACGGTAAGGCCTGCGCTGTCCTGTCCATCGATGAAAATCCTTCCAGATAGCGGCATGTAATAACGAAGGAGCAGGTTGATCATGGCGGTCTTGCCCGCGCCGTTCGCGCCAAGCAGCGCGACCGTCTCGCCTGCGGCAATGTCGAGATTGACCCCTCGCAGCACGGTTTCGCGACCCGGATATGCGAACGTCACATCCTCAAAGACGATGTTTCCACGCGCCCGCCAATCCGGCGATTGCCGATCGATCAGATTTTCGGCGTCGATGTCGAGGACGCCCTGCAGCCGCGTCAATGTTCCGCGCGCGGTCTGCACCTGGCCGTAAAGGTGGGCTAGCGCGCCCACGGGCCGTGTGAGTAGCGCCGCATAGAAAAGGAAGCTGAACAGCTCTGCAGCGCTCATCTGACCGGTCCGAACATTGTGTCCGGCGAGCAACAGAATCGCGAGCGCGGCGAAAGCGGCCAGAAGCCCAATGAGGGGTTCGAGCGCGGCATAAATCGTGCCTTCGCGCACCGCCAGGCCGGCGGACCGCCTGAGTGCTGCCTGGTAGCGTTCGCTCTGGGCGCGTTCGCGCGTGAACGCCTTCGTCGCCGGAAGCATCTCGAGCGCTTCCTCCGCGACCGCGACAACTTTCGCCTCTGCTTCCTGCCAGGCCCTGCCGAGAGCCCTGAGCCGCCGCCCGACGATCTTCAGGATCAGGTAAAAGGCCGGAACCAGCACCGGTACCACCAGCGCGAGCCGGGCATCGATGCGGAACATCAGGACGATGGCTCCCAAAGTCGTGAGCAGTCTCGAGGGGATGGTCGTCAGGGTGGCCGTCAGGAAATTGCTCAGGCGCGAGATCTCGAAGGTCATCAGCGCGAGCGTGTCGCCTTTGCTGCGGCCGTCGTGGAACCCGAGAGGGAGGCGCTGCACGTGGTCGAATACCCGCTGCCGGAGGTCGGACAGGAGGTGCGCGGTCGTCCGCGCGGACTGATAGGCAGTCCCGAAGCTGAGCAGCGCAACCCCGGCCAGGCAGAGCAGAAGCAGCGGTATGACCTGTCCCTGGCCGGAAGCGGAGCCGGAAACGATCCGGGCAAGCATCTGCCCGGCCAGCCACGGCACCGCCAGAATGAGTATCGAACTGGCCGTAGTCAGGAGAACGAGGATGCTGAGGGGACCGCTGTACGGCCTCGCGAAGGCGATGAGCTGTCGAGCCTTCATCCGGCATTCGCTCCCGTCGGACGGTGCCGGATCAGCTCCCGCACCCGGCGAAGGTAGAGCAGCGGGAGAGGCTTGTCGCGCTCGGATGGATATTTGGCTTGCATGAACTGCCGGCTGGGAAGCAGCTTCGCGAGCGCATATTGCGCCTTTCGCTGCGGACCCCGGACCGCCCACCAGTCCATCGCGGCCCGGCCGAGCTGGCCACGGCGAAAGTAACGATTGGGTCCCGCGCGCCTCAGCCGCTCCTGAACATGCGCTGGGCAGAAGGAGCCGAATCGCGCTTGCGCCGCCATCAATCCGTCGACGATCACATCACCGAGCGCCCCCGACTTTGCCAGCTCGACAACCTCCTCCCACTCCGGTGGCGTGAGAGAGCGTCCCAGCAATAAAAGATCCCACAGCCAGATCAGCCGATTGCCACCAAAATAAACGTCGGCGCCGACATAATAGGGCGAGCAATCGTGCAGGGCGCGGTGAACGCAAGCATGAGCCAGCAGGATGGAACGAGCAGGAGCGAACGCAGCCCGTGAGAGCTTCGTCAGTGCGCGACGGCCCGACCATAACGTCTCGAATGGGAAGGCTCCATGAAGCGCCGGGGCGTTCAGTACTCTCCAGTGTAGATCGATGGAATGTACCGAGCCGTCGTCCGCACGACAGAGCCAGGATTCCTGCCCCCGGAGGACTTCCGGCAGGCCTGGCTCCTCGCTTTCAGCTTGAAAGCCTAGCCTTTGAAAAACTCGTCTCGCCTCGGTGAGAGCGCACTGTTCGACTAGAAGATCAGTGTCGCCTCGGGCTCGCTGAGCTGGGTTGTCATATAGATCGTATGCGAGAGCCGTCCCCTTGAGCAGAAGGCAACGTATCCCTCGGTCGTCGAACTCTTCCAGAATACGACCTAGAACGGCTCGGTGTCGTAGCTCCCACATGGCCTGCGAAAGAGCGATGTTGCGCAGCTCCTCTTCAAACGAGCTCGAAGGCCCTTCGGAGCCAGTACTCCGCTCGTGCAGCAAGCCAGCGATGCCGTGATACCGCACCGCTTTTACAAGATCAGCGGTGGGGCAAGGCTCATCTTGAATAGACGGATAGCCACGCCCAGCGATCAGGTCGGCCAGCAGCTGGTCCTTTCCCGTGAGTTCCCGCAGCATCGCCAAATCACTAACCACCACATAAGTGTAAGGCCATGCTTAGAATCTCAGCGATCAACTAGAGTTCCCGTAGCCTTCGCCAGTGCGGAGACCTGCGAGCGAACTCACAAGCGAGCTCTCGCAGATCAATCGAATGTTTCAGCTCGAAACGAGCCTCACCGATCGTGTGTTGCTCCCGATGATGCAATGCGCAGAGGCTGATCACCCAACGATCAGAAGGCTTGAGCCCGATCCCTCCTCCCGTTCCTCGCCGAACGTGGGCGCATTCGACCGGGATCCGTTCGCAGCCGGGAATTGAGCACGAGTGCTTGCGGACCCACGACAGATGACCTTGGCACCGGCCCGATTGAGACGCCGGTTTGGTCCGCACAAGGCGCCTCGGGAATTTAAGCATTCTGCAGCGCTTCGGGAGCTGGGGTCGAGCGGCGCTTGGACGATCTTGCCCGAGCAACCTTCGGCTTCGCGGGTTTCGACCTCAAGTATTCTCGCCGGGATGAGAAGTCGCTGCCGATCTCAGAATAGAGATCTCCGTGCTCCCGACTGAGAGCAGTGAGAAGGCTTCGGTTACGATCCTGTACCAGCGTGACCGCCTCCTCGGACTCGCAACCAGCCAGGAGATCACGGATGTCGATAATCCACTGCTGCCAGCCTTGCTCAGGTTGAGGGCCGTGAAGCTTGGCTCGTGGTCGACGGGCTCCACGACTATCCGCTTCCGCTTCTCCGGTAGGAATGCAAAAGGTCTGCACCATTGCGGTCTTAAATGCTGAAGCCATTGCCTTGGCGGTAGCCTTGTCGGTCTCGTCGGACGCTTCTCCGTAGGTTGCGACGACGTGTGAGGAACCATCATCAACGCTTACGAAGGTATAAGCGACTTTGACCGCCACCGAGGTCATCGAGGTTGAACTGGGACTTACGGCTGAAGAGCTCCGCTCCAGCGCGTGAACGAGCAAACACACACGGTGTTGAGCGAGCAGTGGCGCCAAGCCTCCCAAAACGTCATCGATCGAGCGATACTCGTATTTTCCTTCAGGGCTAAAATGGGCTTTGGGGATGCCCGCTTCGGCGAGATCGGCGGCAACTGCGTGGATCGCCGAATAAATTAGCGGCGCAGGCATCAGACGAACTCTCGAATGGTGATTGCCCCTGCCCTGCTTCGCTTGGCCTCGATGCCGTGGCCGAAAGCCCGCGTAACATCTTCGTCGATTAGCTGTTTGATTTGCGCGGACGCATTCGCATGCGTCTTCGCTGCCAAACGATTTTCGAGCCAATCAAATGCTGCGGACGCCCACGCATTGTTGCCTTCAAAGCAGACTTCGCGAGTCCCCAGCGGCCTCGGGGTCGGTGGAGGTTCCACCGGCACGGGCTCGGTGCCGCGTATGACGCAATCCCAGAACTGCCGCTCCGCTGTGAGGAGATCCTGCTGGTAGAGCCAGTCCGAAGCCACCTCGATGATCTCGTATTTGTGGTTGCCGAAGATGACTGAAAGCACCGCACGTTCGGCTTTTAGAACCGCCATATTGTGCTGGAGCTGAGGCATGAATCGTTCAAGGATGTCATCCAGCGAGGAGAAAGCGTTGGTGTGTTTCGCCTCCCAGACGGCTCCAAGTTCATGAACGAAGCCATCGATGGTGCAGCGCCGCCACGCGTCATTGAAGCACACGCTGGACTCTCGGATGCGCGTGATCGCGTTTCCTGAGACCTTTTCGTACCACTGGCGGTTGAAGGCTTCTGTCCAGTTGCCGAGGTTCACCGCGAGGACATCAGAAAGGTCTTCGCTCGGCCGAAGGCAGCGCTTCTCCTCCCATAACGACCTCAGCTTCTTACTATCTCCAGAAAGAATGACGTTCGCATCGCTGCCGCCAACCCCGAGTAAGCGAGCGCCCATTTCGTCCTGATCGAGGGATAATTCTCTAAAGTGGGGCCAATGATGTCTTCGCTTTGGCCTTTCAAGACCTGCGATGAACTCTAAGTTTTTCTCTAGGAGTGAAGGACTCGTCCATTGTTCCATAAACGACTCCGTTTGTCTTTAGACAGGTTGAATCGCTCTAGTCTCTAGACTATTCAAGAGAAATTCTTCTAGAAGTTTGCTTTATTCGAAAGATAGCTCAATTATTCTTGGCTCGGCTCTATCTTGGTGCCCGGCCCAACGCCGTCGATCATGACTGTTACGGGGGGCGAAATGTCGACACGGTTGCAAACGGCTGACCGGTCTTTCGCGGCAGCGTTCGTCGGCGCAATCATTCTGATTGTTCTGCTTGACTTTAACCCCCTCGAAACAATGCAACTGGAAGCGCTGGCCGACACGTGGTCTTTTAGCTGCAGGTCGATCGATTGTGGATTGATGTTCGACTAAGTCTTGGTGCAGCCTGCAATTGTAATGGAATCCGCAGGAGTCAGGCGGACGCATTGAGGGGTTCTGTTAAGTGCGCGTACTGCGTGTTTTGCTTGGAGTTACCGCGGCCTTCCTTCCTCTCGCGATGTGGGGCATCTCGAGCGGCTCGGCCATGATGGGTGGTGCGCTTTATAGCCGCGCTAACGAATTGCTGTCCTCCGGCCGCGTCTCAGAAACTCCTCCTGGCCAATCCGTCGCCTACGAGAAGTCAAGGGTAGGAACAAACGTTGATCAGCTCAGCTATTGGTCAACTGCAACACCGTTTCTGGACCTCATGAAATCTTCGGGCGACTGGCTCCCTCAAGCGCCCCCAGGTGTTTGGAGCACGGAAGAAAAGCTCGATCTGGACGAGAATGGATGGGTGCGCTCATTGCCAACAGACGGACCCCTGCGGCACCGGAGCGCCGGCCTAGTCGTGCTCCGTGGCGGTGACGCTGGGTCGGCTCCTCCCCACGCCCGTTATGTCGTTCTCTATGATGGCGAAGGCGTCATCGATGGAATGCAAGGCTCACGCGTTGTGCAGCGTGAAAAGTCAAAACAGCGCTTGCTGATCGAAGCGGCGGATAACGGCTGGCTTCATATTTCGATTAGGTCCACCGACCCCAACCATAATGGGAATTATCTACGAAACATTCGCATCGTCCGCGAAGACCTCTTTCCTCGCTTCCAGCGTGGCGAAATTTTTCATCCCACCTTTTTAAAGAAGGCCTCGACCTTCCAGGTGATACGTTTCATGAACTGGATGGCGACGAACAAGCTCATTCGCCCTGACGGAACGGAGCTCGTCCGGCGAGGTCGAGAGCCTTACGACCTGTCTGCGTCCTATCTTCTGAATTGGAGCGATCGTCCCCGACCTTCGGAGGCGTTGTGGACGCGAGGCGTACCGGTCGAAATCATGGTCGCGCTCGCCAACCGAAGCGGGGCTGACCCCTGGTTCAACATGCCCATTAACGCGAGCGATGATTATTTGCGCGGCTTCGCCAATTATGTCCGCACAAATCTAAACCCAGGAAGAAAGATCCACGTTGAGCTCTCGAACGAGGTATGGAACCTCGGCTACGTCCAGGCCCGCTACGCCGAGGCACGAGCGAAGGAAACTTTCGGCCCGCAGGCCAGCTATATCGAATGGTATGGCAAACGAGCAGCGGAAATGGCAGCGATCTGGAACTCGGCCTTTGGTGAGCCCCCGACTGGCGATACCAAGAAAGATCGCGTTCGTGTTGTTTACGGTACACAAATCGTCTGGAAAGGCCGGGAAACTCCGGGTTTGGAGACGCCTCATTGGTTTGATGGAAAAGGGAAGCATCGGCGCGCCGCGGACTATTTCGACGAATACGCGATAACCGGCTATTATAATTTCCACATTCCGGCGGCAGAAAAACTCGCAACCGTTACCAACTGGTGGAGCGATCCAGACGGCGGCTATAACCGAGCCCTGAAGTCACTGAGCGACGGCGTCAGGTTCGAACAATCTCCACTATATTCGTATCACGCTGAGCGATCGCGCCAATATGGGCTCGCGCTTGTGACCTATGAGAGCGGCTATGGTGAGCTCACACCACCTAATCAGCATCTCAACCAACGCTACACCGACTTCCTTGTTGCCTTGCAGCGGCGGCCGGAGATCTATCGGGTGGAATTGGCTAACTTCGAGGCATTCCGCCGGGCGGGTGGAAGCCTGTTCATGAATTACGGGCTCATCGGAAAGCCCACGAAATACGGTAGTTGGTCTATCTTCGAGTCCATCGATCAGCCGACTTCGCCGCGATACGAGGCATTATTGGACATGCTGCAAGCAGCTGCGGCAAGGCCCACTAAGTAGATCTCGAGTTTCGTTGTGAGCCTTGTCCGCCAGATCGGTCCTGTGAGAGTCAGGGTCCAAACATGCAAAGGAGCAATCGCGGAGGTCTTGCACTCGGTAAAAGAGGGGTCGGCTGAAGTCTTTGGCTTTTGCAACGCCCACACGGTCAACCTGGCTCTATCATGCCCACAGTTTGCCGAAGCGTTGGGTCAAATGATCATTTTCAATGATGGTTTGGGTGTCGATATTGCTGGTCGGCTTCTGTACTCCCAAGGTTTTCCAGAAAACCTCAACGGGACGGACCTTACACCTGCTATCCTGTCTCAGTTGGCGCCCGGGACGCGCATTTTCCTATTGGGGAGCACGGCCGAGGTCTTGGCTGATGCTCTGAGATCCCTTTCCGCCTTGTTCCCACACCTAAACTTGTGCGGATCCCTGCACGGCTTCTTTCAAGAAGATCAGAATCAACCAATCGCCGACCAGATTCGCAAATCCGCGGCCGATCTCGTTCTGGTCGGCATGGGTCAGCCACGCCAGGAGCTTTGGGCAGTTCGGCACGGGGTGAGCACAGGCGCAACGCTGCTGTGCATCGGGGCGTATCTCGATTTCGCCGCTGGCCGCTTCTCCCGCGCGCCAGCAATACTGCGCAAACTTCGGCTGGAATGGCTGTTCCGCCTAGCGCTGGAGCCCCGCCGACTATGGCGGCGATATCTCGTCGGCAACCTGACTTTCCTTTGGCACATTATTCTGCTCCGGTGCCGAAATCTCATTGATTGACATATTCTTTTCCTCTTAGGTACTTAACGGCGTCCTGAGCGCACGTAGCAAGGCGGCGAGTTGCGGAATCTTTATGTCTGTTGCCGTCGTCATCGTGAATTTTCGTACCGCAGCGCTCGTAGGGAAGTGCCTCCAAGCGCTGTTGTCTGAACGTGCCCGGTTACCCGGAATGTGCGCGATCATTGTTGATGGCGGTTCTAACGACGGATCTGCCGAGACCCTCCGAAAATTCTTGTCGCAAGGCCAGTTCCGCGAGTGGACCGACCTCATAACTCTTGAAGTGAATGGGGGTTTTGCGTTCGCGAACAATGTTGCCCTGTCCAGTTTGCTGGCTCGCCGGGACCCGCCGGAATTCATCATGCTGCTCAATCCTGACACGGTGATTGAGCCCCAAGCGGTCGTGATCTTGGCGGATTACCTTCGTGATAACCCGACGGTAGCGGCAGTTGGAAGCCAGTTGTTGGAACCCGACGGAACGCCGACGGGGAGTGCATTTCCATTTCCCAACCTGCGGGGTGAAATGGCGCGAGCTGCACGCACCGATCTCATCTATCGTTTGCTCAGGGCTCGCCCGCCCGCCTATCCACCGGCGCAAAACGATTTCGAGGCGGATTGGGTAACCGGCGCAAGCGTGATGCTTCGCACCGCGGCACTGCGCGATAGCGGCCTCTTTGACGACGGCTTCTTCCTGTACCACGAAGAAATCGAGCTGATGTGGCGGATGCGCAAGTCAGGTTGGCAGATTCGTCATGAACCACGGAGCCGAGTGCGGCACGTTGGCGGCGCGGCAACCGGAGTACACAGCCGACCACTACCTGGCGCCAAGCTCCCGCCCCGCCCTGCCTATTGGTACGAGTCCAGGCGGCGCTTTTTCTCTCTGACGCGCGGTCGTTTCACGGCAATGACCGCGGTGCTCAGCTGGGGCATTGGTTACGCCATCTTTTCGCTTCGCCGGAGTCTCCGGATGTCGCGGAATTTGCAGTTGATCGAGCATGAGCTTCGAGACCAGCTGCAGCATTCATTCCCGTGGCGTGCAGATCCCCCCAGCCCGTCCATCAGATCCATCACTACACGCGATCATCTGCCAATGTGGATGACCTCACATGACTGATGAGCCATCGATCAGGGGAGCAGTAGTCATCGGTCGCAACGAGGGCGAGCGCCTCCGGATCTCGTTGCAATCAATCAAGCGCGACTTCGAGCGAGTTGTATACGTCGATTCGGACTCAAATGACGGCAGCGTCGAGCTGGCGCGCTCATTTGACGTGCCGGTTGTTGAACTTGATCGTCGCCAGCCTCTGACAGCTGCCCGTGCGAGGAACGCAGGGGCGGCCGAGCTCTTGCGGCTTTTTCCCTCCACAGATTTCATTCAGTTCATCGACGGTGATTGTGAGATTGAATCAAGTTGGCTTGGTACCGGATTGAGCCACCTTCGATCGCATTCTGACGTTGCCGCCGTCTGCGGAAGGCGCCGCGAGCGTTACCCGCGAGCCTCGTTGTTCAACCGGCTTTGTGACTTGGAGTGGGATACGCCCATCGGCGATGTGCAGTCGTGCGGAGGCGATGTGCTCATGAGGACCACCGCGTTCCAGCAAGTTGGCGGATTCAAACCCACACTGATCGCCGGTGAGGAGCCAGACCTGTGCTTTCGCCTGCGGCAGGCGGGCTGGCGGATCGTTCGGCTGGACGCGGCGATGACAATCCACGACGCGGCAATTTTCCACCTTCGCCAGTGGTGGCAGCGTGCCAAGCGTAGCGGCTATGCGGATATGGAAGCGAATGCTTGCAGAGGCCGTAGTGAACCCCATCTGCGGAGGCGCGTCATGAGCAACTTCGTATGGTCACTCCCGCCGGCATGGCCGTTGTGGCCAGTTCTCTGGCTTCGTTGCTACACCAGGCGCGGAGCTCTCTACGCGACCCATATCGTCGCTGGAAAACTGCCGCATGCCATCGGTCAGTTTGAATATTGGCGTCGCTCGAGACGTTCAGGTGCTCCCACGCTTATCGAGTATAAATGATGGTCGACCTCGCCCGAGAACCGGACGATTTCGAAGCGTCGGCAGCTACCGAACGACCGAGGGGCTCGCCGCTGATTGCCCTCATTCGCGAGGACCTGCGCTCTCATGGTAGTGATTGGACCCGCCCTGGCTTCCGCGCGATTGCCGTTTATCGGTTCGGAGTATGGCGAATGGACATCCGACCGAAACTACTACGGGCGCCGCTGAGCATCTTTTATCGCCTGTTGTTTCGGTATGTGCGAAACCGTTACGGCATCGAATTGCCTTATTCGGCTCAGATTGGTCGGCGCGTGGTAATTGAGCATCAATCTGGGATTGTCGTGCATGGCGCGACGGTGATCGGGGACGATTGCACAGTCCGCCAGAACTGCACGTTCGGGATCAAGAACAAGTCTGACGCGACGGCCGCGCCGATTCTTGGTGACCGCGTGGACGTCGGAGCCGGGGCCGTGGTTCTAGGCCGTGTGCGCATTGGCGACGACGCCGTTATCGGCGCCAACGCCGTAGTGTTGATCGATGTGCCAGCTGGCGCGCTCGCTGTGGGAGTGCCGGCAGCGATCAAGCGCCGCTGATCGATCCGCGTCTCTTCACGATGCGTGCCGGCACTCCCACAGCGGTCGCACCGGCAGGGACGTCGCACAATACGACCGAATTGGCGCCAATCACGGCATGATCGCCGATCGTCACCGCACCTAGTATCTTGGCACCGGCTCCGACGTCTACGTGACCACCGAGGCGTGGAATACCGCCCCCAGCCGCACCGATCGTGACCTGCTGGAAGAGCAGGCAATTCGGCCCAATCTCCGAGTCCGGGTGGATGACAATACCATTGGGATGGGGAATGAGGAGTCCGCCACCGATACGGCAATTGAGCGGGATATCGGCACCCGTCACAACCGACCAGAAGCGATGAGCGAGCACGGCAGAACGCTGCCGCAACCAGCGCACTGCCACGGGCCCCCGGGGATTCTGGTAACGCCGAAGGGACGCAAGTAGGGCACGCGAGGGGTGCCACTTGCCGCGCGACTTTCGCTCCCGGCTCCAATCTGGATCGGTCGCCGAAATCAACGTGGTCGATTGAAAATAGCTGTTCATTCGCGGGCGGTCCGGACCCAGCCCTTCTGGCGGGCACCGAGTAGCTTCAAGTAAATAGGTAACTTCCAAACAATATATAGCGGGGCCGCAAGTAGAGCCTTAAGCGAGACTATTTTGCGGCCCTCGGCAAACCAGGCCAATAGAACGGCAAATACGATGGCGCCGAGCGACACGGTAATGATCGCGAACGGAGCAAAATCCCCGGCTGCGATGCCGAATGCGGCTGCAGCCGCGCTGCCGATAATCAGGACCATGACGAGCAGCGCGATCGGCGGCACAAACAGATCGAGTGCTGAAATGACCAAGGCGAGGCGCCTTTGCTCTACAGCTGCCCGAAGTAGCGCCGGAGCGTTAACAATCGCAGAACTAAGAAAGCCATGCTCCCAACGTGTACGTTGCGTCATCGTGGCCTTCTGGCTCGCTGGCATACTGGTGACTTGGCCTGCCTCGGTCCAGACGATGTCCTTTCCTTCGCGCAGCAACGCCTGACCCATGTTGAGATCCTCCACAATGTCACCGGTTGCGAGGGGAACCGAAGCGAACAGTGGCCAAGGGAAAGCCATCCCAGTTCCCTGAAGAATCCCCGGAGCGCCAAGTCGCGCTAGCCCCCGCTGTCGCACGAGGTTCTTCACCAGAAATGCGAACGACGAGATGGCCACGAGGGGCGATGAGCCAACTGTTCGTTCAATGAGGTTCAAGCATTGCGTAGCCGCCTGCCGCGACGCGGCAACGGACGCTAGAGTCTTGAGCGTTCCAGCCGCAGGCCGACAGTCGGCGTCAATTACGATCACCACGGCTGGCTGGACGTCGGCGAGCTCGTCACGTCCGAACGCCAGCGCGAAGCCCTTCCCTCTATGGTTCGCGTCATCGCGTTCGACCACACAGGCGCCGCTCCGTCGAGCCAGATTCGCGGTATCATCGGAACAATTGTCTGCGACGACCAGCAGGTGATCGTCTGGCCTGAGTTCGGCGCGTATCGCCGCCACGGTCTCTTCGATGCCAAGGGCTTCGTCATGCGCCGGGACGAGCACGGCAAACGGCGGCGCTGGCTCGGTCACCAAACCTCGCAAGGGTCTCAGCCCAAGCAGGCACTCGACCGTGAACATCAAGGCGGGGAGTGCCAAAAAAGCTGCGCAGATGACCGCGAATATCATGCTGGCACGGCGAAACGGTCGAGCAGGATGCCCGCGTTCGCGTCAGCATCATGCAATGCGGCAACACGTCGACGGCCTTCCTGGCCAAGGTTGACAAGCTGTTCGGGAGCGGCCTCGAGCGCTTGGCGCATCGCCTCAGTCAGCGCCTCTGTTGAGCCGGCGGGGATGATCCAGCCACATCGCGTGTCTACCAGTTCCGAGATGCCTGCCACAGCGGTCGCAATAACCGGGCGACCGAGTGCCAGAGATTCCATGATCACCACCGGTAGCCCCTCAGCGAAGCTGGGCAAAACCATCGCACGGCTAGCGCTAAGCTCGGCTCGCACCTCCGCGTTGCTGCACCAGCCAAGGACTTTGACCCTGTGCTCGATGCCGAGCGTGCGAATTTTTTCCTCAAGGGTGCCCCGCAGCTCGCCGTCCCCGACGAGGCGCAGTTCGAACTCATTCTCCTCTTCAACGAGCAGCCTTGCCGCCTCAAGCAGCAGCGGCAAGCCTTTTTGCGCACTGAGCCGGGAGACGCAGACGAGCCGCCGCGCCGCTGTAGGCGGGCCTGGTTCCATGTCGAGAAAGCCTCGGTCGACGCCACAGCGAACCACTTCAATGCGGGGCCAATCGGCCAAGCGTGCCCAACGCATCAATTGACTGCGTCCGAAGCTCGAAACGGCGGCCGTGAAACGAGCATCCGCAATCTTACCCTCGAGGCAGTAAGCGCGAGGAGCATCAAACTCGTCGGGGCCGTGCACCGTCATACTGTAGCTGGTACCGGAAATCACGCGCGCGAGCCGAGCAACCGCCGCCGGGTTGGTACCGAAGTGCGCGTGAATGTGCTCGATCCCTCGCTGCGCCAAAATGCGTGCCAGCGCGCAAGCTTCCGCGAGATAGGCCAAGTGCCGAACCAGGCCAATACCGCCGGCGCGATTCATCTCATGTGCAATGCCGAGCGCCTTGAGGAAGCGCAGCGGGTGGCTGATCGCCGCAAGCAGAACCGCCCCTAGGAGAGAAAGCGCGCTACCCAATCCATCAAGCAAGACCAGCGTCCGGGCAAGCTCCTCTGCGTCCGCGGGATCGGGTAGCTGCTCCTTCGTACGGCGAATTGAAATTCGCGTGATCTCAACGCCCCGCTGCTCCAGCGCCGCTATCTCGCGGCGAATGAAACTGTGGCTCACCTTTGGATAGGCATTGGTAAGATAGGCTATGTGCATGGGCTCAGCCAGCGATCCCGAGCGGCTGGGACGCCGAGTAACTTTTGATTAGCTCGCAAGCGCCGTAGGTGAGTGCAGCGGTCGCGACGAATAGGCCGGTCCCGATAAGGTCTTGCCGGACATAGGCATAGCCTTCGCGCCATAAACCAATCTTGCTGACGACGAGCACGGGAAGGACGCTCACCGCCACTCCGACCACCGCGCCGACTTCGCCTCCGAGCCATGCTCCAGTGACGCTCAGAAGACAAAGCAGCACGAACCGCAGAGCATTGCCTAGAGCCGGGTAGTGCACCTTCCCGAGAACAAACAACATGGGGTCCATGCTCCAGGCGAGGATCAGCGGCCAGACGCCGATTGCCAAGATCTGGAGTATCCATCCGGCGTCAGACCAACGCGGATCGTAGAGCACGACCACTAGAACGTCGCCGGCTCCGACCAAGCTGCCAAGCGCCAGCGCCGCAAAAGCGAGCAACCAGCGCCGGCGCGACCTAATCTTCTCGCGAGCCTCAACCCGCGGAAGGTGTTTCGACATTGCGAAAGTCGGCAGGATTACCCGGGATGACAGCGCGATCATTATCGCCCGAGGCACGTCGGACAGCATGAACGCAATGTTGTAAATGCCGAGAAAGTCGAGCGAAAACAGCTTGCCTAGAATCAGCCGGTCGGTCTGCCCGGCAAGAAAAGTGAACATCGTCGAGATGAAAATCCAGCGTCCCCACGAGAAAAGCTCTCTCAGTACCGCCCGGTCAAAGCCGAATCGATCCCGGTTCGGGCAGTTGAGGACGTGGCTCCCGGCCACCTTGGCAATCGACGAGGAAAGCCCCCCGGCCACAAGTGCCCAAATCGAAGGATCGGCGAGCGCCCAGAGAATGACAACGGCCAAGCCGATCGCCTGCGCCATCAGCTCCAGCAGCGCCAGCCGCCGCACCTCCATGCGTTTGCGCATCAGCATGACGGAGGTCGACTGAAAGCCGGCGATGGTTGCGGAAAGGCCGGTGACGGGAAGGACCCAGGCGATCCGTGCGTCCCCGTAGAAGCTCGCTACGAATGGCGCGGCCGCAACGCAAACTAGCCACAGCGCCACCCCGCGCATTGCCTGTACGGCAAACACGTTGGCGAGGAACTTCCGATCGTCGCCGCGGTCACCGCGAACGACATTGTCCGAAAGACCCACGTCGGAGAACATCGCGATCGCCATGAGAACGGACTGGACGATCGCCATCAGTCCAAACAGCTCGGGAAAGAGGAGCCTGGTGGTGACGAGGCTGCCGGCGAACCTCAACAGCTGCGCTCCGCCGAAAGCGGTCAACGTCCAGATCGTGCCGGAAAGGGCCAGCCGCTGCGTCGTTCCAAGCGCCGACCAACGGTCCATGAAGGCCGACAGCTCGGGACGCGCGGCAGCGGTCAGCCGCAAGCGGGCAGCAGGGCCGGACCGGTCCAGAATTCGTTTCACCGCCAGTGCCTTGGATTCGTTGCAAAAAGATGGGAGTTGATTAACGTTGAAGACTAGTTGAATCGTAAACGAACGTCCAGTTGCGTGAGCCAAGGGGAAGTGGCCCAGTGCGTATCAGCTTTGTCATGGCGGCAGCCGACCTTTCCGGCGGCGCAAGGGTGATCCACACGCATGCTGACCGGCTCGCGAAGCGCGGGCACGACGTGCACCTCATTTGTCGTCCGCCAGCACGGCCGACGCTGCGGCAACGGCTCAAGCGGTTTTCAAGGCCGGGGGCTAGGCTCGCCGCATCGTCGCGACCAACGCATTTTTCAGCCGAAACCTACGCTCTTCACATGATCGAACGGCACCGGCCGATTCGCGCCGACGACGTTCCAGATTCCGACGTCGTCATCGCAACCTGGTGGGAGACTGCGGAATGGGTCTCCGCGCTGCCCGCCCGCAAAGGGACCAAGGTGCATTTTGTACAGGGCTACGAGGTTTTCCCTTACACCGACGAGAAGCGTGTCCATGCCGCCTTACGGTTACCATTCCCCAAAATAACCATATCGGGGTGGCTCAAGTCGGTCCTGACCGGGCGGCTCGGCGTCCACGACGTGCACCTAGTCCCGAACAGCGTCGACACTATCCTGTTCAACGCCCCGCCACGAGAACGCCTGCCTCGTCCAACCCTTGGCATGCTGCTTTCGCCGCTGGCTGATAAGAATTGCCCAACCGGATTTGAGGCCACCTCCGCTGTTCGAGATGCGGTCCCGGATCTCCAGCTCCTGTTGATCGATCCTTTGGGAACAGCAGACCAAATACCATCGTGGTGTCGCTCGTTTGGCCAGGTCAGTCAGCAACGGCTTTGCGATATCTATGCGGCTTGCGATGCCTGGCTTTGGCCAAGCCGTCGGGAGGGTTTCGGGCTTCCCATCCTTGAAGCAATGGCCTGCCGCACACCCGTTATTGCCACCAAAGCGGGGGCGGCGGCTGACCTAATCAGCGACGGGATCAACGGCTGGATCGTCGATGGTTACGACGCACCAGCGATTGCCGACGGGCTAATGCGCATGGCCGAAACTGACGAGGCGCAGTGGCGGGCAATGTCGGAAGCCGCCTATCGTACGGCCCACAGCTATTCGTGGGATGACGCGACCAATCTGTTCGAGGAGGCACTCCGGCGCGCGGTCGACGCGGCTGAGACGAAAGTGACCGCGGTCGCTTGAAAGAGCTCATCGTAATCTGGGCGCTCTGGGTGGCGGTACTGCTCGGCTTGAAGTACCTTCTCGACCGGGCCTCGGGACAGCTGATCGGCTTGCGAGAGCTTGCACTCGCAATCCTTCTGCCGCTCGTTGCGGTGCTGAGCCCCAATTATTTCGTCTTCGCGGGAATTGCCCTGATACTGTTGTTCGCGGCCGGAGGAGACAATGAGCACCGCGCCCGCCTGTATTTCTTCGCGCTTTGGCTGTTGCCTCCCGTTGGTTTCGAGATTTGGGCGCCCGCGCCGATCAACAAATTGATCATTGTCCGCTACTCCATGCTTGTCGGCATCGCCGCGTTGCCCGCCGTGATACGGCTTCGCCGCAACCAGCGCTGGAAGGCGGCCTCGGCGGACCTGCTGGTCCTGCTCTTCTGCTCTATGCTTTGGTTCATCGCCGCGCGCGGGACAAGCTTCACCAACATGCTTCGCGAGGCTCTCCAGGTCGCCTTCATTGGTGGCCTTCCTTACTATATCGCCAGCCGCTCGACGGGGTTCGCTAGGGATCCGGCCAACCTTGTTCAGTCGCTCATTTATTGCGCCTGCGCCCTGTCCGCGGTCGCGGTCTTCGAAGTGACCCGCCGCTGGCTGATCTACGAACGGATGGATGCAGGGCTGCAGAACCTATTCACCATGAACGCCTACGCTGGAGGGCGTGGCGGGTTCATTCGGCCCAATGCAACGTTCGATGGCCCTACGGCGCTCTCGCTGTTCCTCAGCTTGGCGCTGGTGATGCTTTATGCAATGCGACGACGCTTCACCCGCGCAAGCGGCGCTTGGGCGATTGGCGTGCTTTTATCCGCGGGCGTCCTCATGACTTTCTCGAGGATCGGGCTCCTCACCGTGTTCGTCGGCGCGATGGCGACGCTGGCGTTCAACCGGAAATTCGTTCTTGCAGCTGCAGCCGGGCTCGGCATTCCTCTGGCCTATGAGGTCCTCGCCTTGCTGGCCTCAGACTCAAGGGTGATTTCGGCGGCATTCGGGTTCGGCGAAGCCGCGGCCGGCACCGTCCAATACCGTCAGACCCTGGCGCGCCGCATGATCGAGCTGATTGCCCAGCATCCATTGACCGGCATCCGCCGCGAGCAGGTCCCGATCGAGATGTCCGACCAGGTGCAGGGTCAAGGCATCGTCGACATTGTCAACGCGCCTTTATCCGCTGGACTCCACGCCGGAATTCCGGGTCTCATGATTTTCTTATTACCGTCGCTCGTGGCCCTCGCCGGGCTGTGGAGATTGCGCTCGGACAAGGATCACGAGCGGCGCGACTTCGCCGGCCTTTGCTTCTCGGCGCTGCTGGCCTGTAACGCGGCCCTGTTCACCACCAACATGCAGGGCCGCAACGGCCTGATCCTGTTCCTACTTCTCGGGCTCTCATTCGGAACCCTGCACCGATTTCGCGTGGCCCGCGTGGCCGAGCGAGCGCAGGCAGTTCGGCCGGATGGCCGGATAGTATCCGCGCCGGTCTGCTGACCTAGACGAGCGTTACCGCCCCCTGAGCATTTCGTCGATGGTCGCCAGCAGCCGGTCTACATTAACGACAGGGCCTCTATCGGTCTTGTCGAGGACTACGATCCCATATCCCATCCCGAGAGCGCAGGCCCAGTCAAAGTGCGAGTTCCAGAAGCGGTCAGGAGGCTGGATGGTTAGCACGCCCCCCCCTTCATCTAGCGCGAGCAATGCGTGGGACAGCTGGCTGCCTTCGACGCTGACGACCAGCCGCGCGCCCATAAGCTCGCCAAGAACTTGCGCCGCATCCCGGGATTCGGCTTGGACGACGGTGACGCCCTCCGCCCGCAGCCGATCCAGCACCTCCTGCTCGTTGCCGTAGCTGCGAGCCTTGCCGCCAGCACCCCGTTGGAGATAACAGACGTGGCCCTTGGCTTGTCCCGCGACCTTCCTCCGTGCCGCGACTCGGAGCTGCGCCAGCCGCTCGGCCTTGTGGGCATTTTGGCTGATGTCGTCGTAAATGATCAATTCGCCGACGTAAGCGAAATCAAATTCAGTAAACTGTTGGCCGAACAAATGCTTGTAGTGGCCCTTGTCAGGCCAACCTGGGGACCGCAGCCCGATCGGCGCATGTTCGGCGGACGCCATAATGTGCGTCGCCGCATCGTCGCGTAGCCAGTGGCCAAAATAGTGGCAGCCGACGCGCGAGCTGCGGCAGGCGGCCGACGTGAATTCGCCGACGATGGGCTCACTCGGCGCCTGCGTCGACGACATCCAATGAGCGATAGCACCAGTGTAGACGTGTCCATAACCGATGCAGGCATTTTTCAGGACGACGCGGAGCGTCGGGCCGATTTTACGCGTTCCGGTCGCGATCGATTCGATTTCGTCGCGAACCAACCCGCGAAAGCCCAGCTTTTCAATTTTATCCAGCTCACCCGGCAACACGACCGGCACGGGCGCATGTACGGTGCGGGCCGGATAGAGGATTTCGTGAGGAAGATCGCGAAGCTCGACGAGCCGGCCGCCGCCGAGCAGTCGCGCGGATTTGTGCCTAACGCGGGCCGCCGCCGCTGTCATGCGAATGCGCAGGTCCCTAGAGATGAGCATGGATCAAGCAGCCGCAGGTTCAATGCAAGGAGGGGCTCGCACAACCGGGCAGCGGAGCACATTCATTTGAGATGCTTGTTATCGATCGCGTGGACCCTCTGTCGAACCCGGTCGCGCCAACGATTGCTGCCCACGCGCCGCGACAGCACATCCTCCAGCCACAAGCGGCCGCCATAGCGGCGCGCGCGAAACTGAACGACGGCGATCCGACTTTGGACCGCGAAGGCGATCCGCTGCAAGCTGGATGGCCGCTTGCTGGGCTGCGAAGGCTGATAGCCCGCAAGTTCCAACCAAGGGCTGACTTCAAACTCAGCCGCCGCTAGGACGACCGGAGAAAGCTGGCGCCATTTGGCGGCTCCCTGCGCATTCGGCAGCGAATAAGTCGAATGCCTGTCGTAGCGCATCATGTCCTCGTCGTAATTCAGGCCTAGGAAGCCGCAGATGCGCGCCAGTTCAGCTGCAGGCTGCTCTACAAGGCGTTCATAGTGAACGGATATGTGCCGGTCTGCCGGTATACGGCTCACAAACTCCGCCCAGAGTTGCTCGACGTCGGCCCACTCGCGGATGCCCGTGTAGATGTTCCCCGCCCATCCCATCCTGACCCTTGAGAGCGCCACAGCTCTCGGATCGCGAACGAGGTGGATGAAGCGGGCTGCGGGCCAGATGTGAAGCAACCTGTCAAAGTAACGATGAACGGTCGCGCCTAAGACATTCGCGCGCTTGGAGGCGTCTTTTTGCTCTAGAAAATAATTTGCGAGCTCGGCGAAGGTCAGTCCGGGCGGAACGGCCAAATCCCACAGCCGAAAAATGCGGTCCTTGGTGACGACTGACTCGAAAGTTTGAACCTCGGGCAGCTCCCCATTTGCGCCCACACAATCGACCAGGAAGTTGAACTCGCCCTGGAAGGCGATATCGGGGTGGCTGTCCAGCATGAGGCGCAACATGGTCGTTCCGGACCGCTCTGCTCCCACCAAGAACACGGGACGATCAACCACGTCTTGCGCGCTCCCAACGGGTCATTGGTGATTTCAATCTAAACGCCATCTACAGCGGATGGTACAGATGGGACTGGAGGTCGCGGTCGGCGATTTCTTGCTGCCCGACGTGAAAAACAGCCGCTCGACCGATCCGCTGGGGACTGCCCAGGCGTTCCTCCGCCGCACGATATTGCGGCCGATCGAAATAATCGTCAAAAATGATCATTGATCTATGCGCCCCGAGATTTGCTCGTCGCGCCACCTCGAGAGCGCACGCGACCCTGTAGCGCCCGTCCACTAGCACGAGGTCCGGAAACTTGCCCGCGCTGGAAAAGGGCGCGTCGATATAGCGGCGGGCTTTCGCCACAGACTTGAACACGGGCGTGCTCCACTCGCCAGTCAATCCGATGCGGGGAATCACGATCTTCACGAGGGTATCGGTTCTAAGGACGGAGCGAACGATTTCTGCATAGAAGCGATCGCCCTCCACGCTCACGGTCGGCACGCCAAGCCGATCTGCAACCAGGGTGCTGCCGCCCGATCCATATTCCAAATATTGCCGCGCCTTTGCGACTTGTTCCTCAAAGAAAACGCTTGTTTCCTTATCGAAATGTGGTTTGGTCGGCGGGTCAAATCCCTCGACGCGCTGGTAATAGAAGAATCGCGCCAGCTCGCTCGCGCGCTTGGGGGTTAGCAATTTGGCAGCATCGCGAAGCATTAATATTTGCCTGTCCCGCCATCGGCGTGCTCGCTGCTTGGCATCAAGCTTTCACCCGCCGCGGTCGCCATCAATTCGCCCAGTGCCGCTTGTCGGAGCGCAAGGCAGACGTTTCCTTCAGGAATAATATGTCGAGCTGGTTCATCGCACCGTCCAAGGGACGACGATGCAGTTCCAGGACATCGAACGTCAGAAACCCGTTATCGGCCATGAATTGTACGACTTCATGCAACAAAGGTGCACCCTCATTGATCTCGATTAGCGAAATCTCGATCAGAACTGCCTCGGTACGTTCAAGAATGGCGGGACCTCCACGCAAAACCTCCAGCTCATACCCCTGAACGTCGATCTTGATCAGGTCGATCGGCTCGCCGCCATCTATCACACTGTCCAATCTCTTCGTCTTTTTGACCACAGACTTTCTTTCGACCGGGCTATGCTCCGCGTATACTGAAGAGCCGGATTCCATGACTGAGAACTGGACTTCCTGATCGTCGTCTGCCCCAAGCAGAACGAGCTCGAGATGAGCCTCCGCCGACAAGCCCACTTTTTTGAGAAGCTCAAGTTTTTGGTCGTTCCCCTCGATCATCGTAATCCGCGCACGGGGCCAAATGCTGCGCGCGAGTTTCGTCCAATTTCCCTCGAAAGCACCGACGTCAAGGATGCCGCGGGGGTCGAAGCCCATCGATTTCAGATAGCGCAGTCCGTGCTCCATGTTTGGAGCAAACGCGTGATCGTAGGCGAGCTTGTCGAAGTGCTGACGGTGGATATTGAATCCGACGTTCACGATCGCTCTGCGCGCCCGTTCAGGAAGTCTGCCCAGGCTCGAGAGGACAAGCGACTTTATTCCCATCAATACGCGCCCCGCCGCATCACCACCGTACCGGCAGTGCGCATGAGGATGTAGAGGTCGAACCACAGCGACCAATTTTCAATGTAAAACAGGTCGTGCTCGAAACGTTTCTGCAACTGCTCTTCGGTGTGCGTTTCGCCTCGCCATCCGCAGACTTGTGCCCAGCCTGTCATCCCCGGCTTGACATTATGGCGAGCCGCGTACCGGGCGATGACCTCCGAGAAGACCCTGCCGCCAGCGCGCGTCGACGGCGCATGCGGTCGCGGACCGACCAGCGACATATGCCCGAGGAGCACATTGAACAGTTGAGGGAGCTCATCAAGGCTTGTCTTACGCAGGAATGCCCCGACACGGGTGATCCGCGGATCGTTGCGCTGGGCCTGATCGATTGCATCACCCTGGCAGCGATCCACGTACATGCTGCGGAACTTCCAGACCATGAATGGCCGGCTGTTGAAGCCCTCGCGCTGCTGACGGAAGAACACCGGGCCAGGTGAGTCCAGCTTGATGGCCAGCGCGATCACCGCCATCGCCGGCGCCGCGAGCAAGAGGATGAACATCCCCAGGACATGATCCTCGAGCCACTTCAACGCCTGGTCGACGCCGGAAATCGGTCGTTCAAATACTGTAACAACGGGCACTTCACCGAGCAGCACGACTGAGCGCTGCGCGAACACGAGGCCTGCAACGTCAGGCGCAAGCCGAATGCGGACAGGCGTCAGGGCAATCTTCTCTACGATTTCGCGTAGCCGTTTTTCTGCAGACCAAGGTAACGCGACGATAACTTGATCAACAAGGTCCCGGCGAACGTCGTCGATCAATTGCTGCGAGCCACCCAAGAGCGGTAGCCCATGGGTTTCCAGCTTTGACGGCACGCGATCATCGTAGAATCCATTTATTGTGAGGGTCAATTTTTCGTGACCCAATATGTAAGACGCGAGCCGCGATCCTTGGGGGCCCGCGCCGTAAATCGCCACGCGTTGATTGAAGACGCCCTGGCCCTTCATATGGCGCGTTAGCGGAGTGACTGCACCCCTGGTCAGCATCAAGGCCACTGCACCGGACGTGAGGAATGCGACCACCCAAATCCGCGAGAAGTCCTCAGTGACCTTCAGAAGGAATCCAACCAACAAAAGAGAACCAGCGGTCACCGCCCAAGACGTCAGCACTCGTCCTAGCGCATTGCGCAAGGACAACTGAGCCTCGACCTCGTTGGCCCCGAGAGACTCTGAAATGATGAGGTAAAGGACGCCTGAAAGCAGCGTCAGGCGGCCGTAGTTGGCAGCCAAATCGGCGGGTACGCGGAGCTCGTAGAACCAAGTAGTCCCGATGCTCGCAAGGCAGACCGCTGCTAGCTCAAGCACGCGACATGCCCAACTGGTAGCCGCCAGGCTGAGGTGCAGACGAAAACCGCTCTTCGCCTGCGCCGATGAACCCTGAACAACACGCCCCGCCACTACCGCAACCCCCATGTACGCCACCCCTGCAAACCGGACGGTCACACCAAGCCCGATTGCTCTACTCAAGCTCGACTACAGCCGCAGATTCGACTCATTGCCGAGACGGCGGCATCGTGCTTAAAAATCGCTTTAACACAAGCGGATACTTATTATTGTGTCGCTTCAGTACAGCGCTGTATGCGTATTGGCGGGGGTATGTGAGTGCGTGAATGCTTCTGCCAGGTGACCGTCGGCTGATGTCGTCCGTCGCGCCCCCCTCGCCAACGCCCCAAACAAATGACCTGTGGCGCGTCTTCAGCCAGCGCTTCAAGGAGTACTGGCCGCTAATTCTGGGGATTGCCGCACTCGCGATCCCGACGATCGTCTCGGTGGCAAGTGAAATTTGGTCGACTGAGGACGGCGCTCACGGACCGATCGTCCTGGCCTCAGGCATATGGCTTTTGGCGAGACTCTGGCCGCGGATGCTTCTCGTCGCCCGGCCGCCAGCATTGAAGCATGCACTGGCTTGGATGGCCCCTGCTCTTTTCGTCTACGTCTTCGGACGCCTTGTCGGCGTGTTGGGCATTGAGGTTTTCGGGCTGATGGCCAGCCTGTACGGCTTGATCTTTGCTCTGGGCGGCGCGCCAGCGGTTCGCGTTCTATGGTTTCCGCTAGTCTATCTCGCGTTCTTGATACCTCTGCCAGACACGGTGGTCGCAATCCTTACCCAACCTATGAAGCTGGGAATCTCGGAAGCTGCAACCGCCCTTCTCCATGGCCTTGGTTATCCCGTCGCAAATACCGGCGTAACGCTCCAGGTTGGACCGTATCAATTGCTGGTCGCTGCTGCCTGCTCCGGCTTGAACGCGATCATCAGCCTTTCAGCGATTGGCCTTTTTTACGTTTACCTGATGCACAGCTCCAGCTGGCGTTACGCACTCTTTCTTCTCTTCTTTGTCGTGCCTTGCGCCATCTTCGCCAATTTCGTGCGCGTCGTGGTCCTGATCTTATTGAACTATTATGCTGGCGACGAAGTGGCACAAAGCTTTCTGCACGACCTGGCGGGTATGATGACTTTTGCCCTCGCGGTGCTGATGATCTTCACTATCGACCATCTACTCAGGCCCATTCGCCAACGGCTCGGCGCAGGATGATTAATCCCCTAGATTCGCGGCTATCACGGAGGAACCTTCTGCTGGGAGGACTCATGATCGGCGCGTCAGCAGCCGCAACGGGCCTTCAGATTCGGACACGCGCGGTCACCCCCATCAATCGACCACTCAACGACGAAATCCCTGACCGCGTAGGTCACTGGATAGCCGCTGACACTGCCGATGTTGTCCGTCCTGCCGAAGCCGGAAAGAAGAATAGGTACGACCAGGAAATCAGCCGGGTGTATCTGTCGGATGGAAGCGCCGGCATTATGCTGCTCATCGCATACGGAACGACCCAGAGCGACACTCTCCAAGTCCACCGCCCGGAGTTTTGCTATCCGGCGGCAGGCTTTGCCATTCGCGACGTCCAATCCATTGGCGTACCAATTACCGGGGCCACTTCGGTACCTGCGACCTTTTTCACCGCATCCCGGGATGAGCGTATTGAACAGGTGCTCTATTGGGTCCGGCTAGGTGATTCTTTTCCAAACTCGTGGCTGCAGCAGCATATTGCGCGGCTGACTGACAGCGTTCGCGGCATTATTCCGGACGGAATTCTGGTCCGGGCTTCGATGCTCGACGGGAATCCGGTTCAGTCGAGGGACCTGCTGTCGAGCTTTCTGGGACAGCTCAGTGTTGGATCCACTTCCGTAGGCCGGCTCGCGCTTCTTGGACGCTCCTGACTTAGCGCGCGTTGGCTCCAAGGGGGCGGAGTGTCAGCTGTATGAATGCCAGCACGCCGGCTAGTCCGAGGACGGCGAGTAAGTGCATCCCCTCATTGCCGAGATAATTGACCGTCGCGCATCCGGCTCCCGCGATGAGATAGTGGACCAGCTTGTCGCGAGGCGCCTCATCCGACGACCTATGCAGGAACAGAACCAAGAGGCCGGCGAATATCGCGATCGTGACCCAATCATACACAGTGTGCATCGCGACACCCTCGTTTAAGTAACAGAAAAGCTTTGACGATTACCGCCGGGTGACTAAGCTCACACCGGTGGCGCGCCTGCGTCAAGCGTTGTTGTACCGAGGGGGCGTTTTGTGAAAATTTCATGGTTGCGAGCGTCAGTAGCGCTTGCGGTATGCGTGGGCGTTTCGGGCTGCGGCAAATCAGACAGCTCACCGACTGGACAAGTCATAGCGCGGGTGAACGGGGAAGAGATTACCCTTTCCGAACTTAACGCGGAGCTGCTTGCGAACAAGCTCGGCAAAAAGGCCGAGGACCCCGCCGTTAAGCAAACCATCGTTGAACGTCTGATTGCGCGCAAGCTTCTGGTGAAAGCGGCTCAAGACGAAGGCCTGGATAAATCGAGCGAGTACATTCTTTCCCGCCAACGAAGCGAAGAGAATGACCTTGCCGGCCTCGCACAACGTCACATGATGAGCAAAGTAAAGCCGCCTACCCGGCAGGAGGCGGAGAATTTCATCAAGCAGAATCCCGGCATCTTCAACAATCGAAAGCTCATGATCCTGGAGCAGATCCGCTTTCTTCAGCCGTCGAACGCCAATGATGTGAAATTCATTGAGCAGGCGAAATCTCTGGATGAGGTGGCTGATTTGTTGAAGCAGGCCGCCATTCGATTTGAGCGGGTGCCGACGGTGTTCGACACCACAAGCGTCAGTCGGACGCTCGCAGACCGCATCGACAATCTGCCGCCGGGTGAGGTTTTCATCATATCAAACGGCCAGATGGTCCTCGCGAATGTCATCCGCGAGAAGCAGCCGGCAGCGATACCCGAAGAAGCGCGGATTCAGTATGCGAGCCAACTGCTCCAACAGCAGCGGTTCGCAAAGAGTATTGAGTCTCAAGTCGCGGGCCTCAAGAAGAGCGCGAAAATCACGTACCAGCCAGGCTACGAACCTAAGAAGAAGTAACGTGGCATAGTGAGAGGCCCAATCTCACGCTGAGCACGCTCATGCCTGACGTGGTTTACATAGAGCGGCGCCGGCGCTCCTCGGGAAGCGCCGGCGCCGGACTGCTCACAAGCTCCTCGTTTACGGGACGAAGAACAGTCAGCAGTTTACGCAGTTAGGATTTGTGGACGACCACGACGCCGCAGTTGCCAGCCAATTGCCCCAAAGCCGAGCAAAAGCATGGCCCAAATTCCAGGCTCAGGCACGGCATCCACGACCGAGATGTTGTCGACGATTGCATCGACGTTAGCGATGCCGCCGCTGAAGATCGTTAGCGTCGTCAAACCACCAGTGCCCGCGAAGTTGAACGACGTATTGGCGAAGGTCGTGTCGAGATTATTGTTCGCGATGGGGTTCACCGTAAACGTTTGACCCGCCACCTGGAAAATGAGGGATTCCGTACCGCTGCCGAGTGCAGCGAAATCGAAGGACAACGTATAGAGGGAGCCTAGCACGGTATTGAAACTGGTGCTCATGATCGTGCCGCTCGGCTCGTTTCCGCTGCCAAAAGACACAAAGTGGTTCGCCATGCTGGCGGCGGACCCGAACGTTCCGCAGCACGGAACATAATCGTTGCCAGTGAGGATATCGACCCGTCCGCTGGGCGTGAACACGCCGTAACCGCTTTCGAACGTCTCGTTAATGATCGTCGCAGCCGATGCAGGCGAAGCACTAATTACTGCTAAAGCTGCAGCGCCGACAAGAAGTAGTCTGGACATGATCATCCTCCCTACTCAACAAAATTTATTGAGGTGTTCGCCGGACCTCGAACTCAGCGAACACCCCAAAACTGGTCAAGCCGTGACAGTTCGCAGCACCCCACGGCGACGCATCTGCACGCCGATTCCGAAGAAACCGAGAAGCAGCATTGCCCAAACCTCAGGCTCGGGCACGGCATCAATGATGCCCACGTTATCAAGCGCCGGCCCAAAACAGCAGCCAGCGCTTGCGTCCGCGGCAAACGTCAGGAACATGCTCGTCGCGTCCGCCACGAAGTAGAAGCTGTACGGAGCCCACTGCATATCTGCGAGGGAATTGAAAGCCGAATAGGCAAAGGCACCGGTTTGACCACCGACCGACACGAGGCCCGTACGTGGATCGGAGCCGCCATCAGGGTTCTTTGAGGCCCAGAAGGTGATCGTATATCCTTGCCCGATATTGAGGCCAGTGAGTTCCTGGGTAATCGACCCAAGAGAAGACCCGGCCAAGTCAATGCTGTTTTCGCCGAACGGCGTCTCCCAGTAACTGCCGATATAATCGATCGTCCCACTGCTCACGGTCCAGCCAGTGATACTCGTATCGCCGGCCACGTGTTCAGTGAAACTTCCAGGGTCAGGACCGTCCTCGAAACTCCCGTTGATAATAGTTGCGGCATTGGCCGGCGATGCAGTGATCGCCAGCGCCGCCGCCATTCCTAAAATGCATCGCCTAATCATCCCTGTTCTCCTTACTTCTGCTTGCCGCGAAACTGGGCAAGCAGGCCCGAAACAGCGAATGGCCGAGAACTCCCATTACGCTGCCAAAATCACGCGCCGCCTTCGGCGCATCTGAAATCCAACGAGACCAAATCCGACAAGCATCAGCGCCCACGTGGCAGGCTCCGGCACCGCAGCGATCGTGAGCGACCGCAGCCGATACCCATCACCAGTGGTCGGCGTTGTGCCGTTGGTCATGGTCGTGAAGAGATATGCGGAGAAACTGCCCAATGCGGGCGTGAACGTCAGCTGATACTCGGCATTCGTGTTGGTCTGAATCGGCGTAACCGTAAACCCGCCAGTCGGATTCAAGATCGTGCCCGTAAAGCCGAGGAAATCGAGAGTGCCGGTTGCGCTGACGCCGTAAATTCCGAGCGTATCGTTGTCATCTACGATGTTCAGAACTGCGCTCAGGAGATCGACTGCCGGAGTTCCAGTAAAGGACAGGAGCAGCGCCTCGTTTACATTGACCCGGTTGCGTCCCTGCTCGTCAGCACTGTCGATTTCAGGACAACCTGCGCTGTTTCCTGTAGTCCCGCCTGTCTCCGTGCTCGAGCAGATCCCGACGCCGCGATTGCTGTAGCTCAGCGTGGCTCCGCTGTGGAAGGTGGTTGAATAGAGGTTGAGACCGTCGAGCGCTCCGGGGCTGAGGCTATTGGCGAACGTGTATCCGTTAAGGCTGACGGAGTGGCCACCCGACGTGAAGTTCAGCGAAGAAGCTGTGGTACCGCTGTTGGGACCGGTCGCGAAATTGAAGGTCTCCGCACTTGCGGGCGTCGCGGCGAGCGCGAGGAATCCAGCGATCACACAAACTCGCTTACTCAACGCACTAGCCCCTACACGGCGCGACTTAGCTCAAACTCGAGAGTCGGCGCAGTTACACGTTCGCCGCCACGCATAACGCGACGACGTTCATCAATGCAGGAAGACTCCCGAGAATCGCCCCTATTAGGTTTGGAACATGCCACGACGCAAAATCGAGTCAACCGATTTTAACAAAAAGTTAAGAGTCCGTATCGTTTTGGGACAAAAGCCATTTTCTAGTCGACCCGCGCCTCCGCGAATAAGCCGATCATCGCTTGGCTTTAAAAACCGTAGTTATCATTGGACTTGGCCGAGCGCCGCGCACTCATTCCCAGGCGAAACGGGATTTAACAGCACGGTGAGACTGATTGAGCGACCATCCGAAGAGTTTTGGGCCGACTTCATGTAGACAAAATCGCGCTTGCCAGGCGCCGATACTCTGAAGGCCTGCGCCGATTCAGACGCGACTATCGTGAGCTCCGGACATATTAGCTCCGATCGAATGACGGACTCGCGCGCGATGGGTTGGAAGAACGCGTCGTCTGTTGAGCAGCAAGCTCTCAAACGGATGGCCCGCGCGCGATCACCGGCATGGTCTACTCGGATTTCAACCGTTGAAGCGCCAAGTGCATCATTGTTACCAGTTTCAAGAGGACACCGGCCGTGCACCGCTGGACCGTCAATCAGTCGGCAGTCGCCGAACGCGCTCCTGACGGAAGCCATCGTTGGTAGACTATCATCGCCGCGGTCCGGGATAACTGCTAACAGCTTCGCGCCCCAGGTGAGCGGAGGAATCTCGCTCTTAGTGATCGCAGCTGCATTAACGTGCAGATCAGATGACTCGGCCGTTGCACGCTCAGTGCGATCGCAGCTCGCCAAAAACACTATAGCGAGTACCGCCGTTAGAAATACGTACCTCATTCAGGCTAGCCGTGTAGGGCAGCCAAGGGAGCAATCGATTTGTTCAAGATTGTCCCAATCACCGGCGTTCCGTTCAGCAGCCGGAAGGACTCCATCATCTCGTGGCGTGTCGTCCGCCCCTCTTCGACCACGAAAAGGATCCCGTCGACTTGCTTGGATATTAGAAGCATGTCGTCGTTCTCGAGGACGGGCGGCGTGTCGACGATACATATCGGCTCGTCGGGCCCATCTTGCCACTTCGACATCAGCTTGCCCAGCCGAGGCGATAATAGGAGATCGGACGAGTCTTCAGTCGGCCGTCCTGCGGCGTGAATTGCGAGCTGTTCGTCCTGGATCCGAAAGCTCAGTTGCCCGAGATCGTTGCTCCCCTCCAGGTAGGAACTAATGCCCTCGACTTGAGGCAGGCCGAAGCGGTCGCCGATAACAGGCCGGCGCAGATGCAAATCGACCAACCTCGTCTCCCTGACGCGGCTGATGGCGCACGCGAGATTCGCGGCGACGTGTGACTTTCCATTGAGTGCAGAGGCCGATGTGACCGCAAGCACGCTGCCCTTGAGGTGACCAAGCGCATTGAGCACCTGCGATCGTAGCAGGAGGAATGGTTTCGCGCGCGGATCCTTGTGATGCAGCGCGTAAATCCCATGCTCCAACAGGTGATCACCTTTGGGAACGATGTTGCGGGAATTGCGGCGCCAGTCATCGCCTTGATTCCCTGCCACCGTGCCCGCGACGTCTCGCTCCTCGTTCCCTGACACGGTCACGAGTGCGCCTTTCTGGGTAGCCAATGCAGGATCCTTGTTTTCAGTGATGGCTGGTCATTGGCGATTGCACCGTGGCGACTAAGAGGCACGGCCCCCAGCGGGGTGTGGCCCGTTAGTCTGGCGATTCCGGCCCGCCCGTGAATTGGTTTCGTTACCAGCTCCAGTAAAACCAGAAGGGCGAAGCCAAACCCAAGGCCGCCCAGGAGCCCAAGAAAGACAATCATCGGGCGGTTTGGCTTGATCGGGTCTTCCGGAAGTTGAGGAGCGTCGACGAGCGTGAAGCGCTCGCCTTTCTCTTCGGCCTCCAGGTTGGCAGCCACCTGCGCTTCCATCTGCCGGTCTCTGATTTTCTGGTATTGCTCATCCAGGTTGTCGTACTCGCGTTGGAGATTGTTGACCTCGTAAGCCGCCTGTGGAGACAAGCCCACGAGCCGGTCAGCCTTCGCAACTTCGGACTCAAGTTCCGCACGACGACGATCCAACAACGCAAGACGCGACCGACCTGAATTAAGCTCCTGTACCAGAGCTGGACGAATGGCTTGCGGGCTCACGTACTGGTCGCCCTCCCGCAAACGCCTCACCAACTCGCGCGCCGCCATGACGTCGGGGTGGTTATCGGCGTAAGTTGCTTCGAGCTTGCTGAGATTGGCCTCGGCTTGAGCCAGCTCGTTGCGGGCTGGGTCTGAGCTGTTGTCCTGCATGCGAGTAGCGAGCTGCGCATTGCTCGCCATCACGCCCTGGGCCTCGATATCGATGCGCGCGATTTCGCTTCTCAACGAGGCGCTATTCTGTGAACTGGCAAGGACCTGATCAGGAAGCGCCCCGCTGTAACGGGCACGGACCGCGGTGATTTGGCCTTCTAATTTTTGAAGGCGATCGCGCAGTTCATCAGCTCGCCTGGAGAGAAACGCTGCAGTTCCGGATGCCTGCTCTGTCCGCCGTCGAACGTCAGCGTCGATGAACATGCTCGTCAGCTGCTGTGTTACGCTCTGCGTGAGGTTTGCGTCGGAGTAATCGAAGGCCAAAGTGAACGCGATGGTCGCCTTCCCCTGAGAGTTGTTCGATCCGACATTGGCACTGACGAGATCGACCTTAATGGCGTTCTTCATCATCTCGATGATGTCGACGAGCTGCTTGGTTCCGCGCTCATCGGGATAGAGCTTGTTCTTGTTGATCAGCTCAACCAGATTTTCCCGGCTTAGGATTTGCTGGCGAATCTTGGCGATGCGCTCGTCCGCGTAACTTGTCACAGGCGATGCGACCAGGCTCGTTGGAATTTGCTGGGACTCGATCAGGATCGTTGCGGAAGATTGATAGACAGGATCCATCACCATCGCGACGACCCCGGCGACGCACGTACCGATCACCGCGGGCGCAATGAGCCAATACTTACGCCGCATCAGCGCTGATGCCATTTCGGCGAGCGATAACCCGCTTTCGTTTTCTTCCATTGTCAGTTCCGCCCCGTCTTCCAGCGCAGGTTTATGCCGGCAGACGCTGCCCCGGCAGAAGCGATGCCTGCGCGTCTGCGATAATCAAGAAACGTGTCTACGGTCAGAGCGTCGGACAGCTTCCTGTCGAACGCTGCGCGCGCATGCATGTAGGTCAGCGGCTCATCGATCAGGTCGTTGACGCTCGATGACCGCTGGTAGTTCGCCGAGAGGCCCAGATTGGAGGATTCCCCCATGCGGAGAGAATAGCTCACTCCACCTGACAGCCGTCGCTCCAGCGATCCTACTCCGCTCGGTTGAGATGAGATTGCGCTCGTCAGGCACAGATTGGTCCACTCGCCGCGACGGCAGAGACTGCCATTACCCGTAAGAAACACCTGCCTGTCCGAGCTATCGCTCAGTTGACCCTCATGGTTCCCGCCGACGCTCTCAACTCCAAGCGCACCTTCAATTTCCATCGTGGGCGATAGCTTGTGTTGGATGGTCGCGGTCGCCGAAAGCACGTTGGCATCGGCTGCGTTCTGATGCCGATACAGTTCCGTGCCAAAGTTTGCTCCGGCACTCGTGTATTCGTTCAATTGCCGATTGTAGCCCAGCGATCCGCCGACCCTGTCATACGACTGCAAACGGTTGCTATCCTCGAACGAGACACGCTCCACGCTCATACTTGGCGTAAAAACACTGCGCTCCGACGCGCGCCAGGTCGCCGCCGCGTCGGCTCCGAACGATTGCCTGACGCTTTTCGGATCGATTGCGGCCGCAACATCATCGACGACGTCCGCATTAATCTCGTGACGGTAGTGAGCGGATGCACTCAGCTCGAGTTCTTCGCTCTCTTGTATCGACCCCGATAGGACGCCGGTGCCGTAGACATAAGAGCCATATTGACGGCTATAGCGTCGGTGACTGGCTGTTCCGGACAGCTCAACCGAGGATGTTTCGGTACGGCTTGTCAGCACTGGATGAATCGTAAGTTCAGAAAGCAGCGCCTCTGCGTTGCCAGTCGTTGACAGGAAAGGATTGTCAGACGCGCTAACGCCCCCCGTCGCCGTGATACTCGCGCGACGTTCCGCCGCATGCGCGTCGGGAACCAGCGCCGATGACGCGATCAGGGCTAAGACGCCAAGCCGATAACGGGAATCCATTCTAGGGGATGACGAGCACGTCGCCGCTGCGCAGCGTTGGAATCGGTCGCGCCTGCTCACCTGGCTCGATACCGCGCGCTCCTCGCAGGACGTCCGAGAGGCTTACGCGTTCGGCCGTCTGACCATTGCGCGTCTCACGCAAAATCACCGCCTGGTCGACGTTGGCAAACTCCGACGGACCACCAGCGAGGCTCAGAGCCTGCAGGGCGTTTATCGTTCGGCCGACTGAGTAACTGCCGGGCGCGCGCACTTTGCCAACGACATAGAAACGAAGGCCCGACGTGTCCTTGACCGACACTGTCACCTCGGGTGTGCCCGCCCGAAAGTAACTCTGGATGCGGCTCTGGATCTCCGTTCCAACTTCGCGCGCCGTGCGGCCTTCGGCCTGGATGGTACCAGCCAACGGGAATGCGAACGTACCGTCCGGAAGCACGCGGACCTCGCGCTGCATCCGCTCCTCGCCCCAGACGAAGACGTCAAGCGTGTCACCGGCGTTCAACCGATATTCGGCGCGAGCCTGCTGTGGTTGCGCCTGAGCAAAAGCTGCAGGCGACAAACCAAAGGTCAAAATGAAGGTGATCAGCGGCAACAGGCCGCGACTACCGATCCCAAAACGCCAGGCTGAGGTGAAGCCCGACTCAACACGACTCATGTACTGCCCCCGACAACGCCGCGGCGATACGTTCCGCGAACACAACGCATTATATTCGAGTAAAAATCTCGTCCAATCAATCCCCTGGACCAACTATACCACGGCCCGAGCGTACTTTATGGATCCGACGGCCCTGTCCCAGAAAAAAAATCGAAGTGTCGGCTGGCGGACTCGGTGACTTTTTATTTTTGCTTTACGTCATCGCTAAGTTTGCGGGCTCCCCCGAGCCATTGAGGCGAACTTCACCTGTTGCGTGATCCGACCCTCAGCTGGTCCGCCGCAGGTGTAATCGAGCGGCCCAGCACCCCGAGCGCTGGGCCGCTCTTCCGAGCTTTGTGAGGAATGATCGGAAGTGCAAGGAGAACGGCGAGATGAGCGGTCCAAAAGGATCGATTTGGAACAGCCGGTTACGCTTCTAACGTCCGATGGCCATTCGTTCGCCGTGGTGCTCAAAGACATTTCTCTTGACGGTTTCCGTATCCAGCATCGTGGCGAATACCTTGATCCCTGGGAGGTGGTGACGCTCGTTTCGCACCGGGGAACTCGAACTCGAGCTCAGATCCGCTGGATTACGACTGATGAGGCGGGCGGAATATTTCTCGACACGCCGGAGGAGGGCTTCACATGTTAGTGGCTGAGCGCGTCCACAAATTCATAAGTGAGAAGCGCCCCGACCAGGTTTGCGATCCTTGCATCGCACAAGCACTTTTCCTCTCCCGTCAGGCCCGAGCCACGCCAATTACAACCGCGTTGGGAACAACCGGTGATTTCGTTCGAAGTAGAGGCAAATGCGCAATCTGCGGTCACCAGCGGACCGTGATCCAAAGAGTCTGACGCTCGTTCGGGACAGGCACTTGATTTACCTATTGTTTACCGTACGTTTGAGCCCGATTCGAGCTGTGTGAAACGGGTTCGAGCGAGTCAGGGGTGCGTTTATGGTAAGGTGTTCGAAGTTGCTGGCGGCAGTTTGCGCTGCCTCCATTTCTGGCGCTGCTAACGCCGCTATCGTTCTGGATTTTGAGGGCAGCAGCGACAGCGCTCCCCCAGGCAGCACGGCCGTTGCAATCAACGAATTCTATAACGGTGGAACTGACTCCGGCGGCACGTCGGGTACGGACTTCGGTATCAGTTTCACGAACGCAAATTTCGACAGCACGTCGCAATTCACGCAGCCGCAGTACGGCATCACTTCTTCGATCGCCTATATGCTCAACTCGCCACTGGTGTTCACGGCGGACACCGCGTTCACAAGCATTGCGTTCGATGCATTCTTCTTTGGTACCGGCAACGTCATAAATGTCTGGTCGGGTGCGAATGGCACCGGGACGCTGCTTGCGACCCAAACGTTTGGCCAAAACTGCACGCCGCTTTGCGCACCTATTAGCTACTCGATGTCATTTGCGAACGCGCTGTCTGTGACGATATCGCCGAACGCGAACGGTACCGGAATCGACAATCTACTTATCGGGTCGGTGCCGGAACCTTCGACGTGGGCGATGATGCTGGTTGGTTTCGGGGCGATCGGATTTGCGATGCGCCGCAAGCGGCGGAGACTCGCTCAAGCACTCGCTTAGTCGCCCAATTTCTAACGTGACTTATAATCCCACAATTTGAGCCGAACGTGACGATTCACGGGCCGCCTCATCACTCACGCCGACGCGTACACTGGACCGCTTTGATCCGATGCGCTGAGTTCGGTGAGCGAATCGTTCTGGTGAAAGCCGTGGGTTCAGACGGCTGCCAAGTCTGGTCGGATGTCCTTGCGTGTGGGCAGCCGTCCTCGGCTTACCCTTCCGGGTCGAGAGTCGGTCGAGGCCCTGGTCGATTGGGCGTCCGGCAGGGATGCTTGGCTAAGCTTTTCCAAGACATGAACGGACGGCGTTATCCTAAGGTAACTATGCCCGCATACTGGGCCGCGCGTAAAAGCGGCTCGGCTAGGGGATACGCAGACCGAGCCGCCCTACTCGGGGTCCGTCGTGCCGCGAGCGGACCCCGCGTCACCTTAGCTACTATAGGGTGCAGGGAAGCGAGGCATTTGGCGCTTGTCCCGATATGGGGCTAGCGCCGTTGGTGCGTACCGGCGAGCGCCTCGCAATCAAAGTTGGCTGAGCCAATGTCCGATTTGGGTGGAAAGCTGACGGTAGGTCACATCCTTTGTCTCCCGTAAGCAGCCGAGCCTTCTTTTTTGGCCCCGTTTAGGCGAAACAGAGCGGGTGAACCGCCGACTTCGGCACTTACTCCGTAAGTGGAGCTTCGCCGCTGCGTTCGTGGGATTGCTCGGCGCTGCTGTAATATTCCTGCTATTTTTTAGACCTTGATAAGCGCTAACACGGACGATCACTGGTTATGTCGACTACCCGACACTTTCCAGATACTATGCGTCTCTTTTGGCGACACTAGCGCAAATCTTTAGGATTGCTTCTGCATACTAACTTTAGATAAGGTGCGCCCGAGACTCGCCAGATTTCCAGGCGCTCAGCCTAGTCTCAAGTACTGGCGGGTCTCACCTGTGGCGTATTCCGGCCCCCCGGCCATCTTGAAGCGCTCCAGGCTAGTCCATAGAAGCGGTCCAGCTTACCGAGGGCTGGGCCGCTTCGTTCAATGTGGGAGCGCGTACTCTAGGCCGGGCGATGAAAGACTAGCTCGCCGGTCTGGGTCCTGATTTCAACGCGGGTCGCCCTTCCGTCCTGGACCGCCTTCTTGGCTACAGCTTCAGCTATCGCGAGGAGCGCGGCTACGACGCCGATTGGTTTGCGATCGGACGCCTATCCGCCGAACTTCTTCGGTCTATGCCTGACGGAATGCCACTTATCGATCGCCACGGCTACAAGCCGCCCTACGATGAACTCCCGCTCTGCACCGAACTCGACGCCGCGGTCTAATCCGGGCACGAATTTCCGCAGCGAATGGAAAGCAGACATAAACGAAGCGGCCCGGAGACCTTAGCCGGACCGCTTCGTGCGTGTTAGCTGCCCAGGTCGAGGCAGAAGGCAACACGCGATGCCAATCAAACGAGGGCTGGCTAACAGGGTTCCTACAGCGCTGGCGTCTCTCACTCCTCGTTGCGACGGGCCGCGTCCTTTATTTGAATGACGTTACGCTCCAGCATGTCAGCATCGGCATCCAGCCCATCCGCGATTTCGCGTAGCGCTGCTGACGCACGAGGCTCCTTGATTTCGCCGGCAAGGCGACGGGCCAGTTCCGCTCTGGTGCGGATCGCGGCAGCGTGTTCGCGCATATTCACCGCCTTACAACGAACGAGGTCCGCTCCAAGTTTTATGTTTTGTTCACGCCAAGGCGGGACAATGCTCGGATAATCATAAGCTTAGTTGCGTACTGGCGGCCCCGGTTTTCCTACTGGACGGGCCGCCTTTTTTTGAGCGGATAGTCGAAGAGAGTTGTTAACCACTTTCGTTCAATTCTACGTGAGATCGGAGGTGCTCAGTGGCTTACGCACCAGACATTCACGTTGCAGTCTATCAGGTGCTCGACGCGGTGATTAGCGCGAAGGTCGCGCCCCCGGGGGCCAAGGCGACCATTCACTCGATCATCGACGATCTTCGTGCGGCCTCCGCGCCGGGTCATATGATCGCGCACGCCGAATGTATCTCCCTCCAGTTGCATCATCTCGAATGTGCGGCCTCCCTGTGTGACCCGGCTCGTGCGTCCCATGCCCGCGAGGAGCTGCGGCTGATCGCTGCCGCGTGGCTCGATCAGCGGATAAGGCACTGAACAAACCTGGAGACTGCCGAACGTCTGCAATGGGTCGAAAACGGACGTCACGAATGCCTGTTGGCCGCAATCATCGTCATCCCCAACGACGTTTCACGAGCTTGTATCTGGTGGAGTGAAGGCCCGCCCCCGGCCGAGGACGAGCCTTCTAATGTGGGAGAAAGGGATCTCCCGCTTCGACCGCCTCACAGGGGTGCAAGTCGGTCGAAAACCTTGTTCTGTTAGGAGGATTTGGTGGGCACCTTGCGGCGCCCACCATTCCATCGTGGCTTACTTGCCGCGCTCTGGCGCCGGTGGCGGCGGCGGAGGCGGAGGCGGCGGTGCCGGGCAGGTGTCCGTCGCCAGGATCACCGAGCCGTCAGCGCAGGTCTGCGTAGCCGGCGGCGGCGGTGGCGGCGGAGGAGGCGGCGGCGGCGGCGGAGCCGCGTGGCCACCCAGCGGCACCACGATGCGGAAGTTGCCCGCATGGCTGTGGACATCGCTGGCGAATTCGCCCTCGTAACCAAGCCGCAGATCGACCGGTCCGACCTTTCCGCCGACGCTCAGGCCGGCGAGGAGGGTTCCGCGCTTCTCGCTCGACGACACGATA
>NZ_JAMGBE010000002.1 GCF_023516575.1 Sphingomonas hankyongi | reverse complement strand
GTGAACAACACGACGTCATTGACGACACCGACGGTGCACGAAGACGCGCTCAACAACGCCAATGCGATCGGCAACAATGAGGCCGGCAAGACGGTGAACGCGTCGATCACGGTCGCGCAACTCCAGAGCCTGGTGACCCCGGGCGCGGACTCGCCGGTTACGATCAGCCTCAATAGCGCGATCGACGGCGTGAACACGGGGTTGACCCAGAACGGGGTCAACATCGTGTGGGATTATGTCGATGCGACGCATGCACGCGGCCTCGTCGGCAACGACCCGAGCAAGGTGGCCTTCACCGTCACGTTCGATGGTCCGAACAGCGAGTATGATTTCACGCTGCTCGACAACATCGACCATGACAACGATGCGAACCTCGCGACGGGTGAGGGTGAATCGTTCGTCGAGACGCTCAGCCTCGACAATGTGTTCAAGGCGACGGACACCGACGGCGACAGCGTCATCATCTCCGGCGGCGTCGCGATCAACATCGAGAATGATGCACCGGTGAATTTCTCCCCGGTAGATCTGATCGATACCGATGATTCCACGGTCACGACGCAAGACAACGCGCTCGTGAACGACGGCACCGCTAACGTCACGCGTCTCATCAACGACGCGAACAACGACGGGACGGGCGAGAACTTCATCGGGGCGGACGGTTTCGGCAGCCTGCTGTTCACCGCGACCGGTCACACCAACGGCGAAGCGCTCAAGGATGCCAACGGTGTCGCATTGACGTCGCATGGCGACGCGATCCTGGTTACCGGCTTCGGGACCAACACGCTGACCGCTTATGTAGAAAGCGGTACTACACCGGGCTTCCAGCTACTGGAGGACTCGGTCGTATTCACCGCGTCCCTCAATGCAGGAACCGGGTTCGGTTCGACCAGCACGTACACGATCCACTTCAACGACACGATCGACGACGGATCGGGCATCACGATCTCGGACTTCTCGACGGCTCCGGCGGGACAGAACGACTGGATCGGCCTCGACTCCGACGGCAACGATATCAACGACGATAACAACGACAGTCCGGACTTGTTGCTGACGCCGACGAATGCCGGCGGTTCCGTCAACACCTCGGCAACGGATATCGGTAACTCCAACCAGTGGATCGACAATGGTGAAGGGATCCGCATCGATTTCGTGCAGGACGTCCGTTATGGGTCCGGCGACGAAAAGGACGTGGCGGGCTACACTTTCGATGGCCACTATGCGGTCCACGGAACGTCCTTCTCCGTCATGCAGACGCAGGGTGGTGGTAACGCCGCTATCCGCATCGCAGCGTATAATGACCCTGACACCGGCACGCTGACGGACCTTACAGGTTCGATCGTCGCCATCGATCAGAGCTCGATCGTGGTAACCGGCGACACGACCTACACGATCGTGGCGATGGGCGACGGCACCTTCGTGATCACTGGTCTCAATGCCGGCGCCAACGTCTCGTTCGATACGGTTGGCGGTGCCGACTATGACGCAATTGCGATCACCAGCGCGGATGGTGTTCTCAATCCGGCTACGCCGAGCCCATCGGACACCTTCTCGGGCGCTCCGTTCGCGATCGGCAATTTCGGTTATTTCACCGAGCTGGCCGGCAACAACATCGACCTGGCGCTGGGCGTGACTGCGACAGACGCCGATGGCGACAAGTCGACCGGAACGATCGACCTCACGCTGGTGCCGGACGGATCGAGTTCGTTCTCCTCGCTCTCCACTTTGTCCGCGAACGACAATCTGCGGACGGCGGGCACGAACACGATGATCATGTCCGCTGCTCTCGCCGCTGCCGGCATGGAGTCCGCCGCCGCGGCTTCACCAAGCGATGACGGTGGCAAGGTGTCGGGTCACGACAACGTCAGCCACTTCGAAGCCAAGGGCGGCGCAGTGCATGACTTGCACGTCGAGCAGAACAGCTCGACCCGTGAAAGCCTGGGTCTGCTCGGTCCGCAGCAGCAAAGCGACGATCCCAAGAGCAGCGGCGACAACCGCGGTTCGCACTCCGCCGATCAGCAGAGCGATCATTCGGTAAGCGACGCTCATGGCGCGGGTCCTGCTGCGGTCAGTGCTCTTGCGCAGGGCGAGGACGCGCCGGCGGCGAATGATGCCGGCAGTCAGTCGGTCTTCACCACGCAGGCGATCGTCATGCCGGGTGCCGAGCTGCTTGCCGCGGGCGGCAAGGGCGAAGGCCATGGCAAGGGCGTCGATGGCAACGCTGTCAGCGTCGACGGCAATGCCCAGCACAATGAGGTCGTCGGCAAGGTTCTGGCCGATGCGCTCAGCGGTGGCGGGCATCACGGCCCGGACATCGACGCGCTCGTCAACGCGGTGTCGGAACATGGCGGGCACCATGCCGGCAAGGGCCTGGAGGCACTTGCAAGCCATGGCGCGGGTAGCGTTCCAATCGGGGACATGGCCATTTTCGCCGGGTTCACCGGCCACGGAATGCACGCCATGGATCCCATGACGATGCATCAGGACGCAGCTCCGTCAAACGGCTGAGCGGCTCCGGGGCAATGAACGGCGGGGTTCCCCACTCGTGGACGGTGGGGGCCCCGCAATGACCAGAAGGGGGTAACATGAATAAGAAGCACTGGACGATCATCGTTCCCGGGGCGGTGCTGATCTGCGCGTCACCAGCTTACGGGGTGGAACTGCGCGATGCGATCCAATCGGCACTGAGCACCAATCCTGAAATCCGGCAGGCGGTCGCGAACCGCCTCGCGACGCAGGAAGAGCGGGTGCAGGCACAGGGCCGCTATTACCCGCGCGTCGACGTCGAAGGATCGGCTGGCGTTCGCAGCCTGAAAAACCCGTCGCGTCGTAATCTTGGCATCGCCGACGAAACGCTGTGGCCGATCGAGGGCGACCTCATCGTCGACCAGCTCGTCTATGACAGCGGCGGTCGCGAAGCGGAAATCCGTCGCCAGGCGGCCCGCACCGACGCGGCTGCTGCGCGTGTCGAAGAGCGTTCGGAATATGTCGCGCTCAACGTCGCGCGGACATACATCGACTATCTTCTCCAGCAGCGCCTGGTTGCGATCGCCCAGGACAATGTGACGTTCCATGAGCGTCTCGCCGGGGACCTTCGCGAAGGTGTCTCGAAGGGGTCGATCAGTATCGCTGACCAGCAGCAGGCAGAAGAGCGGCTTCAGTCCGCGCGTGCTCGCGTCACCGAGGCCCGCGAGGACCTTGATACCGCCGCGATCACCTTCCGCACGCTGACGGGCATTCCCGTCGATTCGGTGAACATGCCGCCGGATCTGTCGCAGTGCATGCCGGCATCGTTGGCCGATGCGGAAGCTTCTGCGCGTGAGAACAACCCGCGGGTCCAGGAAACGCTCGCCGATCTCGCTGCAGCTCGCGAAGACATTCGCGCAGCGAAGGCCGAGCTTGGTCCGCGTTTCAATCTTGAAGGTCGCGCTCGTGCCGGTCACGACATCGACGGGTTCGAAGGCAAGACTACGGACCTGCAGGCACTCGCGGTCCTTCGCTGGAACCTCTACAATGGCGGCGAAAAGGAAGCGAACGTTCGGGAGCAGTACCATCGTGCGGATGAAGTGCACGGTCGCCTGTTCGAGCGCACCCGCGCTGCCGAGGAAGACGTTCGCACGGCCTGGAGCCGCCTGACCAACCAGTCCGCTTTGATCGGCGAGCTCGAACAGCAGAGCCGCATTTCCGATGACCTGCTCCTGTCCTACCGCGAGCAGTTCAACATCGGTCGCCGGTCGCTTCTCGACGTGCTCGACGCCCAGAACACGCGTTACAACGTGCAGGCGCAGACGGAGACCGCGCGTCTCTCGAAGCTCTACGCGCAATATCGCGTGCTCGCGGCCGAGAACCGCCTGATCGAGTGCCTCAACGTTCCGATCGCGGTCGCCTCGACCGCAGATCAGCGGGAGAAGTTCCACGTGAACCCGATCCCGCCGGCGGATCGCGACGAAAACAGCATGCCGCTGCCTTTGATGGGGCCGCCTGCGCCTGCGATGGCCACTCCGGCCATGGCACCGGCAGGGGAGCCCGCTGCGATGCCACCGGCACCGCCGCCTCCGCCGCCACCCCCGCCGAGCGGTGCCGAGAGAGGCGCCGCTGCTGACGGCACGGGCGCGCCGGAAGGCCGCTGAGAAATCGAGGACGGGTGTAGTGAGTTTCATGCACTGGCTTGACGCGGAGCGGTCGCTGGAGATCGACCCCGTCCTCGAATGCCTCGCCTACATCGCGCGCCAGGCGGATCGGCCATCGTCGCCGGTTCTCCTGCGCGCAGGTCTTGCGGTCTCGGCCGATGGCCGGCTGCCATTCCACCAGATCGAGCCCGCGCTCGAGCAGGTTGGCATGCGGTCGGATTCGATCGTCCGGCGCCTGAAAGGTTGGCCGACAGCCAAATGTCCGGCGATCCTCGAGCTCGAGGACGATCGCGCGCTCGTTCTTCTTGAAACGCGTGACCGCGACGGCCTGATCTATGCGCCCGGTGTGGCTGAGGCGATGTGGGTCAAGCTCGAAGAGATCGAGCCAGCTTACACGGGCCGCGCCGTGGTCGTCGAAACCGATCCGACGCAGGAGCGGCTGAACGAGCGGCCATGGGACGAGGCCAAGCGCCGCCACTGGTTCTGGTCGGAAGTGTGGAAGGTTCGGCGCGAGTTCTGGCCGGTCCTGCTCGCCGCGCTGATCGTCAATATGCTCGCATTCGCGATGCCGTTGTTCACGATGAACGTCTATGACCGAGTCATCCCGAACAAGGCAGTATCCACATTGTGGGTCCTGGCGCTCGGAGTAGTTCTCGCACTTACCTTCGATTTCATCCTTCGGGTCGCGCGAGCGCGGCTCATCGATGAAGTCGGAAGGAAGCTGGACGCCAAGCTTTCCCAGAAGCTGTTCGAGAAGGTGATGAACCTTCCGATGGCGCAGCGCGAAGGCAGCACGGGCGCATTCGCGCGCCGCGTTTCCGAATATGAAATGGTGCGCGACTTCTTCGCGTCCACGACGGTCGTGCTTGCGGTCGACGTCGTGTTCCTCGTCCTTTTCCTCGCGCTGATCACGGCCCTTGCCGGATGGCTGGTCATCGTACCGATCGTCGGCATCGCCCTGATGCTCTTCGCAGGCTTCAGCCTGCAGAAATCGATGGGTCGCGCAGCGCTCGATGCACAGGCGGATTCGAGCCTTCAACACAGCGTCTTGGTCGAATCGATCGCTGGCGCCGAGACGCTCAAGGCGTCGCGCGCAGAGGGCCAGATGCTGGGCCGCTGGCGCCGCTATTCGGCAATGTCCGCCGCCACGCAGGAGCGGATGCGCAAGCTGACGGCGATTGCGGTGAACCTTGCGAGCGTTTCCCAGCAGCTCATCAGCATCGGCCTGCTGATCGGTGGATTTTATCGTTTCCAGCAGGGCGAAATGACGATGGGCGCGATCATCGCGATCATCATGCTCTCGGGCCGCTCGCTGCAGCCGGTCGGCCAGCTCGCATTCCTCATCACCCGCGGTCGCCAGGCGATGGCGACGCTCGATTCCCTCCAGCGCATGATGGAAGCCGACGATGAGCGGCAGGTCGCGATGCGCAGCATCGTGCCCGAGATCCGTGCGGGGCATATCCAGCTCGCGGATGTTTCTTTCAGGTATCCCAACGCGTCGCGTGACGCGCTGTCGGGGTTGAACCTGAAAATCGATCCGGGTGAGCGGATCGGTGTCATCGGGCGCGTTGCGTCAGGTAAATCGACGCTCGGCCGCGTGCTCTGCGGACTGTATGCGCCGACGCAGGGCGTAATGACGGTCGACGGCCTCGACAGTCGCCAATACCACCCGCATCAGCTGCGCGACTCGTTCCGCTTCGTCAGCCAGGACGCCGAAGTGTTCAGCGGCACGGTTCGCGACAATCTCATGCTCGGCGCGGCTCAGGCCGATGACCGGCAGCTGATCGACGCGGTCGTTCGCTCGGGTGCCGACATCTTCCTGTCGCGTGACGCGGCCGGCTTCGATCTTCCGGTGGGAGAGCGCGGGTCGCGCCTGTCCGGCGGGCAGCGCTCTCTGCTGGTGCTCGCACGCGCTCTAGTCAGTCCGTCGAAACTGCTGTTCCTTGATGAGCCCACCGGTTCGATGGACACGCAGACCGAGAATTATTTCATCGAGCATCTGAAGACAGCGCTCGGCGCGGATCAAAGCCTCGTGGTGGCAACCCATCGCCACAACATGCTTTCGATCCTGACGCGCCTGATCGTCATCGACGGCGGAAAGATCATCGCAGACGGTCCACGCGACGAGGTCTTGAAGCACCTCACCGCAGCGTCGACCAGGCAGGGCGCGACGCCGTGATCTCGCTTCGCCCCCACCTGAACCTGAGCGGTTTCCGTGCCGAGATCCTGGCACTCATCGCGCTAGTGCTCGCCGCTGCGGCCGCGCTGGCCATTGCACTCCTGCCTGCGCGTGAACCTGCCAACGCGGCGACTGTCATCGTTCCGCCGGCGAAGGCCGCGGCGCTGATCCAGGCAACCAGCGGCGAAGCGTCTACCGAAATGCGGGCCGTGGGCGAGCAGGCAAAGGTCATCAATGCGGCGTTGCCTTTCGCCGGAGGCCCGGTTCAGGCGGCGCGGCCTTTTGCCGCGAGCGGCAGCGATATCGATCATCGCCGCGCGCTTCTGTGCCTCACGCAGGCCGTTTATTATGAGGCGGGCTTCGAGCCACTCGAAGGGCGTCGCGCCGTTGCGCAAGTGGTCCTGAACCGCCTGCGTCACCCGGCTTTCCCGAAGTCCATCTGCGGCGTCGTCTATCAGAGCAACGGGCGAGTCTGCCAATTCACCTTCGTTTGTGACGGGGCGCTTTACCGGGCGCCAGCCCGTGCGGCCTGGCTGCAGGCCGAGGCGGTCGCGCGCGCAGCCTTAGCCGGTTATGTCGAAACAGAAGTCGGCGCGGCTACGCACTATCATGCGGACTATGTTGCGCCGCGTTGGGCGCCGTTGCTCGCCAAGGTCGCGCAGGTCGGACAGCACATCTTCTATCGCTGGCCTGGGGCCTGGGGTCAGCCTGCGGCCTTCACCGGCCGCTATATCGGCGAGCCGCGCGATCCAATGTCGATGCGGCCTCCGATGCCGATTCAGACAATGGTTGGAGGCCAAGTCATCGCGAGCGGGCCGGTCACGGACGGCACCCTACTGAAGCGGGCGCCCAACGACGTTGGCGGGCTGCTCGACACGTCAAAGGGCTGGACGCTGCACATTCCGGGTCCGGACGAAAGCGACAGCTCGGCATCGAAGATGATCGCGACGCAGCAGGGAAGCGCTCCAAAGGAGGCCGAAGTGGCGTCCGTCGCTGCCAGTGCTGGACCTGCGGTCGCCAGCCGCTAATCTCGGGAGCGCAAGTTACATGGCTACCCTGCCTTTCCTCGGACCCATCGCGAAGCATCGCGAACCGCTTACCGGCGCCCGTTTGATCATCGTCGCATCGGCGATTGGCTTCGTGTTGTTCCTGATCTGGGCGAGCCTCGCACATGTCGACGAAGTGACGCGCGGCCAGGGGAAGGTCATACCTTCCAGCAAGCTGCAGATCATTACCGCTGCCGATCCCGCTACCGTCTCGGAGATTTATGTGCGCTCGGGCCAGCGGGTCCGCAAAGGTCAGTTGCTGGCCCGCCTCGACAGCCCTGAAAACCAGTCCCAGCTCGGCCAGATAGAAGCCGAGACCGAGTCCCTGCAGGCCCGTTCCGCGCGCCTGACGCAGGAAGGGATGGGCGGTTCGGTTGCCTGCCAGGGCGCAGACTGCGCCGGCGAGCAGGCACTCAAGGCGGCGCGCGAGTCTGCTCTTCGGAGCAAGATCGGAGCCCTGCAGGCCAGTGCCGACCAGCGCCGTCGCGAGGCCGCGGAAGCAGCGGCGACGATCAATAGCCTTCAAGGCAGTCTCGCACTAGCGCAGCGCCAGGTCGAGATGCTCGAGCCGCTCGCGGCCAAGAACATCGTCCCGCAGACGGACCTCATGGACAAGCGGCGCGAAGTGGTCGACCTGCAGGGCCGGATCGCCGCCGCACGTGAGCAGCAAGGCCGCGCCGGCGCGGCGGTTCGCGAGGCCCTTTCGCAGGCGAGCCAGGCGAACTTCGAATTCCGCCAACAGGCGCTTGACGAGCGCAGCCAGGTCAACGCGAAGATCGCAGTGAATGAGCAGTCGTTGCGCGGCGCCCGCGGAAAGCAGGACCGTACGGAAATCCGCTCGCCGGTGGATGGCATCGTCAATGACGTGCAGGTCACGACCATCGGGTCCTTCGTGCAGCCCGGCCAAAAAATCATGGAAGTCGTGCCCGCTGGCGACAAACTGTTCGTCGAAAGCCGGGTGCGGCCGAGTGATATCGCCTTCATCAAGGTTGGCGACCGTGCGCTCGTGAAGGTCACTGCCTATGATTTCTCGATTTACGGAGGTCTGGATGGCAAAGTCGTGCAGGTCTCAGCGGACTCAATTTACGATGAGCAACAGAAGGAAGCCTACTTCACGGTCATTGTCGAAACGCAGAAGAGTTATCTTACTGCGTCAGGCCACGCGCTTCCGATCACTCCCGGCATGATGACCGACACCCAGATCATCACCGGGCGTAAGAGCGTTCTGACTTATTTGCTCAAGCCGGTGTTGAAGGCGAGGAGCGAGGCGCTCCACGAACGTTGAGGTTCGCTGGCGTCGGGTGTTCCGCCAAGGACCTTTTCAGCTGAAGCGATTTGGACCGGCGCGGAACGGATCCGATAGCCGTGGGTCCAGGTGCCATTTGCTGCAAAAGTCAGGATCGGCCGATAATCACGAATGGCCTCACTATCGAGAAGTGCTTCCGTACCGTTATCCAGGACGTACATCCGCCCGGCCGCGCGCACGACCAGGACTGCGTGATCGGCACGGCTAACGAGATCCTTGACTATCACAAGGTATAGATCCTTGTCCGAAAAGCCCGCGCGCCGGAGCAGCTGCAGCTTAGCAATCGCATAGTCCTCGCAATCGCCTTTGCCCGCGCTCAACGTCTGATCGGCTGAGGCCCAAACGTCCGCGCGCCCAAAGCGGCGCTCATCGTCGACGAATTGCACGCGACGGTTGACGTAACGGTTTACCGCTTCGAGCTTGGCTACGTCGTCGCGCGCACCGAGCGAGTTCGCAAAGGCTGCGCCAGCACCATGCACCCTGGAGTTTTCGACTTTTAGCCAGCGTGCGTTTAACGGCGTCCTGCCCACGCGCAGGGCGACAGATCCGAAGACGTCGGGTTTGCCGCTCGAAACGCCTTCGCTGACTGGCGGCGACCGCAGGACGGCCGGCAGCGAATAGCCGGCAGGATGAAGAGTCGCCTGGGGTTCGGCAGGGAAGCCTTGCTGCTGCGAGAGAATGGCTTGAAGTGCGCTGGGGGCGCCACCGAGGATCGCCTCGTTCTTTGCCCAGCTCACAGGACGAAAAGCCGACGGGGACAATTGTTCAGCCGTCGCCGGCGAAGAGACCGACGCAAACGCCGCCGCACCGGCGAGCCACGCAAGACATTTGAATCGGTTTGCCATCGACCTGCGTGTGACAGGCCAAGGCAAATTTCGGCCTAGCGAGCATGGTTACCGTGCGCTTAACCCTTCTTGGCGTTCCTTAAAGGTAGCGCAGCAGTCGCAGGTGCCGCTGAATGAGGGGAACCGCCGCGGAAGCAACCGGTCTTAGCGTCGGGCTTGCGCCTCGAACCGCATAGGCCTGGTGCAAAGCTAGCGCCTGTTGATGAACCGCCAACTGCTGATTCTTGTACGTAAGATCAAAGCTCGAGGACGCGCTCAGCTCTTCAAGCCTTGCCGAATATTCCGGGGTGAGGGCGCGTGCAGGCAACAAGTTCAGCCGCCTCCCGGCGAGTGCAAGCTGCGCGCTCGTACCTTGGTGCGCCTGTATTTCCATCGTCGCGAAATCGCGAACACTTCCTCTGCCGGATCTTTCCAGCGCAAGCTTCGCCGACTGAATCTCGAACAGGTCGATTGCCGCCGCGCGCGCAACAAAGTCGGTCGACGAAGGCGCTGGCCGGATCGGCTTCGGTGTTGCCCGGCTCGCACGCTCCGCGACAGGTTTGGAAATGGTTGTGGCGGGGTTCTCCGCCCGATCGCATGCGGCTAATCCGAGTAGCGCGCCGGATAGGATAAAGCCGGTTTTGCTGACCATGTGCATCGACGCCCTCTTGAGAAGCGTGCGTTACCACATGCGCGGCCAATTACTTGCTGGTCGCTGCGCCTGCTGCGCTGGCTGCGACGACTGCTACAGGCGATCCAATCTTCTGGTGTACCCATGCGCCTGTCCATCCGAAGCTGAGGATCGGCTGGAACTCAAACCGCCTTGTATCGGCGAGGAACGGCGCGCCGCCAGTATCATCCAGGACGTAATACCGGCCGCCGTAACGCACCACGAGCACTGTGAGCGGACCGCCAACGCGATCTCGCGCCAAGGTGATGTAAAGGTCGCGCTGGTCGAACCCGAGAGCACGGAGGGCCTGCATCTTCACGATCGCGCGATCTTCCATGTCACCAGCGCCATGCGACAAGGTCTGTTCGGCGCTCGCCCAATAATCGTGCTGCCCCCATTCGGTCGCGTCGGATATCCAGTGGATGTTCGCGTGAACGGCGCGCTGAACGAAAGCGATCTGTTGCGGGCGCGTCAGGCTGCGAGCCGGCGCAATGAGACGCTGCATAGCGGGCAGACGCGACGCATCTTCCAGCGCGCGACCCCAGCTTGCCGCAAAACGGTCTGCGCGAACGCGGACCGCAACAGTTCCGAGCATGGAAGGACCCCAGCTTGGGGCGGCCGCCGGGCCCGCATAAATAGGCTTGTCTGTGGTTGGACGGCTTTCCGCGGCAGTCGCGACCATCAAGGCCAGGGCCGCAGTCCCCGCCATCCGCGCGCAACGATACGGCATGCGCATCCGTCTCCTCCCCTAAGCATGAGGAGGGGAACACGTATGTACCGTCGGCGGAAGCTGACCGTGAACGCTGGTTAAACGGTCAACGGCAGGACGTTACGTATCCGCGACGAAATGAGCTCATGCAACGTTTTCAGCTGTCGAACTATTGCGTCATGCCTCGTTCGACCTGGACTTTTTCAATGCCTTGGCGGTCCTGGAGGCGTTCGTCGGCCCACTGCGCTCGCGTCTTGCAGACCCGCTTGGTGCCGAGCCGGCTTCCAGTCACAGGCTGCTTTTCGCAAATCACTTCATTTGGATTCAGGGCTTGCGCGTCCTTCGCTTGCTGGGGTGCGACGGATGGGGGCGACGCCGCGGCACCAAGAAGCGCGGCTAGCGGCAGAGCACACAGATGCTTTCGTGTCATCGCATCAATCCCTTCGTTCGACTGATGGCACGTGCGGGCGAACGATTCCACGCAGATTCGACGAACGCGCGCTAGCGAGGCACCGCTACGTCGAACGCGACGGAGAGCCTTTCACCGGCCTGAAACGGAACCGTGCCGTGCCACATCCAGGACGGGAACAGCACGAGCTTGCCTGGCTTCGGCTCGATCTTCTTCCAGGGCGGCAGAGAGCTGCCGAGACGATCGTCGGGCTCTCCGACGGTCAGCCAGCCAGCGTCTCCCGTACCTTCGGGCGGAACGGAAATGTAGAGCGCGGAGCTGATCCAACCCTGAGGGTGAGTGTGGTTCGCATGGCGGCCACCTTCGCGGAGACGTACCGACCAGCTGCCCGCGAACCTTACTCTTCTATCGCGTCGATGGCCGAGAAGCGGATGACTCGCTTCGATTGGCGGTAGTTGCGCGACATATTCCTCGACCGCGCCGACGATCACTTTTCGGAGCGCCTGGATGGTAGGATCTATGCGGCTGAGCAAAGGCCCGTCAGTCTGCGTCCCGCCGAGCACCGACTGGTCCAGATATTCTCCTTTTGCGACGTGGAGCGCGCGCAAAACGTCCGCCAATTCGCCTAGCGGCGGCAGAGCGTCGGCCAGGTCGAACGTGCGAACCAGCTCGCCATCGCGCTCCAGCCAGTTGGATCTCGGATCATCGGCCAAACGCCAGGCGGTAGCAGCGTACGGCCAGATATCCCCGGAGGCATTGCGAGCAAGTTCTTCGTCCAAGAGCGGAATCAATCGCTCCATATTGGCGGTCCGCAGGAGATGCCGGATCCTCCAAACGGTCAGCTCCGGCAGCGCCTCTGCTGCCGGCGAGTACAAGGCTGCGGGCCCAGCCTCATCGCTCAGCTCTGCTGCGTGCACGCCTTCGTAAATCGCGAATTGGAGAGATTGAGCGCCCGCTGCCTTGGCGCGCTCGATCGTTGGCAGAATTTGCTCGAACGATCGGCGGCGCACCTCGAGGTTCAGCAAAGTTTCCCACAAGGGCGAAGCTTGGGGAAACAGAAGCAGTGCGCGTTCTATCGAGCTGGTCGCCTCGTTGCCTCGCCCCTGCGTCGCGAGCAGTTGCGCAAGCTGTTCATGTCCATAGGTCCACGCAGGTGCCCGCCCGACGACCTGAGCGAGTTCGTCGATAGCCCGATCTGCTTCGCCCGCCGCGGCTTGAGCTGCGGCGCGGCCGACCAGGACTGCCCCATCATTCGGGGCGAGCTCGAGCGCCCGGTCGTAAAGGCCCCGCGCGTCGATGCCGGCTTCAAGGGCCGTGCGTGCATGGCCGTGGGCAATCGTGGCATCCGTTGGATCCAGGCGAGCCGCTTCGGCAAAGGAGGCGAGCGCCTGGGCGTGGTGATCCATCGAGCGCTCGAGCAAACCCTTCCATTGCCAAAGGCGTCCGACCCGCCTGATTTCGACGGCCTGCTCGAGCAGGGAAAGGGCATGTTCCTCTTCGCCGTTTTCGAGCGCCTGCTGGGCGATATCCGCAAGTGTGTCGGCATCATCCGTCGGCGAGGCGCCGGCCAGAATCTCCGCGAGGCTCACAAAGCCGCTCCACCGGTCTCGAGCGCCAGCAACGCGGCAACAGCTTCGCGCTCAACTTCGCTGAGATCCGGATGCCAAATATCGAAGATGAAAACGACGCGCAGTTCGTCGCTCGGGTTCATTGCTTCATGCTCGATCGTGTCGTCGAAAACGAAGGCCTCTCCGGGCCGCCACGCTCGCGTCTCGGCACCCGCCCGGAACCAGCACCCTTCGGGCACGATCAAGGGCAGATGGCAAACCAGGCGGGTGTTGGTGACGCCAACATGTGCGGGAATGTGCGTATGCGGGGCGAGCAATGAGAACATTGCGTTCGGACCGCTTCCCTTGGTGCTCGGCTGTGGAACGCGTCGAAGGAGGTCTAGCGTCTCCCGGCAATGATTTGCGTTGGCCTCAATCCTCACACCGTTTTGCCACAGGTGAATCGCGGTCCAGTCGGGGTTCCGATTGAGTTGTCGCCACTGGTCGAGCGGGAGATGATCGTCATATTGGATGTACGGGACTAGTTCGGCTCGCTCGGCCGCCATGACGGCTTTGAACTCTTGCCGGATCATATCCGCGGCGCCTTCAAGCTCGCTCAACCAGGGGAACAGATGGCGCGGATGGAATTCGCGTTCGACAAGCCCGGGGAAGTGGAAATGGGTCGGCTCGCTGTGGAACGGACGTGTCTTCCGCAGGGCATTACTTCGGAACCGCGCAATGCGCGCGCGCTCCTCCTCATTCCCGCGCTGTTCTGGCCCAGCCATGGCGCGGGCGAGACGGCTTTCCCGGGCTTCCAGCCACGCCGCATGATGCCGTTCCCCCTCGGCGACCGTCGCGGCAAGTTGCGGGGGGAGTTCGCCCGAGGGCTTCTGGGCAAGCGCGTGTCCCCAAGCCTCTCCCGCTTGGGGGTCCTCCATCCTCTGCAAGAGGCTCGCGCGCATCAAGAGTCCCATGAAGTCGAGCGGGGCGACTGCGAGGCCCTTGTGCACAGCCGTTAGGGCATCTGACGGATTCCCGCTCGCGCGGTGCATCGCGGCGATCTGCAGCCATAAGGTCGGATCGTCCGGCCGATGCTGCGCCGCGTCTTCCAGGAGCTCGAGGGCATGCTTCAGGTTGCCAGTGCGAAACGCGGCATTCGCCCTCTCGACCAGCGCGTCGGTCTGCACCTCAGACCTCGTAGCCGAATTTCTCGACCCAGGGCAGCAGCGTCGGGATGACCGGCTCCAGGTGCTTGCGGTAATTCACCCATCGGCCGGCAGATCTCGTGTAGATTGGCTCGACGACCTGGGCGTAGCTCGCGGTCTTGATGTGCCCGCGCTTCTTTGCCGTGGTTTGATGGTCCAGCAGGCGTTCGTCCCATTCGAGGCCGAGGAAATCGAGCAATGGCCGTAACTCACGGTCCCGGTCGGCAACGATATTCTCGTAGACGACGGTGTGAACCGCAGGCTGCAACAGCTCGCGGGCTTTCTCGAAATAGCTGAAGGTGAGATCGTAGAGTTCCGCCGCGGTGTCGAGCGACAGGAAGTTTGCCATCGCATTATTCGGCTGAAAGTTTGTGATGTAGCAGGATAGGACGACGTCGCAGGGATGCCGCAGCGCGAGGATGATCTTCGCGTCCGGGAAAAGCCGGCGAATAACAGGGACATAGTTCATCGAGAGCGGATTCTTGTCGATCAACAGCTTGCCCGGATCGAGCGGCGTCAGCTTGCGGGCCGTTTCGAAATAGGCGTCGCGGGCTCTTTCGATCATGTCCGCCGACGCGGCGGGAATAGCATCAAAGCCGCCCAACGCCTCCGTCGCATGCACGAGGGTCGGCTCTTCCTCGAGAACCTCCGTCAATGGGTGGCTCATCAGGATCGTATCGAGAAGCGTTGTCCCCGATCGTGGAAAGCCCACCAGGAAAGCGGGCGATGGCCGCTCTTCGAGCTCAGCCTTCCGCCACGAGGATGCCCATTCCGGAGTCAGCGTATCACGGGTCTGCCTGATCAGGTCGCGGTAGGCGCGGGCGCGTGCAGCTGGGTCGGAACGGTCATCCCGGATGATCGCATTCATGGACTCGAAGGCGGCGAAAGCGTCATCGAACTGCCCGGTGCCTTCGAGCAGTTGGCCGAGCAGCTGCTGCCTGCGAGCAGTTTCGAGTTCTTCCGGGACATGGCTCAGCTCTGCCAGCCCCTCGGCATATCGCTTGGCTCGGCGATGATCGAATGCCTTGATAAAGCTGAGGCCTTCTTTGGCTATGCTTTTAGCCTCGGCTTCTTTCGCCCAAGCCGCGAGCTCATCGATACGGTTGAGGTGATCCATGACCGTCGCGACGCCGAGCCAGGCGAGTGCATTGTCCGGATCTATCGTCAGTACCCGGCGATAAGCTTCTTCGGACGCCGCATGATGTCGCTGCGCCAATTGATGGCTGGCGAGCGATAGCCCGAGATCGATGTCGCGCGGTGATCGGCGGACCGCTTCCTCGATCGCTTCGGTTGCGTCCTCGTCGCGATATTGGTTCTTCAGCAGGAGGAAGAGCTCGCGCATTGTGTTCGCGTCGTTCGGGAACTCCAGCGCCATGCGCCGCAATTCCTGCTCCGCTTCCTCGACCTTGCCGGCATATTCGAGCGACGTCGCGTAATTGAGCCTTACCGGACCGGAACTCGCATTGAGTTCGACGGCGCGAGTGCTCGCTTCCAGGGAACCCAGATGATCGTCGAGCGCGCGGCGCGCATTGCCGAGGTTGTTCCAGCTCTCCCAATCATTCGGGGCGGCCCCGACCACATGCTCATACGCTTTCACGGCGCTTTCGAAATCAGCCAGCGATTGAGCAAGGAAACCCCGCAGCCGAAGCAAATGCAGGCTGGGATCCTGTTTCGCCAATGCCTCAGGAAGGACGTCCAGTGCCTCACGATGACGCCCGATTTGTGCCAGTGCCGTCGCCAAGTTCTTGGCGATGAGAATATCCTGAGGCCGGAGCTCGTGAGCTTTTGCCAGATGTCGGATCGCGCCTTCGAGATCGCCTCTCCGGGTCCGAAGCGCGCCCAGCATGGCGTGAAGCGCAGCCGGCTCGCCTCCAGCTTCGAGCGCTTGTTCCCCAATCGAGCAGGCGTCGGCTAAGCGGCCGGCTGCCGCGGCGGACAGCGCCTGCCGAATTGCTGAAGCGGTTCGATCGTCGAGTGTGGAAACGGCGCTCATTCGGCGTGTCTAACCGAATTGCCGCCACGTGCATAAAAAAAGGCGGCGGATCCGAAGATCCGCCGCCGGTAGTTCAATTCCCTCCCGCTTAGTTGCCGCGTTCCGGAGCCGGAGGCGGCGGAGGCGGAGGCGGAGGCGGAGCCGGGCAGGTGTCCGTCGCCAGGATCACCGAACCGTCCGCGCAGGTCTGCGTGGCAGGCGGCGGGGGCGGCGGTGGCGGTGGCGGCGGGGGCGGCGGCGGCACGTGCTTCGGCGGAGCGAAGTCGATCGTCGCACCGAGGTACAGGTACCGGCCGAGCGCATCCCACGTACCCGGATAGGTGTTGCCGTTACACGGGCCGGTCGGGCAGAGGTTCGACCCTTCGAGCACGCCGCTGCCCGTCGTCACGAGCGGCGGATCGTTGTCGAAGATGTTGTTGACGCCGGCGCGCAGATTGACCCGATCCAGCACGGTGAACGTCGTCGCCAGGTCGAAATAGTTCTGCGCCTTGATGTGCAGGCCCGGGTCGACATTGAAAGGCCCATTCAACGTCTCGTTGTCCTCGAGAGTCTCGGCCTTGACCTTGCCGACATACCGCCACTGCATCGACAGGCCGAGGCCGAACGGCATCTGGAAGCCCACGCGAGCCTTGTGCCGCCACTTAGGCATTGGCGCCGAGCTTGCGACCACGCCGCTGCTGCACACCGGGCCATAGAGTCCCGCGCAGTCATATTCCTCGGTCAGGCCGTTATTGACCTTATACTTGTGGAGATAGGTACCGAGGAAGCTTGCCGACAGCGTGCCCAGGAAGTTGTCGAAGCGATAGCTGTAGGAGCTGGCGATGTCCCAGCCGTCCGTCTTGATCGTGCTGGTGTTGCCGGGAAGATCGCTGACGAAACCTCCTGGGGTCAGCCAGATCGAGCCCGATGGGTCACGGTTCACGAGTGCGCAAGCCGGCGAGATGTTCGTCGCGCTGGTCGACTGATTGACGCAGGCCGTGAGGATGGCGTCCGCACCGAGTCCCTGGATCGCATCCTTAACCTTGATGTTCCAGTAATCGAGGGTGAGTGAGAAGCGCGGGATAAAGCGCGGCTGCAGTACGATGCCTGCACTGCGGGTCGTTGCCTTCTCCGGCTTCAGGTCGGGGTTGCCGCCCAGAAGGCCGTTATACTGGCCGGCCGGGTTGCCCGGGGTACCAGCGCCGAGCGCGACTCCGCTTGCCAAGCAGCCGAACTCGTTCGCCTGGATCGGGTGCCCCGAGCACGGATCCTTGGTGCCGTCCAATCCGACGAACACAGGCGCGAACAGCTCCTGGATGTTCGGCGCGCGGCTGGCACGGTTGTACGAAGCGCGCAGCCGGATGTCGTGGATCGGGGCGATCTCGGTCGAGATCTTGTACGTATCCGTCTGGTAGGTGCTGCTGTCGTCCGTTCCCACGGGCGCCAGGTCGTTATGGGTCTTGTACCATGAATGACGATAACCGGCGGAGATCGTCCACTCTTCCATGAACGAGTTCTGGATGATGGGGATCTGGGTTTCGCCGAAGAGCTCCCATACGCGGAAGTTGCCGGCAACTGGAAGCGTCGGAGCGCCCTGGCCGGTCAGATCGCCCGTTTGGAACGACTGGTCCGGATTCACTTCAAGCGATTCCCGGCGATACTCGACGCCGACGTTGATCCCTACGCCATCTTCGGCCCAAGGCGTCTTGATCCCATATTCGCCCAGCGTGCCCGTGAAGTTCGCGTTGGCGATCTGCTCGGAAGTCTGACCGGTGATGACGCCGAACACGTTCAGGTAATTGATCGACGCCTGCGAGGGCGCAGCGCCGAAGATATCGTAAGGCACGCAAGTCGGATCCTGACCGGTCAGAACCGAGCGGCAGACCGGGAGGCCGAAATTCGGATTCGGCTGACCTGCAATGGTCGCGCGCGGGTCCTTCACCGCGTCGAGCGCGCGGGTCAAGCGAGCGAGCGAGAACTCGTTCTTGTAGACCTGTTCGTAATTGGTGCGGCCATATTGCCAGTAGGCATCGTAGGACCACGCGTTGCTGAGATCACCGCGCGTGCCGAGCACTCCGCGCCAGTTCTGGTGCTTGAGGTCGGCAATGCGGGGTCCGCCCTCGACGTTGCGCCGGCCAACCAGGCCGAACGCGCGGTAATAAGGCTGGCCGGTGACGGGGTCGATGAATGGAAGCGCGGTCGTCCCGCCAACACCGTTGTCCGTGGTGTTGTAGGGCGCGCCGATCGCGACCGGGAACGTGCCGATGAAGCCGCCGACGAGGTTCGGATAGCCGAGGTCTAGCGGAATTCCGTTCGCATCGACGCCGCCGCAGAGAAGATCGGCCGCGTCGGGCGATATCGTCGGGTTGTCGCAGTTGATCGACGTCGTCGATCCAAGGAAGGCGCCGCCCGGCGCGATCTGCGCCAGCGTGCGGTCGTCCATGAACATGAACTCGAGATACGGCTTGATCTGGTCGTTGATCTCATAATCCGCGAATGCACCCGCGATGTATCTCTCGTCCGGCCGCTGGAAATAGTTGTACGGCGCGAAGTTGAAGAGGTTCTGACCGAGTTCAGCTGTGCCCGGCCCGAGCGCGATCGTGGTCGAGGTTGTCAGACCGAACGACGGAAAGCCGAGGATGTTGCCTGGCGCCGCGGTCGCTGAACCGCCGCACCGCGGATTGCGGGGCGTGTACTTCGGTCCGTCCTCACCCAAGGGGAATGGTCCGTTGACCGACCGCTGGATTGTACATGCGCTGAAGTCACGATCGGACTGCAGGACTGGCTTGACGTTGCGATAGCCGAAATAGGCGACCGCATGCCCCCGACCGTCGTCGAAGGCCGAGCCGAGCATCACGGTGCCGTCAATCGTTCTGCCGCCCCAATCGCTTCCCGTCGGGCTTGGGAATCCGCGACCAGCAAGAAGGTCATTGATGTGAACTTCCTGGCCTGCGGCGGTGCAGCCTGCGCTGCCTTGCGCATTGAAGCATTCGCCGACGAGCGGATTGTCCTGATGGTGCTGATAGCCGCTGATCGTTCCGTCGAAGCGGATGCCGGTGAAATTGGTGTCGAGGATGAAGTTGACGACACCGGCGACGGCATCCGCGCCGTACACCGACGAGGCGCCGCCGGTGAGGACTTCCACGCGCTTGACCAGCGCACTCGGGATCAGGTTGAGGTCGGCGGCCTGCGTCGTGCTGTTCGGGTCGCCCGGGACCATGCGGCGGCCGTTGATCAGCGCGAGGCTGCGCTTCGAACCGAGATAGCGGAGGTCGACTTCGGCGGTGCCGCTGGCGCCGTTCGAAACGCCGGAAGCTTGCGATGCGCCGACGGACGGCAGCTGGTTCAGCGCGTCCTCGATGCGGGTCGTGCCGGTCAGCTTGATGTCCTGGCTGGACACGACCGTGACCGGTGCTGCCGATTCAAGGTTTGGCTGCGGAATGCGCGAACCGGTGATGATGATGTCACCGGCCTGGGCGACTGGCTCGCCCTGAGCGGAAACCGACGGAAGAGGCGCCGATTCCACGGGCCCGCTAGGCGGCTGTGCGTTCGGATCGGGCGATTGCGTTTCCTGTGCGAATGCAGGGCTTGCGGAAGCCGCACCGACCAGCAGGGTGGTCGCAAGCAGCCTTTGGCGCAGGGTCGTCCTCATTCTGTCATTCCCCTCTGTTAAGCGCGCAGCGCGTTCTGCACGCATACGGGGGTATGTCTTCTCCTACGGCTGGCCGGGAGCAAGTATTCGTCGACGAATGTAGTTGCTTTTTTGAATCGGTGTAGCGCCGAAACAACATATCCGACCACCCCGACATGCTGTGGCGGGCGGCAAATCAGTGAGCGAATAGGCGTTACGATGCAGCTGCGGCGGCTCCCGAACTTCGTTGGCCGCGCAGGAAGAACATCAGATAGACAAGGCGGCCGTTCACCACGCTGTCGCCGAAGGAAGGGCCGGATGTGTGCCAGTAATGAGGCTGCAGCAGCACCAGTCGATTGAACCGCATCGGCACGGTCATTGTATGTTCCCACTTCGACCGGTCGAGCGCGTCTTTGTCGATAATATCGTGCTGAAGCTCCTCATATGTCGAATAGCCGGCGCGCTTCAGGCTCTCGGCGTCCATCGGGACGCGGTCGGTACCCGTCGGCTTATGACGGAAGAACTCCGTCCCGCCGCGACAGTCCTCGTCACGGGTCAGGTAGAGTATTCCGGACCAATGGCTTTGGTCGACGTGGATGCGGCCGGGCCTATCGTCCTTGGCGAGGGACAGTCGGCAGCAAGCGTGTGAATTGTCGTTTGCCCACATCGGTTGCACGGGCTCGCGCACCAGCATCGAGACGATCTGGTCGAGCCCTTCGATATTCACCTTTTCGGAAGAATTGAGCCCCGGAAAATGGCCTGTGACCGAATAATTGAGGGTCAGTGCTTCTTCGCGAACCCGGTCGGCATTGCGCAGGAAATCGTCGATCACGAAGAGGTGGGGAACCATGCGCGCGGATTAGCACGTATTGCTGATGCGGCCAGCAGGCTCTGTAAAGAGGATGGTGCCCAGGGGCGGAATCGAACCACCGACACCGTGATTTTCAGTCACGTGCTCTACCAACTGAGCTACCTGGGCCCACGTGAGGGGCAGCGCCTGCGCCGCGTCAGCAGGCGAAGCGAGCCGGCTCCCTAACCGTCGCCCTCCTCGCTGTCCACCCTTCCGGAAGACAGCTCAGGGGCTGCGGCGGGCCCGGGGATGCGATACCCTTCACCAAGCCACTTCAGCAGGTCGCGGTCCTTGCAGCCGCGGCTGCAGAAAGGCGCATGATCCGGTGCTTCGCCTTTGCCGCAAAGGGGGCAGGCCTTGGTGTTAGGACGCTTCGGCATAGCCACCGGACATGGTTAGAGTCGGATCGGCCCGCAAGGTCACCATGCCGCCAACTTGGCGGCTCAAGGCTTCGGCCCAGTCCTGGCGCAGGGCTGCGGCAACGGCGGGGTGAACCGCAAGGCGAATTGCGCCCTTCGCGCTCGCGGCGCGCCTAAGCAGGGCACGGGCTTCGAACGCTGCGCGGTCCTGCGCCAGCTCGATCAGCGAGGCACGACGTCGCGGTCGGACGATCTGCAGGAATCCGAAGCCGTTCATTGCTGTGCGTTCAAAGGGCTTGGGCAGGATGTCGTCGATCGCCTGCCCGGCAAGCTGGCGCGCCGCCTTGTCGCCGACGGTAGGCAGGTCGATCCCGATCGAACCTCCGATATCGAGACGACGAATCGCCTTGGCTGCTTCCCGCGCGCCGCGGACCGCGAGTTCCGTCGGAGGCAGTTGACCGTCCACGTCGATCAGCGTCATCGCTGGTGTCGGGGAGATTCGTAGCTCGCCGCCGTCGAAGCGCACGACTCCACTCCTCGCTTGCTCGAGGAGCTCGTCCCAGCCCTCTTCTGCAAGCCGGTCACGACCAGGCAAAGGCGGGAACGCGAGCACAGTTGCGGAAGGTCGTTCGGTGACGGCGGCTTCCTCGTCCGCCGCCAGGCGCGCGAGCGGCCGCTTCCACGGTTCGCTTCCGGGAATGCGTGCTCGCGTTACTGTGAGCCGGATTGTGGAGCCTTCGGTTGCTTGGGGCGCTCGTGGCAGCAGGACCTCCGTGCCGTCAGCGGTCACAGCGATCGCGTTGCGCCCGGTCGATCCAACCGAGATCAGCCGAGCCTCGAGAGTTCGGCCCGCGGGGAGGACATCATCCAGCTCGACGCGAGCCTCGATTATCTCTCCGCCGTCGACCAGCACCGTGCGGGTCTCCCCGACCCCCTCTTCGGTCAACCATTCAGGCAAGCTGGTAGCCCGCCGATTTCAGGAGCACGCGGGTTTCGGCAACCGGCAGGCCCACGACATTGGAATAGCTACCCGCGATTTGGCGCACATAGACTTCGCCGTAGCCCTGCAACGCATAGCCGCCGGCCTTTCCGCGCCACTCTCCGTGACCGGTGTAATAGTCGATCTCTTCGTCGCTGAGCTGCTTCATCGCGATCATTGTCTCGACGACGCGATCACGGATCACCCCCCGCGGCTGCGCAAGCGCAACGCCAGTCAGGACCCGGTGACGCCGGCCGGATAACAGCCGCATGCATGCGCGCAGCGTGGCCTCGTCTTCAACCTTGGGCAGGATCCGACGCCCAACGGCGACGACCGTATCCGCTGCCAGGACCAGTGCATCGGGGTGTGCTCGCGCAACTGCTTCGGCCTTTTCTCGGGCCAACCGCCGCGCATGATCTCTCGGTAATTCGCCTTTCGGTACGCTCTCGTCGATCTCGGCCGGAACGATGGCGTCAGGAATGACTCCAATTCGGGCAAGCAGATCGACGCGGCGCGGGCTCGCTGAGGCGAGTACCAGCCGCATCAGGGATAACCGGGCGGGCCTCCGCGGCCAGGCATGAAGCGATAGGTGATGCGCCCCTTCGTAAGATCGTAGGGCGTAAGCTCGACCAGGACTTCGTCCCCAGTCAAAACGCGGATGCGGTTCTTGCGCATCTTCCCCGCAGTGTGGCCGAGGATCTCATGGCCATTCTCGAGGCGCACGCGGAACATGGCGTTGGGCAGCAGTTCCACGACCGTGCCGCGCATCTCGAGCAACTCTTCCTTGGCCAAAAGATCCCTCTTCCTCTGTGGTAAAAAGTCGCGGAGCCTTACTCTGCGATTTCCTGAAATGGAAGGTGCGGGCTCAGATCGTCAGGATCGTCGATCCCGTCGTCTTCCTGGCCTGGAGGGCGCGATGCGCTTCCGCTGCATCTCTCAGCGGAAATCGCTGCTGGACCTCGATCTTCACTTTGCCGCTGGATACTACCGCGAACAGCTCTTTAGCCGACTGCTCCAGCTGTTGGCGCGACGCGATATAGTGAAACAGCGTAGGTCGGGTGAGGTACAGCGAACCCTTTTGCGCGAGCAGGTTGGGGGAGAAAGCGTCTACCGAGCCGGACGACTGGCCGAAGCTCACCATCAGACCGCGCACCTTCAGGCAGTCGAGCGAGCGCATGAATGTATCGCGCCCAACGGAATCGTAGACGACCGGAAGCTTCTCTCCATCCGTGATGCGTTGCACCTCGACGACGAAATCCTGCCTGGAATAAATGACCGGGTGCGCGCACCCGTGTGCGCGCGCGAGCTCGGCCTTTTCTTCCGTGCCCACCGTGCCGATAACTGTCGCGCCAATCGCCGATGCCCATTGGCAAAGGATCAGGCCGACGCCGCCGGCCGCTGCATGAATGAGGATCGTATCCCCCTTGGCAACTGGAAAGACGGACCGCAGCAGCATCTGCGCGGTCATCCCTTGGAGCATCATGCCGGCGGCCTGCTCGGCCGAAATATCATCCGGAAGCTTCACGAGGCGGTCGGCGTCGATCAGCCTCTGTTCGGCATAGCCGCCCAGCGGGCCCGCATAAGCGACGCGATCCCCAACCTTCACGTGGGTTACGTCGGATCCCACCTTTTCGACAGTGCCGGCCCCTTCCGTTCCAGGCGTGAAGGGCAAGGGCTGCGGATACAGGCCCGTCCGATGATAGACGTCGATGAAATTAAGGCCCACGGCCTCCTGCCGTAGCAGGACCTGGTCGGGCCCCGGATCGGCAGTCTCTATCTCTTCCCAGCGGAGGACTTCGGGTCCGCCAATCTCATGAACTCGGATCGCGTGCGCCATGGGAGCGCTTCAACCCGTTCTGCGCGCAAAAGAAAAGCCCCGCCGCGGCAGTGCCGGGCGGGGCTCCCCTTTCTTATTTCGCGGAGCTTAGTGGGCGCCGCCCGCGAGCGCCGCAAGAAGCAGCAGCGCCACGATGTTGGTGATCTTGATCATCGGATTGACGGCCGGGCCGGCGGTGTCCTTGTAAGGATCGCCGACGGTGTCGCCGGTCACTGCGGCCTTGTGCGCCTCAGAGCCTTTGCCGCCGTAATTGCCGTCTTCGATATACTTCTTGGCGTTGTCCCATGCCCCGCCGCCGCTGGTCATCGAGATAGCGACGAACAGGCCGGAGACGATTACGCCGAGAAGGAGCGCGCCGACTGCCGCCAGGCCGTTCTCCTTGCCGCCCACCGCGCCGATGACGAAGTAGACGACGATCGGAGCAAGCACCGGCAGAAGCGACGGAATGATCATTTCGCGGATCGCGGCCTTGGTGACGAGGTCGACGGTGCGGGCATAGTCCGGACGTACGGAGCCATCCATGATGCCCGGATTGTCACGGAACTGGCCCCGGACTTCCTCGACCACGGCTCCACCCGCGCGGCCGACGGCAGTCATGCCCATCGCTCCGAACAGGTAGGGAAGCAGGGCGCCGAGAAGGAGGCCCACGATGACGTAAGGATTCGAGAGGCTGAACAGAGTGTCCAGATCGGTGCTGACCCCGATCTGGCTGCCAAACTCACGGAGGTCGGCGGTGTAGGCGCCGAACAGCACCAGGGCTGCGAGGCCGGCGGAGCCGATCGCGTAGCCCTTCGTGACGGCCTTTGTCGTGTTGCCAACCGCATCGAGCGCGTCGGTGCGATGACGAACCTCATCCTCCAGGCCTGACATCTCGGCGATGCCGCCGGCATTGTCGGTGACCGGGCCGTAGGCGTCCAGCGCGACGACCATGCCCGCGAGAGCAAGCATGGCCGAGGCCGCGAAAGCGACGCCAAGGAAGCCGGCGAGCTGATAGCTGCCGATCAGGCCGGCGATGATCACCACGGTCGGAAGCGCCGTGGACTCGAGGCTGATGGCGAGACCCTGGATGATATTCGTGCCGTGGCCCGTCTGCGACGCGCGAGCGATCGACTGGACCGGACGATAGTTCGTCCCAGTGTAATATTCGGTGATCCAGACGATCAGGGCGGTGACGGCAAGGCCGATGAAGCTCGTCCACACGAGATTGATCGCCGGGAAGCTGGTGCCGTTGGTGGTTGCTACTGTCTGGCTCAGGTTGCCGTCGAGTGCGAGCCATGCCGCGCCGAAGATCGCCGGCACCGCGAGCAGGGTCGCCGTCCAGAAGCCCTTGTAGAGAGCGCCCATGATGGAGCCCTTGGCGCCGAGCCGGACCATGTAGGTGCCGATGATCGACGTAATGATGCACACGCCGCCGATCAGAAGCGGAAGCGTCATGAGCGGCACGAGCAGGTCGCCAGCTCCGACCAGCAGCGCAACCATCACCATGGTGATGCCGACGGTGACGACATAGGTCTCGAACAGGTCGGCAGCCATGCCGGCGCAGTCACCGACGTTGTCGCCGACGTTGTCGGCGATGACCGCGGGATTGCGTGGATCGTCTTCCGGAATTCCGGCTTCGACCTTGCCGACAAGGTCGGCGCCGACGTCGGCGGCCTTGGTGAAGATACCGCCGCCGAGACGTGCGAAGATCGAAACGAGCGACGCGCCGAGCGCAAGCGCCGTGAGGGCCGTCACGACCGAACGGTCGTTCGGGGCATAACCGGCGGGGCCGGTCAGGTACCAGAACAGCACAGAGATCGCGAGGAGGGCAAGGCCGGCAACGAGCATGCCGGTGATCGCACCTGCGCGGAACGCAACGGTAAGGCCCTTCTGAAGGCTGCTACGAGCCGCTTCGGCCGTGCGCACGTTCGACCGGACCGAAATGTTCATGCCGATGAAGCCCGCCGCGCCGGACAGGATCGACCCAACCAGGAATGCAGCAGCCGAGAGGCCGCCGAGGAAGAAGAAGATCACGGCAGCGACGACGACACCGACGATGGCAATGGTCGTGTATTGACGACGAAGGTAGGCGGCGGCGCCTTCCTGGATCGCGCCCGACACCTCGATCATGCGCTGGTTGCCGGCCGGAGAGGCGAGCACCTGGCGGCTGGTCAAAATCCCGTAGAGGACGGCGATCACGCCACAGGCGATCGCAATCAGAAGCAAGTTCATCCTAATTTTCCCCGTTGGACGGCAGACAAAAGGCCGGCAGGCGCGAAGGCGCCGCCGGATGAGTAGCGCCCCTTTATGAGGCCCGGACTAAGCTTGCAACCTGCGGGAAATGTGCGCGGAGTTAATGGAGGAGCAAAGCGGCGGTCATGCCTGACAGCAGGCCGCTAAGGGCGATCAGCCACTGGCGAAGCGATACGGCCGCGATGTTCATAACCAAGCGTCTCCGGCAACGGTATCGGGACGACGCCGTCGAACAACCGTACATCCGGGCTGCCGGCGGTCATCGTTCCGATGCGGGTCATGGTCGTCCCGGAAGGTAAAGGAAGGATTAAAGGATTGCATTCGGCGGGGAGCGCGGCGAGCAGCGCATAATCGTCGCCGCCCGTCGCGGCGAACAGTCGGGAGGCGAGGTCATGGCCGACCTCGGCGACGAAAGCGCGAGAAAGCGGCAACAGATCGAGTGCGATGTCCGCACCGCAGTCGCTGGCCTCCGCGAGACGCGAGGCGTCGAGCAGAAGGCCGTCGGAAATGTCCATCATCGCGGTCGCATGTTCGGACAAGACTTGCCCGGCTCCCAGCTGGGGGACGGGCCGACGATAGGATTCGACGAGGAGTCCGTGCGCCTTTGAGTCGGCAATGAGCTGCCGAAGGCCTGCCGCGGCATCTCCCAGCGATCCGACTACCCAGAGCGTGTCCCCCGGCCGAGCGCCACTCCTCGACGGGACATTTGTGCCCGCCCGGCCGATGGCCGTAAGCCCAAGGACGCGAGTGGCCCCTGGCGGGAGAGCGATCGTGTCTCCACCGATGAGCGGCAGCGCGTAGCTTTCACACGCATGCTCTACGCCCGTGAGGAATTCATCGTCCCAAGCGGTGTCGGCGCCGATCGTCAGCGACAGCAATGCGCCGGCTGGCGAGGCTCCTTTCGCGGCAAGGTCGGACAGGTTCACCGCAACGAGCTTCCAGCCGACGCTAGCCGCTGGGTCCGATGGCAGGAAATGAACGCCTTCGGCGATCGTGTCGTGCGTGATCACCAGTCCGTCCAGAAGCGCGGCATCGTCGAGAAGGCCGCGGGCAGCGGGGTCGCTCGCGATCCGCCGCAGTCGCGCTATCAACTGGGCTTCGATCGTCACCCCGCGCTCGCGGCCCGCGCTTCCTTGGCGATGGCGTCGAGAAGACCATTCACGAAGCCGCTTTCGCGCTTGTCGTAAAAGGCGTGGGCGACGTCGACATATTCACTGATGACCGATCCCACCGGAACGTCCGGACGCGCAATGAGCTCGTACGCCCCCGCGCGGAGGATCGCGCGCATCGGACGGTCGAGCCTCTCGAGCGACCATCCTTGCGCCAGCCTTCCGCTGATCAAGCCGTCGATGTCCGCGTTGCGCGCGCTGACGCCTGTCACGATGTCGTCGAAGAAGTCGCGCTCCGCCGCATGATATTCCGCGTCCTCGATCGTCGCGCCAAGGCGATGATCGTGGAACTCTTTGAGCAGACGCGGAACTGGAGTCCCCTCCATGTCGTGCTGGTACAGAGCCTGCACTGCGGCGAGGCGGGCTGCGGACCGCGAACGGGAACGAGTCTGGCTCATGCGGCAGGGGCAGTAGCGCCGGCGCCTTCCGCGAGGAAGGGGGCGATCGCCGATACGACTTCTTCGGGCGCCTCCCAGGGCGCGAAATGCCCCGCACCGGCCAGGCGAACGACCCGCAAATCCTCGACGAGGTCACCCAGCCCGTCGAGCTGCATCGGCAGTAGCGCCTTGTCCCGCATCCCCCAGATCACCAGGGTCGGCACTTTCACTTTCGGGAAGGCGCGCAGCAGGAAGTCGGGCAGGGGAACGGTGACGCCCGGGGGAGGCACGACGACCTTCGCCGCGCGGTACCAGTTGAGCATGGCGGCGAACCCACCGGGCTGGGACCAATCCGCGATATATTGCCGCTTCTCGGCCTCCGGGATCTTCGAAATGTCGACATGCCCGGAGAACGTCTTCTCGAAGAAGGCGTCGTAGCCCATCGCCTCCACGGTTTTCTCGAATCCGGAAACGCGAAACGCGTTGATATATTGCGACGCGGCGCGCTGGTGCTCGTTTTCCACGAGGCTCTTCTGGAAGATCACCGGGTGTGGCGCGTTGACGATGGCGAGGCGAGACAAGCGCGGATCGTCGCGCAGTGCGGCGGCCCATGCGATCGCTCCGCCCCAATCATGGCCGACGAGCGTGAAGCTCTCTAGCCCGATGGCGCTCGCAAGCGCGAATATGTCGTCGACCAAGGTATCGGTCTGATAGGCCTCGACTTCGGCTGGCCGGTCCGACCCGGCGAAACCGCGCTGGTCCGGCATCACCAGGTGAAAGTCGTCCTCCAGGCGAGGCGCCAGCTCGCGCCAAGTGCGGTGGGACTCCGGGAAGCCGTGGAGGAGCAGGACTGCCGGCTTGTCGGGCTGTCCCGCGAACGCGACATTCAGCGTGACACCAGTGCACAGTGGAACGCGGCGGAACTCGATCATGGATAGCTGACCGTCGTCGGCACTTCCGGAAGCGGGATGAATTCGTGATCGTCTCCGGGCGGCAGCGCGAAGCGCATTGCTTTCCAGTCTTCCTTGGCCTGGTTGATTCGGTCTCGCGACGAGGACACGAAGTTCCAGAACACGTGCCGCGGCGTGGTGAACGCCTGCCCGCCCATCAGCATGGCCTTGCCACCGCTCCGGCTCGCAAGGCGTGCGACATGGCCCGGCTTCAAGACGTATAAGGCAAACAGGTCGAGCGCCTGGCCGTCGAGATCGGCCTCTCCGCCCACCAGCATGATCGCGCGCTCGTCCGCCTCGGCTTCGATCGGGATAGCGCCGCCGGCGGCTAGTTCGATGTCCGCATAGATGGTCGGCGAATGTTGTGGCGTTGCCGCGGTCGCGCCCCACAAAGTGCCCATCAGCACCTTGGCCGTTACTGTGCCGTCCTGCACCGTCGGCAATCCGTCGGAAGGGACATGGTTGAATGCCGGGTCGATCTCCTCCCGTCCGTCCGGCAGGGCAAGCCAGGTCTGCATCCCGTACAGGCTCGGTCCATCCTCGCGCAGCGCCTGCGGCGACCGCTCCGAATGAGTGATTCCGCTGCCGGCTGTCATCAGGTTGATCGCTCCCGGCTCGATAACCTGGTGCGATCCGATGCTGTCGCGATGCTCGATTGCGCCTTCGAATAAATAGGTGACCGTCGCCAGGTTGATGTGAGGGTGGGGCCGCACGTCCATGCCCTGGCCGGCGGGCAGCCGCGCAGGGCCGAACTCGTCGACGAAGATGAACGGTCCGACCATGGTGCGGGGCCTGCTCGGCAGCGTCCGGTTGACCTTGAAGGCGCCAAGGTCGTGCGTGACCGGCGCGATGATCTGCTCGAACGCTGTTTCGACGGTGGCCATTATCCTTCTCCTGGCGCTGCTGCTCTTATCGACAATGCATGGACACGGGCGTGCATCATGTCGCCGAGAGCCCGGTAGATCATCCGCTGTCGTTCGACGCGGTTCTTGCCGCTGAACGCGGCGCTTTCGACGAAAAGGCTGAAGTGGCTTTCCCCCGCCGGATTGTATCCGCCATGCCCGCGATGCTGCTCGCTGTCGTCGACCAGCTCGATCCGTGAAGGCTGGAGCGCCGAATTGAGCCGGCGAAGCATTTCGGTTGCGACCGGTCCCGTGGCGAGCGCGTTCATGACGGCCTATATAGAAGGGTTCGCGAGACGGAGAAGTTGTGGCTTCGAAGCAAGGCAAATTGCATGGGCGGGTCGAAGGGGCGCGCGCGCATTGCGCAGTTCCCGGATGCCGCGCGCCCGGCGAGTACAAGGCGCCGCTGCCGGCGGCCAATTTCGACGGACCGGGGTCATGGCGCTTCCTGTGCCTTGATCACGTCCGTGAGCACAATACGAAGTACAATTATTTCGAGGGCATGACTCCCGATGAAATCCACGAGGCGCAGGGCCCTCTCGGCGGGTGGGAGCGGCCAAGCCGCAAGTTCGCGACCAATGGGGCCGATCCGCCCCCGGCGTGGAGCGATTTCTCCGATCCGCTCGATGCCATTTCCGCTCGTTTTCGAGGCCAGGCGCGCCGAGGCGAAGCACCGAACAGGTTCAGCAAGGCGGAGCGGAGAGCACTAGCTGTCCTTGGGCTTGGCGAAGACTCAGACATGCACTCCCTGCGCAAGCGCTACTCTGCGCTCGTGCGTCGCTACCATCCGGACAAGAACGGCGGCGACCGCAGCCATGAAGGCAAGCTGGGGGAGGTGATCGAGGCCTATCAGCTGCTGCGGAAATCCGCCGCCTTCGCTTAATCGCGGTCGGGCGCGCCGAGCGGGAAATAATGTCGGTAGGGCCGGCCTTCGTCGACGGCACGGGCCACGATCGGATGGCTAAGCAGACGTGCGCGATAGGAGATGAGCCTGGGGCGCGCAGGACCGATCCTTTCGATCCAGTCAGAGTAGAAGAGCGCTGGAGCGGCCGCACAATCTGCAAGCGTGAAGGCATCGCCGATCGCCCATGGGCCGTCACCAAGGTTCGCCTCCAGCCAGTCATAGGCGATGTGAAGCGACTTGCGCGCCTTCTCGACGCCAAAGGGGTCTCGCGAGCCTTCGGGCCGGATCGCGTCGATCACCGGCTTTTGCATGTTGCCCATCACATGGAGGTCGAAGAATCGGTCCAGGAAGCGGGTCCTTCGACCGGCTTCGCCGTCGGGGATCCAACGGTTCGCACCCGGATGATGAGCCTGCAGATGTTCGATAATCGGGGTCGATTCAAACACAGCTGTCTCCCCGTCGAGCAGCAAGGGGAACAGGCCGAACGGCGAGTGCCTGGCAAGCACTTCGCCATTCTCGGGGAAGTCCTGCTCCAGGATGCGATACTCGAACGGCGTCTCGTCCGCCCAAAGGGCAATCAAGACTTTCTGAGTATAGCTGCTGAATGGGTGACCGAATAACTCCACGCTCACCAGCTTCCCGCCTCCATTTTTTCGCGCCGTTCCAGCTCTTCAGCGCTCGGAGGCTTGTTCTCGAAGGTGCCCGTTGGGACATTTCCGGCGGGCTCGTACGAAGCAAGGACCACGCCCGTCTCCGATATGAAATGGTCCGTGAGCTTGAGCTGTCCGGAGCCTTGCGACCCGTCGAAGATGCTCTTGCCCTCCCCGAGGATGACCGGAAAGGTTATCAGGACAAGGCGGTCTATCAGGCCTGCTGCAAGCAGGGGCGGGTAGAGCGTGCTGCTGCCCTGGATGAGTAGGTCGCGACCCTCACTGCGCTTGAGCTGGGCGACCGCTTCTGGCGTGTGGCCCGAAAGCCTATGGCTGTTGTCCCAGGTCAAATCTTCGTCCGAATGGGTAAGCACATATTTGTTGATGCGCTGGAATTTCTCGCCGATCGGATTGTCCTGATTGTACGGCCAATAAGCCGAGAAGATGTCGTAGGTCCGCTTGCCCAGCAGCAGGTCGTATTCGCCCATGATTATCTCTTCGAACGGGCCCATGCTCTCGCTCCAGAAGGGCTGAACCCACCCGCCGAAGCGAAAGTCGCTGGTCGGGTCCTCTTCCGGTCCGCCCGGCGCCTGCATCACACCGTCGAGAGAGACGAAAACGGCGCCGGTTAGCTTACGCATCGGTTGTCTCACCGGCGAACGCCGCTTCAATCTTCGCGACGTCGATCTTGTGCATGGTCATCATCGCTTCAAAGGCACGTTTCGCGGCAGCCTTGTCGGGATTGTCCATCGCCTCGAGGAGGACGCGTGGCGTGATCTGCCATGAGAAGCCCCACCGGTCCTTGCACCAGCCGCAAGCGCTTTCCTGGCCGCCGTTGCCGACGACGGCGTTCCAATAGCGGTCAGTCTCCTCCTGGTCTTCGGTGACCACCATGAAGCTGACCGCTTCATTGGGCTTGAAGTTCGGGCCTCCGTTCAGGCCGACGAACGATTGACCGAGCAATGTGAACTCGACCGTCAGTTCTTCGCCTTCGTGCCCGCCGGGAAAGTCGGTGCTGGCGTTGTGGGCGGGCCCGACATGCGTATCCGGGAAGACCGACGCGTAGAATTCCGCCGCCTTCCTCGCTTCGCCTTTGTCGAACCAGAGGCAGGTCGTGAGCTTGTTGGACATTATTCCCTCCTCAATGATTCACGAGCATCGAGGCCCGACGAGTCCGAAGGGCGCGCCTTGCGGATCCATGCCGTTGAGCGCGTACTCGCCGCCCGGAATCTCCATCGGCCCGTTGAGGATCTGGCCTCCGCCATCGCGGATGGCATTCGCCGCGCGATCGATGTCGTCGACGCCGATGTAATAGGTCCACATGCTGACCGGCATCTGATCCGGCTTGCGCATGACGGCCCCGATGCCCTTCCCTTCGTGTTGCAGGAAGCTGTATTTGCCCATGGAGCCCATATCCATGTCGCCTTCCTGGGCCCAGCCGAACTGTTCCTTGTAGAATTCGATCGCCGCCCCGGGGTCGGCAGTCGCCAGTTCGTTCCAGCGCACGCGTTGCGGCTGGTCGACGGAGAAGACGTCACTCTGTCCGTGCGGATCGTCAGCGGGCGGGATCGGCTTCATCAGGTAAAAGGCCGCGCCCTGCGGGTCCGTGACCATCGCGATGCGGCCGACATTAGGGATGTCGAAAGCGGGCATCATCGACTTCCCGCCGGCTTGTTCGATCGAGCCGACGGCGCGATCCACGTCCGTAACATGGATGTAGCCGAGCCATGTCGGCCGCGCCCCATGCTGCTGCATTTCGCTGGTCAAGGGCAGTACGCCGCCGGCCGCCTTTCCGTCGCTTCGGCCGATCATGCGATAGCCGTTGAAGTCCGGCGAAGCCTCGCCGATGTTCCAGCCGACGACCTCATCATAGAAGGCTTTTGCTCCTTCCGCGTCGGTGGTCATGAGTTCGTACCAGATGAAACTGCCACGATCGGTGCCGCGATCATTCGCCGGGGCGGTTCCCACCGCCTCGTCACGTACGTCGGTCATGCTTCACTCTCCCTTGTCGCTGGGGCCACGAAGGGCCTGGGTTAAGCGGTGACTGGAGTCCCTGACCGCGGCGCCGATTGCTTCTCGGCCGTGTCGACGATCTTGTCGAAGCCGCCCCAGAACATCCGTTGGCCGGCGAAGGGCATCTCGCCTTCGGGCTTCAGGCTTTCGTCCGACATGATCTTTTGCCAGGCATCGTCACGGGTCTGCTTATCCGGCCATTCGATGAACGAGAACACGACCGTCTCGCCCTCTTCGGCATTCACTGCCCGATAGAAGTCGGTGACCTCGCCACGCGAAACGTCATCGGCGATCGATTCAATCACGCGTGACGCACCATGCTGGCGGAAGACCTTGGCCATCTTGGATGCGAGCTCCCGATAGGCGTCGCGATTCCCTTCGGGAACGGGGACGATGAAGCCATCGGTATAGCTGCCGCCCGGGGACCCTTCTTCGACGATCGCGTCGAAGCCACCCATGATCATTCGTTTGCCGTCAAAGGGCATATTCTTGCCCATCTCCTCCATCCGAGGATCGCTCATGAACTTCTCGTTCGCCGCATCCCGTTCCTGCCTCGATGGATATTCAAACCAGGAGAAGACGATCTTTTCATCGGGCTTGGCGTCGACCGCCTTGCGGAAGTCCGTAACCTTGCCTTCCGGGACGTCGCTGTCCCAGCTCTCCACCATCCGGCGAACGCCGACTTCGTTGAACAGGCCCGAAGCGTTGGTTGCATGTTGGAGGTAAGCGTCCTTGTTCGCCTCGGGGACGGGCACGATGAATCCTTCAAAGTAGGTCATGCAGCTGCTCCTTCATGTTGGGGTTCGTGCTCGCGGAACACTGCGAGCTGATCGGATAAGGCTCTCTGGAACGCGGGCCGGGATTCTCCGCGCTTCACGAGCGCTGCGAGATTGGGAAAATGATCGAGGATGCCTGTACCGCGAAGTTGGCGCAGGACGGTGACGGTCATCAAATCACCAATGGTGAATCGGTCTTCCAGCCATTCCTTGTCGCCGAGGGCTTCGGAAACGCACTTCAAGCGCTCCCTGAGGCGATCGAGGAACTTCGGTCGGGCCTCCTCCGTCCACGGCTCTCCCTTGTTGAAGACGTTGATCATGAGCAGTGGGAAAATGGCAGGTTCCACGCTGTTGAGGGCTGCGATGAGCCAGGCAATGCCGCGCATTTGTGACGGGCGATCGGACGGTAAAAGGCGTTCGTCCTGCAGGCCGAGGTGGATCAGGATGGCGCCGCTTTCGAAGAGCTGGACTTCGCTGTCCTTATAGATCGGCACCTGCCCGAACGGCTGCTCGCAAAAATACTCGGAAGGGCGGGGATGGAGCGCGTCGAGCAGGCGGACGGAATAAGGTCGCCCGATCTCTTCCAGTGCCCAGCGGATCCTGAGATCGCGCACTAGGCCCTGAGCAAATTCGGGGACCCAGCGAAACGCCGTGATTTCTATGTTCGAATTGGGGTCGACTGGCATCTCACCCTCCTCAATGCGGCGCCATACGCCTGTTTTCGTGACGGATCAGCACTAGCGCTTACCGCTATATCCCGATCAGCAGTCGCCTCGACGATTCCCGTCCCGGCGACTCGAGTCGCTTGTTTTATGACGGCGTCAGTAATATATTGCAACCATGCAGTTAGAAAAACTAACTCAACAGGATAAGCGACGCTACGACGATGCGTGTGGACTGGCCCACGCACTCGACCTGCTGGGTGACCGCTGGTCGATGCTCATCATCCGCGAGCTTGCTTATGGGCCGCGCCGTTTCTCCGAATTGAAAACCGACCTGCAGGGAATCAGCGCAAATGTGCTGACACAGCGGCTCGGCGAGCTGGAGGGCCGTGGCCTGGTGCGGAAGTTCAAGCTGCCGCCGCCGGCGTCGGTGCAGGTCTATGCTGCAAGCGAGTGGGCGCTCGAGGCGGTGCCTGTGATCGCCTCGCTCGGCAGGTGGGCGGCGCGGAGCCCGCTTCACGACCCGACCTTGCCGATGAGCCACGTATCGCTGCTGATGTCGCTGCAGACGCTGATCTCGCCCGAACGCGCTCAGGGGATTGACGCGCGCATCGGTTTTCGTCTTGGCGATGCGAGCTACGTCGCAACGGTTCGGGAGGGCGCGCTCGACGTCGACCGGCGTGAGCCGGAAGATTGCGACGTCACGTTCATCGGCAGCCCCACTGATGTTGCGGCCGTAATCCACGGCGGCGCACCCTTCGGCATCATCCAGGTCGAAGGCGACATGGACTTGGCGCAACGCTTCGTGACGCTCTTCCCCCTGCCTCCGAAGGCGACCTGAAGCCTATTGTTGAGGCGCGTGGCCGGCTGGCCTAAGGCGAACCGCATGACCGATTTGGCGAATGTGAATCCCGAAAGCCGAGCGGAGACCCTGATGGCGACGCCCGACAGGGTGGCCAAGGTTCGTGACTTGTTCGGCGTCGACTCCGATATGGAGGTTCCGGCGTTCAGCGAGGCGGACGAGCGCGTTCCCGATCTCGATCCGACCTACGTCTTCGACCCCGATACGACGATGGCGATCTGCGCTGGCTTCTCGAAGAACCGTCGCGTCATGGTCCAGGGCTATCATGGCACCGGCAAGTCGACGCACATCGAGCAGGTTGCCGCGCGCCTCAACTGGCCGCTCATCCGCATCAATCTCGATGCCCACATCAGCCGCATCGACCTCGTCGGCCGCGATGCCATCGTGCTTCGCGATGGCCAGCAGGTCACGGAGTTTCGGGAAGGGCTGCTGCCGTGGGCTCTCCAGCATCCGGTCGCGCTGGTCTTCGACGAATATGACGCCGGGCGACCCGATGTGATGTTCGTGATCCAGCGCGTGCTGGAGGCCGAGGGCAAGCTTACCCTTCTCGACCAGAATCGCGTGATCCGGCCGAACCCCTGGTTCCGCCTTTTTGCGACGACGAACACGGTCGGCCTGGGCGACACCACCGGGCTCTACCACGGCACGCAGGCGATCAATCAGGGCCAGATGGACCGCTGGAACATCGTCACCACGCTCAATTACCTGCCCGCCGAGGTCGAGGCGCAGATCGTGCTCGCCAAGTCGGGCGAATATGACGAGCCCGGCGGCAAGGCGATCGTGGTCAAGATGATCAAGGTTGCAGAGCTTTCGCGGCAGGGATTCATCAACGGCGACATTTCGACGGTTATGAGCCCGCGCACGGTGATAAGCTGGGCGCAGAACGCGCATATCTTCGGCGACGTCGGTTATGCCTTCCGCGTATCGTTCCTCAACAAGTGCGACGAAAGCGAGCGGCCGCTGATCGCGGAATATTACCAGCGGGTGTTCGGGGAGGACCTGCCCGAAAGCGTCGCCCACAAGGCCTGAAGGCGGACAAAAAAAGGGCGCCACCCAGCGGGTGACGCCCTTCTCAATTAAACCGGCCTCAGCCGTAGACTATGTCGGTGTTCGGATCGAAACCTGCGCCGAGAACGTGAACGGCATAGTCATGCCCGTTCGCGCTGAACGTCAGGTCCGTACCGTTATATTGAACGTTGGTCACCGTGTCGTGGCCGAACGAAGCGAGATCGACCTTGTCGCCCTCGGCGTGATTGAAGTCCATGATGGTGTCGACCGAAGTGTCGACGACCGTCTTGCTCCAGTCGGTCGTGTCGGTCGGATCGGAAATCACGCCACTGTAATCGGCAATGACGAACGTGTCCGCGCCCGCGCCTCCAGTGAAATGATTTTCCGCCTGGTTGCCGTTGATGCGATCGTCGCCATGGCCGCCGATGGCGTTCTCGATAATCGCACCATAGGCGATGCCGATGTTCTGCTGCATCAAGAAGTTGGCGCCGTCAGGGCCGCTGCCCGTGATGTCCTTCCAGCTGATGCCTTCGTTGATGTAGATCGGGTTGCCATCATCATCGACCTGCAGGACCCCGTTTGCATCCCGGAGCTGGACTCCGCCCTGCAGATACAGATCGTAGAAATATTCCGGATAATAGTTGGCCGGGGCCGGACGCCCGCTCGTGAAGCCTGCCGCCTTGTTTGTGGCATCGATGATCGCGAGGACCTGAGCAGCGGTGAGGTCCAGGGGATTGGTTCCCGCGACGGCGGGGTCGTACGCTCCCCATCCGCCGGCGCTGCTGTACGCGCCCTCGCGAAGGTCGATTACCGAGTTGGTGTAATAGCCTGACAGATCGAGCGTGTCGTTTCCGCCGGCGTCCCAGATGGTGAACATCGTGGACATTTCGCCGGTGTGGAACTTCATCGCCTCGTTGGTCACGTCGGCCGTCGAGTTGAATCCGTAGACGGTGTCCCCCGTCCGCGTGTTCATTTCGGCACCATATTTCTGCTGCACGACAAAGATGTCGTCGACCATCGGCGTCGATGGATAGACATAGCGGAAGACGTTCCAGTCAACCGGCTGCTGCCCCGTCTCCTCGCCGCCGAAATAGGACATGATCGTGAACTGGGTGCTGTCCTGGAAATATTCGGCGTCGGTCGTGTAATTGATCGGGTCGGGCACACCGTCGCCGTCGGTGTCGTCTCCGAAATTGTAGGACCCTGGATGCAGCAGGCCGAGCGAGTGACCGAGCTCGTGATTGAGCGTCAGCAGACCGTAGAAGCCCGGATTAAGCTGGCCGTTGGATCCGTTGGCGCGCGGATCCGCGATCCACACGTCGCTCGCGATTCGAGAGCCACCGGGATAATAGGCCCACGCTTGCGCGGGGCCGGTGAAGGTGTTGGCGAGCCAGATGTCGGCGCTGTTCTGCGCCCAGCCCTTGACGCCGGGTCCTACGGAGACTTCCTGGAACTCAGGCGCGATGAAGTCGTCCCAGTTCTGAACCGCGATCCTCGCGGCGGCTTTTTGCGCCTCGGTGAAGGGAGCATAGCCCTGACCCTCGCCATAAAAGTGTGGATTGTTGTTCCGACCGGGAAAGCGCGTCGCGTCCATGAACCCGAAGTTGATGATGCCGGAATCGCCGCCCGGCCGCAGGTTGATCTCGACGCCGGCGTCCAGCTGCCAGCGAATCGTCCCGGGCACGTTGTCGCCATGAGGTATTACAAGCTTGCCGTCGCGCGGCTCCGTCCCAAGAAGGTCGGTGATGATCGTGTTGAGACCCGGAACATTCTCCCACCGAAAGTGAGAGTTGAAGTCGGCCGCGTCGGCGATCGGCGTTAGCGGAACCGGATCGGTCGCGGTCGGAGTCGTCGTGACCGGCTGCTTGCTTGCGTTAATGTGATCGATGCGGCTGCTGCTCGTTTGCGCACGTACTGAGTGTCTACCCAACGTTCCCTCCTAAGGCTCGCGCGAATACGCCGCGCGAATCCCCTCGCGGGCGAAGGGGAGCGAACCTGCCCTTGCGCAAACGACAGAGTCAACAGCCAATTAACTAATTCGAAAGATTAAATTTTTGGGAACTGCTGGAGTTGTTCCAAAACGAGAATCCATCGAAGCTTCCAATAGAAAAGGGGCCCCGGTTTCCCGGAGCCCCTCTTTTTCGCAGCCTGAGAGCTGCGGCACGTTCGTGTTCGTTAGAGAACGAAGTCAGTCGCATCGAGCGTCGGCGCGCCGAGCAGCACGACCGCGTGATCGACACTGCCGCCATCGAAGTTGGCCATCACGACGGTGACCTTACCACCGTAGCTGCCGGACGTGCTGTGGATGTCGAAGCCCAGCGCCTTCTCGGCGCCGTTCATGCTGTCGTACACTTTGTAGCTGAGCGTGCCGGCATCCTTGTTGGCGCTGGTGCCAACCCAGGCGAATGCCTGGTCGCCAGACACCTTGCTGTTCGCATCGAGACTTGCGAAGTCGATCTTGTCGGTCGTACCGTCGAAGTCGGTGACCACGTCGAACGACATCGTGCCGATCTTGCTGTTGACCTTGTTCGAGTTCACCTCAGCGATGAACTTGTCGGCGCCGGCGCCAAGCGTGATCAAGTCGGTGCCGTCACCGCCCGAGATCACGTCATTGCCGCCGTTACCGACCAGCTTGTTCGCTACCGAGTTGCCCTTGATCTGGTCGTTGCCGCCGCCGCCGATCGCATTCTCGATCGTAACGCCGTAGGCGATGCCGATATTGTCGTGCATCAGGCCGTCGGTCAGGCCGTACGTGTCCTTGAACAGCTGATTATAGAGATCGTAGGTCGCCTGGTCGCGCGGAGCGAGGCCCTGCGCGGCGCGGTTCGCATTGATCTGTTCGAGCGTAAGGAAGTCGACCGTTCCGCCGGCGCTGCTGAACGCGCCCGGGTTTAGGTCAATAATGGACGGGGTGTTGTAGCCCGACAGGTCCAGCGTGTCGTTGTTTCCGCCGCCGTCCCAGATCGCGATGACCGGGGCCGGCGTCTTTACGAAGTCGTAGCTGTCATCGTTCAGCCCGTGCGTGCTGAGGTTCGTATTGAACCCGTAGGTGTCGTTGCCATTACGCGTCGTGTAGTCCGCGCCATAGATCCGCTGGATCGCGGCAATGTCGTGAACGCCCGGCGTCGAATTGTAACGGTAGGTCAGGTTGTTCCAATCGACCTGCTGCATACCGGTCTCTTCACCGCCCCAGTAGGACATGATCGAATACTGGTAGGAGTCCTGGTAATATTCGGCGCCGTTCTCGTACGTAACGTCGAAGCCCGGGCCGAAGTTGTAGGCGCCCGGATGCTCCAGGCCGAGCGCGTGGCCCGTCTCGTGGATCAGCGTCGTGAGGCCATACTGACCTTCATCGAACAGGTGGTTCGACGCCTGGTTCGGATTGACGTAAACGTCGCCCGCGATTTCGGCGTAGGTCACGTACGAGCCGTCATCCTGAACAATGCTCGTGCGACCGTAATCGTACGGCAGGTAGGCCGACGCCTGGGCGGGGCCCGTGGTCGTGTTCATGAAATTGATGTCGCCATGCGCGGCATCCGTCTCGACAATCTTGACGTTAATCAGCTCGTCCCAGGCTGACAGCGCCTGGCGAGCCGCGTCGCGCTGGTCGGCGTCGAATGCCGAGAAGCCCTGCGCAACGGCCAAGCCGATGTACTTGGCGTTCGTGCCGTCCGACAGTCGCGTGTAGACGTAGGGATCCGGCAAAGTTGCGAGGGACTCGTAAAAGCCGAAGTTGATCGTGGTCAGCGGGCCGGTCGCGCCGCTTCCACCGAGCGAATAATAAGCCGCTTCGCCGCCATTGTTCTTGGATACAGCCTCCCAATACCACTGATTGTTGGCAGTGCCTTGAGCGCCGTCCCAATTCGCTCCGGAGTTGTAGGAAACGCCGTCGACAGTGAACACACCATCGCCGCGATTCAGGTAATATGCGGCCTGCTCAATGGTGAAGACCGGCTTGTCGCGGATCGTGCCGCCCTGGCCGTCGACGGAGCCGTTCAGGACGGTGTCGCCGCCGATTGTCACTCCGCCAAAGAAGTCTTCGCCTTGGTAACCGTCACTCAATGTACGTGTACGCATCAATCTACCCCTCTCCTAGGTACTGGATTCAAGTTCACGGTGGGTTGGTTCAGCCACGGCAGCAGCTCACCCAGCGAGGCGCGGATGGCCTCATCGAGCTTTTGGTTGTCGACTGAATTGGTGACGGCGACGGCGCGAGGCGTCGAACCGAAATAAGAAGGCGCAGGCTCGATTCCGCCCTGGTCGCCGCGGCGGATCGTTAGCAGCAGCATCGGGTTGCCGGGCGCTGGCTCGCTGACGGATGCCTGCACTGCCAGGACGGCGGAATGCGTATCGAGAAGCGCGGGATCGCCCAGCCTCGTGCAGGACACCTTCATCGGCGCGCCCGCGGCGGCGATTGCCTGAGCGCGCGCGCACAGCGATTCTGAGGTGAGTTCGGGCATCACGGTCTGACCCGACGTAAACTGCGATACGATGAGGACCTGGCGCTTGCCGACCCATGTCGGGTCCCGCATCGATGTCGATGACGGAGCCGCGCCGACGGCAGCGACCGCTGCGCCCGCGACTGCAAACATCTTCAAGACCCCGAGAACGATCACCACGCCCCATCGCCGAGCAATTGCTTGCTCGACGCCCCAAGATTTTGTTGTTGGTGAAGGTAAGCCCCAACGCCAACGCGCGAACCGAATCACTTGCCTCGGCTGCGAGCGGGGTGATTCCATTAAGAAAACTTAACTGCAATCAAATTCTTAATTTCACTCAACTTTTTTGTTGATTCACTGTGTCTGATCGGGACACGTGCCCCCTCGGACACAGATTTGGAGGCCGATCTTGTTTGAACTTGCGCGGGGGTTGGACCCGCAGGCTTTGAGGAAGATCTACGACGCGCATGGTCGCCTGCAGATCACGGATTTCCTGACCCGCGAAAGCGCCTTGGCGCTGTACGAGGACCTGGCCCAGAGCACCGAATGGCGGCTGACCGTAAATCGGGGCGAGGAGATTTTGCACTTTGGTCTCGACGAACTCGGTCTCTGGGAGCCGGCCAAGGCCGAGCTGCTCGAAAAGGCTGTTACTTCCGGTGGCCGTTTTGGCTTTCAGTTTCGCTACGATGTCATTCGAAAAGCCGAGGGTTCGGACGGGCTGCTCACCCCATTCACTGAATTCATGTGCAGCGACAACGTGCTGGATCTCATGCGCGCGATCACCGGAGCGGACGATGTTTCATTCGCGGATGCCCATGCGTCGCGATATCGCGCAGGGCATTTCCTCACGACCCATGACGACAGGGTGGACTCCATGGGCAGGCGCGCGGCCTACGTCCTGAACCTGACGCCGAAATGGCGGCCGGACTGGGGCGGTCTGCTTCAATTCTTTGATTCGAGGGGCGATGTTGTCCGTGCCTTCACGCCCGGGTTCAACACGTTGAACATCTTCCGCGTGCCGCAGGCGCATAATGTCAGCTGGGTCACTCCGCTTGCTGGTGCACCGCGATATGCAGTGACAGGCTGGCTTCGAGCGAATAGCTGAGCCTTGATGGTTGAACGCATCGACCTCTTTCGCCGCGCTCTTGCCGGCGCGACGCGCGCGATCGCCAAAGATGCGGAGGCCGATGTCGTCTTCGCCGCCGAGCCAGCGAATGCGACTGGGAAGACCGCTCGCGTCCCATCGCCCGGACCCGCGCTCGAGCCCCGCTTGGTCGCCGAGGCGCGCGGCGCGGCCGACGCTGTAGCGCTCAGGCTTCGCTATCACGATGCGAAGCTCCATTCCGCGCACGCGCCGATGGACGTCGAGGCTCGGGCTGTGTTCGACGCGCTCGAGACCGCTCGTGTCGAGGCGCTGGGCGCGAAGTCGATGGGGGGCGTGCGCGAGAACCTCGCGCGGCTCACGGACGCCCGCGTGCGCGGCGATGCAATCGTGCGCGCGCGCAGCGCCGAAGAAGTCCCTCTGGCGACGGCTATCGGACTGATCGCGCGCGAGCGGCTGACCGGCGAAGCGCCGCCCAAAGCCGCACTTGGCGGGCTGAAGCTGATTGCCCCCTGGATCGAGGACAAGGCCGCTGCCGAGCTGGACGCCTTGGCCCTCACGCTCGATGATCAGGCAGCATTCGCTCGGCTTTCACGGCGGCTGCTTGAGGATTTGGACCTGGCAACGGCCCAGGATCCGACGGAGCAGGATCCCGAGGAAGGCGGTGACGAAGAAGAGGGCGATCAGGGCGGCACCGAGGAAGCCGCGGATGAAACCGGCGAGAGCACTCCGTCAGGCGGCGACGTGGAAGCTCGCGGTGAGGAAGCGGAAGAAGGCGATTCGGACAGCCAGGACTCGGATCAGGCGGAAGCTGGCGAGCAAGAGGCGATGTCCGGCGAGGAGGCCAGCGAGAGCGTTTTCGCTGCGCCGGGGCGTCGAAACTGGGAGCAGTCGCCCGAAACTGACTACAAGGCATTCACCACGCGTTTCGACGAGATCGTCGAGGCAGGCGAGCTTTGCGACGAGGAGGAGCTTGGCCGGCTTAGGGCCTATCTGGACCAGCAGATGAGCAGCCTTCAGAATGTGGTGACGCGGCTCGCCAACCGCTTACAGCGTCGGCTGCTGGCACAGCAGGCACGAAGCTGGGATTTCGACCAGGAAGAAGGATTGCTCGACGCGGCGCGCCTGGCCCGCGTGGTGGTCAGCCCCGGTCATTCGCTATCCTACAAGGTCGAACGCGACACGGAGTTCAAGGACACTGTCGTTTCGCTCTTGATCGACAACAGCGGGTCGATGCGCGGCCGCCCGATCGCGATCGCGGCCATCTGCGCCGACATCCTGGCGCGGACGCTCGAGCGCTGTGGCGTCGCGACGGAGGTGCTCGGCTTCACCACGCGCGGCTGGAAGGGTGGACAGAGCCGTGAAGCCTGGCTGGCCGCGGGACGTCCGCCCAAGCCGGGCCGGCTGAACGACCTCCGGCACATCGTCTACAAGCGCGCCGACGAGCCTTACCGCCATGCGCGTCGTCATCTCGGGCTTATGATGCGGGAAGGGTTGCTGAAGGAGAATATCGACGGCGAGGCGCTGCTGTGGGCGCACAATCGCCTGCTTGCGAGGTCCGAGGAGCGCCGGATCCTGATGGTGATTTCCGACGGTGCGCCAGTGGACGATTCGACGGCCTCGGCGAATGGCGGAAGCTATCTCGAGCGGCACCTGAGACAGATCATCGACTGGATCGAGAAGCGCTCGACGATCGAGTTGATCGCGATCGGCATCGGCCACGACGTCACGCGTTATTACAGTCGGGCTGTCACCATCATGGATGCCGACCAATTGGCTGGAGCCATGGTCGACCAGCTTGCTCGATTGTTCGAGAGCGCCTGAAGCTTCGTCAGGCAAAAAGTTGGGCCCGATGCAACAACGCGCATCGGGCCCCCCTCGTTACGCGACGCGAGGGAACTAGATGACGACGAGGAAAAAGGGGGAAACCTCGTCGCTTGAAGGTCTTATGCGCGATTCGCATGCAATCGAGGCTGAACGCCCGTTGCAGCCTATATTCAGGAAAAGCGAGCGTAGTCAGAGATTTAGGGGAGGCGACGTACGTTGATCGGTGCACGCGCCAAGAGGTGGCGGCGGACGCCGCTGCGATTCCAGACACTCAGCGCATGAGACGGCGGGGATGCGCCCGCCAGTCGGGTAGACCTAGGCCGCGGCTTCCGCCTGCGACTGCTTCTTCGCGATCTCGCGCTTCAGCTTGCGGGCCTTGGTGCTAAGCTTGTCGTTGCTGGTCTTGAGCAGCCAGTTGTCGAGGCCGCCGACATGCTCGACCGAGCGCAGACCGTGCGTAGAGACGCGCAGCTTCACGCTCTGCCCCAGGGCATCGGAGATCAAAGTCACGTTCTGCAGGTTCGGCAGGAACGTGCGCTTCGTCTTGTTGTTGGCGTGGGAAACGTTGTTACCCACCTGCCGGCCCTTGCCGGTCAGCTCGCAAACCCGCGACATGGTCTTTATCCTGATTTGAGCGAGCGCATAGCTGCGCCCGGAAAGGGCCGCCCGTTAGCTGCTTGGCGCTTGCTCGTCAACTTGCGCGGCCTTTCTCAAGGCAACTGGATAACAGCAATTTGCGTTGAGCCTTGTTGAGTTGCTGGACGGGCGCGGAAGCCGCCCTATTCTGGGAGATGCAAATGCGCGCCGCGCTCCTGCTACTGATAGTTGCCGTCGTCGTAATCGTGATCGCCGTCGCCTCCGGCTTCGTGAACATCAATCAGATGCGAGGTGCCCAGGCTCCTCAGGTGTCCGCCAGCGCCAACGGTGTCACGGCCACCGGTGGCCAAGCGCCGGCGTTTGAGGTGGAGACTGGATCGATCAAGGTCGGGACCAAAGATGCCAGGGTCAAATTGCCCAGCGTGGAGGTCTCGCGCCCGGAGCAGAACGAGGTGGCGACCAACAACGCCATGTAGCTGACAGCTGTCGCACGCTCGGCTAGCGCATCGGCATGAGCTTTCCCTTGCCTCCCCCCATGCGTCGCGCGCTCGAGCTCGCGCGGGATGCTGCAAGTGCGGGCGAGGTTCCGGTCGGCGCAGTTGTCACGCTCGGCGACACGATCGTCGCGGAGGCTCGCAATGCGATGCGGGGATCCCTCGATCCGATCGCCCACGCGGAGATGGAAGCGATCCGCGCGGCTGGAGCGAGGCTGGGGGTAGCGCGACTGGATGACTGCACGATCTGGGTCACGCTCGAGCCCTGCGCGATGTGCGCCGCGGCGATCTCGTTGGCTCGGCTCAAGGAACTGAGGTTCGGAGCGGAAGATCCCAAAGGCGGCGGAGTCGTACATGGCCCACGGATTTTCGCGCAGCCGACCTGCCACCACCGCCCCGATGTTCTCGGGGGCATTGGGGAGGCTGAAGCAGGCGCGCTAATGAAGGGCTTCTTCGCCGCCCGCCGCTAACGGCGCCCGCGCGTTCACATATAGGGGACCAGCCTGATTTCGACGCGCCGATTGGCTGCCTTCTGCTCCTCGGTGACGTCGGAGGCGTACAGCGGCGCACTTTCTCCATATCCCTTCGACGCGATGCGACCGCGCGCCACGCCATGCTTTGACAGGAATGTGGCGACAGCCGCGGCGCGCTTGTCCGAAAGGGACTGGTTGACCTGAGGCGTGCCGCTCGTGTCGGTATGCGCGAGCACGTCCACATAGGACTGGTTCTGGGACTTCACCGTCCGCGCGATCTCCAGGAGCGTGGCATCGAATTGCGGGTTCACGACTGCGCTGCCTGACGTGAAGGTGAAGGCGGCCGGTATTCGAATCAGGATTCCATGCTGGAGGCGGATCACGTCCAGGCCGATGCCGGCTGTCTGCCTCCGCAGCTCGGTCTCCAGGATGCTCGAATAGCTCGCCGCTCCTGCCGCCGTCAGAGGCTTGATCCCCGCCGCCTTCATCTTCGCGGCTCGCGCCCGTTTGCCGCCAATGACGTCTCCGTTCAGGTATGGGGCATTGACGCCAAGCGGAATGAAGCTCGCGGGCGGAGCGATGACCGGAGGAGGCGCAGTCTGACAAGAGGCGAGGGCGAGGACGGAACAGCAAAGGGCCAACGCCGACAGGCTGCGCGAAAGGGTCATCGTTAACTCCGGTGAAAGAGGCTGTTGAAACCGGGCATAGCAGTGATGGTTCCGCTCGTGAATCGATCTCCGACTTGTGAACAGCGAGAACGGCAGGCTACAGTCATTCTTCTGCGCCCATGAGCGAACAACTGCTTCCCATCCCTTGGCTGGACGTCCTCCTTATCCTCGCCCTGATCGCCCTCAACGGCGTTCTGGCGATGAGCGAGCTTGCGATCGTCTCTTCCCGTGACGCACGACTGAAGGCGATGGCGAAGGTCGGCAGCAAGGGAGCACGATGTGCTCTCGAGCTCGCTTCGGAGCCAGGCCGATTCCTGTCCACAGTTCAGAGCGGCATCACGCTGATCGGCGTCCTCAACGGTGCATTTTCGGGCGCGACGCTTGGCGAACCGGCAGCGGAGCGGCTCCAGCTGGCCGGTTTGCCGGCGGACACCGCGCATACGGTCGGGTTCGGACTTGTGATCGTGCTCACCACGTTCGTCTCGCTCGTCATCGGTGAGATCGTCCCGAAGCAGTTCGCATTGCGGTCGCCCGAGTCGATTGCCGTCATCGTCTCGCGCCCAATGCTGTGGTTGTCCAAGGCTACCGCACCGTTCGTCTGGTTGCTGGACCATACAAGCGCACTGATCTTCCGCGCGCTCGGCATGAACCGCGAATCCCGCAACCATGTGACTGCGGAAGAACTCCACCTCGTCGTCGCGGAAGCGCAGACGGCGGGCGTTCTGGAAGAAAGCGAGCGCGCGATCATTTCCGGTATCGTCCGCCTTGCGGATCGACCCGTGCGCGAAGTGATGACTCCGCGCACCGAAGTCGACTGGATCGACGTCAATGCGGGCCCTGATCAGGTTCACGAAGCTTTGGTGGAGACCCAGCACAGCCGAATTCCCGTCGCCGACGGCTCGATCGAAAACGTGGTCGGAGTGATCCAGACTCGTGACGTGCTCTGCGCGGTCCTCGAGGGCCGGGAGGTCGATCTCAAGCATCTTTGCCGTACAGCGCCGGTAATTCCCGACCTGATGGATGCCATGGATGCGCTCGCCGTTCTTCGCAGTGCCGATGTTCCGCTGGCACTTGTGCACGACGAATACGGCCACCTCGACGGGATCGTGACGCCGGGCAGCATTCTTGCTGCCCTTGCCGGGACTTTCGCCCACGACGTCGAGCAAGGCGAGGAGCCCCCACTGGTGGAGCGCGAGGACGGCAGCTGGCTGGTTTCGGGAGCGGCCAGCGCGGACCTGTTGGTCGATCGGCTGGGAATCAATCTTTCCGAGGATCGCGATTATTCGACCGTAGCGGGCTTTGCGTTGTCAGTGCTCAAGCATCTCCCGGAAACGGGGGAGACCTTCCGCCATGACGGCTGGACCTTCGAAATCGTCGATATGGACGGTCGCAAGATCGACAAGCTGATTGTTTCGCGACCCCGCCGCAAACATTCCGACGAGCGTGCCGAAGCCGCGAGCTAAAGCTTGCCGAATCGCTCCTCGAAGCCGTCGGTGTCTCCCCGAGCGAGATAATCCGCCTGCTCAACGATCCGATCGCGAACGATGCGGCCCCGGAAGGCCCCGAGCTGGCTGTCCAGCCTCTCGATTTCGGTCGGCGTTAGCGCCGCGATTTGCTCGTAACGACGAAATCCGAGGTCACTCAGCGAGTCCGCGAACTTGGGCCCGATCCCCTTTATCCTGCACAGGTCGTCAGCAGCGCCAGTGTCGCTCTCGAGCTGTCGATGTACTGGTGCGCCGATGATCTCGCCGGTGACATCGCTCGTCGCCGCGGCCGCTTCTCCGGCAAGGCCTCGCCCCTCCGCCGGACGTCTTTGCGCCATGTGAGGACGGATGGGTGCGCTGTCCGTCAGCGTGACTCGCTGCCGGGGACGCAAGGCAAAGAAGGCGACCAGCGCCAGCACCACAAGGGCCACCACAATGATCGGCCAATATGCGTTCACGAAATCCATGCGATCACCAACTCCATTGCGCGTTGTAGCGACGATGCAGCTCGACCAGATAGGCCAGCAACACGCCCACGAGAAAGCTGAGCAGGGCCGCCAGCGCAGCCTCCGCCGCCAGCGGAAGTCCGCCCAGCCGGTCCGTCCAGCCTGCGCTACCAACACCTGGAAGCGCGCTCATGATCCGTGCAAGCTCGCTCCGCTGGAAATCATCGGCTCGCCCGATAAGCACGAGATGCCGGCTCAGCGGATCGCGATGCAGATGCGCGACGACGGACCCCATTTCCCAATCGACCAGCGTCTGTCGGGCGGTTCGCTCCACGACCGTAGCAAACCGATCAGCGGCTCCAAGCGGTCCATGCCAGATCAATGCGGCAATGATCGCGGCCGCCGCCCCGACGCTGAGAGCAGTAGTCAGTCGCTGCCGCCGGAAACCAATCGTGCCGGCTATCGCTCCGGCTAGCAGGCCTGCGGCCGCGACAGGCCAGAAGTACGACCAGAAGACGTTCATCCCTCAGTACGTTCCAGCTCGCGCCAGCCGATATCGCGGCGGTGGAAGCCGTCGGCGAAATCGATCTGATCGATCGCTCTGTACGCGCGAGCGCGCGCATTCGCGAAAGAATCGGAGACCGCCGTCACTGCAAGCACGCGACCTCCCTTGGCCACCAACGCTCCATCGGCAAGCGCCGTGCCCGCATGAAAAACGGTCACCCCATCCACCTGCTCGGCAGCTTCGATCTCCCTTATCTCTCCGCCGCTGGCCGGGGTTCCCGGATAGCCCCGAGCGGCGACGATGACAGTCATCGAATGCTTCGGAAGGAGTTGCGGCGCATCGCCTTGATCAAGCCGCCCAGTTGCGACCGAATTGAGGAGTTGCGCGAAATCGCCGTCGATGAGCGGCATGATAGCTTCGCATTCGGGATCGCCGAACCGGACATTATATTCGATCAGCTTAGGGCCATCCGCAGTGAGCATCAGTCCGGCATAAAGGACGCCGCTGAACGGCGTTCCTGCGGCCGCGAGTGCGCGTGCGGTGGGCAGGACAATCTCTTCCATCGCCCGATTCTGCAATTCCGCGGTGAGAACAGGCGCCGGCGCATATGCGCCCATTCCGCCGGTATTGGGCCCGGTGTCTCCTTCGCCCACTCGCTTATGATCCTGGGCCGACGCCAGCGCGACCGCAGCGTCCCCGTTCACGAGAGCGAAGAGGCTCGCTTCCTCGCCTTGCAGGAATTCCTCGATGACGAGCGGACCGTCGCCGGCTGCCTCGATTGCGGCCACGGCCTCGTCGCGCGTGGTCGCTACGGTGACGCCTTTGCCAGCCGCAAGGCCGTCGGCCTTGATGACGACCGGGATGTCGAACTGATCTAGCGCACGGAGCGCGTCGGAAGCTTTTTGGGTGCGCACATAAGCCGCGGTCGGGATGCCAGTCGCCTGGCACAGGTCCTTGGTGAAGCCTTTCGATCCCTCGAGCTGCGCCGCCGCAGCGCTAGGCCCAAACACTGCAATGCCGGTCTCGCGCAGGGCATCGGCGACACCGGCAACGAGAGGAGCCTCTGGTCCGACGACAACCAGGTCAGCGCCGAGCCGGCGCGCCGCATCGACAACCGCCGCCGGGTCACAGGGATCGAGGGCGATGCATTCGGCCCAACGAGCGATGCCTGGATTGCCCGGAGCGGCATAAAGCTTGTCGCAGCTCGGCGATTGCCTAAGTCGCCATGCGAGCGCATCCTCCCTGCCGCCCGAACCCAAGAGCAGAATATTCATGGATCTCCCTGACGACACGCGTTCCGGCCTGTTAGCGAACGTCGCCGCAGGCGACAATTCGCCGGCGCTCAGTGTCAGCGAGTTGTCGGGGGCACTGAAGCGCACGATCGAAACCGCATTCGGCCAAGTCCGGGTCCGCGGCGAGATATCGGGCTTCAAGCGACACGGTTCAGGTCACTGTTACTTTACGCTGAAGGACGAGAATGCCTGTATCGACGCCGTGATTTGGCGGACGAGCGCGGGCGCACTTGCATTCCGACCAGAGGACGGCGCCGAAGTCATCGCGACGGGCAGGCTCACCACTTATCCGGGGCGATCGAAATATCAGATCGTCGTTGAACGTATGGAGCTGGCAGGCGAAGGGGCGCTGCTGGCGCTGCTGGAGAAAAGGCGAAAGGCTCTCGCGGCCGAAGGCCTGTTCGACACCTCGCGAAAGCGCCGACTGCCCTTCTTCCCGCGGCTGATCGGGGTCGTCACATCGCCGACGGGGGCGGTGATCCGGGACATCTTGCACAGGCTCGAGGATCGTTGCCCGACCCATGTCATCCTGTGGCCGGTGCCGGTCCAGGGGGACGGTGCCGCCGCGCGCATCGCCGATGCCATTCGCGGTTTCGCGTCGCTTTCGCAAAAGCCGGACCTCCTCATCGTCGCGCGCGGCGGCGGCTCGATCGAGGACCTGTGGGCATTCAACGAGGAAGAGGTGGTTCGCGCCGCCGCCGAATCACCGATCCCGCTGATTTCCGCGGTAGGACATGAAACCGACACGACCTTGATCGATCATGCTGCGGACCTGCGGGCGCCGACGCCCACGGCCGCGGCGGAGCTGGCGGTGCCCGTCCGGGCCGAATTATTCGCGCAGTTGGGCGAGCTGGGCCATCGCGCGCAGCACTGCCTGTCCCGAAGGACCGAGCGTGCGCGCGAGCGCCTTGAGCTCACGGCGTGCCGCTGGCCGGAACCGCAGGCGATTATTGCGCCGCACGTGCAATATATCGACGAACTCGGCGAACGCCTCCCGCGTTCGCTCGCGGCACGTGCGAGCCACGCGCGCGCGGATATGAATCTTGTCACTGGCCGCCTCAGGCGGGATCTGATCGACCAGCGGATTGCCCAGCTGACGGATCGCCTCGCCGCGGCATGGAGGATGGCAGAGCTCGCGCATCCCGAGCGGCCACTCGCAAAAGGCTATGTGCGGGTTACGAGCCGTGGCGGAGCGACCCTGACGAGTTCCGCGCAGGCGCGCGCCGAACGATCGGTGACCTTGCGATTCGGCGACGGTGCCGTCGATGCGACCATCGATGGGCAGAAGGTTTCGCCGACCGTTGAGCGCAAGGCGCGGACTTCCTACAATCCGCCGCAGCCGGGGCTGTTCGACGAGGCGAAGGAGTAAAGAGAATGCTGATGTCGGGAAGCGGAAGGGCAGCGCGCGTGCATTATCTCGCGGGGACCTTTCGCATGCTGAGCGACGGAGACCATGTCGTCTGCGCGGTGACCGGCGAACGCATCCCCTTGCTTGAGCTGCGCTACTGGAGCGTGGAGCGTCAGGAAGCCTATGCCAGCCCGGAAGCGAGCCTGAAGGCGGAGGCCGGCGCCGCGCGCTAGTGAATTCGGCGCACCTTGACCGCGGGCTGGTTGGCAATTTCCGCCCAATAGCTTCCAAACGCGCCGCGCGAGATGTGCACCTTAGTGCCCTTCTTTGGTTCGAAGACCGAAGTCGGCTCGATCGATTCCCAGGTTGATTGGGGCTCGGTCAGGTCGAAGCGAATGTAGCCGTTCGATATCGGCCTAAATGCGGCGAGAGTGGAATTCAGCTCCTTCTGCTCGGCCTCCCCACGGTCCTGATCCTTGCCTCCGAAGAATGGCAGTTTGAGGCCTCCAAAGCCGAACAGGGAACGCCTGACTTCCTGGACCTGCTTGCGGTCGACGACCGCAACGTCGCCCTTGGCACGCGCCGTGGCGAGCTCGCCGACGGCACGGTCGAAACAGGCGAGCCGAGCCGCATTGTCCGCGACTTGCCGGCAGGCTTCGACCGCAATCACAAGGCCGGACTTGCTGAGGTCGGCAGTTGCCGGGTTGGCCGGCGCCGCCGCGGCTGCGGCCGCGGCCAGAACGAAGGTGGTGATCATGGATGCTGGTCCCCCCAGATGCATTCGGCGCGCAACGTGACAGTCCGTCGATGAAATTCAATCTGCGGCTGCTGCATTGGACGTTCAAAGTGCCAGTCCGTCGACGAATTTCAATCTGTGCCTCAAATGCAACACCGCTGAATTGTTCGTCAGGCGAACGCTCCCGATCAATTGTCTCCCCCAGAATCATTGGTCATACAGCGGCCACTAACGTGAGGCTCGGCGCATGTGCGCACCTTTAGCGCGCGCCCAGCTTTCAACGTTCGTCGAAGGGGACAAAAATGCGAATTTCCAAGACCCAATTGCTTGCAACCACGTTTATTGCGGGCGTCGCTTTTGCGGCTCCGGCATTTGCGCAATCCACGGACCCGCAGGGCCCGTCACAGGATCCGAACGTCCAGGCGGCTCCGACCGACCAGACTCCGGCGACCCAGGAAAATCCGGCTGACACGGCCGCACAGGGCGCTCAGGACACCGAGAAGGGCTCGGCCGAGACGATCGTCGTCACCGGTTCGCGCATCGTGTCGCCGAACATCGTGTCGCTCGCTCCGGTCCAAGTGGTCGGCGAAGCGGACATCGACAAGTCGGGCGCCGTCAACGTGCAGGAAGTCCTGCTCGAGAATCCGGCCTTCGGTACGCCGGCGGTCAGCACGACCAACTCGGCGTTCTCGACCTCGGGCGCGGGCGCCGCGACGATCGACCTTCGCGACTTCGGTTCGAACCGTACGCTGGTCCTGATCAACAACCGCCGCGTCGTCGGCGGCTTCGGCGGTTCTCCGATCGTCGACCTCAACGTCATCCCGACCCAGTTCATCGAGCGCATCGACGTCCTCACCGGCGGCGCTTCGTCGCTCTACGGTTCGGACGCGGTCGCGGGCGTTGTGAACTTCATCTACAAGCGCAACTTCCAGGGCCTGCTCGCCGAAGGTCAGTACGGCATCACTGAGAAGGGCGACTATCCGCGCTACCAGATGAACGTTACGGCCGGCGCGAACTTCGCCGAGGACCGTGGCAACCTCATGTTCCACCTCGGCTACTCGGACGACAAGGGCCTGCTGTCGCGCCAGCGCAAGAACACGCGCGTCGACGACATCGACTATTTCCAGTTCAGCGGCAATCCCGACGATTACGGCACGCCGTACGAGCCGTTCTTCTCGAGCTTCACGCCGCAGGGCCGTTTCTTCACCTCGGCCGGGTCGTTCACGTTTGACCAGAATGGTGTGCTCCGGAACTGCTTCAGCAGCAACGGATCATCGTGCGGTGGCGCTCCGAACGGCTTCAACCGCCAGTTCTTCCGTACGCTGTCGACGCCGGTCAAGCGGTGGCTGGTTGCCGAGCGCGGTCACTTCGACATCACCGACAACATCAGCTTCATCACCGAGGCGACCTACTCGAAGGTGGCTGCGAAGACCGAGATTGAGCCGGTTCCGCTCGACGTTGCGAATATCTTCGTCAACACCGCGCGCGCTCCGGTTCAGAGCCTCGTCCAGGGCCCGAACGGACCGGTCATTGTCGACAATCCGCTCGTCCCTGCAGCGATCCTCGCCGCATCGACGGACACGGACGGCGACGGCCTCAAGGATATCGGCTTCTCGCGTCGTCTGCTGGAGTTCGGCACCCGTAACTATACCGCGGACCGCGACTTCTTCCGCTTCGTGACCGGCTTCGAAGGCAAGCTGTTCAACGACCGCTGGAACCGGGACGTGACCTACAACTTCGGTCGCACCGAAGAGCAGCAGGTTGCGAACGGCGACGTCAACATCCAGAACTTCCAGCATGGCTTTGCGGCGGTTCGGGAAACGGCGGCGACGGGCGACCTCAACGGCAACGGTGCGCTCGGCGATATCGTCTGCGCCGATGCGGAGGCTCGCGCCGAGGGCTGCGTGCCGATCAACATCTTCGGCGCCGGCGCCATCTCGCAGGCGGCGGTCAACTACATCAAGGCCGAGAGCAACCACTCGTTCAAGGTCACCCAGCAGGTGTTCAACGCGAACCTGTCGGGCGCGATCATCGACCTTCCGGCCGGTCCGCTCGGCGTCGCGATCGGCGGCGAGTATCGCAAGGAGAAGAGCGAAGAGAATTGGGACGCGCTTACCAACGCGGGCCTTCTGACGGGTAACGCGCTGCCTGACACCTCGGGTCAGTTCAACGTCAAGGAAGCCTATGGCGAAATCAACGTTCCGATCCTCGCCAACATGTCCTTCGCCCATCAGCTCAACCTGCGCGCCGCGGGCCGTATCTCGGATTATTCGACGATCGGCAGCGTGACGACCTGGAACGTTGGTGCCGACTGGGCTCCGATCGAGGACATCCGCTTCCGGGGAACCTATGCGAAGGCGGTTCGCGCGCCGAACATCGGCGAGCTGTTCACCGGTCCGTCGCAGACCTTCCCGACCGGCCTCCAGGATCCTTGCGCCGACATCGATCCGGGCACTGCGGGCCAGCAGGGCGTCACCCTGACCAGCACCGGCACCGTCTCCGAGCAGTGCCGTGCTACGCCGGGCGTCATCGCGAACATCAACGCCAATGGCGGCGTGTTCACGCTGACCCAGGCCGACAAGCAGGGCGTCAGCGGCTTCACTTCGGGTAACCCGAACCTCGGTCCGGAGAAGTCGAAGAGCCTTACGCTGGGCGTGGTCATCAACCCCAAGAGCTTCGAGCCGCTTCGGAACCTCGTGCTGTCGGTGGACTATTTCAAGATCAAGCTGACCGATGCGATCTCGTTCTTCTCGCGTCAGACGATCCTGAACCAGTGCTACCAGGATGCGAACGCCGCGTTCTGCCAGTTCATCACCCGCTTCCCGACCGCGACCGGTTCGGCGAGCCCCGGTGCGCTGCAGTTCATCAACGTCGGCGGCGTCAATGCGTCGAAGCAGAACGTGGAAGGCATCGACACCGTGCTGTCCTACCGCACGGGCCTCGACAGCTTGCTCACCGGCCTGACCGCGAACGCCCGGATCGCCTGGACCCACTATCTCAAGGGCGCTCTGACCGAGCTGCCGGGTGAGGATCCGAACCGTCAGGTTGGCGAGATCGGCACGGCCAGGGACAAGGCTAACGGCACGATCGCGTTCAACACCCGCCAGTGGGGCGTGTCGTTCACCGGCACCTACATCGGCAAGTCGTATGAGGACGACGTGTTCCTCTCGGGCTTCGGTCTCGACGACAAGGCGGTCAAGATCGATCCGGAGTTCTACCTCGACACGCAGCTGAGCTTCACGCCGGTCCGGAACTACGAGTTCTTCTTCGGTGTCGACAACCTGCTCGACAACAAGGCTCCGAACATCCTGTCCGGTTCGCCATTCAACAACACGGGTGCGGATACCGCAGCCAGCGTCTACGACATCTTCGGACGTCGCTATTACGCCGGTGCGCGCCTGCGCTTCTAAACCGACGAACGATCGTCAAAAAACTGGCGGCGGGGAGGAAACTCCCCGCCGCTTTTTATTGCCTTAACGACTGGATGATTGCGCGAAGCGCGAGTTAGGCGACTAAACCGACTGGAAGTCCGGTGCGTCCGGGTAGGCGTCGAGGACGGGTCCCAAAGCTTCCTTGAGCGGCGTCAGCCAAGGGTCGAACTTGCGCCAGGCTTCAAGACCCTCGCGGCTAATCGGCCTTCGGACCTGCTCCGAGCTGGGCGTGCGTACCGCACGTTCCGTTTCGTAGAACCGAAGGCAGGCATCATCGAAGGGGAGCCCGAGATAGTCGAGCATGCGCCGGATCTCGGCTTCCGTGTCCTCGACCAGCCGTTCGTGAATTACACGATGAACGCGTCCGGGCAGCACTTCTTCGACGTGCGCCATCATCCGTACATAGTCCGCATAATAGCGGCCCATCCAGCCGAGATCGTAGCTGAAGGCCTGCCCTCGCGCGTAATGCTGCTTGAAGTTCGAGAACCCGGTCGCGAGCGGATGCCGGCGCGCGTCGATGATCTTCGAGTTCGGAAGGATCAGGTGGATCAGCGGAACGTGCACCCAATTGTTGGGCATCTTGTCGATGAATCTTATCCGCCCTTCCACGCGATGAGGGCGCGTACGGGCAAGATATTCTTCCCCGAGATCTTCGATAGCGTCCGCTGAAAGGGCCGACAGCTTTCCGAAGTAATCACCGTGCCGACGGCCCAGCTTCTTCGCGAGGAACCCGATGTCGGGGAGTTCCGTCGTGCCCTCGATCGCGGGATGGCTGGCCAGGATTTGCTCGACCAGAGTCGACCCCGAACGCGGCATGCCGACAATGAAAATGGGATCGGGAGCGGGGCAGCCCTGGCCCGCGTGCTTTTCAAAGAATTCGCGCGTGAAGAATCGCGTACTGGCGGCGACTTCCTTGGAAATATCGTCGGGATCGTGATTCAGACGAATCCGCCGCAGCTGGTTCGCTTTTGCGTAATGCCCGAATGCCTGGTCGGTATCGCCGCTGTCCTCGAACGCCTTGCCGAGCGCAAAGTGAATATGCAGCCGGTCGTCCTCGCCGAGGCCTTCGTCCTCGATGGCCTCGGTCATGGCTGAGATATCTTCGGCGCCGAATTTCACCGTCTTCAGATTGGACAGGTTCCACCATGCTTCGCCGGCGTGCGAGTCCACTTCGACGGCCTGGCGCATTGCGCGCAGCCCATCGTCGGACCGGCCTTTAGTCTTGAGTATCAGACCGTAGTTCAGCCACAGTTTCGGGTTGTTGCCAGATGTCGCGATCAGGCGCTCATAGAGAGCAAGGGATTCGTCAAATCTGCCCGCGCGGCCAAGCGCGGCCGCCTTGATGAAACTCGCAAGTTCTTGGCCCGGATCGTTCGTCAGGGCCTCGTCCATCAGCGACACGACCTCGGCATGTCGGCCGTGCCCATCCAACGCCGATGCAAGCGCAAAGCGCGCCGGGAAGAAGTCGGGTGCGAGCTCAATAGCCAGCCAGAGCAAATCTTCAGCTTCGTCGTCGAAGTCGAGCTCGTGTGCCAATCTGCCCATCAGGAACAATGCCACCGGTTCCGCTGGCCGTTCGAGCAGGCGCTTGCGGAGCACTACTTCGGCCGTCTCGAGGTCCTTTTTGGCAAGCGCCGCGGCGGCTTGGTTGAGAAGCGGGTCCGCACCGCGCACGAACGTCCTGAGTTCACCGCGGCTATTGGCGCGCTGCTCGATTGCCGCCAGGGCCTGGGCAAGCAAGCGGTAGCCTTTGGCGTCGAGGGGGTCACCTCCGAGATGCTCGCGGAGGCGGCGAGCTGCCTCCTGGGGATCTCGGTCGATCAACTCCGGAATATGTTCCAGCGAACCCCCGTCGGTCACCGTGTCCGGGCTCGTACTCAATCCAATCTCCGTTAGCGCCTGTTGCCGATCGGTCCCGGAGGGTCGTCGCACCTGAACCATCCGGTCACCGCCATGCGCCTTTCCGTCACATAGGTCGAAACCATCGAAACGGAATGCAATTGCGGGATGGTAAAGATGTTCAGCGTGTTGAAGGACGGCTTGAACGCAGCCTCGATGTTGTCGTCGCGATCGAAGAATTGAAGAAAGCCGCCCCAATCGCGTTCCCACACGGGGGACATATTGAACACATAAGCGGCGAGGCGGCCCTCCATGTGCATTTCATCGGTGTGAGCCTTGAGGAAATGCCCTTGCTTGAACCAGGTCGCCTGACCGTCGGCCCAACGGATATTCTCCAGCCCCGTGACCTGGCGAATGGTTTCCAGCACGGGTTCGCTGTTGATGAGCTCGTAAAAGTCGAAGATCCCCTGTCGCGGTGCATGCTCTGAAAAATATGCATTCAGGACCGGGTAGAAGGCATAAATGAACTGATACTGCGTCCGCGCCCTCTCTCTGATGCCCATCATCATGCGCGTCGCTTCGTCGTTGCTCAAATTGTCCAACCGGTCAGCGTGCAACTGATGGACATGGTTGCCCTCATTGAACACAATGCCCCATGGCAGCGCTTTCAAGTCATCAAGCACTAGGTCGGCGGACTGGGGCGTGAGAAAGTTTCGGATTTGCAACCGTTTCGTGCGAGCATAATCCTGCGCGAGCGACGCGACGTCCAACTCCGGGCTAAGCTTTAGCGGGGCCTTCGATGGTTCGGTTTCCACCATGATTCTCTCGATGAAATTTGCAGAACTTCTAATGAGCCTTGGCTGCCATGTCTCCGGATAAACAGGCCGCGTCCGTGCTCCGGGACGCCGACTGGCTGCCTGTGCATTGGCATCATGCACGTGACGCAATCGACTTTGCGTGGATTCCCCGGGACCGTCATCCTTCGCTCACGTTCCTGGCGGAGCAATATTGGCGTGAATTGAATCCGCCCGTCGTTTCGCTCGATCGCAGCGGTCTGGGCGAACTCGGCTCGCACAATGCTCACTACATCTTCCATTCTGCATTTTGCTGCTCAACCCTGCTGACCCGAGCGCTCAATGTTCCCGGCAGGGCAATGGCGCTCAATGAGCCGGAGATCCTGCTCGATCTCGCTTCGGCGGCGCAGCATGGCCGGCTGACGAGCGACGCGTTGCGCACCGTCGCGGAGCTTTTGGCCCGACCATTTCGTCCGGAGGAATCCGTCGCGATTAAGCCGAGCAACGAAGCCAACGTCTTGGCTCAACATCTGCTTGGCGGGAACGAGGGGTCGCGTGCGATATTCCTTTATGCGCCGCTGAAGCGCTTCCTCAGCTCGGTAGCGCGAAAGGGGATGTGGGGGCGGCTATGGGCCCGCCGCTTGTTCTCGACACTCCGCGTGCAGACCGGGATCGACGTCGGCCTTGACGAAGTCGGGCTGTTGCAATTGACGGACCTGCAGGTCGCAGCGCTCAGCTGGCTCATGCACCACGCGCAGGGCGCCGCCTTGCTTGCCGCATTCCCGCAACGCGTGAAGACGCTCGACAGCGAAACCTTCCTTGCGAACCGGGCACAAACTCTCGACGCGCTCGGGGTGCATTTCGGCAATGCGCTGGACGGGGCCAAGATCGCTGCTGGCCCGGCGTTTGCAACGCATTCGAAGGAAATCGGACGCAGCGTGGATCCCGAAGCGCCGCTTGAGCCGCGCATACCGATGCCGACGATCGATGAGGAGATCGAGATGGTGGCGACTTGGGCGCAGTCCATGGCCGAACATCTGGGAATTGCCTTCGACCTGCCGCGAGGGTCGACCTTGATGGCACCCGCGTAGCCGCGCGGGATCCTAATTGCATAGGGCGATAAAAAGGATCATTGCCCCAGTGTCCTGATCGAAGTCGATGCTTCCGAAGGGAGGGGCCCCATGATCACTCGCCCGCTAGCTTCCTTTTCGATCCTTTTTGCCGCCGTTGTCTTGTCGGGAGCGGATCATGCTCCGCCGGCTGCACAGGCTCCTCAAGCCGGTGCTCCCGAGGAGCGCGTCTGTGAGAACATCACGGTGGTGGGAAGCCGGCTCGCAAGAAGGCGCGTCTGCGCGACTCGCGCTGAATGGGCGGAGCGAAGGAAGCAAGACAGGGAGGTTACCGAGCAGTTCCAGACGATGCGCAACAATCCCTGTAACTCGAGCAACCAGCCGAACCCATCAACGGGCATGTGCTAGTGGCGTCGAGGGACGTTGCTATTCCGCTGCGGCCCTGACTTCCTCGACCGGTGTCAGCAGCAGCTGGCCGTCGCCTTCATCCACACGGATGACCGAGCCGTCGGCGATCTCGCCGGCGAGGATTTTGTCGGCGAGCGGATCCTGCAAATACTTCTGGACCGCGCGCTTCAGCGGTCGCGCACCATAGACCGGATCGTAACCGACCCTCCCTAACCACGCGCGAGCAGCGTCAGTGAGGTCCAGCCTGATCTTCCGGTCCTCGAGCAGCTTCTGCAGCCGTGCGACCTGGATGTCGACGATCGGCCCCATGTGCCCGGCGCTCAGTCGATGGAACAGGATGACCTCATCCAGGCGGTTCAGGAACTCCGGCCGGAAATGGCCGCGCACGACCTCCATCACCTGCGGTTCGACTTTCTCGACCGGCTCATCCTCGCCAAGCGCAGCGAGATATTGTGATCCCAGGTTCGACGTCAGGATGATGATCGTGTTGGTGAAGTCGACGGTGCGTCCCTGGCCGTCCGTCAGCCGGCCGTCGTCGAGCACCTGCAGCAGCACGTTGAAGACATCGCCGTGCGCCTTTTCCACCTCGTCGAACAGGACCACCTGGTACGGGCGCCGCCGAACCGCCTCGGTAAGCACGCCGCCCTCTTCATATCCGACATAGCCTGGAGGAGCGCCAATCAGGCGAGCGACGGCATGCTTCTCCATGAACTCCGACATGTCGATCCGGACCATCGCGCTCGAATCGTCGAACAGGAACTCGGCCAGGGCCTTGGTCAGCTCGGTCTTGCCGACGCCGGTAGGGCCGAGGAACAGGAACGAGCCGAGCGGGCGGTTCGGGTCCTGGAGGCCCGCGCGGGCCCGGCGCACGGCGGCTGAGACCGCCTTTACCGCGTCTTCCTGACCGATGACGCGGGCGCCGATCATCTCTTCCATCTGGAGCAACTTCTCGCGTTCACCCTCCATCATCCGCTCCACGGGAATGCCGGTCCAGCGACTGACGACGGCGGCAATGTCCTGGTCGGTGACTTCCTCGCGCAGCACGGCGCCCTTCGACGCAGCCTGCGCATCGGCCAGCATTTTCTCGAACTCGGGGATGCGTCCGTACTGAAGCTCACCCGCTTTCGCGAGGTCACCGCTTCGCTGTGCCTGCTCCAGCTCGAGGCGGGCCGCGTCGAGCTGCTCCTTGATCTTCGCCTCGCCGGCGATCTTCTCTTTCTCGGCCTGCCAGCGCTGCGTCAGCTCGGACGATTTCTGCTCAAGATTGGCGAGCTCCTCCTCGAGCTTCCCAAGTCGATCCTTTGATGCCTTGTCCTGCTCCTTCTTGAGTGCCTCGCGCTCGATCTTGAGCTGGATGATCCGGCGATCGAGATTCTCGATCTCCTCGGGCTTGGATTCAACCTCCATGCGGATGCGGCTGGCCGCCTCGTCCATGAGGTCGATCGCCTTGTCCGGAAGGAAGCGATCGGTGATGTAGCGGTTGCTGAGCGTGGCTGCGGCCACGATCGCCGCGTCCGTTATGCGCACCCCGTGATGAAGCTCGTACTTCTCCTTCAGCCCACGAAGGATCGAGATCGTGTCGGGCACCGTGGGCTCGCCTACGAACACCGGCTGGAAGCGGCGCTCGAGCGCCGCGTCCTTTTCGATATATTTGCGATATTCGTCGAGGGTCGTCGCGCCGATGCAGTGTAGCTCGCCTCGCGCCAGGGCGGGCTTCAAAAGGTTGCCGGCGTCCATCGCGCCTTCGGCTTTCCCGGCCCCGACCAATGTGTGCATCTCGTCGATGAACAGGATGATGTCGCCCTCGGCCTGTCGGACCTCGTCGAGGACGCCCTTGAGCCGCTCCTCGAATTCGCCGCGATATTTTGCGCCGGCGATCAGCGAGCCCATATCGAGCGCAAGGAGCCTTTTGTCCTTGATGCCGTCGGGAACGTCGCCATTGGCGATGCGCAGTGCGAGACCTTCGGCGATGGCGGTCTTGCCGACGCCGGGCTCGCCGATCAGGACGGGATTGTTCTTGGTGCGCCGCGCCAGGACCTGGATCGTCCGGCGAATCTCCTCATCGCGGCCGATAACCGGGTCGAGTTTGCCGGCGCGCGCTGCGTCGGTGAGGTCGCGCGCATATTTCTTGAGCGCGTCATAGCGGTCTTCCGCGCCCTGCGTGTCGGCGGTGCGGCCGCCGCGCAGCTTGTCGATTGCGGCATTCAGGTTTTGCGCGGTCAGCCCGGCCTTCGCGAGCGCACCTCCGACATCCGTGTTCTTCGCTAGCGCCATGGCAAGCAGGATGCGTTCGACCGTCACATAGCTGTCGCCCGCCTTTTTCGCGACTTGCTCGGCCTGGTCCAGGATACGGATCGTGTCGCCGTCCAGCGCCGGGGCCTGGGTGGCGCCGCTGCCGGTAACCGCCGGTACTTTCGCGACCAACTGGTCAACTTCGCGCCGCGCCGCCTGAGCGTCGCCGCCCGCGGCGTTGATGAGCCCTGCCGCCATGCCCTGCTCGTCGTCCAGCAGCGCCTTCAGCAGGTGTGCGGGCGCGATACGCTGGTGGTGCTCACGGACCGCAATCGTCTGCGCTGCCTGGAGGAAACCGCGAGCGCGGTCGGTCAGCTTTTCGAAATCCATTCCCTACCCCTCTTTCAGGAGGCGATATGGTGTTGCACTATAGCAACACAAGCCCCGCGCATCAGTTGTTCGGCGGCTGCGTACTCGGGCTTTGGCTTATCAGAGGATTGGCCGCGGGCTGCGCGCTAGCGGCGTCCGGATCGCTCGAATGAGCAAGCTCGAAGCTGCGGGCACAGGCAATCGTGCCCTCGTCGTTCGTGCCCCACGTCCGGAATTTCCGCGAATCCACATGGAAGCGCAGCCCAACGTAGAAGCCGAGCCCGACGCCATAACCTTGTCCTGAGCGGGCGTGAACGGCGCATAAAGTCCGGATCATCGCGTCCCGAGTGATAGGCCGAAGCGGGACCATGTCGACCGCCTGCATGAACCGATGCGCGCTTTCCCGGGCACCGCCGGCGCACTGGTTCAGCATCGGATTCCGGTACACCGAAACAGGCTCTACCGGCCCCAGGACCGGAATCACCTTGTCGCGAACATAACGGAGTGCCTGCACTACGTTTGGCCAATCCTCCGGCGGCGGCACTTCGAACGCGGGGGCGCCGCATTTGTACCAGTCGCTCGCGGTCCGAAGCAGTTGCCAGGTCGGCACTACGCCGTTCACGCCATAAGTGGCAAGATAGTCGTTCAGAGCCTTCACCTGCGTCGCGTGGGAGGGCGAGGCGAGGTACCAATTGCGATAGCCGGGCTCGTCCTGTCCGATGACGACATAAGGCTCGAGCGGATTCCACGGCATGCCTGGGTACCAGGCTGGAGGCTGCGCAACCGCCGATGAGCTGGCGAGGAGCAGCAGGAAGAACAACTTGCACATCGGACGCAAGATACGCCCCTCACCGATCTTGAAAAGCAAAGAACGCCAGCCCACTGTATTATTTCTATGCCACAGCCCATCGAAGTCGATCTGCCTCACAACCTCGGCAAGGACGAAGCGCGCCGCAGGATCGCGAACAATGTCCACAAGCTCGAGGAGCATATTCCCGGGGGAGCCCAGGTTCAGTCCGGCTGGGCCGGCGATCAGCTCAACCTCGACGTGCAGGCGATGGGGCAGGAGGTCGCCGCAACGATCGATGTCGAGGACAGCAAGGTTCGCTTGAAGGTGCTGTTGCCTGGAATCCTCGGGATGTTTTCCGGCGTGATCCAGTCTGCTCTGCAGAAGAAGGGCGGTGTCCTGTTGGAGGATCATTCCAAGGGCTGACGTCGCGTCGGCTTTGCCGCTAAGCATTCCTGAAGGAGGTGCGGATGCGGCATTTCGCGATCGTCGGTTCAGGCCCCGCGGGCTTCTACACGGCCGAGGCGCTTGAGAAGGCCTTTGGCGATCAGGCGCGTATCGACATTCTCGACCGCTACCCTGTTCCCTACGGCCTGATCCGCTTTGGCGTCGCCCCCGACCACCAGTCGCTGAAAGCCGTATCCAAGCGCTACGATAAGGTCGCTGAATCCGCCGGCGTCGACTTCATCGGCAATGTGACGGTCGGCCGCGACGTCAGCGTGGCGGAGTTGCTCGAACTCTATGACGCCGTGATCCTCGCCACCGGGGCGCCGCACGACCGCAAGCTGGGCATTGCCGGTGAGAACCTGCCAGGGGTCATCGGCTCGGCGGAATTTGTCGGCTGGTATAACGGGCATCCTGATTTCGCCGACCTCGATCCGCCGTTTGATGGCGCCAGCGCCGCCGTTATTGGCAATGGCAATGTCGCGCTCGATTGCGCGAGAATTTTGTCGAAGACGCGCCACGAGTTCGAAGGGTCGGACATTGTGGGCCACGCGCTCGAAGCGCTGGACGGTGCGGCGATCCGCACGGTCACGATCCTCGGCCGGCGCGGACCGCACCAGATCGCCATGACTCCAAAGGAGCTCGGCGAGCTGGGCCATCTAGAGGCGGCTGTCCCAATCGTCGACTTGGCCGATTTCCCGCCCGTGGAAGCTGACGAGACGCTCGAGCCCGGCCTGCGCAAGTCGGTCAGCCTGTTGCGCGGATTTGCCGATCTGGAGGCGAACAAGCCCAAGAGTATGGTCTTCGACTTCTTCGCCAAGCCGGTGGCGATCGAAGGTGATGGAAAGGTTGAAAGGATCGTCGTCGAACGGACTGAGCTCGACGAACGTGGCGGCGCGCGCGGGACCGGGGAAACCTATGAGGTGCCGGCGTCCTTAGTGATCACGGCAATCGGTTATTCCACGTCTCCGATCGACCATGTGCCTTTCGATGGCGGAAAATTCGTCAACACGGACGGGCGCATTGCCGATCGACTGTATGCAGTCGGCTGGGCGCGGCGGGGCCCGACCGGAACGATCGGGACCAATCGTCCTGACGGCTATGAGGTGGCGGACCGCATCGCTGCGGAAATGCCCCAAGAATGCAGCGGAGACCGTGCCGGCGCAAGCGGCCTGAAACAATTGCTCGAGAGCCGAGGCGTGATGCCGACAGACTATGCTGACTGGCGCAAGATCGAGCAGACAGAAGAGGGCAGGGCACGGCCGGGCTCGCCGCGGGAGAAGTTCGTTCGGGTCGAGGACTGGCTTAAAACCGTCGGCCGCTGATTGCCGGTTGCGCTCGCCGCGTCCCCCATCTATCTAGCCGCGGCCTTGGCTCCCGCCCGCGACCTCGCGTCGCCTTAGCGGGTTCCGGTCGGGGAGTAGCTCAGCCTGGTAGAGCACTGTCTTCGGGAGGCAGGGGCCGGAGGTTCGAATCCTCTCTCCCCGACCACTTTATTTCGTCCTTAAGCGGGCTCTACCAGCTCGTGAATACGTCCGGGCAGGGGTTCGAAGACCCGTCGACCAGGATCTGCTTCAGCATCTCTGCCATCTGAGCGGCATAAGCGTCCGCCTCCGCCTGGCTCGATGCGCTGCGTTTCAACGCCACGCCGGCGCAGGCCGTATTCACCTGGACATTGTCGGGGTCGGATTGGCTGAGCTCGCTGTAATGTTGCGCAAGCGCTTCCCATTTCTCGGCGTCAGCGACGGCCGCGGGCTCTTCGCCGCTCGGAGCGCCGCCCATCAGGCTGAGCCGCGTCGGCGGATTGTCCGTGCCGGGCTTGAATGCCTCGATCGTGCGGTCGTCGATTACCCTGATCCCATAGGTGATTCCATTATTGGGATTGGTGAACTGATAGGTCCCGTCCGCTTGCCTCGCATATGGCGACGTCTTGTTCGGCTCGACCACGACCAACGTGTCGCCGTCCATCTTCAGGTCGATGGTGTAGCCGCCTCCATCGATCGCATAGGTGCCCCCCGGCTCGGCAGGCGCGACCACTGCAGAAAGCAGTACAGCAACTCCGACCGAAGCACGCACGGCGCGGTACGCAATACTTCCGTTCGACAAAACCGATCTCCCCCCAAACGACTGATCGGTTTGAATAACAGGCATGAATCGATGCGCAAGACGAGGGGTCAGCGGCTATCGATTGTTTCGGAGTCGACCTCGGCTACCGTCCGTGTGCCGGTGAGCGCCATGGCCACGCGCATCTCGGCATCGAGAAGTTTTAGTACGTGGCCGACGCCTGCCTCGCCGCGGGCGGCGAGGGCATAGGCCCAGGCGCGGCCCAGCAGCACGAAATCTGCACCAAGCGCGAGCATCCTGACGACATCCAGGCCAGATCGGACGCCGCCGTCCACGAGCACGGGCATTCTTCCGCCCACGGCGTTCGCGACCGAGGGAAGCGCCCGCGCGCTGGAGAGGGCGCCATCCAGCTGACGGCCACCGTGATTCGAAACGACGATTGCGTCGGCGCCCGCCTGAACAGCGGCTCGTGCGTCATCGGGATCGAGAATGCCTTTGATGACGAGCGGGCCGTCCCACTGTGAGCGGACCCACTCGACGTCTTTCCACGTGACGCTCGCGTCGAAGTTCTGCGCAACCCAGCCCATTAGGTCTGCGAGCACCGCCCCGGAGCCGAGCAGCGGCTCGAGATTGCCCATGGTAAGCGGGCGGCCTCGCGCCGCGACGTCCCATGCCCAGCTGGGTCTTTGCAGAACCTGCGCCACCCTGCTTCCGGGACGGCGAAGCGAACCCGACAGCCCCGCCCGATAATCGCGATAGCGAGTCCCGGGCACCGCGAGATCGACAGTCAGCAGCAATGCCCCGCAGCCGGCTTCCTTGGCTCCGGCGATGAGGTCGCTTACGAACCCCCGATCCTTGACGATGTAGAGCTGGAACCACAGCGGCGCTGCCTGCGCGACCTCGCCGATCGAACATGCGCTCAACGTCGACAGCGTGAAGGGCACGCCTGCGGCCTGCGCTGCTCTCGCCGCCTGGCACTCACCGCGGCGGGCATAAAGACCCGACAGGCCGACAGGGCCCAGTCCGACAGGCATGCTCCAGCGCTGCCCGAACAACTTTGTCGACAGGTCGATGTCGGAAACGTCGCGCAGCACCCTTTGCTTGAGCGCGACGGCCTGCAGGTCCTCGACGTTCCGCCTTAGCGTCACCTCGTCATACGAACCGCCGTCGAGATATTCGAAAAGGAAGTGCGGCAGCCGCGCTTTCGCGAGTGCCCGATAGTCGTTGATGGATGCTGCGCGGCCCGACACTTAGCTCGCGAAGCTCGGGTCTAGCCGGTACGCCTTCCGCTTCAGCGCCGGCCAGGCGAGGAAATTCGCTGCCATAGGCAGGCCGATGGCCCCCTGCTGCGCGGTGATTTCGGGCGACCCCTGCGGTGGGTTGTTGACGTTTTCGCCAGCCGAAAGAGCCATGATCTGCGCCTGGCATGCCCGCTCCAGATAATAGAGGCGGATGAAGCACTCCCCGACATTCTTGCCGACTGCGAGCGTGCCGTGGTTGCGCAGGATCATTGCATTCTTCTCGCCTAGGTCGGCGACAAGGCGATCGCGTTCGTCGAGATCGACGGCGACGCCTTCGTAATCGTGGAACGACACGTCGCCGCGGATCAGCATAGCCGTCTGGGTGAGGGGCAGCAGGCCTTCCGAATGGGCCGCGACTGCCTGACCCGCGGGGGTATGGAGATGCATGACCGCATGTGCGTCCTCGCGGGCCATGTGGATTGCGGAGTGAATGGTGAAGCCGGCCGGATTGGTGATGAAGGGCGTCGGCTCAACGGGGTTGCCGTTGACGTCGACCTTGATGAGGCAGGATGCGGTGACCTCTTCGAACATCAGATTGTACGGATTGAGCAGGAAATGGTGCTCGGGCCCCGGAATCCGCGCCGACAGATGCGTGAAGATGAGGTCGTCCCATCCGTAATAAGCCACCATTCGGTACGCGGCGGCGAGGTCGACGCGGATCGCCCATTCCTCTTCACTGACCTTGCCTTCCAGCGATGGGATATCGACCGATTGCAGCGGCTTGAGATCGTGCATGCCACGGTTGATGCTGTCGACGCGGTTCATGCGGGCACCTCCTGCCGGTCCGGGTGAGCGGCCGCGAATGCATCGAGCTTGTTAGCATTCTCATCGGCACGCAACAGCGTGGGATAATTGTCGAGCGGCACATCGTAACGGCGCGCGTTGTAGAGCTGAGGCACCAGGCAAACGTCCGCTCCGGTCGGCGCATCCCCGAACAGGAATTTGCCGGCCGTCGGCGCTGCAAGCGCTTCGAGCGCGGGAAGCCCCTCGGCGATCCAGTGCGCGTACCACGCGTCGATCTCATCCTGAGAATGACCAAGCTCGCTCTTCAGATATTTGAGCACCCGCAGGTTGTTGAGCGGGTGGATGTCGCAAGCGACCGTCATCGCCATCGCCACCACATGCGCGCGCTCCGCCGCGGATGCGGGAAGCAGCGGCTGGTTGGGGTAACGAAGGTCGAGATAATTCAGGATGGCGAGGCTTTGCGTCAGCCGATGCCCGTCGATTTCGAGCATGGGCACGAGCCCCTGAGGATTGAGCCGGCGATAATCCGCCGACTTCTGCTCGTCGGCGCGAAAGTCAACCTGCCGGCTTTCGTAGTCGATCCCTTTGAGGTTGAGGGCAATGCGAACTCGGTAGGCGGCGGACGAGCGCCAATAATCGTAAAGGATGGGCCGGCTCATCGGACCGCTGTTACTCCGACGAGACGAATGGCGCTATGACTTCGGCGGGAACCCTGATCGGCCGCCCGCTCTCCTTGTCGATAATCGCCCAGTCCGTTCGCGAGCGAACGCGGGCTTTGCCGTCCTCGCCGCAAAATTCGATGTGGCGATCGAACTTCGCGCCCTTGAGATTCTCTCCGGCCCAGGTTCTCGCGGTGATCGTCTCGCCTTCCAGGACGGCGCGCAGATAGTCGATCTCGTGCCTGACCACGACCCAGACATAATCGTCCTGGTGGCCGGGGTCGGCGACGCTTCGCCAGTGAGTGGTCGCGACCTGCTCCATCCACTGCACCCACACGGCATTGTTCACGTGCCCGAGCTCGTCGATATGCTCAGGTCCGGCGACGAAGGTCATCTCGAAGACGGGACGGGTCAATCCGGGACCTGCGTGAGCATGAACGCGTAGGTTTCCGCGACCTCGTGGAGCTTCTCCCACCTGCCGGACTTGCCGCCGTGGCCGGCGCCCATGTTGATCTTGAGGAATAAAGGGTTGCCGTCGGTCTTGGTGGCGCGCAGCTTTGCCGCCCATTTGGCGGGCTCCCAATATGTCACCCGCGGATCGGTCAGTCCGCCTGTGATCAGCATCGGCGGATAATCCTGCGCCTTCACATTGTCGTAGGGCGAATAGCTCCGGATGTAATCGAACGCCGCCTTGTCCGCGATCGGGTTGCCCCACTCGGGCCACTCGCCCGGCGTCAGCGGAAGCGTGTCGTCGAGCATCGTGTTCAGCACATCGACGAAGGGCACGTCAGCGATCATCGCGCCGAACAGCTCCGGGGCTGCGTTGACCACCGCACCCATCAATTCGCCGCCCGCCGAGCCGCCGTTGATCGCGATCTTCCCGGCGCTGGTTAATTTCGCGTCGATCAGCCCTTTGGCGACATCGACGAAATCGTTGAACGTGTTGGTTCGCTTGGTCAGCTTGCCGTCGAGGAACCACTGGTAGCCGAGGTCGTCGCCGCCGCGGATGTGCGCGATGGCGCAGGCCCAGCCCCGGTCGAGCAGACTCTTGCGATTACTGTTGAAGGCGGGCGGGATCGCGATTCCGTACGCGCCGTAGGCATAGAGGAACAATTTGCCCCCGCCGTCCTTCCCGAACCCCTTCCTGTAGACCACCGAGACCGGGATTCTCGCGCCGTCACGCGCTTCGATCGTCAGCCGCTCGGTCGCATATTGCGACGCGTCGTAACCGCTGGGGATTTCCTGGACCTTGCGAACCTCGAGCTCGCCGCTCTTCGGATGATAATCATAGGTCGTCGCGGGCGTGACCATCGACGAATAGCCCAGGCGATAGCTGTCGGGTGCGAATTCAGGATTGCCGTGGAACGCCGCCGAATAGCTCGCTTCCTTGAACGGAATGCGCGTCTCTTCGCCGTCGTAGCTTCGCAGCATGAGCTGGTCGAGGCCGCCGACGCGGCTGCTGATCGCGAGATGATCGCGGTACGCGCTGGCGCCGGTCAGATAGGCGTCGTCCGAACCGGGAATGACCGTCCGCCATTCCTCGGGCGCCGATGGATCGGCCTCGGCAAGGCGGAAGTTCACATGGTCGTCGTTGGTGTGGATCCACAATTTCCCGTGCGCGGCATCGACATGATATTCGCGCAGCGGTTTCCGTCGTGAAATCAGCGTGAGCGGCTGCGCCGGATCGGCCGCCGATACGAAGCGCACTTCGCTCGTCGCATTGTCGCCGGTTGCGATGATGATCAGGCTCTTGTCGGTCGACTTGCCGACGCCCACGCTGAATCCGAGTTCCTCGGTCTCCTCGTACAGCGTGATCGCCTCTTCGGGAGCGTTGCCGAGCCGGTGATAGCGGGCCCGGTAACTCCGCCAATGCTCGTTGACCTCGTTGAACACGATCCCGGCGCTGTCACTGGTCCAGACGGGCTGGCCGATGCCGACCTTGGTGACGGTCTCCAGGTCCTTGCCGGTCGCGAGGTCGCGGATCCGCAACTCGAAGCGCTCCGATCCATCATAGTCCGCAAGCGTGGCCAGCAGCTTGCCGTCCGGACTCACATCGAGTGCGCCGAGGCGGAAATATTCGCGGCCTTCGGCTTCGACCGGCTCGTCGAAGATCGTCTGATCCTCGCCGCCCTTCACAGGCTTCCGATACCAGCTGCGATATTCGGCGCCGGGCTTGAACGCCCACCAATAGAGGAAGTCACCGTCGCGGATGGGGACCGAGCTATCGTCCTCCTTGATCCGCCCCTTCATCTCCTCGAACAGCTCATCGATGAGGCCCTGATGCTGCTTCTTCCACCCCTCGAAATAGTCGTTCTCGGCGTGAAGGTAGGAAAGCACGTCCGGGTCGTTCACTTCGGGATATTTCTGGTCCCGCAGCCAGTGCCAGGGGTCCTCGATGGTCACTCCGTGACGCTCGTAGCTGTAGGGGCGTTGCTCGGCGCTCGGCGGTTGCGGCAGGTCGGAAGGCATGTCCATGAAAGCGCTCTTAGCGCGATGGCCGCTGACTGAAAGAGGCGACCGCGAATGCGAATGCGTCTCTAAATGCCAAGTCCCTGACGTCGTAGGTAAAAAGGCGTCGGGTGGTTCACCTTAGCCGTAGCTCCCGCAGCTCGATCATAGTATCGAGCGGAAGGGGGAGACAGTATGCGCAACCATCTATTCGCGGGGCTTGCCGCGTGCCTGTTGCTTGAGGGGTGCTCATCGCGTCCGCGCGAGTTCACGCCAGCGCTCGCGGCGCCGGCGTCGAGCCAGGCTCAGTTCGACGCGGCTTATTCGGAATGCCGGCAGCTTCTCGTCGAGGGCAAGCTCGATTCGTCGGGCCGGGTCGCCTCGGCGGGCGCCGGTGCGGCAGCAGGAGCGGCAACCGCCGTCGCCGGGGGCACGGCCGCTGCGGCTGCCGGCGGCTATGCCGGTCTTGCCGCTGCCAGCGCCACCATCGTCCTGCTTCCGGTGGCGATCATTGGCGGAGCCTGGGGCATGTCCAGGATGAAGCGCGCCAAGAAGGAGCATGCGGTCAAGACCGCACTGTCCGGCTGCCTGCACGAGCGCGGCTACGAAGTCGCCGCCTGGTCGAAGGCCGCGAAAAAGCCTGTCGCCGAGGCACCGAAAGCGACTGGCGAATAAGCGTCGCTCTCCGATTGGGCTAGGCATTCCCGCAGGCGCTCCGGCACACCGGGTCTTTAAGATTGCCGTTCCTTGGACTAGCTGGGGGCCAAGGGAGTCCCGCCCATGTCCACGTACGCCGATCGTCTTGCCGCCCTCCGTGAGCAGCTGAAAGCCAATTCGCTGGACGGCTTCGTCGTCCCGCTGACCGATGAGCATATGAGCGAATATGTCGGAAGCTATGCCCAGCGGCTGGCCTGGCTCACCGGCTTCGAGGGATCGGCGGGGTCCGCCGTCGTCCTTCCGGAAGAGGCCGCGATCTTCGTCGACGGCCGCTACACGCTCCAGGTGCGCCAGCAAGTCAGCGCGACCGAATGGAGCTATCAGTCGGTGCCGGAAACGAGCACAACCGACTGGCTGAAGGAGCATGCGCCTGAAGGCGGGCGCATCGGCTACGACCCCTGGCTGCACACGCGCGACTGGGTGAGGAAAGCCAAGGAAGCGCTGGCGAGCCGTGGCGCCGAGCTGGTGCCGGTCGAGCGCAATCCGATCGACGAAATCTGGTCCGACCGCCCCGAGGCTTCGAAGGCGCACCTTGTCGTCCAGTCGGACGAATATGCGGGGAAATCGGCGGCGGAGAAGCGGACCGAGATCGGCGACTGGCTGGCCAAGCAACATGCCGACGCAGCCGTTTTGTCGGCGCTCGATTCCATTGCCTGGGCGTTCAACATTCGTGGGCAGGACGTTTCGCATACTCCGGTCGCGCTCGCTTATGCATTGGTCCACGCCGATGGGACCGCGGACTTGTTCGTGGCCGGCGAGAAGATCAGCCCCGAGGTCCGGCAGCATCTCGGCAACGGGGTTCGGCTGCATGAGCGCTACGAGTTCGAGAATGCGCTTGCGGAGCTGAAGGGCAAAACTGTCGTCGTCGACCCTGAGCGCGCCGTAGCCGCCATCTTTGAGGCGCTTGAGCGGGCCGGTGCGAAGGTGATCGCGATGCGCGACCCGACGATCCTGCCGAAGGCGATCAAGAATCCCGCGGAAATCGCCGGCCAGAAGTCCGCGCAGGAGCGTGACGGCGCCGCAATCACCCGCTTTCTCCATTGGCTCGACGAGGAAACGCCGAAGGGCGATGTGGATGAGCTGAAGGCCTCGGATCATCTTGAGGCTTTGCGCCGCGAGAATCCCGAGCTGCGCGACCTTTCCTTCGACAGCATCTCGGGTGCAGGGCCCAACGGCGCTATCGTGCACTATCGCTCGAGCGAGAAGACCAACCGCAAGCTTGAGCAGGGCACGCTCTATCTGATCGATTCCGGCGGCCAATATGTCGACGGTACGACCGACATCACGCGCACGGTTCCGATCGGCGAGCCGACGGCGGAGATGCGCGATCGCTTCACCCGCGTTCTGCAGGGTCACATCGCGATCGCGACCGCTGTTTTCCCGAAGGGCACGCGCGGTAGCCAGCTCGACAGCTTTGCACGCCGGCCACTGTGGGAAGCGGGTGTCGACTATGCCCATGGCACCGGCCACGGCGTAGGCAGCTTCCTGTCCGTCCATGAAGGCCCTCAGCGCATTTCGCCGGTAGGAAGCGCGCAGAGCGGCGGCGACGAGCCTTTGCAGGTGGGCATGATCCTCTCGAACGAGCCGGGCTATTACAAGACCGGCGAATATGGGATCCGGATCGAGAATCTGGTGCTGGTCGTGGCGCGGGAGATCGAGGGTGCCGAGAAGGAGATGCTCGGTTTCGAGACCCTGACCTTCGCCCCCATCGACCGGCGGCTGGTCGATGTCAGCATGCTTAGTCCGGAGGAGTTGATCTGGCTCAATTGCTACCATGCGCATGTGCTCGCGCGTATTGGTCCCAAGCTCACTGGTGCTGACTTGGCCTGGCTTCAGGCGGCGTGCGCGCCGATCGAGGCGCCCTCGGTGGACTGATGCAGGGCAAGTCCCTTTTCGACTTCCCGATCCACCTTGGAAGGGATGGCCGCGCGATCCAGCAGCCCGAGTTCACGGGCATGGAATGGTATGACGATTATGTCCTCCGCCATGGCGACGATCTTGACGAAGGCCGTCTGGTCAGCCTTTTCCGTTTCTCAGAGCCTTGGACGAGCTGGGAAATGCACCCGGCGGGCGACGAGGTGGTCTGCTGCCTCCAGGGGCATATGACGCTCCACCAGGAGCTGGAGGACGGTTCGGAGCAGTCCTTTGATCTTGGTCCCGGCGATTATGCGGTCAATCCTCCAGGCGCCTGGCACACTGCGGACGCGGAGGGCCCCGTCGTGGCTCTTTTCATCACTGTGGGAAAGGACACGACCCACCGGCCGCGAGACTAGGGAGTGGTGCTGCCGGTGAGGATTGAACTCACGACCTCAGCCTTACCAAGGATGCGCTCTACCACTGAGCTACGGCAGCACTTTTTCCGGAAGTGGCGCGCCTATGACGGCGCGGCCCTTGCGCTGTCAACCCGGTTGCAGCGGCCGACAGCCCGGCGCATGTGGCTGGCATGACGGGAAAAGACAAGGCGCGCGAGGAACGCCTGGCAGCGGCGCTTCGCGAGAACCTGCGCCGCCGAAAGGCTCAGGCCCGCGAGATGCCGGTCGATTCCGACGGCAAGGGCAACAACTCTTCACATTGACGCCCGATTCTACCGCCGCCAATGCGCCGGCCATGCGCTTCTTCTCCGACAATGCGGCGGCCGCCCACCCGAAGGTGATCGAAGCGATCGTAGAATCGAACCGCATGGACACCGCCTATGACGGCGACGCCTGGAGCGCGCGTTTGGATGGTGCCTTCTCGGATCTTTTCGAGACTGAAGTCCGGGCATTTTGGGTGACGACCGGGACAGCCGCCAATTGCCTGGCCCTTGCGGCCTTGTGCCCGCCCTATCGGAGCATCCTGTGCCATAGCGACGCGCATATCGAGGTGGACGAGGCCGGAGCTCCAGGATTCTTCACTGGGGGCGCCAAGCTGATGCTCTTGGACGGCGCAGGCGCCAAGTTGGCACCTGACGAGGTCGGTGCCGCCTGCGACCGTATCCGGCCCGATGTGCACCAGGTCCAGCCCGGGGCGCTTTCGATTACCAACGCAACGGAATATGGCCTCGTCTACACGGCTGCCGAAGTGGCTGCGCTCGGGCGGCTTGCAAAAGAGCGTGGATTGGCTTTCCACATGGATGGCGCCCGCTTCGCCAATGCGCTCGCGTCGACGGGCGAAAGTCCCGCCGATGTCACCTGGCGTGCCGGCGTGGACGCTCTTTCCTTCGGCTTCATCAAGAATGGCGGTCTCAACGCCGAAGCCTTGATCCTCTTCCGCACGGAGCTTGCCGACGAGATCGCCGTGCGTCGCAAGCGCGCGGGGCATCTGCTGTCGAAGGGCAGGATGATGGCAGCGCAGATTTTGGCGCTCCTCGACGATGGGCTCTGGCTGGAAAATGCGCGCGCCTCGAACGCTGCTGCGCGCATCCTTGCTGAGGCAGCGCCGGGGCGCTTGTCGTACCCTGTCGAGGCCAACGAGATCTTCCTGAAGGTCACGGGCTTAGAAGCAGCCGCGCTCCGAGCCGCCGGATATGATTTCTACGATTGGGGCCCGGGGGAAATCCGTCTCGTGACAAGCTGGGACCAGCCAGGCGAGGCGGTCGAGCAGCTGGCCGCGGCGATCCGTGCCCTGTGAGTGAGCGGCACGGCCCCGACTTCCGGACGGTCGTCCTTCCCTTCGCTATTTTCACCGCCATCTGGGGCTCGACCTGGATCGTCATCCGCGACCAGCTCGGAGTTGTCCCCGCGCAATGGTCGGTGACCTATCGCTTCATCATCGCGACGGCGGCAATGATGCTTCTGGCAACGGTCAAGCGTCACGACCTGCGCCTCAGCCGTCACGGAATGCTCATCGCCGCATCGCTCGGCTTCACGCAATTCTGCATCAATTTCAACGCCGTGTACCTTGCTGAACGTCACATCACCTCGGGCGTCGTCGCAACCGTATTCGCCTTGCTCCTGATCCCTAGCAGCCTCCTCGCCTGGGCGTTTCTCGGCCAGCGCCCGTCGAAGCGGTTCGTCGCGAGCTCCACCGTGGCGGTAGCTGGCGTCATTCTTTTGTTCGCCCACGAGCTTCGTCAGCACGCGGCCGATGGTGGGGAGATCCTCTCCGGGATCGGCTTGACCCTCGCGGGAATGCTGGGAGCATCCATCTCGAACGTTGTGCAAGCTCGCCCGGAAGTCCGCGGCTATCCGCTTTTTGCATTACTCGCCTGGTCGATGGCTATCGGCACATTGCTCGACGCAGCAGTCGCCTTCACGCTCGCCGGCCCGCCCGTCCTGGATTCCCGCCCCGGCTATTGGCTCGGACTGCTCTATCTTGCCATTCCGGCCTCGGTGCTCACCTTCAGCCTATATTATCCCGTGGTACGGAAGATCGGCCCGGCGAAGGCCGCATATTCGAGCGTGATTGTGCCGCTTATCGCCATGGGCTTTTCGACCTGGCTGGAGGATTATCGCTGGACGCCGCTGACCATTGCGGGCGCGCTGCTCGCCATTGGGGGAATGTTGGGCGCGCTTAGCCGCGGTCGACCGCCAGTCGCGGCTCCGGACGCCGCCTAAGGCTGTTGGAGCAGCTTTGGGCGTCGGACGTTAAGCCGCGCATGCCTTCAACGGTCATTCGCCGCTTCGTCTATTGCCCCGACAACAGCGAGCTCTGGGTCGAGTTCGTCACCGGTCGCCGCTACGTTTATTCTGACGTCCCGAGCGAGGTGGCCGACGCGATGCGCGGCGCTTTCGCGAAGGGTATCTATTTCAATACGCGCATCCGCGATCGCTTTCCGCACCGCGAAGTGACTCACGAGCATACCGAATCTTAAGGCCGATGACCGATATGCTCGCGCATGATTCCGATGCGCACGAGCTCGGTCTTCAAGAGCCGCTGGATGGCGCTCGTCTGGGCGGCCGGCGTGCTCTGGTTTGCCTATAGCGTTGCCGGCTCCGAGCCTTCCGGTGGAAACACGGCTGCCGAGCAGCCGACCGACGTTACCGGGGCGACCATTTCCGACGAAGACGCCAAGAAGTTCGTCGAAGTCGTCAACGGCCTCTAATCCTTCTCCAGCCACTCCGCCGATTCGATGTGCCAGCGCCGCTGCGCTTCCGTCGAGCCGGGGACATCGTTCACTCTGCGAAGGGTCATTTGCCCTGACCGGTTGAACGCGCTCCCGTCGTTGCGTTTGCCGTAGAGCACGGTCGGAACATTCACGTAGATCGACCCTGCCGCGCCCTCGGGCTCTTCCGGTTTGCCTATCTGGAGATGGACTTCGGCATATCGGCGTAGCTCTTCGGACACGCCGCGGGCGCGTGCGGCGTCGCCCCACAGCTTTTCGGCCTCGGCGAAGCGCTTTTGCTCGATCAGCGCGCCGTAACTTTGCACGACCTGGCCAGCCGCCTCTGCGCTCTTTGGATCGATCGGGCCGTGGGGCTCTTCCAGCGGCTTTCGGTCGTCCGGCAAGCCGCCCTGGGTGCCCGGTGCGGGAGGGGCTGCAGGCGATGGCGTCGGCGCCACGGGAGTCGAAGATTCCGGCTCGGCGGCTGGCTGCTGCGACTGCTGTCCGCAGGCCGCGCAGCTTACGGCCAGCATTGCAATCACTACTCTCATCGCAGTCTCCTCATGGGAACCGCGCACCGCACGGTTCGTTCGTTTCGCAACAACAACGTGCAACAGGGAGAGTTTCCGTGGCCGATAACGATCGGGATGAAGTAGAACGCACGACCGTTGTCGAGACTGGCAACGGGGGCGGAGGCGGAGGCGTGCTCGCCGTCGTCCTGCTGATCATAGTAGTGCTCGTGCTCCTTTATTTGTTCCGCGGCCAACTCGGCCTCGGCGGGAGCGACACGAACATCAACGTCCCAGACAAGATCGACGTCACCGTCAACCAGAACTGACGTCCATTCTTTTCACGCGGGTGGGATGCGAGTCCCCGCTCGCTCGCGGGCGCGGTCTGACGGCCGCGCCCGTTTGAGTTTGCGCTATTGACGCACTAACGCACGCTCATGGCTGATGCCTTTCAATATATGAGCGGCTTTGGCGGTCATTTTGAATCGGAGGCTGTTTCCGGCGCGCTTCCGAAGGGCCGCAATTCGCCCCAACGGCCCGCGTTCGGCCTTTATGCCGAACAGCTCTCGGGAAGCGCATTCACCGCCACTCGCCATGAAAACCGGCGCAGCTGGCTGTACCGGCTTCGACCGACCGCCGACCATCGACCTTTCAGCGCCTATGAAGGCGCAGCTTTATTCGCCGCTCCGCAATCCGCCGAACCGCTGGCCCCCAACCGGTTGCGGTGGGATCCCGCCGATCTGTCGAGCGGGACTGACTTCGTGGACGGGCTCGCGACCGCTCTCCACGCTCGCCAGCCGGAGGATCTGGAGGGCTGCTCGGTCCACCTCTACCGCGCGACGAAGAGTATGGACCGTCGGGTCTTCGTCGACGCCGATGGGGAGCTATTGATCATCCCGCAACAGGGGAGGATCGAACTCCAGACCGAGCTTGGACGTCTGGAGCTTCCTCCAGGATTCATCGGTGTCGTGCCACGCGGCGTGAAGTTCCGCGTCCAGCTGATCGACGGCGAAGCCCGCGGCTATGTCGCGGAAAATTATGGGCTGCCGTTCCGGCTTCCCGATCTCGGTCCAATCGGGGCAAATGGCCTCGCCAACCCGCGCGACTTCCAGGCGCCGATGGCCTGGTTCGAGGACAGCGAGGAACCGACGGAAGTGATCCAGAAGTCGCTCGGTCACCTCTGGACGACCACGCTCGATCATTCGCCGCTCGATGTGGTGGCCTGGCACGGGAACTATGCGCCGTATCGCTACGATCTTGCCAGCTTCAACACGATGGGGACTGTCAGCTTCGACCACCCCGACCCGTCGATCTTCACGGTCCTCACGTCGCCGAGCAATGTGCACGGGCGCGCCAACGCGGATTTCGTGATCTTCCCGCCGCGCTGGATGGTCGCCGAGGATACGTTCCGTCCGCCCTGGTTCCACCGAAACGTGATGAGCGAAGCCATGGGGCTGATCTACGGGGCTTATGACGCCAAGGCGGAAGGGTTCGCGCCGGGCGGCCTCAGCTTGCACAACCTCATGAGCGGCCACGGCCCGGACGTGGAAAGCTGGCGGAAGGCAAGCGAGGCGGATCTCAAGCCCGCCAAGATCGAAGGGACGATGGCGTTCATGGTCGAGACCTGCTGGCCTTATCGCCCGACGCAATGGGCGCTCGACCGAGCCCAGCCCGATTATGATCTTGCCTGGACAGGCTTTCCGAAGGCGCAGCTGCCATGAGCGACGGCTCGATCGACCAATCACTCACCAGCTGGGTGGAAAGCACGGGCGGCGAGACCGATTTTCCGATCCAGAATTTGCCGCTCGGCATTTTCTCAGAGTCGAAGGGCAGGCGCCGGCCAGGCGTCGCGATTGGCGACTATATCCTTGACCTCCCGGCGGTCATCGACCTGCTCGACGAAGGATGGCGGGAGGACCTCACGCAGCCGGTCCTCAACGCCTGGCTCTCGCGAGGACAAGGCGCGCAGCGGGAGTTGCGGTTGCGGCTTGCCGAATTGCTGAGCGATGCGCGCTACCGCGACGACGTGGAGGCCCAGCTGATCGGACGAAGCGAGGTACGAATGCACGTGCCCTGCCTCATCGGCGACTACACCGATTTCTATGTCGGCATCCATCACGCGACCAACGTCGGCAAGCAATTCCGCCCCGACAATCCGCTGCTGCCGAACTACAAATATGTGCCGATCGGCTATCATGGGCGCGCCAGTTCCGTGCGCGCATCCGGCGAGGATGTAATTCGCCCGAGCGGCCAGCGCAAAGCGCCCGATGCGGACCTGCCGGAATATGGCCCAAGCCGTCGGCTGGATTATGAGCTGGAACTCGGGATCTGGGTGGGATCCGGCAACGAGCTGGGCCAACCCATACCGATCGGTGAGGCGAGCGAGCATATCGCCGGCTATTCACTGCTCAACGACTGGTCCGCACGCGACCTGCAGGCATGGGAATATCAGCCGCTCGGCCCGTTCCTCTCGAAAAGCTTCCTGACCAGCGTCAGTCCCTGGATCGTGACCCCCGATGCATTACGACCGTTCCGTAATCGGCTGCCTTCCCGCCCCGCCGGGGATCCGCAGCCGCTCCCTTATCTCGACGATCCGGCGGATCGTGAAACTGGTGGGCTCTGCATCCAGCTTGAGGTGACCCTCGTCACCGACGCCATGCGTGCGGCCGGCATGCAGCCGCACGTCCTGTCCCGCGGCTCGGCCGATACCGCGATGTACTGGAGCGCGGCCCAGATCGTCGCCCACCACAGCTCGAATGGCTGCAACCTGCAGCCTGGCGACCTCATCGGCACCGGGACGCTCTCCACGGACAATGATGAGGGCCTGGGATCGCTCCTCGAAATCAGCCGCGGCGGTAAGCAGCCGATTCAACTCCCCACCGGGGAAGAGCGCAGCTTCCTTGAAGACGGCGACGAGATCGTGCTGCGCGCATGGTGCGAAAGCGAAGGCGCGGTCCGCATCGGCTTTGGCGAATGCGTCGGGCGGGTCGTGTCGGCGGCCTAGGCTGGCGCCAAGTCTCAGCCACGGCGACCAAGGCGCCGATGACGGGTGCTTCGAGAACACAAATGTTCACAGGCATTTCGATCGGCTAAGATGAAGCCCAGGCAAGGGGGCGCACCGTGATCTTTCGCCAGCTATTCGAGCCGAAGTCGTCCGCCTACACCTATTTGATCGGCTGCGAAGAAACGGGAGCAGCGGCTTTGATCGATCCGGTGCTCGAGACGGTCGAGCGCGACCTCGATCTGCTGAGCGATCTCGGCCTGACGCTGGAATATACGATCGAAACGCACATACATGCCGACCACGTCACTGGTGCGGACCGGTTGCGGGCGGCGACGGGAGCCACGGTTGCCGTCCCGGAGCAGAGCGGCGCCGCCAATGCCGACCTTTTGGTGCGGGAGGGCGAACCGATCCAGATCGGACTGCTCAGCTTACATCCGCTCCACACGCCCGGTCATACGGCGGATCATCATTGCTATCTGCTTGAGGCGCCGAGCGCCGCACGCCTGTTTACGGGAGATGCGCTGCTCATCGAAGGTTGCGGCCGCACCGATTTCCAGAACGGCGATGCAGCAACGCTCTATCGCTCAGTGCATGAAAAGCTGTTCTCTCTCCCCGAGGAGACTCTGGTCTACCCCGGTCACGATTATCAGCAGCGGCGGGTCAGCAGCATCGGGCAGGAAAAGGCGCGCAACCCCCGGCTGGGCGGGGGCAAGACGCTCGCGGAGTTCGTGTCGATCATGGCCGCGCTGAACCTGCCCAACCCGAAGATGATGGACGTCGCCGTCCCCGCCAACCTGGAGTGCGGCGAGATCGATTGACGGCGCTAGCGCTGATTGTCCCAGATCATGTGGATGATGCGCCAACCCTGGTCCGGATCGCGGAATAACTGGATCGAATTGATGCCGCGTCTTTCGACGTCTGAATCGTCCGGCGAGCGTCGCGCTTCATAGGCGCTCCACACGTGCGCGATGTTGCCGAACTGGTGGATGCGCCGCGCCGTTTCGACCTCGTAAAAGGCGTTCCTTTCGAAGAAGTCCGATGTGTTCGCGGCATATTCGTCGAGGCTCATGACCAAACGCTGCGGCCGACCGTTCTCGTCAACCCAGGTGCGCATCTGATGTGCGTCGGTCAGGAAGCAATTTGCCTGGCGTGACCAGTCGCGCGGGCCGGCCGGACCGGAAATCATTGCATACATCTCGTCGACAACCGCGCCGATCTGTTCTTCGTCGCTCATACTTACCCCCCGCTGCTTGCCCGCGCTCGCCTAGGCGATGTGACGCGCGCACCGGAACGATTTTCGACGAAGAGCTGAGCCCGTTGCGCGAAGGGGCGCGGCGCCCTCGACGCCGCGCCCCTGCAATTGCTCAGCAGTCGCTTATTGCTTCAGGTGAGCGGCGCTGGTCAGTATGCGGACCGTGACCTTGCGGGCCCCTTGCAAGCTTGCAGGGTCCGGCTTGTCGACGGGAATGTGCATCTCGCCCATCGCCGACGCTCCCAGCACTCGTCCGGGCAGCACCTTTCCGCTCTGCTTGAGATAGTTGATCACGGCCTGCGCGCGGCGATTGCTGAGCTTCTCATTCGCCGCCGCATTGCCTCGCGGATCGGCGTAGCCGAGGACCGAAATCACATAACCTTTATGCGACGCCGCCTTGGAAGCGAGCTCGCGCAGCTTCGTCTTATCAGCCGCGGTAACCACCGCGCTGCCGGTCTTGAAATAGATATTCTCCTCTTCGCGCACGTCCCAGTCGCCCATGCGCGAATAGGCCGACCTCAGCTCGGCCTCGCGTCGCGCCGTTTCCTGCACGCCGGCCTGGATCTGCGCGGCCGTCTTATAGTCTTTCGCCTTATACTCGATGTCGTTCGCGGCGCCTGACGCGTCGAGGTCGATGTGGACAGGCAAGCCAGGGATCAGCGCGGTCGTTGGCACTTCTTCCTTCTGACCTCCCAATGGTCCGGATACGGACCGCACGCGGGTAGACGGGGGCAGGGCGATGGTCTTGTCGCCCGCCGGCGTTTTCACGGTCAGTTGCCCGTTCTGGTTGGTGACAATAATGCCGTCGAGCTGTGCCTGCGCCAGCACCGGCGTTGCGAACAGCGCCGCGGCCGCGGTCCCCACAATCAGCAAGCGCATTCCCCGGGTCGTCATGTCCCATCTCCTCGATCTAACTGCGCGATGCGCACCGAGAGCGGGTTAGGATTCGTCGGGAGGGCCATCCATCAGGAGAAACCCGCTCGGATGCGAGGGCTTTTCATGATCGCAGGAGGGCGTAGGGATCAGGGCAAGTCATCCCCCTGACTATGGAATGTACGTAGGGACTCTCAGCAGCTTGTTGCGGGGCCGTAGCAGGAGGAAAAGGATGCGCCGGCTTGAAGGCGCGCCTCACCTCCCCAGAACCCCAGGCGGGCCTTCGCCGGTATGTTTGTGTCATAGCGCATCGTGGAAACTTTGGCGTTCGGCAGCCGTTAAGGCGCCGCCAGTTAGCGATTCGGAATTACGTGGCTGGCCATTGGAGCTGCAGCGCTCGAGGGTTCGTTTCTACAGCCAATCGTGAGCGTAGTGAGGTGCGATGGATAATTATCGCAATTCCGCCGCCGAAGCGCAGCCACAGCGCCACGATCCGGTATCGGTGGCGGCAAGCCTTCGCGACGACTTCAGCGGGCTGATCGCAATCTTCGACCGTCACCTCTCGAGACCGCTCGATGTCGATGGTGAGGTGCGCCTGGCGCTGTCAGAAGCCAAATGCGCTGCGCAGCGCGGGCATGATCTCAGCAAGCGCCTGATGGGCCTTCTTCGCCAATCGATTTGATCGCGGGCAAACCCCGATCCGAGTGACGCGCTTCCGAGCGCGCGCGGAGGAGCACTCCTACAGATTTACGCTGATCGACTTGGTCCCGCTTTGACCTGAAAACGCCCTCCTCGTCTTTGTGATTGAGGAGGGTTCTGTGAGGCTCCCGCCTGTCGCGATCGTTGCAGCAAGCGCGCTACTTGGCGCGGGTGCATCCGCGGTTGCCAAGGCACCCACCACTTGGGACGGTCTTACCCAGGTAAAATCGAAGCGGCTGGATCTCGTCTACCTGCAGCCAGGCGCTGACTTCCGCGCCTACAGCAAGGTACTGGTCGAGCCCACGGAGGTCGCTTTCGCGAAGAACTGGCAGCGCGACTACAACAGGTCCACGCGCCAACTTGGCGCACGCGTTTCGGACAGCGAAGTGCAGCGGACGATCACGGAGGCGGTCAAGGCCGCGAACGACATATTCGCGCAAAGCTGGACCAAGGGCGGCTACGCGGTCGTCGACACACCGGGACCGGATGTCATGCGCGTCAAGACCGGCGTCGTGAACATCTGGGTCAACGCGCCGGATCGCCCGACAGCCGGCCGCTCCTATTCGTTTTCCGAGGAAGCTGGGCGCGCGACACTATTTGTCGAAGCGCGCGATTCGATGACGGGAGCGCTTCTCGGCCGCGCCGTCGATCAGCGCATCGTCGGCGATAACATGACCGCGTGGCGGACCAGCGTCAGCAATCGGGGCGACTTCCGGGACCAGGTGCAGCATTGGGCAGACATCAGCGTGCGCGGGATGGCGGAGCTCAAGGCGCTTTCGCCGATCAAACCGTAGCGCAAGGATGAGGGAGGACTCATGTCGAAAGCAGCAAATCTAATTGCGGGAATCGTTTTCCTGATCGTCGCGGCGGTGTGCCTTTATCGGCTCCTTTTCTATTTCCCGATCGACATAGGCGGTCAGCGCGTCGGGCAGGTCGCGACATTCTTCGCGCTGGTCATCTCGGCGGCGCTTTGCCTCATTCTCCTCCGTGGAGGGCTCGCCGGCGACCGGCGCTGACGGAACGGACGGAGACGACGGTCGGGAACAATCCCGATACTTCGAGAGCGAGGGAGGCCTAGGGTGGCGGCCATGGCGGAAAAGACAACAGGCAAAACGACGATCGGCGGAGTTGTCGAGATCATCCTTCCGCTGCTCATCCTGGCGTTGCTAATTGCGCTTTGCGTGCAGCTGCTGGTGCCGTTCGTCGGCCTCCTGATGTGGACGATCATTCTCGCGGTCTGCTTCTACCCGGTGCACAAAAGACTCAGGGCCCGCGGAATGAGCGACCGGCTTTCCGCAAGCATCATCGGAATTGGTCTTGCCGCACTGATCCTGGTGCCGACTGCTATCGCGGCAATCAGCGCGGCGAGCTCTGTACCCGCGCTCGTCGCAGGTCTGCGATCTGGCGAGCAGCACGTACCTCCGCCACCCGCGAAGCTTGCCGACGTTCCGCTGGTCGGCGCGAAAGTGCACGCGGCGTGGGCGCAAGCGGCAAACGACATGCCGGCTTTCGCCAAGCAATTCGGCCCGCAACTTGCGAATTTCACCAAATGGCTTGTCGGCGCCGCAGGCGGAATGATCGGCGCGGTCCTTGCGCTTCTCCTGGCGGTGATTTTCGCGGCGATCACGCTGGCCTATTCGGATGCTGCGCGCGCGTTTATCCGCTCGGTCTTTGCTCGGGTGACCGGCAGCCGAGAAAAAGGCGATCATTATATGGACGTGATCGGCGCTACCGTGCGTTCGGTCGCGAACGGCGTCATTGGCGTGGCCTTCGTCCAGGCTCTCCTGTGCGGAATCGGCTTCTTCCTGGTCGGCATTCCGGGCGCGGGAATCCTGTCGCTTCTCGCCATGGCGCTGGGCGTCGTGCAGGTGCCAGTCGTTATCGTGACGCTGCCGGCGATCATCTACGCCTTCGCGGTCAAATCGACCACGGTGGCTATCATCTTCCTCGTCTGGTTCATCATCGCGGGGCTGAGCGACGCGGTGCTCAAGCCGCTCATGATCGGTCACGGGCTCGAGGTGCCGATGCCCGTCATCCTGCTCGGCGTGATTGGAGGCGTGATCGCTTACGGGCTCGTCGGCCTGTTCATCGGCGCGGTGCTCCTCGCCGTTGGCTACGTGCTGTTCCGTGAGTGGCTGGCCGCGACGCCCGCCGCGACGAATGCCAAGGGATCGGGGACGCTTCAGGCAGCTGAGTAGGGCTTACCGTCCGCCTTTCTGAGGCACGAACAGGCCGATGAGGCGCGCCACCATCACTGCCAGGTAAAGCTGTCCGCCTATCACTTCGAAGGTTGCTACGCCGCGTGCAATGTCCGTGCGCGGCAGGAAGTCGCCATAGCCGAGCGTCGCGAGCGTGACGAAGCTGTAATAGACGGCCGTTGTCTCGGTCGTGGGATCCGGTCCTACCAGGCTTCCGGGCCAGAAACCCTCCAGCGACCAGTAGATCTGGCCGAAGAAGATGCCGGCGAGCAGGTAGGTGCTCAGCGCCGCGTAAAGGGTCTCGCGGTCCACGGCTCTGGAGCTGACGACGAAGCGCAACGTGGCGCCGGCCGCGGCAAGCCCCGTCAGTCCCACGAGCACGAGCAGGACCCCTGAATTTACTGGCAGGTAGCCGTAGTCGGCGGCGAAGCGCGCGGCGACCAGCAGCGCAACGCCAATGAACAAAGCGTGCCGCGTCGCCTTGGTTGCATTCGGCATCACTGCCGCGAACAGGCACAATCCGAGCAGGAATTTGATCAGGAACACCGGGAGCCCGATGGTGGATGCGGCCGGCATCACGAGCAAAGTCAGCAGCAGCGCATAGAAGAGAACAGTGTAGCGAGACGTATCGTAGGCGCGCCAGAACCGCGTGTCGCGGATCATGCGCCTGTTGGTATGGGTAGCCATTTCGATTGGCGCCCGGGCGCGCTCACGCGAGCTTTCGATACAGACGCACGATCAGTTCCTCGACGATCACCATCGTCACGACGACGATGATCAGCCAGATGATCCCGTGCCACAGGCCTTCGAAATGAATGTCCTTCCCGAAGACGAAAGTCAGCGCTTCTAGGATCACGAACTTCGATCCGAACAGGATCAGCCAGGCGCAGAAGAATTTGGCGGCGGTCCAAGCCGCGCCGGTCTTGCCCTTGAATTTCGCGAGGATGCGGTGCTCCGCAACGATCGTCGCCTTGAGCAGGATCTGCAGCACGAACGCGGCGAGTGCGGCCGTCGTGAACGTGTCGACATAAACCTTGTCGGAAAACTCGTTGAAGAGCCCGAGAATGAGAAGATCGACGAGCGCGCCGACGAAGAAAAGGACGAACAGCCGCTGCCGGTCAGACGGCAGGGTCGCCTCCGCCGGCAGGAGATCATGGACTATCGAGTGGCGGCCCACATTTTCATGGGCCGCCGCGACTGCATCGCTCACGTTAGAACTCTCCCCCAATAACGAGCGACGTTACTGTTGCACCGTCACGGAAGCTGGGTCGGGCACCGACACGTAAACGACCGTGTCGCCTTCATATTGCGGCTGATAATAAGCGCCGCCGCAGCTGTAATAGGTGTAAGTATGATACGGATACGGCGAGCAGGCCGGCGGCAGCGCGTAATAAGCTGAGCCATAAGCGACCGCTGTAGCCCATGCCGCCGTCGCGCCGATCGCGATGCCGGCTCCGATCGGATAATCGCCCCAGCCGTCCCAATCGCCCCAGCCGCCATCGATGTCGATGTCGTTGTTGATGTTGGTGTTGCGATTGAAATTGTTGTTGCTGCCGATGTTGTTGTTGTTGCCGCGGTTCCCGCTCCCGACCTGGTTGCGGCCACCGCTTGGGCGCTGACCTGGCCGTCCCGCGCCGCCGACACCGCCGACGCCACCTGCGCCGCCCACACCGCCGACGCCGCCCACACCCCCGGCTCCGCCGACGCCACCGACACCGCCAACACCGCCGGGCTTGCCTGGCCGGCCTGCACCGCCAACGCCACCGACGCCTCCGGGCTTACCGACGCCACCGCGCCCGCCGACACCGCCGGCTCCGCCGACACCGCCTCGGCCACCGACACCGCCAACACCGCCAACTCCTCCGCGACCGCCAACGCCACCACCATAGGCGCCTGCTGGGCGGTTGCTCGGACGGCTATATCCGCCTGACGGGCGGCTGTAGCTTCCACCCCGGCTGAAGCCCGATCCGCCGCCGCCGCGGCCAAAGCTGCTTCCGCCTCGGCTCATGCTGCTGCCGCCTCGGCTGAAGCCTCCGCCTCCACCCCGGCTCATGCTGCTGGATCCGCCACGGCTGAAGCCGCCGCCGCCGCGACCGCCTCCGCCTCCGCGTCCTCCGCGGGCTTCGGCTTCCTGGACTGTATAGGCTGCAAGGCTCACGAATGCGCTGAGCATCGCGATGCGGAAGAAACGACCGCGCATGTTACTCTCCCGGTCCCTGATAGGTTGCGAGCTGGATCTTCTTCGAGTTCGCGTCGGGCACGAACGTGAAGTCGGCGTCGGAGTAGGTGGGGTTCACCTTCCATGACAGCCGCGTGATGAAGGTCGGACGTGCAGGATCGTTTCGATCGACGATGACCAGCTTCCTTGGAAGCGGCTGGTCGCCCTGCTGAATCCAAACCTCCCAATCGACGTCGGGTTCGCGGAATGCATAATGGTCCGTCTCGAACCCGTCGATCGTCGCTGTGCCGACCTTGTAGCCGGACTGCAGCGCCTTGATCCGCTCGTCGTCTCCGTCGGATCCCCAGCGGAAGAGATCCTCGAGCGGAAGCGAGATGCCGAACTTGTTATAGATCGTCTCCAGCACCTCTCTGTTCGTCGCGGGCGCTGGAACGCTCGCGTAATAGCCGAGCTTGGGCGAGTAGACCGTGAATGTCTTGCCGTCGTAGATGAAGCGCCGGCTCTTGATGTCGCTGTTGTAATCCAGGACGAAACCGTTCGGCTTGCGGATCTTGTAATCCGTCGTCCCATCGAGCTGGATTCGCTGCCCGTTGTTGGTGACGACGTCCAGGCTTCCGACGCCATGCGCTTCAAGCGTTGTTGCGCCTCTCAGGAAATTGCCCATGTCCTTGAGCGCGTCGACGGCATTGTCCTCGATCACGCCCTCGTTCGCCACTGGATCTGACTGCCCCGAACGTGGCATCGACATACCGGATTCCGGCGGCGCCTGCGCGATCGCACTTTGCGCGCCGGCAACGCTGAACAAGCCGAATACAATTACCGTGTGGCGGAGATACTTCATGCGGCGCTCCCCAAGGCTGACGGGATTTGTCCAAACCGACTAACACCGCGCCGACGGCGCTCTCATCGGGTGAACCCCTAGGTCTCCGGGGGTAACGCTTCTGATACGTTCATATCTCGGTAGGGGGGCGAGCGCCGTTGGTGTAAGCTACCGTAAAATTTGGGAACCCCGCACCGCGGGTCGCCACGGCGTGTGGGTTTACCCCGATTGGTTAGAGTGATCGCGTACGTAGGAATGGAGAGGATAAGATCGATCCGGCGGCATTGCGCCAACCGGACGCAAAACAGGGAGGATGGTTTGGCAAGCCATGGAGCAACGCGCTTTTGGTGAGCCGACTTCGGGAGCCATGACGAGCCCAATCCGGCGCATCATGATTGTCGACGATCACGACGCGATCCGTCGCGGGGTGCGGCAGCTTCTTGAGACCACGCCTTACTACCAGGTGGTGGGCGAAGCTGCGGACGGAAGGGCGGCGTTGGAGCTCGCGAGGGAAGTCCGGCCGGACATAGCGATCCTCGATTATTCGATTCCCGATCTTAACGGATTCGACCTCTCTCACGCGCTGAAGCGTGAATTCCCGCGCATCGAAATCCTGATCTACACGATGCACGACCGCGAAGAGATAGTCATGGGCCTGCTTCGCGCGGGCGTTCGCGGCTTCGTGCTGAAATCCGATACCGAGAAACATCTCATCGCTGCACTAGACGCGCTCTCGCTTCGCCGCTCTTACTTCTCGAGCGCAATCTCCGACGCGCTGCTGCACCAGTTCCTGGAAAGCAAGCCCGCGTCGCTGTCGAGCATTTTGACGCACCGCGAGCGCGAGGTCGTCCAGCAAGTCGCGGAAGGGCGCATCAACAAGGAGATCGCGCACCGCCTCAACATCAGCATCAAGACGGTCGAAACCCATCGCGCAAGCGCAATGCGGAAGCTGAAATTGAGGACGACCGCAGACCTGGTGCGCTACGCCGTGAGGAACCAGCTCATACAGCCATAGGCAGCGGCACGGACATCGCGACCTTTGCGCCGTGCTTCATGTTCACGGTGCGGAAGCTTCCGCCAACCGTCTCGATGCGATGACGCATGCCTTGGAGGCCGATGCCGCGTGGTTTTCCGTCCGCGCCGCCGGGAGGGAAGCCTACGCCGTCGTCCGCAATGTCCATCTGCAGGCGCCCCGCGTCACGTTTGAGCGTCACCTTTGCGGACGTTGCACCGGAATGGCGATGGACGTTCGCGAGCGCTTCCTGAGCAACACGGAGAACTGCAAGCGAGAGCGTCTCATCGACGGCCGACCGATCGCCGACCCATCGGAACGTCGTCCGGATGCCCGTGCGCCGCCCGAAGCCCAAAGCGAATGACTGCAGGGCTGAATAAAGCGATCGGTCGCACAGCTCGACGGGATAACGCAGGAAGGCGAGGGAGCGGATCTCCTCGTCGATCCGATGAACCGTATCCTGGATTTCCGCGATCAGGTTGTCGTGGTCGGCATCCTTCCCGACGCGCCTGAGATGCGCGAGCCCAAGATCGAGGGCCACGACCAGCTGCCCCGCCGAGTCATGCAATTCCTGCGCGAGGCGCTGCCGTTCGTACTCATGGATGGTCAAGACGTTGTCGAGGCTGGTGTCGTCCGGCTGAATGGAATGCTCAGCGATCGTTTCGCCACTCGCGGGAATCAGCTGCACGACCTCAGCTGCAACCGGCTGGCACAATAAGCCGCGGTCGGATGTCGACGAGGAACCCCGAGTTTCCAGGTCACGCTGCATCTTAACTGTCCCGCTCGAAGCCACGGTAACCAACTGGCAGCAGACTGATTCGGCTTTGCTTTAGATAACATGTATTACAGGTAGAAACCACGGGAGGGGTTTGCGTAATTCTCCCCACCGTACGGCCGCGGGTTAGAACCGAGCGGTTAGTTTCCCTGCGTCAGCTCCTGAAGCCGCTCGCGAGCGCGATTCGCGAAATCACGGGAAACCGATTTCACAGTGTCTGTGGTGGACAGGGTGGCGGGCACGTCGAGCGGGTCCGGAGTCCGGCGGCGCACCGCTGCGAGCAAAAGCTCGTTGGTCTTAGCGTCGAAGAGCTCCACCGCCAGCAGGACCGAACCTGTGAGCGTGCCCTTCTTGCCCAGGGCGCTTTTCACCGCGCTGGTCGCGAAGCCGAGCGGCGTCACGCGCGTTGCCGTGGCGATCCCGCCGCGCGTTTTCTGCGCGCCGAGGATGGTCACGCGAAGCCGTATGGTGTCGGCCTGCGGCTTAGCCGGCGTCGGGAAGCTCTTCGCCAACTCCGTGCGCAGCTCATCTGTCAGCATGCTCGCGAACTTCGCGCGGTCGGCATAATCGATGCCCTCGAATTGCGCGTCCGGCCCCTGATAAACGACCGCGGGGTCGACGATCAGCGTCCTGTATTTCGCGAAGATGGCGCGCGGCTGCGCATAGGTCCAGGATTCGCTCTGCGGCGCGTCCTGGGTCATCTTGCTCGACGAATGGAGCGAGACAGGCGCGCGGTCGCGCGTCTGTGCGGCTGCCGGCATCGCCGCCGCCAGCGACAACAATGCGACTGCGGGTAAACCCACAAGGTTCAGGCAGGGACGAGTTCGGATCATTGCAGTGCGCTCCAGGTCGTCTGATCTGTTCAGACCCATGGGCGTCGCATCAGAGCCCGCCCGGCTCCATCAGGACAATCCCGGACGCGCTAAAGATCGCACTGTTGGTTGCGGGCGACAAAATGGATGTCGGCAAAGGCTGCATGGCCGCTGCTCTTCGTGTTGTCGCCGTCGGCGGCGACAGCGATCTGGGTCGGCGTTCCCGGCTGGTTCGGAAAGGCCTTCGCAAAGTCGCTTGCGAGGTCAGCGCGCTCCGAGACCCAGGAACCGGCCCGGCCTGCTCCGGTCTCCGCCACGATGAGCTGGGAACGATCGGTATAGCTGCTCTTGCGCGCGGTCCCCAAGGCGTGACGATTGTCCCACACGTAAACGACGGCCGCGTCCGGTAGCTCTTTCCCGAAAAGACCCCTCGCCATCCTGAGCTTGAACTTCGTCGATCCGGACATCGCCGAGTCGTCGACGTCGAAGGCGACGTAGACGCGGGCCGCATAATCATCGCCACTCTTCCTGGTCATGTCGGCATTGCGAACGGGACCGCTTACGTACCAGCGCCAGCAAAGTACCGGAGTCTTCGAAAGATCGACGCGGATCGGCCGCGCCATCAGCGACATGCTTTTGTCGACGTCCGCCTCGATCGCTGCCCTGCCCTGAACCATGGCAACACGATATGCGGTGGGCCGGGCGCTGGACATCTTCACCATGTGCCATGGTGCCGGAGGCGCTCCGGGCTTCGAGAATTGGCCGACCCAAACTGCTCCCCCGCTTCCGCCGAGCAGGAACGCCACCGATACGCCAACAACACCAACGTGCATCAAACTACTGTCCTGGTGTCGTCACCGATGCCTGGACCGGCGCCGCGAAACCCGGCGGGTATTTCTGCCATTGGTATCCGCTCTTCGCTGCGTTGAGCCCGACGTCATAGAGCGAACGCATGTACGCGGTGTCAAATTCCTCATTGTGAGGCGTGTTGAACGTCGCCGGGATGTAGGTGAGGTTATAGTCGATGCCGTCGCGCTGGGTCGTGGTATAGATCCGGTAGAGGTCGCCGATGCCTTGCGTCCTCGTCAGGGATCCGATCGCCCGTGTCGCGATCGAAAGGGTGCGGCGCTCGACGCTCGCCCAATCCGGATCGAGCCGAGCATTGCGGATGATGTACAGCGTGCGTTTCCGCACCGGCGCATTGGCTACCGTTATCGACGGGGGATAGAGGAAGACCTGCGCCATCGTGCCGCCATCGACGTGCATCTCCTGATAGCGGGTGCCGTCCACCGTCACGTCGATCATGACCGGCGGAAACGCGCCCGGGATCGAGGCGGACGCCAAAAGGACGTCGCTAAACAGCTTGATCGCGCTCGGGTCCTTGCTCGCCGCGATCGCTGTCATGTTCCAGATTACGGGCTCGAGCGAATCCAGGTTCGCGGTGCCGACGAGAAGCAGCCGGCCCTTCGCATATTCGGCTGCGATCGCATCCAAGAGGTCGCGATTCACATATTGGGAGATCGTTGCCGCGAGCGGGCGCGAGTCGGCCATTGCATCGCCGAAGATGCCCTTGATCATGCCCCGCTTCTTGAAAATGTCCTTCTGTGACGTCTGCGTATAGACGCGTTCGAGGACGTAGTCGTACTTCGGACCGAGGAAAGCGAAGGGCGCGATCAGAGCTCCGGTGCTCACGCCCGTGACCACCTTGAATTCCGGGCGCGTTCCCGAAGCTGTCCAGCCGTTGAGGAAGCCCGCGCCATAGGCGCCATTGTCGCCGCCGCCTGAAATGGCGAGGAAATTTGCCGGCGGAAGTTCGCCCGACCTGCCCTGGCTGCTAAGCCACTGCTGCTCCTTTTCCAAAGAACGCAGGGCCTCGGCCGCGAACGTGTCGGTCTCTCGAGTGACGAGATATCGATACGGACCCGCCACAGGCACCGCTTGCGACACTTCTGAGAGGGGAACGGCTGGCAGGCGGTGGGGCGTCGCGCAGGCAGCAAGCAGTAACTGTGTCGCCGCGGCAACAACGAGAATCTTTCGCCACGCTGAGATCATCGGACGTCCTTTCGGCAGAGCGCCAGATTCCCCTCTGCAAACGCCCCCGCCCATCCATGCAAACCCGTAAAACGGCCTTCTGGCTTATTAGGGGTAACCCCGATTTCTTCGAGACTCTCGGTCGGGAATCTAGGCCTTCCTGACGGCCAAACAGGGGCCTTGCTTAGGGCTGCAAACGGCCGCGTCAGTCACGTGCTCGGGCAAGGAGACCAACATGCGGAAATATCTACTCGCAACAGCAGCTGCTGTGACCACCATGGTCATGGCCAGTCCAGCGCTGGCGCGCGATGGATCGGGTTATATCGGCGCCGAAGCCGGTATCATGTTCCCAAGGGACTCGGATGCCAACGTCGACGTCGTGTACACCACGGTCAATGCTCCGTCCGTCGTGGGCACACCCGCTGGGCCCACCAGTTTCTCGGCGAGCGACGCTATCAGCCTCGACGCGAAGACGGGCTACGACATCGGCCTCTATGGTGGTTACGATTTCGGCATGTTCCGTCTTGAAGGCGAGGTCGACTGGAAGCATGCGAACCTAGACGATCTGAGTGCAGATCCCGACTTGCTGGCTGCGCTCAGCGACGACTTGAACATCGACTTCACGGATAATGAGATCGACGTCAGCCAGGCCGTCGGCTCGCTTGCTTTCATGCTCAACGGCTTGCTGGACTTCGGCAACCAGGACGGCTTCTCGTTCCAGGCCGGCGTCGGAGCGGGCTGGAGCAAGGTCAAGCTGATCAACGACAAGGACGGCGCCTTCGCCTGGCAGCTGATCCTCGGCGCGCAATATGCGATCAGCCCGAACCTCGATTTCGGCCTGCGGTACAAGTATTTCTCGACCGGCAGTCTCAATCTTGCCGACAGCAACGGCTTCACCGTCGTTGGCTCGCGCGTCATTCCGGTGATCCCACCGGGAGGCACGGTGCCCGTCAACGTCACTCAGACGACGACGGCGGATATCTTCACCGACTTCGAATCGAAGTTCCGCTCGCACAGCCTGGTGCTGACGCTGGCGTATAACTTCGCGGCTGCAGCGCCGCCGCCGCCGCCGCCGCCGCCGCCGCCTCCGCCTCCGCCGCCTCCTCCGGCGACGCAGACGTGCCCGGACGGCTCGGTGATCCTGGCGACGGACGTGTGCCCGGCACCGCCGCCTCCGCCTCCGCCTCCGCCAGTCGAGCGCGGCGAGCGCGGCTTCTAAGTTCTTTCGAGAGCTTGCCCTGGAGGGCCTCCTATCTGACTCGGATAGGGGGCCTTCCTGTTATTTGCGGGCCTCGAGCGATTGGAGCCGCGGGAACAAAAGGCTCATCATGCCCACCGCGAACGTGCATGCGATCCCGAACTGAACCAGCCGAGTGATCCACAGGCCGCCGCTCGACCCACCCGGCGCGAGCGAGAGGCTGAAAAGCACCATGGCCTGGTTGAACGTGATGACCGCCACGGCCGCGCCGGGCCCGCCTCGCGCGACGCGGACCGCGAAGACGCTTGCGACGAGGAATGTGATCAAGGTCAGCGACAGCAACGACGGTGCGACATCGAGCAGCGCGTAAGCCATGAAGGCGAATAGCCCGCCGATGAAATTCCCGAGCATCATGGCCATCCCCTGGAGGGCGCTGCGCTTCGGATCGAAGTTGATGACGAGGACGACGGTCGTGATGAGCACGGGAAGCGCGTCCGTAAGTCCGTACAGCAGGTAAATCAGCATGATCGGAAGCACGATCGCGACGCCGGTGATGGCAAGTGCCAGCGGGGAGTCCAACGCAGCCTGAGCGGCTTGCGGTTGGGGTGGCAAAAGCTTTGGCCACGCCGCGTGAGCGAGCCAGACCGCCGCGACGGCGATCATCATCCCGCGCGTGAAGGCCTTCGCGAGGCCGCCCGCCTGCTCGGGGCTCATCATTGTAACGATGGGAACGGTCGCGAAGGCGATCAGCACCAGCAGTAGCGGCAGGAAGCCCCGTCCCCTCGCGAGGTTCGCGAAGCAGAGCAGGAGGATCAGGCCGATGCAGCCGAAAAGGACGATGGGCGTCTCGTGGAGCAGAGACGTGAGGATGTAGGCGGAATAAGCGCCGGCGGCCTGAACCAGCACGAGGAAGACACCGAGCTTGAATGGCGGCGCTTTCGGCAGGTTGGCGAGCAGGACACCTGCGAGTAGCGGCCCCAGGAAGGTCGGGTACCAGCCCATTGCTTCGGATACGACGAACGCGCCCGTCGTGCCCCCGGCGAAGCGCAGGATCGTGTGCAGGCGGGCGGAGCCGCCGTCGCCGGCTGCCGGGAGGGCTTGAGCGGCGATCTCGGCCATTATTGCAGATAGCTCATCAGCGTGATGAGCTTGATCCAGAACCTTCCGATGGGGTTCAGCAGTGACTTGTCGCTGGTGAAAATGATCACGTTGGCCTGCGCGCCGCTGCGGCCCGCATCGAAACGCGCATCCGCATCATCCTTGGGCATCAGGAGGATCCGGACAGGAAAGCGCTGCGGCTGGCGAATCCAGCCTTGAGGCGGCTGCACCGTAGCAAGCTGCCCGCTCGGGGCTTCATCGCCCTGGCTGATGCCCCACCCGACGCTGTGGACCTTGCCACGGAATAGCTTGCCGGGCCTGGAGTCGAGCGCGACGGTCACTTCTTGACCCGGCGCCACATTCCCAAGCTGGTTCTCTCGCATGTCGGCGGAAATCCAACGCGGGCCGGTCTCGAGGAAACTCAGCAATGGCTGCCCGGGCGCCACATATTGCCCGGTCGCGAGCCTGAGATTGGTGACGATGCCGTTGGCGGGAGCGATCACCTGGGTGTTGCGCAGATCGAGCCGGGCCTGCTCGAGCGCTGCCACGGACTGGCGCACTTTGGGGTTGTTCATGCCCGGCGCGCCAAGTGCGGCCTCCGCCCGCCGGAGGTCGGCTTGTGCCCGTGTCAGGTCGGCTTCCGTCTTCGCAGTATCGGCGCGCGCGCGGATGCCCTGCGTCTCGGCCAGGGCTCGCTTGTCTACAAGGTCCACCACGATGCCGCGCAGGGCACGGCTCGCCGCGAGATCAGCGCGCTGCTTTGCGATTTGAGCGCGTGCGGACGCAATGTCCGCGACGGACACATCTGCGCCCTGCAATGCCACCGAGAGGTTGGCTTCGGCCGAGCGGACCGCCAGCTCATAGGGCTCAGGGTCGATCCGGAACAGCAACTGCCCCTTGGTGACCTGGCTGTTATCCTTCACCCGGACTTCCAGAACGTCGCCTGCGACCTCGGGCGCGACCTGCGTCAGGAACGTCTCTACGCGGGCCTGCGACGTGTATGGCGTGTAGCGATCCGAAAGAACGCGATAAACGAACAGAACCAGCAACACGCCAAGCACAACGAGGATGATCGTGCGCATTGGGTTGCGCGCGGGCTTGGCTTCGACGGCCGTCGTCTCGGCAGCTGCTGCTGATGCGTCGTTCATTTGCCCCCATGCCCCGTTTGTGCTGACGATGCGGTCGTCGGCGGCACTGCATTCCAATCGCCGCCGAGAGCGCGATAGAGATTTACCAGCGCGCGCTGGTAATCCCCTTGTGCGGATGCAGACTGAAGCTCCGCGTTGAACAAGCTCCGCTCGGCGTCGAGCACGTCGAGATAATCGGAATAGCCGTTCTCGTATCGCTCGGTCGCAAGCTGGACGCTGCGTACGAGTGTGCTGACCCGCCTGTTGGCGATGTCGCGAAGCTCCGCGCTGTGCCGCAGGTTCGCCAGCGCGTCTTCGACATCCCGGAAGGCATTCTGGATGACGAGCTCATAATTGGCCAGCGATTGGTCGCGCCGTGCTTCGGCCTGGTCAACCGCTGCGGTGATCCCGCCGCCGGTGTAGATCGGTCCTGCGACGTCGCCGGTGAAAGACCAGGTGCGCGCCGGACCGGTGAAGAGACTCCCGAGGGAGCCGCTGGCGAACCCGAAAAGACCGGTGAGGCTGATCCTCGGGAAGAATAGTGCGCGGGCGGCACCGATCAGCGCATTGGACGCGACCAGCTGTTGCTCGGCAACCAGGATATCCGGCCTGCGGATCAGCAATTCCGATGGGAGCCCGGCCGGAACGATCGGCGAATGAAGCGCCTCGAGGTTATTGGATCTCGCGATGGGGCCGGGATTGCGCCCGAGCAGCACCGACAATGCATGCTCCTGGACCGCGATGGCCTGCCGAATAGGAGGCTGCTGCGACGCTACGGATTCATAATCGGCGCGCGCCTGCGTCATCTCGAACTCGGAAATCCAGCCGCCGGCCAATCGGGTCTCGAACAGATCGACCGATTTCTTGCGGCCGGCGAGCGTCGCTTCGGACACGCGCAGCTGCTCGTCTAGGTCGAGCAGGGTTACGTAACTGGCGATGACGGAGGAGATCAGGGTCAACGTCACCCCGCGGCGCGCTTCCTCGCTGGCGAGAAGGTTCGCCCGAGCGGCCTCCGTCTCGCGCCTGATGCGACCCCAAAGATCGATCTCCCAACTGGCCGACAGCACAGTGCTGAACGTGCTGCTCAATGGATCCACGAAAGCGGGAAGCTTCTCCTCGCTCGTTCGCGTCCGGTTGGCGCTGATGCCGTAGCCGACCTGCGGCAGGCCCTGCGACCTGGTGCCGGCAAGGATCGCCGTGAACTCGTCCACCCTCCCGGTGGCAATCCGCAGGTCGCGATTGTTCGAAAGAGCCTCGGTGACCAGCGCGTCGAGATAGGGATCCCCGAAGCCGCTCCACCAGGCCTGCGCCGCCGTTTCGGCATCGGGCCGCACTGGCGCGTCTCCGTACCGATAGGCCGGCGGCACTTCGACTGTCGGCTTGAGGTAGTCCGGGCCCTGCACGCAGCCGGCTGCCAACGATGCGCAGCACAGGACGACAGGCAGGCGCCTCATCAATTCGCCTCTCCTCCTTCGTCGGTTCGCGCGTTCCCCCTCGGCGGAACTAATGACTGCGAAAGGGCAACAGGCAGGGCCTCAAATCATCGTCAGCACTAGTGGCTGAGTGAATTGGGAGATTCCGCAGAACAACCAAGGGTTTTTCAGTAGCTCGTGACCTCATGGGTGGCCCGTGCCAAGCTGCGCCAGACTGAAGCGGCGGTCGGCAATCTCCCGCATGCGAGTTTCCCGCCTCTGTCGTCGGGATTTATACGAAATGCTTGCCGCGACCGGCCTGTCATATTCCAGTCACGATCGAACGTTGTGGAGAACGGGATTTGCTTGCGCGCGCTCGTGCGGTGATCCTCACCAATTATCATGCCGTTGCGCGCTTTGCGGGCCTGGATCCCCTCGTCATGCTGAGGCATGTCGGGCTCAATCCGGGGGCGCTTGCCGAACCCGAGAATTGGATTCCTGCCGGACGGGTGCTCAGCCTGCTGGGGGAATCCGCCGCGCAATCCGGCCGCGACGATTTCGGCGTCCTGCTGGGCGAATGCCGCACATTTGGCAGCCTGGGGCCGGTCAGCCTTTTGCTCCGCCACGAGAGCACGCTGCAAACGATCATCTCGGCGATGGTCGATTATCGCAGGTTGCTGAATGAGCTGCTGCAGCTTCGCTTACACGACGACGGCCGCAGCGCCGTGCTCGAGTGGAGCCTCATACCTGGGCTTCGGAGCTCCCAAGGCATCAACCTGCTTGCCACGATAGCCTATCGCGTCCTCGTCGATGGCGCAGGTTGCAACTGGCAGCCCGACTGCATCCACTTCCGTCATGGGCCGCCCATGCATTTGACGACCTTCAACCGCGTGTTCCGCTGTCAGCTCGAGTTCAACAGCAGCTTCGACGGACTTTCCTGTGCGTCGACCTGCCTTAGCCGCTCGAACGAGTTCGCCGACGCCGAACTGGCGGTTCATGCGCGGCGGCTGCTGAGCCTCATGCCGGGAATTCGGCGTGACGATACGATGAGCCAAAGGGTGGCTTCCACGATCCCGCTCCTGATCTCGAACGGGCAGGCGAATGTGGAAGGCATTGCCGACTGCCTGGGCGTCTCGAGCCGCACGCTCCAACGCCGCCTGATCGCCGAAGGCCAGTCTTTCGGAAAATTGCTGAACGAGACGCGCCGCGAGGTGGCGGTCCGCTATCTGATGAACTCCAACCTTTCGATCACGTCGGTTGCGCAGCTGACCGGCTATTCTGCGCTGAGCTCCTTCACGCGCTGGTTCATATCCGAATTTGGCGTGTCGCCGAGGAAATGGCGCGCGCAGGCGCTCAGCGGAGAGCAGCTGGGGCTCCGTTCGCGTTCGACGGTAAGCAGCCGCGGTGGAATGGTGGAGGCGAGCGTTGCCGCGATGTGACCCGCGAAGAAGCGGGGGCCCGCAAACATGCGTAGAGGAGGAGAACAGCCTGCGAGCCCTCGCCTGAGGCCGCCGGCGCAACCGGGAGATCCAATGCCGGCCAACCCCACCTTCGCGGTTACACTCGCTTCGCCCCGTCCTGCATCGGGAAATTCCCTAGCTTAAACAGACATATTCAGCGCTGCGCGAGAGCGGCGACTTCCATTCCGCAATTCGCAGACGGTTTCGCACCCGCGGCGATTTCGGCGGCGACTTCCTTTCGCGCGGAAGCAAGATCTGCCCTGTACCATTCGTTCGATTCCAGCCGGCTGACGGTCACCGTCGCGACCGTTCTGCCGGCATCCACGTCACTCTGCCATTCCTGGTCGCATACGATGCGGCTTTCGCCGAAATCCCGGCCTCGCTTCAATATCACCTCCGCGCGATCGGGCCGGAGTTCGGCAAGGACGAGGGCATAGGCCCATCCCACAGCTCCGCGCGCCGAAGGATAGGATCCGTCATCGTGAACCATCTCCTCGTCGTCGGAATAACAGGTGCGGGCGTTATGAACGACGAATGGCCGCGGCCGCGCGAAGTGCTGCTTGGCGGGGTAGCTTGCCGCGCGCACGTCGAGCCGGACACGCGATAACAGCTGATACAATGCGGGCGTCCGCTGCATGCTGATATCCGTCCCGAAAGCGCATTGGAATCGTTTCACGGTATTCTCATGAGTTCGGACGGCGTCGGCTGCTGCGAGTGCATACCGCGCGGTGCCTTTTAGCGGCAGCGCAGCCTCTCGAGCGACCTCATCGCGGCGCTGCGCCTCAGAACCCGGCTCGGGCGGAGGTGGAAGAAGCTTCATGCTGTTCGGCAGCTCTTTGGGAGACAGGTAGCCAAGCTTGTTCAGCTCTGCCCTGTCTCGCCCGGAATCGGCTTGGGCCTGCCACGGCGACTTGAAGTACCCGTTCAGGGTTACGCCAACCGCGCCAAGCGCGACGATTCCCAGGATCACAAGCTTCGAAGTCGGCATAGAGCCTCTCGCCACGCGCGTTGTTTCAGGATTTGTCCGGTCTTTGCCGCGCCGGGTCCATCATGGTGATTACGGAGAAGCTGGGCAGCTCGATCAGCTGCGATTGGTAAGAACGACCTCGAGGCCTGGATCTCGCGCAGCATTATGATTGGGTTCGAAGGTCTCGGGCGCGACAGCGATCTGCTCGTCATCGACGCCCTGCTTTACTGCTTCCTGATGAATGACCTCGGCGCGCGAATGCTCGAGCGGAACGCTGCTCGCGTCACCGTGATAAGGCGAAAAAAGGACGAGGGCCCGAACCTCATGATGGGCTTTCATCAGCTGCGAGAATTCAACGAGATGCGCCCACCCGTCCTGCGTCAGTTTGGACGATCCGGGCACGAAATTCGCATTGCTGAGCTCGAAAGTCTTTTCTCCGGCCACGTCGCGTTTGAACCATTCGGCCACCGCTGCGCCCGCGGATTTGTGCCTCACCAGCATGGTCGACCCATCCCGCAATATGACGATCTGGTCCTTGCTGGGCGCGAATACATGCTCCTCTTCACCCGACACCCGCGACGAAACGAGTTTTCCGATCAGGAATAATGGGCCGGCGAAGATAAGAGCCAATGCGGCGAAGATCGCAATTCGAGCTTTTCGATCGAGAGGCTTTTTGCGAGTGGCGGAGACTTGCCGAGCGGTCATGCCTGGAATGTGCCGGGACCCGCGCGAAGCGCCATCCGGCGTTTTCCCGATGCTATGCAAAAAGGGTGGTGCCGCTTGCGTGACTCGAACACGCGACCCCATCATTACGAATGATGTGCTCTACCAGCTGAGCTAAAGCGGCCTGGCCAAGGGATGCTGCCATGCGCGACGGCTTTCGGGCCGGCGTGCGCGGCGCCCACTATCAGTGCGACCGTCGCTGGGCAAGGCCCGACCCCGGCCGCCGCATCCAATTCATCATCCTTAACATTATGGTAACCACGACCCGCCATTTTCCACCCAAATGGACGAGTGGGGCGTGGGGAATGGATAGCTATCGCGAACATCCAAGCGACTTCGAGCCGGCGGGCGGTGAGCCCGAGGCTGTGCACGACGTCGCCGCCGCAATCGGCACCGACGAGCGGCGCATGCACGTGCGCGCGTACAATTACTGGGTCTCCCTGCTCGAAGGCCGCGACTTTCCTTCCATCGAGGATCTCGAGCCCGCGGACGTCAGCGACTTCGCGGCGCATAGCGTCCTTCTCGATTTCACCTGCGGCGGCGAGAACCCGGCAATCCCCTACATTGGGGCAGCGATCCGGGACGAATGCGGGCTGGAGGACGACACGCGGACCATCGGCGAGGTGCCCAGCCGTTCGCTGCTGTCGCGCCTGACCGACCATTACATGCAGATCATCGCGAACCGTGCGCCGGTGGGGTTCGAGGCGGAATTCGACAACCAGCGCGGCGATAATATCTGCTACCGCGGCATCCTCATGCCCTTCTCGTCGGACGGCGACGTTATCGACTTCATCTATGGCGTCATCAACTGGAAGAAAGTGGGCGAGGAGGACAGCGGCCTGGTCGGCGAGGAGCCGAAGCCGCTGCTCGCGGAGCTTCCTGCGAATGCCGATGAAGAGCCGCTTGAGCTGACATCGGATCTCGAAGCTGAACCAGTCCAGGAAGCCGGACATGAGGACGACAGTCCGACCGTCGAGTTCCAGCCTCCGGAGCCGGAGCTCGAGACGATGCAGCCCGTCCACTTCTCTTGGGAGGATGGACCGCTGGCGGGGGACGATGATGACGTCCCCGAACTTCCCGACTTCGCCGTCGATGATGACGCGGCTCTGGCCGACCGCCTGTGGGCGGCTCGCGAAACGGCCGAGGCCGCCAAGGCGGGCGAGGGGCGAACGCGTTCGGCGCTCTACAAGGCGCTATCGCTTGCCTATGATTTCGCGCTCGCCGCTCGCGATAATCCTCACGATTACGACGAGCTTCTGCACGAGTCCGGGATGAAGGCTCAGGCCCGCGCCCCGATGACGCCGATCGTCAAGCTTGTGTTCGGCATCGACTATGACAAGGCTCGCCTCACCGAATTTGCGGCCGCATTGTCCTATGCGCAGCGGCAGGAGATCGCGCTCGGCGGCTTCCAGGGCCTCATTGAAGCGCAGCCCGGAGGCCTCAAGGCGCTGGTCGCAGCGGAACGGCAGGCGCGCCGCCCTGAGCCCAAGACCGATACACAGACCGAGATCGCGCGCACCCGCCTGCGCTCCGCCCCAAGCATCAGGCTTGCCGATGTGCCGGCGGAAGCGGAGTTCGCGCTCGTCATCACGCGCCGCGGCGCCGATGGGCAGCATGAGGCAGTGGCCGTCATCGACGACGAGAGCCTGGTCGAGCGCGCAATCCGCAAAGCCGGCTGACCAATACTGCTGTTTGTCGCGCAAGCGGCAGAGTCGCGGGGTTGTAGCTCTGCGGAGCGCGGCGCTATAGGCCCGCCGCATCGCCCCAACCGCGGAGCCTAATCATTTCATGACCGCGCACACGCCGCTGCCTCAGCCGCTGGTCGAATCCATTCGAAAGGCGCTCACCAGGAACGCTCTTCCGGGCGAGGTCCATGGCCTCACCCGGGAGTCCGAGCGGGAAGCTGCTGAATTCCTCGCGCAAGTCGCGGCCCAACGTAAGCCCGGCCAGGTCGAGATCGAGATCCAGTCGACGGGCGGTGAAGCCGGCAACCGCCGGATGCGTATCGGTATCGTCAACGACGACATGCCGTTCCTGGTCGACAGCGTCGCGAACGCGATCGCCCGCCGTCAGATCACCATCCACCGCCTGCTGCACCCGGTGGTGTGCGTGGACCGCGACGCGAAGGGCGTGCTGGGCGACGTCGCCCCCATCTGCGCGGAAAAGACCAAGCGCGAATCGATGATGTATATCGAGCTGGATCGCGTCGATGCGCGCGAGCGCCAGGAACTCGCTGCGGATCTGAAGCGCGTGCTCGACGACGTGCGTCTGGCGGTCCGCGACTGGCCGAAGCTCCAGGGCAAGATGCGCGAGGATGCCGCGAATGTTTCCGATCCTGAAGGCGCGGCGCTGCTGAACTGGTTCGCCGACGGGGCGATGACCTTGCTCGGCTATCATGTCGAGAAGCCCTATGAAGCGCCCTCGGAAGCGCTGGGCATCTTCAGCATTCCCGGGGCTCCCACGGACGAAGGCGGCTGCCTCGGCGCCATGAATTATCTGCAGCAGGGCGGCTCGGTCCCCCTGATGGCCAAGGCTGAGCGCAAGTCTACCGTGCACCGCCGCGTACCGCTCGACCTCGTCGTCGTGCCGCTTGGCGGCGATACGGTGACGGGAATAGGCGTTCATGCCGGGCTTTGGACCAGCGAAGCGCTCCGCGTGCCGCCGGAGAAAGTGCCGGTGCTCCGCGAATATCTGAAGCAACTCGACGAAGAGTTCGGCTTCGATCCCAAGGGGCATTCCGGCAAGGCTCTGCGCCATGCGGTCGCGTCGCTTCCACGCGATCTTCTCCTGACGGTGGATTATGAGTCGTTGCGCGAGCTGGTCTCGATGGCGATGTCGCTCGCCGATCGGCCCCGTCCTGCCCTGATGCAGGTGCGCAGCATCCTCCAGGGCCAGCTATTCACGTTCGTCTGGCTGCCGAGGGAAGAGCTTACGACCTCGCGACGGACCGCGATCGCCACGCTGCTGAAGCTGGAGGTTGGGCGTGAAATCACCAGTTGGGCCGTCGAGCTGGGCGACGGCGACCTGGCCTTGGTCCGTTACACCCAATATATCGACGCCGACGCGCCGGATCCCGATGCCGAGGGCCTAGATGCCGCGGTCGTCGAGATGGTCCGCGGGTGGGCGCCAGCCGTCGAGGCTGAGCTGATCGAGGCGGCCGGCGCAGCACGGGCGACGCGTCTTTCCATTACCTACATCAATACATTCCCCGACGGATATCGCGCGCGGACGGCACCGGAGGAGGGTGCTGCGGACATCCTTCGGCTTTCCTCGCTCGCAGACGACAACGATCGCGCAGTGCGTATCTGGCGGGCAGAGGGTGATGCCACCGACCAGCTGCGGCTGAAGACCTATCGGCAAGGTGGGTTGATCCCCCTGTCCGAGGCAGTGCCGGTCATGGAGAATTTCGGTTTTCGAGTCCTCGAAGAGCTGCCGACCGCTTTGGCCGGCGGCATGGGCTATATCCATGACTTTCGTGTGGAGCTGGCGTCAGAGGCGGACGTGGATGCGATCCTCGCGCGCTCCTCAGAGATCGAAACGGCAATCGCCGGCGTCCTCTGCGGCGTCGCCGAAGACGACGAGTTCAACCAGCTCGTCCTTTACGCGGGCCTGCCCACGCGTGCCGTAGTGTGGCTTCGGGCCTGGTTCCGGTACCTCCGCCAGACGGGAAGCAGCTTCGGTCTCGTCACGGTCGTGGACGCACTCCGGCGTGCGCCCAATGCGACTGCGGCGCTAATTGGTCTCTTTACCGCATCGCACGATCCCGGCGTGAAGAATCGCGACGAGCAGGTCAGCCGCTACTGTGGCGATCTCGATCGCTCCCTGGCGAAGGTGCGCTCGATCGATGATGACCGTATTCTTCGCCGGCTGCGCGCGCTCGTGGAGGCAATGCTGCGCACCAATGCCTTCGCGCCCGCTGCGCAAGAAGCTCTGGCATTCAAGATCAACAGCTCGCTGGTGCCCGGCCTTCCGGCGCCCGTGCCGTGGCGTGAAATCTGGGTTTACAGCCCGCGCGTCGAAGGCATCCACCTGCGCGGCGGGCCGGTGGCGCGCGGTGGATTGCGCTGGTCAGACCGCCGCGATGATTTCCGCACTGAGATCCTCGGCTTGATGAAGGCCCAGCTGGTCAAGAATGCCGTGATCGTTCCGACCGGCGCGAAGGGCGGCTTTTATCCCAAGCAGCTCCCGCCGTCGTCCAACCGCGACGCCTGGCTTGCGGAAGGGACGGAAAGCTACCGCATTTTCATCCGCTCATTGCTGTCGGTCACTGACAACCTCGTCAACGACAAGGTCGTGCATCCGGACTGCGTCGTCGTTCATGATGGCGACGATCCCTATTTCGTGGTCGCTGCAGACAAGGGCACGGCGACCTTCTCCGATGTCGCCAATGCCCTCGCGCTCGAACGCAACTTCTGGCTTGGCGACGCTTTCGCGAGCGGCGGTTCGAACGGGTACGATCACAAGGCGATGGGGATCACGGCGCGCGGCGCATGGATCTCGGTCCAGCGTCATTTCCTCGAGATGGGCATCGACGTCCAGTCGGACCCGATCACCGTGGCAGGCTGCGGCGACATGTCGGGCGACGTCTTCGGAAATGGAATGCTGCTGTCGAAGGCTCTGAAGCTCGTCGCGGCGTTCGACCATCGCCACATCTTCATCGATCCCGATCCCGATCCGGCTGCGAGCTGGAAAGAGCGCAAGCGGATGTTCGAGCTGCCGCGCTCGAGCTGGGACGATTACGACCGGAAGCTCCTGTCCAAGGGCGGCGGTATCTATCCGCGTACCGAGAAATCGATCGAGCTCAGCGCCGAAGCGCGCGAGTTGCTCGGCATCGAGGCGAAATCGATCGACCCGACAACCATCATCAATGCGATCCTCAAGGCTGAGGTCGACTTGTTATGGTTCGGAGGCATCGGCACGTACATCAAGGCCTCGACTCAAAGTCAGGCCGATGTCGGCGACCCGTCGAACGATGCCTTGCGCGCGGACGCGCGCGACCTCCGCGCCAAGGCGATCGGCGAAGGTGCCAACCTTGCAATCACCCAGGGCGGCCGCATCGAGTTTGCGGAGAATGGAGGCCGGATCAACACCGACTTCATCGACAACAGCGCGGGCGTCGATTGCTCCGACAATGAAGTGAACATCAAGATTCCGCTGAACCGCGAGATGCGGGAAGGCCGGCTCAGCGAGGCCAAGCGCAATAGCTTGCTCGCGAAGATGACCGATGAGGTCGCCGAGTTGGTGCTGGAGGACAACCGCCTCCAGAGCCTCGCGCTCTCGATCGCGGAATCCGGTGGCCACCAGGCCGTTCCGGCGCATGTGCGCACGATCGAGATTCTGGAAGCTTCCGGTCGCCTGGATCGCAAGGTTGAGGGTCTCGACACGAGCGAAGAACTGTTGCGGCGCTCTCAGGAAAATCGCGGCTTGACGCGCCCCGAACTGGCCGTCGTTCTGTCCATCTCGAAGATCGTGCTTCAGGATGCCGCCGAAGACCTGCGGCTGGCCGACGATCCGTTGCTCGAGCCGGAGCTGTTCAACGCCTTCCCGAAGCCCATGCGCAAGGCGCATGCCGATGCGATCCGCGCGCACCGGCTGCGCCACGACATCGTCGCGACGAAGGTCGCAAACCGGCTCGTGAATCGGCTTGGCCCCGGCGTCGCCTTCGACCTGATGGAGGAAGAAGGGGCGTCCCTGCAGCAGGTCATCGTCGCCTTCCTCGTCGCCGAACGGTTGCTCGATATCGACCGAATCTGGGAGGAGATCGAGCTGGAGTCCCTTCCCGAGGCTGTTCGCGTCGAATTGTTCATGATCGCCGCGACGACGGTTCGTTCGCACATTTCCGATATCCTCCGTTGCGCGGGTGGAGAAACGAACGTCAGCAAGCTTTGCGACTTGCTCGCGCCTTCGGTTCGGAAGATCGCGGCTGCTGCAACCAAGCTGATCCGCATGGAAGTCCGCAACGAGGCCGCGGCTCGCCGTGATCGCCTGCTTGCGATCGGTGCAAGCGAAGACATCGTGCGCAACCTGGTTCGGCTTTACGAGCTTGACGGCATCTTCGGCGTCGCCGCGCTTGCCGCCCGCCGCAAGACCGACGAGCTTGCGCTCACCCGGGCGTACACGCGTCTCGGTGAGGCTCTCGGCCTCGACTGGGCGCAGCAACAGGCCGCCCGCTTCACGCCTACGGACCAGTGGGAACGACTGCTTGCTGCTGGCCTCGAGCGCGACTTCGAGCAGTTGCGGCTGGAGTTCATGGCCCGGCACAAGAACGGGAGCCCCGACGTAGTCGTCGAAGAGTGGATCGAGAAGCAGCGGCCGCGGATCGAGCAATTCCGCCAGTTGGTCGCGCGTGCGCGGGCTGAGGGCCATGCGAGCGCCGCGATGCTCGGCCAGATCGCAAGCCAGGCTCGGATCCTTCTCGCCCGCTAGCTTTGCGAGTCCTGATCCTCGTTCCACCGGCTGATTATCACACCGAGTGGCGATGGGCGTTCGAGCCACAGGCACAGGCCATCGTGGATGCGGGGCTGACCGTGGAGCATATGCCCTGGACGGAGAGCCGCACCTTCGCCGGTTACGACCTGGTCCTGCCGCTCGTCGCCTGGGGTTATCATACGCGGTTCGCCGACTGGCTCGCGCTTTTGGACCGTTTCGATAGCGAGGGGGCACGGGTCGCAAATCCCGTAGAAATACTCCGCTGGAACAGCGACAAGGCCTATTTGTCGGAGCTCTGCGATAAAGGCATTCCGACCGTACCGAGCCTGGCTTTCGCCTCGCTCAGCGAGCAGGCGCTTGCGCTCGCTCGTGAGCAATTCTCATGCGCCGAGCTGGTGGTGAAGCCAACGGTGTCGGCAAGCGCCTTCGGCACCTTTCGGCTCGGCCCTGGCGACCCACTGCCCGAACAGGTGCGGGGATGGCGCATGCTCGTGCAGCCATGGCTCGACGCCATCACAGAGTCGGGCGAATATTCTCTGATCTACTTCGGCGGCTCATTCAGCCACGCGGTGAGCAAGGTGCCGATTGCCGGCGAATTCCGCGTGCAGCCCGAATATGGCGGGATCATCCAGAAATGCGATCCGCCGACGGGCTCGATGGAGCTTGCTGAGGCAGCGCTTCGGGAAGCGCCTGGTGCAACGACCTACGCGCGGGTCGACATCGTGGTCGGCAATGACGGAGACCTCCAGGTCATCGAGCTCGAGCTGATCGAGCCGGCATTGTTCCTGGATCGGGAACCGAAACCGTGCGCAGCTTTCGGCGCCGCGGTGCGCTCAGCCTGCGAATGCGCGGCCGAATAGCCACTGGCGAATTGCAGAGGTCAGGTTCGGCGGCCGCTCCGCTTCCAGCCGTGCCGCGTCGATTTCCGCGACAAGGGCATTGAGCGGAACTGCTCGCTCTTTCGCCGCCGCCTCAAGCGCGCGCCAGAAAGCAGGCTCAAGGCTGATTGACGTAGCGTGGCCGGCGATCAGGACGGAGCGTTTCCGCGGCGGAGCGTAGTCCGGCTCCGCCATCAGTACATGTGTTGGCCACCGTTGATCGACAGCGTCGACCCGGTGATGAAGCCTCCGTTCTCGTCAACCAGGAAGGCGACGCCGCGCGCGATCTCGTCGGCCTTGCCAAGCCTCCCGACGGGAATGCGCGCAACGATCTTCCCCAGCACTTCCTGAGGCACCGCCGCGACCATGTCGGTGTCGATGTACCCCGGGGCTATCGCGTTGACCGTCACGTTGTTGCGCGCGCCCTCCTGGGCCAGCGCCTTGGTGAAGCCGTGGATGCCGGACTTGGCTGCGGCGTAATTCACCTGGCCATATTGCCCGGCCTGGCCGTTGATCGATCCAATGTTGACGATTCGTCCGTATCCTCGCGATTGCATGCCTTCGAACACCGCTTTCGCCATGTTGAAGCAGCCGCCCAGGTTGGTGTCGATGACGTCCTGCCACTTCTGGTGATCCATGCGCTTCATCGTCGTGTCGCGGGTGATGCCGGCATTGTTGACGAGGACGTCGACGGGCCCAAGTTCCGCTTCGACTTGGCGCACGCCTTCCTGGCATGCGTCGAAATCCGACACGTCCCATTTGAACGCGCGGATCCCGGTCCGGTCGGTGAACTCTCGGGCGCGTTCGTCATTGCCGGCATAATTTGCCGCGACCTGCATCCCCATGTCCTTCAGAGCGACACTGATCGCTTCGCCAATGCCGCGCGTGCCGCCGGTGACGATCGCCACTCGAGCCATGCTTGTCCTCCTGTTGCTTGCGTGAAGCGCGCTTAGGTCTGCGGCAGCCAGCCTGCAAGTTCACGAACGATCAGACGTTCAAGCATGTCGATGCTTTCCGGCGAATCGTTGAGGCAATCGAGCAGCGCGAAATGCTCGCCTCCGGAGGCAATGAAGCTGTCGCGCCCGCGAATGCCGAGCTCTTCGAGCGTCTCGAGGCAATCGGCAGAAAAACCCGGCGCAGCGACGGCGATGCGAGTGGCACCATCGCGCGCATAATTCTTGAGCAGTTGGTCCGTTGCGGGCTCCAGCCATTTTGCCCGGCCGAATCGTGACTGGAACGCGACGTCGACAACGCGCCCGAGCGCTTCACTTATGAGCCGCGCGGTCTTCTGGCAGTGGCAATGGTAGGGATCGCCGCGCTCCAGCGTGCGCTGCGGCATTCCGTGGAAGCTCAGCAATAGGCGCTGCGGCTCGAAATCGAGCGCATCAATCTGCCGCTGCAAATTGGCGCGCAAGGCTTCGATGTAAAGCGCATCGTCGTAATATGGCGGGAGCGTCCGCAGCGCCGGTTGCTCTCGCATATCTGCGAGCACGGCGAACACCGCGTCGTTCGCGGTCGCGGTCGTCGCAGCGCAATATTGCGGGTAGAGCGGCACCGCGAGGATACGCTTACATCCCGCTTTTACCAGCTTGTGGATGCCGGCGGCGATCGCGGGATTGCCGTAGCGCATTGCGTGTTCGACATGAGCGCGACCGGCGAGCCGTTCGCGCATCGCGTGGGACTGGCGGCGTGCGATCGCGGCGAGCGGCGAGCCCTCGTTCGTCCAGACTTGGCTATAGGCGTGAGCGGATTTACGCGGCCGCGTGCGAAGGATGATTCCGTGCAGGATTGGCTTCCACGCAAGCTTGGGAATTTCGACCACGCGCGGGTCGCTGAGGAACTCAGCGAGATAGCGGCGCACCGCGCTCGCACTGGGCTCGTCCGGCGTGCCGAGGTTGATGAGCAGTACGCCGATCTTAGGTTCGAGCACCGGCGGATGATCGGCCGGCCTGCTCATGCAGCCGCCATCAGGTCGAACGGGAGATCGCGCAGCCGTTTGCCAGTGCCCGCGTGAATGGCGTTGGCGACTGCGGGCGCAAGCACCGTCGTTCCAAGGCCGCTGATGCCGCCCGGAGCTTCACTGCTCGGGATCAGCTGCACCCTGATTTCGGGGGTGTCGGCGATCCGCGGCAATCCGACACCACCCATGCGGCGAGAGCGCGGCATGCCGGCCACCCACTCGGGCGAAGCCGCCGTAGCCTGCGCCAGCGCCCAGATGAGTCCCGCCTCAATCTGCTGGGTTGCAATCGCGCTATTCACGACGCGGCCACAGTCCACCGCAGCGATGAGTTTGTGAACCTTGATGCGTTGCGCTTGGTCGATGCTCGCCGTCGCCACCAGGCCGATGTTCGAACCGAATGCGGCGCATCCTGCCATGCCCATCGTGCTGCCTGCTCCGCCGCCGTCCCAATTCGCGAGCCGCGCCGCCGCCTGCAGGCACCGCGCGAGGCGCCCATTGGCCCCGAGCAGTGACATTCGATAGGCGAGCGGCTCCATGCCTGCGCGGTGTGCCAGCTCGTCGATGAAGCTCTCGGTGAAGAAGCACATTTCCCGCTGCGGGCTTCCTCGCATGTAACCGGCGCGCAGAGGGAGGTCGGCCTTGATCGCCTGCACGCGCAAGTTCGTAATCGAATAAGGCGGAACGGCAGTGTCGAGCGCGGTCCGCCCGAGCTGCGCGGGAAGTTCGGAATCGGTGAGCCGCGCGAGGGCCGAACCAAAGCCGTCGGCTGTCGCCACGCGCATTTGCCAGGCAGTGGGGAGGCCGGCCTGGTCGAGAAGGGCGGTCATCCGTCCCATCGCTCCAGGCGAGACGGCATCGTGGTTCTGGCTCACCGATTGCGAGAGAGTGAGCTGGACTGGCCGGCCTGCCCGACGCGCGAGTTCAACCGCGATAGAGCCAATCTCATTCTCCATGGCGCGTCCGGCCGGATCGCCAACCGGAAGCGGGTAGAGGATTACATCTTTCGGAGACAGGTTCGCGTTGGCCGCGATTGAGGCGCGCATCAGGTCCGGTGCCTGGCAGCCCGCCCACAGCTCGATGGACCCGTTGACCGATCGTGCAGTAGCGCTGGCCGGCTCAAGTCCCAGATGCTGGCCCGGACCTACGTAGTAAGTGGCGGTGAGCGCGCGGGCGTCCCGCGTGGCTGCATCATAGCCGCCGCTCGAGAAATATTCGTGCGGGTCGCCGGAGCCCAGCGCATCGGCGAACAGATCGCGCAAGGGCACAGCTGTTTGCGCGCCAGAGAACACCGGGTCAGCCTGCTTGAGCGCCCGCTCTGCCCGGGACCAGGAATCCGCGACGACGGCTATCCACTGACTCGTCGCGGCAACGTGCCGCACGTCGGGCGCGCTCGCGGCTGCGTTGCGATCGAAACCGCGCAGTTCACTTCCAGGCGGCGCAAGCCTCGCCGAAGCATAGAGCAGACCTGGAAGACGGACGTCGCTCGCGAACCGGAGGCTTCCGTTCGCCTTGGCGGGCCCATCGATCCGCTTGAGCGGCCCCCCGAACAATCGCGGCCGCTTTGTTTGGCGCCGCGTTGCGCTCCGCGGCGGTGCGCGGCGCGCAGCCTCTTCAGCGACGTCTCCGAAGCCGATGGTCTGGGTCGCACTGACGATGAACCCGTCGGCTGCTTCGCATTCGGTTGGATCCACGTTCCACCGATCTGCGGCGGCCCCCACCAGCATCGTCCGAGCGACGGCCGCTGCCTCCCGCATTGGCTGCTCGAAAGCTCGCACCGACGTGGAACCGCCGGTGATACGCGTAAGTCCCTCCCTCTCGACAATGTGCGATCGCAGGACGCCCAGCCCGTCGAGCCAGCCTTCACCTTTGGCGAGCGGATTGCCATAGTCGCCGCTCAAGGGCGCCGGCTCGACACCCACCATCTCCCACGTCGCGCCCAGCTCATCCGCGACGATCTGGGACAGGGCTGTCCAAATGCCCTGGCCCGTCTCGGCTTGCGGGACGGCCACGGTGATTTTGCCGGTTCGCGCGATCTTGATGAAGTTTCCGAACGCTTGTTCGCCCTGTTCGACTGCGAGATCGCTGGAAAGCGTGCGCGGCCAGGTCGCAAAGGCGACCACGAGGCCAATCCCCACGCCTCCGCCAATCAGCACTGTTCTGCGGTCGATGCTCAATGCGCGTACTGCGCCTTCAGGGCGCGGCGGTCGATCTTGCCCGTCCCCAGCCGCGGAAGGGGCTCCGGCGACACGATGATCCGGTCCGGGACCTTGAAGCGGGCGATCCGTCCTTCGAGGAACTGCCGGAGGGTCTCCTCGCTGAGTTGGGCGCCGTCGCGCGGATAGACGATCGCGATCGGCACCTCGCCCAGGCGCTCGTCAGGCGCCCCGAATACCGAAACTTCGGCGACATCCGTGCAGGCGTAGCATTCGGCTTCCACTTCAGCGGCGGAGATGTTCTCGCCGCCGCGGATGATGATCTCCTTCTTGCGGTCGACGATGAACAGGTAGCCGTCCTCGTCGAGATATCCGACGTCGCCGGTTCTGACATATCCATCCGCGGTGAACAGCGCCCTGGTCGCCTCCGGGTTGCGCCAATAGCATTTGATGTTGATGGCACCGCGGATTGCGATTTCGCCAACCTGGCCGATCGGGAGATGCTCGTCGCTGGCGCCCAGAATGGCGGCCTCGATGTACGGAACCTGCGCGCGACCGGTCGAAGCCGGCTTCTCGGCATAATTGCCCCAGAAGTTGCTGAACCCCGCCGCGTTGGTCTCGGTCAACCCGTATCCGAGCGCCGGCTGAGCGTTCGGGAATTCGCTCTTGAGTCGTTCGACATGGCTGACTGGCCGCGGTGCCCCGCCGGCAGTGATGTCGCGCAGCGACGTCAGGTCGTATTTGTGCCGGTCGGGGTGGGTCATCAGCTCCAGGCTCATCGTCGGCACGCCGACGAAATAGGTGATCTTCTCTCTTTCGATCAGCCGGAGCGCCTCGCCCGCATCCCATTTAGGCATGATGACCATGCAGCGGCTGACTACGAAGCTGTTCAGCATCACCGGGACTTCGCCCGTGACGTGGAACAGCGGCACGCTGAGCAAGGTCCGCGGGGGCGAAGCCGGTGCATTGCCGTCTTCGGTGAGGACCCCAAGCAGCACCATCAGGCCAGTCGAATAAGCGTAGGTCGCGGTTGTCACCGCCCGATGCGTGGAAAGCGCGCCCTTCGATTCTCCGGTCGAGCCCGAGGTGAACAGGATCGTCGCGTCGTCTTCGGGAGCGATATCGGGCAGTTCGACTTCGTCTCCGCTGTTCAACAACTGGCCGAGTGCCTGCTCGATCGGCAGCTCAACGGGAAAGCTCATGATGTCGTAATCGCTGCAACGGGCCGCGATGCGCGTTCCGCGCGCCGCGTCCGCTAGGATCAGCCTCGGCTCGGTAAGGCGGATCGCGTGCTCCATTTCGTGCGCTTCCCACCAGCCGTTGAGCAAGGTGGCGATCGCTCCCGCCTTCACGATGCCCATATAGCCGATGACCCACGCCGGGCAGTTGCGCATGGCGATTCCCACCCGGTCGCCCTTCGCGATCCCGTGCGCGACGAGGCCTTTCGCCACCCGCTCAGAAATCTGATCGAGTTCGGCGAAGGTGAAGCGCTCATCGCCTGAAACCACCGCTTCCGCGTCTGCATTAAGCGCACAGAATGTCCGCAACAGCGAAGGGATCGTCGCCGGGAAATTGGTCACTATGGCCTGTCCGCGCTCGTCTTTGCCGATGACGAGGCGTCCGCCGGGAGCCGTCAGGGTCTCAAGAATCTCGTCGTAACGACGATCGAGTTCGCTCGGCACTGGCCCTCCTTTGCCCTTTGCGATCCCGCACCTTATGAGACGCTGTCCCATCAGGGGGAAGTCCTTGCAAGAAGCCACCAGTTCCCAGTTCGTCGCGTTTCCGGATCTTGGCTTGTCGCCGGTCGCGCTGTCCATCGGCCCATTCGACCTGCGCTGGTACAGCCTCGCCTACCTCGCCGGTATTTTCGTCGGCTATTGGTATCTCTTGAAGCTGATCGCCAAGCCCGGCTCCCCGATGGATCGCCGACACGCTGACGACCTCGTTTTCTACGCCGCGCTCGGCATCATCCTGGGCGGTCGTATCGGCTACGTGCTCTTCTACAATTTGGGCTACTACGTCCAACATCCGCTCGAGATCGTGAAGCTGTGGGACGGCGGCATGTCGTTTCATGGCGGCGTTGTCGGCACGTCGCTCGGGATCTTCTATCTCGCCCGCAAGGAGAAACTGTCGTGGTTGCGGATCCACGACTACGTTGCTTGTTGCGTTCCGTTCGGTCTCTTCTTCGGGCGCCTGGCTAATTTCGTGAACCAGGAATTGTGGGGCGCGCAGACTCAAGTTCCCTGGGCTGTCCGGTTCGTCGAAGTCACCCCTTATGGGAGCATCCTCGGTCCGCCGCGTCATCCGAGCCAGCTTTATGAGGCGATCCTCGAAGGGATCGTCCTGTTCGCAATCCTTGCCTGGATGTTCTGGAAGACGCAGGCGCGCTACGAGCCTGGCAAGCTCGTGGGCGCATTCCTCTTCTTCTACGGCCTGTTCCGCTTCGGCATCGAGTTCATCCGCGAATCCGATCAGCAGCTGATCGGCTTTGCGCAGGCGACCGGGCTGCACATGGGTCAGTGGCTTTCCTTGCCGATGATTCTCTGCGGGCTGTACCTGATGTTGACGGCGAAGCGTCGCCGCGTGCGCGTAGAGCCGACCTTGGGCACCGCCAGCGTCTCGTGACGCCGTTCGAGCGGGCGCTTCGCGATCGTATCCGGGCGGAGGGGCCGCTGAGCGTCGAGGCCTATATGGAGGCCTGCAACGCTTATTATTACGCAACGCGCGATCCGCTAGGTAGCCGAGGCGACTTCACCACCGCGCCCGAAATCAGCCAGATGTTCGGCGAATTGATCGGCGCTGCGCTTGCCGCGGCGTGGCAAGCGGCGGGCGCACCTTCGGACGCTGTTTATGTGGAACTGGGGCCCGGCCGCGGCACGCTCGCCGCGGACGCCCTGCGGGTGCTCAGGTCGGCCGGCTTCACCGGCGATGCGCATCTGGTCGAAACCAGTCCCATGCTGCGCAAGGCGCAGGCGGAGGCGGTTCAGGGCGCCCGCTGGCATGAGGCGATCGCCGACCTCCCCGAACGACCGTGGCTGCTCGTCGCCAACGAATTCCTGGACGCGTTGCCGATCCGGCAACTCGCTGGCGGCAAGGAGCGCCATGTCGTGGTCGCCGGCGGAGGGCTGGCGTTCGACCGGGACGGCGAGATCGACGAAGAATCGCCCGCGCGGGAAGCTGCCGCGGGCGACGTCGCACGGCACCTTGCGAGCCATGGCGGCCTGGCGCTGATCGTGGACTATGGCCACGCGCGCACCGCACCGGGCGATACGCTGCAGGCCGTTCGCGGGCATCGCTATGCTCCGGTTCTCGATCGGCCGGGTGAGCAGGATCTCACCAGCCATGTCGATTTCGAAGCGATCGGTCGATCGGCGGTGGATGCGGGCGCCGCCGTCACGCCCCTGGTCAGCCAAGGTGAATGGCTGAACCGGCTGGGTATTGGCGCGCGCGCGGCCTCGCTTGTCGATGCGAATCCCGAGCGCGCCGCGGAGCTCGCCGCCGCCGTGCAGCGGCTGACGGGAAAAAACGGGATGGGTGAGTTGTTCAAGGTTCTCGCCATTCATTGCCCGGACTGGCCGCAGCCGGCAGGGTTCGCATGATGATGCTGGACCGTGACGCTACGCTGGCCGACACAGCCGCGCTCGTGGGATTGTTCGAGCAGGTGTTCGACGAGACCTTCGCGCACCTTTATCGGCCCGAAGACCTCCAGGCATTCCTCGAAGAACATGGCGCAGAGCTTTGGCGCGAGCAGCTTCAGGACCCGTCATTTGCGATCCATGTCGTCGAGGAGGCGGGACTGCTCGCCGGCTATTCGAAGCTCGGTCCGCTGCGTCTCCCGGTGGAACCCCGCGCGCCGGCGATCGAGCTTAGCCAGCTCTATGTCGCCAAGGCCTGGCACGGGAGCAGCGTCGGCAGGACCTTGATGGATTGGACCATCGCCGAAGCGCGGCGCCGCGGCGCACGCGAACTCTATCTGTCCGTCTATACCGACAACCCGCGCGCCCGCCGTTTCTATGGGCGTTACGGATTCGAAGAGGTCGGTCCCTACAAGTTCATGGTCGGCGAGCAGGCCGATGACGACATCATCCTGAGGCTCGACCTGTGAACGTCGAGATCGTGCGCGCGACGTCGCTCGGCGCCCTTCCGCACGGCTTCTTCGGCCGCCGCGGCGGAGTATCGGCAGGCGAGGTCGCCGGACTGAATATAGGCTACGGCAGCAATGACGATCGCGCCGCCATCGCGGAAAATCGCCGTCGCGCCGTGGATGCGCTCCTGCCGGGCGCGAAGCTTGTCACCGTTCATCAGGTCCATTCGGCCGATGTCGTCTTCGCGAGCGCAGCCTGGCCGCAGGACGAACGCCCCCATGCGGATGCCATGGTGACGGACCGCCCGGGCCTGCTGCTCGGCATTTTGACGGCCGACTGTGCACCTGTCCTTCTCGCCGATGAGGAGGCGGGGATCATCGGCGCCGCCCACGCCGGCTGGCGCGGCGCACTCGGCGGCGTGACGGATGCAACGGTGGAAGCGATGGTGCGGCTAGGCGCCGATCGGAATGCGATCGCAGCGGCGGTCGGTCCCTGCATTGCAAAGGCTTCCTATGAGGTGGACGAAGCTTTCCGCGACCGCTTCCTGGCCAGCGACGAACTGAACGAGCGATTTTTCACGCGCGGTGAGAACTCCAAGGCGCACTTCGACCTCGCATCTTACGTCGTCCACCGGCTGCGGGCCGCAGGGGTCAACACCGTCGAGGCGCTACAGCTGGATACTTATGCCGCGGAAAATCGCTTTTACTCCTTCCGCCGCGCGACTCATCGCGGCGAGGCGGATTACGGGCGTCAGGTCTCGATGATCGCGCTTCCAGCCTGAAGCGAACGAGCCACAAGCCAGTCTTATCGATAAACGCCGCGCTGTTGATTGGCGCAAGTCGGCGGCAGGCGCTAATGCCCGCGCCGAAGAGGAGATGAAGCTTGTCCGAAGAGTTCGACGAAACCGAGTTTGACCCCATGCCGTCCAGCCGGCGGCCGCCGCGGCAAACGCCGACGACCATCGGAAACCACAAGCTCAAGCCTGCTACTTTGATGATGGGCTACGGGTTCGACCCCGCGCTTTCCGAAGGCTCGCTCAAGGCGCCGATATTCCTGACCTCGACCTTCGTGTTTGAAAAGGCCGCGGACGGGAAGCGCTTCTTCGAAGGGATTACCGGCAAGCGGCCCGGCGGTGGCACTGCCGAGGGCCTCGTCTACTCGCGCTTCAACGGGCCCAACCAGGAAATCCTCGAGGATCGCCTGCGGATTTGGGAAGACGCCGAATCCGCGCTGACCTTCTCCAGCGGCATGACGGCGATCGCGGTGCTGCTCCTCGCGCTGGTGCGACCTGGCGACGTCGTGATCCACTCCGGACCCCTCTATGCGGCGAGTGAGACCATCATCGACAAGATCCTCCCGCAATTCGGCGTGCACTTCGTCGACTTCCCGGCCGGCGCGACCCGCGAGGAGCTCGATGACGTGATGGCGCGCGCCAAGGCCAAGGGCCGCGTCGCGGTCATCTACCTCGAAAGTCCGGCCAACCCGACTAATCAGCTGGTCGACGTCGAGGCCGTACACGCAGCCCGGCAGGCCGCGTTCGGCGATCAGGATGAGCTTCCGCCCATCGCGATCGACAACACCTTCCTCGGACCATTGTGGGCGAAGCCGCTCGAACAGGGCGCGGACATCAGCGTTTACAGCCTCACCAAATATGCCGGCGGCCATAGCGACCTCGTCGCCGGCGCTTTGGTCGGCAAGAGGTCGGTGATCGACAAGGCGCGCATGATGCGCAACGTTATGGGCGGCATTTGCGACCCGAACACCGCCTGGATGCTTTTGCGCAGCCTGGAAACGCTGGAACTTCGGATGACCAAAGCAGGCGAGAGCGCTGCGAAAGTCTGCGCCTTCCTGCGAGACCACCCGAAGGTCGAGAAGATCGGCTACCTCGGCTTCCTCGAGGAAGGTTCCCGCCAGGCGGACATCTATCGCCGCCATTGCACCGGCGCCGGTTCCACTTTCTCGCTCTACCTTAAGGGCGGCGAGAAGGAGGCCTTCGCTTTCCTCGACAATCTCAGCATCGCGCATCTTGCGGTCAGCCTTGGCGGCACGGAGACGCTGGCTAGCGCGCCCGCCGCGATGACCCATTTGTCGGTCCCGGACGAGCGCAAAAAGCAGCTCGACATCACCGACAACCTGCTTCGCATCTCGATCGGCGTCGAAGACCCCGACGATCTTATCGCCGACTTCGCGAACGCGCTCGACGCGGTGTGAGCGTTACGGGGTTCGCGACAGCCAGAAGGCCATCCCCGGAAGCGGGAATTTCGGATTGTCGGGATTGAGGAAAGTAGGAAGCGCCCGCTCGAGCGCGAAGTGACCGGCGAAGATGCGGCGGACCCAGTCCGTGCGCAGCTCCATCTCTTCGAGGAGATCGCTTACGGGCCCTTCGCGAAAGGCCTTCATGAACAGCATCATCCTCGCGTCCGGCGCTGCGAGCGACGCAATGTTGCGGACATAATCGGCGACGAGATTCTCGGGGATCTGATGGAGGCAGCCGCGGTCGATGAGGATGTCGAATGTTCGGCCTGGCAGCGTCTGGGTGCACAAATCGGCTGCGATGAATTCGATGGGCCGCGAAAGGTCCGCGTGCCTTTTGGCGGCCTGATCCAGGGCCCCTTGCGCTATGTCGACGCCGGTCGCCTCGTATCCGCGCTCGGCGAACCAGGCGGCAATCTCGGCCGTGCCGCAGCCCAGGTCCAGCATGCGCCCGCTCTTGGGTAGCCAGCCAGAAGCCACCGCGTCGATCACCTCCGTGGGCGTCGGCCGATCGGCCCAGCGCGCGTCGGAGGCCGAGATCCAGCGATAATCCCACCGCGCTTTGAGCAATTGCGCGGCCTCTTCCTTATCCGAAGGCCAATCGCGGCGATTCACGAAGGACAGGTCGCTGTTGCTCACGGCTACGCCCAACCCAAGCGCGTCTTCATGGCGGAAACATCGCAGGGGCGACTCGTCTGCGCAATGGCCCGCTGCCTTTCGCAGGAGGGTCGGCCTCAGCTCACGACAAAGTCGGCGGAAGTAAGCTTCACGTTGGTGCCGTAAACCTCCGCGAACTGCACGGGCGCCTGTACGCCATTGCCGTCAGGGTCGTAGAACAGCTGATGGGTCACGGGGTTGTAGATGATCCGGTCGTCGGAATCGTGAGCTGCGGCACCGGTGTAAAATGCCCCTGCCGCCAGGTTCCCCGCAGGCAGAGCCGTGAAGACCTGGTCGTCCAGCCTGATGGTGTCGTGACGCGCGTTGTAATCCTGGATCCGGTCGACATTTCCCGCGCCGAGCGCGGATGAGAAATAGAAGGTGTCGGCGCCGCCTAGGCCCCACAGCTGGTCGGCGCCGCCTCGGCCATCGATGAGATTGCCTCCCGCGTTTCCGGTAACTGACTGGGCAAGCTCATTGCCGATCAGATTGATCGACGCCGTGCTGGCGGCGTTTGCAGCTGCCAGCGCCTCGATCGACGATCCGGCCGAAAGCGTATAGCTCACGGTCGACAGCAGCTGATCGGTGCCGCCGTTCGCGCCTTCGAGCACCAGAGTGCTGGCACTGGTCACCCGGTAGACATCGTCGTGAACCGACTGGTTCTGCGCCTGCACCGTGTAAGCGCCCGTGAGGCTCCCGACGCCCGACAGCTCGAGCGTGTAAGTGCCTGCTGCCCCGGTCGTGAATTGCAGATGGGAATCGAGCCCCACGCCGCCATCGTCATCGACCGACACCGAGCCGTCCGGCCCGACAATCCGCAGCTTCGGATCGGCAAGAACCTGGGAGCTTACGAGGCCCGGCAGCTTGCCGGAGCTAAGGCCGAGCATCTCGAACGTGTAACTGCTGTTCGCGGCAAGCGCGAAGCTGAGCTTGTCGACTTCGCCCACGGCCGAAATCGTGCCGGACAGCTTCATGTTCGGCGTGGCCAGCGGGAACGCTTCGCCCGCGCTTGTGCCATTGAGGCTGTCGAGCATGTAGGCGGCAGCCATGGCGTGGAGCTGCGCAGTCGGATGCACAGCGTCGAAGAAGACCAGAGAGCTGGTGTTTAGTGGATAGACTCCGCCGGGATAGAGCTGCGCCATTTCTCCCAGGACGCTTCCGGCCATTTCGGTGAAGCCGACAAAATGGAAGTTGGGCGAGTTGATCTGGCCGAGCCGGTCACGGATCAGGCCGTCGAGCAGCTCGGCATAATGGGTTGCGACGGCCCGCCGCTGAGCTTCATCGGGCGATCCGTTGTAATAAGGCTGGATCCCGATGTCCGGCACGCCGAGCGCCAACACGTTCTTGCCGCCCATCGCGATGACATCGTTGATCTCTTCGACCCACTCGTCCGCAGCATCCGTCAGGATCGCGATTGCGGTCGCTTCATCGACCCACGGCGCGCTCTTCGGGACCAGGTCGTGAACGTCGTTGGCCCCGAAGACGAAAAGGTGAAGCGCGTTGGGATCCGCGTGGCCGTCGACTGCGTCCCGGAACGCGTCGGTTTGGTCGTCCATGTCCGGAACCGCCTCGTCACCCTGGCGGATCTGCCCTCCGCCATAAGCGAAGTTGAGATTCTTGCCGCTCGGATCCGAGAAGAAACCGAAGGAAATGCCGAGGTAAGGATCGTCGTAGCCGAACGGGAAGACCGGCTTTGTCGGCATTCCAACGAACTTGTTGCTCAGCAGGTCGGCGAATGTGTAGCCGTCGGTGAAGCGGCCCTTGTAATACCCCTTGTCCGCGGTCGGCGCGCCGCTGGGCAGGTCCGTGAAGGGGAAATAGTCGTAGGTTTGTGCGAGTTTCAGCGCATTGCCCGCGTCGACGAGGCTGTCACCGAATACGTACACGCCAGAATACGCAACGCTCATCGCACTTCCCCCCGATCTCGAGTGCAAGGACCGAGTCGGGATGCTGACTCAAAAACCCATAATCTACAATATGTTAATTGGTTAACGCTGCCCGTGACCCGCCCCTCGGGACAGCTATTGTCCTCGCGCCCGACGGGCAACACTCCCTAGTCCGTAGTTCCCCATACGAAGAGGATTGTCAGTGCCGAGGTCGTGCCGAGCGCAAACGACTTCGCCAGCGCCACCCCGCCGCTGTCGGTGCCCCATTGGAAGAGACCGCCGCCGACCATCAGCGATAATGCGAACCACGAAAGAAGAGACAGGCCGCCGGCCCAGACCGCCGTCGTTTTCGCTTCCCTGAATTGCTCAGTCGAGCCGTTCCTGGCGGCGAATAGCTCCCACGCGCCTTTTAGCGCCGTCACTGCAAGCGCGAGTTGGCAGAGGGTGATCAGTGCGAACCCGGCCCAGCTTGCGGCCGGCGGAACGTTGGCGGCTCCGGCCGCATCCATCTGCTCGCGCATGGCGCCGATGCCGGCGAGATTTTGAAGCGTGTACATGAGGGCAGTCAGCCCGATCAGCGACACCAGCAGGCTTTTGAAAATCCTCATCCCCGTTGTCCTTCGCAAACCGTCACCGAGCGGGAGCGATACGAACCGGCTTCGTTCTGATCGGCAATCAGGAATGTCCGCCGCCGACCACTAGCCGAGCCGTTCCGGTCAACGATAATGCCCGTCATGTGCGGGTGCAGGGAACAGAAATAGCCGAATTGCCCCGCCTTGGCGAAGGTGAATGAGAAACGGTCGCCGGTATCGAGGACCTTCGACTTGAACACCCATCCTTGGAGACGACGGTATGCGGGTATAGGCCGTCTTGGCGGGCCACTGACGCGAGAGCTCCTCCAGCGTGCTAATGTCCGCAATGGGTGGAAAGCAGACACTAATCCAACTGGCGAAGCCTCTACGTACATAAATCACACCAAGTCCACGTTAAAATTCAGGTAAATAAAGTTAGGAGATCAACGTTAATTGGCGTAAGGCCCGTTACGAGGCGGCTTTGCAAAAACTTATCGGCGCTCCAGTCGATGTGACGGCTCGGTCCCTAGTTGCGAGGCGCTTATGCTGTCGCAGCACGGAGCAATCAAATGAGCAAGATAATATTAACCGCGCTTGGCGCGGCACTAATGCTTACGACGGCTATTCCCGCTTCAGCTCAGGAACTTCCATTAGTCGGTGGCGATTATTGGGACGTCGCCTCCATCAAAATCGACGACGGCCATTTCGCCGATTACGCAGATTTTCTGGTGAGCGATTCCCGCAAGCAGAACGAATACGCAAAATCTAAGGGCTGGATCAAAGCCTATTACATTTTGAGCAACAACAATAATCGCAAGGATGAACCGGATCTTTACTTGGTTACGGTGAGCGACCGTATTCCGACGCCGGCCGAACAAATCGCTCGCAACAAGGAAATGAACGCATATCTGCAGAGCGACGATCGCAAACAGATCGCCGGCAGTGGCCACCGCGCCACCTATCGTCACATCATGGGCGACATGCTGCTTCAGCAGATGGTGTTGGCACGCTAATCGCGTTTTCGCGGGGGCGCCGCTCGGATGGGCGCCTCCCCTTCATTCGCATCGACGCTCGGGTGGCGGAGATGGGTCGAACGCGGACCTTTGGCACAGATGCTGTTGGGCCTTGCGGAATCGCGCCCGAGTTACCATTTCGAATCCTAGCGCTACCGTCTTAATCGAGCATGTTGCGCATGAGAGAGTAGCAACTCCCGCTCATGAAGGAGTTCGCTATGCCGGAACCGTCTTTCCTGATATCAGACGAGCCCACCGAGTTGAGCATAAGTCTGCTCGTCGGCAGCCTTAAAGCCGACTCTGCGACGAAGGCCGTCAATCCTAAGAACTACGCTCATCGAGCGCGCGTGATCCGCCAACAGACGGAATTGCTGGCCAAGAAAGTAGCCGGCGATGTGGCTGAGAAGAACCAGCAGTCCGCCAAGATAATACGAAAGGCGTCCCGCGCCCCTGATCACCGCGAAGAGGGCGGACAAGGATAGGTGCGAGTTACTCGCGATCTTGGCAGACTGTTTGCCTGGATGGCTGCACTTTTCGGTCCTTTAAGACCCACGAAATTCGAACCGCTTTCCCAGCCGAAACGGAGGGTCGAGCCTCACTGGGCGTACGCGCAAGATACTGTCGAAGGCTGTTTGGAGCGAGCCGCTTCGGACATGCAGGAAGCCGGCAGCGCGGTTCCACACGAGCGGAAGCAGCTAAGAAGGGGCGCGGAGCGATGGTCGCTGCGCGCAGAGATGCTGGAGCGGCTGGCGAAAAGCTTCAGGAAGCGGGCGGCGCTGGACGAGGCTTCTAGGCAGTATCATCGCGATAAGGCGCGGCAAGGCCCTCCTCCAGTCTGAAGGGTCACCCGACTGGCGTTTTATCGGGGGATCGTTGGCGCTCCCGAATATGGCGAACTCCAATTCCGCGTGCCCGCTCCACGCTCGATAAGCGTCCGCAATGGGTCGAAAGCTGACGCTAGCAATCATGAAGCACATCAAGGTCACAAAGCAGTGATCGCGTAACCCAGGAACGGCTAAAGATCGCGAAATCCGACCAACAACCGGCGGCGCTCGTCCCACAGGGCCAACTGCCAGCAGCTCAAGCTCTGGCGCAGAGTGATGACCCTGGCGATCCCATCGAGTTCCGGAGCGGCGTCTAGACAGGCCTGAAGCCGGTAGTTCGGAACCCGGCTGCACAGATGATGTACATGATGCAGGCCGATGTTCCCGGAAAACCACTGAAGTAGCGGCGGAAGCTTGAAATATGAGCTGCCGCTCAGGGCAGCGACATGGAAGTCCCAGTTGCCGTCGCGCTCCCAATGCGCATCTTCGAACTGGTGCTGCACGAAGAACAGCCAGTTCCCAATCCACGAGGCAATGATCATAACGGGGAGATAAGTCCCGAAGACCGGGCGGGCGCCGAACAGGGCGCAGGCTAGGCCGATCGCTACGAGCAGCGCGAGATCCAGCGACAGGATGCTGCGGAGCGACTGACCGTTCTGCAACTCGTGACCCTTCGGAAATCGCTGGAGCAGGATGAAGTTGATCGGCGCACCGAGCATGACCATCACCAGCGGGTTCCGGAAGAGTCGGTAGGCGAGCTTCCTGAGAGATGACGAGGCCCGATATTCCGCAACGGTCAGCGTCCCCACGTCCCCCCGTCCGCGGCGATCGAGGTTGCCTGTGGAAGCATGGTGCGCGGCATGGTCGCGCTTCCAGCTGTAGTAGGGCGTGAGCGTCATGATGCTCAGCGCGCGGCCGACGAAATCATTGGCGGCTCGCGATCTGAAGTACGAGCTGTGACCGCAGTCATGTTGAATGATGAAGAGCCGGACGAGCAGTCCGGCCGCTGGGATCGCCAGCAGCAGGGTCAGCCAGTAAAGATCAATCGATGCCCACGCCATGACCGCAAGCAACGCGAAGAAGGGCATAGCGGTAGTGACCAGCTGAAAGATGCTTCGCTTGGTATCCGCGCCATAAGTGGTGAACCGGCGGGACAGCATCGGTCCGAGCCCCACTGCGCCCCGCGTTTCGTCAACGTCCCCTCGCTCCGACACGGTCACCGACGAAAGCTTCGCCGCCTCGGCCCTGTCGATGTGCCGGCAAGCTTCTCCCGATAAACGATCCGGCCCTTGGACAGATCGTACGGGGTCATTTCGACGTGAACGCGGTCGCCGACAATCGACCGAATGCGATAGCGGCGCATCTTGCCGGCGGTATAGGCGATAATCCGACACTGATTGTCGAGCATGACCCCGAACCGTCCGTCCGGCAGAATCTCGTCCACTACACCTTCGATGGTGAGCAATTCTTCTTTGGCCATGAGGCTATCATCCTTCTTCGACGAGGTGCCGCCCGATCGGCGAATGGCCATGGGCAGAAAGTCAGGGGCCGTACTGCTTGAGGCTTTGACGTACCATGGCATCGAGAGCTCGATCCTCCGCGGCGGAGTCGTCGCGTCGTTTCTGCGCTTCCCTGTCTTCGCGTGCGCTCCGCTGCTCGTCCGTTTCTGAGAGTCGTGGCTTTCGCATTAGGCCTCCGTAAGAAATGAACATCGAACAGATAGGCTGCCGGCACTCACCGCTGATGAGCGCCGGCACTCGCACTTACGTCTCGTTGGCGTTTCGATCGTACAGCGTCGAAAGCGCTGGAGCCGGGACGGGGGTGTTTCGGCGAACGAATGCCTCAGCCTCTCGCATGGTGCGAAAGGACCGACAGAGCTCGACGAGATGCGGACGTGTCAGGATGACCGTGTATTGCAATTCCGCTCCTGGTGCGCGCACAACGCGTCCCGAGCTGGAGCTCATGTGGCCGCCCTCAGCGGTGCTGATTTGCCCGCCCTCATTGTCCCAGGATTCCGTGTCGGCGTTCATGTAGGCCGCCGGACTAAGCGTCCGATGCCGGTTGCGCCTCAGTTGAGGCTTCCGCCAGCTTCAGATTCACGGCGCTCGTCTTGCCGCGCTTGTCCTGCTCAAGATCGTACGACAAGCGCTGGTTCTCGACGAGGCTCCGCATGCCTGCACGCTCGACAGCGGTGACGTGAACGAAGGCGTCATTGCCGCTCCCGTCCGGCTGGATGAAGCCGTAGCCCTTGCTTTCATTGAAAAATTTAACGGTGCCTGTCGGCATGTCATGATTCCTTCGTTGGGAAGCCGAGAGTCGGCGTCCTTCTGCGCTAGGAGTGCGAGATGGAAGGAATGAGGAGCCGCAAAGCGCCAAAGACCGTCAATTTGCGACTAGTAGCAAAGTATATATGGACGCAATCACCAAGAATTGTAAGGTCGCTTCAAAATAAAAGAATAGCGTCGAGAAAATCGTACCGATGTGCCGGATGAGCACATCGCGCGGATTTTCTGCCTGTAGGCCTACGCGGCTGAGAGACCAACTGTGCTCCCGCTTACTAAAATGGAGCGGCGCATGGATTTGAATTATCTGTATCATGGCCATCAGGTTTCGCTTTTCATGGCCGAGGACGCTGATTGCGAGCAGTCGCGCCGCGCTCACCGCGAGCTCGCTAACGGCCGGTCGCCAGCGCCTGGCTTGCCGGCTCAACGAACATCGTCGGCGGCATCATGCAAACTTGCGTGCGGCGCTGCAGAGCGCGCGCTGCCTGAGCGACGGACCTGTGCATCCGGACACGTTCGATCACTGGAATAGCCTCGTATGCGCCGCCAAGGCGGAACATGGGGCCATGGAGTCATTCAAGATTCGCACGCTCAAGAGTGACCTTCAGCGCGAAATAAACGCGCACCGATCACTCGGCTAATGGCGGCAATGGTCGAAAGCGGTCTTAGTTCCAGTCCACGACTTGCCAGCCACGCTGCTGCGCGAGCCTGCGCAATTTGCCGTGCGGGTTCACCGCAACCGCCTCGTCCGCCCATTCGAACGCGGGCTGGTCGGAAACATGGTCGGAATAGAAGCGCACGTGCCCGTGCACCCCTTTCAGCTCCGACTTTTCGACCCATTCGGCAATCATTCGAAGCTTTGCAGGACCATAACAATTGTCGCCTGCAATCTTCGCGTGAACGCGCTCGTCGAGCCCGATGATCGAGCCGGTGCCGATGACATCGTCGAAGCCGAGGCGCTCCGCGATCGCCTCGGCGTACAGGCGATAGGATGCGGTCGCGAGCACCAGCCGCCTGCCTTCCGCCTTGTCGCACGCAAGCGCCACGCGAGCGCCTGGACGGATGTTGGTTTGGGCCTGTCCGTCGGCGAAGCTGTCGACCAGAGGTTTCAGGTCGCGCGGATGGATGCGGTGGCCCAGCAGCAGGCGATGATTGATCTCCTTGAGCCGGGCACGGTCGATCAGGCGCCCGACGTAGGCGAGCATGGACAGCGCCACGAGCGGAAGGAAAAGCAGCCGCCATGGCGCCCGCCGCGTGGCGCAGTGCAGCAGGAACGGCGTGTAGGTCGCGTGCCGCGTGATGGTCCTGTCCATGTCGTAGATGGCGAGATTGCTCATGCGCGGCCCTCGATGATCGCTTCCGCCAGCGCATGATCGTCCGGCTTGTCGACATCGACGCCGGCGAGCGGGTTGCTGAGCCGGACGCTACCGACCTTCAGATTGAACCTGCGCCCGAGCCGCCCGAGCGCCTGGTCGACGGTGAGCAGCCTCAACGCGACGCCAAGCAAAGTGGGCAGGCCGAGCATCGAGACGATCCGCCAGCCTTTCTTGCGGTCCTGCTCCACCGAGCGCCAATATTCGATGACCGGCGCGACCCGGGGGGAGCGGAGCACGAAGAGGTTGGCGCCCGTGTAAGCCCCGCCGCGAAATTTCAGCCAGGTGCGCCTGGTGCCGGGGAGCCGCCGCAGCAGCGAGCTTTGCTCGACGAGGCCCACCGCGAGATCGCGGCCTTCGGCGCCGTCGCAGAATTCATCAACTGTGGCGGTATCGAGCAGGGCATGGTCGGCGGTCGTGACGAGCAGCGGCCATTGGGTTGACGGGTCCCAGCACAGGTCCAGCATCGTCGAGGCGATTGTCGCCGATGACGCGCGAACCTTCACACGCTCGTCGTCGGGCAAGGCCGCTTGTATAGCATCCGGCGCCTGCGTCAGGACCATGACCGAGCCGATCCGGTCGCTGTCCAGGAGCGCTCGTACGGGCCTCGACACCATCGGCTCCCCCGAAACCGGGATCAGGGCCTTGTAAGCCGCGCCATGGCGCTCGGCGAAAGCGTCGCGCCCCGGCCTTGAGCCCGCGAGCACGACGGCCGTGTAGGTCACGCTTCCAGCCAGGAATTGATCGGACGCCCGCGCGCGGCCTGCTCGGTCGCCTGCGCGAAACGCACCGCGTGGAAGATGAGGCTGATGATCGTCCACCAGGCGACCAGCACGAGCCCCGCGTCCGGCCTGGCGAAAAGCAACGCTCCGACCAGGATCACCATGTTGGGGTTTCGCCGCGCCGTGATCAGGCGGAACTTGCTGTCGATCGGTCGCCAGACATGGATGTGCATTCGGCCGAAGCGGCGCATGAACGCGCCCTCGATCACGCGCTGCGCGACATAGCCGCCGATGATCGCCCACAGCACCATCGTCGCATAGACGGGTGAAAGCGGGCGCCCGTATTCGGCGAGCCCGTGCGCCCAGGCCCACCACCAGAATGGCGGGTGGATGAGGTCGATCCCATGGTCGAACACATTCCCCCATTTCGAGGAGGCGCCGGTGCAGCGGGCAAGCTTCCCGTCGACCGTGTCGAGCACCATGAAGACGAAGCCGGAAGCGACCCCCCACCAATATTCGCCGCGCCAGAACAGAACGAAGGCGAGTACGCAGAAAATGGCGCCGATTGCGGTGACGAGATTGGGCGTCATCCCAGCCTGTGCCGCCCAGCGCGTCAGGTAGAATGCAGGCTTGCGCCACAGATATAGCGTCAGGACGTCTGTGACGCCCTTGTAGGCCGCGTCATAGGCTGCGCGTTCCACCGGCTCTGGGTCGTTCGGGTCGAGGGGGAGCACAAAAGGGCGGTCGCGCTTTCTGAGCTCCGCATAACTGAGCTGTGCGGTCTCGGCGTCGAGTTGCTCGTAGCCTGCAACCGGGTCGCCGGCTTCCAGCGCGGCAGCGATTGGGCCGGCGTCCTCCCCCGAAGGCACATGGGCCATCACCGGCTTTCCGGCGAGCGTCAGGACCGTTCGCGGACGCGACCGCAGCGCCTTCAGCCACGCGGGGTCCCAGGAATAAGCCAAGCTCGCGAGGAGGGCCGGTCGCCGATTGCCGGCTGCATCCGCGCACTCAAAACCGGCGTTCGTCGCAAGCCTGCAGGCGCGATCGCGGGCCTCGAGACCGAATGGACGCGCGGGGTTGGACCCGACAGGTACGAACAGGATCGACGCTTCATCAGCCATGTCCGGCGCATAATGGCGGCGAACGGGGCAGGGAAGGCCCGCTCTAGCGGCGTCTTGCCCACGGAGTTCATTTCGCGCACTACTTCGCGCGACATGGCCGACGTTAACGGGACCAGTGACGATCACCAGGGAGAGAGCGTGTACCGCGTCGCGGGCGCGCTCACGATCACGCGGGCGGCGACCACGCAGCGCGAAATCGACGCTCTTCCCGACCCGCTGACCATCGACCTTAGCGAAATCGACCGCATGGACACGGTCGGCGCATGGCTGGTCTATCGGGCCGTCCGCGATCGCGGCGCAAAAGTCGTTGGCGCCAGCCGGGACGAGGTGAGCTTGCTGCACCAGGTCTCGGAGTTCGACGTGCCGGCCAGGGTGAGGCCGGAGGAGAGCTCCAGCTTCACGCGCGTCCTGACCGAGCTTGGGGAGTGGGTCGCGGACGCGGGCTCGACCTTGCTCGGCCTCCTGGGATTCTTTGGCGCAACTCTGATCGGCTTCGCCAACCTGATCCGCCGTCCGAAGCGCTTCCGGGTCAATGCCGTCGTCCAGCGTTTCGACGTGGTCGGGGTTCGCGCGCTCGGCATCATCGGCCTGATGAGCTTCCTGATCGGCATCGTCATCGCGCAGCAGGGCTCGGTCCAGCTCGAGCAGTTCGGCGCCGAGGTCTACACGATCAACCTCATCGGCCGGATCACCGTGCGCGAGCTTGGCACGCTGATGACCGCGATCATGGTCGCCGGCCGCTCCGGGTCCGCTTTCGCGGCCCAGCTGGGGACGATGAAGATCACCGAGGAGATCGACGCGATGCGCACCATCGGCGTGTCCCCGATCGAAGCGCTTGTCATCCCACGGATGATCGCCGCCGTCATCATGATGCCGCTGCTTGCCTTCTGGGCGATGCTCATGGCCTTGCTCGGCGGCGGGATCTTCGTCTGGCTTTCGCTCGAAATCCCCCCGCTGACCTATGTCCAGCGACTTCAGGAGGTGACGCCGATCACCGACCTTTGGATCGGGCTCATCAAGGCGCCCGTGTTCGGCTTCATCATTGCGCTGGCCGGCTGCTTCCAGGGGATGCTCGTCCAGGGCAACAGCGAGGAAGTCGGGCTTCGCACCACGACCGCGGTCGTGCAGTCGATCTTTCTAGTGATCGTGCTCGATGCGGTCTTCGCCGTCTTCTTCAGCTCGATTGGATGGAGATGACGACAACTACCAAGAACAACGAACCGATCATCACGGTTCGCGGCCTGCGCAACACGTTCGGCGAGCAGGTCATCCATGAGAATCTCGACCTTGACGTGCGCCGCGGCGAAATCCTCGGCGTGGTCGGCGGTTCGGGCACCGGAAAATCGGTGCTGATGCGCTCCATCATCGGCCTTCAGACGCCCGATGACGGGGAGATCGAGGTTCTTGGCGAAAGCATGATCGGTCGGAGCGAGGACGAAGCCAAGAACATCCGCCGCCGCTGGGGAATCCTGTTTCAGAACGGCGCTTTGTTCTCGACCCTGACAGTAGCGGAGAATGTCGAGGTCCCGATCCGCGAATATTTCCCCTACATCCGTCCGCCGGTGATCGACGAGATTGCGTCATACAAGATCGCAATGAGCGGCCTGCCGGCGAATGCGGGGCCGAAATATCCATCCGAGCTGTCGGGCGGCATGAGGAAGCGCGCCGGCCTGGCCCGCGCCCTCGCGCTCGATCCGGAGCTGCTGTTCCTCGACGAGCCGACCGCCGGTCTCGACCCGATCGGCGCGGCGGCTTTCGACGAGCTGATTGCGTCGCTTCAGAAGAGGCTCGATCTGACCGTGTTCCTGATCACGCACGATCTCGACACGCTGATCACGATTTGCGACCGGGTTGCCGTGCTTGCGGACCGAAAGGTCATCGCAGTCGACACGATACCCAACCTCTTGGCTTTGGATCATCCTTGGATACAAGAGTATTTTAACGGACCGCGGGGGCGTACTGCGGCCTTGAGTCATAAAGAGGGGGCGGCCGCTTAGTGGAAACCCGGTCGAACTATGTGATGGTTGGCGCGGTCACGGTGGCGTTGCTCGCCGGCGTCCTCCTGTTCATCGTCTGGCTCGCGGGGCTCTCGAACAAGAGCACCAAATGCTACGACATCTACTTCAGCCAGGCCGTCGGCGGCCTCAACAAGGGGTCGAACGTGACCTTCTCGGGCGTTCCGGTCGGGCAGGTCGACAAGATTTCGCTCCTGCCTAACCGGCCGGAATTCGTCTGGGTCCGAATCAACGTCGACGAGCAGACACCGGTGCTCCAGGGGACGACCGCGCAGATCAAGGGCGTCGGTTTCACCGGCGTCAGCGAGATCCAGCTCGACGGCGCCGCGCGCGGAAGCCCGCCGATCCGCCAGGTCGGACCGCAGGGCTGCCCGGTGATCCCGTCCAGCTCGGGCGGTCTCGGCGCGTTGCTCAACAGCGCTCCGGAGCTGATCGATCGCATTCAGCGCCTCACCGAGCGACTGACGGAGCTGCTCAGCGACAAGAACCAGAATGCGATCTCCGACATTCTCGAGAACATCGATGCGACGACCGAGGTCCTCGCGCAGCGTGCCCCGGACCTTGCCGACGCGATCGCCGATACGCGGATCGCGGTCCGCAACGCCGGTGTCGCCGCGCAGCGCATCAGCGTCCTCACCGACAACACCAACCGGCTCGTCGTCGAGCAGGGCGGACCGGCGGCACAGGACCTGCGCAAGGCCATCGCTTCGGTCCAGCAGGCATCCGACAATCTCAATGCCATCATCAGCGATGCGCGGCCGGGCGTGCAGAATCTGTCCAAGTCGACGCTTCCGGAAGCCAATCGCCTTGTGCGCGAACTTCGAGAACTTTCGCAGTCGCTGCGCGGCGTCACCGATCGGGTGGAGCAGCAGGGGATCGGCGGTACGCTCGGACCCGAGAAGCTGCCCGACTACAAGCCAGGGAAAAGCAAATGAAGTCGCTGCTGCGTATCTTGGGGTCCATTGCAATGGCGACGACCGTCGGAGCTTGCTCGCTCAGCGGACTGCTTGGCGGCGGGGGAAAACCTCCGGCCTACATGCTGACGCTGACACCCGAGGCACCTGACCCCGGGGCGATCGTGCGAACGGCCAATGCCGGCCAGGCGGTCACCATCGCGGTTCCGCAAATCCCGAAGGAAATCCGCACGGTTCGCGTGCCAGTACAGGTTACGCCGACCGCAGTTCAGTATGTGCCGAACCTGCAATATATCGATACACCCGACAGGCTCTTTGCGGCGCTTGTCGCGGAGACCGTTCGCAGGACCACGAACCGCGTCGTTCTCGATCCAGCGCAAGCGGCGCTCGATCCGGGCCTGACCGTGACCGGCAGTCTTCAGCGATTCGGCTACGACTCTTCGTCCGGCCAGGTGGTCATCACTTATGACGCCTCACTTTCGACGCAGGGCGGATCGCATGTCGAAAGCCGTCGTTTCACGGCGACCGCCGCTGCTGACGGCACTGCCGACACCGTTGGCCCGGCGATCAATCGGGCGGCCAATCAGGTTGCCGGCGAAGTGGCGCGCTGGATCGGCGGCTGAACTCAGGCGAGCGACTTGCTCGCCTGTTCGTAAACGTCCTTCGATAGTCCGCGCGCACCGACGATCCGTTCGAGCGACTCGCGCATCAGCTCGCCTCGCTTGGGTTCGAACCGGCGCCAGCGGCCGAACGGCGGGATGAGGCGCGCTGCGACTTGCGGATTGAGCTTGTCCGCGTCGAGGATCATGTCCGTCAGGAAGCGATAGCCGCGGCCGTCCGGAGAATGGAACGCCCAATGGTTGTACCCGAACGTGCCCGCGAGCGCGCGGAGCCGATTGGGATTGCCGATCCGGAAATCGGGGTGATGGGCGAGCCGCTGCACCTCGTCGACCGTTTCGCGGCGCTGCGCCGCGGCTTGGAGCGCGAACCATTTGTCGAGCACAAGCGGGTCGTCGTGAAACCGATCGTAGAAGGCCGCCAGCGCCTGATCGCGCTCGGGCGCGTCGAGCGAAACCAGAGTTCCGAGCGCGGCCTGCCGGTCGGTCATATTATCCGCGGCCATGAATTGGCGGTGCGCGAGCGTCGCGCCGACCCGTTCGTCACCGGCCGCAATCAGGGCAAGTGCGACGTTCCGCAATCTGCGAACGCCCTTGGCCGCAGGCGAAAGATCGTGGCCCGGCGCGCCAGAGGTTCCGTAAGCTGATGCCAGATCGTCACGAAGCTCATTACCGATCGCGCGGCGGAGCGCTTCGCGCGATTCGTGCACTGCGTCGGGGTCGACCACGTCCAACCGGTCCGCGATCAGCGGTTCGGAAGGAAGCAGGATGGCCTCCGCCTTGAACGCCGCGTCCAGTGCGTCGGACCGCAGCGTGGCTCCCACCGCGCGCGTGACCGGCTCCAGGTCCGCCGCCGCGCCGGTCGCACTCGCGACCAGCGCGCACATCATCAACTCCTGCAGCGCTTCGTAGCGGCTGAACGGATCCGTATCGCACTGAGCAAGCCGCTCCAGCTCTCCGGGGCGGCGATCGACGGTCAGGACAATCGGCGCCGAGAAGCCACGATTGATCGACAGCAAAGGCGGTTCGGCGACGTTCGCGAATTCGATCGTCGCCTGCGCCTTTTCGAGGAGCACGAGCTGCTCGGCAGCGATTTCCGCGCAGCTGTCTTCACCGATCAGCGCCGTCCGTAGCGGGATCGGCATCGGCGCCTTGTCCGGCTGCCCGGGCGTCGGGTCTACCCGCTGCTCCAGATGCAATGTGGCCGCACGCGTTTGAGGGTCGTGCTGCAGCCGTGCCGAAACCTTGGGAGTGCCGGCCTGCGAATACCAGATCTTGAACGCCGACAGATCGACGCCGCTGCCATCCTCGAGCGCCTTCACGAAATCGTCGCACGTGGCTGCCTCGCCGTCGTGCCGATCGAAATAGAGATCCGTGCCGGCCCGGAACTTCTCCGCGCCCAGCACGGTCGCCATCATCCGGATCAACTCGGCACCCTTGTTGTAGACGGTCGCCGTGTAGAAGTTCGAAATCTCTATGTAGCTGTCGGGCCGGACCGCGTGCGCCAAGGGGCCCGCATCTTCCGGGAACTGCGCCGCCCGAAGCACGCGCACGTCATCGATCCGCTTGACCGGAGCGCTTCCGATGTCGGCGGAAAAGCTCTGGTCGCGGAAGACGGTGAAGCCTTCCTTGAGGCTAAGCTGGAACCAGTCGCGGCACGTGATCCGATCGCCGGACCAGTTGTGGAAATATTCGTGCGCTACGACGCGGGAGATGTTGTCGAAGTCTGCGTCCGTAGCGGTTTCCTGGTCGGCGAGAACATAGGCCGAGTTGAAGATGTTGAGGCCCTTGTTCTCCATCGCCCCCATGTTGAAGTCGGCGACGGCGACGATGTTGAACAGGTCGAGGTCATATTCGCGGCCGTAAACCTTCTCGTCCCACGCCATGGCGAGCTTCAGGCTCTCCATTGCGTGCGCGGTCTTCGGCAGGTCGGCCTCGCGCACCCAGATATTCAGCGCGACCTTGCGGCCGCTCATGGTCGTGAAGCTGTCGCTGTTCGCCTTGAGGTCGCCGGCGACGAGGGCGAAGAGATAGCTCGGCTTGGGGAAGGGATCCTCCCATTGCGCCCAATGCCGCCCATCACCTTCCTCGCCCGCGGCGATGTTGTTCCCATTCGACAGCAGGATCGGGAAGCGGTCTTTGTCCGCCTCCATCCTTACGCGATATCTGGAAAGGACATCCGGACGGTCGGGGAAGAAGGTTATCCGGCGGAAGCCCTCCGCTTCGCATTGCGTGCAAAGGATTCCCCCCGACGCATAGAGGCCCATCAACTTGGTGTTCGCCGCCGGAGCGATCTCCACTTCCGTCTCGACCATCGCTCGCGAGCCCGGAAGGTCCAGGACCAGTTGCTTTCCATCCAGCCCCGGTTCGACTTCCCGTCCGTCGACGCGAGCGGAAATGAGCGTCAGCTCATCGCCGTCGAGCCGGAGCGGCCGGTCGTGGTCGCCGTTGCGAACAATCTCAAGGCTCGCGCGGACCCTGGTGCGCTGGGGATCCAGATCGAAGTCGAGACTGATCTCCGGCACGAGCCAGTCGGGCGGACGATAGTCCTCGCGCCTGGTCGCGACATGGGTCGGGGAGGGCGGCGCCTCCGGAGGGGTGAGGACTTCGGGAGTAGCGCGGACATCAGCCATAAAGCCGGGCACTAGCACGAACGCACGGCCTAACAACCCGACATGCGGCGGCCCATCGTGACATGGACGTCGAGCGGCCGTAGATTGGCGATGTGGCGTGCATCCCGCGCCGCGAGCGAAGCGTTAGGGGAGGCGAGCAAAGGAGGCTTGGACCTATGAGCGGCTTCGAAGACATTCGCGAACATATGGAAGTGATCGGCGCGGACGGCGTGCACATCGGTACGGTCGATCGAGTCGAGGACAACCGCATCAAGCTTATTCGCGCGGACAGCGGCGTCGCGCACACCGAGCATCACCACTTCATTCCCCGCGGATTGGTCGCGGAGGTCGAGGGCGACAAGGTTCGCCTGACCGCCAAGGGCGACGTGGTCGCAGACCTCTTCGAGGAAGAAGAGAGCGGAGGTCCGATCGGTTGATTTGAGCGACGACGATCTCTCCGAACCGAAGGTCCTGGGCAGTTGGACGCGTGCGGAGGATTACGTGCGCTCACTTGCCCTGCGACGGACGGCGCGACGCGCTCGCGAGCCCAGGGGCAGGACCCAGCCTGAGACTCCGCGTTTCTCACTAAGCACCTTGCCCTTCCTGCTGTTGATCGGTGCCGTGACCTTGCTTGCGGCAGCAATCATCATCGCCGCCTGGCCGGGAAACCGCCCGGCGCCGCGTGCGCCGCAAGTCGAGCAACGGGAAGTCGGCACCGCTCCGAGCGGCTGGTTCGAGGAAGCGAAGCGCGAGTTCCACTGAGGCTGATCCCGCATTACAGATCCCTCAGCGGGAGGGGATGATTCATGCGGAAGTTTGTCGTGGCCGCCGCCAGTGGCTTCTTGGTCAGCTGCGGTTCGGGCGAGGGCGCCGTCGAGAACCAGGCTGAGGCAAGCGCGAACGCCGCCGCTTCTCAGCCGAAGCGGCCAGCTTTTTGCTTCTTCAAGGACGAAGAGACGAAGGGCTGGACCGCGAGCGCGGGTGCCGACGGGGATGTCGTGGTGAAGGGCAAGGCCTATCGATCAGACCCCCGCTACATGGCGCAGCTTGGCGAGCCGGCCGTGACCGGCACGACGGCCGAGATCACGCCGACGATCGTCCTGAACAATACCGGCTTCGCGGCACCCGAGAATTGGTGGGACGTCAGTGCGACTATCCCGAACAGTTCGGCAGTGACTTCGGTTAGCGTGCGCTGCGGGAAGAAGGTCCTCGCGGAGCTTCCGGTCAAGCGGAAGGCGTAACTTCGCGCGCAGGCCTGGCCTCGCCTTCGATCATTGCGCCGGCGGCGTGATGCTTGTCGAGGTGGCGCTTGATGATCCTCAAGTTGCGCGTGTTGGAACGGAAGAGGAAGTCGGGAACCGCTCCGACCCAGGGGATCATGCCCAGCAGCCAGTCGAACCCGATATTGCCGCCCATCTTGGCGAGCTGCCATTTCGACATGCCGAGATTGCGGGCTTCCCAGGCCAGATAGGCGCCAATCACGGCGCCCGCGGTGCTTCCGAGGAACGGCACCAGATCGAGGATCACGTCCAACCCGACCGTACGGTTGGTGCCCGGGATCACGAACAGGCGTTCGAGTATCCGCTCCATGCCCTCGACCCGCTGGCGCACCGATGCGGGATCGCTTGCCAGGCTCGGAAAGGCGCTGCGCGGTTCCGGGTCCATTCTATCCTCCAGGACTGGTCTTCTGCTCCAGGCCTGTCAGCGTGTGGCGCGCGTAGCGGTTCCCGGCAAAGCCCTCGATCCGGGATCCGACCAGCGACCAGCGTACCGGCGCGGCAAGCGGGATGAAGGCCAAAGCATCATCGAGCCGCGCCGCCGCCTGCACCAGCAACGCAGCGCGCTGCGCCGGAACGGGCGCCGCCCGCGCCGACGCCATCAGCTCATCAGCTTCAGGATCACAGATGGGCGCGATTTCACAGCGAAAACGCCGAACGTACCATGCGGGTGAGCTCGAGGGCGCAACGTCGTCGACGAGGACGAGATCGGCTTGCCCGGGGCTATTCGCCCTTTGGATCGTGAAGCCGAGCGCGCCCCAATCGAGCATGAGCCGGAGCAGGAGCACGTCGGCCCCGGGGCCCTGGGGCAACCCGATGCGCAGCACCGGTTTTTCTTCCGCTCCAAAGAGGCGGCGCGCCTCCGCCGCAAGGCTTGCGCTTCGCTCGGACAGAGCCGTCGTGGCCCAGACCGGTTGAGCGATCGCCGGCACGCCTTCCAGTCCAGGCTCCATGATCGTCGCGCGCGGAGTAAGGCCCGGCACGTTCAAGGTCCGCACGAGGAGGTCGCGATCGATTGCCTGGCTGAGGAGTCGCCTGACGTCCGGCTCGGCCAGCGGCCCATCCTTGCGCGTGGGAACCAAACCGAACAGGCCCGACGCCGGATCGAAGCGAAGGCTGCCGCGAGGGAGCTTCACGCGCCGCGCGATCGGCAGGTCCGCGAAAGTCCCCCCGAGAACCAGGTCGGTCTGACCCGCTGCAAAAGCCTGGACCGCCGCCCCGGCCGTTGCCCCGCCCACAAGCACATCTTCTTCCGTCTTCGATTCATCCTCAGGCGAGACGATCTCTCGTTTCAGCAGGAGGAGGCCTCGCTGGGCCGTCGGCGATTCAGAGAACGGACCGGTTCCGTGGCCTTCGCGAAGGACCGCCATTTCCGGCTGGGCAAGCAGCGGCAGGAGGTTCGGCCGCGGCGCGACGAGGCGGATTTCAATGACGCGGTCCGTCATCGCGACCACGTCCTCGACCGCTCCGAGCGCATCGCGCATGGGATTGCGGCTGCGGCCCGTGAGTTGCCGCTTCAGCAGGCGCGCGACCTGCTTCGCGGTGATCTTGCCTCCATTGGGCCAGTCGCCGGGCGCGAGCCGGAAGATGTAGCTGAGCCCGTCGTTGCTGACGTTCCAGCGTTCTGCCAGCCCGCCGACGATATTGCCTGCCGCGTCGAACCGGACGAGGCCCTGAGCGACATTGGACAGGAGCAGGGCGTCGCCAGCGGGCAGGGGCCCTGCCGCCGGGTCGCGCAGCTTCGGTGGGCCGCCGATGACGGTTACCTTGACGCTGCCCTGGGGCTGCTCGCGGCATCCGCTCACCGCGGACGGTACGGCGATGACCAGCGCCAGCGTCACAAATCGGCGGAAATGCTTGACCCGCATTCCGTCCGTTTAGCCGCAAGCAGTCGTTCAGCAAGCGTCTGGCTAAATCTTGGGAACTGTCTTACTAGGGTAAGTCAGCAGTGAATTCCCCAGGGTAGAGGGCGTGGCGGAACGGGACTCGATTTGGAGCCGCGGCGGAGTGCCGATCGAAGAGCTGCCCGACCCGCTGGCGCCGCATCTGGATCCGCAGCCCAGCGCGCCTCCGCCGGAGAAGGGCCGACGCAGGCGATGGCCGATCGTGCTCTACTCCATCGCTGGAGTGCTGGCGCTGCTCCTGGCGTGGCTGATCGTGACTGCGCCTTTGTCGCGCGCGCTCGATCCCCTCGACGACCCCGCCTTGCTGCTCCTGTCCTCGGAAGGCCAGCCGATCGCGCGCCGGGGCGCGATCAAGGAAGCGCCGGTCGACGTCGCCAGGCTCAATCGGCTAACGCCCGCGGCGTTCGTGGCGATCGAGGACAGGCGCTTCTACCGGCACTGGGGGATCGACCCGCGCGGTATTGGACGCGCCTTCGTCGCCAATTTTCGCGCCGGCGGAGTTCGTCAGGGCGGGAGCACGCTGACTCAGCAGCTGGCGAAGACCAGCTTCCTGTCGAGCAACCGAAGCATCAAACGCAAGGCGCAGGAAGTCATCATCGCCTTCTGGCTGGAAGCGTGGCTGACGAAGGACGAAATCCTCTCGCGCTATCTTTCGAGCGTCTATTTCGGGGACGGCGTCTATGGACTGCGCGCTGCCGCCCATCATTATTTCAATCGGGATCCCGAGGATCTGAACCTGGCGCAATCCGCGATGCTCGCCGGAATCGTCCAGGCGCCTTCGCGGCTTGCGCCGACGCGAAACCTCGCCGGTGCACAGAAGCGCAGCCGCCTGGTGCTGAAGGCCATGGCGGACACGGGCGCGATCAGCGCCTCCCGAGCTCGCGCCACGGCGCCAGCCCGTGCTCGGACCGTGGTGTCGAAGGTACCCACTGGAACTTATTTCGCCGATTGGGTGGCGCCCGCGGCAAACGACGCGTTCGAAGCCGACTTCGGCGAGGTCAAAGTCCGTACCACTTTGGACCGCGACCTCCAGCGTTTGGCCATCAGGGCCGTGAATCGAGCGGGGATCGGTGATGCGCAGGCGGCATTGGTGGCTATGCGCCCCGACGGACGCGTCGTCGCGATGGTCGGCGGCAAGAGCTACAAGGACTCGCCGTTCAATCGGGCCACCCAGGCACGGCGGCAACCAGGCTCCGCATTCAAATTGTTCGTATACCTCGCCGCTCTTCGTGCGGGATGGACGCCGGATAGCATGATCGATGACGAGCCGATCACGATCGGCGGCTGGTCGCCCGTCAACAATGACGGAATCTACCGCGGGCGCATCACGGTGCGGGAGGCGTTCGCCCGATCGAGCAATGCGGCGACAGTGCGGCTCTCGGAGGCAGTCGGGCGCGGCAACGTCGTGCGTGCCGCTCGCGATCTCGGCATCTCAACCCCTTTGCCGAATACGCCAAGCCTGGCGCTTGGGACGGCGGGGGTCAGCTTGCTCGAGCTCACATCCGCTTACGCCGCGATCGCAGGAGGCCGCTATCCGGTGCGCGCCCGGGGGCTTCCCGAAGACAGCGGGCAGCCCGGCCTGTCGATGCTGTTCGGCAATGGCGGGCGCCTCGATCGCCGCCGCGATTGGGCGCCGATGCTCGACCTACTGTACGCTGCGGCCAATGAAGGCACCGGCCGCCGCGCGGCGCTTGCAATTCCCACCTACGGCAAGACGGGAACAACCCAGGAGAGCAGGGACGCCTTGTTCGTAGGCTTTGCCGGCAATCTCGTCGTCGGCGTCTGGGTGGGACGCGATGACGACAAGTCGCTCGGCAAGGTTAGCGGCGGCACCGTGCCGGCGCGGATCTGGCGCAGCTTCATGACCTCCGCCATGGCCGTCGACGGCTCGCGCGGGCCGGACCTCCCGGCTGACTTCCGAAAGGATCGTAACGAGGAGAAGGAGCTGCAGAGCCCGCTTCCGCCGGACTGGAGCGATGGCACGAAGCGCATACGCGAATGGGTCCGGAGCCTTCAGCACCTTGTCGAGCAGCGCTGAGACGCCGCTCTAATCCTTAATTACTGGCAACCTGCAGCTTTAAAACTTTCTCAACCAGTCGGAGCGTAAGCCCTCGATCAACCTACGCGGGGTTTAGTTTGCGCAGGTCGGGATGCTCTTCCCTCGGGGAGCCTTAAGGAGACCAGTAATGGCCAAGTTTCTTAAGCTGCTGAAGAACTCGAAGGGCGCGACTGCCATCGAATATGGTCTGATCGCTGCGCTGATCGCGGTTGCCGCGATTGCTGCGATGCAGAACATTGGCACGAAGCTCGGTACGACGTTCAATAACGTTTCGAACTCGCTCTAAGCTTAGTTCGTCACGCAAAAGGGGCGGCGGCGCGAAAGCGTCGCCGCCTTCTTTGTGCCCGCTGTGGCTGCAAGCCCACAGGGCCACGGCGAATGCACGAACCTCGTCTCAATGCGCTTGCGGACGGTTGCCCCTAGATGCGACACCCCCGTGAAATGAGGCGCGTTCTAGTCGCATTTGCCGTGCTCTTCTGGGCGTCGTCAGCCGAGGCGCGCCCTAGCGCCCCGCTATATGATTCCAATTACCTGAACATCGGTCTGGGTTGTCAGTGGCAGCAGAAATGCATGGCGCAGCAGCAGAAGGCGATGAACAAAGCGCTCAAATACGTCCGCAAGCACGATCTGCCGGCCTGGCGGATCCACATGTGCAACCGCAATGCCGCCAGGACCCGCTATCGCGTGGATTGGGTCGGGTTCGAAAACTGCATCAGGAACACCGCGCTGCGCGATCCGCCGCCGCGCGCAGTCAGAAAAGCGCCGGCCAAGCCCGCACATGGCGAGATCGCGTCCCGCTCGCGAGGCGAACGCGGCTAATCAAGGCCGAGCAAGGAGTCCGCTGTCGGAACAAGCTTTAGAAGCCTCCCGTCTTCATCGCTTCGAGCGCGCCTGACACGTTCAGCTGGCGAGCCCCGGCAAGGCTATCGACCCCGATCGTAAGGCTCATGCCATTGCGAACGAGGTTGCCGTCGCCGTCGATCACGAGCTGCTGCGCCATGCTGCCAAGGTTTCCGTTCATGCTCTGGCGGACGGCGCCATTCTGATCGGTGATGGTCAGGCCAAGTTCGTTCGCTGAGAAGACGAAGCGAACCGTTTCGCCGCCACCCAGATCGTGGAACTCCTGCCCCGGCCCGGTGATCTCCTTCATGCCGCTGATGTCGGCCTGCACCGACCCCGCAGGCACGATTTGAATGCGCATGTCGTTGCGCGCCACATTATCGGAACCGGCGATCTGCTGGCCCTGAGTCGCGCCGTTGACACTGTCGAGTGACCCTACGGGAATGGCCGAACCGCCGTCAGGCAGCGCCACATACCCGCCAGCGGCCTCTGTCCCGAAGCCTTTGACGTCCATCGTCGTGTCGGCGCAGGTCGAGCAATCTCGCGACCAGCTCACAAGTAGATGCGGGGTCGCGCCATCCAGCGTTCCCGCGCCCTTTGCGAAGTCGACGTTGAATAGCAGGACGGCCGAAGTCGTGACTCCGTCGCCACCCTGCCAGCTGGAGGCCATCTGCACTCCGAAATAACTGATGCTGTTGGGCGCGATGAACTTGCCGCGCATCTGCGCCAGTTCGCTGTCCGCCACAGGCTTACCCACGTCCTCGAGCCCCGACAGGGTGACCGCCGCTGTTGCTGGTGAAGCGGTCGCGAGGCAGACGACGATTGCCGCGATAACAGCGAAGGGAGTGAGCGCCCTCATAGCCCTAGAACCTGAAGCTGTTCACGGTCGATAACCCGAAATCGGTAAGATCTGCGGCCCAGGTTGGAGAGCGCTCCTCGAAAAGCCTTCGTGCGCTGAGCGGCGGGGGTGGGTTCGCAAGTGCGCTCGACGGGTCGTAACCTTCGCCGACGACAACGAACACGACCTTGTTCCAGGCCGTCTCGAAGCTCTTTCGGCTCATCACACGATTGCCGAGCGCCGGATCGCCGAGCTGGACGTAATCGTCGCCGGCTTTGCGGATGACCGCGAAATGGTTGTAGCCGCGGATATTCAAGAGGACGACGCCAGGAACCTTCAGTTGGCGTAGCGCGTCGAAGTCGACCTGGAAGCCTTCGCCGGCCATTCCGACTTCGGCGACATAACGCTTCATGTCGAGGAGCGAGAAACCCTTCTCCTTTACCACCTCCGGGTCGGAAATTTTGAGCATGTTGACGAGGACTTGCGCCTCCGTCGTGTGCTTGCCGTATCCGGCATTGAAGATGGTCGCGAGCGCTGCGGCGCCGCAGCTGAAGTCCGTCCGCTGACGGACCAACCCGTCGAACTGCATGTCCTTCCAGCTGCGAACCGGCTTGGAGACGATCAGGTGGCTGCCGGACGAGGTGGGGCCGAACCAGATGGGCGCCTTCCCGCTCGGCTGAGCGCCAGCCGCGGCGGTCGTCATCAAGAATGCGATTGCGGGCAAGGCACGGTGCATTGCGGTTCCACGGTCTCGTTGGCGAAAGGGGTGGGAGGGGTGCACGGGGGGCACCCCTCCCGACAGCAAGCGGATCAGCTGGGGTCGGATCCGCCGCCGGTTCCGCCGCCGCTGCCGCCGCCGAAGTCGCCGGAGACCGCAGCCGTCAGAGAATTCTGCTGCTGGTTCCCAACGCCCGCTGCGACGTTGACGCCAATATTGCCGGCGCCCGTGATTGCGCCGCTGGTCGCGTTGTTGATCTCGTCCTGGATCTCGGCATAGTTGCAGGACGAAGTCTGCCACAGAGCGGCGTTCGACTGTGCCAGAACGGCATTCGATGCGACCGCCAGGGTCATCAGGTTCTGCTGCTGATTGAATGCGCCAGCCGCGACGTTCACGCCGATGTTGCCATCGCCCGCGACCTCGCCGGTCGTGGCCGTGTTGCGGTCACGGAAGTTGTTTCCGCCGCCGCCGGCTTCTTCGTCGTCCTCAGGAAGAGTGTCTTCGTTGAGCCCGCCATAGCTAGTGCCCGTCAACGACTGGTAACCCGTCGTGTACGCAGACGCCCATCCGCCATCGCCATCGCCATCGGGCAGCAGCGACGGATCGTCACCGTCATCGCTCGCGTCCGCTGCGGAAGCGCTGACTGCGATATTGGCGCTATTCTGCTGCTGGTTGTATTGACCCGCAGCAACGTTCACGCCGACGTTGCCGTCTGCATCTATGTCGCCGGTCGTCGCGTTGTTGATGATCGGTGCGAAGAACCCGGCGCGGATCTGGCCCTGGAAGACGCCGTCAGTCAGGTTGTCGTTGGGGTCCTGACCGGCTTCGCTCCAGCCGGGGCCGAAGATCGGGTCGACATAGCCGTTTTCGCCGTTCAGCTCATTCTCTTCGCGGAACGCCACGTCGCTGTCGCTCATGATCTGCTTGGCATCCGTGACTGCAACGGCTGCGCTGTCAGGGTTCACGACACCGTAGACGAGCACGCCGCCGAAAATGCCGGTGGCGTCGAGACGATAGAAATGATCGTAGATCGACGTATCGACATTGTTCGAGAAGGTGATCTCGCCACGGCCGGTCTCGCTTGCACTGGCAGCGGTCGGCGCGATGGCCAGCGCTGTAGCGACGCCGGCCAGCAATAAGCATTTCCTCATTGTCATTCTCCTTTCACTTCCCACGTCTTCTGCTCATTCAAGGTTGCGCCCCGTCCACGGTGGACAGGGCGAAGGTGTTGGCGGAGGAATTCCTGTCGCCCCCGATCAGGCTGACCTGAACAAGCCCGGAGCTGTTGGCGAACGCGCCCTCGCCGATGGCGGTGGATCGTTCGGCAACAGCTCCCGGTTTTTCAGAGCCTCCTGCCGGTCCATTGGGAGCGCGCGTTTGGCTGAGCGCTGCGTCAGCCAGGGCGACGCCCTTCATTCCGAATGCGATTGCGGCGATGTTCGCCTGCTGGTTTCCCGAGCCCGCTACGCCGTTCACGGCGATCCAGCCGGAGGAGCCCGCGAAGCTGTTTGGGCCAATCCCTGCGTTCAGCGAGCCGGCCGAATCCGGCGTTGGGCTCGTGGATTGCCGCACCGAGGGCACCGCCACTGCAATGTCGCCGAGGGCTATTCCTCCGACATTTGCCTGCTGGTTGAAGTTGCCGGCAGCGACGTTCACTCCTGCAACGCCCGACACTGAGCCAGACTCGACCTGGGCGCTCGCGCCCGTGTCGCTCGCATGCGCCGGGTTAGCGCAAAGCGCAGCCGCTGCCGCAAAGAGGAGCGCCCGCACCCTCATCCGCCGCTTCCTGGCAGGGCGCTCATTGCACCGCGAAGGGCGCCCAGGCCGGTTCCAACAGCGCCGCTTATCGCCCCGCCAAGTGAGCCACCCGTCGCTCGTTCGGTCGCGCTTCCGCCCAGGCCGGGTTGCGGGCGCATCGTTTCGTCGATTGCGGAGCGCACCATCTGGCCTGCCTCGTGAGCGGGCAGCTGGCCGGTGATCGAAGCGGCTTCGCCGTCGCTGAGCACTCGCGTAATTCCCGCCGTGCTGGAAAACACGCTCTGGGGAGGCGCCGTTGGTGCGGTGACCGCCGCGCCGGCGCCGGGGATTATCGCGTTGCGCGGCGGCACCATCCTCAAGATCAGAAGGTTGCCGGGGACCACGGGCTGAGCCCCTGGCTGGGTTGAGCCGGGGAGTTCCGCACTAGCTCTCGCCGCGAGTCCCGAAAGCGCGACTCCGACCGCTAAAGACCTGAAAAAGAAGCTATCCGCCAGCACGCCAAGAACTCCGAATGCGTGCTGACAGTATTCAATGCCTAAAAGACGCCCGCCATCCGAACGATTTCGTGCCCCTTCGTGCAGGCAAGGTTTCTTGCGGCCTTCGCTAAGTAAAATTACCCAATAAAGGCGCGGACCCTAACCAGGGTAAATAAATACTTAACAACTATAGCCTTTTCTGCCATACCCTAACTTTCGATAACCGGGGGGCTCTGGCGTTCAGTGGCGCTCCCCCGGGGGCAATGGAGCGATCGATGATTCATTACGGGGAAATCGACGACACTCCGCATCTAAGTAGTAGAGAGCGGGAGATTTTGGAGCGAGTTGCTTGCGGCCAGTCAGCGAAGGAAGTCGCAGTTGCGCTCGGAATTGGCCATCGCACAGTTGAGCGTCATATCGAGAATGCGCGTTACAAGATGCGAGCCAGAAACAAGACTCACATGATCACCAAAGCCGTGATGTGTGGTGAGCTTGTCTTCAACTCCGAAGTCGAAGTGAAGGTGGAGGCGAATGACGAAGGCCCTCCCTTCATCGCTGGCGGAGATTCGATCTAATATCAGTCGGCGCTTGTAGGCGGGGGCAATTATGCGCGCACTTCAACGACGGGGCCTGATTGTAGGCATAGCTGCGACTACCTTCCTCTCCTCCCACGCCCAAGCCCAGTCTGTTGACCCAAGTATCCAGACCCTAAAGACGGAATTGAACGCGCTTCAGGTTGAGCAGGAGCAATCCAAAAAACGGATCCAGACGCTTGAGGCGCGAATCCAGGCGCTTGAGGCGCAGGGAATTACTTCCGGTGGACCATTGCCGGACTCTGAAACGGCGGCCATGCGCGGCCGCGGAGTGGGGCAGGCGCCGCCGGGCGCTGAGCCAGCCGTCGGAACCGAGCAGGCCAGCGTCGAGAACGAGGAAGCCGATCGCAAGACGCCGGCTCCGACCGAGGTCGTCGAAGCGGTCACGCAGGCAGAGCAGGGTCACTTCGGAGAGCACATCAACATCGAGCCGGGGATTACCTATTCGCACTTCAGCAACGCGGCCCTGAACCTCAGCGGCTTTCTGGCGCTCGATGCCATCTTCCTGGGCCTGATCAGCATCGACGAAGTCCAGGCCGACGTTCTCACCTACGATCTTACGGCCCGGATGGGGCTAACCCCGCGAATCCAGGCGGACGTGAACATTCCCTACATCTTTCGGCGGTCCAACTTCCGTTCGGGCGGCGCGGGCGGCAACGCATCGGGTCTCGCCGAGCGCACGATTACCGAGCACGGCTTGAGCGATGTCAGCCTCGGACTGAGTTATCACCTTTTCCGTGAGACGGCTTCGCGGCCGGATCTGGTCATCAATGGGCGAGTGAAGGCGCCCACCGGCGAGAGTCCTTTCGGCGCCGAGCTGGTCGTTGTTCCCGGCACCCAGGGCAATCTCAAGGTGCCGTCGAAGCTCTCGACAGGATCGGGCGTTTGGGGAGCGTCAATAGGCGCGTCGCTGCTCAAGACCATCGACCCGATGGTCGTTTTCGGGAGCCTCACCTATTTCCGAAACTTCAAGCGCAGCTTCGGCGATCTGGACGAGGCTCCGGGCGATCAGAGCGGCCGCGCGGATCTCGGAGACGCCATCCAATATGGGATCGGCGTGGCATATGCCCTCAACGACCGATCTTCGCTAAGCATGTCGCTGACCCAGCGCTTCGTGAAGCACGCCAGGCTACTGCTGAATCCTCCTGAGGGTCAGGAGAGTGCGGGTTGGCAATCTGTAGTGGGAAGCCAGGCGAATATCGGCGTGCTCAACGTCGGGGCGACCTTCTCGCTCAATCCGAAGCTGACGTTGCTGTTCAACCTGGGAGCAGGCCTCACGGACGACGCATCGGACATGGTCGTAAGCGTTCGCTTACCGTACCAATTCTAAAAGGGTCAGAAGGCGAAACCGCTGTGCAGGCATCCTGCGTTCATGAAGGGGAATGGTGGAGCCGAGGGGGATCGAACACCTGACCTCTAACCGTTGGAAAACAAAGTACTTTTCTAGAGCGACTGTTACTGGTGGAACACCTATATGTAACAGGTCAGCTCCATCGATCAATCGGACGTATCCAAGTCAAACTCATGGGGGATGGCCCCGTGCTGCAACAATGAGTGAAAGAGACCAACTATGTCCGGATGGCGGGCTTGAAACACAGCCTGACCCTTTGGAGTGGCATAGGCCTCAATCTTAAAGTCAGGCTCGTTAAGTGCGGAAAGAACATAGGCCGCGCCCTTAGCTCGCGCCTCATCAGCCAAGTAGTGGAATGGCGTGTTTGTGAAGAAGAGGTATGCAGGGGGCCAAGGGCTTGATGGAACCTGCCGCTCCTCCATCTCCCTTACAATCACTGCAACCTCATCCAGCCAGCTTACCCCGAGTACTCCACCGTCGCGAGCGGGGACGTTTACGTCGACAAAGATGATGCGCTTGCCGGTAGCCCGTTTCTTCAGCGCCTTTTGTAGGAGGCGTCGAACGTCCGCACGCACTAGAGCCAGATCGACGGGTTCCCCTGGCCTTCCAAGCACGCCCGGTCGATGCCTGCTCTTCGCCTCAACGGAGTACAAATCCGCTCCCGTGGCCCGGCAAATAGTGAACTCGCAGTGGCTCGTAGTACGGTCTGTTTCATCCTCAAGCGTAATTTGAAACCCAGCCCGTACGCAGCTCGCGGCCACTGAGACCTCGTATAGTGCGCCTTGGAAGTTATCGCGCTGCTTCAACCTGGCAATAAGGCGCTCTTGAAGCAGGTCCGCATACTGCAATGTATAGAGGTCGTAAGCGAGCTGTAGGTAGTGGGCGACAACCCCCTCTGGGTGGGCGCTGTAGATGCCACCCGGTCCCGGCTTCTTGCGACCCTGAAAGTCGCATAGCTTGCCGTACCACTGAATGATCGGATGTCGCTCCTTGTAGGGTTTGGCCAGTTCGGCATTGCCCCAATCTGGCGACATGACATGCTTGATGTACTCAAAGAGATAGTCGTGGAATGTCCGCCAGCGCGTGGAGCTGTACATTCGGTCACCCAGAAGAACGACGCGGTGGCCTTTGATGACGGCAGTCATGGGAGGTCTTACGGCCCCGTATTTCGATGACCACCGCTCTTCGGCACGTCGCTTGGCCCCAAACGCCTTGAGCGCGCCTGCCAGTTGCGGCCGAGTGAGGTCACGACCCTCGATCAGTGTCTGGCCACAGCAATGCTTGTGCTTGCGTCCAGACCCGCAAGGACATGGCTCGTTCCTCCCGATCTTCACGCCCTAAGTCTAACGAGACTAGCGTTGTCGTACAGCCATCGCAGATGCTTCGCCTACTTGCGCTCTAATGAGCTTGCAGGCAGGCTTTTACCGCTCGGTTATTTTAGCGCGTGGGAGATACGGATGCCGATTATTCCAACATGGGAGATGCGGGACGCGAGTGATGCAGACGCACGGTTCATTGGACTGGCAGCAGCCATCCGCACCTATGGTGAGCATGGCGTCTTTGATGGTGACGTAATGAGGAAGTACGTGGGGCAACTGGCTCAAGACGACACGTCGTTGATTGCCCGCGCAATGTCCGTTGCTCAATGGGTAGCGGGCCGGGAGAAGTTCTAAATCTTACCCAGTCGGCACCTCGCTTGAGGGAGGCGTGTATGAAGTATGGTCTCGCAGCAGCAGTCGCTTTCCTGTCGAGCGTGGCCTCTGCACAAACGACCACCACTAATTGTACGACCTATTATTGGGGCAGCACGCAGTGCGTCTCCCAAACGCCGCAACAATCCTCCGGCGTAAACTGGGGACTGATTAACAACCAGCAGACCCCGAACGCAGGCCAGAGCTTCATGGACGCCTATCAACGGGGGTTGCGTGATCGAGCTGCGCGCGAAGCTGCCCAACAGCAAGCTCAAGCGGCCGCTGCGGAAACTGCGGCAGCTGAAGCCCAGGCGCGGGCAGTCGATGCTGCTCGACAAGCCGATGAACTGCACAAGGCCCAGTCCCTCGAAGCAGCTAAGTTAGTGACCGCTGGTGACTGCGCAGGCGCCCAACAGTACGCGTTGTCGGTCGGCAACTTTGTTCTCGCGCAACAGGTGAAGGATTACTGCGCCAAATAGCCCGGTGGGGCGCGTCTGCACTCAACGACCTGCACCTGATGCGCTTACGCGGGAGGCCAACTCCTACCGATAAGAGTGTTTATCCCCCATGGGGGCTTGGCTTCAACCCTCCGTCTCGCGAGTGTCCAGAATAGCCTAACGTCCGTTTGACAGTTATGGACAACTCCTGTAGCTGCGCTCCGACAGCGACGGGAGACTGTATGCGTACAATCAACTACTACCGTGTCTCGACGGCCAAGCAGGGCCGCAGCGGCTTAGGGCTGGAAGCCCAGCGAGCAGCCATCTTGGACTTCTGCGCTAGTCGTGGATGCGAGCCGCTAGGCGAGTACACAGAGCAGGAGAGCGGAAAGCGAGATGATCGGCCGGAGTTGGCTAAGGCGCTCCATCATGCGAAGGTCACCGGGTCCACACTGGTTATCGCCAAGCTGGACAGGCTTAGCCGTAACCTCGCCTTCCTTGCTGCACTACAGGATGCCGGGACCAAGTTCGTCGCAGCCGACATGCCGGAAGCCAACGAGCTGACCATTCACATCATGGCAGCCATGGCCCAGGCTGAGCGCAAGGCCATCAGCAAGCGAACTAAGGAAGCCCTAGCAGCAGCAAGGGCAAGGGGGACCAAGCTCGGCAATCCGATGGGGGTCAAGGCTTTCGGTGGCTATAAGGGCAATCGGGCTGCGGTCGCCGCGATTAAGGCGAAGTCGATTGCCTTTGCAATGGATGTGCTGCCCATCATCCAAGCCATCAAGGCGGACGGTCACAGCAGCCTAAGAGCTATCGCCAAGGAGCTGAACGGGCGGGGGATAGTGACAGCGCGAGGGGGGAAATGGGGTCCGCAGAGCGTCAGCGATTTGCTCCGGGCGGCAACCTGACGGTCAGCAGCTCGTCAGAGCCGATTACAGCCTCGCCACGACCATTATCGGACGTTCGCGCCACCCGGATAGCCGCGCCGCTCTCCGGCACCCCACGGCCGGAAAAATCGCCTCTCGTCGTCTGCCGACTTTGGGACTAGAACGGACGTCTGGAACTTCGGAGATACGCTATGAAACTAACGCCACTTCTAGCGGCTGTTGCGCTCGGTTTTGCTGGCGTGGCTCAAGCTGCTGACATGGATTGCTGCAAGGATGGAAAGTGCGCTTGCTGCCAGCATAAGACTGACACCCAGCCTAAGCCGGAGCAGCCTAAGAGCTAACCGCTAGCCCCTGGTGGGCGTCAACAGCAACTTCCTGCGTCCTTGCCAGCTCGGCCATCTTGAATAGGAGGGCAAGGAACGTCCGCATAAGAGCAGAAGACGCAGCAATCTCCGGGTAGAGCGCGTAGCACTGCGCCACAGTGCTTGCAGTCATAGAAGAACTGGCAGGCATCCGTGGGCATAGTCTCGGTCGTCACCCCGCCACACTGTGGACAGGTGATGGTGCTGCGCAACTCAGGCATAGACCTTCGAAAGAACTAGGAGGATGAGGCCAATCGCAGCGACGCCAGTAACGGTCCAGCGAAACAATGGCCTCGAGCCGATCGAACCCGCAGCGCAGGTACTGGAAGCCCTCCAAACGATAGCCACGCTCCCAATGAGCGCAAAGAGCGATACAGCGGTTAAGGCAGAGGCGTGAGGCTGCGATACTGATACGATGGGCGCTAGCCATGCAGACCCTAACCCAAGCGCAGCAAGAAATAATGGGAGGGCGCAGCAGGCCGCCAGACAGAAGGCGGAAGCAACACCGCCCGTAGCGAGCGCGACTGCACCAGTGGATTTCGCTCCATCATTCATAGGTTGCGACTAGCCCGCTCAGGTGGGAACAACAATCCACCCATGACGGCCCCGGCCGCAGCTCCCACCAGCTGCGAGATGATGAAGGCTGGAGCATCATGGGGGTCAATGCCGGAGAAGCTATCGGTAAGGCTTCGTGCCACGGTGATCGCAGGATTTGCGAAACTGGTTGAGGATGTGAACCAGTAAGCTGCCGTGATGTATAAGGCCACGCTAGCTGGCACCCAGCTTGGACGATGCCGCACCGTCCCTATGATAGTGAGGATTAGGCCGAATGTAGCCATGGCCTCGCCCGTCCATTGCCCGAGGCCCGTCCTCGCTCTCACTGAGAGTTGAAACAGGGGCAGGTCGAACATGAGGTGAGCGACCCAAGCCCCGAGGATGCCAAACACAAGCTGGGTAAGGATATACGCGCCGGCATCTGGCCATGGCAGCTCGCGCCTTGATGCGGATACCAAAGACACCGCGGGGTTCATGTGAGCGCCCGAGATTGGCCCTAGCATGGTGATAAGTACGAATAGCATGGCTCCAGTGGCCAGCGTGTTGCCGAGCAGTGCAATCGCACCGTTAGACTGGGCCAGGTGTTCGGCCATGATGCCAGAGCCGATCACGGTGGCGAAGAGGAAGAAAGATCCTGTCCCCTCTGCGGCCAAGCGTCGTCCAATCGAGGGTCGGTCACGCTGCATTAGGAGCGCGGTCGTCGGACCTTCCAATCTCGCGGAGGCGGGTCTGCAAGCTCAGCTCGTCAATGCTCTCCAATGGCAGAGCCAGGAACAAGCCAATGCGCCGCTGGAGCGCGTAGAAGGCATTGCGGAAAGCCTGAGGTTGTCGCTCATCCTCGACAGCGGCTGGGTCCTCAATGCCCCAATGCGCGGTCATCGGCTGCCCCGGCCAAACTGGGCAAACCTCTCCGGCTGCGTTGTCGCAAACGGTGAAGACGAAATCGAGCAGCGGCGCTCCGTCTGCTGCAAACTCGTCCCAACTCTTGGACCGATAGCCATCGGTTGTAAAACCCAGCTCGTTGAGCAGCCTCATAGCCTCCGGATGCACTTCGCCCTTGGGGAAGCTACCTGCGGAGAAAGCACGGAAGCGACCTCCACCGTCCTTGTTGAGAATAGCCTCGGCCATGATCGATCGGGCTGAGTTCCCCGTGCAGAGGAACAGCACATTGTAGGGGCGGGTCATGCCGCTGCCGCCTTTGGCAAGCAGCACTTGTCGCCAACGCTGTCAGAAAGGGTGCCAAGCGCAGGGCTGTCGCCGTAGGTAGTCGCCTCGCCATTCGTGAAGAACGCTTCCCACACGACACCATCAGGGTCGGCAATCCAGCTCTTCTCGGACTTGGCATAGCAGCAGGTCGTCTGGCCTTCCTCAAGCACCGGGCGGTCTGCGGCCTTCAGACGACCGTACACCTCGGACAGCTCTTCAGTGCTTTCCACCTGGATACCAAGATGCTCGATACCTTTGCGAGCGTGGTTGCCTTCCGAAATAGCGAAGTTCACCCGTGGGTCGTCCAACATCCACTTGGCGTAATCGTCCTTCAGGACCGTCGGCTGTGCGCCGAACAGCGTCGAGTAGAACTGGATGGAGTTGGCGAGGTCGTTGACCCCGACATGGACGTGCAGGCGCTTCATGCAGACTTCCTTTCTTGGGCAGGTTCGCAAGCCGCATCGGTGCCGCAGTCGGCCCCCGCGCAGCAGTTTTCCATGAGGTAGCCAACTAGGTCGTTCATGACTGCGTAGTTGGCGGTGTAGATTAATGACCGTCCCTCTCGGCGCTGTTCTATCAAGCCCGCCCGAAAGAGGTGCGCTAGGTGGAAGGACAGCGACGAGTTCGGGACTGACAGGGCCTCAGCGAGAGAACCTGCCGAGACGCCAGCCTCGCCAGCCTGAACAAGCAAGCGGAACAACGCCAAGCGATGCTCATGGGCAAGTGAGCCGAGTGCTTCGACGGCAGTCTGCGGCTTCATCAGCGCGGCCCTGCCCAATGGATGGCACTGGCACAGCACGGTGGTGGTGGCGGGGTGATGATGATGTCCCACAGGGCTGACATGAACTTGAGCATGAGGCGCATGATATGACCTTTCGAGAAAACTCGAAATGACACCCCCCGCATCACCTGTCAATGACATTTCGAGAATACTCGAAGGGAAAGCCTGCCATCCTGCGAGCTGAGGACAGCTTAGCGACGCGACTTCGCTTTGAGCGACATTTACGTTTGAGAACAGAGACTTACATGAAGTCCTACGGAAATCTCGCCATAATCCAGTAAACCACTGATAAACCTATACATTTAAATCGGTACCGTCTCGAGCAGGAAACCATTTTCTCTGCTCAGTCGGGGACGACTTAAATCATCATGACGCTTGGGAGAGGCCGCTTTGCGGTTGGCGTCACCGGGCTGCCTTCAAGACCGCTCAGCGACCCGACGGTTCATGGCGCACCGGCACATCCACCCTGTATCTATTTCACGGCCCTAGGCTGGAATGGCTTACCTGCCATCGGATACAGGGGGGAGAGCCGGACTGCTTCACCCCGCTAGGCCCGCTCTGGTTCATATATGGATAGTAAGAATAGCAGCTCTCCCTTTGAGAGAGACATCTGTCTCATCTCTGGGACAAATCACTAGGCAGCCACTTGGACTGATGGTGGGCTGGGCAACCTTAGGCCCGGTACCTTGTAGAGACGCATGGCTTCCACCAGCCAATAGAGGTTGTACCCAGCACCATAGTCGTCATGGACGTCCTTGCTGCTGTGGCCGACTAGCTGCCGTTGGATGCCCTCGGGAATGTCAGGGCGGCGCACGTAGTCAGTGAACGTGTGGCGGAAGGAGTGGAACACCATGCGCTTGTCGGAGACTAGGCAAACCTTCCGCAGATAGGTGCTGAACCATTGCCCCCACTTATGAGTGAAGTTCCCGAACGGACCGCGTGTGAGTTGATGGAACAGCCTCTCCTGGTTCTGATCTTTCATGGCTTGGGCAAAGGCAATAAAGCCAAGCCGCTCAAGCTCTGGGTGGATGGGGACAAGGCGTTCACTAGCCGCGTTCTTCAGCTTAGGGCCGTCGTCCCCCTCAACCTCAATCAGATGAAGAAACCAACTAGACTGCTCCCGGTCATCGGGGTCGGGGTAGGTTAGGCGGACCACATCGACGGGACGGAGTTGGCCAAGCTCCTCCATTCGAGCGCCCGTGAAAAGTGCAAGTAGCGGTATCCAGTAGGCTGCTTCTCCACGACCCTGCGCAGGGCGCTCCCCATTAGCGAAAACGGGACTACCGAAGATCGCATTGAGCGCCTGAAGGTCGAACGGCTTGCGCTTGTTCTTCGCAGCCTGAGGGTCCTTAATGGTGACGCGATGGGCTACATTCGTCTCGGCGTGGCCATTGTCGGTTGCCCATTGGAGCAACGTGCGTAAGCGGCTTAGCTTCATCTTGATGTTGCCGGGGTTCTGCCCCTCCTCAAGGAGCTTGTTCTTGAAGGCGAAGGCATCCTGCCGAGTGATCTGGCTGACCGGCTTTCGGCCCACTCGCTCATAGAACCAGTCTGCGACCGATCGATGCATCTGAATGGTCTTTCTGGTCGGCTTCCGCTCAGCAGCCCAACCGTCGATAATCCCGTCGTCTAGCCACACGGGCGCGCCAGAAGGTTCCGCAGGCGTCGAGTTTGGCGATGACGCAGCGACGGCCTGCATGGCCGCTAGGCGTGCTTCGGCGGCGGCTGCGCGTTCCTCCTGCTCCCGAATAAGGTCCTTCATGGCTGCATACCGTTGTGGCATCCGCGCCGTGGAATACTTCAGTCGTTCTCGCCACTCGTCTCGGTAGTGCCGACGATCTGCGCGCCGCCTCTCCCGTTCGGCATCCTGCCTCGCTGCGAACTCCGCTTGCTCCTGTGCGAACTCACCGAGCCATCCACCATCAACCGGCGCAGCAGGGGCCGCTTCCGTTGGTGCATCGGCTGCAAGGTTGGCCCGCGCCTCGTCAAAGAGGCGATCAGTCATCCGAACGTAATCAGGGAGGAGCCGCTTCGCATCGGCGCGGTCCTTTGTCCCGAGCGAAATCTTGAACTCAGTTCGCGGTTTGCCAGTCTTGGTGAGTAGATAGGGGCGCAGTTCAGAAGGAACGACGCGCCGGAAATAATAGGTCGAGCCGACTTGATCGAGGTACGTACACATGGGGTCCTACATCCCTGTTACAGATGTAACACCCGCTTGGGATAAGTGTCTGATTTCCGGGTTTTTCCTAGGCCCTGCTAGGGCTTAGGGAAGGTTGGTGGAGCCGAGGGGGATCGAACCCCTGACCTTCGCAATGCCATTGCGACGCTCTCCCAGCTGAGCTACGGCCCCACGTCCTTTCGCCCTTAGGCGAAGTTTCCCCCGCTGGAAAAGGGGGAAATCGCGGCAATCACGCGACTTTAGACTTCGTCGTCTTCGCCCGCGGTTTCAACCCCGAGGTCCTCGTCTCCGGTATTGAGATCGACTTCCTCGTCGGCGCTGACCTCCTCGTCCTCGTCGATCGCCAGATCGTCCGCGGCGAGCTCGTCGTCCTGCTGGGTTTCCTTGGCCTGCGGCGCCGCCGCTTCGAAGGCCAGCGGCTGCTTCGACTTCAGCACCGGCTCGGGAATGAAGTCCGTGCCGCACGTGATGCAATGCACGGGGTCCTCGTTGCCGAGGTCGTAAAATCGGGTCGAGCACTTGGGGCAAGTGCGCTTGGTGCCCCATTCGGGCTTCACCATTTTCGGTCAACTCCAGTTGCAATTGGCGAGCGGCTCACGATGGCGCCCGGCATTCGGCGGCGCGCCTTGCCATAGGGATTCGGCCCTGTCAAAGCGCCCGCCTTGGAACAGCAGCAATCATCCGCCGACGCTGCCGCACGAGGACCGATCGTGATCGCCGTGGATGGGCCGGCGGCGAGCGGCAAGGGAACCATCGCACGCGCGCTCGCTCGGCACTTCGGCCTCCCTCACATGGACACTGGCCTCCTTTACCGCGCGGTCGCGCTCAACCTGTGGCGATGGGGCGGCGACCCCGCCAGCGAGTTCGAGGCGCTGCGCGCCACGCATGAGCTCAACCTCGATCCGAGCGATCAGGAACTGCGAAGCGAGCCCGTCTCGAAGATCGCGTCGGCGGTTTCGGCCTACCCTTCGGTGCGCGCGGCGCTGTTGGAGCGGCAGCAGGATTTCGCGGGCCAGCCGGGCGGAGCCGTCCTCGATGGCCGCGACATCGGTACGGTGATCGCGCCGGATGCGGAGGTAAAGCTGTTCGTCACCGCCTCTGCCGAGGTGCGCGCCGTGCGACGGCAGAAGGAGCTCGACGGGCGCGGAATGCACGTTCGCTTCGAAGACGTGCTCGCGGATATCCATGCACGCGACGAGCGGGATTCGAGCCGTGACGCCGCGCCTCTCCGCGAGGCAGCCGACGCGTTGCACCTCGATACGAGCGAGCTCGATGTCGACGAGGCCATCTCGGCCGCGATCCGGCTGGTCGAGGAAAAGCTGGCTAAAGCCTAATTGGCGGTCGTCGTCGGCGAGACTGCCGCGGTCTGCGGCAGGCCCGCATCGAGACCGTAGACGTCTTCGCCGAACGCAAGCTGGCCGTCCGACACTGTCGCCGTCAGCGACGTGACGTAGACGGGCACGCCCTTGTCCAGCTGCACATGCTGTTCGGGCTCGCTGCTCGGTGGGACTGGCTCTCTCCCGAGGAGCCAGCGCGCGAGGACGTCGGCATGCTCCAGCCGGATGCAGCCCATGCTCAGCGTCCTTTTGTCCTTCGCGAACAATTGCTTCTTCGGTGTGTCGTGGAGGAAAATGTCGAACGGATTGGCAAAGCCGAACTTCATCGCGCCCATCATGTTCGCGTCGCCCGGAAGCTGGCGCAGGTAGACGGGCGCCTCTCCGGCCACCACGGCCTTCCAGTCGACGCTGTCGGCATCGATCCGCTCGCCCTTCGAGCCCAGCGCGGACCAGGTCTCGTACCGCGCGGCTTTGAGGTAGGAGACGCCGCGCTTCAGCACGACCGGCGCAACCCTGCCGCGAGCAACGTCGTCAGGGATGTTCCAATAGGGATTGAAGGTGACATAATGGATCGTGCTCGCCAGCAGGTGCGACGGCGAGCTGGTCTTACCGACGATCACCTTCATCGAATCCACCGGCTTCCCGTTCTCCAGCATGAAGAGATGCGCACTGGCCACATCGACCAGGATCGCGCGGCCCGTCGCCGGGATGAGACGAAGCCGATCGAGCGTCGCGCGTACTCGCGGATCGGCTGCCGCTCCTTGCGCGATCGAAGCCTCTCGGAGCTGCGAGTAGAAAGGATTGACCGCGGCGATCTCGTCGACGTGCGCCGACAGCGACCCCGCCCGCCGCGCGTCCGCCAAAATCTCATTGGCAGAAGGGACTTGCGGCCGGAGCGCAGTGTCGCCGTAGCTGACGCCCTCGACGGGGCGGCGCAGCGTCCGCACATAGCTTACCCAGGCATTCGAGATGACCCGGTCGTCTTCCGGCTGTCCGCGTGCGATCGCAGCCTCTACGGCGGCGGCGAGTTGAGCCCCGTTATCGAGCCCGTCAATCGGCGCCCTGCGGAGGATGTCGGGTAGCTTCCACGCCGCCGTCTTCGTGTCCGCATCGCGGAGCCAGACGAGAGCGCCCGGACGGCTTGCGTAGAAATCGTCGACCGCGCTGGCGCTGCTCGATGCCGGCGCGCCGAACTGGCTGGAGATTGCGGATGTGTCAGGCGAGTCTGCTTGGGCGGCGGCGGGCGCAACTAGCACCGCCGCGCAGATGCCGCCCGATAGCCAAAGTCGCCGATGCCCCATGGATCAACCTTGTTGAATCCCGCGAGATTTCGTGGCGGCGAATAGCGCAGCGCGTTCGCGAGCGGGAGACGGGAGATTCCCTGACGAGACGGCAGGGCAAATCATGGCCTGGCCAGCGCAGCCGTCGTGAACACCGGCTTGCCGTCGATATTGCCTGGCGGCGAATAGCGGCAGATCAGATAATCCCAGTCGGCCGAATAAAGGGCGCACCCGACATGGGTCGTCGTCGGCCAAACCATCTGGGTGTAATGCGCGACGTCGGCCCAATTGCCGGTGCGGCTGACCGTCGGGAATAGCCCCGGCTGGAGGAGTTTTTTCTCGCGGCTCCACATGTCGACCATCTGCTCGGGGCTGAGCGTCCCGTGGAACGCCATTGCGAGGTTCTCGCGCTGCCCGGGACGGGTTTCGCGGGGCGAGTGGACCAGACGCCGCAAGCTCGCAAGGGTGGGGCCATAGGTCGCTGCGGACGCCGCGAGGGCCGGGTCCCACTGCAGCGGAGCGTGACCCACCGCGATCCGCTCCCGATTCTGGGCCGCAAGCAGTCGCTGCGCCAATTCTCCGGTCGCGCCGGGCAGGGCCATCGGCATCATGACCACCGGTGTCTGGGCGGCGGCCACGGCCGATCCGCCGAGCACGAGCAGACTGGCTGCGAGAATCCTCCTGATCATTCACGGGAGGATCGCTTCTTATTGCTAAATTGTGGTCAGCAGAGGTGGTTAAGGCCTGTTTGCAAGCTTCCTGAGCGGGGCCTGCAGTAGGACAATCTTCATCTATGTTAGATACCCAGGGTCCCTCAACTCTAGTTGCGGGTGGGACGTTGAAGGGACCGACGAACAAGGCAGTTCGCATCGCGAGCAGCCATATCATTACGACTTGCGCGACAATCGCCGCGCTGTTGATGTTCGTTGTCCTCGGAAGCCAGGTGCTTTCTCCGGCCTTCGCTCATGCCCATCTTCCCGAGAACGCCGACACGCTGAAGGTCGCGTTCCTGCTCAACATCGCGATCGTGCTGTTCGGATGGCGGCGGTCCAAGGATTTGGGTGAGGCGCTCGCCGCCTACGAAGAGGCAGAGAAGCTGGCGCGGCGCAATGCCAACACCGACCCCACCACCGGACTGTCGAACCGGCGCGAGCTGATGCGCAGTCTCGAAGACACGATCGAGGCGAAGAAGAGCGGCGTTGTCCTCCTCCTCGACCTCGACCACTTCAAGCGCGTCAACGATCTGCACGGCCATCTCGCTGGGGACCACCTGCTGCGGTTCGTCGGTGAGGTGCTCGTCAAGTCGGCGCCCGCCGGATCCTGCTGCGCGCGCATCGGGGGCGACGAGTTTGCGGTCATGCTCGAGGGCATTGGAAGCGCAGAAGCCGAGCGCGTCGCCAATGCCATCCTGCGCGGCTTTGCAAAGCCGGTACCGGTCGACAAGTCCGAAGTCCGCGTGTCGGTCTCGATCGGCCTTGCCGCGATGGCCGGAGCGATGCGCGAGGAAGACGTACTTCGGCAGAGCGATGTCGCTCTCTATGCCGCCAAGCGCGCGGGCCGCGATTGCTTCGCCTGGTTCGACCGTGAGCTGGAGCGCGAGCTCAGCGAGCGGCTCAAGCTCGAAGAAGACATTCGCTTCGGTATCCAGAACAAGGAGTTCGTCCCCTTCTTCCAGCCACTCATCGATCTGGAAACCCGCGAGCTGGTCGGGTTCGAAACGCTCGCGCGCTGGCGATCCCCGACCCGTGGTTTCGTCGAGGCCGAGGCCTTCATCGAGACGGCGGAGTCCACCGGGCTGATCGGTCCCCTGACCATGATGATCATGGAGCAGGCGCTGACCGAGGCCCGCTCCTGGCCTCAGCATCTCAAGCTTGCGGTGAACGTCTCGCCCGTTCAATTCCGGGACAAGACGCTTGCGGAGCAGATCACCAAGGTTCTGACGCGCACAGGCTTCGCCGCCCACCGGCTTGAGATCGAGGTGACCGAGGGCTCGTTGCTCGAAGACCGCGACCAGGTCCGCACCATCATGCAGAGCCTCAAGAACCTCGGGATCAGCATTTCGCTCGATGATTTCGGGACCGGCTATGCCTCTTTCGCGCAGGTGAACACGCTGCCGATCGACCGCATCAAGATCGACAAGAGCTTCATCAGCACGATTGTTAAGAGCGAGCAGACTGCGGCAATCGTCAACAGCATCGCGAGCCTGGGCCATACGCTGAAGGTTCCGATCACCGCGGAAGGCGTCGAATCCGAGCAGATCCGCAACGAGCTGAAGAAGTTCGGCTGCTCCGAAGCCCAAGGCTGGTTGTTCGGCCGAGCCGTCTCGGCCGACACCGTTCGCACTTTCCTTGGCATGCGCGAGCCAGACGATGCGGCCGACCCGCTGCCCGATCCGGAAGACGCCGTGCGCTTCACGCCGAGGCTGCGCCGCCGCTGACTACTAGGGCTTCCGCCGGACCGCCCACACGAAGGCGGAAAGGCTGCTGATCAGCGCGGCAAGGGCAATCAAGAGAGCTGGATCGAGAACAAGCATGACGTGCGACTCCGGTCCACCATGTTCCCTATTTGTTCCCTCAGTTCAATAGGAAAATGCCTATTGCCGGCTCCCGATCGCGCTGGACCCTGAACTCGACGATTGGGGATGGTGCCCAGGAGAGGACTCGAACCTCCACGCCCTTGCGAGCGCCAGCACCTGAAGCTGGTGCGTCTACCAATTCCGCCACCTGGGCACAGTGTCAGCTTGTAGGCAGGCGGCGGCGCTTAGAAGGTGCGGCGGCGGCCTGTCAATCCGCTTGTGGCGCGAGCGATTTGGCCCTGTCTCCATCATAATCCAGGATGTCGCCGGGCTTGCAGTCGAGGTAGTCGCAGATCGCCTCCAGCGTGGCGAAGCGGATGCCCTTCACCTTGCCTGACTTGAGCAGGGAAAGGTTGGCCTCGGTGATGTCGATTGCCGCAGCAAGGTCCTTGGATCGCACTTTCCGAAGCGCGAGCATCACATCGAGACGGACGATGATCGGCATCAGACGAATTCCCGCATCTCTTCGTCCAGCGCGCGGGCGCGCTCGAGAAGCCGCGCGAGCAGGAAAAGCACCAATGTGACGCCGACGGTGAGCACCTCTCGAAAGTCGATGCGGACCGCCAGCCGCAACTCGCCGGTCGCCGGCTGGCCCAGGAGCTCGGCGACGATCGGGGCGGTCAATGAGAAAAGGGCCATCAGCAGCAGCCAGAATGCGAAGCTTCGGAACTTCCCGATAACCGTGGAGGAGAACATCTCGCCCGAAGCGATCCGGCCCAGCATTTGGGTAAGCTGAAACAGCGCGATCATCAGCAGCAGGATGCGCACGTCGCCGATCGGCCGCGCCCAGGCGGGCGGTCCATGCTCCTGCGCTTCGACGCGGACGGGTCCGAGTTGCCCGCCCAATCTCGCGGAGAGATAGAAAAGCAGCATCAGCGCCATCGCGGCAAAGACGGCCCAGCGCAGGCGGGCAGCCGAACGGAAAAGCGGGGCGCTTGTTGTATCGCTTGACACAATTATCGTCCTACAATAATCAATTGTCATCTTACAACGAATCATTTTGGAGTCGCAAGATGAGGAAGTCGATAGTTGGACTGCTTGCCGCCGCAGCGCTGGTTGTTCCCGCGGGCATTGCCGTTGCCCAGGCCCAGGAAGAGCGGCTGGCGCCCCCCAAAGTCACCTTCCTGAGCGAGGAGCATATGGTTCCGTTCGAACTGTTCCGCGGGAATCGCGTCGTCGCTCCAGGCAAGATCAACGGCCATGCGACGCAGATGATTCTGGACACTGGGGCGAGCGCGACGACCGTCGACAGGGCCTTCGCGCGCTCCATCGGCCTGCCCGAAGGCCGCAAGGTCGATGCTCGTGGGGCTGGCGGCGTCGTCGAAGCCGAGATCGTGCCGAACGTGACGCTGGAGGTCGGCGGCATGCGGTTCGAGAACATGACCGTCGCGGTGATGGACCTGCAGCCCGTGGCGCGGGCCATCGGCCGCCCGATGAACATCGTTCTCGGCCGCGAATTCTTCAATTCGGCGGTCGTCTCCATCGACTGGGGCTCGAACCGGCTTCGGGTGAGCTCGCACGCGGCGTTCAAGCCAGCTGCCGCGTCGACCGCCGTCGCGCTGACCAAGCGCGGTCCGTTCAACACCATTCCGATCGCAATCGCGGGCGCGGAGCCGATTCCGGCGCTGCTCGACCTCGGCAACGGCGGTGCTTTGTCCTTGCCGCGAAGCTACTGGGGCAAGCGCGCAGACCTTTCGGGTCTCCGCTACGCCGAATCCCGCCTCGGCGGCGTCGGTGGACTGCACCCCGCCAGGGTCGCGCTTATACCCAGCGTACAGCTGGCAGGGACGACGGTCTCAGCCGTGCCGGCCACGCTTTCGGATTCGGGCAATGACGAAGATCCTGAGAAGATGGCGAATGTCGGGATCGGCCTGCTCAAGCAATTCCATGTCGACCTCGATCTCGGTCGCGACCGGATCTATCTCGCCCCCCGCAAGGACGCGTCGCCGTTCGACCGCGACCGCTCGGGAACGCGCCTCGATCTCGCCGGCGATCGGCTGAAAGTTGCTTTCATCTCGCCGCAAGGCCCCGCCAAGGCGGCCGGCCTGAAGGAAGGCGACGAGATCGTTGCCGTCGACGGCCGGAAGGTCACGGCCGACTATTACTCACGCAGCGACTGGACGCGTGGGCCGGCCGGCGAGGCCGTCACGCTGGAGCGGGCCGACGGAACCAAGGTCACCGTCACCCTGCAGGATTATTACTGACGCGGCCTAGCTCTCCCCGCTTGTCAACGACGAGCGGGGGGAGCTATCGCGCCGCTCATGATCGAGCGTGCGGAAGAGCTGGTAACCGTCTTCGGCGGCGGCGGATTCATCGGCCGCTACGTCTGCGAATTCCTGATGAAGAGCGGGGCTCGCGTGCGGGTCGCGCAGCGCAACCCCAAGCAAGCCTATATCATCCAGCCGTTGGGACAGGTCGGCCAGTTCGGCTTCGTGCAGGCCGACGTCACCAATGCCGAAAGCGTCGGCCGGGCGCTTCGCGGAGCGACTTCCGCAATCAACCTGTGCGGTGTGTTCGGCCGTGCCATGCAATCGGTTCACGTGGATGGTGCTCGCAATGTCGCCGAAGCGGCGGCGGCCGAGGGCGTGAACTCGCTCGTGCACGTGTCCGCCATCGGCGCGGACCCCAACTCGGAGGCGGTTTACGGCCGCACCAAGGGAGAGGGCGAGCAGGCCGTCCGCAAGTCTTATCCAGGCGCAACCGTCATCCGGCCATCGGTCGTGTTCGGGCCGGAAGACGAGCTGACCAACCGCTTCGCCGCCATGGCGCGGCTGCCGGTGCTGCCCGTGCTCGCGGCGAAGCGTAATTTCCGACCCGTCTATGTCCGCGACCTCGCCCGGGCGATCGCCAAGGCGGCGCTGGAGCCCCGGACCCATGCCGGCAAGACCTATGAGATCGGCGGCCCTCGCACGATGAGCATGGAAGAGCTTCACCGCGCTGTCCTCGAACTGACGGGGCAAAAGGCCGACATCGTCAAGCTGCCGGACGTGGTCGGGAAATTCATTTCCTGGTTCGGCTGGCTGCCGGGCGCGCCGCTCACGCAGGATCAATGGCTGATGCTTCAGCGCGACAACGTGCCGGCGAAGGGCTCAGCGGGGCTCGAAGCTTTCGGCATTGAGCCGACGCCGCTGGCGGCGGTCGGTTACGAATGGCTCGGCCGCTTCCACCGTGGCGGCAAGTTCGCGGGCCGGCGCATCAACCTGACCGCGACGTCGTAGCAGCGTGCCGATCCTCCTGATCGCGATCATCCTCGGCATCGTCGAGGGCGTCACCGAGTTCCTCCCGGTCTCCTCCACCGGCCATCTGATACTGGCGACGGAGCTTCTCGGCTTCGACGCGGAGAAGTGGGGGGCGTTCAACGTCATCATCCAGCTCGGCGCGATCCTCGCGATCGTGGTCCTATACTGGCGCACCTTCTGGGCAGTTCTTGAGGGCCTGCTGCGCAAGAATCCGATGTCGTGGCGATTCGTGCGCAACATCGTCATCGGCTTCGTTCCTTCGGCAATCCTCGGCGTCCTCTTGATCGACAATATCGAGGCGCTGCTCGGCAATGCCGTTGTGGTCGCCTGGGCACTGATCGTCGGCGGCTTCGCGATCCTCGCCATCGAGCGTTTCGCCAGGCCCGGCGAGATTGTGGGAGTGGCGGAAATGCCGCTGAGGACGGTCGCCGGCGTTGGCCTGATCCAGTGCCTGTCGATGATTCCCGGCGTCAGCCGATCGGGTGCGACGATCCTCGGCGGGCTGTCGCTCGGCGTCGAGCGCCGGACCGCGGCGGAATTCAGCTTCTTCCTCGCTATTCCGACGATGCTGGGAGCCACGACGCTGGAAATCCTCCGGCATCACGATGCGCTTCTCGCGGGCGCCGGAGACGTGGGCTTCGGCACGGTCGCAATCGGCTTCGTCGTCAGCTTCATCGTCGCGATTGTCGTGGTCAAAGCCTTCGTCGCCTATATCTCGCGGCACGGCTTCGCGCCCTTCGCCTGGTATCGGATCGTCGCCGGAGCGGCCGCGCTCGCCTGGCTCACCTTGCGCTGATTTATCTCGCGTTCAGCTTGGGCTAAGATGATCCGCGCTTAATTTCAGTCACTTGGCTGGAGGGTAGGTCATGCGTGCCGGATTGCTGATTGTTCCGTTCCTCCTCGGCGCTGCGCCGGTGGCCGCACAGGCGCCTAGGGCCGCGGCCCCGCAAATGCAGGTGCCGCCAGAGCTGACCGACCCCGCAATGACGCAGAAGCTGGCCAACTCCATGCAGGCAATATCGAAGGCGTTCCTCGACCTCCGTGTTGGCGAGGTCCAGGCTGCTCTCGAGGGACGGCAGGCCACGCCCTCCGAAAGGAAGATGACCGTGCGCGACCTTGGCCGGCGCGACGACCCGAACTTCGAAAAGGACCTGCAGCAGCAGGTCGCCAATGCGAAGCCGATGATCGACCAGAGCATGAAGGCGCTCGCCGCTGCGCTCCCCGCCATGATGCAGGGGATGCAGCAGGCGGAAAAGGCGCTTGAGCGCGCCGCGGCAAATATGCCCGATCCAACCTATCCGAAGCGCTAGACGCTAGGCCCGCAAACGCTAAAGCTGGCCACGATGTGGCAGCTCTTCCAATTCCCGCTGTGCCCCTTTTCCCGCAAGGTCCGCTTGGTCCTTGCCGAGAAGGGGGTGGCGCATGAGCTGGTTCGCGAGAATCCGTGGGAGAAGCGGGATGAGTTCGTCGACCTGAACCCCGCCGGCGAAACTCCGGTGATGGTCGATGCGGACCAGGGCATCACCCTCATCGGTTCCCAGCCGATTGTCGAATATTTCGACGAGACGATGGACCGGATGCCGATGATCCACGGCAACGCCGTCCTCAGGGCGGAGATCCGGCGAATGACCGAATGGTTCGACATCAAGCTCTATCGGGAAGCGGTCGAGCCTTTGATGAACGAGCGCATGCGCAAGCGGCTGGTGAACCGGGAGTCACCCGATACCCGAATCCTCCGCGAAGCCATGCGCACCGCGTCGGAGCATCTCGACTATGTCGATTATCTCCTCGACCATCGCCGCTGGCTCGCTGGCCCGGGGCTCAGCCTCGCCGACTTCACCGCGGCGGCGCACCTCAGCGTGATCGACTATCTCGGCGCGCTCGACTGGCGCGGCCACAAGCAGACCAAGGATTGGTATGCCGTGATGAAATCGCGGCCTGGCTTCCGGCCTTTGCTCGGCGAGCGGATGGAAGTGATCGTTCCCCCGTCGCACTATGACAAGGTCGATTTCTAGCTTCAGGCCGCCATCAAGGCTCCACGAAGCACCTGCTCCTCCAGCGTCTGCCCGGCGCCGAGTGCGACGCAGCTCATCGGATCGTCGGCGATGCGCACCGAGAGCCCCGTCGAGTCCTCGAGCACGGTGGCGATGTCGCGCAGAAGCGAGCCGCCTCCCGTCATCGTAATGCCCTGGTCGATGACGTCGGCCGCGATCTCCGGCTGCGTGTGCTCGAGCGCGGTGCGAACGACCTCTACGATCTGGCTTACTGGCTCGGCCAGTGCATCGGCGACTTGCGCCTGGCTCAGCTCGATTTCGCCGGGCACCCCGCGCGTGACATCGCGTCCGCGAACGTAGGTCTTCGAACCCTTACCGTCAGGCGGCCGCACTGCGGCGCCGACTTCCATCTTCACCCGCTCGGCGGTCGCCTCGCCGATGAGGAGATTGAAATTGCGCCGGACGTAGGACGCGATGGCATCGTCCATCCGGTCGCCGCCCACGCGCGCGGACCTGCAAAAAGCCAGCCCCTGAAGCGAAATAACGCCGACTTCGGTGGTGCCGCCGCCGATATCGACCACCATCGACCCGATCGGCTCGGCCACGGGCAGGCCCGCGCCGATCGCGGCGGCCATCGGCTCCTCGATGAGGGACACGCGGTCCGCCCCGGCATTGCTGACCGCGTCGCGGATCGCGCGCCGCTCGACCGAGGTCGCGCCCGATGGGATGCAGATGACCACCTCGGGGCCGCGCGAAAAACGGCTGGGCCCGGCGTGAGCCTTGCGGATGAAATGCTTGATCATTTCCTCTGCGACTTCGAGGTCGGCAATGACCCCTGCGCGGAGCGGCCGGACTGTCCTGATGTTGTCCGGCGTCTTGCCCATCATCAGCTTCGCGTCGTCGCCGACGGCGCGGACTTTCCTGGCGCCGTTGACCAGCTCCATCGCGACGACGGACGGCTCGCTGGTGACGATGCCCTTGCCGGAAACGTAGACGACCGTGTTGGCCGTACCGAGGTCGATCGCGATGTCGCGCGACGCAAAATTCAGCAGTGATCGCATGATGTTTCCCCAGCCCCGGAATCGAAAAAATCGAATCCCTGTCAAAGGCTTAGACCTGCCGGGAGCAGAGGAAATATGGTTAACAGACGTTAAAAGCGGGGCGTTGGTTTCCCACGTCAAAGCGAGCGTGAATTATTGGCGGACGGCGGCCACGAGATAGTTGAGGCGGACGTCGTCGCTGAGGTGCAGTCCGCGGGTCGGCGACCAGGCGATCCCCTCGACGTCCAGGCATGCGAGCCCGGCGTCGGCGAGCAGGACGTTCATCCGTTCCGGGCCGATGAATTTGTCGAAATCGTGCGTGCCCTTGGGGATCTGGCCGAGGCCTTCGCCCAAGGTGATCATCATCAGTCTCGACCAGTTGGTCGCGTTCGGCGTGGACAGGATCAGCAGACCGTCGGGCGCGAGCCTCTCGACGAGTGCGCCAATGAATGCAGCCGGGTCGGCGACATGCTCGATAACCTCCATGGCGGTGATGAGGTCGAACTGGCCCACCAGCTCCTGGACGTCGCCCGCGCGGTAATCGATTGCGAGGCCCATTGCCGCTGCATGCGCCCGGGCGGCGGCGACGACTTCCGCCGAGGCATCGAGGCCCGTAACTTCCGCTCCAAGCCGCGTCAGCGGTTCTGCCAGAAGGCCCGCGCCGCAGCCCACGTCCAGCGCTTTCCTGCCCTCTAGCGGGGCGCGGCTGCACTCGTCGCACTGCCAGTGCTGGTCGATCATGTCCCGGATGTACTTGAGGCGCACCGGGTTGAGCTTGTGCAGCATCGCCGATGCGCCCTTGGGGTCCCACCAGTCGTCGGCGAGCTTGCCGAAGTGTTCGGCCTCTTCCGGCACAATGCTTGTCTGGACCATTCGCGCCTCCTAACAGGACGCCGCCTTTCACCCAAGGAGCCTATGTCCCGCATCGTCATGAAATTCGGCGGCACGTCGATGGCCGGCATCGAGCGCATCCGGAACGTCGCCGAACGGGTTCGACGGGAGGCGGAGGACGGCAACCAGGTGCTTGTGGTCGTATCCGCCATGGCGGGCGAAACGGACCGCCTGGTCCAGCTGTGCCGCGAGGCGGCGCCGCTGCACGACCCGACCGAATATGACGTGGTCGTAGCATCCGGCGAGCAGGTCACCGCCGGCCTCCTTGCAATGACCCTTCAGGCAATGGGCGTGAAGGCGCGGAGCTTCATGGGCTGGCAGCTCGTTCGCGCTTCCGGCGTGCACGGCAACGCACGCGTCGAGGCGATCGAAGCGGCGACCCTCGACGAGGCGCTGAGCGGCGGAACGGTGGCGGTGATCCCGGGTTTCCAGGGCGTCTCGACGGACGGGCGGCTCGCGACCCTGGGACGCGGCGGCTCCGACACCAGCGCTGTCGCGATCGCCGCAGGCGTAAAGGCCGATCGCTGCGACATCTACACCGACGTCGACGGCGTCTATACGACCGATCCGCGCATCGTTCCGCGAGCCCGCAAGCTCGCCCAGGTGACGTTTGAGGAAATGCTGGAGCTTGCGGGGGTCGGCGCCAAGGTGCTGCAGGTGCGCTCGGTCGGGCTTGCGATGCGCGAGAACTTGCCGCTTCGCGTGCTTTCGGCCTTTGAGGACAAGCCGGGCACCGACATTGTCGCCGAGCTTTCAGGAGAGCAAATGGAACGCAACCTCATTGCCGGCATCGCTGCGGACCGCAACGAGGCCCGCATCACCCTGACCGGGGTTCCGGATCAGCCGGGCACGGTGGCGGCCGTCATCGGACCGGTCGCCGAAGCGGGTATCCAGGTCGACATGATCGTTCATGCGGCGACCCCGAACACCGGCTCGTCAGACCTGACCTTCACCGTTCCGCGCCCGAGCCTTGCGCAGGCAATGTCCGTGATCGAGCAGCGCAAGAGCGCAATCGGCTATGCGGATGTCATCCATGACGATGCCGTCGCAAAGGTCAGCATCGTCGGTGTCGGCATCCGCTCCAATCCGCAGCTCGCCGCGCAGATGTTCGATGTACTGGCGGAGCGGCAGATCAACCTGCTCGCCGTGTCGTCGAGCGAGATTAAGGTCAGCGCACTGATCGCGGAAGAGCAGCTGGATCTGGCCGTGCGCGTGTTGCACACGGCGTTCGGCCTCGACGAGGAGCAGGCAGCATGAGCGGCGAAGGGCTGATCGCTGAACCCCGGGCCGTCCACGCGTCGGTCGGGCACGCGCGCCTCAAGGAGCTGATGCATCGCGGCACAGAGTTTCTCGGCTGCGACGTCGCGATCATGGGCGGCGCGATGAGCTGGGTCTCCGAGCGCAACCTCGTCTCCGCGATCTCGAACGCCGGCGGTTTCGGGGTGATCGCGTGCGGCGCCATGTCGCCCGAGCTTCTCGACACCGAAGTCGCGGCGACGAAGGCGCTCACGGATCGTCCGTTCGGCGTCAATCTCATCACCATGCACCCGCAGCTTTCGGAGCTGATCGACGTCTGCGCCAAGCATGACGTCGGCCATGTCGTTCTGGCGGGGGGCCTTCCGCCCGGCTGGGCCATCGACAAGATCAAGGCCAGCGGCGCGAAGCTGATGGCGTTCGCGCCCGCGCTCGCGCTGGCGAAGAAGCTCATGCGCTCCAAGGTCGATGCGCTGGTGATCGAGGGGATGGAAGCGGGGGGGCATATCGGGCCCGTCTCGACGTCCGTCCTGGCCCAGGAGATCCTGCCCCACGTTTGCCACGACATTCCGGTTTTCATCGCCGGCGGAATCGGTCGGGGCGAGGCCGTCGCGGCATACCTCGAGATGGGCGCCGTCGGGGTGCAGATCGGCACCCGGCTGGTCTGTGCCCATGAGAGCATCGCGCATGCCAATTTCAAGAAGGCGTTCATCCGCGCGTCGGCGCGCGATGCGATCCTTTCGGTGCAGATCGACCCGCGCCTCCCGGTGATCCCCGTGCGCGCGCTCAAGAACCGGGAAACCGAACGCTTCGCCGCCAAGCAGCGCGAGGTCGCGGACCTGCTCGACAAGGGCGACGTCGAGATGGCCGAAGCGCAGCTTCAGATCGAACATTATTGGGCAGGGGCCTTGCGCCGTGCAGTCATCGACGGCGACGTCGAGACGGGCTCGGTGATGGCCGGTCAGTCAGTCGGCATGGTCACTCGCGAGGAGCCTGTCACCGCGATCATCCAGGAATTGGTCGACGAGGCGGCGGCGGCGCTCGAAAGCCGCGGTTGACGCTCAAAACCGCTCCCGCTGCGTGACACGGTAGCGTTGCATCTGATAGCGCGTTCAACATGCCGTTGACCGCCGCCGCGTCCGCTCGTGAGATATTGACGGGCCTTCACGCGGTGATGGCGGCGCGCGGCAATGCCCAGTCCAAGCTGGACCGCGTCGTCGACCTGATAGCCGATAAGATGGCGAGCGAGGTCTGCTCGATCTACCTGCTCCGCGACGGCAAGCTGGAGCTCTTCGCGACGCACGGCCTGCGCAAGGAGGCGGTGCACGTCACGCGCCTCGCAATGAGCGAGGGTCTCGTCGGCACGATCGCCGCGGAAGGCCGTATCCTCAACCTGGCCGAAGCGGCCGATCATCCGGCCTTCGCCTATCGGCCGGAAACAGGAGAGGAGCGCTTCCACAGCTTTGCCGGTGTCCCGATCGTTCGTCTCGAAAGCCCGATAGGGGTTCTGGCAGTCCAGCACGCGGAGCCGCGCCGCTACGCCGACGTCGAGATCGAGGCATTGCAGACGGTGGCGATGGTGCTCTCGGAGATGATCGCCGCCGCGCGGCTGGTCGATGGAGCGCGGCGCGGACGCCTCCGCAGCGCCGGCCCGCTGCGCCTTTCCGGCCTCAAGCTTGTCGCCGGGATGGCGAAGGGCGAGGCGGTCTTTCACGAGCCTCGGGTCGTGGTCGAGCATACGGTCGCAGAGGACATCGAGGCGGAGCGCGAGCGCGTCTACGGCGCCTTCCGCAAGATGCGCGAGCAGATCGACAATATGGCCAAGGAGGCCGAGTTCGGAACGGCCGGCGAGCATCAGGAAATCCTCGAGACCTACCGCATGTTCGCCTACGACGAAGGCTGGTCGAGGCGAATCAACGAAGCGATCGACAGCGGCCTCACCGCCGAGGCTGCGATCGAGCGCGTCCAGCAGCGCACGCGCGCTCGCATGCTCGAAATCGACGACGCCCTTCTCCAGGAGCGGATGCACGATCTCGAGGATCTGTCGAACCGGCTGTTGCGGATCGTGTCGGGACGGATGGGTACGGCGGCGCAGACGGGCCTGCAGCGCGACACGGTGCTGATCGCCCGCAACCTGGGGCCCGCCGAGCTCCTCGAATATGATCGCCGGCGCCTCAAGGCCGTGCTGCTCGAGGAAGGATCGCTGACCTCGCACATGGTCATTGTCGCGCGCGCCATGGGTGTGCCGGTGATTGGGCGTCTCAACGACATCCGGCACAGCGTCGAAGAAGGCGAGGCGATCCTCGTCGACGGCGACAATGGAAGCATCATCATCCGCCCGAACCGTGCCCTGCTGTCCGGCTTCGAGCATCGCATGGCGCTCAGCCAGAAGCGCCGCGCCGAGTTCGCGGCAGGGCGCAGCCTTCCCGCCAAGACAAAGGACGGGCTGCGCGTGAGCGTCATGGTCAATGCCGGCCTCGCTGAAGATGCCGCGGCGCTCGGAATGACGGGGGCCGACGGGATCGGCCTATTCCGCACCGAGTTCCAGTTCCTGATTTCGGCGACCCTGCCGGGGCGGGAACGGCAGCACCGGCTCTATTCTAAGGTGCTGGACGCGGCGAAGGACAAGCCGGTCGTGTTCCGCACCGTCGACATAGGTGGAGACAAGGCGCTCCCCTATCTCAGCGACGTGCACGACGAGGCGGAGAACCCGGCCATGGGCTGGCGCGCGCTTCGTTTGTCGCTGGAGCGTTCGACCTTGATGAAAGCGCAGGCCCGCGCGCTCATCGAAGCATCCGGCGGCAAAGTGCTGCGCGTGATGTTCCCGATGGTGTCGGAGCCGTGGGAATATGAGGAAGCGCGCGCGCTGTTCGAGGAACAGGTCGAATGGGCGCGCCACGCGCATCGCAAGATTCCCAAGCAGATTGAGTTCGGGGCGATGCTGGAGGTGCCGAGCCTCGCCGAGATGCTCGACCAGCTGCTGCCGCGTGTCGACTTCCTCTCCATCGGCACCAACGATCTGACGCAATTCCTGTTCGCAGCCGATCGTTCGGAGCCGCGGCTTGCGCAGCGCTACGATTGGCTGAGCCCGGCAATCCTTCGCTATCTGAAGCGGGTGCTCGACCTTTGCCGCGCGCACGACGTGCCCGCGCGCATCTGTGGCGAGATGGCAGGCCGACCTTTGGAAGCGATGGCGCTGATTGGGGTCGGCGCGGAGAATTTCTCGATCACTCCTGCGGGGGTGGGGCCGGTCAAGGCGATGATCAGGTCGCTGGACGCATCGGCGGTCCGAAGCCGTGTCGAGCAGCTGCTGGCGCGGCCCCCGAAAGACATGCGGCGCGCGCTCAACGACTGGGCTCGGCGGCACTCCGTAACGATTGGTTGACCGTGGCGGTTGACACCACCGCCCCAGCCTTCAAACAGGAATCCCGGGGCTTACAGGGCGAGGCGATGGACGAGGAACTACCCCAGACTGATATTCCAACGGTCGGGGAGCGCCTGCGCGCCGCGCGCGAGGAAAAAGGGCTCACTCTCGAGGATATCGCCGCGCAGACGCGCATCCCGAGGCGGCATCTTGAAAGCCTGGAGACGAGCGAGTGGGACAAGCTGCCTGCTCCGACCTACAGCACGGGCTTTGCGAAGAGCTACGCGAGCGCCGTTGGCCTCGACCGGACCGAGATCGGCGAGCAACTGCGCGCCGAAATGGGCGGCCAGCGCGCCGCCGTTACGAACACCGAGATATTCGAGCCGGCCGATCCTGCCCGGACGATGCCGAAGTGGCTTGTCCTCGGGGCGATCGCGGCGGTCATCGTGATCGTGCTCTTGATGAGCTATCTCAACGAGAGGTCGCTGGATTCCGGCAACGAGCCTTCGGCCGCCGAAGTGACAAAGCAGGAGCCCCCTGCGCCGCAGCCGGCTCAACAGCCGCAGCAGGCACAACCAGCTGCCACGGCCCAGGGCCCGGTCGTGCTGACCGCCACCGGTCCAGCGTGGATCCAGGTCACGGACCAGGGCAAGACCTTGTTCTCGGGTGAGCTGGCTCCGGGCCAGAGCTTCACCGTCCCCGCGACAGCTACGGCGCCTTTATTGAAGGCGGGCAAGCCTGAAGCGCTCAGGATCAACGTCGGCACCGCCGTCGCACCGCCGGTGGGGCCTCCGGGCAAGGTCGCATCGAAGGTCAGCCTTCTTCCGGCTGACCTGATGCGCGGGCCGGGTGCGCCAGCGCAAGCGGGTCCGGCGACCGGTGCCCCGCCAGCGACCGGCAACACGGCGGGCTAGGCGGATTCATCCCTCCGCAAGCTGCGGCGGGCCACAGTCGCAAAATCAAAGCGTGGGGAATCTCATTGTGAAGTTTCGGGTTCGATATGCCGCCGTCGCGCTTGGCGCGATGATCTCAATATTGCCGGTATCGGGCGCGCTTGCGCAGCGGCCGCAGCCGACGCCCGAGCAGCGGATCGAGCGGCTGGAACGGCAGATCCAGCAGATGCAGCGGCAAATATTCCCGCGCGGGCGCCCTGCTGATACCGCCGGCTTCAGCGATGAGCCCGCGGCGACGCAGTCCTCCGTCGCGTCTCTCGATCAGCGCCTTGACGCGCTCGAGCGCCAGATGGCGGACATCCTGCGCATGTCGGAGGAGAATGGTAACCAGCTGCGGACGCTTACGTCAGACCTGCAGCGCGCACGGGACGAGCAGCAGCAACGGATCAATGCGCTGGAACAGCGGATCGCCGACGCAGCAGCGACCGTTCCGGTGATCTCCGAACCCCAGCCCGCCGCGCCGAAGCCGACCACGCCAAAGCCGGGCACGCCAAAACCGGCGACGACTGGCACAACCGCCGCGACTGGCGGACCCGACGCGGCCGTTGCCCTCGATGCTGGCGAAGAAGCCTACACCGAAGGGTTCAAGCTGTGGGAAGCCGGCCAGTACGATCAGGCGATCAACTCGCTGCGCGCATTCACTTCGGCCTATCCGAAGCACCGCCGCGCTTCTTACGCGAACAACCTCATCGGGCGCGCGCTGCTGGACAAGGGCCAGCCCCGCGCCGCCGCCGAGGCCTTGCTCGCAAATTACCGCAACAATCCCAAAGGCGAGCGCGCGCCGGACAGCCTTTACTATCTCGGGCAGTCGCTCATGCGGCTCGGCCAGCCGGCGCAGGCCTGCAAGGCTTATCAGGAACTCGACGCCGTCTATGGCGCCAAGGTTCGCGCCGACCTCAGGAAGCAGTTGGACCAGGCGAAGGCGAGCGCAAACTGCAGCTGACGTGCTAGTGCGCGCGGATGGCAATTGCCGCTGAGCTGATCGATCGCTTCGCCCGGGAGCTTGACCGCCGAGTAGCTCCTGATGCTCGCCTCGGCCTCGCCGTATCCGGCGGTGCGGACAGCCTTGCGATGCTGCTGCTCTCGGCGGAAACCCGCCCGGGGTCGATCTGCGTCGCCACCGTCGATCATAAGCTGCGCCCGGAAAGCGCCGAGGAAGCGCGCTTCGTCGCGGGTGTCTGCGCGGGCCTGGATATCCCCCACCAGATCCTCGAGGTGCAGTGGGCCAGGAAGCCCGACGCCGGGCTTCAGGAACGAGCCCGCAACCAGCGCTACCGGCTTCTCGGAGAGTGGGCGAAAGGGTGCGGCGCCGCCGCCTTGCTGACTGCGCATCATGCGGACGACCAGGCCGAGACATTCGTCATGCGACTCAACCGTGGCGCGGGCATCAAGGGACTCGCGGCCATGCGTCCGGTCGCGCCGGTGCCTGGATCCCGCGGTGAAGGTCTCAACCTGATTCGACCCTTGCTCGGGTGGCGCCGCTCGGAACTTGAGGAGGTATGTCGTTCAGTCGGCCTCGAACCCGTCGCGGATCCGAGCAACCGGGACGAACAATTCGAACGCATTCGCGTCAGGCGGGCCTTGGCCGAGATGGCCTGGCTAGACCCCCTCGCGATCTCCCGTAGCGCCGCTAATCTCGCATCGGCCGATGCCGCCCTGCACTGGGCAACGACGCAGGCATGGGAACAGCGCGTCACGACGAACGATGAGGACATTCAGTTCGATCCGGCCGGTTTGCCCGAGGAGATTCTGTGGCGGTTCGCGCGCCGTGCGGTGCTTCAGCTGGCGACCGAGGGAGAAGGCGTCGACCTGCGCGGGCGGGAGCTCGATCAGCTGCTTCCGTTGCTCCGGTCCGGCAAGCGCGCGACCCTGCGCGGAGTGCTCTGCAACGGCGGGAAAACGTGGCGCTTCATTCCGGCCCCGAACCGGACTCGACGGACCCGCAACAGCCGTTAAATTCGCGTTTGCCGACTCGGGGTTTCTACGATCGGCGGGGGAGGAATCCGTGGAATCGGATGCACGTTTCTATCGCCGCCGCGCGAATGAGGAGCTTGCGGCTGCCGGCCGCGCAGTCACGCAGGCGGCGCGGGAGCGACGCATGATCCTGGCGGGCATCTTCCTCGACCGGTTGAAGACTCTTGAAACTTGCGGGTCGTCCGAAATCGATTTTGCGACTGCGGCGGGAACGCCTGCATTCGATTGGCGGAATGGATCGCGCCGAAGCTTCTGAAGTTCCTCGGGCCGCAAGCGCGACCGTTGCGGACATTCGCGCGGGAACGTAGCCTAATCCCATGGGGGCTAAAAAAGCTGAGCTGACCGTATACGAGCGGTTCGCATCGATCGCCGATGCTTACCCATCGGAAGTCGCTTACTCGAACGCCGATGTTTCGCTCAGCTACGCGGAGCTCGCTGCGCTGGCCGCGACCGCTCGAGCGCAGATACTTGCGATTGGTCCGTCGGCACCGGGCTTCGTCGCCATCCTGACGGCAGATCGGGTCAATGCATTGGTGGCGATGCTGGGCGTCGCGGGTTCGGGCCACGCCTACGTCCTCCTCGACGTCAACGATCCCGACAAGAGGCTGGGGCATATTCTCAACGAAGTCAGGCCGTTTGCGATCATGGCAGATCAGGCCCTGATGTCGCGTGGCGAAAGCCTGGCCGCCATCGGCGCGGGCATCATCGATCTCGACAGCCTGAAACCGGGCGACGAACCGGAGACGGCTGGACCGGCCCTTTCGCCGGACAGCCTTGTCTATGTGTCCTACACGTCGGGCTCGACCGGTCAGCCAAAGGGCGTCTGCCAGACGCACCGTAACCTCTGTTTCTATGTCGACGCCTACATTTCGGCGATGGAGATTGGCGCACGCGATCCAATCTCCTGGCTGTTCGCGCATGGCGCGAGCGCGTCGAACATGGATATCTACGGCGCTCTCTTCACCGGCGCGCGATTGTGCGCGTTCGAGGTGAAGGACGAATCCTTCGCGGCCATGGCCCGATGGATCGACGAGCAAGGCATCGTCCTTCTTCACACCGTGCCCACCGTCGTGCGGGAGCTGTGCGGCGCGATCGGCGAGCGCAAGGTCTTCGACAGCGTTCGCGTGGTCGATTTGGCGGGTGAGATGCTGTTCGCCAGCGATGTCACCCGGATGCGTCCGCATTTTCGCGCCGACTGCCGCATCCTTAATCGGCTCGCGGCGACCGAGGCGTCTTTCATCAGCAGCCTCGAAGTCACGAGCGCGCACGAGAAAATCGAAGGCCCGCTGCCTGTCGGAAAACCGCCCAAAGGCGTCGAGATCGGGATCGTCCGCCAAGACGGAAGCGTCGCCGACGTTGGCGAAAGCGGAAACATCGCAATTGCCAGCCCGCACATTTGCACCGGCTACCTCAATCGCGCCGATCTCGATGCGCAGGCCTTCGCTGATGTCGACGGACGGCCGGTCTGGCGGCGCTACCGGAGCGCCGACCTCGGCTTCATCGACGAGGCCGGAAATCTCAATTTCATTGGCCGTTCGGGATCCCGCATCAAGCTTCGCGGACAGGCCGTCGACCTCGCCGAGGTGGAGGCGGCGCTCTACGAATGCGCCGGGGTAACCGGGGCGGTGGTCCTGCCGCGCGGCGGATCGGGACAGGAAGTGCAGGAAATCCTCGCTTACGTGACTGGCGGCGCCGACGGTGAGCATCAGGTCGGTGACATCCGCAAGACGCTGGCGACTTTGCTTCCCACTTATATGCTTCCCGGCGGCTACGTTTTCCTCGACGCATTTCCTTATACGGCGACCTCCAAGGTCGATCGCAACGCGCTGGCAGCGCTCAACCTCGACGAGGTGCGTTTCCGCCCTGGCTATGTTCCTCCGGAAGACGAGATTGAGGAGAGGGTCGCGGCGATCTTCTCGGAAGTCCTCAACCAGCCATCGGTCGGACGCCTGGACGATTTCTTCCTGCTTGGCGGGGATTCGCTGAGCCTAGTCAACTTGCAGATTCTCGCGACCGAGAATTTCGGCTGGCAGTTCTCGGAGCTGCACGAGGATGCCACGGTCAAAGGCGTCGCGGCCTGGCTGCGCCAGCATGCAACCGACGGCGAAATCCATACGCCGATCCTCTTGCCGATCAGGACCGAGGGATCGTCGCCGCCCTTGTTCGTGGTTCACGGACGCAGAGGGCAGGCCCATGTCGGCCCACATTTCATCGAGCTGCTGGGCGAGGATCAGCCACTCTATGCGCTCCAGGCCCGCGGGCTCGACGGCAAGCAAAAGCCCCACGAGACCCTCGAGGCGATGGCGGCGGAATATGTGCGCGCCATCAAGACCGTGCAGCCTGAGGGTCCCTACTTCCTCGGCGGGTTCTGCGCCGGTTGTTATGTGGCGCTGGAGATGATCCGTCTGCTCCATCGAATGGGCGAGAAATTCTATCGTCCGCTGCTGATCGACCCGCCGTTTCTCAATCGCACGCAACAGTCCGACGACCAATGTTACGAAGAGCATTTGCTGGAACAGATGGCACGCCGCGCCGTCGTCGGCGACTGGAACATCGATATTCACGACACCAGCGCCGTGAAAGCAGCAATAGACGTCGGGCGCGCGATCGAGCGGGCTCTTCGCGTCTACGATCCCAACCCGCTACCCGTCACATCCATGATCATCGCAACCAGGGAGCGTTGGTTTGTGGATGGAAACGTGCAGCATGTTTTCGGCAAGCAGGCCGAAGTGTTCATGGTCGATGGAGGCCACGGCGAGATGCTGTCCCCGGACAATCAGGAGTTCGCCGGCATTCTGAAAAACTGTCTCGCTCGCGTGCGTCAGATTGATCGGGAATACCGCGCCAAAATGCAGGCGAACCGCACAAACCGGGGTACGGTCGAGCAAAGAGCGCATCTCCGCAATCGGGTCTAGGCAGGCAGATCAACCGGCTGCCCGGCTTCCACCCATTCGTCGGCACCTTTTTCCCACCATTGATCGATGGGAGCGGGGGTGGCGCCCTCGCGGACACTTCCAGTCAGGTTCACCAGGATCTTCTGGTCAGCTAGCGCATCGCTGCTCTTTGCCAGCTTGATCAGCCCGGCGACGGCGGTCGCTGCGGAAGGGCAGATCTTGATCCCCTCATCTTCGAGCACAAGCGCCTGCGCTTCGCGGATTTCCGCGTCGTTGACCGAGTTCATGGTCCCGCTGCTTTCGACGACGATTTCGCGGATGATCGGGTAAGCCTTGGTCGGGTTTCCGCGCAGGATCGCTTCGGCAATCCCGGTCGGACGCTTAACGATATGATGAGGCTGGATGGTTGTGCTGCCCTCTTCCCAGGCGTGCACCATGGGCCGGCAGCTTTCCTGCTGCACGCAGAGCAGGCTCGGCACCTTGGCGGCCGCGCCGATCGTGACGGCTTCCTTGGCGGCCTTGTAAACTCCGTGGACCCCCATCGCGCTCGATACCGCTTGCACGTACCAGTCGATCGACCGGGAGACCTGTTCGAGCGCTTCCAGCCAGGGCAGCTTTAGGCCCTCGCGCCGGCCAAGGTTGAAGAAGCCGCGCTCGGCAACGAGCCCATTCTCCCGCGCATAAGTGATGGAATGGTCGCCCGCGTCGACGAAGCTCGCTTCCCTGAGCACATGATGCCGAACCTGCGGCGTCGCGGCATAGTGGACGCGGTCCTTGAAGTCCTCCGCGGTGAACAGCTCCATCTGCATTTCCGGGATCTGCCCCATCGCCTGCGCGTAGCTTGTCGAGCTGTTGCCGGTCGAGGATGTGCAGAAATGCCGGACACCTCCTTCATAGAGGAAGGGCAGCGCCACGGCCGCCATCCGGTCCTTCGTCGTGCCGGTGCGGTTTTCGGTTTCGTCCTTGAGGTAAAGATGGTTGAGCCCAAGCCGCAACCCGAGGTTGCGGGCGTGAACGGTGCGCGTCCTTATGCCCGGCGCGAGGAGGGACTGGTCCCGCACGGGCAGCAGGTCGAAATAGCGTTGGTGAGGATCGTCGCTGTCGCGCAGCCTGACCGAGCCGAGATCGTAGCGAGCTTCGATGAGGCCGCCGCAATCGCAGAAGGACGCGAAGGTCGCCGACTGGTCCGAGCCGCAGTCCTTGCAGATGAGCCTGTAGCTTTCAGCCATGGTCGGCCGGCCGATCAGGTGACACTGTCGCGAATTCGTTGAGCGCCGCCTCGGCGCCGATCATTCTCGCGACGATTTCCGCGGTCCACGCCGATAACAAGATGCCCTTGCCCCCCAGGCCATTGATGATCCAGCCGTTTGCGTAATTAGGCGTCTGCCCGACTGCGGGCAATCCATCGGCTGTGGCGGGCCTTGCGGCCGAAGAACGAGCGACCACTTCAGGCGCTTTCCACCCCGGCATGAGCGAATGCGCCCCGGCCAGTAGTGCGCGCTCGATCGTCTCGCTCGTTTCGCCGAGCGGACCGTCGGCGCGAACGGTTCCACCGATCCAGAAATGATCGCCGTCATGCTGATAGATGGCCGTCAGCCCGTTGCTGACATCGGCCAACGGCGGTGCATCGCTTGATCTGACCAGCAGGAGATCGCCGATCGCCGGTGTCACCGGGACGATCTTGCCGGGTGACCAGCCCGCGATCGGGTCGTCAGACCTGGAGCCGGTAGCCATGCAGAGATGACGGATCGCGACCGCGCCGTGTCCCCAGTCGATACTCTCGATCGCCCTGTCTCGCGTCGCCACCGCCTTCAGCGTGCCGCTTATGATCTCCGCGCCCATCGACCCGGCGACGGCGAGCAACGCCTGCCTGTACCGCTCGGCATCCACGCGTACGTTGCCCCTCGTCATCAGTCCGCCAACCCAGGATTCGCCCACACGCGCGTCCCATCGGCCTATTTCGGCCGGGTCCATCCATTGCGCGGAGAAGCCTTCCAGCTCGTTATACTTGTCGGCGAGACTCCTTAGCTGGACCGCCTCCTGCTCGTCCTTCGCGAGGAAAAGACGGTCCACCACGCGCCAGCCGAAGTCGGTACCCGAACGCGCTTGGACATATTCGTGATGCTCGGCATGCAAGCGGAAGGCGTCGCGGTAGAAGCCCTCCATCGCTCCGGGAAATCCGGGCCCGTGCAGCGGGTTGATGCCGCCCGGGTTCCAGCCCGTCGCGCGTCCGGGCCGCGCATCGTCGACGACCAGGACCGCGTGCCCGTCGCGTGCAAGCCGGTAGGCGAGATAGGCACCGGCAATGCCGGCGCCAACGATGGCAATGGGATCCTTCAAGCCGCCCCCTGCCGGGACGGTTATAGGAAAACCGCTGTTTTGCGAATCCTCGGCCCGTGTTCGCTACATCTGGTTCGTCGTCGGCGATCCCATGTTCTGGTCGCCGCCGGTGACAGATCCCCCCGACGCAATCTGCTGCTGAACGGCTTGAGAGAGCTGTGAAGACGTCGTTGTCGCGGTGCAACTTGCGTGGCCGTTGGCTACGGACGCCGCCAGCGCGCTCACCGATACGCCGCACACGCTGGCGGCGACGTCGATCGGCACCTGAGCGGTGACGGGAATATTGTCGCGATTCACATTCAGCTCGACCGACAGGTTGTTGAGAACATTCTGGAGGTTCACGCTGACCAAAGTCGGGACGCTGGTCCCGCCCGTTCCGGAACCGCCACTCGTTCCGGTCGGCGAGCCGGCGGCAGTGTCTCCGGCCGAGACCGGGGCCGCGGACTGCGATTTGCATCCGCCGATGGCGAGCGATGCGGCGGTTGCCGCCGCGATAGCCAACTTCCAGGAAGTTGCTGACATTCCGATCCTCCCGTTGAACTTTACTGCTGTGGAGTTGTGGTGCCGGGCGCCTCGGTCCCCGGCTGCGGCGTGGGCGAAACCAGGGGTTGCGGCTGCTGCGTGGTCGTGCCCGTATTGGTTTGCGCACCCCCGCCGACATTGCCGTTCGCGGCTAGCTGCTGCTGGATATACTGCTTCAGTTCCGGCGAGATGCTGTTGGCGGTGCAGCCCTGGCTGGATCCGCCGCCTGCGCCGATCGACAAGATGTTGATCGATACGCCGCACACATTTGCAGCGACCGTGATCGGGATTTGGGCGTTGATCGGGATGTTCGCCTTGTCGATCTTAAGGTCGAGCGCGAGATCGTTCAGAACGTTCGAAAGATTTACGTTAACCAGCGATGTGGTGACGCTGCCGACCCCATCCGCGACTGCTGAACCGGCGCTTTTCACGCCATCCGCAGCACTCGATGCTGTCTTGCAGGCGGAAAGCAACGCGATTGCGCAAAGCGCGACGCAATATTTAGTACGCATATACTAATCCCTCTGTTCGTCGCGCTAACGCATCGAATTGCCTTTGGGTTGCGCAATTCGGTCAAGTCGATGGGGCGAGCAGATACCCTATTGAATCCTCAGCAGATTTCCCGATGCCAACAGGCACCTCGCTGAGCCACCAATGCGCTCCTCGGGACAGCAGCCGCCATGGACTTCAACTTCTTCGGCTCGTCAGGCGCATCCGGCCTCGCAATTGACTTGGGGACGGCCAACACACTCGTATATGTCCCTGGGCAGGGCATCGTCGTTGACGAACCGTCCGTCGTTGCAATCGAGGCCGTCGACGGCGTTCGCCGCGTGTTCGCGGTGGGTCGCGACGCCAAGATCCTGACCGGCAAGACGTCGGACAATATCCGGACGTACCGGCCGCTGACTGGCGGCGTGATCAACGACCTCGAAATCGCCGAGGCCATGATCCAGCATTTCATCGCGAAGGCCGACGGCGTGCATTCCAGGGTGTCGCGCGGGCCGGAGATCGTCATATGCGTGCCGTCCGCGGCGACGTCCGTCGAGCGCAGGGCGATCCGGGCGGCCGCGCTCAATGCCGGCGGGCGGGAGGTATGGCTCGTCGATGAGCCTCTCGCGGCGGCCATCGGAGCTGGCCTGCCCGTCGCCGAACCGATCGGTGCTATGGTGGTCGACATTGGCGGCGGGACGACGGAAGTGGGTATCACTTCGCTGAAGACGCTGACCTACGGCACGTCGGTGCGCATCGGCGGCGACAAGATGGACGAGGCGATCGCCTCTTATGTCCGCCGCAGGCACAATCTGGTGATCGGCGACGGCGCGGCGGAACGCATCAAGCAGCAGATCGGATCTGCTGCTGCCACGCCTGAAAGCGCCCACATCGTGGGTCCGGTACGCGGGCGCGCCGTATCAAGCGGATGTCCGCAAGAGATCAGCATCAGTCAGCAGGAGATCGCGGAGGCCCTTCGCGAGCCTATCGACCATATCGTCGAGACTGTCATGAGCGCCCTTGAGCACGCATCTCCGGAAATTGCGTCCGACGTCATCGACCAGGGCATAACGATGACCGGCGGCGGCTCGCTTCTGCGCAACATCGACAAAGTGCTTGCGGACGAGACCGGGCTCCAGGTTCGCGTGACCGAAACCCCTCTTCTCTCCGTCGCGTTGGGCGCAGGCAGGATGCTGGAGGACGCGGAGTTCCGGGGCGCGCTTTGCGCGGCGTGAACCGCGGGAACGGGTTGGGAATATCTCCCAACTCTCGGCTGAAACGCTTCGGTGTCGCCCGGCAATTCATCGGAAAAGCAAGCTTTTCCGCCATTGGCACGGCCTTTGAATAGCTTCCATCATGGCCCGCAAGTGATGCGGGACAACAAAAATGGGAGAATTCAAATGTCGGTTCAGTCCTCGTCCAAGCGCACGCTCGTTGCCCTCGTCGCCGCCTTCGCCATGAGCACGCTGGCGGTCGGCGCTGCCGTCGGTCCGGCCCAGGCCAGCACCCTCCAGGCCCCGGTCAATGGCTGACGCCGCAATCGTCGACGCCACGCTGCTGGTCCGCACTGAGTGCCTTCCCGAGAATCGCGACGCTGCACGCGAAAGCCGTCGTCCTGGCTCGGAACTGCTGCCGCGTGTTGCGGGCATGATGATCGCGACCACCTCCGCCACCTTCATTACTTTGGTCGGAGGCTACAGCCTGCTGTTCTAGATCGAAGGTCTCATAAGGGATGCGGCCCGGCGGAGGGGTATCGCGCCGAGCCGCATAGGGCATGAGGGCTCGCCTGCTGGGATGGGAAGAGCGAGTCCCCGGGCAATTATACGCGATTCGGAAAAACAATGGAATTAAAGTGGGTTAGGGGCTTTGCGGCCGCTGCCTGCCAGGTCGCGTTTCGCTGTCGCAATCGGCGCAGGTGCCGTCGCAATCGGTGAAGCGGGCACAACGCGCGTCGTTAGTCTGCGGCTAACGAACATGACCGTCGATGAGCTGAGAACCGAATTGTCCGCCATCCTGGCCGCGGAGGAGGAACCCGCCGCCAACTGGGACGTCATCGAGTTCCTTTCCCAGCGCATCTACGCGCGGCTGGCGGATTACGGGACGCCGCCCGGTTTCCCTCGCGAGCAGGTGATGAATTACCTCGCTGGCTTCCTTCAGCGCCGCCTCGACTGGCGGTTCGGCGAAGAGCAGCGAAAGTGGTTGCGGGCCTATCTCAGCGAAGTCTAGCCTCGGCCTTGGTCCTCGCGATCTTTTAGGCTCAACCCTCGAAGACGGTTTCCCGCGTGCCGGGTAAGCCCGATCGCAGGCTCGCTGGCGTGACGACGACGATGCTCCCGGGCCGCAACACAGTATGAAGGTCATGGCGGAACTGCGTGGGGGCATCGAAATGCTCCGCCTCATTCGGCTTCGTAACCGTCCCTTTCCCAGTCTCGGAAAAGTGCAGCTTCACCCAATGCTGCCCGCTGTGGTCCCACGATTCCAGGACATAGGCTTCTGCTCCGACCACGTTGCCGCGGACGTAGACGGGCGCCGATCCGATCTTCGCGCCGCCTTTCATCACGACCGCCTGATGGTCCGCCTTGCTGACGACGACCGAAACGATCGCGTCCCCGTTCAAGTCCGGCCCGCGCTCCGGATGCCATTCGTATTTTGCGTTTGCGAGGGACGCTCGGCTGCGCGCCGCCTCAACTTCCAGGTCCGGCGGCGAAGCTTCGTGGGGGAAGTCGGGATGGCTCGTTATGACCACGGTCATCCCGACCGCCGTCTCGCCGAACAATAGCTTGGAAAAGGCGAGGGGCAGTCGGACGCATCCATGCGAGGCGGGATAGCCAGGGAGGTTCCCGGCGTGCAGCGCGACGCCCTTCCAGGTGAGGCGCTGCATGTTGGGCATCGGCGCATTGTTGTAGGTCTTGGAAAAATGGTTCTCGTTCTTCTGCAGGATGGTGAACACGCCCGTCGGCGTTTCATGTCCCGTCTTCCCCGACGACACGGTCGACGCGGCAATAGGTACCCCGTTGCGGAAGAACAGCAGCCGCTGCGTATGGAGATTGACGACGACGAGGGCCGGGCCGCTCAGCGCTCGCCCCGGCTCCCAGACATATTGCCCGGGCTTCAGCTTTGTGGCGACCTTTAGGATGGGACGGCCGTTCAGCGCGACCTGCTCGGCTGCTGCGCTGCCGGAAAGGAGGAGCGCCGCGGCAATGGGCGCGATCGACATTTGCTTCATTGCTGATGGCTGTTCCGGGCCGGCCGCAATGTCAGTCGGGTAAATCACTGAGGCGTTCCACTGGCCGGAACTGCGTGTGCTTCCGATCCCATTGCAGGCAATTAAACTGTGCGTCCGCTTTCGACCTATTGGGGCCGTTGAGAAGGCGCGAGATGGAGCAATGGTTGCCATTGGAGGATCGGGATTTTAGGGAACCCGCTATGCAGTCTGTGCGGGCGGTACGGAGCGCGTGAGTAGCTCCGACGAAGAAACCCTTCGTTTCATCACGGCCAGCTTCCCGTCGGTTTGGGCGCTAGAGCTACTGCTGATGCTCAAGCGCCGCGATGGTAGCTGCGCCCGGCAAGATCTGATCGCTAGGCTGCGAGGTAGCGAAGCTGTGGTGTCGAAGGCACTTGAGGCCCTCGTCGCCGTCGGGCTCGTCTCCATGGAAGGCGACGAAGCCGTCTATGTGCCAGCAAACCGAGGCGCTGAAGCAAGCGTTGATCGCGCTGAGGATCTCTATCGCCGTCGGCCTAATACGGTGTGTCGTGCAATCGTAAGAGCGCGCACAAGCGGCGCAGCAGCATTTGCGGAGGCATTCAAGCTTCGGAGTGGATCGAATGACTGAAGCCTTTCCCGCCGCAGTTTATTTGCTTTGCCTACTGACCAGCGCCGCCTGTGCGTGGTTATTGGGCCGAAGCTTCCAACGCACCGGCATGCGCCTGCTACTGTGGAGCAGTATTTGTTTCATTTTCCTGGCAGGGAACAACCTCGTGCTGGTGTTAGACCTCATGGTCTGGCCGGACGTTGATCTTAGCCTAGTGCGACTAGCCCTGTCCTTAGCGGCAGTTTCATCATTGATTTGGGGCTTCATTTGGGAAGGTGAAGAGGATGGAAGTGACAGCTTATAGCTTCCTCTCGGGCGCAGTAGTGTTTGGGTTCTTCGTCGGCTCGTTGCTCTTCGTGCGCGCTTGGCGGCGAACTCATGACCAGTTGTTCGTGGCGTTCGCGCTGGCCTTCGGACTTCTGGGTGTTGGGCAGGCTCTCCTGGCTCTTGCCAATATACCCACTGAGGAGCGTGGGTCGATATTTGTCCTCCGGCTGGCAGCATTCGGCCTGATCTTGCTTGCCGTGTTGCGGAAGAACCGGCAGCCCTCCTCATAACTGGTCCGTTTCAACTCCCCTCGCAAGGCCCGAACCGCCTGAAAAATGGTCCTATAGTGATGCCTTGGACGATTACGGAAAATAGCACGACGACATAGGTTGCTGCGAGAATGATGGACCGTCCTGGGCCATCTGGTAGGGACAGTGCGAGGGCAACCGATATTCCGCCTCGCATGCCGCCCCAGAGTAGTACCGGCAAAGACAAACCTTCCGTCAGCGCAATCCACTTGAGCGCAGCCAGTGGTGCGGCAACTGACAGAGCGCGGGCCAATAGCACCAAGGGAACGGCAATCGCGCCAATCAAGACAAGCCGACCATCCGGAGCAATAGCAATCAGTTCCAGCCCGATCAGCAAAAACAGGATCGCATTCAAGAGTTCGTCGACTAGTGCCCAAAACTTAAGCACGTGGTCTCGTGTTTCTTCGCTCATCGCGAACGCAACCCCTGCATTGCCAATCAATAGGCCCGCCACCGCCATTGCAACCGGTCCGCTAACGTGGAGCCAACGTCCCAGGGAATATCCTCCCATGACCATCGCGAGAGTGATCATCAATTCAACGTTGTACTCGTCGATGCTACGCATCGCCCAGAAGCCAATCGAGCCTACAGCCAGTCCCAAAAGCACTCCGCCTCCTGCTTCCAGCGCAAATGACTGCATTGCGGACATCGCCGTGAAAGGCTCGGAGCCGGTGGCTGCCGCCAATAAGATAGCAACTACGACAACTCCCACTCCGTCGTTGAAAAGGCTCTCGCCCGCGACCGTCGCTTGCAAAGTCGGTGGGCAGGCTGCGCGTTTGAGCACGCCCATGACAGCAACCGGGTCGGTCGGGCTGATCAAGGCTCCGAACACGAAGCACCAGGATGGCGGCAAGGGAACTCCGATTGCCCAGGTGAGGAAAAAGAATCCTCCGCCGACGATCAGCGTCGAAAGAAGAACGCCGATCGTGCTCAATACGAGGATGGGCCATCGGCCGCGCTGCATGTCACCCCAATCGACATGCAAGGCCCCGGCAAAAAGCAGGAATGAGAGCATGCCGTCCATGAGTGTCGTCTCAAAGTCGATTCCAGCGAGGAACGTGCCTACCATTGCAGACAAGTCGCTCGCTGGAAGCAGGTAATCGATGGCGATGACCATCAGAGATGCCACCGCACCCATGACTGTCATCGCTACAGAGGAGGGCAAGCCAATAAGTCGATGATTGAGACATGCCAGGACAGCGGTCAGAACGACAAGGATAGCGGCGGCGTCGAAGGCGCTCAGAGCAAGTCCATGCATGCCTTTCATTTGCGGGCGATTATCGAGAAATGCCAGCTACGGATTTCGTCAGAATTTCCGCACGCATGGCAGGCGTTCAGAATCGTCTGTCCTACAGCTGCCGTTTCATGCCACCGGTCGATCATGGCTCCCGTTCGTCTACTAAGCACTTGCCGACCCCGGAACGGCACGAAGTGGAAGGACCCCCGTTTCTTCCACTTTCAGCCGAAAAACTGCTGGCGCGACCGCGCGACGCGAAGGTCACAAAAGAGTCAACTTCGCTCGGCTCGCTACGACCTTGCGGCCGGATCCGATCCGCGCGGGGCACCGGCAACTTCGTGATTTTCGACGGACTGCCGGCACGGTGCGTTCACCACTCCCTAAGGGCGCATTGTTATTGAAGGGGATGCGCCTATTTTAAGGGGCACGCGCCTTTTGCGCTTTTGAGAGAGCGATGGACGAGAAGAACAAGAAGCCCGGAAACCCCTGGACCAAGAGCCTGCTGATATGGGTCGGCATCCTCTTCGCATTGGTCTTGTTCGTTCAGATGATCGACGGCGGCTCCCGCTCGGCCACGGGCCAGGCGATCGCTTATTCGGAGTTCGTGAAGCAGGTCGACGAAGGCAATGTTCGCACCGTCACCATGGCGACGGGCTCTAGCGGCAACGCCACGATCACCGGCAAGCTCGAGAGCGGCGAGGAATTCCGGACGACAGCGCCCGCGGACGCAAACGTCTCCGATCGGCTGATCGGCAAGGGCGTTGCGGTGCAGGTGAAGGCCGAGGAGCAGTCGAGCATCTGGCTTTACATGCTCTACAACTCGCTGCCCTTCCTGCTCATTCTCGGCATCAGCTTCTTCGTGATGCGCCAGATGCAGAAGAATGCCGGCTCCGGGGCGATGGGCTTCGGCAAGAGCCGCGCGCGGATGCTCACCGAGAAGCACGGCCGCGTCACCTTTTCCGACGTCGCCGGCATCGACGAGGCTCGTGAGGAGCTTCAGGAGATCGTCGAATATCTGAAGGATCCGGGCAAGTTCGCGCGGCTGGGCGGCAAGATCCCCAAGGGCGCGTTGCTGGTCGGTCCTCCGGGCACCGGCAAGACCTTGCTCGCACGCGCGATCGCGGGCGAGGCGGGCGTGCCATTCTTCACCATCTCCGGCTCGGACTTCGTCGAGATGTTCGTCGGCGTCGGCGCCAGCCGCGTCCGCGACATGTTCGACCAGGCCAAGAAGTCGGCGCCCTGCATCGTTTTCATCGACGAGATCGACGCCGTCGGCCGCCATCGCGGCGCGGGCCTCGGCAACGGCAACGACGAGCGCGAGCAGACGCTCAACCAGCTGCTGGTCGAGATGGACGGTTTCGAAGCCAATGAAGGCATCATCATCATCGCCGCGACCAACCGGCCCGACGTTCTCGATCCTGCGCTTCTTCGGCCCGGCCGCTTCGACCGCCAGGTCGTGGTGCCGCGTCCGGACATTGAAGGCCGCGAGCAGATCCTGGGCGTCCACATGAAGAAGGTGCCGCTGGCGCCCGACGTCGATCCCCGTGTGATTGCCCGGGGAACGCCCGGCTTCTCCGGGGCCGACCTCGCCAACCTCGTCAACGAGGCGGCCTTGCTCGCCGCGCGCCGGGGCAAGCGGCTGGTCGCGATGCAGGAGTTCGAGGACGCCAAGGACAAGGTGCTGATGGGCACCGAGCGCAAGTCCATGGTCATGACCGAGGACGAGAAACGCATGACCGCCTACCACGAGGCGGGCCATGCCGTCGTCGCGCTGCACGAGCCGGCGTCAGACCCGATCCACAAGGCGACGATCATCCCGCGCGGCCGCGCTCTCGGCCTCGTCATGCGCCTGCCGGAGCGGGACAATTACAGCTACCATCGCGACAAGATGTACGCGAACCTTGCCGTCTCCATGGGCGGGCGCGTCGCCGAGGAGATCATCTTCGGTTACGACAAGGTGAGTTCCGGCGCGTCTTCCGACATCAGCTATGCCACCGGCCTTGCCCGCGACATGGTCACGCGTTGGGGCATGTCGGATGAGCTTGGGCCGCTGCAATATGCGGAGCAGGATGAGGAAGTGTTCCTCGGCTATTCGGTCAATCGCCAGAAGAACATGTCCAACGAGACCGCGCAGGCGATCGACAAGGAGATCCGCCGCATCGTCGAGCAGGGCTACGACCGCGCCAAGCACGTGCTTACCGAGCATGCCAACGAGCTGGAGACGCTCGCCCAGGCGTTGCTCGAATATGAGACGTTGAGCGGCGACGAGATCAAGACGGTCCTCGCGGGCGGCTCGATCGACCGCGGTGGCGTAAGCGGACCGTCGATCCCGGCTGCGGGCTCGTCGATTCCGAAGGCCAAGCGGCCGAAAGCCGGCATTGGCGGTCCCGCTTCCGCGGGAGCCTAGCGCCGGTTCAACAGCCGTTCACGCGGCCGCGCTGAATCCCTCCTTACAAACGGGGAGGGCTCATGCGCGTCTTACTGGCTGTACTCGTGACTGCCGCGTCTTCAGTGGCGGGCGCAACAGCCCCGATCACCGCGGGGGAATTCCTGGCCCGCGCCGAGCCGCTGATGCAGAAAAGCAAGGTCACCTTGCTCTTCTCTTCCGAGGCCAAGACCCTGATGAAGATTGTCGGCGAAGCCGCGAGGAAGACGCGGGTTAGGGTCGAGGCCGACCGTGCCGCCGGCCGTCCGACCGACACTTGCCTTCCGAAGGGCAGGGCTTCGGTCAGTCCGGACGAGCTGCTGGCCTATTTGCGCTCGCTCCCGCCGCAGCGCCGCGGCGAAAGTTTCGACCAGGCGTTCGGCGGCTTTGCAGCGAAGAAATATCCCTGCCGGGGCTGAGTTAGGACATGCCCACGGCGGCGACGACCAGGAAGAATAGCCCTCCGGCGATGAACGCGAATGTCGTCAGCAGGATCGTCCGCCACCACGTCCCGAAGCGACTGAGCTCATACGCACCTTTCAGCTGGCGATACATGTGGAAGGGCGGGACGAAGAAGAGGAAACCGGCGATCGAGCTCGCTCCAGCCGCCACCAGCAGTCCCGCAGCGATGACCAGCATCATCATGAAGGAGAGCGAGTAGGTTACGAAGACCGCGTGGTCGTAGAGGTTGTGACGACGGCGGAAGGGGAACAGCAGCCAGAGGAACGGGACCGACAACGGGATCAGCAGCCAGCTGAACTTGGACGCCGCGTCCTGCATGTTGGTGACGACAAGCTCGGGGTTCTTTTGGGCCTTTCTCACCGCGTTGCGGAGCCACTGCGGTGAATCGCGCTGCATGTCGCCTTCGATCGCGATGTCTCCGCGGCGGACCTTTTCGAGCTGCGCGAGGTCATGTTTGTCGGAAGCGATCTTGCGGTCGAGGTTGGCGACGGGCTTGCCGGCTTTCGCTTGTTGCGCCCGAAACTTCTCAAGCTTTGCGATATCGGCCTTCTGCTCCTTGGCCGCCACATCGAGGCTCGACCCGACGACGCTGGGCTTTTCTCCACCGAGCGCGCCGGTCAGATTGAGCACGGCAAACGTCAGGAACACGGTGAACAGGTAAAGCGCGATGGGCGAGATGAAGCGGGCGCGTTCGCCGGCGATGTACCGCCGGGTCAGTTCGCCCGGCATCCAGGCGAGCATCGGCAGCGTCCGCCAGAACTTGCCCTCGAAATTGAAGAGGCCCGCAACGAAGTCCTGGAAGAAACCCTTGAGCGAGCGGTGAACGTGCGATTTCTGGCCGCAAACCGCGCAGAATGGGCCGACGAGCCTGGTTCCGCAGTTGAGGCAGGCGCCCTCATGGGTATGGCCGGTGTCGCCGGCTTCCGGCTCCACGGCTCGAGCCAGCATTGCCCCGGTCACAGCGTCGCCGACAGCTTCGAGATCGCCCATTTAATACCCCCGGGCATCATATTAGGAGCGACCAGCCCGCCATGCTAGCTGCGGAGGATGGCGCGCATCGGCCTCCTCGGCGGTTCGTTCAATCCGGCCCACCGCGGCCACCTGCGCATCAGCGAGCATGCCATGCGCGTGCTTGGGCTGGACGAGGTCTGGTGGCTGGTATCGCCCGGAAACCCGCTGAAGAAAGGGGTGAAGGACATGGCGCCGTTCGAAGCGCGCTTCGCCTCTGCCAAGCGCCTGGCCAGCGGTCGCATTCGCGTCAGCGACTTCGAGCAGCGTGAGGCCACACGCTATACGATTGATACGATTGGAAAACTGCAGAAGCGCTATCCGCACTATCAGTTCATTTGGTTGCTTGGAAGCGACACTCTGCCAAATTTTCACAAATGGCGTGATTGGAGGAACTTAGCTCGAAAAGTGCCGATTGCGGTGATTCGGCGGCCCGGTTATGATTCAGCTGCCCACGCGGCGCGCGCGATGGGCTGGCTGCGAAGGTTTGTCCGACCTTCCAGCCAAGCGAGCCGTTGGACGCAGTGGAGTGCACCGGCGATCTTGATGCTTCGCCTGCCGCCTGACCCCACTTCATCGACGGCCATCCGCGCGCTCGACCCCAATTGGCAACGCCGCGGCACTTCGAGCGTTATGCGTCCGAAACAGTCCAGGCCTGCCTCAATCGCCAGGAGACAACTTGACCGAACGTCCCGCTGAAACAGCTGCAAACGACGTCGAAGACCTCCACCGGCTCGTGCTCCAGTCGCTCGACGACGACCAGGCACAGGAGGTCGTTTCCATTCCTCTCGCCGGCAAGTCCAACATCGCCGACCATATGGTGGTCGCGTCCGGCCGCTCGACGCGGCAGGTCGCTTCCATGGCGGTTAAGCTTGCAGACAAGATCAAAGAGCGATTTGGCCGAACGCCGCGGATCGAGGGACTCCCTGCAGCCGACTGGGTGCTGATCGATGCCGACGACGTAATCGTCCACATATTCCGTCCCGAAGTAAGAAATTTTTACAATTTGGAACGAATGTGGGCATTTGGCGATGATTCCATGAGTGCTGCTGCACGCGGGTGAGGGCCATGCGCTTTATTGCTATCTTCCTGTCGCTACTGGCGCTGTTCGCGCAGCCCGTTTCTGCGGCCTCGTCACCTTACTTCCAGTCGCTTGAGCAGCAGCTTTCCTCGCTCATCTCGAACAAGTCCGCGGACGTCGGCGTCTATGCGCTCGACATGAAGAGCGGCGAGAATGTGAGCGTCCGCGGGGACGTCGCATTTCCCATGGCGAGCACAGTCAAGGTCGCCATAGCCGCGCTTTACCTCGCGCAGGTCGACCATGGCCGCCGTTCGCTGGACGATACGATCAGTGGCGTGTCTGCGCGGTCGCTGCTCGAGCGCATGATGATCCACAGCGACAATCGGGCGACCGATATGCTGCTCGCGGACCTAGGTGGACCGAGGGTGCTGGACAATTGGTTGCGCGAGCAGGGCGTCACCGGGCTTCGGGTCGACCGCACGATTGCCCAGCTCCTCGCCGACAAGCGTGACCTGTGGGACCGTCGGGACTCGGCCACGCCCCATGCGATGGTTTACCTGCTGACGAAGATATATCGGGCGGAACTGATCAAGCCCGAAAGCCGTGATTATCTGCTCGATGTGATGGCCCGCTGCCAGACCGGCAAAAACCGCATCAAGGCCCTGCTGCCCTTCGGCACGCCCGTCGAGCACAAGACCGGGACCCTCAACGGCTACACGAGCGATGTCGGCTTCATCAGCCTGCCCGACGGCCGCCGGGTCGCAGTGGCCATGTTCGCCCGCGGAGGGAATGATCGGCCGCGAGCGATCGCCGAGGCCGCGCGCACCATCTACGACGGGTTCCGGTCGGTGCTGACCTGGAACTTCACGCCGGCGCTCTCCACAACAAGGTAGATGCTTCTCCACATCGTGGCTCGTGGCAAGATCGGCCGGTCGGCCGAAGCCGAATTGGTGGACCGTTATCTGAAGCGCATCCCTTGGCCCACGAAGCTGAGCGAGCTGCCCGAAAAAGGCGGAAATGTCGCCGCGCTGCCGACGAACAGCGTCAGCGTGGTCCTCGATGAGCGAGGATCGACGCTGTCCTCCCTGGAATTCGCTCGCAAGCTCGAGACATGGCGGGACGAGGGCAAACGCGAGGCACGCTTCCTGATCGGCGCAGCGGACGGTCACGACGATGCCGAACGCCGCTCCGCGGATCTGCTGCTGTCGTTCGGCTCGGCGACGTGGCCCCATCTGCTGGTCCGCGCGATGCTGGCCGAGCAACTCTTTCGCGCAACATCGATCCTTGCGAACCATCCCTATCATCGCGAAGGTTAGGGCATGAGGCACCTATACCTCCTTCTTATTGTCGCCCCCGTATCGCTGGCGGCGAGCGCTCCGGTCGTGCCTCCAGGTGAAACACTGGATCGGACTCTCGATCGGGCGGAGAAGGAGCAGGCGCAGGCAGAGGCGCGGGCGGCACAACTGGAGTCGTCCGCGAAATCGGCACGGGGCGAGGCGGCGCAGCTTCGAGCCAAGCAGGCCTCGGCAGCTGAAGGCCTCGCTGCGGCCGAAGCGAGGCTCACCGCCGCTGATGCCCGGCTCCGGCTGCTGTCCGCGAACATCGAAAGTCGGAAAGGAAGACTGGCAAAGGAGCAAATGCCGGTCTCCAGCCTCCTCGGGGGGTTAGCACTCATGGCCGGCAAACCGCCCCTGCTCGCGGCGGCGGACCCGCGGAGCGGAGACGAACTGGTGAAGCTTCGAATCCTGCTCGACAGCACTGTGCCGGTGATCCGCGCCCGCACGGCGGCGCTGTCGCAGGAACTCCGTCGCGGCGAACAGCTAGAGCAGGCCGCACGCGAAGCGCGAGGCGAGCTCGCCAGGAGCCGGGAGCAACTTGGCGAGAGGCGCCAGCAATTCGCGGAGCTCGAACAGCGTGCTTTACGGCTCGCAGCCGGCGCGGAAGGCCAAGCACTGATCGCCGGCGACGTGGCCCTCGCGGCCGGGGAGGACATCCAGGCGCTTCAGACGTCGCAAGGTAGCAGGGCGGCAGCCAATGCCCTCGCTGCATCTCTCGCGGCACTTGGCTCCGCTCCACCGCGCCCTGCCGCGGGAGAGGGCGCGAAGCCGCATTTGCCCTTTGCTTATCGCTTGCCTGTCGAAGCGCCGCTCGTGGAAGGAATGGGATCGGTCAGCGCCGCCGGCATCCGCGCGAGAGGCATCACCATGAATACGCCCCGCGGCGTTCCCGTCGCCGCGCCCGCTTCGGGAGTGGTGCAATTCGTGGGACCGTTCCGCGACCATGATGGGATACTGATCATCGATCATGGAAAGGGATGGATGACGTTGCTCCTCAACGTCTCCTCATCTCTTCGAAAAGGCGACAAAGTCGCGCTGGGACAAGACGTTGGTCGAACGATCGGCCCGCTGGGCGTCGAATTGTCCCAAAATGGACACCGCTACTCGCCAGCTCTCATCGCAGGTTCATCTCAGAGCCTGTCAAAGGGCGGAAAAGCCGGGTAAACGCTTGCCCGAGCTCATCAGGACGCGACCTATGAAGATGAATCGTAAACTGCTTCCGCCACTGGCCCTTGTGGGCGCGCTCGCGCTCGTGCCGGTTACGGCAAGCTCGTTCGCGGCAGCCGACACGACCAATTACCAAGAGCTCGAGAAATTCATGAGCGTCTATGAGCGGGTGAAGGCGAATTATGTCGAGCCGGTCGACGACCATACGCTCATCAAGGGCGCGATCGACGGCATGCTGGCCGCGCTCGATCCACATTCGAGCTATGTCGAAGCCTCCGACTTCGATACGCTTCGGACGACCACCGACGGGAATTACGGAGGCCTCGGCATCACCGTTTCGACCGAGGATGGAGCGGTCAAGGTGATCGCTCCAACCGAGGACACGCCGGCCTGGCGCGCAGGCATCAAGTCGGGCGACTTCATCACGCATATCAATGGCGAGCTCGTCTACGGCCTGACGCTCGACGAGGCCGTCGAGAAGATGCGCGGCCAGCCAGGCACCAGCATCAAGCTGACGATCGTCCGGCCCGGCCGCAACAAGCCGTTCGACGTCGCGCTCGTTCGCGAGCGGATCGAGCTCCGTCCCGTCAAATGGGAGATCAAGGACGGGATCGGAATCATCAACATCAATACCTTCTCCGGCAATGTCGCGGACCAGACGAAATCGGCGCTGCTGTCGATCGACAAGGCGACGGGCGGAAAGCCGCTCGGCTATATCGTCGATCTACGTTCAAACCCCGGCGGGCTGCTCGACCAGGCTGTCGAGATCAGCGACGCATTCCTCGAAGGCGGCGAGATCGTCTCGCAGCGCGGGCGCGATCGCAACGACATCGAACGTTATTACGCGCGGCCGGGCGACATGGCCCATGGCCTGCCGGTCATCGTGCTCGTCGACGCAGGAACCGCGTCAGCTTCAGAGATCGTTGCGGGCGCGCTGCAGGATCATCGCCGCGCCATCGTCATGGGCGAGAAGAGCTTCGGCAAGGGCTCGGTGCAGACCGTCGTCCAGACCGGCCCCCAGGCCGCCCTTCGTTTGACGACCGCGCGCTATTACACGCCGTCGGGCCGCTCCGTGCAGGCCGGCGGAATCGATCCGGACATCGTCGTTCCGCAGCTCTCCGACGAGGATTACAAGGATCGCCCGCGCATCCGCGAGGCGGATCTTCGGCGTCACCTGCTTGCGCAGGCGAAGGTCGAGGACAAGCTTCTCGAAAATGACGACACGCCCGATCCGCGTTTCGCAATGACGTCTGCCGAGCTCGAGAAGAAGGGCATCAAGGACTTCCAGCTCGACTATGCGATGAAGACGCTGAAAAGGCTGGCGGCGCCACCCTACATCGCGTCCGCGGCCGGAACGAAGAAGTCGAAATAGTCTATGACTGACGCGGCCGCCGCCACCTTTCGCGGCCCCGAAGCCATGCGGCCGTCAGCGATCGCCAGGCTGATCGCGTTGTTGCTGCCGCTAGCGCTGCTCGGCAGCGCGCTCGGCTCGCAATATCTCGGCGGCCTCCACCCGTGCGAGATGTGCTACTGGCAGCGCTGGCCGCACGCCGCGGCGATCCTGTTGGCGGCGCTCGCGTTCACCTCACCCTCGGATCACTCGCGGGCACGCGCGCTGACGTCGCTTGCCGCGGCAGCGATCGCCATATCGGGCGCGATCGGCGTCTATCATGCCGGCGTCGAAGCCAAGATTTTCGAGGGCATCACGACCTGCACGGCTTTAGCTTCGGGAGGAAGCACGGCGGACCTGCTGAAGCAGATCACCCATGCGCCGCTGGTGCGTTGCGACCAGGTGCAGTTCAGCTTCCTCGGGATTTCCATGGCCGGATGGAACGCCATCCTATCGCTGGGTGGCGCAGCACTGATCGCCTTCCTGCTGACGAGGGATCGGCAGGCATGACGAGCTGGAGGCCCGGCGACAGACGGCCCGACCGTGCATCGATGCTACGGGTTAACCAGGCGGGCGAATATGGCGCGACACGGATCTACGCGGGCCAATTGGCGGTGCTCCGGCGTAATTGTCCAGAAGCCAAGCTGATCGCGCGCATGGCCGCGCAGGAGCAGCAGCACCTCGACCGTTTCAACACGTTGATGGGCGGCCGACGGGTACGTCCGACGGCGCTGCAGCCGATCTGGAATGTCGCGGGCTTCGCTCTTGGCGCAGTTTCTGCGTTAATGTCGGAAGAAGCGGCGCTCGCCTGCACGGACGCCGTCGAGACCGAAATCGACCGTCATTATTCGCAGCAATTGGAGCAGCTCGGCGAGGACGATCCCGAGCTTTCCGCAGATATCGAGGCCTTTCGCGAGGACGAACTGGAGCATCGCGAGACCGCGCGCGAGGCTGGCGCAACCAACGCCGTGGGTTATCCTGTATTGACCGCGGCGATCCGTGCTGGATGCAGGGTAGCGATAGAATTGTCGAAGCGAATCTGAGGGAACCGGTCGGCGGGCTTGCCCGCTTAACCGTCGAAAGGAAGACGATGAGCAAGCTGACCATGATGCTGAGTGCCGCTGCAACCGCAGTCGCGGGCATCGCCGCGCTGCCGGCGCCAGCGACGGCGCAAACCCAGACCGTGGGCGAAATCGTGGTCTATGGCACCGACCCGTGCCCCCGCGCGACCGACGATACGGTCGTCATCTGCCGCCGGCTCCCGGAAGCGATGCGGTATCGCCTGCCCGAGCAATATCGGCCGGGAGCGACGTTCCAGGAGAAGCAATCCTGGACGAACAAGGCGCGTACGGCCGCTACCTTGGGCAATACCGGCATTGGTAGCTGCACTGCAGTCGGCCCCGGCGGGACCAGCGGCTGCCTGGTGCAGGAAATCGAGCAGAACAAGCAGACCCGCAAACAGGAGCAGCAGGCGACCACCGCTCCGGAACAATAGGTCTTAGTTTCGCGCCTTCTCGCTGACGATCCATGCGTTGATCTGCGCTTCCAGCGTGTCCAGCGGAACCGCACCCTGTCCAAGCACCGCGTCATGGAAGCGCCGAAGGTCGAACTTCGGTCCCAGCTCCTGCTCCGCGCGTGTCCTGAGCTCACGGATTTTCAGTTCGCCTAATTTGTAAGCGAGCGCCTGTCCCGGCGTGGAGATGTAGCGGTTGACCTCGGCATCGATATTCGCGTCAGTCAGCGTCGTATTGTCCTTCATGAAGGCAACTGCGCGCTCCTTGCTCCAGCCCTTTGAATGCATTCCGGTGTCGACGACGAGCCGGGCCGCGCGCCACATCTCGTAACCGATCCGGCCCATGTTCTTCTGCGGGGTGTCGTAGATACCCATCTCGATCCCGAGCCGCTCCGAATAGAGGCCCCAACCCTCGACGAACGCGGTGAAGAAGGTCCCGTATTTGCGCCATTCCGGGAGATCGAGCTCCTGCTGCAGCGAAATCTGGTTGTGGTGACCCGGGACGGCCTCGTGCACCGTAAGCGGCGGGAGCTCCCACAATGGGCGCTGGTCGAGGTGCGTTGTGTTCACGAAGTAGGTTCCCGCGCGGCCCGCGTCCGGGCTGCCGTCCTGATAATAAGCCGTCGTATTCCCTTCCGCCGTTTCAGCCGGGATTGGCTTGATCCCGTACGGCAGGCGCGGAAGCTTGCCGAACAGGCCCGGCATTTTCCCGTCGATGGTCTTGGCCATCAGCGCGGTGGCCGCGAGCAGCTCTTCAGGCGTCTTCGCGAAATATTTGGGGTTGGTTCGCATGTCGGCGATCATCGCCTCCCGGGTGGCGAATCCCGCCTTGTGAGCGACGTCGTCCATTTCCGCGCGGATGCGGGCGACCTCCTTGAGGCCGAGGTCGTGAATCTGGTCCGGCGTGAGGTCGGTGGTCGTGTAGTTCCGGACGAGATAGGCGTAATATTCCTTGCCCTGAGGCATCCCCGAAACGCTGATGTCCTTCAGGCATCGCGGCAAAATGTCGCGGCCGAACGCCGTTCCCAAGTTGGTGTAGGCGGGGTTGATCTGCGTCGCGATCACGTCGCGAGCGCGCGCCTGCATTGCGGCCCAGTCCCCGGCCTCGATGGCGGCCGGACGAGCCGCCGCAAATGGCTCGTAAAAGCGCGACTTGGCAGGATCGGCGGCAACGACGCCGCTGATCGACTGCGGGAGCGAAGTCACTGTTACGCAAGGCTGCGCATAGCCTTTGCGCGCCGCTTCAGCGCTCATGGCGCCATAGGCGTCGAGGCGCGATTTCACGAGGGAAAGACGGGTGAGATAGTTCTCGTAATCGGAGCGCGTGCGCAGGGATACCGAGGTTACCGCGTCGACCAGATAATTATGCAGGCTGCCGTTCGACGAATAGAAGATCATGCGCTGGCCGAAACGGTTGGCCTCGACCGCACTTTCGAGGCTGCGGCGCAGGATCGCGTCGTTGGTTTGGTCTGCGGGCGTCAGGGCGGCCGCCGGAATGGCGTTCAGCCGTTTGAGGAAATCGGCGGCCTCTCGAGCCTGACGGTCGAGCGCGGCAACGCCGACCTCGTCCAGCTGCGCGTCATAATCGTGCACGCCCGCCCTGCTTGCGAGCAACGGCGATTCCTTGAGCTGGGTCGCCCAATAATCGTCCATCAGCTTGTGGAAGTCCTCGACCGGCCCCGCGAGGACCGGCGTGGAAACGGCAAGCGATGCTGCTGTGCAAAACGCGAAGGTCAGTCGGCGCATGATCATCCCCCATGTCACCCGCCAAGGCTCAGGCGGAAAATCGACCGGCGCAGTGTTGCGTTCTGCCGGGGGTTGCGCAAGCGCAACAAATCGGTGTTGCCCCGCGCCAAGCTCTGTTAGCCAAGGCGACTGAGGGAGATCAGCCGCTGTCGACAGTTCCCGCCAGCCCGGTCGACGCACCGGGACTCGAAAGACGCGAACTGTTCGGGCACCCCAAAGGCCTCGCTTTCCTGGCGTTCACCGAAGCCTGGGAGCGTTTCTCCTATTACGGCATGAGCGCCCTGCTCGTCCTCTACATGGTGAACCAGCTGCTGCTTCCCGGCCATGTCGAGAATGTGGCGGGCTTCGCGACTTTCCGCGGCATGATCGAAGGCACGTTCGGCCTGATGTCGACCCAGGCGCTCGCGTCGCAGATCTTCGGGCTTTATTCGGGATTCGTCTATTTCACTCCGGTGCTTGGCGGCTGGCTCGGTGACCGCATCGGCCAGCGAAATGCCGTCGTGCTCGGGGCGCTGTCGATGAGCGGCGGGCACCTTGCAATGGCGTTCGATCGGAGCTTCCTGCTCGCACTCCTGCTGCTCATCATCGGGTCCGGCCTGCTCAAGGGCAACATCTCCGCCCAAGTCGGCAGCGTCTACCCGCCCGATGACGAGGAGCGGCGGTCTCGGGGCTTTGCGATCTTCAGCACCGGAATCAATTTCGGTGCCGTCGCAGGCCCTTTGCTGTGCGGATACCTGGGTGAGCGATTCGGCTGGCACGTTGGCTTCGGCGCCGCCGCTCTGTTCATGCTTGGCGCGCTCGCGACCTATCTCAGCGGCTATCGTTACCTGCCGGCACGCGTCGAGCGAAAGTCGCGTGGCACTGCTCCTCCGCTGACCGGGAAGGACCGCAAGGTCGTGCTGGCGCTCCTGGTCGCCATGGCGATCACCGTCCTGCCTCAGATCGCTTATTACCAGCTGGCCAACGTGCTTCCGGTCTGGCTGCAGGGGCATGCGAACATGAGCGCCGGCAAGTTCGAGATTCCGATCCCCTGGTACCAATCTATCGACCCGTTGTTCAGCATCATCGGCCTGCCTTTGCTGTTCGCGCTGTGGAGCTGGCAGGGCCAAGGTGCCGGCGAGCCTTCCGAAATGCGCAAGATCGCAATTGGGTCGTTCATCTGCGGCGGAGCCAACCTGATTCTGGTTGCCGCGATCCTGCTTTCTACGGGACAAGTGCTGTGGATATGGCCATTCCTCTACTGCGCGGTGCAGGGCATCGGCTTCATGTATTTCTGGCCGCCCTTGCTGTCCCTCGTATCGCGCGTCGCTCCGGCAAGGATCAACGCGACGATGATGGGTTCATCCTTCCTGGTCCTGTTCGTCGCCAACAATCTGATCGGCTCGATCGGCACCTTCTACGAACGGATGTCACCGGCCGAATTCTGGGGCATGCATGCGGGGATCGGCGCGGCCGGCGGTGTGCTTGCATTGCTGTTCGGCCGCACGATGGGCCGTATTTTGGAACCGCAGCCAGGTGCGGGCTCGAGCGTTAGGAGCAAGTCATGACAGTTGCCGAAGCCACGCCTGATTTCGAACAGGGAAGGGATGACGACCGCGCATTCCTGGGCCACCCGAAAGGCCTCGGGTTTCTCGGTTTCACTGAGGCCTGCGAGCGCTTCTCTTATTATTCCATGCAGACACTTCTGGTGCTCTACATGGTCAATTACCTTCTCGTGCCCGGGCGCATGGAGAAGGTCGTCGGCCTCGACTGGCTCAACGCGCATGTCTACCCGGGCCTGTCCGGGCAGCCTTTGGCTTCCGCGATTTTCGGCACCTACACGGCGCTGGTTTACGCGACGCCGATCCTTGGCGGGATCATCGCCGACAAATGGCTGGGCCGGAACGTCACCCTGATCGTTGGCGGTGTGCTGATGGCGATCGGCCACTTCCTGATGGCGATCGAACCGGCATTCCTGTTCGCGCTGCTCGCCCTTCTGCTGGGCGTCGGCGCTTTCAAGGGCAATATCGCGACGCAAGTCGGCGGGCTTTACGGGCCGAACGACCTCCGCCGCGCGATGGCGTTCCAGATCTTCTACATCTTCATCAACGCCAGCGTGATCATCGCGCCGTTGATCTCCGGCACGCTCGGCCAGAAGGTCGGCTGGCATTATGGGTTCGGCTGCGCGGGTGTCGTCATGGTGCTCGGCCTGGTCATCTATCTTTCGGGCCAGCGCTACCTGCCGGCCGAGGAGCGCAGGGAGCGAGCCTCGAACGAGTCCGCCGTGCGCGAAAAGCTTACGAAGGACGACTGGGTCTGCCTCGTCTCGCTTTTGCTGCTGATCCCGGTTTTGGCGATCGCGCTCCTCACCAACCAGGAGATCTTCAACGCCTATCTCGTTTGGGGCGACCAGCAATTCGACCTGACGCTGCTCAACAACACGAGCAGCTGGCTGATCACCGTCGACGCGACGCTGAGCTTCTCGATGCTCGTCGCTGTCGCGGCCTTCTGGAAATGGTGGGGCAAGACGCGGCGCGAGCCTGACGAGATCAGCAAGATGATCATCGGCAGCGTGTTCACCATCGCGGGTGGCGTCTGCCTGTTCATGGCCGCGCTAACGCAGCCGGCGGGCGGCAAGATCAGCCTGTTCTGGCCGATCATGTTCCACCTGCTGAACAGCATCGGGTTCGCGCATATCCTGCCGATCAGCCTCGCGCTCTTCTCGAAGATCGCACCGAAGCAGATCACCGCAACCGTCATCGGCCTTTATTATCTCGCCTTCTTCGCGGCGAACGCCGTGGTCGGCTACATTGGCGGCCTCTATTCCAGCCTGCCTACGACCACCTTCTGGCTGATCCACATCGCAAGCGCCTCCTTCGGCCTCGTCGCGTTCGTGATCTTCAAGATGGTGCTCGGCAAGCGCATGACGACCGGACCACGCGAGCAGGCCGCCGCATTGTCGTGAACCCGAGCGCACCGCTGGATCGCGCCGCCGAGCTCGCGCGCGAGAGCCGCTTCCTCACGCTGTGCCGCGTCGGCTTCCTTGGCCGAGGCATATTATACATCCTGATCGCCTGGCTGGCGCTCCAGACCGGGCGGACCGAGGACCTGACCGGCGCCCTCGAATATCTCGGCCACGGCTCGGGACGCATCCTGCTGATCGTCATCGCGGCAGGCCTCGCGGCCTACGGGCTCTGGAGACTCGCCGATGCCGCGTTCGGCATCGAAAATCCGGGTCCCGACGGCAAGGCGCTTCGCAAGCGCTCGGCGGCGGGGTTTATCGGCCTCATCTACCTCTACCTTTCCTACAAGGCCGTACGGATCATCCTCGCCGGTCATGCCGGGACGATGAACGCGCAGGAGCAGGCGGACACGGTTCTCGATCTTCCCGGCGGCGCCGTCGTGCTCGGGATCGCCGCGGCGGTGCTGGCGGTCGCGGGCCTCAATCAGTTCAGGAAGGCCGGCAAGTGCACCTTCCTCTACAATCTGGATTACCGCGCTCAGGCTCCGCTCGCCAAATGGCTGGGGCGTATCGGATATGCCGCGCGCGGAGTGATCTTCCTTACGATCGCTTACCTGATCGGCAAGGCGGCTCTCGATGGAACATCGAACGAAGCCGGCGGGATGGAGCAGGCCCTCGATTTCTTCTCGGGACCCGTGCTGTGGGCAGTCGCGCTAGGCCTCGCATTGTTCGGCGCGTTCAGCATCATCGAGGCGCTGTTCCGCCGAATTCACGAGCCTCCGCCGCCGGAGGAGATCAAGCAGAAGGTCGAGCGTAAGCTTACCTGATTTGTACCGTATTCCAGCCATTTGGCTGGACTCCGGAATATCCGGAACATAATAGGAACACATGGCCCAGCTCGATGTTCAGGCGAAGCTCGCGATCCTTGCCGACGCCGCCAAATATGATGCGTCCTGTGCGTCTTCCGGAACGGCCAAACGCAACAGCCGCGGGGGCAAGGGCGTCGGCTCCAGCGAGGGCATGGGCATTTGCCATGCTTACGCGCCTGACGGCCGCTGCATCTCGCTCCTGAAGATCCTGCTGACGAACAGTTGCATCTTCGACTGCGCCTATTGCATCAACCGCAAGAGCTCCAACGTGCGTCGCGCGCGGTTCACAGCCCAAGAGGTCGTCCGTCTCACGCTTGAATTCTACAAGCGCAATTACATCGAAGGCCTGTTCCTTTCCTCCGGCATCATACGCTCGTCGAACTATACGATGGAGCAGATTGTCGAGGTCGCGCGCAGCCTTCGCGAGGACCACGACTTCCGTGGCTATATTCATTTGAAGACGATCCCCGATGCCGATCCGGAGCTGGTGCGGCAGGCAGGCCTTCATGCCAATCGCGTGTCCATCAATGTTGAGCTTCCCACCACCAGCGGCCTTACCCGGCTCGCGCCCGAAAAGGACGTGCGCCAAATCGAAGGCGCGATGCGGGAGATGAAGGCGTCGATTGCCGACGCCGACGACGCGGCGAAGCGCTTCAAGTCAGCGCCCAAATTCGCCCCCGCCGGCCAATCGACGCAGATGATCGTGGGCGCCGACGCCGCCAGCGACGCCGACATCGTTCGGCGCTCGAGCAGTCTTTACGACCGCTTCGGCTTGAGACGCGTTTATTATTCGGCGTTCTCGCCCATCCCCGACGCGAGCGCGGTCCTCCCGCTGAAACGTCCGCCACTGATGCGTGAGCATCGGCTTTATCAGTCCGACTGGTTGATGCGCTTCTACGGTTTCACGTCCGCTGAGGTTCGGAGCGCGACTGACGCGCAAGGAATGCTGCCGCTCGATATCGATCCGAAACTCGCATGGGCGCTGAAATTTCGAGACGGCTTCCCCGTCGACGTGAACCGCGCGCCCAAGGAGATGCTGCTGCGTATCCCGGGTTTGGGCACAAAGGCGGTGGACCGCATTATGTCATCCCGCCGTTGGCGGAAGCTCCGGCTGGATGACGTCGCGCGTCTCACATTGTCGATCGCTAAAGTCCGGCCCTTCATCACTACCCTGGACTGGCGTCCGACTTTTCTCACCGATCGCACCGACCTCCGCATGCTCGTCGCACCCAGGCAGCAGCAGCTGGAGCTCTTCACGGCCTGAGGTGCTGCGCGAAGGTCCCATGATCGACGCACATCGCGTCATGCTTTCCGCGCCGGACGATTTCGAAGGCTGGCGCGATGCGGCGCGCGACCTTGCGGAAGCCGGCGTGCCGGCAAGCGCGGTGGTGTGGCAGGTCGAGGGCGGCGACGCAGATTTGTTTGGTTCCGCCGTTCAGCAGCGCGCCGCGCCAAGCTTCCCGGTCCCGCGCGAATTCGTGAACCTTGCGCGCAACGTGATCTGTTATTCCGACCGCGAGCGCTTCGCTTTGCTCTACGCGATGCTGCTGCGGTTGAAGTCGCACCGCCGCGCGCTCGACGACGAGGCCGATCCTTTGGTTCGCCGCCTTGCCGATTTCGCCAAAGCGGTGCGCCGCGACATCCACAAGATGCACGCCTTCGTCCGATTTCGCGAATTCGATGGGCGGTTCGTCGCCTTCTTCGAGCCTGAGCATCACATCGTTCGCAGGGCGGCGAGCTTCTTCGTCAACCGGTTCACCAACATGCGCTGGTCGATCCTGACCCCGGAGCTTTCGATCCATTGGGACGGCGAGACGCTCGCTGAAGGCCCGGGCGCAACGCGCGCTGACGCGCCGGCGGGCGATCCGCTCGAGGAGATGTGGCGCACCTATTACGCGTCAATCTTCAATCCGGCGCGACTGAAGGTCGGCGCGATGCTGAAGGAGATGCCGAAGAAGTATTGGCGCAACATGCCGGAGACCTCGCTCGTTGAGCCCTTGATCGCGAGCGCGAGAAATCGGGAGCTGGAGATGATCGACCGCTCAGTCGCCAAGCAGGGTCTCGAAGATGCGATTGAGGCCGAGCGTGCGCTGCAGCCGCGCAGCAATGTTCGCGCGTCGTGGGAAGCTCTGTTCCGCGAGGCGCGCGGGTGCACGCGTTGCCATCTCCACGAATGCGCGACCCAGACGGTGTTTGGGGAAGGGCCCCTCGATGCATCGATCGCATTCGTAGGTGAGCAGCCGGGTGACCAGGAAGATATTGCTGGGCGGCCCTTCGTAGGGCCCGCGGGCCAGCTCTTCGACGCCGCGCTGGAGAAGGCCGGAATCGACCGCTCCGCCGTCTATGTCACGAACGCCGTAAAGCATTTCAAATTCGTGCAGCGCGGCAAGAAGCGCATCCATAGCAAACCCAATGCTGGAGAGATCGAGGCCTGCCGCTGGTGGATCGAAAACGAGCGCGCGCTGATCAAGCCGCCGATCACCGTGGCGCTCGGCGCGACGGCGGCGCAAAGCCTTTTCGGCAAGGCGATGGCGATCGGCAAGAACCGCGGCTCCCCGCTCCAGCTGCAGGACGGCAGCGAGTGCTGGATCACGGTCCACCCGAGCTTCCTGCTGCGGATTCCAGAGGAGGATCGGAGGCGGGAGGAGCGCGCGCTGTTCGTGCGCGACCTTAAACGCATCAGGGCGCGAGCGGAGGAACTCGCAGCCTAGAAGCGATAGCCGACGGTCGCCTTGATCGAGCGCGGCGCGCCGGGAGCGATGTTGTTGTCGTTGTGGGCGGTCGGGAAATAGTCGGCGCCGAGCAGATTCTCGACATTCACCTGCGCCTCCATGCCGTTGGGCAACTTGTAGAAGAGCGCTCCGTCGACACGCGTATAGCCTGGAAGCGTGACCTGGTTGCTGATCGAAGCAAATGACTTGGAACGGGCAATCACGCCCAGCCCAATACCGATCCGGTCGGTCGCATCATAGCGGTTCCAGACAGCGAAGCTATGACGCGGGACGAGCGGGACTTCGCGTCCGGCGGGGGCCGCGGCCGTGGTCTCAGTGATCTTCGCCTTTTGCCACGCATAGCCCGCCGATACCTGCCAGTTGCTGGTGATGCTGCGCTCCAGGCCCAGCTCCACACCCTTGCTGCGCTGCGCGCCGGTCAGGACCGTCAGGTTCGTAATCGGATCGACCGCGCGCGTGTTGGTCCGATCGAGCCGGTATAACGCGGCCGTCGCTAGAAGGCCGTGCAGCGGTTCCCACTTCGCACCGATTTCGTAATTGTCGAACCGCTCGGGCTTCAGCGCTTCGGTCGCAACTGTCAGGCTGCCGAACTGGTCTCCGGACTGCGGAAGGTAGGACCGGCTCAAGCTGCCGTAGACGGACAGGTTGTCGCGCGGCTTGAGCACGATGCCGAGCCGTGGCGACCACAAACGGTCCTTTCGGCTGAACTCTCCGCCGCCCACGGGGCGCAGGTCGTCGACGTCGAGATCGAAACTGTCGAACCGTAGTCCGGCAACAATCTCGAGCCATTCAGCCGGACGGATCTGGTCCTGAACATAGACCGCCGCCACGGTCGCATGTGTGCGATTGTTGGCATCGCTCGCCGCCGGAAGGAAGGTGACGTCGGTGTCGACCGTCGGTTCGCTGAGCGGCACGTGGTTCGTTCCCGGCGCGAAAAATCCCGTCAGCCGGTGGTTGCGCGACTTCTGCCGGCCCAGCTCGAAGCCGAACAGCAAGGTCTGGTCGATCCCTGCAAGATGATTGTCCCAGACGAGGTCCGTCTGGCTGAACAGGTTCCGGCGGTCGTTCTGGTTGTTGTAGGCGTCGAGAATCACGACCCGGCTCGCCTCGTCGAGGTTCGATCCGTAGATGTTCTGGTAGAATTTGTCGTAGTCCGCGAACTGCGTGTGATTGCGGAGCTTTAGGCCTTCGCCGAACTGGTGTTCGACCGCAAAGGTCGCAACGTTCACGTCGGCTTTGGCAAAGCTTTCGTCGGGGTTGCCGAAGAATGTGCGGTCGAAACCTTCGAGCGGCCTGTCTCCATCCGCCGGAACCCCTCGGTCGGCAGTGCGGCGATCGTGGAAATATTCGTACGAGAGGTCGAACCGGGTGTTTGCACCGACTTGGATACCAGCGGTGGGGTTGAAGCCGTAGCGCTTCAGGTCGACGTGGCGGCGGAAGCTGTCACCGTCTTCATAGACGCCGTTCAAGCGAAGCCCGGCGCCGGTCGCGATCGGCTGATCCACGTCGGCAAGTAAACGAAAGCCGCCGAAGCCGTCGCCCGAGCCGGTGACGCTGCGATATGGATTGAGGCTCGAGCGCTTGAGCACGCGGTTGACGACCCCGCCGCCGCCGCCGCGACCGAAGATCATCGCATTTGGTCCCTTGAGGACCTCGACGCGATCGACGTTGTAGAAGTCCCGGAAATATTGTGCGTCGTCGCGAACTCCGTCGATGAAGAAGTCGGCCGTGCTGTTGTTGCCGCGGAGCGTCATCTGGTCGCGGTTGCTTTCGCCTGTGCCGGGGGTCGCGCCAGGAACAAAGGTCAGAAGCTCGGCGACCGAGCGCAGCTGCTGATCCTTGATCTGTCGCTCCGAAATGACGGTGAGCGCCTGCGGGATGTTGCGAATGTCCGTGTCGGTCTTCGTGGCCGTGCTGGTCGAGCGAATGCCATATTGAGGTCGCTCCCCCGTCACGACGATGACTGGGGCGTCAGCGGCGTCTGCTGCCTCAGCAGCTTCGGCCGCTAAGGCCGGTGCGGCAGTCCACGCTAAGGACGCGGCGTACGTAGACAGAAGCAGGCGGTTCATCACGTCCCCTGTTGAGCAATGACCGCCGACTATCGTTATTGATAGTCATTCGCAATAGCATTCAATCTACAGAATTCTCCGCCACCTCGAAGTATCTCGGTAATCGGCGTTTATTCCGCGGCGAGGAGCGTCTCGGCGCCACCCAGATCGACCGAGACCAGGCGGCTGACCCCCTTTTCGATCATCGTCACGCCGTAGAGCCGGTGCATCCGGCTCATTGTCACCGCATTGTGCGTGACGATCAGGTAACGGGTGTCGGTTTCCTGCGTCATGCGATCGAGGAGGTCGCAGAAGCGCTCGACATTGGCGTCGTCCAGCGGTGCGTCGACCTCGTCGAGAACGCAGATCGGGGCTGGGTTGGTTAGGAAGATCGCAAAGATCAGAGCCACCGCCGTCAGCGCCTGCTCGCCACCCGAAAGCAAAGTCAGGGTCGAGAGCCGCTTGCCGGGCGGCTGCGCCATTATCTCAAGCCCGGCCTCCAGCGGATCGTCGCTTTCAACCAATTGCAGGTGGGCCTGCCCGCCGTCGAACAGGGTGGTGAACAGCCGACGGAAATGGGCGTCCACTTTCTCATAGGCCTCAAGCAAACGGACGCGGCCTTCGCGGTTGAGGTTGCCGATCGAGCCACGAAGGCGATGGATGGCCTGCGTCAGCTCCTCGGCCTCCGCGGCGCCCTTGCCGCGAGCTTCGTCGAGCTCGGCGAGCTCCTTTTCAGCGATCAGGTTAACGGGGCCGATCCGCTCACGTTCTGCCACCAGCCGCTCAAGCTGCGTGGCTTCCACGTCAGCGTCCGCTACTTCCGTCGGGTCGAACGCAAATAATTCGGGCAACCGCTGCGGAACGCATTCGAACTTGTCGACGCTGCTTCGAGCAAAGTCGGAGCTGCGCGCTTGTTGCGCCTCCGCTCGCGCCGCCGCCGATGCTCGCCGTTCGCGCGCGTCCGCGAACCGTTCGTTGGCCGCGGACACTTCAGTTGATGCAATGACGACCGCTTCCTCAGCCTCCCGCTCTGCAGCAGCCGCCTCGCCAACGCGGACCTGGCTCTCGCTGTTGGCTTGCTCCAGCTCGCCTATGCGGCGGTCGAGCTCAGCAGGTTCCTGCTCAAGTTCATTGCGTTCGGCCGCCAGTTGCTCGCGCCGTTCGATGGCCTGAGAAAGCCTCTGCTCGGCGTCGCTTTGCCGCTTGCGCCACTCCGATTGCTCTCGACCGGCAGTCGCGTGCCGCTCGCGGTCCGACGCAGTTTCGCGCGAGCGCGTGGCGATCTCAGCGCGCTTTTCGGCAACCGTCGTAGATGCGGCGCCGGCTTTCTCACGGGCGGCAATGACTTCCTGCTCCAATGCCGCTGGGTCGGGAAGCGCGGTAAGCGCTCGCTCGGAAGCTTTTACAGAATCCAGGGCGGCCTCGATCACCGGACGGAGTTCGCCTTCGCGTTGCGTCAGGCTCAAGCGATGCGCTTCGATCCGCTCCAGCGCGGCGGTTGCGGCATCACCGGCGCGGGCTGCGTCGCGCGCGTCGCGTTCGGCCGCCAGCGCGGCATGGCGAGCCTGTTCGGCAAGTGCCCGCGACTGTTCCATCGCCGCCAACGCCTCGTCTCGCTGGGCCGCACATTCCTTGGACGCTTCTTCGAGCGACGGCAGATCGCGCGCGAGCTCCGCCAGGCGGTTCGCTCGAAGGAGCCGCTCTGCCGCCGCCGCGCCAGATCCGATCGCCACGAACCCGTCCCAGCGACGGAGCGCCCCTTCGCGGGTGACGAGCCGCTGACCGACCGCAAGCCGCTGCCCCGTGTCTTCATCGGCCACCGCGATCTGTCGCAGACGACGCAACAGCTCAGTGGGCGCGCTGACATGGTCCGCGAGGCACTCCGTTCCGGCGGGCAGCGCTGGGTCGCCATCCTGCAGTTCGCTTCCCTGCCACCGCCGACCTCCCTCAGCTCCGACGGCGGCGTCCGCGTCCTCACCCAGGGCAGCCGCCAGCGCTCGTTCATAGCCGGGCTGCGCCCTCAGGCTGGCGATGACTCCGCCGGCGCCATGTTCGAGCGCCCGGGCAAGCGCTTCATGCTCCGACTTGGCGGCGGAAAAGGTTGCGCGCGCCGCCGCAAGCCTGCTTTCGGCCGCATCGCGCTGTTCGGCGGCGCCGGCACGTGCCTCCTCGGCGGTAGCGCGCTGGGCCTCGGCCTCGGCAAGTTGTCGCGACGCGGCCTCAGCCTTTGCCTGAGCCTCGTCCCGGGCTGCCTCATGATCGACGCCCCCGCCGAGAGCTTCGAGCTGCTGGGCAAGCTTCTGCCGCTCCTGCTGCACGCGCACCGATTGCGCTTTCGCGGATTCAAGCGCCGCTTCCGCGACCCGGCGCTCCGCCCGCATCGCCGCCTGACGCGCGAGCAGTTCGGCAAGCGCCGCCTCGGCATCGCGGGAGAGGGCCTCCGTCGCCGTCAGCTCGGCCGCCAGGCGCGCAGCGATGGATTCCGCGTCGTCCAGCCGCTGCGTGATGACTTGGCGCTCTTCCTCCAGTTGCGCGATGGCGCGCGCGGCGTCCCCCTTAAGCGCTTCTTCGCGACCGATGTCCGCTGCCAGAGCCGCATCGAGCCGTTCGAGCTCCAGAAGCCGGCGGGCCACCGTGTCGCGCCGCGCTCGCGCCGTCGCGAGTTGATGGGCAAGCTCATGGGCCTGCTCGCGCATTTGCGTCAGCGCGTTGCGTTTGTCGGTCAGCAGCACGTTGGTGCGTTCCTGTGCTGCCTGGGCGTCGGCAATCGCGGTCTGGATGGCGGCGACCGCGTCGCCTGCTCCCCTCGCGTCGGCGAGCGCGGCCTCGGCCGCCTTTTCGGCCTCGGCCCAGCGCGCGTGAAGCAAACGCGCCTCAACCAGGCGTATCTGGTCAGTAATCTTGCGATAGCGCTCGGCCGCGCGAGCCTGGCGCCTCAATTGCGCTGCGCGTTGCTCCTGATCGTTGAGCATTTCACCGAGGCGGGCGAGATTGGCTTCCGTCGCTCGCAGCTTCTGCTCGGCGTCCTTGCGGCGCGCATGCAGCCCGGAGATGCCCGCAGCTTCTTCAAGAAGAAGGCGCCGTTCGACCGGCTTGGCTGCGATGACCGCCCCGATCTTGCCCTGGCTTACCAGCGCCGGCGAATGAGCGCCTGTCGCCGCGTCGGCAAACAGCAGCGAGACATCTTTCGCGCGCACGTCCCGGCCGTCGATGCGGTACGCCGAACCGGTCCCCCGCTCGATGCGGCGCGTGACCTCGCTCTCGCCCGCCGCGGAATTTTCATCCGCGTCCCGCTCAAGGAGAATCGAGACTTCGGCGAAATCGCGCGGTGGTCGCGTCGCGGTCCCTGCGAAGATCACGTCGTCCATCCCGCCGCCGCGCAGCGACTTGGGGCTGGACTCCCCCATCGTCCAGCGGATTGCTTCGAGAAGGTTCGATTTGCCGCAGCCGTTGGGCCCGACGACACCCGTCAGCCCCGGCTCGATCCGCAGTTCGGCAGGCTCTACGAAGCTCTTGAAACCGCTGAGCTTGAGCCTCCTGATCCGCAACTCTTTACCCCCCGTAGCCCCGCTAGCCGCGCTCGCCGAGCGCGTTGCGAAGCTGCGGCTCGAGCGCTTCCCAGGTCGCCGTTTTTTCGACCATCTTCCCGTTGATCACGAACGTTGGCGTGCCCTGGAAGTCCGGGAATTGCGTGGTCGCATCGCTGGTCATTTGCACCAGCTGGTTCACGCTGTTCTCGTTGGCCAGGCACTGTGCGCTCTTGGCCTGCGGGACGCCGCGCATTGCCGCCCAATCCTGGAATCCGGCGAGCTTCGCGACCTGCACGAACTGCTGGTTGGGCGGCAGGTTCTGGAGCTGCTCCAGTTGCGCCTGGTCCGTCGCCTGGATCTTCGCAACCCAGGTCGGCTGGTCCTTGTACAGGGCGCGGGTCAGCGGAAAGAAGCTCCCGGCGCCGTTGCAGCGCGCGAGCAGCGCCGCCGTGAGGTCGAACGGATCGCGGATATAATTGCGGAATTCCCAGCTGACCTGGCCCGTTTTCACATAGCGGTCGATCAGGGCCTGACCGCCCTTCTCGTCGAACTCCCGGCAATGCGGGCAGGTCATCGATCCGAATTCGAGCAGCTTCACCTTTGCATCCGGATTGCCCATCAGGAATCCGCCCTCTGGCGTGGCTGTTACAGTCTGCGTCCAGTCGCCTCCCTTCGGGGCCGCGATTGGCGTGATGTTCAGCGGTGCATTGGTTGCAGCGTCGCTGTCTTTGGAGTTGCAGCCGGCCATCGCGACGACGGCAATGGCGCAGGCAAGAAATTTCGTGGGCTTCATTTGTTTCACTTGCTCCGCTCGATCACGGGAATGGGTGTTTCGCCGTCTACAGGAAGCGACGGCGGCCCGCTGGTAGCGGCTATTCTCGCCGCAAGCGACTCCAAGCATGCGCGCAGCTCCGGGTCGGCGATCTCTCGCAACCCTTCGCCGAGATCCTTGGGCACCGGGCGCAAGTCAGGCCGCTTCGGTTTGAGCGCCTGCGCCTGAGGCTTTCCCTGCCTGAAGACGATCCGGTTGATCGCGGCATGACCGAAGAAACGGTTCACGCGCTCGACGATCATCGGCGTCAGATGCTGGATCAGTGGGGCGTGCGCGCCATCGACGAGAAGGGTCAGCACCCCGCACGATTTCCTGCCCGTCGGAAAACGAATGGATTCGGGCGATGACACCCTCGCATAGCGCTCGCCCACGATTTCGGCCCACCTGCTGACGATCGCGCTTTGCACGAAGCCGAATCGTCGAAAGGATTGTCCGCCGATATCGCCGACCAGGTCCCCGGCGCGACGCGTGCGGCAGCTCCTTTCAGGCTGGTCTTTCAAGGGCTTTTGCTTCGTCATCGGTGGCGAGCATGCCATAGCGGTTACGTGACCGCCAACGCCTCAGAGCGCCTGCTCCAACATTATGTGGATAACTTCCGGCGTCTTCCATGGCGCTCGGCCCCGGGCACGCCGCCGCCGCCCGCCTATCGTGTGTGGCTGAGCGAGATCATGCTTCAGCAGACGACGGTTGCCGCCGTTACGCCCCGATTCGAGCGATTCGTCACGAGGTGGCCGACGGTGGAGGCGCTGGCTGAAGCGAAGGACGAGGATGTCCTCTCGGAATGGGCAGGCCTCGGTTATTATGCGCGCGCTCGCAACCTGATCGCCTGCGCCAGAAAGGTTGCGCGTCGCGGAGGCTTCCCGGAGACAGCGGCGGATCTCCGCTCGCTTCCTGGGATAGGCGATTATACTTCGGCGGCGATTGCAGCGATCGCCTTCGGCGAGGATGCCGCAGCCGTCGATACGAACGTCGAGCGCGTCGTCGCGCGACTGCATGCCATTGACCGGCCCACCCGCGCCCAGATCGAGCAGCTCGTCCGGGACATGCTTCGGAGCGGAAGGGCGGGGGACCTTGCCCAGGCGCTGATGGATCTCGGGGCCACGATCTGCCGGCCGAAGAATCCACTCTGCGCGTCATGCCCAATCGCCGCCGATTGCGCGGCCTTTGCAAGCGGGATTCCGGAGCGCTTTCCCCTACCCAAGCCAAAGCGGGTGCGCCCGCTGCGTCATGGCGTTGCCTACTGGATCGAGCAGAGAGATTGCGTCTGGCTAGTGCGGCGCCCGGCAAAAGGGTTGCTGGGCGGCATGGCGGCATTGCCGGGCAGCGAATGGCAGGATGGACCGCTGCCGGTGAGGCCAGCGGTTCGCCACATCTTTACGCATTTCGCGCTGGAGCTTGGGATCGAGCGCCGTTCCTCTGCGATTGGCGACGGCTGGTGGCAGCCGCTGGACACACTTGAGGATGCAGGCTTGCCGACCCTTTATCGCAAGGCCGTCGCGGCGTTCCTGACCGACCGCTCGTCTCGACGCCGCGCCGCTTGAAGATGGGCAAAGTCGCCCCTAAAGGGCGGCCAATATCCAACCCTCTCGCATTCCGAGAAACCAGGGAAAATTCATGGACGATCGTTTCAACACCATTGCCGGCTGGGTGCTGTTCGCGGGCATTGTCGCACTCGGTTCGTCCATCGTAGCGAGCGAGGTGTTCCACAGCGAACGGCCCGAGAAGATGGGCTATCCGATCGAGGGCGTACAGCTTGAGGGTGAAGGTGGCGCGGCAGAGGCTGAGAAGCCGATCGCTTTCTACCTGGCGAGCGCCGACCCGGCCAAGGGCCAGCAAGTCTTCAACAAGTGCACGGCCTGCCACAATGCCGAGAAGGGCGGGGCGAACCAGCTCGGCCCGAACCTCTGGGGCATCCTCGGCGAGCCGGTCGGCAAGGGCAAAGGCTTTGCTTTCTCGCCGGCGCTTGCGGAAAAGGGCGGCAACTGGAGCTGGGATACGCTGGGCGCCTGGCTGCATAGCCCCAAGGCGTTCGCGCCGGGCACCAAGATGACCTTCGCCGGCATCAGCAATCCGCAGGATCGCGCCAACGTGATCGCCTTCCTCAACACCAAGAGCGATGCACCGCAGCCGCTTCCGGCTGCGCCAGCCGAAACCACGGACGCTTCCGCCGAGAAGCCCGGAACGGGTCCGAACAACGGCCCGCAGACTGCGGAAAAGGAGCCGCAGGGCAAGGGTCCGCCGACCGGCGAGGCCGCTCCCGCCGAGGCCAAGAAGCCCTAAGCCTAGCTCCCGTCGGCGACGGAGCTTTCCTCGTCCTTGTCCTCGCCGCGCTCGTAGAAGCGCGTGACGAAGTCCCAAGCCTCCTGCGCGTCCTCGCTCCAATGGATGAGGTCCAAATCGTGCGGTGAGATCACGCCTTCGTCGGCCAGCCCCTGGAAGTTGACCATGCGGCTCCAGAAGTCCTTCCCGAAAAGCAGTATCGGCAGGGGGCGAACCTTGCCCGTCTGAATGAGCGTCAGCAGCTCGAACAATTCGTCGAAGGTCCCGTAGCCGCCGGGGAATACGGCCACCGCGCGCGCGCGCAGGAGGAAATGCATCTTCCGCAGTGCGAAATAGTGAAACTGGAAGCTGAGGTCCGGAGTGACATATCGGTTGGGCAGCTGCTCGTGGGGCAAGACGATGTTTAGGCCGATCGTCTCCTCGCCCTCTTCGACCGCGCCACGATTGGCGGCCTCCATAATCGATGGTCCGCCGCCGGAGCAGACGACGAAATGGCGGTTGCCCTCTTCGTCCTTACCGCCGGCCCTGCTCGCGAGCCGGGCGAGCGCGCGGGCAACTTCGTAATACCGTGACTTGGCCTTCAATCTCTCGGCAACCGCGTGCTGCTCGTCATTCGTCGCCGCCGCGATAAGGGCGTCCGCTGCTTCGGGTGCTGGTATCCGGGCAGATCCATAGAAAACGAACGTCGAAGCAATCTTCGCTTCGTTCAGGAGCAGCTCGGGCTTAAGCAGTTCCAGCTGGAAGCGTACGGGACGAAGATCCTCGCGAAGCAGGAATTCGCTATCCTGGAAAGCGAGCTTGTACGCAGGGCTTTCCGTCTGCGGGATGGATGGGACGTGCTCGGCGGCTTTTGCGTCGACTTTCGACGACGGGAATATGCGCTTGGGCGGAAGGGGCTTGGTCATCGCAAGCCGCCTAGCGGCAATCCATTACAGCGTCACGTCCGCGGCCGGCCCCGAACAGCTAGCGCGGATCCGTGGTCATGGCGGCCCGATGGCCCGTCGCGATGCGCCAATAATCGATCCACCGCCGGCGGACGCCCTCGGCCTGCGTAAGGAGCGCCGCGCTCGGCCGGCGACCACGTTCGACGACGACCACGATGCCCGTGTTGAACCTTCGCTGCGAAACATGCACGCCAGGCAATCGTGGGCCCTCGGCCGCGATCACGTCACGGATCGTGACATTGACCCGGTTCGCCTTGAAAATCGCATGTCCGTCAACGTCGCTGCCGATCCGCACGAGATTATCGAGAATGAAGAAGCCGGGGACTTCGGCGGGTGAGGCGAGGCCCATCAAATAGAGGTCGAGGTAGGAATATCCGCTCGCCGGCACGAAGTAGCCGTCGCGCAATTGCGTATAGGTGCCATCAACATTGTCCTGCCACACGCCCCCACCCAAAGTGGAGGCTTCGAGCGGCAGCGAATAGGGGAAGGCGACCGGCGCCTGCAGGCCTGGCGCCCAGTGCGGCCACGGTCCCAGACGGATGGTCTTACCGTTGACCTTCGCGGTGGCATAAGCCGACCAACGGTGGCCGACTTCATGTCCCAGGTGTCCGATCGCGTAATTGTACGGGAGCGCCTGTCTGCCCAGCGAGGACCCGGCGAGCTGCGGGGTGTAGAAAGCGATCTCGTGACTGTTGGCGGCGGCTGCTTCGGGCGGCGGTCGCTTCTGCATTTCATTGGCGCCGACGAAGACCGGTTCGGCATAGCCCAGTTGAAATCTCCCTTTGGTGCAGCGGCTCTGGAGGATCTGCGGGGACTGGTCGTGCATCGTGTCGCCGATGCCGCTGACCTTGCCGCCCACCGGGCCGTCACTCGGCGGACTAGCCTCCTGCGTATCGACGCGAAAATCCGAATAATAAGCGAGGAAGTCGAAACGGTCACCGAGCGCGCGAATGACCGTGCAGGAAAGGTCCTGCGGCTTCGGCCTGGCGAGATAGTGGAAGGCTTCGTAAGGCGCCGGGAACGGCCCGTCATGCGGACTGACCGATGAAAATCGGACCGCGGCCGCGGGATCGCCGGGCGTCGGAAAGACGCCAACGATAGCGTCCTTCGCCGCGATCTCCTCGTACGACATGTCGATGGAGCCGTCGCGATGGATGACGGCCTGGAAGCGATTGGCGGTCTTGAACCAGGTGAAATCCAGGAGGCTGCCATAGGGCTCGGTCAAATCCCAGGTGATGACCGCCCGGTCCGGGAATTCCTTGAGGTAGCGGGGCCCGGACAATCGGGGCTTCAGGAACACGCTGATGACGGGTGCCGTTACGATCAGTCCGGCCGCTGCCTCCGCCAATTGGTCGAACCGGTCCAGCACGATCCCCGCCTCGGCGTGGCCGTAGGGGTCGGTCTTGACGCCGTCCTGCGCGCCGAACCGGATCGACCCGCTCGTCCCGACAAGGAATGTGCTCCACGATTGCCCTGCGAATGGAAATGCAAAGTTGTGCAATGTCGCCCGTGCGCCCGCGAGTTGAGGGCCGAAGTCCGGATCCCACCGTAGCGGCCCGTTCTCGACTTTGTAGCCGGAAGGCTGCGGAGTGAAGCGGAGCGTTCGCCCAGTGAGGTCGAACAGGTGAGCCTTGCCCAGAGCGCTTTCGTTCAACTCGACGACGATGAGCTTTCCGTGGGTGGACACCTTGCCGATCGAGCGGCCCGGCTCGCTCGACACCTGTGCACGCGCGGCTCCAAAGTCCAAGCACAGCAAACAAAGGAGCAACGCTGTGCGCCACCGGGCCATCGGGGCGGCCTAGCCGCAATCCGTTACAGCGTCACGATGCCTGCCCCTGCTCGCGCCGCGCGCCCCAGTCGATGCGCCGGGTCGCATACATGACCCCCGCGAGCGCCACGAACAGGAGTAGCGAGCCGATAAGAAGCGAATAAGCTTCGAGGCTCAACAGGATGTAGAGCACCGCGTAAAGCCCGACGAGCAGGCCGCCGATGAAGCCCGCTCGGCTCCAGCTACCCAGTACCGCCGCGGAGTAAGCGGTATTCAGCCCGGCGATCGCGCCCGCCGCGAGCACGTAGGCCGGCGTGAAGCCGATCACTTCGGCGAACGCGAGCAGCAGGACGAAGAAAAGGACCAGCGCGGCGCCCATCAGCAGATATTCGACTGCCGACACGCGGACTCCGCCGATCACGTCGAACATCAGCAACGCGAGAAATGTGAAGCCGATGAACAGGAATCCGTACTTCGCCGCCCGATTCACTTGGGAATAGAGATCGACCGGCTGGATAAGGCTGATCTGCGCCGTCTGAACGGGACTGGCATCCGCGGCTACAGGAGCAGGTGTTGCGTAGCGAGACGCAGGTGAAACGCGGTCGATAAGGTTGGAACCGCCCGCATCGCCTGTCGAAACCAGCGAACGGCCAAGCGCCAGGTTGCCGATCCGATAGGTGGCGTCGAAGCCGCCGTCGGACACCGCGCGGCTTGCCGGCAGGAACTCCCCGGCAAAGCTCGGGTGGGGCCATGAGGAGCGAACATGCCAGCGCGTATCGCCTGCGAGCGGCGCCAGACTAAGCGCGGCATTACCGCGGAAGTCGTAATTGAAATCGACGAGAAGCGGCCGACCGATGAGGCCCGACGCGTCGATCCAGGCGAAGAATCCGCGACCGCCACTGCTTCCGCCACCCGGCTGCAGCCGCAACGGCCGCCCATCGACGATCACGCGGGGATTCGCACCGAGCCCCCGCGGGTCGCTCAGGCCGAAGCGAAACTCTGCGCGGCTAAGGTTCATCTGGTCGAGCGCAACGCCGGCGCGCGACAAGTCAGGTGGAAAGGCGAAACGGGAACGGCCACTGACTTTCGCGTCATAGACCACCGCTTCGTAGATCGACCTCTTGCGCACTTCCGGGCCGACATTGGTGGAGACCTCCGCAATCTCGGGCGCCAGCGTCAGCTCGCGCATGATGTCCCGGCTTCGCGTGACGCTTTGCCCGTTTTCGACGACGGTCTCGGTCGCGCTTGTGCGATAGGGAATGACGAGGACCGGCCCTGTCATCGCCTGCGGACCGCCCCAGCCAGCAGTGATCGACTGGCTGGCCTGCTCTGACTGACTCTGGCGGTCGTATACGAGGAACCATACCATGAAGATCGGAATCGCGAGCGCCGCGGCGATCAGAATTGCGATAAGCAGCTTCGTCGCAGGCGTTCGCTCGATACCCGTCTTGAACACGATCATGCCTCCTGATGTGGGAATTCAGCTGCTGCCCCACGTTGCGGGGAAAGGTCATGAGCAGCTTATGAGGAATTGATGAGCTAAGTCACATCGGTGACACTTGAGAGCTTTCGGCAGGCTGGCCATGTCCCGATCATGATCGACATCCGCAAATTCGACAGCCTTGGCCACGCCGATCACGGCTGGCTCAATGCACGCCATCACTTCTCTTTCGCCAGCTATCATGACCCGAGCCGGATGGGATGGGGCCGGATCCGCGTCTGGAACGACGACCAGATTGCGGCGAAGAGCGGCTTCCCGCCGCATCCGCACCGCGACATGGAGATTGTGACTTACGTTCGCACCGGCGCGATCACGCACCAGGATTCCATGGGCAACAAGGGTCGCACCGGGGCGGGCGACGTGCAGGTGATGAGCGCCGGCACGGGGGTCGTGCACGCGGAGTATAATCTGGAGGACGAACAGACGACCTTGTTCCAGATCTGGATCGAGACCGACAAGCCGAGCGCCCAGCCGGGCTGGGGGGCAATGCCCTTCCCCAAGGACTCGAGGAAAGGCAGTTTCCAGCTGCTCGCCAGTGGCGATCCGGCCGACGGTACGCTGACCGTCAATGCCGATGCGCGCATTCTGGGCGCGACGGTCGCCGCGGGCGAATCGATCGACATCGACGTGGCCCCCGATCGCCACCTTTACCTCGTTCCCAGCGGCCGCGTCCGGGTTAATGGTATCGAAGCGGGCCCGCGCGACGGGGTCGCCATCACCGGTGAAGAACAGCTCCGGATCGAGGCCGAGGATGATGCGGAGCTGGTGCTCGTAGACGCTCTCTAAAATGCGTTTCCACCCGCGATTTCGGCTAGGTTCATCCAAGCTATGCTTGAATAGGCTGCGATAGGCGGGCATGTGCCTGAGGCCGCGCGGGATTTCGCGCGATTCAAGGACAAATGAGCGGGTTTTCATGAAGGCGGGCGGGCGCTGGACTATTGCAATTGTTGCTGTCGGGCTTGCGTTCGCGTCCGCACGGGTCTCTGCGCAGGAAGCGGACCAGCCCGCCGCGCCGGCAACTGAGACGATCGGGCCGCGCGACCTCCAGAACTTCAATCTTCAGGGTACGGTCACCCGCTCCGCCGACACGCCCGCGCCGGCGACCCAGTCCACGCCGCCTGCGACCCGCGCAGCTAACGCGGAGGCGCGCCCGGCTCGCTCGCAGACACGGCAGGCCGCTTCAGCTGAGTCCCGGGAGTCTCCCGCCGAGCGCCGGACGCCGACGGCGCAGGCCTCGTCGACCGGCCCTTCGCGCGCGACGGCGGAAACCAGCCGGCCTCACGCCTCGATCACCGCAGCGCTTCCGCCTATTTCTACGGGCCTATCCGGAAATGATGAAGCGCCCGCGAACCCCGGGTTCGCCCAAGAGGAGGTTGCGGCCCCTTCTCTCGCCCCTGAGCATCGCATGGCGTTGTGGCCTTGGCTTCTTGCGGCAATGGCGCTCGGTGCGGGTGGCGCTTTCCTGTTCTGGCGTCATCAGCATGGGCGGCATGCCTTTGCCGGCGGACCTCAGGCGGATGCCTTCGTCGCGCCGGAAGCGGGTGCGCCGCGCCCGCGTCACGCACCATCCGTCCCGCCACCGGCGGCGCCGGCCAGCAATGGCCTGGTCGCAAGCCGCCTTCGCCCCTGGCTGGACATTTCCTTCGAGCCGCTACGCTGCGTCGTGGAAGATCAGCAGGTAACGTTCGAGTTCCAGCTGGCACTGCAAAATACCGGAACGGGCCCTGCGCGTAACGTGCTCATCGAGGCCTGCATGATCAACGCTAGCCCGACGCAGGAGGAGGAGATCAACAACTTCTTCGTGAATCCCGCAGGCAAGGGCGAACGCATCGCAGCAATCCCGCCACTGAAGAGCGTAGAGCTCCGGCCGCGGGTGGTGGTCGGCGTGGACCAGCTGCGGATTCTCGACGCGGGCGGACGCAAGGTCTTCGTACCGCTGCTCGCCTTCAATGCTCTCTACCGCTGGGGCTCAGGCGAGGGCCAGACGTCGGGAGTTTACCTTCTCGGCCGCGACAATAAGGGCGACAAGCTCGCGCCGTTCCGCCTGGACCTTGGGCCGCGTCTTTTCCGGGGAGTTGAAGCGCGCCCGCTTCCACAGGCGGTGCGTAGCTAAAGTACGCTGCTGTTGTAGCTGTGCCAGGCGAGCACGGCCGCTGCCCCGCGATACGGTCGCCATGCCTCCGCAAGCTCGCGCAATTGCTTCTCGCTGGGCTTGGCCGGCAGTCCGAGCAGGCGCCCCAGTTCAACCAGCACGGCCAGGTCCCCGGCAGGGAAGACGTCGGCCCTTCCCTCGGCGAAGAGAAGGTAGATTTCCGCCGACCAGCGCCCGATGCCCTTGATCTTCGTCAGCAGCGCGATCGCCTCTTCATCATCGGCCGGAAGGCTTTCCAGGTCGAGCTCGCCTGAGATGACCAGCTCGGCGAGGCTGCGGATGTAGCCGGACTTCTGTCGGGACATGCCGGCGGCGCGGAGTTCCTCGTCGCTGGCCGCGAGCAGCTTCGCCAAGTCCGGCGGGGAGCCGAAGGCCGCTTCCAGTTTCGCCCACATCGAACGCGCAGCCGCAACGCTGACCTGCTGCCCGACGATGGTACGTAGAAGCGTCTGCGCCCCCCGCTCGCTGCTGCGGGGCTCCGGCACGCCATGCGTCTCTACCACCCTGGCAAAGACCGGCTCACGTTCTGCCAGGGCCTCGACATGACTACGAATGCTCTTCGACGTGCGGACCATCAGGCGATGCTCGCTGCGTACAGGGCGACCGCTGCGGCGTTCGACACGTTCAGGCTTTCGATGGTGTCGCTGATCGGCAGGCGCGCCAGTGAGTCGCAATGCTCGCGGGTGTTCGGACGGAGGCCGGCGCCTTCGGCCCCGAGCACGAGCGCAACTCGCGGCGACCCCAGCGCCTCGCGCAGGTCTGTGTCGGCGTCGCCCGCGAGCCCGATGCGCCAGAAGCCTGCCTCGCCGATCTCGTCGAGCGCCCGGGCGAGGTTGACGACGCGGACCCAAGGGACACGCTCCAGCGCACCCGAGGCGGCTTTCGCCACTACACCGCTCTCGGGCGGCGAATGTCGGTCCTGTGTGACGATCCCGACCGCGCCGAATGCCGCTGCCGAACGCAGTATCGCGCCGACATTGTGCGGGTCTGTGACCTGGTCGAGAACCAGCAATGTTCCGCGTTCGCCTCCCTGGCCCGCGACCTCGTCGAGCCAGACTTCCTCCAGCGGTTCGACGTCTATCACCACACCCTGGTGCGGGGCGTCGTGGGGTACGAGCCGCGCCAGGTCGGTCACCTCGGCCATGGTCAACGCCACATCGTTCGGAAATTGCATGAAGCCTGCCGCCTCTCGGGTGGCCCAGGCGCGGAGGATTTTTCGTTCGGGATTATCCAGCGCGGCGGCGACCGCGTGCTTGCCCCAGAAGCGGGGACGCTGCGGTGTTCCGTGCGACTGGTGCGACTTTTTCCGGCGCGGCATCGCGTTCCCATGGGAGGATGGGACGCGGCGCGCAACAGCCTTCAGGTCGCGGCCGGCCGCAAGCGCTCGCGTCTCCTCCGGTGCTGACGCCACGCACCCGCGAAAAGGATGAGAAGGATCGGGTAGCTCCAAAAGCGCTCGGCCGCGGCATAGGCGAACGGCATAAGGTCGGGCTTAATCGCTTTCATTACGTGCGATACGGTTACTGTCAGCTGCAAACCTGCCACCCACAGAGGCCAGAACCGATCGGATCGAAGCGCAATCCCAAGCAGGGCCGCGAGTACGCCGAGGTCGATGACGAGGTCGCTCGTCTCGATCCCGATGTAACGGTCCTGCGCCGGAGCATGCGACAGGAGCGATGCGATGCTCGCCGCGATGAAGACCAGGGCTGAAAGCTGCTCATATTTCCGGCCTCGCCAGAGCGCATATCCGCACGTGAGCAGCAGGAATGCCCAGAAGATGATGTAATGCGGGATCATGGTGGCGGACCGGACCACATCGCTGTGGCCCGGTCAAAGGCCGTTTACGCAACGACGCGCAGGTCTGGGGCCTGGACGCCGCCTGGAGGCGGGCATTCGTCGACATCGCCCCACGCGACCGTCCTCAAGCCCGGAATGGACTGCTTCGCGGCGGCAAGAGCCGCATGGCAATTGGCAATTCCTCCGCGCGCCGCCACCAGCCCCGACGTCGTCGCCGCGAGTTGTTCGAATGCGGCGTGCGTCGTAACGAAACCGGCGTTCATGGCGCCGCGGGCATTGCACATGCGGGCCTGCAGCTCAGCTAGCTGAATGAGCGCCGCCTCGATGCTTTCCTCGACCGCGCGCACCTGCGTTGCGACTTCGTAAGCGGCATTTTCGATCATCTGTTTGCGCATGACTGCTCCTTCCCCGGCGAACAGGCGCCGGAGTGGCTGTCGGTCTGATTGAATGCCGGCTGGGCAGTAACTTTTACTGGGTCACCAGCCGCGAGAGGCTCTCGAGCCCGGCGAGGTACATGCCCGCCGAGAACGCCGCTCCGATCGCAATTGCCACGATCCAGAACAGCCTCTGGCCGACACTCATCTCATTCCGGGGGTTGCTCCTCGTTGCGAACGGCGGTTGCAGGGAAGGCCAGAATGATGCCGGCCTCTGCTCGGTAAGGAAACCTGCTCCTCCAACCTCCCCTGCGCGGTCAGCGTGCCGAATCTGTTTGCTGACCGCGGCTTCTGGGTGGCTGTCCTGGCCTGCTCCCTCAATGTGCGGCGATTGATGTATCAATCGTTGATATGGTCCCCCGTATTGCGCGACGATGCGCGCGGCCTGGGCTCGCCGGGGAACGCCGAGGATCTGCAACGCCTGGCGAATGCGCTGGTCGACTGTGTGGGGCGAGATGTTCAGCTCTGAAGCTATCTCTTTCGACGAAAGATGCTGATCGACCAGCCGCAGGCAGTCGAGCTGGCCCTGGCTCAACCGCGCAACGCGACCTAAGACTTCCTGACCGGCGCAGCCTGCCGGCTCCCGTGCGGCGTCGACCACGCCACTCTCCTCCCACTCAAATTTTTCCGTCCCCCAAAAACGGCTGCCCGGACGTCCGAGTCAGTCATCACTTAGGTCAGCATTGTCAGAATCGCCAGTTTTTCAAGAATTTTGATCCGAAGCGGATCGGTTAAAGTCCAGGATGCGTGGAATGGCCGGGGCAACGGGTGATCCGGATTGTCCCTTATGGATGATGCGGGTCTCGACGGTAAGCATCCCTGCCTGGGCATCGGGAGGTATGAGATGGGGCATTGTCGCAAGGCCGCTGCGGTCTTTCCGCTGCTGTTCGTTTTGGCGAGCGCCGCCGAGGCAGCTCAACCGGCTGACGCTCCAACCGACACCCCGCCTGTGGAGGCTGCGAGCCCCGAACCGGCCGACGCACCGCCCCCGGCCAAGGACGGTTGGCAGTTCGCCACCATCGGTTATGCCTGGTTCGCCAACGCGCACGGGGAAACGGATGTGATAGGCCCCGCCGCGCCGGTGGGGCTCGACCTATCCTTTTCTGACGTGCTCAAGGCTTTCAAGTTCGCCTTCATGGGCGCCGCGGAAGCGCGGCACGATCGGTTCGTCGCCCTGGGAGACCTGACTTTCATCCACCTCGACACCAAAAAGGGAATCGACATCCGGGAGCAGGATTTCCTGGATGCGGAGCTGGATAGCCGGACTGCGGAGGTTACGCTGCTTGGCGGGTACCGGGTGGCCGACAGCGGACCCGTGATCGTCGACCTGCTCGGCGGGGGCCGGATCAACTTCTTCAAAACGACGCTGCAATTGGACGGTCCCAACCGAAGCGCTGATGGATCGGTCAAGCAGACCTGGTTCGACCCGCTAGTTGCCGCGCGCGTCGGTGTTCCGCTCGGCGGAAAATGGAGCGCGTCGCTGTATGGGGATCTCGGCGGCATCGTCATGGGCTCCGATGTCACCTGGCAGACAGTCGCGGGCGTAGACTATCAGCTGAAGCCCAAGATGAGCATCGGTGCCGGCTATCGAATCTATAAGGTCCACTTCGACGAGGGCGATTTCCTCTACGACGTCGCGCAAAAGGGCCCGATGATCACCTTCCGGACGGACTTTTAGTCCCGTCGCCGTGAAATGGTGGAGAGGGCTGGATTCGAACCAGCGTACGCTTGCGCGGGCAGATTTACAGTCTGCCTATGAGCCGCAGGAAACTGCCATTTTCGGCCGGTCATGTATCATCTGTGTATCGCGGCTCTACGCGAGCAACGCAGCTTCGGCCCCCGCGGCAAGGGCGGCGTCCTTCTTCGCATCAATGATTAGGTGGCCGTAAACGTCGATCGTGAGCTGGATATTCTCGTGGCCGATCCAGACTTGAAGCCGTTTCAGGTCGATCCCGTCATTGAGCCAGTTGGAGGCAGCGACATGCCGCAGATGGTGCCAGTCGTACCGCGGCGCCCAGATGGTGCGGCCCTTGCGGTCCTTGCGGCCGGTGTCGAGTGCGAGCCCAGCCGCAACCTGCACTTTCACCAGCAGGCCTATAAACCCCTTCTGATCAATGACGCCGCCCCGGGCGTTAGGAAACATGAGATTGAGTTTTGATGGCGGGCAGCGCAGCTGCCATGCCTTTAGCGTCGTAGCGAGCCTCGGGCCGATGGGAACGCAACGGTGACCAGCGTTCGACTTCGGCCGACCAATCTCGTTCCAGCGGTCGGCGCGCTGGGTTACTGACAGGCTAGGGATCTTCAAGTCCGCGCTCGGCCATGCGAAGCCTCGCGCCTCGCTGGCGCGCAGTCCCCCGAGCATCACGACCCGGAGCAAGACCGGCAGTCTGGGATCCTCATCACCGAGCTGATCGGCGGCTTCGATCATCGCCTTCAGATGCTCGGCCGGCGGTATCTCGGCGCGCTTTGCCAGCTTCTGATGTTCGCCGCGCGGACGCTTCACCTTCACCGCTCGAGCTACGTTCTGGGCGACGAGGCCCCGCCGCATCGCCTCGGCAAGGATCATCGACAAATGGCGAACGGCCTTGCCCGCCATGGCATGGGAGCGCGTAACCATCATTGCATCGCGGAACTCGACGACCCGGGGCGCGGAGAGACGGGACAGTTTCTCGTTGCCGATCTGCGGCTTGATGTGTCGGTTGGCGATCTCACGGTATGTCTTGAGCGTACCACGGTCGCAGCCGCTCGCCTCGCAGGAGGCGATCCAAACGTCTGCCGCTTCGGCGACGGTGGCGCTCTTGGCGTCCGGAGTGTGAATGCCCTGTGCAAGTTCACCTTCGACCTTGATGCGATACGCGTCAGCGTCCCGTTTGAGGGTAAACTGCTTGTGCTGCCGTTTGCCGGAGCTGTCCGTGTATGAGACCCGGAAGGCATCGCGCTTCTCGCCGGCCGCTGTCGTCCACGCGCGTTTCTTAACGGTCGCCATCCTTGCGCCTCCGCTTCTTGGGTGTGACCTGCTTCTCCTGCTTGGCCTTGTTCCTCGTAGACGCTTCCACCGCGCCGCGGGCAAGAAACTCCGGCAATCCGCTCATGGTGAGCCGGCCGATCATTTCCTCGACGAACTCCGGCCCGCTCATGTTGGCGATAGGTTTGCCGGTTAGGCCCGCGCCGGGCCCGGGCACCTCTCCGGTTTCGACGATCCGTCTGACGCGCTCAACCAGTGCCTCTGCCACTGGCTTGGGCAATCCCTTCAGGCCTTTGAGCGTCTCGGCATGCTCGATGATCTTTTCCGGGGAGTCGAGGACGAGCATGTCCTCCTCAACGGCTCCTTCGACAGTCTCGGTAAGGTGCTCCCTTTGAAGTTCGTCGGCCCATGTCTCGACCTCTTTGCAGAATTGCTGCTGACGCTCCGGCTTCGTGCGCACGATCAAGCTCCAGAGTAGGGCCGTAACATTGATGAGGGAAAGGCGTCGGGTGTGCGGTCCAGCGGTCCAGCGAACGATGTTCTCGCGCACTATGCCAGGGCCACCGTAGAAGAAGGTTGCGGAGGCCTGATCCTCGTATTTCTCTGGAATATCCGTCAGCGATGCGAGCGCGGTGGGATCGAAGAAGAGGAACATCGACATCGGGTCGTCCTCTTCGTCGTGGGTGACCCACTGGCTCCCCGTAGCGACGGTCATGTTCTGGTCGACGCGCTCCCTGTCCGGCAGGAAGCCGCCCTTTTCCATGATTGCCCGCGCGGCCATCGCGACCCCTTGCGCGATAGGGAACTTGTTCAGCTGGAACACTTGGACCACGCGCTCGGGCAGCAGGCCGAGCTGGGTCAGCTCTAAGGCTAACGCCATCTCAACGACTTGTCCCGGCGAGTAGTGAACCGATTTGCCGCGGCCGGTTGAGACGTTCGCGGGGATGCCGAGTCGCTGGAAGTTGCGAAGGCGGGCCTGGAACTGGGTTCGCTTCTCGCTCGCAATCTCGTGGAGTATGGAGAGCCTAGCTTCCATCTCACCGAAGTTCAGGGTGATCCCTTCCGCATTCTCGTCTTGGCTCGGCATTTCCGCGTGAACCTCCGACCCACAATCCACAGCCAAAGTTCAGACGCGCTTCTAAACCCGTTGACATGGAAGCCGTGTCATGTCCTAGTATGATTCAGAAGCGTTTCAAAACTACGCTGCTAATGTTGGCGACTACGGAATAAACGGAGTTCATGCAAATGCTTTCTGAAGACCTAATCCGGGGCGCACGCGGCGCAGCGGAATACACTGGCCTTCCAGTGCGGACGATCTACCACATGACCGAGAAGTCACTCCTTCCTGTGATCCGAAAGGGCCGGGCCCTTTTTTACCGCAAGTCCGATCTGGATTTGGCGTTCACGTCCAAATGACCCGGCGGCGAGCGAATCCGAATCTCATCAAGATCCATCGAAACTACACGGCGCGGGAACTGGCTGACCGCCTTGGCGTGCACAAAAACACAATCCGGCACTGGCACCGGAATGGACTCACGCCGATCGATGGACAGCGGCCCTACCTCTTCAAAGGGGCTGCCGTGCGCGCCTTCCTAGTCGCCCGTTACGCGAAACGAAGACGGCCTTGCCCCGCAGGAACGCTCTATTGCTTCAGATGCCGGGAGGCGCGGCCGCCAGTCGTGACGTGCGTCGAGTACGTCCCAATGCGCTCCGCATCTGGCAATCTCAGGGGTATCTGCGTGGATTGCGGAACCGTCATGCATAGACAGACGAGGCAGGCGGCAATCCACTCGGTTCTGCCGGGAATGCTGGTTCAAATCAGGGAAGCGCCATCGCGATTAAGTGAGTCCTCGGACCCCTCCCTAAATTGTGACCAGGAAAGGCGCTTAGCGACATGACGAAAGCCAACGGCAAGAACGAGCGCATCAAGCGCGCTTACTGCGATTACCTGCGCGAAGCGAACGGCCGGGACGAGGCAACGATCGATCGCATTTTGGCGTCAATCGCGCGCTTCGAAGCGTCCACTCAAAGCAGGGACTTCAAGCGTTTCCATCGTGAGCAGGCCGTCTCCTTCAAGCGTAAGCTCTCCGAAGCATTGAACCCGCGGACTGGCGAACGTCTAAGCAAGTCGACGGTGCTCGCCACCGTCCGCGATCTTCGAGCTTTCTTTCTCTGGCTGGCTCGCGAGCCGGGCTTCCGGTCGCACATAGACTATGGCGATGCGGACTATTTCAGCCTCTCCGATAAAGATGTCGCCGTGGCTCGAGCTCGCCGCGAGCGCGATGTGCCGACCGTCGAGCAATGCCAGCGCGCCTTAGCTGCGATGCCGGCCGATACCGTGCTCGCTCGTCGTGACCGGGCCCTGTTCGCCCTGACGCTCGTCACGGCCGCCCGAATCAGCGCCCTCGCGTCGTTCAGGCTGGGTCACATCAACGTCGCCCAAGGCTTCGTCGATCAGGACGCACGAACCGTTCGCACAAAGGCCGCCAAGACATTCCGAACCTACTTCATGCCCGTCGACGACACGGCCCGGTCTATTGTAGCGCAGTGGGTCGACGAGCTTACCACGGAGCATCTGTGGGGGCCGGCTGATCCATTGTTTCCGAAGACCCAGATGGGACTTGATGCCGACCGCGGGTTCGTGCCCATTGGAATCGCCCGCCAGGCATGGGCATCCGGCGACCGGGCTCGAGACATCATTCAAGGCGCCTTCGTTTCCGTCGGCCTGCCCAAGTTCCATCCGCACAGCATTCGGCACGCACTAATCCGCTATGCGATGGCTCTCGATCTATCGCCCGAGGAAATGAAAGCGTGGTCCCAGAATCTTGGGCATACTGACGTTCTCACCACGTTTCTTAGTTACGGCCAGGTTTCGACGTACCGGCAGGGAGAGCTGATCCAAGCGGGGTCGCTTTTTCCGCGAGGCAGAGATCGGGTCGATGATCGCGCGCTGCTGGAGGCGCTAGCCGCGAGGCTCAATGGTGGTGGCGTCAACCCGGTCGGCGGGGGGAGGGGGTCGGTAGATCTCTAGAAGATTTGCGCAGGAGAGCGGCGCTGGTCAGTTACGATAACGCTAAACCAGCTTTTTCCGGTCTCACGGCTGTCCCGGCCGAATTAGGGGCGTGCCGGCCGCTCAAGCACCGCTTTGACTTGCGCAGCATGCCACTTGCCACCGCGCGGCGCCGTGATGCCACGGGCATTCAAGGCTGCCGCAATCTGCCGCAGGCTCTTTGCGTTGGTCTCGGCAGTTATGGCGTCGATTCGTCGGCGGACCTTTAGAGCGCGTTCCGCAGCGTGCCGGCCCCGGACGTCCGCGCTTATCGCAGGCCCCTTCCTAAGATCGTCTAGATTGCCACGGTTGCCGCCTAGGCGCACGCCTCGCGCTTTGGCAGCGGCGAGAGCCTCTCGCGTGCGAGTCGAAATGGCCTTGCGCTCCGCCTGGGCGACGGCAGCCATGATGTGAATGGTGAGCTCGTTCGCCTCGGGCATGTCGGCAGCAACAAAGCGGGCGCCGCTGTCTTGGAGCTTCGCAAGAAATGCCAGATTGCGGCTCAGTCGGTCGAGCTTGGCCACCACCAGAGTGGCGCCCGACAGCTCGCAGGTTGCCAGTGCCTGCTCCAGCTGCGGCCGATCGTCAGCTTTGCCGGACTCGACTTCAACAAACTCGGCTAGGAGCTCCCAAGAGCCGCCGTCCAGGAAGTCCGTCACGGCTCGACGCTGCGCCTCCAAACCTAGTCCGCTTCGGCCCTGGCGGGCAGTGCTGACGCGGTAATAAGCGACGAAATTGCCCTGTGCCACGTGCGTTCCATTTATAGCAACCAACGTTGCTACTAATAAAACACCAATGTGATGTGTGCAAGGGGCGGCGGCCGCGGGGGCCCGACCTATTGGAGGTGCGGTTGAAGAACCGCGCCCGACCTTAGCCTTCCATAGATCGTAACATTGGGCGTGCGGCCGACGGGACTCTTATGTCTGCTATCGACCCATTCCTGCCATTAGCGGCGTGTCCTCTTGCCCCATGATCCGTCCTCGGGCCGGCAGAGCGTTCGGCTCTGGCGAAGCAAATGGTTTGGGACTAAAATCCGCAGGTGCGATCCAGCGATGGCGCATCCTGCGACCGCCGCTGGGGAGTTGCCGAATGGATCACGAACCCGTCCTTGAGCCGATGCTTCGGAAGCTGCGGCTGTGGGTGAACCTCGACACCGCGAGCGAACAGGCTCTGCTTGATCTACCGCATAGCGTGGTCATGATCGAAAAGAACAAGTCGGTCGTCCGGGAGGGAGACGCCGTATCGCACGCTTGGCTGGTGCTTAAAGGCTTTTGCGTGCGCCTTAAATATGTGGGCACCGGCGGTCGGCAGATTGTCTCCATTCACATGAAAGGCGACCTCGTCGATCTGCAGAACGCCTTGCTGGGCATCGCCGATCACACCGTGCAAACCCTGACGCCATGCAAGATGGCGAAGCTGCCCATCCGGGCTGTGCGACAACTTACCGACACCAACCCCGCGATCAAGGATGCGCTGTGGCACGATACCTTGGTGGATGGTTCCATCCATCGTGAATGGGTCGCCAATGTGGGGCGGCGCGATGCTCCAACGCGCGTTGCGCACTTGCTTTGCGAGTTCGCTCTCAAGCTGGAGGCCGTCCATTTGGGGGAGCAGCTCGATTACGAGCTTCCCATGACGCAGGATCAGTTGGCGGATGCAACCGGCTTGACCGCCGTTCACATCAACCGAGTCTTACGCGATCTCGAAAAGAATGGGCTGATCGAACGGATCACGCCGAGATCTGTTCTCATTGGCGATTGGAAAAAGCTCGCGGCCTATGGCGATTTCCGCAGCGACTACCTCCACTTGGATATGGCGAAGCGGAGGGCCCAAGGCCGCTAGCTCAATCGTCGGACGGGAACTTGGGCCGGTCGCCGTGGATGGGCGGGCGGAGAGCATGAATGTTGTGCCCGTCCAGCTGCGACGCACCCTGCCGATCCCGGACTGCTTCAAAACTAGAATATGTGCGCTGTAGTATGGTCAGCGCTGGGCTTGTCTCTGGCGATGGCGTTCCATCATCTTCCATCCGACTGCGGACCACTTCTGCCGCCGTTTGAACCACGCTCAGGGCGTCGTTCTTTGTGAGGACGCCTTTTTCGATCAGGTGATGAACCAAGCTGTCGAACAGCAGGTATCCAACCTCACCAGATGCCTCGGTATGGGTTTGCTCAGCCGGCTTTGTGCCGTCGTTATCGGAGCGCATGTGCTTCTACCTTTGAAATGCAGGCGGGAGCACGTCACTCTCAGCCGCTGACGCCCGAACAATCGCTATGTCAGCGATGCTCCAGATATGAGCGCGCGCCGGTCGAAAGGCAAACTCCGCGCGATTGAAAAGCTAAGCGCTTCTCTGCTCAGGTTCGGCGGCTATCTCGGTAGCGAGGATGCCGTTCGGGCTAGCAAGAGAGTCGTATTTAGCTGCCATCTCCAGGTGAATCCTGCGCACGTTTTGATCAGCAGAAGCCATTGCGAGGCGACGCTCCTCGCTCGCGCGGGTAGCGTAGTAAGATGGGTCGTCGGACATAAGACACTCCCCAATGCAGCGGGAGCTCTCATTTTGTCTCTCGGTCGCCGGCTCGCTGTATGCCGTGCCCGGCGATTGGTGTGGATTACGCCTCCGGTCTGACGATTGATCTAACATATGTGGGTGGCTCTCTAATGGCAGATTTCCACTTACGGCCATTCGGGGGCGTAGGGCGTCAACCTTCCAACCCGAGCCTTAACCTCCGTGCCAGAGCGGACAGCCGTTCTCCAACTGCGGCCTGAAGGTCGGGGTCGTCGGGGGTAGGCGAAAACCTGGCAACCAGCCGATTGCCCTGCCAGACTTCGCACCAAGCATCGGGATATTTAGTCTTTACTTGAGAGGCCGCTTCCTCGTCGCTCTCAGCGACAAACCAATCTCCGACCTGTGTGTGGCCGCGACCATCGAGACGGTAATAGCGATAGTTCTCTGGAGGCATGGAAGCACCCCTACACAGCGGGAGCTTTCCATTTACTCTCGGTCGCCGTCGGGCTGAGGCTAGAGCCGGCGATAGGAACGCCGTAACCCCTCTTTACGAGAGAGTATCTAACAGGGGTTAGGTGTCTGCTTTCCACCCAAACCTGCCGTCAGCAATCGACCCATTGCTGCCGTTAGCGACGCCCACTTTCTGAGTCGTGTTGCGGACATGTCGACTTCTGTTACTCTCCAAACGTCGCCGGGGGGATCGCATGAGCGACTTCGAGGGACTCTTCGGATTATTGAGTCTTATGTTCGGCCTCATTGTCGCCGAACTCGCAATCAAATCTGCGGATGCGATTGATTCACACGCTGAGCGACCCATCGGGATTTTGACGCCCGCTCTGGCGTTGCTTGTCCTGACCGATGTGACCAGCTTCTGGCTGTTCGTTTGGGGAGCTCGCAAAGTATTGATGACCAACTGGTCCACTGTCTTTGGAAGCGTCTTCCTGGCATTCGTCTATTTTCTCGCGGCATCGCTTGTTTTCCCTCGAACGAGCCGCGGATGCATCAATCTCGATGATCATTACTGGTCGCGCAAACGACTGGTCGCGCTTGGCATGCTGTTTGCCAACATTGTCATCACAGGGTCGATGCTGACCCGCGCGATGCCGGCCTGGAACGACTGGTGGTTCTATTTCAATTTCGTCGGCTATTCGATCGCGCTTGCGGGATTAGTGGCGAGCCGATCGCGCCGCCTCGATTATGTGTTTCTCATTTGGGCGATCGGTATCAATGTCGCGGCGGGAGCTAATCTGCTCCCCGGTTCCCAATGGGGCCACAAAGTCGCGATAGATTTTTCATCGTAGCAATTGCCGCGAATCTCTAATGTCAGCCTTCCACCCATCGGACATTGGTCGGACTACGAGGGCGCTGGTCCGTGAACGGTCTTAAAGCACGAAGTTCAAAGCGCTGAGATTCTGCAGTCCGTCCAGCCGTATCCAGAAGTCCGCAACGGCATCGCCGTTCACGTCGCCTTGAATGTAAGTGTTGCCGCTGATCTGCTCGTAACGCAGCTGACCGGCGACATGGCCGAAGGCAGCTGTGCCGATAAAGGCGAAAGCCTGATCGCCGATCAGCCCTTTGTTCGCATCCACAAGGTTCAGCCGGATCGTGTCGCCAGCTGCACCGTTGAAATCGTGGACCACGTCGCAGGTCGTGGCGGTGGCTCCGCCGAAGTGCGAGTCATCGAAAATAAATCCGTCGGCACCCGTGCCGCCCCACATCTCGTCCCGGCCCGCATCGCCGCGCAGCGAATCGGCGCCATCACCCCCATAGAGCTTGTCGGCGCCTGTCCCTCCATAAAGGCGATCGTTGCCGGTCCCGCCATCGAGCAGGTCGTTGCCGGCATAGCCGCGGATCGTGTCATTGCCGCCAAGTCCGTAGATGGATTCTGCAGCAGACGTGCCGGCGAGGACATTTGCGAGATCGTCGCCGGTGATCGTGCCGGAAGGCGGCGGAGGAGGCGGTGGCGAACCGCCGAAGGCAACCACGTTCTCCACATTGGCGGGTTTTGAATACGACCCGGCGGCAGTTAGAATAATGGTGTCTGTGCCCGCGCCAACGTTCTCCAGGATCGTCGGGGGAGACGCAGGGTCCACGTAATAAGTGTCATTGCCCGCGCCGCCGTCCAGCGTGACGCTGGCGTTCAAGAATCCGAAGAATTGGTCGTCGCCAGCGTCCCCGCTGATAGTGCCAATGATGGCATGGCGGTTTCCGTAGAACAGATCGTTATTGTCCCCGCCGGTAACGTCCGTGGCGATGTTGGAATAGAAGTTGACGCGGTCGGCACCCGCGCCCCCGTCGAACGACAGATGGACACCGCCATACACGTTGGCGGTGTCGTTCCCGATCCCGCCCACAAAGAGCACGGAGCTTGAGTACATGTCCACGCGGTCGATCCCGGCTTCGCCGTAGACGTGAACGTATGTTCCTCCGTTGACTCGGACGAAGTCATCTCCGTCACCCATGTTGCAAATGGTTTCCCAGCCGCCGGTAACGGTGATCGAGTCACTGCCTGCCAAGGCGTTCACGGTAATGGGGATGTCGACGTTGAGTCCGGCGGTCGTGTAGACGTCGTTGCCGCTGGTCAGCGTGATTGTGAATAGGTCGATTGTTGCCATGGGGCCTTCCCATCCGTCGACTCGAACGGTGAGACGCTCACACCAGGAAGCTCCCAATACTGCGTTCGTATCGGGTCCACAATGAACGTCGGGCAGCGCGTTTCAGCAACAATCTCGGTATGTCTGTTTTCGACCCATTCTTGCCGTTAGCGGAATGGCAGCTCTCGACTACACCGGGGTTGTCGGCATTCAAGTCGCGGCGCCGTCGCGGCACCCGATCTAGGAAAAAGGAAAGAGCCGCGGCTTTCGCCGCGGCCCTCCTTACTCGCATAATACGCGCGTGATCGATATTAGAAGCCGCGGTACGCCACCTGATTGCGGTTGATGTTGACGTCCGTCACCTGCCCAAGCGTGTTGACCTTGCAAGTGAATCGCAGGTCGGCCGCCTGGTTGGCGTAGGAGTTCGGGCCGTTATAGCCATTGCTGTAAGCCTGGCCATTGTATCCATAGCCACGACCCGAGCTGGCAATTCCCGACACCTTCAGGCTGCCGTTATAGCGGGGTTCGACATTGGTGATGCCGAGGACACGGCCGATCTGGCCATTGTAGCCATTGGCATAGCCCGGATAGCCGCTGTTATAGCCGTAGCCCGGCTGGCCGCGATAAGTTGCGCTGATCCGCTGTTCGGCGGCGGCGGCACACATGCCGACCGCTGCGCGCTGGTTCGTCTGACCGTAGCCGTAATTGCCTTGCGGGTACTGGCCGTAGGAGTAGGCGACCGGCGGATACTGGCCGTAACCGTAAGCGCCCTGCGGATACTGGCCGTAACCGTAAGCGCCCTGCGGATACTGATTGTAGCTGTTACCGGTGACGGCATTGACGATTGCGCCCAATACCCCAGTGCCCTGGTTGTTATAGGGATAAGGCTGCTGAGCCGCGGCGGGCGAAGCAAGAGCAAGGGTCGCTGCAAGTCCGGTAGTACCGATGAGGAGTCTCGATAGGCTTGTCATATTAAAAGTCCTTAATTAATCCAAGAGTATGTCTCGTCATGGAATATAACTAAGCTAAACGCTTTTAGATGCATATCGCATGTATCTAAATAAATATTCCGGGTCCGTCATGGTATATTTGGAATATTATCTATTATAAGTAATAGCCTATCCTTCAGAGACCTATGGTAGCTATCAATCCACTTCCGCCAATGTGCAGGACGCGATCAATGGATCTTAATCGGCGAAAGCTAATGTAGTTCACCTTCCGGAACACAATGCCTCTCGCGTTGTTTAAACTTTGTCAGCCGACAATTTAATTCTCTCACCAAATGTGGCGACATCGCCGCGTCGGCTGTTGGGGGTTAGCGTGGAAGAGCCTGTGTTGCTGCTTGTTGAAGATGACGCCTTGGTTGTCATGGTTGCCGAAGACGCCCTCAAGCGGGGCGGTTACGCGGTGAGTGTCGCCACAAGTGGCGTCGAGGCTGTCAGTGCGCTCAACGCACCTTCAGCCAACTTTGCGGCCGTGATCACGGACATTGGTCTGGGTGTTGGTCCCGATGGCTGGGAAGTCGCTCGGTATGCGCGCGAGTACCAGGCCGACATGCCAATCGTTTATATGACTGCGGAGAGTGCGGGAGAGTGGCCGACCCACGGAGTTCCGAACAGCCTGCTTGTGCAGAAGCCCTACGCCCCGGCGCAGTTGCTCGCCGCGATCGCGACACTGATTATGGATGCGGATGCCAGCCGAGCTACATCTGAACCTCCTTGCGACCCTCCTCGAGCAGGCGATTAATCCGTGGTGGGATCATCATCCCAAGTAAAGTATGAGAATCCGATCACCGGACGGCCGCGTGGCGCGCTAACGACAGATCGATGCGAAGCTCCCGCCCGATTGGAGCAACGTCGATGAAACAGCTGCACGATAGAGAACAGGCGCAAGCCTTGGCGCTGGCGATCGTCGACACCTTGCCGGAACCGTTCCTCGTTCTGGATGACACGCTCCATCTTCTTGCAGCCAGTCGTTGCTTCTACGAGGTCTTCGGCGAGGACCCAGCCGCTGTGCACGGTCATTCTCTGTTTGAGCTATCGGGAGGCGCTTGGGACATACCGGGCCTGCGACAGCTGCTTGCCGCGGTTGTCGACGACCGGACAACCATCGACAGTTTCGAGTTCGAGCGCGACTTCAGCAAGCTCGGGCGGCGCACTTTGTGCCTCAACGCCCTTCCGATCCGGGACGAAGTCGGATCGGGTCGAATGGTATTGGTTGCGATCAAGGACATCACCGAGCGTCGGGTCGCAGAACAAGAGAAGCAGAAACTACTCGAGCATACGGAGGAGTTGCTGGAGCAGCAGAGGACGCTTCTTCGCGAAATGCGGCATCGAATCGCAAACAGCCTGCAGATCATTGCCAGCATACTGTTGTTGAAGGCGGGCGCGGTGACCTCCGAAGAAACCAAGAATGAGCTCCGTGCAGCGCACCAGAGGGTCATGTCAGTAGCCGCGGTGCAGAGCCACCTGCATGCCTCGGATGGCATCGAGCACATTGAGATCGGCCCCTACATTACGAAGCTCAGTTCCGGCCTTGCCGCGTCCATGGTGGACCCGCGTCAGGACATCGCCATTACTGTTAGTGCTGACCCTGGCGTGCTCCCAACAAGCCACGCAGTTAGCATTGGCTTGATTGTCACAGAGCTGATCATCAACGCGGTCAAATATGCATTCCCCGTGGCCCATTCGTCTGCGCGGATTCGAGTGACCTTCGAGATGGCAAAGTCGGATTGGAAGCTGACCGTGGCGGACAACGGCATCGGCAGACGGGAGACCGGCGAACCGAGTGCATCAACCGGACTTGGAACGGCGCTCGTGGCTGCGTTGGCGAAACAACTAAACGCCCAGGTTTCCGAAACTTCATCGAAGGTTGGGCTGGCCGTCACGATCACTAAGGCAACATTTGAATCACGGCTCACTCACGCGGCCTGATCCTTCGTTTAAGCTAACGGCAGCTTTCCACCCATTACGGACACTTAATTCATAGCTCCAAGGCTTCCGACAGCTCCAAGGCATCATCGACGTCGACACCGAGGTAGCGGACGGTACTTTCCAGCTTGGTGTGGCCGAGTAGGAGTTGGCAGGCGCGCAGGTTGCCCGTCTTCTTGTAAAGCAGCGCCACCTTTGTGCGCCGCAGGCTGTGAGTCCCGTAAGCGGCCCGGTCCAATCCGACAGTTCAACCCAATGGTCCACCAGCCGCGCGTACTGGCGTGTGCTGAGATGGCAGCCAAGTTTCATGCGGCTAGGGAACAGCCAATCGTCCGTCCCGAGCTGCTTGGCTTCGACCCACGCTGCAATCGACCGGCGCGCCTGTTCCGTCACCTCGAACTGAACTGGCCTGCCAGTTTTCTGCTGGAGGTCGTTACGCGGCGTTTCACGCCATTCGCAGATAGCAGGTCCGCTACCCGTAGCTGTACCAGGTCGCACCCGCGAAGCTTGCTGTCTAACGCCAGGTCGAGCAAGGCCAGGTCGCGAGTGCGGTTGCTGACCTGTAACCGCACTCGAATGCCCCAGACATGGAACGGCTTGAGCGCGAGCTTCGTGCCAGTCGGCCGGCGAGCGGGGAATTGAAAGTTGGGTGAGTAAAGCATGGGCGCCTCCAGCGTGTGCTGGACCGCTACTGCTGGACGCGATTGAAGGTCCGTTAAGGGTGGAAAGCGGACATCAAGTTGCGCAGCCTGCCTGGACGGAACTCGTGCGAATCATCGACAAATCGCCCGGCGACTTCCTCCTAGCCGCGGCAACATCTTATCGACCTAAGCTCGGGCCACTCGGTTAGCGGATGGGCGAGTCTGATGGCGGTTCTGGCTCCGCCGGCTCGACTAAAGCGTCCGGCAGACCGGCATCCGCTTCGACCGGAACCGCCATGCCCGCGGCGACCAGCTGCTCGCGCTGATCGAAGAATTGCGCCCGCTTGATCCGCTTCTTGATCGACAGCGAAGGGTTGTCCGCACTCGGCCCTTCGCAGGCGGCCTCGACATGGCTGCCCGGCGCCGCATCGGCACAAGGGGATGGCGATGCGGCTGGCGCAGAGGTGTCGTCGGACGTGGCGGATGGGTTTTCTGGGGTGCTTTGGGTCATGATAAGGGTCAACGAACGACGTGCCAGTATGGGTACACGCCCGCGGTTCCGCTAATGGCAGGAATGGGTCGAAAGCGGGCACTATCGCACCAAGGGCCGCTAGAGTCCGCGACGGCCACCCGTCCTATTCACCGACAACTGTCTCTGCCTCGATCGCTTCAACTATCCGTCGGCGACTTGCGAGACGCGCGACCAATGTCGTGACAGCCATGTCCATCGTGACGTTGGCAACGGTATTGAACATGTCGGGTATCGCGTTGACCGCGATCATCAGCGCGAGGATTTCGATGGGAATGCCCATGCTGTTGAAAATGGGCACGTAGGTTGCAAAGAAGGTTATTTCTCCCGGCACCCCAGCACCGGCGGCAATAATGATGATCGCTATCAAACCCCCGGTCACGAGCTGAGACGTGCCGAGCGGAACGCCGAGGACGTGAGCGGCGTAGATCGCTCCAGTGAAGCTAGACATCGGGCCGCAAATCCGGAACACCGAGACGGCCAGCGGCACCGTAACCGACGTGACCTTCTGGGGTAGCTGGAGTTGGTTCTCGCAGGCGCTGATCATGGCCGGGAGCGTTGCGACCGAGGAGCGCGTGCTGAACGCGATCGATTGTGCCGGCGCAGCGGCGCGCGCAAAGCGCAAAAATCTGGACCTTCCACCGAACACGGCGACACAAAACGCAAACGCCACAGCAAGCACGGCCATTGCAATTACCAGCACTACGAATTGGGCGAGCGCGCCAATTGCGCTTAGCCCGGTCTTCGCGCCCAGCTCGAGCGCCAGCATGAAAACGCCGACCGGCGCCAACAGGAGAACCCAGCCGACGATCACAAGCATCGTTTCGCGGATCCACTCGAAGAAAGTTGAGAGACCGAGCCGGCGGTCGCCCGGACCGCTCGCGACCGCGAAACCGAAGACCAGCGCGAACATGACGACTGGAAGCATGTTGTCAGCCGCCGCGGCACTGAAAACGTTGATGGGAACGAAGCCTTTCAGCATTTCTCCGAGCCCTGGCAACGGCGGTAGCCTGCTACCGGTCGACAGCGCCTGGCGAACAACCGCCGTGGCTCCTTGCGAGATCGGCCAGAGCGAAAGCAAAGTGGGGACGATAATCCCAACGATCGCCGATCCCACGAGCAGGATCGATACGAAAGTGAGCAGCGACAGGCGGGTCAATCCGCCGGCCGAGCTCGCTTCCACGCGCGAGGCTACGCCTGTCACGACTAGGGCAAAGATCAGGGGAAGGATCGTCATCCGAAGCGCAGCGATCCACAAGCCGCCAATGGTATCGGCGGTCGTTACGAGAACGCTGTCAGGATGTACGCCGGCAGAAGCCAGTGCGAAGCCGCCCGCGAGGCCGAGCCCAAGGCCTGTGAGAATGCGTACAGGTGGTGACATCGCAACCCCCCGATCAGCCCGCGTCGCAGCGGGTCCCCCATTTCATCGGATATCACATGGATGAGACCTTGGTGAGCCCACTGGCTTATTGATGCGGCTCGCGGGTTCGTAATGGATGGAAAGCGGGCATTCGCCGATGAACGCGCTATGCTTCTCTCTGCGTGTTGAAACGTAGGCCCTCAAACGGCTGACGGAGGAGCAGTTGGCAGCGTCTAAGACAAAACCCACCAGGGTGAGCGTCGATGCCTTTCTTGAAGGAATCGAGCACCCCGTGCGCCGTGCGGACGGCAAGGCAGTGCGCGCGATGATGGAGCGTGTCACGGGCCAGCCTGCAAAGATGTGGGGACCGTCGATCGTCGGGTTCGGCACCTACCATTTTCGTTACACCAGTGGACATGAGGGTGACTCACCTCGTGTGGGCTATTCACCCCGCTCCGCCAATCTGGTGCTCTATGTCGGCGGCTTCCCCGAATATGAGGCCCTTCTGGGCCAGCTAGGAAAACACAAGGGGTCGAAGGCTTGCCTCTACCTCAACAAGCTGGCCGATGTGGACTTGGACGTTCTCGAGGAGATCACGCGGCGCACGTTTGCAGCGGCGGAGGACATCGATCGCTGTCCGGTGTGCTCCGCCTCAAGCGAATGACCGCAACGGGTGGAAAGCGGTCATTAGCGCCATCAGTTGGGTACGGCCTTCATTCCATCCGCGAACGAACGCGTTGGGAGGCCTTGGCTCTTGCAGAATTTGTAAGTGCCGAACCGCTCGACATCGCGGACGGCATCCGCTGGCCGCGGAACCATTCCGACTGTTTGGATATGGTCGATCAGCTGTCCCGCCTGAACGTCCATGAACTCAACCCGGCCCCGCAGCCGCTCTAGCCGTTCAATGAGGCTGAAGCGGACGACTGCATCGAGCAGCAGCGGGCGCCCGAACGTCTGCAACGTCATCTGATCTTCGAGGTTAGACTGCGTTTCGGCCCGGAGCATTGCAGCCTGCGTGTAATGGTCAGCCAGTTCGCGCCTAAGCTCTGGAGGCAGGCGGGACGCGGTGCCGTCCGCGATCGCCGCCTGCCAGGCCGCATCGGAATACTCCTTCCCCGGTAAACGGATGGTATAGCGAGGAACGGCGGCTTCCGAGAACAGCGGTGCCGGCTGAAGAACCGAGCCACTCCGTTCAACGCGATCGCGCAACCGGTCAGTTTGGGCGACCAAGCATGGAAGGATAACCCGCCATTCCACCGACCAATTGTAATGCTTCGCGAGCTCGCCACTGATAGCGGCGCGCGATTGGCGGAGTTTAGCATCCCATGATCGCGCCTCCGCCCACTGCTGCGCGGCGAGCGCGATGAGCACACCGAGCGTGACTATGGCCAATTCCCACAGCACCGTGCGCCAGCCATGCGGGGGCCGCAACTTCAGCATCCGGAACATTATGGCCCCCTGTCGATCAACAGCATGGGGGCTCCGGTCGCTCAACACAACAAGCGGTCGTGCAATGTCCGCAATGGGTCGAAAACAGACACAAGCATTTTGAACAGCCGAACAGCTGGTGCGCATCCTTTTTGTGTCTCATCATGTATCGGGCATGTAGCGCGGAAGCGCGGGGAGCCGACGGAAAATGGCGGAAAACTAAGGAAGCCCGTAAGACTCTACCGGAAACGCGTAACCCGCCCCTTTCGCGGCTGCCAACTCTTCACGACTGGCGCAAAACTGCGATTTTCGTGATGGTGGAGAGGGCTGGATTCGAACCAGCGTACGCTTGCGCGGGCAGATTTACAGTCTGCTGCCTTTAACCACTCGGCCACCTCTCCACGAGGTCATGCGGGTCCGCATGGGCAGGCGCGCCATGTGGCGAGACCTGCACTATGTGTCAACGCAGGTGGGTGCGAAGAGTTGTCGCCCCTCCGCTACGCTGCGGGCGTTCCAAGTTTCAGCAGTCCCCGAGACTGCAAGAATTTGGAGCGGGTGAAGGGAATCGAACCCTCGTCGTAAGCTTGGAAGGCTTCTGCTCTACCATTGAGCTACACCCGCCCGGGCGCTGAGGCGACGCCCATGCCATTCCGGGACAAGTCCAGTCAACCGATCGGAATCATGGCGGACTCGGAACGACTCTTAAGCTAAGATGGTTGAATCCGCCCTGATTCAAAGGGAGTGAATATGGCTGCGCGTCCTGTCTGGAGAGGACAGATCCGATTGGCGCTCGTGTCGATTCCGGTGGAGATATTCCCGGCGACGAAGAGTGGTGCCCAGATCCAGTTTCATCAGGTGCATGAGCCGTCCGGCAAGCGCATCAAATATGAGAAGGTGGTTCCCGGCATCGGCCCGGTCGACCGCGACGAGATCGTCAAGGGATACGAGGTATCGAAGGGGCATTATGTGCTGCTCGATCCCGAGGAGATCGAGAGCGTGAAGCTCGAGAGCCGCAAGACGCTCGATCTGGTCCAGTTCGTCGACGAGGACGACATCGCGCCAATGTATTTCGAGAAGCCCTATTATGTCGTGCCGGCCGACGATCTGGCCGAGGAGGCCTATGTCGTATTGCGCGACGCGCTCAAGGATGCCCGCAAGGTCGGCGTCGGCCAGCTCGCGATGCGCGGACAGGAATATGTCGTGGCGCTGAAGCCGCATGATCGCGGCATGCTGATGGAGACCCTCCGCTACGCAGACGAGGTCAACAAGTCGTCGGGCTTCTTCCGCGACATCGGCGACACCAAGCCGGACCCCGACCTGCTCGACATGGCGTCGATGCTGATCGAGCGCAAAGCGGGCGAGTTCGACCCGAGCGAGTTCCACAACCGCTATGTGGATGCGCTCAAGGACCTGATTGCCGAGAAGCAGAAGAAGAAGGGCGAGAAGGTCATCCAGGATCCGGATACGGATGCCGCGCCGCCCAAGGGATCGAACGTGATCGACCTCATGGCAGCGCTCAAGAAAAGCCTGGGTGAGGGAAAGTCGGAGGCCGGTGCCAAGGGGAAAAAGGCTGCGCCGAAGAAATCCGCCGCCAAGCGCGCGACATCCAGGAAGGAACCGGAAAAGGCGCCAGCGCGTAAACGGGCATAATCTCTTGGCTGAGTGATGGCTGCCCGCAAGCTCGACATCGAGACGTACAACCGCAAGCGCGACTTCTCGAAGACGAAGGAGCCGCGCGGCCGAAGGCTGAAAGGGAAGGGCGACAGCTTCGTCGTCCAGAAGCATGAGGCGTCACGGCTTCACTGGGACTTCCGGCTCGAGCTCGACGGCGTCCTCAAAAGCTGGGCAGTGCCGAAGGGCCCCAGCCTCGATCCCGGCGAGAACCGGCTCGCAATGCGGACCGAGGACCATCCGCTCGATTACGGTGGGTTCGAGGGGACGATCCCGAAAGGCGAATATGGCGGCGGGACCGTCATGCTGTGGGACCAGGGGCGCTGGATTCCCGATCCGCGCAAGGACCCGAGCAAGACCATCGAGGAAGGCCATCTTCATTTCACGCTCGAGGGCGAGCGGATGAAGGGCGAGTGGGTGATGTTCCGGCTGAAGCCCAAGCCTGGCGAGAAGGCCGAGCCTTGGATGCTGAAGAAAGTCACCGATGATTTTGCGGACGCCGACGATGGCGACGCGCTGGTCGACAATTGCGTCACCAGCGTAACTACCGGCCGAACCATGGCAGAGATTGCGACCGGCGTGGACGTGTGGCGTTCCAATCGCGGTGGACAGAAAGGCGGGCGCACCAGGCGCAAAGCGAGCAAGGCGCCGCCTGTGTTTCAGGAACCGCAGCTGGCGACGCTGGTCGACGAGGTGCCCACCGGAAGCAGCTGGATCCATGAGATCAAATATGACGGTTATCGCCTGCTGCTGGCGGTAGGCGAGGGCGCCGCGACGGCATGGACGCGGAACGGCAAGGACTGGAGCGACAAGTTCAAGCCGCTGGTGAAAGCTGCCGCCAGGCTGCCTGCCGGTTGCCTCATCGACGGCGAAGCGGTTGCGCTGGACGAGGATGGCCGGCCGAGTTTCCAGCTCCTGCAATCGACTCTGAAGGGCGGGAACGCCAACCTCGCCTTCTACGCGTTCGACCTGCTGGTCGATCGCGGCGAGGACATCAGGAAGCTTCCGAACATCGAGCGCAAGGAGAGGCTAGCCGCGCTGCTCCAGGCTGTCTCACCGCCGATTCTCTACGGCGATCACATCATCGGTCGCGGCGAGGAGATGTTCGAAGCCGTTTGCAAGCAGGGCGGGGAAGGGATCATCTCGAAGAAAGCCAGCGATCCCTACAGCGGCACGCGCACGCGGAACTGGCTAAAGATCAAATGCATCCAGCGACAGGAGTTCGTGATCGTCGGCTGGTCGGAGAGCGATAAGCGGCGTGGATTTCGGTCGCTTCTGCTCGGCGCTCGCGAGGGGCGCAAGCTTACCTACGTCGGGAAAGTCGGCACGGGCTTCAACGCGGCGCTGATCGAGGAATTGATGGAGCGGATGGAGCCGCTCGCAGTCGAAAAGTCCGCCGTCGACGTGCCGCGCGCCGACCGCAAGGGCGCGCACTGGATCAAGCCGGAACTGGTCGCGGAAATCGCCTTTACCGAATTCACCGATGACGGCGTCCTGCGGCATCCTAGCTTCATGGGGCTCCGCGAGGACAAGCCGGCGAGCAAGGTGGTGCGCGAAATGCCCAAGCATCTGAAAAAGTCGGAAAAGAAGGGGACGCCCGCGACGGCGGAGAGCTTCGGCATCGAGATCAGCAGCCCCGAGCGGATCATCTTCCCCGAGCTCGGCCTAACCAAGAAGGACCTCGCGGACTATTACGCCCAGGTCGAGCCCCTGATCATGGTCGACGCCGTCGAGCGCCCGATGACGCTGATCCGCTTTCCCTCGGGGCGAACCGGCGAGAGCTTCTTCCAGAAGCATGACAAGGGGACGTTTGGGCCGCACGTGAAGCAAATCCCGATCGAGGAGAAGGACGGCCACTTCGAGGATTATCTTTACTTCGATGACATTCGCGGCCTGCTCGCCTGCGTCCAGATGGGCACCATCGAGTTCCATGGCTGGGGCAGCAGGGTCGCCAAGGTCGAATATCCTGACCGCTTGGTGTTCGACCTCGACCCCGACGTCGGGCTCGATTTCGGGAGCGTGAAAGAAGCCGCGCTGCTGCTTCGAGAGTTGCTCAAAGGCTTGGGTCTTGAGAGCTGGCCGCTGCTGTCCGGCGGCAAGGGCATGCACGTCGTCGTTCCGCTCGACGCGTCCGAGGACTGGCCTACCGTCAAAAGCTTTGCCGAACGGTTCAGCCGCGCAATCTCAGAGGCCGAGCCGCAGATGTTCACGGCGAACATTCGCAAGGAGCAACGCAAAGGTCGGATCTTCCTCGACTGGCTGCGCAACCAGCGCGGTGCGACGGCCGTGTTGCCTTACTCCGCGCGCGGGCGGGAAGGCGCGCCGGTCGCCGCGCCCGTCGCGTGGGACGAGCTCGACCGCTATGAGAGCGGCCATCATTTCAGCATCCGCGACGCGAACGAACTGCTCGAGCGCGCGAGCTCGAAAGCACTGGCCGGCTGGTGCAAGGCGAAGCAGGCTTTGCCCGACGCCTGAGCCTATGGCGCTTAGTCCATCTTCCTCACGCGGTCTCGGATCTCGGTGATCATCGGGCCTACGCTCTCGCCAGTGCCGGAATTCATGTACATCGCGGTGGATCTGACCCGGCCTTCGATCAGGCCGAGCTCCTTCTGAGTCTCATCCAGACGATCGTTGAGTTGCTGGATTTGCTGAAGCAGCATCTCCGTATTCTTGAGGATCTTGCCGATCTGAACGTTCGGATCGAACTGGCTGTAGTCGGTAGCCGTTTGCGTCGAGGCATTTGGGTCGAACGGCCTCGCCTTGAAGGCGCGTTGAGCATCGGCCGCGGAGGCGCTTGCAAGCATGATCCCCGCGATGAGACCGTTAAGCAGAACGTGTTTGCGCATATCACTTCCCCTGTCTGCTGGTGATACGACTTCGGGCGCCACGATTTCGGCCCCGCAAGGGCAGCTTGCGCCTCGCGCCAACGCCACGCAAGTTCGGGCTTGAGACGCTTAGCGAGGCTGGGCGGAAAGCCGGCTCATCAGGATAGCGGCGCGCTTGGCCTGAAGGCTGATCGAGGGGATGTCCACGCGCTCTGCCGGCGTGTGGTCTCCGTCGCTCGCCGGACCGAGGCCGGCAAGGCCGTCGACGTCCGCGGCGACGAAGCTGATGTCGCCGGCGCCGCGCTTCACCGGATCGAGCTCGGGCATGACCTGGAAGCCGGCATCGCGGTTGACCCGGTTGAGTTCCTCCAGGACTGCGCGATTGCCCGCGGTCGGGGGCATGGGCGGATAGCCGTCGTTATCGAAGCTGATCGTCGCCTTGGTTCCGGGCAGAGACTGGGCAACGATCGTCCGCATCTTCTGCTGCGTGCGCTCGATCTGACTTGGATCGATAGCACGAAGATCGCCGCGGGCCACGGCGGTCGGGGGAATGATGTTGGTCTTGCCGGTGGCCTCCAGCCTGATGCGCCCGGCGTCGAGCGCGGCACTGGTCCCGCCGCCGATCAGCCCGACATTATAAGTCAGCTTGTCCTCGCGAAGCTCGCGACGGAAGCCATCCAGGATCCGCGCAAGCTCATAGATGGCGCCATAGCCGCTCGATTGGGTGAAGATGCCGCTCGAATGCGCGCTCGTGGCCGTGACCTCCACCGTCCAGCTTCCCGAGCTGCGGCGCGCCGTCGAGCCCATGTCCTGACCGCCATCGCGGACCAGGCCTTCGAAATCGAGCGCGACATCGGCCGCTTTGCCCGCAGCGATCAGATCGCGCCGCGCGAGCTCGATGGGATTCCCTGAGTCTTCTTCGTCCCCGGTAAGGAATATGGTGATGTCGGCATTCTTGAGCGTACCTGCCCGCTGCATCGCGCGAATGGCTGCGACGATGACGGCGACGCCGCCCTTGTCGTCGGCCGCCCCGGGCCCATGGCCCCAATCGCCTTTCCTTTCCCACCGTTGGAACGGCGAGTCCGGTTCGAAGACCGTGTCCAGGTGCCCGATGAGCAGGAGGCGCTTGCCGCGGCCATTGCCTTTGTGCCGCGCGACCAGATGACCGGCCCGATGCGCCGCCTTCATGTCGATCCATTCGACGGCGAAGCCCAGCGGCTCCAGTTCGGACCGGACCATTTGGCCGACGCTCGTCACACCGGGGGCGTTCAACGAGCCGCTGTTCTGGCCGACCCATTTGGCAAGCATTGAGACCGTGCGGTCGCGTTCCGCGTCCACGGTTCGCACCATTGCCTGCTCGGCGGGGGACAGCCTCGCTGCGGCCGGTGATGCGGCCATCACTGCTGCGGCGAAGATGATGAAAGAACGCATGCGCATCCGCGCGGCGTAGCCAATCACCGGCCCGCCGTCATCCCGTCGACGCGCTCGCCGCTTATTGTGATGCGAACCTGTCGGTCGCCCGTATCAGCCCGTCGAGAATTCCGGGCTCATTGTAGAGGTGGCCGCCGTCCGGCACGATGTTGAGCTCGACCTCCGGCCAGGCCTTCTTGAGCGCCCACGCTGCCTTCGGGGGCGTGCAGGTGTCGTGGCGGCCCTGCACTATGACGCCCGGAATGTGCCGAATCTTCTCTGCGCCGCGCAGCAGCTGGCCTTCTTCCAGCCAGCCGCCGTTCGCCATGTAATGATTCTCGATGCGGGCGATCGCCACCGCGATCTCCGGGCTTGTGAAATGCTCCACCGTTTCTTCGCTGGGCAGGACGGTCACGGTCGCCGCCTCCCACGCGCTCCAGGCCTTGGCGGCCGGCAACTGCTCCTCAGCGGTGCCGGAAGTGAGGCGCTTGCGATAGGCCTCCACCAAGTTTCCGCGCTCGTCTTCGGGGATCAGCGAAATGAATTCGTCCCACTTGTCCGGATAAACGGAGTCGGCGCCCTCCTTGTAAAGCCAGTCGACCTCATACTGGTCGAACAGGAAGATGCCGCGCAGGACCAGCTCTGTGACGCGATCGGGGTAGGTTTGCGCATAGGCCAGTGAAAGCGTCGAGCCCCAGCTCCCTCCGAACACCATCCACTTGTCGACCTTGGCTACTTCGGTCCGAAGCTTTTCGATGTCGTCGACGAGGTGCCAGGTCGTGTTCGCATCGAGGCTCGCATAAGGCGTCGACTTGCCACACCCGCGCTGATCGAACACCAGCATCTTGTATCTGTCGGGGTCGAACTGCCGCCGATGCTCAGGGCTCGATCCGCCGCCCGGGCCGCCATGCAGGAAGACGACGGGCTTGCCTTCCGGATTACCGCTCAGCTCCCAATAGAGAGTGTGACCGTCGCCCACGTCGAGCTGTCCGGTCTCGTAAGGGTCGAACGCTTCGTAAAGCGCGCGGCGGCCAGTGATCTGCATGTCCATCAGAAGCTGAATTCCTTGTAGATATGGGACAGGTCGCCGCTCCATTCGCCGTGATACTTGGCGAGCAGCCGATCGGCGGGCGTCATGCCGCTTGCGACGACGTCGCGCAATGGATCAAGGAATCCACCTTCGTTGTCGCCGGCAAAGTTGAGGAACCCGCGCTGGGTTAATCCGCTCGCCGATATGTCGAGCACTTCGGCCGCGAATTCGCCCATCGAACGCCCGTCGGGTACGCGCGCGTCGAGTGCCAGGCCGGGCACTTCGTGGCGCAGCCGCTCGCGCTCCTCGATGCGCCAGTCCTTCACCAGGTCCCAGGCGGCGTCGAGCGCGTCACTGTCGTAAAGCAACCCCACCCAAAAGGCCGGAAGCCCGCAGATGCGGCCCCACCGGCCCCCATCGGCGCCGCGCATCTCGAGAAAGCTCTTCAGCCGCACTTCCGGAAAGGCGGTGGAAAGATGGTCAGTCCAGTCGGTGAGCGTGGGCTTCTCGCCCGGAAGCTCCGGAAGCCTGCCTTCCAGGAAGTCCCGAAAGCTGCGGCCCGCGACGTCGATATATTCGCCGTCCCGGTAGATGAAGTACATCGGCACATCGAGTGCGTAATCGCAGTAGCGTTCGTAGCCGAAGCCATCCTCGAACACGAACGGCAGCATTCCCGTCCGGTCCGGGTCCGTGTCTTCCCAGATATGGCTGCGGAAACTCTTGAAGCCGTTCGGCTTGCCCTCCGTGAATGGTGAATTCGCGAAAAGAGCCGTCGCAACCGGCTGCAGAGCCAGGCCGACGCGGAACTTCTTCACCATGTCGGCTTCAGAACTATAATCTAAATTAACCTGTATGGTACAGGTGCGGAGCATCATGTCGAGGCCCAGGTTACCGACCTTGGGCATGTAGTTCAGCATCACCTTGTACCGGCCCTTGGGCATGATCGGCAGCTCGGCGCGCGTCTTGTCGGGCCACATGCCCACCCCCAGGAAACCGAGCCCGAGACGATCGCCGATCATCTTGCACTGACCGAGATGGCGCGCAGCCTCGGCGCACGTCTGGTGGAGGGTTTCCAGCGGCGCTCCGGATAGCTCGAACTGCCCCGCGGGCTCTAGGCTTATGGTGCCGTCGCTGCCGGTCAGGGCAATCACATTGCCGTTCTCGACGACCGGGCTCCAGCCGAACTCGGTAAGGCCCTTTAGCAAGTCGCGGATGCCGCCGCGCTCGTCATAGGAAGGGGCGCGATGATCCTCGACCCGGTAGACGAATTTCTCGTGCTCAGTACCGATCCGCCAGCTTTCTTTCGGCTTTTCTCCGCCTGAGAAGACCGACAGCAAATCGGCTCGGGTCTCGATGAGCGGGCTAGCGCTGTCGTCGGTGCGTTGGGTCATCCGCCGGCGCGCTTAGCGCCAGTCTCCGGCGAGCGCCATATAGGCGGCAAGCGCAGCCAGCGCGGCCGTTTCCGCGCGGAGGATGCGGGGGCCGAGCGAAATTGCGATGCTGCCATGAGCAGAGCGTACAAGAGCGCGCTCCTCGGCCGTAAACCCGCCTTCGGGTCCGGTGAGGATCAGGGCCGAGCCGGGCCGCATCGCCGAAGCTGCCGGTTCGCCGCCCTTTTCATCCGCGAAGTAAAGGGTTCGCGATCCCATTTGATCGAGCAGCTGCTTCAGTGACAACGGTTCGAGAATCTCCGGTAGAAGCGTGCGACCGCACTGTTCGGCAGCCTCGATCGAGATTGCCTCCAGCCGTTCGAGCTTGACGCGCTCCGCGACCGTTCGCTGCGTCATTACCGGGATCAGCCTGACTGCACCCAGCTCGGTGGCCTTTTCAACCAGCCAGTCTGTCTGCGTCCGTTTCACCGGCGCGAAAGCGAGCCAAACGTCGGGGACGATCTCCGGTTCGCGCGTACGGCGCTCGACAGTGAGCGTCATGCGCTTCTTCGCCGCGTCCAAGATATTTGCGAGCCACTCCCCGGAGCCTCCGTCGAAAACCAGTAACTCGCCGCCTTCCTTCAGCCGTAGGACGTTGCCGAGATAATTGGCCTGAGTTGCATCCAGCTCGATGTTCGCGCCTGCTGCCAGGGGCGTGCGAACGAACAGGCGCGGCAGGCTCTTCGGAGGCCAGGCGGGGGTTGCAGGCATCTTCGCCTTCTACGTCAGCGATGCTCGCGGTCAAAAGCGCGCTGATCCGATTGCATGCGCGCCGCGCTACGGTCACATTGGGCGCGGGCTCGGTGGGAAGACATCATGCGGTACATCATCATCGGCGCTGCAGCGCTCGCATTATTTTTGGACGGTCCCGTGACGGCCGCTCGGCCTGAGCTGGAGCAGGGGCTGGGGTTCCTGGTCGGTGAATGGACCATTGCGGGCATGGAAGACCGCTATCGGGACAGTTGCGCATGGTTCGAGGACCACGCGTTCGTGGTCTGCAACACGATGGACGGCCGCCACGGTAAGCCGCAGCACCACGTGGCTGTGCTGGGTTGGTCGGAAGCGGCGAAGACCTACACCTATCTGAGCTACGCGCAGGACGGATCGAGCCGATCCGAGAGCTGCTTTGCCAATGGCCTCAAAGGTGTGACGTGCCTTGGTGAATATCAGCGCCCGGACGGGTTCAATCAGGTGCGCACCCACATCTGGCCGCTCCCGACGGGCCTCGGCCTGCGCCAGGAGAAATCCGTCAATGGCGGAGCCTGGAGCGACGTCGGCCAGGTTCGGTACATTCGCACGAAGTGAGCGCGGCGACCGACATCGTACCCGATAGCGAGCGGCGCGGGTTTATCGGCGGCCTGCCGCCTCGGTTGCGCCCATTTGCGTCGCTGATGCGCCTCGACCGGCCGATCGGCACATGGTTGCTCTATTGGCCGTGCGCGTGGAGCGTGGCGCTCGCCGGCGTTGGCGGTCGCTGGGACCTGTTCCTGTGGCTGTTCCTGGGCGCATTCGCGATGCGCAGCGCGGGCTGCGTCTACAATGATATCGTCGACCGCGATCTCGACCGGAAAGTCGAACGGACGCGGCTGCGTCCGCTCGCGAGCGACCGCGTCTCACTCAAGGCCGCGTGGGCGCTCATCGGTCTGCTCTGTCTTGTCGGGCTGATCGTCTTGCTGCAGATCAACTGGGTGGCCGCGATCGCCGCGCTCGTAAGCATCGCGCCCGTCGCGGCTTATCCATTCATGAAGCGCATCACCTGGTGGCCGCAGGCATGGCTTGGCCTGGTGTTCTCATGGGGAGCGCTGGTCGGGTGGCCTGCGGTAACAGGGTCCTTGGACTGGGCGCCGCTGCTCCTCTGGTTCGGAAGCATCGCCTGGGTGGTGGGATACGATACGCTTTATGCCATCCAGGATATCGAGGACGATGCACTGGTCGGGGTGAAGTCGAGCGCACGTCGCCTCGGTGAAAATGCGCCGGCCGGCATAGGAATATTCTATTCGGTCGCGCTTCTATTGTGGGGTGCGGCAATCTGGCAGGTGCGGGGCGACTGGGTCGCACTCCTGGCCCTTGCGCCTGCGGCATTGCACCTCGCCAACCAGGTGCTGCGGGCCGATCCGAAGGATGGTGAGCTCGCGCTCCAGCTATTCCGCTCCAACCGATTGTGCGGATTTCTAATATGGCTCGCCATGCTGGTCGTAGGGCTGACTGCGCGCTAGGGCGCGGCGCTCATGCAATCTCCAGAACAAGCACAACGTATCGCCAAGTCGCTCGTGGAGCGCGGGATCGCCGCTGGGGCAACCGCCGCCGACGCGCTCTACGTCGGCGATCGCTCGAGCAGCGTGCAGGTCCGCCTCGGCGAACTCGAGGGCGTCGGTCGTTCCGAAGGCGAGGAAGTTGGCCTTCGCCTGTTCGTTGGCCAGCGATCCGCAACGGTCGCATCGTCGGATCTCTCCGACGAGGCCCTTTCAGCTCTCGTGGAACGCTGCCGGGCAATGGCGGCGGAGGCGCCCGAAGACCCTTTTGCCGGTCTCGCGCCCGACCATCTCCTGCTTCGCGAAGATCCGCCCGCGATTGAATCGTTCGACCCCGTGGAGCCCGATCCATCCGAGCTCCGCAATCGGGCACTGGAAGCCGAGCGAGCGGCGCTTGCGGTCGCAGGCGTGACGAACTCTAGCGGTGCGGGCGCGAGCGCATCGGCCTCGACCATTGCGCTTGCGACCTCGGGGGGATTTGCTTGCGCCTACCGCAGCTCAAGCCACGGCTGTTCGGCGGCAGTCGTGGCCGGTGAAGGCGCGACGATGCAGCGCGACCACGCCTGGCGCAGCAGCCGCTTCCTGTGCGATCTCGAAGCTCCTGCCGAGATCGGACGCCGCGCGGGAGAACGCGCGGTCAGCCGCCTCAATCCGGGGCGCCCCAAGCCCGGCCGATATCCCGTTCTCTTCGATCCGCGGGTCTCCTCCTCTTTGCTCGGTCATTTCGCGGGGGCGATCACAGGATCTTCGGTCGCTCGGAAGACGAGCTTCCTGCGTGACAAGCTTGGCGAGCGCGTGTTCGCTGACGGAGTATCGATCGTCGACGATCCGTTGCGACCGCGGGGCCTCCGCTCGCGGCCTTTCGATGGGGAAGGCGTTCGGGTCGGGCGCCGTGAGCTTATCGATGCTGGCGTTTTGACCAGCTGGATCGCGGAGAGCGCGTCGGCACGCCAGCTTGGCATTCAGCCCACTGGGCATGCTGCTCGCGGAGCCGGCGGCGCGCCGAGCGCTAGCCCGACCAATCTCTACATGGCCGCCGGCCGGCGCTCTCGTGAAGAGCTGCTCGCCGCATGCCCCGAAGCGGTGCTGATCATCGAGCTGATCGGGCAGGGCGTGAACGGAGTGACCGGAGACTATAGCCGCGGCGCAGTCGGTTTCATGATCCGCGACGGTGAGATCGCCGAGCCGGTAGCGGAGATTACCATTGCTTCGAACCTGATCGATATGTTCGCGACGCTCGAGCCCGCTTCGGACCTCGAGTTCACTCGCGGTATCGATGCACCGACCATCCTGGTGCCGGAGATGACGATAGGAGCGGCTTAGGCGTCGGCGGCGATCTTCGGGAGCCCAAGCCGGGCGATCTCGATCTTCGGGCAGCGGTCCATCACCACCTTCAGCCCGGCCGCCTCGGCTCGCGAAGCTGCCTCTTCGTTGATCACGCCCAGCTGCATCCAGACGGCCTTGGCACGGACAAAGATCGCCTGCTCGACTGCTTCCGCTGCCGCTTCGGGCCGGCGGAAGATGTCGACGATGTGGATCGGCACCCCGATTTGCGCCAGCTCGCGCCAGACGAATTCGCCATGCACATGCTCGCCGGTGATCTGCGGATTGACGGGAAGCACACGATAGCCGTGGTCCTGCAGATAGCCCATTACCCCGTAGGAGGGGCGGCTCGGCCGGTCGGAAGCGCCTACAATCGCGATGTTTCGGGCGCCGGTTAAAAGCTCTGCGATGTCCTCGTCGCGGGTGAGCGGCATGACGGCCTCCTTCGCGCGAGTTAATGCTTCACGGCCTCCAACAGTTTCGCGGCGATCGTCGCAAACGCCTGCGCATCCTCGCCGCCATCTACTGCAGGTGGCCGGCCCGCGTCCGAAGATTCGCGAATGTTCATCGACAGCGGCAAGCGGCCGAGGAACGGCACGCCCATCTCCGCGGCCGCTGCTTCTGCCCCACCCGTGCCGAAAGGATGCGACGCCTCTCCGCAGTGCGGGCAGACATAGGTCGCCATATTCTCGACGATCCCGAGCACCGGCACGCTCATCTTGTTGAACAGGTCGACCGCTCGGCGGGCGTCGATCAGCGAGAGGTCCTGCGGCGTGGACACGATCACCGCTCCCGCCGGCCGCGACCGCTGGATCAGCGAAAGCTGCACGTCACCCGTGCCCGGCGGCAGGTCGACGATCAGGAGCTCGGCATCGCCCCAGTCGGCTTCAACGAGCTTCGCGAGCGCCCCGGTGGCCATCGGCCCCCGCCACGCCAGCGCATGTCCTGGGGAGACCAGCTGTCCCAGCGAAAGGAAGCGGATTCCGTGAGCCTCGACGGGAATGAGCCGATCGTCCTCCGCGGTTGGCTTGGCGTCGGTCCCGAGCAGAGTCGGCTGCGACGGCCCATAAACGTCGGCATCGATCAGCCCGACCTTCTTGCCCATCCGCGCGAGCGCAATGGCCAGGTTTGCGGACACCGTCGACTTGCCGACGCCGCCCTTGCCGCTGCCGATGGCGATCAACGTCCGTGACGGCTCGGCGACGGTCATCGCGACCTTCGCTTCGGTCACGCCAGGAATTGCAAGAGTTGCCGAACGCAGGTCGCGTTCCAGCGCCTCGGCCTCCGCCTTGCCCAGGCCCGACGCGTCGGCGATCACCATTGCCACCCCATCCTTAACCTTCGCCGAGCGAATGCGCGGCGCGTGGGGTGAGTGTTCAAGCTCGGTGAGTTCCTCGGCGGGCATCGGGACGCACATAGGAGGCATCCCCTCGCTTGCCACTGTTTTTCGTTTCGCTCCCCTCCTATATCCGCGGACGATGAGCACTTTCATGGGGTGGGGCAGCCGCATCCGCGGCCTGTTCGCCGACACCAAAGGCCCTTGGGGCCCTTCCGGCGGAGACGAGGGCGGCGACCCGCCGTCTTCAGGCGATGGTCAGGGCGGCGGCCCGTGGGGCGAGACACCGCCGCGACGCCGGCGCGGGGTCGGAGGGTCTAGCAACGTCACGTCGCTGGACGAATTCCTTCAGCGCAGCCGCGCCCGGTTCGGCGGAGGCCAGGGCGGCGGGTTCCCGGGCCGACCGGATCGCTCCCTGATCTTCTGGGCCTTCATCGCCTTCATCATCCTGTGGCTGTTGTTCACCAGCTTCCACGTGATTTCGCCCGGTCAGCGAGGTGTCGTCACCCGCTTCGGCCGCTACAGCTCGACGCTGGGGCCGGGCGTCAGCATCACCCTTCCATCGCCTGTCGACCGGGTCATCAAGGTCGACGTCGAGAATATCCGCACGATCGACCTGGGATCGGCCGAGGCCAACGACCTCATGCTGACGGGCGACCAGAATCTGCTCGACATTGCTTATTCGGTGCGTTGGAACATCCGGACGCCTGAGCTCTACCTGTTCCAGCTTGCGCAGCCGGACGAGACGATCCGCCAGGTTGCCGAGAGCGCGATGCGCGCCGTGGTCAGCCGCGTCAGCCTCAACGACGCCATGGGTGACAAGCGCGCCGAGATCGAAACGCAGGTCGCCGAGACGATGCAGCGGATTCTCGACAGCTATCGTTCGGGCGTTCAGGTTCAGGGCATCGCGATCAAGCAGGCCGACCCGCCGGATGCCGTCAACGACGCATTCAAGGAAGTCACTGCAGCGCAGCAGGACGCCCAGTCCTACGTCAACCAGGCGCGCGCCTATGCGCTCCAGCTGACCGCCAAGGCGCAGGGCGAGGCTACCGCGTTCGACAAGGTCTACGAGCAATACAAGCTCGCCCCCGACGTGACCCGCCGCCGCATGTATTATGAGACGATGGAGCAGGTGCTTTCCAAGGTGGACAAGACCATCATCGAGGCGCCCGGCGTGACGCCCTATCTGCCCCTTCCCGAAGTCAAGAAAGCGCAGCCGGCGCGGGAGCCGCAGCAATGAGCGACCTCATTCGCCGCCGGCCGATTCTCTCGGCGATCGCTGCGCTCCTTGTCCTCTTCGTGGTGATCAGCAGCTTCCCGATCATCCCTGAGACGCAGCAGGCCGTCGTCGTCCGCTTCGGCAAGCCGGTCCGCATCCTCAACCGCTATGAGGCCGGCCGACCGATCGGCGCGCAGGGCGCCGGCATTTCCTGGCGTCTGCCGTTCGCCGAGCAGATGGTGTGGATCGACAAGCGCGTCCAGGACGTCGACATGCAGAGGCAGCAGGTGCTGTCGACCGACCAGCGCCGTTTGGAGGTCGACGCCTTCGCCCGCTACCGGATCGTCGACCCGCTGCTGATGTACATTCGTGCGCGCAACGAACAGCAACTGCGGGACCAGCTGCGGCCTATCCTGGGTTCCGAGGTTCGGAACGAGCTCGGGCGCATCGAGTTCGCCTCGCTCCTGACTCCCGAGCGTCAAGGCATCATGGATAGCGTTCGAACTTCACTGAACCGGATCGCCCGCCAATATGGCGCAGAGATCATCGACGTGCGCATCAAGAAAACGGACTTGCCGGACGGCACGCCACTCCAGTCAGCTTATGACCGCATGCGCACCGCGCGCCTTCAGGAAGCAAGGTCGATCCGTGCACAGGGTGCGAAGCAGGCGCAGATCATCCGCGCGGAGGCCGATGCCGAGGCTGCGCGAACTTATGCGGCCAGCTTCGGCAAGGATGCGGGCTTCTATGATTTCTATCGCGCGATGCAGAGCTACCAGACGACGTTCGTCGGTGACGGCCAGGACAAGACCGCCCCAACGACCGTCGTTCTGTCGCCGCAGAACGACTATCTGAAGGAATTCTCTGGACGTTCTCGCTGAGCTCGTCGTTCAATCCGCGTTAAGGCCCAAAAGAGATTAGCGCCTTGCGTCTCGACCCAATTGATGGAGTATCCATGTTCTCGAAGGAGTCCGGAAAAGTGCGCTACGCCTATGGGGTCGCAATGGCCCTGCTTCTGGGAGGGTCGGTCTTCTCGCTGGCTACGGGGCAGGCGGGGGCGCAGGTCGCTCAGAATGCTCCGTCGGCGATGGCTCCGCGGGCAGGCGCGCCGATGTCCTTCGCAGACCTTGCCGCGCGGCTGCAGCCAGCCGTGGTCAACATCTCGACCAAGCAGCGTGTCCCTGTCCGCACCCAGGCCGATCCGTTTGAGGAATTCTTCCGCAGGTTCGATCCCACGCTCCCGCCCAGCGGCGGCAACAATCAGCAGCAACAGCAGCAGCCGCGCACACGCGAGGCGGGATCCCTGGGATCCGGCTTCATCATCTCGCCGGACGGCTATGTCGTGACGAACAATCACCTGGTTCAGGGCGCCAACGGCAATGGCACGGTCGACAGCGTCACCGTGATCACGACGGATCGCAAGGAATATACGGCGCGGATCGTCGGCCGCGACGATACTTCCGACCTTGCCCTTTTGAAGATTGAAGGCCGCAACCTTCCCTACGTTCGATGGGGGGACAGCACCCAGGCACGGGTTGGCGACTGGATCGTCGCGATCGGCAATCCCTATGGGCTCGGCGGAACGGTGACCGCCGGAATCATCTCGGCGCTGCACCGCGGCATCACTGGCAGCGGTGCATACGACCGCTACATTCAGACCGACGCCGCCATCAACATGGGCAATTCCGGCGGTCCGATGTTCGATCTCAACGGCAATGTGATCGGCATCAACTCGGCGCTGATTTCCCCGACTGGCGCTTCGGTCGGCATTGGCCTTGCCATCCCGGCCGAGCTTGCCAAGCCGGTGATCGATTCCCTGATGAAGGGCCAGCGGCCGCAGCGCGGCTATCTCGGCGTCGGCCTCCAGCCGCTCGACGAGAATCTCGCGCCATCGCTCGGACTTCCGAAGGACAGCGGCGAAATCGTGCGCTCGATCGTTTCTGGAGGCCCGGCCGATCGTGGCGGGCTTCAGCAGGGCGACGTGATCCTCAGCGTCGGCGGTCAGCCGGTCACTCCGGAACAGACAGTCTCCTATCTCATTGCCAACACGCAGGTGGGCCGGAAGGTCCCGCTGGAGATCATTCGCGGCGGCCGTCGCCAGACGGTTACCGTCACGGTTGGCGAACGCCCGACGGAGCAGGAGCTGGCGCAGCTCGGCGGAGGCCAGGGCCAGACGCCTCAGCAGCCGGGCGGCGGCACCGCTGCCCCACAGCGCGCGCTCGGACTTTCACTTGCACCGCTGACACCGGACCTCGCACGAGCGGCCAACCTGCCGGCAACGGCGCACGGGGTGATCATAACGGCGGTCGACGCCAACAGCGACGCGTCCGACGAAGGTTTGCAGCGGGGCGATTTGATCGTCTCCGTCAACAACGTCCTCGTGCGCACTCCTGCCGATGTCGTCGGCGCAGTGGATGCCGCCAAGCGTTCGGGCCGGACGAGCGTGTTGCTGCTCGTCAAGCGCGGCAACAGCCCGGAGGCGTTCGTCGGAGTAGACATCTCGGGCCAGTAGCGGCTGCCGACCATCGTTTCGGCTTCTTCGGGGCTTGCGCTGCCGCTGTTGCTGCGCAAAGGCCGCCCTAAGGAGGTGAAGCGTGAGCGAAAGCGGCATCTTCATTGGCGCGGAGTCCGGCGGCGGTAATCCGCAGACCCTCGAATTGTCCCGAGCCAATCGGCACGGCTTGATCGCCGGCGCCACCGGGACGGGCAAGACCGTCACTCTCCAGGGAATAGTCGAAGGCCTCAGCAAATCCGGCGTGCCCTGCTTCGTCGCTGACGTGAAGGGCGACCTTTCTGGGCTGGCGATGCCCGGCGATCCCAATGCCAAGAACGCCGAGATTTTCCGGCAGCGCGCCACCGACATCGGCCTGACCGATTATGCGCTGGATGGCTGCCCCGTGCAGTTCTGGGATCTCTATGGTGAGCAGGGCCATCCGATCCGCACCACGGTCAGCGAGATGGGGCCGTTGCTGCTCGCTCGGCTCATGAACCTCAATGAGGTTCAGGAAGGTGTCCTCAACATCGCCTTCACCGTTGCCGACAAGGAGGGCCTGCTTCTCCTCGATCTCGATGATCTCCAGTCGATGCTGGTCCATTGCGGCGAAGAGGCCGATCAGCTGACGTTGCAGTACGGCAATGTGTCGAAGCAGTCCGTCGGCTCGATCCAGCGCTCCCTGCTTCAGCTTCGGGCGCAGGGCGGGGACCATTTCTTCGGTGAGCCCGCGCTCGAACTTTCCGATTTCATCGTCGCGGACGACAGCGGGAAGGGCGTGGTCAATGTGCTGGCCGCGGACAAGCTGATGGCGAGTCCACGTCTCTATTCCACCTTTCTCTTGTGGCTGTTGTCCGAGCTTTTCGAGCAGCTTCCCGAGATCGGCGACCCGGATAAGCCGAAGCTCTGCTTCTTCTTCGATGAAGCGCATTTGCTCTTCGACGACGCTCCACCCGCATTGTTCGAGAAGGTTGAGCAGGTCGTGCGCCTGATCCGTTCGAAGGGCGTCGGCGTCTATTTCATCACGCAGAACCCGATCGACATCCCCGACAAGATTGCTGCACAGCTCAACAATCGGATCCAGCACAAGCTCAACGCTTTCACCCCACGGGACCAGCAGGCCGTGAAGGCTGCGGCGGACACCTTCCGCTCCAACCCGGCCATCGACGTGGCCACCGCGATCACGGAACTGAAGATTGGCGAAGCCCTCGTATCGCTTCTGCAGCCGGACGGATCGCCTGAACCCGTGCAGAGGAGCCTCATCAAGCCACCTTCCTCCCGCGTCGGCCCGCTGACTCCGCAGGAACGTCAGGTGATCGTGACGACCGATGCGGTGGGCAACAAATATGACGCTCTGGTCGACCGCGACTCCGCCGAGGAAATCCTGAGTGCCAAGGCCAATGAAGCGGCTGCCGCGGCCGCTGCCTCACAGGCGAAGACCGAATCGGATCGGCAGGCTGCGGAGCAGGCGCGCACCGACGCGGCCGCCGAACGGGAACGGCTCAAGCTTCAGCGCGAGCAGGAAAGGCTCGATGTCCAGCGCGAGCGCCAGCAGGAGCAGGCTGAGGCGCGTGCGCGCCGCGAGGCGGCTCGCCCGACAATGGCGGACAAGATCATCACGTCCGCGACGCGATCAGCAGCGAGCTCGATCGGCCGTTCGCTCGGCAACCAGCTGCTTCGCGGAATTCTCGGCGGACTGATGCGCGGACGATGATTGCCGCCCTTGCGGCGCTGGCGCTCGCCGCACCGTCCACCGCTGCCACGTTGGCAGGGCTCTATGAGACCCAGCAGATGGAAACCGCTGCTGCGCTCGAGCTGCAGCCGAACGGCCACTTTCGCTATGCACTCGAGTATGGCGCCGTCTCGGAGCGAGGGGATGGGGATTGGACGTTCGACGGACGATTCGTTCACCTGACAAGCGATCCGATGCCGCCCGCGCTTCACGCCCTGGAGCTCGGCAATGCCCGCTTCGAGGATGAGCGGCTGGCGCTCGAGGGTGGCGATTTGCTCCTCGAGCGCTACGAGACAATCTTTCGCTTCAGGCGCATAGAGCCCTAGGCTCAAGGCAGGAGGAATCCCGTGGCCGACAAGAGCTGCCAATTGATCGAGGCGCTCGAAAATGACTGGCGCGACGCCTTGTGCAGCAAGGATCTCGATCGGCTGCGCTCGCTTGTTCATCCCGATTTCGTCCTGATCGGCACGCGCTCCAGCGGACCATTCACGATGGGCAGGGATGAATGGCTCGACGCCATTCAGCGCCGGGACGTCGACAGCATCGAGCTCGCGATCCGCGATGCCACGGTTCTCGAACATGTGATGATCGGGACCATCGAGGCGAAATGGCGGCTGAAATATCTAGGCCGCGTGATCGAGGATTGCGTCCTCCTGACCGACGTCTGGGTTTTGGAAGACGGTCAATGGCGCGCGCTTCGCCGCCACTCGACACCCGCGCCATGCGCGAACAGCACTGACACGAGGAGGAAGTAACAGGTGGCAACCGTAAGCAGTGGCGCTCGAAGTGCTGGCGATTCGATCAAGGAACTGACTCTTCGAGGGATAATCCTCGGCGCCTTGATCACTGTCGTATTCACTGCAGCCAACGTCTACCTCGGCCTCAAAATCGGCATTACCTTTGCCACCTCCATCCCAGCCGCCGTGATCTCGATGGCGGTGCTCAAGGCATTCCGGGATTCCACGATTCAGGAAAATAACATCGTCCAGACGATTGCCTCGGCTGCGGGGACATTGTCGGCCATCATCTTCGTCCTCCCCGGCCTGATCATGGTCGGCTGGTGGACTGGCTTCCCCTACTGGCTGTCAGTTGCCGTCGTCGGCATCGGGGGCATTCTCGGAGTCATGTATTCAGTGCCGCTGCGCCGTGCCTTGGTGACCGGTTCGGATCTGCCCTATCCGGAAGGCGTGGCCGCCGCCGAGGTGCTCAAGGTCGGTTCCGGTGTAGGCGGAGCCGAGGAGAACCGGCGCGGCCTGGCGCTCATCAGCGGCTCGACGATCGTCGCTGCTCTCTTCTTCATCCTCGCCAAGACCCGGCTGCTCACGGATACGGCCAGCCGCGTCTTCCGCTTTGGCGGGGGCGCGACTGCAGTCTCTCCGACCTTCTCGATGGCCTTGATGGGAGTTGGCCACCTGGTGGGCCTTGCGGTCGGCATCGCCATGCTGATTGGAATCCTCATCAGCTGGGTCGTGATCGTCCCTTACTGGACGCAAGACCCGACGCTGATCGCCCAGTCGGCCGGGGATCTGGAGGCGTTGGTCAGCACGGCATTCCGGGCCAAGGCCCGCATGGTCGGCGCCGGCGCTATCGGCGTCGCGGCGATCTGGACGCTGATCAAGATCATCGGTCCGATCGTGGCCGGCATTCGCTCGGCTTTGCTTGCGAGCCGGGAGCGGAAGGCAGGCCGCGCCGATCAGCTGCCGCTGACCGAGCGCGACATGCCGATTGGAATCGTGACAGGCACGATCCTGCTGTCGATGATCCCGATCGGACTGCTGCTGTTCGCCTTCGGCAACACCGCACCGATCTCCAGCAACGCGGGTGTGACGGTTGGCATAAGCATCGTCTACATCTTGGTCGCGGGCGTCGTGATCGCCGCCGTGTGCGGCTACATGGCGGGCCTCATCGGCGCTTCGAACAGCCCGATCTCCGGCGTCGGAATCCTCTCGGTACTCGGTATTTCGCTGATCCTCGCTGCACTGTTCGGCGGGGCCGGCGGCGACGAGACGAAAGCGCTGGTGGCGTTCGCCTTGTTCGTGACCGCGATCATCTTCGGCGTTGCGACCATCTCCAACAACAATCTGCAGGATTTGAAGACCGGCCAGCTGGTGGACGCGACGCCTTGGCGGCAGCAGGTCGCCCTGGTCCTGGGCGTCGTCTTCGGGGCGCTGGTGATCCCGCCGATCCTCGACCTGATGAACACGGCCTTCACTTTCCAGGGTGCGCCCGGAGCGGGGCCGAATGCGCTTCCTGCGCCACAGGCCGCGATTATCTCGACGATTGCCCAAGGGGTCCTTGGCGGAAGCCTCGACTGGGGACTGATCGGGCAGGGCGCAATCATCGGCGTGATCGCCGTCATCGTCGATGAAGTCCTGCGCCGCGCCACCAACAAGCGGTTGCATTTGCCGCCGTTGGCCATCGGCATGGGCATCTACCTGCCGATGGAAGCGAACCTCCTGATTCCGGTCGGAGCGCTGCTCGGTTATCTCTACAACCGCTGGGCGCTGCAGTCGAAGAGTCCGGCCTTCGCCGAGCGGATGGGCGTGCTCATGGCAACAGGCCTGATCGTCGGTGAGAGCCTGATGGGCGTCGTCTACGCGGGGGCGGTCGCCGGAGCAGAAAAGGCCGGATCGGCCGATAGCGCGAACGTGCTGGCGTTGGTCGAGCCTTATCCGGCGGTGATGATCGTCAGCCTGGTCGTCTTCTCGGCGGCGATCGGGGCGCTCTATTTCTGGACCAAGGGCCGGGCATCGGACGCGCCTGCTCCCGACGACCACGCACTGACGCCGGAGCCCGACTTCCGCTAGGGCGCCTAGCCGCGCCCCCGGTACGGCGCGACTCCTTGGTCGGGCAGCCATAGCCCTTCAGGCGGCGCGCCGGATTGCCAGAAGACGTCGATCGGCATGCCGCCGCGCGGGTACCAGTAACCGCCGATGCGCAGCCATTGCGGCTTCAGCTCCGCGGTCAGCCGCTGGCCGATGCCCACGGTCACGTCTTCATGGAAGCCGCAATGATTGCGGAACGATCCGAGGAAGAGCTTGAGGCTCTTGCTCTCCACGATCGTTTCGCCGGGCGCATAGTCGATCACCAGGTGCGCGAAGTCGGGCTGGCCGGTGACCGGGCAAAGGGATGTGAACTCGGGCGCCGCGAAACGAACGAGATACAAAGTGCCGGCGCGCGGGTTCGGAACATAGTCGAGCACCGCTTCGTCGGGCGATGCGGGAAGGGCGCTGGGCTGGCCGAGGTGACGTGTCTCCATTGCGCGCCCAACTAGCAGCAGGTCGTCGGCAAGCCTATCCTCTCCCAATGGACTCGCTCGTCACCACGCAATGGCTCGCGCAGCACCTCGGCGACCCCGATCTCGTTATAGTGGATTCAAGCTGGCACATGCCCGCCACCGGGCGCACCGGTCGCGAGGAATATCTTGCGCGGCATATTCCGGGCGCTCGGTTCCTCGACATCGATGAGGTTAGCGACAGGTCGCAATCAGCGCCCCACATGCTGCCTTCCGCCGAGGATTTCGTCGCGGCGATGGAGGGGCTCGGCGTCGGCAGCGACGACCGCATTGTCGTCTACGACAATTCCCCGACGCGGAACGCCGCCCGCGGCTGGTTCATGTTGCGCCACTTCGGTGCCGAAAAGGTCGCGATCCTCGATGGCGGTTTCGGCCAATGGCTGGCGGAGGGACGTCCGACGGAAAGCGGCGATCCGCCACCGCGAGGGGCGCACTTCGAACGGAAGGTTCGCGAAGGCGAAGTCGTGACTAAGGAAGATGTTCTATCTAGCGGTTCGCTGCGCCTGCTGGATGCCCGCGGCAGGGGGCGCTTCGAGGGGACCGAAGGAGATCCACGGCCGGGCGTAGCAGCCGGTCACATTCCCGGCTCGCGGAACCTTCCCTTCGCGGAGCTTTATCGGGAGGACGGCCGCTTCAAGTCGGTGGATGAGCTGCGACGTCTGTTCGACGAAGCCGGCATAGATCCGGAGCAGCCGTTCACAGCCACGTGCGGCTCGGGCGTGACGGCAAACAGCCTGATTTTCGCCGCGCACTTACTCGGCAACGATCGGGTTCGGCTATACGATGGAAGCTGGAGCGAGTGGGGCGCGGATCCCGCGACTCCCAAAGCGACCGGGCCAGCCTAGTCGAGAATGACCTTCGCGATATCCGCCATTTCGCGGCGGATTTGCTCGACGAGCTCGCGGTTGGCTTCGCTGTGCGGGTCGCGACCGGCCTTCCGGGCAACCAGCAGGCTTTCGACCCCCGCAGCCGTAGCGCTCACAAGTCGTTCGGAACGCGTGTCGAAGCAGCGTCGGCGAGGCCCGCCGGCTTCGGTCCAGGCTGACGCGATCTCGGCGTCCCGATCGAGATCGGGGGAGGGACCGTCTCCGCAGGCGTTGACGAGCCGCAGTGCGTGACGAACGCTCGCCAGCCGCGCAACCGCTTCGGCATATGGCTCCGGCGTCGATCGAGAGGCAGAATCGGCGAGCAAGGTCAGCATCGAATCGAGCTAACCGCGTCACGGTTAGGAATTAATGAATCCCCGAGGGCCTAAGCCCAGCAAGCGAGGCTGCTACGCGCCGCTCTTTTCGTCGACGTCGCGCAGGATCCACCCGCGCTGCGGGATCGTCTCGATGAACTCGGCTCCGCCACTGGCATTGCGCAGCTTCTTGCGCAGCTTGGAGATGAACACGTCGATGATCTTCGGCTGCGGCTGGTCGTCCGCGCGGCGGTAGAGGTGCTTCAGCAGCATCGCCCGCGTCACGACGTTGTTGCGCGCGAAAGCAAGCAGCTCGAGCACGCGATATTCCATCTCGGTGATGCCGATCGGGTGTCCGTCGATACGGATCAGCCGCTGCACCTGGTCCACGGAGAGCCGGCCACCGCACAGCGTTTCCGGCATTTCGCTTCCGCTTGCCTTCAGGGACGCAAGAAGGCGCGAGGCGACTTCCTCGCTGTCCTCCGGCGAAGCGCTTCGCGGCGCGCCGATCAGCGCCTGCTGGATTTCGCCGAGGATGGCGTGCGCTTCCTCGACCAGCCGCGAGCCCTCTTCGAAGCGGCGCCGCGAACGGTCGAGCATCGATTCGATCTCGACCAGTCGTGCGGATAGGGTGTGTTCAGCCATCGTCAGCGTCTGGCCCCCCAATCAATTCACTGCCCGAGCTGCGCCGAGGCGATGTTGCTGTCCGCCTCCGCCGCAGAAAGGATCGACATCGTGGTCGGGCCCTTGTCGACCACGCGCGTATCCGGGTCCCAGGCCGTCGAGCGGATGCCCTGCGGAACGAGCGCGCGGCCGGCCTCATCGAGCAAAGTGATCTCGGCCGCGCTGCGTGGCGCCGGTCCGCCGAACAAGGCATCGATGGCCTGCTGCTGAACGTCGGGCGCGTTCGTGACGGTGCCCGCCACCGGCGGCGCCAGGCTGAAGTCGGGCGGAATGATCAGCGGCGCGTTGCGCGCAACCGCGAATTCGTCCGGCGTCCGCGCTTGCCCGCTCAGCGTCGAGCAGCCCGCGAGGGCGGTGGCCGCGGCAAGCAGGAGGGCGGTGTAAGTCTTACGCATGTTCGGTTCTCTCCTCAGGGCTTGCGCCCTCTCGCTGCTCCTTACGAGTCAGGAAGGCTCGCAGCAACAAGATCACGACACCGATGCTAATCGCCGCGTCGGCGACATTGAATACCAGAAACGGGCGGAACGTGCCGAAGTGGAGGTCGGCGAAGTCCACGACATATCCGTGGCGGACACGGTCCAGGATGTTCCCGAGCGCGCCGCCCAGCACCATTCCGAGCGCCAGCTGGTCGAGCCGGTTCTTTTCGCGCCCGATCCAGACCGCGACGCCGATCGCGATCGCCGACGTGAGGGCCACGAGCATCCAGCGCCCGACCGGGTTCGTTGCATTGAGGAGGCCCAACGAGATCCCGTTATTCTCGGTGTAGGTGAAGTTGAAGATCGGCAGCAAGATGAGCTGGTCGCCGATGCGGTTGAGGTCGAGTGGACCCGTCACCATCCATTTGATCAGCTGGTCGATGGCGAAGACCACCGCAGCTACAGAAAAGCCTAGCCCCCGTTCACGCATTCAATACGTCCTCGCAGCGGTTGCACGTTTCGCCATCCTGCCGGACTTCCGGAAGCAGGCGCCAGCAGCGTCCGCATTTATGATTATCCGTTTTGGCCACGCCCAATGCCTCGCCGGCCTTGACTGACGAGACGATGAACAGTTCCGCCAGTTCGGCTTCCGAAGCCGGGGTGCCGGGAATCGTAACTTCGGCTTCGAGGCTTGATCCGACAATCTTTTCGCGGCGCAGCGGCTCGATCGCTTCGGTCACTGCGGTCCGAAGGTCCCGCAGTTGCGTCCATTTCGCGTCATCGGCATCGACCGCGGGAATCTCCGGCCATTCGAGCAGGTGGACCGAGCCGGCGTCCGGATTGCGTGTTCCCCACACCTCTTCGGTCGTGAACACCAAGACCGGCGACAGCCAGCGCACCAGCGCGTGGAAAAGGATGTCGAGCACGGTGCGGTTCGCGCGCCGCTTGTCGGTCTGGGAGCCCGTCTCCGCGTTCACCTCGCAATAGAGGACGTCCTTGCGGATATCGAAATAGAAGGCGCTGAGATCGTTGTTCGCGAAGTCGGCGAGCAGGCGAGTATAGCTGTTATAGTCGAAGTCGTTGACCGCCTGCCGTAGCTTCTTGTCGAGATCCGCGGCGAGGTGCAGCACGTAGCGCTCAAGCTCGGGCATCGCATCGACGCCGACCTTCTCATCGTCGCGGAAATCGGCGAGCGCGCCGAGCAGGTAACGGAAGGTGTTGCGGAGCTTGCGGTACTGATCGGCGACGCCGGCAAGTATCTCCTTGCCGATGCGATGATCCTCGGTGAAGTCGACCGACAGCGCCCACAGCCGCAAAATGTCCGCGCCATAGTCGCGCATCAGGTCGAGCGGGCTGATCGTGTTGCCCAGGCTCTTGGACATCTTCAGGCCCTTTGAGTCCATCGTGAACCCATGGGTCAGGACCGCGTCGAACGGCGCGCGCCCGCGCGTTCCGCAACTTTCCAGAAGCGACGACTGGAACCAGCCGCGATGCTGGTCGGAGCCTTCGAGATAGAGGTCGGCGGGCCAGCGTTGCTCGGGCCACTTGCCGCTTTCCAGCGTGAAGACGTGGGTCGAGCCGCTGTCGAACCAGACGTCCAGGATGTCCGTGACCATCTCGTAATCATCGGAATTGCGGTTGCCGAGGAAATGCGCGGCATTCTCCGAATCCCAGGCATCCACGCCATGGCTGCGGATGGCGGCGACGATCCTTTCGTTCACTTCATGATCGACCAGCAGAGCGCCAGTCCTGCGTTCGACGAAGACCGCGATCGGCACGCCCCAGGCGCGCTGTCGGCTGAGCACCCAGTCCGGGCGACCCTCGACCATCGATCCGATACGGTTGCGGCCCTTTTCCGGCACGAAGCGCGTATCGGCGATCGCCTGCATCGCGCGCTGGCGGAGCGAACGGCCATCGTCGAGCGGCCGGTCCATCGCGACGAACCATTGCGGCGTGCAGCGATAGATGACCTTGGCCTTCGACCGCCAGCTATGCGGGTAGCTGTGCTGGAAGTCGGCGCTGGCGGCGAGCAGGGCGCCGGCCTCGCGGAGATCGGAGCAGATCGGGCCGTCGGGCGCGTTGAACTTGGGGTTGATGACGCTGCCCTGGCCGCCGAGCCACAGCCAGTCGGGGCGGTACTTGCCGTCGCCTTCGACCGCGAAGACCGGATCGATCCCGTTCGCCTTGCAAAGCTCGAAATCGTCCTCGCCATGGTCGGGTGCCATATGGACGAGGCCCGTGCCCTGGTCGGTGGTGACGAAGTCGCCGGGCAGGAACGGGCGGGGCTTGGCGAAGAAGCCGCCGAGCTCGTGCATCGGGTGCCGGACGATCGTGCCGGCCAGGTCCGAGCCCTTGATATGTTTGATCGGCTGAAGGTGGACGAGCCCGCTTCGCTCCTTCAGCGGGCCGATCAGCGGTTCTGCGGCGAGCACGTGAAAATGCTCAGCCGAGAGGAGCACATATTCGACCTCGGGATTGTAGGCGATGCCCTGGTTGACCGGGATCGTCCACGGCGTGGTCGTCCAGACGACGGCATAAGCGCCGACCAGCTCCGGGATCGGACTTTCGACGATCTCGAACCCAACATCGATCTGGGTCGAGACGATGTCCTCATATTCGATCTCGGCCTCGGCGAGCGCGGTCTTCTCGACAGGCGACCACATCACCGGCTTCGCTCCGCGATAGAGCTGGCCGCTTTCGACGAACTTCATCAGTTCGTTGACGATGGTCGCCTCGCTGTCGAAGTCCATCGTCAAATAGGGCTTGTCCCACTGGCCTGTGCAGCCCAGCCGCTTGATCTGCTCGCGCTGCACGTCGACCCAGTGCTGGGCATAGGCACGGCACTCGGCGCGGAACTCGCGGACCGGAACTTCGTCCTTGTTGAGCTTCTTCTTGCGGTATTGCTCCTCGATCTTCCATTCGATCGGAAGGCCGTGGCAGTCCCAGCCGGGAACGAAGGGCGCGTCCTTGCCCAGCAACGTCTGCGTCCGGACCACCATGTCCTTCAGCGTGCGGTTGAGCGCATGGCCGATATGGATGTCGCCATTGGCGTAGGGCGGGCCGTCGTGGAGGATGAACTTCTCGCGACCCTCGCGTGATTTGCGGACCTGGCCGTAGAGATCCTCGGCTTCCCAGCGCGCAAGGATCGCCGGCTCCTTCTGCGGAAGGCCGGCCTTCATCGGAAAGTCGGTCTTGGGCAGGAACACGGTCGAACGATAATCGGGCTTGGCTGGTGTATCGGCTTCGGACATTGCGCGCGGCTCTAGCGGTCGAGTTACCGATTCTGCAAACTCCGCCGTCATTGCGAGCGTAGCGAAGCAATCCAGTCTGGATTGCCACGTCGCCTTCGGCTCCTCGCAATGACGACCTATTCGATGGCCAGCAGCTTCCGCGCCTTCGCCTCGTCCTCCTTCATGCGTGAAACGAGGGCTTCGACCCTGTCGAACTTCTGCTCTTCGCGAATGAATGCGTGGAGCGCGATTTCGATCTTGCGGCCGTACAGGTCGCCGTCGAAGCCGAACAAATGTGCCTCGAGCAGTTCCTCCGGTGGCTCGAAGGTCGGCCGGACGCCGAGATTGGCGACGCCGGGATATTCGCTGCCGTCCTCGAGCGTGACCCGAACCGCATAAATCCCGTACTTCGGGCGCTGGTAGTCGCCGAGCGTAAGGTTGGCGGTCGGGTAGCCCAGCTCGCGTCCGCGTCGGTCGCCGCGTTGCACTATGCCTTCGATCGCGAAATCGCGGCTCAGGAGGTGCGTCGCGGTGGCGATATCGCCCTCGACGAGCGCCTCGCGGATGCGGCCCGAGGAGATGCGTGTGCCCTCGAGCACGGGCGCGACCGCCTCCGCCGCCACGCCATGCTGCTCACCGAGGGTCTTCAGCGCCGCGACGTCACCCTTCCGCGCGCGCCCGAAGGTGAAATCGTCGCCCGTGACTACGCCTGCCGCGCCGATCTGCTTTGCAAGCGTGTCCGCAACAAAATCCTCCGCGCTGGTGATTGCGAGCGCCTTGTCGAAACAAAACACGAGCATCGCATCCGCCCCCGCGTGGGCGAACAGCCGCTCGCGCTGGTCGAGCGTGGTCAGCCGAAACGGCGGGGCGTCGCGCTTGAAGAAGGCGACCGGGTGGGGATCGAAGGTCGCGACGATGACCGGCCGCCGCTCGTGGAACCCGCGCTGGATCGCTCGCCCGACCACCGCCTGGTGGCCGAGGTGGAATCCGTCGAAATTGCCGAGTGCGACGATGCTCCCCTTGAGGTCCGCGGGGATGCCGCCTTCGAGAGTCAGTCGCTGCATTGGCAGCGGCTCTATCGGTGAGCAGGCGCGACGGCAATCAGTGCGTCGGCAAGTGGCGCCGCACTAGGCGGTATTCGTGGGCCGCAAGCGCGATCACGAACAGGTCGAAGACGGACAGGAGGATCAGCCCAATGTCTTGGGTGTAGGTGTACCGATAGAGCTGGTAGGCGATGAATGTGCCGAAAACCGCGAAGCTCGCCGGATAAGACCATAATTTCTCGCGAAGCAGGCCGACGAGCACCACCGACTTAATCAGCCCGTGGCTCAGCAGATAGAAAGCATAGAAGTGATGCTCCGCCACCGAGAAGTGTCTGGTGAACTCAAGCAAATGGTTCGCTACCCAGTCGTTGCGGTCCTGGGCGAGGTGATCGAGGCTGTAGCGGTTGAGGACGCGGATGATCGTGTCGGTTTTCACCAGCAGCAGGCTGACGCCCGCCGCCATCTCCAGGAGCGCGTTGACGCCCTTGAGCAGCAGGCTGAGGACGAAGACTTGATGGACCCGTTTTTCACGCATTGTCGCACTAATGAACGCTCCGGTGATTTGCTCCTATAGTCCGCTTGACTCTGCTTTCTCGCATTCCTATCTGCGCTCTATCCCGATCCACCGGCATCCCGGCGGCGCATTCGTGCGCGCGTCGGTTTTTCGTTTAGGACGGGGCTTTCTAGCGACGAGATGGGGCATTGGGCCCTGTGGAGCTGAAGAAGGGTAGAGAATGGCTCGCATTGCCGGGGTGAACATCCCCACGAACAAGCGCGTGGAAGTCGCGCTGACCTACATCCACGGAATCGGCCGCACCACGGCCAAGGACATCATCGCCAAGCTGGGCATCGCGCCGGAAAGGCGCGTCCAGGAGCTGACCGACCAGGAAGTCGTGCACATCCGCGAGGCGATCGACCGCGACCACACGGTCGAGGGCGACCTTCGCCGCGAGACCGCGATGAACATCAAGCGGCTGATGGACCTCGCCTGCTACCGCGGGCTTCGCCATCGCAAGGGCCTCCCGGTCCGCGGCCAGCGCACGCACACCAACGCGCGCACCCGCAAGGGCAAGGCCAAGCCGATCGCGGGCAAGAAGAAGTAATCTTCGCCCACAGCTGCAATTCACGCCCCGCCCATGAGGCCGAGGGCGAACGGAAGTAGGAACAGAGATCAATGGCCCAGGCACCGCAGCGTCTCCGCAGAAGGGAGCGCAAGAACATCACGGCCGGCGTCGCGCACGTGAACGCCAGCTTCAACAACACGATGATCACCATCACCGACGCGCAGGGCAACGCCATCGCGTGGAGCTCGGCGGGGATGATGGGCTTCAAGGGCAGCCGCAAGTCGACGCCCTACGCCGCGCAGGTCGCCGCGGAAGACGCGGGCCGCAAGGCCGCCGAGCATGGCGTCCGCACGCTCGAAGTCGAAGTGAAGGGCCCGGGCTCCGGCCGCGAGAGCGCCCTTCGCGCGCTGCAGGCGGTCGGCTTCCAGATCACCTCGATCCGCGACGTCACGCCGATCCCGCACAACGGGGTCCGGCCGAGCAAGCGCCGCCGCGTCTAAGATTGAAACCGTGCCCGCGCATGCGGGGATGACGAGAAGTTTTTGAAAATCAGGGGCTAAGGCCCCCAACTGCCAAGGGATGAACATGGCCGTCAACGCAAAGAACTGGCAGGAACTGAAGAAGCCCAACGCGCTCGAGAAGAAGCAGGCCGGTGGCGACAGCCGCCGCCGCGCGGTCTTCGTCGCCGAGCCGCTGGAGCGCGGCTTCGGGATGACGCTCGGCAACTCGCTGCGCCGCGTCCTCCTCTCCTCGCTCCAGGGCGCCGCCGTCACCTCGATCAAGATCGACGGCGTGCTTCATGAGTTCTCTTCGCTAGCCGGAGTCCGTGAGGACGTGACCGACATCGTGCTCAACGTGAAGCAGATCGCGCTGAAGATGGAAGGCGAGGGGCCCAAGCGCATCCATCTCGCCGCCACCGGCCCGGCCGAAGTCACCGCGGGCATGATCCAGACCAGCGGCGACATGGAAGTCACCAACCCCGACCTGGTGATCTGTCACCTCGACGAAGGCGCGACGCTCAACATGGAGCTGACCGCGGACATCGGCAAAGGCTACCAGCCCGCCGCCGCCAACCGCCCGGCTGACGCGCCGATCGGCCTGATCCCGGTCGACGCTTTGTACAGCCCGGTCCGCCAGGTTGCGTACAAGGTCGAGAACACCCGCGTCGGTCAGGAGCTCGATTACGACAAGCTCACGCTGACGGTCGAGACCGACGGCACCGTCGCCCCCGAGGACGCGCTCGCTTATGCCGCGCGCATCCTTCAGGACCAGCTGCAGCTGTTCGTCCACTTCGACGAGAGCCAGGTGCGCATGGCGCCGTCGCCGATGATCGGCCAGGCCGTTCCGATGGCCGCGGAAGCGCCGACCGACACCAACCAGCTCAACCGCTACCTCCTGAAGAAGGTGGACGAGCTCGAGCTTTCGGTGCGCAGCGCCAATTGCCTGAAGAACGACAACATCATCTACATCGGCGACCTCGTCCAGAAGACCGAGGCCGAGATGCTCCGCACGCCGAACTTCGGCCGCAAGAGCCTCAACGAGATCAAGGAAGTGCTCGCCAGCATGGGCCTTCGCCTCGGCATGGACATCCCCGGATGGCCGCCCGAGAACATCGAGGAGATGGCGAAGAAGCTCGAGCAGGAAATGCTCGGCTAGGCATTCCGCCCCTGCGAAAGCAGGGTCTGCAACTGGGCTCCTGCCTGCGCAGGAGCACATCGGGTCGCTCGGAAACGGGCGGCCCTTTTTTTGTGTGCTCCTCACGCGATATTAAGACGAAGGTGCGACAGAGTGACAACCGACCGGCACTCTGAGATTCTATCGGGCACGAGGCACGCATGAATGCGCATTTGAAACCCAAGGCCAAGGCTCCTGCTCGCCCGACGGGCAAGAAGCCGTCGGCCGAAGAAATGATCGAGCGCGCGAAGACCCGTTGGCCGAAGACAATGGCCCGCCTTGCCGAGTGAGCCGACGTGGCTCCCGGCCGAACTCATCGTCAGCTTCAATGAACTGGTTGTCGGGGAAACCGGCGAGCCGCACGTGCTACGCGACGAAGGCGCGCTCGAAAATGCACTCGCCAAGCCGATGAACTACTGGGCCTATGGCGAGCGGGACGCGGTGGTCCTACTCATGGGAATTGCTCGAACCCATCCGTTTCTACAGGGCAACAACGCACCGCTTTCGAAGCGGCGGACTATTTCCTTCACCTCAACGGGTACGATTTAACGATCGCGGACGGCACGGACCTGGCCGATTTCGTGATCGACGTCATCAATGGCGAAGTCAGCGAGCAACGACTTGTTGAAACGCTGTGGGAGCATGTTCAGCGCGTTTGAGTGGCGAACCCATAATATTGATCGATGTTGTTTTTAGGCTATGCCGGAGGAGCTCGGTGAGTCGCGAGGAGGCGACCCATGCGGGCTCTTTTTGTATCTGCGGCCTTCCGGCCCGCGTTGTGGGGCTCAGGATCATGATCAAGCGAGTAGCCTGTTACGCGGTGGTCGGTGCATCCGCGCTTGTCGCTGCAACGCCCGCCATCGGCGCGCCTCTCCAGCCATTGAAGCCGTGGGTTCTTGATGTCGGCGAGGCCCAATGCACCGCCACGCGGGAGTTTGGAAAAGCTGAGGACCCAGTCACTTTGGTCATCCGCCCGGCCCCCAACGGCGAGACATATGAACTCATCTTGATGCGGCATCAGGTTGGGAGTTCGAAGTACGCGTCTCAATATCCCGGGAGCGTGGACTTTGGGGGCACGCCGATAAAGGTCCAATCGCTCAAGTTCCGGCCCAAGGACCAGAGGCTCACGCAGCATCATTTCCGGATTTCCCAGACGGAAATGCAGCAAGCCAAGCAAGCGCCATTGGTCACCTTCAGATCCGAAGGACTCTTGGCCACCTCACTCGCATTGAGAAACATGCCGGCGGTCCTGGAGGGCCTGACGAATTGCACCGCCGACCTCATGCGGTACTGGAATACCGATGGCGTCAACGTGGGTACGGTCGCGGTTCCTTCGAAAAGCGACGTCCGCACGCTTTTCACGACGGACGATTATCCTATGGAGGCGTTCGCCAGGAACCAGCAGGGGACCGCCCAGTTCCTGCTCCTGATCGATACTGACGGTAAGGTCGCGGCCTGCCACGTGGTCAAGGCGAGCGGCGTCCCCTCGCTGGACGGGATGGGGTGCCAGGCGCTCCGTCAGCGAGCGACTTTCAAGCCTGCGCTCGACCGGCACGGCAAGCCGGTTCGAAGCACCTACACGACGCCGCCGGTCAGCTGGCGCCTGGAAGGATAGCGAGCAAAAATGAGCGCACGCGCCTGGCTGTGGGCATACATCATAGGTTTTGCGGTTTTCACGGTTGGCTATTTCACAAAAGTATATGACACGCCCTACTTCCCGTATTTTATAGCTTTTTGCATGCTTTACGGTGGCTTTTTTTCATTCATGCGATGGCGCTCTAGACGTTGAGTGGTCTATCGTGATCGCACTGGGGCCTTTTCTTGCATCCGCAGCGCCCAGAGATCCCTAGCGCGCGCGCCGACTTGCGAAGAGCGCAGCTTAAACGCACATTTAACGCACATCGGATGGAGATTCCGTGGCGCGGATCTTTCTCAGTTATGCGCGGGAGGACCTTGCGGCCGCAGAGGCCTTCTCCGGCGCGCTTGAGCAGGCCGGCCACGAAGTGTGGTGGGACCATCACCTGCGGGCGGGTTCGCGCTTCTCATGGGACATCGATGCCGCGCTGAAGGGCGCCGAAGCGGTCGTCGTCCTGTGGTCGAAGGATTCCGTCGAGTCCGCCTGGGTGCAGGATGAAGCGGCGGAAGGCCTGGAAGGGTCGCGTCTCGTCCCCGTGACCCTGGACGGAAGCAAGCCGCCGCTGGGCTTCAGGCAATATCATACGATCGACCTCGCCGGCTGGCGCAGGGGCGGCGCCCTGTTTGCCGAGCTCATCGCCGCGATAGGCGCAAAGGCATGTGGCGAAACCGCCAGCGCACCGCCGCCGCGCCATGAGATTGCGCCGCAGCAGCCGACGATCTGCGTCGTCCCCTTCGCCAACAAGAGCGGCGATCCCGACCAGGATTATTTCAGCGACGGCATAACCGAAGACGTCATCACCGACCTGTCGAAGATCTCGGCGATGTCCGTGATCGGCCACAACACCAGCATCGGCCTTCATGGCGGGACGATCGACCTCAAGGAGCTGACCAGCCAGCTCGGAGTCACGCACGTGGTCGAGGGCACCGTTCGCAAGGCGGCCTCGCGGTTGCGGATCACCGCGCAGCTGGTCGAAGCCGCGAACGGCCGCAGCCTTTGGGCCGAGCGCTACGAACGGGAACTGAGCGACGTGTTCGCGATCCAGGACGAAATATCCCATGCGATCGTCGAGGCGCTGCAGCTCACCCTGCTGCCGGGGGAAAAGACGGCGATCGCCGAAGGCCGCACCACCAGCGCCGAAGCCTACGACCTCTATCTGAAATCGCGGCGGTTGTGGCCCGACGGCGCCGCGGGGGATTATCGCAAGAGCGATGAGATCGCCCGCCTTTGCGCGCAAGCCGTCGCGATCGATCCGGACTATGCCAACGCCTGGGCACTGCTGGCGATGGCCAATAGCGAGCTGCGTTTCTGGCAGAACCGGCCGGTCGACGCGATCGGCCCGGCGGAACGGGCGATGGAGCTCGACCCCGGAATGCCCGAGCCTCATTGCGTGCGCGCCCGGCACTTCGAGGAGCATGGCCGGATCGAGGAAGCGAGGGCCGCGGTCCGCGAAGCGCTTCGCCTCGATCCCAGTTCGTGGGAAGCCAATTTCGTATCGGCGCAGCTGATGTTCCGGAACGGCGATTCCGAAGCCGCAATCGCTCAGTTCGAAAAGGCCGTCGGCCTCGGCCGCAAGGACCATGCGAGCGCGTCGATGCTCGTGTCCTGCCGCGCTGCCGCAGGGGACCGGCCAGGTGTCCAGAATGCCGCGCAAATGTCCGTGGCCTTCGCCGAGGCGGTCGTGATCTGCGACCCGACAAGCGGGATCGCCTTCGCCTCCGCCGCGAGGGGCTTCGCGGCGCTGGGCGAGCATGACCGGGCCCGGAAATGGATCCACAAGGCCCTCAACGTCGATCCGGGAAATCTTGCGATGCGCTACAGCCTGGCTTCGACGTTGGCCCTGTTCCTGAAGGAGTGCGCCGAAGCGATCGAGATCCTCGAACCGTTCGCCGAGGCCGCGAAATCGAGGCCGCAATTGCGGTTGCTCGAAGTCGACCCAGCGTGGGCGGAAATCCGCGGCGCGGCGGAATTCGACGCCATGCTGCAGCGCGCGCGGAAGCGGGTCGACGCCGTGGCCGTCAGCTGCTGATACGGGGTCGCTCGGGCGCGGGCATTTCCGCTGCCGGCTTCCAGCGCCACAGGCTCATCTCCGCGGCTGGGCGAGCGGCAACGCGATCCATCCACTTCTTCACTGCGGCGCACTCGTCCGGAACCTGCTGACCCTTTTCGGACATTTCCTGGACGAACGAATAGAGATGGATGTCCGCGACGGTGAAGGACGGGCCGGCCACCCATTCGCCCCTCAGCAATCCATCGAGCCAGCGAATGCCGTCGCGCGCGCGCTCCTTCATTCCGTCCGCCGCTTCCGGGATGCACCGCATTCGCGTCCGATAGGTTTCGAGGCCCTCGCCATAATAGAAGCCCAGGATCATCGGCTGGCAGATGTTGAGCTCCACCCTCCGCCACCACATGCGGGTGATCGCGCGCTCCTTCCCGGTCATGCCGATCAAGGGCGGGTCCGGATACAGCTCCTCCAGATATTCGCAGATGACCGGCCCTTCGCACAGGATCGTGCCGTCGCTGAGCTCGAGCGCCGGCGTCTGACCGGACGGGTTGAGCTTGAGATATTCGGGGTCGCGATTCTCGCCGAGCAGCAGGTCGACTTCGTAGCGCGGGACGTCGAGACCCTTTTCCAGCAGGAAGAAGCGGATCACCCTAGGCAGGATTCCGAAGCTGTCGAACAGGCGGATCGGGCGTGGTCCGGACTCGTGCATCGGCGAGGTCGCTCCTCACGGGCTACGGCCTCAAGTCTTAGGCCCGAGCGCGAGCTTTTCCAATTCGGGCGGCTGTTATCTGCTTTCAGTCGTTGCAGATATTCTGCGCGCCTAACCTCCGCTGGCCGGCAGATCGCTGTTGAAGATGTCGGCGGCGGCTTTCCACTCGCCGCCAATCTTCCGCCAGACGACCACATATTTGCCGGTGTCGGTCATCGCGCTGCCCTTGGGCGCAACCGCCAGCCTGTACGTCCCACGATCGAGCGCCATGTCACCCGACGATGACACGATGATCTGCTCCGGAACGAAGGTCAGATCAAAGCCGGGCGTCTGCATCAGCGATGCCCAAGTTTGCTGGATCGCAGTACGTCCTTTGCCGATCGGCGCATTGGAAGGCATCACGGCACCGTCCTCGGCGTAGAGTTCCGCAATCGCCGCGGCGTCCTTGGCTTTCACAAGCTGGAGCCAGCGATCGACCTGGGCGCGGATCGCCTGCTCATCCGCGCCGGCGTCAGCAGTGGCGGCATTATTCACTTCGGCGGCTTGGTTGGCGGACTTGTCGCTTGCCTGGCACGCGGGCAGCAGCAGCGCTGCGGCAGAAAGCAGCAATAACGATCTCGTCATCGGCCCCTCCTTATGCTGCTCCTCCCGTAGCACCGACGATGCGCTTCGCGCCAGTTCGCCAATCTCCGCCTTTTGACCGAAGTGGACATTGGGGTTCGTCCAAACACGGCCTGGTCGGCGTTGTCCTTTCCTACACACAACCTAATAGGTTATGTAATCTGGATGAACGAACCAAAACGGACGCCGCGCTGGACGATAGCCTTCCTCCGCGCGCTCCAGCGCACCGGCGAGGCGCGGGCGGCGGCGCTGGACGCCGGTGTCGACCATACGACCGCCTATGCCCGACGGCGGGCGCATCCGGACTTCGCCGTGGCGTGGGATGAGGCTCTGCGACCTCATTCGGAGCGGACGGCTCGGGATGATGCCGAGGCGATTGCCCGAATTGCATCACCGTCTTCCTCCTCAACCGAGGAGGGGAAAGCCAAGGCGCAGCTGAAGCGTCCGGGGCATGACCGCTGGAGCCAACAGAAGGAAAAGCTTTTCTTCGACGAGCTCGCCGGTTCGGCCCATGTCAGGCGCGCGGCTTCCGCCGCGGGGGTCAGCACGAACGCGGTCTATGCGCGGCGGATGAAGCAGCCATTGTTCCGGGCCAAATGGGACGCGGTGCTGGAAACCGGGCGCGCGGCGATCGAGATGAAATTGGTCGAGGCGGCGAACAGGAGCTTCGATCCTGAAGATCTCGACGTGGAAGGAACGGAGCCAAAGGTCAGCGTCACCGAGGCGATCCGGATCGTCCAGGCGCATGGATCGAAGAAGCAGCGCGAAAGCCTGCCCAATCCATTCGAAGAGAAGGCCGCCTCAATGACCGAGGAGCAGGTGAAGGAGGCGCGCGAGCGGATCGTTCGCAAGCTCCTTCGGCTGCGCGAGCGCGAGATGGCCAAGATGATCGCGGCCGGCTGGTCGCTGGATGAAGGCCATAATCATCTGGTCCCACCCGGGTGGGTGCGGGCGGAATAGCGTTCGCCTGCGCTCGGCATCCGTGCTGAATTTTCGCATTATCGTCTGCACTTAATGCTGATACACTCGAACGTGTTCGGGGGGGTCGGCTATGGAAAACGACACGATCCGTGCGAGTGGCGGAAACACGCTCGTCGATATCTGGATCGACGGGCGGATGCGATCCATCAGCATTGCTCGCGAGGCGATCGAATATCTTTGCGACGAAGCAGCGATGACCGAGAAGGACCGCTGCGAGTTCGTGCGAACCCACCTCTCGCTCGTCATCGACGCGGCGCGCCAGCGGCTGGAGGACGGGCTGACGCCCGGCGCGACAATCGTCATCGCCTCCGGCCAGCTCGATGCGCCGGCCCGGAGCACGGGCCGCAAGGCCGAGCGGCGCAAGGGCGATCGCCGAAAGCGCAAGGATCCGGGCGCGATGCCGCCGGCGGGAGATCGGCGCCGCTCCGAGCGCCGCAAAGGCGACCGCCGAAGCGCGGCGAAGGACAAGCCGCCAGGCCAAAGCCGTTAACCGGGATTCACTCCGGATCAGGTGAATCGGGTAATGCCGAGCGGCCCTGCGCGTGCGGCGACCCGAGCTGGATTCTCGCGAAAAAGAGGTGAACCTTCCGACACTTAGAGTCGGGATGGGTTTGCCTTCGGGGGTCGCAAAATGGTCAGCACGGTCAAGGCACGGCCGAATCATTATGAGATATTGGGCGTGACGCCCGCAGCCACGGACGACGAGATCCGGCGGGCCTTCGCGCGGGAGATCAGCGCACTGCGGCCGCGCGCGTTCGGCGGCGTCGGCGAGGTCAGCATCGCCTTCGAGACCTTGCGCGATCCGGCCAGGCGGAAGGCCTATGACGCGTCGATCGGGATCAGGCCGGAGCCAAAGCCGGGCCCGGCATCGATCGCCGGCGTGGGCGCGGCGCAGTTCATCGGAGCAACGCTCGGCGCGCGCCTCGAGCGGTTGGCCAGCGATGACTTCGGTCCGGGGGGACGGCCGGCGGCGCCGACCCCGGCGGCGCGATCTGCACCTGAGCCGCGAACGGCCTCGTTCATCGCCTCCTCGCTGCGGAGCCCGCCCGAAGCAGCGCCGAAGCCCTCACTGCCGGAGGCTCGCACAGAACCAGTCGCGCCGCTGCGGGCGCCCCCGCTCGTGCAAAGGTCCCAGCCGGAGGCGGAGCGCAGGGCGCCACCGGCGCTCAAGCCCCAGGCTGCTGTGCGGGTTCCGGAGCAGGATTTCCTGCACGTCGAAGAGGGTGCATTCGATTGGAAGCGGCCGGCGGCGATTGCGGGCGGCATGGTGCTGGCGGTTGGGCTCCTCGGCGCCTGGGCCGGCTGGGAAGCGGGCAATGACATGCAGCCCGACGCGCTTCCGAAGCGCACCGTTACTCAAAAGCTGCCGCCTCCGCCCGAGTTTTCCGTGACGGATCAAGAAGCGATTGCGCCTGTCGTGAGCGACGTGGCTGCGCCGCCGCCGGCAGCGCCCAAGCGCGCAATCGCGGCGGCTCGCGTCGAACGCCCGTCAGAGCGGCCGCAATATGTCGCGCTTGCTGACGAACCGGCGGAGACGGCTCAGGCGCAGAATCTCGTCGAAGCGGCGGTCGAGCCGGCCGCCGCGGAAGCGGAGCCGGCTGCGGTGGTCCCCGCTACGATGCCCCTCCCGCACGCGGTGGTTGCGCGGACGATCGGGAGGATCGGCTATTCGTGCGGCAAGGTCGCCTCGGCGAGCGCGGTCGACGGCCAGGCCGGCGTGTTCAAGGTCACCTGCACGTCCGGCCAGTCCTATCGCGCCGCGCCGGTGCGCGGACGCTATCATTTCAGCCGCTGGAGCAGGAACTAGGTTAGCGGTCGCCGGCGATAACAGAAGCGGCCCGGAGACCTTCTGCCGGACCGCTTCGTGCGTGTATGCTGCCAAGGTCGGGCAGAACGCCACGCCAGGCCGCATCAACAAACATCGCCGCATGCAGGTTCCGACGGGTGACTGAGCACGCAGCCGGACCGGGCGTGCCGCTTCGGGACAGATGCTTGCCGACGCGTTGCCTCGCAAGCCGGCGGAAGGCAGCGTCGCCACATGATTATCGCGTCCGCCCTGATCCTGCTCGCCGATGCGGCCGCCACGTGCCCAGCGCCCGGTGCCGCCCGCCTGGGCGGGGGTGCGATCCTAATCCGCCCTGTCGGCACCTTCGAGCCGCTTCCTTTCGAGCCGCTCGGCCCCGCGCCGAGCGTGGTCACGCGGCCGACCGACATCCAGCATACCGCTGCGCCGGCGAATGAGGCGGATGGAGGCGACCCTGAACAGGATCAACCGGCAACTCAGTGTGCCGCGGTCGAGATACCGATCATCTGATATCGCCCGTCATTCTTCGGTCCGGACGAGGACCGTCTCTCCAATCAGCAGGAACAGAAGGAAGGGCGCCCAGGCGGCGATCAATGGCGAATAGGCTCCGGCATTGCCCATCGCGAGGCTGAAATTGTCGGCCACGAAATAAGCGAAGCCGAGAGCCATGCCGAGGCAGGCGCGCAGGAGCACCTGGCCGGACCGGGCGAGCCCGAAGGCGGCGACGGCGGCGAGCAGAGGCATGAGCAAAGTCGAAAGCGGACCAGTGATCTTGTGGGCAAGACCGGCACGCGCTTCGTCGGCGGGACGACCGGCTGCTTCTAGCTCCGCCGCGCGCCGCTTCAATGTCGAATAATCGAGCTGGTTGGGATCTACCTTCGCAAGCGTAAGCTGGCCGGTCGTGATGCCGTCCATCCCCATCATCCGAGGGACGTGCCGAACCACGTTCATGTTCGCGTCGTAGATCGTGACATCCTGAAGCGTCCAGGCGCTTCCGGGGCCGGGTGTCGCGCGGGCCGCTCGGTACACGCGCTGAAGAACGCCGCCGGCGCGATCGTAGATAGTGAGCCGCTCGACCCGCAGGTTAGGCGGCCCGCCGACCACCAGGCCCGCCCGGATCAGGTCATCGCCCGACAGGACCCACACGTTACTGAGGACGCCGCTGTCGGGCGGAACCGGCTTGTAGTCATTGTCGGACCAGGCATTCACAACGCGAGCGGACTTGACGACGATCGTCTCGTTGAAGGCGAACAGCGCGATGGAAATGCCGATGCTGGCGACAACGAGAGGCGCCAGGATCTGGTGGGCGGAAAGACCGCTGGCCTTCATCGCGACGACCTCGCTGTGCTGGTTGAGGCCGACGAACGCGATCAGCGCGCCCAGCAATACCGAGAAGGGGAGGAAGCGCGAGAAGAGCAAGGGGAGCCGCAGGCCGACATAACGCCACAGATCGGCGTCGCCATTGCCAGGGACGGCGAGAATCTTGCCCGATTCGCCCAGGAGATCGAGGGTCATCAGAATGAGGACCAGCGCGATCAGGACGGCGAGACTGCGCGTGACGAACAGCCGCACCATGTAGGTCGCAAGATGACGCGACGGGAAGAATTTGAGGTTGATCATCAGGCGCTAGCCCGGACTTCGCGCGGCTTCGGTAGCGCGCGGCGCACGACCTTGCCGGCCTTGGCGAAGAAGCGCTCGAGCGCACCGATCGGCTGGCCGCCGGGACGATGGGCGAGGACATGGTACATCCAGACGATCAGGCCCGCGAGGAGGATCAGTGGGATCCACAAGGCAAGGATCGGATCGAGGCGTCCCTGCGCCCCAGCCTGCTCGGCGTACTGATTGACCTTGTGATAGGCGACGACGACCAGGATGCCGACGAAGATCCCGAGTGCCGATGAGCTTCGCTTTGGCGGGACCGCGAGCGCTACAGCAAGCAGCGGAAGCATCAGCATCATCACCACTTCGACGATGCGGAAATTAAACGTCGCCTGCGCTTCTAGCTGCTGACGTTCCGTTGTCGCGCCTCCGCCATAGCCGATGCGGAAGAGCTCATGCAGGAAGAGCTCATCCGATTGCGTGCCGCCACGCCGACGGAATTGCTCGATCACGGGCAGGCTGACCGGCAAGTCGTAGACGTCGAATGCGAGGGTGCGCGGCGTCGAAAAGCGCGGGGAGTCCTGGATCAGCCGGCCCTTTTCGAGCCGGAAAAGGATCGTGTCGGGATCGTCTGTCGACAGGAAGCGGCCCTTTTCCGCGGTCGCCGCGATGTTCATCCCCTTGGAATCCTCCATCTGGATGAAAATCCCGTGGAGCTGCGTGCCCTTCTTCTCGCTGCGGTCGATGCGCAGCGTCAGGCCCTTGCCCAGTCGGTTGAACTCCCCGACCTTTATAGCCGCGCCGAGCGCGCCCGAATTGAGGTCGAAGCGCAATCCTTCGTAGCGATAGTGAGAATAAGGCTCGAGGTAGCCGACGATGCCGAGATTGATGAACATCAAAGGCACCGCGAAGAAATAGGGTACGCGGAGCAGCCGGCCGTAGCCCGCCCCAATGCCCCGCAGCGCGTCCAGCTCGGACGACAATGCAAGCTTGCGGAACGCGAGCAGGATCCCGAGCATCAGCCCGATCGGGATGCCCAGCGCGAGATATTCGGGAAGGAGGTTGGCGAGCATGCGCCAGACCACGCTCACGGGTCCCCCGGCATCGACGACGTACTGGAACAGCCGCAGCATCTTATCGAGCACAAGCAGCATGGCCGCCAGCACGAGCGATCCGAACAAAGGAACCGCGATGGAGCGAGCTAGGTACCGATCAATTAAGCCGATGGGCACTTTTGGTCGTCCGAGCACCATGATTTGGCCGCAAACGCGACCCAGATTGCGATAACGGATGGATGTATCCGGGTGGACCCGGGCACAACCGCTCCTCGTTCTATAGCGGACTGGTTCGGGAATTCATGTTTAAATCGTGCGACGGCGATTTTGTGGAAGGCTCGGCGGAAACTGCTCCCGCATGCCATAAGTCGCGTCCGCGTATCGCCTTGCTGTCGAACCCGAAGTCGACCGGGAATATCGCACAGCTGCCGCGGATCCGTGAGTTCTGCGCCGATCACCCGGACATCTTCCACTATGAGGTGGAGCATGCTGACCAGATCGGCCAGGCGATGGTCGCCATCGCCCGCGTCCGGCCCAAGGTGCTCGTCGTCAATGGCGGAGACGGGACCGTACAGGCCGCGCTGACCGAGCTCTACAACGGCGATCATTTCGGTGCGGAGCGCCCGCCGGTCGCGGTGCTGCCAAGCGGCAAGACGAACCTGATCGCGCTCGATCTCGGAGCGCGCGGCGACCCCGTCAAGGCGCTCGAGCAGCTGATCGAGCTCGCCCAGCACGATCTTTCTCCTTACATCGTCGCCCGCGAGCTGATCGCGCTTCGCCGCGGTTCGGGCGACGAGGAGGGTGCGAGCCGCCCGGTGATCGGGATGTTCCTTGGCGGCGCCGGCCTTGCGGACACGATGCTCTACTGCCGCGACAAGATTTATCCGCTCGGCCTGCCGAACGGCATCGCGCACGGGATCACGGCCTTCGCGTTGCTAGCGAAGCTGTTCCTGAAGGTGAAGGCGAGCTTCCTGCCGCCGGATCCTCAGCCGCTCAACGTCTCCCTTCGCCAGGAAGAGAATACGATCAGCGGACGCTTCTCGCTGCTCGCGGTAACGACGCTCGAAAAGCTGCTCCTGTCCAGCGATGTCGGCAGGGGCGAGGGCGCGCTCACGCTCCTGGCGATCGAGGAAAAGCCGATGTCGCTGATCCGCGGGCTCGCGGCGAGCATCGCCGGAAAGCTTGGCCGAACGTCACTTCCCGGCGTGCACTATCAGCAAGCCGACGAGATCACGATCCAAGGCGAGAGCTCGAGCGTAATCCTGGACGGCGAAACCTTCCATGCCGAGCGCGGCCAGACGATTTTCCTGCGACCCGCACGGCCGCTGTCATTCGTCAGGCTGGCAGCGTAGTCGCCCTCCCATGACCGAATTGCGCGACCTCGTCGCGGAAGAGCTGGACTTGCCCGTAGACGACCGGGTGACCGGCATGGCAGCCGCGATTGCCGCCAAGCATGGCGAGGCCAGCCGCGCAGTGCTGTTCTACGGTTCGTGCCTGCGGCAGCAGAAGCTCGACGGGCTGATGCTCGATTTCTACCTGATCGTTTCCAATTATCGCGCCGCCTACGATAAAAGCTGGCTGGCGGCCGCCAACCGGCTGATCCCGCCGAACGTCTTCTATTTCGAGCGAGACGGGCTTGCCGCTAAATATGCGGTGCTCAGCGAACGCGACTTCCATCGGCTAAACGGTCCGGAAACCCGCAACGTCTCGGTGTGGGCCCGTTTCGCCCAGCCTTCGCGCCTCGTCTGGGCAGCGGACAAGGAGGCGCGTGAGGAGGTAATCGACGCGGTCAGCAGGGCCGCGCCGACCTTGCTCGCCGCGGCAGGTGTGAGATCGAAAGCGAAGCCGCTCGACGCCTGGCGGCGCGCGTTCGCGCTAACCTATTCCGCCGAACTGCGCGCCGAGCGGAAGGGCAAGGAAGCGTCGGTCGTCGACCAGGACCGCGACCGCTATCTGCGCTTCGCCGACCCCGCAATCGCTGCCGCAAAGGAGCTGCGTATCTCACGCGGCTGGAGGCGCCGCCGTATCCAGGGCAAGACGCTGTCGGTATTGCGGCTGGTCAAGGCGAGCGCGACGTTCGCCGGCGGCGCGGAATATATCGCGTGGAAGATCAACCGGCACGCCGGCACCCAGATCCGGCTGAAGCCGTGGCAGCAGCGGCATCCGCTGCTCGCTGCGATTACCCTTTTGCCGCGGCTGCTGAAGAGCGGGGCAATTCGCTAGCGATCCGCCCGAGCGCCGATGAGACGGCGCTTGCCAGGGCCCCGACCGTGAAGGGCTTACGAAGGAGCTCGTAGCCGCGCAGCTCGTCGCTTTCGCCCTCGCCGACATATCCAGTGACAAAGAGCACCGCGAAATCGCGATCGTAGCTGCTCTTGAGGTGGCGGATGAGCTCGGGGCCGGTCATTTCCGGCATGATCACGTCGGTGATGACGAGGTCGAATTCCTGCGCCTGGAAAATCTCGATCGCCTCCGCCCCGCTCGAGCATGCTACGGGATCGTAATCGAGATCCTCAAGCGCTCCGACGGTAGCCGTGCGGACGCGAGGATCGTCTTCAACCAGCAGGATGCGCGCGCCCGGCACGCGGATCTCCGCGTCGGCAGCGCGCTGCACGGCGGGATGGACGCGGACAGAGGCGGCGACCTCCGTGCGCGGCAGGTAGATGGACACCGTGGTGCCTCGTCCCACCTGGCTTTCAATGCCGACCTCGCCGCCCGATTGGTGCGCGAAGCCGAAGATCTGGCTGAGGCCGAGGCCGGTGCCTTTGCCCACCGGCTTGGTCGTGAAGAAGGGCTCGAAGGCGCGCTCCAGGACCTCGGGAGGCATTCCGCAACCCGTATCGGTGACACTGATCCTGACATACTCGCCAGCGCGCACGTCGCCGACCTCATTGGCCGCCAGCGATACGTTCTCGGTGGCGATGCGCAGCAGTCCCTGGCCGTCCATCGCGTCGCGCGCGTTGACCGCGAGGTTGACGATAGCATTCTCAAGCTGGTGGGCATCGACGTAAATTGGCCAGGTCTCGCGCCCGAGGTCGATTTCCACCTTGACCCGCTCGCCCAGCGTTCGGTCGAGCAGGTCGGACATGCCCCCGATCAGATCGGTGCTGTCGACCCGCTCCGGCAACAGCGGTTCGGAGCGAGCGAAGGAGAGCAGGCGCCGGGTGAGCGCCGCGGCGCGCGTAGCCCCCTCCATCGCATTCTGAAGATGCATCAGCACTTCGCGGCGCGGTCCGTTGAGGCGCCGTTGCGCGAGGTCAATGCCGCCGACGACGACGGCCAGCATGTTGTTGAAGTCGTGCGCGATGCCGCCGGTGAGCTGGCCCACCGCCTCCATCTTCTGCACCTGCCGCAGCTGAGCCTCGGCCGCCTCGCGCTCGGCCGCTTCGGCCTTGAGGGCCTGGTTCGCCTCCCACAATTCCTGCGTCCGATCGCGCACCGCCAGCTCCAGCACTTCGGCACGCTCCGCCTCATTTTCGGCATCGCGACGGGATTGCGCATTCTGGCGCAGCGCCTGCACCGCGATCACGCCGAGGAATACGGCGCCGACGGCGACGATTCCGCCGAGCCAGCTGAGATAATCGGTGAACCGGTCCGCCTCGGCCGAGAAGATCTGGCTTTGCTCGATGCGCTCGCGAAGCGAGCCGCGTTCGCTGACAATGATCTCATTGAGCTTGGAGTCGAGCTTGGTCAGCGTGTCCGAGCGGCCGGCCTGGTAGAAATAGCTGATTCCGCTCTGATCCTGTCCGGCGAGAGCGGCGCGCGCCGCCAAGGCCAGCTCCTCGCCTCGTTGCCGGTATAGGCTCTGGAGCTCCTGGACGCGCCGCTCCTGCGCGTCATTGCCGCGGATCAACCGCGCGAGCTGGGTGATCTGGTAACCGGCGAGCTCCCAGTCGCTCGAATAGATGGCGCCGGTTTCCTTGCGCTCGTCCAGGACGAAGCGGCCCAGCGCGGCTTCCGCCCGCGAGATGTTCGAGCTGACATTCCGAACGACCAGCGCGACATCGTAGGCGCGCCGCTCCGCATTGAGGGCGCGCTCGCGATTGTCATTGGTGAACTTGACCAGGATGACCATGGACAGGAGGATCAGCGCCGCGAGCAGGCCCACGCCAGCCGCGCCTCCTCGACGCCAGTCGAACCTGACCTCTTCCCCGTCCCCGATCATGAGCGCAGTCTAGACGCGTTAACCAATTGGCGAAAGCCAAAGGTTCCCTTGTTTTTCCTCAGCTTATGCAACCTGTAGCACGGCCCGCCGCAGCGAACATGCCAAGGATCTCGCCGACCTGTTCCTCACTATGCAGGGCGCATAACGAGCAGCGCAGGAGCGTCATGCCGGCCGGCGTCGCCGGCGGCCTCGCGAGGTTCACGTACAAGCCTTCCTGCAGCAACGCCTCCCACATCGCCGCCCCAGTCTCGAGATCGGGCATGATGACGGCGATGATCGCGGACTGCGGCTCATCGGTTCCAAGCGTGAATCCGAGCTGGCGAAGGCCGGCGTGGAGACGCTTGCTGTTCTCCCAGAGATGAGCGCGCTTGTCGGCGCTATCCATCAGCTTGCGGATGGAGGTCGCGGCGGTCGCGACGACAGATGGCGGCAGCGAGGCCGTGAAGACGTACGGACGGCAGACGAGGCGCAGGATCTCGAACTTCGGATGGTTCGACACGCAGAAGCCGCCGACCGTACCGACCGATTTGGAGAAGGTCCCGATGATGAAATCGACATCGTCGATGACGCCCTGTGCTTCGGCGACGCCGCGGCCATGCTCGCCGATGAAGCCCATCGAATGCGCTTCGTCCACGAGCACCATCGCTCCCGCAGCTTTCGAGACAGCCACCATTTCCTTCAGCGGAGCGACGTCCCCAAGCATCGAATAGACGCCCTCGAGCACGACGAGCTTTCCGGCATCCTCCGGAATACGTTTCAGCCGCTTCTCAAGCGCTTCGACGTCATTGTGGCGGAAGGGGACGATCTGCGCGTTGCCGAGCGCGCAACCGTCGTAGATCGACGCATGGCTGTCGATGTCGAGGACGATATAATCCTCTTTCCCGGCGATGGTCGAAATGATGCCGAGGTTCGCCTGATAGCCCGTCGAGAAGACCATCGCGTGGTCCATCGCGTAGAAGTCGCAAAGCGCCTGCTCGACCGCCTTGTGGCCGCCGTAAGTGCCGTTGAGGACGCGGCTCCCGGTTGTGCCCGAGCCGAACTCGTCAAGCGCCTTGTGACCCGCGGCGACGACGTCCGGATCGAATGTCATGCCCATGTAATTGTAAGTGCCGAGCAGGATCGTCCGCCGGCCGTTGCAGATCGCGACGGTCGGGCTCTCGACCCGTTCCATGACCAGGTTGAAGGGGTCGGTGACTCCGCTCGCGAGCAGCTGCTCCCGCTGCTGGATCAGCGGATCGAACTTGGAGAAAAGGTCGGGCGAGCTTGGGCCCTCCGCCGCCGCCGTGCCTTCAATTCCGGGATCGGTCACTTGCCGTCCTGCAGGCGCTGCAGGGCGTCGACGAGCTGGCCGACGGTCTCGATCTCGGCCTGCATGTTCATGCTGATGATGACGTCGAACTCGTCCTCGACGTTGGCTACGAAATCGAGCACGGTCAGGCTATCCCATTCGAGATCCTGGGCGAACCTGGTTGCTTCCGTGATGGAGACGCCCTTCTTGTTGAAGGGCGCGATCATCTCGACGACTTTGGCGTAAATGGACTGGCGGTCGGGCATTCGGGTTCCGTTAGTGCGCTAGCCGACCGTTCGCAACGCAATGGGGCGCGAATGCGGCCTTCGCGAGGCGATAAGAACGCGCCGATTTCGTCAAGTCCGGAACGGAAAGTTGATCATCGTCAGTTGAAGTGCGGAGCATTTGGTGCTGAGAAATCGCCCGGGGCACGGCAAGGGGGAGTGAGATGGTTCGCGCCGCTTTCATTCGCTGGCTTCTGAGCCCGGCGCCAAGCGCCTGGCAGGCACTGCTTTGCGGTCTTTTCGCAGTGTGGATTCCCACCGTCATGAGGATGGCTGTCGACGGGGTGATCACGGGCTGTGAGTTCACGCCCTACCTGCCGTTCGTTCTGATCTCCGCGATACTTTTGCGCTGGTGGCAGGCGGCGCTCGTCGCGCTGGCTTCCGTAGTCGTAATGGGTGGCCTGATCGGCGGCTCGTGGATGTTCGAAATGCCGTGCTTCGTCTCGGCGACGGGGATGTTCCTCGCGGCATCGACGGTGATGATCGGAGTGGCGGTCATTGTCCGTTACGTCATCGTGGCAATGCAGAAACGGGGCGCGGATGAATCCCTGGGCGGCGTCGTGTTCAGCCTGGAAAAGGGCGAGGTCTGGGCGAGCTGGTACGGCCAGGGGCCGCCGGTGCTTCTCGGATCGCAACGCAAGGTCGCCGAGATGATGCAGGACTTCCTCGCTCAGGTGGAGATCGGAAAGCGGCTCAACGGCCGTTGAACGGGCGTGCTCAGCGTCCCTGGATCTGCTCTGGCGCCGCGACGGCGCCGTCCCTGGTCACGTCGTCAGGAAATTTCGAAGCCAGCGCCGCTGCTGCTCGCCGAACTGCTCGTCGGTGCGGCGGCGATTGAAGCCCGCCAGGTAGCCAATCACTTCTTCCTGCGGAAAATCCTGTGGCGTGCCGGGTTCAGTCAGGCGGATATAGGTCCGCTCCGAGAGATATTCGACGCTCGCCCAATCGGCCTCAAAGTGATCCTCCTGAGCAAGGATCGCCGAAAGCTCGGCCTTCAATTCGTCGATTGTCATCACGCCTCGGGCTTGCCCTCATAGGTGAGGAAATACCCTAGGGACACGCACGAACAGGATTCTACGAATCGCGCCGCAATCATCACAATTCGTGACAAAATCCGGTCAGTTCCAAGCATCCGGGTTCTCCCCGAATCAACTAGCCCTGTCTCTTAACCTAGGCTATTATTCAGGCCACTGGGGGGCCGCGCATGGCAGGGGCAGCGCCCAATGATGAAAGAATCGCGACGGAGGCCGCAGGGCTTTACGTCGAGGCCGCTGCCGCGTCCCGCACCGCCGCAGAATTCGGATCCATCTTCGAAAAGCTGATCGAAGGGCTGCCGGAACAGATTGCGCTGCTCGACGAGAACTGGGTCGTCGCCGCCGCCAACGAGTCCTGGCTGAGCATGATCAAATCGCTCGAATATGACCTCAACCCGGGCTCGAATTACCGTACGTTTTGTATTGAGAAAGGCGCCAAGGGCCACAAGGCCGCTGCGGCCGCAGCCGCGGCGTTTCCCGGCCTGGAGAGCGGTGAAACCAGCTCTTTCCTTCTCGATTACGCCGGGCAGGGGGAGCTGGAAGGCCGCGATTTCCAGGTCCAGATCCATCGCTTCGAGATCGGGGGTCAGCGCTTTGCCACCGTCACCCGGGCAGAGGTTACGGAACTGGTCCAACTGCGGCGAATGAAGGAAGGCTTCAGCAGCACGCTGGAACGGACCCAAGAAGTCGAGCGCCAGCGCATCGCGCGGGAACTGCACGATTCAACGATGCAGTCGCTGACCGGCGCCGCGCTTGCTCTTGGGCACCTGAGGCGCTCGGCGATTAGCGAAGAAGCGAACGAGGTGGTCTCGGAGATCGAGTCCCTTCTGCTCGAGGCTCAGAACGAGCTCCGCTCCATCTCCTACCTCGCCCATGCGCACCAGCCTGAACATGTGGAGCTTGGCCAGGCCGTGGCTACGCTGGTGGAAGGGTTCGCCCGGCGCGCCGATCTTCGCGCCCTGGTCGAGATCGAAAGCCCGCTTGCGCTGCCTGGCAAGGGGGTGCAGCGGGCGCTCTACAGGGTCGTCCAGGAAGCCATTTCGAACGTGCATCGTCACTCTCGCGGCAGCGAATTGGGGGTCCGGGTGCTGTCGCGGCGCGCGCTTCTGCACGTGACAATTGCGGACAACGGGATCGGCATTCCCGAAAAGGCGATGGAAGGCGTCGGCCTCCAGAGTATGCGTGAACGCCTCAGGGAAATCGGCGGGCGCCTGTCGGTCCGCCACCTGGCGCCAGGGACGCTGGTGATCGCCAGCGTGCCCCTGGAGAAGAATGCACCCGATCAGGCGGCTATGCGGGTCATTCCCCAGCTTACTAACCAATAGTCGGTATAGCAGATGCAACCCGTTCGGTTCAGAATGGTTAACGAAGACTAATGGCATTCGCGCTGCAACTTCGTGAATCGCTCGACGAGCGACATGGCCGGCTGGAGCAGGAATTTGCCGCGGGCACCGACTTGCGCACAATTTTGACCCGCCATCTCGAGGCGGTGGAAAATGCCGCCGATACCGAATTGCTGACGTCTATATTGCTTCTCGAGGGCGGATTGCGCCTGCGTCATGCAGCTGCGCCAAGGCTTCCGGACTCCTATTGCGACGCAATTGACGGCGGGGAGATCGGCCCGGCGGCCGGTTCTTGCGGAACGGCCGCATTCGTCGGTCATCCGATCTATGTCGTGGACATCGCGACGGACCCACTCTGGGCCGATTATCGTGAGATTGCGCTCGAACACGGATTGCGGGCTTGCTGGTCAACGCCGATCTTCGGTCCGCAGCATGCGGTGCTGGGAACGTTCGCCATCTACCACCCGACGCCGCGTAGTCCGACGCCAGCGGAGGTGCAGGCGATCGCGATGATCAGCGAGCGGGTCTCGGCGGCAATCGTGATGTCCCGCACTTGCGCGCGCGAACGGCAAGCCGATTTGCATTATCTACGACTCCAGGAATTCGATGGGCTCAGGGCAGTTCGGGACAGGCTGAACCAGAATGCCAGCTCCCTGAGCGGGCTCACAAAAATCTCCGATGCGCAGGACATCACGGATCGGCTGCATGCCGTTGCGCGGGACTGCCGCAGCATCCTTTACGACCTCAAGAGCTGGAACAATCCGCTCAACTAGCTCGGCGGCTCACAACCATTTCTGTTCGCGATACCAGGCGGCCGTCTCAGCCAGCCCGTCCGGCGTCGGCACTTGCGAGCGCCACAGGTTCTCCGGCGCGCCGAGCTTGGCATCCACCACCCAATCCTTGTGCGAGAAATAAGCGGCGCGGTCGACGGTGAGCTTGGCCCTGGGGCCGCGGAACAGCTGATCGGCGCGCGCGGCAAGACGAAGCAGGATTCCGGGCGACGACACGATCGTTGGCCGGGTTCCGACCGCCCGGCCCAGGGCTTGTGCGAATTCGCGATGAGTCCAGCCGTTGGGCTTGCCGTCATCGGCCTCGATGGTCAGGCTCGATGGAGCATCGGACCTCGTCAGCGCGAGCAGCAGCCCCGCAAGATCGTCGGCATGTATGACCGATAGCCTTCCGCGCGGCGGCATGAGCATCAGGCCGAGCTTCGCCATGCGGAAAAGCTCCAGCGTCTCCTTGTCCCCGGGACCGTAGACGGCCGGAGGTCGAACGATCGCCCAATCGAGCCCGGATCCGCGCACCAATTCTTCGGCGCGCGCCTTTGAGGCGCCGTATAGCGACAGCTTCGGCTCGCGTGCGGCCAGCGAGGAGACGTGGATGAAGCGGTGCACGCCGCCGGCGGTCGCGGCCGCCAGCATGGCGAGCGTGCCTGCCACGTTGCCGAGCTCAAAACCCGCTGCCGTGGGAGAGCTGATCACGCCCGCGACATGGATTACGGCGTCGGCATCGGCCACGAGCGCTTCGAGCGCTTGGCGATCCTCAAGGCTGCCGCGAACCCAATGGATCCCGTCGCGGGCATCCCGGTCCCGTCGAGTCAAGGCCGTGACCTCATGTCCGGCAGCGACGGCGGCGGCGATCAGGTGCGCACCGACAAAGCCGGTGCCGCCGGTAATCGCCAGCTTCATAGAGGGGACCAGGGCCGCTCGGCGATCGCTTCCTCGCGCTCATCCTCGGTTGCGGCGCCAAGCCGCTCGATAATCATGTCGAGCAAGGGCGCGAGGCCTTCCTCCAACGGCGCGGAGATCGGGACGACCTTGGCGCCTGCCGCTTTCTCGAGCGCCTTGACGAGCTTCGCGCGCTTCTTGTCGTCGAGGAGATCGGCCTTGGTCAGGGCGATGATTTCGGGCTTGTCGGCAAGGCCCGCGCCATATTCATCCAATTCTCCCCGGACGACATTCCAGGCATCCACCGGGTCTTCGGCGTCCCCGGCTACAAGATGCAGCAGCACGCGCGTCCGCTCGATGTGGCCGAGGAAGCGGTCGCCGATGCCGGCGCCTTCGGCAGCGCCCTCGATCAGCCCGGGAATGTCGGCGATCACGAACTCGCGACCCTTATGCCGGACAACGCCGAGCTGAGGCCGGAGCGTAGTGAACGGGTAATCGCCAACCTTGGCGCTCGCGTTGGTCACGGAATTCAGGAAGGTCGACTTGCCCGCATTGGGCAGGCCCACGAGGCCGACGTCGGCAAGCAATTTGAGGCGCAGCCAAACCCACAGCTCTTCGCCCGCTTCTCCCGTCTGGTGCTGGCGGGGCGCCCTGTTGGTCGAGCTCTTGTAGCTGGCGTTGCCGCGGCCGCCCATGCCTCCGCGAAGCAGCACGACCCGCTCGCCCTCCCTGGTCAGGTCGGCGAGCAGGGTACGGTCCTCATCGTCGGTGAGGATCTGGGTCCCGATGGGGACCTTGATGACCAGATCGTCGCCCCCGGCTCCGGTCCGGTTGGAACCTGCGCCGCCCTTGCCCCGAGGCGCGCGGAAATGCTGCGTGTAGCGAAAGTCGATCAAGGTATTGAGGCCCGGCACGGCCTCGAACACGACGTCGCCGCCTTTGCCGCCGTCACCGCCGTCGGGGCCGCCGAACTCGACGAACTTTTCGCGCCTGAAGCTCACGGCGCCGGCGCCGCCGGCCCCGGACCGCACGAAAATCTTGGCCTGATCGAGGAAATGCATCGCGGCCAGTTAGGCGATGCGAGCGGGGAGGGGAACCTTTGGCCTGCCTGGCCTCCGTCGTCGGCATGGCGCGCCGCGCCAACGGACAGGCGATAACCGCCGATAGCAACCAGCGTTTTGACTTATGCTCACGGGTTCCAGCGAGTCGGGTAGGGAGATGGAGATCGAGAGTCCTTCGAATGTGCGCGAGAGCGCGGTGTCGGGCGAGGACGTCGCCGAAGGGCTGATGCTCGTCCGCGCAAGCACGCTCAAGATTATCCGGCTGCAGCTGGCGATGGAGCGGCACGACCGGCGCGGCGTGCTGGAGGCAGTGGACGATCTCGTTGCGCTCGACCGGCGCCTGCAGGATTGCCTCGCGCACATGCCGGCCGATGGCGACCGCCTGATGTTCAGGCATGAACTCGATACCGAGAGCGCCTTGCTCAATCGGGAAAAGCTTAGTCTTGCGGCCGAAGTGCTGTGCAGGCCGGCCGACCTCCTGGTCGAGCCGACGGAGGTGGCTGACGACGATTGGCTCGGCCCGCGCGATCTGCCGATGGAGCAACATCAAGAACCGCGGAAGCGGCGCCGGTTGCTGGCCCTGGCCCTTCCCGCGCTCGCGGCGGGGCTGGCGGCCGGGGCCTATGCGATAAGCCTCGATCAAGCCGCGAGCTGGCTCGCGCAGGCCGCCGGCCTGCTGTCGTGATGGCCTATTAACCGGCCTCGGGTTGCGGGTGATGGGGAACGAGGACGAGCGTCCGCCCCTCGACGCGCCAGGATTCGAGCGCTGACAGGAAGTTCATGCCGAGGACGTCCAGGTCGCCGAGCCCCGGCGATGTGACGATCTTGAGGTCGCGGGCAACGATATTGCCCACCTTGAGCTCATCGATGTTGCCGGTGCGCGCCGGCGCCATCCCATTCGCGGTGCGAAGCATGACCGGGGTAAGCCCGGTCCCGGTCTCTATCGCCGCGCGGCGCGCGGTATCGTCCGAAAGCGCCGTCATCGTCGCTCCGCTGTCGATGAGCATCCGGCGCGGCACGCCGTTCACGTCGGCATTGACCCAGAAATGACCGTCGGCGGCCATGCGCACGCGCACCTCCTTCCCGACGACCTTCTGGCTGTCGAGGCCGATCCGGCTCGTGAAGCGGGCGAGCGTGGGGTCGAACGGCGCCTGCCGCAGAATGACGAAGATCAGGAAGGCGAGCATCGCGAATGACAAAGCGAAGCGAATGAACTTACCGACGACGGGTATGCGCTGAAGCAAGGTGATCGTCAGGGCCGCGGCCACGGCGATGATCGCGAGATGCTGCCAGTCGGGAGTTGTAGTGGCGGGCATGATCACTCGCGCGGATGCGCATGCTCGATCTGCGAGCGGAGGCGCTTCGCGGCGATCTTGCGCGCCGTGTCGCCGTCAAGCTCCAGGGCCTCCGCGATCGATGGTCCAAGCAGGGAATCGCCGAGTGCAAGCAACGTCAGCCAAAGGGTGGTCTCGTCGACATGACGGTCCTCGTGACCGACCTTGAGGTGCCCGACGAGGTCGCGGATCGATTCGAGGATGGGATTCAACGCATCGCGATTGCCGGACAGGATCATCCACGCCGCGAGCGCTCCGGCACCCTCGCTGCTGAAGGCGTCGAACGTCATTTCGGCGATGTCGCCGGCGTCGGCCTCGCCGGCGCGTGCGCGCTCCACCGCCTCACCGATGCTGCCGGTCACGCGCTCCGCGATCGACCTTGCGAGCTCCGCCTGGAGCCCCGCCGCGGACCCGAAATGATGGAGGAGATTGGCGTGCGTACGCCCGATCTCCGCCGCGACGGCCTTCAACGTGACGGCCTGCGGCCCATCGCGCAGCAGAAGGCGCCGTGCTGCCGCAAGCGCGGCCGATCGGCTTTCTTCCGGGTTCAGGCGTTTTCGTGCTATTGACATCGATGTAAGTTATTTTACTTTCAGAGCATGAGCACGACTATGTTGCCGACTCCAGCGGACCTGACAATAACGCCGCGCGATCGCCGTTTCGGCAGGGACGCGACGCTGACCCGCCTGTGGCACGGCGGCCGCGTCGAAGCGACTGCCATCTACAACGCATTGTCGACGACTTTCCCCAAAGGCGAAGCGTATTTCGTCGAAAGCGTCCGGGCCTTCCGCGAGAACACGCCGGAAAAGCTTGGCCGGGAGATCAAAGCCTTCACCACGCAGGAGGCGATCCACAGCCGCGAGCATGATGCGTTCAACAAGCGCGCGGAAAATGCCGGCTACGATCTTTCGAAGCTCGAGGAGCGCGTCGAATATCGGCTGAGCTTCAGCCGCAAGCGGCCGCCCGTCGTTGCGCTCGCGGCTACGATGGCGCTTGAGCATTTCACTGCGATCCTGGCGCACCAGCTGCTCGCCAACCCCAGGCATCTCGAAGGCGCCGATAAGGAGGCCGCGGAGCTGTGGAGGTGGCATGCGGTCGAAGAGATCGAGCACAAGGGCGTCGCCTACGACACCTGGCTGTTCGCGACGCGCGACTGGCCGCGGTCGAAGCGCTGGAAGGTCAAGGCGAAGGTCATGATGTTCGTCACCCGCAACTTCCTTGTTGATCGCACGACAGGTGCGCTCGAATTGATGCGGCAGGACGGGGTGACGGGTGCGCGCGCATGGGCGCTGCTGCTGTGGTACCTGTGGATCAACCCAGGCATGTTTCGGAAGATCGCGGGCGCGTGGGGCAAGTTCTTCCTGCCGGGCTTCCACCCCTGGAATGAGGATGATCGCCACCTGCTCGCCGGCTATGACACCAGCGGAGAGTTCGACGCCGCGCCAAGGCGCAAGGTCCGCGCCGCCGTTTAAGCGGCGAGAGCCTCCTCTTCCTCCGTAACCGCCGCCGCGCATAGCCGGAGCCTCATCAGCCGGGCCGGGACCTCGGCGCCGCGCGCGCAGCTAAGCCGGGGGGCGATGATTCCAAGCGCCTCGAAACCGAGCTTCTCAAGCACCCGGCCGGATGCCGGATTGTCCACGAAGTGCGATCCTTCCAGGCTGCACAGGCCGAGCGCCCGAGCGATGTCGATGAGCGCCTCGCAGGCCTCGGTGGCGAGACCGCGTCCCCAGTGCGAGCGGGCGATCCAGTAACCCATCTCGACAGCGCCCGAGGGGCGCCTTCCCAGGCCGCAAGAGCCGACCAGCTGCGGCGCGCCGCTGGTCCGCTCGAACACCAGGAGGGAAGGGAGGATGGGATCGCGCGGGCTGGCGAGGAAGGCTTCCGCGTCGCGCATGCGGTAGGGCCAGGGCGCCGTCGCGAGATTCTTGACGATCGCTTCATCGGCAATCGCAGCGGAGAGCGCGGCGGCATCTTCCGGAAATCCGGGCCTCAACAGCAGTCTTGGCGTCCTGGCGAACATCACTTCAGCTCCTCCCGAACGGCGCGTTGGCACCGCTTGGTGACAATTTCGGGAGAAGATGAAGAAGGCTTGGGGTGAGCTGCCTTCAAATCGGGAGCAAAAGAAAAGCCCCCTTTCGGGGGCTTCCCTCTTCTCCCTTTTTGGTCTCGATCCTTTTAGATCTCGTCCGGGCCGCCCCCTTTGGGAACGGCCTTTTTGACCGTTCCTATTTAGTCGCTTCCGTAAAAATCGGCATGACATGCACGTATTTACGGCCGAGCTTGCCATCTCGGAACGCAACTTGGCCGTCGGTAAGCGCAAAGAGGGTATGATCCTTGCCCAGGCCGACGTTGTCGCCCGGGTGCCACTTCGTACCGCGCTGACGCACGATGATGTTGCCGGCGAGGACAGCCTGTCCGCCGAACTTCTTCACGCCGAGGCGCTTGCTCTCACTGTCGCGGCCGTTGCGGGACGAACCGCCTGCTTTCTTATGTGCCATGTCGAATTACTTCGCTTTCGGACTCTTCTTGGCGCTGCCCTTAGCAGGTGCAGCATTTTTTGTCGACGGGGTTTCGGCCTTGGCCTTGGCGGGAGCCGCCTTCTTCGCCGCGGGCTTGGGGGCGTTCGCCGCTTTCGCGTTGTCGGGAGCCGGATTTTCAGTCGGCTTGCCGGCGACCGCGTCGGCCTGCTGCTGGTCAGCAGTTGTCTTGGTCGTTTCCTTCGCAGATGCAGCAGGCGCCTTATCCGGCTTCGCGGCGGCCTTGGGAGCTGCCTCGGCCTTGGCGGGAGCCGCCTTCTTGGCTTCCTTGTGGTCGCCAATCGCGACGATCTTCAGGATCGTGTGCTGCTGACGGTGGCCCTTCTTGCGACGATAGTTGTGACGACGCCGCTTCTTGAAGACCGTGACCTTCTCGCCCTTCGCCTGGGCGACGATCTCGGCCGCGACCGTCAGGCCGTCGGTCGACTTTAGGCTCGACCCCTCGCCGGCGAGGAGGACCTCACCCAAAGTGATGCGGTCGCCCGCATTGCCGTCGAGCCTCTCGACGACGATCTTGTCTCCGGGGGCGACGCGATATTGCTTGCCGCCCGTGCGCACGACTGCGAACATTGGCTCTTCTTCCTATTCGAATTCCGTTTCCCAGGCGCGCGTACGCTCTGCCAAGCACTGCTGCGCTCAGGGAAGCGAGCCGCCTATGGCAGGGGGCGGCAGGTGTCAACCGCCCCGGCGGACGTCCTACTGCCGGTGTTCGGCCCGCAGCTGGTAGCGTCCGTCCTCGATCCGGTCGAACATCGTCGCGATGCTCGGGTGATCGATCGGCTCGTCGCTCTCATCGGGGATGAGATTCTGCTGGCTGACGTAGGCGACGTAAGCGCTCTCCGCATTCTCGGCGAACAGGTGGTAGAAGGGCTGCTCCTTCGAAGGACGGATCGCTTCCGGGATCGACTCATACCATTCCTCGCTGTTCGCGAAGACAGGGTCGACATCGAAGATGACGCCGCGAAAATCGAACAGCCGATGGCGTACGATATCGCCAATGGCGAAGCGTGCGGACGGCATTTCGATGGCGCGGGCCATGGGGACAGAACGTTCGAACTCCAACATGGCTTCCTATCTAGGCAAGCTTGGGGGCCGCTGCTAGAGCGCGCCCGCGACCGATGCCGGCTCCGGCCCGGCAAGCGCCCTCGCGGAGAGGTGGCTGAGTGGTCGAAAGCACCGCACTCGAAATGCGGCGTACGGGCAACCGTACCGTGGGTTCGAATCCCACCCTCTCCGCCATCGCTAAGTAGTTGACTTCATTAAATTATGGTATGTGCCAGTACTCCGGCGGAATTGCGCCATTCTGACGGGACCGGGCGACTGCGGAGGTAGCCTGGACCTCCATCAAAACGGGGAATCTGACCAGATTTCTCTACCGCCAATTCCGACAGTACGGTTTGAACAGGACGACACCACCAAAGGCCTGTCACGGCGAAAAGCCATTGGACACCGGCCCGGCAGCACGCCACGTCGTCCGTCCCGTTGTTGTGGGAGAGGGGCGTGGCGCTGAAGGGACTGGTGATCGACCGGCCGTGGATCGGGATGATCCTCGCCGGCGACAAAATTTGGGAAGTGCGGTCGCGGGGTACCGCCGTGCGCGGCCGGATCGCGCTGATCGAAAAGGGGACCGGGACGGTCGTCGGGCTCGCCACGCTGGCGGACTCGCTCCCCGCTCTGGCGCCCGAGCAGATGCAGGCGCATTTCGCGAAGCACCGGATCCCGCCGGCGAAGGTCGCCGAACCCGGGTTCCGGTGGTTCACGCCGTGGGTTCTGACCGATGTCCGGCGCCTCGACCGACCGGTACCCTACCGGCACCCATCGGGCGCCGTGACCTGGGTCAATTTGTCCGCGGGCGACGAGGCGGCGATCCTGGGATCGCGACGGGCGGGCGCCACATCGACGACGCAGCCGGTCCCGTCGGCGAACATGGTGATGCCCGAGCACCGGGTTCTCGCGGGGCGGGTCGTCTCGCAGATCAGCGATGAAGCGGGGCTCGGCATCCCGGCAGGCGCGTCGACACGCGTGCGGCGGGATGGCAGCAGGCTCTACATCGACGTCGAGTGGGACGACGGGCTGCCGGCACCACGGTCAGTGTCCGGCTGGCGCGACGTGATGGGATTGTTCGGGGTCGCCGGCTCAGCCCTGTGCGCGCTCGGCGCTATGATCCATTTGCCGCTGGCGATCCTGTTCAGCGGGATCACGATCTTCGGCGCCTTGAAATGGGTCGGCGCGATGCTCGTAGCCATGCTGGTCGCGGTGATCGGCGGACACGGCGACGAGCTCGAGAAGATTTTCGGAAAGCGCTAGCCGACGGTGACGGGGTGGCTCAGTTTGTAACCCGGTAGAGGCCGAGGGCCTCCTGGAGCGCGATGTCGAGTTCGCCGATCAGCTCATCGATCCTCTCGTTTCTCTCGCAGTTGCCCTCCTTGATGATGCCGGTGACGATCCAGCCAATCAGCTCGTAGCGGTGAAGCTGACGCTCCGAGGGAGTCATCTTGTCCATGTAGCTGGGTGCGCGCACGACCTTGCGTTCCGATGCCAACTGAAACCTCCACAACACATCCGTGACAGGCCCGCAGTTCGGAGCCGATGTTCTCACAATGCGTGGGACCCGTCCGGAGGACAAGGTACAGCGCAGCAATCCGAAACTCGGGAGATCCGCTAATCTCCAATCATCGCTCCTTTAGGAGGGAAGCGCGATCACTTTGGAGTCCGTGGTAGCACCGCGTAAGCACCTCCAATCGGCGCCGGCTTGGTCAGCGAAATGTCTGTTTTCGACCCATTACGGACATTCCACGCATCCATTTGGGTCCAGCGCAACCCTGACTTGCCAAGGGTCTCAGTTACGCCCAACGCGGCCCGTCTCCGTTCCATGGGAGTGCGCGTTATGAAGACCGACCGGCTAATGGCGTTCACCGACGCGGTGGTGGCTATCGCCATGACCATCATGGTCCTCGATCTGCGCGTTCCCGCCACTCCCGCCTGGCAGGCAATCCAGCCCGTGATCCCGCTATTGGTCGCTTATGCGATGGCATTCATCAATATCGGCATCTTCTGGACCAATCACCACCATATGCTCGCGACGGCCAGCCGGGTGAACGGGCCCGCACTCTGGGCCAATCTGTTTCTGCTCTTCTGGCTGACCTTGATGCCGTTTGTGATCCGCTGGATCGGCCTTGCCGGAGTCACGCCGCAGCCCGTTGCCGCTTATGGGATAGTGACCGTGATGGCGGCCTTCGCCTACATCTGGCTCGAACGCGAGCTGATCCTGGCGGAAGGGACCGAATCGCGGATCAGGGCAGTGGTCGGCTCCCGGAAGAAGGAGTGGGTCAGTTTCGGCCTGTACGGGCTCGGAGTACCGGCCGCCTACATTTCGCCGTGGATCGCCATTTCGCTCTACATCGGGGTTTCTTTGATGTGGGTGATCCCGGACCGCCGCTTCGAGCGCTGGCACGACTTGCAGCAGTCCAAAACGCATCCCCCCGCACCGCATGCCAACCAGCTGGCCTAGCGTTATCGGTTAATGATTCAAAAGCCGTTCGCCGCTGCCCAGATCGTAACGGCGGTGTCAAAGCTCATAACTGCAGGGCTTTGACACGCGTGCGCTGCCCAAATTTCGATTAGCTCGACGGCGTGCCCCGATCAAAACTCCTTTGTGAGCCCTGCCAGCACACTAACTGACGACGGCCCGCCCCAAGCCGCCGCAGAGCTTAGCCCCCTTGAATGGCACCCGTCAGCGTCGCGTCGTGTGTCGTCTTCCGCGTCCCGAAGTCTCCGGACAGCCACCCTGCGATATTCAGCGCATAAAGATGCGTGTCCGCCATCGCTTCAGGCACGCGTTGCAGGCCATCACCCGGCTTTTCGCTGACAAAGCTTGGGCAGCCGGACCGCGGGTCCCAATTATAGTCGGCGAAGCGGTGGAAGGTGCTTTCGGCAATCGCTGGACCGCCATGCTCGCCAGGCTCGAAGGCGACAGAGATGTTAAAGTCGGCGCCGGTCGCCTTGCTCTTCCCCTTTACGATCACGCGCGCGCCCTCTTCTTTCGGAGCGCCGATGTCGCCCTCGTGAGGGTGAGCAGGCAGAAAGCGGATCGAGGCGCGCGATCCCTTTTTGGCGAGCACAGGATGCGCGTCCCCAACAACCTCGATCTCCAGGAAATCGCCGTTGGCCCCGGAGTGAAAGTTCGGCCAATCGATGTCGGTCGTGTAAGGATCATCGCGCTTGCGACGGCTGACGTCCGGATCCGGCTGTTTGGAATGAAAGTAATGCGCCTTTCCAACGCCGCCCAAGGTGCAGACTGATGACCCCAAGTCCATGTGGTCGCGCGTCACGAGCAGTCCCCCGCCATTCTTCCGGAAGCGGGAGATGGCAGCGCAATCCTGCTCTGTAAGACCGTCTCCGGTATCAACCGCAAACAGCCAAAGCTCGTCGATGTCGCTTTGATCGATGGTCGATAGAACCGAGTCCGGCTTCCCGGGCGGCTCGCGATCGCGTGCAGTCACTTCGTAGAGCGCGTTGCTGCTTTCATCGCGCGCATCTCGAAGCAGCGCAGCGAGCTTGCCGAAGCGCGCGATCGACCAATCGTCTTCGGTGGTTGGGATGGTCGTCTGAAGCAGGATCTTCTTCGGCTTGATCATGAACGTCTCCATCAGCGCACCGACTGTTGAGTCCCAACGGAGCACCTTGATCGGAGCGGGAGCTCGATGGTCTCTCTGCCAGGCGTATGCTCACGGGAGGGAAGCCGCCTAATTGCTTCCCCCTAGCACCGAAAGGAAGCGAACGCCCGCCTTATCCAAGCGTTCTCCCCAAGAGCCGGCTCAAACCGAGTGTCTGCTTTGATCCATTGCAGACATTAGCGCTGTACTCGTTTCTCATTGAAAGCCCCGCCGTCGCCCCCACATCCAATCGCATGCTATCGATCCCTCTCTCGGTCCTCGATCTTTCACCGATCGTCGAGGGCAGTGACGCAGGACAATCTTTGCGCAATTCCGCGGCTCTCGCGCAGCACATCGAGAGACTTGGCTACAAACGCTTTTGGATGGCAGAGCATCATTCGATGCCGGGGATCGCGAGCGCAGCGACCGCCGTGGCGCTGGCATTCGTCGGATCCAAGACATCAACCATCCGGATGGGCGCCGGCGGCATCATGCTGCCCAACCATTCGCCCCTGATCATAGCCGAGCAGTTCGGAACTCTCGAAAGCCTGTTTCCGGGGCGTGTCGACCTCGGTCTTGGCCGTGCGCCTGGGACCGACCAAGCGGCCGCCTATGCGATGCGGCGCAACCTCGCGTCGGACGCCAACCAATTCCCGAACGATGTCTTGGAGCTGATCGGCTATTTCCGCGGAGAAAACGGCCGCGTCCGAGCAATTCCCGGCGAGGGCTTGGACATCCCGATCTGGATCCTGGGTTCGAGCCAGTTCGGGGCGCAGCTGGCCGCGATGCTCGGGCTTCCCTACGCATTCGCGTCGCACTTCGCGCCCCAGATGATGATGGAGGCGATTGCAGTCTACCGGCAGCAGTTCAAGCCTTCGGAGCAGCTGGCCGAACCTTATGTGATGCTCGGGTTCAACGCGATCGTCGCCAATACGGACGAGCAGGCCGAGCTGCTCGCGACCTCGGTGCAGCAGGCGTTTATTTCGCTGCGCACTGGAATGCCTACTAAACTGCCGCCGCCCAGGCGCGGCTATGCCGACGAATTGCCGCTCGAATCGCGTGCCATGCTGCGCTCGGTACTCTCCGCTTCCGCCATAGGGAGCCAAGAGACAGCGCGGCGGCAGATGGAGGAGTTTGTTGAGCGTACCAAACCGGATGAACTCATCGTCACCGCGCAGATTTACGACCATGAGGCGCGGCTCCGCTCCTACGAGCTTTTGATGGAAGCCGTCAGCCAGCCTGAAATCGCCCCCGCCAGTTAAAGCTCTAGGTCCGCTTTCGACCCATTGCAGACATTAGTGCCACCGGTCAGCTTGCCGGCATGATAGGCAAGTCACCTCGTACCGATAATTGCCGTGATCGGGTGGTCGCTTGTGAACCTGCGCAGTTGAATGCCGCCGCAAAGCAACCGATGATTTGACGGGTCCGCCGCACCCCCCCAATGCACTAGAGCCGACGCGCTACCGCGAACGGCGAGGCGTTGGTGGTTCTTCGTCCGCCCCATTCGCCTCGCCTTCGACTAATTCGTCCGCGGCCTTTTCCCAGTCCTCAGAGGCGTGGGGGCGACCAGCCGCGGCCGCTGCCTCTGCTCTCACCTGCGCGTACAAGGAGGCATCTTCTCCAAATTTGGCTTGCAGACCGGCGGGGTGCACTTCATCGTTTTGGGATCTTTTCATGCTCGCCGAACCTGCAAAAAACCGCTGAGCTTCAGTCAATTAACTTCGATTAGTGAAGAAGAGCAGCAGCGCTTAGAGTGGCCTCGGAACGCGCGCAATCGTCGGCTGTTATGACTGAACAAAACCGCGGCGCAATCAAGGAGCAGCCAATGCATAGGGCCGGCGCCGCGAGATCCGGACCACCTCAACCGTGTCCACGGCCATGAGCAGGTTCCTAAAGGACAATGGGCTAACCATCGTTCTGATGCTCTTGTTCGTTGTGAGCATTATCGGCCAGTTTCTAACCGGCTGGCACGTTCAAAACCAGCAACTGCAGCTGCACGGCGAACAGCCCATCGGCATTGTCGCTTTCCTAAAGGATCCCTTGTTTCTCGCGACGGTGTTCGAGAACTGGGAAAGCGAGTTCCTCCAGATGTCGGCTTATGTCGTTCTGACAGCTTTCCTGTTTCAACGTGGATCTGCCGAGTCCGCCGATCCGGACGAAGGAGCCCGCGAAGGCGATAGGCGGCCGCTCAAAACCCCGGCCGATGCGCCAGCTCCGCTTCACCGTGGTGCGTTGGCGCGCTGGCTGTACAGTCGCTCGCTAGGCATTGTGCTCGTGATTTTGTTCTTAGCTTCGTTCGTGATGCACTGGGTCTTCAGCGCGAAGGAGGCCGCCGCGGAGGCGGCGAGCCACGGGCAACAGACCATTCCAACGTTCGAGTATCTGACCAGTGCTCAGCTTTGGTTCGAATCGTTTCAGAACTGGCAAAGCGAGTTTCTGTCCACCGCTGTCATCGTGGTTCTGAGCATTTTCCTGAGACAGAAAGGGTCGCCTGAATCCAAACCTGTCGCCGCACCGCATGGTCAGACGGGGGTCTAACCTGATGGAAGATCTCTTTGGGAGCCAGTTCAACTTGGAATGAGCAATAAGCAAGCAAGGAGCTGGCGTCGTGAAATCCCGCCATCTTTAGCGGCAACTTGGCCGGTCGGCAGCCACTGCCAAAGTCGGCGATCAAAGAGAGAACGTCATTCTGACGTTTGTCCGCGCGTCGGAGAACCCTGCAAGCTTCGACCTGTGTCTAGACTGCACGGACCGCGCCTCAAGGCCCGCTCTCTCCTTTCGGCCGGGCCTTTTTTCAGGCCGAGGCGACAGGCACCTGCTTTTTCTTTCGGGGCGGGAGCAACCCGCCTTGCCACAGTTTGCAGCGGACGGCTTCCTGAGAACGACCCATGGCCTTGGCGATTTCGGCAATCGGACGGCCATCTTTCAGCGCGGTGTCGAGCAGATCGTAGTCCTCTGACGTCCACCGCGCGGCGTAATTGGGTTTACTGAACAGTCTCTCTACCATTCCCGCGCCACCCTAACGATCACCCTTGTCGCCTTCGCCCCGTTTGGGCGTAGTCTTGGAATCACGTTTTTGGTCCTGGGCGGAGCTACGCCCGACATCCTCGGACTCTTTGAAGCGCCCCTCCTTGTCGCGACGGACATAACGTTTATCGCTGCCTGTATCGATACGCTCGCGGGGCATTTCTTTAATCCTCCCACCGAACAACGCCGGAAACCAAAGCGCATCGCAAAACGTAAAATCCTGCGCGCGGTTCCTCTGTCGAAATGGCGACACTAATTCCTGGGCGCCGGTGGCGACAGCACCGTCAAGCCCGCAGCCTTCGCTCCGCAGTGCGAGCATTTCAGCCGCCCCTGGATCTTGAACTGGACTAGGCGGGAACGACGGTATGTCGCGCCTCGTTAAGTCTCTGATGAATTGCCTAAGGCCCCTGATCCGTGGATGGCGCGACAGCCTGAGAGGCAAGAGATTTCCGCGGCGGGTTACTGCGCCAGACGGGAGCGCTCGTTGGCAGAACGCGAGCGGCAGAAGTTTTGGCACCGTTGAAGAGGCCTGTGAGGCCTAGGAACCCCGAGCCGATCGGCTGCGCGACATGACTTCCTCGGCAACGCGCTCTTTCAACTGTTGGAGCGTGCCTATCTCGTGGCCGCAGTTCGCGCAGAGGATGCGAGTATCATCGGATTGCCCGCCCTCCAGATTGAAGCTGTTCTCGCCGCAAACAGCGCAGTTCAATTCGATGCGCATGCGCAATGGAAGCGCTCAAGTTGTTGGGGTGTCAATACGGTGTTCACGGATGCGCCGCAGCGAGTCCTTTTGGTGGCGGCTTCGCTGCACGAGGGCTAATTCCACACCGTTGCGCAAAGGCAACTTCGAATAATAACCCTCTGTATCTGGGAACGGCGATCATCCCGCTTAGTTCGCGGGTCATGGATACCGAGGAGCTGATCGCGAACATCCGAGCAAGGGTCGCTAAGTGCCGACAGCTCGCAAGACGTGTGAACGACCCCCGGACCACGGCAACGCTGCTGCAAATGGCTGAAGAGGGCGAGGCGGACATAAGGAAGCTTGAAGCTAGCCGTAATTAAGTGTTCGCACGCACGGCGGGGCCCGTTGCGACCCTGGCGCTCGTTTCGTCGCACAGCCGACATTGCATCTGGAGAAGTATGAGGTGCGGCGCTACCGCTGGGTGGCCCAGCGATGATCCCGCTGCGGCTACCGGAAATGACAAGAATGCCAGAGCCGATCATTCTGCTCGTGGAGGACGAGCCGCTCGTTTTATTGGTTGCCCAAGACGCACTGGAGGCGGGGGGCTTTGCCGTCATCCCAGTTCAGCTCGCCTCAGAGGCGGGTGAACATACTCGACAGTAGGGGCGCCGAGTTATCGGGCCTCGTGACCGACGTTCGACTGCCGGGAGGCACTGACGGCTGGGAAATCGCCCGCCATGCACGCAAACTGCGGACCGACTTGCCGGTCGTCTACACGACCGGAGACAGCGCCATTGACTGGCCGGTTCAAGGTGTGCCGCACAGCGTTGTCGTGCAGAAGCCATATGCAGGTGCGCAACTGCTCACGGCCATCTCAACTCTGATGACTGCGGCTGACACAAACAGAACGAGCTAAAGTCTGCTTTCGACCCATTTCAGACATCAAAAAATGTCAATTTGAGCCCTGCAAAATTTCACGCCTTAGTCGCTATACTTGGCGCGAAGCGCGGAGGCGGAAATGGCCAGGGGTATATGTCGAACGAAGTCCGAAGAGACCGGGGCGGAACACGCTCGCGTCGAATATGGAGGCGCGGGACCCTCTAGAGTTCCGCGGAGTCTATACGATCGCCACGGATACCAGCCGCCCTTTGAGCAACTCCCGCTATGCGAGGAATTTGATCGTGGAGAGTCCTAGAGGCCAGAAACGTCCGCTTTCCTTCGTCCGTGAAAGTGAATCTAGCCAGCCAATATCGTAGCTGCGGTTTCTTCGATCGTTCCCGCGACCAAGATCGCTTCGCTACCGGTGATGCCAATCTTGGTTTGACCGTTCTCGTGAGAGCGAAGCCAGGCGACGTTTTGCACAATCACCAAATAGTCGCCGCCGCGCGATTGAACGATACGATGTCTCCCCGCGCCTGCCAGCATTATTAAACTACTGTTTACAGCATCGATGCTAGGGAAGGCCGAGCCACTGTTGTCTAACGGGCCATTTCGTCGGAGCCCGTCCAGTGAACAAATCTGCCGCTAATCAAAGCGCTGAATGCCAATCCCAAACGGTCGATCGGGCCGCGCGTCGGTCAGTCGAGCTCCGCGGCTTCGCCGTTCTTGCCAACCGGCAGACGGCCTACTTGACCATCCTCGACCTGACTTATGACGGCTGCTGCGTCGAGGTGCGCACGGAATTACGGCCCGGCGATACGATCAAGTTGTGCGTGTCTGGGCGCGGAGCCATCGACGCGCAGGTAAGATGGTACGACCGTGGTCGTGCGGGGCTCAGCTTCACGCTTTCTCCTGCTGCGCGCGAGCGCGAGCTCAAGCCCCGAGTGGCCAAACGTTTTTCCGTTGACGTCGAGGTCGTTCAACGGAGGCCGGGTCATCCGAAATACAGGGTGCGATTAGTCGACATCTCGAGGTACGGGTGCAAGATCGAGATGGTCGAGCAAATGCGTGTCGGCGATCATCTTTGGATAAAGTTCGAACGTATCGAGGCGCTTCATGCCGAGATATGCTGGATAGAGAAGTTTCAGGCGGGCGTCAGATATCTCAACCCCCTCCATCCGGCGGTATTCGAGCTGCTGATAAAGCAGTTGAGCACTTAGCTCCTCGCCAAAGCATTGGAGGGCGGCAGCCCCCGGCAGGCTCGTAAGGTCAGTTTTCGACCCAAAGCTGCCATTAGCGGTTTCGACTGCTTTGCGCCCTTAGCAGCGATTGGCGACGCGACGCTCGAGATCCGCAAACGGACGCTCGTTCAGGTCTGGAGCTATCGAATGAACGTCAGACGCCGTTCATCGGAAACGTGCGAGGTATGGCCATCACCTGAGATCGCAACCGAGCGCCCTGTGACAGAGAGACCCTTCGTGCTCTCGCTCGCAGGAGATGAATTATGGAAAAGCGATATTGGCTCGGACGGAAGAGGGCATCCCTCAAGGCAGCGCAGAATGCCGTGAGCGCCGAGGCCCGGCTCATCCATTATGATCTTGCCGGTCGTTACAGCTTGAAAGCTCTTTCAGCCGAGACCGAAGCGATCAACCTGGCTGATGCGCTCCCACCGCCCATCTACGCCGGGGCACGCAATGGCGGTAGGCGCAATGGAGGTAAGGAGTGCTCCGATGCCTGAGCTTGCACAGACCCTTGCCTTCGTCGCGGCACTTCTGATGGTGATCTCGATTGTTATTTGGTCGAGCTGGCTCCGAGGTCCGCTGCTGCAGCGGCTCGACGGACAGCGGGCAGCAAACGCTGCACCGGCGGCTCTTGCCATGAAGTTGCTCATTGCAGCCTTCGGGGTCAGCGCCGTGGCAGCAATTCTGGCGATCGGCGGCTGGATCTCTCCTTAGGCGCGCGTCGACGAAGTTGCCCTACTGGCTCATCACTTCGCGAACTACCGCTTCCACTTCGCTCACGCGGAAAGGTTTGCTCAGAACTGGGTGCTGAGGCATTCGCGACCGAGCCGCGTCCACTCGGCCTGTGATGAAGATGACGGGTATCGGATTGTCCGAGCAGATAGTCTGGACCGCGTCGATCCCCGAACCGGGCTTCAACTCCACATCTGCCGTAATCAAACGCGGGCCTTTCTCGAGCCGCGGCTACTGCCTCGTCGAGTGACACTGCGAAATGAAACGAAGTGAAGCCGCATTCCCGAAGGACCTCCTCGATCGCGATGGCGATTAGATCGTCGTCCTCGATGATTAAGGCGTGCATGCGGCGCTCCGCCGAGGACGAGGAGTGCGATTGCACGCCAGCAGCGGTTCTCGGACGCGCCGGTGCTGATAGCTAAACTCGCCATAGCAGCGAACGGGCCAACTTTATTTAAGTTAGCTTTGTCGTGGAACAGTGTAAGGTGGGCGGACCACCGGATAATCGCAGGCGCGCCGGTTGCTGAGAGACGTGCGAAGCTCCCGCCGAACGGAGCAAATCGATGAAGCAGCTTTCCGACTTGGCCCAAGCGCAGGCGCTCGCGCTGGCGATCGTTGACACTTTGCCAGAACCATTCCTTGTGCTCGATGACGAGCTCCAACTCTTAGCCGGCAGTCGTTGCTTCTACGAGGTCTACGGCGAGGATCCCGCCAGTGCGCATGGCCGTTCCATGTTCGAGCTGTCGGGCGGGCAATGGGACATCCCTGGGCTCAGGCAGCTTCTTGCGGCCATCGTTGACGATCGCACCACCATCGACAGCTTCGAGTTTGAGCGTAGCTTCGCGAAGCTCGGCAAGCGGACGCTTCATCTGAACGCCTTGCCCATCCGCGATGAAAGCGGGTCAGGGCGGATGGTGCTGGTTGCGATCAAGGACATCACCGAGCGACGTGTGGCGGAGCAGGAGAAGCAACAACTCCTTGAACACACCGAGGAGCTGCTCGAACAGCAGAAGACGCTCCTGCGCGAGATGCGGCATCGCATCGCGAACAGCCTGCAGATCATTGCCAGCATCCTGCTACTGAAAGCGGGGGCAGTAAGTTCGGAAGAGACCAAGAACGAACTTCGTGCAGCTCACCAGAGGGTCATGTCGGTGGCTGCGGTGCAAAGCCACCTGCAGGCATCTGACGGTATCGAGCAGATCGAGATGGCCCCCTATCTTACGAAGCTGAGCTCGGGCCTCGCTTCGTCGATGGTCGACCCTCGGCAACACATCGACGTCGCGGTGAGTGCAGATCCAGGGGTGCTCCCCACGAGTCACGCGGTCAGCATCGGTTTGATTGTGACAGAGCTAATCATAAACGCCGTGAAATATGCATTTCCCGAAGTGCATTCGACCGCGCGTATTCGAGTGACTTTCGAGATGGCGAAATCAGACTGGCGGCTCAGCGTCGCGGACAATGGCACGGGACGACGCCAAGAGATGGAGCCGGGCGCATCGACGGGATTGGGCACCGCGCTCGTCGCGGCATTAGCTAAGCCGTTAAAGGCTCAAGTCTCCGAAACATCGTCAAGTGAGGGGCTCGTCGTGGCGGTAACCAAGGCGACATTTGAATCACGATTGCCGCGGGCGGCTTGAAGAACGCTTAGCGAGGACATCGAGTGCGCGACTGGCGGGACAGCGGGCTCATCGATACGGGCAACGCTCGGCAGACGTCGCTTGCAAAAAGGCGCCCAGCCAAAGCCGGGCGCCTTTCGCGTGACGAACTAAACTATCAACGCGCGATGTCGAGCAGTGCCAGGATCATCTGAGACTGACGGTCTATCTGGTAGACGCGCCCATTGTCGTAACCGTAGTAAACGCGAGCATCATCGACATACTGGCCGCGATACTCGGCTGGCAGGTTGACCATACGAGCGGTGGCGTGCTGGCCGATCCTTGCGTCACCGTTGAACCGATCGCCGGGGTGTAATCCCGCAAACCTGGCGTCGGGCACCCACTGCCCATTGGTACTGCCACTTTCCCAACTCGCCGTATCACCCCGGCGGCCGTTGTGATCGCGATTGGCGATACTGATGTCCTTGGCTAGTGCAGTGCTGCGTTGCAGCAACTGGGCGTGTTCACGGCCGCTGATGCCATTTGGACTGAACCTGCGTTCAAGGCGCACCAGCTGGCTTAGCTCTCCGCGCAAGGCGACGCTTTCACGCCGTGAGATCGTGCCCTGGCTAACACCGGCGTCGATCTGCATTCGGAGCTGCGGGCTGTAAGTGCGGCTGTGGCCCCACTGGGTAGGTGCAGACGCGTTCGGTGCCTGGCTGTAATTCGGCTGGGCCGAGGCGGGCGCCGCGAGCGAAAGCGTGGCAACGCCGGCCATCAGGGTATAAATCATTTTCATCGGATGTTCCTTTGGCTCCCCGGTCCGGGGGAGGCGGTCGCACCGCCAATCGCCCGGACCCCTTGAGGCTCGAACGATCGGCGTCGAAAAGCGGAACGGAGACGATCTTCGCCGCCGTTCGCGCCACTTGGTTAGATGGTCTGAAGGTTGAGCGCGCAGGGCTCGCGCTGGGGGTTCGTGCCCACGTCATAGGAAAGACGCTGACCGACTGTTGGGACGGCGTTGTTTTCCCACGAGAAGGCGCTCCGCTCAAAGCGAAGCATGTCGCCGCCGGTCTCCGGCTTGATCTCGCCGTGGCCGTTGCCGGTGTCAAACGAGCTGACGGTTCCGAAATATTTCATGTTGAGTTCCTTTGTTGGCAGACGCCGGAATGGCACCCTGCCGCTAGGAGACGTTAAAGATGGAGGAAGGTGCGGCTTAGCGCCCAAAACCGTCGATTGCGACTGGTAGCAACAGAGAGATAGCTGTTGGCGGCGAGTTAAACAAGTCCACCATCAAAATATAAATCATCGCAATTTTAAATGGTCTATAATAATCTCTTGCCGATCATCTAGTAATATCCTCGCCAATTCCCATATTGCACTTTGACAGATTATTATCGAGGAGAAGGGCGATGTTCGGATTTACTGGTGCTGATAGCGCAGAGACCGTCGTCCGAAAGCGGGGATACATGGCCGAGGCGCAGGCGCGCTGGCCCTTCCTCACCCACTTCGACGCCACCACAATCAAGAACGAACGGCAGCTGATCACAATGGTGAAAGAACGCTGCTCACGGTCGCAGGAAGAAGCGGAAGCCGACGTCCACGAATGGATGGATGGCAAGGCGTTCTAACGATGGAGACGGAGCGCCGCTCTCTGCCTGAGAGCCCGCTGTTCTTCAACGAGCGCGGGGTGAACAGCATCCAGATCGGCGTTGCAGCCTTTCATTGCATGGGTGCGATGCCTCCCCATGATCATCCGCACGTCTATCTCAACATGGGGGAGGAAACAGATATTCTGTGCTCATATTGTTCGACAGAATACCGCTTCAACGCTGCGCTCTCGTGGAATGAAACAATCCCCGAGAACTGCTGGGCGGCCGCAACGAAGCAGCCCCGCCCCGTTCCCCAGGTGCAATGAACAGGTGAGACACTTCGGACCGTCAATCGTTCGACGCCACGACTGGCCACGGTTCGATCTGCCCAAGTCGCGCCGACGGACTCATCAGCTTTCAAAAGGGCGCGGCTCTTTGGCAACGAAGCGTCGATCCGGTTTCTGGGCAGCGCTTGTCGTATGAGCTGGTCCTAACGGACGGCGGAGCACGAGCGGTCAAGCTGCGGAATGCTTGAGCGCATGCGTTTGGAGCAAATGATCGAAAGGAACCAAGATGAGTGCATATCCTGATGCCGAGCCCAGCAATGCCGAGCTCGAGCACTATGGCATCGAAAGAGTTCCCGCTGACACCTTCGTCTGGCAGGGCTACCGTTATACACAGGCGAGAGACGCCCTGGCGGCCGCGAAGCGCGCGGAGAAAGGATGAGTCGCGTAATCCTGCTTGCGTTGAGCGAGGCAGACGTAAGAACGCACTGCGCTCGCCTTGCGGTCGGGGTTTCGTCAATCGAAGATCTGTTGGGCGGCGGTGTCCGTTTGGTATGCCAGAGTAGCGCCGGCGCCGACACGATGAGGCACAAACTGCAAACGGCTGTGATCCGCGGTGACGTAGTTCGTGAAAGGGTTCGTCCGTCGAAGCATCGCAGGTGAGGCCTGAGAGCGTGCTTGGCCTACGATCGGCTAGATCGCTCTTATTGCATATCAATCGTCACTCGTCCCATCGAGCTCGTCTAGGATGCGTTCGGTCTCGGCGACCAGTCTCAGACGCTCTTGTTCATTAATTCCTGCCATTGCTAGGCCGCCGGCCAGCACGGATGCCGCATCGTCTGTCGAGATTTGTCGCAATCGCCGGTCAATGACTTTCAGCCGCGCAAGAATGCCCTCATCGTTCATCATGCTTTCCGCTTCGGTCGGAGATGTGGCAATCGCTGATGCGGGCCGGTCATAGGTTGTGGCAAGGACGGCGCCTGGCACTGGTGTGTTCCGCTTGATGAACGCCTCGGCCTCTCGCATCGTCGCGAACGCATGCTCGCTGGTTTCGCTTCCGTGATGTTCCAGGGTAACGACATACGGCAGGTCCGTCCGAGAGACGCGCATGACCCGGCCGCTCGTCGAGCTCATGTGACCACCTTCATTATCCCAGGATTGCTCCTCTCGTTTCGCTGCGTCGTTGGCGAGCTTGGTCTTGGCCTCCTCGGCTGCGGACCGAAAAGCGGTAAAACTTTTGTCTTTCGCTTTGTCGGGATCAGGCATGGGATTTCTCCTAAGCTCAGACGTCAGGCGCCACTAGCGGCCCTCTGATATGGGGACGCACGTGACGAGTTGCGAGCTGCTCCCCGCTTCGGCTCGGCCAACCTCAGGTGGGAAACTTAAGAGGGATTTGCACCTGCAGTGTTCGAGTGGTTCATGTGAACTAGAACCGCTGCTGAAACACCCTTGTTGTCCAACCGACTTCGACCAGCGGGCAGACTTTCAACGAAGGTGGAAACGCTGCGCGAAATACCCGAAACGTCGACGAGTATCAGCAACTCGGACCGGAATCCCGACTTGTCGTTTCGGAGTCGCTTGGGAGCAGGGTGGACGCCTGGCGCGAAGTACCTCGCTCTTACTAAGGCGAAATTGAAAGCGAAACTCGGCTAACGGCACCAACGGGTCAAAGGCTGCCGTAAGCGGATCGTCCGCTAACGGCCAGCTCCTGCCATACGAAGGGGTTAGGCTAATGTCTGCGTTCCACCCATTGCGGACCTTAGAGCGGCTGCCGGCCGTAGCTTTCCAGCACACGCTGGAGGCACCCCATGTTCTACACACTCGCGTTCAATTCGACTGGTCGGAAGCCCACTGGCGCGAAGCTCGCGCTGAAGCCTTTCCACGTGTGGGGGATCAGGGTCCGATTGCAGGTTGCAAACCGCGTCCGTGACCTGGCGCTGTTTGACTTGGCGCTCGACAGCAAGCTCCGCGGCTGTGACCTGGTGAGGCTCCGGGTTTCCGATCTCGTGTCTGCCAGCGGAGTGAAGCGCCGCGTGATGATCCTTCAGCGAAAGACTGGACGTCCGGTTCAGTTCGAGGTGACTGAACAGGCACGCCGATCGATTGGTGCCTGGGCCGAGAGGAAGCAACTTGGCAGTGACGATTGGCTCTTCCCCAGTCGCTTGAAGCCCGGGCACCATCTGAGCACGCGCCAGTACGCGCGGCTGGTCGATGAGTGGGTGGTGATGGTCGGCCTCGATCCGGCCGCTTACGGCACACACAGCCTGCGCCGAACGAAGGTTGCGCTGCTCTACAAGAAGACGGGCAACCTAAGGGCGTGCCAGCTTCTTCTGGGTCACACAAAGCTGGAGAGTACCGTGCGCTATCTGGGAGTCGAGGTAGACGATGCGTTGGAGCTCTCAGAGGCGCTGGAGCTCTGAGGCAAAGATCCTTCCACGCTTTCCACACGTACCTGTGTTCCTCTTACGTTCTCCACGCGTTAGCGAGCGGTCATGTCTACCAAGCACGTCCGCACCGCCGCCGATCTGATCCGCTTCAAGACGGCTCTCAGGGTCGAGTGCACCAGTTGTGGCAACTCGCGGACGATGAGCGGCTTTGATGTCGTGAAACTGTGCGGAACTGAGGATCTGAGGCGGCTCCAGCACCGGTTTAAATGCACGCTCTGCGGAGCACGGGAGGCGAGCCTTACGGTCCTCTCACCGCCTCCACCCAGGAACTAGCCTCGATGTCTGATTTGGGTGCAAAGCCGACATTAGCGCTCGCTTGGGGGCAAAGAGAATGGAGTGGCCTTTTCTGGCGCTTTGGCGATACTACTACAATTGACCCGGGGGCCTATGCTGCAGAAGCTCAGCGAAGGACAGCGGCGCACTATCGCTCATTGGGCCATGGAGTTCGTCGTTGTGGTTGCGGGCGTGCTACTGGCTCTATGGCTTCAGGAGATGGTTGCCCGCGCCGGGCAGCGCGAGGCGGCGAAGGCGGCCGAGGACGCCATCCATGCGGAGTACGACTATAATCTTACGGTTCTGTTGGCCATGAACGTCCTAGTCGATTGCCAGTCGACGCGCCTCAAGGAGATAGAAGCGGCGCTGGCAAATCCCAAATCGGCAAAATCGATCGGCGAAGACTATTTCGACGACGGAAAACAGCGCGCCTATCCAGGGATATATACGACGTTTGACGCCGATATCGCAGACATGGCCTGGCAGAGTGCACAGGCCAATGGCACTCTCTCGGGGATTGCTCAGGATAGGTACCGCATTCTCGCCGGCCTCCATGACAATTTCCAGGCTATCGAGCGCGCGACCGGCGAGGATGCGGATGCAGCGAGAGACTTGCAGGTCCTGCGCTACAACCTGCCACTCTCAGCCGACCGCCGAGGAGAGCTTTTGGGATCAATGTCCATACTCAGCCAGAATCTCCATTCCCGAGCCACCCGCTTTGCGCCGTCCGCCATCGCTCAAGAATTCAAGCGCGTGGGCTGGAATGACAAGGCCGAGATCGACAAGAGGATTGCCGAATGGAAATCGGGCATGAAGTCCTTTGGCGTGACCTTGAAGGCGTGCGCCAAGCCAGTCGAGAATCCATTTGCCGCGCAGCCTCGGCATTCGTGAGCACAGCATTAGTGTCCGCAATGGGTCGAAAGCTGACACTCAAAGAGGTCCAGTGGGTGATGGAGACCGCCCGCGGATACCGGATGTTACGGACCTGCGGATCGCAGTGACTGCGCGGTGACCAAGCCGACGAGCAGCCCCTGCAGCTGGTGCTCGGCATTATCAACGATCTCTTGCAGCAGGTTGAGTCCCTTCGCTGCAGTCTCGATCGAGGCGGTTGCAAGGCTCGATTCGACATCGATCGCAAACCTCCGCGCGAGTGCCACCTTTTGCGTGATTTCGTTACTGGCTGCATCTTCGGACTCGGACCAGACAGCCGCGAACTCCCCCTTCAGACCGGACCAATCTGCAGTCCTGCTTTCCAGGTCCGCGATCTGGATCAGGCAATTGCGGTAAAATTCTTGATGGTTCGCGCGAAGACCATCGTCGCCGCTCCTTTTTCGTCCAAACATTGACCCCCCCGCTCCCGCTGATGCCCGATCCGCCCCGCCCTTGATTCGCGTTTGCCCGATAATCTCGCGTCGATTCATAATGCCCGCAATGGGTCGATTGCTGACGGCAGGTTTGGGTGGAAAGCGGACACTGGGAGATTGGCTGTGCGCAAATGTCGGGTCGCGGTCTAACAATCGGCAGTCTGGGACCCCATTATTGTGCAGTGCAGCATGATCGGGCGACAGCCGTCGTCGGGGCCGCGCCAAGGAGGAATCTCGATGCGCGGCCTGGGAAACACTGTCTCACGTCTCGTGGCATTGCGCCGCACCATGCATGCCGTCAACGCAAACGACGACGGCCGGCTCGATGCCCTGACAGGATTTGGCACTAACCCCGGCGAGCTCGATGCGCGGATCTACGTGCCGGTCAATCCGCCGACTGCGCTGGTTGTGGTGCTGCACGGCTGTACCCAGAGCGCGAACGTCTATGATACGGGCAGTGGGTGGTCGGAGCTGGCCGAGCGGCATGGCTTTGCGGTTCTCTTCCCACAGCAACGCCGGTCCAATAATTCAAACCTCTGCTTCAACTGGTATCTCCCGTGCGATGCGCGACGCGGTCGCGGCGAGGCCTTGTCGATCAGCCAGATGGTTCAGCACGTGGCCGCCCGATACGGGCTCGATCGGTCGCAGACCTTCATCACCGGCTTGTCGGCGGGCGGCGCGATGACCGCGGTCATGGTGGCCTCTTACCCTGAGTTGTTTGCCGGAGGGGCAATCATAGCCGGCTTGCCGTTCGCCGGCGCCAATAGTCTGCCGGAGGCCCTGGAGCGGATGCGCGGGCAGGGATTTCCTTCCCGTCGGGAGCTATCGGCCCGGGTCAGGGCGGCAGCGGACCATGAGGGGCGTCCGCCTGCGTTGTCGGTGTGGCACGGGACACATGACGCTATCGTCGACCCGGCCAACGCCACGGCCATCGTCGATCAGTGGCGCGACCTGCATGGTCTTGGCGACGTCAGTGGGGCGGTAGAGGCCGTGGCCGGCCATCGTCGAGAAAGGTGGTTCGACACGCGGGGGCGTCCTGTCATCGAAAGATACGACATCCGCGGGATGGGTCACGGGACGCCGCTGGACACGCGCGACGACCATGCATGCGGCAAGGCCGGGCCGCACATGCTAGACGCCAACATTTGCTCGACGCGGCTGATTGCGAACTCGTGGGGATTGGTCGCCGAAGGCGTCGAGCAGCGTGAGCCCTTCCACGGTCCAAAGCGTCTTGGCGCAGCCGTAAGCCCGCCTGGGCCAATGCCCTTCACGACGCAGAGTTCGAGCGGTGTCGGGGCTGTCATCGAAGATGCTCTCCGCGCTGCAGGCTTGATGCGTTAGATGTTGCTGTGCCTAAAGTCGCCGCGCTTCATCCTACGAGCATGGGCCGTAGTGGATGGAAAGCGGACATTACGTTCGCCACACGGCATGCGCTTTTCGACCGGAAGCACACACGCGCTCTTATAATTTTGCCGCCGAACCCCTACATACGCCTTGCTACTAGTCGCAAACTGACGGTCTCTGGCGCTTTGCGGCTCCTTTTTCCTTCTCACGCAGCTCCTAGCAGGAGGAGTCCGATTCCCGGACTCCGCACGCAGAAGGAAACTTCCAAATGCCAATCGGCAAAGTTAAATTTTTCAACGAATCCAAGGGCTACGGCTTCATCCAGCCCGAGGGCAGCGGCAATGACGCTTTCGTCCACATCAGCGCGGTCGAGCGCGCCGGCTTTCACAGCTTGGTCCAGGACCAGCGGCTTAGCTACGACCTCGAACAGGATCAGCGCGGCAAAACCAGCGCCGTCAACCTGAAGAGCGCCGACGAAGCCGAGCAGCCCGCCACCGAGGCCTGAGCCACGGGCGATGTCGGCCGCAACTCAACTCCAATTCTACCGCGCCCGGGCCGACCAAGCCCGGGCGGACGCGGACGCGGCGGCACTCGGCCATGTGCGCGAGCGTTGCCTGCGCTCGGTCGAAGCCTGGGAAGCGCTTGCTTCGCGGGCAGCGAAATCGGAGGAACTGCGGGCCGCCGAAGCAATCAGAAAGGCGGACATCACCGCCGAAACGAGACATGAAAACACTATTCGAGACATTGGACCATCGGGTCCGGAAGACTCGCGCTAAAGCGGGCACGACGAACAATACGCAAAAATTCGCGCCGCGGCCGCGCGGCCCCCACGACGCGGTAGCCTACGCGGCTGCGCTCGAAGTGCTCGGATAAGTAGCAGTTTCCATCTGGGAGGGACGCTTGGGGTGGAAAGCGTACGTTAGCTGCGGCCCTAACAATTCGCCGTCCGCACCCTATATCAGGACTATCGCTGGCTCGGTTCTCGTAGGCGCCAGCGGCTGAGAGACGAACGCGCTCCCGCTTACAGCAGTGGGAAGGACTGTTCGTGGATTTCAATTCCTTGCGTCGCCGGCACCAGCTTTCGTTGATGAAGGCTGACGCGTCGCTCACCCCGGACCAAAGGCTCGCGCACGAACAGTTCGCGGACGATTATGCGAGGCAGGTTGGCGAGGCCCGCGCTGCTCGCGGCGCCGCGCCCGCCCTTCCGGGAAGCATCACGTGAATCCCAACGCAGGGCCGGAGGATGCTGCGCAGGATCGGCCCAAGAGGATGATGTTCCGCAAGCGCACCAACGCGCCGCGCCCATCACCCGAACAGATGCAGCGACAGAATGATGTCCTCCAGCGCGCCTGGCAGCACTTCGGTGCGGCCCCGTCGGTCATCGCCTTCCTCAACACCCGCCACGACCAGCTTGAGGCGCAGCCGCTGCATCTGGCGGTCGAGAGCGCCGAGGGACTTCAGCGAGTCGAGAGGCTTCTCGAGGAAATGGCCCTCAGGGCCTAGGCGGGATAGGCGCTTTGTCATCCAATCCGCCTTGGGACCCTTTCGAAACTGGTCAGCGCGCCGCGGCCGCAACGCAGGTGGTCCACGTGCCCGGCCACCCGTTGCCCTATCACGCCATTCTGACGCGCAGCAGCGGCCGCGCGTTTCAGCGTGCCTTCGCCACAATGCGCGAAGCGGAAGCCTTTATCCGCAGCAACAGCTCTGCCACTGCGCCAAGGCTATCCACCTTGTACGACCGGCCCGCGCCAGCGCCTAAGCCCTAGTTGCCGTCGTCGCCCAGGCGGACGTTGAGCTTCGCCAGGCGCTCCTTCAGGTTCGCGATATTCTCGGTGCTCGTCGGCTGGAGCTGCCGCTCGTCGTCCTCGTCGATGTGTGTGACTGCGCCGGATTCGATGCCTTTGATCAGCTTCAGCAGCCTGTCACGCTCCTCATGCCAATTCTCGGCGCTCACAATGGCCCCCATGCCCTAGTGCCAAAGAAGCAAGGGGCCGTTTCTTCCATGGGGGCAGTCCAGGACCTCGACCACCGTTTGACCATTCGGGCGCCGGACCAAAGTTCCATTGGCCCAGCTTCGGCGCTCTTTTCCGCAAACAGCTTCGCGCACAAGTCATTAAACGATCGAAATCTTTCCGCCGGGGGAAGGTGATCGGGATGATTAAAGAGATACAGCTGATACTCGCTCATCGTTGGTTTGGTGCCTTTCAACTCAATGCGCGCCAGCCGATCAGTCCACCCTTGTCGATCGCCATCGCTACTGCTCAATGACGCCGGGTGCGACTGGGACCGCTGTAACTTTCGGCTGCTCCGAGCAGCTTAGGTCGGCGAGACCAGGCCACGGCGCTGTGCTTGAACCTGATCCGCGGCCAGCCGTCGAGTGTCTCGTCAGCTCGCGCCAGGTCAGCGAGCGACCCACCTTCGATTTCCCATTCGAGCAACCCATGCTCGCTCGGGATCGCGATCACCACAGGGGCCGCACGGGCCGGAACCGTTCGCGCCGGACTTCGCCCTCAATGATGTGTCTCTTAAGGTTCGACTGGATCTGAGCCGCTCCATATCCGCTCATGCAAACCAATCGCAAACCGCCGTCAGGAAGTGCCTCGAGCGCGGAGATTGCGATGTTTTGGTCACGGCAGTGCTTGATGACGTCCGCCTCGGTCATTGCGAGGTTGAACGCGCGGCTCACTTTGTGCCTCGCTTAGCAGCCGCAATGGCATTCGATGCATTGCTGTAGCGGTATCCGCCCCATTCGTAGACAGCCTGAAGAATCACCGGGACGTCATAGCGGTCGAGTTCGGCACGAGCGCCGGGCGGTCCGGCGGCAGCTTGCCGAGCGTAGGACGCGGCAAGTTGTTCAAGCTTCAGCTCGATCGCCCTGTCCGGGATAGGGTCGACAAGCGGATGGCGGTAGGGGTGGTTCATGGACATGCTCCGGCGCTGCAAGCGGGAGCATGAAAAGACTCTCAGCCATCGACGCCTGCGGGAGGAATTGCCGATGATGGGACGCCATTAGCACACCGGCGCCCAATTAGCTTCGCCTTTTCAGCCCGCCGAGCCTGAGAGGCCGGCTGCGAAAGCGTACGGATTTATCCACATCGATCACGAACTGGGCGCTCAGCGACTAGTTGCCGATACTACCTTGGATCACTGTCGTGCGCGGCCCTTTGCTGGCCACTAATGGCAGCTTTGGGTGGAAAGCGGACATTATCGCCAGATTAGGTCAATCGGCTGATGGGGCGTATACGAGACACATCAGGCGACGACCTCCAACTGTGAGCATCCGCCTGACCGAGAGAATTCGTCGTGCTCCCGCTTGCTTCGCCAGGAGCACAATCATGCTTCCGCCAGATCAAGATTACTTCCGCTTGCGTGCGGAAGAAGAACGCCAACGTGCGTCACAAGCCACCTCTGCCAACATCGCAAACATCCACCTCGAACTGGCTGCCAAGTATGACGAACTTGTCGCGATTCATTCGCTACCTTCCGACGGACGCGACGGGGGAGGTTTTGATCCCGACGACCCCGTTCTCCAGAACGCGGTTGGCCGACGGCTGTCGGCAGCGGCGGCAAGGTTGAAGGCCGGATTAGAACTTTAGTGTGAGCGAACCTAATGTGTGATTTGGGTCGAAAGAAGACCTAAGCCCTCAGCGTCCGGAAGGGGTGGGGCGAGGTCCTGCGCAATCCGCTAACTGCGAGCGCCTCTGGATCGGCGTTAGTGCGAACAAGCGAGCCAATCGCTTTCCCGGAGTGATTTCGCTCCGTTGACTTGGTAGTTGCCCCGGCGCAGCGTGCGCGACCGGAGGGCGGATGGCGGCCATTTTCCTTAGCTACGCGCGGGAAGACCGAGCGTGCGCTGAGAAACTCGCCCGTGCACTTGAAACCGCCGGCCACGAGGTCTGGTGGGACCGGCGGCTGGACGGCGGAGAAGAGTTCTCTGAGGAAATCGAAGCTGCATTAGAAAAGTCCGATGCGGTTGTCGTCGCCTGGTCCAAGGAATCCATCAAGTCTCGGTGGGTGCGTGACGAGGCAGGAGTAGGCGGAGACAAAGGGAGGCTGGTCCCCGTCAGCATCGACGGTTCGCTCCCGCCGATGGGCTTTCGCCAATTCCACACGGTCGATCTAACCGGCTGGAAAGCCGCAAAGCGTGACGTACGCACCGCTGAATTGCTGCGGTCGGTTGAGCGGCGGCTGCAGGGCAAGGAGGAGTTGCCGCCGACCTCGCGTACTGCGAAGCTCCCGCGTCCCGCTCGGGTCTTGGGCAGACCGTCAATCATCCTCGCCGCGATGCTTGCATTTTTGCTCGCGACTGCTGGCGCCTACTTTTATCTAAAGGGCGATCAGTCGAGCAGCGCTTTGAAGCCGACGATCGGCGTGCTGCCCTTCACTTCGTCCGATGCCGAATTGCGTCAACTCGGTTTGCAGGCTCGTGACTCGCTCGGGCACACCTTCTCCCAGAGCGGCGTGCCGGTGCGGCTTATGGATTCCGCTCCGCAAGCGGATCGCTCCCCCGTAGACTTCTTGATCTCTGGCGACTTGAGCAGGACCGCGGGCAAGATCCTAGCCACTGTCAGACTAGACGAAGCCGCCAGCCAGGTGACGGTTTTCTCACAACGGTTCGAGGTATCTCGCGAAGATGTCGGCAACTTGCCGGAGCGCATCGGTGCGCAACTCGCCGGCAACCTCACCTGGGCATATCCGATGATGTTGCTGGACCGCAGACGGCCAATAGATCCGGCTCTGCTGGCAGACCTTCTCCAAGGCGAGAACTTCGCCGGTGATCGCTTCGGGCTGCAGCCATATCAAAACTTGAAACGCGTTGCGGCGAAAGCGCCCAGCCTCGCCGCCGCCCAAATCGGGGTGGCCTTCAATACATCGTTCGTACTGGATCAGATCCCGCGCGACGAACGGCCCGGAGAGGTGGTCGCGGCGCGAAGTGCCGCTGACCGCGCGATCAAGATGAGCCCTCGCTTCGGCGATACTTATGCGGTTTGGTGCAACCTTCACAGCGAAGCGCTCTTAGCAGGGTGCGAGGATTCTCTTCGCGCGGGCCGGCGCGTCGATCCCGACGCGCCGTTCCTCAACGCCTTCCTGAGTCACCTGCTCCGGTCGGTAGGCCGCCCGGGCGAGGCGCTGGAACTCGCAAGGTTAAGCTACACGCATGACCTCTATGTGCCGACGAAGATCTCCTGGATGCTCAAGATGCTCGAATATGTCGACGAGGGTGATGAAGCCGAGGAGCTGTACCAGCAGGGCGCGCGTTGGTGGCCTGAATTTAAAGGGTCATTCTTCCGTGACCGAATTTCAGGCGTGATCGATCGAGGCGATTTCCAAGCGTTGCCCGACATCGAGCGCGACATGGATGCAAAGAAGCTTCTTCCGCAGTACGCGGGGTCCGCTCCTCTCGTCGCCGCGTTGAAAACGAAATCGGTTGGCGCTGCGAGGCGAGCCTGCACCGATGAGGATGACTACTGGCTAAGTGTTTCCTGCATGCTCGTGCTTGCTAGGCTCGGCGATGAGGATGGCGCTTACGCAATCGCCGACAGGCTTTACCCACAGCGCGTCGGCCAAACACCCGCTGAAACCGAGCGCATCTGGTTGGATGACCCATTCGGCGCGGGGTCGCTAGAGTTCATCACGTCCCCGTCGGCGGCACCGATGCGCCGTGACCCGCGCTATCTCCAACTCGCGCAGCGTGTCGGTCTGCTCGACTATTGGCGGAGCGGTCGCCCGCCCGATTTCTGCCGCAAGGACCCGGAGCCTATCTGTCCCCAATTGCTGAAGCGGCGCTGATCGCGGTTCATTTTCCTCGTATTTAACAAGCATCATATGTATCTTTTTGTTCGCGCTGAGGATCGAGAAAGGTCTGGTGCGGATGGGGGCAAACACTGCCGTTTTGCGCCGGCTGCTGTGCGGCACGGCCTTGGTAGCGGTCGCCGGCATTGAGCCAGCGTCCGCTGCCGCAGCCCAGCCCCAGTCTCCAGTAAATGCGATGGCTCAGGGGGTGGCGACGGCGGCGGAGCCTCAGGAGCCTCAAGCGACCCAGACGCCAATCGTCATTACGGGCTCCCGAATCCCGCGGACAAATCTTACGGCAGTGAGCCCGGTCACAGTCGTGCCGAGCGCAGAGATCAAGCTCGAGGGCGCGGTCGCAATCGAGGAGCTGCTCAACCAGCTGCCCCAGGTTCGCCCGGGCCAGGGACTATTCGTTTCGGACGGGGCGACGGGCACTGCCGAAGTCGACCTTCGGGGCCTCGGTCCGGCGCGCACTCTGGTGCTTATCAATAGCCGCCGGGTTGGCCCCGGCGACAAGACGGTGCCCGATATCAACTCGGTTCCGGCTTCGCTCATCCAGCGAATAGAGGTTCTCACCGGGGGCGCCGCCGCGGTTTACGGCTCGGATGCGGTAGCTGGTGTGGTCAATTTCATTCTCGACACCGGGCTGCGTGGCTTACGCGTCGATGCCCAGGCGTCGTTCTTCCAGCACAACAATGACATTGGTCCGCCCTGGAAAGATCTTCTGGCTGAGGCGGGGATCAACCATCCTAGCGGGAACGTGGCCGATGGAGGCCGCCAAGATATCAACGCGGCGTTCGGGCACAGCTTCCTCGATGATCGCGCTCACGTCACAGTCTACGGTGGATACCGAAATGTGTCGGAGATCACGCAGGATCGCCGCGACTATAGCGCCTGTGCCTTCGGGATTGTCGGGGAAGCAAATCCCAACATCACCAGCTGTTCGGGCTCGGAAGCTGCTTTCCCGGGCAACTTCTTCACCTTTTTCGACGTGTTCCAGCTCGGGCCCGACAGGACCTTCGAACCGGGTTTCGTCCCCTATAATTTCGCTCCGTTTAATTACTTCCAGCGTTCGGATCGTCGCTACACCGGCGGCGGCTTTGCCGATTTCGAGATCTCGCAGGCAATCCATCCGTACCTGGAAGTCATGTACATGGACGACCGATCGCTCGCTCAAATCGCCCCGTCGGCCGATTTCCTGACTACGCAGACGATCAATTGCGACAATCCATTATTGTCGGTTCAGCAACGCTCTTTGGTGTGCTTCCCGGGAAATTTTGTCGGTGAGGAACAGGGCGGTGCTCCGATCGAGTTCGTCGATCCTGTCACGGGCGGGAGCTATCTTCGGGGCTCGCTGTTCATTGGCCGTCGCAATGTCGAAGGAGGTCCACGACAGGACGATTTACGACACAAGAACCTGCGGCTCGTTGGGGGATTGAAGGGCGATCTCGGCCGCGGGGTCGTCTATGACGTAAGCTATATTTCCACCGACGCCAGTACCCGCGGCGTGGTCACCGGCGACCTCTCAGTGACTCGCATGAGGCGTGCGCTCGACGTCATCAACGATCCGCAAACTGGACAACCTGTCTGTCGTTCAGTTCGTACCGGCGAGGATGCGGACTGCGTACCCTGGGATATTTTCGTGCTTGGTGGCGTGACGCCGCAAGTAGTCGCCTACATGGACACCGAATCCACTCGGCGCACGAAAGTCACGGAGAAGGTCGCCAACGCGAACAGCACGATCGATCTGGGCGAGTGGGCCCTGCGCAGCCCGTGGTCCGACGAGACGCCTTCGATCAACTTCGGTGCGGAGTATCGCAAGGACCGGCTCGACTTTGATCCCGATGAGGCTGCGCGGAGCGGGGATCTTGTCGGCACGGAGGCGAGATTCCCGATTCACGGTGCGGTCACCATCAAGGAGCTGTTCGGTGAGATTCGCTTGCCCCTCGTCACGAAGCACCTGGTTGAAAGTCTGACCTTCGAGGGGGGCTATCGCCACTCCTGGTACCGGAACTCGGAAAGCAATTTTCGAGCGGATGCGTACAAGCTTGCGCTGGACCTGACCGCAGTTCGCGGATTGCGGCTGCGGGCCAGCCAGCAACGCGCGGTGCGTGCGCCGAACATTGCCGAGCTCTTCACGTCCATCGACAGCTATGAATTTCCAAACGACCCGTGTGCAGGGTCGTCGCCCGACGCGACTTTCGAGGAGTGTGCAAGGACTGGGGTTTCGGCGGCTCAATACGGGCACATACTCGCGGTGCCTGACGCCGGACTTCGCGGGTACAACGCGATTTTCGGTGGCAACCCGGATCTTCAGCCAGAAACGGCGACCACGCGAACGATAGGGATCGTGTTGGAACCGCGATTTGTGCCTGGCTTCAATCTCACCGTCGACTGGTGGGACATCGACCTCAAGGGATGGATCTTCGAGATCGGAGCCGAGGTGATCATGGACACCTGCATCCGAACCGGAGACCCGCTCTTCTGCGGTCGCGTCCACCGGGATTCGTCGGGCTCCCTGTGGCTCAGCCATCAGGGCTTCGTCGACGATCGCAACGCGAACATCGGAACCTTGAAGACACGCGGCATCGATGTCGGAGCGAACTACGTGCGGAAGCTGGGTCGCTACGGGAAAATGAATCTCGGCTTCCTCGGCAGTCGCCAGACAAAAAACGTCGCCGAATTCGCCGGAATCTCCGTGGCTTGTCTCGGGCGCTTTGGCTTTCCCTGTCCGACGCCGTTTCCCCGATGGCGACACACGGCTCGGGTGACTTGGGAGCCCGCGAGCCACTTCTCGCTTTCCCTCAACTGGCGCCACATAGCCGCGGTCGACCTCGCATCGATCAAGCTCCGGCCAGAGGAGCCTTTCTATCCGGGCGACGCGACCATTGGTGCGCAGAACTATCTCGATCTCGCGACGCTGTTCCGCATCACTCCGAATTATGAGCTTCGGTTGGGCGTCAATAATCTGCTCGATAGATCCCCACCGGTCCTCGGCGGAACCGCGAATACAGCGTCAGGGCAAGGCACCAACGGCAACACCTATCCCAGCCTCTACGATGCGTTAGGCCGTTATTTCTTCGTAGGCGTCGCCGTGAACCATTGAAGCATCTCGCGATGATCAATCTCGATCTCGGTGGCAAGCGGACGTTCGGATGCGTCTAGAGGGCCTTGGCCCGTCGCGGAGAAACCTTAGCAAGCTCTTCCTTGCAGTCGTAGGGTAGACCCGGCTCGAAACAAAAGTCCGGTAGTGTGCCACTCCGTCGCCAATAGTCTGCCACCCCGAAATTCTGGGCGATCTGCATGAAGCGACGGTCCCGCCGTACCTCTCGCAAGGAAGGCCGAAAGAGCATCTCGGCCCCGTCACCGGACTCACTGCCATACGGATAGTTCAGGAGCAGCTGGATCACATCGTTGGGGCGGCCGAACTCGCCAAGGGCCTGCGCCAGAAGGCCTGGTTCGAGGGGATCCGCCCGATATTGTGCCGTAAGCTCTGCGACGGCGCGATCGATGTTTTCCTTGGTTGGGTTCGCTTTCGCGTCGAGGAAGCTGATCATCGGCTTGTCGACCACCCAATCGCCGCTACGCGCCATCGCGAGCGCTCGTTTGGCATCACCGTAGCGCATTTCCAGACGCCACCGAGCTCCGATCAGGTTCGGCGCATCGGGTGAAATCCGCTCAGCCTTCGCAAGCACGGTCCGCGCTGCGTCGACCCGACCGGACTGTATCAACGAATTGACATATTCGGTGCTGGCCGCGGACGATCTCGGGTATAGTTCCGCTGCGTTCTGGGCAGCGGTCGCGGCCTCGTCCATGCGCCCTACCTGGCGAAGCATCCACGACCTGCCCATCAGATAGCCGATGTTTCGTGGATAGCGCGCAAGCGCCGCGTCGCTGAGGGCAATCCTTTCGAACCGCGCATTGGGAGGGAGCAGCGCGGCTCTTGCGCCGTAGATTTCGGGGATGTCGATGCCGTGAGCCAACGCGCTGCGTATATCTTTTCGAAGGCTCTCCTTCAGGTCGACAGGCGGATAACCCTCAATGGCTTCTGACTTGCTAATGAGCAGCTTGGCCCACGCTCCGCGCAATTTCGGCGCTTGCTCGGTCACGCGTTGGAAGGCCGCCACGAGCAGCTTAAGCTCCGCTCCTGACCAGCTTTCAAACTTGGCGCACGCATCAAGGTATAATTTTACTGTCATCTCGTCGGCGAGGGCGCGGCCGTTCGCCCGCGTCTCGGCGGCACAAACGACGACCATCGCTCCCCTGGTCTCGGCCGCTCGCTGAACTGGACCCGCACCATCCTGCGATTGGCGCGCGGACCAGTTCCAAAGCACGGATTTATCGACGTTAGATATCAATGTGAGATCCACGGTCGGATCGCCGGCGAGCACGCCTTCACGCACTCTCAGGACGAAATCGGCCGAGTGACGGTCGTGGTCGGCCTCATCTAACAGCCTAAAGTCGGTGTCGAACTCTGTCGCCTTTTCGGTAGCCGCAATGCCTATGCTGCGTGCCAAGGCGAGAGATCGAGGATCTGCCGCCGCGAAGGCGACGGTAGGCTCCTTCGGCCAGCGATCCATCAGGAAACAATATAGCCCGGTAAGCGCGAGCACGGCTGAGAGCGTCGCGGCGGTTATTACTCGTTTCTGGGACTCTGCGATGAGCCCGGACGAACACTCGTTGATCTCCTCGTGGACGACGAGCCGATAGCCGGTTCGGGGGATGCTTTCGATCGTGAAGGCGCCGGGTCCAACCTTCGCGGCGATGCGGCGCACCATCGTGATGACGCGGTTCAGGCTGTAGTCGCCGACATGCACCCCGCCCCAGCATTCATCATAGAGGTGGTTACGGGTCACGACTTGGCCCGCGGCGTCTGCAAGCACCACGAAGACCTGCATAGTTAAAGGCTCAACATGGATTTCGCCGGCAGGACCTCTAACCAACCGCCGAGCTGGGCTTACGAAGAGTGCCCCGAGTGAGAAGTCCTCCCGCATGGCGAGGTCGGCGAGTTTCAGCACGGACTCCCCCATTTGTCCCGTGTGATCAGCAGATCATAAGCTAATCATAAGCACATCCCAATCGCGGATGTGTCAGGAGGCCCCCTTTGATCGAATAGAAGCGTGCGCTGCGCGCGGGGGTACGACCATGCCGACGCTGACCTTCACTGATGGTGCGGATAACTATGTCTCTTCCGGCTCAACCAATCCGGATGATCCGCTGATACTCAATTTCCTTGGCGGCAATGACAGCCTCCGAATCATTTCAAACTACACGGTAGCGCACATGGGGGACGGCGATGATTATGCGCGATTTGACGCAGTCGCCGCCGCCTACGGCGACGCAGGGAGCGATCAATTCGACGTCTATGTGCCGTTCGGCACCTATGAAGGCGGGATCGGAAATGATGTCTTCAACTTCTATCGGAAAGGCATTTACCTCCATGTGAATGGGGATGCCGGAGATGACATCTTCAATTTCTCGGTGGACATGCCTTGGTTCGCGGATCTGTTCGGTGGGCGCCGCAACACCTTTTCCGGCGGCGATGGCAATGATACGTTCTACGCCAACGGACATGAAGTGGCATGGCTCAACGGGGGTGCCGGCGACGATTGCTTCATCGGCCTGATATGGCGAAGTTCGGAAGGTGCGGGCGCCATAGGCGGCACTGGCAATGACACCTATTATGTTGACCCCGCGTCTCCTTACCCCATCGTCGAGAACGCTGGGGAAGGGACAGATACAATCGTCTTGCTTTACGCCTCTGCGCTTTACGCAAAACCGGCGAACGTCGAAAACGTCATCGTTCAAGACTCTTCACCACCGCCCCCGCCCCCGCCTCCGCCGCCGCCGCCACCTCCAGGCACCATCACGGGAGACAATCTCGACAACGCATTGACAGGCACATCCAGTGCGGACGCGATCTACGGCCTCGGCGGAAACGACACGCTTCGCGGCTATGCCGGCGACGACCTCCTCGATGGTGGTACCGGCAATGACCGGTTGTTCGGAGGAACCGGCGCAGACAAACTCTATGGCGGCGACGGCGCGGACCTACTGCGCGGCGATGCTGGTCGCGATGAGATGTGGGGTGGAGCTGGCGCGGATAGCTTCATTTTTGATGATTCACACTTTGGAGGAGCCAGTGCCGCAACGTGCGACGTCATCCATGATTTCAGCGCGGCGCAGGGCGACAAGATTCGTCTGAACCTTGTTGACGCAAACAAGGGCTTGGTCGGCGACCAGGCCTTCGCCTTCATCGGCACGGCTGCCTTCGGCCACGTCGCCGGTCAGCTGCGTTACGAGCAGATCGGCGGGAATACCTACGTTCAGGGCGACGCGAATGGGGATGGGGCGGCGGACTTCTGGATCGGGTTGGACGGCGCTCAGAACCTTAGTGCATTGAACTTCGTCCTATAAGACCGTCCACGGACCCGCGCCTCGTAGCCGACCAATGTCCGAAATGGGTCGAAAGCGGACATTCGCGGTGAGGAAGCGCTAAGTTCAGATCTGCGGGTCCTGGGGAGGCGGACGCCCAAAATCGAGGTTGTCGTAAGCACCGGGCAACCATTCTTGCTTTCGAGTGATGATTTGCCCTGACTGTCCGCGGCACAGGGACAAAAAGAGGCTCGCCGTCCCCCGAGAACGGCGAATTCTCTCTCAACCAGCACCAGCCTTCACGCGATCGCTGGACGCCGAGCAGGCTCGCGCTTCATCAAAACGGCGAGCACGCCGGCAATGATCACAAGCGCCGGGACGTCGCCAATCAGGTGGCCGATCATCATGGGCGTCCGGAATGACTCCCAGCCCATGACCGCCGCATGGGCGAGGCTCGACCATATAACGAACCAAATCAGGGAGCTGTGAGCACTCGGATCCTTGGCTGCGCGGATCATGAAGATGCCAAGCGTAATGTAAACGAAGCAGATCATCATGAAATAGTCATTCGCGGCGGGACTGCCGTGGTGCCATGCCCAGCCCGAAGGCCAGATGAGCAGCATCGGATAAAGTAGGCAGTACAGAGCGCCGAAGACGATCAGGGCAACGGATAGAAGCGGATTGGTCTTGGACATGGGGAATTCCTTTCGATCGTAGTGCGGAATTTCATTTCGAGCGACGCGTACGACCGACATTCTCGGCAACCAGGGTCAGCACCCCGGTATCGATCTCGTAGAAATAGCCGAAGATGTTCGCGGACTTGGGCGTGCCGGGATGGTCGCGGATCAGGGCGACGTCGCTTTTCAGCGACTCCTCGTAATCGGCGATGCACAAAGCCTCGCGCGGGAAGGCATGCGAGATGTCGCTATGCTGCTCGTGGTGGAAGGCATCGATAATGCCGTCGGCGGTGAAGGTCGTCGCGCCGCACTGCGAATGGTGGACGACCACGATATTCTCGATGCCGAACAGGTGCTGGGCGACGGCGATCGAGCGTAGGGCGTCCAACGCTCGTCCACCTGCGACGACGATGGGGAATACGGTCGCGGTAGAGGCAACCTTCCGTCCCTCATCGTCCAGCAGAACCGTCCCTGGATAGGTATCGCCAAGCCGATCGGCGACGATTTCCGGAATCTGGGCGGCCCGCGGGTCGTAACAATAGACGACGACGGTTCGCAGCGGCACGGCATTGGCGAAGGCCTTGCGGATGGCCACCTCGTCAAAGCCGTCGGCGGCGCTGAATGCAAAAGTAGAAAAGCTATTCATGGTCATATCCAATCTAGTGTATATACACATAAGTCGACGCAGCACTGAGAGATATATGCGGCCGGCGACGTCAGCCCGCGGCTCGAGACGCGGATTTGGTGATTGCGGCGATTGCCTTGCGAACGGGTGCTACACCCACCGCACCCAGGCTTTGTTCGAGCGACGTCTGGGCTTGCTCCCATCGGTCTGCAGCCAAGCCAAGCATCGCCTCGCCGGCAGGCAACAAGCTCACAAGTCGGGTACGATGCCGACCTTCCGCAGAAACTGCCAGCAGCCGGCGATCCTCGAGGGGGCGGAGGTTGCGGGTGAGGGTGGTCCGATCCATTTCGAGCTCGTCAGAAAGCGCGCTGATCGACAGTTCACCTTTCGCGGCCACAGTGGCGAGTACGACCGCCTGCGTCGCCCGCAGACCGATCGACCGGAGCTCATTATCGTAAAGCCGAGTGACAGCGCGCGCCGCCGCCCGTGTGCGCTGGAACAAGCAGCGATCGAGCATTCCCTGGGCGGTACGGGACAGGTCGGAAGCCATATCATGTGCATATGCACTATTGCAAAAATTAGGTCAATTACAAATCCAGGGGGCGAAACTCGGCGCTTCGGCGTAAGCTACGCGCGTCTCCGGCTGGTCGCTCCGGAAAGGAGGACGGCAAATGGGCGAGCCACTCAACAGGGTTGTGCAGCTGAGCAAATACGGCGGCCCGGAATGTCTTCGGATCGTTGAACTGCCGACGCCAACCGCGGACGCCGGGGAAGTGCGAGTTCGCCTTCTCGCCTCGAGCATCAACTATACCGAAACTCTGATCAGGCGACATCTCTACCCACAGACGGCGGCCTATAGGGTGCCTTTCGTCATGGGATATGACATCGTTGGAGAAATCGACGAGATCGGCCCAGGGGTCAGTGGTTTTGCCATCGGCGACCGAGTTGCCGACATGACTGTGACCGGATCCAACGCGGCGTATCGCGTACTGAAGGCGAACGACCTTACTCACGTTCCTGCCGACGTTGATCCGGCCGAAGCAGCAACCCTGATCCTCAGCTGGACGACCGCCTATCAGATGCTTCACCGTTCGGGCCGGGCGGCACGCGGCCAGCGAGTGCTTATGCACGGTGCCGGTGGAGCTGTGGGTCAGGCGCTGCTGTCGCTGGCCAAGTTAGCCGGGATTGAGGCGTGGGGTGCGGCTCATGGGAGGTACGCGGCGCTGATCTGCGAGCTCGGTGGCCATCCGATCGACTATGACAAGGAAGACTTCGCGCGCGTTCTGCCGGGTGGATTCGATATCGTCTTCGACGGTATCGGCGAGGATGCGTATCGACATTCCTTCGCCGCACTCAAACCGGGCGGGCTTCTAGTCGCGATCGGATATTCGGCCGGCGCCGAGGCCAAGCAAGGGATGCTCCGCGCTCTTGCCAACATCGCGCGTATGTACCTCTGGGGTCTTATGCCGCGAGGCAAGCGCACTCGGTTCTACTCAATTAACGCCATGCGCGCCCGGCACCCTGAGTGGTTCAAGCAGGACCTCGGATACCTGTTTCAATTGTTGAGCGAGCGCCGAATTAGCCCGAGCGTGGCCAGGCGCATATCATTCGACGAAGTGCCCGAAGCCCATCGGCAGCTCGAGGCCGGCGGACTGCAAGGCAAGATCGTGCTCTGCCCCAAGGAACGGGAATAGCCCCGCTTTGGGTCGAAAGCGTCACCAGCTTTGGGGCTGCTAACGTCAGATCTGCCGGTCGCCAGAGCGGGGAGGCAACCCAATCGGATTGGAGTAATCACCGCGGAAGCACCGATCGTGAGTGCTCCCTGCTGTTTCCCTGCCAAGCGCCAAAAAATTCCCTGTTATGGACTTAGGGAATTCATCGCTGAAAATCGCAGAACTCCGGCGTTACGTAGCCGATTAAGCCGCCCAATACGCGCATGACCACACGCGCTACGCTGTAAATTCCCATAGAGCAGGGAAATTCATTCAGAGACTAGTTCGCGCATGACTGCGAGCACCGCCATTCAGTCTGCGGGCTCCGTCAGCTACGAGCCCCGTCTGCACGAGGACCGCGCGCGGAAAACGCTTGCAGCAGTCTGAACGATCAGACTTGCTCGCTCCACCGAGAGCGGTGGGTGTCCAGTGCCCTGAGGAATGCTCGCACTTTGATCGACAGCAGCCGCGTTGTTGGGAACACCGCCTGAATCGGCACCTCTGGAGAAGCGAATTGGTCGAGCAGCTCGACGAGCCGGCCGTCAGCGAGAGCAGATAATACATGATACCTGAAGACTGCCGCTATGCCGCCGCCGCGGATCGCATGTTCAATGGCTCCCTCGCCGCTGTTGGTCGAAAAGCGAGGGTTGAGAGGAACGCGAATTATGCCACGGCCCGGAAGGTCAAACTTCCATTCCCGGTCGGGAGCCGTCGTATGGAAGGCTATCAGTGAATGCGAAGCGAGATCCTCAGGTTTCGTCGGCACCCCTCGATTGGCAAGATACTTCGGGCTCGCCACCAACATGCGACGGGTCGTGCCGATGCGCCGCGCGATTAAGGCGGAGTCTGAAAGGCTTCCGATACGCACAGCAACATCGACACCTTCTTCAACCAAATTCACGAATCGATCGGAAAGGTTGAGCTCGATCTGAAGATCAGGATTCTCTTCCAACAGATCCGAGACCAGCGGAGCGACATGAATGCGGCCGAACATTAGTGGCGCTGAGATGATGAGACGACCGCGCGGCGACCCGCGTTCCTCCTGAGCCGCGAGTTCCGCTTCCGCCACGTCCGCCAAAATTCGCCTTGAGCGTTCGAGGAAGCGCGCACCGGCGTCCGTCAATTTGATTGAGCGGGTCGTGCGCTGAAGGAGCACCACGCCAAGGTCCATCTCGAGGCCCGCAATCAATCGGGTAACAACCGACGCAGCCACGCCCATTCGACGGGCGGCCGGCGCGAAGCCGCACGCGTCGCAGACAGCCACGAAGGCTCGGATTTCTCGCAAACGGTCTGCCATTGCCTTTTATTGCACATCCAGCAGCAGTGAATTGCAAATTGTAGGGATTATCCCTCGATTCGACAAATATTAGAAGCGGAGACCGAACCACACAAAGGATCACCAATGTCCCGCATTCCAGCTATCGATCTCGACCAGGCACCAGCTTCAGCGCGGCCCATATTAAGTGTTGTGCAGGCCAGTCTCGGCGCCATTCCAAATCTGTTTCGCGTGACGGCAAATTCGCCGGCGGCCCTCGATGCGCTCGTCGGCGCAATTGGCGCTCTTTCGAAAGGGACGATCGACGCGCCAGCACGCGAAGCCATCGCCCTGACGGTCGCGGAGGCGAACAATTGCGATTACTGCGTCTCTGCGCACGCGGTCCTGGGTACTGGTGCAGGGCTGTCCGAAATGGCCATTGAAGACGCGAGGCGCGGCTACGCTGACGATCCGAAGGTCAGTGCTATGCTGGCTTTCGCCCGAAGCCTCGTCAGCAACCGGGGCCGCGTTACAAATTCAGATGTGGAAAGATTGCGCGGCGCAGGTCTGGCGGACGGCGAGATCGTGGAAGTCGTGGCCAATGTCGCGCTCAACATCTTCACAAACTATCTCAACGGGGCCGCTGACACAGAGATCGACTTTCCTGTCGTGAGAGTGGGATTGCCGATCGCAGCCTGACGATATCGCGCGGTCGCTCGAGCGACACCGGGCCGCTGCTTACATCAAACCCGTCGAAAGGACAGACCATGAGTCTCCAGGGAAAGGTCGTCGTGATCAGTGGCGCCGGCACCGGCATCGGCGCGGACGCAGCGAGGGCAATGCGCTCGGCGGGGGCCAGCGTGGTTCTCAATGGAAGGCGGCCCGACAAGATCGAGCAAGTCGCTTCGAGCATCGATGCGACGGGAAAAAACGTTGAATGCGTCGCCGGAGACGTCGGAGACCCAAAGATCAGCGAGCGGATCGTGAAGACGGCAGTCGACCGGTTCGGCGCGATCGACGTACTGTTCAACAACGCAGGTATCTTCGAGCCGAAACCGTTCCTCGAGGTCTCTCAAAGCGATCTAAGCGGCTACTTCAATCTTATGGGTGGCTATTTCGCACTCACCCAAAACGCGGTTCGCCATATGAGGGCGCGCGGCGGAGGGGCAATCATCAGCATCGGCTCGATCTGGGCAATGCAGGGAATCGCGGCCACGCCATCCAGCGCGCCATCAATGGCCAAAGGAGGCATTCATTCACTGACGCGGGCCCTGGCGATCGAGCTCGCGCCGGACAGGATCCGTGTGAACGCGATTGCCCCGGGAGTCGTCGAAACGCCGCTCTTCGATCCACTCCTGACCTCTAACGAGCTGGCCTCCTTCAATGCATTTCACCCGCTGGGAAGAAACGGTCAGCCGAACGACATCACGTCGGCTTTGCTCTTCCTCGCGGATGATTCAGCATCGGCGTGGATCACTGGCGTTGTCCTCCCTGTGGACGGGGGAGTGATGGCCGGCCGCAACTCCTGATGCCCTCAAACGGGAATCTGATGCGAAAGCTGAGCGGCTCCAATATCGGTGCAAAGGCCTCCCGTACCGGAGCCGCAACCGTAATCGCGCCCGGAAGCCACAAACGCGGCTAGGCTATCTCTCGGGCCGCGCTCTCGAGCGCGCTCATTGCAATGAGGTACGGGTAGGGCCCGTGACTAATCCGCGCGACGCCCGCCGCGCTCAGGTCAGCGATCGAAGGCGTGGTCGAGACCCGCATGACATTCAGCGGCAGAGGGGACTGGCGGGCAAGCTGCCGGATCAACTCGAGATCGGTTACGAACGGTACGAACAATCCGTCCGCCCCGGCTTCGGCAAAGGCCTTAGCGCGGCGAAGCGCTTCTTCCACCATCGACGAGTCATGCTCGTCCGCTGGGCGCTGGGCAAACACGTCCGTCCGGGCATTGATGAAGTAGCCCGGGCAGGCGCCGTCCGCGGCGCGCCGGGCCGCCCTGTACCGTTCGGCGGCGTCCTCAATCGAGCGGAGGCCTCCGTCCGCCGGCTGGCTGTCCTCGAGATTGCAGCCGATTGCCCCCGCCTCGATGTTGAGGCGGACGGTTTCGCCGACGCCGACGGCCTCGGCGCTGTATCCGCTTTCCAAGTCGGCGGTGACCGGCACATCGACCGACTCAACAATGCTATGGACGATCTCGATGTTGGTCTCCCGCGGGATCTTCTCGCCGTCCTCAAACCCATGTGCTGCGGCAATGGACCAGCTGCCGGTTCCCACTGCTTTCGCTCCGCCCTTGACGACTGCCCGTGCACTGCCCGCGTCCCAGGCGTTGAACAGGGCCAACGGGGACCCTGCTCGATGCAGGGCCCGAAACTGGGCGGCTCTCTCTTGAATGGACACTGGCTCCGGCCCTTTCGACATCTGTCAGGGAATCTTGAGGAAGCGGTCTAGCGACAATTTCCCGCCGCCAAGCGCAATCAGGGGAAGTAGCAAGCCCGCCCAGCTGAGATGCGTCGGCCAGGCGTCGGGATACACAAAAATCTCAATGACGGCGGTCATCACGAGGAGCGCGCTTGCCGAGATCCGGGTGAATAGGCCGAGGGTCAGGAGGAAGGGAAACAAATGCTCGCTGTAGGCCGAGGCATATGCAGCGATCTCCGGCTTCACCAGCGGCAGTGCATATTCGGAGCGGAAAAGCTCAAAAGCGCTGTCATTCACCGTCAGCCAGCCGTCGACCTTCGTCCGGCCCGACATAAAGAAGACGGCGGCGATGCCGAGCCGCTGGACCAATAGCAGCAATGAGGGCGGCAGAAGCGTTCGAGCTGTCGATGCCATGAAATCGAAGGGCATCCGCCATTGGAGGGATCTGGCCACAGCGGTCATGCGAGATTCCTTTCAGCTGGCGCAACGAAAGCGCCCAAGTTGACGAGCGAGGAGAGTAAGGCGGGGCAGTCTTCGTCAGGATAAAGTCGCGACGCTGCCGCCATCGCCTGGGCCACAGTCTCGCTGAGGCGGATACCGAAGAGGATGCGATGCGCGGCCCGGCCGATCCGCGGCGAATGCATGACGTAGGCCGTGGGTCTCGCGAACAGCGCCCCCTCGGCCTTCCATTCGGGCGTAAGCGGCGATGCGAATGATCGTTGGTGGGCGAGCCAGATGCTCATCGCCGGTGTCGAAAGCCAGCCGAACCGCAGCGCGGGATGCAATGTCAGCCTGGCAAAATTCGCATTGCCGAGCTCCTCAGCCGAAAGAGGCAGGGCATCTGAGGCCATCAGGCTCTCGATGCGCAGCCTTTCCACCCGCGCGACATCCGCCAGATACGGGATATCCGCGATCCACTCCTGCGCTGCCAGCCAATCGGCAAAGCGCTCGCCGTACAGCGCCATGACCGGCCGGCGAGGCGGGCATTCGGACGCGAAGTCGACCGAAATCGCCTGGAACATCTCTGGTCCGACGATTTGTGCGACCACCGGAAAATTGGCGCGCAGCGCCTCGACCGCCCCGTGCACAACCGCGTTGCGATATACGGCGATCGCGCCTCGTGCTGGAGCGCCAAGCGCGGCCGCAAAGTCGCGCTGAAACTGGACGAGATCAAGCGGCAAGGGCCAGCTCTCCGGCCAGGATATTCTGTGCATAGTCCCGCTCGCGCATGAGATCCGCGAAGGGCGGGAGGTTGCCGTCGCGTTCGATCAGAGTGGGCCTGGGGCCGATCCGTGCTGCGAATTGCTCGTACAGGCGCCACACGTGCTCGCTGATCGGCTCGTCGTGGCTGTCGATGAGCAGCGTCCCTTCAGCGTCGAGAGAATGCCCGGCGAGATGCACTTCTCCGACGTGATCTGCGGGGATCGCTTGGAGCCAGCTTGCGGGATCGTAGCCAAGGTTGTGGGCACCGACTGCCACATTGTTGACGTCGATCAGCAAGCCGCATCCGCTGCGGCGTGCAAGTTCGGCGAGAAAGCTCGTCTCGCTCCAGCTGTGATCACTGAGCGCGAGATAATGGGTCGGATTTTCGATCAGGATCTGGCGTCCGAGCGCGTCCTGAACCCGGCCGATATTGGCTGCACACCGGGTCAGCACCTCGTTGGTGCGCGGCACCGGAAGCAGGTCCGGAAAGCAACGGCCATCGAGGCGAGACCAGGCGAGATGTTCGGAGACGAGTGCGGGCTCGAAGCGATCGACGAGGCGCTTCAACGCCCCGAGGTGCTCAGGATCGGGCTCCGCGGAACCGGCAAGCGACATGCCAACTCCATGGATCGAGAGTGGCCGGTGACGGCGAAGCGTTTCGAGCATGGCGATGCGGGGGCCGCCCGCGACCATGTAGTTTTCGGCATGAACCTCGAACCAGAGCCCCGCCGCCGGCGCGGCGAGCGCCTCTGCAAAATGCTCGGCCTTGAAGCCGACACCAGCGGCGGGAACCATGATCAGCGTCCCTTGATTTGGGTCAGCGAGCCTGGACCCTTGGGGGTGTTGATCGCCGTGCAGGTGCCCTTGGCGACATATTTCCAGGAATTGCCCTGGTAATCGCGCTTGGAGGTGCCGGCGCAGGTCGTTCCCGCTCCTGCCGCGCAATCGTTGCGGCCCGCGAGCGAAATCCCGAAGCATTTGTCCTTGTTGGGCTGCGGCTTGACCGGGCTCGCGACGCCTGCCGTCGAAGCGAAAGCCGCGACCGCACCCGCGAGGGCGAAGTTGCTAATCTTCATAATAAAACTCTCCTTGTCGGATCCGAGCCGACAAGACTCGTCGGCCGGTCCTGGATCATGTTCGGAGAAACGGGCGCGACAGTCTCAGACCGAGTGCGCATCGGTTCCATGCACACTGCGCATGACTGCTCTGCTGGCCTGTATCGTTGCGACCGTGTAATGGGCATGCAGCCCTAAACTGGTGGGGATGCTGCCTATGGAAATGCAGCAGGTTCGGTATTTCGTTGCGCTGGCCGGGACGCTGAATTTCACGCGTGCCGCGGAGCAGTGCAATGTCAGTCAGCCAGCGCTGACCCGGGCTATCCAGCAGCTCGAGCATGAACTAGGCGGCCCGCTGTTCCACCGGGAGCGCGGCAACACGCACCTCTCCGAGCTTGGCCGGATGATGTTGCCTTATCTGAAGTCGGTCGAAGAAAGCTGCCGTGCTGCCCGTGACCAGGCGCGCGCTGTGAAACGGCTGGAGCGGGCGACGCTGACCATCGGCACGATGTGCACGATCGGCCCGCAGCTCATCTCCGAGCTATTGGTTCAGTTTCGAACGCAGCACCCGGACGTCGAGGTTCAGATCGTTGACGCCGGCGGACCGCAGATGGTCGAGATGCTGGAGAAAGGCGAACTTGAAGTGGCCATCGTCGGGATCCCGGGAGAGTTGCCCGAATCCCTGCACCAGCTACCAATCTTCGAAGAGCGTTTCGTCATCCTATTACCGCCCAATCATCGGCTTGTGGCGTTCGATGAGATCCCGGCAGCGGAGCTCGATAAAGAGCCTTACGTCAGCCGCTCAAACTGCGAAGTATTCGAGCCGGTGCGCAAGGAGCTGAACAGTCGCGGCGTTTTCCTACGACAGGTATTCAGTTCGCCCCGAGACGATTGGGTGCAGGGAATGATCAAGGCGGGCCTGGGACTTGGCTTCTTTCCCGAGTTCAGCGTCACCGACCCGGATCTGGCTGTGCGTCCTCTCGTCAATCCCAGCTTCAATCGAACGATCTATCTGACGACGGTGAGAGGTCGGCCACATTCTCCTGCTGTCGGCGCTTTTGTCCAGGAAGCGCGCCGCTACCGCTGGCCCACGACCCGCCTACCCACAGGCACGAGTGAGACAATTGTCGTCGGTCAGCAGGTCATGGCAGTCGGCTAAGGCGTTCAAGGCCGCCGGAAAGCCGGAATAGAGCGCGACCTGCATCAGGATTTCCACTACTTCGGCCTTTTCGATTCCCACGCTCGAGGCGGATTCCACATGGACCCTGAGTTGCGGCCCGGCATGACCGCTCGCGGCGAGCGCGGCAATTGCGATCATCTCACGGCTTCTGAGGTCGAGTGACTCGCGGCTGTAGAGGTCGCCGAAGGCAAACTCGATTACCATCCTTGCGAAATCCGGTGCGATCTCGGCGACACCGCTCTTCACGAAATGTGCGAGCTTGTCGTTGGCAAGTTGCTCGGCAACGTCGAGGCCGCGGCGGTAGCGATCGCTCATTGGCTATCCTTCTGGCGCAACCCCCAGCCGAGGACCGCCGCCAAGGTTAGAGCGGCGAACACGCCGCCAATGGCCGCCGCCCAGCCGTAGCTGTCGAAAAGGATCCCGATCACCGCCGAGCCGGCAAGGCCGCCGCAATAATAGGACGAAAGATAGAGGCCGCTGGCCGCAGCCTTGTGGCCTTGCGCAATACGGCCGACGTGCCCCGTTGCGACGGCCTGGGCGAAGAAGGTGCCGACGCCCACCAGCGTCATTCCGATGATGATTGAGGGAAGGTGCGGCACCAAGAGAAGGATCAACCCGAATAAGGCAGCCGCCAGGCTGATCGAGCAGGCCGGTCCCGGACCTATCCTTCGCATTACCGTCCCGGCCGTCGGCGTGGTGATCATCGACGGCAGGAAGACAAGAAAGACGAGGCCGAGTGCCGTCATGGAGAGTGCGTGAGGAGGCCTCATCAGCACGAAGCCCACGTAAGTGAACACTCCAATGAACCCGAAGAGGATCAGGAAACCGATCGCAAAAGTTCGCCTCAGCGCGGGGTCGGCAAGTTGTTCCAGCCAAGGCGCCCAGAATCGGCCCATTCGAGTCACCGGTTCAGGCGCATTTCTGTGCAGAGTCATCGTTACGAGCGCCGCGCCCGCAAGGTTGAGCAAAGCGAAGAAGAGGAAGCTCTTTTCGGCTCCGATGACGCTCGCGACATACGCGGCTGTCAGGCGTCCAACGAGATTGCTCGCCACGATGCCGGTCACATAAGCGGCAAGGGCGTTGGCGGTGCGCACGGCACAGCGTTCGGCAAGGTGGGCCAGCGTCAGCGTGAAAGCCGCCGCCATGAACAGTCCTTGCGACACGCGCAGCAGCGCAAAAATGGTGAGATTTGGAGCGAAGGCCAGAAGCGCGGTCGGAAAGGACAGGAAGAACAGGCTCAGGCCGATGGCCCTCTTGCGCTCAAGCGCGCCGCTAACAACGCCCATCGCAAGGCCGGACACAGCCATCCCAAGGGTCGTCGCATTGGCGGCCAACCCAATCCTCGACGGCGTGACGCCGTATATTTGCGCGAGACTGGGAAGAATCGCCTGCGTCGCGAAAAGGTCGACGAGCGTAAGAAAGCCGATCGCCGCGATAAGCAAAGATTGCTGCAGCGCGAGGCCGGGCGACTTGGCCATTGGCGCAGGGCGAGCGATGTCAATCATGGTCGCTCCAAGCGTGGGGCGTCCCGCCCGGGGGCGAAGGCGGGACGCCTGGAGAGCCGGCGGAGGGGAGGGACGCCGGCGGGGAAGGTCACATGCCGTGGAACACGTCCGACGACAGCAGGACGGCGGGCACCTTGCCATGGTTGACCCAGTAATGGCTCAGCCCATCGGCCTCGCGGCTTATGTCGCCTGCCTTGTGCTGAATGGGCGCACCACAAGCCGAGCTGTACTCGGTGATCGAGCCGCTGACGGTGTAGATCAGCGCAGGCCGATCCTTGTGGCTGTGGAGGGGAACGATTCCGCCGGGCTGCACGACCAGACGGCGCGTCCGCAGCTGGCGGCCATCGACGCCGATCTCGGGCGCAAGGTTGATCGAACCGATCACCGTGTCGGTGACGCCCCTGGGCATCATCGGCGCATTGGCGAGCGCATTCATGCCGGGCTTGGCGCATTGGCTGGCCAGGGCGGGCGTTGCGAAATTGCCAGCCGCGGCAACGGCAATGGCCGCCGTCGCGATCATGGTCTTAAGATTGAACATTGCGGTCTCCTTAGGAAAATGAATCTGGGCGCCGCGAAGCCGGACTGCAGGATGCGAGGGACATCTCCCGTGCGCCATCGGCTGAGGAGCCGGTCTTCGCGACGCCTCATCAAAATGCCGGAGCAGGCCGCGCTGCGGAAATCGCAAGGCGGCATGGAGTTCATGCACGAAACGCATTTCCGAATTGATCCGCCCGCAAGCATCCTAAGCGCCGATTCAAAAGGAGCTTACGGATGGACATGCAGGTCCAGGATCAAATCGAGGTCGCGAGCCCGCTAGCGGGGCGCGTCGCGGTCATTACCGGTTCTACCAGCGGCATTGGCCTCGGGATCGCGCGTGCGCTTGCGCAGGCCGGAGCCGACATTGTCATCAACGGGCTTGGCGATCCGGACGAAATCGAGCGCGTCCTCGGCGAGCTCGAGCGCGAGCACCCGCGCCGCCGGGTCGTCTACAATGGCGCCAACCTCATGAATGGAAATGAGGCTGCCGGCCTCGTCGAGGATGCGATCGCGGGCTTCGGCTCCGTCGACATCCTGGTGAACAACGCCGGCATCCAGCACGTCAGCCCAATCGAGAGCTTTCCTCCAGAAAAATATGAGGCGATCATCGCGCTGAATCTGTCAGCTGCATGGTACACAACGCGTGCTGCGTTCGGGGCGATGAAGCAGAACGGTTACGGACGCATCATCAACGTCGCGTCCGCCCATGGGCTTGTCGCGTCGCCGTTCAAGAGCGCCTATGTCGCCGCCAAGCACGGCATCGTCGGCCTCACCAAAACGGTCGCGCTCGAGGGTGCAGAGCATAATGTCACCTGCAACGCGATTTGCCCTGGCTACGTCTGGACGCCCCTAGTCGAGAACCAGATCGACGACACGGCCAAGGCGCGCGGAATCACGCGAGATGAAGTGATCCGCGACGTGCTTCTCGCAGCGCAGCCCAACAAGCGCTTCGCCGGAGTCGATGAGCTGGGCGCCCTTGCGGCATTCCTTTGCGGTCCGGGAGGCACGTCGATTACCGGGACAGCACTTCCTGTCGACGGCGGCTGGACGGCCCACTGACATGGCCCGGCAGTCTCTCGCGAACGAGGTGGCGGCGCTCGGGCAGACCGTGCTCGTGCTACAGGGCGGCGGCGCACTCGGGGCCTACCAGGTCGGCGTCTACGAGGCGCTCCACGAGGCAGGAATCGCCCCTCAGTGGGTGATCGGCACGTCCATCGGCGCCATCAATGCGGCGCTCATTGTCGGCAACAAGCCCGAAGACCGGATGGAGAAGCTGAGCGAATTCTGGTCGCGCGTGCAGAACGACATGTTCGTGCCAGGCGGGCTCCCTGCCTGGCTCGCCACCGCGACGCGCAACATGCTCGCCGTCAGTGGCGGAGTCCCGTCTTTCTTCAGCCCGAACCCGCTCGCGTTCCTCAGTCCGCACAATAATCTCGGGCCAGAGGACGCCGGCTATTATTCCGTTTCCCCGCTTCGGCGGACGCTCGAAGAGCTGGTTGACCTCGACCAGTTGAACAGTGGCGGGACGCGGGTCACGGTTGGAGCCTCCTGCGTGCGGACCGCTGAGATGCGCTATTTCGACAGCCGCGAAATGCCGCTCTCGGTAGATCATATCATGGCGTCCGGCGCTCTTCCTCCTGGATTCCCGCCCGTTCGCATCGACGGCGAGCTGTATTGGGACGGCGGCATTCTATCGAACACGCCGGTTGAAGTGGTGTTCGACGATAATCCGCGCCGCAACAGCCTCGTTTTCGCCGTTCACATCTGGAATCCGCACGGACCTGAACCAGAGACCATCTGGGAGGTGATGAACCGCCAAAAGGATGTCCAATATTCGAGCCGAGCCGTGTCGCATATCCAGCGACAGCGGCAGATCCACCGCATGCGGCATATCATCGCCGAGCTGAGCAAGCTGGTCCCGGAGGACAAGCGCCGGAACAACATGTTCGCGGACCTGAAAAGCTACGGTTGCCTGACGCGCATGCACGTCGTCCGATTGCTCGCGCCCGCGCTGGATTACGAAGATCACAGCAAGGACATCGACTTCAGCGCGCACGGCATCCGCCGTCGTCGCGACGCGGGGTACAGCGACACGATGAAGACCCTGGAGAATGCACCCTGGCGTGCTCCAGTCGACGAGATCGAAGGGTTCATCCTTCACGAAGCAAGCGGCGGCCAGATGGTCGAGACCGCTGCGGCGCGCTGACCATGTTGCAGCTGACCAACGCGAAACGCTCGATCGCCGTCCTGCTCGGCTCTGTCCGACGGGACCGCATGGGCACTCGAGCTGCGGACCTGGTTGTCCGTGAGCTCAGGGACCGCGGACATGACGTGCACCTGGTTGATCCTCTGAAGCTTCAGCTTCCACTGCTCGATCGCATGTACAAGGAGCATCCGGCTGGCGAAGCGCCCGAGAAACTCGAAAGCCTCGCGCAGCTCTATCGAAGCGTCGATGGCTTCCTGATCGTCAGCGCGGAATATAATCATGGCATTCCGCCGGCGCTCAAGAACCTGCTGGATCACTTCCTGGAGGAGTATTTCTGGCGGCCGTCGGGCATCGTCTGTTACTCGGCCGGAGGGTTCGGCGGAGTGCGAGCTGCAATGCAGCTGCGCATGACCCTTGCGGAGCTTGGCATGCCCAGCATTCCCAGCATTCTGCCAATCCCGCGGATTGCCGAAACAATTGGCGAAGATGGCGTCGCAAGCGAGATCACCGTGCGATCGATGAACCGCTTCCTGGACGAATTCCTGTGGTACGCCGGTGCGCTCGCTCAGGCACGGATGGACGGCACACCTTACTGATCGCAATACGCGCGGCGCATGGACATCATGCCCAATCGCGATTTCACCTGACTCACTGGAAAAGCGACAATCGGCCGGTACTCGAAAAGGAGGCTGGCAATGCGCCGCAGATCGAAAAAACTGGACTCGAAGTTCCTCGCCGTCCTGCTCCTCGCCGGACCCGCGACGGTACTCTCACCGATCCTGGCGCCGGCGCACTCCGCCGTGCCGGTGGCTTCCGCTCCGGCTGAAGGCGTCATCAAGCAGCGCAGCGATTACGGTTTCGATGAAACGATCGCTCGCCTGAAGGGCGATATCGCGTCAAAAGGCATCAGGTTCTTCGACGAAATCGACCATACGAAGCTGGGCGCTAGCGCAGATCTGAAGATCAATCGCTCCACGTTGCTGCTTTTCGGTAACCCACCCCTCGGGGTGCAATTCCTGCAAGCGAACCCGGTGGCCGGTCTCGACTGGCCAGTGCGGATGCTCGTCACGCAGGACGACGACGGATCCGTCTGGGTCAGCTGGACGGACTTCCGCTTCGTCGCCGGGCGCTATCAGCTCACCAACCGTGAAATGCAGATCGCGATGGCGAGCGACGTCGCCGCCTCCATCGCTTCAGCCGCAAGGAAATAGCCATGAAAAGCTCCACGATCCGAAGCCTGTCCGACCCGCTTGCCCGTCGCGATATCGTCGCCATTTGCGTCTACCTGAACCGGACCCGGGGAACGAAAGCCGTCGACGCCTGCGTGACCAACCCCGGCGTTCATCTCGACAGATTGACCGCCGCTGCCCGCATGCAATGACGGAACAGACGCGCGCTGCCCCATTCGAGACCCGCCTGCCGCAACTCCGCGGCAGGTGGGTTTCTGCCTATCAGCTGTTGTGGGTAACTCTTGCGATCGTCGCTGCCGGCGTCATGACGGCCTCGATCTATCGCGGCGATGCCGAGCCGGCCGTCTTAATGTTGCGCCTCATCAAGACGGCGGTCCTGATCGCAGTTTGCGCAATCCTGCTACGGAACCGAAAGAGCGATCCTGTGGCGGCGCTGCTGTCACTCGCCTTCCTCAGCTGGGCGGTCACGAGCAATTTTGATTTTTCTTCGCCGGCTCTCGTTCCGATGCTGGCGGATCGCCTTCGATTTCTCCTTTTCGCCATCGCCTTGCTGCTTTTCCCGGACGGCAGCTGGCGACCTCGCTGGACGCGCAGCATCGCGGTCGCATCGATGCTCGTATTCGTGCTGGGCATTGCTGAAGGGACGGGCATCGCACCGTCGCGGCTTTTCCTCCCTGCCGCAGTTGCCTGCATCCTGATCGCAATCTTCAGTCTGATCGTTCGATTCCGGGATGCCCGATCCGAAGCCGTGCGGCAGCAGCTGAAATGGGTAGCGCTCGGGCTGGTCGCCGGCGTCGCTTTGATCCTGATTGCGAGAGCAGGGGCCTCATTGTCCCGTGTCATCCCGCAGCCCTACTCCATCCCGGTCCTTTGGGAGGGCGTTTTCCAGCTTGGCATAATCGTCGTCGCGCTCGGCTTTCTGACGTCCCTGCTACGCTACCGATTGTTCGATGCGGAAACCGCGATCAGCCGGTCTGCTGCCCTTGCCGTTTTGACGCTGGCTATTGTGGCCACGTTCGCTGGTACCGAGGCCAGCATCGAATGGATAGGGCAGCAATATTTCGGCATGGGTATCGGCAACATTTCGGCGGCAATGGCCGCGGCTGTCGCCGCAGTGATCCTTAATCCGCTTCACAACCGAATCAGCGACTGGGCCGAACATCGCTTCCAGCGCGATCTGGTTACGCTGAAGCGAGATCTGCCAGAGCTTCTAGTGGAGCTTTCGGGTCGAGCGTCGACCAGGGAACTCGGAACCATGGCGCTTCCTCGGATCCGCCGGGCAATGCACGCAAGCCGTGTCGCACTCATCGTCCATGGCAAGGTCGCGGCAGTCGACGGCATTGACCTACGATCCGTGAGATCCTGGGCCCGATCGGCGGTCACGCAGGAACCGCGGGTTCCCGGCGATGTGTTTCCCACCAGGATCGAGCTGAACGAGCCTAATGGCGAGATTTCGGCTTGCCTTGCACTCGGCCCTCGACCGGACGGGACGGTGCAAGCAAAGGACGAACTCGCGGCGATTGCTGCCATCGCGCCGAATCTGCGCAGGGCGATCGCTGCTGCCGGACATGTCGATCGGCATGCTGCTCATCAAGCGGCCGATCGCCGACTAATTGCAAAGCAGATTGACCTACTGTCTGCGCGACTTGCGGAACTGGAGCGGACTCGTTCGCGGCCCTTGATTGGCGGCGCGTGAGAACCGAGCAAGACCGGCGCGCCGCGCATCAAACACCACGATCAGCGGTACAGGCGACCGCGGCGGCGTGCCCTGGCGTCAGCCGGCGCTTTTGGCAGCCACTTAAAGCGGAATGCTGTCGGATTCGTCCGGCTCTTCCCCGGTGATCGAGATGTCGTCGTTGGCCGCGGCCGTTCGTTCGAAGTCGTTCGCGGCCTGGCGCCCGCCGATCATGCTTCGGTAGTTCTCGACTACCGATCGGCAGGTCTTCAGTCCTTCGCTGAGCTTGGCGCTCGCATCCTCGATCTGCGCTTCTTGCGAAGCGTTTGGGTCACTCACAATCCGTCCTCAATTGGCGAGATTCCGCCATTAAACTAGTAACATAGGTTTGGGTTGCACGGTTGGCCGCAACTGAGACGCGATCCGCTGTAAACCACCAGCACGTTGTTAAAGGGCAACGGCCGCCCTGCGGCATGCCTCTTCAATGGCCGCGTCGAGCGCGGTTTCCGTGAAGGGCTTGAGCAAAATGTGGACGCCCTCGGGCCGGTCGCTGATCGCATCGGCCTGCGCGTAGCCGGTGATGATGAGGCCCGGAATGGCGGGGCAGAGGGCCCGCGCCTCCCGGAGGAAATCGGTGCCTGACAGTTGCGGCATCGCATAATCGCTGATCAGCAGGTCGAAATTGCAACCGGCGTTTCGCATTGCGACCAGTGCGTCGGAACCGTTCGCCGCCTGCACCACGCGATGACCGCGATCTTCAAGCAACGCCGCTGTCGTGCTTCGGACCTGATCGTGGTCGTCGACGAGCAGGATCTGCAGCTTGCGGATCGAGGCGCGCCGCGCCTGCTTCGGCGGCGTGGCCGTCGTGGTCGAGGCATTTGCCGGCGCTCGCGGCAGCCAAAGCTCCGCGGTCGTTCCCCGCCCAAGCTCACTGCCGATATGGAAGAAGCCGTTCGATTGCTTGGCGAAGCCATAGACCATGCTGAGGCCCAGGCCGCTGCCCTTGCCGACCTCCTTGGTGGTGAAGAACGGCTCCATGACCTTTTCGAGGTCTTCCGGCGATATGCCGGTACCCGTGTCGGTGACGGCGAGGCGGACGAATTCCCCCGCCGCGATCCCGGGCAGTTCGTCGTCGGCGGCTTGTCGATTTTCCGCTGCAATCGTGACCGTGCCGCCGGCGGGCATTGCATCGCGCGCGTTGATGATCAGGTTGACGAGCGCGAGCTCAAGCTGCGTCTGATCGGCAAATGCGTCCCACACGTCCTCATCTATGCTCCACTCGATCTCCACCAGGCCGCCGAGCGTGTGGATCAGGAGGTCGGCAACGGCATCCTTAAGCGCGCGAAGGTTGATCGGGTGCGGTTCGAGGTTCTGGCGCCGGGCGAAGGCAAGCAGCCGCCGAACGAGCTCGGTCCCTTGCTCCGCCGCGCGCTTTGTCATGCCGAGGATCCGAAGTTGTTCCTCTTCGAGCACTGCGCGGCGCTCGATCAGGCTCAATCCGCCGATGACGGCCGCCAGCAGATTGTTGAAGTCGTGCGCGATGCCGCCGGTCAGCTTGCCGATCGCATCCATCTTCTGCGCCTGGACAAGCTGGCTCTCCAGCGAACGCTGCTCGCTGATGTCCGTCAGAGTCCCCGCGAACTCCAGCGGCCGGCCGTCTGCATCCTTGAGCAGCACCGCCTGATCCAGGAAATGCTTGTAGTTCCCGTCGCCACACAGCCAGCGATACTCGATCGAGGATCGGCCGCTGCGCCGCCGCGCTTCCATTCCCGCGAGAGTGCGGTCGCGATCGTCGGGGTGCAGGCGCTCGATCCAGACGTTGGGCTTTTCCGCAACCTCCTCGAGCTCGAACCCGGTAATGCCCTTGAAGTCGCCGCTGACGAAATGGGGGAGCCGGGGCCCGCCATCGTAGGGCTCAAGGTACAGCAGCATCGGGAGCGATTGAATGATCGCCGATTGCCTTTGTTCGGCGCGGCGCAATTCCTGCTCTGCTCGCAAGCGCTCGGCATTGGCGCGCAGATTCTCATCGAGCAGCGCCTGTTCCTGCTGCGCCTTGCGCTCGATCTCCTTCGTCTTCTCGAACAGATCGACAAACACGGTAACCTTGGAACGCAGGATCACGGGGTCGACCGGCTTGAAGACATAGTCGACCGCGCCCATCGAATAGCCGCGCAGCAGATGCTCGGCCTCCTTGTTCACGGCCGACAGGAAGACGATGGGAATGCCCTTGGTCTGGTCGCGATTGCGGATGATCTGGGCGGTCTCGTAGCCGTCCATTCCAGGCATGTAGACGTCGAGGAGAATGACCGCGAACTCGCCCTTGAGAAGATGCCGCAGGGCTTCTTCGCCGGAGCGCGCCAGCACGACTTCCCCAAGATCCTCGAGCACCGTTGCGACCGCGAGCAGGTTGCGCTCGTCGTCGTCGACGAGGAGGACGCGCGCACGCTCCGTCCCCTCGACGGTGGCGCGTTCAGGCTCCTCCGCCCGCCGCGGGACGGGGATTTCTCCCACCTCCCGGTTCATCGCTATTCCGCTGCCTCCAGCGGCGCGATCGGGACCGCTGCCGCGACCGCGGACTCACGCGCTCGCGCAACCCACACGCGCAGGAGCGCGAGCAGCAACTCGATGTCCACCGGCTTTGCGATATAGTCGGAGGCTCCCGCATCGAGGCACTTCTGCCGGTCGCCCTTCATGGCTTTCGCGGTCACGGCGATGAGCGGCAGATTGGCGAGCTCGTCCTGCTGCCGGATCTGCCTCATTGTCTCATAGCCGTCCATTTCGGGCATCATGATGTCGATCAGGGCGACATCGACGCCCGGTGTCTGCTCCAGAATCAGTATGCCGTCTCTCCCGCGCTCTGCGTGGAGAACCTCCACGTCGTGGCTTTCAAGAACGCTCGTAAGCGAGAAGATGTTGCGGATGTCGTCGTCGACGATGAGCACCTTCGACCCCGCGAGCTCCGGCATCGGCCGGGCAGCCGGCGACCCGTCCGCAGATTTGCGACGGCGCCGCGGCTTCTGCTTTTCGGCTTCCTGGCGAAGAGCGCCGAACACACCGACAAGCTCCTCGCGCTCGGCTGGCTTCTCGGTGACCCCAAAGGCGCCCATTGCCATGACCGAACTGCTGCGGTCCACGCCCGAGATGACGTGGATCGGAATATGGCTCGTTTCGGGGTCGTGCTTGAGGAGATCGAGAAGGACGAAGCCGTCGATGTCGGCGAGACCGAGATCCAGGGTGATCGCGGAGGGCTGAAGCTTCCTGGCCATCGCCAGGGTACCCGCGCCTGCTGTCGACACGACGCCCTTGATCCCGGACTCGTGCGCGGCATCCAGCAGGATCGACGCAAAGGTCGGATCGTCCTCGACGATCAGGACGAACGGCCCTTTCCCAAGCTCATCGCGGTCGTCGTTGACCTCGAAGCCCGTCGGGAGCGCGGTCGACACGATCGCGCCGCTGTTCTCAAGCCGCATCGGCGTACCTTCCGCGGCCGCGGACTCGGCGGCAAGCGGAACGTAGAGCGTGAAGGTCGAGCCTTCGCCGGGCTTCGACCGCACCTGCAGCTCGCCACCGAGCAGGCGCGCGATCTCGCGGCTGATCGAAAGGCCGAGTCCGGTGCCGCCATATTTGCGGCTGGTCGTGCCGTCGGCCTGCTGGAAGGCCTCGAAGATAAGCTTCTGCTTGTCCTCCGGGATACCGATACCCGTGTCCGTGACCGATATTTCGATCGCGCGGCTGGCATTGCGCAGAGCAGGATGGTTCGCGCTCCAACCCTTGTCGGCGCAGCGTACCCCCAAAGTGACGCTTCCCTTCGACGTGAACTTGAAGGCATTGGACAGGAGATTGAGGACGATCTGCTGCAGCCTCTTCTCGTCGGTGCGAATGGTCTCCGGAAGCTTGCCTTCGAACTTGACGTTGAAGTCGAGGCCCTTGTCGGCTGCGAGCTGACGGAATGTCCGCTCCATGTGCAGCTTGAGGTTCTGCATCGGCATTTCGCCGACCTCGATCGTGACCGTTCCGGATTCGACCTTCGAAAGGTCGAGGATGTCGTTGATGAGGTTGAGAAGATCGGAACCCGCCGAGTTGATCGTCTTCGCGAACTCGACCTGCTTCTCGTTGAGGTTGCCCTGCGCGTTATCCGACAGCAGCTTCGAAAGGATCAGCAGCGAGTTCAGCGGCGTCCGAAGCTCGTGCGACATGTTCGCCAGAAACTCGGACTTGTATTTCGAGGTGAGCGCCAGCTGTTCGGCCTTCTCCTCGAGCGCGCGCCGGGCCATTTCGATTTCGAGGTTCTTCGCCTCGACCTGCTTCTTCTCATTCTCCAGAAGCTGCGCTTTCTCCTGAAGCTCCTCGTTGGTCGCGTGCAGCTCTTCCTGCTTGCGGGTCAGCTCGGTCTGGCGGGCCTGCAATTCCTGGGTCAGCAGCTGAGACTGCTTGAGCAGGCCCTCGGTGCGCATGGTCGCCGCGATCGTGTTCAACACGATGCCGACGGATTCCATGAGCTGGTCGAGGAAGCTTTGGTGGGTCTCGTTGAACTCGTTGAACGAGGCGAGCTCGATCACCGCCTTCACCTCGTCCTCGAACAAGGCCGGCAGGATGTTCACGTTGGCGGGCTTGGCGTTGCCGAGGCCCGAGCCGATGCGGATGAAGTCGGTCGGCACGTCCTTTAGCAGGATCGGCCGCCGGTCCGCGGCCGCTTGCCCGATCAGCCCTTCGCGCAGATGGAACTGCTGCTTGAGCGCATCGGGACTGTCCGCGCCGTAGCTTGCAACCAGCTCGAGCTTGGTTTCGTCCTCTTCGCGCTTGGTGACGTAGAAGACGCCATACTGGGCGTTCACCAGAGGCGCGAGCTCGGACATGATGAGGTTGGAGACGGTCGCGAGATCGCGCTCACCCTGAAGCATGCGCGAGAAGCGGGCGAGGTTGGTCTTGAGCCAGTCCTGCTCGGCGTTCTTGAGCGTCTGTTCCTTCAGGTTCGAAATCATCTCGTTGATCGTGTCTTTGAGCGCGGCCATCTCGCCCGATGCCTGCACGGCGATGAAGCGGGTGAGGTCGCCCTTGGTGACGGCGGTGGCCACCTCGGCGATCGAGCGCACCTGGTTCGTCAGGTTCGCGGCGAGCTGGTTCACGTTGTCGGTGAGGTCGCGCCACAAGCCGGCGGCGCCCGGCACGCGGGCCTGGCCGCCTAGCTTGCCTTCGATACCGACCTCGCGGGCCATGTTGGTCACCTGGTCGCCGAAGGTCGACAGCGTATCGATCATGAAGTTGATGGTGTCGGCGAGGGCGGCAATCTCGCCCTTCGCGTCCACGGTCAGCTTCCGCTTCAAGTTGCCCTGCGCCACGGCGGTCACGACCTCGGCGATGCCGCGGACCTGGTTGGTGAGCCTCGTCGCCATCAGGTTCACGTTGTCCGTGAGGTCCTTCCACGTTCCGCCGACGCCGGGCACCTGCGCCTGTCCGCCGAGCTTGCCTTCGGTGCCCACCTCGCGCGCAACGCGGGTCACCTCGGACGCGAAGGCGTTGAGCTGGTCCACCATGACGTTGATGGTGTTCTTGAGGGCGAGGATCTCACCCTTCACGTCCACCGTGATCTTCCTCGAAAGGTCGCCCTTCGCCACCGCAGTGGTCACGTCGGCGATATTGCGCACCTGGCCGGTGAGGTTCGCGGCCATCAGGTTCACGTTGTCGGTCAGGTCCTTCCACGTGCCGGCTACGCCGCGCACCTGCGCCTGGCCGCCGAGCTTGCCTTCGGTGCCCACCTCGCGCGCAACGCGCGTCACCTCGGAGGCGAAGGAGTTGAGCTGGTCGACCATCGTGTTGATGGTGTTCTTGAGCTCGAGGATCTCGCCCTTCACGTCGACGGTGATCTTCTTGGAAAGGTCGCCCAAAGCCACGGCGGTCGTCACTTCGGCGATGTTGCGGACCTGGCCGGTCAGGTTCGCGGCCATGGCGTTCACGTTGTCGGTAAGGTCCTTCCACGTGCCGCCCACGCCAGGCACCTGAGCCTGCCCGCCCAATTTGCCTTCGGTGCCCACTTCGCGGGCGACGCGCGTCACCTCCGAGGCAAAGGCGTTGAGCTGGTCCACCATGACGTTGATGGTGTTCTTGAGCTCGAGGATCTCGCCCTTCACGTCGACGGTGATCTTCTTGGAAAGGTCGCCCTTCGCGACCGCCGTCGTCACTTCGGCGATGTTGCGGACCTGGCCGGTCAGGTTGCCGGCCATCAAGTTCACATTGTCCGTGAGGTCGGCCCAGGTGCCGGCGACGCCTTCCACGCGCGCCTGACCGCCCAATTTACCTTCGGTACCGACTTCGCGTGCAACGCGGGTCACCTCGGACGCGAAGCCGTTCAGCTGGTCGACCATGGTATTGATGGTGTTTTTGAGGGCGAGGATCTCGCCCTTCACGTCCACCGTGATCTTCTTCGAAAGGTCGCCCTTCGCGACCGCCGTGGTCACCTCGGCGATGTTGCGGACCTGGCCGGTGAGGTTCGCGGCCATCAGGTTCACGTTGTCGGTCAGGTCGGCCCAGGTGCCGGCAACGCCTTCGACCTGCGCCTGGCCGCCAAGCTTCCCGTCGGAACCGACCTCGCGCGCCACGCGGGTCACTTCCGAAGCGAAGGAGTTGAGCTGGTCCACCATCGTGTTGATGGTGTCCTTGAGCTCGAGGATCTCGCCCTTCACGTCGACGGTGATCTTCTTCGACAAGTCGCCGCGGGCCACGGCCGTGGTCACCTCGGCGATGTTGCGGACCTGGCCGGTGAGGTTTGCCGCCATCAGGTTCACGTTGTTGGTGAGGTCGGCCCAGGTCCCCGCGACGCCCGGCACCTGCGCCTGGCCGCCCAATTTGCCCTCGGTGCCCACCTCGCGGGCCACGCGGGTCACTTCTGACGCGAAGCCGTTGAGCTGGTCCACCATGACGTTGATGGTGTTCTTGAGCTCGAGGATTTCGCCCTTCACGTCGACGGTGATCTTCTTCGACAGGTCGCCGCGGGCGACGGCGGTCGTCACTTCGGCGATGTTGCGGACCTGGCCGGTCAGGTTGTCGGCCATCAGGTTCACGTTGTCGGTAAGGTCCTTCCATGTGCCGGCGACGCCTTCGACGCGCGCCTGGCCGCCGAGCTTGCCTTCCGTGCCGACCTCGCGGGCCACGCGGGTGACCTCTCCTGCGAAGGCGTTGAGCTGGTCGACCATCGTGTTGATGGTGTTCTTGAGTTCGAGGATCTCCCCCTTCACCTCGACGGTGATCTTCTTCGACAAGTCGCCGCGGGCAACGGCGGTGGTCACTTCAGCGATGTTGCGCACCTGACTGGTCAGGTTGGTCGCCATGGCGTTCACATTGTCGGTGAGGTCCTTCCACGTGCCGGCGACGCCCTTTACCTTCGCCTGGCCGCCCAATTTGCCCTCGGTGCCCACCTCGCGCGCCACGCGCGTCACTTCCGAGGCGAAGCCGTTCAGCTGGTCGACCATGGTGTTCACCACCTTGCCGATGCGCAGGAACTCGCCGCGGAGCGGGCGGCCGTCAATTTCGACGGTCATGCTTTGGGAAAGGTCGCCCTTCGCGACCGCGCCGATGACGCGGGAGACTTCCGCCGTCGGCTGGACCATGTCCTCGATGAGATCGTTCACCGAGCGAACCGCGGTTTCCCAACCGCCGCGGGCGTTCTTCACGCGGCCGCGCTGAGTGATCTTGCCTTCCTTGCCGACAACCTTGGAGAGTCGTTCGAACTCCTGCGTCATCTCCTCGTTGAGGGAGACGACCTCGTTGAAGAGGGCGGCGATCTCACCATCGACGCCATCGACCTCTTCGGGAAGGCGAACACTGAAATCGCCGCGGCGGAGAGCGCGAAGAGCGCTGACGAGCTGGCGGCGATCGATAAATTCGCGCGGGGCCTGGATGTTCACTTAGGTCTCCGTGTGGCTCTTCTCCCCCCACCCAGGTTGCACATCGGCGGCCCCCCGGCCGCCATCTCAAGTCGTTATATTCTAAGCGATTGGTTTCCGCTCGCTTAAAATTGCATCCGTTCTTTATATGTTTTTGCCGCGCGCCGCGTCGGATCGCAAGCGCTGGCGCAGTTCGTCAACTTCCCAATAGTCATTGCGGCTGAAGGGCAGGAGCCTCTTAAGCTCGGCATAGGTGCCGGCTCCGAGCGTTCCGCGAAGCTCGTCGAGCTCGGCGAAAGCCGCGCGTATTTCCGCGGGATCATATTCAGCGTCGCCGGCGGCTTCCTCCAGCAGCGTCTCCTCGGCTTCGCCAACGAGATAGGCCTGGAGCTCCCAATAGCGGCGGATGCGGGTCGTCGCGTCGGCACCAAGTCGCTCGCTCAGGGTCGCGATCTTCTTGCCATAGGTTGAGTCAGGCCACTTGCCCGCGCGCAGGGTTTCGAGCTGGGCCTTGTGCTCGGCGCGTTCCGCCACCAGCCATGACTGCGCCTCAGCCGTGCCGAAACTGAAGATCGCAACGATCGCGATCGGCGCGAACATCGCCGCGCCGAGCATGGCGAGAAGCGGGCGGTCGGGGAACTGGTTGAAGACCATGTGGATCGCGACCGCGAGGAAGAAGCCGGGCACGAACCACCATGGGCTGAAATCGAAGTCGCCCGCAGCCTCGCGCGTCTCGCGCTCCGCCAGCTCGTGCGCGATGGCAGCGAAGATCGCGAGCGTGGTCCCGTGCATGACCGCGGTGCCGAGACCGCGCACGAGCCAGGTGCTGGCTCCGTAATCCGGATAAATTGTCAGGTAGATGATGTTCTCGACGACGGAGAAGCCTGCGCCGATCGCGAAGCCGGAGATGACCGCGTCGAGCTTGTAGCCAATGCGGTTGAACCCGAAGAGCAGGATGATGCTCGCGGCCTTGAACGCTTCCTCGATCCAGGGCGCCAGGAACCGGCTGTAATTCGAAAAGCCGATCGGCAATGCATCGATCAGCCGGCCGCTGATCGGATAAACGGCGATGCCGGCGACGCCGCCGAGCGCCAGCAACAGGATGATCTCGCGGAAGCTCATCAGCTTGAACGCGTCGAACCACACGAACAGGACGAGGAGAATCAGGACGGGGACCAGAGCCAGTGCCCAGTGCGCGGCTTGAATAGCGAGCATCGACGACAGTTAAGCTACATGATCTTGAGAGACGCAAGCCACTCTGTCTTGCGGTAGTCGCCATCGGCCCAGCCGCCGGCGGCTCCGACGGAGAAAATCATCGGCAATCGCATCGCGACGTTGAAGTTCAGGTCGAGCTGCGCGCCAGCGCTCAAATAGGTATGGCCTTCGCCTTCGGGATCCTCGGTGAGCATTCCGCTGGCGAAAACTGCCGGACGTAAATGGCTCAGGTAAAATGCCGGGGTGCCGACCTCGGCGAAGCGGATCGGAGGCAGATTGATCTCGGCGGTCAGCTTGCCGAACCGGCGCGCTGCGATCTCGTCGATCTCGAAGCCGGGGAAGCTTTCTTCCTCCCGGTAGCGCTTCTCGGGACGCTCATCGACATAGTTGTTGCGGAAGGATCCGAAGTAGAAGGCGGCGAGCGGGCTGAGCTTCTGGCCCCAGGCAGCGCCCGCGTGCGCATAAATCCATGCGGAGCTGTTGGGGAATGGAAGCGGCACGCCATAATCGATGCCGCCGTGGATCTTCGGGTAGAAATGCTCCTCCGCGAAATCGAGGTTCGTTATCGCGCGCCAGGCAATGCCTTTTTCGTGATCGACGCCGCCGAGCGCCTTGCGGGTGTTGGTATATTTGGCGCCGGCCTCCAGCGAGAAAATATTCTCGGGGCTTGGAATGTTCTGGGCTGTCGGCAGCCGCTCTAGGCCAAGGAAAACAGCTCCGGTCGCGAACAGGTCGAGCTGCCGCGGCGGATCGTAGATCGTGGTCTTGTTGTACTCGGCGATGAGCGCATTGCCTTTGCGGCTCCGCTCGACCGGCCCGAAGATGTCGTAAAAATCCGCCGCATTGTGGAAATAGCGAAGGTTCCAGTTGAGCGTCTTGAACTGGAGCTTGGCGTGCAGGCGCTCCCCGTCGGGCATCTGGTCGAATGGGGAGACGGAAAGGTCGATATTGACCTGGCGGAACTGCAGCGGGTCTTCGAAATGAATGAAATATCCCGGTGAGACCGCGCCTTTGTAGCCTTGCACCATGGGATACATGCCGGCGAGCTTCATGCGGCGCGAGCTGTTGTACTTGCTCCGCGCGGTGATCATCGAATCCAGGTCGATCTTGGCGGGCGAACCGACGCCCCATTCCTTGAGCTCCGGCCGTTCCTTCACGACCTTGGTGCCGAGGAATTCGACAGTGGCGAGATCGTCGCGGACCTGCGGCGTGAAGCGGACGGGCTGTAGCCCCTGGCCGCTATATTCGTAGGCGATCAGCGAGCCGTCGGGTTGCGGCATCGGCCGGAAGAAACCGGTAGAGGCGTTGCTCAGCGCCTCAAACTTCTTCGTTTCGATGTCGAAGCGGAATACGTTGGAAACACCGGTATAATAGGACGTCCCGTAAAGCGACTTCCCGTCTGGAGCGAAGACGAAGCCCTCGGGGGTCGAGGGCGGCATATCGAGCCGGGAAATCTCCACCGGCTCGACTTCTGGCGCCAGGCTGGCGACGTCCCACACGCGGACCGACTGCGTCCCGTTTATCTCGCCAAAAGATGCCGAAAGCTTCGTGCCGTCGCGCGAGATGTCGAGATCGAACGGGACCTGGCCATAGTTGAACGTGTGCATCTGGTTGAAGCCAGCGTAGGGCGGCGGGATGCGGACGATCGTGGCCAGGCCGTTTTCGTGCCGGATGCCCCAGATCGACTTGTCCACGGGGTTCAGCACGAAATCGCCGATCCGCGCGTCCCTCAGCAGCATGCGCTTGCGGCCGGTGTCGACGTTGACGGCGATGATGTCGCGGAATGCGTAATTGTCTTCGGTGTAATAAGCGGTGCGGGCATCCGGATCGAAGGCGACGCTGGTCACCTTGTACAGCATCATGCCCTTGATTTCCTGGAGCTTCGTCAGCTTGCCCGTGGCAAGGTCCATCCGGCCGATGAATCCGATGGTCCCCGGATAACGAAAGGCCGCGATGAGGCTGTTGGTCTTCTCGTCGACATAGCCTCGCGACATCGACCCGAGACCCTTGGGGCTGAGCTTAACCGTTTCGGTCAGCGGATATTGGGCGAGCCTGGCGAGATTGGCCTTCTGATATTCGTGCTCGTACGCGATCCATTCGTTCCACACGTCGTTCAGGCGACGCCCGAACACATGCTTGAACTGCGTGGCGTAGAACGCCTTGCTGCCCTCCCTTCGGCTTTGCCATTCGACGAACTTGTCCGGCCCGAACTTGAGCGCGAGGTAGGACATGAACCGCGTACCGTAGAGATAGTCGTTCACGCCGACCTGGAAGTCGACCGCGGTCCCTTCGGATTCGAGTCCGAGCGGCGAGTAGAACTTGTCGTCGTCGCGAACCTTGGCGCGCCAGACCATTTCGTCATAGCCGCCCTGGCCGCGTCCGAGCCCGCCGGACATCCATGTTTCGAAGAAGACCGCGCCGCCTTCCAGATACCAGCGCGGCGTGTTCACGCGCGGGGTCACCAGATAGTTATAGAAAATGGATTCCGGGTGCTCCTGGATTGGCGAAACCTTGCCGTGGAAGAAACGGCGCCATGAGGCGTCGCGCTTGTTCCACACGTCCATCTGCGCGACGTGCGCCATCTCGTGGTTCACGATGGTGAAGAAGCGCTCGCCTGGACTGAACGTCTCCATGCTCAGCGACAACGGCGCGACATCGATCAGCACCGTGTTGTTCGGCGACGCGCGCGCGCCGGCATTCGCATAATCGCTGAAGTCCTTGAGCAGGGTAGTGGTCTTCTCCCACGGCTCCCACTGGAAGGTCTTCTTGTGGAAATTCAGCGCATTCTCATAAGCGCGCGCGATATACGGCGTCAGATAGGTCTGGACCGGGTCGAAATAGAGAAGATCGAGGTCTTTGGTTTCGAGGGTGGTGAGGTCAATCCCCGACGCATCCGGCGGAACGTGCGCCGGCCCTTCTTTCTTGGCCGTCTCTTTGGGGGCAGGCTCCTCGGATTCAGGCGTTCCCGGCTGGGGCTGCGGCTCGACGACCGTGGTTGTGTCGGGCTGAGGGGGAGGGGATTCCGGCGCCTGCTGCGCGAAAGCAGCTGAAGCAGAGCCGAGCAGCAGCGACGCAACGATGCTCGACACCGCCCGCCGCGGTTGCCCGTTCCCCCTCATCAGCCCCCCAAACACCGCCTAGCGGCGGCTTACGCGTCAGTTCGCCTGGTTCACCGCGTTCGCCACGTTGCCATAGCGAAGAGCCGCTCCGAACGCCGGATTGCCCGCCAGCGCGCGGAAGTTCGCATTGTTCGAGAGAGCCGAGAAGGCGCTCCCGTTGCGGGCGAGGGCCGACAGTGCCGCAGGGTTGTTGGCAAGCGCGGAGAAGGCCGCCGGGTTGGCCGATATGGCCGACAGGGCCGCCCCGTTCTGCTGCAATGCCGACAGCATCGCATTGTTCAGCTTACCCTGACCCTGAAGTGCCGACAGCCCTGCAGCGGAGTTGAACTTCGAAGCCGCCATCGCAGAGTTGGCGAGAGCCGAGCCATTCTTCGCGAAATTGGCGAAGGCCGACTGGTTCTTGCCGATAAGGCTCGCCGCCGACTGCAGGTTGCGGAAGGACGCCGCATTACTCGACAGCTGCCGGAACGCACTCGCGTTCGCACCGAGCGCCGACAGTGCCGCGCCATTGTTGGAGCTGAGCGCCGACATAGCCGCGGAGTCGTTGGCAAGCTTCGAGAAAGCCGCCGTATTGGCGGACATAGCGGGATCCTTGCCGCTCAATGCCGCGGTCTTAAAGCTCGCGACATTGCCGGCATATTTGGAGAATGCCGCCCCGTTTTGCGCCATTGCCGCGAAGGCTGCTGGATGGTTTGCCAAGGCACTGAATGCAGATGCGTTGCCGGCAAGCGCCGCAAGTGCGGCGGGATTACCCGACAGGGCCGAAAGCGCGCTCGCATTCGCCGATAGCGCCGACAGTGCCGAGGCATTCAGAGCGCCCACCGAGTTCAAGTGGGAACCGAGCTGGAATGCGGACTGAGCGGCCGCCTGCAGCGCGCTAGGATTGCTTGCAAGCGAGCGGAAGGCCGCTCCGTTCTGCGCCATCAGGCCGGACGCGACCTGCAGGTTGTGGAGCGACGCACCATTGGCCGACAGCGCCTTGAACGCCGCGGCGTTGGCGCCGAGCGCCGAGAAGGCGGACCCGTTGTTCGCGCTGAGCGCGGACAGCGCCGCGGAATCGTTCGCGAGCTTCGAAAATGCCGCCTGGTTGGCCGACATCGCGGGGTTCGCGCCATTTGCGGCGTCGACTTTGAATTGCGCGACGTTGCCGGCATATTTGCTGAACGCCGACGCGTTTTGCGCCATCGCCGCAAAGGCTGCCGGATGGTTGTTCAGCGCGTTGAACGCCGAGGCATTGCCGGCAAGTGCCGAGAATGCGCCGGGCGATTGCGCCAGCTTCGAAAACGCGCTCGAATTCTGGGCCATCGCTGCAAGCGCCGCGTTCTGGCCACCACCGAGCTGCGAGCCCGCAGCCGATAGCTGCGACGCTTGCTGAACCAGCGAATGGAACGCCGAAGGATCCTTGGCGAGCGCCGAGAACTGGGCGGGATTGGCGGCAATAGCCGACATCACGGCCGGATTGGACGCGAGCGCGGCAAATCCCGGGTCGTTCGCAAGCTGCCGGAAGTTGGCATCCTTGACCATGACCTGGAACGCGTCGGTCTGCATCAGCTGCGGAACCGATGTGTCGCCTAGCGTGACGTCGCCTTCGCCAACCTGGCTCGAGACGTACCGCTCCGCCGGAGCGACCGTACCGGCGCTAGGTCCGAGCGGCGGATAGACCCGACCGAGACCATAAGCGGCCACACCGACGACGAGCACGCCCGCAGTCGTAAGAAACATTTTCCGATTATTGGAAAGCGCAGTTGCCATGGATGCCCCCTGCTTTTTGAAAAAGCGCGTGAGTGTGACTCCGCGTTAACAAAGAGTCAATGAATGTCTTTTTGACGACACAGCCGTTAAGTCACTGTTGTTGGTACGTTATTACGCGTCCGCGAGGGTCTTCCGTTGGCCTCCTCAACATGGCTGAGGCGATTTTAACCAATTCCGCGAGGCAATTAGAAAGGCTGAGCGGCTTATTCCGGGTCATTCCTGACGGAGGGCCTGGCTATGTACAGCCGCTTGTCTCTGATCGGCGCCGTGACGCTGACGATCGCCGCGACGGCCATCGCCGAACCCGCGAAAACGGACATTCGGGCCGGTGCAAAGCCCGCGACTCGCACTCCCGAGCTCGTGCTCGCGTCGGCCGAACAAGCGCTGCCGGCCCCAGCCGCGACGCCGGAGCAGACGCAGGCTACGGTAGCGCAGCCGAAGAAGCGCGCGGCGCGGGTCACGTCCTGCCGCTGCGGGGACCAGGCAAATTCGGGTCAGTAAGCCAGGCTCCTAGCGGGCCTGGGCAACCTGCTGCGGCTTGCTCCTGATAACCGGAATTTCCCCGTCTCCAACGGCCGCGAACGCCGACCAGTAGAAGGGGTGGGATGTATTCGGGTCGTCCATCAACTGTCGCTGTGACATTCGCAGGGCGGTGACCGTCGGCGTCCCGGGCGGCGCGGAGAACATCCCCGTCATCAGCCGCTGGGTCGCATCGAAGTCGTCCGGCACGGGCCAATGGCTTGCGACGATCAGGCGCCCGCCGGCCCCGACGAATGCGCGGACGAGACCGTCGAGAGCGACCTCGCCTCCGGACGCCAGGCCGACCGCCTGCGTGGCCGCCGCGCTGGCAGTCCCGGCGGTGTCGCATGCCGACAGGATGATCAGGTCGGCGTCGAGGTTCAGGTCGAAGATCTCGCGGAAGGTCAGCAGACCGTCCGAACCTTCACCGCCGAAGCTCGTCAGCAACGCCGGCTGTGCAGCGCATTTCGGGGCGCGCGCCGTGACCACGCCGTGGGTCGCGAAATGGATCACGCGATACTGGTTGAGGTCCGAGCGTTGCTCGAGGCCCGTATCGGTGAACTGGTCGCCCGTCGCGATCTGCACGCCGTTGGGATCGACATTGGAGAGGATGCCACCGGCAACGCGCAGCTCTTTCGCGGAGATCGGCATCCCCCACGACGAGAGCGGAAGCACGCAGTCGCGATCAGCGGCAGCCGGGACTGCGGTGGTAGCCGACGGCTTACTGTTTTCGCCGAGGCCGAGGTACAGCTTCGGGCCGGCGGCCGGAGGCGCGCTCCGCAACTCCGCGAAACCGCGAGGCGAAACCGCGGTGCTGATGTCGCGGTCGCGGCCGAACCAGTTGATGCCGCGGAAGTCGAATTCCGCATCGCCGCCGGCCGCCGCGCGCTTCTGGTACGCATCGACGGAAGCCTGGTCCATGACCAGCAGGTTCGGCGGAAGGCGCAGCATGGCGCCGTCGGGCTCGAAGATCAGATGCTTAACGTTCGTAACGTCTCCGCTGAACGGACCGAAAAGCTCGCCGTAAAGCTGGTGGGAGAGGCCTACGTCGAAGGCATAGGTCATGCGCTGCCCGTTCTCGACCGTCGAGATGGTCTCGCGAAGCGCGCTGACCTGCTCCGCCAGCTGCTTGGCCGTGACGCCGAGCTTCACCGCCTTGGCGGAGACCGGCGTGACGAGCACCGCGTAGGCAGCGTCACCCACGATGGTCATACGGTAATAAGCCTCGCCCTGGCGAAGAGTCTTCTGCAGGTCGGCGAGCGGCATGACTTCGCCGGCCACCGCACGATAGCGCGGGAAGCTTGCGAGCGCCGCCTGGCTCGCGACCTGCTGCTTCTGCGCCTGGCCGATGGATGCCTTCAGCACCCGGGCCTTTGCGAGCTCTTCCGGCGCGGGCTGCGCAATGTCCTCGATCCGCGAGAGCTCGACGCGAGCACGCTCGATCTGCCGAGTGAGATTGGTCGACTGACGGAAGAGCCGCGAAGCCTCGTTGGTGCCGCCGCTAAGCTCGCGCGCGAGCACCGCCTGAGTCTGCGCCAGGCCCGGCCGAACCATCAGCTGGGTCGTGGCGAAGATCTCGGCGGTCGCCGCCGGATCGTTCTTCTTGAGCAGGATGTCGACATAGGGCCGCAGCACGTTCGCGAAGGACGGCGGAAGATTGCTTGTGTCCGGCTGCGAATGGACGATCTCGCTGAACATCGTTTCAGCGGTCGCGAGCTGCCCGGAGCGCGCCAGGTAACCTGCAAGCCTGGCCTTCGAATTGAGCAGCGCAGCAGAGCCGGGATAGGTCGCTTCGATCAACGCGATGCCCTGGCGATAAAGTTGGTCGGCTTCCGCCGCGTTGCCGGATTCCTCCGCGATCGCCGCAAGGTCGCCGAGGATCTGCGCGCGCATCCACAGGATCGAGACGACCTTGCCGCCGCGCACGCCCTGCAGCTTGGCGTCGGCCTGGCGCAGCGCGTTCGTCGCGCCCGCGACATTGCCGGTGAGCCGAAGCGCCGTGCCGCGCAGCTGGAGCGCCTGGCCGTCGAGGATTTCCGCTTTCTCCTCCGGCAGCAGCTCGTCCGAAGCGGCGCCGAGCTGCTTGCCGATTTTCGAGTCTGCGTTCAGCCGCTTTGCCGTAGCAGTGTCGATCTCGAGCGAGCGCACGGCTGCGTCCCCGCCAAGCTCCGCACCCTTGGGCAGAGGCTTGTCGAGCACCTCCAGTGCGTCTTTCGCGCGATCCTGGTTGAGCAAATGCATTGCCCGATAATTGCGCAAGCGCCTCGTCACGATGGCGTCGTTGCCGACGCTTTCCGTCGCGCGGGCGAACAACGCGTCAGCTTCGGCGTAGCGCCCGAGGTTCGACTTCTGAAGGGCTTCGTTTGCCAGGCCTTCGGCGCGGCTCAGCGGGGCGTCGCCGGAAGACGTGACCGCGGCGAAGAATTCCGCCGCCTCGGCATAGCTGCCGGCGTTGTTGCGGCGGTAGGCTTCGTTCAGCGCGCGGGTCGCGTCGAGCGTGCCCGCCTGAACGCGTGCGAAGGCCGAAGGATCGCCAAGTCCGGTCGTCGCAATTGAGACCTCACCAGGGATCTGGCGGTCGGCGACCAAATTGCGCAGGCCGAGCTGCAGGACGCTGTCGTAACCCGACAGCCCCTCGGCCACGTAGGTCAGCTTGCCCTTCTGCAAGCGGTAGACGCGATAGGCGACGTCCGCGTCCTTGAGCTTGCAGTCCATGATCTCGACATTGCCGAGATCGGTGACGGGACCCTCATGGGGCACGGAGCAGCTCACCTGTTGAGCCCGGGCGGCTGCGAGCCTATCCGCAGGGTCGGCCGAACTGCGCAACTTGTAGAGCTTGCCGACCGGCGCGGCAGCATCGCGACAAGTCACGGAATATCCGGTGTCGAACATGCTCGCGAGGCCCGGATCGGCCGCGAGGCTCTGGGCGGAACAGAAGATAGTCCCTGCGTTACCGATCCTGAAGCTGTCGCGAACGCTTAGGGGCGCGGAGCCCGCCGAGTTCGCGAGGCCCAAAATGGACACCGTGGTCGCAACTGCAATGGAAATGCCTGTGACGCGCATGTCCGCCTCCGATTAATTCGAGCCGCCGGGGCCGTCGCTGCCGCTCGTGACCGGCTCGTCGACCGGCTGGTCGATCGAGACCGGCCCGGTGTTGATGATTCCAACCGACGCGTCGGCGCCGGACTCGCTGTCGTCGCTTTGGTCGTCGTCCTCGTCGCCGTCGCCCTCTTCTCCGGCCAGCTGCTCGCCGCCCGGTCCGAAGATCTCGTCGTCGTCGTTGCCGGCGATCAAGTCGCTCGGGCTATTCATGAGACCGACCGGGCCGAGGATCGATTCAGCGCCGCCGATGGTGCCCGGCGGGACGTCGGGAGCGCAGCCGTTGCCGACGTCGCAGCCATTGACCGCGGAATTGCCGGTGAACCCGCCAGAGCCGCTGAATTCGACGCTGTCATAAAAAGCGTCTCCGCTGGTGACGGTGCCGCCGCTATTCTGCTGCCCAAACAGGATCACCGTCGCGGGATCGCTGCCGAGGTTGACGATGTGCAGACCGCCGTCGCCGACGGTCAGGCCGGCCGGAGCATCGGTCGTCCCGGTGTTCTGGACCAGGAAGCTGCTGCCAAGCATCGTGACGGTGATCCCGCCGGCGGTAACATAACCGTCAGGGTTCACTGGACCGTTGTTGATCCCGAGCGCATCCTCGAAGCCGGCAAAGTCGGGATTCGCGCTAAGCTGGTTGAGCAGCGCCTGATCGGCGACCCAGACATCGTGCGCGGTGAGGCCGAGCGATCCCGAGAGGCCGCCGGCGCTATCGGTCATCGAAATGCTGCCGGTATCGGTGACGACCTTGATCGCGTCGCCGGCCGACAGGTTGAGCGCGTCGGTGGCGGATGCGTTGACGAAGCTGACGTCGCCTTCGACGATGATGTCGCTCCCGGTGGACACGTTCACCGTCGACACTCCGCCGCCCGCCGTCTGGCTCCCTTCGATCGTCGCGTCGCGAACGAGTATGTTCGGAGCGGCACCATTGCCAGCGGATTGCGCGGTGAAGTTGACCGTGTCCGCAACGATGTCGCCGTCTTCGTCGAGGACATATTGGCCCGGCGCAACGCTGCCGCCGCTGCCGAGGATTACGGGGCTGTCGCTAACCGCGAGCAGGTTGATAACATTGGTCAACGACGAGCCGAGGCTCGCACCGTCCGCGATATTGATGTCGCCTGAAGTCACGTTGATCGTCGGGGCCGAGACCAGGCCGTAGAAGCCAGCGAGACCGCCGGCCGTGAAGCTCGCCGTCGACGTGGCGTCGACATCGCCGACCGACAGGTCGGTTCCGGCCGTCACGGAAACGCTGGACCCGCTGAGATCGCCAGTGGTGACACTCGCATCCGTCGACGAGAGAGCGATCGCGCCGCCGCTGACATCACCAACGTTCAGCGCCGCGCCGGAGTTAAGCGCGACAGCGCCGGCGGCGTTTACGCCGTCGACTTGCATTGCACCTCCGGCGGCAGCGCTGACGGTCGTGCCGTCAATCAGAAGCGCGTCCAGCGTCGTGCCTGCATTGAGTGCGACTGCCTGCCCGGAAACGTTACCGAGCTGCATGGAGCCGGCCGAAGTGGCGCTTACATCGCCTGCGGCGTCCAGATTGCCGGCAGTGATGTTGCCCGAGTTGGCGGCGAGACTGAGATCGCCCGAGGAGAGCAATATGTCGACGATCGAGATATCGCCTGCGGCGTTCAGCGCCAGCCCGGCGCCGTAGAAGATGCTTTCGAGCGCGCTGATGTCGCCGCCGGCGTTGATCGTCAGGCTGTTGCCCGCCACCGGAAGCGATCCGACCGCATAATCGCCAGGCAGGGTCAGCAAGATGTCCGCAGCCTGGATGTCGGCGGAGAACTGGATGTCGGCCCCGGCCAGGTCCAGCGTGTTCGACTGGAGGAGTGCGGCGCTGCCGTCTCCAACCAGGCGAATGACTGACGATGAATCTGCTTGCAGCGTGCCGGAAACCGTCATCTGGCCGCCCGAGAACAGCTCGAACAGGATGTCATCGGTGGAGGTGAGCTGAAGCTGACTTGCCGAGAGCGTGCCGAGCACACCGAACTCGATACCGTCTTCGCCGCTGCCCGGCGGGCTGGCGCCGTTGGCAGTGAACGAAGCATTTCCGAGCGCCATCGTGCTGGTCGCATCGACATCGACGGTGATGTCGCCCGCGTCCGCCGAGGCGCCGTTGGCTGTCGCATTCAGCGAGGCAAATGTGATGCTTCCGGCATTTATTGTAGATAGCGAAACATCGCCGCCATCGGTCGAGCCGTTCGCATGGATCGTTACCGCCCCGCCGCTCATGGCGCCGGCATCGGCTTGGATCTGCACGGCGCCGCCCGTGCCGGTGCCCGCGGTTGAGCCCGCGCCCCCCAGTCCATTCGCGTCGATCGAGGCAGCGCCGAATGTCAGCGGGCCCGAAACCGCATTCACGCCAATGGCTCCGCCGAGGCCGCTGCCGCCGACGCCGCCCGCGCCCGTGGCGTTGCCACCGGCGCCATTGGAAGTGATGATCGTCTGTCCAGTCAGCGCATAAGAGGCAGGACCCGCCGTCTGTACGACCGAGCCGCCGGAGCTGCCGACGAGCTGGCCGCCCGTCCCATCACCGCCATTGAAGCCGTCCCCACCGGTTCCGCTGGAATCGACGGTCAGATTGTGGACCGTTGCCGTTGCGCCATTGAAAGCAGTCGTTCGCGCATAGCCTCCGGTGCCATCGCCGCCCGTGCCGTTGGCCGAAGCGCCACCGGTGCCTGCGGCGCGTATCGAAACATCGCCTGAAAGATTGCTTGCACCGGCCAGGCGAACCGCTGCGTCACCGCCGAGCCCATCGCCTCCGCCGCTGGCGCCGTCGCCGCCTTCACCATCAGCGCTGACGAAGATTTCGCCGGTACCGGTGAAGTTGCCATGCGTCTCGGTGAGCGCGAACCCGGCGACTCCATCGCCACCTTGGCCGCCGGTAGAATTGCCGCCGAAGCCATCGGCATTCACGTCGAGAGATGAGACTGAGACTGTTCCGCCGTTGATTGCGAGCAGCTGTGCGCCGCCTTCATTGCCTGCAGTCCCCGGTCCAACACCGCCTGTGCCGGTGCCCCCGGTCCCTGTTGTCGCGTCGCCGCCATACCCAATGGAATGAATGCTATTGTTGCCGGTGAGCGTCAGGCTGCCGCCGTCGACGAGGACATTGGCGATCCCCGCCTGGCCATTTCCGCCATCGACGCCGCTGCCGGCGTGAGCATCCGCGGTTGCGTCGAGGTTAGCGAGCGTGGCCGTCGAGCCCGCTTCGATGCTTGCCAGCAGATCACCGCCAGTCGCGTTGCCGCCAGTCCCTGCGCTTGCCGCACCGGCCCATGCCTGGGAGTCGATGAGCGTCGTTCCGCTTACGGCTGCACTCGCGCCGAATTCTACGACCAACTGCGTGGTGCCGCCGGTCGCATCGCCGCCGCTGCTTGCGCCGTTGCCTCCGATCGCCTGCGAGCTCACCCAGGTGCTGGCCAGATTCAACGTTGAGCCAGTCCCGCTCGCTACCAGGGAAGCGCGTCCTCCCTGGGCATCTCCACCCTGGATGCCATCGCCGCCAGAAGATTGAGCTCCAATGACGAAGTTGCCCGCAAGCGTTCCGCCGTTGAAAGCATTGGCCGAACCATCGCCGCCCGTGCCATTGCCGCCCGTTCCGTTCGAGCTGTCGCCCCCGTTGCCGCTGGCGTTTATGGTGGAATCGACGCCACCGAAGCTGATGCTGCCACCATTGTCGGCCGTCGCTTCAGCTGTGCCCCCGAAACCGTCGCCGCCGGCTGTGAAACCGCTTCCGCCATTTCCGTTCGCCAGGACAAGCGCCTGCCCGGTCACAGCGATATTCCCGCCGTCCGCAGAAACGGTGGCGTCTCCGGAGTTACCAATTCCGCCTGTTCCCGCCGTGCTCGTTCCGCCTTGGGCAGAGCCGTGGACGGTGAGGGCTGCCAAGCTTGCGCTGCCAGTCACGTCAAGCAACGCATCGCCGCCCTGGGCTGCTCCGCCGCTGGCCGCTCCGTTGCCGCCTACCGCATTCGCACGAACGACAACGTTGCCGCCGGTCGCCGTACCGCTTACGCGCAGGTCCGCGGCCCCGGCAGTTGCGTCACCGCCAATGCCAGCCGTGCCGGTGCCGCCGAAAGCCTGCGCGAGGACATTCGAGTTGCCGAGCGCGGCAGTGCCGTCGACGTTGATTTCCGCCGCGCCGGCCGTCGCTGTGCCCCCGTCCGTGGAGCCGTTGCCGCCCGTGCTCGTCGAAGAAACGATCAGTCTCGCGGCGTTGAGTTGGCCGCCGGCGTCGACGTTGACCTGCGCCAGGCTGTCTACGGCCGATGCCGAGCCGCCTGCGCCCGCCGTCGCGTTGCCGGCAGTGGCGTCAGCGCGCACTGCATTTTCCTCGCTGGAGGCAGGAGTCGCGAAGGTTGCAGTTCCGCCACTCTGAATCGTCAGGCTCGCCGAGCCCGCCTGGGCATTGCCGCCCGACGTCGTGCCGTCGCCGCCCAGGCCATTGGCGTGGACGATCCCGAAGCCCCCGTCGTCCGTAAGTGTTCCCGAGACGGTTACCGATGCGCTTCCGCCGGTTCCATCTCCGCCGGCACCTGCGTTGCCGACACCGGCAAGGCCGCTGGCAACGACGTTGAGGTTGCCGTTTGCACTGCCGCTGAGATCGAGCGTCGACGAGCCGCCTTGAGCGGATCCGCCGCTGCTTCCAACTCCGCCGAACGCGGTCGAGGAAGCGCCGAAGATATAGGCACTTTGCGTATTGAATTGGCCTGTGGCGATGAATTGCCCGGCCACGTCCATGGTCGACGTTCCCGCGAACGCGTCACCGCCCGCTCCGTCCAGCGTGGCGCCGTCACCGCCGGCTCCTCCGAAGGCGCGCGCGAGCCCGAAATAGCCGTTGGCCTGCAGCGTCCCGTTCAATGTCAATGAATCGGAATTGGCTGCCAGCCCGGCGCCGCCAGCGCCTCCGTTGCCGTTGACACCGGCACCGCCTGCGCCGCCCGTGCTGTTGACGTTGATGATTGCATCGACGGCCACGGTGACGTCGCCGTCGATCGTCATCGACCCGCTGCCGCCCTGGCCGTCACCGCCGGCGCCGCCATCGGTCGAGCCCTGGCCGCCGTCCCCGGCATTGCCTTGCGCGAGCACGAACAGGTTTCCTCCGATATCGGCGGTCGCGGTCGTCGAGAGAATATCGAACGTGGATGTGCCGCCGAAGGCATCACCGCCGTCGCCGCCTACTCCCGCGCCATTGGCCAGGCCTGCGCCCCCGACACCGCGAGCCACCAGCGATACGTCGCCACCGCTGGCGAACGAGCCGCCGTCAGCGGTGATCGTGAAGGTCGCCAGGCCGCCCGTGCCGGTGCCACCAGTCCCGGTAGCACCGCCACCGCTTCCATTAGCAAGGGCAGTCAGGCCTCCGACGCTCATTGAAGCCGCGTCGATCAGGATTTCCGCGATTCCACCTTTTCCTGAACCGCCGGTGCTACCCGTGCCGCCCTGGCCGACGACGTTCATCGTCACCCACCCGGTCACGTTGACGCTTGCGGGATCGAGCGAGGCCACTGACTCAAGCGAGCCAAAGCCGGCGTAACCGCCAACCGCATTGCCGCCGACTGCACCTCCGCCGCCTTGCGAGTAGCTGACGAGGTCTAGATTGCCGTTGATCGTGAGGTCGCTGCTTGAATCGGCCCACGACACAACCTGTACGCTGCCGCCAAACGAATCGCCGCCGATAGCACCCTGACCGCCGATCGCCTGCGCGACAAGCATTGCGCTATTCATCGTGACATCGCCGAATGTGTCGATGCGTGCGCCGCCCCAATTGTCGTTGCCGGGTGTCTGCGGATCGTCATAGCCGCCGCCCGTCGCCGCGCCGCCGTTGCCTTGCCCGGCGCCTCCGGTGCCGCCAGCGCCGCCTTGCGCCGTTACGTCCATTGTCACGGCGCCATAGGTTGCGACGCTCGCCGTTCCCTGGGGGCCGTAAACGCCGGCTCCCGCCGAACCGCCGATGGCCGCGCCGCCGACGCCGCCGCTCTGCAGGCCTGAACCTGCTCCGCCGGCACCTCCGGTGCCCTGTGCCTTCAGCGTGACGTTGCCGAGATGGATCTCAGACCCGTTTTCCGATGCCGCAAATGCGCCGCCGGTGCCGAGTTCGCCAGTGTAGAGGCCGCCCGCGCCGATGCCGCCGGTTCCGCCGGGGGCACTGTCGCCATTGCTTGTGCCGCCGACACCGCCGATGCCTCCGGCGTCGATGGTGACATTGCCGCCGTTGATGACCGAGGTCGCGAGAACGATGATGTCGGTGGAATCGGCGAGCGTGGCTCGCGCCTCGACATAGCCAGTTCCGCCATCCCCGCGACCGCCGGTGCCGCCGAACGCGACATTGGCGTCGCCGCCGGTGCCGACGACGTCGATGGTCACCGACGGGCCGATGTCCAGGGTTCCGTCGATCGCGGTGAAGCCGGCGATGCCGCCTTCGCCCGCGCCGCCGGTGACGGCGTCGCCGCCGGTTCCGTTCGCGGTAAGGGCCACCGCGCCCTGGAACGTGATCGTTCCGTTCCCACTAAGGAAGACGCTGGGATTGCCGCCCAAGCCGAAGCCTCCGGTGACGTCCCCGGGGAAGGGCAGGGCGCCGGTGTAGCTGCCGCCTACGCCGATGGCCTTGAGCAGAGTGGCGCCGTGCACGGTGATGTCGCCATCCTGCGACGTGATGTGAATGTCTCCGCCGCGACCGTTTCCGCCGACCGCCGGATTGATTCCGTCGACTCCTTCGACATCGCCGCCGATTCCGTCGCTGGTGGCCGTAAGATTGCCGTTGATGTCGATAGAGCCGCCGCCATTGGCGGAGATCGAGACGTTGCCACCGATGCCGTCGCCGCCATTGTTGGTCTGGCTGCCGAGCGCCTTTTCGCCATTGGCGCTGACGTCGACCGTCAGGGCGTTGAGGCTGATCTGGCCGTTGCTATTGGCTGTGATGTCGACGTCGCCGCCGAAATTGTCGCGGCCTTCGATGTCGCTGTCCGGGGAGACGGACGCGCCGATGTTGGCGTAGATCTGCGTGTCGCCGAGCACGCTGAAAGTGCCGCTGTTGCGCGCGGCGATGTCGACATCCGAGGCGCTGCCGTCCTGGGCTGGTGCCGCGGTTATCATGAGGTTCCCGCCAACGGACAGATCGCTTCCGTCCGCACTGATATCGACCAGCGACAGGAAGGTGGAATTGAACGTCGAGGCGGTGAGGTCGCCGGCAATCGCAAGGGCGTTGCCACCGCTCGCGCTCATTGTGATGTTGCCGTTGGCGCCCGCGTTCTGGCTGCGGAGGATGACGTCGCCACCGAATGCGATCGAGCCGCTGTCGGCAAGCACCGAAATGTCGCCATTGGCGACCGCCTCGACATGGCCATTGTAATTGCCGGGATCGATCGTGAGGTCGGCGTCCGTGCCCGAGAGAGCGCTGTAACTGCGGAACGACTGACCGATTTCTTTCACGCTCCCGCCCGCGGAAAGGACGATCACGCCATTGTCGAATGACGCTGCGCCAGCGTCGGCGAAACCGACATTCCCGCCAAGCAACATGTTTAGTGCCTGAGCCTGAGGAACGGCGACCATGTAGACGCGTGGCGTCCCGGTCGCATCGACCGGCCAATATGTTGTGCCCGTGTGGACCACGCCTTGAGCGTCGTCCGTGCCGCCCGTGCCGAGATCGACCTGGATGTCGAACAGGCCCTGGTTCATGCTCATCGTGAGGCTGGTTGCGGCCACGTAGGCTGCGCTTCCGCGGACGACGACGTCGCCGCCCTGCTCAACGCGCGGCGCGATCATGGCGACATAGCTATTCGGCTGGAGCGCGTTGATCTTCGCGCCGGGGTCGATCTGGATCTTCGTGCCGGAAAGCGCGGAACTCGTGCTGAAGGAGAAGCTGGTGTTGTCGGCGCTGAAGTCGGAGAAGCCGTCATCCGTCGTGTCGGGGATGTCAGCCGTGGTCAGCAGGAGGCCGCCGACGTCGAACACGGCGGTCGAGCCCACGACGATGCCGTTCGGGCTGTAGAACCAGACCTTGCCGCCGGTCGCTCCGCCGTCGACCTTCGAAAGAACGGTTCCGTTCAGGCCGATCGCACGGCTTGCGTCGGGGACCACGCGATTGAGGACGGTATAGTCCGAAACGCCCGTCGCGCCCTGGAACGTTGCGACGTTGCCATTAGGCAGGAAGTCGATCGTGCCGGTACCGCTAAGATCGGGAGACCAGTTGATCACGGCCTTCGAGCCCGTGACGGTGATCGTCTCCGTGCCGGTACCAGTCGCGGTCTGCGATGCATTGAGGCTCGACGAAATCGAGCCGTTGAAGGCTTGTGCCTCCGCCCTCTGTGGGTGGAGCGCACCTGCAGCGACGGCTGCTGCAGCGCAGGACAGCATCAGCGTCCGACGGTTGGAGGTGAGATTACGCGAAGACGCGATAACTACTGATCGGGTCATTTGTAGCTCCATGGCCACAGGCGGGTTGAAAGGGAGACGAGCAGCCGCGGATCCGGCTTTTCGTCGAGGAGGCCGACATGGGTGAGGGGGATCGCAAGCGCGGTATCGAGCGCGAAGCGGTCGAAGCTGACGCGCGCGCCGGCGCCCACGGAATTCAGATGGTTGGAGACGTCGAGCTCGACCAGGTGGTCGAGATTCTTGACGCGCGCGTGGTCCCAAAATGCATAGGCTTCGATCGCAGCGCTTTTGGCGGTGCGCGGGACGCGGCTGCCAAACCGGATCTCGCTCTGCAGGCCGTAACCGCGGTCGCCGAGCAGGGCACCGGGATCGTAGCCGCGCCCAACGGTGTAATTGCCGGCCGAGAATTCCTCGAAGCTCAGAAGCGGCTTCCACGCATATTGCGCCCGGGCTCCGAGAGCGAGGGTCAGCCGCGGAACGGGACGCACCTCGCCGTACGACACCAGCCGAACAACTCCCGCCGTCGCGCGTCCCTCGATGCGGCTGGGCGGAACGTCGTTGGGGCCAAGGCAATCGGCGCCGTTCGGGCCGCAGGGATCGCTTGCATCGAAAATGTCGAGCCCCTTGCGAAGCTCCAGCAAAGCCGTGGCCCGCCACAGCGGCTCGGCAAGCGAACGGCCGTTGCCGAAATTCGTGCTAACCGCATCCCAACCGAGGCGTGCGAAGCCGACCCGGAGCCGGTCGCGGGTCAGGTCGATATTGTCGAGGTCGACGTCCTGGTTGACGAAATCGAAACCGGCCGAGCCGCGCAACGTGCGCGCCTGGCGACGTACGAACGGATAGCCGACCTCGAGCGTGCTGAGCAGAGTGCGCGCCTCAACGTCAGCATCCTCGATGCCGGGCCGCGCCCAGGCATAGGTGAAGTTGCCGGAAACGGTCAGGCCCTCCGGCCCAACCCGAAAATCATGGCCGAGCTGGACGGTCTGCTGCTCTTCGAAATCGGCGGTCGTGAAGACGGACAGCGTCGTCCGATCGCCCAAACCTGTGAGGCCGAAGAGCTGGCCGCGCACGAGCCCGCCCCAGCGGCCCAGGTCTTCCGACCCCATGTTCTGGACGTTGAGGTCTGCATAGGCGCCGATGTGCTGGACGGTGACGTCGCCCACGACTTCTCCCGGCGCCGTTCCGGCCGGACGCAAGGTCATCCGCGTGCTGTAGCCGGGGATATCGCTGGCGAGCAGCAGGTAGCGCTCGGCTTCGAACCGGTTGAACACCGGCTGCTCGGTCAATTGGTCGAGATAGCCCGCGATGACCTTTTCGGCGCCGGCGGCGTCGCCGCGCACGCGAACCTGGGTGAGCTTGGCCATCAGGACCCGAAAGTGCACTACGCCGTCAGCGATGCGCTGCTCCGGGACCTGGACAGCGGCGATGTAGCCGGCGTCGCGGAGGAGAGCTGCAGCGCGGTCGCGCACGTCGCAGACGACCGAGATCGGCTGGTCGGTGCCAACATATTGCGCGTAGGAGGGCGCGAGCTGCTCCGGCGTTAGTCCCTGAAGCCCATCGAATTGCACGTCGCGCAGGGTCACGCGGATGTCGCGGAAATCGGGATTGTCGAGCGCGCACGGCGTCCGCTCGACCGCGCCTTCCACGTCGATACGCGGGCGGCGAACGGGTGGGGGAGGCGTTTCCTGTCGGGTTACTTCTTCGCGGGTCGGCGGCAACAGCGGGCCAGCCGTCTGCGCGGCCACGGCCGACGGAATGAACAACACAGACGCTGCGAATGTTGAAATCGAGCGCGCACGATGCCCGCCCGAGAGTGTGTACGCGTTACTCCAACGACCCATGTGGGGCGCCCCCTTCCCCTCGATTCGACTCGCGGACCCCGCGAAGAATCCCCGGTTTAGAGCAGCTTAACTCGATGTCATCAAGGAGAATTAACCGCCGTTAAACATTGAGGAAAATCACCGACGTCCTGAATTGGGACCAACATGGGTATCTGGACCCCTGACGCCGCCTCGTGCACATGAGATGGCATGGCGAAGCGGGACCCGACCGAGAAATTGTCGTGGCCCTGGGTCCGGAGGGGTCGCCGGAATCGAAGGCGGTGCCGATTGTGTGCGGAGCGCGTTTCGACGATCGCTTACCGGCTTCGCCAATCGTCTCCGCAATGCAATCGCCAACGTCACGCTCGGCGAGGTCCGGGCATCTTTCGCCGCGCACCGCGTGGATAGGCCTAAGTCTACGATGACGACCGACGAAAGAATAGAAGCGTTCGCGAAGGTGCCCGCGGTCACGCTCGGCTTCTGGATCATCAAGATCCTCGCGACGACATTGGGCGAAACCGGCGGAGATACGGTCAGCATGACCTGGCTCGGGGAGACGACCCCGGAAGCGGGTGCCGGCGGGCTGAACGGCTATCTGGTCGGCACCGCAATCTTCGGCGTCGCACTTGTGATCCTCGTGTGGGCGCAAATCCGCGCCCGGCAGTTCAATCCCTGGCTTTACTGGGCAACCATCGTTGCTTCGACGACATGCGGGACGACGCTTGCGGACTTCTGCACGCGCTCGCTCGGCATCGGCTATCCGGGAGGATCGCTCCTTCTGCTCGCCTGCGTGCTTTTCTCGCTGTTCGCCTGGCACAAGACGCTTGGAACCGTCGACGTGAGCAGTATCGTCACATCCAAGTCCGAAGCCTTCTATTGGGTGACCATTACCTTCTCGCAGACACTTGGCACAGCGCTGGGGGATTGGGTGGCTGATTCAGGCCTGGGATATTCAGGCGGCGCGCTGCTGTTCGGTGCCGCACTCGCGCTGCTCGCCGGGCTCTATCTCGGCACGCGGGTGAGCCATGTCCTGTTGTTCTGGGCAGCCTTCATTCTGACCCGGCCCCTCGGAGCGACAGTCGGAGATTTTCTCGACAAGCCTGTTGCGAAGGGTGGCCTCGAGCTGAGCCGCCCGCTGGCAACCGCCGCACTCGTGATCGTGATCGTGGCGCTAATCATGTTCCTGCCTCAGCGAGCCGGACAGCATCCGCCCGAGCAAGGCTGAAGCCGGTCCAACAACAAAGGTTACGGCCGTTTCCTAACCTCCATCAGCATTGTGAACGCGCTTGGAATGCGGGCGTTACGGATGCGCAATTCACAAGGGAGGAAGAGCATGCCGACGACGACATCTGGTGGATCCAAGCGCGGCTTCGCTGCGATGGATCCCGCGAAGCAGCGGGAGATCGCGAGCAAGGGCGGCAAGGCCAGCCACGGCGGCGGACGCAAGGCAGCAAGCGCCAGCCGCTAGACATCCCGACCCTGAAGCGCCGGACGCGCGTAAACCGCACCCGGCGCTTTTCATTTGATACGGAGCCGCAACCGCTGCAGCCGAAACGGCGTTCATCCGCAGCATGTACCGGTCCGACCTGAAGCCCAGAGATAGGGGAGGCGCCATCGCTGGCGTGGTCGCGATCCACGCGGCGCTGCTCTTCGCCTTCCTCCACCTGTCCGGCCGCGTCGATCTGACAGACCCGCAAAGCGTGATGCGCGTGTTCGACGTGAACGAAGTCCCGCCCCCGCCAGAGCCGCCGCCGCCGCCGCAGGAGCAGCAAACCAGGCCCAAAGAGGAGGAGGGCGGTTCGTCGCCCGAGAACATCAGGAGCCAGGCGACGGCGGTGGTCGCTCCAAAGCCGAAGATTGAGACGCCCCCGGTTCAGAAGATCGCCACGTCCGAAACGCCGCGGCAGGGAACGCAGCCGACGCAGGGCGCCTCCGACGTGCGCGGGCCAGGAACCGGCGCCGGCGGAGTTGGCACCGGTACGGGAAGCGGTCTCGGTGGAAGCGGGAGCGGCGGCGGAGGAGATGGAGGAGTCGCGGAACCGCCGCATCTCGTCACCCCGGTACTCCGCGGACGCGACATTCCGCGGGACCTGCTGGACCAGTGGCCCTCCCGGGCGACGGTTTTCTTGCGCTTACGGGTAGACGCGCGAGGTTATGTGAGCGAGTGCACCGTCGACCGGGGCACCGGCGTCGCCGCAATCGATTCGGCCCTTTGCAATTTGGCGCACGACCGGCTGCGGTTCCGTCCAGCGTTGAATCGCGCAGGCCAACCGGTTGCAGGCTGGTTCGGGTACGCCCAGCCGGCCCCGCGCTAAGACAGAAGGAAGCACATGATCGAAGCCGAATGGTGGGAATATGACTCGGTCGACGAGCTGGCCGATGCCGTGGCCGGGGATGTCGGCTTCATCATCGAAAGCGCGGTTGATGCACGCAACGCGTCGCTGATCGCGGTGCCAGGCGGCGATGCGGCGGCTATCTTCCCCAAGCTGGCCAAGCAAAAGTTGCCGTGGAAGCGGGTGACGATCATCCCGACCGACGATCGGCTCGTTCCTGTCGATAACGATCAGTCGAACGCGAAGGGGATCGCGAAGGCCTTCCTTCCGGCCGGCGCGCGGGTGATGCCGATCGTCAGCGGCGCCGCTGAGGACTATCGCCTTGCAGGCAATGCGGCCGACGCGCGGCTCCAGGACCTCCCGTGGCCGCCCGACCTCGTTTGGCTCGGCATGGGCGAAGATGGACATACTGCGTCGATCTTCTCCGGGCCGGACCTGCAGGCCGCCCTCGATGCGCCCAAGGCGAGGCGCGCCGTCGGGGTCATGCCCGACCCGATGCCGGAGGATGCGGCCGTCGCTCGCGTCACGCTGACGCGGGCAGCGATCCTGTCGGCACGAACGATCCTGATCACCCTGACCGGCCAGGACAAGCGGGAGCTTCTGGAAGGAGCAATCGCCGACGGGCACAGCTCAAAGCTTCCGATCGGCCGCGTCCTCGCCGAAGTGGACCAGCCGATCGACATCCACTGGGCGCCCTAGGCTAAACCTCTTCGAGCCTGCGCCCGGCGGTTTCCTTCAGGAACAGGAATGAGACCACTACGGAGATCGCAGTGAAGACGACGGCGTACCAAAGCCCCTCGTAGATATTCCCGGTGATCGCCACGAGCGCGAAGCTGGTGACGGGCAGGAAGCCTCCGACCCATCCGGTGCCGACATGGTAGGGGAAGGACATGGCGGTGTAGCGGACTCTTGTCGGGAACATCTCCACCAGCGCCGCCGCCTGTGGCCCGTAGAGCGCGGTTGAGGCAACGACGAACAGCAGGAGCACAATGACCAGCAGGGTCATGTTCGCCTTCGCCGGGTCGGCAGTCTTAGGGTAGCCCGCGGCTTCGAGCTCCGCGGCGATCGCATCGCCCGTCTTCGTCTTCAGAGCTTTGAGGTCGGGGCCGGCGAGACCCTCGCCACCCTGAATCGGAACTGCTTCGGTTCCCACGACCACGCGCGTGAGGCCGTCGGCGCTCGGCTGCGTGCCGAACGAAATGCCCCTGGTGACGAGGATGCTCTTGGAGATGTCGCAGGCGCTGACGAACTTCGCAGTGCCCACCGGATCGAACTGGACCGAGCAGGTCGCCGGATCGGTTTCGACGACTATCGGTGTTGCATGCTGTGCGGCGATCAGGTCCGGGTTCGCGGCGTTCGCGATCCAGTGCGAGGCAGGGAAATAGAGAGCCAGCGCCAGCAGCATTCCGCCGAGCATGACGGGCTTCCGGCCCATCCGATCGGAAAGCCAGCCGAAGAACACGTAAAGCGGCGCGCTGACCAAGGTCATGACAATCAGCAGGAAATCCTTGGTCTGGCTGGGAAGGCCGAGCGAACGTTCCAGGAAGACCTGCATGTAGAAGAAGGTGAAGTACCAGACCGCCCCTTGCGCGCACATGATCCCGAAGAATGCGATCAGCACGCGTTTCACGTTGCGCGAATTGCCGAACGCTTCGGCAAGCGGAGCCTTGGCGACCTCGCCCTCTTCGCGCAGCTTGGCGAAGTGCGGGCTCTCGGCGAGCTTGGCGCGCATCCAGACCGAAACCGCGAGGAGCAAGGCGGAGACCAGGAACGGCACGCGCCAGCCCCAGGCAAGGAAGGCGTCCTCGCCAATTGCGGTCCGCGTCCCGACGATGACCAGGAGGGCGGCGAGGAGTCCGAACGAGGCCGAAGACTGGATCCATCCCGTGGCGCTGCCTCGGCTGGCGTTGGGGGCATGCTCCGCGACGTAGATGGCTGCACCGCCATATTCGCCGCCGAGGGCGACACCCTGCAGGATTCGAAGCAGAATCAGCAGCGTCGGGCCGAGCGCCCCGGCCTGCACGTAGGTCGGGAGCAGGCCGATCAGGAACGTCGCTGCGCCCATCAGGCTTACGGTAATCAGGAATGCGCCCTTGCGGCCGAGCCGGTCGCCGACGACGCCGAAGATGAGGGCTCCGAGCGGGCGGAAGGCGAATCCGGCCGCGAACAATGCGAGGGCCGCAATCAGCGCCGGGGTAGGGTCGAGCCCGGCGAAGAAGACTTTGGATATGACCGGCGCGAGGCTGCCGAAAATGAAGAAATCGTACCATTCGAACGCCGTTCCGGCCGACGACGCGACAATCACGCGCTTCATCGACCAGGGTGAATGGTGGTGCGTTTCCGCGATGCTCGCCATGCTTCCTAATGCTCCCCCTTGGACGGAGGGATAGCATCGCCGCGACATCAGTCCAGCTTGCGAATGACCTCGTCGAAATGGGCGACGGTGATGCCGAAGCGCTTCACGCGCATCGTGTTCGTAACCTCCTTCGGGCCTCGTGCTGCAAGCCACTGATCGAAGTCGAGATTGTCCTTGCCCTTGTAGCGGATGCGTACTCGTTCCCTGACGACGTCCACCCGCACGGCGCTTGCAGCATCGGTCAGGGTTCCCTCGAAGCGGTTCGGGCCAGTCTGACGCAGCCGCCAGTAGCGCGTCCTCGGCGGCTTCTGCGGTTCATGGATTGTCTGTTTCAGGACGAGCGAGCCGTCTTTTTCCATGCTGCCCTGACTGTCGACCGACATGCGTTTCGGTGACTGGAAGATGATCTTCAGCGTGCCGTCGCCGTGGGTCTGGCCCTGGAAGAATTCTACGGGATTGAAGGTGGTGGTGGCTGCCGCAGCCAGCATCGCCAGCGCTGTCATTGGCGCCCCGCCAGCAGTGCATCCACGACAGTGGGATCGGCCAGCGTCGACGTGTCCCCAAATCCGTCCGTGGCCCCTTCCGCGATCTTGCGGAGGATCCGACGCATTATCTTGCCCGAGCGCGTCTTCGGTAGCGCGGGTGTGAAATGGATTTTCTCAGGCGCGGAGAAAGCGCCGATATCGTGGCGAACTTCCTGGATCAGTTCCTTGCGGAGGTCCTCATCGCCTTCTTCACCGGCGTTCAAGGTCACGTACGCGTAGATGGCCTGGCCCTTGATGTCGTGCGGGTAGCCGACGACGGCCGCCTCGGCGACCTTGCGATGCGACACCAGCGAGCTTTCGACCTCCGCGCTTCCGATCCTGTGCCCCGAAACATTGATGACGTCGTCCACCCGGCCGGTGATCCAATAATAGCCGTCCTCGTCGCGCCGGCAGCCGTCCCCGGTAAAGTAGAGTCCCGGGTAGGCCTTGAAGTAGGTCTCGAAGAAGCGGCCGTGATCCTGCCAGACGGTGCGCATCTGTCCCGGCCATGAGCTGGCAATGCATAGATTTCCGCTCGTCGCGCCCTCCAGCACATTGTGCTGGGCATCGACCAGAAGCGGCTTGATTCCCGGCAGCGGCTTGGTCGCGGAGCCGGGCTTCATGTCCGTCGCGCCCGGGAAAGGCGAGATCAGGATGCCGCCGGTCTCGGTCTGCCACCATGTGTCGACGACCGGACAGCGACTATCCCCGACGACGCGGTAATACCATTCCCAGGCATCGGGATTGATCGGCTCTCCGACGGTGCCGAGCAGGCGCAGCGACCTACGCGAGTATCTGGTGACCCAGTCGTCGCCCTCTCGCTCGAGAGCCCGGATTGCGGTGGGCGCAGTGTAGAAGATCGTCACGCCTAGGCGGTCCACGGTTTCCCAGAAACGTCCGAAGTCCGGGTAATTGGGAACGCCGTCGAACATCACGCTCGTCGCACGGTTCAACAGCGGGCCGTAGACCACGTAGCTGTGACCGGTCACCCAGCCGATGTCGGCGGTGCACCAGAAGATATCCTCTGAACGATAATCGAACACCCAGTCGAACGTCGTCGCGACCCAAACGGCGTAGCCCCCGGTGGTGTGGACCACGCCCTTGGGCTTGCCCGTCGATCCCGAGGTGTAGAGGATGAACAATGGGTCCTCGGCATTCATGACCTCGGGCTCGCACTCGGTGGCGAGCGCGTCGCGCCAATCCGAATAGAAGATATCGCGGCCGCGCTTCATCGGAACGTCGGCGCCGGTTCGCTTGACGACGATCACCGTGGGCACGTCACCTTCCTCGAGCGCAGCGTCGACGTTGCGCTTGAGGGGGATGTACTTGCTGCCGCGGACGCCCTCGTCGGCGGTGATCACCGCGCAGGCGTCGCAATCGTCTATGCGGCCGGCAAGGCTCTCCGGCGAAAAGCCGCCGAACACCACCGAGTGTATCGCGCCGATGCGTGCACAAGCCAGCATCGCCGCCGCCGCTTCGGGGATCATCGGCATGTAGATCATCACGCGGTCGCCGCGCTTGACACCTCGCTGCTTCAGCAAGTTCGCGAACCGGCAGGTCTCTTCATAGAGCTCCCGGTAGGTCATCGATCGTCCTTGTCCCGGCTCGTCGGCTTCGAAGATCAGCGCCACGCGGTCGCCATGCGCCGGCAGGTGACGGTCCAGGCAATTGACCGAAAGGTTGAGCTCGCCGTCCGCGAACCAGCGGATGCCGAACGTGTCTTCGTCGAAGGACCAGTCCCCCGCCTCCGTTGGGGACTTGTTCCATGTCAGCCGCTTCGCCTGGTCCAGCCAGAAGCGGTCCGGCTGGGCATCAGCGAGGGCGTTGAGCTCGGCGAGCTCGCGCGGTCCGATCCGCGCACCAAATCCGTCGGGAACCCGATGGACCGTCTCACTCATAGGCCGCGGCTCATGTCGATGACGGAGCGGGCTGCGGTCGTGGCCATCGGACTCTCCTACCTTGATCGATCCAGTACGCGCCGGGCTTGCAGGAGATGCGGCCGGTCGACCATTCGGCCGCCCACGGACAGGACGCCTGCGTTGGGATGTGCTTCGAACGCGGCGACAATTTCCGCAGCGTGCTTCAGGTCTTCGGCCGAGGGCGTGAATGCCGCGTTGATGATCGGAACCTGGGCGGGATGGATGGCAAGCTTCCCGGTGAAGCCTTCGCGCGCGGCTGCCTCCGCCTCTGCGCGCAGCCCATCCGCGTCACGAAAATCGGCATAGACGCCGTCAACCGGCTGGACACCAGCGGCGACGGCCCCGGCAAGGCACAGCGAGCGCGCCATCTTGTAGGTGAAGCTCAGCCCACCGTCCGCGTCATATTTCGATGCGGCGCCCAATGCCGCCGACAGGTCCTCGGCCCCCCAGCTCATCGCAACCAGCGGCGATCCCGGGTTCAGGTAGGTCATCAGGCCGAACAGGCTGGCCGCTGTCTCCGTTACTATCGCGTGGATCGGGACGTTCCCCGTGCGATGCGCAAGCTGGATGACGTCGGCGCCGCTCTCGGCCTTGGGAAGCACGATACCGTGGACGTAGGCGCTACGGAGCAGGCTGAGGTCGTCCTTATGGAACTCGCTTCCCAGCGGATTTACGCGGACCCACCATTGCGGCCCGTTGGAGCGCTTCGGCAGCTCCTTCAATATCTTGCGCGCGGCCGCCTTGCGGTCCGGAACCACGCTGTCCTCGAGATCGAAGATGACCGCGTCGGCATCGGTTTCGAGCGCCTTCAAGACCTTCTTTTCGCTGTCCGCGGGGACGAACAGCCAGCTTCGCGGCGTCATGACGGCGTCTTGAGCAGCATTGCCGTGCGCGTGCACTCGCACACGAGCTCGTCGCGCTGGTTGAAGCTGCGATGGGCCCAGGTCACGATCCCCGCGGTCGGCCGCGACTTGCTATCCCGCAGGGACAGGCATTCCGTCTCGCTGCGAAGCGTGTCGCCGATGAAGACCGGAGCCGGGAACTTGAGCTGGTCGTAGCCGAGATTGGCGACAAGCGTGCCGAGCGTCGTGTCCTCGACGCTGACGCCGATCATCAGCCCGAAGGTGAAGATGGAGTTGACGATCGGCTGCCCGAACTCTGACTTCGCCGCATATTCGCGGTCGATATGCATTGGCTGCGGATTGTGAGTGAGCGTCGATATGAGGAGGTTGTCGGCTTCGGTCACAGTCCTCGTGATCGCATGCGCGATACGGTCGCCGACCTGCCACTCGTCGAAATAACGCCCGGCCATCGCCGCTTCCTAGGCAGGCAATAGCAACTCGGCAACGGCCTCGGTGATCGCCGAGCCGTCGAGCCGATAGGCGGCATAGAGGTCCGCAAGGCTGCCCGTCTGGCCGAAACGATCGACACCTAGCGGCGCCACGCGCTGTCCGAGAACCCCGCCGAGCCAGGAAAGGCTTGCCGGCGCGGCGTCTGCGATCGTCACCAGCCCGGAATTGTGGCCCAGTCGTGAAAGAAGCTGTTCCACATGGCTCGGTTCGCGCCTGCCAGCCCAGCGCGCAGCCTGCGCCTCCGTCCACCCACGATGGAGCAAGTCGGGAGAAGTGACGGCGAGCAGGCCAAGGCCCGGGATGTCCTCGCGAAGCTCGTCCCACGCCGCCAGCGCTTCCGGCATCACGGCGCCCATGGCGACGATTGCCGCCTCCGATCCGTAGCCAGGCTCGCGCAGCCAATATCCGCCCGAAAGCGCGCCGTCGCGCCAGCCATCGTCCTCTCGCGATTCCTGGATGATGCTTCGCGTCGATAAACGCAGGTAAGTGCTTTCGCCGGCCGGATCGTCGATCAGCCGAAACGCTTCCTCTATCATCGCCGCGAGCTCATCGGCGTAGGCCGGCTCGTAATGTCGCAGGCCGGGCTGTCCGAGCGCGATCAGCGGCGGGTTGATCGACTGATGCGCGCCACCTTCCGGCCCGAGCGTGATCCCGCTCGGCGTCGCGACAAGCAGGAAGCGCGCGTCCTGGTAGCAGGCGTAGTTCAGCGCATCGAGGCCTCGGGCGATGAAAGGATCGTAGAGGGTGCCGATCGGGAATAGCCGCTCGCCGAACAAATCACCGGACAGGCCGGCGGCCGCCAACATCAGGAAAAGATTGGATTCCGCGATACCCAGCTCGATATGCTGGCCATTGTTTGTGAACGACCATTTTTGTGCAGATGCAATCTTTTCTCTAGCGAAAGTATCAGCGATCCCGTTGCGTCGGAAGAGTCCGCGCTGGTTCACCCAGGCGCCCAGGTTCGTGGACACGGTGACGTCGGGCGAGGTGGTGACGATGCGGTCGGCGAGATCGCCTCCGGCTTTCGACAATTCGAGCAGGATGCGCCCGAAAGCGGCCTGGGTGGACTGCTCGTCGCCGCTTGGCGCAGCAATCGCCGGCACGGTCATGTTCCCGAAGGCGCGGCTACGTTTCCCGCGTGCGATACGCGATCTTTCGATCAAAGCCTCGACCGCGGGCCGAGCATTGTCGCCGACGCTCGCGAGCTTTTCCCATTCCTGGCCTTCCGCGACGCCCATCGCCTCGCGCCAGGCCGTCATCTGCGTGGGGTTCATCAGACCGGCGTGATTGTCCTTGTGACCCGCGAAGGGGAGGCCGAAGCCTTTGATCGTCCAGGCGATGAACAGGGTCGGGACGTCGTCCTGGGCGGCGTCGAACGCCTCGACCAGCGATTCCATGCAATGGCCGCCGAGGTCGGTGAACAGGCTGGCCAAGGTCGCATCGTCTCTGCCCTTGAGGAAAGCTGCCGCCGGCTTGCCGACCTCGGCCTCGATGCGTTTCCGCCACGCTGCACCGCCCTGATAGTGGAGCGCGGACAGCTCGGCGTTGGGAAGCTTCTCGAACCAGCCCTTGAGCTTCGGGTTCGCGTCGAGCGCTGCGTTCAACTTCTTGCCGCAGCGCAGTTCGACCACGCGCCAGCCGCAGCTGCGAAAGATCTCGTCGAACCGCTCGAACATACGGTCGGCGCTGGTCGCGTCGAGGCTCTGCCGATTGTAATCGATGATCCACCACAGGTTGCGGACATCGTGCTTGGCGCCCTCGATTAGCGCCTCGTAGATATTGCCTTCGTCCAGCTCGGCATCGCCGATCAAAGCAACGAAGCGGCCGCGTTCGGAATCCGTCATTCGAGCATGGGCAGTGAGATAATCCTGCACCAGGCTTGCGAAGAGGGTGATCGCAACGCCAAGGCCCACAGAGCCGGTGGAGAAATCGACCGGGATCTTGTCCTTGGTCCGGCTCGGGTAGCTCTGGGCGCCGCCGAAACCGCGGAAGTTCTCGAGCGCTTCCCGGCTCTGGCTGCCGAGCAGATAATGGATCGCATGCAGCACGGGCCCGGCGTGCGGTTTCACCGCGACGCGATCATTCTCGCCCAAAGCATGGAAATAGAGTGCCGCCATGATCGCCGTCATCGACGCGCAGCTCGCCTGGTGACCTCCGACCTTAAGTCCGTCGTCGCTTTCGCGGATGTGATTGGCATGATGGATCGTCCACGCGGACAGCCAGCGCAGGCGCTCCTCCAAGGTTTTCAGTGTTTCGATGTCGGTGGCGACGGGCTTTAGCATTCCTGCGGCCTAGACCAGCGGAACGGCCTCGAAAAGCGACACGTCAGTCAGGCAAGCTCACCGATGCTTGCAACCGGGCCAACAGCAGGGACGACGCTTGCCCTCGCTTAGGTTCTCGCGGCCCCAATTGATGCGCTTCTCCCGCGTCTCCGCTTTCTTCGCATCCTCGACCCAGCAGATCCATTCATTGCGAGCCAGCGGAGTGATGGCCCGCCAGGTCGCGAGGGCGGCCGGATCGCCCCTGATTGCGGTCCCGAAGTCGCTCGGCAAATCGTGGACCACACCGCCCGGTAAAACTTGCGTGGAAGGCATGACTAAGCCGCCTCCGCTTTCGCGTCCTGCTCCGCATCGAACCGCGCCTGGGCGCCATGGATCGCCTCGACATTATCCAAGGCCCACGTCGCCAGCCCGCAGATCGGCTTTTGCAGCGACTGACCGAGCTCCGTCAGCTCATAATCGACGCGCGGAGGGATGGTGGGCGTTACGGTGCGGCTGACCAGACCGTCGCGCTCAAGGTTGCGCAACGTAAGCGTCAGCATGCGCTGAGACACGCTCGGGATCTCCCGCCGGAGCTGATTGAAGCGCTTGGGGCCGTCGCCGAGCGTCTGCACGACAAGCACGGTCCACTTGTCCCCAATCCGCGACAGCAAGGTGCTGATCGTCCGGCAAACGGGATTGGTTGGGTCTTTCATCGCCTGGTTACCTCGCTGTTCCCGCGTCACAAACTTGTTCGTTCGTCACAAAAAAGTGCGTTCTTGCAGGTGATTCTATGGTGGTTATTTAGGGTGCCTCAGTAACAAATCCATACTTAGGAGGCAATGGTGACCATCCTGCATATCGATAGCAGCATCAGCGGCGAGAATAGCGCCAGCCGTCCAATCAGCCAGTCGATCGTCGACAGGCTGCGTCAGTCCAGCCCGGCAGACGCACTCGTCACGCGGGATCTGGTCAGTGACCCGCTTCCTCACCTGACGCTCGACGCATTCGCGGACACTTCGGTGCTCGATGAGTTCCTCGCGTCGGACACGGTGGTGATCGGGGCCCCAATGTACAACTTCACCTTGCCCACACAGCTTAAGGCCTGGCTCGACCGCATTCTCGTCGCTGGTCAGACCTTCCGCTACACGGAGGATGGGCCGGAAGGCCTCGCCGGCGGCAAGCGTGTGGTCATCGCGCTCGCCCGCGGCGGATTCTACGATCAGGGATCGCCCGCAAGCGCGTTAGAGCATCTCGAGAGCTATTTGCGCGGTGTCTTCAACTTCATCGGCATCGAGCCTGAGTTCGTCGCTGCCGACGGGTTGGCGGTCAGCCCCGAGCAGCGCGACACGTCGATCAAGCAAGCGCTTGGAGAGACAATCCGTCTCGCTGCCTGATTTGCCCGGCGGCGGCCATCGCCCCCATCCGCCGCCCAAGAGCCTCGGCGCTTCGGACTTTCCCCTCGCGAAGCGGCCGGGGCTCTTACTTTTCCCGTCACTCTCCCGACCTTCAAGCGTTGAAGCGCCGAAAGGAGCAACGCATGGCCGAACTCAAGGAAGAGCAGCGCGACCATATCGACAGCGACAAGTTTGCGTTCCCCAAGGAACGAAAGGAGCCGATCCACGACGCGACGCACGTTCGCAACGCGATCGCCCGGTTCAACCAGGTGGAGGGAGTCAGTGACGACGAGCGCGATGCGGCTTGGCGTCGGATCAAGAAAGCCGCCGACAAGCATGGCGTCGAGGTGAACGAGAAGAGCTGGCGCGAGCTCGGTAAGAGCTAGGCGAACCGACTAAGCCGAGAGCAGGCGCAGCGGATTCTCGATGTAGGCCTTGAGCGCCTGCATGAAGCTCGCGGCGTCCCAGCCGTCGACGACGCGATGGTCGCAGCTGAGCGACAGGTTCATGCGCTTGCGGACCTCGATGTCGCCGCCGACTGGCGCGATCTTATCCTCGATCTTGTTGACGGCCACGATCGCGACCTGAGGCGGATTCACCACGGGGGTCGACGTGATCCCGCCCATCGGGCCGAGGCTGGAAATCGTGAAGGTCGCGCCGCTCAACTCCTCGCGCGTTGCTTTGCCGGATCGCGCCGCTTCCGAAAGACGGACGATCTCGGAGGCGAGCTGCCAGATCGACTTGGATTGAGCGTCGCGGATGGTGGCCACCATCAGCCCATTTGACGTCTGCGTCGCCATCCCCATGTGCACTGGCCCGTGGCGAGTAACGACCATCGCATCGTCGTCGAAAGTTGCGTTCAGCATCGGCCAGTCGGCAAGCGTTTGCGACATTGCGGTAATCAGGAACGGGAGAAGCGTCAGCTTCGGATTGTCGCCGCGGTCGCGATTCATCATCTGCCGCGCTTCTTCGAGCGCGCTGACGTCATATTCCTCGACTAGAGTGAAGTGCTGGATGCGGCGGTTCGCCTCAGCCATATTCTCTGCGATCTTGCGGCGCAGGCCCACGATCTTGATCGTCTCATCCTTGCGCGGAGCGGCCGTCCCGCGGCTCGACACGCTGCCTCCATTGTAGAGCAGATAAGCGTCGAGGTCGGCGTGTCGAATGCGGTCTGAAGTCGTCTTCACTTCTGCAAGATCGATGCCGAGATCGCGGGCGCGGGCACGCACCGCCGGCGAGGCCAGAACGTGGGCGCCGCCGCTTTCCTTCTTTGCTACCTCCGGCTCCACGCGCGGTTCGGGAGCAGGCGTCGGCGGTGTTGCGGGCTTATCCTCGATGGCCGTGACGGGAATTTCAGCCGCCTGCTCCGGAGTCGGCTCGATCGCACCGTCGCCCAGAGGACGCTCCTCACCTTTTTCCGGCGACGGGGCGGCTTCGACCGGGGCGTCGGCGCCTTCGGTCTCGATCACCGCAAGTACGGAGCCGATGGGAATCTGGTCCCCGACTTCTCCAGCAAGCTGGACGACCTTCCCCGCGACAGGCGATTCCATCTCCACCGTCGCCTTGTCGGTCATCATGTCGGCGATTTGCTGGTCCTCGGCGATCGTGTCGCCGACCTTCACGTGCCAGGCGACGATCTCGGCCTCGGCAATGCCTTCGCCAATGTCCGGCAGCTTGAATTCATATTTCGCCATCAGTCGGCCATCACTTTCTCAAGCGCCTTCTTCATGCGCTTCGGACCTGGAAAATATGCCCATTCGTACGCGTGCGGGTAGGGCGTGTCCCAGCCGGTCACGCGCTCGACCGGAGCTTCGAGATGATAGAAGCAGCGCTCCTGCGCCAGAGCGCTGAGCTCGGCGGCGAAACCGGAGGTGCGCGGCGCTTCCTGAGCGATCAGACAGCGGCCGGTCTTCTCGACCGATTTCTCGATCGTTTCGATGTCGAGCGGCACGAGCGTACGAAGATCGATCACTTCGGCGTCGAGACCCTGATCCTGCACCGCTGCCAGCGCGACGTGGACCATCGTACCGTAAGCCAGAACCGTAAGCTCATTCCCTTCCCTTACGACCGCCGCCTTGCCCAGCGGAACGGTGTAATGCCCTTCAGGAACGTCGCTCGCAGGATGCTTCGACCAGGGCGTCACCGGGCGATCGTGATGACCGTCGAAAGGACCGTTGTAGATGCGCTTCGGCTCGAAGAAGACCACCGGGTCGGGATCCTCGATGGCCGCGATCAGCAGGCCCTTCGCGTCATAAGGGGTTGAGGGCACTACGACCTTCAGCCCCGCGATGTGCGTGAAGAGGCTCTCAGGAGACTGGCTGTGCGTCTGGCCGCCGAAAATGCCGCCGCCGTAAGGCGTGCGGATAACCATCGGCATCGTCCATTCGCCCGCCGTGCGATAGCGCATCTTCGCGACTTCGCTGACGATCTGGTCGTAGCCTGGATAGATATAGTCGGCGAACTGGATCTCGATCACCGGCTTGATGCCGTAAGCGGCCATTCCAACCGCCGTCGCAACGATGCCGCCTTCGCTGATCGGAGCGTCGAACGTCCGCGCCTTGCCGAACTCCTTCTGAAGCCCCTCCGTTACGCGGAAGACGCCGCCGAAGAAGCCGATGTCTTCGCCGAACACGACGATATCGTCGTCGCGGCGCATCATCACCTTGTGGGCGTCGTTCAGCGCCTGGATCATGTTCATCGTCGGCATCAGCGCATCTCGTCCACGGCCTGGTCGCGCTGCTCGGCAATGTGCCACGGGACGTCGGCATAGACGTCCTCGAACATGCTTCCGACATTGTCCTTGCCCTGCTGCGGAAGGATGCCGTTGGCCTCGGCTTCCTTCTGCGCGGCACGAACCGCGGCGTCGGCTTCGGCAGTCATCGCCGCGTGGCGATCTTCATCCCATTCGCCGAGGGCAATCAGGTGCGACTTCAGACGTTCGACGGGGTCGCCAAGCGGCCAGGCCTTCGCTTCGTCGCTCGGACGATAGCCCGAGGGATCGTCGGAGGTCGAATGGCCTTCAGCGCGATAGGTGAAGAACTCGATCAACGTCGGTCCGCCGTTGGATCGCGCGCGTTCGGCCGCCCATTTGACCGCGGCGAAAACGGCCAGCGCATCGTTTCCGTCGACGCGCAGCCCGGCAATGCCATAGCCGACGGCACGCTGGGCAAAGGTCGCGCGCTCGGCGCCCGCGATTCCCGAGAAGCTGGAGATCGCCCACTGGTTGTTCACCACGGCGAGGATGACGGGCACGTTATAGACAGCAGCGAATGTCATCGCGCTGTGGAAGTCGCCTTCGGCCGTCGCCCCGTCGCCGATCCACCCCATGGCGATCCGGCTGTCGCCCTTGATCGCAGCGCCCATCGCCCAGCCGACGGCTTGCGGGAATTGCGTGCCGAGGTTGCCGGAAATCGAGAAGAAGCCGTACGCCTTGTCCGAATACATAATCGGCAGCTGGCGGCCCTTCAGGGGATCGCCCTTGTTCGAGTAGATCTGGTTCATCATCGTCACGAGCGGATAGCCGCGCGAGACGAGCAGGCCCTGCTGCCGGTAGGTCGGGAAGTGCATGTCCTCTCGGTCGAGCGCGGCGGCAGTCGCTGTCGCGATCGCCTCCTCGCCGGTGCACTTCATGTAGAAGCTCGTCTTGCCCTGGCGCTGGGAGCGATACATGCGATCGTCGAAGACGCGCACCGTCACCATGTCCTTCAGGATCTTCCGCAGCGTCTCCGGGTCGAGCTTCGGATCCCAAGGCCCGACGGCTTTGTGATCGTCGCCGAGGACCCGGACGAGATCCGTCGTCAGCGCATGCGTCTCGACGGCCTGCACGCTCGTGTCGGGTCGCGTCGCACTGCCGGCTGCGGGAATCTTGATGGAGCTGAAATCGGGCTTGTCGCCAGGCCGGAAGGGCGGCTCGGGCACATGCAGCGCGAGCTTCGGCCGGTTGGCCCCGCGCACCTTCGGATCCTTGTCGCTCATGATTAGTGCGAGCGCTTAATCCGGACTCGGCCACGCGGCAACTCTCGGCGTAAAGGAAACTTTACAGCGTGCACTTTGCCTTCGTTGCGAAAGGCTGCGACAGGACAGGAATGCGGAAGCTTCTTTTGATTTTCATAGCCGGTTTGGCTGCCGCGTTAGCGACTCAACCGGCCTTTGCGGGCGAAACGGTCTATGTGATCCGTCACCTGGAAAAAGCGACCGGGGACGACCCCGCGCTCACGGCCCGGGGCGCGGAGCGGGCCGATCAGCTCGCCCAGCTGCTGGCGAAAGCAAATATCAAAGCCGTTTTCGTCACACCGACAAGACGCGCGCGGGAAACGGCAACGCCGTTGGCAAATCGGCTCGGCCTTCCTGTCTCTGAATATAATCCACGTGACGTCGAGGCTCTCGCAGCCGCCGTATCCGCGGCAGCTGGACCTGTGCTGATCGTCGGCCACAGCAACACCGTTGCCGCCCTCGTCGCACGCTTCGGTGGCGACAGGCCGGCTGAGCTCACCGAACAGGATTATGGGACTTTGTTCGTGGTTCACTCGGGCACGAAGCAGGTGAACCGCATCCGGCTGAACTAATCCGCGTCGGGCGTGCCGAGGGTTGCTCCCGCCGTGTAATTTCCGCCCGCCGACTGCTCAAACCAGAACGCCTGGCGGCGACGTGCCCCACCCGCGACCTGGTCCATGTTGCTGTCATAAACGGTCCCGTTGAGCACGGTGTAACGGATGCTCGCCGTGTTCCGGATGTTCTCCAGCGGATTGCTGTCGAGCACCACGAGATCGGCGAGCTTGCCCGGCTCGATAGATCCGAGATCCTTGTCCAGGCCGTGCGCCCGCGCAGGGTTGATCGTCGCGGTAGCGAGCGCCTGCAGCGGGCTCATTCCGCCAAGCGCGAAGCACCAGATGTCCCAGTGAGCGCCGAGACCCTCGCGCTGCCCGTGCGCACCGATCATGGTCGGGACACCAAGGTCGTTGATGCGTTTCGCCGTCTTCGCGACGGAGAGCATGTTCTCCTCTTCGGCGGGGATCATCGTCCGGCGACGCGACCTCGAATCCAGGATCCGCCGTGGCACCCAGCGCGACAGGATCGGCTCTTCCCAGACGTTGCTGTGCTCATACCAATAATTTTCGCCGAAGCGCCCGCCGTACGCGACGATCAAGGTCGGGTTGTAGGCCGTCTTCGAACCGCGCCAATATTGCAGCACGTCATCGTAGACGTTGGCAACCGGTAGCGCATGTTCGATGGTCGTGTGGCCGTCGGCGATCTCGGTCATGTTGTGCATGAACAGGGAGCCGCCTTCCGGGACCACTTCGAGCCCGAGCTCGCGCGCGGCCTCGATGATCTGCTGGCGCTGCTCGCGCCGGGGCTGGTTGTAGCTTTTCACCGACCACGCGCCGGATGCCTTGAGGCGCCTCAGATGGGAGCGCGCGTCATCGATTCCGTCGATGGTCACCGTGAAAGGAGTCGTGGCGCCATAGAGGATGGTGCCGGTCGAGAAGATGCGCGGCCCAATGATCTCGCCCGCCTTCTGCAGTTCGGACGCGGCGAAGACCTCGCTGGTGTCGTTGGACGGGTCATGGACGGTAGTCACGCCGTAGGCGAGGCCAGCGTAGAGCACCCAATTCTGCTGCGGGATGATCTCCTCGGATCCCATCGAGCCGTGCCAGTGCGCGTCGATGAGACCGGGAATGATGGTCTTGCCCGAAGCGTCGATGGTACGCGTGCCCGCGGGATAAGAGACGGCGGCGGTCGGCCCCACCGCGGCGATGCGGTTGCCGTCGATCAGGATAGTGCCGTTCTCGATCACCTGATCGCCGTTCATGGTGACGATGCGGGCTCCGGTGATCGCAAGCATTCCGGCCGGTTTCGCTGCACGCTCCACGAAGCCGAGCGGGATGCGGGCGGCAGGGGCCGGCTCCTGAGCTGCCGGGGCAAATGCGTTGGCGAAGCTGAGGTCGCGGCGGAAGAGATCCGGGCCCTGCGTCCAGTAGAGGCTGCGGCCGTTGCCGGACCAATGCACCCAGTCGCCGGCGTCGCTGCTGACGCGGGCCTGCGGCACGGCCTTGCCCTTTGCCGAGATGTCGAGGGTTCGGCCGGACAGCGTGAAAGGCATCACATAGGCCTGGTAGCGCTCCGTCCACGCCACGAATTGCTCATCAGGCGAGATCGCGAATTCGGCTGCATTCTCACCCATGAGGTGGGTGAGCTCATGCGCTCCGCTAAGGTCGACCGACCGGAAGGACTTCTTGTCCTCGGCCTCGCTGGCAATGAAGAAGATGCGGTCGTTGGACGCCCCGAATTGAGGGAGCGCGCCATTCTTGACCACCTTGGTCGGCGTACCGCCGCGGGCAGGGACGACGTAGATGCCGGGATCGCGACCCCACAAGGGAGTGGTGAGATAGCCGTCGCTGGTTTTGCGATAAGCGATCGTCTGTCCATTGGGAGAAAAAACCGGCTCAACATAGTGGCCGGGCTCCGCGGTCACCGCACGGCCGGCTTCGCCTGCGGCGGAAACGACTTTGACGCGGCCTGCATTCTGGTCGTTCCAGCTGACGTAGACGATCTGCCGACCGTCGCGCGACCATGAGGGATAGGCTTCGAATTCATCCGTCGCGCGCGTCAGACGCCGCGGCGCTCCCCCGGCGCTGTCCTTGATCCACAGATGGCCGAGCGCCTCATAGACGACGCGGCGGCCGTCCGGGCTCGCATGCGCGAAGCGGACCATCTTCACGTCGAAGCTGTCGGGCGCGACGTCGTGCTGGAAATGGAGGGCGTCCTCGACCCAGCGAGAGCCGCTCACGTGAAACGGCACATCGCTCACGTCGTGAGACGAGACGTCGACGCGGCGGATCTTGCCTCCGCCCCAGAAGACGATCGAGCGATTGTCCGGAGTCCAGCTGATTCCCGGGTAGACGCCGTGGACTGCCCAGGTCTCCTGCATGTCGCGGTCGAGCGCGTCGGTGAGCGGCGTTTCGCGGCCCGAAGCGATGTCGAGCAGATAGAGGGTCGATTTGTACCGGTCGCGCCGGATGAAGGCCAAGCTCTTGCCGTCCGGCGACGGGGTCGGGCGGATCGCGCCGCCCGGACCGGTGACATATGGCTCGACCTCGTTCGTTTGCCGGTCGAGGCGCTGGATCACGTAGATCTGGCCGTTCGGGTCCTTCGAATATTCGAAGATGTCGCCCGGCGTCGCGTCGTCCGAGAAGTAGAGGTAGCGGCCGTCGGGAGAGAAGGCCGGCTCGTTCGTATCCTTCTGCTTGGTGCGCGCCTTGGTCATCTGCACGCCCTCGGTCACGCCCGAGCGGTGGTAGAGCCACATCTCACCGGCGCCCAGGGATCGCGTGCCGGTGAAATGCTTGCGCGCGACGATGAATGCTCCGTCCGGAGTCCATTCCGGCTGGTTGAGAAGGCGGAAGCTCTCTTTCGTGATCGCTCGCGGGCTGGAACCGTCGCGGTTCATCACCCAGATGTTATCGCCGCCGCCGCGGTCCGACGTGAAGGCGATTTCCATGCCACTCGGCGAATATCGCGGCTGCATGTCCCAGGCATTGCCGCTGGTCAGCGCGCGCGCCTCCCCGCCGCCGATCGGCATGGCGTAGATGTCGCCGAGCATGTCGAACACGATCTCGCGGCCGTCGGGAGAGACGTCGAGCGACATCCAGGTGCCTTCGCGCGTGTCGATCGGAACTTCGTGACCGGGACCATGGCGAGCCGAAACGTCCCAGGCCTTGGGATCGGCCGGAACCGCGCTGGGCGTGCCCGGCCCACCCTGGACCGCCTGTTTCTGGAGCTCCTGCTGCACGGGGCGCGGTTCCTGCTCCGCCTTATGGGGCTGCAGCGGGTCGGCCTTCTTGTCGGTCTCGGAGGGGGGCGGAGAGACAGGCGGCGTGGGGGCAGGCTGCGCAAATGCTCCAGCGGCGAACAAAGCGGTAGCGGCAAGCAGAATCGAACGGCGATACATTGAGTCCCTCCCAGAAGCCGCGCAGCCTTGGACAGGCTTTCAGGGCAAGGCAATGGATTGAGGGGCCGTTCGTCGAAGCGAGAGCGCCGCTGGTTGACCCGAACGGCCGCTCTCCGGTAGCCGCTCCCGCATGGCCGAAGAAACCAAAGCTCCCGACTCTCCTCCGGACCGCCTGTCACTCGACCCGCGCAGCGACTATTTCGACGAGGCTCTGCTGAGCCGCGGCGTGGGCATCAAGTTCAACGGCCAGGAAAAGACGAACGTGATCGAATATTCCATCTCGGAAGGATGGATTCGGGTCGCCGCCGGCAAAAGCCGCGACCGTTATGGCCAGCCGATGACCCTAAAGCTCAACGGTAAGGTCGAGCCTTATTTCGAGAACCCGCCTCAGGACGAAGGCGCGGCGTCCGAAGGATAAGAGGGCGAGCGGCGAGCGCGTCGCTCCCGCAACTTTTTGAACGCCCAGCCTCCTAGCGCCAGCGCGCCAAGCGCGGGAACGCTCCGTCGGGCCAGCGCGGCCGCGCCATAGCCGAGCAACGCCCCGCGCGCTCCGCGGTTCTCACCAACCACCTTGCTGCCCAACCATGCACCGGCAAGCTTCCCAAACATCGCATCAACTCCCTTGAAACCGTTCGCGTCATCGACGCGCCGGGGTTGGCGAATGTTCCCAACCAGCAGTTCGCAAAATCCGCCAAGGCTTGGTTGGCGAAATCCACCAAATCGCACCGCCCACGACTATTTTTCGCAGTTTTCGGCGATTGGCACGCTCCTTGATTAGGATTGGGCATGAACCCGCACAGTCAAATCGGCGGGCACAAAAAGGGAGAGTGAAAATGCAGCAGTCCCAGTCGCAGATTACTCGCACGCTTATCGCCATCGCGGCGGCGCTCCTGACGAGCACGGTCGCGGTCACTGCAGCCGTTGGTCCGGCCCAGGCCGTCGCCAACCCAATCGCGGTCAACATCAATGCCTGAACTAGAAGTCCTCGAAGCCAAGGTTCCTACCCGCACGCCCCGGCTGGCGCCGGTCGAGCAAAGCGCTCCGGCGCGGCTCGCTCCCGTCGCCACCTGGCTGAGCGGGCCAGTGTTCAGCCGCGCCCGTGACATTTTCGCGGCGAACATGGCCGACCTTCTCGACCGGGCCGAAGACCCGGCGCGGATGATCCGGATGATCATCCTGGAGATGGAAGAGACCCTGGTCGAAGTCCGCTCCTGCGCGGCTCGGCAGATCGCCGACATCAAGGAGATGCGGCGGGCTTGCCAGCGGCTCCAGGAGATCCAGGAGAATTGGACGGCCAAGGCGGAGCTGGCGCTGTCGAAGGACCGCGAGGACCTTGCCAAGGCGGCGCTGGTGGAACGCCAGAAGGCTGCCGACATCGCCGACGGTCTCCGCGAAGAGATGGACCAGATCGAGCAGGTGCTTCGCGGCTACGAGGCGGATATCGCCAAGCTGCAGGGCAAATTGCGCGAGGCCCGGGCCCGCCAGAATGCGATCAGCGCCCGGTTCGAGAGCGCGTTGACCCGCGCCAAGGCGCGTGAAGTGATGCATGGCAGCCGTACCGAAGAAGCGTTCGCCAAGTTCGAGTTGCTCGAGCGGCGCGCCGATTTCGCGGAAGGCCGCGCCGAGGCGCTTGGAATCAGCAGCCTCGAAGACGAGATACATGAGCTCCAGGCCAGCCGAGCGGTCGACCGCGAGCTCGAGGCAATGAAAGCCGCGCTCAAGGCGCGCGTGAACTAAAAGGAAGGGGAAAATGGAAATGGCTCGCAAGATCTACCCGTACTCGCTGAACCGCAAGGACGCGAAGATCGCCGGGGTCTGCTCGACCATCGGTGAGATCACGGGGATCGATCCAACCTTCGTGCGGATTGCGTTCGTCGCGTCCGCGATCTTCGGAAGCTTCGCCTGGACGTTCGTGGCCTATGCCGCGATCGGCATCTACCTCGCGGTGCAGAAGAAGAAGTCGATGACGAGCGACAGGCGGATGAGCGACTTCGACCGAATGGGCGAAGTTTCGCGCCGCCGGCCCACCGTCCACGCGATGGTCAACGATCTCGACGAAACCGACCGCCGCCTGATGGCGATCGATCACCACATCAACACCCAGAATGACGAGCTGGCGCGCGAAATCGAGGCGCTCCGGGAGGACAAGTGATGGATCCGCTGACGATTGCAGTGCTGTCCGCAAGCATGATCACCGGCCTTGGAGCCGCGGGTTGGGCAGGGCTCAGAGCATGGAATGGCTGGCTGGAGTTGAAGCGCTTCGAACTTAGCCAGACGGTCGGCGACCGTAACCTTCCGCCGGCGACGGGCCGGATCGAGATGGCGGACCTTCGCGAACGTGTCCGCAAGCTCGAAGCGATCGCCGCAGGCATCGACATCTAGGACCCCCGCGCGCTCGACTCCCCGGAGTGCGCTAGCCAGAGGCGGTTCGGCACCCCTTCGCCGAGCCGCCTCTTCAGTTTAGTAATCCACCTTCACTGGCGCTCAAGGAGCATCCGCGATGGACGAATCCCGGCAACCACCCGTGCGAAGCGATCGCGGAAGCGTACTCATCGCCGCGTCGATAATTGGAGGCGCGCTGGTCCTGTCGTGGGGCCTGTCGAGCAGCCAGCCGCGCTACCAGATCGCCGCAGCAGGCGACACGGTGGTTCGGATGGACACGGACAGCGGGGAGATCATCGCCTGCAACCAGCAGCGCTGCGCACGTGTCGAGCCGCCGGATCGCGCCAAGACTTTCGGGCCGCTGACGATCCAGTACCAGTCGAAACCCGAGCCGGCGCTGCCGGCGCCAGAGCCAACGCAGAACCAGGGCCGCTAGAAGGCGATCCGCGCGCTCAGCCGGATATCGCGGCCCGCAAGCGGAGCGTAATCTTTAAGCTCGCTCGAATGACGCCGCGCCTCCACGTCGAACAGATTGTTGCCGGTCAGGGAGAGAGTCAGCTCCGGATTGGCCGCGAACGGGTGCCAGTCGAGTGAAGCATTGACCATTGTATAGCCAGCGGTCGGGGTTTCCTCAGGTGCGGTCCTATGCTGCGGGCTGGCTCGCTCGACCTCGATCCTGCCGTCGACCTGACCCCTCGTGCCGGTCAGGCCAGCCAATACGCGGAATGGCGGGATCTCGGGGGCGTCGCCGAAGTCCCGGATTTTTGCGCGGACCGCGTCCGCGGTGATCTCGCCGCCCCAGTCAATACCAAGTGCCTGACCGAGCTTCAGGTCGCTCTCGACCTCGAAGCCGTAATAATCGGCCTTGCCTTGGCGATATTCGTAGATTGGCAGGCCATCCTCGATCACGCCTGTCGGCGCTTCGAAAATGTAATTGGAATAGCGGTTGTAGTAGACGTTCGCCTGAACGTGGACCGGGCCCCTGGTGCGGTGGATGCTGAGCTCGGCGCCGTTGCTCTTTTGGAGGCCGAGGTCCGGATCGCCGACGAGGAATTGTTGGCTGCCGCCGTGCGGGCCGTTCGAGAACAATTCGTTGACCGTGGGCGCGCGCTCGCTGTGGGAGAGCGAGAGGCCGATGCGCCAGTCGCTGACCAGGTTGTAGTTGGCGCCTGCCGACGCCGAGACAGGCGTGAACGACCGTGACTCTTGCGGTGTGCCAAGACCAAGATCTTCGTCGGCTTGGAGGCGCGAGAATTCGATGCGAGCGCCAGCTTCGATGCGGAGCGGCCCGTTTTCAATCGTCTGCAGGGTGAACACGCCAATCCGACGGTTGTCGCTGTCGGGAAGATATTTCTCATCGCCCCGGATCTTGAAGTCCTGGTTCAGATATTGGATGCCGCTCGTTCCGCCCCAACCGCCGCGCTCGCTTTGCACGACATCGGCGCGAAGTTCGCCGCCGTCCGAATAGAATTTCGACCCGACGGCGCCGTTGGGTTCGATCTCCGCATGGTGATATCTCGAGAGCCCGCCGCGAAACTCGAAAATCTTGAAAAAACCCCCGATCGGTACGTTCGCCCGAAGGTCACCGCGGTTTTGGTGGGCGTCGATCGTCGGCGCTTCGGGGACAATGGCTGGGTCGAGTGAGAAGCGGATGGGCACACCGTACCGCGCATCGTGGTGGCTGAAGGAGACGCCGAGATTAAGATCGCCGTCTACGTAAGCGACACCTGCCGCCGCGTCGTCGGAACGCCCAGCGGTGTTGGGCAGCTTATCCTTAAGGTCCGCCAGGGCACGGATGTCAGGATCCGGGCTCGCCAACGCCTGCTCACGAAGGTCTTTCGACAGCAAGTAGCCGCCGACGTGGAGGTCGTCATATTTTGAATATGCGCCGTCGGCGTGGAGGACGAAATGCCCGCCGATCGGCGCGTCGACGCCAAGATTTCCGGAGCGCTCGTCGGCAGCGCTGCCGTAATTGAGCAGAAGATCGGCAGCCACGTGGTCTCCGACATGGCGAGGGATGCGATCGTCGATGACGTTCACCACGCCGCCGATGACCGACGAATTGTAGAGAAGGGCGCCGGGGCCACGAAGGACTTCGATACGCTCGGCGGTCAGCGGATTGATCGACACTGCGTGATCGGGGTCCGACGACGACAGGTCGAGGCTGGTCAGCCCGTCGATCAGGATGGGCGCGTCTTCGCCCGAAAGGCCGCGAAGGATCGGTCGTGAGGAGGATGGCCCGAAGCTCGACGAGGTGACTCCGGGCAAGTCGGCGAGCGTGTCGCCCAGGCTGGGCTTCAAGTCGTGCGCCAGTTCCGCGGTGTCGACAACTGAGACGCCGCCAAGCACGTCTCCGGCCGGCCGTTTGCTGCCCGTGATGACGATCGCCTGATCCTCGTCCGGATGCGCAGTCGCCGCATCGCCTGGGACTGGCTCGGAAGCCTCGGCCGCCTCCGCAGCGTCGGCCGCACGAGCCGGAGTTACATGAAGGGCAAATGCGGCAACGGCCGCGAGCAGGAACGATTTCGATGTCATGAGCGAGCCGCTCGTAAAGGGCATGATATATTATCGCAAGCGCAGTTCCGGGCGAACGTCTCGGCTCGTTCGACGAACGGAGGTTTGAATGTAGCGCCCACGCTCGGCTAGGGGCGCGACATGGGTGGGTTTCACTCTCACGCTTCCGATGATCACGGCCATGCGCACGACCACGACTATGGACGCGCGTTTGCAATCGGGATCGCGCTCAACCTCGGGTTCGTTGCGGCCGAGACGGTGTTCGGGTTCCTTGCAAATTCGATGGCCCTGCTCGCAGACGCTGGCCATAATCTTTCGGACGTCCTTGGCCTGGTCGTCGCCTGGGCTGGCGCGGTCATGGCGAAGCGGGCGGCTTCCCCGCGCTTCACCTACGGGTTGAAGAAGGCCCCGATCCTTGCCGCCCTGGCCAATGCGCTGTTCCTGCTCGTCGCGGTTGGTGCGATCGGAGCCGAGGCGGTGCGGAGGCTGTTCAATCCTTCGGTAACCGAGGGCGGGACGGTCATGATCGTGGCCGGAATCGGAATCGTTATTAACGGCGCTACGGCGTTATTGTTCGCACAGGGCCGCCACGACGATATCAACATTCGCGGGGCCTATCTCCACATGGCTGCCGATGCGGCAGTCTCGGCTGCAGTCGTGCTCGCGGGACTGATGATCCTATGGACCGGCCGGCAGTGGATCGATGCGGTCATGAGCCTGGCGGTCGCCGCGGTGATCCTGTGGAGCAGCATCGGCCTTCTCAAGGAATCCGTTTGGATGTCCCTGGCAGGCGTGCCGAGCGGCATCGATATCGATGCGGTGGAGGCCGCGCTGTCGCGCCTCGAGGGTGTCGAAACGGTTCATGACCTTCATGTCTGGCCGCTGAGCACGACGGAGACAGCCCTGACCGCTCACCTCGTGGCGCCGGATGTCGCATCGACGGACGCCTTGGTGAAAGCGGCGCAGGCCATGCTGCACGACCGCTTCCACATCGAGCATTGCACGCTGCAGATCGAGCGCACGCATCTCGAAGACACGACCTGCTGATGACGAACGCGACACACCTCGAATGCTCGCTAACGGGCGAGCGTTATGCGGCCGGACAGGTCCACAATCTGAGCCGCGCGGGAAAGCCTTTGCTGGTCCGCTACGACCTGGAGGCAGCGAGGCGAACGCTGACCCGCGAAGCTCTCGCGGCGCGCGAGCCCGGCATGTGGAAGTGGCGTGAACTGCTTCCGAACGAAGGAGGGCCGGTCAGCCTAGGTGAGATCGAAACCCCGATCGTGCCGCTCACGCGGACCGGAGGAGCGAATCTCCTGGTGAAAGACGAGGGTCGCCTTCCGACCGGCTCATTCAAGGCCCGCGGACTGGCGATGGCCGTCACGATGGCGCGGGAGTTCGGGATCGAGCGGATTGCCATGCCGACCAATGGCAATGCGGGCGCCGCGCTCGCGGCGTACGGAGCCCGAGCCGGTATCGATACGATCGTGATCTGCCCGTCGGAGACGCCGGAAATCAACGTGACCGAGACGGCGGCTTATGGCGCGCACGTCTATGTCGCCGATGGACAGATCGACGAATGCGGCGCGCTCGTCGGGAAGGGTGCAGTGCAAGGGCTGTGGTTCGATTGCTCGACCCTGAAGGAGCCCTACCGTCTCGAGGGCAAGAAGGTGATGGGGTTCGAGCTCGCCGAGCAGCTCGGTTGGGAGCTCCCCGACGCGATCTTCTATCCGACGGGTGGCGGGACCGGTCTTATCGGCATGTGGAAGGCGTTCGATGAACTGGAGGCCATCGGCCTGATTGGGTCGAAGCGCCCGCGCATGTACGCCGTGCAGGCCGAAGGATGCGCCCCTATCGTGCGCGCATTTGAAAATGGCGAGGAGTTCGCGGAGCGTTGGGAAGGAGCCGCGACCGTCGCGACGGGGATCCGCGTCCCGAAAGCCGTGGGCGATTTCCTCATCCTTCGTGCCGTTCGCGAGAGCGGCGGCGGAGCGATCGCCGTGTCCGAGCAGGCAATCCTTCAAGCTGTCGAAGACACTGCCCGGGACGACGGCCTCCTGTTCTGCCCGGAAGGTGGCGCAGTCCTGGCGGCCTGGCGCCTTGCGCGCGATCAGGGATTGGTCGGCAGCGATGAGACGGTGCTGCTTTTCAATTGCGCGAACGGCAACAAGTACCCGCTGGCGGATCGATCGAAGAGGCTGGAGCTGGCTGAGGCGGAGCCGGAAGCGCTCGCGCGCGGCACATAAAAGTAAACCCCGGCAACCGAAGTTGCCGGGGCTCCATGCTTCGTTTCTCTTTCGAGCTCCGAAGCACAAAGCAACAATAGCTGAAGCCGCCGGATGGTCCAGCCCAAATCGTTGGAGCTAAACAGATTCTGGGGGATGAATCGGTGCGTAAAGCTGTGGATAAACCGCGACTCGGAGCGCCTAGTAGAAAGCCCCGGCAGGCGCTTGCCTGTCGGGGCTTCATCCTTCCTATCCAGCGATCCGCCTAGACGGCGCGAACCGCAAACTTGCATCCGCCGTCCGCATCCGAGAATGCGCATCTTCGGATCCGAAGCACGCCGATAGAACGGATCGTCCCCCCATGTGTTCCGACGACTGATGGCGAAGACAAACGAGCTCAAGATCGCGAGCTACAACATCAATGGGATCAACTCGCGGCTGCATGTGCTCACCCGCTGGCTGGCCGAATTCCAGCCCGACGTCGTCGGGCTCCAGGAGCTCAAGTGCACGGATGAAGCCTTCCCAGCGCAAGCGATCGAAGCGCTTGGCTATTCCGCAATCTGGCACGGCCAGCGCAGCTGGAACGGCGTCGCGATCCTAAGCCGCGTCGGCGAGCCGGTCGAAACGCGACGGGCGCTACCCAACGATCCAAAGCTCGAGCAGAGCCGGTATATCGAAGCGGCCGTCCGCGGGCTCCTGATCGGCAATTTGTACGCGCCCAACGGCAACCCATGGCCAGGGCCGAAATTCGACTACAAGCTCGAGTGGATGGATCGTTTGTGTGAGCATGCGCGCAACCTGCTCGACAGCGGCCTGCCCGCGATGCTCATCGGCGACTTCAACGTGATCCCAACCGATCAGGACGTCTACAAGCCCGAGCGCTGGGCCAAGGACGCTCTCTTCTCGCCCGACGCCCGGGAGAAGTTCCGGGACCTGGTGGGCCAGGGATGGATCGACGCGCTTCGTTCCCTGCACCCTGACGCGCGAATATATACCTTCTGGCATTATTGGCGGAATTCGTTCCAGCGCGACGCCGGCATCCGCATCGATCATGCTTTGCTCAGCCCTGCCTTGGCCAAGGCACTCAGAGCGGCTGGCGTCGACCGCGAGCCGCGCAGTTGGGAAAAGACCAGCGATCATGCGCCGATGTGGGTGAAGGTGCGGGTCTGAAGCTGGTGCCGGATGCAGGATTCGAACCCGCGACCTTCGGTTTACAAAACCGCTGCTCTACCAACTGAGCTAATCCGGCGCTGGGGGGCATTTGGGTCAAAGAACGCCGAAGGTCCAGCCTTCGGTGAGTGCGATTTGAGCGGTCAGTCCTTCAGGGTCGAAAGCGCGCGCTTCTCCGCGGGCGAGCGCCCGCATCCCGGCAGCAGTCACAAGCGCATCGGTCTGGTGGTCGTTCGGCTCGAACCGGAGCCGTGCGGGCGGGCTTCCAAGGCCTTTCAGCGCTCGGTTCAGTTCGGCGCGGCTTCGCAGCTTGGTGCCAGACAGGCCTGAGCGCCGAATATAGATGCGCGTGTAGATCTCGACGATGGCGCTGCCCCGCTCGGGCAGCGGGTCCATGGGCCAGATCGCAACTCTACCGTGTAGGCGGTTCAGCAGGCGCATTCCGGAAAAACTGGCCTTGGCGACTTGAGCAGCGCCGATGGCGTCATACGCGCTTGCGGTCTTTCGGCCGCCCTGTGCGTTCAGCCGTGCATCGCACTGGCGAAATCGCACGAATTCGGCCTTCACCCCATCCGCGATCCCGAAATAGAAGTGGCGCCGATGGACTAGCTCGAGGAAGCTTGCTGCGCCGAGGTCCTCGTCGGTGCTTTTATCGTCAACGTAGGCCCAGAACTCGCGCGCGGTGCCCGGTACGCCCGGCTCGCCTGGGAGATACTCGCCTTTTTCGATGAGTGGCGGCGCGAAGCTGAAGTCGAAACCGAATAAGGTCGGCTCGCGCGCCGCGCGCCTGGCCAGCCATTGCAGCACTTCCTGCCTGGACCAGACGTGGGTTGGGCGAACGAGACGGGGAGGGCCATCGCCGGATGCTTCGGCGATGGCGATACCCCGATGACGGCTTCCCTTCGCGCCCGACCAGTCGATCGCGACGTAGGCCGCGAAGCGATCCGTCACACAAGGGGCGGCTGGCTGTCGTCAGAACCGCCGGACGTCGGCGCGCGCGGCGTCCTTCGCGGCGCCGGAGGCGTTCCAGCGCCGTCCGCGTGCCGTTCGAGGACACGTGCCGCTGCATCTCGTCCGCCGAGCCCAAAGGCGAGAGCGGTCGCGACCGCTGCCGAGCCCAGGATGAGGCCGAAGGCGAGCATCACGATCTGATCGGCGAGACCCATGAAGGTGAGGCCGATCGCGGTGAACAGTGCGATGATCGCGTAGCGGACGATCGTCTGAGCATAGCCCCCTTCGCCCGTGCCGCTGCCGACAAGGTTGGCGACGATGCGGGCAAGGAAGATGCCGACGACGATGATCAGAGTGCCGAAGATCACCTTTCCGCCGAGCTCGGTCACCTGCGCGAGGAAGATCGCGATCTGGTCGCCGCCCAGCTGCTTGGCCGCTTCGATGGAGGCCACCAGGATGATTGCGATCATTGCGATGTTGGCGACGACACGCGACGGCGTCGTCGAAGCCGGGACAACGCCCGTCGACTTGATCGCCTGGTCGAAACCGGTCGGGGGCAGGATCGCTTCGATGATCGTCTTCATGAAGCGGGCCGCAATGAAGGCGATCCCGATCCACAAGGCTGCCGCGAGCACGCGCGGGATCGCGGTCAGGATCTGGTTCAGCATCGCGATCGCAGGCCCGGAGATTGCGTCGATTCCGAGCACCTGCAAAGCCGCGATTGCGACGGGGATGATGATCAGCGCGTAGACGAGCACTCCCGCCGCGCGGGCAAGGCTAGCGCGCGTGGAGGGCGATCCCGCGGCTGCATCCGTGCTGCTCGGTGCGGATCCGTCGGTAGCGGCGATACCGATGCGGCTGAGCAGGCCATCGACGTGCGCGGCATTCAGCACCGTTTCGACCAGCTGGCGCACTATTCGCGCCACGATCAGGCCGACGAAGAAAATGAGGCCCGCGCCGATGAGTCGCGGAAGGAACTCGAAGATCTGCAAGGTCAGCGCATTGATCGGAGCCAGGATCTGGCCAATGCCCAGGAACTGCAGCGCGGCCATGATGCCGACCAGCCAGATGATCAGCTTGGCGATGGTGCCCAGCTGATGCCCCACGGTTTCACCCGGCTTGCCCGGCGCGTGCTTGCGCAGCGCTGGCGTGCGGTCGACCATCTTCTGGATTGCCCATTTGACGGCCCGCGCAACGATCCATGTCGCGACGATGATGAGTAGGGCAATGAGCACCTTTGGCGCCCAGTAAGTCGCCTGCGCCTGCCAATAGGCGCCCTGGTCCACTTGATACATTGACAGCTCCCTGTTCCCGGACGGTCGATTAACCCGCCGCGCCGCCCGATTGTTTCAACTCGCGTCGACGCTGCTCCCAAAATTCCAGGCGTTCCCGCACCCGCGCCTCGAAGCCTCGGTCGGTGGGCTCATAGAAGCTTTGGGCCTCCATCTCTTCCGGCCAATAATCCTGACCGGAAAAACCCTCGTCGGCATCATGATCATAGGCGTAACCCTTTCCGTAGCCGACGCTCTTCATCAGCTTCGTCGGCGCGTTAAGGATGTGCATGGGCGGCATCAAAGAGCCGGTTTCCTTCGCGCTGCGCCAAGCGGCCTTCTGGGCCATGTAGGCCGCATTCGATTTGGGCGCTGTGGCCAGGTAAAGGCAAGCCTGGACGATCCCGATCTCACCCTCGGGCGATCCGAGGAAATCGTACATCTCCTTCGCGGCCAGACACTGCAGCAGGGCGTTCGGGTCCGCCATGCCGATATCCTCGACGGCGGCGCGCGTGAGGCGGCGGAGCACGTAAAGCGGCTCCTCACCGGCGACGAGCATACGAGCGAGGTAATAGAGCGCCGCCTGCGCATCCGATCCGCGAATGCTTTTGTGAAGCGCGGAGATCAGGTTGTAATGGCCCTCGCGATCCTTGTCGTAGACGGGGAGCCGGCGATGAAGGAGGTCGCTCAGCTCGGCCGGGCCTAGAGGCCGATCGATGTCCACCGAGAAGAGCGTCTCGACCTGATTGAGCAGGAAGCGCCCGTCGCCATCGGCGCTGGCGATCAGGGCGTCGCGGGCTTCCTCGGTCACCGGCAGCGGCCGCCGGTCGAGCCCTTCTGCACGGCGCACCAATTCGTCCAGAGCGTCGTGGTCCAGCCGTCTCAGGATCAGGACCTGGCAGCGCGACAGGAGGGCGGCATTGAGCTCGAAACTCGGATTTTCCGTCGTGGCCCCGACCAACGTGACGGTCCCATCCTCGACGTAGGGCAGGAATCCGTCCTGCTGGGCACGATTGAAGCGATGGATTTCGTCCACGAACAGCAATGTCTGCTGACCAGAGCGGGCCGCGGTGCGCGCCTCCGCGAAGACCTTCTTGAGGTCCGCGACACCCGAAAAGACCGCGGAGATGTTGACGAAGCGCATGCCCACTGCATCCGCGAGCAAGCGAGCGATGCTCGTTTTCCCGGTCCCCGGGGGTCCCCACAGGATCATCGAGGCAAGCTTTCCGGCAGCGACCATGCGGCCAATGGCGCCGTCGGCGCCGGTCAAATGCTCCTGACCTACAACCTCTGAGAGCGTCCGCGGTCTCAGACGGTCGGCAAGAGGAGCAGAGTCCGGCGGGGCCTCGCGGCTCGCGGTCGGCAATTCCTGGTCTGCAAACAGATCCGACATCGTTGACAGACCATAGAACGCGCGATCCAAAATGCACGATCCGGCTTGATGTAGAAAGAACTAAGATATATCTTAGACACATCGAAAGGAGTCTTTAATGGGACATAAGCATCGCCACGGCTGCGGACCCCGCGGCAGTTTCGAAATCGACCTTCCCGAAGGCCTGCTCGCCATGGCTGGCACCCGCGGGTGGCAGGGCAGCTGGGGTCCCTTCCATTTTGACTTCGGAGATGAGGGCTGGAGCGGCGGTCGCCGCGGCCGGCGCGGCCGGCGGATGTTCGAGTCCGGCGAGCTAAGGCTCGTCCTTCTGAAGCTCATCGCCGATGAGCCACGGCATGGTTATGACCTCATCCGAGCGATCGAGGAGCTGACCGGCGGCGAATATGCGCCAAGCCCGGGCGTTGTCTATCCGACCCTTACCTTGCTGCAGGACATGGGCCTGATCGAGGAGGCGGCCGGCGAAGGATCACGCCGACCGTTCCAGGTTACCGATGACGGCCGCAAGCATCTTGAGGAGCGTCAGGACGAGGTGGACGGGCTGCTCGAACGGCTAGCAGACCTTAAACCGGAAGAGCGGACCAGCGCCGGGCCCGTGCTGGGCCGTGCGGTGAAGAATGTCATGACGGCGCTAAGCCACCGGATCGGTCGGGACGGCCTTCACGACGAGCTGCTGCATGAGATCGCGGCAATCCTCGACGAGGCTGCGCAGCGGATCGAGCGCATCAAATAACCTAGCTGCCGGTGAGCCTTGCGAGCCGCTCGCGCTTGACGATCGCGCGCTGGTAGGCACGGATCACCGCGGAATTGATGCGGTCCCAGTCGCGCGTCTTCGCCACGGCGAGGCCAGCTTCGCCGTGCTGTCGCCGCATCTCGGGATCTCGGGCATAGGCTTCGAGCGCATCGGCAAAGCCGTCGATGTCCGATGAATCGACGAGTACGCCCGTTTCGCCGTCTCGGACGAGATTGTTTGTTCCAGTCGCAACCGCCGCCACGACAGGCAAAGCGCAGCCCATCGCTTCAAGCGTTACGTTGCCGAACGCCTCTGTAACGGAGGGGTTGAGCAGGACGTCACCGCTCGCGAGCGCGCGGGCAAGGTCGGTGCCGGTCTGCTGGCCGATGAAAACGCCTTGGGGCAACTGCTCTTCGAACCACTGGCCGGCTGGTCCGTCGCCGATGACCAATACTCGATATTTAACACCCCGGTCAGCCAGTGCGTGGATCGCGTCGGCGAAAACATCGAGGCCCTTTTCCATCACGATGCGGCCGAGGAAGACGATCACGAATTCGTCGTCCGCGATGCCGAGCGACCGCCGCCAGTCCATGTCGCGGCGTTCGGGTTTGAACTGCTCCCGGTCGATCCCACGCGACCAGATAGTGATGTCGCGGTTCATGCGCTGGGCGCGGAGGATTGCGGCAGTCGATTCCGCAGGCGCCATCACGACTTCACAGCGGTGGTAGAAACGGCGGAGGATCGCACGAACCTCAGGCTCGATCCATTCGAGGTGGTAATAGGAAAGATAGGTTTCGAAGCGCGTGTGGACAGAGGCGACCGCAGCGATCTTATGCCGTCGCGCCCATGTGACAGCGCGATGGGCCACGATATCGGGGCTGGCCACGTGCACGACGTTGGGGTCGAACTCCGCGAGGTCGCGCTTCACCCGCGCCGGGATCGCGATTGGCAAGCGGTACTCGGCGCGGCCCGGGATGGGGATCGCCGGAATGCTGATCAGGTCGCCCGTCGGCGGGAAGGCCGGGTTCTCTACCGTAGGCGAATAGATCCTGACCTTGACGCCCTGGCGCAGCAGGTAGTCGACGAGGCGATTCAGCGACTGGTTGGCCCCGTCGCGCACGTAATTGTAATTGCCCGAGAAGAGGGCGACACGGATATCGCTCGGCTGCACCGGCAGCGCTGTAGGGGTTTCTCAGTGGTCGTCAAAGTGGGACTGCCGCCCGTCGCGCGCAGCGATGCACGGCTGTTCATACTCGGCAGCCTGCCCGGCGAAGCGTCGCTGGCCGCCAAGCGCTACTATGCGCACCCGACCAATCAGTTCTGGCGGCTGCTGGGAACCGCGATCGGGGAGGAGCTTCAGCCGCTCCCCTACGAGCAACGCCTTGTTCGCCTGGCGGAGCGAAGGGTGGGACTCTGGGACGTAATCGCCTCGGCGGCCCGCGAGGGCAGCCTCGATCAGGCGATCCGCAACGCCGAGCACAATCGGGTCGAGCATCTGCTGCGCGATTTTCCGCATTTGCGCGCGATAGCGTTCAACGGTTCGACAGCAGCGCGCATCGGTCGAGCGCTGATAGGGAAGCCGCCCCCGGGTCTCCAGCTGCTCGACCTTCCGTCTTCAAGCGCGGCGAATACTCGGGCCTTTGTGGAAAAGGCGGAAGCGTGGGCATTGCTGGCGCAATTCCTGCAGCCGTAGGACCCTTTCACTTGCGCTGAGCGTAGAGCACGGCATGATTGCCGTGATGATCCCGACCGACGAAGAATTGGATGACAGCGACAAGAGACTGTCGATGGTGGACGAAGCGCTGGTGGCTGGGACGATCGCCAACACCAACGGGCTTCTGGTGATACTTGCGAAGCTAGTGGCCAGAGGCGTTTTCGACCGGGCCGACCTGCAGTCCTTCTCCGACAGCTATTCGAAGCCGCTCGACCATGTCGGCATGCGCGAGAATGAGCTCGTGACGCAGATGCAGGACCAGATGGAGAGCACGCTCGCGGAGCTGATGCGGTACCTGAGCGAGCGAGATAAGGACTGATCGCGGCGCCTTGACACCGTACTATGGTACGGACCCTATATCGTTGCCGACTGCAAAATCCGGAGAAACTGGATGTCGGACATGAACCACCATCACCATCACCATCACCATCATTCCGGCCATGGAGAAGGCGCGTTCACGACTTCGGCGCATGCGACGTTGCACTGCCTAACCGGCTGCATCATCGGCGAGCTCGCGGGGTTAATGATTGGCGTGAGCCTTGGGATGGCGGCATGGCCGACCATTATTCTGGCGACGGCCCTGTCTTATTTTTCGGGAATCACGCTCGGGCTCGTCCCCATCATGCGAGAGCAGAGAGTCGGATTATAGCGTTTCGAATCATCTGGATTGGCGAAGTCACGTCCATCGGCGTGATGGAGATCGTTATGAACTTTATCGACTATCAGTTGGGTGGAATGGGCGCGCCATCGATCGTCCATTGGAGCTTCTGGCGGGGTCTTCTGTTCGCTGTGCCAGCTGGTTTCCTGGCCGCCTGGCCGGTCAATTACTGGCTGATCAAGCGCGAGCTAAAGGCCTGTCATTGATCATCGAATCCCATAAGCTTATTCGGTCGTCGCGATGATCAGCGCCTTTATAAAGCTGCTGGTGCTGCTTGCAGCGCTGTTGATGCCATTAGGCATGGCGGTCCCTGCCGCGGCAGCGCCTCATCATGAAATGGCGTCGATGCCGATGCAGCACTGTCCCGAGCAGGCGCCGGAGCAGAAGGGAAAACTGGGTTTTGCCGATTGCACGATGGCATGCGCCGCTGCGCTTCCTGCCGTTGGCGCATCGCCTGACAATGAGCGATCGGCCGAGCGTTCGCTCGCGATCGCATTGCCTGTGCACCAGTTGCACGGACTCCACCCCGAAATAGCCACCCCACCTCCGAAGCGCTCCTGACACTTCGACCCAATTCGAATTTAGGAGCGAATATCATGATCACGACTTTGATTGCCGCGGCCGTCGCGGCTGCACAGCCCGTTGCGGACAATTCCCCGGCTCAGGCTGCGACTCCGGCTCAGCCAATGGAGCACCAGCCCGGCCAGATGCATGAGCATGGGCAGATGGGGAAAATGAGCGCTGAGGACTGCGCCAAGTGCTGTGAGGAGATGATGGCCAAAATGCATTCTGGCCACTCCGACACCAACGAACACAAGCACTAAAATCGGAATGTGAGCGCGGGGCGCCGTTGTTCTCGGCGCCCCGTCGTACGGAGATAAATTGTGACAACGAAGTTGCTTTCGGCGGCAAGCGCTTTTGCGCTTGCTGTCACCACGACTCCCGCACTAGCTCAGCATGAGCAGATGCCAGGCATGGAAATGCCGTCTCCCAAGCAGAAAACCCCTCCGGCGACCGAGCATGAGCACATGCCAGGCATGCAGATGCCGCCCGCGGACGCACCCCAGCCAGCGCCCGCGACCCCAGTCATCGATCATGCCACGATGGATCATTCCCGGATGGAGCACGGCGCGGCCGCCGGCATTCACGGCGGCATGCGGGGAGCATTGGGCGCGTACCCGATGACGCGCGAGGCGTCGGGAACGGCCTGGGCTCCAGATACGTCCGAGCACATGGGACTGATGAGCTCGTCAGGCAGCTGGCAGCTGATGGCGCACGGAATCCTCAACCTGGTCTATGATGATCAAGGCGGACGCCGAGGCGACGACAAGATCTTCGCGTCGGGCATGCTGATGGGCATGGCGCGGCGGCCGCTCGGCAATGGGACCCTGCAGTTCAAGGCGATGGTCAGCCCGGACCCGATCATGGGCAAAAGCGGCTATCCGCTTCTGCTAGCTAGCGGAGAAACGGCGAACGGGGTCGACAGGCTGATCGATCGCCAGCATCCGCACGACTTCTTCATGGAGCTGTCCGGATCGATCTCACAGAACCTGGGAACGAAAGGCAGCGCCTTCCTGTATGCGGGGCTTCCCGGGGAGCCGGCATTCGGACCGCCCGCCTTCATGCATCGCGAAGCGATCCTCGACTCCCCCGAGGCGCCGATCAGTCATCATTGGCTGGATTCGACGCACATCACCTTCGGCGTGGTGACGGCTGGCGTTGTGCTGGATCGCGTGAAGATCGAGACGAGCCGTTTCAACGCGCGCGAGCCCGACCAGCATCGGTGGAACATCGAGACGGGTCCGCTGGATTCGACTGCAGTACGCATTTCGTGGAACCCGACGCGAGCGCTCGCGCTGCAGGGAAGCTGGGGCCATTTCCAGGACCCGGAGCAACTCGAGCCTGGCGTGGATCAAAAGCGCTGGTCGGCGAGCCTCCTCCATGCCCGCGACATTGGGTCGGGGTGGAAATTGGCAAGCACGCTCGCCTGGGGCCGCAAGACCGTGGATCATCATGGCGAAGCCCTGAAAGACGATGCCTATGTCGCTGAGGCTTCGCTCAAGAAGGGACCGTGGACGATTTTCGGGCGTGGCGAGATGACGGAGAACCGCGAGCTGATCGACGTCGATGAGCACGGGCCGGCTTTCGACGTGGGCAAAATTTCGCTCGGCGCGGTGCGCGACCTTCAGGTTGCCGAGCATCTATCGCTTGGCGCCGGCGCGCTCGTTGCATTGAATTTCGTGCCGGACGAACTGGCACCGCTCTACGGTGGGCATAATCCGGTCGGGGCGATGGGCTTCTTCAGGCTGAAGCTGGATTGAGGGGGAACATGAATGCGTGGATTACTAGGTGTTGCAGCGCTTGTGCTGGCTGTGGGATCCGAGGCCGGGGCAGCTGACGTCTACGGGCCTGAGCAGACCGTCGACGCGTTCCATGCAGCTCTTGCCATGGGTGACACGAAAGCGGTCGCGGCTTTGCTCACCGACAAGGCGGTTATCTTCGAGGAAGGCGGGGTCGAACGGACCAAGGCGGAATATTCCGCGCATCATCTGCCGGCGGATGCGGCTTTCGCCAAAGTGGTTCGCATGTCGACCGCACGCCGGTTCGGGGATCACGGGAGCGGGCTGGCCTGGGTCGCGAGCGAGGGACGGATGAAGGGCAGCTACAAGGGCAAGCGGATCGATCGGCTGACGACGGAAACGATGGTACTCCAGGAAACGTCCGCCGGCTGGAAGATCGTCCATATCCACTGGTCGTCGGCAGAGGCTCCCAAGCATGCCATTCCCGCTGATTGACTAGCGCGTGATCAACCCACATATGGCCGCCTCACCCGAAAGGTGTGGCCCCTTCGTCTAGCGGTCTAGGACGTCGCCCTCTCACGGCGAAAACACGGGTTCGAGTCCCGTAGGGGTCACCAGCAGCGGACGAGCGGCCATGTCAGCCGCGCAATCTCCCCACTAAAAGTCGAAGCCCCGGCGCCAGTGGAGAAAGCGCCGGGGCTTCTGCTTCCGGAACGTTAGTAGCGGAAGGTCAGTGATGCTCCGACCGTCCGCGGGTCGGCATGAAGGCGGCGAACCGCCGTGCTCCCGTTGAACTCGCCGTTGCGGAACAGCGCCGCGAGCGCGCCCGAGCCCTCCAGGAACTGATACAGGTTCCCGGCCTCATATTGCTTGTCGAGCAGGTTGTTGCCGAACAGCGATAGCGTCCACCGATCACCCGGGCCGTTGAGCGAGGCGCGCGCGCCGAGCAACGCATAACCATCGACGATCGTCTGCGGGTTCGCGTCGTTGACGAGGCCGCCGTAGAACTTGGACGTGAATGCGAGGTTGGAATTGAAGTTCCAGCTATATCCGCCCGATCCAATGTCGCCGTTCACATCGAAGCCAAGGCGTCCGCTCCACTTCGGGGCGAAGGTTGCCGGCTTGCCCTTCAGGTCTTGCGTAAGCGGTGAGCCTGGAATGCTTCCGAAGCCCGGCCAGTTGGACGCGTCCGGATAGTCGGTGAATTCCGAATCGAGATAGGCGACGCTGGCGAAGAGCGACACGTTGCGCCAAGGCTTGGCGACGCCGTCGAACTCGAAGCCCTGGTGGCGCAAATTGCCGGCGTTGCGAACGGTAAAGCTCGTCCCGTTGAACGAACGATCCTGGAAGCCCTTGATGTTCATCCGGTACAAGGTGAGGTTCAGCGTCAGCTTGTGGTCGAGCCAGCTGGTCTTGGCGCCGAGCTCCCAGTCGCCGGTCGTCTCGCGATCGAAGACGCGCCTTTCGGGGAACACTGGAGTGCCTGCTCCACCCGGCTGGGTGATCGAGGGGAAACCAGCCCCGGAATTGTAACCCGCCGACTTGTAGCCGGTCGAGTAGGTGCCGAAGAACAGCATGTCGTTGTTGGGCTCGTAATTCAGGCCCAGGCGATAAGTGAACCGGCTGTCGTCGATATCCGGAAGCGTGAGCGATTCAGGCGCGCGAACCGTCGTCCTCAGCAGGACATTGGCCTGCTGATCGTACGAGCCTTCCTTTTGATCCTTGCTGTACCGCCCGCCGAGCGTGGCGAAGAACTGATCGGTGAAATGGAAGTTGGCCTGCGCGTAAGCGGCGTAGCTGTCGGTCGTCTGGTGAACGTCCTGGACGGCCGCGTCCTCAACCGTTCCACCACTTGCCGCGAGAAGCTGGTTGCAGAGCATCTTCTGCGTCGAGCCCGGCGGGAATGGCGGCGATGGAAGCGCGGAGTTGGGCACGATTTTGCAGAACTGCGAGTTCAGGCGCAGCCGCTCTCCCTGCTCGTACTTCTCGTGGAAATAATAGAGGCCTGCGACCAGGTCGAAGCGGCCGTCGAGCCACTGGTTGGTTGGCGAGATGAACTGCAGCTCATGATTCTGGCTCTTTGAATCATAGGGCGCCGTACGCGATACCAACTTGCTCGGCATGAAGACGACGTCCCCGTCGAGCTGCGTGTTCTGCCAGTCGCGATAGGCATTGATCAGGCGAACCGTCGATCCACCACCGACATCCCACGACAAAGTGCTGTTCAGACCCCACTGCTCGTCATTGACGTGAGCCGTGAGAAACTGGTTCATGTGCTTGTCGTTGAGATTGGTGTCCGGGGCTCCGAAAAATGCGGTGATCCCGGCAAATTGCTTTTCGCTGACGCTGCTGCGATCGAAGTCGATGTTGGTCGCGGCGTCGCCCTTGATCTTGGCGTAGTCCGCCCGGAACACCCACTCGACCGGGCCAACGTCCGCGCGGAAGCTGCCGCGAAGGATAGAATCGTCGGTGCCGCCGACCTGCTTGTCGTCGAAGTCGTTGTGCCAATAGCCCTTGAACCACTGTTGCGAGCCGGCAAAGCGGAACGCTGCCTTGTCGCCGATCGGGACGTTGACGACGCCCGTCAGCTTGTAGCGGTCGCCGTTGCCGATCTCTGCCGTGACGTCGCCGGAGACGTTATCGCCGAATTTCGGCCGGGCAGTATGGAACGATACGGCGCCGACGCTGGCGTTACGTCCGAACAACGTACCCTGCGGACCGCGGAGGACTTCGACGCTTTCCATGTCGAGCATCGAGCTGATGACTGCGCCGACGCGTGGCACATAGGCGCCGTCCAGGAATGCGGCGACGCTGGGCTCGACCGTCGTGTTGCTGGCCGCGCCGATGCCGCGGATCGCCAGACGCACATAAGACGTTTGCGCGCCCTTCGCGACGTTGAGGTTAGGCGTAACCTTGGCCAGTCCCTCGATGTTGACGACGTTCATCTTCTCCAGCGTCGCGCCCGAGAAGGCAGCGACGGAGATCGGCACGTCCTGGACGTTCTCGGAGCGCTTTTGCGCGGTGATTACGATCTGCGTGTCGTCGGCTGGAGCAGCCGGCGCTTCGGTCTGGGCCGGCGCCTCGGGTTCAGCCGCTGACAGATTCGCGGCGGGAGCATTTTCCGCCGGAGTTGCTGACGCAGCCGCGTCCTGCGCCGCAGCTGGAACTGAACACAGCCCGTAGGCCAAGGACGCGGCACTAGCGCACGCGAGCAAACGATTTCGAAAAAACACTCCGGACTCCCCTCCCAAGTAAGCCGCGGAGCCATAAAGAAATCGCCGTGGGCATTTTGTCCGTCGGCGTCAGAAACTTTCGCATCCGTGCCAGAATGCGCCGATCCGAAGCTACCGTTCGACCGCCGATGCGAAACGATAGCCAGAGTAGGAATCGCGCAACATCTTCTTCGATATCTTGCCGGTCGCGGTGTGAGGCAACTCCTGCACGAACTCGATCGCGTCGGGCTGCCACCAACGCGGAATCCGCGCTGACAGATGGTCGCGGATGGCTTGTTCGGAGACGTCGAAACCATTCGAGCGGACGACGAGGAGAAGTGGCCTCTCGTCCCATTTCGGATGCGGAATTCCGATCGCCGCGGCCTCGCCTACGCCGGGACAGCCGACGGCGGCATTCTCAAGGTCGATCGAGCTGATCCACTCGCCGCCCGACTTGATGACGTCCTTGGCTCGATCGGTGATCTGAATCGACCCGTCCGAGTGAATCGTGGCGACATCGCCCGTGTCGAACCAGCCGTTTGCATCGACGCAATCCACATCCTGGCCGAAGTAACGGCGCACGACTGCCGCGCCCCTGGCCTGAAGGCGTCCTGAGCCAACTCCGTCACGCGGGAGCGTTGTCCCATCATCATTTACGGTGCGGAGTTCCACGCCGAACAGAGCGCGGCCGGCGCGGCAAGTGTAGGCGATCTGCTCGTCTTCGCTCATCGCCTCCCATTCGGGCGGTCGCGCGCCTACGCTGCCGACTGGGGACAGTTCGGTCATTCCCCACAAATGATTGACGTTGATTCCGCGATCGCGAAGCCAACGGATCGTGGCGGGCGGAGCTGCCGCGCCCCCGACCACCACCATCTCGAGCTTGCCGATCGAAGAGCCGGTGCGTTCTACATGATCGATGATGCCAAGCCAGATCGTGGGTACGCCTGCGGAATGGGTTACGCCTTCTTCCTCGAACAGTCCGCACAGACGTTCCGGCTGGTTGTCCGCGCACATAACAAGCTTGAAACCCGCAATGGCCGCCGCATAGGGAATGCACCAGCTGTTCGCGTGGAACATGGGCACGATCGGAAGCATGACTGATCGCGCGGAGACGTTGAACACGTCGGGCACCATGACGGACATCGCGTGCAGAACGGTCGAGCGGTGCTCGTACGCCACGCCCTTCGGGTTGCCCGTGGTACCGCTCGTGTAGCAAAGGCCGCAGGGGTCCCGCTCATCGCCTTCGAACCAGCGGTAATCGCCATCCTCGGCGTCCAGCCAAGCGTCGAATTCCGTGTCGAAACAGACGTAATGTTCGATTGTCGGCCAGCTTGATTTCATGCGCTCAACCAACGGAGCGAAGGCGGCATCGTAGATCAGCACCCGGTCTTCGGCATCGTTGACGATGAAGTGCAGCTGATCCTCGAACAATCGCGGGTTCAGCGTGTGCAGCACCGCTCCCGACCCGACCGTCCCGAACCATGACACCAGATGGCGGTCATGGTTCATCGCGAGCGTTGCAACGCGATCGCCGGGACGCACGCCAACGCGTTCGAGCGCCTGCGCCATCCGCCGCGCATCATGCGAGACCTGCTTCCAGTTCGTTCGGAAGATCGTACCATCCGCGCGTGCGGATACGATTTCGCGCGCCGCGTGCTCGCGTTCGGCGTGATCGATGAGTCGCGTTACGCGGAGCGGCCAATCCTGCATTGCGCCAAAGTTCATCGGCACGATCCCTTCTAATTTGTGCCGTCAGACCCAATGGGCCTCGATCGCGACGAGGGCGATTGCGGCGACGAATGCCGTTTCGAAGAGCATCAGGACGACAGGACGCCAACCGGCATCCAGTATGTCCTTGAAGCGGGTCTTCATGCCCAGCGCGGCGATCGATGCGACGAGGCAGAAGCGTGAAGCGCCATTGCCGATGTCGCGGATCCAGGCTTCGATCGGGACGAAGGCCTGGAAGATGACGAGGCCGGCAAAAACGGTTGCGAACCAGGGCAGCAGCGGCGGCCGGTCCTCCGCCGGCAGGTCCTTTGGCCGCGTCAGAAACCCTACGGTCAGAATCACGGGCAACAGCATCGCAACGCGCGCCAGCTTGACTATAGTGGCAGTGTCGCCCGTTTCCGGTGAGATCGCATAGCCCGCGCCGACGACCTGCGCGACATCGTGGATCGTGGCGCCAATGAAAATGCCCGCATGTTGGCTATCGAGGCCCAGAATGCGGACAATCGCGGGGTAGAGAAGCATCGCGATCGTCGACAAGGTCGACACCCCGACGACCGTGTAGAGAGTCGCGCGCTCCTTGTTCGGATGGTTCGGAAGCGCAGCCGACAAGGCCATCGCCGCGGATGCTCCGCAGATGGCTGTCGCACCGCCCGAAAGAACACCGAACCGCGGATCGAAGCCCATCCACCGGGCGACCGCAGTCGCGGAAAGAATGGTCAGCGAGATGGCTGCAACGACGAGCAAGAGCGGCGCCCAGCCAAGCGAGATCACTTCGCCAAGCGTGATCTTCAGGCCGAGCAAGGCGACGCCCAACCGCAGCACGAATTTCGACGTGAAGGAGATTCCGCCGTTGAAGCGGTCGATCTTTCCCAGGAAGTTCACGGCAATTCCGAGCAGCAATGCGAACAGCATGATCGGGCCGCTGGTCCATGTGGCGAGCAAGCCGGCCGCGCCCGCAACTATCGCGGACGCAAACAGCCCGGGACCGACGCCGCTCAGCGGCGCCCACAGCTTCGATTTCAGCATGTCTTATCCCGCTCTTGCGGTTGCCAGCTCAGGCTGGGGGTTCCTGGCTGCCGCGACGAAAACCAGAGCCGCGCACATGCTGGCGACCGGCAGCCATTGCATTGCACCAAGCAAGCCGATGCGGTCGGCCAGCCAGCCCGTGACGATAGGGCCGGGGGCGAGACCGAACGCATTATTCGCAAGGGTCAAAACTGCGAATGCGGTGCCGTGAAGCGCGGCTGGGGTGAGGTTCGCGACCATCGCTCCCGACGGGCCTGCGGTAGATCCCGCGAGGAACATTGCTGCGGCGAGCAGTACCAGCTGCGCGCTGCCCGGCCCGAAGCTCAGCGCGGCGGTGACCAGCACCGCGCAACCGAGACAATAGCAAGCGGCCAGGACAGCCCGGCGTGCAGAGCCGGCGACCAGCCTGTCGCTGATTATTCCGCATACGATCATTCCCGCGCCGCCGATCGCAAGAAAGATTGCGGCGATCGAAGTCGCTTCCTTCAGCGGCATGTCGTAGTAGCGGACGAAGTAAGTCGGCAGCCATGCTGGAAGCGCGCCTGCGACGAACAGTTGGAGGCCGCTGCCGACATAAGCGCATTTGAGGTTGCGCCCCGCAAACAGCAGACGAATGTTCGCCCAGCTCACTTGCGCGCGCTCGATCGGCCCTTCGCCCGCCAGCTTGGATTCGCGGACGATCAACGGATAGGCGAGCGCAAGCACGAGGCCGCCCAAGCCAATCGCTAGGAAGGCGAGGCGCCATCCGTGCGACGCAGCGACTGCACCGCCGACGCCGACGCCGAGCACCTGGCCGGCAAGTCCGCCCGCCATGAAAGCCGCCGTGAGCGTTGCGCGCAGATGACGCGGAAACACGCTGATGATCACGGCAATGCCGACGCTGCCGTAAGCGGCTTCTCCGACGCCAACGAGCACCCTGGCCGCGAGCATCTGGCCATAGCTTTGAGCGAGGCCGCAGAGCAAAGTCGCGACGCTCCACATGATCGCCATTGCAGCGATGCTTTTCACTCGCCCGACGCGGTCCGCGAGCAGCGAGATGGGGCAGGTGAGCAGCCCCACCATCACCGCGACAATCCCGGACAAAAGGCCGAGCTGGCCGTCGGACAAGGCCCATTCCGCCTTCAGCAGCGGGAACACGGCGTTCAGGACCTGCCGCGCCATATAATCGGAAATCAGCAGCCCGAAGGTCAGCGCAAAGACCACCCAGGCATAAGCCGGGATCGCCGGCTTGCTGACATTCGAGTGGATCACGCGGCCTGACGCTGCGCGACCGGGGTCGCCTTGCGGTTGGGCAGCCAGCCGTTCTTCTCGAGCGTCTCGTCAATGCTCGAATAGAAGGTGCCGATCTTGTAGATCTCGTGCGCCTGCTCGGCGGTCGCGATGGGTCGCCACAGTTCGCTGGAAATCTTCACCATCTTCTCGATCTGCTGGACCGAGGTCGCCCGCTCGCCGCGGCGGCCGTAGAGATTGTCCTCCTGCCCGACGCGCACATGGAGGCCCATGGCGATCCCCATCGTGCACAAAGGGTAGACGTGGCGCATCAGGCCCTCGACGGTCAGCACCGCATTTTGCGGAACGCGATTGATGAATTCCATCAGGTTGCGCGGGTTCGGTCCATCGTGGCCACCCCCGATAGAGACCCAATTCAATACGTATGGACCCATATACTGGCCCTGGCGAACGATGCGCTCGACCGTCTCCAGGTCCTTGATCGAACCGATCATGAAGTGCGGCTGGATGCCGGCTGCGACCAGGCGCTTGAGATGCTCTTTCACGAAGCCGGGACCGGACTCGTAGTACATCTCGGTATAGGCGTGCTTATAGTCGGGCTCGCCCATCGAGGTCCCCGCGGCATCCTCGTCGGTAATCAGTTCCATCACGTTCATCTGGTTGGTGTTGATCGCAATGGTGACCTGGTCCGGCTTCGGATTGAGCTCGGCCAGCATGTGGCGCGTGTCGTCGCTCAGCCACTTGGCGGCCTCGCCTTCATCCTTGGGCGCGAAGCTGATCGACCCGCCGACCTGCAAAATCATCTTCGGAACCGCTGTCCGAAGCCGATCGAGCATTTCGTTGAACATTTCGAGGCGCTTTGAGCCTTTGCCGGTGTCCGGTTCGCGAACGTGCACGTGCAGCAGCGTTGCGCCGGCATTGTAACAATCCACCGCCTTCTGGACCTGCTCGGCCATGGTTAGCGGAATGTCGTCCGAATCCCGTGGGAAGAAACTCGGCGCGTAAGGCGCGACTTGAATGACCAGTGGATCCTGGTTTTCGGGCAGCAGGCTATCGTCCATGAACTGCATGGCTCTTCTCCGTTAGTAAGGCTTGTCGCCGATGATGCCCGCGCGCTCCATTTTCCGGACGGCGGGCCAATAATCCATGACCGCGTAATGCTGGGTGCAGCGATTATCCCAGATGGCGACGCTGTTCGGCTTCCACCGCCAGCGGGCCTGATATTCGGGGATCGCCGCACGCGCGATCAGGTAGTTGAGCAGGCTCGATCCGCCGGGCGAATAATCTTGGCCGTAGCGAACATTCTGAGCCGTGTGGAAATTGGTGAAGTGGGTGGTGAAACTGTTGACGAACAGCACCTTCTCGCCGGTCTCCGGATGCTGTCGAACCACTGGATGCTCGGCGTCCGGAAATTGCTGTTTCAAGGCGTGGCGCTTCTCGATCGGCATGCGCGCGCCGAAAGTCGATTCAATCGAATGGCGCGCGTACAACCCGTCGATGGTTTCCTTGATGTGATCCGGAAGGTCCTCATAGGCACGGCCCATATTCGCCCACACCGTGTCTCCACCCACCGGGGGGCATTCCAGGCAGCGGAGGACGGCTCCAAGCGGGGGCTTCTCGCGCCAGGTCGCATCACAATGCCACGCATTCTCGTAATGGTCGGGCGGTGAATCCAGATCCTTGTAGATGCAGACGAGGCCCGGATAATCGGGGTCGCTGCCGGCCACCGGATGGTCCTCGAGGTCGCCGAAGCGCTGCGCGAATGCTACGTGCTCGGCCTTGCTGATCTGCTGGTCGCGAGCGAACAGGACCTTGTGCTGAAGCAGAGCGTCCTTGATCGCTCCGAACAGGTCGTCATTGCCCACCGCTTCGGCGAGGCTGACGCCGCTCAGTTCCGCACCGATATGCGTGGTGAGCTTCTCGATTTTCATGGGATTACGAAGATCGACGAGCCCGTCGTCTTCCCTGCTTCGAGATCGCGGTGCGCCTGGATGGCGTCGTCGAGCTCGTAACGCTGGTTGATCTCGATCTTGATCCGCCCGCTCGCGACATGATCGAAAAGCGCGCTCGAAAGCTCAGCGCGTTCGGCGGGATCAGCAAGATAGTCCGCCAGCGCGGGCCGGGTGAAATAGACCGATCCCTGGATTGCCAGCTGCAGCGCATCGATCGGTGGGAACGACCCCGACGCGGTTCCGCAGCCGACGAGCACGCCGCGCCGCTTGAGCGATTTCAGCGAGCCTTCATAAGTGTCCTTGCCAACGGTGTCGTAAACCGTCGCAACGCCCTTGCCGTCGGTCAGCTCTTTGACCCGCGCCGGCACATCTTCGCGACGGTAATAGATGATCTCGTCGCAGCCATGCGCCTTGGCTAGATCGGCCTTCTGCTCAGTCGAAACCGTGCCGATCACTCGCAGGCCCAGCAGCTTTGCCCATTGCGAGGCGATCAGGCCGACGCCGCCGGCCGCGGCGTGCAGGAGGATCGTGTCGCCGGGCTTCATCCACGGGTTGGTTTTCAGCAGCCAGTAAGCGGCGCTCAGGCCGCGCATGGTCATGGCGGCAGCAGTCTGATGGTCGATGTCGACCGGAAGCTTGAACAGCGATCCGATGGGCATGACCCGCTCGGTCGAATATGCGCCAAGCGGGCTGCCCGTATATGTTACGCGGTCGCCGACCCTGAAGCCGTTCGTGCCTGGGCCGATTTCCTCGATCACGCCCGATGCCTCGACGCCCATGCCATTCGGCAGCGGCACGGGATAATATCCCTGGCGGAAATAGGTGTCGGCGAAGTTCAGGCCGACCGCTACGTGGCGGACACGAACCTCACCTTCGCCGGGCTTTCCGACGGGAACATCTTCGAGGCGGAGCACGTCGGCGCCGCCTGCTTCGTAGAAACGTACAGCTTTTGCCACGGGGACTTTCCGGATTGAATAAGGCGGCGCAAATAACCCTTGTGCGGCCGTGGCATTTCATGGATCGCGACATTTGTTGATTACCTCGCGACAGGCGGAGGTACCGTGGAACTGGTGAGAGCCGCGTCGCTGACCGGCTATTTCGCAGTAGCTGAGGAGCTCGGGCTCAATACGCCGCGCTTGCTGAGGAACGCCGGGCTTTCGCGCAGCTCGATGAGCAATCCGGAGCAGATGCTGCCCGCGCGTGCTGTCGTCGATCTTCTGGAGAGCAGCGCCGCGGCGTCCGGATGCCTGACTTTGGGTCTGAGGATGGCGGACCGGCGCCAGCTATCCGACATCGGCATGGTGAGCCTTCTGATCGTGCATCAGCCGACGCTCGGTGAGGCGCTGGATGTTCTTTCTGAATATCGCAACCGCATAAATTCGAACCTGACGCTGCAGATCGAGCGTCACGAAAGGGACGTTTTCCTGCGCGAGCATTTTGCGCTGACCCCGCCGATTTATACGCGGCAGGTAAGCGACCTGGCACTCGCCGTTCTATACAAGACATGCCGCGCGATCATGCCGGACAATTGGCGCCCTCAATGCGTTTGCTTCAGCTACCAACGGCCTGGTCCGGTCGACCGCCGGCTGTACGACACGCTGTTCGATTGCGCATTGCATTTCGGGTCTGACTTCGATGGCATCGTGATCGACGCCAACGATCTGGATAGCGTCAATCCGCGCTTCGACGCAGCACTAGCGTCACATGCGCGCGAACTGGTTGCAGGAGCGCTGACTCCGGAAACGCGAACCGTAGCCGAAGAGGTGGAACAATCGATCAGGATTCTCATGCCCGCCGGGCGCGCTTCGATTGGCGAAGTCGCGCATGCGCTCGGCTCGAACGTGAGAACGCTGCAGCGCCGGCTGGAACGGGAAGGTTTCGCGTTCAGCGATCTTCTCGATCGCGTTCGTGTTCAACAGGTCAGCCAGCATTTCGCCGCTCGTCATCTCAGGCTGACCGACGTTGCGCACCTGCTCGGATATTCAAGCCTGGCTTCGTTCAGCACCTGGTACCGCAACCGTTTCAATCGCACGCCGTCGGCCGGACGGCGCGAGGTCCAGTCGGGCACAGCAGGCGCAAGCGTCGGTCATTAAGCTGAACGGCCCGTCGCAGGCCGCTGGGTCAGTTCTGACCGTTTTGCCAACCACTGAGCTATCACCGCAGCAATACGCGGCGCGGCATGACCGTCTCCATAAGGAAACGCCGGCTTCGCCATGGCCGCCAATGTCGCTGGATCGGACAGCAGAAGGCGTGTCTCGCTCAGGATATTCTCCGCCGCGGTTCCGACGAGCCGCATGTTGCCGGTTTCAAGTCCTTCGGGCCGCTCGGTCTTATCTCGAAGGACAAGTAGCGGGACGCCAAGAGCTGGCGCTTCCTCCTGGATGCCCCCGGAATCGCTGAGAATGATATCTGCCTCGCGCATCAGCCCAATCAGGGCAGCATGACTGCAGGGCTTGCGCAGGACGATATTGGATCTGCGATCCAGCAAATCCGCCATGCGATTTGCGACATTGGGATTCGGGTGGAGAACGAAGTCGATGTGGACCTTTGGGTCGCTGGCAAGAGTGACAAGCGCCGAGGCAATTTCGGTCAGGCCGTCACCCCAGCTTTCGCGGCGATGACAAGTCACCAGAATCTTTGAGAGCGATCTATCCTTGGGTCGCGGCATAGGAAGCATGGCGACCCTTGCGAGCAACGCATCAATGCCGGTGTTGCCGGTCACGTGAATTTCGCCGGGGGCGCCTTCGCGAGCGATGTTTTTCGCTGCATGGTCGGTTGGGGCGAAAAGCAGGTCCGCCTGCGCGTCAACCGCTATTCGATACCCTTCTTCCGGCCAAGGTTGCGACGGGTCGTGGGTGCGCAAGCCTGCTTCGACATGCGCTACTGGCACCCCAGCCATGAAGCCGGCTAATGCGGCCCCCAAGGCGCTCGACGTATCGCCCTGCACGACCAGCAAGGGCGGAGGGTCTCCCAACCACGGAACCAGTGCTGCGGTGACTTTTCGCACGTGGCTGTCGGGATCTTCCTCGCCCGGACAGCCCAGGTGGAGGACGGGGGTGCGGTTCAGCCCCCACTCCTCCGGCGCAAGCGGATGTTGCCCCGTGAGTATGATGGCCGGTGCTAGGCCCTGTTTCGAGAGGGCTTCCGCAACAGGCTTGAGTTTGATCGCTTCAGGCCTGGTCCCAACGACCAGCCAGATGTGCGCAGAAAGCAGCCATCCCCCTAGCTCGGCGGAAGCAGTCTAGCCTCCGTCAGGGATCAAGCTCAACGAAAATTGTCTGCGTAAGCCTGCAAGCGCATGCGGACGGGCGACGCGGCTACGACATGATATTCGAGGCCATATTTGTCGCAGTAGGCAACCGCCGCTTCTTTCGTAGCGAATGTCATGCGCACCTGCGGCTTGGTGTCACCCGACCCGTTCCACCCTGTAAGAGGGTCCGGGCGAAGGGGCTCCTGCCGCTCGAACTCCAGTAGCCAGCGGCCGGCATTAGCCTTGCCGGACTGCGTGGTCTTGCGGTCAAGCTCAGAGATACGGGCGATCGTCATGCAGCCGGCGTTGGCAAACCAGTGCATCCAAATCAAGTCTGCTGAACGGCTGTCGTGGATTCGAATTTGTGGTAAGTCGCTCGTCCTCCCGACTACGAACGGAGGGGCTCATGACAGCATTGAGATCGAAGGCGCTTCTTTGGGCGGCGGCAGCGACTGCGCTCGCTGCGTGCAACAAGGCCCCGGCGCCAGCCGAGAATAACGCGGCGGGTGAGGTTACCGAGACATCGGCGGCGGCTTCGAACGATCCTGTGGCCAGCGCGGAAGCCGCCGCTCCCGCTTCGATCGCCAAGGATGCGGCCGTGATCACCGTCGACGCCAAGGGTGCCATGAACATGCTTCGCCAGGGCAACAATGGCTGGACCTGCATGCCGGATAATCCGGCAACGCCGGGCAAGGACCCAATGTGCATGGACGCCAATGGCATGAAGTGGGCACAGGCCTGGATGGGGCATAAGCCGCCGCCCGCGGATAATGTCGGCCTGATGTACATGCTTCAGGGCGGAAGCGACGCCAGCAACATCGATCCGTGGGGTGAGAAGCCCGCTAACGGTAAATGGGTCGAGACCGGGCCTCACGTGATGGTCGTAGGAGCGGATTCCCTCAACAAGCTCTATCCGACCAGCGCCGATCCGGACACGAGCAAGCCCTATGTGATGTTCGGCGGCACGCCCTATGCGCACCTGATGATTCCCGTCTCGGATACGAAATAGGGGGAGGTGTCTCGATCTTCACGGGTGATGTTCGCGAAGCTTGGGAAGTTTTAGTAAGCGCGCGCGATCGCGAACTCGACGGTCTCGATAAGCGCAGCCTTGGCCTTGCTAGCTGGGAACATGGCGAGGGCATCGATCGCCCGGCGACCGTAATGGCGTGCGCGCTCGACCGTTTCCGATAGCGCGTCAGTCTCGCGAAGGAGACCGATGGCATGCGCCAGATCGGCATCGCCGATGCGTTCGCCGCCGATGGCGGAGCGCCAGAAGGCGCGATCGGATTCGCTGCCACGCGCATATGCGAGGATCACGGGCAGGGTCATCTTGCCATCGCGAAAATCGTCGCCAACGCCCTTGCCCATCGTTGCGGCGTCCGACGCATAGTCGATCACATCGTCGGTGAGCTGGAAGGCGATGCCCAGGTTCTTGCCGTAACTTTCAAGCGCGAGCTCGGCATCTTCGCTATGTTCGGCGACGACGGGTGCGACGCGGCAGGCCGCAGCGAACAGCGCCGCCGTCTTCGCGCTGATGATCGTCAGATACTGCTCTTCGCCGGTCTCGATCTGCCGCTGGGCAGTGAGTTGCTCGACCTCGCCCTCGGCGATCACAGCGGATGCATGGCTTAGGATGCGGAGCACCTTCAGGCTTCCGTCCTCGACCATTAGCTCGAACGCCCGGCTGAAGAGGAAGTCTCCGACAAGCACGCTTGCCGGATTGCCCCAGATCAGGTTTGCCGTCCGCTTTCCGCGGCGCATCCCCGAACCGTCGACGACGTCGTCATGGAGCAGGGTTGCGGTGTGGATGAACTCGACTGCTGCCGCGAGCTTGTGATGGCGGTTGCCGGGATAGCCGAGCAGGCTCGCACAGGCGAGCGTGAGCATCGGCCGCATCCGCTTGCCGCCGCCAGCGATCAGATGCCCCGCGAGTTCGGGTATCAGCGCCACCTTGCTCTGCATCCGCTCGAGGATGACGGCGTTGACGCCGTTCATGTCGTTGGCGACCAGCGCAAGGAGTGGGCTCAGCGACGGCTCGCGGCTGGTGCCCAGGGAATGAACGGTTGCAGTCACGGCCGAAGCCCTAGCTGTTAGGAGTCAGATTTCCTAGCCGGCGGGGAGCGTCAGCCGCGCAAGGACACCCCCAAGATCCTCGCTTTCCTCGAGGTGGATGGAGCCCCCGTAAATTTCGGCAACATCGCGCACGATCGCCAATCCAAGCCCAGTGCCGGGCTTGCCGGTCGTATCGAGCCGTGCGCCGCGCGCGAAGAGGGAGCTTCGATCCGCTTCCGGGATGCCGGGCCCGTCATCCTCAACCAGGATGTCGACGTTCGGCCCCTTGGGCTCGACCGTCACAAACACGCGTCCGCCGCCATATTTGGCGGCATTCTCGACGAGATTGCCGAGCATCTCGTCCAGATCCTGCCGCTCGACGCGGACCTGGGCATGTTGGTCCCCGGCGATGTCGATGGTGACTTCTTCATGGAGACGCTCGACTGCCCGCTGAACGGCCTCCAGGCTTTCCCAAACGGTGGCTCGGGCCTGCGCCGAAGCGCGCCTGCCGATGGCCCGCGCGCGGGCGAGATGGTGGTCGACCTGCCGCCGCATGACCTGCGCCTCTCGGCAGACGGTGTCCGCCAGGTCAGATGTCCGCGCAGTGGCGGCGTTCGTGATCACTGTGAGCGGAGTCTTCAGCGCGTGGGCGAGGTTGCCGGCGTGGCGCCGCGCTTCTTCCGCCTGGGATTCACTGTGCGCAAGAAGCTGGTTGATCTCTTCCGTAAGCGGTCGGATCTCGGTCGGGAAATCGGATCCTATTCGATGTTTTTCGCCCGATCGAATCGAAGCGACCTCGCGCCGGACCCGTCGCAGCGGCCACAGGCCGTAAAATGTCTGGAGCGCGGCCAGGACGAGCAAGCCGACGCCCAGGGCTGTAAAGCTCCAGATGAGTGTCGAGCGCAGCTTGCGGATCTGCTCATCGATCGTCTCGCGGGACTGGGCGACCTGGAAGCGCCACCGAACGTCGGATCCCGGAAGGATTGCGTCTCTCTCCGCGATGCGCAGCGGCTCGGAATGGCCGACGCTCGAGAATTCGTCGCTGTCGTAAAGGTGCGGATCGACATCCGCATGCTCATCGACCACGCGAAGGCGCCTGTCCCACAGGGATCGCGACGCAAACGTGTCCGCGCCTTCGCCGCTGATCTGGAAATAAAGCCCGGAATAAGGCTCGATGAAGCGTTGGTCTGCCGGCGCGCGGTTGAACCGCACTTCACCGTCCGGGCCGATCTCCGATGCCGCGATCATCGAATTGAGCACGAACGTCAGCTGGTTGTCGAAACTGTCGACGATCGATCTTGAAAGCACGCGATCCAGCGCAAATCCGCCGATCAGCAGCAGGGCAGCGATCCATATCGCAGCCATGCCGATCATGCGGCTGGTCAGCGAGCCGATGCGTCGGCGATGCGGCCGTTCGGAGGCGGCGGAGTCAGCCTCGGGCGCCGCCGTCACGGGGGCGGCTTCCCTATTCAACTAGTCCGAACCTCCGCTGGCTCTTCAAGGCTGTAGCCGAGTCCTCGGATGGTCGTGATCACGTCAGCGCCCAGCTTCTTGCGGATGCGCGTCACGAAGACCTCGATCGTGTTGGAATCGCGATCGAAATCCTGGTCGTAGATGTGCTCGATCAGCTCAGTGCGGCTTACCACCTTGCCCTTGTGGTGCATCAAATAGCTCAGCAGCTTGTATTCCTGCGCCGTCAGTTTCACCGGCTCGCCGCTCTTCGTCACCTTGCCTGAGCGGGTGTCGAGACGAATGTCGCCCGCGATCAGCTCGGACGACGCGTTGCCGGACGAGCGGCGGATCAGCGCCCGCAGCCGCGCGATCAGCTCTTCGGTTTGGAATGGCTTGGCCAGATAGTCGTCGGCGCCCGCATCGAGGCCGGCGACCTTGTCCGACCAGCTGTCGCGGGCGGTCAGCACCAACACCGGCATCTTGCGGCCTTCCCGGCGCCAGCGGTCCAGCACGGTCAGGCCGTCAATCTCGGGCAGGCCGAGATCGAGGATCACCGCATCATAGCTCTCGGTGGAGCCGAGATAATGGCCGTCTTCGCCGTCGGTGGCGAGATCCACGGCGTAGCCGGCGCCCTCCAGCGTAGAGCGGAGCTGCCGGCCCAGGTTGGGTTCGTCTTCGACGATCAAAACGCGCATTTCAGTGTCCAGATGATGTTCATGTTCGCTCCGTCAACCCGCGTTGCGGCAATCGGTTGCTTTACCGGAACGAAACAGCGGGTGCTGGCAAAATGTCAATCGGCTCAACTTCACAATGCCGTTCGTCGATTCCGGCTTGCCCCACCGATAGCCGACCATTCATCCACCGGTTCCCTTCGGAGGTCTCCAGAATGCGCGTACGTCCCGGTTTCGCCCGTCCGCTTTTGATCGGTCTTGCCGTGGCGCTGGCGGCGCCCGCGTTCGGGGCTGCCTCCGCGCCCCCGGCTCCGTCGACCTATGACGAGCTCGAACGCTTCATGAGCGTCTTCGAAAGGGTGAAGAAAAATTATGTGAAGCCCGTCGACGACCATACCCTCATCAACGGCGCGATCGATGGAATGCTAGCGGCGCTCGACCCTCACTCCAGCTATGCCGAGGGACAGGATTTCGAAAACCTGCAGACAATCGCAGACGGCAATTACGGCGGGCTAGGCCTGGTCACCACAATCGAGGATGGACTGCTTAAGGTTGTCTCGACGACCGAAGACACTCCCGCCTGGCGCGCGGGCATAAAGTCGGGCGACTATATAACCCACATCAACGGTGAGCTGATGTTCGGCTCGACCCTCGATGAATCCGTCAACAAGATGCGCGGCGAGCCCGGCACGAAGGTCGAATTGCGGATCCGCCGCGAAGGCAATCCCAAGCCGATCGAGCTCAGCCTGGTGCGCGGCGTGATCGACGTGAATCCCGTGAAGTGGGAGGTCCGGAACCGCGTCGGGATCATCAACCTCAACATCTTCAACGGGAAAAGCGGTCAGGCGACCCGCGAGGCCATTCAGAAAATCAACGCCGCGACGAACAATAATGCGGTCGGTTATGTCCTGGATCTTCGCTCGAACGGCGGCGGCATCGTCGACGAGGCCGTCGAGATCGCCGACATGTTCCTCGATCAAGGCGAGATCGTTTCCCAGAGGGGCCGTTCCAACGACACCATCCGCCGTTTCTATGCGCATCCCGGCGACCTCACCAACGGCAAGCCGCTGATCGTCCTGGTCGATGCGGGCAGCGCTTCAGCTTCCGAGATCGTCGCCGGAGCGCTCCAGGACCATCACCGCGGGCTCGTCATCGGTGAGCTGAGCTTTGGCAAGGGCTCGGTCCAGTCGGTCTTCCGCATGGGTGCCGACCGCGCGCTGAAGCTCACGACGGACCTCTATTACCTTCCGTCGGGCAAGTCCGTGCAGGGGGGAGGGATCGATCCCGACATCGTCGTTCCGCAACTTTCCGACGAAGGCCGCGTGTCACGCCTAAAGGTTCGCGAATCCGACTTGAAACGGCATCTCATCACCGAGGCGGGCGACGAAGACGCGCTGCTGAAGCGCGAAGATCCGCCAAGCGCGCGCTTCACCGTCACGGCTGCGGATCTCAAGAAGAAGGGCATCGACGATTACCAGCTCGACTACGCGATCAAGGTCCTGCAGCGCGTCAGTCCCGTGAACATCGCTAGCGAGCCTCATAGGGGCAGCGAGCGAACGACAAGCTAGGTTAGGGGACTATTTGTCGCGGGAGCGGCGGACGATGCGGCCCTGGCCATCGACGTCCACCCAGATGACGCGGCCATTGCGCATGAACTTCATGCGGGTGGTGCTGCCATTGAGCTCGGGCCCCAGATAGTCCGCGCCGCCCATGAACGGCATGACGCGGCGCTCCAGTTGCGGAAGGGGCATCGAGCGGCCCTGCTGGGTCGCCTCAAAGGCCTTGTCGGCATCGCGCGGCTTCTCGGCCAGCGCCGGGGCGCTGCTGAAACCTGCAGCGAGCGCGGCTGCGGCGAGGAGGGTACGAACCAGGATCATTACGCGACTCTTATGAAGCGCTTTCTATCACAGTGCATTGAATGCGCTATGAATGTGCATGAACGGCGGCGTTCAGGTCGCCGGGAGTGGCGCGAATGCAACGTGGCCGCCATATGGCCGTCATGGCGGCGCCCATTCTCTCCTATGAAAAGCTGGGCCTGATACAGGGCGAAGGCTGGTTGTTTCGCGACCTCGACATCTACATCGGGGAACGCGATCGTCTTGCGCTGATCGGCCGCAACGGCGCCGGAAAGACCACGCTCCTGAAGTGCCTCGCGGGTCTGATCGATCCGGACGAAGGCAAGCGTACGATCGTCCCCGGCGCGCACGTCGTCCTGCTCGAGCAGGATCCGAAGATGGACGGACACGAGACACTTCGCGACTGGGTGCTTCATGGCCGGGACGCGCCGCAGCCGCACGAAGCCGACGCCATCGCCCATCAGCTCGGGATCGATCTCGAAAGGCCCGTCGCGACTGCGAGCGGAGGCGAGCGGCGCCGCGCAGCGATCTCTCGCGCGCTGGCGCAGCAACCCGATGTCCTGATGCTCGATGAGCCGACCAACCATCTCGACCTCGGCGCCATCGAATGGCTGGAGGAGTGGCTCAAGCGGTTCAAGGGCGCCTTCATCGCCATCAGCCACGACCGCACGTTCCTTGCGCGGCTGACTCGCAGCTGCCTTTGGCTCGACCGGGCGCAGCTGCGGCGCGCAGAAATAGGATTCGGCGGTTTCGAGGCGTGGACCGAGAAAGTCTATGAGGAGGAGGCGCGCGCGGCCGAGAAACTGGACGCCAAGCTGAAGATCGAGCTTCACTGGCTGCAGCGCGGGGTGACGGCGCGGCGGCGGCGCAACCAGGGCCGGCTCGCCAAGCTCAACGATATGCGCGCCCAGCGCGCGGCGATGCTCGGAAGCGCCGGCGCGGCCAAGCTCGCGCTTGTTAAGGACGACGTGCGGTCCAAGACCGTGATCGACGCCGACCAGGTCAACAAGGCCTATGGCGACCGGCCGATCATCCGCGACTTCACATTGCGCGTGCAGCGCGGTGATCGCATCGGCATCGTCGGACCGAACGGCGCGGGAAAGACGACATTGCTGAAGCTTCTGACGGGAGAGCTTGCGCCCGACAGCGGCTCCGTGACCCTCGCCAAGACGCTGAGCGGCATCGTCATCGACCAGCAGCGCAGGCTGATGGATCCCGGGAAGCGTGTGCGCGACGTGCTCGCCAACGGCGGAGAGTGGATCGAGGTCCGCGGCTCGAAGAAGCACATCAAAGGCTATCTCAAAGAATTCCTGTTCGATCCGACGCTGGCTGACGCGCCGATAGCCTCCCTTTCAGGCGGCGAACGATCGCGACTGCTGCTGGCGCGAGAGTTCGCACGTGCGGCGAACCTGCTGGTGCTGGACGAGCCGACAAACGATCTCGACCTGGAGACCTTGGACCTGCTTCAGGAGGTCATCGCCGATTATGAAGGCACGGTCCTGATCGTGAGCCATGATCGCGACTTTCTCGACCGGACCGTGACGGTGACTCTCGGACTCGACGGGTCGGGCAAGGTGGACGTCGTCGCGGGTGGGTACGAGGACTGGATCCGCAAGCGCTACGAAGACCATCGGCCGCGCTCGGCAACGAAAGCTTCCGCGCCGAAGACCGTCGATGCTGCCCCGCGCCCCTCGCAGCCGAACCGCAAGCTCTCTTACAAAGACCAGCGCGATTACGACCGATTGCCGGACGAGATCGAACGTCTTCAGGCAGATGTCGCAAAGGATGAAGCCGCGCTCGGCGATCCGGACCTCTTTCTCCGGGAGCCAGATCGGTTTGCGCGGATCACAGAGCGCATCGCTCGTAATCGGGCCGAGATCGAAGCCGCGGAGTTTCGCTGGCTGGAGGTCGCCGAAATGGCTGAGGGACTGGCGCGCGCCTGATCAGCGTATCGGTTCGCCGAGCTCCAGCGCGCGGATCATCCGGACGGGTGGCGAACCGTGGCTGAGCGCTCCGTCGTGGAATTTGCGCAAGGTGAATCCCGGCTTCTTTTCGGCGGCCGCGCGGAAGTCCTTCCACTCCTGGTATCCGACGAAATAGGTCGGCAGCTGCGCGGAGCTCAGCTGTAGGCGGGTCCATTTGCCGGCTGCCTCGCGCTCTTCTTGGAAAGCAGTCTTGGTCATCAGCTCCATGGCCTGTTCGCGAGTCATTGTGCCGGCATGGAAGTCCTGGTCGAGGATTGCATTCACCGGCATGCGCATCTGAAACTTGTAGTGCGCGAGGAGATAGCGCGGATCGCGATTGAGATAGCCGGCGTCCGCCATCACGTCCTGCCCGTAGCAGGCCCATCCTTCGACCATCGGGCCGGATTGAAGAAAGGCGCGAAGCCGCGACTTGTACTGGTTTGCATGGGTAAGCTGCAGCAGGTGGCCGGGCACGCCTTCATGCAGCGTCAGCTCTTGGATCACCCACTTGTTATACTCACGCAGGAAGGATGCGGTTTGCTGATCGGTCCAGTCTTTGGGGATCGGCATGACCGTGAAATAGCCGCTCTGGTCCTTTTCGAACGCGCCCGGCATGTCGGCATAGGCGGCGGACGAACCGCGGGCATATTCGGGCATCTCGATCACGCGGAAATTGGCGTCGGGAAAGCCCACGATATCCTTCGCCTTGGCGAATGCGGTTGCCTCGTCGAGCGCCTTGCGCGCAAATGTCAGGACTTCGTCGCGCGGCGGAGCATCGGCATTGACGATCGCGAGCCCCGCCTCGATCACCGCTTGCTGCTGCTCCGGTGTCGGGTTCGCCGGAGCGGGCGGAGCGCCGGCGCGGCCTTTGAGCATTCCGGCCGCAACATCGTACATCTTCGAGCGCAGCGACTGCAGCTCTCGGTCGGCGCGCTCACGAATCTCCTTGCGGCTCAGCGTGGATTCGAGCGCGAGACGAAGCTTTTCGTCGTATAAGGCCGCTCCGATCCGCTCATTGCCCTTGGCGTTGGGCACGAGTTCCTTGTCCAGCCAGTTCTGGTAGCTCGCCATCGCTGCCTTGGCCTGCGCACCGGCTGCCTCCAGTCGCGTGCGGTCCGCTCCGGAAAGCGCGTCCTTCTGCGCCAGGATTCCGTCAATCAGTCCGCTCAGGCCGGCGTTCTGCTTGGCGACTGTTTCGGCGTGCACGCGCGGGACGCGTGCCGGCACCAGTGCGGCCTTCGATTGCTCGAGGAATCGCGGCAGCGCTTCGAGCCGGCCAGTAGCCGCGCGCAAGCGCACAGGCAGTGGCGCGAACTCGCGTGCTCCGACGAGCCCGAACAGGCCCGCTCCTAGCGTTCCGGAGTAGGTCTGCGGATCCCACGCCCAGTCCTGCAATCGCTGGTCGCTGAAAATGGCGTAATCGAGCTGATCCTTGAGGACGATCGCGTCGACCTGATTTTCGCGGCTCAGGCGCGAGTGATCGAAAGTCGCAAGTTCCCGCAACGACCGTTCGGCAAAGCCACGCATCTGCGCGCGCCCCGCAGCCGACATGTCGGGAAGGGCATCGTCAAAGCGATGGTCCCCGACCTGCGTCGCAAGAACCGGCTGGAGCTTGAGTAGCTCATCCACCATGCGCTCGCCGAAGGCTTCAAAGCGCGCGTCTTCGCTGACGGCGGGAGCGGCTATTGCGGGCGTAATCGTCGCGGGCGCCGCAACGGCAGCGACGCCGACCAGAAGTGCAACCAGAACGCGCATGGAAATCCCCCCGATGAAGCAGCCGGAGAAGGCTGCGCGACAGCGAGGGGATTGTCCAGACCCGGCTGGGCTGCGGCCTAGCCGGCCATCTGCGCCGCGGTGCGCTCGCGGATGCGTCGTTCGAGGATCGACAGCGGCATCGCGCCCTCGCGCAGGATCTCGTGGAACTGGCGGATGTCGAACTTCGACCCGAGCGTGCGTTTCGCTTCTTCGCGGGCGCGCAGCCAGGCAAGGTGCCCGATCTTGTAGCTGCAGGCCTGGCCGGGCGAGGCGCAGTAGCGCTCGATCTCGCGCTGCGCGCGGCCGCGCGCGAAGCCGGTCGTGGCGATCATATGCTCGATTGCCTGCTCGCGGGTCCACTTCTTGTGGTTCATCCCAGTGTCCACGATCAATCGCTCGGCGCGGAACAGGAACGACTGCAGGTAGCCCGCGCGCTCGTTGCCCTTGTAGCCTCCGAGCTCGTCGGCGAGCTGTTCGGCGTAAAGAGCCCAGCCTTCGCCGTAGGCCGAATAGAAGGCGATGCGCCGTAGCATCGGCAGGTCCTTCGACAGCTGTGCGATGCTGAGCTGCAGGTGATGGCCCGGAACGCCTTCGTGATAGGTGAGCGAAGGCAGGGTATATTTGGGCCAGTCAGCAGTGGACTTGAGGTTGATGAAGTAAATCGCGGGCCGTGAGCCATCGAGGGTCGCCTGGCGATAATAGCCGTTGGACGCGCCATCCTGAATCTCTGGGGGCACGCGCCGGATTTCGAGCGGCTGCTTGGGCAGCGTCGCGAACGCCTGCGGAAGCTTCGCGTACATCGCATTCACGCCGGCGTTGAGGTCGTCGATCAGCTGGGCGCGGCCGGTGTCGGTGTTAGGGTAGAGCTGCTCCGGCATCTGGTTGAAGGCGGTCAGCCGCTCGCCCACTGTGCCGCTGGTCAGTCCCGCCGAGCGCAGGATCTTGTCCAGCTCGGCGCTGATCTCGGCGACCTGCTGAAGCCCGATCTGGTGGATCTCGTCCGCCGAATAATTGGTGGTCGTCGCTTCGGCGAGCGCCGCGGCATAGACGGCATCGCCGTTCGGAACGCGCCACACGCCGTCGCCCGCAGGCGTGGTCGGGCGCAACGCGGCAATCGCGGCAATCTGGCGATCGAGCGCCGGATAGACCTGATCGGCGACGATCTTGGCCGCGCGCTCGCGCCACTCGCCCGGGATCTTCTTCGCCGCGGCGCGGCTCGCAACGGATTCCGCCATCGTGCTCTGGTCGGCAGCGGGCGCTCGGAGCTCTCGCATCTGCTTGAGCGCAAGGTCGAGGGACCAACCGGGCGCCAGATATCCGCGGGCAGCCTGCCGCTTCTGCTCCGCAGTCTCATTGTCGAGCTCGGTGGCGAATTGCGCGAGGCGTGAAAGATAGGCCTCGGCGTCGCTCTTCGTGTCGATCGGGTGAGTGCTGTGCAGGAAGTCGGGCCGGGAGAAATAGGCGCCGTCCTGCTGGCTGATCACGTACGGGCTTTGCGGGTTCGAGATGTCGAAGCGTTCCGGACCGACGTTGCCGGTCTTGAGGTCCCAGATGACGACTTCGCGGTTGAGCTTGGCGCTTTCGGAAAGGCCTGCCTCCGGAACAGCCTCGAGCCAGCCGATGAACTTGTTCGTGCGCGCGATTTCTTCCGCCCGCGCCCGTTGCACGGGCCTCACGTCCAGCTTGGCGCGGAGCGGCGCCAGCTTGCCCTTGTCCAGGCCGAGCGAGGTCGCGAAGCCGGGGAATGTCCGTACCTGCTCCTGGAAGATGCGCTCGAAAACAGCGTCGAGATTTGCGTCGCCCGAGGCGGCCGGCGCAGCGAACGCCTTGCTGGAAAGAAACGGAGCGGAAAGCGCGGCGGCACCGCTGGTGCAAAGGAATTGGCGACGGTCCATGAGAATCCCCGAGTGAATGTTTGTCGCGGACGATAGCGGCGGTGCAGCCGCGAGCAACTTTACTCGTCGAAAAGCGAGCTACGTTCGCAGAGGATTCTGGGCAAAAAAAAGGCCGGGAGCGTCGAACGCTCCCGGCCCTTTCTCTCAAAGTCGAGGCTCAGCCGTGCGCCGTCTCATAAATGCCGAGCGCTGTAATGAACTCGTTCGTGCAGCAGTTTGCATAATGCGTTCCGCCCGGCTCCGTCTGGCCGGTATTGTTGTAGTAATCGAGCGCGGAATGCATCTGGGACGCGCTGTGATCGAAGCCGGACTGGATTGTGTTCCACTTCGGGTCGCTCGTCTTGATCACGGCGGTGCTTAGCTTGAACTTGTCCCACGTCTCGGTCGTGCCGCCGCTGTTGGTTCCGGAGTAGATCTGCATCCAGTCGATCGCGTCGTTCAGATAATGCGCGGGACTGTGCGTATCGCTGGCATCGGCCGGATCCCCGAAGCCGGAGCCTTGCAGGTAGTTCAGCCAGGACGCGACCATGTCGCGACCAAGCATGAACTTTCCGTCGCCGCTTTGGCCGTTGAGTTGCTTGTTCGACGCGTTGATCAGCTGACGGGCATCGGCATAGCTGACGTACAGCACGTCTTCCTGGAAATCGTCGCCGGTACCGGCGATGCCGTCGAGGCCAAGGTTATCTGCGATGCCGTTCTTGTTGTAATCGCCGATCAGCAAGCCCCAGACATTGCTGTCGCTGCTATTGACCACGCCGTTGCCGTCGCTGTCGACCTTGTACAGCAGGTCACCGTCCGGGAAGCCATCCTGGCCGGCATGCTTCTCACCACCCTGCTGGTCCCAGAACTGGCCGCCATTCTTCATGTTCTGCCAGAAGCCGGGTGTGCGTGGGCACAGGCCGGTGTCGACCAGGCTGAAATAGTAGGCCGAATCTTCGTCCGTCGCGCCCTCAGCGGTGTTCACATCGGCAGTGTTGAGGTGCGATCCCGGAGATACTGACAGCGGATCGAACGCCTCGGTGTAGGTGATCGTCCAGGTTTCGCCCACCTGGAGGATCCCATCCGCGACGAGACCATTGCCGGCATCGCCGTCGTTGTCGTCACCCGTAAGGACTGCATTATGCGCGATCGCATAGGCAGTCAGCACGCCGTCATCTACCAGAAGGTTGGCGGGGCCTGATGCGCCACCCGAGTGGTAGGTGTCGGTGATGTCGACGTCCGTCAGCGTGACCGGCCCGGTGTTTTCGACGGTGATCTTGAAATTCACGTCGCCGCCGACGTTGACGTTGTTCGGTCCAGGCCCGGTGTTCGCGTCGTCCCAGCCGAAGCCGACGTCGACATATTTGATCAGCTCGACCGATGGGGCGCAAACGACCGCGGTGTCGACCGAGTTGCCCTTGGGGCCGACCGTTTCGCCGTCGAACACGAAGCTCGCCGCCAGCGTGTTGGTGATCTTCTCGTCGTCTGCGCACGCTTCATCGATCACGTCCTGGGTAACCGTCTCGGTGAAGTTGTAGGTCCAGGTCTCGCCGACATCGAGAATGCCGTCGCCGTTGGTCCCGGTGCCGCCCGTCTCGGTGAAGTCCGCCGCCGTCAGTCCACTACCCGTGCCCTCGAGCGTGTCGGTGATTGTCTCGCCGTCGAGCGTGACGTTGCCGGTGTTCACGATCGTGATGCGATAGTTGATCTTGTCGCCCACGCTGTCGACCGCGTCGTCCGCAGTCGTCAGCGGATCGCCGCCGAGGAGCTCGACGCCGCCCTCCACCGAGACGATCGATTTGACCGCCGTGAAGTCGGGGCTGCACACCACGGACGTGTTGACCGTGTTGCCCTTGGGCCCGAGCGTTTCGCCGTCGAACACGAAGCTCGCCGCCAGCGTGTTCGTGATCGTCTCGTCGTCCGCGCACAGTGCATCGAGCTCGGTCTGGGTGACGGTCTCGGTGAAGTTGTAGGTCCACGTCTCGCCGACATCGAGCTGCCCGTTGCCGTTCAGGGCGGCATTGCCGCCGGTCTCGGTGAAGTCCGCCGCCGTCAGTCCACTACCCGTGCCCTCGAGCGTGTCGGTGATCGTCTCGCCGTCGAGCGTGACGTTGCCGGTGTTCACGATCGTGAGGCGGTAGTTGATCTTGTCGCCGGCGCTGTTGACCGCGTCGTCCGCGGTCGTCGAGGGATCGCCGCCGAGAAGCTCGACGCCGCCCTCCACAGAGACGATTGATTTGACCGCCGTGAAGTCGGGACTGCACACGACGGACGTGTTGACCGTGTTGCCCTTGGGCCCGAGCGTCTCACCGTCGAACACGAAGCTCGCCGCAAGCGTATTCGTGATCGTCTCGTCGTCCGCGCACAGCGCATCGAGCTCGGTCTGGGTGACGGTCTCGGTGAAGTTGTAGGTCCACGTCTCGCCGACATCGAGCTGGCCGTTACCGTTCAGGGCGGCATTGCCGCCGGTCTCGGTGAAGTCCGCCGCCGTCAGCCCGCTTGCCGCGCCCTCGAACGTGTCGGTGATCGTCTCGCCGTCGAGCGTGACGTTGCCGGTGTTCACGATCGTGAGGCGGTAGTTGATCTTGTCGCCGGCGCTGTTGACCGCGTCGTCCGCAGTCGTCGAGGGATCGCCGCCGAGAAGCTCTACGCCGCCCTCCACAGAGACGATCGATTTGACCGCCGTGAAGTCGGGGCTGCACACCACGGACGTGTTGACCGTGTCGCTCTTGGGACCGATGTCCGTGCCGTTATAATTGAACGTAGCGGTGACTGTGTTGGTGATCGTCTCGTCATCGGCACACAGTGCGTCGAGCTCGGTCTGGCTGACGGTTTCCGTCCAGTTCCAGGTCCAGGTTTCGCCGATGTCGAGAATGTTGTTGTTGGTGCCGGATTCCGTGAAGCTGTCCGCATTGACGGTGACGCCGACGCCCTCGAGCGCATCCGAAATGCTCGTCAGCGCTAGTGCCAGTTCACCGGTGTTCACGATCGTGATCCGGTAGTTGATCTGGTCGCCGGCACTGTTGACGGCATTGTCCGCCGTCGTGTTCGGATCGCCGCCCTGAAGCTCGACCCCACCAACGACGGACACGATCGACTTGTCGATCGTGAAGTTCGGGACCTTCACGTGGTTACCGACGAGCATGGTGGCGGTGCCCGTCGTGACGTTCACAATCTGATCGCCGTCGTTCAGCGGATCCGTGGTCTGCTCCCACGCTCCGGCCGGCGGATCGTAATCCGAGAAGTTGAGGCCAACACCGACGTCCGCGGCCGTGAGGACCTCGCGGACCGTGTAGCTCGTATTCGGAAGCAGGCTGTAGAATGTGAAGTGGCCGTTGGCATCCGTCAGCGCCGTCTGCTCGCCGACGTCGAGCTTGTTGTTGCCATTGAGGTCGATGTACATCGTGAAGCCGGCGAGCGGGACTTCGTCGTCGCCATTCCCGAGGATGTTATCGATGCCGTTGACGTCGCGAGTGCCGTCGCCGTTCACGTCGTTGAACTTGGTGCCCTCGATCTTGGCGGCAGTCAGCACGTTCCATTCGGCAAAGCCGGCGTCATCGGGCGGCTCCGGTCCGAATTGGGAGAATAGTGTGAGGTAGTCGGTGGGTGACGATCCCGAGAACATGCTGACCGGGAAATAGAAGGTATAGTCGAGCTTGCCCTGGCCGGCGCCGTCATCCTCCAGAAGCAGCTTGTTGTTCGTATTTGCATCGAGGTCGAAGCGAAGCGTGAACCCGTCGGCCGGGAGGAATGCGGTGCCGCCCCCGGAATGATATTGCGAAAGCACTGCGGGGTTAGCCGAAGTGAAGAGCTGCAGCTCCTCCAACGAGACGTCCTTGTTTACGTTCTCGTTGATGTCGAGATTGATGACGTAATAGCCTTCGAGCGACCCGTTTCCGTCGAGATCCTTGTAGACGATTGGAATATCGCCGAGCTGGATTGCGTCGGTGTTCGGATCCGAGATCGTAAGGCCGGCGTCAGTATAGGGCTTCTTGATGTCCTCGTTGGTGTTGAAGCCGAGCAGCGTACTGCCGCCGTTCATGTTGAGGAACGGATTGAAGAGTCCGGTGCCGGTCGCGCCGATCTCCTGCGACTCATCGAAATTGTAGTGCTTCAGATAGAAGGGAAAGGTCGCGCCCGTGAAATACGAGGGTCGGAACCAGCCTTCGTCGGTCGATGTAAAATCGTTGCTGTGATCCGTGCCGTCGTCGTCGAACCCTTTGACGTTATAATCGGCCATAGCGTTTACTCCCGCAACGGCGTGCGCGCTGTCCCTGCGACCCCGCTCGCCAGGCTTGTGCCGGTCGGCGGGAATATTGCGGTTAACGGGAGTTTAACAGTTACCCAAAGGTAAGGGTCAGGCAATCATTTCAACTCGTTAACGAGTCTGAACGCTGTGGATAACTGCTGTATCAGTTGCTCAGCTGATATTGCTTCAGGAGGTCGTACAGCGTTGGCCTGCTGATCCCGAGCAGCTTGGCGGCGCCCGAGATATTGTTGTCCGTGCGGCTCATCGCCTGGCGGATTGCGCGGCGGTCGGCGACTTCTCGCGCGGCGCGCAAGTTGATCGGAACGTTCTCGTCGGTGCTGCGTCCGGGCAGGTCGAGATCGGCGGCGGTGACGGTGCGTCCGTCGGCCATGATGACGGCGCGTTTCAGCCGGTTCTCCAGCTCCCGGACGTTGCCCGGCCAAGCATAAGCGTCGATCGCTGCGAGTGCGTCGGTGGACAGGCCGCGCACGCTCGGGTTCAAGTCGCGGCTAAAGCGGTTGAGGAAGTGCCGGGCGAGCAGCACGGAATCGCCTGCGCGCTCCGCGAGCGATGGGATCTTCACCACGATTTCGGCCAGCCGATAATAGAGGTCCTCCCGGAACAGGCCATTCGCAATCATCGCTTCCAGGTCCTGATGCGTCGCGCAAACGATGCGGGTGTCGACGGCAATCGGCTGGCGCCCGCCGATACGCTCGATCACGCGCTCCTGCAGGAAGCGCAACAGCTTCACCTGGAGGGGCAGGGGGATGTCGCCGACTTCGTCGAGGAACAAGGTGCCGCCTTCGGCGAGCTCGATCTTGCCGACGTTGGACTTGACCGCGCCAGTGAATGCGCCGCGTTCGTAGCCGAACAGTTCCGCCTCGAGCAGGTTCTCAGGGATCGCAGCGCAGTTGATCGCGACGAAGGCGCCCTTGCGGCCACTCTGCTCGTGGACGGCGCGGGCAAGCAGCTCCTTGCCCGTCCCGCTGGCGCCGAGCAGCATGACCGAGACGTCGGCGCTGGAAACGCGCTCGATGGTGCGCGCGACCTTCAGCATCTCGGGCGCCGCGCTGACGATGGAGCCGAGCACGGTCGTTTCGTCGCCGGCTTCGAGACGGCGGTTCTCGACCTCGATTTCGTGCAGGTGGAAGGCGCGGGCGACGATGAGGCCAAGTTCGTCGATGTCGATCGGTTTGCGGTAGAAATCGTAGGCGCCGAGACCGATCGCCTTGAGCGCGCTTTCGCGAGCCCCGTGGCCCGTGGCGACTATGACCTTCGTGTCCGGCTTGAGCCGAAGGATCTCTTCAAGCGCGGCGAGACCTTCGGACGTCCCGTCGGGATCGGGCGGAAGGCCAAGGTCGAGCGTGACAACTGCGGGCTCATGGGCGCGCAGGGCCTCGATGGCCGATGCTCGGTCGCCGGCGCATACCACCTGATAGCCCTCGTAGGCCCATTTGAGCTGACGCTGCAGGCCCTCGTCATCTTCGACGACCAGGAGCACGGGAAGGTCTTTGTCGCTCATGCGCGTTTCCGTTCAGGTTCGGATTGCTGTTCCGCCGGAGCGGCGGGCAGGAGAATGGTGAAGGTCGTTCCGCGACCCGGATTGCTGTCGACGCTGATCTGGCCGCCCATCGCTGCGATTAGCGACCGCGCCTCGAAGGCGCCGATGCCAAATCCGCCCGGCTTGGAAGAGGAGAAGGGCTGGAACAGCCGATCGCGAACGAAATCCGAATCCATCCCTGTTCCCTGGTCCGCAATCGCGATCGAGACGTCATCGCCGCGCGACGAAACGCGCACCGTCACCGGTAGCGTCGGCGAGCAGGCTTCGACGGCATTCTGGAGCAAATGGCCGACGGCCTGCTCCAGCGCCGCACTGTCCGCGACGGCGCTGATGCCGGCATCGCCGAGCAGCTTCACGTCATGGTCCCCTCGCTTGGCGGCAATCGCCGCCGCGAGGATCGGGCGAAGCGGCTGCGGTTCGAGGCGCTGAACCCGCGACGTCGATTTGGGCGACAGCCGCGCGAGCAGGTCGTTCATCTTGCCGACGGAAGATTTCAGCGTTTGCACCATGTCGGCGCGAAACTCGGGATTGTCGGCGTGACGCTCCGCATTGCGGGTCACCAGGGATAGCTGGCTCACCAGGTTCTTCACGTCGTGAAGGATGAAGGCGAAGCGGCGGTTGAATTCCTCGAAACGCTGCGCGTTGGCCAGCGCCTGCTGCACATGGGACTCGGCCAGCGCGCTCGCCGCATGGCGGCCCGCGGCGCGAAGAAGGTCGAAATCCTCCCAGTCGAGCGCCCGCTTGTAATCCGGCGTTGCGAGCAGGACGATGCCGATCAGCCGGTCGTGGTGGACCAGCGGGATGCCAGCCCACGCGCGGTCGTCGGCAACGAGCTGCTGCGGAACGGGAAGTGCGCGATCTTGCGGGCTTGCCCAGCCGTTCCGCAATCCGTCAAACTCGATCACGCGGCGGCATGCCTCGAGCCTCGACCAGAATTCGCCGGCGTCGTGCAGCGGCGCCGGACTTCCTTTCGGCCAATTCCACGAAGCTGCAGTCGAAATCACGCCGGAATCGCTGACAAGCAGCACTCCGCCCGGCGCGTCGACGATGTCCGCCAAAGCCTTGATGAGGCGGTCGCCCAGCGGCGGCGCATCCGGCTCCGCGCGGCCGAGCGTCGCAGTGAACTGAAGCCATTCCGTTCGATAGTCGTAACGATGCTCGAAGAGGTGCTTGGCGAGCTTCACCTTGACCCAGCCGCGCGACCATTCGGAAAGCGGCAGGATGACGGCGCCGGCAATAAGCACGAGCAGCAGGGCCGCCGTGCCTGCGCTGCCCCAGTTCCATTCTGTGTGCCGCAGCGCCCCGGCGAGCACAGCCATGAGTGCGAGGTATCCGCCCACGGCCACGAGCGACAGCGATTGAAAGGTCGCTGCGCGCGACAGCTTGATCTTGAGCGTCCGCCTCAGCCCGCCGGTCCAGGCGAACAACGGTGCAGTGACGGCCATGAACGCGCCGCGGAGCGCGAAAAGGTCCTCGACCGCGGACGAATTCGTTCCCTGGAGATAGGCCAGGGTCGCGAGGTTGAGGTCGTAGCCCCACATGAGGGTCAATCCGAGCATCGGTCCGCGAATGCTGACTCGGCTCTCCGGCGCCGCCTGACCGTATACATTGTGCACCAGGATCAGCGCGCCAGCAGAGGTCGTGATGCGAAGCAGGCTCCCGGTCGACAACACGTCGTCGAACTGGGCCGGCGACAGCGGCACGATGAGGGCGATCGTGCTCAACACGAGATGGAGCCCGATCGAAAGCGCAACGGCGCCAAAGACCAGCCGGACCCCGGTCAGGCTCTGGCCCCGCATTCCGCCGGCCATGTCGTAGAGGAGCATGACCCAGGCGAGGTTGCGCAGGGTGCCGAAGGTCATCGTCATCGGATCGGCGCGGCCGAACACCGCCGCGACGAGTGCCCAGACCGCAGTCGCCGCGCACGACGCCACGAGCAGCTTCTCGGAGCGGTCGGTGCGGAACCGCGCGCGCCACAAGACGACCGACGCGAATGCGCAGGCCGCCGCTGCATAGCTCCAGAACAGGATCAGCTCCTGCACGCTATTGCCCCTGTCAATTCCACCGACATGGGACAGGTGTCGCTAAATTTTACAAATAAGTGGTGAACGCTTGCGCGGACCCCGCATTCAGCGCAGCAGGTTCGCGACAGACGGAGGCTTCAGATGATCGAGAAACGCGCGATCGGTGACAGCGGGATCGAGGTTGCTCCGCTGGCCCTCGGCGGCAATGTCTTCGGCTGGACTGCTGATCAACCGACGAGCTTCGCGATCCTCGATGCGTTCGTCGACGCCGGCGGAACGATGATCGATACTGCCGACGTTTATTCGGCCTGGGTCCCCGGCAACAAAGGCGGCGAGAGCGAGACCGTCATCGGCAATTGGCTGCGCGCCGATCCGGGCAAGCGCGACAAAATTGTCATCGCCACGAAGGTCGGCTTCTTTGAGGGTCTTGCGCCTGAGAAGATCACGGCGGCCTGCGATGCGTCGCTTGGGCGGCTCGGGCTCGATTGCATCGACCTTTACTACCATCACAAGGACGATGCCCAGGTGCCGTTGGCGGAAAGCCTGGGAGCGATGGACGCGCTGGTGAAGGCCGGGAAGATTCGCGCGCTCGGCCTGTCGCAATACACTCCGGAGCGGCTGAACGAGGCGATGGAAACCGCAGCGTCCGAAGGTCTTACGAAGCCTTGCGCGCTCCAGACCTGGTACAATCTCGTCGAGCGCGGGAAGCTGGAAGGGCCGCTCCGGGACGCGGCGCTCGAGAATGGCCTTGGCATTGTTCCTTTTTATGGGCTCGCCAACGGCTTTCTCACTGGCAAGTACCGCAATCGCGAGGATCTCGACAAAAGTCCGAGAGGACTTCGCAACATCGAATATCTCGAAGGTCGCGGGATGCGCGTGCTCGAAGCGATGGACGCCATATCGGCGGAGACGGGCGCGGCGTTGGCCACGATTGCGCTCGCATGGACCATCGCTCAGCCGGGCATCGTCTCGGCGCTTGCGAGCGCAACGAGCCTGCGACAGCTCGATGAGCAGCTCGCCGCATTTCAGTTCAAATTGAGTCCGGCGCAGCTCGCTCGCATGGACGAGGCCAGCGCAGAGACCGTGCCGGCCTAGCTCCTCTTGAGGATGTCCAGCGCGGCCAGGGTCATAGCCTCGGTCGCGGTCGAGATGACCGTTTCCGCGTCGGGCGCCCAGAAAGGGCTGTGCAGCGACGGCAACTTGCTCGGATCACCGTTCACGGCGTCCCACTTTGCCTTCGGCACGCCGCCTACCCAGAATAGAGTTCCCTGAACGGATGCATCGTCCAGCCAGTATCGGCCCACATCCTCACCGACCATTAGCGGTGGCAGGATCGAGGTTCGGTCCGCTCCGAAATGCTCCCGGAACAAGTCGAGCTCGTGGTTGGACAGCTTTTCGGAATTGAAAGTCGCGGGCGTGTGCTGCTCTTCACGAATGGTGACGATCGGCATCTTGTCGTCCGGCACGCCCGCGGCGATGGCTTCGCCTCGCGCGATCCGTCCAATGCCGTCCAGCAGCAGCTTGCGTACCTCCGGCTTGTAGGTCCGGACCGTAAGCTGAAGCTTCGCTTCGTCAGGGATGACGTTGTGCTTGTTTCCGGAATTGAAGCTGCCGACGGTGACGACCGCAGGATCGAGCGGATTCTTCTCCCGGCTGACGAGGGTCTGCAGCGCAAGGACGATTCGTGAGGCGAGCACGATCGGGTCCTTCGTCGCTTGAGGCGTCGCACCGTGCCCGCCGACGCCGTTCACGATGATGTCGACATTATCGACGCTTGCGGTCGTGTATCCTGGCGTCAGGCCGATGTTGCCCGCGGGAAGGATTGCGGAATCGTGGAAGGCGAGAACGTAGCCGGGCTTCGGAAAGCGTGTGTAAAGGCCCTCGGCGAGCATGGCCCTTGCGCCCTCTCCGGTTTCCTCGCCGGACTGAAGGATCATCATCAGCGTGCCGGACCACTGATCCTTCATTGCCACTAGGCGGCGTGCCGTCCCCAGCCATGACGCAATGTGCGTGTCGTGCCCGCAAGCATGCATGACCGGCGTTTCGGTGCCGTCGGGAAGCTTGCCGACGGCCTTCGAAGCGAAGGGCAGGCCCGTCTGCTCCCTTACCGGCAGCGCGTCCATGTCTGCACGCAACATGAGCACGGGGCCGGGGCCGTTGCGCATGACGGCGACGAGACCGGTCTTGCCGACCTTCTCCGTCACCGTGAAGCCGAGCTTGCGCATCTCCGGCGCCAGCTTGGCCGGAGTCCGATATTCCTGCATCGACAGCTCGGGGTTCGCGTGCAGGTCGCGGTAGAGCGTCATGAGCTGCGGCATGTCGCCGCTGATGGCGCTTTGGAGCGTGGCTGATTGGGCTGGAGCCGCCAAGGCCAATCCAGCCAGGAACATGAACGTTTGCACTAACCCCCCTCTAAGTAGCCGGCACCAGCTCCATCACGTCAAGCTGGGACTCGTAATGCGGTTGCGGCATCACCAGGCGCCAGCGCTTGTTTCCGATACGCTCGACATAGCCCGCAACGTCGCGCGTTTCATCCAATCCATATTGAAGCGCGCCCAGCTCGTCGCCGAGCGCCATGGTCCCGAGGAAAATTTGCCGCAACATGTCACCGCCAAAAAGTAGCCCGACCTGGCGCTGCGACCCGTCCAGCTTGCGAAGCTTCTGAAGCTGCCCGGCAGCACTGACGCGGCAAGTAAAAGCTGGATAGCTGACATAGTCGAGCATGCCTTCGGTCTTCGCGCCGACCTTGATGGTGCGGCAGCGATACTCGCCGTTGGGGATTGGCCCACCGCCGAGCGCCGCATCGGGGTCCAGCAGCGCGCCTTCACGAGCGATCTCGCCCGAATGCCCTTTGCTGTTTGCGGCGGCGATGGCTTCCACGAACGTGCGCCGCCAATTTCGCAGTCGCAGCCTATCGCCTTCGGTTGCAACCTGCCGCCAGTCGTTGGTGTGCTGCGCGATCATCCGCGTCGGCTGAGCGATCGTGCTGCATCCGGTCACGGCAAATGCTACGCCTAGGAGAAGTCCCAATCGCATGCGAGCGAGCCTAGGCTGCCGTCCAGCCTCCGTCCATGCTGAGGTTCGCGCCGGTTATCGACGCCGCTTCGTCGCGGCAGAGGAAGACCGCCAGGGCCGCAACCTGCTCCGGAGTGACGAACTGCTTGGTCGGCTGTGCTGCGAGCAGGACGTCGTTCATGACCTGCTCCCGGGTCATGTTCCGGGCTTTCATCGTGTCGGGAATCTGATTCTCCACAAGGGGGGTCCAGACGTAACCCGGCGAGATGCAATTGGCGGTCACCCCATCCCGCGCGGCTTCGAGGGCCAGCGTCTTGGTGAAACCCGCGACCCCGTGCTTGGCGGCGACGTAGGCCGATTTGTTGGGGGAGGCGATGAGGCTGTGAGCAGAAGCCGTGTTGATGATCCGCCCCCAGCCTTTCCGCTTCATTCCTGGAAGCGCGTGACGCGTGGTGTGGAACACGGCGGACAGGTTGATCGCGATAATTGCATCCCACTTTTCCGGCGGGAATTCCTCGACGGGAGAAACGTGCTGGATTCCGGCATTGTTGACGAGGATGTCCGGACCGCCCAGCTCTTTGCCGCAGCGTGCGACCATGCGCTCGATCGCATCCGGGTCGGACATGTCCGCGCCGTCGTGGACGGCGCCGAGCTCGTCGCAGATGCTCGCGATCTCGTCTTCCGGTCCGAAGCCATTGATCATCAATTTGGCGCCCTCGGTCGCCAGCGCCTGGGCGATCGCCAGGCCGATGCCCGAAGTCGAGCCCGTCACCAGGGCCGTCTTGCCGTCAAGAATCATCTTGTCTCCTTGAGGCGCTAGTCGCCGCCTGACCAACGATTTGCAACCGGGTGGGACAGTCGCGCATTACGGCCCTGCAACGGAGGATGAAGATGCGGCTAGGCGGCGAGGGTCCAAGCGGGAATTTCGAAGACCGGACCGGACAAGGCGGAGGTCTCGGCTTCGGGGGTGGCGGCGGCAACATGCTCGGCTGCCTGCTGCCGTTCGTGCTCAGCCGTTTCGGCATCGTCGGGGTGGTCATCCTGCTCCTCGGCTATTGCGCGCTGACCCAGCTGGGCGGGGGAGGCGGCGGGCTGCTTCCGGGCGGCCCGAGCACGAGCAGCCAGGCAGGCCGGTCCACGCTCGACCCCAACATGCGCGACTTCCTGACGCGGGTGCTCGGGTCCACCGAAGAGACCTGGGGCGAGATCTTCCAGAAGAGCGGCGAGCGCTACACGCCGACCAAGATGGTCGCCTATTCCGGCGGCACGCAAACGGCATGCGGCTTCGGCCAGGCCGTCATGGGCCCGTTCTACTGCCCCAACGACAAGAGCATCTACATCGACCCCGATTTCTTCAATGAGCTGTCCCAGCGTTTCGGAGCGCCCGGCGACTTCGCCATGGCTTATGTCGTCGCGCACGAAGTCGGCCATCACATCCAGGACCTGGAGGGCACGCTCGACCAGGCGCACAATGCGCAGGCTGGCGCGGGTGAGGCGCAGGGCAACGCCATTCAGGTAAAGGTCGAGCTGCAGGCAGACTGCTATGCGGGCGTGTGGGCGGCCAACGCACGCGACGCGCAGGGCAAGATCCTTGAGCCCGGGGACGTCGAGGAAGGCATGCGCGCCGCCGAGGCGATCGGCGACGATACCCTCCAGCGGAAGGCGCAGGGCACGGTCGTTCCCGAAAGCTTCACGCACGGGACGTCGGCCCAGCGGATGGAAGCGCTTCGTCGCGGCCTGCAGGGCGGCGACCCCGCGCTCTGCCGCTTCTAGAGCCGGATCAGCATCTTCCCGGTGTTGGCGCCGCTGAACAAGCCGCGGAAGGCGTCGGGCGCCGCTTCGAGCCCATCGACGACCGTCTCGCGCGATTTGACGGTTCCGTTCGCAACCCAGGGGCCCATTTCGCCGTAGAATTCCGCCATCCGCGGGAAGTAATCGAACACGATGAAACCCTTCAGCCGGATGCGCATGGCGATCGTGCGCATGATGAAGCGGAAGCTGGGCGGTGTGGGGTCGTTATAACCCTCGATCATTCCGCAGATGGCGAAACGGGCATTTTGCCTGGCGAGCGCGAATGCCGCATCGAGGTGGTCCCCGCCGACATTGTCAAAATAGACGTCGATCCCATCGGGGGCAGCCGCGGCGAGGCCCTTCAGGATCGGCCCGGCCTTGTAGTCGACGACCTTGTCCGCTCCGAGCGATCGCACGAAGTCGCATTTGTCGGGACCGCCCGCCGACCCGATCACGGTCATGCCTTTGGCCTTGGCGATCTGAACGACGACCGAGCCCACTGCACCCGCGGCCGCCGACACGAAGACGATGTCGCCCTCCTTCGCCGACGCAGCGTCGAGCAATCCGAAATAGGCAGTTAGGCCCGTTACGCCGAGGACGCCGAGGAACAACTCGGGAGCGGCGCCGAGATTGGGCAGCTTGTTCGCGGTTCGCGCATCGATGACGGCCTCATCGCGCCAGCCGGCCATATGTTGGACGAGATCGCCGGCGGCGAAGCCGTCCGCCTTGCTCTCGATGACTTCGCCGATCGCTCCGCCGTCCATCGGCTGGCCGAGCTGGAAGGGGGGGACGTAGCTTTTCACGTCGTTCATGCGGCCGCGCATGTAGGGGTCGACGGAAAGCCATTGGTTGCGGACGCGCAGCATGCCTTCGCCCACCGGCGGCAGGTCGACGTCCTTGAGAGCGAAATCTTCGTCGGTGGGAAGCCCCTGCGGGCGGTTCATCAGATGCCAGGCGCGCGCCATAAAGTTCCTCCTGGCGGCGCGCATACGTCTGTCGAGCAGCACAGAAAAGGCCCGGCAGCGAAGGGGACGGCGCCGCCGGGCCTAGAATGCCTCCGTCACGCAGAGGCTGATCAGCTACCGAACGTCAGTCGCGGTAGGTGCCTTCGAAACTCCGATCGAGAATCCGCGGGCCCATTTCGCCCTGGTCCTCTCGCTCGAACAACGCGCGAGACCGATGTTCGTCGCGCCACTGCCGCCTCGCTTCGTCGGCCTTGCAGTCCAGAATAACGCGGTTGTCCTCGACGCGGTCGACGTTGGAGCAGCTCAGCGAGTGGTGCGCGCCGCCGCTCTCGGGATCCGACTTGGCCAGGATTACCCGATCCCCGGCAATGCGATCGACGGTACCGACATGCTCGTCGTCGCTGCCGACGACCTCCATATGCTCGCGGATGGTGCCGAGCAGACCACGCTTCGCCTGCCGCCGCTGCCGCCAGTTGCCGAAGTCGTCCTCGAACCGCGACTGGTTCTCGCGCCGATAGTCGTCGTAGTCGCGGTCGAGCTCGCTCATGTGCCGGTTCCGCCATGAGCTGTAATGCGGGTCGAAATCGCGTGACTCGCGGCCCTGGGACCCGGCGAAGCTCGTCCGCTGGTAATCGTCGCGGCCATATTGATCCTGGCCCTTGTAGGGTGTCCGAGACGGCTCGCGTTCGAAGCGGTCATTGCCGTGCCGGCCAAAGCCGCCGCGCGGCACGCCGCTCGCCGCGAAGAATTGCTCGGAATGCGGATATTCGCCGCTTCGTCCATAGTCGCCAGTCACGGGCCGATAACCGCCGCTCCGGCGGCCGCCGAAGCGACCTTCGTCCCGGTCCGACGATCCCCACATTTCGCGCTGACGGGGACGGTCCTCATCGACGTCGCGCCAGCCGCGTCCGCTCTGGCTGAAGCCGCCCCGGCTGCGGGTGTCGCTATCGCGATCGTAATCGCCGCTGCCCCAGCTCCTATCGCTCCAGAAACGGCCGCGCCCTTCGTCCCGGTCGCTGGCGGAGAACCTGCCGCGCTCATTCTCGCGATTGCGGCGGCCCCAGCCTTGTTCATGCTCGTCACGAATGCGGTCGTCGCGACGGCGGCGTTCCGCCTCGTCGTCGCCGAACCAGGAGGCGATCTCGTCGCCCGCGCGTTCGAAGAAGCCGCGGTCCTCGTTCGCCTGATCGCGGCCGCCCCAGGTGCGACCTTCGTCTCGCTCTTCGCGCCATCGCGAGCGGTCACCACGCGGGTCGTTCCGCGTATCGTAACGGTCGTATGCCATGTCTCTTCCTCCAGGGTGCCAAAAAGGGCCGGCGGAATGCCGGCTCGGAAACTGGTGGGGAAAACGAATGGCCGGGAACCGCCGTTCCTCCCTGGTGCCCGCTTTTCAGGCTGAATTCGGCAGAACGAAATGAAGGCGGGGCAGGCGATTGCGTGAGCCAAAAATCGCGGCTAGGGGAGCCGCTCTCTCAGGGTTCGAGGCACCTCGGACCCACGCCCGGCTGGGGCGCGGGGCTGTAGCTCAGATGGGAGAGCGCTGCAATCGCACTGCAGAGGTCAGGGGTTCGATTCCCCTCAGCTCCACCAGCCGCCCTTACCCCATTACAGCTGTGAATGCGGGCACTCGATCTCCACGGGTTACTGCTGATTTGCAAGGCGATTGGCCATCAACATATCATCCGGTCCCTACGCAGCGGGAGCGGCGATCGTGGAGGTCACTTACGGCCTGTCGCCTGAAGCAGTGATCGTCGCGCCCGTTGGGCGGGTCGACGAAGCTACATGGGAAAAATTCGGCGCCCACCTCAGCAGGGGCGTCGAGGAAGCTGCGAGCCAGTCTCGCCCCACTATGATCATAGATCTCTCGGGGATCGAATATATGTCCTCGCGCGGGCTTCGCGCCCTGACCGTGGCCAAGCAGGAAGGCGTCGGGGCCGGGGTTTCCGTCAGGCTCGCGGCCCCCAACGACATCATGCGCGAGATACTTGCGATCAGCCGCTACGATCGGTTGTTCGCGGTCGATGAGACCGTCCCCTTTGCCGAGGGTGGCGGCGCTTGACGGCCGACCCGTTGCTGGTTCGGTTCTGGGGAACCCGAGGGGTCGTGCCCGTGGCCTCGACCGCGCGGGAGGTTAGAGCCAAGATCGCCAACGCGCTGGTGGTCGCTCGCGGCGCTTCGATCGCCAGCTTCGAAGATGCGGCGCGGTTTATCGACGAGGAACTCGATTTCGCGGCGACCGCGACCTATGGCGGGGCCACCAGCTGCGTTGAGATCGAAAGCGGCGACGACGCCTTCTTCGTCTGCGACATGGGGAGCGGGCTCCAGCAATTCGGCCGCGAGGCGATGGGGCTGTGCCGGCGCGGCCGGCCTGCGAAGTTCAATGTCTTCCTGTCGCACATGCATTGGGACCACATCATGGGATTCCCGTCGTTCCTGCCCGCCCAGGACGACGCTTCGACAATCATCATCCATTCCTGCCATCCGGACGCCGAAGATGCATTGAGGCGCCAACAGGACGAGATTTTCTCGGCCGTGCCCTTCGAGGCCATGGCCGCGACGATCAGCTTCGTCGCCGTCAGGCCGGGCGAGGAAATCGAAGTCGATGGCCTGCGCGTCACCGCGATGCAGCAGGACCATCCTCATGGAAGCTTCGGTTATCGTTTCGGCGATGCCGCTGGCCGAAGCGTGGTCTACAGCACCGACAGCGAGCATCGGATCGACGACATGGCCCGCGAAGATGCTTTCACGGCTTTCTTCCGCGAAGCCGACCTCGTCATCTGCGACACCATGTACTCGCTCGCGGCGAGCAATATGGCAAAAGAGGATCGCGGTCATTCCAGCAACCTCGTCGCGATCGACCTGTGCCGCGAGGCGGGCGCCAGGCGTCTTGCCTTGTTCCATCACGATCCGTTCCACGACGATGAAGCCATTCAGCGCATGCACGAGGACAGCATCCGCTATGAGAAGCTGACGCGCGGAGGATTTCCGCTCGACGTGCTGTGCGCCTATGACGGGCTCGAAATCCTTCTTTAGACTCCGGCGTCGCGGCAACGTCTGGCCGACGTGGCTCGCGGCGCTTTTCATCGCACTCCTGGTTTCGATGGCGACCGGCGAGCAGACACGCCAGGCGCTTTTCGATGGCTGGCAGCGCCTGAGCCCGCGCGACAGCGCGGCGCCGAAGGTGCGCGTCGTCCTGATCGACGGCGAGAGCCTTTCTGCCGTGGGGCCGTGGCCCTGGTCGCGCTACTATCTCGGCCGCCTGACCGAGGACATTAACCGCCAGGGCCCGAAGGTCATCGGCTTCGACGTGCTCTTCCCCGAGCCGGATCGCGCGAAACCGGAGCTGTTCGCCAAAATGTACCCGGAGCTCACGCCGGAAGCCGCAAGCGAAGTCGTCGGATTGCCGTCGATGGACCAGCTCTTCGGACAGGTCATCGGCCAATCGCCGGTTGTGATCGCGCGCGCCGGCGCGTCGAAAGGCGTTACCGATCCGCGCCTGCTCGTTGTCGACGCGCAGTTTGAGGGCACGCCTCCGAAAGGGACCGACCATTGGCCGGCGGCGATCACCGCCATTCCGGAGTTGGAGGACACGGCGCTGGGACATGGGCTCGTGAATGGACAGCCGGATGCGGATGGCGTCGTTCGGTCCGTTCCGCTGATCGGAAGCGTGGTAGGTCGAACAATGCCGGGGCTGGCACTCGAGCTCGCTCGGCTAAGCCTAGACGCGGAAACCATCCGCGTTTCGTCCCAAGCGGTAGAGCTGTCAGGTCGGCGAATTCCGATCGACCCACGGGGAAGGATGCACTTCCGCTTTGGCGAATTTCCGCACGCGAATATCGTCTCCGCGCGGCAAGTCCTGGGCCATACCCTTCCGACCGATTATTTTCGGGACAAGATCGTACTCGTCGGCCTCGCCGCTGAAGGCACGTCCGACATCGTCGCCACGCCCCTCGCCTCGGAGAATTTCGGCGTTGTCGTGCAGGCGGAAGCGATCGACACGATCCTCAACGGGGGCTGGCTGTCGAGACCGACATGGGCCGCGGCGGCGGAATGGCTTGGTGGAGCGCTTCTGGCCCTAGCAGCCCTGGCCGTCGCGTGGACGGGACGATGGCCCAGGCTCGCCTTGACTGCGGCGTTCGTCGCAGTCCCCATCGCCAGCTGGCTCGCTTTCGATCGGCTCTCGCTGCTGGTCGATGCAGTTCGTCCGCTCGAAATCGGCGGTGCCGCCCTTGCGGGCGTTGTCGTCGGCCTGTTCGCCGACTCCCGGCGCGAGCGGGAGCGGCTGCGCAACGCGCTCCTTCAGGAACAGATGGCGGCGGCGAAGACCGAAGGCGAGCTGCAGGCAGCGCGGAAGATTCAGATGAGCATGGTGCCGCCCCGCTCGAAGTTGGCTGCTGCCGATCCGCGGCTCGATGCCGATGCCTTGCTCGAGCCGGCGCGGTCTGTCGGGGGCGATTTATATGATCTCGCGCGTCTCGACGATGACCGCATCGGATTTCTGGTGGGCGATGTTACTGGGAAGGGCGTGCCCGCAGCGCTTTTCATGGCCATGTCCAAGGCGCTGACGTCGTTCGTTTTGAACCGTGAGAACCGGGATCTCGGCGCCGCAGTGGCGAGCGTCAACGAGGAGTTGCTACGCGGCGGCGCCGAAGCGCTTAGCGTCACGATGATCATAGGCGTGCTGGACCTCCGCGATGGAGGCCTGTCCTTGGTCTGCGCCGGTCACGAGGACCCAATCACGGTGGAAATCAGCGGCGAGGCGCGCAGTCACCGCCTCGATGGCGGCCCGCCGTTAGGCTTGGTCGAATATCCCTATCCCGTTGAGACCCTGAAGCTCTCGCCGGGCGACGCCCTCCTGCTCGTGACGGACGGAATCACCGAAGCGCAGGATGCGGCGGGCGCACTCTACGGCCGCGATCGCCTGCTGCTCGAAACCGCATCGCGAACTCAGAGCGCCACCGCTCTGTGCGAAGGCTTGCGTGACGCCGTCCGGACGTTCGAGGGCGGAATCGAACCAACCGACGACCTCACGGTCATGGTGCTGCGCTATCTCGGCCAGAATGCCGAGCGTTAGCGGACGATCACCTCCACGCGGCGGTTCACCGGGCTGCTGACATTATCGTCTGTCGGGACTTGCAGCTCGCGCTCCCCGCGTCCGACCGCGCTCATGATCGTGCGGTCGAATCCCTTGCTCGCGAGCAAGCTCATGATCTCCTCTGCCCGCTTCTGGGAAAGCGCGTCATTGTCCGCGTCGCTGCCGACCGTATCGGTATGGCCTGTGACTTGCACCTCGGCGCCCGGACGACCCGCAATCTCTGCCTTGATCTCATCCAGCAAAGGTGCCGATTTCTCGGTCATCTCCGTCGTGCCCTCGAGGAAATAGAGCGTGAAGCTCTTCGGCGGCGGGGGAAGCGATGCAAGCAGCGCCGCTTCCGTCGGCTTCAGGCCCTTTGATCCCAACGGATGGATGGCAGGCGTTGCACTGAGCGTCGCGCGGCTGTTCGCCTCGCTGACGAGCGTCTCGCCGGTCCCGTCAGGTTTCAGGATGGCGACCTGGCCGTGGCCGCCGTTCTCGTCAGGCAACAGGACCATCGACGAGTGCGCGCACGCGGCGAGCCCGAATAGCGCCAACAGCGCGACGACGCGCCCGTTCACGGCCGCACCTCGACGATGAAGCGCGTGCCGCGAACGCCCAGGAGGGATTCGGGCGTGCTGACTTGCATCGCGTCGCGGCCGGACTTTGCGATCCTCCCCGACACGACGGCGAGCGATCCGCGCTCGACCTTGGTCACGAACGAGCCGTTCTGCTTCGTCTTGTCATATTCGAACTTGCTGAGCGCGATGCGGCTGTTCGGGCCGACCGCGAAGCGCGTGTTGTCGACGAAGGTCAGGCTCATTCGCCCATCCTTGCCGGTGACCAGCCAATCGCCCGGCATCAGCTCTTGCCCGATAGCAGCTGGGATGTGGTTCGATCCCCGCTCGATTGATGCCGAACCTACGCTGGATTTGATCCTGCCGATCTCGGCAGCGGCCGGCGATGAAATCAACGCGGCCAGTGAAATAAGGAAAAGCGAACTGCGAACCATTGCGCGTCTCCCACCCGTTCCCCGACCATGCCATATGGCAGCGGGTGGGGACGCGCGAATCAATTCCGGCTCCGTTACGTCTTTGTCTATCAGGGCAGACCCCGATTCACGATGCCACGCTGGCGGCGCGCCAGTTCGGCGAACAAGGGCGTATCGAAGAGAGCGATGTCTCGAAGCTCGCCGTTGTGGTCGAGGAACTCGTCACCAACCTGTACGAACATGGCGGCCTCGGTCCCGACGACGAGGTGATCTTGGAGCTCGCGCTTCAGGGCGGGGACGTCGTCCTTGTTCTCAGGGATTCCGCAAAGCCGTTCGATCCCTCGGCGGGAGAGACGGAGCAAGCAATACCAAGCCGCGGAGGCGGCGCTGGTTTGAGGCTGCTTCGGGCGTGGGCCAGGCAAATCGAATATGGGCGGTCCGAATGCGGAAACCGGCTGGAAGCACGCATGCCCGCGCACTTCAAGCCTGCTCGTCCCACATGATCGCTTGACGAGTCTGGCGAGTGCCGGTCTGCTGACCGGATGAGCAAGCTTTCTCGCGTCCTGATCGCCGCCTGTCTTTCCACCGTCGCAGTCGCACCCGCGGCGGCCCAGACCGCTTCGCCGACGGTGGCTGTGGCCAGCGCCGCCGACCGGCAGCTACAGCAGCTCTACACGGGCTATTCCGCCTGGGTCGCCAAGGAATATGGCTATTTCGAGGACGCGAACGGCGAGACCAAGCCGACAGATTATCTGGCCCATGTCGATGTGGCCGCGCAGCAGCGGCGGCTGCAATACGAACGCCGATTATTGTCGCAGTTGAGCGCCATTCCCTCCGCGCAATTGTCGGCGGACGAACGCGTCAACCAGTCGGTGCTTCGCACGATCATCGAGGCGGACATCGCTGATCTCGAGTTCCGCGATTACGAAATGCCCTTCAACAGCGACAGCTCGTTCTGGACCTATCTGAACGAGCGGGACCGACTTCAGAGCGCCGAGGAGTATCGCCGCTACCTCGCCCGGATGGCGGACATTCCTCGCTATTTCCGCGAGCAGATCGTCAACATGCGCGCCGGCCTTAAGCGCGGCTTCACGGTGCCTCGCGCAACGCTCGAAGGCCGCGACGCTTCGATCGCTTCCTTCACTGAGCAGGATGTCGAGAAGAATCCGTTCTACGGCGCGTTCAAGGATATGCCCGGCCAGATTCCGGAAGCGGAAAAGGCTGCACTGCGCCAGCAGGCGCGGCAGGTCATCACGGGAACCGTGGTGCCGGCTTACAACGAGCTCCTGAACTTTTATCGCAACGATTATCTCCGCGGCGCGCGACCGACGATCTCCGCGCACGATTTGCCCAACGGACATGCCTATTATCGCGCGCAGATCCGCAAGTTCACGACCGTCGACCTGCCACCGGAAGAAATCCACCAGCTAGGCTTGAAGGAGGTAACGCGCATCGAGGCCGCGATGCGCCAGACGATGGCGGACGCCGGTTTCAAAGGCACCTTCGAGGAGTTCCTGAAGTTCCTGCGGACCGACCCGCAATTTTACGCGAAGACGCCGGACGAGCTTCTGGGCGTCTCCTCCTATGTTGCGAAGCGCGTCGACGGGAAGCTTGGGGAGACGTTCGGGCTGCTGCCCCGTCGCCGGTTCACGATCATCCCCGTGCCTGATGCGCTTGCGCCCTTCTACACATCCGGCCGTGGCGGCCTCGAGAGCTGCCAGATGAACACATACAATCTGCCAACGCGGCCGCTCTATCAAATTCCGGCCCTTACCCTGCACGAATGCGCGCCTGGCCATAGCTTCCAGGCGGCGCTGTCCGAGGAGCGCAAGGCGCTGCCCTCATTCCGGCGCAACATCTATTTCTCGGGCTACGGCGAGGGCTGGGGCCTCTATTCGGAATGGCTCGGCTATCAGATGGGGATCTACCGCACGCCCTATGAGCGCTTCGGGGCGCTCAGCTTCGAGATGTGGCGCGCTGCGCGGCTCGTAATCGATACCGGCATCCACCGCTACGGCTGGAGCCGCGACAAGGCGATTGCCTATCTCACCGACCATACAGCGCTGTCGCAGCATGACGTCGAGATCGAGGTCGATCGCTACATAAGCTGGCCGGGCCAGGCGCTCGCCTACAAGCTTGGCGAGATGACGATCCGTCGGCTGCGGTCCGAAGCCGAGGCGCAGCTCGGCGAGAAGTTCGACCAGCGCAGCTTCCACGACGCAATCCTTGCCATGGGAGCCGTGCCGCTCCCGGTGCTTGAGCAAGAGATGCGGCGCTACATCGCCGAGCAGAAGGCGGGTAAGATAGCGGCGAAGCCAGCCCCCTAGCCGTCAGTCCGTTTTCGCACCGCCCTGTTCCGCTTCGAGGACGGTCGCCTCAACTCCCGTCGAGCTCTTGTTCACGCTGGCCTGCGTGACCAGCACCGTTGTGCCGGGCAACATTACGGAGCGCATCCCTTTCACGAATTCTACGGGCAAATGCATGTCGTCGACACGCTCGGTGCTGATGATCTCGGCGGGCTCTCCGGTCAGGTCGGAAACGCCGACCTGGATCCATTCCGGCCGCTTCCCGCCCGATAGGGTCATGACCTGCGCCTGAGTCGATGATTGCTGGACCTGCGCATGGGCGCGGCCGATCTCGACCCCGTTACGAAGCACGACCACCTGCTGATCGCCGGTGGAGATGATGATGGAGACGGGGCCCGACGGCGCGGCATCGGGATTCCACGTGAACTCGCCAGCCTCGGTCAAAAGCGCCGCTGGCGCAGGCGTGACGCCAGCGAGTACGGGCGCCAGCACGCCCGCCGGCGGCCGCTTGACGGGATCTTCGTGGCCGCCGGCGATCACGACCGTGCCGCCCATCGGCATGTTGGCGAACAGCAATTTTGCGAATTCCATCGGAAGGCGCACGCAGCCGTGGCTGGCGGGGAAACCGGGCAGGTTGCCCGCATGCATTGCGACGCCCTTCCAGGTCAGCCGAAGTGTGTAGGGCATCGACGCGTCGTCGTAGGTGCGCGAGCGGTGGTCTTCGTCCTTCTCCAGGATCGTGAACACGCCGGTCGGCGTTTCAAAACCGTCCTTGCCGGAGGATATGGTTGTAACACCGATGCGAACGCCGTTACGATAAACGGTCGCGCGCTGCCGGCCGAGATCGACATAGACCAGGATCGGTCCTTGCGGGGCGATGTTCGCCGCCCACACCCACTCGCCAGCCTTCAGCTTTTCAGCCTCTTTGGCCAGCTGAAGTGGAGATGAGACCTTCGACCCGCCCGCAACGGCGGGGGTCGTTGATGACAATGCAAGACAACAGGCGATCGCCGTCGCGAAAACACGCATAATATATTGCCCCGAGATATGCGGGACGACGATAGCGTTGATTTGGCTGGCGAAAAAGACCTCTGAGTCAGCCCATGTTCGTAGCTGCCGCTGCGGGTCGGGGGGATGAGCAGGCAAAGAAAAGGCCCCGCGATTGCTCGCGGGGCCTAATGTTACAGTCGCCTCTGGGCGGAAAGCTTAGTCTTCCCCTTCGCCCGTCAGGAACGCCGGTGAGAATTCCGGCTCGCGCTGTTCGCGCCCGCCGCCTTCGCCGCCTTCACGGTCCCGGCGTGGTCCGCGGTCTCCACGTCCTTCGCCCCTGGGGCCACGGTCGTCGCGATCGCCGCGTCCTTCGCCCCTGGGGCCACGGTCGCCGCGGTCACGCCGCGGTCCACGGTCGCGATCGCCACGCCCATGACGGCCACGGTCGCCGCGGTCACCGCGGGGTCCGCGGTCGCCACCCTCACGGGGTTCGCGCGGGGGGCGGGTGTCTTCGAGCTCTTCGCCGGTCTCCTGGTCGACGAGACGCATCGACAGGCGGACCTTGCCGCGCTGGTCGACCTCGAGCAGCTTGACCTTGACCTCCTGGCCTTCGCTCAGGACGTCGCGGACATTCTCGACCCGCTCGTTCTTGATCTCGGACACGTGGACCAGCCCGTCCTTGCCGGGCATGAAGGTCACGAACGCGCCGAAATCGACGATGCTCGCCACCTTGCCGGTGTAGATGGTGCCGGGCTCCGGCTCGGCGACGATGCCCTTGATCCAGTTGCGGGCGGCCTCGATCTGCGACAGGTCCGAGGACGCGATCTTGATCGTGCCGTCGTCGTCGATGTCGACCTTGGCGCCGGTTTCGGCGACGATCTCGCGGATCACCTTTCCGCCCGTGCCGATGACGTCGCGGATCTTGTCCTTCGGGATCTGCATCGTCTCGATGCGCGGCGCATGCGCGCTGAGCTCTTCACGCGTGTGGTCGAGCGCCCTGGCCATTTCGCCGAGGATGTGGGCGCGGCCTTCCTTCGCCTGTGCGAGGGCGGTGCGCATGATCTCCTCGGTGATTCCGGCGATCTTGATGTCCATCTGCAGGGAGGTGATGCCCTCGGACGTGCCGGCAACCTTGAAGTCCATGTCGCCGAGGTGATCCTCGTCGCCGAGGATGTCGCTGATCACCGCGAAGTCCTTGCCTTCGAGGATCAGGCCCATGGCGATACCGGAGACCGGTCGCTTCAGCGGAACACCCGCATCCATCATCGAGAGCGATCCGCCGCAGACCGTCGCCATCGACGACGAGCCGTTGGACTCGGTGATGTCTGACAGAACGCGGATCGTGTACGGGAAATCCTCCGCACTCGGCAGCATCGGGCGAAGAGCGCGCCAGGCGAGCTTGCCGTGACCGACCTCGCGGCGCCCGGGGGCGCCGAAGCGGCCGACTTCGCCGACCGAATAGGGCGGGAAGTTATAGTGCAGCATGAAGCGCTGGTAGGAGAGGCCCTCCAGGCCATCGATCATCTGCTCGGCTTCCTTGGTGCCCAGCGTGGTGGTGCAGATCGCCTGCGTCTCGCCGCGCGTGAACAGGGCGGAGCCGTGCGTGCGCGGGAGGAAGCCCACGATCGCTTCGATCGGGCGCACCGTCTTGGTGTCGCGTCCGTCGATACGGCGGCCTTCCTTCAGGATCGCACCGCGGACGATGTCGGCCTCGAGGCTCTTCACGAGCTTGGAAGCGACCAGTTGCTCCTGCGGCTCGCTTTCGGCGAAGGCTTCGGATGCCTTCTCGCGAGCGGCATTGAGGGCACTTGAGCGCTCCGACTTGCTCGTGAGCTTGTAGGCAGCCTCGATGTCCTTGCCGATCAGGTCCTTGAGCTTGCCCTTGATCGACGCCTTGTCGGCGGAGGCGGCGAGCTCCCACGGATCCTTCGCGGCCTGCTCTGCAAGCTTGATGATCGCACCGATGACATCCTGCATCGACTTGTGCGCGAACATCACCGCGCCGAGCATCTCCTCTTCGGAGAGCTCCTTGGCCTCGGATTCGACCATCATCACAGCGTCGCGGGTGCCGGCGACGACGAGGTCGAGGCGGCCTTCGCTGACCTGCGTCTGGGTCGGATTGAGGATGTACTGACCCTCAGTGTCGAAGCCGACGCGCGCGGCGCCGATGGGACCCATGAAGGGGACGCCCGACAGCGTCAGCGCAGCCGACGCGGCGATCATCGCCAACACATCGGGCTCGTTCTCGCCGTCGTAGGAGAGGACCTGCGCGATCACGAGGATCTCGTTGTAGAAACCCTCGGGGAAGAGGGGGCGAACCGGACGGTCGATGAGGCGGCTGGTCAGCGTTTCCTTTTCGGTCGCGCCGCGCTCACGCTTGAAGAAGCCGCCCGGGATGCGCCCGGCGGCCGAGAACTTTTCCTGGTAGTGGACGGTCAGCGGGAAGAAGTCCTGCCCCGGCTTGACCGACTTGGCGGCCGTCACTGCGCAGAGGACGACGGTTTCGCCGAGGGTCGCGAGCACCGCGCCATCGGCCTGGCGGGCAACGCGGCCCGTTTCGAGCTTGAGGGTCTTTCCGCCCCACTCGATTTCTACAGTCTTGGTATCGAACATTTGCTTTCCTTCGCCGGCGGCCGGATGCCTGCCGGGTCATCATCTGGCGAGCTGTCCGGCTCGCCTCGGTCGGGGCGCTTGATAAGCCCCACTGCGCCCCGCCGAATTGCGGGACTGCACTTGTTGTGCTCCTGCGAAGGCAGGAGCCTAGACTGGATCCTGAAACGAATTCAGGATGCCAAAAAGCCGCCCGCCGGGCGGCTTTTCGTCACTTGCGAAGGCCGAGCTTCGCGATGAGGTCGGTGTAGCGCTGCTCATCCTTGCGGCGGAGATAATCCAGCAGCGAGCGGCGCTGATTGACCAGCATCAGAAGGCCGCGGCGCGAGTGATTATCCTTCGCGTGCGTCTTGAAATGCTGGGTAAGGTTGGTGATGCGCTCGGTCAGAATTGCGACCTGGACCTCAGGAGAACCGGTATCCGCAGACCCGCGCGCATGCTCCTTGATGAGCGCTTCCTTGCGCTCCGCAGTAATCGACATCGTTTCACTCCTTTGTCTCTATAGGTTGAACCCCCGGACGACCTTGAGGCCGTCGGCCGAAGCTTCGATCAGTGCCACGGGAGTTCCCTCCAGCGTTGCAAGTCCAAGCCCCGGCTGTACGGGGAACCCGGCCAAGCGCTGTCCGTGGCGGAGCAGCTGAGCCTGGTCGGGGGTGACGGGGAGGGCCGGGATGTCGTCCAGCGCCGCTTCCAGCGGCAAGACCGCCCCATCGAGTGCGCGGGCCTTAGCGGTTTCTTCGAGAAAGTCCAGCGAAACGGCCTGTTCGAGCGTGAACGGCCCCGCACGCGTGCGTCTGAGATAGGAAACATGACCGACGGTTCCAAGCGCATGCGCGATGTCGCGCGCAAGGCTGCGTATGTATGTGCCCTTGGAAACGTCGGCCGAGAGAGTGACGGCGTCCTTCGACGCGTTGGAAAGGCGCAGCGTTCGAATTGTTACCGTCCGAGCTTTCAGTGCAACCTGCTCACCGGCACGCGCCCTCGCATAGGCTGCCTTGCCTTCGATCTTCAGGGCCGAGAAGGTCGGTGGGACTTGCTCGATCTCACCGATAAATCGCGGCAGCACTGCCTCGACTTCAGGGATGCCCGGGCGCGCTTCGCTCATCGCCACTACGCTGCCTTCGGCATCGAGCGTGTCGGTCTCCGTGCCGAACCGGATCGTAAAGTCATATTCCTTGGTCGCGTCGAGCATGCGGCCGCAGATCTTCGTCGCTTCGCCCAACGCGATCGGAAGGACTCCGCTCGCCAGCGGGTCGAGCGTTCCTCCATGCCCGACCTTCGTCTTCGGCTCGTCCGCCTGGCGAAGGATGCGCTTCACCGCGGAAACCGCGGTCGTCGAGCCGAGACCGATCGGCTTGTCCAGGATGATCCAGCCGTGGAGCATGCTGATCAGCCCCCTAGCAGCGGCCTTCGTTTCCTGCCGCGCGGAAATTGCTGATCCGGACCGAGTCCGCCTTGCGGTCCCATTGCTCCAGTATCGGCTTGTTGCCAGCGGGGAGGGTGCAGGTCCGTGCTGCCGTCGCCTTGGTGCCGCTCATCAATTCGGCGTTGAAGATATAGCCCGTGGCGCTGTTGTTGGTGGCGACCATCGTCGTGCCAAAGACAGCACGCACCGTCACCATGACCTGCCCTTTGGAAGGCTTGGCAGTCGCCTCCGCGCGCCGCGCATCGACAGGCTGGCCGTCCTTGACTGTGAACAGCCAGCTTTCGCCGGGACGGACGGTCAACGGAGAGGCTTGCGCTGCGGTGGCCAGCGCAATCATCAAGAAAGCAGCTAAAAGTCTCATTGCCATTCGTTCTTCAGGATCGCGAATAGCACGGTGTCGCGCACATGTCCGTTCCAGGTGATGCGGTCGGCGCGCAGGACGCCTTCGCGGACGGCGCCGATTTTCTTCATCGCGGCCTGGCTTCTCACATTGCGGCGATCGACGCGGAACTCGACGCGCCGGACCCCGCGGTCGAAGGCGCGGGCGAGCATCATGTCCTTGACGCGGCGGTTGAAGCCGGTGCCGCGTAGGTGCGGGCGGTAATAAGTCCCGCCGATCTCGAGCGCCTGTCGTGCTTCGTCGATGCCGAGGAAGCTCGACATGCCCGCGAGTTCGTCACCTGCGAACAGGACGAATGTGAAGTTGCGGGGGTTCGAAGTATAGAAGTCGATGCTCTCGTCGAACCCGTCGGGTCCGAAATTGTTCGCGTAAATCGCCCAGATATCGCGATCTTCAGCGCAGGCAGACTTGAGAGCCTGACGATGCTCTTCGTTGAATAGTTCGGCGCGGCAGCCATCGCCGGTCATCGGCTCGGCGAGCCGCACAACATCGATCATTCCTCGCCCAGATCCTGCGCGACATGCTCGGAGCGGAGCAGGCGGTCGATATGACCGCCCTCGTCGAAGCTCTCGTCGGCGACGAACTTGAGCTTCGCGGCATATTTCATCCGCACCCGGTGGGCGACCTCGCGCTGCAAGTAAGCGGTGTTCTGACGCAGCGCTTTCAGCACCGCCTCCTCGTCCTGGCCGAGCAGCGGCTTCACGAACACCGTCGCATGACGCAGGTCCGGCGACATCCGCACCTCGGTGACACTGACGAGATGCGACTGCAGCACGTCGTCATGGATGTCACCGCGCTGTAGCAACTCGCTCAGGATGTGGCGTACCTGCTCGCCGACGCGAAGCAGGCGGACTGAGCGCCCTTCTGCTGTTTCCTGACGACGCATTTACAGCGTCCGCGCGCGCTCCTCGACCTCGAATACTTCGAGCGAGTCACCCGGCTTGATGTCATTGGTATCCGCGAGGAGCACACCGCACTCCAGGCCCGAGGTGACTTCCGCCACGTCGTCCTTGAAGCGTCGCAGCGAGCTGATCGTCGTCTTGGAGACGATGACATCTTCGCGCGTGAGGCGTGCATTGAGTCCCTTGCGGATGACGCCTTCGAGCACCAGCAGGCCTGCTGCCTTGTCCTTCTTGCCGGCCGGGAACACTTCGTGGACCTTGGCGCGTCCGACCACCGTCTCGATGATCTCCGGGCCGAGCTCGCCGGCCATGGCGCCCTTCACCCAATCGGTGAGGTGATAGATGACATCGTAGTAGCGGAACTCGACCTTGTTGCGGTCCGCAACCTCGCGCGCCTTGGAGTTCGGCCGGACGTTGAAGCCGATGATCGGCGCACCCGTAGATGCCGCGAGCGTGACATCGCTTTCGGTGATCGCCCCCACGCCCGAATGAAGCACACGCACACGGATCTCGTCGGTGGACAGTTTATTGAGCGCGCTGACGATCGCTTCGACTGAGCCCTGAACGTCGGCCTTGATGACCAGCGGAAGCTCCTTGGTCGTCGACGCATGCGTCGCGAACATATTTTCGAGGGTGACCGGGGCAGAAGTGGTGCGCTTCTTGTCGAGAACACCCTGGCGATAGGCGGCCACTTCGCGTGCCCGGGCCTCGTTCTCGACGACCGTGAGCTGGTCGCCCGCGGCAGGCACCGCGCCGAGACCCAGGACTTCGACCGGCACCGACGGGCCGGCCTCCTTCACCTGCTGACCCTTGTCATTGAGCATGGCGCGCACCTTGCCCGACGCCGCGCCGACGACGATCACATCGCCGACGCGCAGGGTCCCGCGCTGAACCAGCACGGTCGCAAGCGGCCCTCGGCCCTTGTCGAGCTTCGCTTCGACGACGGTGCCTTCGGCGCTGCGGTCGGGATTGGCCTTGAGCTCGAGGATTTCCGCCTGCAACTGGATCGCTTCCAGCAACTTGTCGAGATTGGTCCCGTTCTTGGCCGAGACTTCGACGTCCTGAACTTCGCCGCCCATGTCTTCGACGATGATCTCGTGCTGCAGAAGCTCCTCGCGGACCTTCTGCGGCTTGGCTTCCGGCTTATCGATCTTGTTGATCGCGACGATCATCGGAACGCCGGCGGCCTTGGTGTGATTGATTGCCTCGATCGTCTGCGGCTTCAGCCCATCGTCGGCGGCGACCACCAGGATGACGATGTCCGTGACGTTGGCGCCGCGGGCACGCATCTCCGTGAACGCCTCGTGGCCTGGCGTATCGAGGAAGGTGACTTTGGACTTGTCCGGCAGCGCAACTTGGTAGGCGCCGATGTGCTGCGTAATGCCGCCTGCCTCGCCGGAGACAACATTGGCCCCGCGGATCGCGTCGAGCAGCGAGGTTTTGCCGTGATCGACGTGCCCCATGATGGTCACGACTGGCGGACGGGGCTGCAGCGTCTCGTCCGCATCCACGTCGATCGACGTGTCGATGTCGACGTCGCTCTCGCTGACGCGAGTGATGCGGTGACCGAACTCGGTAACGAGCAGCTCGGCCGTATCCTGGTCGATGGTCTGGGTGAGCGTGACGGGCATGCCCATCTTGAAGAGCGCCTTGACGAGGTCGGCGCCGCGCTCGGCCATGCGGTTGGCAAGATCCTGGACGGTGATCGCTTCCGGCACAACCACGTCGCGTACCTGCTTCGTCGAAGGACCGGCCTCCATATGGTGGCGCTTTTCCTTCTCGCGGGCGCGGCGAAGCGCGGCCAGCGAGCGGGCTCGACTGTCGTCCTCACCGGACAGCGCGCGGGAAACCGTCAGCTTGCCGCGCTGGCGATGCTCGTCGCCGCGACCGCGGCTCGGGCGCGCGGGCTCAGGGCGGCGCGGAGCAGGCGCATGCCCGCTCGGACGGCGGGCGGTGGCCGCCTTGTCATCCTGTTCGGTCGCGGCAGGCGCTTCGGGTTGCGGAGCCGCGGCAGCCTCGGCTGCCAGGCGTGCCTCTTCTTCGGCCGCCAGGCGAGCTTGCTCGGCCGCTGCCTCTTCGGCCTTACGGTTCTCTTCGGCTCGGCGGCGCTCTTCCTCGCTCTGCTCGACCTTCGTGCGCTCCTCGCGGCGGCGTGCCTCCTCGAGCGCGGTAAGACGCGATTCCTCCGCCTCGCGAAGAAGCTTGGCCTGCATCTCCTTGCGCGCGGTCATCTCGTCGGCAGCAGACGGCTTGCGCGGTTGCGGCGCGGCCTTTGGAGCGGGCGCGGGCGCCGGGGCAGGCGCTTCGGCAGCTGGCGCAGGCGTCTCGGGGGGCGGAGCCTCGCCCGGGCGGCCCAGGATGCGGCGCTTCTTGACCTCGACCACAACCGTGTTCGAGCGCCCGTGGCTGAAGCTCTGCTTCACCTTGCCAGTCTCGACCGTGCGCTTGAGGCCCAGCGGCGGCCGGGTGCCAAGCTTCGGTTTTTCGGTCTGGTCTGCCATTCTATTCCTTCGTCAAATCTTCGTCAGCCGAGCCGGTCCTCAAGGCGGGTTCGCCGCCTTCCAGACCACGATCGGGGCCAGTGAATGCCCGCCACCGGGCAATCGCGTGGGAGACACGCGAAGCGGCAGCGGGATCGGTCAGGGCAGCATGTACCACATTTTCGCGGCCCAGTGCCATCGACAAGATAGTGCGTCCCTCCGGGAATATCATCCCCTGCGGACCGCCTCCACCAACCCGCCAGGCCTGATCGAGCGCTTTGCGGCCATCCTCGCCAGCATCGGCCGCGTGAACCAGCATGTGCGCCTTGCCCGCGCGCGCGGCCGTCTCGACGCGTTCAGCGCCATTGATGAGGTTGCCCGCGCGCGCTTCCATGCCGAGCCGGTCGAGCGCCGCTCGGCGCAGCGCCTGCTCGGTGCGCTCGCCAAGGTCGGCGGGAACCTGCAGCTCATTGGTCTTGAGCGCACGCTGGAGCGCCGGCTTCAGCTTTCCCTTCGCGTTCGCCTGGTCGAGCTCGGCGCGAGACACTCCGATCCACGCGCCGCGGCCTGGCGCGCGGGCCCTGACATCGGGTGCTACCTCGCCATTCGGTCCGAGCGCGAGCCGGATCAGCTCCTCGCGCGGTGCGGTCCGCCGCGAGAGGATGCAGGTGCGCTCCGGAACGTGCGCGTCTAGCGGATCATTGCTCCTCGCCCGCAACCGCGTCCTCCTCGGTTGCAGCCGGGGCCTCGTCCTCGAACCAGTGGGCGCGGGCGGCCATGATGATCTCATTGCCCTGCTCTTCGCTCAGGCCGTACTCTGACAGGATTCCGCCCTTGTCCTCCGGCCGGTTGCTCGGCTCGCGGCGGCGGGGCTCGACACGCTTCTTCTGGATCAACTCGTCGGTTGCGAGGTCGGCGAGGTCGTCGAGCGTGCGGATATTGGCCTTGCCCAGCGTCACGAGCATCTGCTCGGTCAGGTGCGGGATCTCGGCAAGCGCGTCATCGACGCCGAGCTTGCGGCGCTCTTCGCGCGAAGCGGCTTCGCGCCGTTCGAGCGCCTCGCCCGCGCGGCTCTGAAGCTCCGACGCAATCTCGTCGTCCAGGCCTTCGATTGATGCGATCTCGTCGACCGGGACGTAGGCGACTTCTTCCAGGCTCGTGAAACCTTCGGCAACCAGCAGCTGCGAAAGCGTCTCGTCGACGTCCAGCTCGTTCTGGAACATCTCCGACCGCTCGACGAATTCGCGCTGGCGCTTCTCGCTCGCGTCGGCCTCGGTAAGGATGTCGATCTGCGAAGTCGTGAGCTGCGAGGCCAGGCGGACGTTCTGGCCGCGGCGGCCGATCGCAAGGCTCAGCTGGTCATCGGGAACGACGACCTCGATCCGGCCTTCTTCCTCGTCGATTACGACGCGGCTGACGGTCGCCGGCTGGAGCGCGTTGACGACGAATGTCGCCAGGTCCTGCGACCAGGGGATGATGTCGATCTTCTCACCCTGGAGTTCCTGGACGACGGCCTGGACGCGGCTGCCCTTCATGCCGACGCATGCGCCGACCGGGTCGATCGAGCTGTCGTGGCTGATGACGCCGATCTTGGCGCGGCTCCCGGGGTCGCGGGCGGCCGCCTTGATCTCGATGATCCCATCGTAAATCTCGGGCACTTCCTGCGCGAACAGCTTCTTCATGAAGTCGGGATGTGCGCGTGACAGGAAGATCTGTGGGCCGCGTGCTTCGCGGCGCACAGCCATGATCAGCGAACGGATGCGGTCGCCGACGCGCACCATCTCGCGCGGGATCTGCTGGTCGCGGCGGATGACGCCCTCCGCTCGGCCGAGGTCCACGACCACGTGGCCGAACTCGACGCGCTTCACCACGCCGGTGATGATCTCGCTCGTGCGGTCCTTGAACTCCTCGAACTGACGCTCGCGCTCGGCATCGCGGACCTTCTGGAAGATCACCTGCTTGGCGGCCTGGGCGGCGATACGTCCGAACTCGATCGGGGGCAGCGGGTCGACGATGAAGTCGCCCACGGCCGCACCCTTCTGCAGCTTCTGCGCGCCCTTGGTGTCGATCTGCTTGAAGTGGTCCTCGACCTCTTCGACGACTTCGAGCACCCGCCACAGGCGGAGGTCGCCGCTGTTGGGGTCGAGCTTGGCGCGAATGTCGTTCTCGGCGCCGTAGCGGGCGCGGGCGGCGCGCTGGATCGCGTCCTCCATCGCTTCGATGACGATGCCCTTGTCGATCAGCTTCTCGCGCGCGACGGCGTCGGCGATCGCGAGCAACTCTGCCTTGTTGGCGCTGACGGCAGCGGGTGCGGTGGCCATTATTCTTGTTCCTCTACGGTCTCTATGGTGTCTGCGCCTTCAGTGCTGAGCGGCGCGGTGGCGTTGATGAGCTTGTCGGTCAAGAGCAGCTTGGCCGAGGCGATTTCGGAAAAGGGCAGGGCGTGCGCCTCGCCGCTCTTGTCTGTGAGCCTGACGGTCTCACCGTCTAGTCCTTCGAGCGTCCCGGAGAATTGCTTGCGGCCGTTGCGCGGTTCGGCGAGCCCGACGCGCGCTTCGTGGCCGCTCCAATCGGCGAAGTCCTTGAGACGGGTGAGCGGCCGGTCGATGCCGGGCGAGCTGACCTCGAGCCGATAGCTCCCTTCGATGGGATCGGACGCGTCGAGCATCTCGGAAAGGCTGCGGGAGATCGCCTCGCAATCGGTGATGTCGAGCTGCCGCGTGTCCGGCCGTTCGGCCATCACCTGGAGCGTCGGATCGGATGCGCCGCCGATCATCTGCACGCGCACGAGATCATAGCCGAGGCGCTTCACCTCTGGCTCGATCAGACGTTGCAGTCCGGCGATGTCGGTCACCCGATTTCCTTCTCAAGATACTTACAAAGTCTCTCGGACCGGAGCCGAGTGGCCCCAGCCTCAGGCATCTGGCGATGTCGAGGAGAGAGCTGCGATATAAGCGGGAAGCCAGGTGTCCGCAAGCAATGCTTCGCGGCTTCGCGATCAGCCGCGGCCCAGCGCCTTATTCTCCTCGCGGATGCGTACGGACAGGACCGCGGCGTTCAACAGGCTGAAGAGGATGGCGAGGTCCCAGAAGCCGAATACCAACGGCAGCACGGCGATTTCGCCGACCACGACGACATAATTCGGATGGTTGACCCAGCGATAGGGGCCGCTTCGCACCAGCGGCGCCTGCGGAAGCACGATGATGCGCGTTGTCCAGCGCGACCCGAGCGTGCTGAGCGTCCATGCTCGGCCAGCCTGGAGCAGCAGGTAAATGCCGAGCCAGAAGAAATTCAGCGGGCGCCCAGGCGCTAGCCACCACATAGAGGCGAGCCATAGAACATGGACGGCGACGATCCACGGATAATGCCGTCTCCCATATTCCTTGGCGCCGTCCGCAAGCAGGCGCCGCGTATTGCGGTTGGACAGCCAAAGCTCGAAGAGCCGCTCCGCCGTCACCAATGCGAGGACCAGGATGCCGAGGGTCAAGCGGCTTCCAGCAGCAAACCGGCGCAGGTGAAGCCGGGCCCGAAGGCGGTCATCATGACGCGGTTCGGAAGCCCTCGCTCGAGCAGGCGCTCGAGCACGAACATGACCGTCGGCGCGCTCATGTTCCCATAATCGTTGAGCACCTCGCGCTCGATGTTCAGCTCACCCTGAGGCAGCTCCAGTGCGGTCTCGATGGCATCGATGACCTTGACGCCTCCCGGATGACAGCAGAATCGGTCGATCTCGTCCCGGGAGGTGCCGAGGCCTGCGCACATATCGTCGACGGCCTGGGCGAGCTCGGCTTCGATGAACGGCGGGATCGCGCGGTCGAAGACGACGGCAAGGCCGGGATCTTCCACATCCCAACCCATGATGCGCTGGGTATCCGGCCAGAGCTTCTCGGCCGATCCGACGATGCGCGCGAGACTGTGCTCGCCGCTGGAGACCACGGCCGCGGCGGCCCCGTCTCCGAACAGGGCAGTCGCGACGACGGCGGCTGGGTCATCGCTGTCCAGCCGAATCGAGATTGAGCAGGTCTCGACCGTGACGAACAGCCAGTTGGTGCCCGGCTCGGCCGAAGCCATGCGCGCCGCTGCGGCCAGCCCGCTCACGCCACCGGCGCAGCCCAGACCGAACACCGGGACGCGGCGAACATCGGAACGGAGGCCGAGCCGCGGCCCGGTGCGCGCTTCCAGGCTGGGGGTGGCGATGCCGGTTGTGGATACGGTGACTATTCCGTCGATTTCGTCGGGCTTCAGCCCGGCCTTTTCAATGGCCGCGCTTGCAGCGGCCATGAACAATTGCTCGGCGGCCTCGAGGTAGAGGTTGTTGCGATCGTGCCAGCCATGGTTGCCCGTGTACCAGTCGTGCGGAGCGACGATATGGCGCTTTGCGATCCCCGCATTGTCGAACACGCCCGACAGCCTGTCGAAGAGCGCCTTGCGGCCAAAGGCTTCCCTTGCAGTCGCCTTGGCCTGCGGCTGCTGAATCACGTTCGGCGGAACCGCCGTCGCGAGCGAGAGTAGGCTGCAGACTTGCATGCAAGGCCTTATTCAGTTGGAGCCGCCTAGCGACTCCGTTACGCGTAAGGAATAGTTTCGATGAGCAGACGCTTAATAGCTGCCCTTTATTTCGTGGTCGCCGCCTGCGGCTCCGCGCCTTCTCAGGCCGGGGACGGCCGGCCGTTCAGCGTGACCGAGGTCGCGACCTTCAATGAGCCTTGGGCCATGGCCTTCTTGCCCGGGTCCGGAGTGCCCCTGACCAACATGGCGCTGGTGACGGAAAAGCGCAGCGCGCTTTGGCTCGTCGACGTGCGAACGGGCAAGAGGCAGCAGGTTCTTGGAGGTCCGCGCGCTCATGTCGAAGGGCAGGGCGGCCTCGCCGACGTCGTCGCCCACCCGGACTTCGCTGGCAACCAGCGTGTCTATCTGAGCTTCAGCGAGTCCGGACCGGACGGGACCAGCGGCGGCGCCTTAGGCTATGGCCGGCTCATTCTCGGCCAGGGTGAGCCGCGGCTGGAGGGCTTCAAGGTGATCTGGCGACAGACGCCGAAGGTCAGCGGCGGTGCCCATTACTCGCAACGCATTGCCTTCGCCCCCGACGGGACGATCTATGTATCTTCGGGCGAACGCTTCCAGTTCGATCCAGCGCAGGATCCCAACAGCGACCTCGGCAAGATCATTCACCTGACCGCTGAAGGCCAGCGGATCGGCGGCCGCTTCTTCACCATGGGGCACCGCAACGCACTGGGCCTGGCGTTCGCGCCGGATGGCCGGTTCTGGGAAACCGAAATGGGTCCGCGCGGCGGCGATGAGCTCAATCTGATCGTCGCCGGCAAGAATTACGGCTGGCCGCGGGTATCGTACGGTTCGCATTACGACGGGCGCGATATTCCCGACGATCACAAGAGCCGCGGGTTCGAGGAGCCCAAGCTCTGGTGGAACCCGTCGATCAGCCCTGGGTCGTTGCTGATCTACTCCGGCGACCTGTTCCCGCAGTGGAAAGGCGATGCGCTGATCGGAGCTCTGTCCGGTGAGGCGTTGATCCGCGCCGACATCGATGGCGGCACGGCGCGCAAGGCCGACCAGTGGAGCATGGGCCATCGCATCCGTGCCGTGGACCAGGGCCCGGGTGGCGAGGTCTATCTCCTCGAAGACGGACCCGGCGGACGGCTGCTGCGGCTGGAGCCTCTGAGAGCAAGCAAGTAAATCACGACACGGTTACTGGAACATCCGGCGAGCAGACCGTTGTCGAGTTGAGCTCGCAAATCCGATACTGATACGTCCCCGGCGGGATGGCCGGCGTCGTATGATCGCCGTCGTTGGGGGTCGTCGCGACCTTGCTTCCATCGCGGTAGATATCGACCGACGCAGTGCTTGCGCCCGTCCATGTCAGGTGGACCATCCGTCCCGCGACCGCCATCGCCTGAAGCGAAATTGAAAGCGCTACCGGAGGTCCGATCGGGGGGATATTGAATCTATTGGCGAGCCGGGTGATCTTGTAAGTCAGCTCGTACGAACCGTCACCGCCTGTCGGTTTCACCGTATATACCTTGGACATGCCCACGGTAGGCAGATCGGCGAGCAGCTGATCACGAGGAATGCTGACCTCCGCGCGCCCGATCAGGTCGTCGCCCTCGTAGATGCCGTCGTTCAGGTAGACGTGCGTATTGTCCAGTTGCCCATGAGCAAAGCCGTCATCGTCATTTTCCCACATGGTGAGTTTGAAATGCACGTCCGGAGCTCCGCGATCGCATGCAGGCCGTGTGGCAACGCATTGCTCGGTCGGAAGGAAAGTCCGACTTTCGCCCGCATCGACGTCTCCATAAATTTTGGTGAAGGAGTCCTGGTTGGTGCTTACATCGGAAAAGACGACATAGACCTCGTCCGACCCAAGCCAATTGGCGTGGGTTTCATGGAGAGCTTTGAACCCTACGGCCGTCACGACGAACTGCGGGCTCCTGAAGCCAGCCGGCTGGCTGTAGGCTGATTGCGCTACAAAGATTGAAAGGGATGAGGCGGAGAGCAGAGCAATCCCTAGTGCTGCTGCATGACGGCTCAATGGCATTGCGACCTCCCTGCAGATCACAGACTCGCGCCGAGCTAAGTCATTATAATTAGCACATTTGCCGCAGTTTGTTAGTAACAGTCGTGCTGGAGCACCAACCCCTACCGCCGTCGGTAGCGGAGATAATAGGGGCGCCGGCCCTGCCGTCGGGACTTGGCGCCGTAGCGGGTCTCGATCCAGCCTCCCGACGGCTCGAGGAAGTCGTTCGGACGTTCCGCCAGCCAATCAAACTGATGCCCGTGCCGCTGCATGACCATCAGTGCCCAGGTGAGATAGGTCGGGTCGTCGGTCGCTACGCGGAACTCTCCGGCGGACTTAAGCTTCGTCGCGAACAGTTCGACCGGACCGTCGTTCACCATGCGCCGCTTGGCGTGTCGAGCCTTCGGCCAGGGGTCGGGGTGGAGCAGGTAGATGAAGCTGAGCGCTCCGTCCGGCACGCGCTGCAGGACGTCGAGGGCGTCGCCGCGCCAGATCCGCACATTGGCGAGATGCTTGTCGCGCACGTGGCCGAGCGCTGTCGCCACCCCATTCAAGAAGGGCTCGGCCCCGATGAAGCCGTGGTCGGGCAGCATGTCGGCACGGTCCGCCAGATGTTCGCCCGAGCCGAAGCCGATCTCGAAGTGGAGCGGTCGTTCCTCCCCGAAGAGCCGCGCCGCCGCGATTTCGCCTTCCGTCGGGACTTCGATCTGCGGGAGGAGTTTGTCGATCAGTTCCTGCTGACCTTTGCGCAATTTGTGCCCGCACGACCGGCCGTAGAGCCGATTGAGCGTCAGTGGATCGCCTGATTTATGAGCCGTCATCGCGCCGCTGCGCCTAGTCGTTCGACCCCGTTTTCAGCAAGACGCGGCGCGGAAGCCTAGCTCTCTTCTCGGGAACCTCTTCGCCTCTCCAGCGTCAATCAGTCCGCGTAGGGAGAAGAAAATGGCCGAAGCCGCAACGCGGCGCGGAACGCGGCCAATCGCGTTCGCCACGCGCCCACTTTATTCGATCCTGGTACCGATACCCGCTGTATGCTTCGTCGGTGCTTTGTTGACCGACCTCGCGTATCGAGGGAGCGGCGGCAATCTTCTCTGGTTGAACTTTTCCAGCTGGCTGATCGCCGCGGGCCTGCTTTTCGCTGCACTCGCCGGCCTTCTCCTGCTGATTGACGCTGCTCGGGGAGCCGTTCCCTGGATTTCTTTCGGAATTCTGCTTGCCGCCTGGATCGTGGAGTTCGTCAACAGCCTCGTTCACGCGCGGGACGGATGGACGGCGGTTGTGCCGCTCGGCCTGATTCTGTCGATCGTCGGTGCGGTGCTCGTTCTGGCCGCCGCGCGGTTCGCGGGAGAACGAAGGTGAAAGGCCGCTTGCTTGTTGCCGCTGGGGTGGCGGCGCTCGCTGCTTGCAGCAACCCACAGAAAGTCGATCCGATGCAGCAGGTCGGCGCGAACCCCCTGCTTCCGAAGCCGGAGGAAGAGCTCATCGCCGATGTCGGTGTGCCCAAGGTCGTTGGCTGGAAGGACGGAGAGACACCGACGGTCCCCGCGGGATTCCGCATTCAGGCGATGGCGACCGGCCTGGACAGTCCCCGTAATGTTTTGGCGTTGCCTAATGGCGATCTGCTGGTGGTGGAATCGCAGCGGACAGGATCGGAGCCAGTCGATCGACCCAAGGATCCGATCCGTGACTTCATCATGTCCATCGCGCATGGCGGTGGAGGATCGAAGGAGACGGCAGGTGCGGGGGGCGGCCCGCCGCAGCGGATCACGCTCCTGCGGGACGCCGATGGCGACGGGCGGCCCGAGCTGCGGACCGTGCTTGTTGATCACCTGAACTCCGCCTTCGGGATCGTCGAGGTTGGCAATGACCTCTACGTGGCGAATACCGATGCGATCCTGCGCTACCCCTTCACGCCAGGGCAGACGCAGATCACCGCCAGGCCGCAGAAGGTGATCGACCTGCCCGCCGGCCTGATCAACCATCACTGGACCAAGAGCCTGACCGCCAGCCCCGATGGCTCGATGCTCTATGTCGGCGTCGGCTCCAACAGCAACGTTCAGGAGCGGGGGCCGGAGGCTGAGGCTGACCGGGCCGCGATCCTCGAAGTGAACTTGCAAACCGGCCGGTCCCGCGTGTTCGCAAGCGGGCTAAGGAATCCGAACGGGCTGACCTTCTACCCGGGCAGCGACACGCTCTGGGCGGTGATCAACGAGCGCGACGAGATCGGGCCGAACCTCGTTCCGGACTATCTTACGTCGGTTCGTCCGGGCGCTTTCTACGGCTGGCCCTACAGTTATTACGGCCAGCACGTGGATCCCAGGGTGCGGCCGCAGCGGCCCGACCTGGTCGCGAAGGCAATTCCGCCCGACTACGCGCTCAGCTCCCACGTCGCACCGCTGGGCCTCGCTTTCTACACGGGGGAGAGCTTTCCGCCGATGTTCAGGGGTGGCGCCTTCATTGGAGAGCACGGCAGCTGGAACCGCTCCGAATATAACGGCTATCGCGTCGTATTCGTCCGGTTCTCCGGGGGGCGGCCGGTAGGAAAGCCTCTCACCATGGTCGCCGGCTTCCTCGATGGCGACGGCAATGCCCGCGGGCGTCCGGTCGGCGTCGCCGTCGACCGCACGGGCGCGCTGATCATCGCCGACGACGCGGGCAATACGGTGTGGCGGGTCACATATGCCGGCGCTGGAAAGGCGCCGGCGGCGACGACTTAAGCGTCGACGCGAGCCGCTTCGGTTCCGAGCGCCGCCTTCAGGTCATCGACCAGATCGAGGCGCTCCCACGGAAAGCTGTCGCCCTCCGGCGCTCGGCCGAAGTGCCCGTAGGCGGCGGTCGATCCGTAGATCGGCCGGTTGAGACCCAGGTGCGTGCGAATGCCGCGAGGAGTGAGCCCGCCGAGCTTCTCGATGCGGCCGATCGCCTGCTCCAGCTTGTCGTCGCCGACGGTCCCGGTGCCGTGCGTGTCGACATAGAGCGAAAGCGGCTCGCTGACGCCTATCGCATAAGCGAGCTGGATCGTGCAGCGCCGAGCCAGGCCGGCAGCGACGATGTTCTTGGCGAGGTAGCGCGCGGCATAGGCAGCCGATCGGTCGACCTTAGTCGGGTCCTTGCCGGAGAACGCGCCTCCGCCATGCGGTGCGGCGCCGCCATAGGTGTCGACGATGATCTTGCGCCCGGTGAGCCCCGCGTCTCCATCCGGGCCGCCGATCTCGAACGCGCCGGTCGGGTTGATGTGATAGACCGTCTCGTCGCTTAGGAGCTGCGGCGGCAGTACGGCCGCCACCACGCCTTTCACATAATCGCGCAGCTCGGCGTAGAGCTCGGGATCCGCGTGGTCGCCCTTTTCGGAATATCCGCGCTTGTGCTGCGTGGAGACGACGACCGCGGTCGCGGCCACCGGGCTCCCATTCTCGTAGCGCAGCGTGACCTGGCTCTTCGCGTCAGGCTCCAGGAACGGGGCCGCGCCGGAGTGGCGGTCGGCCGCCATGCGCTCGAGGATCTGGTGGCTGTAATAGAGCGTCGCCGGCATCAGCTCCGGCGTTTCGTCGCAGGCGAAGCCGAACATGATGCCCTGGTCGCCCGCGCCTTCGTCCTTGTTGCCCGCGGCGTCCACGCCCTGCGCGATATGCGCCGATTGCCCATGCAGGTGGTTCTCGAAGCTGGCGGTCTGCCAGTGGAAGCCTTCCTGCTCGTAGCCGATGCGCTTCACCGTGTGGCGGACGACCTGCTCGATCTCGTCGCGTGCGCCCGGCGCCCAGCCATGCGTATCGCTGAACTTGTCCTCATCGAAGACGGGACGGCAGCGGATCTCGCCGCCGATCACGATCCGCTGCGTCGTCACCAGCGTTTCGCAGGCGACGCGCGCCTCGGGGTCCTTCGAAAGGAAGAGATCGACGATCGCGTCGGAGATCTGGTCGGCGACCTTATCGGGGTGGCCTTCGGAAACGGATTCGGACGTGAACAGGTAAGAGCTGCGCATGTGCGGGGTTCGGACTTTCGATATCGGGATATAAAGAAGTCTTTATATGGCGGCGCGCTCTAGCGGCGGCTGCGGCCAAGCACAATGCCGCTGATGAGCAGCGCGAAGCCAAGCAGGAGCGGGATGAGGTTGCCGAGACGCGCGAACGGCGGCGGCGAGTTGGCTGCCGGCGGAATGACGGCATCGATCACGCCCGCCTTTCGCCAGCCGAGCTCCTGGACGACATTGCCTCGTGCATCGATGACCGCGCTGATTCCCGTCGGTGTCGCGCGGATTACCGGTATCCCTTCTTCGGCAGCGCGGAGCCGCGCCTGCGCGAGATGCTGTGGCGGCCCCCAGCGTCCGAACCAGGCATCGTTGGACGGATTGAAGATGAAGCTGGGGCGATTCATCCAGTCGACGACGTGGCCCGAGAAGATGATCTCGTAGCATAGCTGCAGCCCGACCTTGCCCCATGGATCCCCGAGCCAGATGCTGCGCGGGCCGGGGCCGGGCGTGAAATCTTCCTCTCCCGGAGCAAGGCGGCTGAGGCCGATCGCCGAAAGCAAGGGACGCATCGGCAGATATTCCCCGTAGGGCACGAGGTGGGCCTTGTCGTAGCGCCCGGCGATCCGCCCGCCCTGGCCCAGCACGTAGATGCTGTTCGCGGCGCGGTCGGCGTGGATTCCGTCGCTCGCCTGGACCGCGATGCCTCCAGTCAGCAGGCGATCTTCCGGCCCCAGCAGCGCGGTGGCGTGAGTCCGCTGGAATTCTGCCATCGCCTGGTGCTCCGGACTCCTCGCATCCTCGACGGGGCTGGTGATCGCGGCCTCCGGCCACAGCAGGAGGCGCGGCTCGCCCGTGGGACCGCCGGAAAGGCTCGCGAGCCGCCGCGCAGCCTCGACCTCGAAGCCCGGTTGCCATTTATCTTCCTGGCCGATGTTCGGCTGGACGACCCGCACCTTTCGGACCGTCAGCGGGTCCACCGGCACCGGTGACGCGGGAAGCACCCAGATAAGCGCGGTTACGGCGAAGATGACCACGAGCGGCAGCCATTTGCGGTAATATTCGAGCCAGACTGCTCCGCCGAACAAAACGACGAAGGTCGAAAGGCCGTAGGTCCCGATCAGCGCCGTCATGCTGATCAATGGCGTTGGCGCCAGCGCGGCGGCGGCAGGATTCCACGGGAAGCCGGTGAACATCGTTCCGCGCAGCCATTCGGTGATGGCCCAGGTTCCGGCGAGCACTAGGACGAGCGCGACGCGATTGTCCCTCCCGAAGCGCCAGGCGAGACCGGCCGACAGCGCCGGGTAGATGGCGAGATAAAGGGACAAGAGCACTACGGCGACCCACCCGAGCCATGCCGGCATTGCGGCCTGGTAAGTGAAGGCCGTGGCGATCCAGTTGAGGCCTACGACGAACTGGCCGAGGCCAAACATCCAGCCAATCAAGAGGCTTCGCCACAGGGTGGTCGACCGATCGAGCAGCTCGGACAGAATCGCAAAGGCCACCGGCAGGAGCGGCCACCAGCCGAACGGTTCGAAAGCGAAAGCGGACGCAGCGCCGGTCAGCAGCGCGATCAGGAACAATGGCATCGACGCAATGGCTAGCGGTTACATGCGGTTAACGAAAGCCTCGACAACGACGCGCGTCGCGAGCAGTGGCGAAGGATGGACTTGCCGCCCTTTCATCTCGCCTTTCCGGTCGACGACCTTTCGGCCGCGCGGCGTTTTTACGGCGATCTTCTGGGTTGCGCCGAAGGCCGCAGCTCAGAGCAATGGGTGGACTTCGACCTTCACGGCCATCAGATCGTCGCCCATCTCGCCCCGGCGGCGGTTCGGGAACGGGCGACCAATCCGGTCGATGGCGACGACGTGCCGATACCGCATTTTGGGCTCGTCCTTCAGATGGACGCTTGGGAAAAGCTTGCCGACCGCCTTACGCAAGCCGACGTCGAATTCGTAATCCGGCCGACGATCCGGTTCGCGGGCCAACCCGGCGAGCAGGCGACCATGTTCCTGCTCGATCCCGCGGGCAATGCGCTGGAGTTCAAGGCGATGGCGGACCCGGCGAAGCTTTTCGCAAGGAACTAGTCCTCCGCGCGCCGCTCCCCTTCGGGCGCGTGCAGTCGGACGCGTTTGATGCGGCGGCTGTCCGCGTCGACGCTTTCGAGTCGCCAGCCTGACGGATGGCTTACGGATTCGCCAGGCTGGAGGAGCCGGCCGGCGAGCAGGAATGTCAGTCCGCCGACCGTGTCGACGTCGTCGTCTTCGGCTGCGAGCCGGGCATCGACTGCCGCTTGCAGCTCTTCCAGCTCCAGGCGCGCGTCGGCTTCCCACAGTCCTTCGTCGAGCATCGTCAGCATGCCGATCTCCGCTTCGTCATGCTCGTCCTCGATGTCACCGACTATTTCCTCGACGACGTCCTCGATCGTGACCAGGCCTTCCGTGCCGCCGAATTCGTCGACGACGATCGCCAGGTGAATGCGCTGGCTGCGCATCCGAGCAAGCAGGTCGATCACCCCCATCGATTCCGGAATGAACAGCGGCTCGCGCATCAGTGCCTGCAGGCTGCGTTCGCGGTCCGCGGCGACACTGGCCATGAACACGTCCTTGATGTGGACCATGCCTACGACCTGATCCAGGCTTTCGCCGTAAACGGGCAGGCGGCTGTGTCCGGCGTCAACAAACGCGCGAACCAGCTGATCGAAGCTCACGCTCGACGGCACCGCCATGATGTCGCCGCGGGTCACGCAAATGTCCCCTGCGGTCTGCTCGCCGAAATGCAGCATGTTGCGGAGCATCTGGCGTTCGGCCGGGCTGAGATCGCCGGCTACGGCGTGGGTGCCCTGGCTTTCCTCGGCTTCATCGATCGCATCCTCGATCTCTTCGCGCAGGGTCGGTTCGGACTCGTCGCCAAAGATGAGATGCCGCATGCCGCGCCAGAGCCGGGAGCCGCCTTCGTCCTCGTTTCGCGTCGCCATCAGGCGGCATCCGCATAGGGGTCGGCGATGCCTATCCGCGCCAGCGCGCGTACTTCACGAGCCTCCATGTCCGCCGCTTCATCCTCGTCGCCGTGGTCGTAGCCCAGCAGGTGCAGCGTGCCGTGGACCAACAGATGCGTCGCATGCTGTTCCAGCTCGATGCCCTTCTCCTGCGCTTCGGCCTGACAGACGCCGCGAGCAAGTACAATGTCGCCGAGCAAAACTTCTGGTCCCGCAACGTTTGTATTCTTCAAATCGTCTGGTCCAGCGAGAGGGAAGGACAGCACGTTGGTCGGCTTGTCCTTGCCGCGCCACTCGGCATTGAGCGCCCGCACTTGATCGTCACCGGTCAGTCGCACCGACAATTCTATGGTGCGGGGACCTGACGCGAGCTGGGGGAAAGCGCTTTCCGCGACCGCTGCTTCGGCGGCACGCCGCACCAGCGGCTCCCAGGAGCTGCTACTGTCCCATTCCTCGTCGGCCTCGACTGCGATTTCGAGCATCATCGTCCTGGCCCTTCATACGCCTCGACGATGCGTCCGACGAGCGGATGGCGCACGACGTCCGCTGCGGAGAAGCGCACGGTCGCGACACCTTTGACGCGATCGAGCTTTTCCACGGCGTCCGCGAGGCCCGATTTGCTTGGATCGGGAAGGTCGACCTGGTGAGGGTCGCCGCAGATCACCATCCGGCTACGCATACCGAAGCGCGTAAGGAACATTTTCATCTGCAGCGGCGTGGTGTTTTGCGCCTCGTCGAGGATGATGAAAGCGTCATTCAGCGTTCGGCCGCGCATGAATGCTAGCGGGGCGATTTCGATTTCCCCGCTGGCAATGCGCCGCTCGACCTGCTCGGTCGGAAGCATGTCGTAGAGCGCGTCGTAGAGAGGCCGGAGATAGGGATCGACCTTCTCCTTCATGTCGCCGGGCAGGAAGCCCAGCCGTTCGCCCGCTTCGACCGCGGGGCGCGAAAGGATGAGCCGGTCAACGCTGCCCGTGATCAATTGCGACACGGCTTGCGCGACCGCGAGATAGGTCTTTCCGGTGCCGGCCGGGCCGAGCGCGAAGATCATGTCCTCTCGCGCCAGCGCTTCCATGTAGATGGTCTGCACGGGGGAGCGCGGGACGATCGTCTTCTTGCGCGTGCGGATCATTACTCGCGGCGCGGATGTCACTTCTTCCTTGATGATCCCGTCGAGGTTGGGCTGCGCGGCCATGCCGAGCACCGCTTCGACAGCTTCGGCATCGACGTCGTGACCCTGGTCAAGCCTGTTGTAGAGGCCGGTAAGCACGTCGCGTGCACGGGAAGCTGCGTCCGCATCGCCTTCGATCTGGACGCGATTGCCGCGCGCGGAGATGTGGACGCCCAACCGGTTTTCGATGGTTATGAGGTGGCGATCGTAATCGCCGAACAGGGGGCCGAGCAGATAAGGCTGGTCGAACTCGAGCTCGAGCCGCGCCCGATCGGGTACCGCCTGCAAGTCGCGCCGGGCCATCAGGCGGCTTCTTTCGCGCGGACCGCGCCGCTCATGCTGTTCGGACCGGCAGCTACCAGTGTAATGTCGATGATGTCGCCAGGCTGCGCAGGCGTTTCAACATGCACGGATTGAAGCCAGGGCGATCGGCCGATCATCTGGCCGTGAAGCTTGCCCCTTCTTTCGATCAGCACTTGCGTGTCACAGCCCACCTTGGATTGATTGAACGCAAGCTGGTGCGCGTTGATCCGGTTCTGGAGCTCTTGAAGACGCTCATCCATGATTTCGCGCGCTATCTGATCCTCCATGGTGGCCGCCGGAGTTCCCGGCCTGGCGCTATATTTGAACGAATAAGCCGCGGCGTAGCCGACCGCATCCACAATCCGCAGGGTGGCTTCAAAATCCTCGTCGGTCTCGCCGGGGAAACCGACGATGAAGTCGCCTGAAAGTGCGATGTCGGAGCGGGCCTGGCGCATCTTCTCGATGACAGCGAGATAGGTTTCGGTCGTGTGGCTTCGATTCATCGCCCTCAATATGCGGTCGCTTCCGGACTGCACGGGAAGGTGAAGATAGGGCATCAATTTGTCGACCTCGGCATGCGCGGCAATCAGCGCGTCGGTCATGTCGGCCGGATGGCTGGTCGTGTAGCGGATGCGCTCGAGGCCATCGATCCTCGCTATTGCGCGGATCAGTTCGGCAAGTCCGCGCTCTCCGTCGGTCCAGGCATTTACGTTCTGGCCGAGCAGCACCAATTCGCGCGCCCCCGCTTCGACGAGGCTCTGCGCTTCGGTCAGCACGTGGTCCCAAGGCCGCGAAATCTCGGCGCCGCGCGTGTAGGGCACGACGCAGTAAGTGCAGAACTTGTCGCACCCTTCCTGAATGCTGAGGAAAGCGCTCGGCGCAGCCTTTCGCCTCGGCGGCAAGGCGTCGAACTTGCTGATCGCCGGCATGTCCGTGTCGACGGGGCGCGCACCTTTCGACGCTTGCACGACCATGTCGGGAAGCCGGTGATAGGCCTGCGGGCCGACGACGATGTCGATTAGGCTGGAACGGCGCTTGGCCTCGGCGCCCTCGGCCTGCGCGACGCAGCCTGCGAGCGCGACGATCGGCTTTGACCCGTCGTCCCGCCGCAGCCGTCCGACATCCGAATAGGCCTTTTCCGCAGCCTTCTCCCGGATGTGGCAGGTGTTAAGCACGACGAGTTCCGCGTCTTCGCCGTCGGGAGCCGGCGCCATGCCGTGATCCGCCAGCAACTCGGCCATTCGCTCGCCGTCATAGACGTTCATCTGGCAGCCGAAGCTTTTGATTTTGAAAGTCTTGGGAGTCATTCGACCACGCCTATAGGCGAGTGGGCATCGGACTTGAAGTCGAGCCGGCTCGCAATCGCGTCGCGTGCCAGCGCGGTGAGCTGCTTGCGGTCGCCGGCCCGGTCGAGCGGCGGCAAGACCTGCACGCGCACAGGCAAGGTCCCGGCGCGGTTCAGGAGTCGTACGATGTTGGCCTTGCCCGGCTCGTGATACCAGCCGATCTCCGCTGCGGCATTGCCATAGTCGATCGCGACCGGGCGGATTTCGACCTCCTTCGAAGCATAGTTGGCGGCTTCCAGCAGCGTCGACCGGAACGGCAGCAGATGCGTTCCCGGGCCGGTCGTGCCTTCAGGAAAGACGGTCACGGGCTTTTCCCGCTCGAGCGCCGCAGCGACCGCGATGGCCTGGTCCTTCGCGCCCTTGCGGTGAGTTCGCTTCACATAGACCGTGGCATTCTGGTCAGCGAGCCAGTGGATGAGCGGATGCCCAAGCTCGTCCTTCGAGATGAAGGTGGTGCCGGTCGAGCCTCCGAGCACCAATATGTCGAGCCAGCTCGTGTGGTTGGACACCAGCAGGGTGTGCGGCGAGGCGGGCCCGCCGGAGCATCTCACGCGAGCACCGATGATCCACGCTGCCGCGGCGAGAAATCGCGAGGGCCACGGGGACCGGCGGGCCAGCCATTTGGTCGCAACATGAGCCGGCGCCAGCACCGCCAGCAGCAGTACGAGCCCGGCGATCCGCAGGATGGCGCGCCAGCCGATGCGAGGGGTCGCCTTAGCGATCGCGGTCGAGGGCGACGCCGTACAGCTCCATGCGATGATCGACGAGGCGGAATCCGAGCTTCTCGGCGATCCGCTTCTGCAGGGCTTCGAGCTCGTCGTCGACGAATTCGATGACGTTGCCGGTCTCGACGTCGATCAGATGATCGTGGTGGCTTTCGGACGCCGCTTCGTAGCGCGACCGTCCGTCGCCGAATTCGTGCCGTTCGAGGATGCCGGCCTCTTCGAACAGCCGGACCGTCCGGTACACCGTCGCAATCGAGATGTTGGGATCGATCGCTGCCGCGCGGGCGTGCAGCGTTTCGACGTCGGGATGGTCCTCGCTGTCGCCAAGCACCCTGGCGATCGTCTTGCGCTGTTCCGTGATCCTGAGGCCCTTGTCGGCGCAGAGGGCCTCAATGTCGATTTGCCGGGTCATCGAGGCAGGTTAGGCATCGGCAGAGGCGCGGTCAAAGGCCTCCGCGCAACTTTACTTGCCGCGAGACTTGCGGCGCCGCGTGCCGAGGCCGATCGATTTGGCCAGGGTCCTGCGTTGCTCCGCGTAATTGGGCGCGACCATCGGATAGTCGGGCGACAGTCCCCACTTCTGGCGGTACTGGTCGGGCGTCAGATTATAGTGCGTCATCAGGTGCCGCTTGAGCATCTTCAGCCGCTTCCCGTCCTCCAGGCAGACAATATAGTCCGGCTTGATGGAAGAGCGGATGGGCACCTTGGGCTCGGGTCGCGGTTCCGCTGCCGACGACCTGCCGGAGATGCTGGTCAGGGCCGCATGAACGTTCTGGATCAGATTCGGCAAATCATTCACGGCAACGCTATTATTGCTGACGTGAGCGGCAACGATGTCCGCAGTCAAGGTCAGTAAAGTATCTTCGGCGTCTTCATTGTCGGCCATGGCATTTTCCTCGAACGAGCAGAGGCTGCGCAGTTCTAAAGCTGCAATTAGCTGCGCGTAGCCCCCGCGCTAGGGCTGCGCAATTATCGTTGGTTAAGATTAAACGGTCCTGGCGAAGGTCAATGCGTCGAAGTTCTGTCCGTCGGGCGCATGATAATACTTGCGGCGACGTCCGACCGGTTCGAACCCGGCCGCGCGATACATATGAACGGCAGGATTGCCGTCGCGAACCTCCAGATGAACTCTCGAAGCTCCATCCGCCGCGGCGCGCCGCGTGAAATGGTCGAGCAACTGGCGCCCAATGCCCTGGCGGTGCCGGCTCGGGAGCACGCCGAGCAGGAGCAGTTCGGCCTCGCCCGCAACGCAGCGCGACAGGGAGAAGCCGACCACGTTTCCCGTATGCTGTTCCCGCGCGAGCTGCAGCCAAACGCCCGCCATGGGCAGGATTCCGGCGCATTGGGACCGGGTCCAGGCTTCGCCATATTTCGATCCGAACGCCGCTTCCATGATCTCCATCACGGCTTCGAGATCGCGCGAGCTCCCGGGCTCGAGCTGGACGACGGTGCTGAGCGCAGGGGTCGCCATCAGGCCGCCTCCCGCACGCGCGCATCGGGCGCTCGGGCATAGACCGGCTTCGGGGCGAGGAGGCGCAGTGAGGCGGGCAGCCGCAACGCATCCGCCGCGGACGGAAAGGCATCGCGCGCCTCTCCCCATCCGCGCAACGCGACGAGCTGCGCCGCGCCGGAGCCCACGACCGTCGGCGCGTCCGTTTCTTGTGCTGCGGCATCGGGCCTGAGATTGGCGATCTCTCCGGCGGGCTCCAGGCCCGCTTCGAACTGCTGCACGAACAATTCGCCATGTCCGCCAGTCATCGCAGCAGCAATTCTCCCCGGCGCATCGGCCCGGGCGGCAAGCAGGGCGAGCGACGACATTCCGTGCAGTTTCGCATCCCAGCCGATCGCAAGGCCGTGCGCCGCCGCTATTCCCACGCGGATTCCGGTGAAGCTTCCAGGACCGGTCCCGACGAGGATCTGGTCGGGCCGCCGGCCTTCCAGCAATTCGGCGATCATCGGCACCAGTCGCTCTGCGTGGCCGCGCCCGATCGTCTCATCGCTGTGCGCCACGCACTGCCCGCCCTCATCGAACAGGGCGACGGTGCAGGCTGCGGTCGAGGTATCGAACGCTAAAAGCATGATCTGATGATGGTCACATGCGGCGGCTTGCCGCAACCCCCTAGAAACTAAGGCAGGTTAGACTGCTTCGACCGATTCCACCTCGGGCACATAGTGCCGGATGAGGCTTTCGATGCCCCGCTTCAGCGTGATCGTCGACGAAGGACAGCCGGAGCAGGCGCCCTGCAGGCCCAGGTAAAGCCGCCCGTCCTTATAGCCCCGATAGATGATGTCCCCGCCGTCCTGTGCGACTGCTGGGCGCACGCGCGTCTCGATCAATTCCTTGATCTGGTCGATGATGTCGGCGTCCTCGGGACTCTCCTCGAACACCGGATCGTCCGCGATATGGATCCCCCCCGCGCTGCCAGGCGCGAACAACGGCGCTCCGCCCACGAAATGATCGAGCAGGGTTTCGAGGACCAAAGGCTCGAGGTCCGTCCATGAAATGCCCGGCGCGGCAGTCACCGAGATGAAATCGCGCCCGTAGAACACGCCTTCGATCAGGCCGCTGTCGAACAAGGCGCTGGCAAGCGGCGAGGCATGCGCCGATTCGGCGTCCGGGAAATCGCGGGTTCCGGCTTCCATGACCGGCTGGCCTGGAAGGAACTTGCGTGTCGCGGGATTCGGCGTGTGTTCGGTGCGGATGAGCATGGTGGGGATGTGGCGGCGGAATGGGTTGCAATCAAGTACCGAACGGAGGTGCGCCGGCGATGATCCAGCGCGTGACGCCGATCGCTACCGCTAGGCAAATAAGCGCGATCCACCATTTTCCGCGACTCATCGGCTCGGTTCCCGGCGGGATCTCCGCCCGGCCCGTGATCATCGGGGCGACAAGCGATTTGCCCCGCAGGCGATAGAAGATGATCGCCGCGACGTGCAGACCGGCGAGCGCGAGAAGAACGTTGAAGAATTCCTCGTGCAGGTCGGTGATCTTGTCCGATAGATCGATGCTGACGAGATTGGCGATCGGACCGGACGCCAGCCCATCCTCATCGCTGCTGAGCAGGCCTGTTCCGACCTGGAAGGCGATAGCGCCGAGCAGGGCGACGACGCTGAGCGCGCCCAGCGGATTGTGGCCGATGCCTTTCCACTTGCCGCCGAGATAATCGCGAACTGCGCGAGGGCCACGAACGAAGCTGGAGAAGCGCGCGGTGGAGCTTCCGAAAATGCCCCAGAGCAAGCGGAAGATGAGCAGGCTGAGGACGGCGATTCCGGACCAAATGTGAAGGTCCAGCTCCTCATTCTCCCCCGCCCACCAGCTGAAGCCGATGAGCGCCGCCGTCAGCCAGTGAACCAGCCGCGTCGGCAGGTCCCAGACCGGCTGCTTCACCGAGCGCTCGTCGATCAGTGGTGCATCTCCGACCGGTATTTGTCGTGACACGCCTTGCAGGTGCCGCCCATGTCGGCGAACCGCGCCTTGATCGCTGGCACGTCATTTCCCTTGGCGGTTGCGCTCAACGCTCGCGCGGATTTCTGGAATGCGGACAGCTTGGCGACGAAGTCCTTTTCATTCTGCCAGATTTCCGGCTTGGCGCCCGTCTTGCCTGCGTCTGGCCCGGTGCCGGCGGGGAACCAGCCCGAAGCCTTGCCCGACAGGTTTGCGATTTGCGCCGCCGCCGTACGGACGGCAGCGAGATTGGGAGATGCGGCGTCGAGCTCGCGCCTGATCACTTTGTTGTTCTTCCCGATGCTTTCCATGCCCTCGTGACGCTCGTGCATGATCTTGAGCGCCCGCTCGCCGGACACGGGCTTGGCGACGAGCACGATCATTGCATTTGTGGCATTGGAATCCGCAGTCGCAGGTGGCGATGCATTGTGGCTCATGTTGGCGTCCGCATCGTTCGCCTGGCTCTTTTCCGGCCCGCCGCAGGCAGCAAGCAGGGCACAGGCGCTCGCGGTGGCAATCAAGGCAAATCGCATGACCACTCCTACTTCTGTTAGGAAACCTTCCAGCTGTCGTCGATCATCTTGATGATTCCGGAGAAGTCTTTGTTCCCTCCGCCGCGATCAACGAACCTCTGGAAAAGCTCTTCTGCTTCGCCGCCGATAGGCGTGTAGGCCCCGGCCTCCTGAGCTGCCTGCATGGCGAGCTTCAGATCCTTGAGCATCAGTGCTGCCGCGAAGCCGCCCTCATAATCGTGATCCGCGGGCGTTTCGGGACCGACACCGGGGACCGGTGCATAGCTGGTCATCGACCAGCTTTGGCCGGATGCTTTAGACGCGATGTCGAAGAAGACCTGCGGGTCGAGCCCCAGCTTCTGCGCCAGTACGAAGCCCTCGCACGTCACGATCATCGTCGCGCCGAGGATCATGTTGTTGCAGATCTTGGCCGCCTGTCCCGCGCCGGGCCCTCCAGCGTGGATGACGGCCTTGGCCATGGGATCGAGGATCGGCTCGGCTTTTGCGAACGCCTCGTCCGAACCGCCGACCATGAAGGTCAATGTGCCGCCGGCCGCCGCGGCGATGCCGCCCGATACCGGCGCATCGACCATCGTATAGCCCTTCGCCGCTGCTTCCTCTTCCACCGTCCGCGCGCTGGCGACGTCGATGGTCGAACAATCGATCAGCAGGGCGCTGGTCGGCGCCTTGCCCAGCACTTGGTCGCGATACACGCCGAGCACATGCTGCGCCGCCGGAAGCATGGTGATGACGACTTCTGCCCCCTCAACGGCTTCCTCGGTCGAGCCTGCGCGTAAGCAGCCTTGCTCGACGGCCTTGGCCAGCGCTTCCTCGCTGAGGTCGAAGGCACGAACGTCATGGCCCGCCTTGGCGAGGTTCGGTGCCATGCCGCCGCCCATATGACCGAGGCCGATGAATGCGATGCGTGCCATTAGCGAGCCTTCCAGTTGCCGGGGCGCTTCTCGACGAAAGCGGTCATGCCTTCCTTCTGGTCTTCCGTGCCGAACAGGCCGTGGAACAGCCGGCGCTCGAAGCGGATGCCCTGCGCCAGGCTCATCTCGAAGGCCGCATTGACCATCTCCTTGGTGGCGATGGCCGCAAGCGGCGCCATGCCGGCGATCGCTTCCGCCGTTTTCAATGCTTCCTCGACCAGATGATCGGCCGGAACCACCTTGGCGACGAGGCCCGAGCGTTCCGCCTCGGCGGCGTCCATCATCCGCCCTGTCAGGCACATCTCCATCGCTTTCGCCTTGCCGACGGCCCACGTTAGGCGCTGCGATCCGCCCATGCCGGGCGTGACGCCGAGCTTGATCTCCGGCTGGCCGAACTTGGCGCTGTCGGCGGCAATGATGAAGTCGGCCATCATCGCGACCTCGCAGCCACCGCCCAGCGCATAGCCCGCAACCGCGGCGATCCACGGCTTGCGGGTCGCCGTGACCTGCTCCCAGCCCGCAAAGAAGTTCGACGAATACATGTCGGCAAAGCCCTGGCTCTGCATCTCCTTGATATCCGCGCCCGCCGCGAATGCCTTCTCGGAGCCCGTAAGGATCAGGCAATGCTGCGACTGGTCGGAATCGTACGCGCCGAAGGCATCGATCAATTCCTTCAACACTGTCGAGTTGAGCGCGTTGAGCGCCTGCGGACGGTTCAGCGTGACCAGCGTCACCGCACCCTTCTTCTCGACCAGGATCGTTTCGTAGCTCATTGAATCCTCTTCAGAAGTCGAACGGCCGCCATTGCTCCTCGAGCGGCAGCGGTTCGAAGAAGGCCTCGACGTCGCGGTCGCCGATGACCTGCGGGTTGGTCGGGTGCCAGTTGGGACGGTTGTCCTTGTCGATGAGGAGTGCGCGCACGCCTTCCTTGAAGTCGGGATGGTGGATCAGGCGGACCATGATCCCATATTCCATCCGCATCTCGTCGACGAAATGGAGCTGGTAGGGACTTTCCTGCAGCAGCTTGAGGCTGACCTTGCAGGCCATCGGCGACTTCTTGCGAATGGTCTCCGCTTCTTTCGCCGCCCAGCCGTCGCCTTCGTCCGCGCCCGCGTCCAGCGCCTCGATGATGTCCTCCAGCCGGTCGCTCGCGAAATAGCGGTCTATCTTCTGGAGGTTCTCCATGATCTTCGCGTCCGGGATATATTCTTCGCTCAGCTCATCAAGCACTGCCTGGGTGCGGAACGGCTGGGCCATGATCCGTTCCTTGGCCTCCTCGAGCCTGTCCGACGGCAGGTAATGGGTGGCGAGCCGCAGGCGCAGGCATTCGGCGCCGTCTAGCCGCGCTCCCGTCAGTGCGAGGAACTGTGCGAGCCGCCCCCGCAGCCGCGACAGATACCTGCCGCCGCCGACGTCCGGGAAGATGCCGATCGTGGTCTCGGGCATGGCAAGCACGGTCCGCTCCGTCGCCACGCGATAGCGGCATGGACAGGCGATCCCCACGCCGCCGCCCATGGTGACGCCGTCCATGAAAGCTACCCCCGGCTTGGGGTAGGTATATTCGAGGTGATTGAGCCGATATTCGTCGAAGAAGAAGGCGCGCGCGGCCGTCTCATGGCCTTCGACGTTCTGCGAGATGTCGACGACGTCGCCGCCGGCGCAGAAACCCCGGCCTTCGGTGTGGTCGATCAGGATGATGCGCACGTCTGGATCGTCGCGCCATTCTATCAGCGCGTTGGCCATGTCGCGGACCATCTGCCGGTTGAGGCTGTGGAGCGCTCGAGGCCGGTTGAGGCGAAGGCGGCCAGCGAGGCCTTCCTTCGGGGTCAGTACATCCTGGCTCGCGATCGGCATATCCATCACGGCATCATCACGTAGCGGCCCGGCGCCGGCTCGATCGGCTTCTTGGGCTGGCGTGCCGCGACTTGCTTGCCGTTGCCTTTGTCATCGAGCCACTTCGTCCACCACGGCCACCAGCTGCCCTCATGGCGAGTTGCGGTTTCGAGCCACTGCTTCGCATCCGCCGGCTGTTTGGAGTTGGTCCAGAAGCTGTGCTTGTTGTTGGCTGGCGGGTTGATGACCCCGGCATTGTGCCCGGACCCGCCAAGCACGAACTCGGCCTTCAAATGTCTGGCGCCCCGATAGACGGCATCCCATGCCGACACGTGATCGTCCTTTAGCGCGATGACGAGCATGGGCGTGGTGATGTCGGCAAGATCGATCGCCGCATCGCCGACCTTGAAGCCTGCCGCATCCGTCAGCCGGTTCTCCAGCAGGAGCTCTCGATTGTAGCTCTTGAGGAATGCGGCCGGGATCCGAGCGCCATCCTCGAACCAGTAGAGCAGGTCGGAAGGGGGAGCAGGGCGGTCGAGGAGATAGTGGTTCACCACCGACGACCAGATGAGGTCGTTGGCGCGCATCGCCGCGAACAGCCGCTGCAGTTCCAGGCTGTCGACGAATCCCTGCGCCTCGAGATGATCCTCGAGCGCGGTGAGGTGGCTTTCGTGAACGAATGCTGCCCAGTCCCGCATGTCCGAGAAATCCACCAGCGAACCGATCAAGGTCGCCGAGTTCACCTCATTCGCGCGCCCCTTCGCGGCCAGCCAGGCTAGCGCGATTGCCGCGAGCGTTCCGCCGAGACAGAAGGAGAAGAGGTCGGGAGCTGCGCCGGCCCGCTTGCGAACCTGACCGACGGCCTCGACGATGCCGGAGAGCACGTAATCTTCGACGCCCTTGTCCTTGTGCTCGGGGCCCGGGTTGATCCAGCTTATCACGAAGACGGTGCGGCCCTCGTCGACCAGCCATTTGACCAGGCTTTGCCGGGGCACGAGGTCGATCATGTAGTAACGGTTCACGAGAGGCGGCACGTAGAGCAGAGGCTCAGCCGCGACCTTGTCCGTCGTCGGATCGTACTGGATGAGCTGGAACAGCTCGTTTTCATAGACGACCGCGCCCCGTGTCGCGGCGACCGTATCGCCCTTCTTGAACGCGTCTGGGTCCGTTCGGCGCTGGACGATGCCCTTCCCGCTGCCGACGTCCTCAAGGAGGTTGAGGAAGCCCTGCACGAGGTTGGCGCCGCCGGTCTCCTTGGTGCGCTTCACGACCTCGGGATTGGTCGTCGCGAAGTTCGTGGGCGCAATCGCGTTCAGATATTGATCGAGCAGGAAGCGGGCCATCGCCCCTTGCGGTGTGTCTCCCGCTGCTTTGCCGACCGTCTCGCGCAGCTGCTTCGAAGCGAGCAGGTAAGCGTCACGCATCGCGCGATAATAAGGATCGTCCTGCCATTCCGGAGCGGAGAAACGGCGGTCGCGGGGCTTGTCGGTTGCCTTCCCGGTCACGGCGCCGGTCCAGAAATCGGACCATTGTCTCGCCGCTTCCATCTGGACCGTCAGCAGCTCTGCTGGCCTCGCCGCGAGCCCGACTGCGGCTTCACCTGCCGCCTGGGCGAGCGCGAACGGGTCGAACGGAAGTGTCGGCCTGCTGCTTGCCATCTTACTGCCGCAGCATGTCGCGGCTGACGATGACGCGCATCACCTGGTTGGTGCCTTCGAGGATCGAATGGACCCGAAGGTCGCGCCAGAAGCGCTCGATCGGATAATCCTGGAGGTAGCCGTAGCCGCCGTGCAGCTGGAGCGCGCGGTCGACGACGGAAGAGCCGGTATCCGTCGCCAGCCGCTTTGCCATCGCCGCGAAGCGCGTCTTGTCCGGCGCATTGGCCGTCACCTTCGCCGCTGCGACATAAAGCAGGTATCGGGCGGCCTGCAGCTCGGTCTCCATGTCGGCAAGCGTGAACTGCGTCGCCTGGAAGTCGGCGATCGCCTGCCCGAACTGCTTGCGGTCCTTGGTATATTTGATCGCCTCGTCGAGGCAGCGCTGAGCGCCCCCGAGCGAGCATGCGCCGATGTTGAGCCTGCCGCCGTCGAGACCCATCATTGCGATGCGGAAGCCTTCTCCCTCAGCGCCGACGCGGTTGGCGACTGGCACGCGCACCTCGTCGAAATTGACCTGGGCAGTCGGCTGGGAATGCCAGCCGAGCTTCTTCTCCTGCGCGCCGAAGCTGACGCCTTTCATGTCCTTTTCGATGACGAGCGCGGTGATGCCCTTCGGGCCCTCCTCGCCAGTCCGGACCATGGTGACATAGATTTCGTTTTCGCCGCCGCCCGAGATGAACGCCTTGGAGCCGCTGACGACATAATGGTCGCCGTCGAGCACCGCCTTGGTCTTGAGTGCAGCCGCGTCCGAGCCCGACGACGGCTCGGTCAGGCAATAGCTGCCCATCCTTTCCATCGTGATCATCGACGGCAGATACTTCTGCTTCACCTCGGCGGAGCCGAAGCGGTCGATCATCCAGCTCGTCATGTTGTGGATCGAGATGAACGCGCTGGTCGACGGGCAGCCGTACGCCATGGCTTCCATGATCAGCGCCGCCTCGAGCCGGCCGAGCCCGATTCCACCGCTTTCCTCGCTGACATAGATGGCTCCGAAGCCCAGCTCGGCGGCTTCGCGGATCGTGTCGCGTGGGAAAATGTGCTTCTCATCCCACTCGGAAGCGTGTGGGGAAATTGCGTCTGCCGTGAATTTGCGCGCCATCTCCTGAATTTGGAGCTGGTCGTCGGTGAGATCGAATTGGCTCATTGCGCGGGCGCTCTAGCCCGCCGTTTCCCGATGAAGCAATCCTCGAAGAGCATGGACGCCATCAGTAGGCGTTGCTCTCCGCATTCAGATCGGACACGTCGGCGTTGTCGGCCCCGTTCTCGAGCTGATCGGTCGGGGTGGCGCTGCTTTCGTCAGGCGGCAGCGCTTCAACATCGGCGGCGTTGTTGTTGATCGCGATATTCTGGTCGGATTGGTCGCGCTGGCAGGCACACAGGCCGGCAGCGAAGACGAACAAAGGTATGACCCTACGTGCATTTCGCATAGTTAAAGCTCGCTGATGGGTTGGTCTCCGTCCGCACGAGGTCCTGGCCCTGCAATTTCAGCGCCTGGAACTTCGTCCAGCTCTGTCCTTCCCCTGTAAAAGCAAAATCTCCGCTCATCGAGTCATCGTCGGTCTCGACGTTGCTCGTGGGCTTCGCACGCGATTCATAGAAGCGCAGCTCGTCCCCCGTGATCGTCAGCAGACCTTTCGCGTCGCTGCGGCCGGGGATGCAATCGTTGGCGCCGAGACCCCAGCGTCCCTGCAGTGCAGCAGGGATTTTTCCCGAAACAGGCGCCGCGACGGCATTCCCTTCGGCGACAGCATTGGTCGGCGGCGTCCCGCTTACGTCCGGCGAGGGCTCGTTGACGGTGGGGAGGCCGGCCGTGTTGTTCGCTCCATCGGCCACCGGGTCGCGCCCGCCGCAAGCAACGACGGCCAGCATTCCGAAGCAGGACAGGATCGGTGCGATCGCGCGGAGCATGAGGCTCCAACGCTGTTCGCGGTCGTCCGTATCCCTGCGACGTTATCGGGTTAGCCCATGGTTGGGATGATGAAGGCGCTTTCTCCATGGGCGCCCCCGTCGGGCCAGCGCTGCGTCACGACCTTGTTCTTGGTCCAGAAGCGCAGGCCTTCCATCCCATATTGTCCGATGTCGCCGAAGCCGGAACGCTTCCACCCGCCGAAGCTGTGGTAGGACACGGGAACCGGGATCGGCACGTTGATGCCGACCATGCCGACATTCACGCGCGCCGTGAATTCGCGGGCGGCATGGCCGTTACGAGTGAAGATGGCGACGCCATTGCCGTACTCGTGCTGGGATGGGAGCCGCAGCGCATCCTCGAAATCACGCGCGCGGACCATCTGCAGAACGGGTCCGAAGATTTCGTCCTGATAGCTCTTCATCTCCGGCTTGACGTGATCGAACAGTGTAGGGCCGATGAAGAAACCTTCCTCGTGGCCCTGAAGCTTGAAGCCGCGGCCGTCGACGACAAGCTCCGCGCCCTCGTCGATTCCCATCTGGATGTAATGCTCGATGCGTTCCTTGTGCGCCTGGCTGACCACTGGGCCATAGTGGGCGTCGGGATCGGTCGAGACGCCGACGCGGAGGCCTTCGATTGCAGGAATGAGCTTCTCGCGAAGCGCATCGGCGGTGTCGTCGCCCACCGGGACTACAACCGGAAGCGCCATGCAACGCTCGCCGGCGGAGCCGAAGGCCGCCCCGGCGAGGTCGTTGACGACCTGATCCAGGTCTGCATCCGGCATCACTATGCCGTGATTCTTGGCGCCGCCGAAGGCTTGGACCCGCTTCCCGTTCGCGGTGCCGCGCGAGTAAATGTACTGCGCGATATCCGACGAGCCGACGAAGCTGACCGCGGCGATGTCCGGGTGGTCGAGGATCGCATCCACCATTTCCTTGTCGCCGTGAACGACGTTCAGCACGCCGTCGGGGAGACCGGCTTCCGTCATCAGCTCGGCAAGCCGATTGGGGACGCTCGGGTCTCGCTCGGACGGCTTCACGATGAAGGCGTTGCCGCAGGCGATCGCCATGCCGAACATCCACATCGGGATCATCGCGGGGAAGTTGAACGGCGTGATCCCGGCGCCAATGCCGAGCGGCTGCCGCATCGAATAGACGTCGATGCCAGGCCCGGCGCCGACCGTATATTCGCCCTTGAGCGACTGAGGGATTCCGCAAGCGAACTCGATGACCTCCAGCCCGCGCTGCACGTCGCCTTTCGCGTCGGCGATGACCTTGCCATGCTCGCTGCTCAGCAGATGGGCGAGCTCGTCCATGTTGGCCTCGACCAGCTCCTTGAACTTAAACATCACGCGCGCGCGTTTCTGCGGATTGGTGGCGGCCCATGCCGGCTGGGCGGCTTTCGCGGCATCGACGGCCTTCTGGAGGTCGCTTGCCGAGCCGAGGCGGACGTGCGCCTGCACCTGGCCCTGGTTCGGGTCGAACACTTCGCCTTGCCGCTCGCCTGAGGAAAAGGTCGAGCCGCCGATGAAATGGTCAATGGTACGGAGCATGATACGCGGTCCTGGGTCTAGGGATTTGAGGTCGCGCGTCCCCTAGACCGCCGCGCACGGGATTTCTACCGCATGCGATCTCAGGACGGCTCGGGCCGCTTTCGGAACGTCATGAATATGAGCTTGCGGTACTCACCGCCCGGCGCGTCCATAATATCCATCTGGAACGTGCGGATCGGTCCGTTGAAGACTTCGGTCATCCGCATGCGCGTCGCGACGCCGTCAGGCTGGAGCGTGTCTGCTTCCCAGCGCATCGTCTTCTTCGCAGCGTCGTAATAGCCGATGTCATGCCGGATAAGGTGGTGATCGCCGTCCATCCAGATGCCGGTGTAGCGATTGTCGTAGGCGTCCCAGCCCCACATGCCCGTGCCTTCGTAGCTTCCGTCCGTGTAGCGGAACTCATTAAGCATGTGCCGGCCCTTGGAAACCAGGCGGTTGGTCTGGACGCCCTTCTTCCTAATCGGCTGCTTCGCGGGCTCGCCGACGTAAAGCTCAACGTCCGCATCCCACACGCCGACTTCGCCGCGGATCGGTTCGAGGACGGACTCCGGCACGTTCACCGGGAAGATCGAGTTGTATTTGATCTTGCCGGCGTCCGGCTTGGCCGGGGCGGCCACGGCCGCCGCCGCTCCCAACAGCAACGCAATCAACATGCTAACCCCCTTGGAATGGTGCGTGGTGGGCGGTCTTGCGCGGCCACTCGGCTGGCAAGGTCGGTTTCGGCGAACGGCTCTATTCGGCGATGTACCGCCACGGCTTCGATGGATCGTCGCGCCGCCAGATGGTGAAGAAGGGGAAGCTCACCTCTTCCTTTGGGTCGTTCGAGCGGATCGTCCCGATGCTGACGCCGAGATCGCCACTCGGCGCAACGAAGCTGCGCTCAGTGCTCCAGTTGATCTTTGCCGGGCCTTCTTCCTTGAAGTTTGCGACCACTGCGTCGAGGCCGAGCGAGAAGCCGGAGCCCGCGAACATGTTCATGGCGTCTTCGCGCCCATATTCATGGAACGCCTTCTTGAGCCCCACGACCTGCGCGCGGTCCGAAAACGCCTTTTCGGCGGCAGCCAGGCTTTGCTTGATGCTTTCGGCGTTCGCGGCGCGACCGGCCTGGTTCGCAACACCCGGCAGCGAGGGCGGCAGCAGGTCCTTCGAGACTTCGCCCGGCGCCTCGCGAACGAGCTGCCGATAAGCGACAATGCGCCAGCCAGCAGGCCGCTTGATCCAGTAAGCCAGATATTTGCGTTGGCGACGCGCGGGGTCCCCGCCGGTCACCGAGAGAAATCCGAAGGTGAAGCCGTGCGTGCCGTCAGCGGAAATGCCGCCGCGGATTGGCGCCCAGCTGACTTTTCCATCCTTGTACGACGGGCTTTCGCGGAAGATGGCGAGGACATTGTCGCGGCCGGTGAGCTGACCTTTCCCGGGGAAGGGCATCACGACTTCATCGTCGAACATGGCGCCTAGCCCCGCCACGGGGTCACTCGCCTTCGCTGCTTCAGTCGAGAAGCCCCGGTCGGCGGCGAGCAAAGTTTGCAACGCGGGATTGGCCTCGGCCGCCTCGGCGGCGACCGGGGCGGCAAGGAAAAAGAAGGCAAGCGCAATAAGTCGAAGCATGTCCGGATCTTTCTTGTGTCGAGTCTCATTTCGTACCCGCTGCCAATCGGGGCGCGCCTTCATCGACGAAGACCCGAGTTGGTGCGACGACGCTTGCCAAGCGCCGGCGAAGCGGTTCATCGACGCGGCATGAAAAAGCTCCTTGTTGCGTCCGCCGTGCTCGCCTCCATCAATGCCAGTGCCGCTTCCGCACCTTCCAACGATGCGAAGCTGCGCGCGATCATCGCGCCGGTCAGCCAGGCGCAGTTGCGCCACACGATCGAGACATTGGTCAGCTTTGGGACGCGGCACACCTTGTCGTCGCAGACCGATCCAAAGCGTGGGATCGGCGCGGCGCTCGGCTGGACCAAGGGGCAATTCGAGAGCTTCGGGCTTGAGACGGTACGCCCGTGCGAGACCTTTACCGGCGCGCGCATCCCGAATCCGACGGCTGTGTGCGACATGGTGGCCATCCAGCGCGGGACCGAACGGCCGAACGACGTCGTCATCATCCAGGGTCACATCGACAGCCGCGTGACGGACGTGATGAATTTCACATCGGATGCTCCGGGCGCGAACGACGACGGGTCCGGGACCGCGGCGGTGATCGAGGCCGCACGGGTGCTCAGCAAGCACAAGTTTCCTGGCACCATCGTCTACGCCGCTTTGTCCGGAGAGGAACAGGGCCTTTACGGTGGCAAGGTGCTTGCGAATTACGCCAAGGCGCAGGGCTGGAACGTCGTCACGGTCCTCAACAACGACATCATCGGCAACAGCTGCAGCTCGGATGGTGTGTGCGATTCCACCCACGCGCGGGTGCTTTCAGAGGGGCCGCGGTCGCAGGGTGAGGCCGACTTGTCCAAGTCGGTCCACAGTCTTGGGGGCGAGAACGACAGCCCGTCGCGCAACATCTCGCGCTATCTCGACAGCCTGGCCGACCGGCTGAAGATCGGGCTCGACGTTCGGCAGATATGGCGGACGGATCGTTTCAGCCGAGGCGGGGACCACATCCCGTTCCTGGAGCTTGGATATCCCGCGGCGCGCATCAGCGTCGCGATCGAGAATTACGACTGGCAGCACCAGGATTTGAGGACCGAGAAGGGCAAGAGATACGGCGACACGATCGACCATGTCGACTTCGCCTATCTCGCCAAGATGACCAAGCTGAACATCGCTGCGCTGGCATCCATCGCCAGCGCGCCGCCGCCGCCCGAGCCGCAGGTCGAGGGGGCGGTAAGCACGGATACGACGGTTAGTTGGGTCGGTGTAGCCGGTGCTTCGTCTTTCCTAATCCATTGGAGACGGACGGACGCGAACAACTGGCAGGTTGCCCGCCGAATTGATTCAGAATGCCCGATTACAGGTTTCGAACCAGCGAGTAGCTCGCGACATAACATCTACGGATGTAAGATCGTATTGCCTCACATTCGCGTCGACGACTGGGTGTTCGGCGTTTCCTCAGTGAGCAAGGACGGCTGGGAAAGCCCCGTCGCTTCGGCTGTGCCGGGCGGCGCATTCAAGCCGTTCGTCACGCCCGAGAAGACGCCCTGACGGGAGCGAGAGACACCGACAGCCCGGTCGAAGAGCATGCGCTTGCGGGAATTGGGCTCCGGCTGCTTACGGCGCTGCTTCTCGCCATCATGTTCGCTCTGGTGAAGCTCGCAGCGACGCGCGGCGTGAATGTCGTCGAGAGTTTATTCTATCGGCAGTGCGGTTCGGCCTTGTGCGCCACCGCAGTCGTCGCGGGGGGATCCGGTTTCTCCTCGCTTCGAACCGAGCGCGTCTGGGCGCATGTCGGCCGCATGGGCCTCGGCGTGTTCGCAATGGGGCTCAACTTCCTGGCGATGATCATGCTTCCGCTGGCGGAGGCGACCTCCATTGGCTTTTCGGTCCCGATCTTCTCGACCGTGCTCGCGGCATCGGTGCTGGGGGAGCCGACCGGCCGCTGGCGCTGGGGCGCGGTCGCCGCCGGATTTCTCGGCGTTTTGGTAATCGTCCAGCCGGGAAGCGGGGAAGTGCCGCTGCTCGGCGCATCGGTCGCGATCGCCGCCGCGCTCCTGACGGCTTCGGTTACGATCGTCATTCGTCGACTCGGCGCGACCGAGAAAGCGACCACAACCGTGTTCTGGTTCGCGGCGAGCTCGCTCGTACCTTTGGGGCTGCTGATGCTGGGTTTTGCCGGAGCGCATGACCGCACCACCTGGGCGATCCTCGCGGGCATGGCTTTAGCGGGCGGCCTCGCGCAGCTGACCCTGACCGGCGCTCTCCGGCTCGCGCCCGTCGCCCTCGTCATGCCCATGGACTACACCAGCCTGCTGTGGGCGGTCCTGCTCGGCGAGTGGATCTTCGGTGAATTGCCCAGCCCGTGGACCTGGATCGGTGCCCCGATCATTATCGCCAGCGGACTGGTGATCGTCTGGCGCGAGCATCACCTTCGAAAGAGGGCGGCATTGTCGGCGGCCGCGCAAACCACCAGTTAGGAGGTCGAGGAGACGGACATGGCCGGCGGATGGACGCGCGACGGCGCGGTTCAGGACCAGATCGACGACACCGTGAAGGATGCGATCCTTCGCGCTCGCGCACTGACGCCTTCAGGGGAGAGCGCGGAGGAATGCGACGATTGCGGAGAACCGATCCCGAAGAAGCGGCGCGAAGCGCTGCCCGGCGTCCGCACTTGCATCGCCTGCCAGTCCGAGCGCGACAAAGCGGTGGTGCACTCGACCATTAATCGGCGTGGCAGCAAGGATAGCCAGCTGCGCTAGGCGCGTTTAGGGCCGGGTCATGCCCCGCAAGCGCTCCGCAGGCCTGCCCAGCCGCAAGCAGATCCTCGATTTCATCGCGACGTCCGACCAGCCGGCCGGCAAGCGCGAGATTGCGCGCGCGTTCGGCATTTCGGGCCAGGACAAGATCGACCTGAAGCGCCTGCTTAACGACATGGCCGACGAGGGGCTGATCGACCATTCGCGCGGCCGCGCATTCCACAAGGCGGGCGGCGTTCCGAAGGTGACCGTGCTGCGCGTGGCCGAGGCCGATGACGGCGGCAACGTCTGGGCGGTCCCCGAGCAATGGCATGCGGAGACTCCCGCGCCGAAGATCCGCCTGGTCGAACGCGGGCGGCGCTCAGCGCTTGGCATCGGCGATCGGGTGCTCGCGCGGACAGAGGAGAAGGGGCAGGGGTTCGTCGCCCATCCGATGAAGAAGCTGGCGCGTTCGGCGGAATTGTCGCTGGGCGTGGTCCGCCAGGAAGGCGAGCGCTTCTGGCTGTCTCCGGTCGACAAGCGCGAGCGCCGCGAGCTGTTCATCAGCGACCTCAAGGATGCGGAGCCGGGCGATCTTGTCCTGTGCGAGGTGACGGGTCGGCCGCCGCGGGTCAGCACCCGCGTCGACGCGGTGCTCGGCGATCCCTTCGCTCCGCGCAGTTTCAGCCTGATCGCGATCCACAAGCACGGGCTTCGGCACGAGTTCGCGCAGGAGGCGATCGACGAGGCGCACCGCGTGTCGCAGCAGCCGCTGGGCGAGCGCGAGGACCTGACGCATCTGCCGATCGTCGCCATCGATCCCGAAGATGCGCGGGATCATGACGACGCCATCTGGGCGGAGGCCGATGGCGAGGGCGGCTGGAACGCGATCGTGGCGATCGCCGATGTCAGCTTCTACGTTCGCCCCGGCTCTGAGCTCGACCGGGAAGCACGGGCGCGGGGCAACAGCGTCTATTTTCCGGATCGCGTCGTACCAATGCTTCCGGAGGAGCTTTCGGCCGACATCTGCTCGCTGAAGCAAGGCGAAGACCGCGCGGCCATGGCCTGCCACCTCAAGATTTCGAAGGAAGGCGAGCTTCAGAGCTGGCGGTTCAGTCGCGCCAAGGTCCGGATCGCCGCCAATATCGCTTACGAGGATGCGCAGGCGGCGATGGACGCCGCCGCGGAGGAACGGATCGAGGTCTCGTCGCCAACCTGTGAGATGCCGCCGATCGAGGGACGGGTTCCCCAGGAGCTGGTCGAAGGCGCATTGAAGCCGCTGTGGGCCTGCTGGCGTGCACTGTTTGCCGCGCGACAGAAGCGCGATCCGCTCGAGCTCGACCTGCCGGAGCGCCGCGTAGTGCTGGACGAGAAGGGGCGCATCACCTCGATCGCGCCGCGCGATCGGCTCGAGGCGCATCGACTGGTCGAGGATTTCATGATCGCAGCCAATGTCGCGGCGGCGCGGGCGCTCGAGGCGAAGAAGACGCCGGTCATGTATCGCGTCCACGAGCCCCCCAGCCGCGAGAAGCTCGTCGGCCTCAAAGACTATCTGTCGACCTTCGACGTCGAATTCTCGCTGGGCCAGGTGATCAAGCCGGGGACTTTCAACCGCATCATCGAGCGGGTCGGCGAAAGCGAGGGCCGCGAGGAGATCATGGAGCAATTGCTCCGCACGCAGATGCAGGCGCGCTACGCGCCCGAGCGGCTCGGCCACTTCGGGCTCGCGCTGGCTACCTATGCCCATTTCACATCGCCTATCCGCCGCTACGCGGACCTCCTCGTCCACCGGGCGCTCGTGAAAGCGTACAAGCTCGGCGACGGCGGCCTCCCGGCGGGCGATGAAGAGCGCTTCGAGCAGATCGGAGAGCAGATCTCGATGCTCGAGCGGCGGGCAATGGAGGCCGAGCGCGAAACGATCGACCGTTATGTCGCTGCCTATCTCTCCGACCAGGTCGGGCAGCTGGTGGAATGCCGCATCACCGGCGTGCAGCCGTTCGGATTCTTCGCGACGGTAGAGGATCTGGGCGGCGACGGGCTCGTCCTCGCGAAGGATCTCGGAACGGAATATTTCCGCTACGACGAAGCGGCGAAGCAGCTTGTCGGCGACGAGACGGGTGAAACATACCGTCTCGGCCAGCGCCTCACGCTTCGGCTCGCCGAGGCCAATCCGGTTTCGGGCTCGCTCCGTTTCGAACTGCCCGAAGGCAGCTACGGCGGCGCTTCCGCGCCGACCCGGCGCGACCGCATGCGGACCGGGGGCCGGCGTGGGCGTCCGCCCAATATTCGGCACCAGGGGCGCGGGCGTCGCTGAACGGCCGTCGCAACCTTCATGTCCCGCAACTATTGAAGGCGCAAAGGAGCACCAGTCGATGGCCTATAAGATCGCAATCATCGTCGGCAGCCTTCGGCAAGGCAGCATCAACAAAAAGGTGGCGCGTTCGATGTGCGCCATCCGTGGCGACAATCTCGATTGCTCGATCGTCGAGATTGGTGACCTCCCTCTCTACAATCAGGATTTGGATGCGAATCCGCCCGAACAATATGTGAGGTTCCGCAAGGAGGTTGGGGAAGCAGACGGCGTCCTTTTCGTATCCCCCGAATATAATCGCGGGATCCCCGGCGTCCTGAAGAACGCCATCGACGTGGGCTCACGCCCCTATGGCCAGAGCGTCTTCGACAAGAAACCGGCAGCGATCGTCACCGCTTCGCCGGGCAGCATCGGCGGCTTCGGCGCCAATCACCAGATCCGCCAGGCTGCCGTCTTCCTCAACATGCCGGTGATGGCGCAGCCTGAAGCCTATCTCGGGCATGTGAGCGACGACAGCTTCGATGCGGACGGACGCCTCAAGGAGGGCCCGCTCAAGGACATTGTGACTACCCTCGCACATGCTTTTCACGACTGGGTCGAGATGATCCTTCGTTCGCGGGAGCTTCTGCTGGAGGACTCGGCGCACCGCTCAAAGCAGAAGGAACATGCGTAATGGAGTTCACGTGGCTTTCGCGTTGGCAACCGCAGCTGCTTGCGCTGCTTAGGATCGTAACTGCGCTGCTGTTCCTGCAGCACGCGCTCATCAAGCTTTTCGGCTTCCCGCCGGGCGGCAAGCCGGGGCTTCAACAGGTAGGGACCTTGCTCTGGAGTGCTGGGGTGATCGAGTTCGTCACCGGATTGCTCGTCCTTATGGGGCTTTGGACGCGGCTCGCTGCCTTCGTCGCCGCCGGCGAGATGGCCGTCGGCTACTGGATGATCCACGGCCAGCAGAGTCTCTATCCAGCCGTGAACATGGGCGAAGCGGCCGTGCTCTTCTGCTTCGTGTTCCTCTACCTCGCGGCAGTCGGCCCTGGCGCCTGGAGCGTCGACGGCGCGCGGTTCAGGGCCAGCATGCCTAGGTGACCTTTGCGCGATCCTTGAAGCGCGGCTGATCCCACGATCGGGCGATAAGGATGTCGGCGAGGATTTCCGCCGCGGCGACTACCTGTGCATGCGTGTTGTACAGCGGCGCGAAGCCGAAGCGCATCAAGGTCGGGGCCCGAAAATCGCCGATGACATTGCGGTCGATCAGCGCCTGCATGACCGCATAGGCGTCGGCATGGGCGAAGACGACGTGACTTGCCCGCTCCCTCGGATCGCGCGGCGATTCCAAGCGAACTTCGGCGCCGCACCGCATTTCGACTTCGTCGATGAAGATTTGCGAAAGGATTCGCGCCTTGGCCTCGACGTCGCGCATCGAGACGTCAGCAAACGTGTCGAGCCCGGCTTCAAGTGCAGCAAGCCCGAGGATGGACGGCGTGCCGGTGAGGAACCGGTTGATGGCCCTGGCGGGGCGGTAATCATCCTCGAACGCGAATGGATCGGCGTGCCCCATCCAACCTTGAAGCGGTGACTGAAGATCGTTCTGCAATCGATCCGCAACGAACAGGAATGCCGGCGCTCCCGGTCCACCATTGAGATATTTGTAGCCGCATCCGACCGCGAGATCGCAGGCCGTCCCGTCGAGATCGATCGCGATCGCGCCGGCACTATGCGAAAGGTCCCAGACCGTGAGGGCGCCCTCAGCATGGGCGGCCGCATTGACCGCGCGCATGTCGTGAATGCTGGCGCTGCGATAATCCACGTGGACGAGGGTGACGGCGGCCGTGTCCGCGTCGATCGCGCCGATCACTTCATCGGCGGGCACCGCCTTCAGTTGCAGGCCCATCATCTCGGCCAGCCCCTGGGCGACATAAAGATCGGTCGGAAAGTTGCGCTGTTGCGTCAATATGGTTTTGCGCTGCGGGCGAGCGTGGGCTGCGGCGCCAAGCAGCTTGAACAGGCAGACGCTGGTGGAGTCTGCGATCAGAAGCTCGTGCGTTTGTGCGCCAACGATGGGTGAAAGCTTCGCCGCGACGCGCGTGGGCCAATCGATCCAGCCATGCTTGTTCCAGCTGCCAATCAGGTCGTCGCCCCACTGCCGCTCCGCCGTGTCCGCGAGCATTGCCGGCACCGCGCGAGGAAGCGCGCCGAGCGAGTTGCCGTCCAGGTAGATTAGATTTTCAGGGAGGATGAAGCGCTCGCGCGCAAAAGCGAGAGGGTCTGCGGCGTCTAGCTGTTCGGCTTCTTCGCGTGTCACAGTTTTGGCAGTGTAACGCCCTTCTGCCCCATATATTTGCCGGCGCGGTCGGCGTAGCTCACCTCGCAGGGCTCGTTGCCTTGCAGGAACAGGAACTGGCACGCGCCTTCGTTCGCATAGACTTTCGCAGGCAGCGGCGTCGTATTCGAGAATTCGAGCGTCACATGGCCTTCCCACCCGGGCTCGAGCGGTGTCACGTTCACGATGATCCCGCAGCGGGCATAGGTGGATTTCCCGAGGCAGATGACCAGCACGTCGCGCGGAACCCGGAAATATTCGACCGTGCGGGCAAGCGCGAAGCTGTTCGGGGGGATGATGCAAACGTCGGTCTTGCGATCGACGAAGCTGTTCGACGCGAAGTCCTTGGGGTCGACCGTCGCCGAATCGACGTTGGTGAAGATCTTGAATTCGTCGGCGACCCGGGCGTCGTAACCGTAGGAGGACAGGCCGTAGCTGATGCAGCCCTCGCGCCGCTGAGCCTCCACGAAAGGCTCGATCATGCGGTTCGCTTCGGCCTGTTCGCGAATCCAGCGGTCGGACAAAATCGCCATGCTGAGTGCCTAACGGGACGTTTCGAGCGCAGCAATTTGGGCCGGATTATTTCTGTGGATGGGAGGTCTGGGACAAAACCCTGATCGCGCCCGAACGCTCTGACCGATTCGTGCACATGCTATCCACAGTTGTGCTTCTTTCGTTCGCGTCGGATAAGGCGAGTCATCCGATGGCGCGTGGGGACGTGCCTGGCGTAGAGGATTCGCCATGGCCCAAGTCGTTCACCTAGCCGAGTCTGCCTCGGAATCTGCGGTCCAGGCGCTCCCCCAAAACGTCGAAGCCGAAGCGGCCCTGCTCGGCGCACTCATGATCGACAATCGCCTGATCGAAGACGTTCAGCTGAAACTGAGGCCGCAGCATTTCTTCGAGCCGCTGCACGCTCGCATCTACGAAGCGATCCTGCGCCTCACCGACAAGAACATGGTCGCCAATCCGGTGACCCTGAAGCCACTGTTCGACAGCGACGAGGCGATGAAGCAGGTCGGCGGCCCGGCCTATCTTGCACAACTCACTGGCTCAGGCGCGGCGGTTATCGGTGCGCGCGACTTTGCGGTGCAGATCTACGATCTCGCGCTGCTGAGAGCGCTCGTCGGTGTCGGTCGCGACCTGGTCGAAGGCGCGCTCGATACGAGTGAGGAAGTTGCCCCCCTCGCTCAGATCGAGCGCGCCGAGACCGAGCTATACAAGGTTGCCGAGGAAGGCGGCGCGGAAGGGAAAGCCAAGAGCTTCGCGGAAGCCACCCGTGAAGCGCTGGAAATGGCCGAGAAGGCGCTCAATAGCGGCGGTCATCTCTCGGGATTCACTACCGGCCTGGAAGCGCTGAATTCCAAGATCGGCGGCTTGCATAAATCCGACCTGATCATCGTCGCTGGCCGGCCCGGCATGGGCAAGAGCGCGCTGGGTACGAACATGGCGTTCGCCGCTGCCCAGCGCTTTCTGCGGGACACGGCTGACGGAATAGAAGCGAGCAAGGCGGCGGGCGCGCCGGCCGCACTGTTCAGCCTGGAAATGTCCGCCGACCAGCTGGCGACCCGTATTCTCTCGGAACAGTCCGGAATAACCTCGGAAGCGCTTCGCACGGGCCGGATTTCGCAGCAGGAGTTCCGCGAACTCGCGCGCGCCGCGGCTGAGCTAGAGAACCTGCCGCTATACATCGACGATACTCCGGGCCTGACCATCGCGGCCCTCCGGACTCGCGCCCGCCGCCTGAAGCGCCAGAAGAATATCGGCTTGATCGTGGTCGATTACCTCCAGTTGCTGCACGGAACGGGCCGCGGCGGTGGCAACGAGAACCGCGTCCAGGAAATCTCCGAGATCAGCCGCGGGCTGAAGACGCTGGCGAAGGAGCTGGACGTTCCGGTGATCGGGCTGTCCCAGCTCAGCCGTGCCGTCGAGCAGCGCGAGGACAAGAGGCCCCAGCTATCGGATCTTCGTGAATCCGGCTCGATCGAGCAGGACGCCGACATCGTGCTCTTCATCTATCGCGAGGATTATTATCTGAAGGCGTTCGAGCCCGACTATCCGATGCCGAACGAGACCGACAAGCTCGCCAAATACGAGGAATGGAACGCGAAATATTCCGCGGCTGCGGGCAAGGCCGAGGTCATCGTCGCCAAGCAGCGCCACGGCTCGACCGGAATCGTTCGCGTTCGTTTTGATGGCCGGACGACGAAGTTCAGTGATGCCGCCGACGAAGGGTACATGCCAGAATTGCGAGGCTGAGTTGGGCCGACCGCGAAATCCGCGGTTATGGGGAGGGGGAAGAGGGCGCCGACTTGGCTCGGCGCCCTCTGCTTATCAAGGGCCGATATCCTCGCCCTTGTGCTCCCAGGGCTTGCGCACAGGGCCGCGGATCAGCCCGAGCGCGGCACCCACAACGTCATCCAAACCGTAGACGTCGGGCCGGAACTGGACGCGTGAGCCATCCCAGAAGACGGTGTGATAAAGCAGCCGAACCGGTATTTCGGTCTTCAGCTTGACCCACTGCTCTTCCTGGCTTTCGAACGCCTTCTGCAGCTGCGGGACCACACCGTCCTGGCTGGCAAGCAGGCCCGCAAACTCGAGCGCATTCTCGACCCGGACGCAGCCGTGGCTGCGGTGCCGCTCCGGCTGGGAAAACAGCGCTTTGGCCGGCGTGTCATGAAGGTAGATTTGCTGCTTGTCCTCCATGTCGAACTTGACGAGCCCGAGCGAGTTCTTCGGGCCGGACTGCTGGACGTATCGGCCATTTTCCACCGCGAAATTATTCTCCGCGAGCCAGCCTGAGCCCTTCGTGGCGATTTCCTTCGCAGCGATCGAATCCGGCACACGCCACTTCGGATTTGCCACCAGCCTTGAGAAGGGAGCCTGCAACTGCGGCGTCTGCTTGTCGGGCTCGCCGACAACGACATTGCGGCGATCGGCGTGCCTGCCGTTGCGCCAATAGTCGAGAACCGTCGCCGCCGTATTCACGTCGATGCGGGTCTCCGGCGGTTCGCGCTGGAGCCACCGCAATCGTTCCATCGCGATCTCTAGCTGGCGGGCACGCCCGGCAGGGCCGAGGTTCAGCGCGTCGATCGTGTCGACGCCGATGATCCCGTCGGCGTCGAGTCCGAGATCGCCCTGGAGGCGCTTTATCGAGTCCACGAGCGGACCGGTGTAGCGGCTGGGCAACGCTGGTTTCGCTTCCTGTGCAGGCGCGTAGCCTATCGCCGTCAGTGCCGTTGCAATTGCCGTCAGTCTTTTGTCTTTCTGGCCCGGCTTGATCGCCTTCCCTCCAGGGATCGGGTCCGCGCGATAGTCAGTCGCCCGCCGGATATAATCTTCGTGTGCTGCGAAGAGCGCCCGATACTCGTCGGTTTGCGGAGGCAGCGAAGCAAACCAGCTTTCAAGCTTTCCATTCTGGAGCGCCTGGTTGAGGCCGGCGGACACGTCGGCCTTCGCGCGAGGGATCGTATAAACGTCGCTGACCTTCTTGGGATCGACATAGCCGCGAGCAAGGGCGTCGGCGTAGCGGAGCGCAGCCTTCGTAAGCGCCTCGTCACGAGCAGTCTTATCCTGGGGAAGATTTTCCTCCTGGAGGAAGAGGCTCGGCTTGAGGCCATGCGCCAACGCCCCGCCGATCGTACCAAGCAGCACCTTTTCCGATTTACGGTCCCAAGCAGCCTGCCACTGGCGGGCCTGGTAAAAGGCTCTCAATTGTGGGTCCGTGACGGACGACTGTGCTATGGTTTCGGACCGGCCCCCGCTGAACGGTAAGCCCTGATCGCACGCTGCTAAGGGGAGGATGGACAGGGCAAGGATGAGCGCCTTGCCGACGCAATTAGGAACTCTCACGGCTGTTGAACGCCATGGCGACCGGAAATGATCCGCGTCAGCTGCGATCAGTCTTCCTGCATGTTCGGGTCGCGCAGGCCCTCGTCGATTCCGCCACGGACGCGATCGGCTTCGACGCTGGTGACCGGGTAGGCGCAATAGTCCGCAGCGTAGAAAGCGCTCGGCCGATGGTTGCCGCTGAGGCCGACGCCTCCGAACGGGGCGTTCGACGGCGCGCCGTTGGTCGGCTTGTTCCAGTTGATGACGCCAGCGCGCACGTTCGCCCAGAATTTGTCATAGAGTTCCGGGCTGTCGCTGATCAGGCTCGCCGCCAGTCCGAACCGGGTATTGTTCGCTTCGTCGATCGCTGCATCGAAATCGCTGACCCGGATCACCTGGAGCACAGGTCCGAAGATCTCCTCATCAGGGCGATCCTTCACGTCGGTAACATCGATCAGTCCGGGCGTAAGATAGGGTCTTTCCTCAAATGGACGATCGAGGCGGCGCAAGGGCCTTCCTCCCTTCATCATCAGGTTCAGCCATTGCTCCTGCACCTGGTCCGCAGCGGCCGTATCGATCACCGGACCCATGAAAGGCTGCGGATCCGCGAAAGGCTGGTCGACGATGATGCGCCCAAGAAGAGCATCGATGGCGGCGAGAAGCGGGGCTTCCTGACCATCTTCGACGATCAGGCGCCGCGCGGCCGTGCACCGTTGTCCGGCGCTGAGATAGGCGGACTGGACGACAATTGCGGCGGCGGCCGCGATGTCCTTGCTGCGCCACACGACCAGCGGGCTGTTGCCGCCGAGCTCGAGCGCGAGAATCTTCTGCGGCGTTTCGGCGAACTGCTTGTGCAGGGCCGATCCGGCACGCGCCGACCCGGTGAAAAGCAGCCCGTCGATACCGGGCTGGGAGGCAAGCGCCCGACCTTGATCGGGCCCGCCGATGAGTAAGCGCACGACGCCTTCGGGGACCCCGGCTTCATGAAAGCAGCGCACCAGGAACTCGCCGGTCGCCGGCGTCTTCTCCGACGGCTTGAACACCACGGCATTGCCCGCGATCAGGGCAGGCACGATGTGTCCGTTCGGCAGGTGCGCTGGGAAATTGTAGGGACCGAGGACCGCCAACACCCCATGCGGCTTGTGGCGGACGGCTACCTTGTTGCCCATCGCCCCTTCGAACTTACGCTGGGACGTCCGGTCAGCGTAGGCGTCGACCGAGATCTGGACCTTGTTCACGACCGCACCGACTTCGGTGCGCGCTTCCCAAAATGGCTTGCCCGCTTCGTTCGCGATCAGCTCGGCAAACTCTGTCTCCTTCCCGCGGACGACGTTCGCGAAGCGGCGGATCGTCTCGACGCGATAGGACAGCGAGTGCGCGGCCCATTCCGGCCAAGCAGCGCGCGCGGCCGCGACTTCCGCCGCAGCATCGCCGATCGGGCCGGACCAGATCGTCTCGCCCGTCGCTGGGTTCGTGGATATGAGAGTGTCGGTCACAGCTGCGCGCTCGACGACCTCTACGCTTTCGTCAAGCTGCGAGTTATTCATGCATGGCTTCGCCCATTTCCCGAATGGCTCTAACCTTCTCGTTGAACGGGCTCCAGTCATCGCGTTCGGCGATTGCCGACCAGATCTTTTCCACTTCCTCGATGTGCATCGAGCAGGGTTTTTGGCCGGACCAATAAGGATGATCACGCGGCTGCTCCCGCCCTTCGAGTATTTTCGCGAGCGCTCGAAACGCATCTGAGGCATATCGCTCGCCGCCCGGGTCCTGGCCGCCCCGCCAGTCGAAGAAGACAGTGTCGATCCCGACTTCTTTGGTGGCCAAAGCCTTGATCAAGACGGCGACCATCGTACGATCTGCCTCGCCGCCACTGGTCTCGACGCCAAGTCGCCGCAGCATCGCTTCAGTGAGCGCATCTTCGAAGCGGGAACTCCACCCGGCGAGCATCTCGGAAAGCGGTGGAGCCTCGGTGACGAGGCTCAGGCAGCCCGCGAATTGGGCAAGGTCCCAATGGATCGCCTCGGGTTGCCGACCAAATGCGTAGAGGCCGTAATGGTCGAAATATGCTGCGGTGAATTCCGGATCCCAATTCGGCGTGAAACGCCACGGCCCGTAATCGAAGCTTTCCCCGGTGACGTTGATGTTGTCGCTGTTGAGCACGCCGTGGACGAAACCGGCCGCGAGATAGGAGGCCGCGAGCTTCGCCGTTGCGCCGCTCACGAGATCGAACAGGCGAAGCGCATTTTCCCCATCATCCTTCGTTGGCTGCTCAGCGTAGAGCTGTTCGAGGCAATAGCGGACGAGACCTTTGATATTTTCCACCTGGCCCAGGAAGGCGAGACGCTGAAAGGTGCCGATGCGGATGTGGCCGTGACTGAGGCGGGTCAGGACCGATGAGCGGGTAGGGGAAGGTTCGTCGCCGCGTTCCAGCTGTTCGCCGGTCTCGAACAGCGCGAAGCTTTTCGATGTGTTGACGCCCAGGGCTTCGAGCATTTCGGTCGCAAGGACTTCGCGCACGCCTCCCTTGAGCGTCAGCCGCCCGTCGGCATGCCGACTGTAACGCGTCTGACCGGAGCCCTTGGTGCCGAGATCGAGAAGTCGGTCCCCATCGTCACGTAGCTGAGCGAAAAGGAAACCGCGACCATCGCCAATCTCGGGGTTGTACACGCGGAACTGATGACCGTGATATCGCAGCGCGAGCGGCTCAGTCAGGTTCTCCGGAAGCGGCTCGAAACGACAGAAGTGCCGCGCCCACCCATCGCCGTCGAGCTCCAGGCCCACATCCCGCGCCGCCCGATCGTTAAGGAAACGCGCGTTGCATTGAGGGAAGGCGGCAGCAGTGACCGGATCATAGAATTCCGGGCCCAGGAATGAGATTTGCGGATCGGGCCGGTAGCTGGTCATCGGTGCTCAAGGTGGTGCCGATGAATGGGTTCCGCTAGAGCCGGGTTCGATGGCCGCCAACGCTGGATTGGTCGATGAGCTGCGCTCCTGGGGCCTGACGCTTCCAGGCGCCCATCGGAAATCCCCGTGGCCCGATCACGACGACCTGGCGGTCAAGGACAAAACGTTCGCCTATCTGCCAGCGAAGGGTCGGCCGTTCAGCTTGTCGTGCAAGCTGCCCTATACCGGTTACGAGGCATTGCAGCTGCCGTTTGCCGAGCCGACCGCTTATGGACTGGGCAAGAGCGGTTGGGTCAGCTTCAACCCACCCGAGGATCAAGTACCCTCGCTCGACCGGCTCAAGGCGTGGGTCGAGGAAAGCTACCGGGCGCAAGCGCCGCGAAAACTGGTGAAAGAACTCGACGACAGAGTCTAAGCCGCCAGCCGCTTCAACTTCTCGACTGCAGTAGGATCCGGCTCTGACGGGGAAAGGGTCCCGGCCAGCTCGCCATTGCCGTCGAACAGCAAGGTGGTCGCGGTGTGATTGATCATATTGCCGTGCCCGGTCGCGTCATGATTGGGCTCCGCATAAATCCCATATTGCTTCTTCACGGCATCGATCTGCGCCGGTGATCCGGTCAGCCCGATGATCGGCGAGCCGAACAGGTCCGCATATTGACCAACCTCCCTGGGGCCGTCGTTGGCCGGATCGATCGTCACGAACACGATGTTCAATGCGTCCTTTCCGCCAGCGGCGTCACGCAGCTTCACGAGCCGGGCGAGGGTGGTCGGGCACACGTCTCCGCAGCGCGTGAAGCCGAAGAAGATTGCGTACGGCTTGCCAGCCAGCGCGTTGCTGGAGAACGGCTTGCCATCGGCGCCGACCAAGGTGAACGGGCCGCCGAGGCTGGCTTTGAGGGGTTGTTCTCTTTCCTGGGTGCGCAGTTCGGCGGTGTGCTTGCGTGGAATCAAAAGGAGCGCGGCGGTCCCGACCAGCGCAAGGACGACCACGGCCCACAGGGCGATCCTTACCTGCCTCAATCGCGACGGTGGGGGACCGCCTTTGTTCGTCGTCATATCACCATCCGGATGTTGGCCCCGCCTTCGGGCGCGTCGAGCGCGCAGATAGAGCCGCCATGCGCCAAAGCAACCTGCCGTGCGAAACTGAGGCCGACACCACTGCCCCCTTTGTGGGTCGTGTAAAAGGGGAGGAAGATGTCGTCGCGGCGGTCCGGCGGAATGCCGTGACCATTGTCGCGCACCTCTATCCGGACGCCTGCGTTGCGCTCGCGAGACAATTCCAGAGTCACCACCGGCTTTTCGACGTCGGCCGTCGCGCGGATCGCGTTGCGAAGCAGGTTGAGCACAACCTGCGCCAGAAGCTCCGGATCGGCATTAAGGTTGAGCCGCTCGGGGCTGACTTCCAGTCGGGCATCGATCTGCTGATCTGCCGCATTCGCGATGGCCAGGCGGAGAATTTCCTCGCCCCACTGCCTTGCCTTGAATGAGCGTCGGTGCACTTCGGGCGCCTGCGCGAACTCGCGATAGCTTTCGACAAATCTCAAGATGCCCTCGGCACGGCGAGCGACCGTTTCCGTTGCGACACGAGCATCGGAAAGGTCGCTTCCCTTCTTTTCAGCAGCCGCGACCATGTCGGCACCGGAGCGCGCGAGCGACGTAACGGGCGTCAGCGAATTCATGATCTCATGGGTGAGGACCCGCACCAGGTCCGCCTGCGCGGCGACCTCCAGTGCGCCAAGCTCACTCTGCACCGGGAGGATGGACCAGATTGTCACCGGATCGTCGAGGCGCGCAACCTGGGCCGACGCGAAGATCGCCTTTTGGGGAACGCCGTCCAGCACCACGCGAGTTATCTTCCTGGTGCCGGGGGGCATCCGCGCGACTGCCAGCAATTCGGGCCCTAGCGTATCCAGATCTCCCACCCGGTGCAGGCCAAGCCTGCCAAACAGCTGGCGAGCCGACTTGTTGAGCAGCTCGATACGTCCTTCGGCATCGATCGTAAGAAGAGCGCTCGGAGCGTCGTCCACCACCGCGGACAGAAATCGGCTCTCGGCCGCCGACTGGACGTGCCGCGCCTGAAGCGACTTCATGGCGTTGTCGAGAGTGTCTCCCAGCACGTCGAAGCCGCCGCCGCTGGGGTCGGAGAATCGCTGCGAATAGTCTTCGAAGCGGATGGATTCGACGAATCGCGAAACGATGAAGTTCGTCCGCCGGATGAAGCTCCACAGGCTCGCCACCGCACCAAGAGCTAGAAGCGCCGACACGATCCGACCTGCACGAAGATCGGCCATGTGAATCGCTGCGTAAAGCAGCCACAATGCGGCAATCAGGACCGCGGTCCGCCAAGTGAGCCCGAATTCGAACCGGCGCCTAAAGTCCATGCTTCTCCATGCGCCGGTATAGCGCTCCCCGGCTGAGGCCCAACTCTGAAGCGGCCAGCGAAATATTGAAATGATGCATGCGGAGGGCGCGTTCGATCATCTGCTTTTCGAGCTGGTCGAGGTTCAGCGTGGTTTGCGGGATCGCGACCGCGGGCGCTCCCGCTCGGCCGGGGAGAGGGAAATCCTCCAGCCCATAGTGGTCGCCGTCGGCCATGATCACGGCTCTTTCAGCGGCGTGCCGTAACGCGCGTACATTCCCGGGCCAATCGTGGTGCATCAGCGTTTCCAGCGTGGCCGGCGGGATTTGCCGTAGGGGCCGATCATATTTTCGTGCGTAGATCCCCAGGTAATGGTCCAGCAGCAGAGGGATGTCTTCGCGGCGCTCGCGAAGCGGCGGCAGATGGATCTCGATCGTATTAAGGCGGAATAGCAGGTCCTGCCGGAAGCGTGTTTCGTCCGCGAGCTGATCTTGCGACATGTTCGTGGCGGCGATTACGCGGACATCGATCGGGACCGGACGGTTCGAGCCGACGGGGACGACCTGACGCTGTTCAAGCGCCGTGAGCAACTTCGGCTGCAAGTGTAGCGGGAGGTTGCCGACCTCGTCGAGAAACAGGCTGCTGTGGTCCGCCGCCTTCAACCGGCCGATTCGTTCGCCGGCGGCACCGGTGAAGGCCCCTTTGACGTGTCCGAACAGTTCTGACTCGAACAGCGTCTCGCTGGTAGCGCCCAGATCGATCGAGACCATCGGCTCCGCGCTACGGCGGGACAGGCGGTGGACCTCGCGCGCCACGATCTCCTTGCCGGTCCCATTCTCACCGAGGATGACGACATTTGCGTCGGTCGGAGCGGCGCGCTCGATCAGCGATCGTACACGTTGCATCGCGGCTGCCTCGCCGAGCAGCGGCGTTTCCGCCCCATGCGCAAGTTCGGACGCGCGGCTGCGTTCGACTCGCGCGTCGATCTTGCTTTGTCGCAAGGCAGCAGCACTGCGCACCGTCGCCGCGAGACGCTCGTTGCTCCAGGGCTTCGCCACGAAGTCGCTCGCCCCGCGCTTTATCGCCTCGACGGCGACAGAGACTGCGCCGTGGGCGGTGATGATGACCACGGCCGCGTCCGGATCCACCTTCATGATCCTCGCGAGCGTATCCAGACCCTCCCGCCCGTCGGTCGCGGCACGCTCGAAGTTCAGGTCGAGGAGGATTGCGTCCGGGCTTTCGCGCTTGAGGAACGGCAGGAGCTCTGCCGGTGAGGGCAATGCCTCGATCCGCTCGAACATGTCGCGAAGCGCAAGGCGAGCGGCGAGCGAGATATCGGGATCGTCATCGACGACGACGGCGAGGCTGAAGGTCGGGTCCACGCTACGTCTGTAGCGCCACTGTCCGGAAACGAACAGTGCAAAACAGCCGCGTCAGAGAGAAAACCGGTTGGCACGAGGCTTGCAACGATAGGGGCATGAAATTCGTGGCCCATCGTATCGCCTCTCTTGAGGTCAACTTCGCCGTTGCTGTGCCCATGTCCGCATTCGGACAGTTACTGATCGGCGGCGGACAGTGAGGCTTGTCGAGCTTCGCCAGGGCGGCGGCCAATCGGAGGCCGTGAGCGGCGGCAACATGGACCGGGTTATCGTGCGCAAGCGTATCGACAGGCGCATCCTGATCGCAGGAGGAGCCGCGGCTCTTCTTGTGCTCCTGCTTGTGTTCTGGCTGTTCGCTCCGCGCGAGGGAACGCAGGCCGTCGCGCGCGACCGCCTCACCATCTCCACTGCGGAGAGCGGCGTGTTCGAGGATTTCCTGCCGCTGCGCTCCCGCGTGACGCCGCTCGTGACGGTGTATTTGGACGCGGTCGAGGGTGGCCGCGTCGAGAAGAAGATCGTCGAGGATGGCGCCCAGGTCGTGCAGGGCCAGATGCTGGCCGTGCTTTCCAACGCTGAACTGCAGCTCTCCACACTCGAGAAGCAAGCGGAAGTCGAGCAGCAGCTCAACAACATGCGCAGCCAGGAGCTCGCGTTGGTGCAATCGCACAATTCCAATCTCCGCGACCTGAACCAGGCGGAGACGGACCTCGCCAAGGCGCGGCGCCAATACGAACTCTATGAATCCCTCGCGTCGAAAGGGTTCGTTGCGCAGAAGACCTTCCGCGACACGAAGGACGACCTTCAGTACCAGGCGCAAAGGCTCCAGATCCTGAAGCGCAGCATCGCTCAGACCGAAGCGCTGCAGACGAGCCAGCTAAAACAGCTGCGTGCCGCATCTTCCTCTCTCAGCATGAGCATGGGCGTCGCGCAGGGGAGCCTCAGTCAGCTGAGCATAAGAGCGCCTGTCACCGGGCAGCTCAGCGGCTTCGAGATACAGCTGGGACAGTCGCTGCAGCAGGGCGAGCGGATCGGTCAGATCGACAGCGCAGGCGCCGACAAGCTTCAGGCCGACGTGGACGAATATTACCTCGGTCGGGTGCATGTCGGGCAGGGCGCCGCCGCCGACATCGACGGCAAGACCTACCGCCTGCGCGTCTCGAAGGTCTATCCGCAGGTCCGCAACGGCCAGTTCCAGGTCGACCTGGTGTTCGTCGGTCCGGAGCCACAATCGATACAGCGGGGCCAGACGGTCCAGGCCAAGCTGACGCTCGGCGACTCCTCGCGCGCCTTGCTCATCCCGAACGGCGCGTTCTTCAACGACACCGGTGGCAACTGGGTGTTCGTGGTCGACAGCAGCGGAAACGGCGCGACCAAGCGGCAGGTGCAGCTTGGGCGCCGCAACAACGACTTCATCGAGGTGCTCGGAGGCCTGAAGCCCGGCGAGCGCGTCATCACCTCATCCTACAGCGGGTTGGTCGACAAGGACCGGCTCACCTTCGCCAGCGATCAATAGAAAGGATCGGAAGACCCATGCTTACCATGACCGGCCTTACCAAAACGTACCGGACCGACACGGTAGAGACCACCGCCCTGGACAATGTCGACCTCGATATCGCGGACGGCGAGTTCGTTGCGATCATGGGCCCTTCGGGGTGCGGCAAGTCGACCCTGCTCAACGTGATGGGCATGCTCGATAGCCCCACCGGCGGTTCCTACATCTTCAATGGGAACGAGGTTGCCGGCCTCACGGAAACACAGCTCGCCGAGACCCGCAAGAGCAACATCGGTTTCATCTTCCAGAGCTTCAACCTCGTCGACGAGCTGACCGTGCGCGAGAATGTCGAGCTCGCCTTGCTCTATCACAATTACTCGTCCTCTGACCGCAAGACGCGCGTCGACCGAGTGCTCGACAAGGTCGGCATCGCGCACCGCGCGAAGCACCGTCCGACGCAGCTCTCGGGCGGTCAGCAGCAGCGCGTTGCGGTCGCGCGTGCGCTGGTCGGGGACCCGAAGCTGATCCTGGCGGACGAGCCGACCGGTAACCTCGACACCGCTCACGGCGAAGAGGTCATGCGGATGCTTCGCCAGCTTAACCAGGAAGGCTCGACCATCGTGATGGTGACCCACTCGCCGGCGCATGCCGACTTCGCGAGCCGCGTCGTCAACATGCTCGATGGCAAGATCCTGCAGGAACGGCGCCGCGCCGCCTGACGAACGGCGCGAGCGGGAACATCATTCTTTCGAGGACGAAAGCTATGTGGCGGAATTACTGGACGGTCGCAGTCAGGGCTCTCGCGAAGAGCAGGACCTACTCGATCATCAACATTGCGGGCCTCGCCATCGGCATGGCCGCTTGCGTGCTGATCCTTCTCTATATCCGCTACGAGCGGAGCTACGATCGGTGGCTCCCGGACGCCGCGAACACCTACCAGTTTCAAACGTTCGGGAAGAATTCCGACACCGGCGAGCCCTTCGCCTTTCAGATGGCGTCCTATGTCACGGAAAGCCGGATCAAGAAGGATTTTCCGCAGGTCGAGCAGGCCGGTTACATCCTCAGCACGGGGCCTGTGTTCCTCAAGGATGGCCAGGCGACGTCTACCGAAGATTATAAGTATGCCGACAACGACTTCCTGAAGACGGTGAACCTGCCGCTCGCGGCCGGCACCACCCTGACCGCTCCGCAAACCGCGGTGATCACTCAGGAGGAAGCGATCAAGCGCTACGGGACGGACCAGGTTGTGGGTCGTACCCTCACCATCATCTCGAAGGGCATCAAGCGCGACTTCAAGATCAGCGGCGTGCTGAAGAACTTGCCGAAGAATTCCCACCTGAAGATCAACGCGATCCTTCGCTTGGACTTCAACGCATTCTTTGCCGAAGAACCCTACTTCCTCACCTGCTGGGGCTGCCAATCGGGCTGGGTCTATTTCAAGCTCAAGCCCGGCACGGACGTCAATCAGCTCAACTCGCAGCTGGCCGCCTGGGAAAAGCGCAACATTCCGGACGAATATAACGGCGGGATCCGCTTCAACCAGGGCGACGACCAGAATTGGCGTTTCACCAACGTGCAGGACGTTCATCTGGGCGAGGCCGACGACGCCAGCATGACTCCGCAGAACGATCGGCAGACGATCACGACCTTCGCGATCATCGCCATCCTGATCCTAGGCATGGCGGTCGTGAACTTCACCAACCTGGCGACGGCACGCGCAAGCCAGCGGGCTCGCGAGGTCGCACTTCGCAAGGTTCTAGGTGCCACTCGAAGGCAACTGATCGTGCAGTTCGTCGGGGAGTCGATCCTGATCTCGGCGACTGCGATGTTGCTTGCGCTGGCCCTGGTGGAACTGCTGGTGAAGCCTTTCGCGGCCTTCCTCGATGCCGACCTGACGCTGAAATATTCCGGGCGCGAAGGAATCCTGCTCCCCGCGATCGGACTGACGCTGCTAGTGGGCATCCTCAGCGGTCTTTATCCGGCTTTCTTCCTGTCCCGCTTCCAGCCGGCCCAGGTGTTGAAGGCCAACCGGTCGGCCGCCGAGACTCCCGGGTCCGGACGCCTGCGCACCGCACTCGTTATCCTGCAGTTCGCGGTCTCGATCGGCCTGATCATTTGCACGGCCGTCGTCTATGCGCAGACAGTTTACGCGCGGTCGGTCGATCCCGGATACAAACGCGACCACATCCTCCAAGTCGATGAGATGAGCCGGGCCCAGCTATGGAGCAAGGGCGAGGAGATCGTGAACCGCATGAAGCGGTTGCCCGGCGTGACGGCAGTCGGTCGCACCGACATCGGCATTTCGACTGATAACAACAACAATACCGGGCTAATTCCGCCGGGCAGCAACAAACAAGTGACCATAGGCCAGTACAGCGTGGACGAAGGCTTCTTCGACGCGATGGGGCTGACCCTCAAAGCCGGGCGCTGGTTCGATCCGAACCGGCCGATGGACGACATGACGGTACCGTACCCAGAGGATTTGAACGCCGAAAAGGCGCTGGCTGCGCGCGGTGTGAACGTCGTCATGAACGAATATGCGATCCACAAGCTCGGCTTCAAATCGCCGCAGGACGCTATCGGGAAGACGGTGCGCAGCGAAATCTTCGCGCCGGACACCGGTGTCACCGACATCCACATCATCGGCGTCGTAGGCGACTCCCGGTTCCGCTCGGTGCGCACACCAATCGATCCCATCATGTTCCGCAACGTCAACGCGCAACCGCAGGTCATGATCGTCCGCTACAACGGCGATCCGGCAACGGTCCGCGCAGCCGTGGAGCGCGAGTGGAAGCAGATCACCAACGAAGTGCCGTTCAACGCCAAGTTCAGCGAGGACATCATTGCCGAGCTGTACAAGGCCGAGGACGGCCGGGCGCAGATGTTCGCCGCATTCGCCCTGCTCGCAGTGGTAATCGGTTGCCTGGGTCTGTTCGGGCTCGCAGCATTCACCGCGGAGCGCCGCACCAAGGAGATCGGCATTCGCAAGGTTTTGGGAGCGCGCACCCGGGACATCGTGCGGTTGCTCGTCTGGCAATTCAGTCGGCCCGTGCTTATCGCCAACGTGATCGCCTGGCCGGTCGCCTGGTGGATGATGCGCGACTGGCTGAACAACTTCGATCAGCGGATTACGCTTGGGCCGATCCCGTTCCTCGTTGCCGGCGGCATTGCGCTCGGCATCGCGATTGCGACGGTCGTCGGTCACGCAGTGAAGGTCGCCCGCGCCAATCCGATCCACGCTCTGCGGTACGAGTAAGGGAACGGGCTGCCAGCGTCACTCGGTTAGCGCGGTTCAAGGCTGACCCGCGCGATACTGAGCAGATCATCGTCGGTTTTATGGAGAATGGAGGCCCGAGCCGGAATCGAACCGGCGTGCAAGGATTTGCAGTCCTCTGCGTAACCACTCCGCCATCGGGCCGGGGAAGCGAGCCTCGCTATTTCGCGAGCTTCGGCTGCAGGTCAAGCCCCGGGGTGCGGCAAGGCTGCCACGCCCGTTTACTTTCGACGAGTGGCAGTTGGCTCTGTGAGCGGCTACCGATAAGACGAGCTTGAACAACAGGTGTATTACCGGCATATAACAGCAATGACCTCACAAGGATCAATCCCGGATTTCAGCGCTTCTCGAGAGGCAATGATCGAAAGCCAGCTTCGGCCGCAGGGCGTCGTCGATCGCCGCGTCTTGGAAGCAATGGGCAAGGTCGCGCGTGAACCCTTCGTGCCTGAAGGAGCGCGGGCGAGCGCGTATGTCGATCGCGCCATCTCCCTTGGGCACGGCAGGTACCTCGCTGCACCGGCGGTTCTGGGCCAGCTGCTCACCCAGATGATGCCGACGCCCGGCGAGCGCGCGCTCGTGGTCGGTTCCGGCACCGGATATTCTGCGGCTGTGCTGCAGGCGATCGGGCTGGACGTCGTCGCGCTGGAGGCCGACCCGCAACTTGCTCAGGCCGCGCGGGACCTCGGCGTCGACACTATCGAAGGTTCGTTGGAGGCCGGCCACAAGAAGGGCGCTCCCTACGATCAAATCCTGATCGATGGTGCGGTTGAGTTTATTCCGGACGGTCTCGTCGACCAGCTCGCCAATGGCGGCCGCCTCGGAGCGGCTTTGGTCGACCGCGGCATCACGCGCCTGATCATCGGCCGGAAAGCGGCGGGCGCATTCGGTTATCTATCCATCGGCGATGCCGGCGTGCCAGTGCTCCCTGGCTTCATCCGCCCGAAAGCTTTTATTTTTTAAGGGGATGCGCGTGACCCGTACGATTATCACTGGAACGCTCATCGCTGCGCTGATGGCCGGGACGGCTTCGGCCGACACGCTGCGCGAGGCCTTGGTCTCTGCCTACCACACTAACCCCACGCTCACCGCCCAGCGGGAATCGCTGAAGGCCAGCGACGCGAATGTGGCTATCGCCCGCGCGGCGGGTCGGCCGCAGGTCAGCGTGACCGGCGGCCTCAACCGCGATCTCTCGCGGAGCGGCATTCTCGATACTGGCGGCGATGCCACGCTCTCGGTAGGGGCAGATCTCAATGTCCCTTTATTCACGGGGGGGCGAGTCAAGAACTCCGTGCGCGGGGCAAAGACGCGCGTTGAAGCGGGCCGGGGAACGCTTCGAGCGGTCGAGGGCGACGTCTTCACCGAGGCCGTCAGCGCCTACATGGATGTGATCCGCGACCGGGCAGTCGTGGAACTCAACCAGAACAATGTCCGGGTGCTTACGACCAACCTCGAAGCCACTCAGGACCGTTTCCAGATCGGCGATCTCACCCGGACCGACGTCGCGCAGTCGGAAGCGCGCCTCCAGCAAGGACGCGCCCGCCTCGCTGTCGCCCAGGGCAATCTGACGAGCAGCGAGGCCGTTTATCGCCGCGTCATCGGCCATCCGCCGGGAACGCTCGCTCCGCCGCCGCCGCTGCCGCCGTTGCCCAAATCGGAAGACGAAGCCGTCCGCATTGCGCTTACCGACAATCCGGACCTGTTCGCTGCTCAAAGACTCGCCACCGCCGCGGGCTATGACGTTCGCGTTGCAGAGGCTGGCCGTCTGCCGACCGTCTCGGGAGTTGTAAGCGGGACATGGGTTGACGAGCTGAACGGGACATTCGGCAATGGCTCGGCGGCGCAGGGCAGCCAGACGACGGCGGGGCTCAGCACCACTGTTCCTATCTTCCAGGGTGGCTTGATCGGCGGCCGCGTCCGTCAAGCGCAGGCGTTGCAGGGTCAAGCGTTCGAGCAGGTCGTCGGAACGGAGCGCGCCGTGGTGGCTGCGACGCGCGCGGCATTCGCAAACTATTACGCCACCGAGCGCGCGATCCAGGCGCAGACAGTCGCCGTACAAGCAAACGAACTTGCTCTGGAAGGCGTGCGCGCAGAGCAGAGCGTCGGCACGCGGACGGTCCTCGACGTTCTCGACGCCGAGCAGGAGCTGCTCAATGCTCAGGTGCTTCTCGTCACGGCGAAGCGCGATCAATATGTCGCGGGCTTCCAGCTTTTGAACGCCATGGGTCAAGCAGAGGCCCAGGATCTCGGCCTCGATGGCGGCCCGCTCTACGACCCTCTCGCGAACTATCGTCGCGTAGCGGGCAGCTGGAATGACTGGGCGACGGACCCGATCCATGCGCCGGCTGCGACGCGGACAGTGAGCCCGCAGGAAATGCCGGCGACGCCTATTCTCACGCCGGACCTGGTGCCGATGTCTAATGATCCATCCCTTCCTACTCCGGCGATCATCACGCCGCTGGGTCCGACGGGGTTGCCTTCGTCATCGACATTGCCAGCGCCGGCCCCTTCGACCAGCACGACGGGCGTGACTCAGCCGAGGCGATAGGCGATATCGCTGCTAATGCAGGCCAGTGACCGTGAACCCTCGATGGAAGACATCCTCGCATCGATCAAGAAAGTGATCGCCGAGGAGAAGGAACTGCGCTCGACAACTGCGCCGGTCGCGCGAACGCAGGAGGACGTACTTCCTGAGGACTCCGAAAGTGGCGACGACGTTCTCGAGCTTGACGAGCCGCTTGCGCCGCCCGCAGATCTTGGTCCGCCCTTGCTGGGTGAGAGCGCAGCGGGCCACACGCGCGAGGCACTGGAGCAACTCACGACCGTTGCCTCCACCATCCCCGCTGCACCTTCGATCAACCCGCTCGAAGAGATGTTGCGTGAAATGCTCCGGCCGGTGCTCAAGCAGTGGCTCGACGAGCATTTGCCGCGCATCGTCGACGAGCATGTGAAGCGCGAAATCTCGCGGATTACCGGTCGGCCGCTTTAGTTCTCCCGGTTGATGCTGCAGCGCGGCATCGCTAACCGCCTCGCATGAGCGAGCTTCCCAAGACTTTCGAGCCACGCGCGATCGAGGATCGCTGGTACGCGCATTGGGAAAACCAAGGGCTGTTCCGGCCCGAGCGCCCGGAGGCGGAGCCATGGACAATTGTCATGCCGCCTCCGAACGTGACCGGCTCGCTCCACATCGGCCATGCGCTCGACAATACGCTTCAGGACGTACTGACCCGTCGCGCGCGGATGCAGGGAAAGGATGCGCTTTGGGTCGTTGGTACCGATCATGCGGGCATCGCAACCCAAATGGTCGTCGAACGAAACCTCGACAGCCAGGGCATCAAGCGCGCCGACATCGGGCGTGAGGCTTTCCTTGAGCATGTCTGGGAGTGGAAAGCGCAGTCGGGAGGAGCAATCACACGGCAGTTGCGCCGCCTTGGGGCCAGCTGCGACTGGGCGCACGAGCGCTTCACCATGGATGAGGGATTTTCGAAGGCCGTCATCAAGGTCTTCGTCGAGCTCTACAATCGCAAGCTGCTCTACCGCGCCAAGCGTCTCGTGAACTGGGATCCGAAGTTCCAGACCGCGATCAGCGATCTCGAAGTCGAGAACCGCGAAGTGCAGGGCCACATGTGGCACTTCAGATATCCGCTCGCCGGCGGCGAGACCTACACCTACGTCGAGAAGGACGAGGACGGGAACGTCGTGCTCCAGGAGACACGCGACTATATATCCATCGCAACGACGCGCCCCGAAACGATGCTCGGTGACGGCGCCGTCGCCGTCCATCCTGATGATGAGCGCTACCGCCCAATCGTAGGAAAGCTCTGCGAAATCCCCGTCGGGCCAACGGAGCATCGTCGCCAGATCCCGATCATCACCGACGAATATCCGGATCCGAACTTCGGATCGGGCGCGGTGAAGATCACCGGGGGGCATGACCTCAACGACTATGGCGTGGCGCAGCGCAACGGACTGCCCATGTACCGTCTGATGGACGGTCGCGCCCACATGCGTAGCGAGGGCCCGTCGTATGCCGAGTCCGCTGCGCGCGCCCAGGCGATCGCTCGCGGCGAGAAAGCGAGCCCGGAAGAGATCGACGCGCTCAATCTGGTTCCGGAGGCTTATCGCGGACTTGATCGTTACGATGCCCGCAAGGCTGTGGTCGCGGACATCGACGCCGAAGGCCTGATGATAAAGGTCGAAGACAAGCTGATTATGCAGCCGTTCGGGGACCGTTCAGGGCTCGTGATCGAACCGATGCTGACCGATCAGTGGTATGTCGATGCGGAAACGCTCGCGAAGCCCGCGATCGAGGCCGTTCGCTCCGGCGACATAGCGGTGGTGCCGGAAACCTGGAAGAAGACCTGGTTCAACTGGCTTGAAAACATCCAGCCCTGGTGCGTTTCTCGTCAGCTTTGGTGGGGTCACCGTATCCCGGCTTGGTATGATCCAAGCGGTAACGTCTTTGTCGCGGAAACTGTTGACGAGGCACAACGACAGGCGGGTGAGGGGGTACAGCTGAGTCAGGACGAGGATGTGCTCGACACCTGGTTCAGCTCGGCGCTTTGGCCGTTCGCCACGCTTGGCTGGCCGGAGCAGACGGACGACGTTCGGCGCCATTACCCGAACGACGTCCTGATTTCCGGCTTCGACATCATCTTCTTCTGGGATGCCCGAATGGCGATGCAGGGCTTCGAGTTCATGGGCGAGCGTCCGTGGAAGACGCTCTATCTCCATGGTCTCGTCCGCGACGCCAAAGGCCAGAAGATGTCAAAGTCCAAGGGCAACACCGTCGACCCCCTCGGGTTGATCGACAATTATGGCGCTGACGCTTTGCGCTTCACGCTTGCGGCGATGGAAAGCCAGGGCCGCGACATCAAGCTCGATGAGAAGCGCGTCGAGGGATACCGCAACTTCGCGACCAAGCTGTGGAACGCCGCGCGATTCCTGCAGATGAACGGCGTCGGGGCGAGCGACAGCATCGCGGTCCCGCCCGCTGAGTTGCCGGTTAATCGATGGATTATCGGCGAAGTGGTGGAAACGCTTGCGAAGCTCGACCGCGCCTTCGACGAGCTGCGCTTCGATGGCATGGCGGATGCCATCTACCATTTCGTCTGGGGCACCTTCTGCGACTGGTACGTCGAGCTGATCAAAGGCGCGTTCGACGAGGAGACCAAGGCCGTCGCCGCCTGGGCGTTCGACCAGATCCTCGTCATGCTCCATCCGCTGATGCCCTTCATTACCGAAGAGCTGTGGGACGCCATGGGGCCGCGTCCGTACGAGCTGATCGTGGCAAAGTGGCCTGAGCCTCAGGCGCAGGCCGATCCTCGCGCCAAAGCGGAAGTGGAGTGGCTGATCGACCTCGTCAGCGCCGTTCGTTCGGCCCGAACGGAGCTCAACGTGCCGCCGGGGGCGAAACTTCACCTCTTCGCAGGAGATGCTTCGGAGGTTAGCGCCGAGCGGCTGGATCGTCAGTTTGCGAACCTCGCTCGCCTAGCGAGGCTGGAGTCTATCCAGCTCTCTCAGTTCACTGGTTCCGGGGCAGTCCAGGTGGTGATTGCTGGCGATACTTACGCGCTCCCCCTCGAAGGCGTGATCGACCTGGAAGCCGAGAAGGCTCGTCTCGCCAAGAGCGCGGCCGCCGCCGAAACTGAGCGGGACAGCCTCGCCCAGCGCCTTTCCAACCCAAACTTTGAGGAGCGCGCCAAGCCCGAAGCCGTCGAAAAGGCGCGCAGCGACCATGAAGCGAAGTCCGCTGAAGCCGAACGCCTCCGTGCTGCGTTGGAGAGGCTCGGCTAAGAGGAGTAGGGCATGGCGGACGCCGGAGTGGCACGGCGCGGAGACCTGACGCACGGGAGCATTGCGCCCACGCTCCTGAAGTTCGCGCTGCCCACCCTTGCCTCTTCGATCCTCCAATCGCTCAACGGCACGATCAACGCGATCTGGGTCGGCCGATTCCTCGGTGAGGGAGCACTCGCGGCCACGTCCAATGCGAACATGGTCATGTTCCTTCTGACCTCTTTCGTGTTCGGCTTCGGCATGGCGTCGACGATCCTGATCGGCCAGCATTGGGGCCGGAGGGACATCGACGGCGCGCGAAGGATATTCGGGACTGCTGGAGGCGGGTTCCTGCTCGCCACGATCGTCATCGCGATCGTCGGATATTTCCTCGCGAGCTCCATCCTGAGCCTCCTCGGCACGCCGCCGGAGGCGGAACCGCTGGCCCTCGATTATCTGCAGGTCATCTTCCTGGCCATGCCGGCGATCCTGCTTCTGACCCTGATGATGATGGCGCTGCGCGGTTCGGGGGACAGCCTGACGCCCTTATGGTTCATGATGGTCGCCGTTGTGCTGGACAGCGCGCTCAACCCCGTCTTCATCCTTGGCCTCGGGCCTGCGCCGAGAATGGGGATCGCGGGGTCCGCCACCGCGACTTTCATTGCGAACTATGCCGCGCTCCTGGGCCTCATCGCCTACATTTACCTTCGCGACCTGCCCCTGCGGCTTCGCGGCAAGGAGCTCCGATACCTCTGGTGCGACATGGCGATCTTCAGGACGATCATCGTCAAGGGCTTCCCGATGGGCCTGCAGATGATCATCATCTCGCTTTCCGCCCTGGCGCTCGTCGGGCTCGTAAATCGCGAAGGCGTGGACACGACCGCAGCTTTCGGCGTTGCGATGCAGCTGTGGACCTATGTGCAGATGCCGGCGATGGCGCTAGGGGCGGCGGTCAGCGCTATGACCGCGCAGAATATCGGCGCGAACCGCTGGGATCGCGTCGACCGAGTCACCCGCGTCGGAATCGTTCAGGCGATTCTCATCACCGGCGCCCTCATCCTGCTTTTGACCCTCGCGGACAGGGTCGTGCTGAGCTTGTTCATGGGTACGGATAGTCCGGCCTTGCCGATCGCCCGGCACATTCATGTCCTCGCGACCTGGAATTTCCTCCTGTTTGGAGTGATGATGGTGTTGTTCGCGACGATGCGCGCAAACGGCGCCGTCTGGGGGCCGTTGCTCATTCTCGCCATCGGTCTGGTGCCGGTGCGGTTCGGCTGGATCTTCGCAACTTACGGCTGGCTAGGAGCCGATGCGATCTGGACGAGCTTTCCGGCCAGTGCACTCGCCAATCTCGGGCTGGCGCTCGTCTTTTACCTTCAAGGTGGTTGGCGCAAAGCGCGCATGGCGCCTGCGGAATGTCCAGATGAGGAAGAATGCGTGGAGGAGGCGCTCGCCACGCGGGAGCCCGGCGGAGCGCTCAATCCGGCAGGTTAGCTGCGCGGCGCTGCTACGGTGACGGCATCCGGCACCGCCCATGCCTCGAAGGGTGTTTCCGGGCCGAGCTCACCATCGATGGAAACTCGCATCCGGGGGCGCGTCTCGATGCGCATGCGCTCTCCGTGGAATTCCCGCACGGCTTCGTGCCGCGAAGGCGCTTTGACGGCGGACGCGAGGTAACTCCAGCCCAGCTTCACCAGGCTGCGGCCGGACACGACCTGGACGACGATCTCGCCGCTCTCGAGATCGGCATTCTCAATAAGCTCGATGCCGCCGTGGAAACGGCCGTTGGCGATCCGTGCCTCTGTTGCCCAAAGGCGGTGCATGACGTGCCCGTCATGTACCCTGAGGCGGAAGGCCTTGAAACTTGCCGCCGACCAGCCGGCCCAGAGGAGGTAGCCGAGCCGGCCAAGGCTGCGCTTGAGGGCGCTCGGGACGCTCTCAGCGACTACGGGAGCGAGACCGAGCGCCGCGTTGTTGAGGAAATAGGCGCCGTCTATCGCGGCAAGGTCGATCCGCCGAGCCTCTCCCGATGCGATGACTTCGACTGCTCCATCGAGGTCGAGTGGAATGCCGAGCGTCCGCGCGAAGCTGTTCGCGGTACCCAGCGGCAACAGGCCGAACACCGTATCGCGACCGAGAAAATGGTCGACGGTCTCGGATAGCGACCCGTCGCCGCCACCCACGATCACCATCGGCGCGCGATCGACGGCAGCGCGCACCTCGCCGGACATCGCCGCGGGATCGTCGACCGCTCGGGCGTCGATCAGGTGGACGCCGGCGGCCGTCAGCTTCTCGCACGCCGGGTCGAACGTCTCCGCGCCGCTTCGGCTAGCGGTGTTGACGATCAGGATCGCATTCTTGGGCAGTTCGGTTGCCATTGCTGCGCATAGCGGCGCTGGCCGTTTTGGGTTCCCGATCAGCCGCGAAAGACGCTAGAGGCCCGGGCATGTCAGCTTTCTACCCTTATTTGCGCATGCGCCGCGGCCGGGTCGCGCCGTGGATGCGCGACATGATCGCCGAACATCGCCTGCACCCCAGCGACCTCATCTGGCCGATCTTCATCTGCGAGGGGAAGGGGCAGGAGGAACCGATCGGTTCGCTTCCGGGCGTTAGCCGGTGGAGCATTGACCATCTGGGCAAGCGCGCCCGGCAGGCGGCCGACCTCGGTATTCCATGCATTGCGCTGTTTCCAAATACGCCCAACGAGCTTCGCACCGACGATGCTCGCGAGGCGCTCAATCGCGAGAATCTCATCTGCAAGGCGATCAAGGCGATCAAGGATGCAGTTCCGGAGATTGGCGTACTCACCGACGTCGCGCTCGATCCCTACACGGCGCACGGCCATGACGGCGTGACCGACGAGGCGGGCAACGTCATCAACGATGAGACGGTCGGCATTCTCACAGAGCAGGCGCTAGTCCAGGCCGAAGCGGGTGCAGACATCGTTGCCCCGTCAGACATGATGGACGGCCGGGTCGCGGCAATTCGCCAGGCGCTCGAAAATGGCGGCCATCAGAACGTCGCTATCATGGCTTATGCCGCCAAATATGCGTCGGCCTTCTACGGTCCGTTCCGCGAAGCTGTCGGCTCGCTGGGCCGGCTGAAGGGGGACAAGCGCGGGTACCAGATGAATCCAGCCAATATCGAAGAGGCGCTTCGCGAGGTCGAGTTGGACCTCGCGGAAGGGGCCGACTTCGTCATGGTGAAGCCTGGCCTGCCTTATCTGGACGTGGTTGCGCGGGTCAGGGATGCGTTCGGGGTACCCACCTTCGCTTACCAGGTGAGCGGTGAGTATGCGATGATCGAAGCCGCCGCAGCAGCCGGAGCCGGGGATCGCGGCGCACTGATCCTCGAGACGTTGCTGGCTTTCAAGCGAGCCGGCGCCACGGGCGTGTTGACCTACCACGCCATTGATGCGGCGCGAATGATTGCTTCCTGATGATCGAGGATCTGAAGGCCGAGATCGCGCGGCTGCGAGCCGACGCGGCCCCGCTCGAGCCTGACAGCTCCGAGCGCAGGTTGCTCGGCGCGAAGGCGATGCAACACGCGCTCGATTATTGGGACCAGGTTGAGAATGCACCGAGCAACCGCCCCTGGTCGGAGGTTTTCTCCCAGCAGCTCGAGCCCGAATTTGCGGAAGAGGGCAGGGATCCAGCGGCGGTGCTCGACTATGTCGCGACATGCGTCGACCGACCCGGCTTCGCAACGACAAGCCCGCGCTTCATGGCTTACATACCGGGCGGGGGGATTCCTTATTCCGCGTTCGGAGACCTCCTTGCGGCCACTTCGAACAAATATTCGGGCTTTGCATCGGCCAGCCCAGGTGCGGTTCGGATCGAGAATGCCTGCGTAGCCTGGCTCGCGAGCGTGATCGGCTACCCGCACGAAGCTGGAGGCACGCTGACCTCCGGTGGAAGCATTGCCAACCTCACCGCGATCGTCGCTGCCCGGGAAGCGAACGACCCCGATGGCGGAGGTGCGATCTACGTCACGCGCTTCGCCCATTACTGCATCGACAAGGCTCTTCACATTGCCGGCCGCGGTCATTCGCCGAAGCGGGTGATCGCCACGGACGAGAATTACCGAATGTCGGTCGCTGCGCTCGAGAAAGCGCTGGAGGATGACCGTCGCGAAGGAGTTCGACCGTGGATAGTCGTCGCCTCTGCCGGCACCGTCGACACGGGCGCGATCGATCCGCTGCCCGAGATTGCAGAATTGTGCCGCCGCTACGGCGCCTGGTTGCACGTGGACGGTGCCTATGGAGGGCTTTTCGCCCTGTGCGAGGAGGGCCGCAGGTTGCTTCGCGGCATTGAGCAAGCTGACAGCGTCGCACTCGATCCGCACAAGACCCTTTTCCTGCCTTACGGCACCGGCGCCGCGCTCGTCCGCGACGGCAAGGCGCTGCAGGACGCCTTCAGCGCGAGCGGTGAATATATCCGTCCGCTGGGCGAGTCCGAAGTCGGCCCATCGCCGGCCGACCTGTCGCCCGAGCTTACCCGGCACTTCCGGGCCCTGCGCCTCTGGCTGCCGCTTCAGATGGCAGGAATCGCTGCCTTTCGTGCGTGCCAGACCGAGAAGCTCGCGCTGGCGCGTTACTTTCACGCGCGGCTGTCTGCCATCGAGGGCTTTGATCCAGGCCCGGCGCCGGATCTCTCGGTTGTCGCGTTCCGCTATCTGCCGAGGAGCGGGGATCCGGACGAGTTCAACGAACGGTTGATGAGGCACATACAGCAGGAAGGCCGCGTGATGTTGAGCGGCACCAAGATCGACGGCAGTTATCGTCTCCGCTGCGCGATCCTGTCCTTCCGAACGCATCTAGAGCATGTCGATGACGCGGTTCATGCGGTCGTGCGCGGCGTCGGGGCTCTCGGTGGTTGAGGTCGTCGCGGAGACAGCGCGTCTTCGCCTTCGCGATTGGGAAGGCGCGGACGAGCAGGCCTTCTACGCTATCATGAATACCCCAGCCGTCATGCGAAATCTGGGAGGCGTGCAGACGCCGCAGGTATGGAACGCAGCCTACCAACGGATCCTCGGCTTCACGCGCGACTTCGGGCACACCTTCTGGATCGTCGAGGACAAAACGTCGGGTGAGATACAGGGTTTTTGCGGCCTCAAGCGCGTCAATTCGCCGGGGGCCGGTGATCTGACGGGCACACCCGAGATAGGCTGGCGCCTGCGGGAAAGCGCTTGGGGCAAGGGCATCGCCAAGGAAGCAGCGATGGCCAGCCTTGATCTCGCGTTCGGACGCTTCGGCTACGATCATGTGATCGCGCTGACCGTGCCCCGGAACGATGAAAGCCAGGGCCTGATGAAGCGGCTCGGCATGACGCGGCGTGAGGACCTCGACTTCATCGACACGCGCTTCGGGCCGGAGATGAACCCGTCGATCGTCTTTCGGATAGATGCTGTCGACTGGCCGCGCGCGAGAGCCTTGGCGACCCGTTAACCCACGATCCTCCAAACGCATTATAAGGCAAGTGGGGGAGGAGAGATGGCGACGGTGACGGAGGTGCGCGCGGCGGATAGCTCACTGGCGCGCTACCGCTTCGTCTCCACGATTTTCCTGGGCTCGTTCCTGCTATTCCTCGTGCAGCCCATGATTGCGCGCATGGTGCTGCCGAGGCTCGGCGGGGCGCCGGCGGTGTGGAATTCGGCGATGCTGGTCTACCAGGCGCTGCTGTTGGCTGGATATGCCTACGCGCACTGGCTGGGACGCTTTTCAGCCCGGCGGCAGGGCACGATCCATCTGGCCGCTTTCGCCCTTGCGGCGGTTACGCTGCCTATCGGCCTCGTGTCGGCAACCCCTTCCGCGAGCGCGAACCCGTTCTTTTGGGTTCCCGCAATTCTGGTGCTGTCGATTGGACCTTTGTTTTTCGTCGTTTCTGCGCAGGCGCCGCTGATCCAGCGCTGGTATGCATTGTCCGACGCGGGCGATCCTTATCCGCTCTACGCCGCATCGAATCTCGGCAGCTTCGCCGGGCTGCTAGCCTACCCATTACTGGTCGAACCGTTCATGCCCGTGAGCCAGCAACGCTGGCTTTGGACCGGCGGATATTGCGCACTCGCACTGCTTGTCGCGTGGTGTGCGCTGAACCTCCCCCGGACCGAGGCGCCCGAAGAACGGAAGCACGCTGCTGCCTTGCCGCTGGGACTCTTGGGCAAATGGGTGCTGTTGGCCGCCGTGCCTTCGGGCCTCATCCTGTCGACTACGCTGCATCTTACGACCGACCTGGTCGCTATGCCTCTGCTGTGGGTAATCCCGCTCGGCGTCTATCTTTTGAGCTTCACCGTGGCTTTCGCATCCGCCCGGTCGCCGGCCCGGGCCATCAGCCGCCTTGCGCCGTTCGTCCTCATCCCGGGAGCGGCAGCGCTCATCCCGGGAGTCGCCGACTTTACCCGCGTCTTTGCCGCGCTGGCGTTGATCAACCTCTTCACCGTTTCGGTCGCTCTCCACAGCCGGCTGTTCGATACGCGGCCGGCGCCCAGCCAGCTAACGTCCTTCTATCTGGCCATGTCCGTGGGAGGGGTGCTGGGCGGAATTTTCTGCGCGCTGGTTGCTCCGCAGATCTTCGACTGGACCTACGAGCATCTGATCCTCCTCCTCGCGGCTGCAGCTTTGATGGCAGGTCGTCATCCCGTCGCTCGTTTGGCAGCATTCTGGGACCGGAGCGATCACGTCAGGCGCGTGACGGCTTTCGGTGTGCTCCTGGTAACCTGCCTCGCGGTGATCGTGCTCGGTCCGTTCGGGCTCCCTCGCTCATCGCTGATCGACAAGCTGAGCCTTGGCGCCCTGATTGCCATTGCGGTTCTGGCCGTCGGCAATCGCCTCCTCTTCGTCGCGGCGCTCGGAGGGCTGATGCTGGTTACGGGCGGCTGGGAACGCATCGCGCTCTCGGCCGCGCCCGGCAAGATGACCCGCAGCTTCTTCGGAATTTACACTGTAAATGATTCAACCGACTTCCGTCGTCTCGTTCACGGAACCACGACGCATGGGGTCGAGAATTTGGGCTCCGCCGAACGGGAGCGCATGCCCACGACTTATTATGTGCCGGGCTCGGGCGTGGGCGAGGCGCTCCAGGCGGCTCCCAAGCTGTTCGGCGACCACGCGCGGATCGACGTCGTCGGCCTCGGCGCGGGCACGCTCGCATGCTATGCCCAGCCGGGACAAAGCTGGACCATCTACGAGATTGATCCAGCCATCGTGCACCTCGCGCGCGATTCCGGCCAGTTTCACTTCCTTTCTCGCTGCCTTCCCAATGCGCGGATCAAGGTCGGCGATGCACGCCTGACGCTCGATCGTTCGCCGGCCAATTCGGCGGACATTCTGGTCGTCGACGCGTTCTCCTCGGATTCCATTCCGATGCACCTGATGACCAGGGAAGCGTTCGATATCTACGGGCGACGCCTAGCGCCGGAAGGCCTGCTGCTTGTCCACATCTCGAACCGCTATCTCAGCCTTGAACCAGTGGTCGCCGCTGCTGCGCGGGGCGGCGGCTGGAAGGCGCGGATGGTGGTCTACGATCCATCGGCTGCCGAGCTGGAAGCCAACGCGACGCGCTCCGCCTGGATTGCGCTTTCGCGCTCGCCGGCAAGCCTGGGCCGGCTCGTCACATCGGGTTCCGATTGGCAGCCGCTTCGCCCGCGATCGAATTTTTCATCGTGGACCGACGATCACGCGAGCGTCTTGCCGCTGATCCGCTGGCAGGGGCTCTAGACTCCCAGTCGGCGCTGGATCGCTGCGATGCGCTCTTCCTGGCGGCGATCCAGCACTCCGACCTCTGCCCCCGCATTCTTGATTGCAGCCAGGTCGGCCGGCGCAAGACCGCCGTTCGTCTGCAGCATGTTGGCGCCCAGCGCGTCTATGTCCCCCAAAGCGCGGGCCGTCGGTCCGCGCGCCGAGATCGCGGCCGACAGCGCCTGTTGGGCAGCAATCCAGCTCTCGCTTTGGGGAGGGCCGGCGGTAGCGGCGAGGCTCTCGGCGTGCCCGGCGAGGGGGCCAAAGGCTGCGTCACCGCTGTGCGCCTGCGCGATGAGTTCGGAGAGTCGGCCCGACAGCACCCTGCTGACGGGCCTGTCATTCACGGACCCCTGCACGGGCACCCGAGGATCGATAGCTTCGGCGGCGCGGGGCTGAAGCGACGGCGTAGGCCCCGCCTGCGGAGTGCAGGCGCTCAGGACCCCGATGAATGCCGCAATCCAGCCTCTGCTATACATGAAGAAAGCTCTAGAAGCGGGTCGACAGACTAGCAATCGGCAAGGGTTGCTTCGCGGCTTTCACGCCCCTATGTCGCGCCCTCTTGCTCCATGGAGCATGCGCGCCCGTAGCTCAGCTGGATAGAGCACCAGACTACGAATCTGGGGGTCAGAGGTTCGAATCCTTTCGGGCGCGCCATTTCCTTTGACCAGCGTTGCGCGTCATCCCGCATGATGTATGCCGTCAGGGCATGTTGAGCGTTCTAATTTCAGCGGCACTTATGACCACGCCGGCGCCTTCGGCTGAGAGCTCGCCATGCCAGCTCGATGCGCCGGATCGGGCCTGGCTCGATCGGTCCATGAGCGCATGGAACTACGCGGCGAACCACATCAGCGGCATCGGGCATGTCAAAAAGATTCAGGCCGTGATCTTCGACAAGGACTGCGTCGTGACGAGCAGCACGGCCATGAACGGCGGCCCCAATCGCTGGGAGAGCAACCGGCATCAGGGGAAGGTCAAGCTGCCCGATGGCACGGAGATCCCGTCTCAGGTCATCTCCTTCTCAGGCTCGGTCGGGGACCATTCCTTTTTCGTGATGTCGACGCCCAGCGTGTGGCGCGCTGCGGGAAAGACGGGGAAGGGCACTACCCTCGAAAATCTGATGACGGCAGTCATGCTTCATGAAGGAACCCACGTCGCGCAAATGCCGACCTATGGCGAGAAGATCGGCGAGATCAGCGAGCGCAACAAGCTGCCGCAGGATTTCAACGACGACAGCATCCAGAAGCAATTCGAAAAGGACAAGGGATTCGCATCCTCCGTGGAGCGCGAGGCGAAGCTGCTCTTCATGGCATCGCGCGCAAAAACGCACGGAGCAGCCGTTCGGCTGGTTCGTTCGGCGCGCGCGATGATGAAGGCCCGCTACGCGCGCTGGTTCGTGGGGAAGGACGCCTATCTCGCCGAAGCGGAGCCGATATGGCTGACGCTGGAGGGGTCAGGCCAATGGCTCGCTTATCGATGGGAGACCGATGCGCGAGGCGGGCGGGTCGCGTCGAGCGCCGTGATGCCCGGTTTCGAGCATGACAAATGGTGGTCCCAGCGCGAAGGCCTCGCCGCGTTTCTGGCGCTTGAGCGGCTTACCGGCGCGACTTGGAAGCGCCAGGCGTTCGACACCGGCCGCAAGGATATCCTGCAAATGCTGGATGAGGCGACCGCGACCGACCGCCTTAAGTGAAATTGGTGGGCGGTTACGCTGTAACGACGGCAGTTGCAGATGAGGCGCGCGCCGCAAAATCTTCCGCGAGTTTCGCATGCCACGCTCTTGCGGTCTCCGTCACTGCGCGCCGCGCCGCCATTCGTTCTTCGACTGCCCGCCGCCGATAATAACGCTCGTTCGACTCCACGGTCCCCTCCGCTACTCAGAACCGGGGGAACATCCACCCTCACTGCCTAACAGCTGGTTAATATCCACAGGGCCTTCCCATCAGTTAGTCCCGGCGCCAATTATTAACGGATGTTGTCCCCCGCTGGCACAGCGCGTTGCCGGAACGTGACACATGCGCCGGATTAACGGACCATCGTTGAAACCTAACGAGTCGACGCTCGTTGGGACGGCAAATGGTTTCAAAGGAAAGCACCATGCTGACCACGACTGAATCCCGCCGCGATCCGTTCAATCCCAGCGCGCGGGGCTATCACGCAGTATATCGCGACGGTGAGATCAACCACTGCCCTGGCTGCGGCCGGACGCATTGGCTGATTGGCCGGATGCTGGCCGAATGCGCTTTTTGTTCGACCGCCCTTCCGCTGAAGGAAGCCTATAATTCTGGCCCGGCTCCCACGCCCGTGTTCTGGAGCGGACGGCGTCCGTGCTACGCGGAGCTTAACGTCGCTTAACCGTCGACGATAAAACCGATTTTCAAGAGGGCCGCGCAGGATTATTGTGCGGCCCTTATGATTCAGACGACACGGATCCTCTTTCTTATCGCACTCGTAGCAGCGCCCGGTTCGGCGACCGCGGCGGGTGCGGGCAATTTCACCTTGGTGAACGGCACTGGCGGCGGCATTTCCGAGGTGTCGATCCGCCGCGCGGGAACCAATGACTGGAAGCCGCTGGGAGCCTCGCCCGCAGCAGGTGCTCGCGGGGCGGTTCAGTTCAGCGATCCCGATTGCGCCTTCGATATCCGCGCGACCGTGGCGGGCGGCGGGCCCGTTACCTGGGCCGGGATCAATCTATGTGATGTAAAATCCGTGACGCTGAACCGCGACGCGTCTGCTGGCGCGTGGGTAGACTACGACCAATAGACTGGCGGCGCTGGATTGGCGCGCGATAGGGGCCTGCAGCGACAGCTGGATCAGCTGCGGGCTTGACTGAATCGAGCAGCTTGGCGCCGGCAAGGAAGACTACGCCGGTGCAGGCCACCGCCAGCATCCAGCCGGGCCAGCCGGGATAGATGTCCAGGTAATGGCGGCCGCGCTCGACTGCTCCGACTGCGATGGCATAAGTGACCAGCCACGCTTCAAGGCGTGTCTTGATCACAAACAGGCGGCCTATCTTACGCAGCATCGTCAATCCTTAATGCGGCAACGTGCAAGCACAGGATTTGAGCCATTCGCGACTTAAGGGAAAGCGTAAAGTGGCCTTTAACCATGCCGTTTTGGGACAGCCTGGTTCCTGAGGCTCCGGATGGAACCTCACAAGCGCGCGCTCAGGCCAGTTGATTTAGATCGAGCGCCGCGAGCAATGCGGACCGCGCCTTGACCACGTCCTCGATCAGCGAACGTTCTTGAAGGTCTGAATTGTCGATCTCCACCGGCCAGTGCTGGCGGATGACGTCCGCGATCTGATCCAGCTTATATTCGTCGACCATGAAGCGGGGGTCGACAGCCGCCGGGTCGGCAACGACGCGCAAGCGAAGGCATGCGGGACCGCCGCCATTGGCCATGGACTGGCGCACGTCGACGATCTCCACGCGCCGGATGGGGCCGTTGCCCGCTACATGGCGCTCTATCCAGTTCCACACCGATGGTGTTTCGCGGCATTCGGTCGGTGCGACCAGAGTCATCTCGCCATCGGCGGGACTCACCAGCTGGGCGTTGAAAAGATAAGACCGAACCGCATCCTCGATCGGCACTTCGGCGTCAGCGACTTCGACATATTCGAAACCCGGGACCAGCCGCTCGAGCTGCGCCACCAGCGAATCTCGATCAGCGAATGCCTTCTCGTGAGCGAAGAGGACGCGCTCATTGGCGACCGCCACCACATCGTTGTGGAACGCGCCGGCCGCGATTGCTTTCTCCGACTGGGCGGCAAAAATCGTCCGTTCGGGCGGGAGCGAATGCAGCCGCGCGACGGCGCGCGATGCTTCGATATGCTGGCGGGCGGGGAATGCGCCCCCAGAAACGCCATATACGAAGACCTCAACTCCGGGTTCGCCGTGAGCGCCGGCGAGGCGCATGTGATTGGCTGCGCCTTCGTCACCGAATGCAGGCGGAACCGGTTGGTGAACCCGAAAGGCGTCGCTTCCGAAAGCGATCCGCAGCTGCGCTAGCGTCGCCGGCCATTCGTGGCTGCGGTGTGGCATGGTGCGCAGGTTGGCTACCGTCAGATGGCATTGTCCATCCGCCGTGTCGGGCGCCGGCGAGACGGTGGCCGCGTTCGCCGCCCACATAGCGGAAGCCGACATTGCGTTGGCCGCCAGCGCTGGATCGGCTTCATCGTAAGTCGTGCCAAGTTCCGCCAGCCAGTGAGCGTGCGGGCGAGGGTGGGGCAGGAACAGGCCCTGCGCCAGGCCGAGCGCCAGGTTTGCGCGCATCTTGTCGATGCCCTGCAGCGCGGCCGCGCGCGGCTGCGAAACGTGCCCGGCGTTTCGCGTCGAGGCGAGGTTGCCCAGGCTTAGCCCGGCATAATTGTGGCTTGGGCCGACGATGCCGTCGAAATTGATCTCGCGGAGCATCAGCGCCCAACCGCAACGATCGTGTCGCCGACCTCCACCTCAAGCAGTTCGGCGGCCTTTTCGTCGATGCAGATGCCCTTTTTGGGAAGGCGCTTCACGGAAGCCAGGCAGGCGCGGAAATCCTTCAGGCGGCCCTTGGCGACCAGCATCTTGGTCCTGCCGCCAGCTCCAATTTCGGCGATCGTTTCCTCGTTGGACTCGCGAACGGTGCGAATGCGGTCGGTGGGCGCCGTGACCGTCGGTCCGCCGTCGAAAATGTCGACGTAGCGGTCGTAAGTGAAACCTTCCTCTTCAAGCATGCGAAGCGCGGCGCGTCCGGTCGGATGCGGCTGACCGATCACGCTGCGCGCTTCATCGGTCAACAATGCCACATAGATCGGAGACCGCGGCATCAGATCGGCGATGAATTTCGTGCCGTGCACCGCGTTGAACTCGTCGGCCTCGGGGAAGCTCATGCCGAAGAACTTGCCGGCGAGCGCATCCCAGAAAGGTGCTGCTCCTGTTTCATCCATGACGCCGCGAAGTTCCGCGAGGGTGCGGTCGCCAAAGCGCTGGCGATGCAGCTTCATGAAGAGATACCGGCTGCGGGCGAGCAATCCGCCCCATCCGCCGGCGCGCTGAGCCGGGTGAAGGAAAAGGCCGCCGACTTCGGACGAACCTTCGAGATCCGTGGTCAGAGATAGGCGCTGGTTGCGAAAGGTCTTCCCGAGCTCCGGGCTTGCCTGGGTCAGGGTGCTCAGATGGTAGCTGTAAAAGGGCTGGACCACACCGACCTGACCGAAGACCTGGCAGGTGCCCCGCACGACTTTCTCGACGGGGTCTTCCAGGACAAACATGTACATGTCGCCCTCCTGCTCGTCAGTCTCGCGGTTGAACGACTGCTCCGAGCGGGCGAGCTTTGCGACAAGGGTTGCCCGGTCCGGCGGCAGGTTGGTGAAGCCTCCGCCCGTGAGCTTTGCCATCTCATATATTGCGGCGAAGTCCTCGCCGTGAGCAGGACGGACCCGGAAGGTCATGCGCCCTCCGCCAGCCGCAAGATGGTCAGAGCCGAAAGCGCGGCGCGCTCGGCAAGGCTGTCAACGATCAGAAACTCCTCCATGCTGTGGATCTTGCCTCCGCGCACGCCCATCGTGTCCACGACGGGGACGCCACAGGCTGCGATATTATTGCCGTCGCAGACACCGCCAGACGGCTGCCACCCGATGGTCTGGCCGAGGTCCGCACCGGCTTTCCTGACCAGCTCGAACAGTGCAAGCGCCTCGGGCGTAAGCGGCTTCGGGGGGCGCCCGAACCCCCCGTGGAGCTCGATTTGCACGTCGTGCAGCTCGATTACCTCGGCGACCGCTGTATCGATTATGGCTTGCGCGGCCTGCTCATCTTCAGGGGTGCGAGGCCGCATGTTCACGCGCAGAACGGCCAAGTCCGGAACCACGTTACTGGGACTTCCGCCTTCGATGCGCGACGGGTTTACACTCAGGCCCGGATGCTTTGCGGCTGCGAGCCGCAGCGCCAGATCGGCTGCCGCAAGGAGGGCATTTCGCCCGTCCTCCGGATTTCTGCCGGCGTGGGCCGATCTTCCGCGCACGACGATTCCGAAATTCCCGCTGCCCGGCCGGGCTCCGGCGAGCGTGCCGTCGGGAAGGGCCGCGGGCTCGTAAGTCAGTGCAGCGCGCTTAACGCTGGCCGCTTGAGCAAGCAGGCCGGCTGACGAGAGTGAGCCAACTTCCTCGTCGCTGTTGATCACCACTTCGTAGCCTAGGTTGGCAGCTGCCGAGCTTTGCTCGACGGCTTTCAGCGCGGCGAGCATCACCGCAATCCCGCCTTTCATGTCAGCAACGCCAGGTCCGTTGAGTACGCCGTCGTCAAGCCAGCGCGTTTCCTGGAACGGATGATCGGCCGCGAACACCGTATCCATGTGACCGGTGAAGAGAAGCTGCACAGGAGCGCTGGCCCGGACCTTCAGATGCAAATGCTTGCCGTGTTCGAGGACGGATATGCGCCCGCTCGAATCGACGGTCTCGACCTCGCCAGGATCGACGAAACCAGTCTCGCCTGGGAGTTCCGCAAAGGCATCGGCGAGCACATTCGCCATTGAGCCGAGGCCAGCAAGGTTGCGCGAGCCGCTATTGATTGCGGACCAGGTGAGCACCTGGTCGAGCATCGGTTCGGCCGAGGCACGCTCGATCACTTGCTGTTCGGTGGACGACAATTCCCCCATGGCCCGGCTCCTAGCGGGGCCGATTGCGGAACGCTACTGTCAGGCGCTGACGACCGTGGGCTCCCTGCCCAGCGCTTCGGACAGTCGGACCAATCGCCGCTCGACTGCTTCGCCGACCAGAGCCTCTTCGCCTCGCCGCACGTTAAGCTCGATCGCGCCATTGGTGGGCCGCAACGCCGTGCGCTTGAGCACGGAAGAGACGCCTCCCGACAGCCGCTGGCCAAGGCGCATAGCGAGCCCCCACTCGTGGGCACGCAGTACATCATCCTCGTGACAAAGCTCCAAAAGCCGGCCGTCGCTCAGGCGGTCACGGCCGAAGCTGGAAGAAAGGGCTTGGGCGATGATGACGCGCTCCGTCGGACTGACTGCGACCCAGTTGCCGTGCAGGGCCATCTCTATGCCTCGGTCCGCCCGAAACGTCGGGCTGGCTTGCCATGCCACATCCGCCAGCAGGCAGGCAGCAAGGCGCAGCCGCTGCATCTCGGGAGCGTCCTCGAACAAGTCTCCGATCCACTCATCCAGGAGGTCGCCGTGCTGCCCGAAGCGATGCTCGCCCCCGCCAGATTCCCGCGCTTCCTCAAGCAAGGGGTCGAGCCGCCGAACCGCCGGCTTCAGCTTTGAATATAGCAGTCCCTCGCGGATGCCGAACGTTGATACGACAAGCTCGGCAGGCTCGATTTCCTCGACAAGCAGCTCGAGAAGCATGGCGGCCACGGGCGCCGTTGCGAGGCGTGCCGGCGCGATGATCTTGGCAAGCGCGGCATCGGGAGACGTGGCGTTGCGACGGAGCTCGGCGATGCGCTTCGGCGCGAGGCTGTACTCATGTGTGACAGGCAGCGGATAGTCGCGCGTCAGCATGTCGATCCGAGCGAGCGCGCGCCAGGATCCGCCGACCATGTAGAAGCTTCGCCCGCGGCCGTGCTCGCGCAGCCCGCTTGTCTTGAGAGCGGCTTTCAGCGCCTTCCGTGCAGCCTTTTCGCCGCTGCTGCCCGCCTCGGCACGAAGAACTCCGAGCGGAAGGGATACTCCGCCCCTGACTGCACCGTCGCCAACCTCAACCAATTCGAGACTGCCGCCGCCGAGATCGCCGGCGAGGCCGTCCGCGTGCGGGATTCCGGACAATACGCCCATTCCGGCAAGTTGCGCCTCGTCTTCGGCGCCGAGAACCTCGCACTCGAAGCCGATCCGATCTATCTCTCTGACGAAATCGGCACCGTCCGCTGCGTCGCGAATGGCGGCGGTGGCCATCACGTGCGTGCGCCTCACTTTCATGTGTCCGACGAGCAGCTTGAACCTTTTGAGCGTGTCCAGCGCCTTTTCGCGAGCGTCCTCCGCGAGGCGCCCCGTCTGCTCGATGCGGGTTCCGAGACCTGCAAGCACCTTCTCATTGAAGATTGGCGTCGGGATGCGCTCGGAGCCGGCATAGACGACCAACCGCACCGAGTTCGAGCCGATATCGATGATCGCTACAGGTTCGGCGGTGCTCAGGCCTAACGTCCCCGGTGGAAGCGCAACTTCGGAACTTTGCGTCCCTTCTTTAGCGCTTGCCCGCGTCCGGACAACGATGGGTTCGCCATGAAATAATCGTGGAGGTTGAACTCGTGGCCCTTACTGGGCTGCAGGCGCGTGTAGGTGCCATCTGCGTTGAGCCGCCAGCTCTGTTCATTGTCGATAAGGTTGGCGACCATCACCTGATCTAAAAGTTGGGCGTGCACTGTCGGATTATCGAGCGGGAGCATGTATTCGATGCGCCGGTCGAAATTGCGCGGCATCCAGTCCGCGGAGCTTATGTAAACCTTGGCCGCGGGGTGGGGCAGCTCGTGACCGTTCGCAAAGCACCAGACGCGCGCGTGCTCCAGGAACCGGCCGACAATCGATTTTACATAAATATTTTCGCTCATGCCGGGAACGCCCGGGCGAAGGCAGCATATGCCTCTGATCACGAGGTCGATCTGGACGCCGGCGAGGCTAGCTTCATAAAGCTTGTCGATGATGATCGGGTCGACCAGCGAATTCATTTTCGCCCAGATGGCGGCGGGCTTGCCGGCCTTTGCTGCGCCGATCTCCGCATCGACAAGGCGGACAAGTTCCGCCCGCAGGTTCGCCGGCGAGATGACCAGCTGCTTGAGGTTCCGCGGCTCGAGGTAACCGGTGATGTAGTTGAACAGCTTGGCGACATCGCGGCCTAGCTTGGCATCAGCGGTGAAGTAACTGAGGTCCGTATAGATGCGCGCGGTGACCGGGTGGTAGTTGCCGGTGCCGAAGTGGCAGTAGGTGCGATAGCCCTTCTCCTCACGCCGGATAACCATCGACACCTTGGCGTGGGTCTTCCAATCTATGAACCCGTAGACGACCTGCACGCCGGCCCGCTCGAGCGCGGCGGCCCACACCAGATTCTGTTCCTCGTCGAACCGCGCCTTGAGCTCGATGACTGCGGTTACCGACTTCCCCGCTTCGGCGGCATCGATGAGGGCACGGATGATCGCCGACTGCTTGCCCGCGCGATAGAGCGTCTGTTTTATCGCAACCACGTCGGGGTCGGCGGCCGCCTGCTGGATGAATTCCACTACGACTTCGAAGCTCTCGTAGGGGTGGTGTACCAGGATGTCCTTTTCCTTGATCGCCGCGAAGCAGTCGCCGCCGTGCTCGCGGATCCGTTCCGGGAAGCGGGGATTGAACGGCGGGAACTTCAGGTCGGGGCGGTCCTCCTCGACCAGCATCGCTAGGTCGGCCATCCCCAGGAATCCGCGCGTTTCCGATATGATGGCATTTTTCGCGTCGAGGCCGTCGATCACCTCTTGGACCAGGCTGTCGGGCATTCCCGGCTCGAGCTCCAGTCGGACGACGCGACCGCGGCGGCGCCGTTTGATCGCCGTTCGAAAATAACGGACGAGGTCCTCGGCCTCTTCTTCGACCTCGATGTCGCTGTCGCGGATGATCCGGAAGGCGCCGCCTCTCAGGATCTGGTATTTCGGGAAAAGATAGTCAGTCCTGCGCCAGATCAGGCGCTCAAGAGAGATGTACCGCGCCTCCGGTCCCGGAATCCTGATCAGGCGGGGCAAGCTGGCCGGTGCCATGATGAGAACGCGAACCCCGGTGCGGCCCTTCTTCAGCTCGAAGATAAGGCTTAGGCCCTGATTGGGGATGAACGGGAAGGGGTGGGCCGGATCGATTGCCTGCGGCGTAAGGACCGGGAAGATCTGTTCACGGAAATGCGTGTCTAGCCAGGCTTCAGCGGCCGCATCCAGCGGCTCGTCGCCGACCTTGTGAAGCCCTGCTTCGTCGAGCGCGGCCTGCAGGGTCCCCCAAGCTTCGTGCTGGCTCGTCACGAGCTGGTCGGCGGCGCTGCTTATTGCTTCGAGCTGTTGGGCCACAGTCATGCCCTCGGGCGAGAATTCCTCCACTCCGATCGCCTGGTGCGCCTTCAGGCCCGCCACACGCACCATGAAGAACTCGTCGAGATTGTTGGCCGAGATCGACAGGAAGCGAACCCGTTCGAGGAGCGGATGGCTTTCGTTGCAAGCTTCTTCGAGCACCCGGCGGTTGAAGGCCAGCCAACTCAATTCCCTGTTGAAATATCTCGGCTCTGGCTGAACCGGCTCGGCCGCAGCCGTCGCGGCCGCCGTCGCGTTCTCGCTGAGGCTTTCCATCACCTTGCGCGAAGGGGGAGCAATGGGATCGATCTTGCCCACGGCATGTCGCTGATCTGAAACAGAGACCTGTTACAGACTTGTGACGAAAATTGGTATGACGCCAGTGTTCTGGAGTCGGCAGGGGATTCTCGTGGCCAAGGACAAGAAGAAGAAAGACAAGAAGGGCAAGTCAGCCACGAAGGGCGCAGCAGCGTTCACCAAGATCAAGGCGATGAGCGACAATCCGTTGGTCGTAGACGTCGTAGCCGCGGCGCTTGTCGCGACAGCGGCCGCGCTCAAGGATTCCAATAAGGCCCGTGCCCTGGCGTCGCACGCCAGCGACGAGTTGACCAAGCTCTCCAAATCCGGCGCGAGCCGGGGCAATGCGATGTGGCAACTGGCGTTGGACATCGGCCGCCGAAGCCTGGAGGCGGTTGCTGAAACCAAGCCCAAGAGCGGCAAGAAGACTGCAGCGAAGCGGGCCTCCAAGCCCGGCGCAAAGGCTGTAAAGACTGCGTCGGCGCCAAAGTCCAAGGCTGCAGCATCCAAAATGAAGCCTCGCCGCAAGGCCAGTCCCGGAAAATAACAGGTGAGCTGTGATGTCACGATTGACAGACTCGGCCGCGAACAAGCACCTATCCCGACCCTGATGTAGGTTATGGTCATATGGCTTCGGACAAACCTGCCGCTTTGATCGTCGAAGATCAGCCGTTCATCGGCATGGTCGCCTCGGACATCCTTCGTGAATCCGGCTTCGAGACCTTCCACGCCTTTGATGCCGCAAATGCGACCGAGGTGCTCAAGGAGCATCCCGAAATCGAGGTTGTGGTCACAGGAGCCGGGCTTCCAGGGACCGTCGACGGGCTCGAACTGGCCCGGAAGCTTTCCCAGGAGCGGCCCAACGTCCAGCTCGTCCTAACTTCGGCCGGCGAGGAGTTGCGTGACGTGCCAGAGGGAGCACGCGTGCTTCGCAAGCCTTATGCGAGCGGTGAGCTGCGCACCTGCGTGGCCGCCAAAGCGCTGCTCACAGAAGACTGAGCGAAGATCGGACCGGCGCCGCCTCGGAGCGGCTGTTCCTCGAAGACCTCTACGTAGGCCAGCGCTTCGTTAGCGCCGTCCACCATCTCGACGCCGAGCAGATCAAGACCTTCGCCCGCGAATATGATCCGCAACCCTTCCACCTGAGCGACGAAGGCGCCGGAGGTACGATCTTCGGCACCCTCGCAGCGAGCGGCTGGCACACGATGGCGATCACGATGCGACTTCTCGTGGATAGCGTCCCGCTCGACGCAGGGCTTATCGGCGCTACCACCGAGGTGAGCTGGCCTCGGCCGACAAGGCCCGGCTCCGATCTCCAGGTCTTCAGCGAGTTCGTTGACATACTCCCGTCTCGCTCGAAGCCGAACATGGCGATCGTCACCATGCGCGCGGAGACGCGGGATCAGGACGGGCAGGTACTGCAGATTTTCACCGCCAAGATGCCGGTGTTCAAGCGCCCGTGAGCTAGCGCCGTGTCGAGTCGAGGCTCGCGGCGAACATTCGTGCGCTCTTCACTTCCGGACGCGCGTCGTCGCCGTCCTGAGTCATCGTGACAAGCTCAGCATAGAGTCGATCGGCTTTCTCCGTTTCTCCAGCGAGCTTCGCGGCTTCCGCAGCGCCATATACGCCGGCGAGACGCCGGGGCGCGCGCTGCAGCGACGCTTCATATTCCTTCAGCGCATTAGCCGGACGCCCCTGCGCCAAAAGCAACTCGCCAAGTTGCTCGCGCGCCGGCAGGATCGCTCCCGGCGTAACGGGGTGTTTCTCGGTAGCATCGTCGAGGTCCGCGGCCCCTCGCATCAGGCGCATGGCGTCATCGCGCCGTCCATCCGCGTTGGCCAGCCAGGCCTCGGCGATCTGGCGCTCGATCGCGATTTGCTTACGCCAGTCATATTCGCCCGGCGGCACCTTCAGACTCTGCTCGTCCGCCAAGAGCTTCGCGATCCCATCGCGCGCCAGCTCGAGCTTGCCTGCGCGGGCAGCTCCCACAGCATTGGCGAAATGGATGTTGGCGATCGCCCAGGGATGGTTCGTGAGAGCTTTCAGGCCATTTACGGTAGCGGGCAGCTTCAACGCTGCCGCCTCGTCCCACCGCCGGCGCTCCAGCGACAGCCTCGCCGGAATTGCAGTGGCTGCATATGCGACGGTCGGCGACGGCGGGTCGGCCTGGCTTATCGACGCCAGGTCGTCGAACACCTTTTCTGCCTTCTGATCCTGCCCCGTCTGCAGGTAGGCGTAGGCAAGATAATCCATTGCGTGCAGTTGCTGATCCCACGCGCCAACCATTCCCATCGCCGCGGCGTGGGCCTTGGCCGCCGCTTCGGCGGCAAGGTTAGATTTGATTGCTTCGTCCCACAGCCCGAGCCGCGTGAATATGTGTGACGGCATGTGCTGAGCGTGCGCCGAGTCCGGCGCTATTGCCGCGTAGCGGCGCGCCGCAGGCAGTGCGAGCTCGGCAAGGGCCGGATAGTCGAAGCTGTGAATCAGATAATGGGCGACCCCCGGATGATCGGGGTTGCGCGCAAGCACGCCATTCAGGATTGCCGCCGCCTGCTTTTGCCTTGGGTACGCCTTGTCGCCGTCCATCGTCCCGGCCGCGATCAGCGACAGCGCATAAAAGACAGCCGCTTCGTCGTCATCGGCATATCGTTCGCGAAGGCGCGCCATCGCATCGGAGTAGGCGAAAGCGCGCGTCTTCAGATCGAGCCGGCCTGCATCGCGATAGAAGGTGTCGAGCGCGGCAATGAAGTCGCGCTCGCGCGGGGACTTGGCTCCGGCTGCCTTCGCCTTTTCTATCGCGGCCTGACCCTTCGCGAGTTCGGCCGGCGTCGGCGCCGCCCACAAGGGATGGTAATTGCTCATCGCCACGCCCCAGTAAGCGATCGCACATGCCGGATCCGTCGCCGCTGCTTGGCTGAAGCTGCGTTCCGCCTCCTGATATTCGAACGAATGGAGCCATCTCAGGCCAGTCTCAAATTGCGTTTGCGCGGCTTTGCTGCAGGACGTTTCGAACCTGAGCTTCCCGAGCTGCGGCGAATGTTCGTGCGCATGCCCGGTGTCCATTGGAGCGAGAGCGAGGGCCGAAGCAGCGAGAAGCAGGTTCATCGCAAGCCTCCTGTTCAGGCGTTGGGTAGCACTCGCTTACACCCTCATCGCAAGGACTTACAGGCTTGCCGACTCTCCCCGTGGACATCCACGTGTATTAGTTATATAATACACACCTAAGGAGTGCGAACGATGCTCGAAAACCCGCTTGCAAAGCGAACCGCCATTGCTGCCGCCATTGGCGCGGTGATCGCCATTCCGCTTCCGTTCGTTGGACCGTTGGTCGGCGCTATTGTCGGCGGCGGGATCGGCTATTTCACTGCTAATCAGAGATAATCGGCGAACTCGCGAAGAAGCCGCCGGTAGAGCTCGCGTTTGAACGGCACGATCAGGTCCGGCAGCTGCGCCGGCTCGATCCATTTCCATTCGCGAAACTCCGGATCGTCCGTGGCGATATTGATGTCGCTATCATCGCCGAGGAAGCGCGCCAGAAACCAATCCTGATCCTGCCCGCGCCATTTCCCGCCCCAGAGCTTTCCCTGCAGCTCAGGCGGAAGGTCGTATTTCATCCGCTCGGGGCATTCCGTGATGCGCTCGACGAGACGGGGCGGAATCCCCGTTTCCTCTTCCAGCTCCCGCCTGGCGGTCGTCCACGGCTCTTCGCCCTTGTCGATTCCGCCTTGCGGCATCTGCCAGGCCTCGTCCGTATTATCGATGCGCGCGCCGACGAACACCTTGCCCTCGCGATTGAGGAGCATGACGCCGACTCCGCGGCGGTAGCCATTCTCGCCCGTTGCCATGCCGAGCGCCTTAGCTCGGCTTCGTCTCGATGAGGAGGCCTTAGGTCGTCGCGAAAGTGATCAGGAATATGGCGAAGCGGTAGCCGATGAAGAGGGTTGCAACGGCGCTCGTCAGGAACACGGCTGCAAGCCAGTTCCGCCAGCCCGACGTGCGATAGACCCTCGGAAGCGCGAGAGCGGTATATCCGCCGCATACCAGCAGGTTGAGCAGCGAAAGAACCTTGTCCACGGGTCCGGACCGAAGCCCACCACCACCTGCCGCAACGTCGAGTTGTGCAAGCAGCACCGCGACACTCAGCAGGACCAGGACGAAAGCATAAAGATGCAGCGCGAACACGATGTGCACTCCGGCACGCCGCTGCCGTCCGCTGAAAACGATTGCGGGCAACAGTGCAAAAGCGAGGGCCATCAGGATGATGAGCGCTTTGGCATTGAAGATTGCCGATCGGTCGAACACCGGCGCGTAAGCGTCGAGCGTAAGCTGGCGGTCGGTGAGCCGCGCCTGCACGAGGCTTTGGACGAATGAGCTCCAGTCCTGCGAATGAAGATGGGATTCCAGCGGTGAGGACAGGACGTTGATTCCGGTCAGCGACTGCACGGCCACGAACAGGGCGTTGCCGATGAAGAAGAGCGCAAGCGGAGTGATGTACCGGCGTCTCTCGCCACAGATGTAAGCGGCCGTCAGCTGCCCTGGCCGAGTGAGCAACATCCGCCAGCTCCGCACCAGCTTGCCGTCGACGGAGCTCGTGGCGGCCATGATCTGTTTCGCAAGGTGCCGCACGCTGAGGTCGTTTGCGCGCAACCGCTCTTCGCCGCATTGCGGGCAAAACCGCGCGCGTCGGCGATTTGAGCAAGTCGGACAAATCCAGGTTGCGGGTCTAGGCATTTTGCCCCCGGCGAGCATCGCACTTGCCGCTGCCGCGAACAATGGCTGTTGGCTCGCCTGACGAAACGGTGGCGAAATCGGCCTTAGAGGCCTAAAGACGTAGCAACTCGAAACTATAGCGTTTGTGAAGGATTTCCCTGTGGCGACAGCCACCCACCTCCTCACCGAAAAAGAAGCGACGGCGCATCCGCCGGCCGAAGCAGTCGTCGTCCGCTTTGCGGGCGATTCCGGCGATGGCATGCAGCTTACCGGCGGCCAGTTCACCCTGTCGACTGCGCTCGCGGGCAACGACTTAGCGACCTTCCCCGATTTTCCGGCAGAAATCCGGGCACCGCAGGGGACCACCTTTGGGGTCTCCGCCTTCCAGATAAATTTCGGCTCGGCCGCTATCGATACTGCTGGCGACGCTCCGGATGTGCTCATCGCCATGAACCCTGCGGCGCTCAAGGTGAACGTGGACAGCCTGCGCGAAGGCGGCCTCATCATCGCCGATGAGGGCGAGTTCACCGCGCGCAACCTCGCCAAGGCGGGATACGAGCAAAATCCGCTGGAGGATGGGAGCCTGGCCAAGTGGCAGCTGGTCCACTTCAACATCTCGCAGCTGACGCTCGATGCCGTGAAGCCGTTCGGGCTGGGCAACAAGGAAGCCCTTCGCTGCAAGAACATGTGGACCCTGGGACTGGCGCTCTGGATGTTCGATCGCGACCGGCAGCCGATCGTCGACTGGCTGAACCAGAAGTTCGCGAAGGCTCCCGAGCTCGCCGAAGCGAACGTCGCGGCGCTGAATGCCGGCCATGCCTATGGCGAAACGGTCGAGATGGGAGCGCCTTTCAAACAGCACCACATCGCGCCTGCCCCGGCCGAGCCTGGCCTCTACCGAACGGTCACCGGCGCGGAGGCGCTGGCCCTCGGGCTCGTTGCCGGTTGCCAGTTGGCGGGGATCGGCATGTTCTTCGGTTCCTATCCGATCACTCCGGCAAGCCCATTGCTGCATCATCTTGCGCGGCTGAAGGAGTTCGGGATCACGACCTTCCAGGCAGAGGACGAGATTGCGGCCATCTGCGCCGCGATCGGCGCGAGCTACGCCGGTCAACTCGGCATCACCTCATCGTCCGGGCCAGGCATTGCTCTCAAGACCGAGGCGCTTGGCCTGGCGATCATGACCGAGCTTCCTTTGATCGTGGTCAATTCGCAGCGGGGTGGTCCGTCGACCGGCCTTCCAACGAAGACGGAACAATCCGACCTCTACCAGGCCGTCTACGGCCGCAACGCGGATTCACCCTTGCCGGTGGTGGCGGCGCGCTCGCCGGCGGATGCATTCGAATGCGCGATCGAGGCCTGCCGCATCGCCACTCGCTACATGACACCGGTCATGCTGCTGACGGACGGCTATATCGCCAATGCGGCGGAGCCTTGGAAAGTGCCGGACATGAGCGAATATGCGCCGTTCCCGGTGGCATTCTTCGACAAGCAGCCTGCGGAAGGCGAGGGGGTGATGCCCTACGCCCGGAATGACGAGCTTGCGCGTCCGTGGATCAAGCCCGGCACGCCCGGCCTCGAGCACCGCATTGGCGGAATTGAGAAGCAGCCGGGTACCGGCAACATCGACTATAGTCCCGGCGCTCACCAGAAGATGACGGAAACCCGCCATCAGAAGGTGGCAAACGTGGCGGACAGCATTCCCGATCAGGATGTCTGCCTCGGCCGCGAGGGGGCGGAGCTGGTCGTCGTCGGCTGGGGCTCGACCTTCGGTCCGATCCATCAGGCGGTCCGGCGGGCGCTCGCGAAAGGCCAGGACGTTGCGCACGTCCATGTCCGCCACATCTGGCCGATGCCGAAAAACATGTCTGTCCTGCTCAAGGGCTTCAAACATATCCTCGTGCCCGAGATGAACATGGGCCAGTTCAAGACGGTGCTCCGCGACCAGTATCTCGTCGATGCAAAGCCGTTGACCAAGGTCTCCGGGCACCCGTTCCGCATCGCCGAAATCGAAGCCGCGATTGACGCGGCGCTGGGCGCGTAGAGGAGTGAGCTTTGTGAACTTTGGCGCATGCGATCGATGAAGCAGATCAACGTCTTCCCGATGGTGATGCTGCTGATCGTGGTCGTTTTGCTTATCGCCTGGCTGGGTGGGTATCTCTGATGAATGAAATGACGACCGTCACGACCGCGAAGGACTGGGCCAGCGACCAGGAGGTCCGCTGGTGCCCCGGTTGCGGCGATTATGCAGTCCTGAAGGCGGTGCAGCGCACTATGCCGGACCTAGGCGTTGCGCGTGAAAAGACCGTGTTCGTCTCGGGTATCGGCTGCTCCAGCCGCTTTCCTTATTACATGGCGAGCTACGGCTTCCACACGATCCACGGGCGCGCTCCCGCTTTCGCGACGGGGATCAAGCTGGCCAATCCGGAGCTCGACGTCTGGATCATCACTGGCGATGGCGATGCGCTGAGCATTGGCGGCAATCACACGATGCACGTGCTTCGCCGTAACCTCGATTGCCAGATCCTTCTCTTCAACAACGAGATCTACGGACTGACCAAGGGCCAATATTCTCCGACCAGCCGCGTCGGCACCCGTTCTCCATCTACGCCTTTCGGCTCCGTCGACCGCCCGGTGACTCCGTGCATGTTTGCCTTGGGCTCAGGTGCACGATTCGTCGCGCGGGGCATCGACGTGCACAAGAATCTTCCCGACGTGCTGAAGGCGGCCCACGCGCACCGCGGGGCGAGCTTCGTCGAGATCTATCAGAATTGCGTCGTCTATAACGACGATGTCTTCGCCAGCTTCACTGAGCGCGAAGTTGCCCAGGAAAAGCAGCTTTGGCTCAAGGCCGGGGAGAAGATGCTCTTCGCAAACGGAACGAAGGGCCTGGCGCTCGACGCCGAGCGGTTGGCGCTCAAGGTGGTCGGCGCCGACGACCCCGCTGTCATCGTTCACGATCCCAAGAACAAGGGCATCGCCGCCATGCTGATCGCCATGCCTGACAGCTTCCCGATGGCATTGGGCGTCATCTACGAAAGCCCGGCCCCGACCTTCGATAGCGCGGTGCTCGAGCAGAATGCTGCTGCGGCATCGGGTAAGACCGCCGACCTACAGAAACTGGTCTCAAAGGGTCAGACCTGGATGGTCGAGAAGGAACCGCACAAGCTCTGAACCGCGATTCCTGAGTGGACAATCTCACGCATTCGATGGCCGGCTGGGTGCTGGGCCAGGCCGGCCTGAAGGCGCAGACGCGCAAGGGCCTGGCCGCTCTCATCCTCGCCGCCAACATGCCCGACATCGACGTCTTCTTCGGAAGCGCGCCGTGGGACCCGCTGGCGACGCATCGCGGTTTTACTCACGGCCTCATCGGCGGCGTGCTGGTCATGCCGCCTGTCCTGGCCCTGTTATTGTGGCTCCTCGATCGGTGGCAACTCAGCAAGGGCGCCACCTTCAAGAGCGGCTTGCCGATGCGGATCGGCTGGCTGGTCGCTCTTTGTTACCTAGGAGCCGTCACCCACCCTCTTCTGGACTTGCTGACTACCTATTCGGTCCAGCTGTTTTCGCCCTTGTCCAAGTCCTGGTACCACGCTGATGGCCTGTTCATCATCGACATCTGGATCTGGCTGCTGCTCGCGCTTTCGATCGGGTTCTCCAAGCGCCGCGAGCAGCATGGCAAGGAATGGCGACGGATCCCGCAGGCGGCGATTGCGATCGCGCTTTTGTACATCGGCCTGAATCTCGGGATTACGGAGCGTGCCGATGCCGCGGTACGGCACTGGGCAGGAAATCGGCCCGTCGAAGCGCTCTTCGCTTCGCCGCCGCCGGTCGCCTTCTGGCGCCGCGACCTCGTCTGGCAGGAGGGCGACTGCTACCGGCGCAGCCACTACGATCCGCTTTCCGGTGGCTTTGGCGGCGTTAGCAGCTGCACGCCGACGCATATGACAGACCCCTTTATCCGCGAGGCGATCCAGCGTGATCAAGGACTTCGCAAGTTCCTCAAATGGTCTATCCTTCCGGAGGCGGACGTGGTGCGCAGCCGCTGCTCCGCTTCCGTCACAATCGGGGATGCTCGCTACGGACAGGGGCGTCGTTCGCGTCTCGGCCGACAAACCGTCGTCCCCATTCGTGGGCCCGGCTGCTAGGGCGCTCGACAAAGAACGGTCGAATTCATAACTGCGCTGCCATGAGCACGCGCGGCGAGCATCTTCTGCATGCGGATCGCCGGTTCGCCACCGGCGGAGGAACTGTCGCGCGTATCCTCGCCCCGGCTTTCGAGCATGTGCTCGACCGGATCGAAGAGGGGATTGAGCGCGGCGGCATCCACATGCACTTGCCCGACGGTAACGTCCGCGACCTCGGCTTCCGAAGCGCCGGACCTGCCGCCAACCTGCAGCTGCACAGCTGGCTCGCGCTGGTCAGACTCGCCACGTCCGGCTCGGTCGGCTGGTACAAGGCCTGGACGCTCGGCGAATGGACCAGCGTCGATCCCGTGCCGATTTTTGAGTTATTTTCGTCGAACGCCGGACCGCTTGGCGATGTCGGCCGGGCGAAGGGCCCGTTCCGCTGGATCAATGCCATTGCTCACCGGCTGAGGGACAATGCGCCGCGTAATGCCCGGGCGAACATTGCCGCGCACTACGACTTGGGAAACGACTTCTACTCCGCCTGGCTCGACCAGACTATGACGTACAGCGCCGCGCGCTTCCCCTCACCGGACGCGAGCCTGGAAGACGCGCAACGCCACAAGATCGGGATGCTTCTCGACCGCCTGAACTTGAAGCCGGGCCAACGGCTGCTCGAGGTCGGCTGCGGCTGGGGCAGTCTCGCCGTCGAAGCCGCGGCTCGCGGAGCGCACGTTGTCGGTCTTACGCTCTCGACCGAACAGAAAGCCTGGGCAGAACAAACGATAGCGGCTGCAGGCTTGTCAGGGCAGATCGAAATCAGGCTGCAGGATTATCGCGACACAAACGATCGGTATGACGCGATTGCCTCGGTCGAGATGGTCGAGGCAGTCGGCGAGCGCTGGTGGGGCGCCTATCTCGACAGCATTGCGCGCAACCTCAGACCAGGTGGAAAGGCAGCGCTGCAGTTCATCTCATTCAAGCACGAATTCTTCGACCATTACGCTCGCAATCCTGACTTCATTCAGACGTACATCTTCCCCGGCGGAATGTTGCTCGATGAGCCGCGGTTCGCGTCATTGGCCCAGGAGCGCGGCCTGTCGTGGGAGGACCGTGAGAGCTTCGGCGAAGACTATGCCGAGACACTCAAGCGATGGCGCATCCGCTATGATCTCGCCGTGGCGCGCGGTGAGCTCGAGGGGTTCGGCGAGCGGTTTCACGATCTTTGGCGCTATTACCTGATGTACTGCGAGGGCGGCTTCCGCGGCGGCGTTATAGATGTCGCGCAAGTGACGATGATCAAATCCTAGCTCGCAGCCGATACCGACCTTTGTCCGTATTCCGGAGCGCAACAGCTGGCGCGGCGTTGATCTGCCAGATCATCCATCCAGGAGCGAACGAAATGGCGGACCTCAAATTAGAAGATATTTCGGAGAAGATGCGCGACATCGATTTCACGATCCTGTCGACGCGGACCGCCTCCGGGCAGATCGCCGCGCGGCCCATGAGTAACAATCGTCAGGTCGAATTCGACGGCGATTCCTATTTTTTCACGTGCGAGGACACCGGCACGATCCGCGACATCCAGTCAGACGCGAACGTCGGCCTTAGCCTGCAGGGCAAGTCGGGCGCGCTCGGCATGAAGCCCTTCTTCATTACGATCGAAGGAAGTGCGGAGCTCATCAAGGACAAGGGCCGCTTCGAGGAGCATTGGACCAAGGACCTCGATGCCTGGTTCAAGGAAGGTATCGATACGCCCGGGCTGACCCTCATCAAGGTCCATGCGCAGCGCCTCCATTATTGGGATGGGCTCGACGAAGGCGAGATCGAGCTAAAGGGCGAACGCGCCGCTGAAGGGGTCCGATCGGAGCGCTGAATATCGGAACCTACTCGCCTGCGAAACGGTTCACACCGACACAAGCACGAGGAGGAAAGCCATGTATATTGGACTCGGTGGACTGATCCTCTTGATCATCATCCTGGTCATCCTGTTCTAGGATTCGCAAGGTCACGAGGGATTTGAGCTGGGCTGCAGTGCTCGGGCGCTGCAGCCTTGCTTTTATGCTTCGACGCGGACTTTCTTGCCCGTCTCGGCTTCCGTCAGAATTCGATCCAAAATAGCCTTGGCTACTACTTCCGGCGGCTTCACGCTCTCCGGTTCCTCCCCGGGGAATGCCAGCTGGCGCATGCGCGTACGCGTCGCTCCGGGATCAACAATGTGAACTCGCAAGCGGCCGAGATACGAGGTTTCGTCGGCATAGGTGCCGAGCAGGGTTTCTAGCGCCGCTTTGGATGAGCCATACGCGCCCCAGAAAGCTCGCGGCTCAGTGCCGACCGACGAGGTCAGGGCGACCACGTCGGCGCGCTCGGCGCGCTTAAGCAAGGGGTCGAAAGCGGCGACGAGGGCCTGATTGGCGAGCAGGTTCAGGCTGATGACGCGCGAATATTCCTTGGGGTCGATGTCTTGCACGGGCGTGAGGGAGCCGAGCATCGCGGCGTTCAGCACCATTATGTCCAATTTTTCCCAACGCTGAGCGACTGCGCTGGCAAGCTTTCCGATCGAATCACCGTCGGTGAGGTCGAGCGGCGCGATGGTCGCGCTGCCTCCAGCTGCGTGGATATTTTCCTCAACCTGCTCCAGCGCGCCGGCAGTGCGGGCTACGAGGATGACATGGGCACCTGCGGCCGCCAGCTGTTCTGCGGTCGCGGCGCCAATGCCCCGGCTGGCGCCGGTGACGAGCGCGAGCTTGCCCTCAAGAGGTCTCGAATCGGTCATGGGGGGCCGTTTAGCGGCTGGCTACCAGCGAAAGCGAGGGCGCGCCCTCTTTCTCCGTAAGATCGGTAAGGCTCGTCGGGTAATTGCCCGTGAAGCAAGCGTCGCAACGCTGCGGCTGATTGTTGTCCCGTTCCTCGCCGAGCGCCCGATAGAGTCCTTCGATGGAGATAAAGGCGAGGCTGTCCGCATTGATGTAGTCGGCCATCGCCGCCACGCTCATCTGCGCAGCGAGGAGCTTGGCGCGCTCCGGCGTATCGACGCCGTAGAAACAGCTGTGCGTCGTCGGGGGGGACGCGATGCGCATATGCACTTCGCGCGCTCCTGCATCCCGCATCATCTGGACGAGCTTCACCGAGGTCGTGCCACGGACGATCGAATCGTCGACGAGGACGATGCGCTTGCCGCGAACCAGTGCCGAATTGGCGTTGTGCTTGAGCTTGACCCCCAGGTGGCGAACTTCCTGGCTAGGCTGGATGAACGTGCGGCCGACATAGTGCGACCGGATGATCCCGAGCTCGAACGGGATGGCGGAAGCCTGGCTGTAGCCGAGCGCGGCGGGCACGCCGCTGTCCGGCACGGGGACCACATAATCCGCTTCGACGGGCGCTTCGCGGGCGAGCTCGGCACCGATATTCTTGCGGACCTCGTAGACGGACTGCCCTTCGGCGATGCTGTCCGGGCGCGAGAAATAGACATGCTCGAAGATGCACGGGCGCGGCGCGACCTTTTCGAACGGTCGATAGGAGCGGATGCCGGTATCGTTGACCAGCACAAGCTCGCCCGGCTCGACGTCGCGCAGGTAGCTGGCCCCGATGACGTCCAGGGCAACGGTTTCCGACGCGAAGATCGTCGCTTCGCCGAGCTTGCCCATGACGAGCGGCCGAATGCCGAGTGGGTCGCGGCACGCGACGAGCCCTTCATCGGTCAGGACGACCAGCGAATAAGCGCCTTCGACCTGCTTCAGCGCATCGGTCAGCTTGTCGAGATTGTTGCCCCGATCAGAGGTGGCCACGAGGTGGATGATAACCTCGGTGTCGCCGGTGGACTGGAAGATCGATCCGCGCCGATTGAGCGTGCGGCGGAGCTTCATCGCATTCGACAGATTGCCGTTATGCGCGACCGCGAAACCCCCTTGTGCAAGGTCGGCGAACAGGGGCTGCACGTTCCGCAGGGCGGTTTCACCCGTCGTGGAATAGCGGACATGGCCGATCGCCGTCCGGCCCGGCAGCTTCCGCATCACGTCGTCGCGGTCGAAGTTCCCGGCGACATGGCCCATCGCGCGGTGCGAGTGGAAATGCTTGCCGTCGAAGACCGTAATTCCCGCGGCTTCCTGGCCGCGGTGCTGAAGCGCGTGCAAGCCGAGAGCGACGAAGCTCGCAGCATTCTCGGCACCCCAGATGCCGAAGATCCCGCACTCCTCGCGCAGCTTGTCGTCGTCGAAGGGGTTGGTCGTCAGCATTATCAGGCTCTCCGGGCCGCCCGAATTGGCAAGAGGCGCCCTGGCGAGCGGCACCCCCGTCATTCGCGCGTCATATAGTGCGGGGCCGGCCCTTTGTCGCCCCCGCGATGAATAAAGCGTGAAATCTTAACAGCTTAAGCTTTGAAAAGGCTTGGAAAACGGGATCTTAGCGCCGAAACTTTCGGTCGATCGTTGATGAGGATGTAGGGATACATTGGGTTTCGCCGCGCGAAGTCCTGATGCTCGGCCTCGGCGGGAAAGAAGCCGCCTTTCTCGATCTTTGTAGCAATGGGCTTCTTGTAGGCGCCGCTCGCGCCGACCTTTTGAAGAAATGTGCGCGCTGCCCGCTCCTGACCGGCGTTCTGCGGGAAGATCGCGGACCGGTAGCTCGGTCCGACGTCGGGCCCTTGCCTGTTCACCTGGGTCGGATCGTGGGCGACTGTGAAGAAAATCTGCAGCAGCTGCCCATAGCTGATCCGCGAAGGGTCGTAGCTAATGCGCACGGCCTCGGCGTGACCGGTCGTCTCGGAGCTCACGCGCCCATATTTCGCATCGGGAGCCGAGCCCCCGGCATAGCCGGAAACGACGTCGGTGACGCCTTTCACATGCTCGAAGACCGCTTCCATGCCCCAGAAGCAGCCGCCAGCCAGCACGGCAGTGTCAGTTTGGGCATATGCCTCGGTCGATGCGATGCTCAAGGAGGCGGCGGCGAGGGCTATTATGCGTTTCATGACTCCTATTTAGGCATTCACGTCACGTCCGAACAGCCGCTGGACGGTTGTTGACTGGCGGAATAGGGGAGTTGCTGACACGGAGGTAAGTGAATGCCAACGTACACGGCGCCTGTGCGCGAAAGTTTATTCGTCATCAACGAGGTGCTGGATATCGGGCGCTACGCGAACCTGCCGCGATTCGCGAACGCCACCCCGGATCTGGTGGAAGCGATCCTCGATGAGGCTGGCCGCTTCGCCGCGGAAGTGCTGGCGCCGTTGAACCGCGTCGGCGACGAGCATGGCTGCAAGCGAAACGATGACGGGTCGGTGACGACGCCGCCCGGGTTCAAGGAAGCCTATAAGCAGTTCGTGGAGGCCGGTTGGCCGACGCTGACAGCTCCGGAGGAATATGGCGGGCAGGACCTGCCGCAGGTCGTCGGTACCGCCGTCACGGAATATATCCTCTCAGCCAACCACAGCTTCGAGATGTACCAGGGGCTGACCGCCGGTGCGATCGCCTCGCTGCTGATCAAGGCCAACGAAGAGCTCAAGCAGACTTATGTCCCGAAGATGGTCACCGGACGCTGGACCGGGACCATGAACCTGACGGAGCCGCACTGCGGAACGGACCTCGGCCTGCTGAAGACGAAGGCGGAGCCCAACGACGACGGAAGCTATTCGATCACCGGGACCAAGATCTTTATCTCTTCCGGCGAGCACGACCTCGCCGAGAACATCATCCATCTCGTGCTCGCCAAAATTACGGGAGCCCCCGACAACGTGAAGGGCATATCCCTGTTCGTGGTCCCGAAGTTCCTGGTCAACGACGATGGTTCGATTGGCGAGCGCAACAAGCTGGAATGCGGCGCCCTCGAAAAGAAGATGGGCATTCACGGCAACGCGACCTGCGTGATGAATTACGACGGCGCCAAGGGCTGGCTGGTTGGGGAGGCGGAAAAGGGTCTCGCCGCCATGTTCATCATGATGAACGCGGCGCGACTCGGCGTCGGCCTGCAGGGCCTGGCGCAAGGCGAGGTCGCCTACCAGAACGCCGCCGCCTACGCGAAGGAGCGGCGGCAAGGCCGGGCACTCAAAGCGGACGAGCGGGAAGAGGGAGTCAAAGCAGACGTCCTGCTCGTTCATCCCGACGTCCGTCGGATGCTGATGGAAGCGCGCGCGTACAACCAGGCGGGCAGGGCGCTCGTCCTGTGGGGCGCATTGCAGGTCGACCTCATGCGTCGCTCGCCCGATGAAAACGAACGTCAGCAGGCGGACGATTTGCTCGGGCTGATTACCCCGGTGATCAAGGGCTACCTGACCGACAAGGGGTTCGAGACGGCGGTCGAGGCGCAGCAGATTTTCGGAGGTCACGGCTACATTCGCGAGCATGGGATGGAGCAATTCGTCCGCGACGCCCGCATCACCCAGATCTACGAAGGCGCAAACGGCATCCAGGCGATGGACCTGGTGGGCCGCAAGCTTCCGAAAGATGGCGGTCGCGGGATCAAGACCTTCCTGGAGCTTGTCGGACGCGAAATTGCAGACGCGAAGCAGGCCGGCGATCCGGCGGGTGTCGCGGCTGCGCTTGAGCCGGCGGTGGACGATCTTCAGGCAGCGACGATGTGGCTCGCGCAGAACGGCATGGCCGATCCCGACAATGCCGGGGCGGGAGCCTATCCCTACATGGATCTGATGGGCCTGGTGTCGCTGGGCTGGATGTGGCTCAAGATGGCGGCCTCGTCTTCTCAGGCGCTAAGCGGCGGAGCGGTTGACCAGGAATTTCACCAGGCCAAGCTCATTACAGCGCGGTTCTTCGCCGAGCGGGAACTGTCCGCATCCGGTGCCCTGCGGCGCAAGATAGAGGCTGGGGCAGAGTCGATCATGAAGTTGCCCGCGGAAGCCTTCTAGGCTGAGCTAACGCAGATTAGGTTCGGGAACGTCTGCGGAGAGGACGTGTTCGCGCCGCAGCGTCCCTTCATCCCCCGAGGACGCGTGTAGGGCGGCCCGACAATTGCCCTCTACAGCTGTCGGGCCGCTTCCTAGGTCGACGCGCCTAGAGAAAAGCTACCGCGAGCGCGGTCCCCATAACTACGACCGTGAGGCCGACGCCGACGGCTGCGTTGCGCAATTTCATCGCGAATGTGTGGTCCATGCTGCACTCCCCAGTGCGCCAAACATAACAGCTTTGGAGTGGATCGCGCAGGTGAAATCCTGACATCGCAGCCACTTAGACGGGCACATATTGTGCCGCGTCGGCTCGAATCGCGGTCGCGCCCCCGGACGATTACCCCTCGAGCGCGTGGGTAAAGCGCGCTGCCTACCATTTATCTTACGTTCACGCTGTTGCGACGAGTCGAATGTCGCGCACGACGAACTAAGAGCCCATCAGCCGGGGGGAGCGCGTTTTACTCTCGAAGACTCCAGTCGAAGGAGGAACGAGTCATGAAACTGATGATGAAAATGCTCGCCGGTGGCGCAGGCCTCGCAGCGCTTGCCGCTGCTGCTCCCGCCGCGGCTCAGTACTACCAGTATGGCTATAGCCCTTACGGTTATAGCAATCCCTACGGCTATAACGGTTATAGCGGCTACGGCGCTTATGGTGCCTATGGCATGAACACTAATGCTGCTGCTCAGCAGTGTTCTGCGGCTGTGCAGAACCGCTTGGCTAACCGCACCAGCATCGCGAGCATCCTGGGCTCGATGGTTGGACTTCCGACCAATATGTCCGGTCGCGTTGTAAGCATCACTTCGGTGACGCCACACAGCAGCTCAGTCCGCGTGCGCGGCCTCGCAAGCAGCGGTCGGTATGCCTACAATAATTACGGCCCGTATGGCGTCGGCGCTTACGGCGCGCTTGGCTACAATTACCAGCCCGACCTGTCGTTCAGCTGCACCGTCGATTACCGCGGTTATGTGAGGGACGTCGATCTCACCCGCCGTTACTAACGGCACCGCAAGAAAGGGAAGCGCCGGGCATTCGCCCGGCGCTTTTTTGTGCAAGCCCCTGAGCTCACGTGGCTTTTCGCCGGGGGTTAGGCGCATGTTCAGCCACTCTGGATTATGTTGGCCTCCTCGCTGTAACCTAAACGTGGGTGCGCGCGTTGTGCGCGCATTCGCCGGCGAGACCATGGGAGAGTTCGACTAGATGCGTGAAATTCGGGGCGGCCCCTGGCCGCGCAAGGCGTTCCGCGGCTTGGCTCTGACCGCTGCGGCCGGCCTCCTCGCGGCGCCGGCCTCGCTTGTCGTTTCGCCAGCATATGGTGCCGAGCGGGCGAACGCCGATGTGACCTCATTCTACGCTGCTCGGAACGGCGCATCGCTCTGGTTCCGCTCCGGATCGGGAGATGCGGCGCAGCAACTCGTCCAACTCATCAGCACGGCGCAGGCCGACAATCTCAACCCGCGCCGCTACAATGCACGCGGGCTTGAAAGGGCGGTGCAGGCTGCGTCGACCGGCAACCCGGCGGCGGTACAACGCGCCGAGACCATGCTGAGCCAGGCGTTGGTCGCTTATGTGCGTGACACCCGGCACGACCCCAACGTTGGAGTGGTCTATGTCGATCGCGAGCTGCGGCCTCTCCCCCCGTCTGCGCAGTCGATCCTGGCCGATGCGGCAGCTGCGCCCTCCCTTGCCAACTATGTGCAGCAACTCGGCTGGATGAACCCGATCTACGGCAAACTGCGTCAGGCGCTTGCGAGCCGGATGTACCGTTCCGAAGCCGAGCGGCGTTTGCTCACAGTCAACCTCGAACGGGCGCGCGCACTTCCGCCGGGGAAGCAGCGCTATGTGATCATCAATGCTCCGGCGGCGCGTCTCTACATGTACGAGAACGGCCAGGTCGTGGACTCGATGCGCGTGGTGGCTGGTCGGCCAGACCCTATCGCGCAGACGCCGATGATGAATGCCTTCATCCGCTACGTGGCATTGAACCCTTATTGGAACTCGCCTTCCGACATCACCGCGCGCCGGCTCGCGCCTAACGTCGTGAAGCGCGGGCGCGCCTATCTCAACGAGAAAGGCTACGAATTGATGTCCGACTGGAGCGATCACGCACGCGTGATCGACCCGATGTCCGTAAACTGGCACGACGTCGTCGCCGGCAAGGTACAGGTGCGCCTGCGCCAGAAGCCCGGCCCCGCCAATTCGATGGGCAAGATGAAGTTCATGTTCCCGAATGAGCAGGGCATCTGGCTTCACGATACGCCCGAGAAGGAGAAGATCGAGGAAGCGGCGCGGCTGCAGAGCAATGGTTGCGTGCGCCTTGAGGATGCGCGTCGCCTCGCGCGCTGGTTGTTCAACGGTCGCGCGCCGAGCCCGCAGGGGGCGCGAGCGGAGCAGAAGGTCAATCTGCCGTCGCCGGTGCCGCTTTACATCACTTATCTGACAGCGGTCCCGAGCGGATCGTCCATTGTCTATTTCGACGATTTTTACGGGAAGGACAGGGCGGCGATGGGCCGCATGGCCAGTCGGTAAGGGGACCGCTCAGCCGGCTTCCCGCTGGTCGACGTACCATGGTCGCAGCATCGTCACGTCGTTGGTGTTCCGCTTCTTGGGTGCCAGCCGGCCCAGGTCGAAACGCTCGCCGAACTGCACCCCGAACTGACCTGTATGGGCCCAGCGGACGACGCCGCGCACGGGCCCGACGCCGACGATATCGATCGTAAGCTCCGCGCCCGGCATCACCGGTGTGTCGCATTCGGCAAGCGCGCCCATGGAAGAAATGTTGCGCAGCTTCAGATCCGTCCTGTCGCCGTCGATGATCGCGACCGCTCGCCGCATCAGGCGCTGGCGCGGCTCGCGAATGCACTGATAGCCGTCGGCTTCGACGGTCACGGTATTGGCGAGGCTCCGGGCCGTCTCTGACTCGCTCGGCCGCCCGAAAATATATCCCTGCACCATGCTGACACCGAGCTCCCGGATCAGCTGGAGGTCATCATGAGTCTCAACCCCCTCGGCGCAGGTGTCCATGCCAAGGGTTTCGGCAAGCGTGACGATCGCGCGGATGATCGCGGCGTTGCGGTTGGTGCTGGAGGACGCGCCTCTGACGAAGCTCTGGTCGATCTTGATCTTGTCGAATGGCGCTTTCTTCAAATAGCCGAGGGAGCTGTAGCCCGTGCCGAAATCGTCGAGGGAGAGGCGAACGCCAATCTGTTTGAGCTTGGCGAAAGTCTCGTCGGTCGTATCGCCCTCCGCGAGGAACACGCCTTCGGTAATCTCGAGCTCAAGCCGCTCGGCCCGCACGCCGGTCTCTGTGAGGTGGCGTGAAACCATCTGCGTGACGCCCGGGTCGTTGAACTGGAGAGGTGAAAGGTTGACCGCGATGCGCACGTGGTCTGGCCAGTGAGCTGCTTCCTGCAACGCAGTCGTCAGCACCCACTCGCCGATCGAACCGATCAGTCCTGCCTCTTCGGCAAGCGGGATGAACTTGGCGGGCGAAATCGCACCTCGCGTCGGGTGTTGCCAGCGCACCAACGCCTCGAAGCCCGAGATTTCCTCGCCTGCGGTGCGCACGATCGGCTGATAGTGCACGCTGAGCTCGCCGCGCTCGATGGCTTGGCGAAGATCGTTCTCGAGCAATTGCCGCTCGGCCGCCTCGGAATGCATCGAAGATTCGTAGAAGCAATGCTTCCCTCGGCCCGCGGCCTTCGCGGCGTAAAGCGCGAGGTCGGCGTTCCGAACCAGGGCGTCGGCGCAGGCACGGCCGGGATCGCCGATGGCAACGCCGACCGATGCCCCGATCGTCACCTTATGGCCTTCGATCATGTAGGGACGCGAAACCTGTTCGATCAGCGTCCGCGCGAGCGATTCCAGAAGCCCGATGTCCACCGTACCGGGGAGCACGGCCTGGAATTCGTCGCCGCCGAGACGACCGACCTGTCCATGATTGCCCATCACCGACTTCAGGCGCTCACTGACCTGGCGCAGCAAGGCGTCGCCAATCGGGTGGCCGAGAGTGTCGTTCACGTTCTTGAACCGATCGAGATCGATCAGGAACATCGCGCAGCCCTTTTGACGGTGGGCCGCATTGCGAAGCGCTTCTTCCAAGGTCTGGCGCATCATCGCGCGGTTGGGCAGCCCGGTCAGGGAATCGAAGCGGGCGAGCCGCGTGATCTCCCGTTCGGATTTCCGCTGCTCGGTAAGGTCCGTGCCAATCCCTCGGAAGCCGAGGAAGCGGCCGCGCTCATCGAACACCGGATTGCCTGAAAGGGACCAGTGGACGTCCTCGTCGCTGGCTGGACGGACGACCACATCGGAGAAGGGAAAGCGCGCGGACAGGTGGAAGCCCAGGGTCTTGCCCTCTTCCAGGGCGTCGGTGCCCTTGTCGACGGAGAGAAGGTCCGTGAACTTCCGACCGAGCAGCTCTTCCGGTTCGCACTGGAAATCGTCGGCCAGCTGCCTGGACACGTAGGAGAGGGTCCCGAGCGAGTCGGTTTCCCAGAACCAGCCCCGGCCGCTGTTCTCGAACTCATCGACAAAATGCTGCGCCTTGCGCGCGTGCGCTTCGAGGCTCAGCCGTTTGCGGCCTGTCGCGATGAAGCCGGAGGCGTTGGCGACGCTGTAACAGACGAGCACGAGTGCGATGATCTCCACGCCGATCGGAACCAGCGGGGAGCTCGCGAGCATGATCGCCGCGATTGCCGAGACGATTGCATTGACGACCGCCAGGGGCGGCGAATTGATCGAGACGATCGCGCCCATCGCGATGCCCGCGCAAAGCGCGATGGGGCCCGCGGCGATTGCTGTCACGTAACGATCGTCCGCGACCGCATGGCCAAACCACGTCCAAGCCAGACCGACGAGCGCGATATACAGGCACAGGCATCGCACGATGGTGTGCGGAGCCAGATTGAACCGGTCCCGCGTCAGAAGGGCGGAGGCGGCCATGACGTCGAGCACGACCACTAGAACCGAAGGGATCAGCGGGTTGTCGAGCGACTGTGCGTAAGAGAGCGATGGCGAGAGGACGGCGCTGGTAATCGCGACGAGAAGGTGCGTCACGCCCAGCAGGAAGGCGACGTGGTCGAGGCCGCCGATGCGCCATTCCGAGAGAGCAACATCATCGCTCGTCTCCGGAGACCGCAGATCGAACCACAGCGCTTCCCAGAGAGACGGCTTGGCTGCTTCCGCAGTCTGCACAGAACTGACGAACCGTGACCTTCGCATGTTGTCCCCACACCGATACGAACGCGGGTCGCGTATCGAGTAGGCGGCCCGCGCGAGTCTTAACCGATCCGGAGTTAACCGGTCGGCGAACGAGTGAGGTTAGCGGGGCCTTAAGCTTCTTCGGGAAGGAAATCCGGAACCGACAGATAACGCTCGCCAGTGTCGTAGTTGAAGCCGATGACCCGGGCGCGATCGCCCAGTTCCGGCAACTTCTGCGAAATGGCCGCAAGGGTGGCGCCGGAAGATATGCCGATGAGCATTCCTTCCTCCCGGGCGGCGCGACGAGCCATTTCCTTGGCATCATTCGGATCGACCTGGATCACGCCATCGAGCAGCCCGACATCCATGATCGCCGGAACGAAGCCCGCGCCGATGCCCTGGATCGGGTGAGGCCCGGGGTCGCCGCCGGAAAGCACCGGCGACAATGTCGGCTCGACCGCGAACACCTTGAGGCCAGGCCATTCGCCCTTGAGCACTTCCGCGCAGGCCGTGATGTGGCCCCCGGTGCCGACCCCGGTGATCAGAGCATCGGGCGGAGAATCGGCGAAATCGCGCAAGATCTCTTGCGCGGTCGTGCGCCGGTGAACTTCCAGATTTGCGGGATTCTCGAACTGCTGGGGCATCCACGCCCCCTCGGTGGAAGCGACGATCTCCTCAGCCCGGGCGATCGCACCCTTCATGCCCTTTTCGCGCGGAGTGAGGTCGAACGTCGCTCCGAACGCCAGCATGAGGCGCCTGCGTTCGATGCTCATGCTGTCAGGCATGACGAGGATGAGCTTGTAACCCTTCACGGCAGCAACCATCGCAAGGCCGATGCCCGTGTTGCCGGACGTCGGCTCGACGATGACGCCGCCCGGCTTCAGCTTCCCGCTGCGCTCCGCGTCCTCGACCATGGAAAGAGCGATACGGTCCTTGATCGAGCCCCCCGGATTGGCCCGCTCCTGCTTGATCCAAACCTCCGCGCGATCGCCGAACAAGCGGTTGAGACGCACATGCGGGGTGTTGCCGATCGTCTCGAGGATATTGCCGGCTTTCATGCGCTTCGAGCTCCTCTGGTTGTGCGGGGCGCAAATCGTGCGCTTCACCGCCATTTGCAAGCGTTCAGACGCCGTCCGACACGACCGTGGCTTCGCTTGGCGGGGGTTCGTCGGGCGGCTCGAACGTCCTGGCGCGGCGCAATTCCGGGAAGAGCCAGGCCCAAAGCAGAGTGACCGTCACGGCGGCGACGCCGCCGGCGACGGTGGCGATCACCGGTCCAAGTGCGGATGCCGCGAAACCGCTGCGTGCCTCGCCCAGCTCGTTCGAGGCGGAAATCGCCAGGGTGGAGGCGGCCGCGACGCGACCTCGCATCTCGTCGGGCGTGTGCAGCTGGATAAGCGACTGGCGGATGTAAACAGAGAACATGTCCGCCGCTCCAAGCAAAGCTAACATTGCAAGTGAGAGCGGGTAAGATTTAGAGATACCGAAGATTGCGGTCGCGGCGCCGAAGACCACGACTGCCGCGAGCATCTTCACGCCCACATTCGTCTTAAGCGGATAAATCGAGAAAAGGATGGCGGTAAGGGTCGCGCCCAATGCAGGCGCCGCGCGAAGCGGGCCCAACCCCTGCGCCCCGACATAAAGGATGTCCCGAGCGTAGAGCGGAAGCATGGCGGTGACGCCTCCCAGGAGCACCGCAAAGAGGTCCAGCGTGATCGCTCCCAGCACGAGCCGATTGTGGCCGACGTAACGCAGGCCCTCGGCCATGCGCTGCAGCGGCTTGCCCGGCTCGATGACGGTGCGCGGGACGGGGCCAATGAGGAAGAGACAAGCGGCGGAGAAAGCGAAAAGGGCGGCGCTGATGGCGTAGGGCGCGTAATGAGCCGCGTCGTAGGCCAGTCCGCCGATCGCAGGCCCTGCAATCGCCCCAGTCTGCCAGGCCGTCGAGCTTAAAGCGATCGCTCGGGGCAGAAGCTCGCGCGGAACAAGATTGGGGGCGAGAGCGCCGAGCGCCGGTCCGGCGAACGCCCGCGCGACGCCGAGCAACGCCGCGATCCCGAACAGGATCGGCAGGCTGATCGCGCCGGTCCAGGTCGCGACGAACAGGATGAGCGCGCAGATCAGCTCAAGCCCAATGACGGCGCGCGCGACATGCCGGCGGTCAAGGCGGTCCGCCGCCCAGCCGCTAATGGGCGTCAGAAGGAACAACGGTACGAATTGGACGAGGCCGATGAGGCCGAGCTGAAAAGCCGCCTCGTGCACGTTCATCGTTCGCCGGGCGATGTCGTAGACCTGCCAACCGATCACAATGACCATCGCCATCTGGGCGACGGTGGTCGCCAGCCTTGCCAGCCAGAAAGCGCGGAAATCCGGGATCTTAAGCGGTTCGGGGAACAGGCTCACGAGGCGCGCCTAGCCGTGCGGGCGATCAGCGACAACGGGTTCTTTGGACATTTTCCCACACGGCATCAGGACCGCGCTTCCGAGCAAAGCCGAGCAGATCGAGCCCACGAGGACTCCGAGCTTCACGCCATCCTGAATGTGCGGTGCGTCGGCGAAGGCGAGCAAGCCGATGAACAGGCTCATGGTGAAGCCCACGCCGCACAAGACGCTTACGCCGTAGAGTTGGACGAAGTTCGCGTCCCGCGGGCAGTCGGCGATGCCCGTCCGAACAGCAATCCAGGCGAGGGAGAAGATGCCCAATTGCTTGCCGAGGAAAAGACCCAAGGCAATGCCCAACGGAATATCAGAAAAAACGGCGCTGGCACTCATCCCTCGGAGGTCCACGCCGGCGTTGGCGAAAGCAAAAATCGGCAGCACGAGGTAGGCCACCCAGGGTTGCAACCCGTGTTCGAGACGGTGGAGGAGAGAGCCGCTGTCGTCGGGACGGCCGGGCGACCGTCGCATCGGAATCGTCATCGCCAGCGCAACGCCTGCCAAGGTTGCATGAACTCCCGAGTTGAGAACGACGAACCACAGGATTGTTCCCAGAACCAAATAGGGAGCAGGTTTGATAACCCCGGCGCGGTTGATGCCCCACAGCGCGACCAGCAGCAGCGCCGCCAACCCGAGCCAGAGCGGTGCGAGCTGATCGGTGTAGAAGAAGGCGATAATCGTGACCGCGCCGAGATCATCGATGATCGCCAGTGCAGTAAGAAAAACCTTGAGCGACACTGGCACGCGGGGCCCCAACAAGCGCAAGACGCCGAGCGCAAAGGCAATGTCGGTCGCTGTCGGTATTGCCCAGCCGAGAAGGTTCGGCGGGGTCCCGGCGTTCATGGCGACGTAGATCACGGCAGGAACGACCATGCCGCCAGCCGCGCCGAGACCCGGGAGGATGCGCTTCGGCCAGGTCGAAAGCTGCCCGTCAACGAGCTCGCGTTTGATCTCCAGTCCTACCAGCAGGAAGAACAGCGCCATCAGTGCGTCGTTGATCCAGTGGAGCAGGCTCAGTCCGCCAAAGTGAAGGTCGCGCGTCGCGAAATATGTGGGTGCGATGGGGGAGTTCGCGACCAAAAGCGCGAACGCGGCGGCGACCATGAGCAGGATTCCGCCCGTCGCTTCGCTTTCAAGCAGGCCCCTGAAAACGGAAGATGGCCGATCGTGTTGGGATGGTTCGAGCTGGCTTGTCACTCACGCGCCATATCAAGCGAGCTCACATTGGTCTGCCCTGCTATTCCTTTGCGGGCGATTCCGTCTTTCGCAGCGAATTTGTTCGTGTATTGTTCCGCCATGGCGAAGCCCAAATCACGTTACGTCTGTCAGGCCTGCGGGTCGGTAAGCAGCCGCTGGCAGGGGCAATGCGCCGATTGCGCCGAATGGAACACGCTCATTCAGGAAACGGCGGAAGTCTCGAGCATTTTCTCGGCCAAGCATAATCTCCAGGGCGGGGGACGCGTGATCCCTCTGGTAGGCCTCGAGACGCCGGCGGCGCTGCCCGACCGATTGCCGAGCGGCCTTGCGGAATTCGATCGCGCGATCGGGGGAGGCATCGTGGCGGGCTCCGCGATGCTCGTCGGGGGCGACCCCGGGATCGGCAAGTCGACGCTCCTGCTGCAGGTCGCGGCCCGCCTGGCGAGCGAAGGGCGAAGAGTCGTCTATGTCTCGGGCGAGGAATCCGCCGAACAAGTGCGCCTGCGCGCGGTTCGCCTGGGCCTCGGTGGAGCGCCTGTCCAGTTGGCCGCGGCCACGTCGGTCCGCGACATTCTTACGACCGTCGGTGACCGGGAGCCGCCGGCTCTCCTGATCATCGATTCCATTCAGACGATGCATTCGGACCTCATCGAAGGCGCCCCGGGGACGGTCAGCCAGGTCCGCGCCTCGGCGCAGGAGCTGGTCCGTTTCGCCAAGGAACGCGGCACCGCCCTAGTCCTCGTCGGCCATGTCACGAAGGACGGGTCCATCGCCGGTCCGCGCGTGCTCGAACATATGGTCGATACGGTGCTGAGCTTCGAAGGCGAGCGCAGCCACCAGTATCGAATCCTTCGGGCAATGAAGAATCGCTTCGGCGGCACCGACGAGATCGGCGTGTTCGCCATGGAGGGCGCCGGGCTCACCGAGGTGCCAAACCCGTCGGCCCTGTTCCTGACGCATCGCGGCGAGCCGGTCAGCGGGACGAGCGTCTTCCCCGCAATCGAGGGCTCGCGGCCGGTATTGGTCGAGATCCAGGCGTTGACCGTCAGGCTCGCCACCGGCGCCACGCCCAGACGAGCCGCCGTCGGCTGGGACAGCGGTCGTCTCGCGATGATCCTCGCGGTACTGGAAGCACGATGCGGCCTCAGCTTCGGCACCTCGGAAGTCTATCTGAACGTGGCGGGCGGCTATCGGCTGAGCGATCCGGCTGCGGACCTTGCCGTGGCCGCAGCACTGGTTTCGGCGCTGTCCGAACGACCAGTGCCTACGGAAGCCGTCGTGTTGGGCGAGATCGCGCTTTCAGGCGAGGTCCGGCCCGTGGCTCACGCGGGGCTGCGACTGAAAGAATCGGCCAAGCTTGGATTCGAAACGGCCTGGACGCCCAGGTCCATGAAGGGCGACGAGGGGCTGAAGCTCGCGCAATTCGGAAACCTGCGCGAACTGGTGGATCAGATTCTCGGCCGATAGCTCAAGCTCGGCGCGCGTGGATGTCCTTCCAACCGAGACGCGCCTCGGCAAGCGTGTACAGGAACTCGTTCGCGTCCTGCCAATTCGCGCGGATGTCGTCGCCGAACGGGCCCGCCGAATGATATTTGAATGAAAAGCGGCGGACGCCTTTCAGGGTCTGGATGATCGCGTTGCCGTAGACTTCCGGCACCGTCTGTCCGTCCACCAGCGCGAACCTGGTGTAGCCGTTCTCGACCAGGCAGGCGAAAACGCCGGCCGAATGGGATTCGGCCGAGATCTGAGGCGGAAAGATCCCGGCCGCGAACAACTCCCGCAACACCGGCAGGTCGTAATGCTCGATGTCGACTTTGACATAGTGGGCCGGGCCGAACTCCTGGACGATGCTTGCGGGCGTCCGGCAGGGGACTTGCACCGCTTCGAACTCGTCGCGGACCTCCGGCTCAGGCTCTGGCAACTGGCTCAGCACGTGGTTGGTCTTGTGAATGTAAAAGGTAAGCGGTTCGGCTGATTCCCGATCAGACAGGGCCACGTTGAGGATCGTGAGGCGTCCGGACTTGATGTCCCAGGCGAAGCGCTCGCTTGCCAGCTCGCAAAGGACGGAATTGGCCTCGACGGCAACGACCCGGTCGCACTTCAGGAGATAATATTCGACATCGTCGCCGTTGTTCATTCCGAAATCGTAGATGACCGGATCGCCGCTGACCGCCGCAGCTGGCTCCTTCACCGATGGCGCGTTTGCCGATGCTTGTGGGGCCGCCTTGCGCCCTAATCTCATGAAGCCGAGCATGACGGCCATCACTAGTGCCGGATGCTCTCCGCGCAATGGCCATGCCGGTCTCGCAAAGCATGAAAGAACCAGCTAGCCGCAGGTCGATGACCGCCCTCGACGTCTTCGTGTTTCTGCTTCTGATCGGCGGGGCCGCAGTGGGCTTCGTGCGCGGCTTCGTGCATGAGGTGCTCTCGCTTTTCGCATGGGCTGTGGCGATAGCGATGCTGAAGCTGTTCCATTCCCAGCTATGGACCGGGCTGATGAACAGCTGGGACATGGGATCGGCGGCAGCCGCCGTCCTCGCGTTCGCGGTACTTTTCGTCCCCAGCTTCCTGATCGTGAAGCTGCTTGCGAGATCCATCGGCGGCAAGACCCGGCGCCACTCCCTGCTGGGACCGTTCGACCGTGTCCTGGGCGGAGGGTTCGGCGCGCTCAAAGGATTGCTTGGCGTGACGCTGTTCTTCCTGCTGGCGAACCTGGCCACCGACATGGTCTACGGGCCTGAAGCGGAGCGGCCGGAGTGGATGGTCAAGTCGCGCACCTATCCGCTGCTCAACGCCAGCGGCCGGGCGATCGTCGACTGGGTAGAGGCACGGCGTTTGGAGCCCAGGCCGGTTGGGGAGGACGGATGATCTACCTTCACGATACGCTGACCCGCGAGAAGCGGCCGTTCGTGCCGTTCAACAAGCAGCGCATCACCATGTATGTGTGCGGTCCGACGGTCTACGGCCGCGCGCACATCGGCAACGCCAGGCCAGCGGTCGTCTTCGACACGCTTGCTCGCCTGATCCGCCATGAATTCGGCGAGAAGAGCCTCGTCTATGCCCGCAACGTCACCGACGTCGACGACAAGATCATCGCGTCGGCTGAAAAAGAGGGCGTCGATCCCTCGGTGATCACCGAGCGCTACGAGCGCTTCTATCTCGAAGACATGGGCGCGCTTGGCGTCCAGCCGCCGAGCATCGCGCCGCATGCGACGCAGGAGATCGCTGCGATGGTGGCGATGATCGCGCGTCTGATCGAGCTTGGCCATGCTTATGAGGCGCAGGGCCACGTGCTGTTCAGCGTCCTCTCGTGGAAGGAATATGGCCAGCTCAGCCGCCGCGATCGCGAAGCGATGCTCGCCGGCGCCCGCGTCGAAGTGGCGCCCTACAAGCGCGACGCCGCCGATTTCGTGCTGTGGAAGCCCAGCGGCGACGATGTGATCGGTTGGGACTCCCCATGGGGGCGCGGTCGCCCCGGCTGGCACGTCGAATGCTCGGCGATGATCGAGCGCCATCTCGGCGAGACGATCGATATCCACGGCGGCGGCCTCGACCTCATCTTCCCGCATCACGAGAACGAGATGGCGCAAAGCCGGTGCGCCCACGGCGGAGTGCCTCTCGCGCGCTACTGGGTCCACAACGGCTTCGTCGACATGGGCGCGGAGAAGATGTCGAAGTCGCTCGGCAACATCATCACGCCGGCGGAGCTGCTTGCACAGGGGCACAAAGGCGAAACACTGCGGCTCGCGCTTCTCAGCGCGCATTATCGCCAACCCTTGCCCTGGACGGACACACTGGTCGCACAGGCCAAGGCCACGCTGGATCGGCTGTATCGCTCGGCTGGGGACGGTGAGGCCGGGAATATCGACGAAGGCGTCGTCGAGGCATTGCGCGACGATCTGAACACGCCTCTCGCGCTTTCGCGCCTGTCCGCGCTCGAAGGTGCGACGCTCCAGGCGAGCGCTCGCCTGCTCGGCCTGCTCCGCGGCTCGCCAGACGAATGGTTCCAGGGCGGTGGCGATGCGGAAGCGATCGAAGCGCGCATCGCCGAGCGCACCGCAGCGAAGGGCGCGCGCGACTTCGCGACGGCGGACCGGATCCGCGACGAGCTCAAGTCCCAAGGCGTAATTTTGGAGGATGGGCCGTCCGGCACTACATGGCGGAGGGAATGACCCCCCCGCTCTACACGACGGAGATCCTTCGGCTCGCGGCGTCGCTGCAAGAGCCGCGCGAGCTGGAGCGCGCCGATGGCCGCGCGGAAGTGCGCTCCGCGACCTGCGGCAGCAAGATCAGCCTTACCGTCCAGCTCGACGAGGATCGCCGGGTCCTCGCGATAACGCAAACCGTGCAGGCTTGCGCCTTCGGTCAGGCCTCAGCCGCCCTGGTCGAGCATCACGCCACCGGCCGCAGTCACGCCGAGGTCGCCGATGCGATGCTTGCGGTGAGCCGGTGGCTTTGCGGCCATCGGGAAGATTCGGGCGACTGGCCCGGGCTCATGGCGCTTGAGCCGGCAAGGACGCGCCAGCCGCGCCACGGCGCGATCCTCCTGCCGTTCAGGGCGCTGCTGGCCGCAATGGAAGACGCGCGTTGACGACTCCCGCGCAGGCCGAGCACGTCGCGACCGCCATGCTGCAAAGCGGCGCCATCATGCTCGGCGCCGCCCTGCTGTTCGTGACCCTGTTCCGTCAGCTCAAGCTCGGCGCGACCTTGGGCTATATCGTCGCCGGTGCGCTCATCGGGCCGCAGCTGCTGGGCCTCATCCGCGATCCGGAACAGCTTCTCAGCATCACCGAGATCGGCATCGCGCTCCTGCTGTTCATCGTCGGCCTGGAACTGCAGCCCAGCCGACTCTGGCGCCTCCGGAAGGATATCTTCGGGCTGGGCGCGGCGCAGGTCGTGCTTTGCGGGCTGGCGATCAGCCTGCTGCTTTACGTGGCGCTGGGGATCTCGCCGGAAGCAGCGCTGGCGATAGGCCTCCCGCTGGGCCTGTCCTCGACAGCCCAGGTCCTGCCGATGCTGAGATCGGACAATGAGCTCAACACGCCGCAAGGCGAGCGGGCTTTCTCGATCCTGCTGTTCCAGGATCTGTCGATCGTTCCGATGATCACCATCATCGCCGCGATGTCGCGCGTGCCGCCCGATCCGGCGGCGCCGACCGGCTGGACCTTTGCGCTCTACACGGTCCTGGCGGTGATCGGCCTAGTCCTCGTGGGACGATGGGTGCTCAATCCTCTCTTCCGCCTCGTCGGCAGGCTGGGAGAGCGGGAGTTGTTCGTCGTGGCGGGACTCTTCACCGTCGTCGGCGCTTCCGCCGTGATGCAGGCGCTCGGCCTTTCGGTCGCTCTCGGGGCCTTCGTCGCCGGCGTGATGCTCGCCGAATCCCCCTACCGCCACGAGCTCGAAAGCGATGTCGAGCCGTTCCGCTCGATCCTGCTCGGCCTCTTCTTCCTGTCCGTCGGCATGGCGCTGAACCTGCAGGTGATCGCTGACAGGCCGCTGTTCGTGCTGGGTGTCGCGGCCGGCGTGATCCTGACGAAGACGCTGCTGATAACTATCCTCAGCCGCGGCTTCAGCTGCTCATGGACGCGCAGCTTCCGGCTCGGTCTGTTGCTGAGCCAGGCCGGCGAATTCGGCTTCGTTCTTTTCGCTCAGGCGACCGAGGCGCGCTTGATAACCGGAGAGGCGGCGGCGCTCTTCAGCGCGGTGGTGACGCTGTCGATGGCGACCACTCCGTTCTTGATGCGCCTGACCGACTGGCTCGAAGCGCGCGAGGAGCGCGGGGGTGACGGACTCGACGGACCCGAGCTCTCACCGGCCACGAGTGCGATCGTGGTGGGGTATGGTCGCTTCGGCCAGACCGTCGCGCAGATGCTCCAGGCCAAGCGGATCGGCGTGACAATTATCGACAAGAAGCCGGCGCAGATCGAGCTCTCGGAGGAATTCGGGACGAAGGTCTACTACGGCGACGGCCTTCGGCTGGACCTGCTGCGCTCCGCGGGGGCCGAAACCGCCAAGGTCATCGCTTTGTGCAATGACAATGAAGGCGGGGAGATGAACCGGTCGGCCGTGCGGGCAGTCCTGGAGGCGTTTCCCCAGGCCTCCGTCATGGTCCGTGCGTTTGACCGCTTGCACCTGCTCGATCTCGAGGGCCTCGACCTGGCCTTTGCTGAGCGCGAACTTTTCGAAAGCGCAGTCGCCATGGGCAGAGCGGCGCTCAAGGCTAGCGGTGTTCCCAAGGAAGAAGTGGATCGCGTTGATCGTGAATACAGGTCCCGCGATTGCGAACGCCTGGAGCGGCAAAGCGCGACTGGCGATATTCGTGCCGGTTGGGACCGCTCATTCGGCGAGGATCGGTCGCTGCCTGATGTAGAGGAAGCTACGGGCCCGGCTTAAGCGGCGGTTCGTCCTGCGAGATACTGCTCAAGCTCACGGACGATGGTTTCGACGACATCTCTGTGAGCGCCGTCTCCGCTCTTCACGTGAAGAGCGGCTTCCGAATAGGCTTCTCGTTCGATGTTCGCGATGCGCTCCAGCGTGTCTTTTCGGTCGCCATTCTTGAGCAGCGGGCGCGTGTCGCGCCTTCCGGTCCGCTCGGCGAGGATTTCGATCGGCGCGTCCAGCCAGATCGTTATCGTTTGTTCCTTCAAGAGCTGGCGAGTTTGTGGATCTACGAAGACGCCCCCTCCAGTCGCGATGACGCGAACCTGGCCGTCCACGAGCCGCGCAACGAGCCGCCGCTCCCCATCCCGATAATCGGCTTCGCCGTAACGTTCGAAAAGCTCGCCCCAGGGAAGTCCCACGGCGTCCTCGATCTCCGAATCGCTGTCGATGAAAGGTAATCCCAGTCGCTTGGCGAGCCTGCGCCCGACCGTTGACTTCCCCGCACCCATCAGCCCCACGAGCACTATCGGCCGATCGAGCCGCTTAAGCAGGTCAGTCACGTAAGTTCGCCCCGTTACTCACGACAAAGGGCTATACAGCGGCTTTGGCGGTCGGCAAAAGCGCCGCCAAAGGCCCTCTAGCCAAGCGGAATCCCATGTCGCGACTGATCGTGCTTATCCTTCTCGCAGTGGTTGTCATCGGCGGTTTGTATTTTCTGTCGACAGTTCCTCATGAAACTCCGGCCCGAACCATCGAGGTCGACGTTCAGCAAGGCGGCAATGCGAGCTAAGCCCCTGCTCATTGCGGGCACGGCGATCGCCCTGGCGCTGCCCGCGGCAGCGCAGCAGTCCGCTCAGCCAGCGCAATCGGCGCCGACGCCCACGCAACAGCCTGTGAGCCAGTCGCCTTCGACGACCGGACCCCGCAAGGACGTGCCTCGCCCCGGTTATGTGAATGCCCCTTCGATGGAAGGCCTGATCGAGGAGTTGACCAGTCTCGATCTGCCTGCACCGGCGCCCCCGGTCGAATATCCGGCCAACGCGCGGCGCGATCCGTGGGTCGTCGGCGTGCTCGATCCTGCTGAAGAAGGGCTTGGCGACGATCCCTGGCGGGGCGCGAGCGGCGCGTTCCTCTCGACGCTCATGCGCCGGATGGACACGCCGATCGCCTCGCGCTGGGCGCATATCGCGCTTAGACAGACCCTTCTCACGAAGGCGAGGGCACCGCGCGACGTGAACCCGGTCGATTGGGCCGGCGAGCGCGCGTGGCTCCTCCTCCGGATGGGCGAGGCCGATGCAGGTCAAATGCTGATTTCCGGCGTCGATACCGACAAGTTCACGCCAAAAATGGTCCAGGTCGCGGTGCAAGGGGCGCTTGCCAGCGCCGACGTCCCCGCTCTCTGTCCGATTGAGGATGGCATCCGCAAATATGAGACGCGCATTCGCCAGCTCGTGAACGCCATGTGCTCGTCGCTTGGTGGAGAACCCGAAAGCGCCGCCGCGCAGATCGACGAAGCTCGGCGTCATGGCCGTGTCGGCGGCATCGACCTGACGCTGGCAGACAAGGTCGTGGGAGCCGGCGCGAACACCGCGCGCGCGGTCACAATAGAGTGGGACCCGGTCGATCAGCTCACGGCGTGGCGATTTGGATTGGCTACGGCGACGGGGATGGCGATCCCGAACAGGCTCCTGCAAGCGGCCGCTCCCCGCCTCCGGGCGTATCAGGCACGGGCGCCGCTGCTTTCCGCCTCTCAGCGACTCGATTCGGCCCTGATTGCCGGCGGGCTTGGCGTGCTGTCGTCGCAGTCCCTGGTCGACCTTTATTCCGCCATTTACGATTCAACGGACCCCAGCGACTTGCCGGAAACCGACGCCTGGCAGCTGCGCCAGGCGTTCGTGGGCAAGGACCGCGACGCACGGCTTGCCGCGATCCGTCATTTGCTGGGCAAGGAACAAAGCGGGCTGCAGAAGGAGGGTATCCGTGCGCTCGTGGCCCGCGCCGCAGCTCGCATCGACCCCGACCCGGATCTGGAAGACGATGCGCCCGAATTGATCTCTGCAATGCTGGCCGCCGGTTACGATCGCGCGGCTGCGCGTTGGGTGCACGCCGTCGGGCAGATGAACGATACGAACGGCGATCGTGCTTGGGCGATGCTGGTACTGGCAGCGCCGGATACCAAGGGCCTCGACCTGAGCTACGGCCGGATCTCGGGCTTCATCGGCCGCGACAACAGCCCCGAAAAAATTCGCAGCTCGCTCATCGTTGCCGGATTGTTCGGCCTTGGCCGAATCAACGAGCAGTCAGCTAATTCCCTCAACCGACGTTATGCGCTCGGCCTGGGGCGCCGAACGGCGTGGACACGCATGATCGATAGCGCGGCCCGAATGGGCCAGGCAGGCACGGTGATCGTGCTTACGGGGACGGGATTCCAGACGGCGACGTTCGAGCATCTCCCCGGCGCACACCTCTACCACGCGCTAGACGCATTGAGGGCGACGCATCAGGACTTCACGGCGCGAATGATTGCGGCGGAGGCCCTGTCCCGAACGTGACGGGCGAAGATCGAGCGCTGGTCGATCGTTTTCTCGACATGCTTGCCGCCGAAGCGGGTAGTTCCAGGCACACGCTCGCCGCCTATCGCAACGACCTTGAGCGCGCGGCTGAGTCCCTGGGCGGATCGGTTTCCGCAGCGAGACCCTCGGATCTGGCAGGACTCGGCGAGAAATGGGCCGAGCTTTCTCCGTCCACCGTCGCGCGACGGGCAGCCGCCTTGAGACGCTTCTACGGTTTCCTGGTGGACGACGGGCTTCGCGGCGATGATCCGTCGCAGGCGCTTCCGCGTCCGAAGTTCGAGCGGCCGTTGCCTCGCATCCTCGACGAGGATGAAGTCGCGCGAATGTTCGAAAGCGCCGAGGCGAGGGCGTCGAGCGGGCACGGGCCGGCTGTTCGGAACCTGGCGTTGCTGGAGCTGCTTTACGGTTCGGGCCTGCGAGCGAGCGAGCTGGTCGGTCTTCCACGCGGAGCCGTCCGGTCCGAACAGCCCTTCCTGATGGTTCGGGGAAAAGGCAGCAAGGAGCGGCTCGTCCCAATCTCTTCGCGGGCCGAAGGGGCAGTCGCCAAATGGCTGGAGCTGGCGCCGCCCGGCTCGCTTTGGTTATTCCCGAGCGGGAAAACCCATCTCAGCCGCGTCCGGCTTTTCCAGATCGTTCGCCAGCTGGCGGCCGATGCCGGAATTTCGCCCGAGCGCGTGAGCCCCCACGTCTTGCGACATGCCTTCGCGACGCACCTCCTGTCGGGCGGCGCAGACCTTCGGGTGCTGCAGTCGCTCCTGGGGCATGCCGACATCGCAACGACCCAGATCTATACGCACGTGGACAGTTCGCGGCTGGTCGAATTGGTGAACGCTCGTCATCCTCTTGCGACGCGCGGTCGTTGACCTCTGCCGCAGCTTCAGCCTAGGCCCCGCGGCCAATGCTGACTTACCTCGACTTCGAGAAGCCGATCGCCGAGCTGGAGACGCGCGTCGCCGAGCTGAAGGAGACCGCAAACAGTTCCGAGGACATCGATATCGATGCCGAGGTCGGCCGCCTCGAGGCGAAAGCGTCGAAGCTCCTGCGTGACACATATGCGAAGCTGTCGCCCTGGCAGAAGGCGCAGGTAGCGCGCCATCCCGAGCGACCGCACTTCAAGGATTATGTGGCCGGGATCGCGGACGACTTCCTGCCGCTGGCCGGCGATCGGGCGTTCGCCGACGACCCTGCGATCATCGGCGGACTGGCTCGGATCGATGGCCGCCGGGTGATGCTGATCGGCCATGAGAAGGGCGACGACACTGCGTCCCGGCTCAAGCACAATTTCGGGATGGCCAAGCCGGAAGGTTATCGGAAGGCGATCCGGCTGATGCAGCTCGCGGACCAGTTCGGCTTGCCGGTTGTGAGCCTCGTGGACACGCCGGGCGCCTTCCCCGGAGTGCAGGCCGAGGAGCGGGGTCAGGCGGAAGCGATCGCTCGAGCTACCGAGCAGTGTTTGGGCCTTCACGTCCCGATGATCGCGGTCATCGTCGGCGAAGGGGGGTCAGGCGGCGCAATCGCGATCGCGGCCGCCAATCGCGTGCTGATGTTCGAGCATGCCGTCTATTCCGTAATCTCGCCGGAGGGTTGCGCATCGATCCTTTGGAGGACGGCGGACAAGGCGGCGGATGCTGCGGAAGCGATGAAGATCACCGCCGCGGACCTGCAGGCGCTTGGCGTTGTCGACCGTATCGTCACCGAGCCGTTGGGAGGCGCTCATCGTGATCCGGAGTCCGCCGTGGGCGCCCTTAAAGGGGCGATCGTGGAGGAGTTGGCCGGCTGTTGCTCGCTGGGGCCAAAGGAGCTGCTGGACCAGCGTCGGGCGAAGTTCCTGGCGATCGGCTAACATCCACAGGAACCCGTCCAGTCATTCTCCGTTCAAATTTCCGGCGCTTATTTCGGGGACGTTCGGAGATCTGATTCATGCGTAGAAGCGTATTCTTGCTTGCCGCTGCGTCGGTCATCGTCGCTCCCGTCGCGGGCAGCGCGCAGGGCCAGCGGTACCTCAATCCGCGCGATGTCGCCGAAGCGCAGCGGCAACATGCGGAGCTGGTGCAGGAGCTTGGCGGAGCGGAGACCGGCCCGCGTGCGACCTACGTGGAGCAGGTCGGCCGACGGGTCGGCGCATTCACGGGTATCGTGAATCCCGGCCAAGCACTTCATTTCACTTTGCTCAACTCGGCGGTCGAGAATGCGATGTCGGTGCCCGGCGGCTATGTTTACGTTACGCGGCAGCTGCTGACCCTCATGGATGACGAGTCCCAGCTCGCTTTCGCGCTGGGACATGAGACTGCACATATCGCCGCGAACCACGCGGAATTGCGCGAGCAATATGCGCGCCAGACCAACGTCTACGGCGTCCTCGGCCAGATCGTCGGTGCGGTGCTCGGCAATAGCGGCTTTGGAGGCATGATGTCCCAGAGCGCGCAGCAGGCCTCACGCATGAGGACGCTGAGCTTCTCGCGCGACCAGGAATATCAGGCCGATGCGCTCTCGATGCGCTACATCACTCAGGCAGGATATGACCCGGCCGGGGGCCCGGGGATCCTGGCGGCACTGACGCGCGCGAGCTCCCTGGAGGCACGCCTGCAGGGCCGCACGAACCGTCAGACGCCCGAGTGGGCGAGCACCCACCCTCTCAGCGAGAACCGGACGCAGCGGGCCTTCGCCGAAGCGCGCCAGACGGGCCGCCTCGGGACCGGGGTCCGGAACCGCGACCTGTACCTGAACCAGATCGAGGGCATTTTCGTGGACGACGATCCCGCGCAAGGGATCATCGACGGGGCGACATTCACGCATCCCGATCTGCGCATCCAGTTCCGCGTGCCTCCGGGCTACCTGATGTCTAACGGAACTTATGCGGTGACCGTCTCGGGATCGGCAGGAAAGGCGATTTTCAGCGGTGGCCGGTTCGAGGGTCCGCTGGAAAGTTACATCATGCGGGTGTTCCAGGGCCTTACACGCGGACAGATCCAGCTGAACGTGCCGCCTCCGCAGCGGACGATGATCAACGGCATGCCCGTCGCCATCACAACCGCACGCGTGAACACTTCGTCCGGAATCGTGGACGCGAGCGTGGTCGCCTATCAATGGGATCCGCAGCGCATGTACCACTTTGTCATGCTGACGCCCGGCGGCTACGGAATTCAGCCGTTTCTGCCGATGATCAACTCGCTGCGGCGAATCACCCCGACCGAGGCAGCCGCCATCCGGCCGCGCATCATTCACGTCCATACGGTGGTACCGGGCGACACCATTCAGTCGCTGGCGAGCCGCATGGCTTACCGCGATTATCAGCTCGACCGATTCCTGTCGCTAAATGGCCTGGCGCCGAACGGCGTCCTCAGGCCGGGCCAGAAGGTAAAGCTAATCGTTTACGGCACGCGACGCGCCTAAAGGAGGCGGCGCCGCCTTCACATATTCGTCGATACGGTATTGCCCAGCTTGCCCCACATGCCGGCGGCACCGCCGCCCAATGCGGAGAGACCACCCATCATCGCAACCACGATGAGGGCGGCAATCAGTCCGTATTCTATCGCCGTCGCCCCGCGCCTGTCTGCGCAGAGCTTGCGAAAAGTCTTTGGGGAAGCGTCCAAGCCACCCTCCTCTGGTCCACGTCCACGCGGCAGGTTTAGCGCTGGCGAGGTTAACAACTCTTCCGCAGGATATCCTTAACGCCGTCTCAGTGCTGTTTTGGCGTCCATGCCGCAAAGTGCAGGATCTCGAACGTCTCGACAGTGCGATCTGCGTCCTGCGCGCCGAAAGAGGCACTAGCGGCGCGGAATGCGGAGCGTCCCAGCGGTAACCGTGAGCGTTCGACGAGGATGTTGGTCGCGGCCATGGCCCTGAGGTCGGTGACCAGCGCGAGAAGCGAAGCGTAGGCCACTTGGGCTCGGTCGACGTCGACCACCGGCCGTTCAAATCCCGCGACTTCCAGCAGAGGTGCAACAGCGGACGCTTCGACACGCGGATGGACGTGGGGACTCGCAACGCCGGCAACCGCATCGGCCGCCTGCATGGCGCGGCGCAGCCGGGGCAGGGTATCGCCCCCTGAGATGGCTCCGATCAGCAGAGCGTCCGCCGTCATGGCTGAGCGGAGAAGCCGCAACGCGCGCGGAAGGTCATTGACGGTGTCCAAGGTGCCAAGGGCGAGGATGAGGTCGTAGCGCGCTTGCGGCGGCGTCCATTCATCCTCGACGATCCGTGACGCGCCAGTCGCTGCAGCAAAGGCAGCACCCGGTTCGGCCACGTCTACTTCCGCCGCGAATTGACCTAGTCTTTGAGGCCAGGATCGATCCGGGCAACCGACAAGCAAGGCGGATTGGAATCGATGCGGCACGAGCTCGATGCGTTCGAGACAGTCTTCGAACGCGCGTTCAAGCAGGAAGCGATCGGATCGCATTCGCGCCGCCCGGTCGCGCCTCGCCGCACGCAATCCCGTGTCGAAAAGCATCGCCATCGCTCTGCTTGTGCGATGGCCGCGGACAGGCGACAAGAGAAGCGATGCTTGCTGGCTGGCTCCGCTTTTGCGCAAATTCGCTGCTCGACTTTGCGCTGCCGCCACGGTGTCCTGCATGCGGGATCATTGTCACCGACCCGCACAGCTTCTGCACCGCTTGCTGGAAGCAGGTCGAATTCCTCGGGAACAGCGGCTGTCGCGCGTGCGGGCGGCCTCTTGCGTCAACCGAGAGGGAGGAGTGCGCCGTGTGCCTGGCACAGCCGCCTCGCATCGCACGCTCCCGGGCCGCGGTCGCCTATGACGACCTTTCGAGCGGTCTCGCGATCCGCCTTAAATATGGCCGCAAGGTCGCCGTTGCGCGGACAATGGCGCGCTACATGGCTCCTCTAGTGAAACCGGATGGTGAAGCGCCATTGCTTGTTCCCGTGCCTCTTCACCGCACGAGGCTTTGGGCGCGGGGCTTCAACCAATCCGCGCTCGTCGCGAGCGAGCTGTCGCGGAAGCTTGGAATGCCGGCCGACCCATTTGTCCTGCGGCGGACACGACGAACGCCAGCTTTGAAGGGCATGAGTTCGTCGCAGCGGCGCCGAGCCGTCGCCGGAGCGTTCCGGGTGAGAAACAAGAGCCGGGTCGAAGGCAGGACCGTCGTTCTCATCGACGATGTTCTGACCACCGGAAGCACTGCGGAGGCATGTGCGCGAGCGCTGATGCGCGCTGGCGCAGCGCGCGTCGAACTCGTCAGTTGGGCCCGCGTGGTGCGTCCTTCACAGTTGATGCGTTGATGCCCAACTAGGTGGCGGAAGGAGGAATTTCGTGTCGATTGTCGAGATCTACACCAAGACATTCTGCTCCTATTGCTGGCGCGCAAAGCAGCTGCTGGAGAGCAAGGGTGTGGAGTATAAGGAGATCCCGGTCGACTATGGCGGCAACGAGCGGGACGCGATGATCCAACGTGCGAATGGCAGGACAACCGTTCCCCAGATCTTCATCAGAGAGCATCACGTGGGAGGCTGCGACGACCTTTTGGCATTGGAGCGTGACGGCCGATTGGACGATCTCATCTCGAAATGACCCGAATCGCGCTCTTTCAGTCGAACACCGGCATCGATCCGGTAGCGAATGCCCGCGCCCTCGGCGTGGCGATTGGCGAAGCCGCTCGCGGCGGAGCGACGATGCTTTTCACACCGGAGATGTCCGGCCTTCTCGACCGGGATTCAGCTCGTGCTGCCCAGAACCTCCGCGCGGAAGAGGATGACCCGGTGCTCGCTGCCTGCTGCGAAGCCGCGCGTGAGCATGCAATCTGGCTGCATCTCGGATCGCTCGCCGTCCTCGTTGATGATGGGAAGGTGGCCAATCGGGGTTACGTGATCGACCGCACCGGGCAGGTGCGCGCTCGGTACGACAAGATTCACCTGTTCGATGTCGATTTGCCGACCGGGGAGAGCTGGCGCGAGTCCTCGACCTACCAGCCGGGCACGGGCGCGGTGCTGGTGAACGGAACGCCTGTCGGGAAGGTCGGCCTCACCATCTGCTACGACCTTCGCTTTCCGACCCTTTTTGCGCGGATTGCCGAGGCCGATGCCGACGTGATCGCAGTTCCTGCGGCATTTACGGTGCCGACCGGCCGTGCCCACTGGCACATCCTTTTGCGCGCGCGCGCGATCGAGGCTGGGCTGTTCATTGTCGCTGCGGCCCAGGCTGGACGGCATGACGACGGGCGGCAGACCTTCGGTCACTCGCTGGTCGTCGATCCCTGGGGCGAGGTCCTGCTCGACATGGGCGAGACCATCGGCGTGGGGTTCGCTGAGATCGACCTCGCAAGGATTCTCGACGTGCGATCGCGCGTGCCCGCGCTTAACCATCGGCGCCCGATCCCGGACGCCGTGACGCTATGATCGTCTTCGACCTTCAATGCCTGGACGGCGGGGAAACCTTCGAGGCCTGGTTCAGCTCCAACGCGGCTTATGAAGAGCAGCGAGCCGGCGGACTGGTGCATTGCCCCGTTTGTTCGTCGGCGAATATCGCAAAGGCCCCGATGGCGCCTCGCGTGCCGCGCAAGGGAGCAGACCCGCTTGCCAGGCTGGCTGCGATGCAGTCCGAAATGCTGAGGGACTCGCGCTGGGTCGGCGACAAGTTCGCAGAGACAGCGAGAGCGATGCACAGCGGCGAGATCAAGAGCGAGCAGGTTCACGGCAATGCCACCCTCGAGCAGGCCAGGTCGCTGGTCGACGAGGGAGTGCCGGTCGCTCCACTGCCGCTGCCGGTGGTTCCGCCGAGCCAGGTGAATTGATCGCCGCGCTCACTGTCCCTATTCGTCGGCTCACGGCCCCGTAGCTCAGCAGGATAGAGCGCCGGATTCCTAATCCGTAGGTCACAGGTTCGAATCCTGTCGGGGTCACCATGAATTCGGGACGACAGGGGCCATGCCGCTAAATCAGACCATCGAATCCGAGCCCAAGGGCCTAGTGCAGCGTCTCTTCACAGAACATCCGCGTTCGCTCGGCATGAGCTGGGCCGGCCACGGCCTAGGCGCCGTCAAGATCGGCGCGGAACTGATCGGGGCGGGAGCGGCGTGCATCGTGCATGCCATCGTGCCTGGCTGGTTCACGCAGACGGCGGGCAAGACCGTCGAGCGAATGCACGACCATATGATCAAGCGCCGGACCGGGGCCGCAAATCCGGAGGCATGGCCTGACTACGAAATCTGATCGTGCCGTCCCGGTAGCAATCGTCGGCGGGGGCGCGTCCGGTACGATCCTCGCCGCGCAGCTCGCACGGCGCGCGATCAAGTCGGTTCTCATCGAGGGCAGCGGGCGGATGGGACGCGGCGTTGCCTATTCGACGACCCAGCCGGCGCACCTGCTGAACGTCCGCGCCGAAGGCATGAGCGCCATTGCAGGCGAGCCCGCTCATTTTGCCGACTGGTTCTCAGATCGAGGCGGCGACAGCCAGGGCTTCGCGCAGCGTCGCCTGTTCGCTGACTACCTGGGTGAGATCCTCGAGGAAGCGGTTTCGAGCGGCCAAACGGAGCTGGTGCACGCCACGGCTACCAGGGCATCTCATAACGACCGATGGCTTATCAGCTTGAGCGACGGTTCGACTGTCGAAGCCATCGCGCTGGTTTTGGCAATCGGAAACCAGGAGCCGGCGCGTCTCTCCGCATTTTCGAAAACAGGACCTCGGTACATTGCCAATCCGTGGGGCCGAAGCGCGAATGTCGCGATCGAGGACCTTGCGGAGACGGGAGGAGCCGCTTTGCTGGTGGGGACCGGCCTTACGATGGTCGACCTCGTGCTCTCGCTGGAAGCGGCCGGCCATGACGGTCCGATCGTAGCTGTATCCAGGCGCGGGCAAATTCCACGCTCGCACGCAGATTTCGAACCTGTCGCCGTAGATGCCGATGCGGTTCCCGCGGGCGATGTGAGGTCGCTTGCACGCTGGCTGCGCCGTCGCTCGGGGCAGGTTGGCTGGCGTGCGGCCGTCGACAGCCTAAGACCGCACAGCCACCAGCTTTGGCAAAGTCTTTCCAACGAGCAGCAGCGTCGTTTCCTCCGGCATGGAAGGCCGTGGTGGGACGTGCACCGCCACCGCATCGCTCCGGAGGTTGCCCAGATGATCGCTCAGCAGATCGCAGGCGGTTTCCTGACAGTCGCCGCGGGCAGGATCGTTTCAGCGGAGACGCGAAATGACGGCGTCGACGTAACGATCCGTCGCCGGGGATCGGAACGTGAGGAGACTCGACGGTTCGCCTATGTGTTCAATTGCACGGGTCCGCTCCAGGCGATCGATCGCACGAAGGATCCGTTGCTTCGCGGGCTGCTGGATGACGGCGCCGTCCAGCCGGATGACCTAGGCATGGGCGTGCTCGTCGACGGTCATTCGCGCGCCGAGGGCGCCGAACGCCTGTGGGCGCTCGGGCCGCTCACCAAAGGCCGCTATTGGGAGATCATCGCCGTGCCTGATATTCGCGAGCAGGCCGCCGAAGTGGCGGAAGATATTGCGAAGGAACTCGCGCAATGAGCCCGCCCAACGATCATGGCGAACCTGAGGACGGCGATCTGGTCGAAGCGGGGCCAGCCGTCGAGATACCCGCTGAGGTCAGCGAAGCGGTTCGCACGCTCATCCGCTGGGCCGGTGACGATCCCGACCGCGAGGGGCTGCTCGAAACCCCGCGACGCGTAGCCAAGGCCTGGCGCGAATATGCGCGTGGATATGAGGAAGATCCGTGCAGGCACCTCGCCAGGACCTTCGAGGAGGTTGGCGGTTACGACGAGATCGTCCTTCTGAAGGACATCCCGTTCCAGTCGCATTGCGAGCATCATATGGCGCCGATCATCGGCAAGGCGTCGATTGCCTATCTGCCCCGCGACAAGGTTGTCGGCATCAGCAAGCTAGCGCGCGTCCTCCACGGCTTTGCGCGGAGGCTGCAGGTGCAGGAGCGTCTGACGGCAGAGGTTGCCGACTGTATCTGGCAGCATTTGCAGCCCAAGGGCGTCGCCGTGGTGATCGAGGCAACGCACGCCTGCATGACTGCGCGCGGCGTGAACACTCCGGGGGTCATGATGACCACCAGCCGGATGATGGGGACGTTCCGTGAGGACGAGCGCAGCCGGCGCGAGGTGCTCGCCCTGATGGGCTATTAGCGGCCGGTCGCGACCGTCAGGCGATCAGCTTGCCCAGCAGCATTTCCGGAACGCGCTTCGATCCTCCTTCGTAGAAGCCCACCTCCTGCGCGAAATGCTTCGGATTGTGGAAGGTGCCGAACAGCATGTCCCACAAGGGAAGGTCGGAATAATTGCGCGCGTGCACCCCTCGTTCGTGGTGGTGCGAGTGGCTCTCCGGCCGCTGGATGATGTAGCCGAGCCACTGCGGCGTGCGCACATTCACATGCTGGAACATGCCGTAAAATGTCGCGAGCAGGTTCACGACGATCGCCGCCTCTGCGCTCACGCCGAAGCCGAGCACCAGCGCGAGGCTGCCGACCAAAGTGAAGCCAAGCGTGTCGAACGGATGGAAGTAGAGGGCGCCCCAAATATCCACGCGCTCGGCGCTGTGGTGCATCTGGTGGAACCAGCGCCACAGGAATGGCGTGTTGTGCATCGTTCGGTGCCATACGTAGACGCCGAGCTCGATCGCGAGGAAACCGCCCGCGATCTGCGCCCAGAGCGGCAGCGTGTCCGCAGCAAACAGCCGGTGCTCGCCCAGCCAACCGTCCCAAAAGAGCGGCGCGTACGTGGCGAGCGCGAAGTAAAGCAGAGTGAAGCCAGCGCCTTTCAGGCGCCAGCGCGCAATGGCCGGAAAATTCCCGCCCCGGGCGATGAGCTCAAGCACGGCAAATCCCGCGAACAGCCCAAGCGCGATATAATGGTACAGACCAATCATAAGTCCCCCGATGAGGTGTGGGGACGCAAATACAGCTTGCTTCTATAGCATCTCTAGCAAGCACGTGGTCTGGTTAGCGCTTCCCTGTGAAAAAGCGTGTGTTTCGTATAACTTGGAACTCCCCATACGTTTGAGCGAGGGCGCATGGTCGACAAGCTGATCGAGAAAACTGGACCTGCGGTGCAGTTGGATTCCGCGGCCAAGACCAAGGGCGAACGAACCCGTGAGCGGATCATGGATCTCGCCTATCGATCGATCGTCCAGAAGGGCTTCGCGGCAACCTCCATAGAGGAACTGGTAGAGGCCGCCGGTATCACCAAGAGCGGTTTCTTCTATCACTTCCGGGACAAAAACGATCTGGCGCGTCAACTGTTCGAGCGCTTCCTCGCCGAGGACGAATCCATCCTGGACACATTGGAATCGCGCGCGCGCGAGCTCAGTGACGACCCGCTCCAGAGTTTCCTGATTTTCCTGAACCTATACGCCCAGATGATGGACGATATGGAGGCTTTGCACCCCGGCTGCATGGTCGCGACAGTGACGTACCAGGAGCGCATGTTCGACGCCGAAGTGCGGCAGATGAATGTCGATTATCTAAAGCGGATGCGAGTGCGGTTCGTCCGGTGGGTGGACGAGATCGTCGCTACTTACCCCCCGAGATTCGACATCGAGGTCGAGCAGATCGCCGATCATCTCAATGTCGTCGTCGAGGGGGCGATCATTCAGTCCAAGGCGCTGCGCGACGAGACGCTGATGGGCAAGCAGACGCGGCTCTTCCGCCAATATGTGAAGCTGCTGTTCGGGGCCTGAACAGCAAGCGGGGCGGTCCCGCTGGCCTTGGAACCGCCCCGCGCCCCACCCCGATGGTCGAGGTGGTCTGAGATTTATGTTTTAGGCTTCCATGCCGTGCTTCAGCTGGCTCATCTGGTCGTGGCCGGATCGCACCGACTGGTAGCACCGCTCCACAACGCTGCGGCTGTCGCCGGTCAGCTCGTCGCTATCGAGCGCCGTTTCGAACTTCTCCTTGAGATAGTCCTCGCCGCGCTCGACCTCGTTGATGATCGCCTTTTCGTCACGGCCCGTGACAGCGGCCTTCAGGTCCTCAAAGCGCTGGTGCGCCTTTCCCAGGAAAGAACCGTCGTCCTCGGGGTTGCCACCCAGGCGGCGTACTTCCTCGCGCAGCTCCTGAACGACCTGCTGGCGCTCATTGGCGCGCTGGCGGAAGATCTCGCGGAAGCGCTCGTTGTCGATATTCTTGGCGCTGTCCTCATAGCCGGTGATGCTGTCGATCGTGGTCGCGATCAGCGTGTTGAGCGTGCTGATGGCGCCAGAGCCGTTGTCGTTCATGCGTATCTCCCGAGAGTTTGAAAGGATCTCGCATGGTGAACGCATAAGCCGGCCCAGCGATGCGCCTTCCGAAACGATTTTTCTGGGACGAGCCGCAGAATGCTGTCAGTTTACCGCTGAAATCGAACCCAAAACGTAGCGAAAGCGGGGGAGGGGCAATGGGACTCACACGGCGCGCGGTGCTCGAGCGAATTGGTGCCGTCGGAGGGGTTGGCGCTGCCTATCTCGCGATGGAAACGCTCGGCCTGGCTGTCGCAACCCCGGCCGGCGCCGAGAATTTCGAGCTCCCGCGCGGCAGCGGCGGCGGCAAGTCGGTCGTGATACTCGGTGCCGGGATCGCAGGCCTAGTGTCCGCATATGAGCTTCGGCGCGCCGGCTATGATGTGACGGTCCTCGAGGCGCGCGATCGCGTTGCCGGTCGCGTGTGGACCATCCGTGGCGGCGATGCGGTTGAGCAGATGGGCCGGCCGCTGCAGCGCGCCGCGTTCGACGAGGGCCTGTACTTCAATGCCGGCGCTGCGCGGCTCCCGTCGACGCACCGCTGCATTCTCGGTTACGCCCACCGGCTCGGCGTTCCGCTGGAAGTGTGGGTCAACAGCAATCGGAATGTGCCTTGGGATTTCGCCGGGAAGGTCCAGCCGGAGCGCCGCATGGTGAACGACATCCGCGGGCATGTCGGCGAATTGCTGGCCAAGGCGATCGATAAACATGCCCTCGACCAGGAGATGCCGAAGGACGAGCTCGCCGCGTTCAGACAATTCCTCGCGGCTTACTCGCAACTCAACGGCGAAGGCCGGTATCAGACCGGCGGCTCTTCCGGCTATTCCGTCGATGGCGGCGGGTACAACCAGGTGCCGCAGCCCGTCCCGCCATTGTCGCTGAAGGAATTGCTGCCGAACCAGGCGATCACGCTTCCTTACATCTTCGAGCATATCCACGAGATGCAGGCGACGATGCTCCAGCCTGTCGGCGGAATGGATCGGATTGCCCACGCCCTTTACGAGCAGGTGAAGCCAAGCGTGCGGCTGAGCAGCCCGATCACCGCTATCCGCCGCACGGGCGACCGGGTGCGGATAGAGCACGGGCCGGGCACGCAGGCGACGGAAGCGGACTATTGCGTCTGCACCATCCCGATGAACCTTCTTGCGAGGCTGCCGAACGACTTCTCACCGGCCAAGAAGGCGGCCTTCCGCGCGGTCAATTACTTCCAGCCGATCAAGGTCGCGTTCGAGTCTCCTCGCTTCTGGGAGACGGACGATCACATCTACGGCGGCCTTGGTTGGACGGACCGGATTACCGAGACGATCATGTATCCTTCCAGCGGCATCGGAAGCCCCAAAGGTGTGCTGGTCGCTTCCTACGTGTTGGCGTTTACGCGACCCGATAATCCGCAAGCCTTCTCTGCGTTGAGCCACGAGCAGAGGTTCCAGGCCTGTAGGGAGTCGGTGGAAGCGTCGCATCCGGGCAAGTCGCACCTTTTGGCAAAGGGCGTGACCGTCGATTGGAGGCTGACGCGCTGGTCGGAAGGGGTGACGCCGAACTGGCCGGGGGGACCGTTCGCGCCCGCCGATCGCGGAGCGGCTTATGCGGAGCTTTTAAAACCGGAGGGGCCCATCGTCTTCGCGGGCGAGCACCTGAGCTACCAGGGCGCCTGGCAGGAAGGTGCGGCCTTGTCGGCCCACGAAGCGCTCAAGCTGGTCGCGTCGATCTCGGCAGAACGGAAGGCCGCATGAAGCGCGATGGCGGCTGTGCCTGCGGCGCGGTGCGCTATCGCCTCAATCGCGACCCGATGTTCGTTCACTGCTGCCATTGCACATCCTGTCAGACCGAAACCGGGTCGGCATTTGCGATCAATGCGCTGATCGAAAGCGATCAGGTCGAGTTACTCCAGGGCTCGCCCGAGCCGATCATGACCCCGAGCGAGAGCGGGCGTGGGCAGCAGGTCTGGCGCTGCCCCGATTGCAAGGTCGCGCTCTGGAGCAATTATGGCGGCGCGAACGATGTCCTGCGCTTCGTCCGCGTGGGTACGCTCGATCATCCCGGTGAGGTGGAACCGGACATCCACATTTATACGCGGTCCAAGCTGCCCTGGGTGCGGCTCCCTGAGGGGGCGCTTGCGGTCGAAGCTTATTACGACAGCAGCCAAATCTGGCCGCCCGAGAGCCTGGACCGGCGGCAAGCACTCTTCGGCTGATCGTCGACCCGCGGAATCCTGATCGCCTGGGCGCGCAGGTTCGTCGAAGACGGATTGCCGTGCGCGAAGGATATTGTGCAGCCCGTCAGAGCATTCATAAGGGGGTTTCGATGGCAAAGCTCGCATCTCTCGCACTGATTCTCGCGCTTGCTTCCGCGCCACTGTCGCCGACGACCGCAGCAGCTCCTGCTGGGGTTGCTTCCGCGGTAGCGTTACAGTCTCGGAGCGCCGATAATGTGAAGCTGGACGAATCCCGCAAGCCGGCGGAGCTGCTGAAGTTCCTGGGTCTCGAGCAGGGCATGACTGTGCTCGATATGTTCGGCGGCAACCGATACTGGGCGGAGATCACCGCCCCGGCCATCGGACCGACGGGCAAGGTGCTGGTGTGGGAACCCACCCAATTCTACGACGATAAAGCCAAGGAGGCCTTCCAGGCCTTCGCATCGAAGAACCCGAACGTTTCGATCGTCGCCTCGCCGTTCGAAGCGCCCGAGCTTCCCACCAACTTCGCGGACTTCATGCTGATCAACCTCGATTATCATGACGTCTATTGGGAGAACGCGAAATTCGGCGTGAAGCACATGGAGCCGACCTCCTTCCTCCAGAGGGTCTATGCGGCGATGAAGCCCGGCGGCATCGTCGGTGTTGTCGACCATGTTGCGAATGCCGGCGGCGACACCCGGGCGGTCGTCGACAAGCTGCATCGTATCGATCCGGCTGTCGTGAAGGCGGATTTCGAAAAGGCGGGCTTCGTGCTCGAAGGGCAAAGCGACATGTACCGCAATGCCGCTGACGATCATTCGCTGCTGGTGTTCGACCCCAAGATCCGAGGAAAGACTGACCGCTTCGTCTACAAGTTCAGAAAGCCCCGTTGACCAAAGCCGCGGCCACCAGAGCGAGCAAGGGTAGCCGCGGCCTGCGCGTTTATGGCGCGCTGATCGCGCTCGTCATCGGCCTGACCCTCGGCGCGATGCTCGGAGATGTCGCGCCCGGAGTCCACGAGACCCTTGTGCGCATTGCAACTTTCGTCGGCGGCCTCTGGCTCAACGCCCTCAAGATGACGGTCATCCCGCTGGTGGTCGCGCTGCTGATCGTCGGCATCGCGCGGGGCAGGGAAGCCGCCAGCGCGGGCCGCATCGCGGGCCGCTCCGTCCTCTGGATCGTGATCATCTGCACGGCATCGGCTGCCTTCGGCGCACTGATGATCCGTTTCCTGACCAGCGTCTTCCCCTTGCCGCGGGGAACGGCCGAAGGACTTGAATCAGCGCTGACCGCTGCCGAGCAGAAGGCATCGGCGCCGCTTCCCGGCATCGGCGAATTCTTCAAGGGGATCGTCCCCGACAACGTCTTTGCTGCCGCCGTCAACGGCGACGTCCTGCCGCTTGTCGTCTTCTCGGTCCTTTTCGCTCTGGCCTTGGCCCAGATCTCCGCTGAAGGGCGGCGCAGCGTGGTCGGCCTGTTCGAGGCGATTGCCGACGCCCTGCTCGTCATCATCGGCTGGGTATTGTGGCTTGCACCGCTTGGCGTGTTCGCACTTGCTTACACTGTCGGCTCCGCGGCCGGCGCGGCGGCGTTCGCGGGGCTTGGGCACTACATCGTTCTCATCTCGATTGTAGGCATCCTCGTCACCTTGACGGCCTATCCGCTCGCGATCCTGGCCGGCCGCATGCCGCCGGGCCTTTTCGGACGTGCGACCCTCGGGCCGCAGGCGGTGGCGATCTCAACCCGGTCTTCGCTCGCCTCGCTCCCCGCCATGCTCTCGGCCTGTCGCGAAATGGGCGTTCGGGAACAGGTCGCCGACGTTACCCTGCCGATCTCCGTGGCTCTTTTTCGTGCGACCGGCCCGGCGATGAATGTCGCGGTCGCCTTTTACGTCGCTCATTGGCTCGGTCTTCAGCCCACACTTGGGCAAATGATCGCAGCGACGGCCGTCGGCGCAGTCATGAGCTATGGCGCCGTCAGCCTTCCGGGAGAGGTCAGCTTCATCAGCTCGATCGCTCCCATCGCGCTCGCCCTGGGCGCGCCCATCGCGCCGCTTGCGCTGCTCGTCGCCGTGGAAATGATCCCGGATATATTCCGCACCGTCGGCAATGTGACGATGGACGTTGCAGTGACCGCCGCGGTCGATCGAAATATCAGGGAAATCCCGGAAAACCTGAACGCCAGCTGACCCCCGTTCGTCGATTCAGCTGTCGGCGAAGGGCCGTTTGTCCGCAAGCCGACAAGTTACGAACTGTCATCGACACGAGCGCGACCGCGTCATCCGCGACGGCCATAAGGACCCTGCGACGCGGGGATTGTCCCCTTCCAACTACAGCCGCCCCGCGTCGCAACAGGAGGTTCTGTCATGTTGAAGACATTTCCGGCCATGGCCGCGCTGGTCGCCGCTTCGGCCCTAGTATTACCGACCGTCAGTCACGCTCAAACTTCGGACAGCGTCGTCGTGCCATACTCCGGCATCAACCTCAGCAGCCTTGCGGGCCAGCAGCAGTTGAAGCGCCGGGTGTCCAACGCCGCTGACATCGTGTGCGCCGCCGGCATGTCGCCCGATCTGGCGGTCGTGCGGGCAGATCGGGTCTGCACCTCGGACGCGATCACCCGCGCAGCGCCTGCTGTCGAGGCTGCCATCGACAACTATCGTCGGGGAAGCGTCGAAGTCCTCGGCGCCGCCGCGGGTATTACCGTTTCGGCACACTGATGATGGTGTCGACTACCGCCGCGCGCTCTACGTGGAGCCGCGGCGGTTTGATTTTCTAGCGTCCGGCAATCGCGCGGACGCGATCCGAATAGAGCCGGCCCACCGGCTGCTCCGTCCCGTCCGCCAGCCTGGCAATCCAGCGACCCGACTGGTTTCGCGTGAAGCCCGCAATGAAGTCCTTGCGAACGATCGCCGAGCGATGAAGCCGGACGAAGATCTCGGGGTTCAGCCCTTCCTCCAGCGCCGCCATTGAATGGTGGATCAGCCAGCTTCGGCGACCCACGTGCAGACGCATGTAATCGCGCTCGGCAGATACCCGGTCGACGTCGCGCGCTGCAATGCGGACGAGGCCTGACAGGTCCGATGCCCAGAATTCCTCCAGCCATTTCGAGCCGCCAGACGGGGCCGGCTGGCTCACGCGCTGCTGGAGATAGGCTTGTGCGCGATCGAGGGCGCGTTGCAGCCGGTTGGGATCGACCGGCTTCATCAGATAGTCCACGGCCTCAACCTCGAACGCGGCGACCGCGAACTGGTCGAAAGCGGTCACGAAGACCACCGCCGGCGAAGGGTTTTGCGCGGCTAGCGCTCGCGCGACGGAAATTCCGTCGAGGCCGGGCATCGCGATGTCCAGCAGCAGTACGTCAGGCGACAGCGCTTCGGTGAGGTTGATCGCGGAATCCCCGTCACTGGCGGTGCCGACGAGTTGCGCCCCTTCTGCGCGCGCGAGAAGCAGCTGCAGCCTTTCGGCCGCTAGCGGTTCATCATCGGCAATCAGGACGCGCAGCGGCTTCGATTCAGGGGGCATGGGTTTCCACTGGAGTTGTGAGCGATACTTTGAATCCGCCACCCGCAATCGGGCCGTAGCGGCAACTGGCGCGATTGCCGAAGCGTGCTTCCAGGCGCTGGCATACGTTGGCCAGGCCAACGCCGGTCCCTTCATGGGTCGCTGTCGGAAGGTCGATTTCGCCGCCGTTCTTCAGGCGGTTGCTGATCTCAACGACCATGCGGCCGTCGCCGAGATGACGAGCCTCGATCTCGATGAGGACGGCCTTTCGACTCTTCGAGACGCCATATTTGATCGCGTTCTCGACAATCGGTTGCAGGATGAGGGCGGGTAGGCGTGCTTGTTCGAGCCCTTCGGGAACTCTGATGTCGACATGCAGCCTGTCGGGGAAGCGGGCTTTTTCGATATCGAGATACAAGCGCTGGAGATCGATCTCCTCGGCCAGCGTGACCTCCGCGGTCGGATCGAGCGAAAGGCTGGTGCGGAAGAAGGTCGAGAGCGCGAGCAACATGGTCTCCGCTCGATCGGTCCGCCCCGTCATGACGAGCGAAGACAGAGAATTGAGCGTGTTGAAGAGGAAATGCGGGTTGACCTGGTAACGTAGCGCCCGGACCTGCGCCACCTGGGCAGCATTCTCCGCGACAGCGAGGCGCCGCTCGACCCTAAGCGCTTCCGCTTGCGCGAGCATCGCCATGTAGAAGGCGGTCCAGGCTGCAAAGAAGAAGAACCAGGTGACGGTGGAGTCGGCCGCATAACGGAACTGATCGCTTCCATGCAGTTGGTTGAGCCTGGGCCAGGTAACGACGAGGGGCGCCTGACCCGGCCGTTCCAGACGCATCGTGTTGCCTGTCTCGACGATCGAATAGCCTTCGCGTGAGATGAAGCGCATCTCCTCCTGGGGCTTTTCGAGGAACCGGTCCGCAGCGATCAGAAGCCCGGCCTGGGCGGCAGCCGCCACGAACGACGCCACTCCCCCGATGACTATGCGCTGCTTGATCTTCGTGTCGCGCGCATAAAGCGCGAACACCACATAGATGCCGGCCGTCAGCGCCACACCGATCGATACAGTCAGCAGGCGGTTCGCCATGATCGTCCATGGGTCTTCGGTGAGGAAGGCCCGGGCGACGACGGTGAGATAATAAACGAACCACATGCCGAAGATCGATTTCACCGCGAGCGGCCAATCGTTCAGGCGGTGTTCAACGACCGTAGGATGGGGAAGCATGCGCATCAGCGCTGTCTTGTACCATAAACTTGGTCCCGCAAACCTCCACCTGCCCATTGGCAGAAACATGACCGCGGCCGGTCGAACGGGGGGCTCACGGAACGCGCCCCGATGCCGCTCGTTTCAAAGCCGCAACACATTGGAGGAACGGGTGAGCGATCCCAAGAAGTCTGACACCGTGCCGCCGCCGGTAACTTCGGCCGAGCCCGATCGCGAGCTCGAGCAGCGGCTCAAGAAGAATCCTGACAACCTTGATGCCAAGGTCGATGTCGGAAGCGATGAATCCATGGATGCGTCGGATCCGCCGGCAGCAGCGCAACCGGGCTGCTCCGACGAACCCGTGCCGTCATCCGGATTTCCAGAATAAGTTACGGCACCGTCACTAAATCGCCTCGGCGTTGCAATAAATCAACAATCCACAGTTTTGAGGGCGCTGGTTAATTTATGGCCTAGACGCAATGACTCCCCTCTGATTCAATCTGAACGGGGGGTGGGACTGTGGTTAAGCAATACGCAACCAAATCAGCCGCATGATCCTACTCGGGCAAAAGGAGTCGGGTTCATGATTACGCGGACCAGCCAGCCGGCAAGCGGCGCGATGCTGATCTCGGAGATGAAGGAGTTCGCGAGCTTCCCGAAGGCTACGCAGCGCTACATCCGCCGGTCGCTCGATGTTGCATATGGTCGCCGCGACCCGATCGAATGCTGGGCCCGCGACGAGGGTGAAGCAGCCTCGATCCGCGCCCAGGCTCGCCTTTACAAGCAGCTCGATCACCTTCGGCTGCAGGTGCCGGATGACAGCGGTCTCGACATGATCGACCCCTTCATCGGCATGCTCATCACCATCTCGGCTTTCGATCTTGGCCAGGACCGGCTACCGAATTTTGCAGCTTATCGCTTCCTGTACGAGCGGCTTATCGGTGCGGCGTCGCGCCCGTGGCTTCCGTCCGCTTTCTGTGCTGCGGCGGCCCTTCCTCACCTGCATCCCGATCGCCGGCGCATTTTGCTCCAGTCGATCAGCGAGAGCGCGGCGACCGCGCCGGGCTGGTCGAGCCGCGAACCGGTGTTCTGGCCCGAGTGGGTCGAGAAGGTCGACCTCAAGGCCGCGGCATAAGCCTAGGCGCTCTCCGGCGCTTTCACCGACGGATAGATCCTCCCGAGCTGTCTGAGGCTGTCCTCGGCACTCTTGTGATGCACAAAGACCACACCGTGGGCCTCGTACGCCGCGCGGTGGGTTTCGCGATCGTCCACGAGGACATCGCCGGGATGCATGTGCCTGTGCTTGTCCCGCGCCATGCATGTGATGATCGGAACGCCGGGAAAATGCTCCGCGGCCCATTCGACTTTTTGCGGCGCGGCCCACCGACCCAGCGGAAGGCCGGTGAGGATTGTCGGCTTTAGATGCTCGACGGCGTCGAACAACAGTCGCGCGTCGTGCATCTCCGGCAGCGATCCATAGAAGTTCCTGGCCTTTGCGATCCGTCGCCAGAACTCACGGCGGCCGTGCCTGACTTCGAACTGCCGCGGAGACGCGCCCAGCGGTTGCCGCGCGCCTTCATCGAAGTCAGCGAGTACGCCGTCGCAATCGAGGAACAGTCGCGGCTGTGACGGCTTCATCAGAAGCGTGCCGGCTGCAATTCGATTGCGATCGACTCATCGACCGGCGTCCAGCCCTGATCACGCAAGACGTCGTTGCTTTCCCGGGCATTCCGCCCCGCGCCTAGGGACCAGGTTATATGGTAGGTCGAACCGTCCGGCCGGTCGGTCGTCCCATCGAGCTCGACCACCAGGCATTCCAGGCTGCGGCCGTCGTCCGCCATTCCCACGACGCGCGCGGTGGGTTTGCGGGGTAGGGGAGTCTGCGCGGTCGCTCCCAGGCGCAATGTCACATGATCGGCGATGACATCATCATATGTGGGCGGGAAATGCCGCAGCAGCAGCTCGCGGTCGTCGGCATCTAGTTTCCAGCCTGTTACCGATCCTGGCCTTGCCATGCGAAATCGACGCTAGAGCCGCGGATCAGTTCCGTCCGCCAAGCCGGTGCACAAGGTCCTCAGCGAAATCGATGAGCGTGTCGTCGCGCGCTCCCATGATCACGATGCGGTCGCCGGGCTTGGCCTCCGAAACCAGCAGGTCGGCGATTTTCGGTCGCTCCGGAACATGCGTCGCCGCCGCGCCCCGTTCCGCAATCTGGGCCGCAAGCCAATCCGAACCTCGGCTCCGTTCCACCGTGCCGCCCTGATAGACCGGGTCGGGCAGGAACAGCTGATCCCCGGGCGCCATCCCTTTGGCAAAGCTGTCGGCAAGCTCGTCGCCCATCTTCGCGAGCGGCCCGTATCCGTGCGGCTGGAACATGATCAGCAATCGTCCAGGCTGCGCCCGGAGCGTTGAAAGCGAAGCGTCGATCTTGTCCGGATTATGCGCGAAGTCATCGATGACGGTGACCTCTCCGGCGACGCCAACCGTTTCCAGGCGTCGCTTCAAGCCTTCGAACCGGCCCAGCGCAGCCACGGAATCCTCCAGCCGCACGCCGAGCGCCTTCGTGGCAGCGAGCGCGGCCAGCGCGTTGGACGCATTGTGGCGGCCGGGGACAGGCAGCCGCACGTCGTAGCGCTCGCCGTCCGCCTCGAGGGCAAAGGAGACGCCGTCCGCAAGCAGCTGGAGATCCTTGCCCATCAGATCGGCTCCCGGGCTGTCGAAGCCGTAAGCGATCCGCTTTTCGGCGGGCACGACGTCCGCAATGGCGCGAACTTCCGGATCGTCATGGTTGAGCACCGACTTGCGTGCCCGGAGGACGAACGCGCCGAACAGGCTTCGAAGCTCGGCCATTTCCTTATGGTCTAGGCTGATGTTCGTGAGGACCGCGACTTCGGGCTGATACAGGGCGATTGAACCGTCGCTCTCGTCGACCTCGCTTACGAACAGCTCGGGATCGCCCACCAGGGCGCTGGCGAAGGGTGCGGACGGCGTCACGAAATTCTTCATCACGGCACCGTTCATCACGGTGGGCTGGCGGTGGCAGGCGTGAAGGATCCAGCCGATCATGCCCGTGACCGTCGACTTGCCGCTCGTGCCGCCGACCGCCACGCTGCGCTGCGCGGAGTTGAGTAGCTGGGCGAGGAATTGCGGGCGGGTCAGGTGCTGGAGCCCGAGCTCGCGGGCCTTGACGACGTCCGGGACCGTGTCCTCGACCGCGGCCGAGGTGACCAAAGTCATCCCCGGCGCAAGACCTGAACCGTCCTGCTGGAAGAGCTGAATCCCGAGCGAGCGCAGATAGTCGAATTTGTGCGGCGTCCGGCCGGCATCGAGCGAGCGGTCGGAGCCGGCGACCTTCGCACCGCCGGCACGCACGATGCTGGCAAGGGGAAGCATGCCGCTGCCGCCGATGCCGCTGAAGAACACTGGTGAATCAAACATTGGCGCGGCCCTATTGCGCGCACGCCTGCAACACAAATAGGGAATGGCGGTGAAGATCGCCGTCGTCGCCCCGAGCTGCACCCTCAAACGCGAAGCGGCCGAGGCCGTCTTGGCAATCGCGGACGACCGCGGCGACTGCGAGCTGGCAATCCACCCGCAATGCTTCCTGGAAGACGGTCATTTCGCCGGACCCGATTCAGCACGACTGGAGGCGCTTCGCGAGGTGATGGCGGACCCCGCGGTAGACGCTGTTTGGTTTGCCCGGGGAGGTTACGGCTCCAATCGTATCGCCGAGGCAGCGCTGACGGATCTCCCATCGGCAGCGCGCGACAAGGTCTATCTTGGGTATAGCGATGCCGGTTTCCTTCACGCCGGGCTGCAGAAGGCGGGCCTCAGCGCCGTGTGGGGGCCAATGCCACAGGATGCAGTCCGGCAAGGGGGCGAGGCGGCGGTCTCGCGCGCCCTGGACTGGTTCGTGAAGCGCGACAGCTCTGCCCTGGAGCCATCCCTGCAAATGCCCGCTATGGCGTTCAACCTCACCGTTCTCGGATCCTTGCTGGGAACGGTGCTGGAGCCCGATCTCGCAGGCGTGGATCTGCTGATCGAGGACGTGAGCGAGCATCACTACCGGATCGACCGGACGATGTTTCATCTGACCGCCAGCCCCAACGTTCGTAAGGTGGCCCGGCTGCGCCTAGGCAGGGTGGGCGATATACCTTCCAACGACCCTGATTTCGGGCGCGACGAATCCGCCATCGTCGAGGAATGGTGCGTGCGCTCGGGCATCCCTTACGGAGGCCGGGCGGACATCGGCCACGACGTCGACAACCGGGTCGTGCCGTTTGGAGCGGCCGATCGCTGAATTTCCCTCTGCAACGGCATTGCAAAGGGAGCGGCTTTGCGCTCTATCCACAGACAGGAACAACAGGAGGGCCGTGATGGCACAAGGCAGTCGTAAGGCAGGGGGCGGACTGGCCCGCCCAGTTCAACCCTCGGCGGATCTCGCGGCGATCTGCGGCAGTGCGCCGCTTCCCCGCAGCCAGGTCGTTTCGAAGGTGTGGGACCACATTCGCAAGAACAACCTGCAAAACCCTCAAAACAAGAGGGAAATCCTCGCTGATGACAAGCTGAAGAAGGTCTTCGGGGGCAAGGACCGGGTCAGCATGTTCGAGATGAACAAGCACCTCTCGAACCATCTGAAATAAGTCTTCGGACCAGTTCGTATCAGAGGGGATCCGCCTAGCGGCGGGTCCCCTTTTTCTTTGATGGCGAAGCGACTCGGCCCGCTCTCACCCGCGCCACAATCCAACGAGCGCCTCCTGAGTGACCGGATAACCGAGATGATCGGGGATAGTGACGAACTTTTCGCCCTCCCGTTCCTCGACCCACGGCGTGATCGGCTCGACTGGGTGCGCGTGCGCATCGGCGACGATTTCGGCAAAGCTCAGATGCTGGGCGAGGCGTTCGAGGTTGCGTCGCGTCGGAAAAATCAGCTGCGCCTCCTGTCGCGTCTCGCGCTCCAGTGCCTCCGACGCGGTCATCCAATAGGCGGCTGCGCATTCGCCCTCGATCACGCGCGGCGTCCATTCCCCAGCGGGAGCCTGCGCGATGAAGAAGAGCGTGTCGAAGCGACGCACCGCGTGGAATTTCGGCACCCATCTCGCGAAAGGGGCCAGCTGCGTGAGATCGAGCTCAAGCCGCATTTCCAATAGGACTTGTGAGAAAGGGCGTTCGGCTGCCAGCGCGTCCTGTAGCCGCAGTGCGTCGTTCGCTTCTGGAACCGGGCGCAAACCGACTGGAATTGCGGTTTCTTCGATTGTCTCGCGGATTGCCGCGATCATGGCGCCGTCCCCTTCGGGGTGGTCGCTGGCAAGTTCATGATCGGCTTTGTCGATCCGTCCCCCGGGAAAGACGAGCGCGCCCGCCGCGAACGCCATCCCGGCTGACCGTTCCACGAGAAGAAGCTCAGGCGGACCGTCAACGCATTCGCGTACGAGAATGAGTGTCGCCGCAGGTATAGCCTCGTCCGCCATGGGACGCAGTTAGGCCTGGCCATCTCAAAGAAAAAGCCGCCCGAGCATTCGCCTGGGCGGCTTATCATCCAAATCGATCGGGAAATTACATCCCGCTGACGTTTTGCTCGTCCGCGTCGGCCGGATTGACGGTATTGTCGGACGCATTTTCCTGCTCGAGCTGCTGCTGCTGCGCGCCGAGCGCTTCGGCTTCGGCATTGGCGGCATCCGTGGCAGCATCATTGGAGAGGGCATTCAGGTCGGCTGCGGGCTGATTCATCTCAGCGTTGTTCACCGTGTCCTCGTTGTTGCTGCTGCATGCGGCGAGAGTCAGTGCAGTTGTGCCGACCAAAGCAAAAACACGCAATTTCATTAGCTTCTGTCCCCTGGAGGTGGTTTTACCTGAAAAGGCCATACCAGCAGAACGCGCGTCGGTTCCAGACCCTTTCCTTGAGATTACAGGTCAAAAATCCTATCTTAGGTAGGCCGGGCAACCGGCTATGTCGGTAGATTGTTGGGTGGAATAGGCATTTCGGACCCGGGGGGCAGTACCCCGGCGCCTCCACCACCAGCCGCCGCTTCGAACGGGTTTCGACGGCTGCTGATGGGGGCGAAATAGGATCGACGAGTGCAATAAAGGCCTGATTGCCGATCGGATTGAGCCACCGTGACGGTTCATTCACACAAGTGCCAACGATAACGAGGCGCTCGCTATTGCTGCGTAACTGACGGCCTAACGGTCTGAAGTTACAAAGCTAAAGCGCGGTTGGACCCCACCGGGCAACAGAAGGGGATTCCAGCGGCCTCCGAGGGAGCCGGGCAACAGAATCCCTCGGACTTCCACGACCTCCGTTTGCCGATTTGTCGATGCGGGCATTGCGCATCGCGCCGGAGCCGCCATGGTGCGGCCAGATCGAAGGGGGATTCCATTCATGAAAATGCGTTCGACGCTTGCCGCGATGCTGCTCGCCAGTGCTTCCGCACATTCTCTCGCCGAGCCTACGCCGAAGGATCAACTGCTCAATCCGCCAGCGGGCGCGACCCACTACGTCGTCGTCTCGGCCGCCGGGAAGCACGGCGATCAATGGGTCTGGACGCAGCCCGACGGTTCCATCGCCTCGCGCTATTCGCAGTCGTTGCGCGGCTGGATCACGGAGATCGATGAAGTGATGAAGCTCGGCGCCGATGGTGTTCCGACGTCGATCGCCATCCGGGGCGTCACGCCGAGCGGGGACGCGGCTGAAACGTTCGGCGTGGCGGACGGAAAAGCGGTCTGGAAAGCCGCCGCGGACAGCGGCGAACTGCCGGCCAAGCCTGCATTCTATCTCGCTACCGGCGGCACGAATATGGCCAACATGCCGCTCGTCGATAAGCTCGTGAAGGCCGGGAGCGCCGGCGTGGACCTCTATCCGAGCGGCCATGTAACGCTTGAGAAGTCCTCGACCCTGTCAATCAAGGGGCCGAATGGACCTAAGACCGTCCAGCTCGCGTGGATACGCGGCATTACGCCTGCCCCTTCGCCGGTTTGGCTCGACACGGACGGCAAATATTTCGCGGAGGTCAGCTATATCTCGACGATGCCCGCTGGATATGAGGGCAATCTGAAAGTCATGAACGACTTCCAGGATGCGGAGACGGCGAAGGCTGTCCGCGACATCGCTCATCGCTTCCTGGCTGACGCGAACCGCGCTCCGGTTCTTTTCGACCACGTACAGCTGTTCGATGCGGATTCCGGCAAGTTCCTCGCAGACCGCGCGGTTCTCGCGATGGACGGCAAGATCAAGACGGTCGCCGACGGCGGATCAATTGCTCCGCCCCCCAACGTCAAGGTGATCGACGGCCGGGGGAAGACGCTCGTGCCGGGAATGTGGGACAGCCACCTCCATATCGGTGACGACTGGAGCGTGCTGATGAATGTCGCGGAAGGCATCACCAGCTTCCGCAGCCCCGGAACGGAGATCGACCGCGCAGTCGACGCGACAAAGCGCTGGAAGTCGCACGACCTGTTGATGGGCGAGCCCTGGATCTCGCAGATCATCGACAAGAAGGATCCGCTGGCTGCGCAGGGCGCGGAGATCGTGTCCAGCCAGGCGGAGGCTATCGCCGCCGTTCACAAGATCCACGATGCAGGTCTGTGGGGCGTCAAGTTCTACACGTCGATGAATCCGGACTGGATCCCGGCCGCTGCCGCCGAAGCGCACAAGCTCGGCATGCACGTTCACGGTCACGTCCCCGCGCACATGCGACCGTGGGACGCCGTGAAGGCCGGCTACGACGAGATCACGCATATCAACTTCGTCGCGATGCAGGCGATGCCGCAGGAAGTCGTCGACAAGGCAAACACCGCCGAGCGCCTCGAGGGCCCAGCCAAATATTTCAAGGACGTGGACCTCAAGAGCCCGGCGATGCAATCCTTTTACGCGGACCTCGCCAAGCGCCACACGATCATCGATCCGACTTTGGTCACGTTCGAAGCGTCACTGATTTCGGACGGCGGTACGCCTGCCGCGGCTTATGCGTCGTACATGGGCATCCTTTCGCCCGTCTATGACCGCAGCTTCAAGGCTGCCGGCCATCCACTGGTGAAGGGCTATACGCGTGACGATTATCGGAAGAGCTGGGCCAAGCTCGTTCAGCTCGTCGGCGAGCTCCATAACGCCGGAGTGACGATCGTTGCCGGGACGGACGGCCAGGGCATGGAGCTGGTTCGTGAGATCGAGCTCTATCGCGATGCCGGATTCACGCCGGCCGCAGCGCTCCAGTCCGCAACCATCGTCCCGGCGCGCATGGTCGGCGCAGACAAGCGCACAGGCTCGATCGCGGTGGGCAAGGAAGCCGACATGGTGCTCGTCGACGGCGATGTCGCGAACGATCTCGGCGCGCTGCGCCGGGTCCTGACTGTCGTCAGCGACGGTTACGTCATGGATGGTGATGACCTGCGCAAAGCGGCCGGAATCAACGGCCGCCCGAAGTAAGGCTCAGCGCCGCTTCAGCTCGTCCCGGATCTCCGCCAGCAGCTCGACTTCGGTGGGGCCTGCTGGCGCGTCCGGCCCTTTCCTCGTCATCTTGTTCGCCCAGCGGACAAGCAGGAAGATGATGAAGGCGAGGATCAGGAAGTTGATCAGAACCGTGATGAACTGGCCCCAGCCTAGCACCGCGACGCCGGCCTTCTTGAGGTCGGCATAGCTGGCCGGGTCGCCCTTGAAGGAATCCGGGATCGGGCCGAGCAACGTAAAGTGGCTTGAGAAATCCAGGCCGCCGAAGATCGCGCCCACCATCGGCATGATGATGTCACCCGTAAGGCTGGTCGTGATGGTCGCGAAAGCTGCGCCGATGATCACGGCGACTGCGAGGTCGAGAACATTTCCCTTGGCAATGAAGTCCCGGAATTCCGTCAGCATGGATCCCCCCTTCGAACGTCAGTCCAGCCTTAGCCTAATTAAAGCTGTTGCGCAGCTGTGTTGTAGTTCTAAGACACCATTGAAACGAAACGACGGTCTCTCTAGTTATGCGCCCGACATGATGTTTCGGAGGGGACGATGACCGCACTTCGCCGCTTTGGTTTGGTTGCACCGCTCGCCGCATTCAGCCTCGCGGGCTGCGGGCTCAATTCGGTCCCAACGGCCGAGGAGCAGGTCAACGCCGCCTGGGGGAATTTGCAGGCGGACTACCAGCGTCGCGCCGATCTCATCCCCAACCTCGTCAGCACGGTCAAAGGCTATGCCCAGCAGGAGAAGACGGTCCTGATCGAGGTGACCCAGGCGCGGGCCAGTGCCACGAGCGTGAAGCTGAGCGCGGACGATCTCAGCGACCCGGCCAAGGTTCAGGCATTCGAAAATGCTCAGGCCCGCCTGTCGAGCGCGATCATCCCATTGCAGCGACTTCAGGAAGCCTATCCCGATCTGAAATCGAATCAGAACTTCCTGGCGCTTCAGGACCAGCTCGAGGGCACCGAGAACCGCATCAACGCCTCTCGCCGCGACTATAACGAGGCGGTGCAGGCCTATAACACCCGCATCCGCACCTTCCCGGACGCGATCGGCGCGAAGATCTTCTACGGCGCCAAGCCGAAGGTGCCTTTCGCAGCGTCGGCCAAGGCGCAGGAAGCGCCGACGGTCGACTTCAACGCCGGCTAAGTTGAAACAGCTCCTCGCGCTGCTTTGGTTGGCGCTGCTGGCGCTGGCGGCACCGGCCGCCGCGCAGACTTTTCCAAAGAACAACGGTTCGCCCGTCGTGGACCAGGCTGGCATCCTGCGTCCTGAGCAGGTGATCGACCTGAAATCGAAGGCCCAGGCGCTTTATGCGCAGAGCGGACGCGCATTCGCGGTCGCCACCGTCAAGAGCCTCGAAGGTTATCCGGTCGACGATTACGCATACCGGCTAGGTCGCGACTGGAAGCTTGGAAGCGCGAAGGGTGACGATGGCGTCCTCCTCCTTGTCGCGCCCAACGAGCGTAAAGTCTCCATCGCCACGGGCTACGGTGCTGGCGGCTACATGACCGATGCGATGTCGGGGATCATCATCCGCGAAGCGATCTTGCCGCACTTCAAGCAGAATCCGCCCGACTATGGCGGCGGGATCGAGGCCGGCGCGGATGCGATTATCAAGCAGATGAGCCTCCCGCCGAACGAGGCTCAGGCGAGGGCGGCACAGGCCGACAAGGCGCAGCAGGCGCGAAGGGACCAAAGCCCGGGCATATTGCCGGTTATTTTCTGGATGATCATCATCCTGTTCATGATCAGCATGTTCGCGCGTCGGGCCGGCGGCCGCCGCCATCGCCGTCGGCGCGGTTGGGGCGGACCCATTATCTTGTGGGGACCTGGCTCAGGCGGCGGAGGTTCTTGGGGCGGCGGCGGTGGCAGCTGGGGCGGCGGCGGAGGTGGCTCGTTCGGTGGATTTGGCGGCGGCTCGTTCGGCGGCGGCGGAGCGTCTGGCTCGTGGTGAAGCAGCTGTCGGATGCCGATCACGACAAGGTCAGTACTGCGATCGCCGCAGCAGAAGCGAATAGCGACGGTGAGATCGTGGCCGTTACCACGCCGATCAGCGATCCGTACCACGATGTCGCCCTGCATTGGGCTCTGATCCCGCTGTTCGCGGTACTTGCCTGGGCAGCGTGGCGCCCGACCGCATTGGTGTGGTGGTATGATTTCTTTCTTGGCGGCTGGCAGCCCGACCCTCCTCTCGGACAGCTGCTGACGCTGCTCCTGGTTTTCGCGGCGCTAAAGTTCACGGTCGCGCTTCTGATCCTCAGGTGGATGCCTTTGCGCCTGGCGCTGACGCCAGGCGCGACCAAGCAGCGACGCGTGCGGAGGCGCGCAATTGCCGTCTTCAAGGCGGCTGCAGAGCGCCGCACGATTGGCCGCACAGGCATCCTGATCTACCTGTCCATGGCAGAGCGTCGCGCGGAAATCGTGGCTGACGAGGCTATCGCGAAGGTCACAGACGCCGGCACATGGGGCGATGCGATGGAGGCTCTCCTCATTGAGGTGAAGCAGGACCGCGTCGCGGAGGGGATGGTCGCCGCCATTGGGGAAGTCGGCAAAGTGCTTGCCGAGCATTTCCCGCGCTCCGTTACAGATACCAACGAAATTCCCGACAAGCTGATCGAACTATGAGCCTAGATGACGATGCGCCGGCCGAGGTCATGTGGGCGGGTAAATTCGTGCGTGCGATCAAGAAGGGGAAATGGGAATTCGCATCGCGCACGAACGATATTCGCGCCGTCGTTGTCGTCGCCGAGTTCGAGGGCAAAACCATTTTGGTCGACCAGCCGCGCGCCGCGACGGGCTGCCGGTGCCTCGAGCTGCCCGCTGGCCTGGTAGGGGACGTCGACAGGGACGCCACGGTCGAAGCGACAGCGATCAAGGAGCTTGAGGAGGAGACCGGCTTCACCGCCGAACGAGTTGAGCGGCTGGGCGATTTCTACGCCTCGCCAGGCATGCTGAGCGAAGGATTTACTTTGGTCCGGGCTCATGGAGTACGCCGGATCGGGCCCGGCGGAGGCGACGAGCATGAGGATATCAACGTCCACTTGGTGCCGCGCCCGGACATCCCGCGTTTCGTCGAAGACAAGAGGGCCGCCGGATTCGGGATCGACGTCAAGCTGCTGATGTTCATGCATTTCTGAAGCTGCGTCCTTGCCGTTCGTCGAACGGGCGCTTGCTCAAGCGGCGGCTGCGATTAGTTGCCGACGGAGATCTTGAAGGGGGATTCATGAAACATCTGCTTTTCGCGGGCACGGCGGTGCTCACGCTTGCTGCCTGCGCCGGCGGCAATAGCTACACTGGAATCGATGCCGGACCGACGGCGGCTGCCGAACCGGCGCCCGTGGCCGAGCCTGTTCCGGTTCCCATTCCCGTTCCCGACAATCCATTGCTTGCGGAATGGACCGGGCCTTACGGCGGAGTTCCGCCGTGGGATAAGGTAAAGGCGTCGCTCTTTCCGGAGGCTTTCCAGTTCGGCATCGACGAGCAGCGCCGTGAGTTCTCGGCGATTGCCGGCAACCCCGAAGCGCCGACTTTCGCAAACACGATTGAAGCGATCGAAAAGGGCGGTCGGCGGCTTGATCGTGTGCAGACCCTGTTCGGAGTCCTGTCGAGCAACCTGGCGACCCCCGAAGTGCAGGCGGTCGACAAGGAATGGAGCCCGAAGCTCCAGGCCGCGAGCGACGAAATCACGCTCAATCCGCAACTGTTTCAGCGGATCAAGGCCGTCTACGAGGCGCGCGCTTCCCTAAACCCGAAGCAGCAGCGGCTCGTCACGCGCTACTATGATGCGTTCGTTCGCAACGGCGCGAACCTCAATCCCGAGCAGAAGACGCAGCTGTCAGCCTATAACCAGGAGCTCGCGACGCTTTTCTCGACGTTCAGCGAGAAGGTCCTAGCGGACGAAAGCACGTACATCACCGCGACTTCGGCTGATCTGAAGGGCGTTCCGCAGGATGTGAAGAATGCGGCGCTCGCGGCCGGCAAGGAGCGCAAGCTTGCGGCCGGCCAATATGCGATCGTCAACACGCGCTCGGCGGTCGATCCCATCCTCACTTTTGCCGACAACCGCGCGCTGCGTGAGAAGGTTTGGCGCGCGTTCGTGAACCGCGGGGACAATGGCGACGCGAACGATACCAACGAGACGGTCGCCAAGATCGTGAAAACCCGCGCCGACCGCGCCAGGCTGCTCGGCTTCGCCAATCATGCCGAGTGGCGGATGCAGGACACCATGGCCAAGACGCCGCAGCGGGCGATGGACCTGATGATGCGGGTGTGGCCGGCGGCCGTCGCGCGCGTCCACGAAGAAGTCGCCGACCAGCAGGCGCTCGCGAAAAAGCTTGGCCACAAGATCACGATCGAGCCGTGGGACTATCGCTATTATCAGGAGAAGGTCCGCAAGGCTCGCTTCGATCTTAGCCAGGACGAGATAAAACCCTATTTCCAGCTCGATAACATCCTCAACGGGATGTTCTGGGCGGCCGGAGAGCTCTACGGCTACGACTTCAAGGAGAACACCGGAACCGTACCGGTCTTCCACCCGGACGTCCGCACCTTCGAGGTGACCGACCGCAAGGACGGCCACGTCGTTGGGGAGTTCTATCTTGATACCTATGCGCGGACCGGCAAGCGCTCGGGGGCATGGCACAACGCCTATCGCGCCCGCGTCCAGCTGACCGGCGACAAGATCGTCCTCAATTCGAACAACAACAATTTCACCAAGCCGTCACCCGGCGAGCCGGTTCTCATCAGCCTCGATGACGCAGAGACGATGTTCCACGAGTTCGGCCATGCGATTCACTATCTCACGGTGGACGTCGAATATCCGAGCTTCGCCGGAGCACAGCGCGACTTCGTCGAATATCCGAGCCAGGTGAATGAGAATTGGCTGCTGACGCCGGCGGTGCTCAGCCGCTTTGCCAAGCACTACAAGACCGGCGAACCGATGCCGCAGGCGCTCGTCGACAAGATCGAGAAGGCAGAGACCTTCAACCAGGGCTTTGCCACGGTGGAATATCTTTCGTCCGCGATCGTCGACATGATGCTCCACACGGACCCGAACGGCGTCATCGATCCTGACAAGTTCGAGCGCGATGCGCTTACGAAGATCGGAATGCCGAAGGAGATCGTAATGCGGCACCGCCTGCCGCAGATGAACCACCTCTTCTCGTCCGATTCCTACTCGGCCGGCTATTATTCCTACCTCTGGTCGGAAACGATGGACGCGGACACCTGGGCAGCGTTCGAGGAGACCGGGAACGTATGGGACAAGGCGACTGCCGAGCGGTTCAAGACGATGCTCCTCGCGACCGGCAACGAGACCGACAGGATTGAGGCCTATCGCGCCTTTCGCGGGCGTGATCCCGACGTGACGGCGTTGCTGAAGCGCCGCGGCTTCCCGGTCGATGGCGCATCGACCGCGTCGGAAGGCGCAACAAAGTAAGGCTGAACCGGGCGGGTCTGGACGCGTTGTCGGTCCATGACCCGCCTGGTTCATCTTTCAGACCTTCATTTCGGCGCCCACGACGAGGACCTGGTCGATGCGGTCGAACAGTCCGTAGCCGAACTCAAGCCCGACCTTGTGGTGGTCAGCGGCGACTTCACGCAGCGCGCCCGCACCGAGCAGTTCAGGGAAGCCTGCGAATTTCTCGAAAGGCTTCGTGATGGGGGCCATGAGGTTCTCGGCGTCCCCGGCAACCATGACGTGCCGCTCTACGACGTGCTTCGTCGCTTCCTGTCTCCGCTGGCGCGCTACCGCCGCTTCATCGATGCGACGCTCTGCCCGTTCATCGAGCTGCCGGGCGTCGCGGTCCTCGGCGTCAACACCGCGCGTTCGCTCACCTTCAAGGACGGACGCATCAACGATGACCAGGTCGCTTTCATTCGCGACACATTTGCCCGCATCCCCGCCGAGGCGGTGCGCATCCTTGTCACGCATCACCCACTGTTCGCTTTGACGGTCGGGGACGAAGTGGAGCGGGCGATAGGGCGACAGGAGCTGGCGCTCGACGCGGTCGAAGATTCCGGCGTCGACATGCTGCTTGCCGGCCATGCGCACCACGCATCAAGCCAGGATGCGGGCGACCTGGTCACACGTGCCGGCGGTGTGCTCGTCGTGCAGGCAGGCACGGCGACGTCGACGCGCGTCCGAGCGCAGGAGCAAAGCTTTAACAGGATCGACATCGCCGAAGGAAGCGTCACGGTAACGGTCCACGGCTGGACGGGCGAGAATTTCGCGGCAAACGACGCGCAGCGCTACGACTGGCAGAGCGGCAAGTGGGTCCTGCGGAAGTCAGCGGAACCGGCCCACTGACCTTGTCGCGGGCGGCGGGCCTCGCCTAGACGGCCGCTATGGCGCTTCCACAAGATTTTGACCTCGATGATTTCATCCGGCGAACCCTGGCCGAGGACCTTGGCGCCGGTGGTGACGTAACTTCGCGCGCGACCATCGGTGCGGATGCCGTCTTGGCCGCCGACATGAATTGCCGTGAACCGATCGTCGTCGCTGGCATGGACATCGCGGCCGCCTTTTTTCGTATGCTCGATCCGGGTGCGGAGCTTGCTGCCTTAGTGCGCGATGGCGAGGGCATTGATGCCGGGACCGTTCTGATGCGGCTCAAGGGAAACGCGCGCGCCATGCTTACGGCCGAGAGGTCCGCGCTCAACACGCTCCAGCATCTTTCGGGCATTGCGACCCTGACCCGGCGATATGTCGATGCGATCGCCGGAACCGCGGCGATCGTGCTCGACACGCGTAAGACCCTCCCGGGCCTGCGGATCCTTGAAAAATATGCTGCGCGCATGGGCGGCGCACACAATCACCGCATGCGCCTCGATGATGGTGTCCTCATCAAGGACAATCACGTCGCCGTGTGCGGCGGGGTGGCTGAGGCCGTTAGACGCGCGCGTTCCGCCGAGACCGGCTTGCAGGTCCAGGTCGAGGTCGACCGGATCGACCAGATCGAGCCCGCACTGGCAGCAGGCGCCGATCGCCTTCTCCTCGATAACATGCCCCCGGCGGTTCTTCGCGAAGCCGTTGAACTCGTCCGCGGCCGGGTCCCGCTCGAGGCGTCCGGCGGAGTCAATCTCGAGACGATCAAGGGGATTGCGGAGACCGGGGTCGACTTCATCTCCGTCGGGCGCATCACGCAGTCCGCGCCCGCAGTCGATATCGGGCTCGATTATTCTTACGTTAATGTAATTTAGGATAACGGCTCCGTAACAGTACGGATGGCATAAGCCCTGTTGCGTGCGCACTGAGCGCGCTCCCCCATCGAGGAGTCTTTCCATGAGGACACTCGCAGTCATCCTATCGGCATTGGTGATCACGGCGGCGCCGAGCGCGTCAGAGGCGCGCGGGGGTCACGGCGGCTGGGGCGGCGGCCATGGCGGCTGGGGCGGCGGTCATGGAGGTCACGGCAGCTGGAGCGGAGGCCACGGGCATTGGGGTGGCGACTGGCACGGCCATGGCCATCACGGTCACAGCCATAGCTCTTTTTTCCTGAGCACGGGCTTCTTCCCCTATGCCGGCTATGGCTACGGCTATGGCTATTCGAGGCCCTATTACGCGGGCTACGGCTATCAGCCCTATGCCTACGGTTACCCAACCTACGGATATCCGGGATACGCTTATCCAGGCTACGGTTACGGAGCTCCCGGCTATGCCTATCCAGGCTACGGCTACGGAGCGCCCGGCTACGCCTATCCCGGCTACGGCTACGGCTATGGAGCGCCCGGATATGCTTATCCCGGATACGCTTATCCGTCTGCTGGCTACGGGAACGGCTATTACGGGCATCCGGCGTACGGCTATCCGGGATACGGCGGATATTACGGGTACGGCTGCACAAATCCTGGCGCAGGGGCCGCGGTCGGCGGCGTAGCTGGAGCGGCGCTTGGCGGCGCAATTGCGGGAACCGACGGCAACCACGGCAATACTGGCGTAGGCGTGGCCATTGGCGGCGCGTTAGGCGCCGTGCTCGGCGGTGCCGTTGCGGCGGGAAGCTGCTACCACTGACTTCGAATGGAGCGGGGCTGAAGCCGCTTCCGGCGCCGCTCACTTTTTTCGCGCATTGCACGGCAACCGCCTCTATATGCGCGATGGAAGGCGCCTGATGCGCTCGGGAGAGAAAGTTTGTTCAAGGGCCTCAAGCCCATTCTCTACGGCGGGCGTGAAGTCTGGCCGTTGATCGAAGGCGGCAAGGGCGTCAGCGCGACGAACCATGCGAGTTCCGGCGCCTGGGCGGCTGCCGGCGGCATTGGGACCGTCTCTGCGGTCAATGCCGACAGCTATGATCCCGAAGGGCGCATAGTTCCGCAGGTCTACGAGGAGCTCACCCGCCGCGGACGGCATGAAGAGCTGATCAAATATGCGATCGACGGCGCCGTGGCGCAGGTGCAGCGCGCCTACGACATCGCGTCCGGCAAGGGCGCCATCAACATCAACGTGCTTTGGGAAATGGGCGGCGCCCAGCGTGTGCTGCACGGCGTCCTGGAACGCACCAAGGGCCTCGTGACCGGCGTCACTTGCGGTGCCGGCATGCCGTACAAGCTGAGCGAGATCGCTGCATCCTACGGCGTGAGCTATCTGCCCATCATCAGCTCCGCGCGCGCGTTCAGCGCCCTGTGGAAGCGCGCCTATCACAAGGCGGCCGAATGGCTCGCCGCAGTCGTCTACGAAGACCCCTGGCTCGCCGGCGGCCACAACGGCCTTTCGAACGCCGAGGATCCTCGAAAGCCGCAGGACCCGTATCCGCGCGTCAAGGCGTTGCGGGAGACCATGCGCGAGAACGGGATCGCGGACAGCGTGCCCATCGTCATGGCGGGCGGCGTTTGGCGGCTGGACGAGTGGGAGGATTGGATCGACAATCCGGAGCTCGGTCAGATCGTATTCCAGTTCGGAACGCGCCCGCTGCTCACGCAGGAAAGCCCTATTCCGCCGGAATGGAAGGCGCGGCTGCTCACGCTGGAGGAAGGCGATGTGCTGCTGCACCGCTTCTCCCCGACCGGCTTTTATTCATCGGCGGTCCGGAACCCGTTCCTGCGCAATCTCGAAGCGCGCAGCGAGCGCCAGATCGCCTACACCAAGGAGCCGATCGGGGATCACCACTTTCAGCTCGACGTTGGCGTGGGCACGAAGAAGAATTTCTGGGTGACGAAGGGCGACCTTCAGCACGCGCGCGAATGGTATGCGCGGGGTTACACCAATGCGATGAAGTCCCCGGACGACACGCTCATCTTCGTGACGCCGGAAGAAGAGAAGCAGATCCGTGTCGATCAGGCCGAGTGCATGGGCTGCCTCAGCCAGTGCGCTTTCTCGTCATGGGCGGACAATGAGAAGAATTCGACCGGGCGGCTCGCCGATCCGCGAAGCTTCTGCATCCAGAAGACCCTGCAGGATATCGCGCATGGTGGACCGGTGGAGCAGAATCTGATGTTCGCGGGTCATGCCGCGTTCCGCTTCAAGAGCGACCCATTCTATTCGAATGGCTTCATCCCGACGGTGAAGCAGCTCGTCGACCGCATCCGCACGGGCGCGTGATGGTCATCAGAGGGGCGGCTGCGGCAGTCCTGTTGGTGCTGTCAGCGGCTGCAGCCGCGCAAGAGAAGCAGCCGCCTTACTGGGCATCCATCGCGAGCGGCGAAGCGATGACGCGCACCGGTCCCGGCAAGACTTACCCCGGCATATGGCTTTACAAGCGCCGTGACCTGCCAGTTCGCGTGGTCAAGCGTTACGAACATTGGCGCCTTATCCAGGATCCCGACGGCGCGCAGGGGTGGATGCTTGCGACTTTGCTCAGCGAGCGCCGAACGGCGGTTGTGAAGAAAGGCGATCCGCGGCCGGTTGCTGCCGGGCCCGGCGACAATGCCAAGGTTCGCTACCTCGCGGAACCGGGCGTGGTCGGCCGTATAGAGAAATGTCACGATGGCTGGTGCCACATCGCGATGGGCAAGCGCGAAGGATATATCCGCACGACCGATCTGTGGGGCGTGGGAGAGACCGAGGTGGTCGACTAGCTGCAGCAGGAGGGGGTCACATGAAGTTCACTGCCGCGATCGCAACTGGAGTTCTCTTGATGACCAACGCAGCAAGCGCCGCGCCCCGACAAGCTGTCGAACATTATGGAAAGCCAGCCTTGAACGGCCAGGCTTTGCCGTTCTCCGACGCGGTTCGGGTCGGCGATGTGCTTTATCTCTCCGGCCAGCTGGGTATCGGCGCTGACGGCAAGTTGCCTGACGGGATCGAGGCCCAGACGAAGCAGGCGCTCGAGAATATCGGTGCGATCCTCAAGCGCACAGGCCGCGGCTACGAAGACGTGTTCCACTGCACAGCGATGCTCAGCGACATGGCCAATTGGGCGGCCATGAACAAAGTCTACGTGACCTATTTCCCCGAAGGAAAGCGGCCGGCCCGTAGTGCGTTCGGAGCGAACGGTCTCGCGCTCGGCGCTTTGATCGAGCTCGAATGTCAGGCCTACGCCGGCCCTAAATAGGCCGGCGTTTGGCCCTCCGGGCTACATGGTCAGCGGCGTGTAGGCGACACGCGTGACGTTCAGGGTCTCACCCTTGTCGTTGGTCGTCTCCATCGACTGACCGATTTCCACCGGCTTCGTAGTCCAGCAATCCTCGCCTTCCTTGGTCATCGCGCTGGTGAAGCACGCCTTGTCGCCCTTCATGACCGCAGTCCCGTGGTCGACATGCTCGCTTCCTGAATTCACGATGTAATTGCCGCTTGCGTCGACTGACTCCTGCATCTCCTTGCCTTTGCGGCTGTAGGTCCAAGACGTCTCGTTAAGCTGGAATGCGGCGGGCGTGGCCACAGCGTTGGCATCCGCCGCATTGGCGTCCGCCGTCGCATTGGTGTCCGCGACGTTGGTGTCAGCCGGGGCCTCGGCCTTGTTGCACGCAACCAAGGCAAGCGCGGTAAGCGCGACAATCGTCAGGCGCATGGTGATTTCCCCCTTGTCTCAGGAATGGCGCTCTTACCACTGTTCCATGCCCGAAACATCAGGGAGTCTTGCGAGGCCGTTGCTAATCGTTGGAGGCTTGCGCGAGCCTTTTTCGTACCAGCCTAGCCTCCTCACTGAGCCGGCCCTGCCAATCCCGAAAATCGCGAAGACGCTGAATGTCCGCGGCGATCTCATGCTTCAATTGGCCATCCGGCTCCCAGAACGCTGAAGGCCCATCCTTGAGATAGGGCCAGACATCGACCTGCGCGGCCGCAGAGTAACGCTGATACAGGTCGCCCACCGTCTCAGCGCGGGTATAAAAACGCGCAAGCTCGAACATTAGCTCGGGCTCGACCAGTTCGATGGTCCCGGTGGCTATCGCTGCGTTCCAAACTCCGGTCGGCGGCCGCTCGGCATCCGGAATTCGAAAGGCTGGCGGGATTGGCTTTTCTCCGCGTGCAACGGCCTTGTCCCAGGCATCGAGCTGCTCGGTTATGCGCCTGTGCATCATCGGGCCGTGAGTCTCGGCCATTTGTTTCAGTTCGCGATCCAGCGCTCGGTAGACCGCTTCGCGACGCCCGTCTTGCGCGCGAGCATCGCGATAATTCTCGACTGCGAACGCGGCCGAGACGCCGACGAACACGATGAATAGCTCAAGCGCTATCTTCGAAAGCAGCGGACCAAATCCGCCGCGCTTTGAGTCCTGGCTAATCGAGGAGGCCGGCTCGCTCATCCGTGAACGATATCACGTCTGAGCGGCCGCTCGAACTGTTCGGTTAGACCAGCTCCACCGCTATCGCTGTTGCCTCGCCGCCGCCGATGCAAAGCGATGCGATCCCCCGCTTGAGGCCGCGATCCTGCAACGCGGCGATCAGGGTCGTCGTGATGCGCGCGCCGCTGGCGCCGATCGGGTGACCCAGAGCCGTCGCGCCGCCGTTCACGTTGATCTTCTCATGCGGGATTCCGATGTCGCGCATCGCGATCATCGCAACGCAGGCGAAAGCCTCGTTGACCTCGAACAAGTCGACGTCGCCGACGCTCCAGCCGGCCTTGTCGAGCACCTTCTGAATTGCCGGAACGGGCGCGGAGGTGAACTTCTCCGGCTCCTGCGCATGGGCAGCGTGCGCGACCACTCTCGCGATCGGCTGCTTGCCGAGCTTGTCGGCAACGCTCTGCCGGGTCAGCACCAGAGCTGCCGCGCCATCGCTGATCGACGATGAGGTCGCGGCGGTGATGGTGCCGTCCTTCGCGAACGCGGCGCGGAGCTGCGGGATCTTCTCCGGATTGCCCTTGCTGGGCTGCTCGTCGCGGTCGACCGTGACATCGCCCTTGCGGCTGGTGACCGTCACGGGAACGACCTCCTTGTCGAATCGGCCGTTGGCGATGGCGTCATTGGCGCGTCGCAGGCTTTCGATCGCATACTCGTCCTGCTGCTCGCGCGTGAACTGATATTCGCGTGCAGCGTCCTCGGCGAAGGTGCCCATGGCGCGACCCGCCTCGTAGGCGTCCTCGAGGCCGTCGAGCATCATGTGGTCGTAGACGGTGTCGTGGCCGATGCGGGCGCCGGACCGGTGCTTCTTCAGCAGGAAAGGCGCGTTGGTCATGCTCTCCATGCCGCCCGCGACGATCACGTCGGCCGAGCCGCTGTTCAGCATGTCGTGGGCGAACATCGCGGCCTGCATGCCCGACCCGCACACCTTGTTGATCGTCACCGCTTCGGCGGAGCGGGGAAGGCCCGCCCCGAGCGCCGCCTGCCGCGCCGGCGCCTGGCCGAGGCCAGCCGAGAGCACGTTGCCCATGAAGACCTTGTCGACCTGGTCGCCGCTGATCCCAGCGCGCTCGACGGCCGCTTTGACGGCGGTAGCCCCGAGTTCGGTAGCGCTAAGTCCGGAGAGGGCACCCTGGAAGCTGCCCATCGGCGTGCGCGCATAGGAGAGGATGACGATCGGGTCGGCAGAAGGCGAAGTGGCCATGGTTGTGCTCCGGAGTCGGGATGTTGCAGCGCACATAAGGCGGGCGGCTCGCTTGTTCAAACCATGGACGCTCTGCTAGCGGCGACCCGCAACGGAGAAGCGATAATGTCCCAGGAAGCTGCCCTCGATTTCGGCCTCGGCGAGATGGCCGACACCATTCGGGAGACGACTCACCGCTTCGCCTCCGACAAGATCCAGCCGATCGCGGCCGAGATGGATGAGACGGACGAGTTCCCGCGCCAGCTCTGGCCGCAGATGGGCGAGCTTGGCCTTCATGGCATCACGGTCGAGGAAGAGTGGGGCGGGTTGGGCCTCGGCTATCTCGAGCATGTGGTCGCCCAGGAAGAGGTCGCGCGAGCCTCGGCATCGGTCGGCCTCAGCTACGGTGCGCACTCCAACCTTTGCGTCAACCAGATCCGCCGCTGGGCCAACCCCGAGCAGAAGAAGAAATATCTCCCCAAGCTGATCAGCGGCGAACATGTCGGGGCACTCGCGATGAGCGAGGCGGGCGCCGGCAGCGACGTCGTCGGGATGAAGCTCAAGGCGGAGAAAAGCGGCAACGGCTACCGCCTCAACGGAACCAAGTTCTGGATCACGAACGGCGGTTATGCCGATACACTCGTTGTCTACGCAAAGACGGGCGAGGGCAGCCGCGGGATCACCGCCTTCCTGATCGAAAAGGGCATGGACGGTTTCTCCATCGGCCAGAAGATGGACAAGCTCGGGATGCGCGGCTCACCAACGAATGAGCTGGTGTTCGACGATTGCTTCGTTCCGCCCGAGAACATCCTCGGCCAGGAGAATGAAGGCGTCGCGGTGTTGATGAGCGGCCTCGATTATGAGCGCACCGTCCTCGCCGGCATCCAGATCGGGATCATGCAGGCCTGTCTCGACACGGTCCTGCCTTACGTCCGCGAGCGCAAGCAGTTCGGCAAGCCGATCGGCAGCTTCCAGCTGATGCAGGCCAAGATCGCTGACATGTATGTCGCGTTGAACAGCGCGCGTGCCTACGTCTACCAGGTGGCCAGGGCCTGCGATGCGGGACAAACGACGCGCTTCGACGCCGCCGGCGCGATCCTTTACGCCTCGGAAAATGCCGTGAAGGTGGCCAATGAAGCCGTGCAGGCGCTCGGTGGCGCCGGCTACACCAAGGACTGGCCGGTCGAGCGTTACTATCGTGACGCGAAGCTGCTCGATATCGGCGCGGGCACGAACGAGATTCGCCGCATGCTGATCGGCCGCGAGGTGATCGGCGTTTAAGGAAGCAGCCGGGCGCCCCCCCAGGCAATCAGCGCCACTCCCGCCAGACGTCCGATCAGGTCGCCGCCCGGGACCAGCTTCTCGATCCCGACGATCACGGTCAGGCCCGCGATCCACGCGAAGTTCATCACCCCGCCGACGAAGAGCAGCGCCATCAGCAGCCAGCAACAGCCCACGCAATAAGCGCCATGGAGCACTCCCAGGCGTAGCGCGCCGATCGTGCCGGGCCGCCAGTGCCGGCTGAGGAACTGCGCGGGCGTTCGGCATTCGCGGAGGCAAGCACCCTTCAGTGGGGAGAGCTGGTAGAGACCGGCCAGGATGAGGATCGCGCTGACGATCGCGGGATTTTCGAAGGTCATAGACGGTCCGGCCATTAAATGCTGCGCGCTCGCTGCGATGAACGAGAATAGCAACCAGACCGCGACATAGCCTGCGAGGAACACCCACGATTTCGCGACGTCTGCATCGCCCCCGCGCATTTGGCGAACGCGGCCGTAAAGCAGGACAGCTGGTGCGGCCGAGGGCAGCATCATCGCCACCATCATCAGCCACCACATCAGCACCAGCGCACTCAGCGACGGCGGCGCCATCCCAGGCATGGCCATGCCATGATCCATCCCCGCGCCGCTAAGCAGGAACCACCAGCTGAGCGCGACGAGCAGCGCGATGCCGATGGCGACGATCGCGCGCTCGTGACGCAATATTCGGCTAGTCAGGTCAGGCGCGGACGACACCGTGACTGCAGAGATGAAGATTGGCGAACTGGCCGTAACTGTCCGCGAACTCGACCTGCATCGGCCCGCCGGTCGTGCGGCTCGAGGCACTGCCGATGTCGGCAACTTCATATTCGAAGCCGGCCGGCAGTACGATCTGCGCCCGCGATTCCTCGCCCGAGACCTTGTTGCGGATCGGCTCGCCGGTCATCTCGACATAGCCGGGCACCGACATGCGGCCGCGTCTCGCTTCGACGTCGACCTCGAACTCGATTGGAGTGAACACCGGCGGATGCATGGTTTCGACCGTCGAAGCATAGACCGCAAACATCGTCGCGAAGGGGTCGGTGTCCTGGCCGGTCATGATCTTGAGCAAAGCTTCGCGCTGTTCGTCGTCGGCGCGCTCATCGACGAAGGCGAGCGCCTCGCCGTGCCCTTCATGGATCGGTCCCGGCCATTTGAAGATGGCGCCGACGCGCAAGCCGTCCAGGCGCGTTTCGCCGTGGTGCCCCTGGTCGATCTGGATGGCCGCCACAGCGTGGCAATGGCCCTTGTCCGGAAGTGCATTGAACTGACAGTTGCAGCCATATTCGCACGTGCAGTTGACGAGCTCGCGGCCCTTGAACTCCCAATAGGTCATACGCTTGACCTCCGTTGCCCCCTCGCTGGCCCGGCATAGCATGCCGCTTGCGGCCATTGAAGCGGAACCGCCGGGCAGTTTTCAATCTCGATCGCAGCGGCTAGGCCACTCGCCATGAGCGCTCCGCGTCTGGACAGCAAGATTGCGACGGAAGGCGAGGAGTTCCGCGCTCGCGCCGCGCACAACCGTACCTTGGCCGCGAAGCTGCGGGCCGACGTGGCCGAGGCTGCAAAAGGCGGTCCCGAAAAGCACCGCGAACGCCATGTCTCGCGCGGCAAGCTATTGCCCCGGGAGCGCGTCGAACGCCTGCTCGATCCCGGTTCGCCGTTCCTGGAGATCGGTCAGCTTGCCGCCTGCGACATGTATGACAGCGAGGTGCCGGGCGCCGGGCTGATCGCAGGCATCGGTCGCGTGTCGGGCCGGCAGGTCATGATCGTTTGCAACGACGCCACGGTCAAAGGCGGCACTTACTACCCGATGACGGTGAAGAAGCATCTCCGCGCACAGGAAATCGCGCTCGAGAACCGCCTTCCGTGCGTCTACCTGGTCGACAGCGGCGGCGCGAACCTGCCGCACCAGGCCGAGGTCTTTCCCGACCGCGAGCATTTCGGCCGCATCTTCTTCAACCAGGCGCAAATGTCGTCGAAGGGTATCCCGCAAATCGCGTGCGTGATGGGAAGCTGCACCGCGGGTGGGGCTTACGTCCCGGCGATGAGCGACGAAAGCGTGATCGTCCGCAACCAGGGCACGATCTTCCTCGGCGGACCGCCGCTCGTGAAGGCCGCGACGGGTGAGGAGATCAGCGCCGAGGATCTGGGCGGCGGCGACCTGCACGCGCGCAAGAGCGGTGTCGTCGATCACCTCGCCGAGAATGACGAGCATGCGCTGACCATCGTTCGCGACATCGTCTCGACGCTGCAGCCGCAATCCTCTGCGATCGAGCTGCGTGAGCCGCGGTCGCCGGCGTTCGATTGCGACGAGCTCTACGGCATCATTCCCGAAGACGTGCGCGCGCCCTATGACGTGCATGAGGTGATCGCGCGCGTCGTCGACGGGTCGGAGCTGCACGAGTTCAAGCCGCTTTACGGACCGACCCTTGTGTGCGGGTTCGCGCACATCTGGGGAATTCCGGTCGCAATCCTTGCCAATAATGGCATCCTGTTCAGCGAAAGCGCGGTGAAAGGCGCGCATTTCATTGAGCTCGCCTGCCAGCGCCGGACCCCGTTGCTGTTCCTGCAGAACATCAGCGGCTTCATGGTCGGCGGCAAATATGAGGCAGAGGGCATCGCCAAGCACGGTGCGAAATTGGTGACCGCCGTCGCCACCGCCAGCGTTCCAAAGATTACCGTTTTGATCGGCGGCAGCTTCGGTGCGGGCAACTACGGCATGTCCGGCCGTGCTTACTCGCCGCGGTTTCTGTTCACCTGGCCTAATTCGCGCATCAGCGTCATGGGTGGCGAGCAGGCCGCTAGCGTGCTGGCGACCGTCCACCGCGACGCGGACAAATGGACGCCGGAGCAGGCCGAGGCCTTCAAGCAGCCCATCCGCGACGATTATGAAGCGCAAGGCAATCCGTGGCACGCGACCGCGCGCCTATGGGACGACGGGATCATCGACCCCGCGCAAACGCGTGATGTTTTGGGTCTCGCCTTCGCCGCAACGCTGAACGCGCCGATTCCGGATCGGCCGCAGTTCGGCGTGTTCAGGATGTAGCGGCCGATGATCAAATCGCTCCTCATTGCGAACCGTGGCGAGATCGCCTGCCGCGTGATTCGCACTGCGCGCAGGCTCGGAATTCGCACGGTCGCCGTCTATTCGGGCGCCGACGCCAAGGCGCTGCACGTCCGCATGGCCGATGAGGCGGTGCACATCGGACCGAGCCCGGCGCGTGAATCCTATCTCGTCGGCGAGAAGATCATCGAGGCCGCCAAAGAGACCGGCGCTGAGGCGATCCATCCGGGATACGGTTTCCTGTCGGAGAATGCGGAGTTCGCGGAGACCGTCATCAAGGCCGGACTGATCTGGGTCGGGCCGAAGCCGGGCAGCATCCTCGCCATGGGTCTCAAGGACGCAGCCAAGAAATTGATGGCGGATGCCGGGGTGCCAGTGACGCCCGGCTATCTCGGCGAGAACCAGGACGCGAAGCACCTCAAAAAGGAGGCCGACGCGATCGGTTATCCGGTGCTGATCAAGGCCGTCGCCGGCGGCGGCGGCAAGGGCATGCGCCGTGTCGACGACGCAAAGGGCTTCGACGATGCTCTGGAGAGCGCGAAACGCGAGGCCGCGAGCGCGTTCGGTGACGACCGCGTCCTGATCGAGAAATATATCCTCTCGCCGCGCCACGTCGAGGTGCAGGTATTCGGCGATAGCCACGGCAACGTCGTCCATCTGTTCGAGCGCGACTGCTCGCTCCAGCGCCGCCATCAGAAAGTGATCGAGGAGGCACCCGCACCGGGCATGGACGCGGAGACTCGCGAGGCCGTGTGCGGTGCCGCCGTACGCGCCGCACAGGCCGTGAACTACGAGGGCGCGGGGACGATCGAGTTCATTGCCGATGCGTCCGACGGCCTGAAGCCCGATCGCATTTGGTTCATGGAGATGAACACGCGACTTCAGGTCGAACATCCGGTGACGGAGGAGATCACTGGCCAGGACCTGGTTGAATGGCAGCTCCGCGTTGCGTCGGGCGAAAAGCTTCCGAAGACGCAGGACGAGCTGTCGATCGACGGCTGGGCGATGGAAGCGCGGCTCTATGCTGAAGACCCTGCAAAGGGTTTCCTGCCGAGCGTCGGACGGCTTGCGCTCCTTGATTTTCCGGAATCGGCGACGCGCATTGAAACGGGCGTCGAAGAGGGCGACGCCATCAGTCCCTATTACGATCCCATGATTGCAAAGCTGGTCGCGACCGGCGCGGACCGCACGGATGCAATGATGGGCCTCGCCGCCGCATTATTCGGGCTGCGGGTCTGGCCGGTGAAGACCAACGCCGCCTTCCTGCTGTCCTGTTTGCAGGATCCGGACTTCCAGTCTGGGAATGTTACGACGGGGCTGATCGGGGATCGTGGAGACGCGCTCGCCGCTGCGCCCGTTGCGGGCGAAAATGAGTGGCGGCTTGCAGCGATGCAGTCGTTCGCCCCTTATTTTGCGGGATCGCAAGATGCACGTGCGGGGCCCTGGACCCAGAACTTAGGCTTCCGCATGAATGCCGACGACGAGGTAAGGATCACCTTGGAACATGCCGGCGAACGCCGGACGATCGATCTGGAAGCCTGCGCTGACGCCTCGGGCTTCAGTGCTCCGTTTGGCGACGGCGCCCTGGTGTTCAAGGATGCGCAGCCCTTCTTGTTCACCCCGCCTCGCTTCGGCGGTGGCGGTGAGCACGGCATTCACGATGGCGAGATCGAGGCGCCGATGCCGGGCAAGGTGACGGCGGTCGACGTCGCGGCTGGCGACAAGGTGGAGAAGGGCCAGCGCCTGCTCACGCTCGAAGCCATGAAGATGGAGCATGGGCTGCTCGCGCCATTCGACGGAAGAGTTACGGACCTCGCTGCCACCATGGGCTTGCAGGTGACCGAGGGGCAAATCCTCGTGAAGGTCGAGCCCGACGAATGACCGTCACCCTGAACTTGTTTCAGGGTCCATAGTTGAGACTTAGCGCAAATTTACGGAATGGACGCTGAAACGCGTTCAGCATGACGACAGAGGGGACAGCATGCGTAAACTGACTTTCCTCCTTCCAATCCTGATGACGGCCTGCGTCGCGAACGAGCCGCCGGGCGGCGCTCCGATGGCGCTGATCAACGCAGCTGGTGTCCAGATCGGCACCGTCCGCGCCTGGCAGACGACCGGCGGCGTGACCTTCCGCATCGTTGCCGAAGGATTGCCCCACGGAGTTCATGGCCTCCACGTGCACAGCGTCGGACGCTGCGACGCCCCGGACTTCGCGAGCGCAGGCCCCCACTGGAATCCGACCGCGCACAAGCACGGGCTAAACAATCCCGAGGGGCCGCATGCCGGCGATCTCCGCAATGTGAACGTCGCGGCGAACGGCGTGCTCGGGGAGACGGTCACTCTTTCCGGCGCCAGCCTCACTGCGCCGGTGGGTACGCCTGGCGCTTTGTTGGACGCGGACGGCGCCGCGCTCGTGATCCATGCGGATGCGGATGATTATGTTACCGATCCGAGCGGCAAGAGCGGGGCGCGCATCGCCTGCGCCGTCCTGCAGCCGACGCCGCAGGTCCTTTAAGCTCTCCTTAGGAGTGCAGAACTAGCCTTCCCGATCGAATTCGGGGAGTGGCGTATGCGTGGGCGTTGGGTATGGGCGGTCGCCGCGGCGGCGCTGGCGATTGCCGGCTGCAAGAGTCAGAGCCCGCAGCAATTGGTCAAGGAAGATCCGGCCACGGTCTCAAAGGCATTTGCCGAGGCTTTCTCGGAAGGTGCGATGGGCGGGGCGAGCCAGTACAGCAACCTCTGGCATGGCGGCATGCAGACATTCGTCGAGCGAAAGTCGGATGAGGCAGTCGACGTGGTCACCAAGTTCGATGGCGTAACGGCCTCGCAAGTACATTTCACCTTCACGCCGAAGGACGGCGGCAAAACGACGTTGGTTGATGCCGACGTTTCAATGGACACTTCCGTGATGAAGAAGGCGTTCACCGGCACGCCGCAGGAGCGGCTCGCGGATTTGCCCGAAGCTGCCTACGTCAACGGAATGCGGCGGACGATGGCCAAATATACCGAAAGGATTGAGGCAGGAATGCCGCTCAATCTTCCCGGAGAGGGTTGGCAGACGTCGGGCTCCGAGCCGCCGCCCGAATTCTACGAGGGCATGGACCCGGAGCAGCTCGCCGAGGTCCGGCGTCATGACGGAGAAACGCGGCAGCAATCCGCCGCCCAGCCGATGATGGATCCGAACGACGCGGCGAAGCGGTACATGAGCGGGCAATAACGGGCCTTAACATCGCGCAAGTTCTACGCGGCCGATTTCATGTTATGTGGATAACTCCTGCTGCCGCGACTCGGGCTTCGAGTCGGGCAAGCGCAGCCATCGGGGGGTGGCGCTATGGAGAGTGATCGGGTCTATTACGTTCGACGTGCGGCCGAGGAGCGCGCTGCGGCTTTGTCTGCGCCTCATCCGAAGGCGCGAGAAGCGCATCTGGAGATGGCCGAAGGCTACGATCGCCGGCTTCAGGAACTGGGCCAGCAGGAAACGGCCAATATCGTTCACCTCGTCGGCGTCGCCTAAGCGCTAATCGTTCATCTGCTGAAACGTCCGCAACCGTTGTTGCGTAGCATCGTTTCTGCACATGCAATGACCGACAAACCGACGATTTACGACCAGCCCAGCAAGGTTCGAGCGCTCAATGATGCAGTCGAGGTCAGCGGCCCGGACGACGTCGATGTGGCGATGACCCCGGACGCGGCGGAGGAAACGTCCGAGCGGCTTCTCAGCGCCTCCTTCGAGGCGCGCGGCAAGAAGCGGTTCGACAAGTTGCCGCACCGCGCCCGCGACTGAGTTCTTAAGCACTCTTTAGGCGCTTCGCGGTAGCAGTTCGCCCGCAAGGGTAGGGCGGAGTGTTGCCATGCGGATGTTCCTCTTGAGCGTTGCGGGATTTGGCGTGGCCGGGATCGCCGCGTTTGCCGGCTTCGGCCACGACGCACAGCAGGTCGTTCACAAGGATCCAGACGCGGTCTATTCCGCCTTTTCGAGCGCCATAGGCAGCGGTAGTGCGAGCGACACTGCCGATTACGGCAGCGGCGGCAAGATCGACTATGAGGTCAAGGTCGAACGCGAGAGCGGCAAGCGGATCGACCTCAAGCTGATGCTCAACAAGGCCGAGGCTGGCCAAGCGCATTTCACCTTCAGCCCGCAAAATGACGGCACCGAGACGCTGGTGACGGGCGACGTCGATGTCGACCAGTCGGTGCTGCGCTCGGCGCTGGCCGACGGTCCGAACGGCAAGATCGCCGAGATCCCTGACTTCGCCTACGCTCTCGGAATGAAGAAGATGCTGATCGACTCAGCGAAGAGGATCGAATCCGGGATGCCGCTGGGCAACCCGCACCAGAATTTGGTCGACGTGCTCGACCAGGAAGGCCGCCGCGCCGAATATGAGGCTGCGCGCCAGGCGGACGAGCAGGCCTTTCGGGCGCGCGCCGACGTGACCAAGCCCATGGTCGATCCGAACGAGTCCGCGCGACGGTACCTGCAGGGTAATTGACGCTCAATCCGGCACTTTGAAGCTGTTGGAATCGAATTCGTCCGCGGGCCGTACCTGCAACGTCATCGAGGCCTTCATCGGCAAGGCAAAAGCGCGAAAGCCCGGCCGGAGCGCCGCGGCGACAGACTTATCGAAATCGACCTCCGCATTGGCGAAGATCTTCTTCGCGCCCTTGTGGCTGAGGATGCCGGCAACCTTCAGCGGATAGAGCGGGTGCCCCTGGGGGTCGCGGAATTCGGGCGACTGGTTCACGCCGCTCCATGTCGCCCGCATCGAATCCCAGAACTGCAGCGCAGGCTGGTTGCTCGTAACCCACAGCACAGCCGCGGCGCCGCGATCGAGCGCCGTCCGCCACTGGCTCGCAAGGTCCGAGCGGCTCGTTCGGACACCGCGCGACCGCCCGCCGTCGTCGGTAATGACGATCACCGTCTTCCCCGCGACATCGAGGCCGGCGTAATTTTCCGCACTGCCCACCCCCGCGAAGACCATCTCGCTGTCCGCCAGCTTCACCTCCGGGCCCGGGAGGAAGGTGCTCCCGACCACGTCGACCGACCATTCGAGCTTCAGCGGCTTCCTGCCGCCGGTGGTCTTCATGTGCGCCGGGAAGACCACGTCCCCTTCGGCCGGGATCCCCTGGAGGATCTGGTTCAGGTAGCGCCTCACCGAAACCGTCTTGCCCGAAGGGAGGGTCGCATTGCCCATCGCCTCATAGGGATCGCGCATGAGTCGCTCCGTCATGTCGTCGAGCCGCTTCTGCGCCTCGCGCGCCTCCTGCTCTAGAGTCTTGGAGGAGCCGGCGGAGCTGATGGAGACGCTAATGAGCGCGGCAAATACGAGCAATCGCAAGGACATGGCCCCGGTTTTCGAGTGATCGGCATCGCCGCAAGGGCCCGCGCGTCAAACTGCTCGCCTCGCCGACGAACGACCCGGCCAGTAACCCAGGTTAGCCCGCACACGGCCGCATTATGTTACACAGCCGTCATCACCGCGTCCGGCTTCAGCACGGCGGTGACCGAGAGACAATTGAGAGCTCCCGCTGTTTCGAGGAGCTGTTGCGTATGACCCTCCCAACCAAAACCTACCGAATCTGTTTCTACGACGGTGCTCGCGACACCGTCATGTCCGACTGGATCGACGCCGCGACCGACGAGGAAGCGCTCGCCCGCGCACAGTCCTTCGGCTTCACCAAGTGCGAGCTGTGGGACGGACATCGCCTGGTGGCCGAGCTCGACGGCGAGCAGAACCAGGCCGCCTGACCGCGCGTCAGGGCCGCTGCTTGCCCCTGATGCGCGCGACAAGCCTGCGGCCCTGCCAGAGCTCGCAGTCCTTGCCGTCCATCATTTCGTTCGCGACCTCGACTGCGGTCTCGTCATCTTCGGCGTCAAACCATTCGCCGGACGCGACCTTATCGACCCCGTCGAGGCCATAAAGCCTGTAGCCCGCCACGCGCACAAACCCTGATTTCGCGACCGCAGATGCGGCCATTTCGCCTCTCAAACGACAATCGCGAAATTTGGTTTCAACAGCCGTATCCGCGGATCAAGGTTCATCAAAGTGGACGGTGAAGCGGGTCGAAACGGGGCTCCTTCCACTTCCTCCATTTCGTGACTTTGGGGCGGCGGGGAAGGTCACGAAGTTGACCGTGCCGCGCGCTTTGTGAGCGGGCGGTACAGAGAGAAGAGGCGGCGCCGAAGTTGACTGAGATGTGACTTTCGTCAGCGAGGGGGGTGCGGAGACGAGCGACGCGGTCATCCGCAAGCTTAGGGCACAAGAGGCGGCCTGTAGGAAAATACATTCTGCGCCGAGGCCGCGCGATTCTATCGCCGGTGAAGAAAGGGCCCGGCCGGAAGGGGAAACCGGCCGAGCCCAAACGCTTCAGTTCGCTCGAAAAGTTACTTGTTCTGCTTCAGCTTCTGACGCTGGACGATGTTGGCGAGCGCGCTGTTGGCGGTTTTCGCGTCGCAGGCGGCATCGCCGGTCTTGCGAAGCGCTGCGAGCGCATTGACGGTCGTCCCGCAAACGTTGGCGGCGACGCTGATCGGCGCCTGCACGGTGATCGGCACGCCCACGTCGTTGAGCGCGGCGATCTGCGAATCGTTCAGGAAGTTGTTCAGCAGGTCGACATTCTGGATGTTGACGGCGACAAGGCCGTTTCCGCTTCCGGTGTTCGTCTGGGCGATAGCGGGGGTAGCGAGGGCCGCGATGCTGGCCGCGGCAATCAGGATATTACGCATAACTCGTCTCCTCAGGTTGCGCATACAAAACAGGCGCGCGAACGCGCCCGCCCTTTTCCGCCTCGTTCGGACGGCTCGGGTGCTAAACGGAGCTAAGTTGCTGAAGTTCTTGGTGTTGCGACGGGTTGAGCCAGGGGCGGGGCGCGTTGCGTCGTCTGCCCAACACTAGGGACAGGGGAAGAGGCTGTCGCGGGCTAACGCCGGCGCCGTTGTTGCGGCGGCGGCTGCTCTTGCGGAGGCTGGAGCAGAGGCTGGCCCCCGGCCTGCGGTGCGGCCCCCGAGTGCGGGCAGGGCTGGAAGGTGAAGTAGAGATCGACCGGGAGCGGGCGCATGCGGATCTTCCCGGTATCGGTGTTCTTCGCCATCGCCAGCATGATCAGGCGCGGCGGCGGATTGCCGCAGAGGGTTCGGCGCACGGGATAGAAAGGCGCCTTGTCGTTGAAGCCGAACATGGTCGAAGGCTCGACCGTCTCGTCGAGGATCTTCTTCCAGCTCGGGTTCGGCTTGCCCTGTCCGTCCGGCTCGTTGAACAGGCTGATCTCGACCTTGCTCCCCGGCTTCCAGCCCCAGCCTTGCGGGGTGAAGCCCGGAGCCCCGTTCTTGCCGGCCGAAGTGACCATGAATTCCGGGTCGGAGTCCGTATCGCCGCCGATGCCGCTGCCGGCGCCGCCGTTGCCTTTCGCGCTCTTGTCGGGCGGCTGGCAGGCGGCGAGCGCCAGGACGAGCGAGCCGCTGGCGGCGAGAAAGAGCGTGCGCTTCAAGGTCATGCCAACCTCCCCTGTCGGTTCCGAATGGAGGGCACGCATCACTTCATAAGGCGAAACGGCTAAGGCCGGAGTGGGGACTTTCACCGATCTTTCAGGTGATCCGCGCACTTGGAGAACATCTGACGCCACAAATTTTTCGGGGTGGCGAGGGTCCTCGCCGCTTCCTAGACGAGCGACATGACAGCGGCGAACATGGTGCAGCGTATGTCTGCGGGTTACCAGGCACTGACCGAGAAGGAGAAGCAGACGCTTCGCCTTATCGTGCGCGGGCACGACGCAAAGTCCACGGCACGGCATCTTGGTCTCTCGGTCCACACGGTGAACGAGCGGCTGCGCGACGCGCGGCGCAAGCTAGAGGTTTCGAGCAGCCGGGAGGCGGCGCGCCTCCTGCTCGACCGGGAAGGCGAGAACCCTCAAAAGTTTGCGGACAAGAGAATGGGGGAAGCGCCCGCGCTCGAAACGATGACACATCGAGCTGTGCCCGGCCTGGGAGAAGCGAACGCATCGGGCGCCGCTCCCCGGGTCGCCTGGCTCATCGCAGGAGTAGTCATCATGTCTGTCATTCTCGGGATCCTCGCCCTCGTGGCCGTCCCTCAGTCCGCCGGCAACGCCGGATACTCCGAAGCGCCGGCAGTCGTCCCGGCCGTCCAGACGGAAGTCGAGCGCGCCGCGCGCGACTGGCTTGCGCTCGAGGACGAGAGCCGCTGGCGCGAGAGCTGGAACGCCACGAGCGCTTCCTTCCGCAAGCTCAACACGCTGGAGAGGTTCACCCAGGTCGGGCAAAAAGTCCGGGCCCCGCTCGGTGCAGTCGTCTCGCGCGTCGCGATCGGCCAGGACCGCGTGCCCGCCCCGCCCGCAGGCGTTCGCGTCGTCAAGTTCCGCACAAGCTTCGCCAACAAGGCCGACGCGCTCGAGACGGTCTCGCTCGCCCGCGAGGATGGCGCGTGGAAGGTGGTCGGGATCTACATCAACTAGCCATGTGGGGCTGGCGGCCGCGCGATCCGCGGCCGCCACGCGGAGATATTTGAGGCCGCACCGGAAGCAGCGTAAATCGTTCGTCGGGAGGGGGCTCCCATGAGCAATTTCGAGTTCGTCTTCTCGCTGCTGGTGATCCTGCTCAGCCTCGCGCTGGCGGAGGTTCTCGGCGGGCTCGCGCGGGTTGTGAAGCGGCGGCCGCGAATCCGCGTCGGTTGGGCCACCGGCCTGCTCGCGACCTGGGTTACGACCGAGACGGTGCTGTTCTGGCGCGTCGTTTGGCGCGCGCGCAACGCGCTGACGGACCAGTCGGCTGTGTTGTTCGGCGGATTCCTCGTCACCGCCTTCTGCTATTTCGCGGCGGCGCTCGTCTTTCCCGACGACCTCGAGGGACAAACCGACCTCGACGATTATTTCGCGCAGGAGAAAGGGAAGGCGATTGGCGCGGTACTCGCGGCCAATGCCCTGGCGTTCGGGCTGCGCCCCGCGACGATGGGCTGGGCCTCGTGGAGCTATATCGAATGGTGGGGCTGGATCTTCCTCGCTTTGCTCTTCGCGGCCGGGATCGCGGCGATCGTGACCAGAAGGCGGAACGTGGCGATCGGCGCGCTTGCCGTCCTCGTCGCGATCGACCTGCTCGACCCGATCGAAAGCGTTTTGACCGGCAGCTAGCGGACCTCCGCCGATTTCTCAGGCTGGCCGGTGAAGTCGGTGCAGCCCGCCGGACCAGTTCTCAACCGATCAAATCCACGTATAGTCGCGGCGCCGAATCGCTCTCTGGAAAAGAGGCAGTGATGCGGCGTGCATGCGTTCTGATGCTTTCGACTGCGGCCCTCGGCGGCTGCGCATCGTTCGGGAGCAGCTTCCCGGACACACCCCAGACACCGGCGGCGATCTTCTCCGGCTTCAGCTACGTGCCCCTCGACCCGTTGCCGGTGCACGTGGTCGACGGCGCCAATTGCGCGCCCGGCAACCCGCGCGGATCGATCCTCAACGTGCTTCCCGACAATGCCGTCCGCATCGCGGTGCGGAAGCTCAGCGGATCGGTGAGCGGCGGCGTCGCCCCGGTCCAGGTCGGCGTCGAGGGCAACAGCTACCAAGTGATCCTCGATTACATCAACGCGGACGTCGCGAACCTCAGGTTCCGCTACAGCGGCGTCGGTATCGAGCAAGGAGCGCCGTTGCAGGCGCTGGCCCGGCTGGACGATGAAGCCCCGGCGGCGGCGCAGCCCGGGACCGGCGAGTTCGTGATCCCGGTGTATGTCGGCGTGGGCCTGCGCCTGACCGCCAACGTCACCGTGCTCAGGGGAAGCGTCAATCTGACCAGCCTCGGCGCCCTATCCGCCGCGGCGCAGGCGGAGCGGGTCAGCGGCTCGCTGATCCTGCAGACGCTGGGGATCACCGGTCGCCAGGTCACGACCGCGCTGCCGCTGCCGAGCGAGCTAAACCCGACCACCATCCAGAATGCGATCCTCGCGCTCGGGTCGGTCAAGGCGATCGTCTACGATAAGGATACGGTCGTCGCGCCGCGGGTGACCGGCATCTACAACCCGCTTCCGAACTCCGACCAGAGGACGATCAACCTGATCGTGTCGGAACTGGCGAGCAAGCCGATCCCGTGGAAGCAGGATTGCCCGGTTGGTGGTTAGGGTGAGCGTCAGGGCAGCGAGCTTTCGCCCGCCGCCCTGCGCCTGGTTCGAAGATGAAACGCCTAGTAGCGGCGCGTCGCGACGTCGCGGTCGATCCGAACCCTGGTGACGACGCCGCGATAATCGACGTTGCAGCGGAAGCCGATGTCGCCCGCGGCATAATTCCGGTTCTGGTAGCCGTTCTGGTAGCCGTACTGGCCGCCATGATGGCCGGCATAGCCCGAGCTCAGCAGCCCGCGCACGCGAAGCCCGTTGGAGCGGCGCTGCACGTCGGTAATGGCCGTCACCCGCATCGACGGCGCGGCGAATTGCTGCTGGTAGCCGTAGCCCTGGTTGTAGCCCTGCTGATAGCCGTACTGGCCGGCATGATTACCCCGATATTGCGCCTGCGCCTCGGTGGTCGCGGCCGCCGCGCACTGGCTTACGGCCCGCCGGTCGGTGACGTTGTAGCGGTTGCCGAGCAGCTGATCGACGATCGCGCCGACGGAATTCTGCGCGCCATAGCCCTGGTTGTAGCCGTAGGGCTGCGCATAGCCCGGGTAGGCCTGCGGGTACGCCTGCGGGTAGGTTTGCGGGTAGGCCTGCGGATATTGCGCAACGGCGGGAGCGGCGATGGCGCCGATCGTCGCTGCAGCGACGAGAAAACGGGTTCGGGTCTGCATGGGATTTCCTTGTTCTCGCCCGGGAAACGCCGGCGAGTTCAGGGGCAAGAACGAGCCGTCCGCGAAATCGCCGCATGAACTGAAAACAACAAGGCGTGCGCGAACATTTTGCATAGTTGAATCACTTCGGGCAGGTTGCGGCCTGCGCTCGAGCTCGGGAGCCGGTCGCAAAGGGGGAGTTCGTAAAGTGATGTACATGAGTATCGCGTTCGCCGCGGCCGCCGCGGCGCAAGCAAATTCTGGCGCCCAGTGGACGCCGCTTCAGCAACAGCAGCAAGCAACAGTAGCCGCAGCGCCAGTCGCAGCGCCGGTTACTCCGATCATCGCGCCGGCCACGCCCAATGCGATCCTTCGCGTCGGGACCGAAGTTCCGCTGCGGCTTTCGGAGGAGCTGACGACGAAGGGCAAGAAGCTTCGCGTCGGCGGGCGCTTCCATCTGGAAACGTCCGAGCCGGTGATGGTCCAGGGCGTGAACGTCATCCCGGTCGGCAGCCCTGCCGTGGGTGAGATCACCGACGTCCGCAACAAGGGCATGTGGGGCAAGTCGGGCCACCTCGGCGCGCGCATCCTCTACGTGACGGTGAACGGCCGGCAGATCCGCATGAGCGGTGCGTTCGACGACAAGGGCGTCGCCGGCGGCGTTGGCGCGGCCCTCGTTTCCGGCATCGTTTTCCTTCCGGCGGGCTTCTTCATGACAGGAACGAGCGCGCTGGTACCGGCCGGAACGATCATCAAGGCGTTCGTCGATGAGGACGTGCCGTTGGCGATGCCGGTGGCATCGCAGGCGCCGATGGTCGTGGGCGCGCCCGCAGCCCCGATGCAGGTTCAGGCTGCGCCGGCAGCATCGGGCGCAGCGCAGCAGCGCTAGTCAGGAGGCGCCATGCCGCCTGAAATCGCAGCGCTGATCGATAAGCCCATCCTGCTCATCGCGCTCCTGTTCGTGGGCGCGATGATCGGGATTTATGTCGAGCGCTTCGTCGCGTGGCCCAATCGTCAGAAATGGCGACGCCGGAAGGGTTGGGGCCGCAAGGGCGAGTTGAAGGCTGGCCCTTGGATGCCGAAGCATGACAGGCTGCCGGAGAAAGTGCCCGACGCGGCGGACCAGCTGCGCACGGTGATGAACGCCGACTTCATGGCGCAGGCGTTGCTCAACAAGAGTGAGGCGCGGCTGTTCAAGGCGATAGACAAGATGGTGCTGGAGATGCGTCCCGGCTGGCAGGTGATGGCGCAGGTCAGCCTGGGCGAAATTCTGCGCAGCGCGGACAAGGACGCATACGCCTGCATCAACTCAAAGCGCGTCGACCTGCTGATCGTCGATGACGAGTGCAGGCCGCTACACGCGATCGAATATCAGGGCGGGGCGCACTTCAAGGGCGCGCACGCGACCGCCGCGCGCGATGCGGTCAAGAAGGAAGCGCTGCGCCGCGCGGGAATAGGTTATGTCGAAGTGGTTGGCGGCGAAATGAGCCCGGCCGAGCTGCGGCAGGTCGTGGTGAAGCTGGTGCAGAACGCGGCTGCTTAGCTGCTCTCCTAGCTATGTGCCTTCAGTAGAGCAGACTGTAGTACGACGGGGGCTCAATGCTCTTCAGCCCATACCGTAGATAATATCGTCTTGCAGCACGCCACCCTCGAACGAAGCTCGGTAGTCGTACGTCGTTCAGGATCGCCGGATAGTTATACCAATCGCCGCTCAGGAGTTGCTCTTTAGTGAGGGCTTGCTGGACGATACCAAGAGCGTGAAGGACCTTGATGCGCTCCCGAACTGCGCGATGCATCACATTTGAGAGCCATCCGTCGAGACGGATCAGATCCGCCGGCCGATCTATCAGAGGATAGAATGCTAGAAGGCCTCTCACAAACGGAAGCTTGCCTTCGCCTTCCAGGAATGGCGTGATCTGCTGTTCCCTGAGACCGCCATATAGATATCGACGGATTTCGTTCACGCATGTGACCAAGTCCCAATCGTAGAAGCCCGGACCAACACGATTGGGATCAATCAGGTTCGGAGCAGACCGACGATAAAGGAAGAGGTGCTTGTAAATTATCTCCGAGACTCGGCGCTTGATCTTTTTGATCGCTCCGCTGCTAAGCGTCACGCCATGCGCTGAAAGATTGTGACCTAAGTAATCTAGGTCCTTAATCATTTCGATTGGTCCGCCATCATCCTGATCTACGAAGAATGTGCGGATATCGCCGCCCTTGCCCCGGTCGAGTAGTTTTATTCCGGGCGATTTCTCATAATTGATGGAAATGCCTGCTCTTTTGCAGTGCGTCCTGAACTGCAGAGCTATGTTCCGCGCGTCGGTGTAAGAATGCGCTACGGCGACGACGTCATCGGCGAAGCGCGCAAATGTGCCGTTTTGACGCTCCAGTTCCAAATCGAGTTCGTGGGCCGCGGCGTTCGACAAAAAGAGCGAAAGCGAGCAGCCCTGCGGAACGCCCTTCGCTCGTATGGTAAAATCTCTCTGCGGATAGTCATTCACGTGAGCGAACGCATGCGAGAGAAACGCTCTAATGGCGGTTCGCTCCGCCTTTGTTATTAGGAATAGGTCTCGGTCGCTGATGAGACTTTCTATGTACGCATGGTCGATAGTGTCGAAGTACTTACGAAAATCGTACTGTATCACGTACGATTTCGGATGTTTCATTGATCTTTGCAGATGCAGAATGGCGTCGAATACATTCTGGTCAGGACGATAGGCGAAACTATGACTAGAAAACAGGTTCAGGTTTCGCTTCGTGATAGATCGATGGAATACGTTGGCTACTGCGGCATCGGGAATGGCGAAGCCCATGATTTCGCGAAAGGAGCCATCCTTCTTGGGCACGTCAAACTGAACCGCAGGGACCGGTTGATAGTCGCCTGAGACAAGGCGCTGCCAAATGGTCTTCGCGAGATATTCCGCATGACGTATGCAGTAGGTAGGGTCGAAGTGTGGGTGGAAGCCCCACCAACGTGGTGTGATAAGGTTGGGCTGACCCGCGAACGCACCCGTCCTTTTTGAGAATCTGTCAGCGTATTTTAGGCGGGTCGCACGTGCAATCCGCTGGTCTCGCAAGATGGCGCGGGACTTAAATATGATGGCTTCTTCGATGACTTCACGCACGTACTGGTAACCTAAAGAGGGTCACCGGCGCCCGATAGTCAGGGATGCGTTTACGAAGGGCGTTTGACAGCCGTTGTCAAACTGCAAGGTGATCTTCCGGACGCCGGTTAGCACAACACGTGCATGGCATAACCAGAAATTATAAACGCGTGTTAGTCAAGCGGCGTAGCAACTACTACTTCGCCGCGATCAGGTCGGGTTCGTCGACATCAACCTTGCGGGTGCGCTTCGGCTTCCTGGGTTTCACATCGACAATGATCGGCTTCACCGACGCCCGTTCCAGCATGGGCTTGAGATACTGCCCCGTCGCCGAAATCGCGACTTGGGCGATCGTCTCCGGCACGCCCTCGGCGATCACGCGCCCGCCGTTGACGCCTCCGCCGGGGCCGAGGTCGATCACCCAATCGGCGGTCTTGATGACGTCGAGGTTGTGCTCGATCACCACCACCGTGTTGCCCTGGTCGGCGAGGCGGTGGAGCACCTCGAGAAGCTTGCGAACGTCCTCGAAGTGGAGGCCGGTGGTGGGCTCGTCGAGGATGTAGAGCGTCTTGCCGGTCGCCCGCCGCGACAGCTCCTTCGACAATTTCACGCGCTGCGCCTCACCGCCCGACAGGGTCGTCGCCGGCTGGCCGACCTTGACGTAGCCGAGGCCGACTTCCTGCAGCATCAGCATCTTGTCGCGAATGCCGGGGACCGCCTTGAAGAACTCGCAAGCGTCCTCGACCGTCATGTCGAGCACGTCGGCGATCGACTTGCCCTTGAACTTCACCTCCAGCGTCTCGCGGTTGTAGCGCGCGCCGTGGCAGACGTCGCAGGTGACGTAGACGTCGGGCAGGAAGTGCATCTCGATCTTGAGGAGGCCGTCGCCCTGGCACGCCTCGCAGCGGCCGCCCTTGACGTTGAAGGAGAAGCGGCCGGGCTTGTAGCCGCGGGCCTTCGCCTCCGGCAGGCCGGCGAACCAGTCGCGGATCTGGGTGAAGGCGCCGGTGTAGGTCGCGGGGTTGGAGCGCGGGGTGCGGCCAATGGGCGACTGGTCGATGTCGATGACCTTGTCGAGCTGCTCCAGCCCGCCGATCTTCTCGCACGGGCCGCAGACGATGCGGGCGCCGTTCAGAGCGCGCGCCGCGCCGGCGTAGAGCGTGTCGATGGTGAGCGAGGACTTGCCGCTGCCGCTCACCCCGGTGACGCAGGTGAAGGTGCCGAGCGGGAACTTCACGGTGACGTTGCGCAGGTTGTTGGCGGTCGCGCCGTGGACGGTGACGAACTTGCCGCTGCCCTTGCGGCGGGTCTTTCCGAGCGGGATCTCGCGCCGGCCGGAGAGGTAGTCGGCAGTGATGCTGGTCTCGCAGGCGAGCAATTGCTCCAGCGTGCCCTGGCACACGACCTCGCCGCCGTGGACGCCGGCGCCGGGGCCCATGTCGATCACATGGTCGGCATGGCGGATCGCATCCTCGTCATGCTCGACGACGAGCACGGTGTTGCCGAGCGACTTCAGGCGCTTGAGCGTCTCTAGCAGGCGGTCGTTGTCCTTCTGGTGCAGGCCGATCGACGGCTCGTCGAGGACGTAGAGGACGCCCGACAAGCCGCTGCCGATCTGCGAGGCGAGGCGGATGCGCTGGCTCTCGCCGCCGGAGAGGGTGCCACTGGTGCGGTCGAGGTGCAGATAGTCGAGCCCGACATTGTGGAGGAAGCCGAGGCGCTCGTTGATCTCCTTGAGGATGGCCTTGGCGATCTCGTTCTGCGTGTCGGTGAGCTTCTCGTGCAGCTTCGCGAACCAGGCGAAGGCGTCGGCGACGCTGCGGCGGGTGGAGAGCGAGATGTCCTCGCCGGCGATCTTCACCGCCAGCGCCTCGGGGCGGAGGCGGGCGCCGCGGCAGACTTCGCAAGGGCGACTCCCCTGGTAGCGCGACAGCTCCTCGCGCATCCACGCGCTCTCGGTCTGCGCCATGCGGCGGTTGAGGTTGCCGATGACACCCTCGAACGGCTTCTTCACCTCGTAGCTGCGCTTGCCGTCGATGAAGCGGAGGGTGACCGGGCGGCCGCCGGTGCCGTGGAGCACGACCTCGCGCGCTTCCTCGGGCAGGTCCTTCCACGCGACGCCCAGGTCGAAGTCGTAGGCGCGGGCGAGGCTGCTCAGCACCTGCATGTAATAGGGGCTGGGCGGCTGCGACTTGGCCCAGGGGACGACGGCGCCCTTGGCGATCGAGAGATTGTGGTTGGGGACGACGAGGTCCTCGTCGAACACGAGCTTCTCGCCGAGGCCGTCGCAGGCGGGGCAGGCGCCCTGCGGCGCGTTGAACGAGAACAGCCGCGGCTCGATCTCGGCGATGGTGAAGCCGGAGACGGGGCAGGCGAACTTCTCGGAGAAGATGATGCGGCCGGGCGGGGCGTAGTCGAGCTTCATGCCCTTGCCCGAGGGCTCGGCGTCCGGCTGCGGGTCTGCAGGGTCGAGATAGGCGAGGCCTTCCGCGAGCTTCAACGCGGTCTCGAAGCTGTCGGCGAGCCGCGCCTCGATGCCTTCCTTCACGACGATGCGGTCGACCACGACCTCGATGTCGTGCTTGTACTTCTTGTCCAGCGCGGGCGCGTCCTCGATCGCGTGGAACTCGCCGTCGATGCGAACGCGGGTGAAGCCCGCCTTCTGCCACTCGGCAAGCTCCTTGCGATACTCGCCCTTGCGGCCGCGCACGACCGGCGCGAGCAGGTAGTGGCGCGACCCTTCGGGCAGCGCCATCGTGCGGTCGACCATCTGGCTGACCGTCTGCGCGCTGATCGGCAGGCCGGTGGCGGGGGAATAAGGGATGCCGACGCGCGCCCACAGCAGGCGCATGTAATCGTAGATCTCGGTGACGGTGGCGACGGTCGAGCGTGGGTTGCGGCTCGTCGTCTTCTGCTCGATCGAGATAGCGGGGGAGAGGCCGTCGATATGCTCGACGTCCGGCTTCTGCATCATCTCGAGGAACTGGCGGGCGTAGGCGCTCAGGGACTCGACGTAGCGGCGCTGGCCTTCGGCGTAGATGGTGTCGAACGCGAGCGAAGACTTGCCCGAGCCGCTGAGGCCGGTGATGACCGTCAGGCTCTCGCGCGGGATGTCCACGTCGATGCCCTTGAGGTTGTGCTCGCGCGCCCCGCGTACGGAAATATGGGTCAGCATTCGGCCTGCTTCGTTCCGCTTATGTTCTAGTCTAACTGGAGGTGGTCGTCGTCGTCAACGTCGACACTGGCAATATGGGTGCGCGTTGTTGGATTGCTAGCCTTTCGCATTGATGTAAGCTGCGAAACGGGGGGCGAAATATGGCGACAGCCGTAGGAACTGCCGAACCTGCGCCGCGCCGGTGGCGGCTGCGCCTGCCCGAGCGGCTGCCCGACCTCAAGGGCAAGTGGCTGACGCTTTACACGGTGGTGTGGGCGATCGTCTTTCCGCTTTCGCTGATCGGTGCGGGGATCGCCGCCTACATAGTGATTTCGACTCCGACCATGTGGTCGCCCTACGGTTTCGCGACCGCCGAGGATTCTCGTGGGCTGCAAGTGTACAGCGTCATGTCCGGGCCGGCTCGAGCGAGCGGGCTGGAGGCGGGTGACTATGTGATTGCGATCGACGGCTGGACGGTCCCCAAGTCCGCCGCGCGAGCCGAAGCCAGAGCGCATGTCGTAAAGCCTGACGGATCACCGACGGCCTTCACAATTCGCAAGTCAGACGGTCGCATTTTCGACATAACGCTTAGGCGTAGCATGGCCTTCGAGCGTGAGCGGTTTCGCGACGCAGGCGTAAGCTTTCCCCTGGCGAGGGCGCTGTCGATTGTCGGGTCCTTATTAAGGCCAGCGCTCTTCATCCCGGCGGCGGTCCTGTTGTTCCTGAGACGTCGCCGGGAAGTGGTTCCCGCGTGCCTGTCGCTCTCGTTTCTGCTGTTTGCTGGAATCGCGACCAACAGCGACATGTTGGGAATCGGAGTCGACGCAGTCAACATCATTGGGGCCGCGGCGACCGCACTGCTTTTTGTCGCTATCTTCGCTTTCCCCTCCGGCCGTTTCGAGCCGCGCTGGACGGCCATTCCGTTCCTGCTTCTCCTTCCAACGTACCTGATCGATTCGCCGGTCGTCGGATTGGTAGTCGTCCTTTCCGCCCTCATTGTCCTCATTAGCCGCTATCGGGCTGTCGGACCGGGGATGGAGCGCCTCCAACTGCGCTGGGCCTTTTTTGGGCTCGGGGTCGGCATGATCCTGATGGGCGCGCTGTTGCTGGGACAGATCGCGGCAGCTGCATGGCAGGCTCAAGACCCACGTTGGGTTGCCTGGGAATATGCGATCGGCGGGCCGTTATTGTCTGCGGTCTTCTGCGTCATGTCGCTGGGGCTGATCGTGTCGATCCTGCGGTACCGGCTTTACGACGCCGACGCCGTGATTGGCCGTTCAGTTGCGTATGGCGTACTCACCATTGGCTTCGTGGCGCTTTTCGCGGGCAGCCAGAAAATCATCGAGCTGATCGGCCAGGAATATCTCGGCCAGAATATCGGCGGGTTCGCCGGCGGCGTGGGCGCGGCGCTCGCCGCGGTCGCCATTGCCCCGATGCACAACCGCGCGCAGCGTTGGGCAGAGCGCAGATTCCAGAAAGCGCTGTATCGCCTCCGCTACGGCCTGCCTCCGTTGGTCGGGGATCTCCGCGAGACGGCAGGTCTCGAACAGATCGCGGGCGCTACGTTGGATAGCGTGATCGAAGGCGTCCGGGCGCAACGCGCCGCGCTGATCGCGCGCGACGAGGTCATCGACGCCCGCGACATTCCTGCCGCCGAGGTCGAGACATGGTGGCGGAGCTGGGCACCTCCCGCGCACGACGGCATCGATTGGGACCGCTCGGACGAACTCTTCCCGGTTCGCGTCCCGCTCGAAGCCGAAGGCCACGGGCGCGTTGGCTGGCTCCTTCTCGGTGCGCGCCCGGACGGAAGCCTGTTCGGCAAGGCCGAATGCGACGCGATCGAGGAAATCGCGGACTCCGTTGCGCGTGCAGTGCAGGTCGCTGTCAGCCGCCAGGAGCGGGAGTCCCGCTACGAACGATTGTTCGAAAGCCTGGAAACCCGCCTGAAGCAGCTCGAAGCGCGAACCGCGCCGGGAGGTTCGTCGACGGACTCCTGACGCTCGTCGATCAGGGGTGGCTGGCGAGCTTCGCGCCTTTCAACTAGCGTCGGCAAATCAATCATTTGGGGCAATTCATGGCACTCTTCGATTCTACTCGCTTGTCGCGAGCCGGCGCGCTTTTGCTGGCGTGCACGGCGCTCTCGGCAACGCCGGCTGCGGCTCAACAGGACAGCGCCGGTTCAAACGCCGCCGCGTCCCGCGTCGTTCACTTCGGGACCTGGGGCGTCGACCTCGGCACGCGCGACCTGTCGGTCAATCCGGGCGACGACTTCCAGCGCTATGCCGCGGGCAAGTGGATGGACGAGACTGACATCCCTGCCGACAAGTCGCAGAATGGTGTCGGGTCCGAGCTTGCCGACCGCAACCAGGAGCAGCTGCGCGCAATCGTGATGGGCGCCGCCGCGGACAGCCAGCTCGGCGCGTTCTACGGAAGCTACATGGATGAGGGACGGCTGGAGCAACTCGACGCCGCGCCGCTCAAAGCCGACCTCGATCGCGTTTCGGCGATCAAGGACAAGGCCGAATTCCTGCGCCACATGGCGTCGACGCAGTGGGACTTCGGGAGCACCTTGTTCGGCGTTGGCGTCGGCCCGGATCCCGACAATCCCAAGATGAACCTGATGTTCGTCGGCACGAGCGGACTGGGCCTGCCGGATCGCGATTATTACTTGCTCGACAAGTACAAGAAGCAGCGCGACGCCTATCGCGCCTATATCGAACGCACGCTCGGCATGATCGGTACGCCGAACGCCTCGGCAGAAGCCGACAAGATCATGATCCTTGAGACCGAGATGGCAAAGCTGTCCTGGGCCCAGGCGGACCTGCGCGACATCGACAAGATCAACAATCCAATGAACGCGGCGCAGCTCGCGGCTTACGCCCCCGGGTTCGACTGGGCGAGCTTCTTCGAGACCAGCAAGGCAAGCAGTCCGAAGATGATCGTAGCGGACAACACGGCGGTCAAGGCGATGGCCGTGCTATTCGACAAGACGCCGCTGGAGACGCTGAAGACGTGGCAGCGCTTCAAGGTCGCTGACCAGGCGTCCAACTATCTTTCAAAGCGCTTCGTCGACAGCAAGTTCGAGTTCACCAAGACGCTGAGCGGTGCGACCGAGCTTCGCCCGCGCTGGCGGCGTGGAATCACGGAGGTCGACAACCGCCTCGGCGAGCTGCTCGGACAGACCTATGTCCAGCGCTACTTCTCGCCAAAGTCGAAGGCGATGATGGAAGAGCTGGTCGGCAACCTGAAGAAGGCCGCCGCCAAGCGCATCGAAGGCAATAGCTGGATGTCTCCGGCGACCAAGAAGTCGGCGATCGCCAAGCTCGCCCGAATGGACGTCATGGTGGGCTACCCGGAGAAGTTCCGCGACTTCTCCGGCCTCGAGATGAAGGCCGGCGACCTGTACGGGAACGTCAAGCGCAGCAGCGCATTCGAATGGGCCTATCAGCTCAGCGATCTCAATAAGCCGGTCGACCGCAAGAAGTGGGCGATGAGCCCGGCGACGGTGAACGCCTACAATGGCGGGCTGGAGAACAAGATCGTGTTCCCGGCCGGAATCCTGCAGCCGCCGTTCTTCGATTCCGAAGCGGACACGGCGGTCAATTACGGATCGATCGGCGCCGTCATCGGCCATGAGATCATGCACGGGTTTGACGATCAGGGCCGCAAGATCGACGAAAATGGCGCCGTTCGCGACTGGTGGACCAAGGAAGATGCGACGCGCTTCAAGGCGCTGACGAGCGACCTCGGCAAGCAATATTCGTCATATGAAGCGGCGCCGGGGGTCTTCATCAACGGCGACCTGACCATGGGCGAGAATATCGGCGACATGTCCGGTCTCGAGGTCGCGTACGAGGCCTACAAGATGGCGCTTGGCGGCAAGGAAGCGCCGGTGGTCGACGGCCTGACCGGCGACCAGCGCTTCTTCCTGGCCTATGCGCAGGCATGGCGCGGCGAGCAGCGCGACGATGCGATCAAGACGCAGGTCGCGAGCGACCCGCACAGCCCGCGGCGTTACCGCATCATCGGGCCGCTTCGGAACCTCGACGCCTGGTACAATGCGTTCAAGATCGACCCGAAGTCGAAGTTCTACATTCCGCCGGAGAGGCGCGTCCGCCTCTGGTAGCGCCATCGAATTGCCCTGGGCTTCGGCCCAGACGGGGGGAGCCGTGCCCGTACGGCTCCCCTTTCCTATGCGGCGAACAGTGGCGCCAGCACCAGTCCAAGGCCCACCATGCTGATGCCGAAAACGACGGTTCGGATGACCGGAATGCCGGCCGCGTAAAGCGGCAAGTAAACGACGCGCGCCCCGAGCCAGATCCAACCGCCTAGCGCCGTCATGTCGTTCGTCCGGTCTGCGAGCACGACGCCGAGCAGGGCGACGATGGCGATCGGGAAGGTCTCCTGGAAGTTCGCCTGCGCGCGCATCGTCCGGCCCGTAATGGGAGAAGGCGGAGCGAGGGCCTCGTCGCGCGCTCCGGCATTCCATTTGCGGCCATATTGCGCGGTCTTGAAGCGCGTCGCCGTGAAGATGTGGACGACAAGCAACAAAGCGCCCCACGCAAGTATCCTGAGTTCGACCGGCATGTTTCCCCCTTCCGCTACCCTTCCTCAAGGGCATAACCAAAATCCTTCTAATCACAGAATTCTCGCCTCGCGAATGGAGCGCGTAGTGAGCGTTCGTCGATCCAATGACGCATTGGTCGAACAGATGGACGCAATAGCGTCTCAGATCACCCGTCGGTTGGTGACGACGGTGACGGCTCTTCGATCCCTAGGTAAATTCATTGCGTCAGGGGTTCTGTATGCATTCTTTAACCAAGGCTCTCGTTTCGCTCGCTGCATTGGTGTTGATCGCCGCGGCGCCTCCTTCGGAGCCGGAAACGGCGCAGTCGGGCGACATCCTGGTTACCGGACAACGGAACCCGGCGCAGGCAATGCGCGGTTTCGTTGGTTCTGTGGCAATCCCGTCCGCCGACAAGCAGCTTGCTCGATTCTACGACCCAGTGTGTCCGTACGTGGCAGGTCTCGGCGAGCGATCGAACGAGTTCGTGGAGCAGCGCATGCGGCGAGTAGCTGCGGCAGCGGGCATGAAGGTTGCCGATGAGCAATGCTCTGCGAACGCACTCCTTTACGTAGCGCCCGACAAGGCCAAGCTCCTGGCGGACTGGAGGAAATCGGATTCAATCCTGTGGGGAAGCGAGCTGACCGACGGCGAGATAAGGCAGCTCGTTCACAGCACCGAAGCGGCGACGTCCTGGCAGGTGCTGGCTTATCGCGGCTCCGACGGTCGAGGGCTGGCTCGAAACAGGATTGCCAGACTTTCAAATCCGAACGAGGCGGCAAAAGTCGAAATGTCCCCTGGATCGGCAATCGACAATGTCGGGGCACCGATTTCGCGCATCCTGAATCCGCTGCGGATCGGCTTCGACATCTCGGTCCTGGTCGTCGACGGACGGGCAGCCGGAGGCTCTAACCTCACTCAGCTCGCCGACTTCGCGGCGATGCAGCTGTTCGCCCGCACCAAGCTGCAGGCTGGAGCAACGCAACCTGCGCCGACGATCCTCACCTTGCTCGATGACGCGCGGACCGGGAGGCCGGCGCCCGCCAGCCTGACCGAATGGGACCTCGCCTATCTGCGCGCCCTCTACAGTTACTCCGACATGTATGTCGCCGGAGCGCATCGAGGCGATCTCGCCAAGCGCATGACGAAGTTCATTCGGACGGACGGCGACGCACGCGCGAAGCAGCCTGATTGAAGATCGGATGCTCCCGGGTCAGGCCGATTTTGGGAGCGGTCTCGGGCCGCGGTGTGCGGCGGTCCGGCGGTAATATTCGGCAAGCCTTGAATGCGCTTCCTGGGCGGCTTCGTTGTCGCTTTCGGCGGCTTTGGCTTCTTCTTCCGCAGCGCGACTGAGGAAATAATCTCGGTCGTCAGCCATCTTGCGCTCACAAACGGATTCCAGGCTCGGCCGTTTCACATTTTGACCTAGATTAGCCGCTCGTCGTCGCGCGCCTTCGCCTTCACCCGGGCGGATATTCGGCAACCTCTTCGTAGCGCGCGCCGTGACGCGACAGCTGGCTTTCGAACAAAGTGAAATTGTCCACCGGAAAGGGTTCCGAGACGAGTCCTGCATGCCGTTCGATGAAGTCGTGGACCTCGAGCGTCCGGCGACCTTTCCAACGTGCAAGCGTGATGTGCGGATGGAAGGCGCGCCGCTCGGGCTCGAGGCCGACTTGCTGACAGACCCGCTCGACCTTTGCGGCCAGGGCAGCGACCGGATCCTTTGGCTCGACGCTGGCCCACAAGGCGCCGGAGTTGCGCTGCTCGAAACGGCCAACCCCGCGAATGCGCAGCTCAAAAGGCTCGGCGCGAATGCGCGACAGGGCGTCGGCCAGGTCGTTCGCGACCGGCCGATCGACTTCGCCCACGAAACGCAAGGTGAGGTGGAGCTGCTCATCCTCCTGCCAGCGGAAGTCGGGACTATCGTCCATCGCGTCGATCAGCAGGTCGCGGATATGCTCGGGCGGGCGGATGGCGACGAACAGGCGATGCATGATCAGAGCCTATCCCGGACGGCGTCGATCCAGCGCTCGGCGCGACGTGACAGTCCCGAAGGCAAACGGTCGAGCTCGGCTTCGCAAATCCGCTCCACCTCCCAGGACCATTTAAGAGGCGCGTAGCGAACGTCCTCGACGATCAGCAGGGAGGCGAGGTCATGCTTATAGTCGGTCGCTTCATCGAGCTCGGCGGCCAGCCGGACCCGCCCATGGCTCGTCAGGCCGATCTCCTCCCGCAGCTCGCGGAGCACGGCGTCGCGCGGATCCTCGTCTTTACCTCGGCCGCCGCCGGGAAGCCGCCATCCGGGCGCATAGCGCAGCTTCACGAGCACAACCTTCCGCCCCGGGGTGAGAGCAAGCGCATGCGCTCCGAACGTGCGCGGCCGGCGGACGAACCAATTGACCTTTAGCAGCCGATGCGCGGCGGTCAGCAGCAAGCGAAGTGCGCGGTCACGGAAGGGCGGGCGGGGACCTTTCATCGACGCGATGACTCCGGCGGGATCGGGCAGTTCCATCGTCCCGGTTGCCGAGCTTTGCCGGTAATGTCACATTCCCATCAATTGGGGGCGACGGCATGAGCGGACATACCGAGCTCAGCGACGACGAATATGACGAGCTTCTGGAGCCGATGGCGAAGGAGCTCAGCGCGATGGCGCGCTGGGTGGCCGAAACCAAGCAGCGGGTGGTGGTCGTATTCGAGGGGCGCGACACCGCCGGGAAGGGCGGATCGATCGACATGTTCGCCCGGCTGCTCAATCCGCGCCAATGCCGCGTCGTAGCGCTTCCGAGCCCGAATGAGCGCGAGCGCACGCAATGGTATTTCCAGCGCTATGTTCAGCACCTGCCGGCCGAGGGCGAGATCGTGCTGTTCGACCGCAGCTGGTACAACCGCGCTGGAGTCGAGCGGGTGATGGGATTCTGTACGCCGGAACAGGCGCAGGACTTCCTGAACGTCGTTCCGGATTTCGAGCGTCACCTGGTCGAGGATGGAATCCTCTTCTTCAAATATTGGCTGTGCTGCGACCAGGAGGTCCAGGAGGAGAGGTTCGAGAACCGGCTCCACAACCCGATGAAGCGCTGGAAGCTGTCGCCGATCGACCTCAAGGCCCGCGGGAAATACACCGAATATACCGACGCGCGGGAGATGATGCTGTCGGCGACGCACACCGACTATGCGCCGTGGACCTTGGTCGATTTCAACGACCAGCCACTCGGTCGGCTGACCCTGCTTCGCGACCTGCTCGACCGCGTGCCGGACACCGAGCTGCCGCTCGCGGAAATACCGTGGCCGCCGCTCGGTCACGAACCGCACAAGGAGCGCTACGGCGTGCTCCAGCCCATTCCAGCCTACAAGGTGCACAAGGGGAAACACGGCAAACACTAGGGGGGACGTATGCGCGCTTCGAAACTGCTCGGCCAACTGACCATCTATTATCTGGTCATCGGATTGTTGGTGTTTGTCGCCGTGAAGCTCTGGCCCGATCTCAAGGGCTACCTTCCGATCGGGGGCGTCGAATCCCTAATCAACCAGCCCGCGCAAAACCTGCTCGAAGGACCCGACTCCGTTCGCGCGGCAAGCGTCGGGAACCTCGGCGACAGCCTGTTCTGGCTGGTCGTCGCGATCTTCGGCGCATTGCTCGCCGCGCTGCCCGTCAGCTGGGTCTACATGGCCGTGCGCAGCGGCGAGGAATATGACCAGTCGCTCGTGAACACGATCATCGTCCTGCCGATGGTCGTCACGGGTATCGTGATCATCGTGCAGAACTCGCTGGCCCTGGCGTTTGCGCTGGCAGGGATCGCGGGGGCGGTGCGTTTCCGCAACTCGCTCAAGAGCTCGGGCGACGCGCTGTTCATCCTCTGCGCGGTGGCGATCGGGCTTTCCGCGGGCATCGGCGCCGTCGAGCTCGCGGCGGTGATCAGCATCGCGCTCAACTATACGTTCGCCGCCCTGTGGCTCACGGAATACGGCGAGCGCAAAGGCATGAAACGCTATCTCGCGGACTATGACGGCATCGACGAATCCGCGCCGTCATCGGCGGAGAAGAAAGCTGCAGCGGCGGCGGCAGCCCCGCCGGCGGCGGCAGCGGCACCGCCGCCGCCCGCGCCGAGCGAATGATCAGTTGACGCAGTTCTTGAGCGCTTTGCCGCTGTCGAGGTCGCGGAAGAACCCGCCAAGATAATCGGCGGCATTGGCGCGGGTCCTCTCGGTCATGCCGGGAATGGTGGACAGCAGGCCGAGCAATTCCGAGCGTCGCGCGGACAGGTCGGCGCCTACCGCGCGCGCCTCGTTGAAGTGGGCGCAATAGCCGCGATAGACGCGCTGCCTGACGCTGCCGACCGGAATCGCGTCGGGCGGGGTGGCGTAGGGCGCGTCGACCAGGCCGGAGAAGTCGAAATCGTAGGGCACCGGAACGAGGACGCCGCTGCCGGCCTTGTTCGCGGAAAGCAGCCGACCGTTGTGGCAGCAGCTTTCGCCTGCCGGCCCGGCCCGCATCGACCAGTCCAGATTGCCGATCATGTAGTTGAAGAGCGCGAAGCGGGCCGCGCCGCGCGGCTCCAGCTGGCTGACCGAGACGCGATCTCCCAGCTTGGGCTCGTGGAGGTCGTTCCGTTTCGCCATGTCGTCGCCGTCCTCGACGAAGAAGCCGATCCGCGAAATGTAAGGCCGTCCGTCTTCGTCGACATAGTCGATGTTGGCGAGACGAGCCCTGAAGCTCAGCGGCGTCATGAGATTATAGAGGCGGTAGGCTGCATATTCGAGGAGCACCTTCTGCTGGAAGTCCTCGTTGCGCCGGCAATGGGTCACCAGCTTGAGGCGGCGCTGGCCGGCGAAGAGCGAGCCCGCTGCGGGATGCTGGGGGAAGTCGACGCGGAGCGGCGGAAACTGGCAGACGTCGCCCTGCCGCCGGGTGATCCCGCGCACCGAGAGCATGATCGGATAGCTCTCCTGCGTGCCGGTGACGGTCAGCGTTCCGGCTCGCTGAGCGTTCGATCGGTTCGACGTGAGCGCGGTGATCGGTCCCTTGATCGTGATCCTGATCGGCGTGTCGGCCGAAAACAAAGGCGTCGCCGGTCCGGCAAGAGCCGGGACGCTCATGAAAGCGGCCAGCGCCGCCCACAAAGCTGCTTTCATCTTGCGGCTCCCTGTGGCGGTCGGGGAACGGTGTGGGGGACGAGGCGGTCGCCGACGATCTCGAGATAGCTGAGCGGCCCCCCATAGTAGCGCGAAATGCCGGTATCGATCCGGACCAGCCGACCGTCGTTGCTGACGATGATGCCCTGGAGCGACGGCGTGTGGCCGACGACGATGCGCTTGGCGCCGGTCGCCGTGAGGACCGACGCAATTTCCTGGTCCAAAGGCGGGCGGGGCTTCACCGCAGCGGCGGCGGCGCCGTCGGGATCGACCTTCGGATCGCGCGTCACGAGGCCGCGGTACCAGAGCGGGCCAAGCGGATCGTTGAGAACCGATGTCGGACTCAGGTCCGCCGAAGACATTGCGGCAGCCACGCGGCGATTGATCTCGTCGATGCCGATCGCCGCATATTCCGCGCTCAAGCCACCGTGCACGAAGACGGTGCTCCCGATCTTGATCGCGGCAGGGTTCGCAGCCGCCCAGCGACCGATGTCGCCGGAGGGACTCCACGCGGCGCGATGCTCGACCCAGCCGAGTGGCGTCTGCGCCAGCCACTGATCGCGGACTTGTGAAGGCTTTAGATTGGGGTCGACTTGGTGAGCAGCGTCTTCAAGCTTCTGGCGGTTGGCCATGTAGATGCGTTCGCGGCGGGCAACGGACTTATTGTCCGCAAAGGCTGCGAATTCCTGCGGCGTCACGTAGCGCAGGTCGCCGAGCAGGTTCATGGCTTCGTGGTTGCCGAGAACGACGACGACTCGCCCGCCTTTCTTCGGTGCATCGCGCTGGAGCTGCTGCAAATTGTGGATGATCTTGAGGGAGTCCGGGCCGCGGTCGGCAATGTCTCCTAGCTGCACCAGCGTCGTCTTGCCGCCGGTCCAGCGGTTCTGGGCGTCGATCAGGCCGGCCGCGCGCGCAATGGCGATCCACGCGTCGTAATCGCCGTGAAGGTCCCCCACGGCAACGATCCGATCCGCCCCTTGCGGCACCGCGCCCTGGGCGGGCGCGAGGACGAGCAGAGCGAGCAACAGCAACGCCGTTTTGATGACCCGATGGAACAGGTTGCCCCTCCACGAGAACTCATCCGAGAGTGTGTCACCTTGGGAGGAGAGAGGCAATGGCGGGGCGGTCATGTCCGGATTCGCTTGAATCGCCCCTGCGCATCCACGATATATCAGCCTTAGCGACGGGCCCTTCGCCCGCGCGAGAGGAGAAACGATGGCCAATTGGCAAGACCCGCAAACGACCGGTGTGAACACCACGACCGCTACGGTCGGTGTTCCGCGCGCCGCCCGCGACGCGGGCCTTCGGTCCTATATGCTTTCGGTTTACAACTACATGGCTTCCGGCGTGCTGCTGACGGGCATCATCGCCCTGCTGTTCGCTCCTTATGCGGGGCAGGTGCTGGTAGGCGCCAACGGCGGCCTGAGCGGACTGGGGTGGATCGTGACGCTGTCGCCGCTGGCGATCGTCTTCGCGATGAGCTTCGGAATGAACCGGATGTCCACGGGCACGCTTCAGCTGCTCTTCTGGGCGTTCGCCGGCCTGATGGGCCTGTCGATGTCGACCCTGTTCCTGGCCTATACCGGCGTTTCGATCGCTCAGACCTTCTTCGCGACAGCCGCCGCTTACACGGGGCTGAGCCTCTACGGTTACACCACCAAGCGCGACCTCAGCGGTCTCGGCACGTTCCTGATCATGGGCGTCGTCGGCCTGCTGGTGGCGATGCTCATCAACCTGTTCCTGCAGTCGAGCGCGATGGCTCTCGCGATCAGCGCGATCGGCGTGCTGCTGTTCGCCGGCCTGACCGCCTACGACACGCAGCGGATCAAGAGCCTCTATTTCTACGTGCAGGGCACGGACATGGTGGGCAAGACGGTGATCATGGGTGCGCTGCAGCTGTACCTGGACTTCATCAACATGTTCCAGTTCCTGCTGAGCTTCATGGGGCAACGCCGCTAGACGCTCCGCATAACGAAACGGGGAAGGGCCGGCGGAGCGATCCGCCGGCCCTTTTTCTCAGGCTTCGCCGGAATCGGCCTTATGCGCTTCTCGCCAGAAAGGCCCCACGCCTTCGAGATCGTTGAAGGCGCGCTCTGCTTCCCTGATCAGCGGCCGCTCATCCGGTGAGCCGATGAGCCAATTCTCGTCTCCCTGGGGCACGCCGAGCGTTCTCGCCGTCGCCAGGTCGTTGAGCTTGCCCAAGCTCTCCTGAAGGTCTTCGACCGCACCACCGAAGCTCTTCTCGGCCCGCGTGGCGGCAGGATAAAGGTCCCGAAGGAATTCGATGGCGTAGCGCATCTTCTTGACCTGGATGCGAAGCTCGTGGCGCGTTTCCTCATCGAGGTCGGCGACGTGCCGTCCGACATGCTCGATGGAACTCCACAGCCGGTTGAGGCGATGCGCCGCATAATCCTCGACGGGCTTGGCGGCGTTGCGGGTCTTGCGCCACGTTCCGAACGCGGCCCAGCCGACGAGCTCTATCAACAGCAGCCGGAAACGCTGGGAGTCCATCGCGGCGAGGACATGATCGTAGGCCTGGTCGCGCCGAACAATGAGCGCCTCGCGATCTTTGTCGGACAGTTCACGTTCCAGATAGACGTCAAGGTTGCGCGCCTCGCCCAGCTGGCCGCTAAACCAGCGCAATTCTTCGCGCAGGAATTGATATTCGACATCGGAAATGGCGGGCTTGAAGAGCGTGAAGGCCGACCGCAGGCGCCGCATCGCGACGCGCGCCTGATGCAACGCGTCCTTCTTGCGCTTGGCGAGGACCAGAGGCTCGTTACGTCGATATTGTTTCAGGCAAGCGTGCAGGATCGTCTCGAAGGCCTCCGCGATGGACATGTCGTCGCGGACATGGACCGGCGCCGCCTTGGCGATCTTCCTCAAAGCGCCCGATCCGACCAACGCGCCCCGGTCGGCCTTCGTCAGCACTCCGAGGCGCACCGGAACCCGTTCCGCCACATCCTTCGCAGCACGCAGGAGGCAGGCTGGATCGCCCGACAGGAGCTCGAGTTCAAGCTCAGCGAATTCCTGCGAATGGCCATGCGAGGCGATCGATCCCTGGTCGAGATCGGCCTGTATCCTGCTTCCTCCCACTTCGAGGACCCAACTGGTTCGTTTCACTTCCGACCGCGTGACGGCCTTGAGGTCATCGAGCTGGCCGTCCTTCACGAGATGGCTGAGTGGACTGTCCGAGAGCGCCGCAAGATCGGGGTCAATCGACGAGATTTCGGTTTCGTACTCCGCCCGTGAAAGCAGGCCCGCACTGTCGGTCGTCGGCTTCACCGTCTGGACGAAGCGATCGCGGGTCTGGCGCACACGCAGGGTAAAGCCATGCTTCCTGAGAACCGCAGCGGGCGTATCGTAATAGACGGTGGTCTGCGGCACCGCTGAAGCACCGCGCGGGGCCAGCTGTTCCAGCAGGCGCTCCACTTCGGCGGCGTCGAGCTCAAGCTTGAGCTCGATCTCGCGGTCTACAGAATCGGCGCTCGACGAGGCGTCCACTGCGGTTGTTGCAACCTTACCGAAAAAAACTGCGTATAACTTAGCATGATGACGATCAAACGGCTCATCAGCGACGGCCTGGCCCATTATAGTGCAGGCCGGACTCGGGAGGAGCTTACGGAACGTCCGATCCAGACTGGCGCGCTGCCCTGGCGTTTGGGCCCCAAGAAGCGGGTCGAAGTGCTGCTCGTCACCGGCCGCCGCTCGCGCCGATGGACGATCCCAAAGGGCTGGCCGATGACCGGCAAGAGCCTCGCCGAAGCTGCCGCGGTCGAGGCTTTCGAGGAGGCCGGCGTTAGGGGCAAGGTCGAGGAAGAGCCCCTAGGAGCCTTCAACCATACCAAGCAGAGCGTCCCGTTCGGCTTGCTGGAGGTGCGTATCCTTGTTCACACTCTGAGCGTGGAGCGCGAGCTCGATAAGTGGCCGGAGCTCGGCCAGCGCCGCCGCAAGTGGTTTTCGCTGAAGGAAGCCGCCGAAAAGGTGGAGTCGGATGAGCTGCGCGCGCTGATCATCGAATCCGCCGAGCGCACGCTGTCGGTACGGCCTCCGAAGAAAAAGGCCGGCGCTAAGGCCTAGCCCAGATAGCGCCCGAGGAAGTCCAGCGTGCGGCGCCAGGCCAGGTCCGCCGCTTCCTTGTTGTACCGCTCCGTGGACGCATCGTTGTTGAAGGCGTGGTTCACCCCTTCGTACAGATAGAAGCGGACCGGTTTTCCTGCCGTCCGCAGGGCCTCGACCCAGGGGAAGCTCGTGCGGTTCACCCGCTCGTCGAGCCCGGCGTCGTGAATCAGGAGCGGGGCCTTCACCTTGGCTGCCTCGGGGGCGTCCGGCGCCGGGCCATAATAAGCGACGCCGGCGTCGAGGTCGGCCCCAGCAGAGACGGCCAACCGGTTCACGAATCCTCCGCCCCAGCAGAACCCCACGGCTCCAACCTTGCCGCCACGGCTCGATTTCGCGAGCTCCTGCAGGATATTCACCGCATCGCCGACGCTCTTGCCGAGATCGAGCTTGCCGATCGCATCGCGGGCGGCGTCCTCGTTCGCTGGCGTGCCGCCCTGCAACGACGGGAAATCGGGCGCGACGGCACGAAAGTCGGCAACGGCAAGTCGCCGCGCCACATCGCGAATATGGTCGTTGAGGCCGCGATTCTCGTGGATGACCATCACGGTCGCCTTGAGTGAACGCGTCCGCGGCTCGGCGGCATAGGCGCTATAGCCATTCGCCAGCTTCTGGGTCCGGGTGGTGAGCCGCTTGTCGTCGGCCGGAACGACGGTCGCGGCAGCAGGCGAAGCGGCGATTCCCGCGATGAGCAGCTCGGCTGCGGCAACGCTGCCCGCGAGCTTCACCATCTCCGCCATGAATGCCCGGCGATCCGTACCCTCGTGAGTGAAGCGATCGTAGAGGCGGATCGCCTGCTGACGCGTACGCGGGTCCACCAACTATTCGGCGCCCTGCGGCACCGGCGGCTGCAGCTGGACCTGTGCCTCGTCATCGAGTTCCGTCGCGCACTTGTAGGCGTCGCGGGAGCGTAACCGATCCGTGTAGCTTGCGAAGCTGTCGCGTTGGGGAAGCGTGCCGAACTGCGTACCCCAAAGGATCGCCGAGCCGACGTAGACATCCGCCGCAGTGAAGCGGTTGCCGCAGACATAATCCCGCGACGAGAAGAGCTCGTCCAGCACATCCACGACCTTGTCATAGCTTCCGTAGCCGAACATCCGTCCCTGTTCCGGGGCCGGATCGAACTTGGCATAGTGGTTCGTCACCGCCTGCTCGACCGGACCCGCGGCGTAAAAAAGCCAGCGATAATAATCTGCTTTCTCGTCGTCGCGCGGGCCGAGCTGGGCGTCGGGGAACACATCCGCGAGATACGCGCAGATCGCAGCGCTTTCGGTGACGACGTGATCGCGATGCTTGATGGCGGGCACTTTCCCCATCGGGTTCACGGCGAGGTAGCGGTCGCTCTTCATCTCATCGTAGGTGACGATCTCCGTGACATAAGGCTCGTCCACCTCCTCGAGCATCCAGCGCACGATGCGCCCGCGGGATTGAGGGTTCGTATAGAAGGTCAGTTCGGCCATGTGCGCGCTCCTGCCAAGAACAGCCGTGCCTACGCTTGTTCGAGCGCCCGCTCCAGCATGTCCAGCATGCCCGCGAGTGATTTCACCCTGATGACGCCCCGCTCAGCCGCGCTCGCCCTTGCGCGGCTTTTCCAGAGGTGGCGGGGGAGCCGGCTCGAGCGGAGCATAGGGCAGGCTCGCACCGCGTTCCGCGGCGGTCTGGTCGCGCGCGGCGCGGAACTCGCTGTCCGCGCTCCAGTTCGGCCAGTCACGCGAATTGGCGAGATGCTCACCGACGAGATGCAGCAGCTGCGCATCCTCGGCCATGCCGCGGAAATCCCACTGCGGGTTATATTCGTCGTCCGGCTGGTGGTAGCGCTTCTCGGTATAGTCCTTCGCGTTCGCTTCGCCGCGCGCCGTCCCGCCGTTCACGAGATCGTTGCCCGGCTTGAAGCTGATCGCAGGAACGCCCGTCTTGGCCATGGTGAAATGGTCCGACCGGTAGAAACCGCCGCTTTCGGGATGCGGGTCCGCGGTGAAGTAGCGGCCCTGGCGCTTGCCCTCCGCAATCAGCAGGTCGAGCAGGTCGAGCTTCGCGGTGCCGGAGATGCTGAAGTTCTTCTCAGGCCCCCAGACGCCCATGGAGTCCGTGTTCAGAACGGCGACCGTCTTGCCGAGCGGGTAAAGCGGGTTGGCGGCATAATATTCGCTGCCGAGCAGTCCCTTCTCTTCGGCGGTCACGGCAAGGAAGACGACCGAGCGGTCGGGCTGCGGGCCCCGGGCGAAGGCGCGAGCCTGCTCGATCAGCTGGCTGATGCCCGTCGCGTTGTCGAGCGCGCCATTGTAGATATTGTCGCCATTGGCGTCGGGCCGGCCGATGCCGAGATGATCCCAGTGCGCGCTGTAGATGACCGTCTCGTCTGGATGGGTCTTGCCCGGGACGATTCCGACCACGTTGCGCGACGTGATCACTTCGGTCTTGGCCGTCCCCTGGGCGGTCAGCGTCGCCTTCAGCGGCACCGGGCGGAAGTCCTTGCGCTTTGCGGCGGCCTTCATCGCGTCAATGTTCAGGCCTGACGCCGCGAACAGCCTGGCGGCGAGGTCGCGCTGGATCCAGCCCTCGACCAGAGGGTGTTCGGCCGCAGGGTTCTGGCGGACGATGTCGAACATGGTGTTCGTGTTGGAATTCTTCACCGTGTTCCACCCGTAGGACGCCGGCGCGGTCTCATGGATGACGAGGACGCCGGTCGCGCCTTGGCGCGCGCCTTCCTCATATTTGTAGGTCCAGCGGCCGTAATAGGTCATCGCCTTGCCGCCGAAATCGCCTTCGCCGCCTTCGAAGTCCGGATCGTTGACGAGCACGACCATGACCTTGCCGCGCAGGTCCGCGCCCTTGAAGTCGTCCCAATTGCGCTCCGGCGCCTTCACGCCGTAGCCGACGAATACGAGCGGGACGCCGGCGAGATTGACCGCGGCGGACCCGTTGGTTGGCGAACGCAGCGCGATCTCCTCGCCCTGGGTCAACGGCACCTGCTGGCCGTTCAGATCGATCGAAGCCTGCGGCGGCGCCTGCCAGTCGGACTTCAGGAGCGGCACGGCCTGGGTCCAGCTGCGTTGTCCGCCGACGAGGTCACCGCCGGGCTGAACGCCGGCCTGACGGAATTGATCGATGATGTAATTGACCGTCTTGGTTTCGGCCGGAGTGTTCGGGGCGCGGCCTTCATAAGCGTCTGAGCCGAGCGTCTGCACATGCTGCGAAAGGCGCTGCGGGCTGAAGCCGCCCATCGAAGCAGCGGCCAAGGGAACGGCAGTCAGCGCGATCGCGGTCGCGGTCAGCCAGCGGAATGTGTTCACGGAGTTTCTCCCCAGAGAAATGTATGGCGCTCCGATAGGCCGTCGTGCGCGAGAGGCAAGCCTTGGAAAGGCGGTGCCGAAGGGCTTGCGAACTGCTAATGGAGCGGCGCCGCGCCTTCGTGCCGGCGGGTTCAGCGTATCGCGCCATCCCCCGCCCTGCGAGAAAGGCACATCAAATGGCGAAAATCCTTTGCGTCCTGTACGACGATCCAGCCGGCGGATATCCCACCAGCTACCCGCGCGACGACCTTCCCCAGGTTGAACGGTATCCCGACGGACAGACCCTCCCGACCCCGAGCGCGATCGACTTCACGCCCGGCGCGCTGCTCGGCAGCGTTTCCGGGGAGCTGGGTCTACGCAAGTTCCTCGAGGATGCGGGGCACGAGTTCATCGTCACTTCGGACAAGGATGGACCTGACTCCGTCTTCGAACGCGAGCTGGTCGACGCCGACGTCGTCATCTCCCAGCCGTTCTGGCCAGCCTACATGACCACCGAGCGCTTCGCGAAGGCGCGGAACATCAAGCTGGTGGTCACCGCCGGCATCGGTTCGGACCATACCGACCTTCAGTCGGCGAGCGAGCGCGGGGTCACGGTCGCCGAGGTCACTTATTGCAACTCGATCAGCGTTTCCGAGCACGTCGTCATGATGATCCTCGCGCTGGTCCGGAATTACCTGCCGTCCTGGGACGTCGTGCGCACCGGCGGCTGGAACATCGCGGACTGCGCGGCGCGGTCGTATGACGTCGAAGGCATGCATATCGGGACCGTTGCCGCGGGCCGCATCGGGTCCGCGGTGCTGCGGCGGCTAAAACCCTTCGACGTCCACCTCCATTATTACGATCCGCACAGGCTGCCGCCCGAAGTCGAACAGGAGCTTGGCGTCACGTTCCATGAGCGGGTCGAGGACATGCTCCCGCTCTGCGACGTGGTCACAATTAACGCGCCGTTGCATCCGAAGACCGAGAATCTCTTCGACGAGCGGATGATCGGCAGGATGAAGCGCGGCGCTTACCTGGTGAACACGGCGCGCGGAAAGATCGTGAACCGCGATGCGGTCGCGGCGGCGCTCAGGAGCGGGCAGCTGGCAGGCTATGCGGGCGATGTCTGGTTCCCGCAGCCCGCGCCGCAGGACCATCCGTGGAGGACGATGCCGCACCACGGGATGACGCCGCACATTTCCGGAACGTCGTTGTCGGCCCAGGCGAGATATGCCGCTGGCGTCCGCGAAATACTGGAATGCTTCTTCGAAGGCCGTCCGATCCGCGACGAATATCTCATCGTCCAGGGCGGCCATCTGGCGGGGGCAGGGGCGCACAGCTATAGCGAGGGCGACACGACCGACGGCTCCGAGGAAGCAGCGGAGTTCCGTGCAGAGCAGAAGCTGCCACCCATTCCAGCGCAATGAGGATGTGAGCCGCCGACCGGCTCAGGCGGGGGCATGCTCCCAGCTCAGCCAGTCGTGCCTGAACATTTTCAGCTGGGCGAGAAGCGAGACGAGGAATGCTGTTGACCACCCCAGCATGATGACGCCCGCGGCTCCTTCGATCGCCGCTAGGATCCGCCACGGCTTGGGCATCAGCAAATCTCCGTAGCCGATCGAGGCGAAGGTCACCGTCGAGAAATAGAGGGCCTCCTCGAAACTCCCGAAAGCGTGAAGCGCAAGGTAGAGGCCGGCGTAGATCCAGATCTCGATCGAATGGATCGTTATGATTCCGATGGTCGCTGCGATCAGCAGCGTCAGAGGCATGATGCGCAGCTTGCGGAACAATCGCGTGTGCGATTGCAGCAGGCGAACGAGAAGGCCCAGGCCCACCAAGTGGGTCAGTACGATGACTACGACCATGATTGTCGCAAGAAGAAGCTCGACGAGCATTTCGCGTCCCCTTTCGATTTTGCGCACATAGTCATTTGGGATGCGAGGGTGGACACTCCGAGTTTGTCCCGATGTCGCAATGACCGCGACGAGCTAAGTCCATTCCGTCAAGCAGCTGGGGGAATGATGCGACACCAGATCAAGATCTTTCTGGCCGCCGTCGGAATGACGCTTTTATCGATGCCTTCTCCAGACCCCGCGCAGACGCCGGCAAATGACATCGTTCTGCGCAATCCTTCGAACAGCGTTCATGTGCGCATTCACCCGTGCGGCAAGAGCCGGTGCGGAACGGTCGTTTGGGCCAACGACAAGGCCAAAGCTGACTCGGCGCGCGGAGGAACACCCAACCTCGTCGGAACGGAGCTTTTCCGTGAATTCCGCGAGGTCAGCCCCAAAGTCTGGAAGGGGAAGGTGTTTGTGCCCGACCTTAACAAGGTCTTCACGGGGACCGGAACCGTGAAGGACCAGAATACCGTGGTCGCGCGCGGCTGCCTGATCGGCAATATCGGCTGCAAGTCGCAGACCTGGACTCGGGTCAGGTAAGCCTCGAGCGTGCCAGTGGCCCGTCCGGCAGCGTCCGTCGCCCAATTCAACAGCGGGGATTCGTCCGCGCGCCGCGCCTGGAACCGCGACGCGATTCAGCTCATCCAGGCAGACTACCATCGATCGGCCGACACCCACCTGATTCTTCACCGGTTCCTGTCCGGTCCGAACATCCGGATCTACTTCAAGGACGAATCCAGCCACCCCACGGGTAGCCTCAAGCACCGACTTGCGCGCTCCCTGTTTCTCTACGCGTTAAGCAACGACTGGATTGGGCCCGGGACGACGGTGATCGAGGCCTCCAGCGGTTCGACGGCCGTGTCGGAAGCATATTTCGCCAGGATGCTGGGGCTGCGTTTCATCGCAGTCGTGCCTCGCTCCTGTGCCGCCGCGAAGATCGCCCTGATCCGCTTTCAAGGCGGCGAGATCCATCATGTGGATGATCCGAGGGAAGTCTATGCGGAATCCGCGCGCCTCGCCGTGGAAACCAACGGTCATTACATGGACCAGTTCACATATGCCGAGCGCGCGACGGACTGGCGCGGCAACAACAACATCGCCGAGTCAATTTTCAGCCAGCTCGAAGCCGAGCCGCAGCCTATTCCGGAGTGGATCGTGTGCGGCGCTGGCACGGGAGGGACGTCCGCCACGATCGGGCGCTTCATCCGCTACAAGCGGCTGACTACGAGATTGTGCCTCGCGGATCCCGAGGATTCCATCTTTCACCGGCATTACGCCGACCGCGCCGTCACCCGTCTGGACGATGGCTGCCGAACCACCTGCATCGAGGGGATCGGTAGGCCGCGAGTCGAGCCTTCCTTCATGCCGAACGTGATCGACCGGGCGATATCGGTGAGCGATTCGCAAAGCATTGCGGCGATGCGTCTGATTTCGGAGCGGCTCGGTCGGCGCTGTGGCGGCTCGACCGGGACCAATATGTGGGCCTGCGCCCAGCTCGTCTCGGAAATGATCCGCGGCAATATTGCGGGGTCAGTCCTGACGCTCATTTGCGATAGCGGCGACCGCTATCTGGACACCTATTTTTCCGACGAATGGCTTGCCGCCAAGCGCATCGACTGGCGCCCTGAATATGAGCGCCTGAAGGAGCTGGCCGACGGTGTCCGCTAGCGCGCCAGTTCATTAGCTGAGGAGAGGCGATCGTGTGCCGCTGGCTTGCTTACTCGGGTACGCCGATCCTCGTCGCGGACCTGTTGTACAAGCCGAAGCATTCACTGATCGACCAAAGCCTGCACGCGCGGCTTGGCCCCCACACGACCAATGGCGATGGCTTTGGGATCGGCTGGTACGGCGACGACGAACTTCCAGCATTCTACAAAGGCGTCGACCCCATCTGGAACGATCGCAACCTGCGCGAGCTATCCACGCAACTCCGATCTCACCTGATCTTCGCCCATATCCGCGCGTCGACCGGGACGCCCGTCCAGCAGACGAACTGCCACCCTTTCCGGCACGGCAAGTGGCTCTGGATGCACAATGGACAGATCGCCGGATTCCAGCAGGTTAAACGCGATCTGATTTTCGCGGTCGATCCGGACCTTTATCCGTTTGTCGAGGGTTCGAGCGACACTGAGACCTTCTTCTTCCTCGCCTTGACGATGGGGCTGACTGATGACCCGCCGGCGGGTGTCGAGAGAGCGGTGGGCTTCATTGAGCAAGTGTGCCGCAAGCATGGCATCGAGGATCCGATGCGAATGAGCGTCGCCGTGAGCGACGGCGAGTTGGTCTGGGCTTTTCGTTATTCCAGCGCGGGGGTGCCGCCATCGCTTTATTACTCGACCGATGTCGACACCTTGCGCGAACAGCATCCCGAGATCCCGTTGTTCGCGAAGCTATCCGAGGAGACGCGCCTGGTCGTTTCCGAGCCTCTGGGCGACCTAGCGGGAGCGTGGAACGAGGTGCCTTCGTCCCACTACGGCGTGATCGAACCTGGCAAGGATGAATTGAGGATTTTCGTGCCTCGGCGCGAGTAAGGTAGCGACTATTCGGTCGCGGGGGCCTCACCGCCGGCCTTTTTCCGCGCAGCCTTCGGCGGGACCTTGTCCGCCTTGGCCTTTCCGTTCTTGGCCTTCGGGGCCTTCGGCGGCGCCGGGGTGATCTCGAACGATGGGGCATTGTCCTTGATGCGGACCTTCACCTCGCCACCATTCACCAGCTTGCCGAACAATAGCTCTTCGGCGAGCGGCTGCTTGATCTTCTCCTGGACAAGCCGGCCCATCGGACGGGCGCCGTAAAGCTTGTCGTAACCGCGGTCGGTGAGCCACTGCCGGGCCTCGTCGTCGAGCTCGATGTGCACGTTTCGGTCGGCAAGCTGCAGTTCCAACTGCAGGATGAACTTGTCGACGACCCTGGCGACGACCGCCGGCGGCAAGTACGAGAAGGGCACGATCGCATCGAGGCGGTTGCGGAACTCGGGCGTGAACATCCTTTTGACCGCGTCCTCCTGAGCGTCCTCGCGGCTCGATGCACCAAAGCCAATGCCTTCGCGCGCCATGTCCGAGGCGCCCGCATTGGTGGTCATGATCAGGATGACGTTGCGGAAGTCGACCGTCTTCCCGTGGTGGTCGGTAAGCTTACCGTTGTCCATTACCTGCAGGAGGATGTTGAACAGGTCCGGGTGGGCTTTCTCGATCTCGTCGAGCAGCAGCACGCTGTGGGGATGCTGGTCGACCGCGTCCGTGAGAAGACCGCCCTGATCGTAGCCGACATAGCCCGGAGGCGCGCCGATCAGCCGGCTGACCGAGTGGCGCTCCATATATTCCGACATGTCGAAGCGTTGCAGCGGAATGCCCATGACGGAGGCCAGCTGGCGCGCGACCTCGGTCTTTCCGACGCCCGTGGGGCCCGAAAAGAGATAATTTCCAATGGGCTTGTCGGGATCGCGAAGGCCGGCACGGCTGAGCTTGATCGCTGAGGCGAGCTTCTCGATCGCCAAGTCCTGTCCGAAAACTACGCGCTTGAGGTCGGCCTCAAGATGTTCGAGCACGGTCTTGTCATCGGCGCTCACGGATTTGGGCGGGATGCGCGCCATCGTCGCGACGACGGCCTCGATCTCCTTGGGCGTGATGATCTTCTTGCGGCGGCTCGGCGGGACCAGCATCTGCATGGCTCCGACCTCGTCGATCACGTCTATCGCCTTGTCCGGCAGCTTGCGGTCATGGATGTAACGCGCAGAAAGCTCGACCGCCGACTTGATCGCGTCGGGCGTATAGCGGACGTTGTGGTGGCCTTCGAACGAAGAGCGCAGGCCGGCGATGATCTTGATCGTGTCCTCGACCGTCGGCTCGTTCACGTCGATCTTCTGGAACCTGCGCAGCAGGGCGCGGTCCTTCTCGAAGTGATTGCGGAACTCCTTGTAGGTCGTCGACCCGATGCACCGGATCGCCCCCGAGGAGAGAGCGGGCTTCAACAGGTTCGAGGCATCCATCGCGCCGCCGGACGTTGCGCCGGCGCCGATGACGGTGTGGATCTCGTCGATGAACAGGATGGCGTTCGGCATCTTCTCGAGCTCGGCCACGACCGATTTCAGCCGTTCCTCGAAATCGCCGCGGTAGCGCGTGCCGGCGAGCAGCGCGCCCATGTCGAGAGCGTAGATCGTGGCGCCTTTGAGCACTTCCGGAACATCGCCTTCGATGATCTTGCGTGCCAGGCCCTCGGCAATGGCCGTCTTGCCCACGCCTGGGTCCCCCACATAGAGCGGGTTATTCTTCGAGCGGCGGCAAAGGATCTGCACCGTCCGGTCGACCTCGGGCATTCGGCCGATCAGAGGATCGACCTTGCCGGCGCGAGCCTTCTCGTTGAGATCGACGGTGAACTGCTTGAGCGCGGACTCCTTCTTGCCGCCTTCCTTCTCGCTCTTCTCCTCGGTGCCTTCAGGCGGCCGCGCCTCGGCGGCGGTGTCGCCCTTGCCAACCCCGTGGCTGATGTAGGTGACCGCATCGAGGCGGCTCATGTCCTGCTGCTGCAGGAAATAGACGGCGTAACTCTCGCGCTCCGAGAAGAGTGCGACGAGCACGTTCGCACCGGTGACTTCGTCCCGTCCGGAGGACTGGACGTGGAGAATTGCGCGTTGAACGACGCGCTGGAAGCCGCTGGTCGGCGTCGGGTCGGTGGCGCTGTCGGCGACCAGAGCCCCGAGCTCATTGTCGAGATACTGCTTCACGGATGCGCGAAGCTCGTCCCGGCTGACGCCGCAGGCGGTCATGACCTTGGACGCATGATCGTCGTCGATCAGTGCGATCAGAAGATGTTCGAGGGTCGCATACTCGTGCCGGCGACGGCTGGCCTCCCCAAGCGCGTTGTGGAGGGTCTGTTCGAGTTCGCGAGCAAAACTAGGCATTTAGCTTGTTACTCCGTGCCCGCGGAGAAGCCCGCGGGCTTTGAAGGGAATGTCATACGCAGCAACGCGGCAATCAAGAGCCGTGTCCGTTCTTTTCCCCAGATTATCGCGACGAGACATGTTCGGCGGCTGAACGGCCGCCCCGATCATGACTTCTTGAACAGGTCTTCGGCGGCAGATCGGTGGACCTGAGCGCGTTGCATATGTTGCTCCACGCGCGCAATCTCTGCCTTCAGCGCCTCGATGCGAGCGTGCAGCTCCTCGATCGACATCGGATCTAGGTCCTGTTTCGCAAGCTCTACCATCGGATCGCCGGGCTTGCTCGGGAACAGGTCGTCGAGGTCCATGGGCGAAATCGTTGACCCGTAACCCGCGCGTGTCAATAAGCCGCGCCGTGGCCAACATCCCATCTTCGATGAAGGCAATCGTCGCTCCGCAGCCGGATGGCGCGGAGGAGCTTGCGGTGGTCGAACGCCAGGTGCCGCGCGCTGGGCCAGGCGAAGTGCTGGTAAAAGTCGCGGCCGCCGGAGTGAACCGCCCGGACATATTGCAGCGGCGTGGGCTCTATCCGCCTCCCCCTGGGGCCCCGGATATCCTGGGCCTCGAAATCGCCGGCGAGGTTGTCGAGACTTCGGAAGGCGCCGAGGAGCTGCTTGGGCAAAAAGTCTGCGCATTGGTCGCAGGCGGCGGATATGCCGAATATTGCGCGGCCCCGATCGGCACGTGCCTTCCGGTACCCGAGGCAATTTCGCTCTCCGAAGCGGGAGCCATGCCGGAGACCCTTTTCACCGTCTGGGTCAACCTCTTCGAGCGCGGATTCGCAGCCGACGGGGACTGGGTCCTCGTGCATGGCGGAACCAGCGGGATCGGGACGATGGCGATCGCGCTGGGGAAGCTATTCGGCCTGCATGTCATCGTCACCTGCGGCACCGACGAGAAATGCGCGAAGGCGCTAGAGCTCGGCGCAGCCGCGGCGATCAATTACCGGACGCAGGATTTCGTAAAGGAAGCGAAGGCGCTCACTCAGGGTAGCGGCGTCAATGTCGTGCTCGACATGGTCGGCGGCGACTACCTCCCCCGCAATTTGAGCGCCATGGCGGAGGACGGCAGGCATGTCTCGATTGCGTTCCAGCGCGGAGCCAGCGCCGAAATCCACATCGCGGATGTCATGAGGCGTCGGCTGACACTGACCGGGTCGACACTTCGGCCACGTCCGGTCGAGTTCAAGACGATGGTCGCGGACGAGATCTCGAAGACGGTGTGGCCCTATGTAGCGGGGGGACGGTTGAAACCGGTGATGGACAGCAGCTTTCCACTTACCGAAGCGGCCGCGGCACACGCCCGGATGGAAGCAGGCGAGCATGTGGGAAAGATCGTCCTGGAGATCGCCGGCTGACGAAGTCGGTTGAACGAACGACCGTGCAGGTTTACATCGCCGCCAAGCCGGCCGCTCCGTGAGGGGCGGCCCTATTCATTTGTAAGTCCGGAGAAACGCCGTGGCCCAGCCGCCCGTCCAGCCCTTAATGCCGCACGCAACAGCCGCCTGGCTGGTCGACAACAGCTCGCTCACTTTCGAGCAGATCGCCGAATTCTGCGGCCTCCACATCCTCGAGGTGCAGGCGATCGCTGACGACACTGCCGCGACCAAGCTGACGGGCCGCGATCCGGTGCGAGCAGGCGAGCTCACGCATGAAGAGATCGAGAAAGGCCAGGCCGATCCCGATTATCACCTGCAGATGCACAAGGCGCCCGAAGCGGTCCGCCGCACGCGCGGCCCGCGTTACACGCCGGTCAGCAAGCGGCAGGACAAGCCGGATGGAATTGCGTGGATCATCCGCAACCATCCGGAAGTCAGCGACGGGCAGATCAGCAAGTTGATCGGCACCACCCGCACTACCATCGCCGCGATCCGCGACCGCACGCACTGGAACATGGCCAACATCACGCCGAAGGATCCTGTGACCCTGGGTCTGACCACGCAGCGCGAGCTCGATGCTGCGGTCGCGAAGGCCGCGAAGGCGGCCGGTATCGCGGCTCAAACGGATACCCGGCTCGAGGGAGACCGCGTGGCGCTGATCGAAGAGCTGCGCCGGGAGCGCGAGCAGCATGCCCGGGATGCGGAAGCCGCACTTGCCGGAGCAGGCGACGAAGCGCTGCGCGACGAGGTCGTGCCGGGTATTCGCGACCCGTTCAAGAACACGCCGATCGAATAGCAGTCCGCCTTGATTTGAAGGCGACCGACGCTCAAAAGCCCGCCATGGCAACCGCTGAGACAGACGTCGGCCAACTGAGCTTCGAAGCCGCGCTGCAGCGGCTCGAGGAAATCGTCCGCACGCTAGAGAAGGGCGAGGCTCCGCTTGACCGGTCGATTGAGCTTTACCAGGAAGGCGACCGGCTCAAGCGCCATTGCGAGGCGCGTCTTAAAGATGCGCAAGCACGTATCGAGCAAATTGCGTTCGGCAACGACGGTAAGCCGGCTGGCGTGAAGCCGTTCGATGCCGGTTGAAACGATCGACAGGGCAGCCGAAGAGCTCAACGCCGAGACAGCCCGTGTTGGACGGGACATAGACCGGCTGTTCGGCGAATTGTTGCCGACGGTGGCAGACGGCCGCGATCGGCTGTTCGAAGCGATGCGCCACGCCGCGATCGGCGGCGGCAAGCGCCTGCGTCCGCTGCTGACGATCGGCGCATCTCGGCTGTTCGCGATCGATCGGGAGCGCGCGCTGCGCGTCGGTGCGGCGATTGAGGCCATTCACGTCTATTCGCTGATCCACGACGATCTTCCATGCATGGACAACGCTGACCTGCGGCGCGGCAGGGCTACGGTGCACAAGGCTTTCGGAGAAGCGGTGGCCGTGCTTGCAGGCGACAGCCTTCACGCTCTCGCGTTCGAAATTCTTGCGGATCCCCTGACCCACGAGGACCCCTGGGTGCGGTCGGACCTCGTCCTCGAGCTTGCGGCGGCCGCTGGCCCCTCAGGCATGGCCGGCGGGCAGATGATGGACCTTGTTGCGGAGGGGCAGACGCTGGACCTTTCCGCGATAACGCGCCTGCAACAGCTGAAGACTGGCGCGCTCATAGAATATTCCGTCGAGGCCGCGTGCATCATGACCAAGCTGCCGGGCGAAGCGAGGACGCCCTATCGCGGATATGCCAGGAACATAGGTCTCGCCTTTCAGATCGCGGACGACTTGATCGATCACAGCGGGGATGAGACAGCCGCCGGGAAGCGCACGGGAAAGGACGCCGACGCAGGCAAGGCTACGTTCGTTTCGCTCTTGGGCGAGGAAAGGGCGAGGCAGCAGGCAAACTTCCTCGTCGAACAGGCGATCGAGCATCTTTCGGACCACGGCGATGAAGCCAACTTGCTGCGGAGCATCGCACGCTTCGCGATCGAGCGGGACCATTAGGGGAGGAGCGAAGGGGTGAAAGTCGCAGTCTATCCCGGAACCTTCGACCCGATCACGCTCGGGCATTTGGACATCATCCGCCGCGGGGCGCACCTCGTCGACAAACTGGTGATTGGCGTCACAACCAATCCATCGAAGGAGCCGATGTTCTCGGTCGCTGAACGGCTCGCGATGGTCCGTCGCGAGGTCAACGGCATCCCGGGACAGATCGAAGTGGTCGAATTCGACTCCCTGCTCATGGAGTTCGCCGAAGCGCAGGAGGCCACCGCGATCTTGCGCGGGCTCCGAGCGGTCGCCGATTTCGAATATGAGTTCCAGATGGCTGGAATGAACCAGCAGCTGAATGACGATATCGAGACCGTCTTCCTGATGGCCGACGTGTCGCTGCAGCCCATCGCCTCCAAGCTGGTGAAGGAGATCGCGCGATACGGTGGATGCATCGACAAGTTCGTGACGCCGGCCGTCGCCGAGGATGTTCGCCGGCACTTGAACGGTTCACGCTAGCGTCACTGCGGGTTTCCGATTAGCGAGGCCAGATTCCTGGGGGAGTGATATGTTCAGCAAAGCCTTGTTCGCGTTGTCTTCTGTGGCATTCCTGATCGCGGCCGCTCCCGCGCCTGCACCGCCGCCTGCGCCGAGCATTGCCGCACCGGCGGCCGTTGTGGCCGATCCTGCGAACCGGCTGATCCTCCAGCTTTCGAACGGCGGCACGGTCGTGATTCAGTTGCGGCCTGATCTGGCGCCGAACCATATCGCCCGGATCCAGACGCTTGTCCGTCAGGGATTCTACGACGGGCTGACCTTCCACCGCGTCGTGCCGGGCTTCATGGCGCAAGGCGGCGATCCCACTGGGACCGGCGAGGGCGGATCGAAGCTGCCCGATCTGAAGGCGGAGTTCACGGCAGTGCCATTCGTCCGGGGTACCGTCGGGGCCGCTCGGACGCAGGAGCCGGATACGGCGAACAGCCAATTCTTCATCATGTACAATCCGAATCCGAGCCTCGACGGCAATTACACGGTTCTTGGGCGCGTGATCTCCGGGATGGACGCGGTGGACAAGATCATGCCCGGCGAGCCGCCGGCGGAGCCGACGAAGATCGTCAAAGCCTCGCTCGGCGGTTAATGGCGCGACGCGATGCGCGTCGACCTCTTCGATTTCGAGCTTCCCCAGGAGCGGATTGCACTGCGTCCAGCGCGCCCGCGGGATAGCTCGCGGCTCTTGCTGGTCGACGGGTCGGAGATCACCGATCGTAAGGTGTCGGACCTTCCAATGCTTCTACGGCGCGGCGACGTACTGGTCTTCAACGACACCAAGGTCATTCCGGCGCAGCTCGAGGGGCGGCGGGGCGAAGCGACTATCGGCGCCACGCTCCACAAGCGCGAAGGCTCGCGGGAGTGGTGGGCGTTCCTGCGCAACGCCAAGCGTGCTCGTGTCGGCGACTTGATCGATTTCGGACAGAAGGTCTGCGCTTCCGTAGTCGAAAAGGCCGATGACGGTTCTGCGCTGCTGCACTTCCACGGCGATGACCCGGTGGAGGTCTTGCTCGAACGGGCCGGAAGCATGCCTCTGCCTCCTTATATCGCGGGCAAGCGACCCGTCGATGAAACGGACCGGGAAGATTATCAGACCTTGTTCGCGCGGAGAGAAGGCGCGGTCGCCGCACCGACTGCCGCGCTGCACTTCACGCCGCGGTTGATCGAAAGCCTCGACCAGGCCGGCATCGCGCGCGAGACGCTTACCCTGCACGTCGGAGCAGGGACCTTCCTGCCGGTCAAAAGCGAGACCGTGGCGGGACACAAGATGCACGCGGAGTGGGGGCGCATCGATCAACCTACGGCCGATCGGCTGAACCAGGCGCGGACGTCAGGCGGGCGGATCATTGCCGTGGGCACCACAAGCCTGCGGCTTCTCGAAAGCGCAGCGACGGACGCGGGACAGATCGAGCCTTTTGAGGGCGATACGGCCATCTTCATTACGCCCGGCTACCGCTTCAAGGCGATCGACGGCCTGATCACCAACTTCCACCTTCCGCGATCGACATTGTTCATGCTCGTCAGCGCGCTGATGGGCCTCGACGTCATGAAGTCGGCCTATGCGCACGCGATCGAGCGCGGGTATCGTTTCTATTCGTACGGGGATGCGAGCCTGTTGCTGCCGGCCTGATCCTCAATCCTGCTGCGCGACTTGTTCGCGCGGCTGGAGCCAGTGGCTGAGGTCGCGATCGATGAGGGTTCCCAATCGATCGATCTCGTCCTTGAAATGATCGCGGATCTGCTCTTGCACCGCCAGCGAGATCGGCTGCTTCTCGGCACTGTCCACGCGGTTCCACTGGAGCAGGCGCTTCCGGACCGACATCAGCTTGCCTGGACTTGGATCCGCTTTTCCGCCGCTCGACCCCGGCTCTTTCATGCGTCGTCGATAAAGCTTGCCGGCGAGATAGGGATGCAGCGCTTTCGGCGGTCGTTTCAATAATTGCTGAAGCCAGGGGTAACGGATCGTGCGCCCTTCGCGTTCGCCCGATAGGTCAACCTCCGCCTGCGGCTGCAACCCGAGGAAATCCATAATCCGCTCATATTGGCCGCGAGGATCGCGGGTCAGGTCGTCGAACACGGAGACGAAGCAACGATCGCGGCCGACCGTTGCGAAAAGGCGCTCTACATACGTCGCATAGCGACCGGCTTCATCATAGCGCAAGAAGCGGGGGTCGAGGCACAGGCGCGGAATCCGCCGCCCCGCCGCACGATCCGGAATAGCGGCCCAGGCTTCCTCGAAGCTCATGATATTCTCGTCGCCGACATAGATGAGCCGCCGGTGAAGCGAAGGCAGCAACGTCAAAGGATCGCGCACACCCACAATGAAGCGCGAGCCAGGCCAAAGGCGTAGGGCCGGCTCCAGCTGCTCGGGGACGTAGAGATAGGAAACCGACCCGTCCATCGCGACGGACCGCCCCGGCTCCGGATCGTCGAAGAACTTGTCGAGATATTCGGATTCGACCCTCGTCCGAAGCTCGGGCTCCGCTAGTCCGCGCAGGTCATGTTGCGTGAAAAAATGGGGTTCCTTGACGAACGGCACCGCGACATTCGGGTGCGTGCGGAGCATCTTGGACATGGTCGTCGTGCCCGACCGCGGAGCGCCCACGATGAAGGCAAATCTCTCGAAATCGCCAATATGCGGCATGCCCCGCCCAAGCTCCCGATGTCCCGTGCGCTGTCCCAACATGAAGCGTGAACGGCAGCAGTGCGCAAGTCACCCTGCGAAATAGCTCCACAGCAACCGGCCCGTCATCCCGAGCGAAATCACTACGAGCAACGGTCGGATGAGCTTTGCGCCGAAGCGTAGCGCACTGTGGCTCCCGAGCCACCCACCTGCCATTGCGCCGGCGGCCATGCACAAACCAAGAAGCCAGAACATGTGCCCGCCCAATCCGAACAGGAGCACGCTGGCGACATTGCTGGTGAAGTTGAACAGCTTGGTGAGCCCGGTTGCTTTGGTGAGCCCATAGCCTCGGAGCGCAACGAGGCTGGTGGTGAAGAAGGTGCCGGTGCCGGGACCGAAAAAGCCGTCATAGAAGCCGATTGCTCCACCGATCGGTGCGTAGCCCGACGAGGTCACCCGGTGATGCGCGTCCTGATCCGTCATCCGAGGGCTGAGCAGAATGTAGAGGGCAGCCGCGACCAGCAGCAGCGGGATGATGACGTTCAGTAACCGCGTCTCGATGAGCTGGACCGTGATGCACCCCACCACGGCGCCGAAGAATACGAGCAGGACGGTCAATCGATTTCGCGACCATTCCACCAGGCCGGCGCGCGCGTAGTTGCGAAGGGCCACGCCCGTGCCGAATACTGACTGAAGCTTGTTCGTGCCGAGTGCAAAAAGCGGCGGCACACCCGCCGAGAGCAAGGCGGGCATCATCAACAGCCCGCCGCCGCCCGCGATGGCATCGATGAATCCCGACACGACGGCGACGCCGGTCAGCGCCGGATAGACCCAAGGCTCAAGCATCCGAGTGTCCTAGCGGCGCCGTCCGGGTGCGGCTAGGAGCGCGCCCGATGACGCGTTTCTCCTTCACTGTTTCGGCGACCGACGGCGCGGCGCGCACCGGTACGATCCGAATGGCTAGCGGAGAGATACGCACGCCCGCCTTCATGCCGGTCGGGACTGCCGCGACGGTCAAGGCCATGCGCCCGGAGGAGGTTCGTGCGTCAGGAGCGGACATCATCCTCGGCAACACCTATCACCTGATGCTTCGGCCGGGCGCGGAGCGCGTTGCGAAGCTAGGCGGACTCCACAGGTTCATGGGATGGGATCGCCCGATCCTGACCGACAGCGGCGGTTACCAAGTGATGAGCCTGTCCGAGCTGACTAAGGTGACCGAGAAGGGGGTGACTTTCGCGAGTCACCTGGACGGGAGCCGACACCTGTTGAGCCCTGAGCGATCCATGGAGGTGCAGACCTTGCTCGGGTCGGACATCGTCATGGCCTTCGATCAGTTGGTGAAAACGACCGATCCGCTCGAAGGACAGCGCGCAGCGATGGAGCGCTCGATGCGCTGGGCGAGGCGCTCGCGACAGGCTTTCGACGAGCTCGGTAATGCAGGTGCGTTGTTCGGCATCCAGCAGGGCGGGCTCAACGAGGCAATGCGGCGCGAATCAGCCGAAGCGCTCATCGACATCGGATTCGACGGCTATGCGGTAGGCGGCCTGGCAGTCGGGGAGGGGCAGGAGGCAATGTTTGGCTGCCTCGACTTCGCGCCGGGACAGCTGCCAGAGGAAAAGCCGCGCTACCTGATGGGCGTTGGCAAGCCCGACGATATCGTCGGCGCGGTACAGCGCGGAATCGACATGTTCGACTGCGTCCTTCCCACACGTTCGGGCCGCACGGGCCAGGCGTTCACCGCCAACGGGCCTCTGAACATGCGCAACGCTCGCTTTGCGGAAGATCCAGACCCTATCGAGCTCGACTGCCCTTGTCCTGCCTGCTCGGCATTCGAACGGGCGTATGTCCATCATCTTGTCAAATCGGGCGAGATTCTCGGCGCGATGCTGATGACGCAGCACAATCTGTGGTTCTACCAGCGCCTGATGCACGGCCTGCGCGATGCCATATTGGGGCGGCGGCTGCAGGCATTCGCGGACGAATTCCTGCAGCGCTACCGAGCCAGCTAAATCGCGTCGTCCTTCGCGGCGGCGAAGTCTTCATCTTCCGGCGTCTGGGGAATCTTGTCCTCGGTCCGGAGCTCAAAATCCCTTGCGTCGTGCCGCTCGTGAAGCTGCTCCGACGGATCGCCAGTGAGCTTGTTGACGATTCGGCCGCGCCTGACTGCGGGGCGCGCATCGACCTGCTTCGCCCAACGCACCAGATGCTCATACTCGTGGGTGGCGAGGAAGACGTCGGCGCCCTCGTAGCTCCGACCGAGCGTGATACCCCCGTACCAGGGCCAGATCGCTATGTCGGCGATCGAATATTCGGGGCCAGCGATATACTCGCTTTCCGCCAGCCTGCGATTGAGCACGTCGAGCTGGCGCTTCGCTTCCATCGCATAGCGGTTGATCGGATATTCCTGCTTGGTCGGGGCATAAGCGAAGAAATGTCCGAAGCCGCCGCCGAGGAATGGCGCGCTGCCCATTTGCCAGAACAGCCAGGAGAGCGTTTCGGCCCGTTCCGGTCCCGATTTGGGCAGGAACTCGCCGAACTTCTCGGCGAGATAGACGAGAATCGCCCCGCTTTCGAACACGGGGACAGGTTTTGGCCCGCTGCGATCGACCAGCGCGGGGATTTTGGAGTTGGGATTGATCGCGACAAAGCCGCTGCCGAACTGATCGCCTTCGCCGATGCGTATCGGCCAGGCGTCATATTCTGCTTCGCGGTGGCCTCGCTCCAGCAGCTCCTCGAGCATGATCGAGACCTTCTGGCCGTTTGGCGTCGCAAGGGAATAGAGCTGCAGCGGGTGCTTGCCGACCGGCAAGTCCTTGTCATGAGTCGCGCCGGCGATTGGACGATTGACGTTGGCGAACTGCCCGCCGCTGGGCTGCTCCCAGGTCCAGACTTTCGGTGGAACGTATTCGGTCATCACAGCTCCTGCGTTGCCAGCCCGGAACGGAGCTAGGGACGCGAATTAGAGCATTCCAGTGTCAGCGGTGTTCCCTAGTCTGCCTTGATCGAGAGGAATGCCGGAAGCGGCCCGTTCCAGTCGTTGCTTATGTCCTCCACTACGGGCGAGCGCTCGCGCTCCGGTCGTGGCTGCTCGGCTCGCTTTTGCTGCTGACGCGGCTCATCGCGACGCTTGCGCGACGGGCGTGGGGCCTTCGCTTCGGCAGGCCGTTCGGCCTTTTCAGCCTTCTCTTCTTTCTGTGGGCCGCCGGCCCGCGGGATCTTGTGGCCGATCAGCTTTTCGATGCGGTCGACCGCTTCGCCATCTTCTCGCGTCGCCAATGTGATCGCGATGCCGGTCATGCCAGCGCGGCCGGTCCGTCCGATCCGGTGGATGTAGTCGTCGGGCTGCCATGGCACGTCGAAGTTGAAGACGTGACTGACGCCTTTGACGTCGAGGCCTCTTGCCGCAACGTCGGAAGCGACCAGGATGTTGATCTCATCACTTTTGAACCGGTCGAACTCGGCAATGCGGTCCGTCTGGTCCATGTCGCCCTGGATCTGTCCCGCCGCGAAGCCTGACCGCTTAAGGCTCGTGGTCAGCTCCCGGACCGTCGTCTTGCGATTGGCGAAGATGATGGCATTGCGGACCTCATCGGCGCGCAACAGGTCCTTGAGCGTGTCCTTCTTCTTGTCCGCGCGGACCTGGACAAGGCGCTGCTCGATGTTGACGTTGGCCGTCGCGGGGCGCGCGACCTCGACGCGTTTCGGGTCGTTGAGGAATTTCGCTGCCAGCTTCTGGATAGGCGGCGGCATGGTTGCGGAAAAGAGCAAGGTCTGGCGGCTCTTCGGGAGCTTCGAGCAGATTTCCTCAATGTCCGGGATGAATCCCATGTCGAGCATGCGATCTGCTTCGTCGATCACCAGCAGCTCGCAGCCCGTCAGAAGGATCTTCCCGCGCTGGAACAGGTCGAGCAACCGTCCCGGCGTCGCAATCAGCACGTCGACACCCTTTTCTAGCGCGGCAATCTGGTCGCCCATCTGAACGCCGCCGATCAGCAGCGCCATCGAGAGCGGATGATATTTGCCGTATTTCTCGAAATTCTCGGCGACTTGCATGGCCAGCTCACGCGTCGGCTCGAGGATCAGGGAGCGCGGCATCCGGGCACGGCTTCGCCCATGATGAAGAATGTCGAGCATCGGCAGGACGAAGCTTGCCGTCTTCCCGGTGCCCGTCTGCGCAATGCCGATCAGGTCCTTGCCCATCAGCACGGACGGAATCGCCGCCCGCTGGATGGGAGTCGGCTCGGGATAACCGCTGTCCGCGACGGCGCGGACCAATTCTTCAGATAGGCCGAGAGCGGCGAAAGGCATTTGGGATCCGGAAATAGAGGGCGGGCCGCAACTGCTTCGGCCTGCGCGGCGTCGGTTTGGCTATGGGGCGCGAGAGGGAAAAGTCAAGAAATCCTAGTGCCTAAACTTGGGCACGAGCAGCTTGAAACGTTCGATCGTGCGGCTTCCGCCCATCCGCGAGTGGATTGCATCGCGCCCGGCGCACAGCCGCGTGTCCTCCGGCCGGAGATAAAAGCCGCCATAGAAATCGAGCGCGGGACAATCCTCGTCGAATTGTGCGCGAACCCGGCTTGAGTTTGCGAGCACGAAGTCGACCTGCTCCGGGCCGGAGAGCAGCGCGCGGCGGACGGCGCCGGCTGCTATGCATCGCGGCCCTTTCTGCTCGACCCAGCTATAATGCTGGGAGAGCGGCCGCGGCTGGATGGGGACACGCAGGATGATCTCGTCCTCGACGACGAGCCTGGTAACCGACTGCACGGCGGCGGGCTGCGCGGACATAAGGCCGATCATGATCGGCACGAGCCCGATAAAGGTCGTTAAGGTCACCAAGAATTGCCCACCATCGCATCATCGGCTTCGCAGCGAAGGCTTGAACGATCAATGAATTATCATCGAGAGGCACGTGGTCGCCCTGCGGCTGTATCTTGCCTAATCATTGCGAGGCCAATAGAGGGCTGCGCACATGAAATTCCGGCTGCCTCGCAATGACGGGGCGGTAAGCCCGGATCCCAGGAGATTTTAAGAATGGCGACTGCAGCGCCGAACCAGGGCTTGCCATTGTTCTACGAGGCTCTCGAACCGCTCAATGTTTCCCAGCACGGCAAGATGCGGGTTCATTCTGCCACCAAGGTCTCCCAGTTTTCGAAAGCTCACGCGATTCCGGTCACGGTCGATGAGTTTGCGCTGGTTCAGCGCCACTATCCGATCGTCTTTTCGATCGGTGACTCACCGGTTCCGATCGCGCTGATGGGCCTTAACGAAGGCGTGAACGTCTTCCTGGATGAGCAGGGCAAGGCGCTCGATCAGGACCTGTACATCCCGGCATATCTTCGCCGCTATCCGTTCATGCTTGCCCGCCTGCGTCCGGAAAGCGACGAATTGTCGCTCTGCTTCGATCCAACCTCCGGCGCCGTCGGCGAGTTCGAAGACGGGGAGGCGCTGTTCGACGGCGATCAGCCCACCGAAGCGACCAAGGCCATCCTGCAGTTCTGCGAGCAGTTCGAAACGGCGGGGCAGCGTACTGCTGCCTTCATCGAGGAGATCAAGCAGTCAGGGTTGCTGATGGAAGGCGAAGTCGCAATCCAGCCGCAGGGTTATGAGCAGCCGTTCGTCTATCGCGGTTTCCGCATGGTCGACGAGGAAAAGCTGCGCGACCTGCGCGGGGACGAGCTGCGCCGGCTGAACCAGAGCGGCATCCTCCCGCTCATTTACGCCCACCTTTTCTCGCTTTCGCAGACGCGCGAAGTCTTCGGAAAGCAGCTGAAGCAGGGCAAGGCGCCGCAGCCCGCGCCACAGCCAGTTCCCGCCGCCTGACGTTCACTCGGCGGCGGTCGCGTACTGCCTGCCGATCAGGGCTTCGCCGAGCTCGACCGCAAGCGCTTCGATCAGCGATGCCGCGCGGTCGAAACCCGGGCCCGCGTCGCGGAGCTTCTCGTCGAGGTAGCAGCGCCGATCGAGCTCGATCTGGAGCGCGTGGACGCCACGTGCGGGAGCTCCGTGCCGGTCGATAACATGTCCGCCCGCGAATGGATCGTTGAGGCCTGCCTCGAAACCGCATTTAACCGCAATCGCAATTGCTTCCTTGCTGACCCACGCGTCGGCGGTGCGACCGCGACAATCGCCGAATACGACAGGCGGAATGCCGGTTGGGGCTGGAGGCATCGAATGACAGTCGAGGAGCAACGCACAGCCGAAGCGATCGATGAGGTTCTGGAGCTCGCTTTTCACGGCACGATGATAGGGGCGGTGCGACTGCTCGAGCCGCGCTTCCAGGTCGGTTGGGGTGATGGGGCGACGCCATAGATAACCGTGCTGCTGGGTGCGCGTCGGCACGATGCCGAGACCGCCCCGCGCACGCGCTGTGACCCGGCCGCGATGCGCACCGCCGACGATCGCCGGGTCGACTTCATCTTCGGATCGATTGCAGTCGATCGCCGCGCGCGGAGCACGCGCGATGACGGCGCCAATCCCGTGCTGCATTGCCCGCCACACCAGGCGGTCGACCAGCGGATCCTCCAGCGCGGTGAGCGCAGGGCGGCCGCGAGCGGCCATGTCGGTCAGCCAATCGGGATAGTCGGTCCCCGAATGCGGCACCGAAAGGAGCACCGGCAAGCGGCCGCGGGAAGAGTGGATCAGGGGTTTAGGAAGATCGTGCACGGTTAATATTCGTCCCAGATTAGGACTTTGCTGGAGGGGCTGCAACGCGCGAAGACGTTATTCGCTTCTGGCAAAACAATATTGATCGGCGCATATTCCGGTGATGGCACGAATCCTCCTTGCTGAAGACGATCAGTCGATGCGCGAGTATCTGCAGCGTGCGCTGCAGCGCGTCGGCTATGAAGTGGCTGCCGTCGGTTGCGGCACGGAGGCGATGCCGCTTCTCGAGACCGAGCAGTTCGATCTGCTGCTGACCGACATCGTGATGCCCGAGATGGACGGGATCGAACTCGCCCAGAAGGCGAGCGCGCTCGACCCCGCGATCCGCGTAATGTTCATCACCGGCTTTGCTGCCGTCGCGCTGCAGGGCGGCCGGACCGCTCCGGAGGCGAAGCTGCTGTCCAAGCCGTTCCACCTCAAAGACCTGGTCATGGAGGTGGATCGCATCTTCCAGACCGAGGACCAGCACGGCCGTCTCTGACCTGCGCCGCGAATGGGTTGCGCGGTCTCAATCTCGCCCCTAAATGCCCCTCTCGGCCCAAGGCCGGTGGGCGTGTAGCTCAGTGGTAGAGCACTGTGTTGACATCGCAGGGGTCGCAAGTTCAATCCTTGCCACGCCCACCATTTTTTCCTTCGAGAACAAAGTGTTGACGGCTTAGTTCACCTCGGCGTGCTTGGCGCTAACATGCCCATCGCGCGCTACGCTGCCTGAACCGTTCAGCGCGGTTTGACGAATTTCAGCGTCATGCGGTCGCTTTCGCCAATCGACAGATATTTGTCCTTGTCCTGCTCCTTGAGCGTGAGCGTCGGCGGCAGGGTCCAAACGCCGTTGGGCCAGTCGGCGCTGTCCTTCGGATTGGCATTGATCTCGCTGGCTCCTGCGAAGCGGAAGCCGGCAGCCTCCGCGAGGCGGCGCACCGTCGACACCTTGATATATCCGCTGCTGCGCTCCCGCTCGGCGTCGGCATTCTCGGGCAGCCGGTGATCCTCGATCCCCAGCACTCCGCCCGGCTTCAGCATCGCGTACATCTGCTTGAATGCCTCGGCGCTGTAATCGGCCTTGCCCTCGCGCCGGTATCCCATCCGCCAGTTGTGGACGTTGCGGAAGGTCAGGACAACGTCGGCGCTGCCATCGGGAACGCGTGTCGCGGTCGCGTCGAACGCTGGAAAGTCGACGGTCTGGATCGGGCCGTACAGGGCAGGGTCTGCTCCTTTTAGCTTGGCGATACCCTCAATCCCCCAATCGAGCGGAGCCGCAGCATAGAGCTTCCCGCCACCCGATTTGAGATAAGGAGCGAGGATCTCAGTATACCATCCGCCGCCCGGCCAGATCTCAACGACCGTATCGCTCGGCTTCACCCCGAAGAAGGCAAGCGTGTCCTGCGGATGCCGGTATTTGTCGCGCGCGCGGTTCGTGTCCGTGCGCGTCGATGCAGCTACCGCCGCAGTGAGCGCCGCGTTGTGCTGGCTGCTTCCACTATTCTCAGCCGATGCCGCAGGCATCGAAATCGCGATCGCACCGAGCGCCGCAATCCAAGGCTTCATCTTCCACTCCCTCGAAGTTCGGGAGCGACAATGGCTTGAGTAGAACAGTGGGGCAACTGCCCTCACGGCAAGGATCAGAGGCAGGCTTCCAGATACGGCTGGTCGAACCCAAACTGCTTCGCCTTGTCGAGCGTATAGGGGCGCAGGCCCATCGAGCGATATTCGCCGATGATCTTCCCGTCCGCGCTCTCGTCGAGATATTCGAACTTGAACAGCTCCTGGGTGACGATGACCTCGCCCTCCATGCCGATCACTTCGGTGACGTTGGTAGTGCGGCGCGAACCGTCGCGGAGGCGCTTCACCTGGACGATGAGGTCGACCGAATCCGCGATCTGCCGGCTGATCGCCTCCTTCGGGATCTTGATATCGCCCATCATGACCATGTTTTCCATACGAGCCAGGCATTCGCGCGGGCTGTTGGAGTGAAGCGTAGCCATTGAGCCGTCGTGGCCCGTGTTCATTGCCGCCAAGAGGTCGAAACACTCCTGGCCGCGAATTTCGCCGAGGATGATGCGGTCAGGACGCATACGCAGAGCATTGATGACAAGGTCGCGAATGGTGATCGCTCCCTGGCCCTCAAGGTTCGGCGGGCGGGTTTCGAGTGGAAGCCAGTGCGGCTGTTGAAGCCGAAGCTCGGCCGCGTCTTCGATCGTGATCACGCGCTCGCCCGGGTCGATCATCTTCGACAGAGCATTGAGCATCGTCGTCTTACCCGAACCGGTACCGCCGGAGATGATGACGTTCATGCGCGATGCGCCGGCGATCTTCAGCACCGTCGCCATCTTGTCCGACATCGAGCCGAAGCCCTTCATCATGTCGAGCGTGATCGGCTTCTCCGAGAACTTACGAATAGAGATGGCGGTGCCGCGGAGCGACAGCGGCGGAATGATGACGTTGACGCGGCTGCCGTCTTGAAGACGAGCGTCGGCGAGCGGCGTGGTTTGATCGACACGGCGGCCGACCTTGTTCACGATTCGCTGGGCGATCTGGAACAGGTGCTCCTCGTCGCGAAACTGGATCTGCGCCAGCTCCAGCTTGCCCTTGCGTTCGATAAAAGTCTGATCAGGGCCGTTGACCATGATGTCGCTGACCGCCGGGTCGGCGAGAAGCTCTTCGAGCGGCCCGAGGCCGAGAAGCTCGTCGACGAGCACCTTCTCAAGCGCGAATTGCTCGCGGCGGTTGAGCGTGATCTTCAGCTCGGCGAGCACCTCGGAGATGATCGGCCGGAATTCCTCCGCAAGCTCATCCTTGCTGAGCGTTGCCGCCGCTTCCGGGTCGACGCGTTCCAGGAGGCGTGGGAGCACTTGCTCCTTGATGCGGTGGACGGATGCCTCGAAGCCTTCGGTCTTGCTGCTCGCTGCCTCGCCGCTCGCATTCTGGCGCGCCGTAAGGCGGTCCATTGCGCCCAGCTGGCCGGCGCCATTGTCGATCTCGGTGCTTGCCGCAGTCTCTACGGGAGGCGTGAACTCTTCCAGCGGCGGGAATTGCTCCCCGCCCTCAGGAATAGTGATTGCTGGCGTCTTGCCGCCGTGGGCGCCCTTCATGGGCTTGGCGACGCCGAAACTCGGCCGCCCGCCACCAATGCCGCCACGCTTACCGAATGCGCTCATGCCACCCCGTCCATGCGGTTTCCGCCTAGGTCGGGTGGTGAATAGAACCGAAACTTTTAGAAAAGACTAATTGCGTTAATCGAAGCCGTCAGGCCTCGGCGCTCTCCGCAAGCACGGTAAGGCCGCGTTCGCCCACCTCGGCGAAACCGCCGGTGACGGAGATTCGCTCCGGCTGCGCGCCTTGGGTGCGGTAGATCGCGACTTCTCCGTTGCGAAGGGTAGTCATGTAAGGCGCATGGCCTGCCATGATGCCGGACTCGCCCTCGGTGCCGGGGACGACGACCATGTAGACGTCATCCGACATGACGAGACGATCGGGCGTAACGAGCTCGAAATGCAGGTCGGCCATCAATTACGTCCTTCGATCCTCGAATCGAACGCCTTCGCGGCGGTCTCGAATTTGTCGCGGCATCCCGGATTGCAGAAGCCGACGACGTTGCCGCGATATGTCGTCAGGCTGTCGGCGCTAACGGGCTTGCCCGACCACGGACAAACGTCGTTGACGCAATCCTCGATATCGAGCGTACCCGCCATGCCTCAGGCTTCCTCGGCCAGCTTCTCGGCCTTGGCGATCGCTTCCTCGATGCCTCCGACCATGTAGAAGGCCGCCTCAGGAAGGTGGTCATATTCGCCTTCGACGACCGCCTTGAACGAGCGGACCGTGTCCTCAACCTGCACGAACTTGCCCGGGATGTTGGTGAACACCTCGGCGACGTGGAAGGGCTGGGACAGGAAGCGCTGGATCTTGCGAGCGCGCGAGACGGTCAGCTTATCCTCTTCGGACAGCTCGTCCATGCCGAGGATGGCGATGATGTCCTGCAGCGACTTGTACTTCTGGAGCGTCTCCTGAACTGCGCGGGCGACCTCGTAGTGCTCCTGACCAACGACGCTCGGCGTGAGCACGCGTGACGTAGAGTCGAGCGGGTCGACGGCCGGATAGATGCCGAGCTCGGAGATCGCGCGGCTCAGCACGGTTGTGGCGTCGAGGTGGGCGAAGGACGTTGCCGGCGCGGGGTCGGTCAAGTCGTCGGCCGGCACGTAGATGGCCTGCACCGAGGTGATCGATCCCTTGTTGGTCGACGTGATGCGCTCCTGAAGGGTGCCCATGTCGGTGGCCAGCGTCGGCTGATAGCCCACGGCCGAAGGGATACGGCCGAGCAGCGCCGAAACTTCCGAACCCGCCTGGGTGAAGCGGAAGATGTTGTCGATGAAGAAGAGCACGTCCTGCCCTTCCTGATCGCGGAAATATTCCGCCTGGGCGAGGCCGGACAGGGCGACGCGCGCGCGCGCTCCGGGCGGTTCGTTCATCTGGCCGAAGACCAGGGCCACCTTGGAGCCCTCAGGCGTTGGATTGCCGTCCGCGTCCTTGGCGATAACCCCGGCTTCGAGGAACTCGTGATAGAGGTCGTTGCCTTCACGAGTACGCTCGCCGACGCCCGCGAACACCGAGGTGCCGCCGTGGCCCTTGGCGATATTGTTGATCAGTTCCTGGATCAGCACGGTCTTCCCGACCCCGGCGCCGCCGAACAGGCCGATCTTGCCGCCCTTCGCATAAGGCGCGAGCAGGTCGATGACCTTGATGCCGGTGACGAGGATGCTGGTTTCGGTCGACTGGTCGACGAATGCCGGCGCGTCCGCGTGAATCGGCGCCGACAGGTCGGTGTTGATCGGGCCGCGCTCGTCGATCGGCTCACCGACGACGTTCATGATGCGTCCGAGGGTCTGCGGGCCGACCGGCACGCGGATCTGCGATCCGGTGGCGTTGACGACCTGGCCGCGGGTGAGTCCGTCGGTCGAGTCCATCGCGATCGTGCGGACGACATTCTCGCCCAGGTGCTGAGCGACCTCGAGGACAAGGCGGTTGCCCTGGTTGTCCGTTTCCAGCGCCGAAAGGATCGGCGGCAGGTCGCCTTCGAAGGCGACGTCGACGACCGCGCCGATGACCTGCGCGATGCGACCGGTCAGGTTGCTCGGCGTCCCGGGCGTGCCGAGCGGGGTGTTCGTCGTCGCTTCGGCCTTCTTGGATCGGCTGCGGGGCTTGGTTTCAGCGGCGGTGGCCATGTTACTCTTCCTTGCCTTCGTATCTGGTTAGAGCGCTTCGGCGCCCGAGATGATTTCGACGAGTTCGGTAGTGATCGCCGCCTGGCGCTGGCGATTGTACTGGATCGACAGGCGATTGATCATGTCGCCGGCGTTGCGCGTCGCATTGTCCATCGCGGTCATCTGCGAGCCGTAGAAGCCGGCCTGGTTCTCGAGCAGTGCATGATAAATCTGCACTGCGATGTTGCGCGGCAGCAGGTCGGCGAGGATGTCCTCTTCGTCCGGCTCATACTCGACCGCGGCCGGCGGCCCGGAGGCGGCGCCGCGCTCATCCTGCTGCGTGCCGCGCGGGACAGGGATGATCTGCTCTACGGTCGGCTCTTGCACCAGTGTCGAGCGGAAGTTCGCGTAGGCGAGGTGGACGACGTCGATGCTGTCGGTCGTGTAACGGTCGATGATGTCCTGCGCGATGCGCTGCGCATCGGCGTAGGTCGGCGCCTTCATCGCACTTGTGTCGTACTGGGCAACGATGCCCTTCGGGTAGAGGCGCTGGATCACCGGGCGTCCCTTGCGGCCGATGATGTAGAACAGCACCGTCTTGCCCTGTGCGATGAGCTCGTCGGCGGCCTTGCGGGCGAGGCGCACGACGTTCGTGTTGAACGCTCCGGCGAGGCCGCGATCGCTCGTCGCGACGATGATGAGGTGCGTGTCGTCCTTGCCCGTTCCCGTGAGCAGCTTCGGGCTTTGCGGGCCCGGCACCACGCGGGATGCAAGCGACGTCACGACGCCGGTCATCCGCGACGAATAGGGACGGCCGGCTTCGGCGCCTTGCTGCGCCCGGCGCAGCTTGGCCGCGGCGACCATCTTCATCGCCTTGGTGATCTTCTGCGTCGACTTAACCGAGCCGATGCGGATCTTCAGGGCTTTGAGCGACGCCATTTAGGCGAACTGCTTCCCGAACTCGCCCAGCGCGTCCTTGAGCGCCGCAGCGGTGTCGTCGTCGAGCTGCTTGGTGTCGCGGATCTTGGCGAGCACTTCCGGCTTCTCCGCGCGGAGGTAGCTCAGCATCGCGGCCTCGTAGCGGACGACCTCGCGGACTTCGACGCTGTCGAGGAAGCCCTGCGTGCCGGCGAAGATAGACGCAACCTGGTCCTCGACCGGCATTGGCGCATATTGCGCCTGCTTCAGCAGCTCGGTGAGGCGAGCGCCGCGCGCCAGTAGCTTTTGCGTCGAAGCATCGAGGTCCGAGCCGAACTGCGCGAAGGCAGCCATTTCGCGGTACTGCGCGAGCTCCAGCTTGATCGAGCCGGCGACCTTCTTCATCGCCTTGGTCTGCGCGGCCGATCCGACGCGGCTGACCGAGAGACCGACGTTAATCGCCGGGCGGATGCCCTGATAGAAAAGGTCCGTCTCAAGGAAGATCTGCCCGTCGGTGATCGAGATGACGTTGGTCGGAATGTAGGCCGACACGTCGCCCGCCTGCGTCTCGATGATCGGAAGCGCGGTCAGCGAGCCGCCGCCGTTGTCCCCGTTCATCTTGGCGGCGCGCTCAAGCAGGCGGCTGTGAAGATAGAAAACGTCGCCGGGATAGGCTTCGCGGCCCGGCGGGCGGCGCAGCAGAAGCGACATCTGGCGGTAGGCGACGGCCTGCTTCGAAAGATCGTCGTAGACGATGACGGCGTGCATGCCGTTGTCACGGAAATATTCGCCCATCGCGCAGCCGGTGTAGGGCGCGAGGAACTGCAGCGGAGCCGGCTCCGAAGCAGTCGCGGCGACGACGATGGAATATTCCATCGCGCCATTCTCTTCGAGCGCGCGAACGATCTGCGCGACCGTCGAACGCTTCTGACCCACCGCAACGTAGATGCAGTAAAGCTTCTGCTTCTCGTCGTTGCCGGCGTTCGCCTGCTTCTGGTTGATGAAGGTGTCGATCGCGACGGCGGTCTTGCCGGTCTGGCGATCGCCGATGATCAGCTCACGCTGACCGCGACCGACCGGGACGAGGGCGTCGAGCGCCTTGAGGCCCGTCTGAACAGGCTCGTTGACCGACTGACGCGGGATGATGCCCGGCGCCTTGACCTCGACGCGGCTGCGCTTCTCGGCTTGGATCGGGCCCTTGCCGTCAATCGGGTTGCCAAGCGCGTCGACGACGCGGCCAAGCAGGCCCTTGCCGACGGGGACGTCGACGATCGTGCCGGTACGCTTGACGCCGGAGCCTTCCGAAATCTCGGCGTCCGAACCGAAGATCACGACGCCGACATTGTCGGCCTCGAGGTTGAGGGCCATGCCCTTCGTCCCGTTGTCGAACTCGACCATCTCGCCAGCCTGGACATTGTCGAGGCCGTAGATGCGGGCAATGCCGTCACCGACCGAAAGGACGGTGCCGACTTCCGAGACTTCGGCCTCGGCGGCGAAATTCGCGATCTGGTCGCGGATGACGCGGGAGATTTCAGCGGCGCGGATGTCCATGGGTCTGTCTTAGCCTTTCATCGCGGATGCGAGTCGGTTGAGTTTGGTGCGGATCGATGCGTCGATACGCTGGCTGCCCAGCTTGACGACGATGCCGCCGAGGATGTCTGGATCGACTGTAGCGTCGATTTCGACGTCCCGGCCGGCGCGAGTCCGAAGCTGCGTCTTCAGTTGCGCGATCTGGTCATCGTTCAGGGGACGCGCTGTCACGACCTCGGCAGTCGTCTCACCGCGGTGGTCGGAAGCAAGGCGACGGAAGGCGCGGATGATCGGACGCAACTCGTGCTTGCGTCCGTTCCGGGCAAGGACGCCGAGGAAATTCGCCGTGAGCGGATCGATGCTGAGCTCCGGCACTAGCGCCGCGAAAGCCTTGGCGGCTTCCTCGCGTGACACGAGGGGGCTTGCGATAAGCTCGGCGAAGTCCTTGGAATCCACGAGAGCCTGGCCAAGCGCCTCGAGGCTGCGGCCAACGGAATCGATCTGCCGTTGGTCACGTGCAAGGTCGAACAAAGCGGAAGCGTAACGCCCCGCTAAGCTGGCCCGAATGCCGCCGGATGTCTCCACGCGCGAATAGCTCCAGAACTGGAATTGCCCCACGAAAAAATGGGGCGCTATCGGGGTTTATCCCCGACGCCCCGTGTGGGTTGCGCGGCCCCTAGCAAGGGGTTTGCGGCGATGCAACCGCCTACGCAGGTTTGAACGCAAGCTGCTGGAAGCAGGGCTCTTCCCATGCCGGTAAAGGAGCATTCGAAAGGAGCAATTCGATGTCATATGTTGTCCGCGGGCTCGACCCTTCGCCGTTCCGGCCGCTGTTCGGCTTGTCCGATGATGAGCTGGAGCAGCGCGGCGTGGTCCGGATGGCGGTCACCAGCCCAACTTTTCCTTGCCGGGTGAGCCTTACGGATCGCGATCTCGGCGAAACGGTCCTTCTGTTGAACCACACGAGCCACGACGTGGCCAATCCGTACCGCGCCAGCCACGCGATCTTCGTGACCGAAAGCGATCAGGATGCCGCCGAATATGTAGACCGGGTCCCACCGGTCTTCGAGACGCGGGTGCTCTCGCTCAGGGGCTTCGACAGGGATGGCATGATGGCGGACGCGATCCTGACTCAGCCCGGGGAAGCGGACGCAGGGATCCGACGATTATTCGAGAACCCAGAGGTGCAGACGATCCATGCGCACAATGCGACCCGCGGCTGCTTCTCCGCCAAGATCGAAAGGAACGGATGATGGTGCAGCTTGCACAGCGGCTCGAGGAGCGTAGAGCCGAAAACATGGACAATGTCGCGCGCCTCGACGCGGACACCGCCTGGGCCGCCTTCATGCGGCGGGACCGCGCCTGGGACGGCCGCGTCATCGGTGCGGTTAAGACCACCGGAATCTACTGCAAGCCGAGCTGTCCGGCGCGTCGCCCCAAGCGCGAGCATGTCGAATTTTTCGCAACCGCGGAGGAAGCCCGCGCGGCGGGCTATCGTTCATGCCTGCGCTGCAAGCCTGACGAGGTGGGCCGTGACCGAGAAGCCGTTGCCAGGGCGGTCAGCCTTATAGAAAACGCGGAGGAAGTCCCAAACCTCACGGAGCTGGCTGACGCGGTGGGTTATGCGCCGCATCACTTCCAGCGCATCTTCAAGCGCGACCTGGGGGTCTCGCCGGCAGAATATGCGCGAGCGCTGCGGAAAGGCCGCGCGCAGTCGGCTTTGCGGGCGACCAGCCGAGTGACCGACGCAATCTACGATGCGGGCTATTCCGGTCCCAGCGGCTTTTACAGCGACGCAAAGGAGCGGCTCGGCATGAGCCCGTCCGCCTGGCGCGACGGAGGGCGGGGAGAAACCATCCGCTGGACGACCTTCGACAGCCCGCTCGGGACCATGCTGATCGCGGCGACGAGCAAGGGCATTTGCCGCCTGACGTTCGACGACGACGTCAACTCATTGCGGCGACTGTTCCCTAGGGCCGAGCTCATAGAGGACCGGGGCGGGCTGCGGGAACTCGTTGAAGGTGCACTTGCAGCCATCGAGCGGCCGCTTGCGGCTCCGGACCTGCCGATCGATGTTGCAGGCACGGCATTCCAGGAAGCGGTGTGGCGTGAGTTGCGCAAGATCCCGCCTGGCGAAACCCGCAGCTATGCGCAGATCGCCGCTGCGATCGGCCAGCCAACCGCAGTCCGGGCGGTGGGAACCGCCAATGGCGACAATCATGTCGCAGTCCTCATCCCGTGCCATCGCGTGATCCGCAGCGACGGGACCTTGGGTGGTTATGCCGGCGGCCTCGACCGCAAGCGCCAGCTGCTCGCCGCGGAGGGTTCGAACCCGGAGCTGCCGCGCCTTTTCTGACGGGTGTGTTGACGTTACAACACACCAAGGCTAGCGAAGCTTCCTTTCGTGAGAGGAAGTGGAGTGGCCGATCAGTCTGGCGCCGAGGTTGTTGAGCGGCCAACGTGGCTGCGCGTCGCCGATTTTCCGCTGGTCGCATTGCTGATCGCAGCGACCCTTTTCATCGCTGCATTCGCTGCTTCCATCCTCATCGGAAAGTATCTGCTGCCACCGCCCGATACGACGGCTGGACTGTTGGCCAATGCCGCTGTCGGCCTCATCCTGGTCGCCGGCATTTACAAGCTAGCGATCGCTCGGCTTGGCGAGCACCCCCGGGACGATTTGCGCAAGGACCGGGCGAGTCGCGATCTTGCGCTGGGCTTGCTAGCGGGCTTTGCGCTTTTTTGCCTCGTAGTCGGCACAGCCGCTGCGCTCGACGTCTACAATATCGTCGGAACCGGCGGGACGGGGCAGCTGCTGCGCCTGCTGATAGTGGCGGGCATCGCGCCGGCCGTTTTCGAGGAGATCTTCTTCCGCGGGATCCTGTTCCGCTGGATCGAGGATTTCGGCGGGAGCTGGGCGGCCCTGATCGTGACATCCGCGTTGTTCGGCCTTGCCCATATCGTGAACCCCGGCGCCACCTGGTTCTCGTCATTCGCCGTCGCGATGGAGGCGGGCCTTCTGCTCGGTGGGGCATATATGCTGACGCGCAGCCTGTGGATGCCGATCGGACTTCACGCGGCCTGGAACTTCACGCAGGGTTTCATTTTCGACGTGCCCGTATCGGGCATCGATCAGCAAGGCCTCGTGCAGGCGAAGCTGTCCGGGCCGGAGCTTTTGTCGGGAGGCGCATTCGGCCTCGAAGCTTCCGTCATCGCGGTGGTGATTGCATCCGCCGCGGGCCTGCTCCTCGTGCACCGCGCCGCGAGGATTGGGCGCGTCGAGCAGCCCTGGTGGGTGCGGCGGCGGCGTCTAGGCTAGAGGAAGCTGTATGGGTCGACGTCGACGCTGACCCGAACCTTCGGGCTCCATTCGATATCAGCCAGCCAGTCACGGATCACGTCCTGCACGTCGAGGCTGCGGCGGGCATGGACAAGAAGTCGCTGCCGATGACGGCCGCGAAGCATCGCTAGAGGCGCTGGGGCAGGGCCGAATACCGCCATTCCCTCCACGTCGGGCGCCGAATGGCCGATGCGCCGCGCGACCGCCTCCGCTTCCGAGGCATCTTCGGCGGACACCACTATCGCCGCGAGGCGGCCGAACGGCGGCATTGCCGCTTCCCGCCTGGCTTCGGTCTCGGCCCCGTAGAAGCCCGGGACGTCTCCGGAAACGAGCGCCGCAATAACCGGCGCATCCGGATCGTGGGTCTGGACGAGAACGCGCCCGGGCTTGTCGCCACGGCCGGCGCGGCCAGCGACCTGCTGGATCTGCTGGAAGCTCCGCTCCGCTGCTCGCAGATCTCCTCCCGCGAGGCCGAGATCGGCGTCGACAACTCCCACGAGGGTCAAATTGGGGAAATGGTAGCCTTTCGTCACAAGCTGCGTACCGACGACGATGTCGATCGCGCCGGCATCCATGGCGCCCACAAACTCTGCCGCTTTGAGCGGGGACCAAATGGTGTCCGATGTAACGATCGCCGCACGAGCATCGGGAAACAGGTCCGCGACCTCGTCGGCGATCCGCTCAACGCCCGGCCCGCACGCGACGAGGCTGTCCTCCTCGCCGCACTCGGGACAAGCCTTGGGAGGCGGCATCACATGGCCGCAATGATGGCAGGCGAGCCGGTGCATGAGGCGGTGCTCGACCATCCACGCGGTGCAGTTGGGGCACTGGAAGCGGTGGCCGCAATGCCGACAAAGGGTGAGGGGGGCGAAGCCTCGCCGATTGAGGAACAATAAAGATTGCTCCCCGCGATCCAGGTTCGATTCCAGTTCTCTGACGAGTTCCGGCGCAAGCCAGCGTCCCCGAGGCGGCGGATCCTGAGTCAGGTTGATCGCGCGGATTTCAGGCATCGACGCGCCAGCGAAGCGCTTCGGCAGGCTCACTTCGCGATAGCGGCCGATCTCCACCATGTGCCTGCTCTCGATAGCTGGCGTAGCCGAGGAGAGGATGACGGGGATGCCTTCGAACCTGGCCCGCATGACCGCCGTGTCGCGGGCGTGATACTGAACGCCGTCCTCCTGCTTGAAGGTCGGCTCATGCGCTTCGTCGACGACGATCAGGCCAAGGTTTGGGTAGGGAAGGAACAGCGCCGACCTGGCGCCCACGATGACGGCGGCCTCTCCCGAGGCGATCCCTCGCCAGGCCCGCCTCCGCTGCGATGAACGCAAGCCCGAATGCCAAGCGACCGGAGCGCAGCCGAAGCGCGCTTCGAAACGTTTCAGGAAGGGTTCGGTCAGCGCGATCTCGGGCAACAGCACCAGCGCCTGCCGGCCCTGCCGCAGGCATTCAGCAATCGCTTCGAAATAGACTTCCGTCTTTCCCGATCCGGTGACTCCGTCGAGGAGTATCGGATCGAAGCCTTTTCCGACCGCGGAACTCAGGTCTGATGCCGCTTCGCGCTGGTCATCGTTGAGGTCTGGCGGTGCGTGATCTGGGTCTGGGCAGGGAAGGGGCCGGTCCGCATCGACAGCGACCGCCTGAAGAGCGCCTGCATTGACGAGGCCGCGCATCACGCCGTCGCTTACTCCGGCATGGTCCGCAAGCTCGCGGATTGTCCCTTGCCGCCCCTCCACAGCAGCCAGCGCCTTCTCGCGTTGCGGAGTCAGACGGGCCGGACTTGCGCCGGTGGGACGATATTCCGTCAGCTGGCGGGGCCCGTCGAGCGCTGCCGAGGAAGGCAGCACCATCCGCAAAACGGAGGCGAGGGGCGCGAGGTAATAGTCCGCAGTCCACTCGCAAAGCCGCCGAAGCGGCGCCGCGATGGGCCGGACGTCGAGCGTGCCGGCAAGGGGGCGAAGGCGAGAGTCCGGGACTTCGTTGCTCGACAGGCGATCCGGCTCCCAGGCAACGCCGAGCAATTGACGTGGGCCCAGCGGCGCCACGACGATCGAGCCCGGTACCACGTCCATGCTCTCGGGCACGCGATAGTCGAGCGGCCCGAGCGCGGCATTCATGGTGACGACACGGGCGCGCTTCATTGCTAGGGCAGATGCGGGCTGAGAGGACGTCAAGCAAGAGGACGTTCGAATGATCGCACGACGCTGGCACGGCCGGGTTCCCGCATCCAAGGCCGACGAATATCTCGAGCTCATGAAGGAGGTCGGCCTGCCCGACTATCGCTCAACCGAAGGGAATCGTGGCGCCTGGTGCCTGTACGGTCGCGAAGGCGACGTGATGCATGTGGAGATGTTCACCTTGTGGGACGATCTCGACGCGATCCGGCGTTTCGCGGGCGAGGAGCTGACCAGGGCAAAATATTACGACTTCGACCCTGACTATCTCCTCGAGCTTGAGCCCGAGGTGACGCACTTGGAGGTAATCGAAGCCTAGGCTTACTTGCCCCGCTTCTTCCGGTGCGTGTCGAGATCCAGGACCGCGAATTCATCGTCCGGCTGCAGCAGGCCGAGCCGGCGTGCGACCTCCTGATAGGCCTCCTCCACCCCACCGAGGTCCTGGCGAAAGCGGTCCTTGTCCAGCTTCTGGTTGGTCTTCATGTCCCATAGCCGGCAGCCGTCGGGGCTGATCTCGTCGGCGAGGATCACGCGGCTGTAGTCGCCGTCCCATACGCGCCCGAACTCCAGCTTGAAGTCGATCAGCCGGATGCCGATCGCAGCGAACATTCCGGAGAGGAAGTCGTTCACTCGGATCGCCATGTCGGCGATGTCGTTCATCTCGTCCTGGGTGGCCCAGCCGAAGCAGGCAATATGCTCGTCTGCGATCATCGGATCGCCGAGCGCATCGTCCTTGTAATAATATTCGATTATCGTACGCGGCAGCTGCGTGCCTTCCTCGATCCCGAGACGCTTTGAAAGCGAGCCGGCCGCCACGTTACGGACCACGACTTCGATGGGGATGATCTCGACCTGGCGGATCAGCTGCTCCCGCATGTTTAGGCGGCGGATGAAATGGGTCGGGACGCCGATCGACGCGAGCGCGGTAAAGACATGCTCGGAGATCCGGTTGTTGATGACGCCCTTGCCGCTGATGGTACCGCGTTTCTGCGCGTTGAAAGCGGTCGCGTCGTCCTTGAAATATTGGATGAGCGTGCCGGGTTCGGGCCCCTCGTAAAGGATCTTGGCCTTACCTTCGTAAATCTGACGGCGGCGGGACACGGTCGCGCTTCACTCCAATGGCAATGGGGAAAGGGAGCGGGCGCTATAAGCGAGGAGCGCGGTGCGTGCTAGTCCGCGCTCCTCACCTTCCGTCAGACACGGCTGGCGGTTTTCTTTTTGGATGCCCAGGGGGCGCTCCATTCGATGTGATGCAGGGCCTTGAGGCTGTCGCCCAGGGTCCGTCCAAGGCCCGCGAAGGAAGCATTCAGCTGAGCGCGGCTGGACTGGTAATCGCGGTCATAGAGTTCGTCGACCATGGTGATCATCCTTTCCTTTTCCTTTGCGTCAGAGCGCGATTGGATAGGCGTCGATCAGATCGTTCGCCGGGATGAGAGCAGCTTCGATAAGCGCAATGCGGCGATCGGCGTCGAGAGCGCGCCAGCTCCGGGCTGTCGAGCGCGATGCCTGCGCTTCGATTGCCCGTACTGCCGGCCCATTTTCGACGAACACACGCGTGCTGAGGCCATAAGTCATGGCGTATGTCCTTTCCCATTTTTGTGGGCCGCTGACGGTGGGGGCTGGAGGGGAGGGATCAGTCACCGCCAGCGGCTGATCCTCATCTACGAAACGGGGCGTCGTTTCGCCAATCAAACACTCGACAGAATCGATAAGATGGCCTTATGATCTGCGAGATGCGACGCCTTCCACCCTTGGCTGCCGTCAGGGCTTTCGAAGCCGCCGCGCGGACGGAGAACTTCACGGCCGCCGCCGCCGAGCTCGGCATGACACAGGCCGCGGTTTCCTATCAGGTGAAAAGCCTCGAGGAGCGCTTGGGAGCGCCGCTGTTCGTTCGGGAGAAGGGACGGGCCAAGCTGACGCCGCTAGGCTCGCGATTGCTCCCTGCCTTGACCGGCGCGTTCGATGCCATCGAGGCGGCGTTCGCGAGTCACCGCCAGGAGGACGAAACGCTCCTGACGGTCACCACCACGCACACGTTCGCGAACACGTGGCTGGCATGGCGGCTGGGTGGCTTTCAGATGGAGCATCCGGACCTCGCTGTTCGAATGACGACGAGCAACGAAGTGGTGGACCTCCGCTCGGGCGAAGCCGACATCGCCCTACGTGCCGGCCGCGGTGGCTGGGAGGGCATGGAAGAGCATGAGCTGTTTGCGTCCACTTTCACGCCGATGGCCGGGCCGCAATGCATTGCCCAGGCCGAACGGAAGCTTGGTAGGCCGCTAGAGCCGGGCGACCTTGCCAGCGAGACCCTCATCAGCCCGGGCGACGAATGGTGGGAGCAATGGTTTGCGGACAATGGCGTCGTGGCGGGCGAACAAGCGATGCGCCGTCCCGGCGTGCGGCTCGATAACCAGGCAAACGAAGGCCACGCGGCGATGGCGGGCCAAGGCTTTGCCTTGCTCACGCCGTTGCTGTGGAAGGGGGATGTCGCAGCGGGACGACTGGTGATCCCGTTCCCGGATCGCCTTTCCGCTCGAGGGTGGGCCTACTGGATGGTCTATCCGAAAGAGCGGCGCATGATTCCTAAGGTGAAGCGCTTCCGCGAATGGCTGCTTGCCGAGATGGCTGCGGCGCTGGCGACGGATAGCTTGGACCTGGAAGGCGCGAGACCCCCCGCCTAACTGACCGCGAACAGCCAGTGGTCGAGGCTCCGCCGTCTTGCTAGGCAATCGCCATGCCCGACCAAGATCTTTCGTCCGTAATCGAAACACCGTTCGACGCCGCCCTCTCGGAGCGGTATCTCGTCTACGCGCTATCCACGATCACCGCGCGATCGCTCCCCGATGTCCGCGACGGATTGAAGCCAGTTCACCGACGCCTTCTATGGGCGATGCGACTGCTGCGGCTGGACCCGACCGGCGCCTACAAGAAATCGGCCCGCGTCGTCGGCGACGTGATCGGCAAATATCACCCGCACGGGGACCAGTCGGTCTATGACGCGATGGTCCGGCTCGCGCAGGACTTCGCTCTCCGCTACCCCTTGGTCGACGGCCAGGGGAACTTCGGCAATATCGATGGCGATAACGCGGCTGCTTATCGGTACACTGAAGCCCGGCTTACGCCGATCGCAATGCGTCTCATGGCGGGGCTCGACGAGGGGACCGTCGATTTTCGCGCAACCTATAATGGCGAGGAAGAAGAGCCCGAGGTCTTCCCTGGACTCTTCCCGAATCTGCTCGCGAACGGCGCAAGCGGCATTGCAGTGGGAATGGCGACGTCAATCCCGCCGCACAATCTCACCGAACTGGTCGATGCGGCCGTCCACCTGATCGACAATCCCAAGGCCGGCGACCGGGAGCTGACGGACATCGTGAAGGGCCCGGACTTCCCGACCGGGGGCGTGCTCGTCGATGACAAGGACACGATCACCCGCGCTTACGTGAGCGGACGAGGCGCGTTCCGGCTGCGCGCAAGGGTTTCGACCGAACGCGAGAAGGGCGGCGGCTGGCATCTCCTAGTGAGCGAGATCCCCTATGGCGTTCCGAAGTCGAAGCTGATCGAGCAAATCGCCCAGCTCATCGCCGACAAGAAATTGCCGATCCTTGCCGACGTCCGCGACGAGAGTGACGAGCAGGTTCGGTTGATCCTCGAGCCGCGGGCGCGGACGGTTGATCCTGATCTGCTGCTCGAGAGCCTCTATCGGCTGACCGATCTCGAAATTCGCTTCCCGCTGAACCTTAACGTTCTCGATGCAAGCCGCACCCCGGGCGTGATGAGCCTCAAGGAAGCGTTGCTTGCCTGGCTTGCTTTCCAGATCGACGTGCTCGTCCGGCGCAGCCGCGTCCGCATCGAAAAGATCGACGACCGGTTGGAGATCCTCGCAGGTCTTCTGGCCGCTTACCTGAACCTGGACCGCGTGATCGCGATCATTCGCTCCGAGGACGAGCCCAAGCCACTCATGATGGCGGAATTCTCGTTGTCCGATCGCCAGGCCGAAGCGATCCTCAACATGCGACTCCGCAGCTTGCGCAAGCTGGAGGAAATGGAGATTGGCCGGGAGCGCCAGTCGCTCGAAAAGGAACGTGACGAGCTCGCCAAGCTGATCGACAGCCCAGCGCGCCAGCGCACCAGGCTAAAACGCGACCTCACGACACTCAAAGAGAAGTTCGGAGACGAGCGGCGGACTTCGATCGAGGAGGCCGCTGTCGCGCGTGACATCGACTGGTCGGCGATGATCGAGAAGGAGCCGATCACCGTCATCCTTTCACAGCGCGGGTGGATTCGCGCGATGAAGGGCCATCTCGCGCTGGACCAGGTGGCGGAACTCAAGTGGCGCGAAGGAGACGGCCCTTTCATCCACTTCCACGCCCAAACGACCGATCGGCTCGCGCTGTTCGCCTCTAACGGGCGTGTCTACACGCTTGCCGGAGACAAGCTGCCGAGCGCCCGCGGCTTTGGCGAGCCGGTGCGGCTCTTCATCGACCTCGAAGCGGAGATCGACATCGTCCAGCTGCTCGCTGTTCGGCCAGACATGAAGCTGCTGGTCGCTTCGTCGGATGGGCGCGGTTTCGTGACAAGCGGGGAGGGAACGCTGGCTGAAACGCGCAAGGGGAAACAGCTGGTGAACTTGCGTCCGGGCGGGAGCGTTGCAGTCGTGCGGCCGATACCAGATGAGGCGGACGCGGTCGCTGTTATCGGCGAGAACCGGAAGATGGTGGTGTTTGCCCTCAGCGAGTTGCCGGAGCTCGGTCGCGGGCAGGGGGTCACCCTGCAGCGCTATCGCGACGGCGGGCTTTCCGATGCGGTCGCTTTCCGGCTGGAACGGGGTCTTAGTTGGGCGCTTGGCGGGGAAACGGGCCGAGTGCGCACCGAAACGGACCTGTCGCCATGGCGCGCCGCGCGTGGCGCCGCGGGCCGGATGCCGCCAATCGGTTTCCCACGGAATAACCGTTTCGCTTGAGCGTCCGCTGAGACCCCAGCCGTTAACCGCAAATCGCTGAAGAGAAAGATACTCGGAATTAACCCATCCGCGTCAATAGCGGAGCGCATGCAGGCTGCAATCAACCGTCTGCCGGCTTCGGGCCGGCATCGGCGGACAGAAAATATGGCCGGAAAACCGCATGTTGTCATTGCGGATGACGCCAGCCTGCTCGATGCGCTTCCGATCGCCGCAGCCGTGATCCAGCGCGATGGCGATGGCTCGCTGACTGTCGTCGCTCATAACAGCCGCTTCTTCGACACGGTCCGGCAGTCCACCTGCACTGCCGCCGATTGGAACCAGGCCGATTGCCTCAAATCCGGGCCCATAGGCGAGCTGCTGCATTCCTACTTCGACGGTACGGATACCGCTGGAGAACTGGATTTCAGGGACGGTGAGGGCGTCTCTTCAAAATATTTTCGTGTGAAGCTCGCTCCCCTGCCGAAGAAGAAGGGCGAAGGCCCGCGGTGCCTTCTCAGCGTTGTCGACCGCACCGCAGAGGTTCAGAGCGAGCGCGCTCTGCGCGCGGAGATGCTTCGCGACAGCCTGACTGGCCTGCCGAACAGGCTGGCCTTCAGCGAAGCGATCGAAAGCGCTGGTGAGAAGGTCGGCCGGGACCTCGAGCATGCGGTGCTAGTCGTCGATATGCTAAGGTTCAGCCGCATCAACGAGAGCATGGGCGGGCTCGCCGGCGATGAGCTGCTGATCACCTTCGCCCGGCGCCTCATCCTCGCCTTGCGCGCTGGCGACGTCCTCGCTCGTACCGGCGGAAATGAGTTCGGCGTTCTCGTATCGCTGCGGCGGGGCATCGCCGACGCATTGAAAGCGGCGGAGCGCATTCAGCAGGTGATGGCGACGCCTTTCAAAATCTCGGACCTCGAAATCCGCGTGGAATGCGCGATCGGCCTCGCGCTCATGCATGCCGGGCAGGATCCAGAGGAACTATTCCGGAATGCGCAATTCGCGGTCAAGCAAGCGAAACTGGCCGGAGCGCCTCAAGTTTACGAGCCAAAGCAGGCGACCGAAGCCCGCCGCCGCTTCTCTATCGAGACAGAGCTTCGCCGCGCGCTCGACAAGGACCAGCTCAAGCTGTTCTACCAGCCCCTTATCAACCTGAAGTCAGGCGAGGTGGCCGGCTTCGAGGCTCTTGCCCGATGGGACCATGAGGACCGAGGCGAAATCAGTCCGACAGAATTCATTCCAGTTGCCGAGGAAAGCGGTCTGATACTGCACCTCGGTCGCTGGGCGATGGACAAAGCCGCTCAAACCCTTGCGAGCTGGGATCAGGAGGCGGGAGAGGCTCTGCCGCTTTACGTCGGCGTGAACCTTTCCGCGATTCAGGTTGCCCGCGACGACGTCGCGGGTGTGGTCCGGAGCGCGCTCAAGTCGAGCGGTCTGAGTGGGAATCGACTGACGCTGGAGCTGACGGAAAGCTCGATCGTCCAGGATCCGGCGCGGGCCACCCGCGTGTTCGACGCTCTGAAGGCGCTCGACACGACGGTAGCCATGGACGACTTCGGCACCGGCTATTCGAGCCTGGCCTACCTCCAGCGTCTGCCCATCGACGTCCTCAAGATCGACCGCAGCTTCGTTTCCGGGATGATGGTCGACCCCGACAGCGTTGCGATCGTGCGCGCAGTCCTCAGCCTCGCGGAGGCGCTGGGAATGTCGACCACGGCCGAAGGTATCGAGACCGTCGAACTCGCGACCACACTGGCCACGCTCGGCTGCGCTTCTGGACAGGGGTATTATTTCGCGCGACCGCTCGAAGCCCAAGCCGCCTACGAATATTGGAAGTCGCGCCGCCGCTGAAGGCGCGCCCTCCCTCTCCACTACGGCTGACTACGGGACAATCCCGGTAGCAGTCGGAACCTCAGTTCCCGATCATGGGTTGAATCTCTCGAACAGGGGAGATGACGAGCCGTGGTGCGATGGCTTGCGATCATGGTCGTGCTTGGGCTTGCCCCGTCGACGGCGCAGGCGCTGGACATGCAACGCGGTCCAAACGCCCAGCCGGGCCAGTCCGCTGCGCCGAGGGTGAACTTCCGGATCGTCCAGGACAATCTCTATCAGTCTCGATCATCCCATCGGTCGGGCATGATCGCGTCGACGGACGTAGCTCCGGGAACGACGGTCGGCGTTGGCATCATCAAGACGCCGTCCCGCCGAAGCAATGCCGCTGGCGATTGGCGCCTCGATTCGAGGGGAGCGGTCTCCCGGCGAGCGGCGGTAACGTTCCAATTCCGCTTCTAAATCACGGAAACTACCTCAAGTTATCGCCGGACTGACCCATTCAATCCATATTCAGCGCGCTCGAGACAAAGATGTCCGAGCGAGCGGTGGTTGGAATGTTGGATCCAAAGAACGAGGATTATCTCCGCAGGCGCGAGAGAAGTGAGCGAGCCGCAGCGAAAAAAGCGGCCTGCGATGCTGCACGTCGTGCGCACCAGGAATTGGCGCAGGTCTATGCCGAGAAACTCCGCAACAGATAGATCAGGCTACCAGTGCGCGCTTGTGCGCAAAGCCGCTCCTGCGCCACAAGGTCTCCATGCGTCCCCACGGGAGCCTTGTTGACTCGGTGATCGACAGTCCGGTCGCGATGGTGATCACGAATCCGAATTTGCCGGATAACCCAATAGAAATCGCAAATGCGGCTTTCAGCGCGCTGACCGGATATGAGGAACGCGACGTTGTTGGCCGCAATTGCCGTTTGCTCGGGGGGGATGGCACCGAGCCTTGGGCTAGAGATCAGCTGGGTTTGGCGGTGAGGCGGCAAAAGCCTGCGCTGGTAGAGATCTTGAACTACCGCAAGGACGGGACCGCATTCCGCAATGGCGTGATGGTTTCACCGATCTTCGATGCGAGCGGTCAAATCGCCTGGTTCCTGGGGTCGCAGGTGGATCTCGGTACGGGCGACCCGCAGGCGTTGGGTCGCCGTCGTTCCCGGGCCTCCGCCCTCGTAAGTGCGCTTCCGCTTCGCCAGCGGCAGGTTCTTCAAGCGATGGCAAATGGACTTCTCAACAAGCAGATCGCCTATGAGCTCGGCATCGCCGAGAAGACCGTCAAGATGCATCGGGCGCTAATGCTTGAAAGGCTAGACGTCGCTACGAGCGCTGAGGCTATCCGCATAGCCGTGGAGGCGGGGCTTTAGGTCCCGAGACCGCCTCGTGTCGCGCTGAGCTCCGCTTCCAATATCTCCTCGAATTCGCGGCCGCCGGGGAATCCCGCCTCAACCCATCGATCTTCTATTTTTCGAAGGGTTCTAGCCACGATTGGCCCTTCCTCCAGGCCGCGTTCGATCAGCGCCCCGCCCGTGATCGGCAAGCGAGGCGCGGTCCACTTGGTCAGGGCCGAAGCCTCCGCGGTCTTTCCACCGAGCAGCAGCCGATCGACTGCGCATTCAGTACCCATCCTGTAGGCAAGGGCCTCTGGCGTCGCGTCCAAATCTGAGCTGGCGGCCGCCGCGACGCGCTTGCGAGACTTGTTGGACAGCTTGAGGCGTACGGCAATTGCGCCCGTGAGTTCTGGATCTCGCGGCAATAAAGCCACAAGGCGCCTCAATGGATCGGGATCGATCCCGGCGCTCTGCTCAGCTGCAACCAGCGCTTCCAGGTCGCGAAGCCGCTCCGCCTCGATTTCAGGCAGCACCGGCGTGAGGATGCCGCGTTGGAGCATGACGCCGACGGTCGCGGTCGGATCTTCGACGGCCAGGAGCTTCAGAAGCTCGTCTGCGATGCGTTCGCGGGACAGCGCCATCAAATCGTTGGCCCGGCGCGTGCAAGCCTCGAGCGCGGACGCATCCGGCTCTCCGGCCCCGAAGCGAGCGTGGAAACGGAAAAACCGCAATATCCGCAAATGATCTTCGGCGATGCGGGCCAGCGGATTTCCAATAAACCTGACGCGCCGCTCAGCGAGGTCCTCGAGGCCGTCGAAATAGTCGAAAATCTCGCCTGTTTGCGGGTCCGCGAAGAGCGCATTGATGGTGAAATCGCGCCGCGCCGCATCCGCCTGCCAGTCATCGGTGAAGGCGACGGTGGCGCGCCGCCCGTCGGTGGATACGTCATGCCGCAGAGTAGTCACCTCTACTGCATGACCGTCGCTGACTGCCGTGACGGTGCCGTGCTCGATCCCGGTTGGAACGGCCTTGATCCTTGCCTTGGTCAAGCGTTCCACCACCTCGCCGGGGCGAAGCTCTGTCGCGAGGTCCACATCGTTGACGGGAAGTCCCAGCAACTCATCTCGCACAGCACCGCCGACGTAGCGCGTTAGGCCTTCGTCGGCGCCTAGCGCTGTCAACAGGCGGTCCATGCCGCGGCGCTTCCGCCAGCTTGCTGCGTCGAGCTTCACCGCTCGACCAATGTTCTTGAGAGATTGACGATCATTGCGGCGGTCGCCCCCCAGATCCTGCGGCCGTTCCAGTCGATTTCGTAATAGTGGCGCTCTTTGCCACGGAACAGTGCGCTTCGGCGATGCTGGTTCTCGGCCGCCAGGACGAAGCTCAGGGGGGCCTCGAACCAGTCGGCCACCTCGTGCTCGTGGGCCTCAAGGGGGAGATTCGGTGGAATGACCCCTATCACAGGTGTGACCAGATAGTCGGTCACAGTCCGATATTCCGAGAGGCTCCCGATCACCTCCACGTTTTGCGGGTCAAGCAAGATCTCTTCCTGCGCTTCGCGCAAAGCCGCAGCCACTGCATCTTCACCGGGGTCGAGCCGCCCGCCCGGGAAGGCTACCTGTCCCGCATGCGTCCGAAGATGCTCGCGCCGAACTGTGAGGATCACCCCTGGCTCTTCACGCTCTGTGATGGCGACGAGGACCGCCGCCGGAATGCTGTCCAGCGGAGGGTGCTCCGGCATGTCGCCCGGCAGCAATTCGCACGACGCGGTGCGTGAAAGCGCCTCGCGCAGACGCTCGACAAGGTTCATTCCGTCGGTTCCAGTCTATAGAACTCGCCGTTGCTCCATACCCCCACAGGATTGTTCTTTTCGGCAAGAGCAAGCTCTGCCAGCTCGTAATAGACTGTGCGTGAGAGCTCCGCCTCCAGGCCGTGCCGGACTAGCACGCGCGGGGAAGGGCCTAGCTCGGTGTCAAAGACCTTCAGAGGATGACCGGGTCCTAAAATGACGGCATCGCCACTGTCCAATCTCAAGGCGATTTTGCGTTGCCTCCCCGTGCCTTCGCTATGAAGTTCAACGGCGCGAAAAGCAGTCGCATCGACGTCGATCTCCAGCTTCTCGACAGGCGTCACCAGAACGTGAGTTCCATCCGGCTCGCGTCGGAGCACAGTTGAGAACAGCCGAACCATCGCAGGCCTGCCAATGGGCCGGCCCTCATGGTGCCAAGTGCCGTCGCGGCCGATCCGCATTCCCGAGTGACCGCACTTTTCCGGCTGCCAGCGATCGACGGGAGGCAGCCTTCGCTCTTCAATCAGCTTCTGCAAGTCCGCGAGGCTGACGCCTTGTAACTCCAGGGGCGGACGGCTTTCCGGCATGCGCTCACTAGTCATTGTGAGAGGCCGGCCGCAATCGCCTGCGGATTGCTTCAGTCCCTCAATCGGCTAGGTGGCGCACAATGGAAGGGCGCACTGCGATCGTCACCGGCGGCGGCAAACGCGTCGGCGCTGAAATCGTCGCCGCACTGCTTGTCGACGGCTGGCACGTGATCGCTCACGTCCATCACGAAGATGATAAGGTCCCGGATGGGGCGGTCAAAGTTGTCGCGGACCTTGCAGAATGCGACTGCGCGGACCGTATCTTTGCAGCAGCCCAGGGGCTGCCGCCTGTCCGGCTGCTGGTGAACAATGCGGCCAGGTTCGCCTGGGACGGCTTTGGCGAGTTCAGTCCCTCCGAATTCGACGCCCATATGGCGGTCAACGTCCGCGCCCCGGCCCTGCTCATTGAGCGATTGGCGGCCTCGCACTTCGGGACTGGAGACGTGCTCGTCGTCAATCTGCTGGATGCGAAGCTCGTAGCCCCGAACCCCGACTATCTAAGCTACACCTTGTCCAAGCAGGCCCTCGCCGGACTTACTGAAATTGCGGCGCGTGGCCTCGCGGCCCGCCGAATTCGCGTGAACGCAATTGCGCCGGGGCTGATGTTTCAATCGTCCGGCCAGAGCGCGGAAAACTTCGAGGCGATGCATGCGAGCAACCCTCTTGGACGGGGTGTCGAGCCGCACGACATTGTCGCAGCAATCCGCTATTTAGTCGCAGCGCCTTCCGTGACCGGCGAAACCATCGTCATAGATTCCGGCCATTCTTTCTTAGGGCGGGAGCGCGATGTTCAGTTTTTGGAGACCCCATGACAGTTGTTCCGGCGACGCTGTCCGGCCTCGTGCCCGAACAGCTGAAAGTGAGATCGGCGCGGATCGTTCTCGACAGCCTCGAGGTGCGGGCCGATATCGGCTTCCACGAGTTCGAAGTCGGCAGTCCACAGCGGCTTTTGGTCAGCGTGGAAATTTGGCTGGACGATCTTTCCGCGCCCGTCGAGGACGATCCGCTGCACGCCTGGGATTACGATTACCTGCGTTCGCAAGTTCAGGAGATGGCGCTCGCGCGCCGTTTCAATCTCCAGGAAACGCTTGCGCATGCAATCTTCGACCGCATTGCCGCCCTTCGCGGCGTCAAGGCGTTGAGAGTGCGAACCTCAAAACCCGACGTTTATCCAGAGGCGCAGGGTGTAGGGGTAGATATCGCATCCTTCGCCGGCCAGTGGCCGGACTAGTGTTTCCATGCCTTCCGGGAGTGGAACAAAATGCATTGCGCGGTCTTTGAGGCAGCGATAAGGGTGCGCGCTTTATTGCTGATGATATGTTGATACATCGGCACATCATCTGAAGGCAGGGCTCGCGTCCGACTGCCCGGTCTGGCCGTGGCACCACACGGCGCGTCGAGGAGAATTGCGGGTTAAATGTCATACGCCCAACGGAAAGAACTCACCGGCAATCGCACGATGTCGATCATCTTCACCGCGATCGTGGTGGGCGGATTGATGTACGCGATTATCACCGGTCTGGCCTATAACGTGATCAAGAAGACGGCCGAGAACCTGAAGGTTATTGACGTCGAAGAGCAGCCGCCGCCACCGGAAGAGCCGCCACCCCCGCCGAAGGATATGCCGGATGTGCCTCCGCCTCCGGTTACTCCTCCGCCGCTGGTCCGGATGAACACGCCGCCGCCGCCAATTCAGGTGGTGGAATCGCCAGTGATTCCGCCGCCCATTCCGCCGGTGGTTGCGGCGCCGCCGCCCCCGCCTGCTCCGCCGCCGCCCCGCAAGGTCGAGGCTGCCCGCGCTCGCGGTGACGTCCGTACGTTGTTCAGTACGGACGATTATCCGGCATCGGCGCTGTCCGCAGGTGCCGAAGGTACGGCCCAGGCACAGCTGACGATCGGTCCTGACGGCCGCGTCGTCGGGTGCAGTTTGGTCAAGTCGACGGGCAACGGAGCGTTAGATTCGGCAACCTGCAACATCCTTCGTCGCCGCGCGAAATTCACGCCGGCAAAGGACAGCAACGGCCAGCCGACGACAGATACTTACACGACTCCGCCGATCAGGTGGCAGTTGGAAGGCTAATCGGTCCAGTTTCAGAAACACAGAATTTCAAGAGGGAATTAGAGTTATGCAAGCAGCACACGCCGGAGATAATCCATATGGTCTGGTTCCTGCGCTTCAGCAGGGCGGCGTCATTGCCTGGTCGGTGTTCATCATCCTGGTCGGCATGTCGATCTTCTCTTTCTACATCCTGTTCACCAAGTTGATGCAGCAGCAGAAGATCATCAGCCAGGGGCGCAAGGTTCGCGCCAGCTTCTGGAACTCGCCGAACCTTCGCGAGGCGGCGACCAAGCTGGAATCCAAGAGTGCGTATCGCGCGATCGTGGACGATGCCCTTGTCGCCCAAGAGCAGCATGGCAAGCTGACCGATCCGATCGATCAGCATGACTGGATGGCGAACAGCCTGGCGCGCAGCCAAGGGGCCATCGGCGCCCGCTTGGGTGAAGGCCTCGCCTTCCTTGCAACGGTTGGTTCGACTGCGCCGTTCATCGGTCTGTTCGGCACCGTCGTCGGCATCTATCGCGCACTCATCAAGATCGGCGCTTCCGGTCAGGCGTCGATCGACGCCGTCGCCGGTCCGGTCGGTGAGGCGCTCATCATGACTGCGCTCGGCCTCGTCGTCGCGGTTCCGGCCGTGCTTGCATACAACTGGCTGGTCCGCCGCAACAAGTCGATCATGGAGGATCTCGCTGCCTTCACGAACGACCTTCACGGCTACCTGATGTCCGGTGGCGCGGTGAAGCCGCACATGGTCAGCAGCAGCGGCGCTGCGGGCAAGGGGTCCGCTCCGAGGACCGGCCACGTGCCGACGCAGTCGGGAACCGAGCCCGTACGTGCGGGCAGCAACGCGACCACGCCCGCGAAGTAATTTCGATGGAGGGTTCGGCTCGATCAGCGAGCTGAGCCTTCCCTCGACAAAAGGAAAGAAACCGGCCGTATGGCAGGACAAGTAATCCAAGGCGACGAAGAAGAAGCCCTCTCCGACATCAACGTCGTTCCGTTGACCGACGTTATGCTCGTGCTCCTGATCGTCTTCCTGATTACCACGCAGGTGATCAAACAGGCAGTTCCGGTGAAGTTGCCCGACGTTCGCTATGAGCCGACGATGACAAAGCCGGAAAATGTGTCACTGACCGTTCGTAACGGTCCGAGTGGTACCTGCGAGGTGTATTGGGGCGTGACCAAGGTCACGCAGAAAGAGCTTCTCGACCGTTCGGTGCAGAAGCTCCAGAAGCTGATCGATGACGTCGGTGGCGTGCAGAACGTCAACGAAGAAAATATGCCTGAGGCGCACATCCGTGGCGATGTGAACACCCAGTATAAATGTGTCGGCGCTGCGATCATCACCATGCAACAGGCTGGGTTCCAGCGTGTCGGCTTCATTTCCGAGCCGCCGCCGCTGACCGGCTATCGCAGCGAGTAGGAGTAGTTCGCCATGTCAATGCAGACCACTAGCGACAACGCTACCGGCGAACCGATGCTGGATATGAACGTGACGCCGCTCATCGACGTCATGCTCGTCCTGCTGATCATGTTCATCATCACCATCCCGATCCAGACCCACGCCGTGAAGCTGGACTTGCCGGTGAATCAGGACAAGACGCCGCCGCCGCCGATCGACCCGATCAAGAACAAGGTCGTCGTCACGGCTCAAAACCAGATCCTGTGGAATGGCAGTCCGGTGACTCAGCCACAATTGCGCCAGTATCTGGACGTGACGCAGCAGATGAATCCAATTCCGGAGCTTCACCTGCAGCCTGACGCGACTGCGCGTTACGAGCTCGTCGACCAAGTGCTGGCCGTCACCAAGCAGGCGCACGTCCAGAAGATGGGCTTCGTCGGCAACGAATATTATATGAACATATTCTAGGAAGCCTCGGCTTCCCGGAGGTAGGGGCGGTGCCTTCTGGCGCCGCCCTTTTTCTTTGATTCAGGACATCTGGCGCTCGCCACCTTGCCATGCCATTGCTCCCGCCGATGAGCGATCAACGCCGCTTCGCAGTTGTGATCCTGGCCGCGGGGCAGGGCACGCGCATGCGCTCCGATACGCACAAGGTGTTGCATCCCATCGCCAGCCGACCCCTGCTTCTGCATCTGCTCGACCGCGTCGATGGCCTGGGCGCTGAGAAGCGTGTCGTCGTCGTCGGGAAAGGCCGCGAGCAGGTCGAGGCGGCAATCGCCGGCCGCGACACGACCACCGCCCTACAGTCTGAACAAAAGGGAACGGGGCATGCTGTGCAGCAGGCGGCTGAAGCTCTGTCCGGCTATGATGGACCCGTCCTCATCCTCTACGGCGACACGCCCTTCGTTGAGACTGAAACGCTCGGGCGCATGCTCGACCGCCTCAATGGCGATGGCGGTCCGGGTGTGGTGGTGCTTGCGTCAACCCCACCCGACCCTCTGAAATACGGTCGGATCATCCTGGGCGATGGCGACCGCATTGCAAAAATGGTCGAATATAAGGACGCGACCGACGAGGAGCGCGCGGTGCGCCTGTGCAATTCAGGCATGATGGCGGTGCGCGCGAACGATCTTTTCCGATGGCTGGACCGGGTCGGGAACGACAATGCCGCGGGCGAATATTATTTGCCCGATATCGTCAATATCGCTGCGGCCGAGGGCCGTGACGCGGTCGTCATTGAGGGCGATCCTTATGAGACTGCAGGCGTGAATAGCCGTGCTGAGCTCGCTCATCTCGAACTCGAGTGGCAACGGCGCCGTAGGGAGCAGGTGCTCGACGAGGGCGCGACGCTGATCGACCCCGAGAGCGTCTGGTTCGCCTACGATACAAAGCTCGGAAGGGACGTCACCGTCGAGCCGCACGTGGTCTTCGGGCCAGGCGTGCAGGTCGCGGATGGAGCAACGATCCATGCATTCAGCCATATCGAAGGTGCGGTAATCGGTGCCAAGGCGAGCATCGGACCGTTCGCGCGCATCCGCCCAGGCACGCAGCTCGCCGATAATACGAAGGTAGGCAACTTCGTAGAGCTGAAGAAAGCCAACATCGGCGAAGGGGCGAAAGTGAACCATCTGTCCTACGTCGGTGACGCAAGCGTAGGCGCCAAAGCCAATATCGGCGCAGGCACCATCACCTGCAATTACGACGGTTTTGGAAAGTACCGGACAGTGATTGGCGCCGGCGCCTTCATCGGCTCCAACACGGCGCTGGTCGCGCCGGTGTCGGTCGGAGATGGTGCGGTGATCGGCGCGGGTTCCGTCATCACGGAGGACGTTGAGGCCGACGCGCTTGCAGTAGAACGGAGTGAGCAGAAGGGCATCGCCGGTTGGGCCAAGCGCTTCCGTGAGCGGATGACGCGGAAGGCAGCCGAGTAAGCCCATGTGTGGAATCGTCGGAATCGTCGGCAAGAGCGATGTCGCGCAGCGGCTCTTCGACGGCCTGAAGCGGCTTGAATATCGAGGTTACGATTCCGCGGGCATCTGCACGATCGATCAGGGCGAGCTGAAGCGCAGGCGAGCCGAGGGGAAGCTGGAAAATCTCGCGCGGGAGTTGAAAGCCGACCCGCTGCACGGCGTTACGGGCATCGCACATACGCGTTGGGCAACCCATGGAGCGCCGACCGTGGGTAACGCGCATCCTCACATCGTCGGACCCGTGGCTCTCGTCCACAACGGCATCATCGAGAACTTCAAACCCCTGCGGGATGAACTGATCGGCGAAGGACGAAAGTTCGAGAGCGAGACCGATACGGAAGTCGTCGGCCATCTCGTAGCCCGCGAAGTCGAGAGCGGGTCGTCGCCGCAGGATGCGGTGGCGGCGGTCCTGCCGCGGCTTCACGGAGCGTTCGCGATTGCCTTCCTGTTTCGCGACCACCCCGATCTGATTATCGGAGCACGCATGGGCGCGCCGCTCACCGTGGGCTATGGGGAGGGCGAGAATTATCTCGGGTCGGACGCCCTCGCAGTGGCTCCTTGGACCCAAAGAATTGCTTATCTCGACGAGGGCGATTGGGCTGTCGTCCGCCGCGACAGCATCGAGATCTTCGACCGCAGCAACCAACCGGCGGAGCGTGAGATCGTAGAATCGGGCGCCTCATCGGCGCCTGTCGAGAAGGGCAATTACCGGCATTATATGCAGAAGGAGATCTTCGAGCAGCCGATCGTGGTTGCGCAGACTCTCCAAAGCTATGTTCGGCCGTTCGAAGGCGAAGTCGCGCTGCCCGTCTCCGAAGCCGACCTCGAGCAGGTCGGCCGTCTCACGATCGTTGCTTGCGGCACGAGTTACTATGCCGGCCTGGTCGCAAAATATTGGGTCGAGCAATTCGCGCGGGTCCCGGTCGACATCGATGTCGCCAGCGAGTTTCGCTATCGCCAGCCTGTGCTTGAGCCCGGCGGACTGGCACTCTTCATCAGCCAGTCGGGCGAGACCGCGGACACCCTGGCGGCGCTGCGTCACGCCCGGGAGCAACAGCAGCGCATTGCCGTTGTCGTCAACGTACCGACCAGCTCAATGGCGCGCGAGGCGGACCTGCTCCTGCCGACCCATGCGGGGCCGGAGATCGGTGTGGCCTCGACCAAGGCCTTCACTTGCCAGCTAGCGGTGCTTGCCGCGCTCGCCGCAAACCTTGCCCGGGCAAACGGCCGCCTCACCCGGCAAGAGGAAGAAGACATCGTTGCTCATCTGCAGGAAGCGCCGGCAGCGCTGAATGCAGCCTTGAATCACGACGACGATATCGCTGCTATGGCGCACCTGATCGCGCCGGCGCGTGACGTGCTGTACCTGGGACGCGGCCCCGACTATCCCATGGCTCTCGAAGGCGCGCTCAAGCTCAAGGAAATCAGCTACATACATGCTGAAGGCTATGCGGCGGGCGAGATGAAGCATGGCCCGATCGCGCTGATCGACGACGCCGTTCCCGTCATAGTACTTGCGCCGTCCGGCCCACTTTTCGAGAAGACCGTCAGCAATATGCAGGAGGTGCGCGCTCGGGGCGGCAAGATCGTCCTTATCAGCGACGCCAATGGCATCGCGCAGGCTGGTGAGGGCTGCATGGCGACGATCGAGATGCCCGAGGTGCATCCGTTGATCGCGCCGCTCGTATACGCAGTGCCGGTCCAGCTGCTCGCTTATCACGTGGCTGTATTGAAGGGGACAGACGTGGACCAGCCGCGCAATCTAGCGAAGAGCGTGACAGTCGAATGAGGGGACTGGGCGAGCCCAGTTAGCAGTCCCTCGCTCCTTAGTCGCCGCATGGCCTGTGCATGGAGCGGGTAACGGGAATCGAACCCGTGCGTTCAGCTTGGGAAGCTGACAGGCTACCATTACATCATACCCGCCCAGCGCCATCGAGTTAGGTCGGACCGCGCCAGCCGTCAACGCGCACGCAACCATCCCCCGCAATTGAACGTTGCGCATTATAAGCAGGCTTACTATATTCGTTGCTAATGGAAACTCTTCCTTTCGAGATTGGCGAAACGGCGCACGTGCTGCGCAGGGCTTTCGACCGCAAGGCGGCGGGCCTTGGAGTGACGCGCGCGCAATGGAAGGTGCTGTTTCGGCTCACGCGCTCTCCCGGGCTCCGACAGGTCGAACTGGCCGATCTCCTGGAGGTCGAGCCGATCACCCTTTGCCGCATCGTGGATAGATTGGAGGAAGCCGGTCTGGTCGAGCGAGTCCGCGATCCGGCGGACCGGCGCGCATGGAGGCTTCACGTCACCGCACAAGCGCAGCCGCTCGTCGAGAAATTGCGAGCCGTCGCGGACGAGCTTTTCGCTGAGACGTTTGGTGGGATCGACCCGCAAGACTTGGAAAACGCACGGCAAGTGCTGGCGCGCATCCGCGAAAATGCCGGACGGCCGAGCGTAACGAACAGGGCTTCGAACGAATGAACAAGATGGCAACCGAGCCTATGGCCGGAACCGCGGCGGAAGCGCCGGCCGAAGTGGCCGCAACGCCTTCGCGAAAGCGTTGGCTGCGAACGATCCTGATGTTCCTTGTGCCTGCGTTGCTGGTTGTTGGCGGAGCTTACTATTGGTTCAGCAGCGGTGGCGTCGTCTCGACCGATAATGCGCAGGTCAAGCAGGACATTGTTTCGGTAAGTGCGCAGGTGAATGGGCCGGTCATCCAGGTTGCCGTCAAGAACGGCGATCGGGTGAAGCGCGGACAGCTGCTCTTCCGCATAGATCCGGCGCCCTTCCGCGTCGCGTTGGAGCAGGCGGAAGCACAGCTCGCAGCGGCACGCTTGCAGACGACGCAGCTTCGCACGCAGGCAGCCGGCACGGGTGCCGATATCACTGGCGCCCGGGCCAATCTTTCGATCAAGCGTAACGCGCTGGGACGGCAGTCGGCACTTCTCAAACAGGGCTTTACCACCCGTTCCGATTACGAGGACGCGCTCAACGAGGTACGTTCCGCGGAAACCCAGCTCGCCGATGCGCAAGCTCGGGCGGCAAATGCACAATCCGCCATCGCGCCGGGCGAGCAGCCTTCGATCGCTCAGGCTCAGGCAGCCGTCGACAAGGCGCGGCTGGACCTTTCGCGGACCGAGATCCGCGCGCCGATGGATGGCACGGTCGCGAATGCAGACAGGCTTCAGGTGGGCCAGATGGCCGTGACTGGCGTGGGCATGCTTTCCGTCGTCCGAAGTCAGGAAGCCTGGGTCGAGGCGAACTTCAAGGAGAAGGACGTCGGCAGGATGGTTCCCGGACAGAAGGTCAAGATCGAGATCGATGCTTATCCCGGGACCGATTTCCACGGCCATGTGTTGAGCGTGGGCGCCGGAACCGGCAGCGAATTCGCTCTCCTCCCCGCGCAGAACGCAAATGGAAACTGGGTGAAGGTCACGCAGCGCGTACCGACCCGCATCGCGTTCGACGGAAATCCCGGCAAGCCGCTGATTGCTGGCCTGTCGACCACTGTGACCGTGTATCTAGACGACTAGGCTCCGCGTGGCCGAAACCCCGGCTCATATCGCGACCCATCCGCTACCCGCGGGGGAGCGGATCATCGTCACCATTGGTGTGATGATGGCCGTGCTTCTGCAGGTGCTGGACACGACCATTGCGAACGTCGCCCTGCCGCATATGCAGGCCAGCCTCAGCGCGACCCAGGAGAGCATCAACTGGGTGCTGACGAGTTACATCGTGGCGTCGGCGATTGCGCTTCCGATTAGCGGCTGGCTTGCGGACCGGGTGGGCCGCAAGCGGCTCCTCCTCATCTCGGTCGTGGGCTTCACCATCGCGTCAATGCTCTGCGCAATGGCGACTTCGCTGACGGAGATGGTGTTCTTCCGGGGGCTCCAAGGCATTAGCGGCGCCTTCATTGTCCCCCTCGCGCAGGCAACCTTGTTCGACATCAACCCGCGCGAGAAGCACGGCCAGGCGATGGCGCTGTTCGGCGGCGGCGTGATGATCGGTCCGATCCTCGGACCTGTCCTGGGCGGATGGCTGACCGACAATTACAATTGGCGCTGGGTCTTCCTGGTGAACCTTCCAGTCGGCGTCCTTTGCACGCTGGTGATGCTTCGTTTCATGCCGAAGACCGAGAAGCACCGCCGACCGTTCGACCTCTTTGGCTTCGCACTGCTCGCACTAGCGCTTGGTGCACTCCAGATGTTTCTCGACCGGGGCGAACAGAAGGACTGGTTCGAGAGCTGGGAGATCATTGTGGAGGCGGGCCTCGCGATTGCCGCCGCCTGGATGTTCGTCGTTCATATCGCAACAGCCAAGCACCCTCTCTTCGAGCGCAGCATGTTCGCGGACCGCAATTTCGCGACAGGCCTCGCATTCATGGCGGTTACAGGTGTTCTGCTCCTCGCGGGCTTGGCTCTGCTGCCGCCGCTGTTGCAGAACATGTACGGCTATTCCGTCCTGCAGTCTGGCTTCCTGACAGCACCGCGAGGCGTGGGCACGCTCATCTCCATGCTGCTTGCAGGACGGCTTACAGGGAAGGTGGACTCGCGTCTCTTGGTTGGGCTGGGTGTCGTTCTGATGGGCGCGTCGCTGTGGATGATGACGGGCTTCGCAATCGATCAGCCGTCCCGGCCAGTGATCATGAGCGGTGTCGTACAAGGCTTGGGCCTCGGCCTGATCTTCGTGCCGCTCCAGAGCCTCGCCTTCGAGACTTTGGTGCCGCGCCTGAGAACCACCGCCGCAGCGCTGCTCAACCTCTCGCGGAACATTGGAGGTTCGGTCGGGATTTCGATCGTTAGCGCGCAACTCGTGCGCATGACCCAGGTCGCTCATGCCGACCTTGCACAGCACATCACCGATCAATCGATTCCGAGCGCGGATCCGACCTTGTTGCAGACGATCGCTCCCCAAGGGGCGGTCGCGCTTGCGGCGATCAACGCTGAGGTCACGCGCCAAGCCTTGTTCATTGCCTACCTGGACGACTTCAAGCTGATGATGATCATCACCTTTGCGGTCCTGCCGCTCCTGTTGCTGATGCGCCGCGGCAAGCAGGTCGGGACAGGGCAGCCTCACGTGGCGATGGATTGAGCTGCACGTTCGGAATTCGCGTGACGCCGCGCGCGTCGAAGCCCGGGATCGGCGCCTGGCGGCAAGTTACGGGCGGCCACGAGGAGCTGGAGGTTCGCGTGACTGAGGCGCCGGCGGACGGAGCGGCGAATGACGCCGTCGTGAAACTCCTCGCCGTGGCACTTGGGATCAGCCGTTCCGAAGTCGCGATCATCTCGGGTGCGACCAGTCGCCACAAGCGCATCCGCGTACCATTTGAGGCCGACGAGCTGCGCCAGCGGCTGGGCCAATAATCACAGGAGCCTTCACATGCACACGATCGGAAAACGGCGGCTTGGACGGGAAGGCCCCGAAGTCTCGGCGATCGGCCTGGGCTGCATGGGGATGAGCGAATTCTATGGGAGCGGCAGCGATGACGAGTCGATCGCGACCATCCATCACGCGATCGACCGCGGTGTGACCTTTCTCGATACCGCCGACATGTATGGTGTCGGCAGGAATGAGGAACTCGTCGGCCGAGCCATTCGCGATCGTCGAGACCAGGTTTTCCTCGCAACCAAATTCGGCAACGTGCGCGGGCCGAACGGAGAATTTGCCGGCGTGCGCGGAGACCCGGAATATGTCCGCTCGGCCTGCGAGGCGAGCCTGAAGCGCCTCGGCGTGGACGTGATCGATCTCTATTACCAGCATCGCGTCGACCCGAACGTGCATATCGAAGACACGGTGGGCGAAATGGCACGGCTCAGGGAGGAGGGGAAAATCCGCTTCCTCGGCCTTAGCGAAGCTGCGCCCCGCACCATCCGGGCCGCTCACGCAACGCATCCGATCACTGCCGTGCAGACGGAGCTTTCCCTCTGGAGTCGCGATGCGGAAGCGGAGGTGCTTCCAACGGTTCGCGAGCTGGGTATCGGATATGTCGCTTATTCGCCTCTCGGGCGCGGTTTCCTGACCGGCCAGATCAAGTCTCCGGAGGACTTTCCGGACGATGACTTCCGGCGTTTCCATCCCCGCTTCACGGGCGAGAACTTCGAGAAAAACATTCAGCTGGTTCGCGAAGTCGAGGCTTTGGCTCGCGACAAAGGCTGCACCACCGCCCAGCTGGCCCTCGCGTGGGTGCTCGCCAAGGGAGACGACGTCGTTCCCATTCCGGGGACGAAAAGGCGGCGCTATCTCGACGAGAATATCGATGCGCTCGACGTCCGGCTCACGGAAGAGGATCTGCGCCGCCTGGACGAAATCCTGCCGCCGGGCGCGGCCGCCGGCGAACGCTATCACGAGCGCGGAATGGAGACCGTGAACCGCTGAGTCCGCCGTTCGGCCATTCGTCGACCGGGTCTGGCGTACTGTTGATGCGCATGCCAAGGCTCTTCCCGCCTACCGGGAGGGGTTAGTTGATGCTCGATCTGTCACGCCGTGAGATCCTGGCGACCGCCGCCGTAGCCACCGCCGTTTCTGTAGCCGCACCCGCTCGAGCGTTCGCGCAAACAGCGGCTGGCGGCGGATCCACGGCAGCAGCGTGGGACCTTGCCGACCTTTATCCGAGCGATGCTGCATGGGAGACCGAGCGCCAGGCGCTGTTGAAGGCGATACCGTCGCTCAAAACGCACAAGGGCACGCTGGGACGTGGCGCGTCGACCATGCGCGCCGTCCTTGACGCGCAATCGGAGATCAACAAGCGGACGTCACGGTTGTACACCTATGCGTCGCTCAAGGCCGACGAGGATCTGCGCGTTTCGCCCAACCAGGAGCGTAAGAGCCAGGCGCAGGACGTCTTCACGGCCCTTGGCGAAGCGACCGCATGGACGAACCCGGAGATCGTCGCTCTCGGCGGGGCTAAAGTGAATGAATTCATCAAAGCCGATCCGGGCCTCGGCAAGTTCGCTTTCTATCTGCGCGATGTCATTCGCACGTCGGCGCACACGCTTTCGCCCGACGAAGAGGCACTGCTTGCTTCGGCGAACACGCCGCTCGCAGGGCCCCAGGACATCCGCGACCAGCTAGCTGCGTCGGACATTCCGCGGCCGACGGTGAAGCTGAGCGATGGCAAGGAAATCCGCCTGGACGATCAAGGCTACACGCTCGCTCGGGGTGCCCTCGATCGCAACGATCGCAAAAATGTCTTCGACAAATTCTGGGGCAGCTACAAAGCGTTCGAAAATACCCTCGGGACCGCCCTCGCGGCCAAGGTCAATGGTGACAAGTTCACTGCCAAGGCGCGCAAATACGACAGTGCGCTGCAGGCCGCGCTCGACGGCAGCAATCTGCCTGAGGCGGTTTATCGCTCGCTGATCGCCGAGACCAATCGCGGCCTGCCGGTGCTCCATCGCTATTTCGAGCTCCGCCGCCGCATGCTCGGCCTTTCCGACATGGGCTATTGGGACATCTATCCGCCGCTGGTGAAATCGGATCGGAGCTACAGCCTGGCCGAGATGCGGCAGCTGACGATCGACGCGATCAAGCCTCTTGGCCCGGATTACGGGCGCATCTTCGCCGACGCGAGCGCCAAACGCTGGATGGATCCCTTGCCTCGCCAAGGCAAAGCATCCGGGGCCTATATGCAGCCGGGGGCCTATGACGTTCACCCCTACCTGCTGCTCAACCTCAGCGACAAATACGACGGGCTAACCACCTACGCGCACGAGTGGGGCCATGCGATGCATACCCTGCTCGCAAATGCCGCGCAGCCGTACGAGCTGTCCAACTACCCCACCTTCACAGCCGAGGTTGCTTCCACAGCTCACGAGCTGCTGCTCGCCAACATGATGGTCGAAAGGGCGAAGTCGAAGGAGGAGAAGCTCTTCTACCTCGGCCAGATCATGGAGAATTATCGCGGGACATTTTTCCGCCAGGCCATGTTCGCGGAGTTCCAGCTGGCCATCAACGACCTGGCCAACAAGGGCGAGGCACTCTCAGGCGAGAAGATGTCGGCGCTCTATTTCGACCTTCTGAAGCGCTATCACGGCCCGAAGGTCATGCTGGAGCCGGTGTATTCGGCCGAATGGATGTACATCCAGCACTTCTTCTTCGGCTTCTACGTCTGGCAATATGCGACCTCGATCACCGCCGCGAACTATTTCGCGCAGAAGGTCATGCACGGCACGCCGGCGGACAGGGACCGTTATCTCGGCGTGCTGCGCGCTGGCGGGTCGGACTACGGCTATAATCTGCTGAAGGGCGGGGGCCTCGATATGGCCACTGCAGAGCCGTACCGGCTGATCGTCGATAGCTTCAGCAAGGTGCTCGACCAGGCCGAAGCGCTGGTCTAGCCGTCGATCAGGCTCATGCAGGTCACACCTGCCTCGGCCTTCTGAAGTTCGGATACATCCAGCTCGACGACGTCGAAGCCCTTTGCTCGCAAGCGGTCCGCGGTGCGGGGATTCCCGGCGGGGAGGATGAGTCTTCTGTTCGCGCGCAAGCAGTTTGCCGCGGCACGCTCACCATCGGCCACTGCCAGAGGTTCAACATCGGCGAATTGCGCGGAATCGACCGAGCGCGGATCGTATAGGAGAAGAGGGCGTCCGGCGGCGTCTATCCCTGGGAAGGTCACGCCGGTCTTCAGGTGTAGGCAATCGCGCAGCTCGGCGTGGATCACCTCGTAACCCAGCGCGGACGCGATGTTCTGCAGCGACGAGATGCCCAATGCATCCGTCCGCGTGGACAGGCCAACGTACAGGATTTTGCCGATCCGCATGACGTCGCCGCCATCGAGGAAGCCATTTTCGATCCGATGAACCTCGAAATGGTTGGCGAGACCTGCCTCGGTCGAAGCCGTTTCGCCTATTCGCGAGGCGGCGCCTGGACGGGTGATGATTGCATGTTTGTCCAGGAGGATCGCAGTATCCTCCACAAACACGGCGTCAGGATCGTCCGCTAGCTCCGGTAGCCGGATGACGTCGAATCCGGCGGCTGAAAGGGCAGCCTCATAGGCAGCATGCTGAGCCGCGGCTTTTGCGACGTCGATCGGCACTCGCTCGAGATGAGTGAGTTGGCATTCGGCAATCCGCGGACTGACAGCGCGGGTGAACGCGCGCATCAGCGGCTGTTTCCGCGAACGATCTGCCCGCCCTTCATGACCATGCGGACATTACGCACCGCCGAGACGGATATTGTCGGGTCCCCGTCGACCACCACAAGGTCGGCGATCAAGCCGGGCCGCACCTCGCCGCGATCGGCCAGGCGGAAGATCCGGGCGTTCCCGGACGTCGCTGCGATAAGCACCTGGGCCGGCGCCATGCCTGCGCGTTGCATGGCGTCCATCTCGAGCCAATTCTGGCCGTGCGTGTACACGCCCACGTCACCGCCCATGCAGATTGGCACACCCTCCTTCATTGCCAGACGGAACGAGCGGCGATTTTCCTGCACGTTCTCGGGGGCCGGTTCCAGACCGTTCCAATTCTCGAAATAGCGCGCGTAAGCCTCCGAGGCCGCGAGAGTGGCGCATAGCGCGATCCCCTTGGCACGCATGGCCTGGAATACGGTCTCCGTGCCGCCGTAACCGTGCTCGATAGTGTCCGCGCCGGCCCCGACGGCCCGTATCATGCCTTCCGCTGTGGTGGCGTGAACAGCCACTTGGCGGCCCGCATCATGTGCCGCTGCCACTCCGGCATCCAACTCAGCCTGCGATAGCGTGACGCGGGTCGGTTCGCCTTTGCCCCAATGATAGTCGGCGTAGAACTTCACGACATCCGCGCCGCCGGCGATCTGGTCCCGCACCGCCCGAATAGTCTCGTCTTCGCCGGCGACCTCCTGCGCGCCCTGCGGAACGGACAGCCCGGGCTCGAAGCCCTTCGGGCCGTAGGCACCGCGGGCAACGATAGCCTTGGTCGAGACAAGCAGGCGAGGGCCGGGGACAACGCTCTGGTTGATCGCCTGCTTGAGGCCGACGTCCGCGAAGCCTGCGCCCTCGGTGCCGAGATCGCGCTCCGTCGTGAAGCCGGCATCAAGCGTCCGTTCCGCGTTGACAACCGCGCGGGCTGTGCGGAGCGCCAGCGGCTCGTGAAGGACCTGATCGTCCCACAAGGTCTCGTTGTAGGGGTGCAGGAAGAGGTGAGAATGACCCTCGATCATGCCGGGCATCAGTGTCGCGCCAGGAAGGTCGATCAGCTTCGCGCCGACGGGAGGAGGGAGGTTCGGACCAACGGCGGCGATCTTGTCGCCTTCGACAATCACGGACCAGCCTTCGTGCAGCTGAGGATTCACGCCGTCGAAGACCCGTGCAGGTCTTAGCAGGAATGTCTCGCCGGCGGCAGGCGAGGCGAATTGCAGCGCAAGGATGGCAATGAGGAGGCGGCGCATCGTTGCAGCCTAGAATCGAAAAGGGCGGCTGGGATAGTCCCAACCGCCCTTCTTGTTTCGAACTGAAGGCGACTAGCGCTTCGAGAACTGGAAGCTGCGGCGTGCCTTGGCGCGACCGTACTTCTTGCGCTCGACGACGCGCGGGTCGCGAGTCAGGAACCCCGCCTGCTTGACGACCGTGCGGAGAGCCGGTTCGTAGCGGCTGAGCGCCTGGGCGATGCCGTGCTTCACGGCGCCGGCCTGTCCCGACAGCCCTCCGCCCTTGACGGTCGCGATCACGTCATACTGGTCTCGGCGATCCGCGACGTCGAACGGCTGGTTGATGACCAGCCGCAGCGTGGGACGCGCGAAATAGACTTCCTGCTCGCGCCCGTTGACGAGGATCTTGCCCGAGCCCGGCTTCAGCCAGACACGCGCGACCGCGTCCTTACGGCGACCGGTCGCATAAGCCCGACCGAACTTGTCGAGCTGCTGCTCGCGAAGCGGAGCCGCTTCCTGGACCGGAGGAGGCGCTGCTGCAGGCGCTTCGGCAGCTGGAGCTTCAGCCTGAGGGGACTCCGCCGGTGGAGCGGGAGTGGCGCCGAGCTGGTCGGCGATGGATTCACGAGTATCGGACATTAGGCGCCCACCTTGTTCTTGCGGTTCATGCCCGCGACGTCGAGGACTTCTGGGTTCTGCCCAGCGTGCGGATGCTCCGCGCCGTTGTAGAGGTGCAGGGCCCGCATCTGATCGCGGCCGAGGGGCCCGCGCGGGATCATGCGCTCGACGGCCTTCTCGAGGACGCGCTCGGGGAAACGCCCTTCGAGCACCTTCCCAGCGGTCACGCTTTTGATGCCACCAGCATAGCCGGTGTGCTTGTAATAGACCTTTTGGTCGAGCTTGCGGCCAGTGAAGCGAACCTTGTCCGCATTGATGACTACGACATGGTCGCCGCAATCAACGTGCGGGGTGAAGCTCGGCTTATGCTTGCCGCGCAGGATATTGGCGATAATCGTTGCAACGCGACCGACCACCAGTCCGTCGGCATCGATCAAATGCCACTTTTTTTCGACCTCAGCCGGCTTTGCCGACTTGGTCGTTTTCATCAGCGCCTTCATGGCGGAACCTCTCTAAAGCGAAAAGCGCCGTCAAAGAGCGGCGCTGCGGAAGCGCTATTTGCGGGGCGGCAGCGAAAAGTCAAGGAAAAGCGGGCAATTCTAGAGAGGTAAAATAATACCCCTCAACGCTTAGAGTGCATTGGGAGTCGAATTTTACGTTGGAGCGCTCGCGGCACAGCCATGATATATACCGATGGCTCGACCGCCTCTTTCAGACGACGCTCGCGAGCTTTCTGCGTAGTGGCAAAATAGCATAGGTGAGGGTGAAGCGTGATGACGCCGCCTACCGTTGTTACTTCGGCTCGGATCCGGCAGTGGTTTTGAAGCTCGAAGCATTCACGAGTCTCTCAAAGGACAATCGCGCAGCGCTTTCGAGCATCAGCCGAAACATCCGATACGTTGACGCGCGCCGCGACCTGATCAGCGAGGGCGACAAGCCGCGTTTCGTTCACCTCGTCCTCGACGGCTGGGCGTGCAGGTACAAAACCCTGCCAGACGGGAAGCGCCAGATCGTCAGCCTCTTTGTCCCGGGCGATTTCTGCGATCTGAACGTCTACATCCTGAGGCACATGGATCACAGCATCGGAGCCATTACTCGGCTGAAAGTCGCGATGATCACGCCCGACGAGATGGGGTCGCTGACAGCAGAGCGCCCACGCGTCACGCAAGCGTTGTGGTGGCATGAGCTCGTCACCGTTGCCATTCAGCGAGAATGGACGCTGAACCTCGGACAGCGCAGCGCTTACGAACGCCTCGCTCATCTGTTGACTGAACTTTACCTGCGTCTGGACGCGGTGAGGCGGGCGAGGGACGGCCGCTGCGACTTTCCGCTGACGCAGAACGATCTCGCGGACGCGACCGGCCTTACATCGGTGCATGTGAACCGAACTCTGCAGGAGTTGCGTCGAGATGCCCTCATCGAACTCGAGCGCAAGCAGCTTCACATCCGCGATCTGAAGCGGATGATGGACGTGGCGATGTTCAACCCCAATTACCTGCACCTGGATCATGAAGGGCGGCATCTGAACGCCAATTCTTGAATGCTCAGGCGCCGCCTAGCGCAACGCATGCCCAGCCTGTCCTTTCGAAGGCAAATTTTTCGAGTATCGGCGCGTTGCACCGCGGTGTTGAGCGACCTAGTGGCGTCGCGACGCAGTTCTCAGCGATGTCCAATAACCGGCCGGAGAGAGATCGCCAGTGGCAAGACGCGTGAAGGACTACATCGATATCAGCGAGTTTACTTCGCTGGACGACCTCATTCGCTACCTTCAAACAATACGCGATAATTTGCCGGCTGACTGCGAAGCGGAGATGAAAATCCGTGGCGACGAGATCTTTGGGAAGCGTCTGACGATTACCTATTTCCGAGAGCAAACTTCGGAGGAGGCCGACCTCGAGTCCAAATATTCGGGGTCCGACACTGACGACGCTTCTATCGAAGAGCTGCGTCAGAAGCTTGATAAAGTCCCCTACAGGAATGCGGATCGCAAGAGAGGCTAGGTGGGCCGGAAATTCACGGCCGGATCGATCGAGCCGACAAGCGGATCTCGGTCCTACGTGACATCGCAAGACCTCGTGCGAACTTAATCCAGGGTATATCAACCCCAATTTAGCGCCCGAATTCGGGACTTTGCGGATTGGAACGGTCGTGTAACCTATGCGCGTTCGCGTTGTGTGGGTGGCGTTTGCATGATTACCGTGCACCTGAAGAAGTTGCGTAGGCGTGCTGAGGTGGCCCCCGAAGAGGAACGGGCCATTCGTAATGCCGTCAGCGAGACGCGTGAAATCCGCGCCGATCAGGTCCTCGTTCGATCGGGCCAGATGCTGGACGAGAGCCTGCTACTGCTGCGCGGCTGGTTGGCGAGAAGCAAAGACCTGCCCGGCGGCGAGCGGCAGTTCACGGAGCTTCATGTGCCCGGCGATTTTCCCGACCTCCACGGCTTCACCCTGAAACGCCTGGATCACGATGTGCTGGCACTCAGCGACTGTACCATCGCCGTGGTGCCGCATGAGCGGCTGCGAGAAATTACTGAGCGTTATCCGCGCCTCGCACGCATCTATTGGATGTCGACGAATATCGATGCGGCCATCCATCGTGAATGGGCTCTGTCGCTCGGCCGGCGCTCCGCCATCGCCCGGATGGCGCACGTCTTCTGCGAGCTTTACGAGCGTCTCCACATGGTAGGGGCGATGCAGGGCGATTCCTACGAGTTTCCGCTCACGCAGCGAGAGCTTGCGGAGTGCCTCGGGCTGACGGTGGTCCACGCTAATCGAACCGTCCAAGAAATCCGCCGTCGCAACCTGATCGGACTTGCAAATCGCCGGCTCACGATCCTCGATCGGGACCGGTTGAAAGGGTTGGCGGAGTTCGACCCAAGCTATTTGTATCTCGAGCGGCGGCCCATTTAGCCCACGCTGCCCTCCACCCAGTCTGCGTAGCTGCCCAGGATCTTGTCGATGGGCCATGTCACGATGCAGGGCACGTCGTAGCTGTGCAGTCCCGCAATGCGCGCGATCAACGCATCCGCCTGCTCATTCGATGTTTTCAGGATCGCGCCGACCTCTTCAGCACATTCAATGGCGCCCTGCCAACGGTAGATCGAGCGCACCGGACCCAAGATGTTGATGCAGGCGGCGAGGCGCTCTTCTATCGCGGTCCTGCCGATGCGCTCCGCTTCGTCCGCGCTGCCGAAAATTGCGTAGACCGACACGACGCTCATGTGCGTCTGCTCCCGAGTTCATGGGCTCCCCAGACTGTGCTCGCCAACAGCAGTGCGCCAACGGCTTGATGGAGCGCCGCAAGCCAGATCAGAACACCAGTGAGCACAGTCAGGATGCCCAGGATCACCTGCGTGCCGAAGGCTGAATGTATGGCGATCGAAGCCCGTCGGCCCCCAGGCACCCGCCGTACTCTTCGCGCGAACATCACCATGGCGACCACGACGACCCAAGCCCACCACCGATGGATGAAGTGGACGAGATACGGGTCGCTGGTCAGCGCCCAAAGCGAACCGTGGCTCCAGTCTATGCCTTCAGGCACAAATCGTCCCTGCATGTCGGGCCAGGTGGGCGCGACCTGGCCCGCATTCAGGCCCGCTACCCAAGCGCCGTAGAGCAGTTGCACGTAAAGGATCGCGAGGGTCACTGCTGCTTGCGCGGTCAGGCGGGAGGGCTCGTCCTGGCCAGTCTTCGCAAGACGGCGGAGATCAAGAGCCACCCAAATGAGCGTACCCATGATCGTAAGCGCCAGGAGAAGGTGCGCTGACAGTCGGAGGTGGCTTACGTCCGTTCGTTCGGAGAGCCCGGACATGACCATGTACCACCCCAGGGCGCCCTGCATCCCGCCCAGCGCTAGCAACCCCACCACCTTCCAACCGTAACCGCTCGGGATTTCTCGCCTGACTGCGAACCACAACAAGGGCAGTGCGAAGACGATGCCGATCAGGCGGCCGAGCAGCCGATGCAAGAATTCCCACCAATAGATTTGCTTGAATTGGTCTAGAGTCATGCCTGCGGGCCCGTTGATTTGCTGATACTCGGGCGTTGCCTGGTAAAGCACGAAGGCATGCATCCAATCGGAGTGCGTCAGCGGCGGTATCGCGCCGCTGATCGGCTTCCATTCGGTGATCGACAGGCCACTCTCGGTCAGTCGGGTAATTCCGCCGACCACCACCATCGCAAATACGAGCAGGGCGACAAACAGAAGCAGATTCGAGAGCGCGAGCGGACGCGCGCGGGATTGGGTCGGTGCCAAGGGAGTCGTGCGGGTAGCCATCGGTGAACGCCTATTTGCGCGCGACCAGCGGCGCGACAAGTGCCGAAATCGAGCTTATGATATATTGTCACCAGCGAATGCATTCTCTATATGCGGCTGCAGTGAATCAGTTGTCCGTCCCGAACTCGCGCCTTGACCGGCTAGCGATGACCCTGTCGGGTCTTTGCCTGGTTCATTGCCTGGCGACGTCGGTGCTGCTGGCGCTGCTCTCCGCCGCGGGCGGAATCCTGGGCGATCCGATCATCCACGAAGTTGGATTGGTCTTGGCGATAGCATTGGGCGCGATTGCGCTCGGCCGCGGCATTCGGGAGCACGGTTTCTGGCTGCCGAGCGCGATCGGAGGCTTGGGGCTGGCGTTGATGGCAGTTGCCCTCACTCAGCCGCATGGAGGCCGTGAGGCCATTTTCACGGTGGTAGGAGTGATGATCCTGGCGCTCGGTCATCGGCTGAACGTGCTGGCAAGCGAGTAGCGCGGCTGCTGCTTGCCCGTATGACCCGTCGGGACTAACTTCCGCTGTGTCCATGATCCGACACGACCATAAGCTCCATGAGGGCGCATCGCTAAAGCGGGCCGCTCGAGACCGGCTGGTGCGCGAAGGCGAGCAATGGACCGACATGCGCGCTGCGGTGTTTGACGCCTTGGCTGGCTTTGAGAAACCGGCCAGCGCTTATGACATCGCCGAAGCCGTCTCGAACACGCAGGGACGGCGAGTGGCCGCAAACAGCGTGTATCGTATCCTCGACCTGTTCGTGACGGCCAACCTCGCTCGCCGCGTGGAGAGCGCCAACGCCTATGTCGCGAACCAGCATCCCGGCTGTCTCCACGACTGCATTTTCCTCATCTGCGATACGTGCGGGCAGGCTGTCCATATCGACGACGACAACCTGACCAGCGGAGTCCGGGAAGCCGCGAAAGAGGCGGGTTTTTCCGCACCTCGCCCAGTCATCGAAGTTCGCGGCACCTGCGGGGACTGCCGCGTTTCCTGAGCAGGGCGTGAGGAATCGCTGAAATCGTTGGCGCGCTAAGGCGTGTTGGTGACATCTCAAAGGCTTGTGGGTAAGGCGCACACCCGATGAGCGATCGCCCTAATACGCCACTGCTGGATAAGATGCAGTTCCCGGCTGATATCCGTGCTTTAAGCAAGGAGCAGCTACCGCAGCTTGCCGATGAGCTCCGCCAGGAAATGATTTCGGCCGTTTCGGTGACGGGCGGGCATTTGGGAGCGGGCCTCGGCGTCGTCGAGCTTACGATCGCTATCCACTATGTCTTCAACACGCCGAACGACAAATTGATCTGGGACGTGGGGCATCAGGCCTATCCACATAAGATCGTTACGGGGCGCCGCGACCGGATCCGCACTTTGCGTCAGGGCGGGGGCTTGAGCGGATTTACCCGGCGCAGCGAGAGCGAATACGATCCTTTTGGGGCTGCTCACAGCTCGACGTCGATCTCGGCTGCGCTGGGCTTCGCGATTGCGAACAAGCTTTCGGGTGAGCCCGGGCGCGCGATCGCGGTGATCGGCGACGGCGCGCTATCGGCCGGCATGGCGTACGAGGCGATGAACAACGCCGAGGCAGCCGGCAATCGCCTGGTGGTGATTCTCAACGACAATGACATGTCGATCGCGCCGCCCGTAGGGTCGCTTCGCAACTCGCTCGCGCGGCTCGTCAGTTCCAGCAAGTATCTGTCGGTCCGGGGCGTGGCGCAAAAGCTGGCGCGCGCAATGCCCGATGCGCTCCACACGGCTGCCAAGCGCATGGAAGAATATGCGCGCGGCATGATGGCTGGCGGTACGCTCTTCGATGAGCTCGGTTTTTATTATGTCGGACCTGTAGACGGTCACGATGTGCGCGCGCTCGTCGAGGTCCTGGAAAATGTTCGCGATGCCGACATAGGGCCGATCCTCGTCCATGCGGTGACCCAGAAGGGCAAAGGCTACGCGCCCGCCGAGAACAGTGCCGACAAATATCATGGGGTGGTCAAGTTCGACGTTGTCTCGGGGATTCAAGCCAAAGCAGCTGCAGGTGCGCCGAGTTATACTTCAGTCTTCGCCAAAGCGCTTTCGGCAGAGATGCAACGCGACGAGAAGGTCGTAGCCATCACGGCTGCCATGCCTTCGGGGACAGGCCTCGATAAGGTGGCTGAGGCATTCCCGGAACGGACGTTCGACGTCGGCATTGCCGAGCAGCATGCAGTCACCTTCGCGGCCGGCCTCGCTGCGCAGGGATATCGGCCGTTCGCGACGATCTATTCGACCTTCCTCCAGCGAGCCTACGATCAGGTCGTCCATGACGTGGCAATCCAGAACTTGCCGGTTCGCTTCGCGATGGACCGCGCGGGTCTGGTGGGTGCCGACGGCGCCACGCACGCCGGCAGCTTCGACCTCGCGTACCTATGCACTCTGCCGAACTTCGTCGTCATGGCGGCCGCGGACGAGGCTGAGCTCTGCCATATGGTTCATACGATGGCATTGCACGACAGCGGCCCGATTGCCGTCCGCTATCCGCGCGGCGAGGGAAGGGGGCTGGCGTTGCCCGAGGCACCGCAGGCGCTGGAGATCGGCAAGGGGCGCATCGTAAGACAGGGTAACAAGGTCGCGATCCTTTCACTGGGTACCCGCCTTGCCGAGGCGGAAAAAGCCGCTGACCAACTGGAGGCAAAAGGCTTGTCCACCACCGTCGCGGACTTGCGCTTCGCCAAGCCCCTCGACGAAGACCTCATCCGCGGGCTGCTGACGACTCACCAAGTTGCCGTGACGGTCGAGGAAGCGGCGATCGGCGGCCTGGGTGCGCACGTGCTGACTCTGGCGAGCGACGAAGGATTGGTCGACGGGGGCCTCAAGATCCGCACCATGCGGCTCCCGGATCGCTTCCAGGATCATGACAAGCCCGAGAGGCAGTATGACGAGGCTGGGCTCAATGCGCCGCATATCGTGGAGACAGTGCTCAAGGCCCTGCGTGTGAACAGCGCCGGGGTCGAGGAGGCACGCGCGTAGCCAAGTCGCGCGCAGACCAGCTTTTGGTAAGCCGTGGGATGGCCGAGAGCCGAACACGCGCCCAGGCGCTGATAATGGCCGGAGCCGTGTTCAGCGGTGAGAGGAAGCTGGCAAAGCCCGGCGACATGTTAGCCGAGGATGCGCCCCTGGAAGTCCGCGGCAAGGACCATCCCTGGGTATCTCGCGGCGGCATTAAGCTCGATCACGGACTGACCCAATTCGGTTTCGATCCGGCCGGAGCCGTTGCACTAGATATCGGCAGCTCGACGGGCGGCTTCACCGATGTGCTCCTCTCGCGCGGAGCATTCAGAGTTTATGCGGTCGATGTCGGGACGAACCAGCTGGCCTGGAAGCTTAGGCAGGATCCGCGTGTTGTCGTCCACGAGCAGACCAACGCCCGAAGTCTCGACAACAAGCTTATCCCCGAGCCAGTGGATATCGTGGTTTGCGATGCAAGCTTCATCAGCCTAGCGAAGGTGCTCGATGCGCCGCTGAAGCTCGCGAAGCCTCATGCAAAATTGGTCGCATTGATCAAGCCGCAGTTCGAAGCCGGGCGCGATGAGGTGGGTAAGGGCGGCGTCGTCCGCGACCCCGCTATCCATCAGAAGGTCTGCACTGGGGCCAAAGGCTGGGTTGAATCGCAGGGCTGGACCGTGCTGGGCATTACGCCAAGCCCGATCACCGGGCCCGAAGGCAATGTTGAGTTCCTGCTTGGAGCCGAAAAATATGGTTGAACGTGCGGAACAGAAAAGCTGGTCGACGCTGGCGGTCATCACCGCGCCGCTGATCGTGTTGCTCGGCTCCGCGAGCGGGTGGCTGTCGAATAGCGGATATGGGAACAGCTGGTTCGCTGGACTAGATAAGCCCTTCTTCATGCCACCTGGCTGGGCCTTCGGCGTGGTCTGGCCCGCGCTTTATCTGCTGATGGGCATCGCGCTTGCGATGGTGCTCGCCGAACCACCAAGCCCGCGGAGGCGAACAGCGCTCACCCTCTTTTTCATCCAGCTGGCGCTGAACTTCGCATGGTCTCCGATCTTCTTCGCGGCCCATGACATCACCCTGGCGAAATATGTGATCTATGTGATGGCCATCCTGGCCGCGGCAACTGCTGGTCAGTTCTATCGGCTGCGTAAGCCGGCCGGCTTCCTGTTGATCCCTTACTTGGCGTGGCTGGTCTTCGCCGCGACGCTCAATTCGGCGATTGAGAGCCTCAATCCTGGGGCAGGAACGTCGCTACTGGGCTGAAATAGCTGGGGATAGTCCGCGGACGTCTCCTCTAAAGCTGGGGATAGACGCGGCACCCAGGGTGGCGAAATCGACGGCGACATCCTATTTGGCCGCCGAAAGGGAGGTATTCCTATGCAGTCCGAGAACAAGATGTTCGACGACTTCGTCAAGATGGTGAATGGCTTTGCCGGCACGATGGCAGGCATGGGCCGCGAGGCCGAATCGTCCGCGCGTGAGAAATTCCGTGAATGGATGGGGGGCCAGGACTTCGTCGGGCGCGACGAGTTCGAGGCGGTCAAAGCCATGGCAGCCGCGGCCCGTGACGAAAATGAGATCCTGAAGGCGCGGATTGCCGCGCTGGAAACCAAAAGTGCAGGGTCAGCACGCACAACGACTGCATCCAAAAGGGGCGGTCGTCCGAAGGGCGCGGCCGGAGCTTGAACCTGCGCGAGGAAGAAACCCAGGACGAGCGGGACGACGGCGCCCCGATCGAGGTCCTCGAAGCCTATTTCGAGGCGCGCGGTTGGGCTTGCGAGCGGACGGCCGAGGGTGAGATCGTGGCGTCCGCTACCGGAAGCTGGGCTCAGTATGAGCTTCGCGGCGTCTGGCGGCCCGAAGACCAGGTCCTGCAGTTTCTCGCCTTCCCTGACATCAAGGTCGGGCCCGAGAAGCGGGCCGCAATCTTCGAGGCATTGAGCCTGATCAACGAGCAGCTTTGGCTCGGCCATTTCGAAATGTGGTCCGGATCGGGGCTTGTCGTTTTCCGACATTCCACCATACTCGACGTGAGGGAGGACGATGGCCTCAGCCTCGAGCAGGCAGAGGCGATCGCCGAGGCCGCCGTCGAGGAGTGCGAACGCTTCTACCCGGTATTTCAGTTCGTCCTCTGGGGCGGGAAGTCGCCCGGCGAAGCAATCGCGGCAGCATTGATCGATACGCACGGGGAAGCATGACCACGATACCTCAATTACCCGTTCCGACCTGGTTCGTAGGATGCGGCAACATGGGCGGCGCCATCGTCCAGGGCTGGCGTTCGGCAGGCATCGACCTGTCCAACGCAGTAGTGATCCGCCCGAGCGGGACACCGGTCGAAGGCGTGCGCACCGTCTCAACTATTGCAGACGCTGGTGCCTCGCCGAAGCTGATTATACTCGCCGTAAAGCCGCAAAGGCTCGACGAGGTGGCGGATCAGCTGCAGCCTGCGCTCACCGAGAAAGCCGTAATTGTGTCGCTTCTCGCTGGTGTGGAAGCCGACAGCCTGCGCCACCGCTTCCCGAATGTCGCCTCAATCGTTCGCGCGATGCCTAACATCCCCGTGGCGATCCGCCGCGGAGTGATAGGACTGTTCAGCAAGGATGCGGACGATAGCGTCCGCCGCCAGCTGGCCGAGGCCTTCGCGCCCCTGGGCTTCGCTCCGTGGCTGCCTGACGAGGTGAAGCTTGCGGCGGTAGGATCGGTCGCTGGCGCAGGAACGGCGTATGTCGCACGCTTCATCGATGCGTTGCGCAAGGCCGCAGAGGAATGGGGATTAAGCACTGAGATCGCGTCGGTAGTCGCGCTTGAGACGGTGCTCGGCACGGCGTGGTTGGGCGCTACTAACCGCGATAGCATGGATGAGATCGTGCGCCGCGTGGCAAGCCCAAACGGGACGACAGAGGCAGGTCTCGCGGTGCTCGATCGGGATGGCGTTCTCGATCAACTGATTGCGGTCACCATAGAGGCCGCTGCGCGGCGCGGCGCAGAGCTCGCCGCCGAGGCAGAAGCGGCTACGCTTGCGGGAGCGTCACAGCTGCACTAGTCGCCCTGTCCTTAAGAAGGGCACGCGATGATTGGCGAACTCCACAAGGCAGGCGAAGCTGGCCTGCTCTTCGAACCGACGGCAAAGCCCGTTCCCGCCGAAGAGCGCGCTCGGCTGCTCATCGATCCCGGCTTCGGCCGTGTGTTCACCGACCACATGGCGATCATCGAATATGACGAGGAAAAGGATTGGCATGGCGCCCGCATAACCGCGCGGCATCCGTTCACGATGGACCCTGCATCGCCGGTTCTCCACTATGCCCAGGAAATCTTTGAAGGCATGAAGGCGTACCGCAGGCCGAACGGGGGCGCTGCACTGTTCCGGCCGGACGCCAATGCGCGGCGTTTCGCCAAGTCGGCCATCCGAATGGCGATGCCCCCGTTGCCTGAGGACATGTTCCTTGAATCGGTGCGTGCGCTTGTCCGCGCCGACAGGGAGTGGATTCCGGATACCGAGGACGGCTCGCTCTACCTGCGGCCTTTCATGATCGCGAACGGCTCCTTCCTGGGCATGCGGCCGTCGACCCAGTTCATCTACGCTGTGATTGCCTCGTCCGTCGGAGCTTACTTCAGGAACGACTCCCCCAGCGTGTCGCTATGGGTGACCCGCGAATATGTGCGAGCGGCGCGGGGGGGAACGGGCGAAGCCAAGTGCGGCGGAAACTATGCCGGTAGCCTGGTGGCCCAGGCGGAAGCCCTCCGCCAAGGCTGCGACCAGGTCGTTTTTCTCGATGCCGTCGAGCGCCGCTGGGTCGAAGAACTCGGCGGAATGAATGTGTTCTTTTTGTTCAGCGACGGGTCCATTCAGACCCCGCCCTTGGACGGCACCATCCTTCATGGCGTGACCCGCGATTCCCTCCTGACGCTTGCGCGCGATATGGGACTGGCGGTTCGCGAAGAGCCCTATTCCATTGAGCAGTGGAAAGCAGACGCGGAGAGCGGGCGACTCACCGAAGCCTTCGCATGCGGAACGGCGGCTGTGGTCACGCCCATCGGGAGCGTCAAGGAAGCCGACGGAACGTTCACGATTGGCGGCCAGTCCATGGGACCGCTGACGGCTCGCTTGCGATCGGCCCTAGTCGACATTCAGCGCGGAAGCGCTCCTGACCCCTACGGTTGGACCGAGCTGGTTTGACCCTGCACTAGAGTCCGAAAATCGAAAGATCGAGCTGTTCGCTCGGGCCGAACCAGACGACATGGCGCGTGTGATCGGCGACGTCGTCTCCAGTCTCCGCGTGGGCGAAAACGGTCAGTCCGTTTCGATTTAGCGTAAGCCATTGGGCGACGTCGCCAAACTGGTCGGTCGGAACGGTCAACTGAACGCTGCCACGCGGGTGCGGGCCGACGGGCCGTTGGTGGAAGTGGCCGACCGCTACTCCGAATCGCTCATGCGCCGCCTCGGCAACGGCTCGAGCTCTCTCGACCTCTTCGGGATCGAAATAGAGGTGGGCGTGAAAATCGTGGATCGCCGACTCTGCCATCCGCCCCGCTTACCAGATGCGCGCTCTCTTTTCCTTCGGGATGTAAAGCTTGTCGCCTGGCTTGATGCCGAACGCCGCATACCATTGGTCGATGTTCGGAACGACGCCATTGACGCGATACTTCCGGAAGCTGTGCGGGTCGCTGGTCGTATAGCGCTTGATTTCTTCGGGCGTTGCCTTGCCTGCCCAGGCTTGCGCCCAGCCGAGGAAAACGCGCTGCTCTCCCGTCAGGCCGCCGAGAACAGGTGCCGCCTTGCCATTGAGAGACAGGTGATAGGCGTCGAGTGCCATCGCTAGGCCACCGAGGTCCGCGATATTCTCGCCCATCGTCAGGTCCGGGTTGATATGAACGCCGGGCACCGGCTCGAACTTCGCATATTGGTCGCCGAGGATCTTCGCGCGACGCTTGAATTCGGCGGCGTCTTTAGGTGTCCACCAGTCGCGGAGAGCGCCGGCTGCATCGATCGTCCGACCCTGATCGTCGAAGCCGTGGGTGAGCTCGTGGCCGATTACTGCACCAACTGCGCCGTAGTTCAGCGCCGGATCAGCTTGGGCGTCGAAGACGGGCGCCTGGAGGATTGCGGCGGGGAACACGATGTCGCGAAGCGAGCCATTATAGGCATTGTTTGTCTGCGGGCTCATGATCCAGTCTGATTTGTCGACCGGTCCGCGGCTGCGGTCAGCGTAAAAGGTCCAGTTGGCGGCGGCGAGGCGGCGGACGTTGCCGAGCAGGTCGTCGCGACGAATGGCGATGGCCGAATAATCGCGCGGCTTGTCCGGATATCCGACCTTGATCTGGTAGGTGTCGAGCTTCTTGAGCGCTTCGGCCTTCGTCGGCGGCGACATCCAGTCTAGTTTCTCGATCCGAGATCGGAATGCCTTCATGAGGTTCCCAATCAGGTCATCCACGGCCGCCTTCGTCGCTGGCGGAAAATATTGCTCGGAATAGAGCTGCCCGACCGCCCAGTTCATCGAGCCGAGGCAAGTGCTTGCATCGACACAATCCATTCCGGCGACTGCGGCGAGCCCGCGCTTCCACCGCGGCTTGGGCTCCGCCTGGCCGGCGAGCTTCTGTTCGCGGAATTCGAAATAGGCGTCGAGGAAGGGCTGCGAGAGGTACGGCGCCGCGGTATCCGAGACCCTGAACGCCATCCAAGCCTTCACCGTGTCGAGCGGCGTCGACGCGATCACCGAGGCAAGCTTCGGCATGGCCGTGTTCGTGGTCACCACGAAGCGGTCGCGGTCGGCCACCGCAGCGCCTTCAAGGAAGCTCGCCCACGGAAATGCCGGAGCGAGCGTCGAAAGGTCGGCCCTTGAGGACGGATTGTATTGAACCGTCAGGTCCCGTTGCTGCACCTTCGTCCAGCTTGCTTCCGCCAGCGCGGTTTCGAAGGCTAGGACATTGTTTGAAGCCGTTGCTGGGTCGGGCCAGCCTGACAGCTGAAGCAAGGTTTGAATATACGCCCGGTAGGCGTCCCGTTCGCCGGCGAAATCTGCTTTCAAATAATAATCTCGGTCGGGAAGCCCGAGGCCGTTCTGGCCGAGATAGAGCGCATAGGCCTCCGGGTTCTTGAGGTCCGTGTCGATGGTCAGGCTGAAGGGAGAGGGATAGAGGGTGCCGTTGCCGGATCCCATCATCCTCGCCAGCGCAGCAAGGTCGGGCGCCGCCCGGATGGCGTCAATCTCGGGAGCCAAGGCGCGTGCGCCCAAAGCGTCGATCGCGGCCTGATTCATATAGGCTGCGTAGAAGGCCCCGACCTTCCCTCTTATGTCCGCCGGTTCGACCGGCGCTGCGACGGATGCCTCCCGAAGGATCCGCATCAGCTGCGCTTCCGTGCGGTCGCTCATGTCGTAGCGGCGCGAAGCGATAGGCCGGTCGGCTGGGATCTGCGTTCGGGCGAGATAGCTGCCGTTCGCGTATTGGAAGAAATCGTCGCCGGGCTTTACCGTCCTGTCGAACGCCGTGAGATCGTAGCCGAACGGTGGAAAGAAGGGCGCACCCGGACCCTCCTGGGCTGAGGCTGCGGTAGCGATCGCCATAGCTCCGCACGCAAGCAGAAATGACTTCTTCATGTTATTCCCCGTCCCCCTCGGATGAATGTCCAGCTTCCCTGCTAGGATGCTGCAGTACAAGCCGGAATAGCGATTCGACCAATGGGCGAACGGCGAATTGCTGTCGCCCTTCCCTTAGGCGCATCGGTGGGTATAAGCGCCCGCTCTCCCGCACATGCGGATTACGCCTGCTGGGGCGTCGCCAAGTGGTAAGGCACCGGTTTTTGGTACCGGCATTCGCAGGTTCGAATCCTGCCGCCCCAGCCAGTCGACTATGCTCGTCGAGACAACGCTGCGTTCGTCGCAAAATGCCGGCGCTATGCAGCTCGCTCGGCAGCTTTCATCGACAAGGCAGCGACGGCTCTTTCTGGCCGCGGATAGCTGCACGCGGACATTGTCGAAGGGAACGCTTTAACATGAGTCGCGCGATGCTGATCGCCGTCCTGCTGACGGCTGCCGTGATTCCGTCCACACAATCGCTAGCGGCGAATGCCGAAGCGAAGCAGTGCAAGGAAAGCCCCGAAAAGAAGGCCAAACGATCGATGTTTGGCGGGCTATTGGGCAATGTCGCCGGAAGTATGCTCGGCCAGGTCGGAGGCGGGCATGGTCGCGCCATTCAACAACACGGGTGCGGATACCGCAGCCAGCGTCTACGACATCTTCGGACGTCGCTATTACGCCGGTGCGCGCCTGCGCTTCTAAACCGACGAACGATCGTCAAAAAAAACTGGCGGCGGGGAGGAAACTCCCCGCCGCTTTTTATTGCCTAGTGGTCCGAATAACCTGAGGCTGATGCTCGCCGCTTCAGCAACGCGGTTGGTCGAAAAGCACGACCTGAGCGCGAGGCGACATCCTAACGGCGCGAGGACAGCAAAGCCCCGGGGGAAATCCATGCGTATACCAGTTGCCATTATGATCGGCGCTGCGATGGCCACGTTCGCCGTTCCTGTGAGCGCCCAATCGAATGTTCAAACGGCGGCTGTAACGCCGCTGACCGCGGAATCGACCAAGGAAATCCTGGCCATGGAGGCTGGCACCTGGGACGCCGACATAACTTTTCCGTCCGCAGAGACTGACAAGCGAAAAGCCAAGGGCGTACAGGTCAATCGGCTTCGTTCCGGCGGCATGTGGATCATCAACGAATTCCACGTCGATGGCACCCCCTATGAAGGCACCGGCATCTGGGGCTTCGACCGGACCAAAGGCAGGCTCAGCGGCATTTGGGTCGATAACAATGACGCGCAAATCCGCATGGATGACGGGCGCTGGGACGCGACCACCAAAACCATCACCTGGTCGGCCAATATGCCCCAGCCTGACGGAACGTGGATGCGCTTGCTCTTCACCGAGAAATTCGAAGGCGATGTCCGCCGTTTCGATTCCGTGGCGTTGACGCGCAAAGGCGAGGTCCCACTCGTGAGCATCGTCTTCAAGCGGCGCCGAACCTGAAAAGACCGGGCCCCAGCGGCTCGATGAAAATTGCTCACCGCGCTTGTGAAGCCTTTTGACTGGCCGTGGCTCCTCGCAGACGGCGATAATCGGCGCATGAGCAAACCCATGGTCTTCTATTACGCACGGAACGCCTGTTCGATTGCGCCGCACATCGCGCTTGAAGAGGTCGGCGCAGAGTTCGAGGCCCGGTGCGTGGATCTTACCGCCGGTGAGCAGCTGTCACCTGGATTCCTCGCGGTAAATCCGGCTGGCCGCGTCCCGGCGCTCGTCATGGAAGAACGCACGGTTACGGAAGTTCCAGCGCTGCTGACCTACATAGCGTCGCTAAAAACTGGCGCGGGACTCATCCCCGCCGTTTCCTCCATTGAGCATGCCCGATGTTTCGAGTGGCTGGCGTTCCTCTCGAGCAGCGTCCATGTCGCATATGCACAGTTTCGACGTCCGCACCGGTTCGTAAGCCAGGACTTCGCCTGCGTGCACGCTCTGGTCGAACAGGGCAGGCGAAACACGATCGCCCTATATCGCGAAGTGGAGCGCCGGCTCGGCGACGAATGGGCTGCGGGAAATGCTTATTCAATCGCCGATATGTACCTCGTGCCGTTCCATGGGTGGTCGTGGCGGCTGGATTTCGACATCGAAGCGGAATGCCCGAAGTGGAGCGCGATTGTGGAGCGCGTTCTCGACCGAGACGCCGTCCGCCGGGTTCTCGCGCGCGAGAACTCCCACGAAGCGGAAGCTCAAACCGTGGCGGCTTCGTTCGCCAGATAGCGTTCCAGGTCGTCGCGTCCGCCGATCAGTTCGTCATCGATAAAAATCTGGGGCGTGGTCACGACGCCGTGCTTCGCCTTGTAGTCTTCAACCTCGAGCCGGGTAGACAGAATCCGGTCGTCTATTTGGTAGCCAGCATGCTGCAGCATTTGCAGCGCACGGACCCCGAAGGGACAGATATGGTCGGGAAGTACCATCCGGTACAGGGTCGCTTTACGCGCGGCCATCGCATTCCTCATGCCAACTGAGTGTCAGGTGCGAATGCAGGCCGACTGTGAAAGTTGCTTTGCTGCGTCGGGACTGACGCTATGGCGAGCCCAAGGAGCGACGAGCGGCCGTGAATCCATTGTATCAGCAAATGAAAGTAAGCGTGTTCGAGCGAATGTCGGCTCTCGCGACCAAACACGGTGCGGTGAACCTAGGCCAGGGGTTTCCAGATTTCGGCTGGCCGCCCGAGATCTTGGAAGCCGCCGCAGCGGCGCTCCGAAACGGTTCTAACCAATATCCGCCTTCGCGTGGCCTCGCGGAGCTGCGGGCGGCCGTTGCGAACCATTACAGTCGCCATCAAAGCCTCGCGCTGACTGCGGAAGAGATTTGCGTCACGAGCGGAGCTACCGAAGCCCTGGGAGCATCAATCCTGGCGACGGTCGCGCCCGGCGACGAAGTGATCCTGCTTACACCGGCTTATGACAGTTATGCGCCGATGGTGCGCAGGGCAGGGGGAACACCTGCCGAGGTCGCCCTGCGGCCGCCGAATTGGCGGGTTGAGCGGCAGTTGATCGAGGCTGCGGTAAGTCCCAAGACCCGCGCAATCATTTTCAACAATCCGCACAATCCAACCGGGCGTTTGTTCGACCTTGAAGAACTGCAGACCATTGCGGACCTCGCGAAACAGCATGACCTCGTCGTCATTAGCGATGAAGTGTGGGAGCATGTCGTGCTTGGCGAGCGCCATTTTACGCCGTTGGCTTCGCTCCCTGGAATGGCGGAACGCGTGATCAAGATCGGCTCGGCGGGGAAGATCTTTTCGTTGACGGGTTGGAAGGTCGGTTGGATCGCCGCTTCGCCTGACCTTGCCGGCGTGGTTGCGCGCGCTCACCAGTTCCTAACCTTTTCAACCGCTCCGAACCTGCAGGTGGCCGTGGCGTACGGATTGACGGAGGGCGATGCATGGCTTGACCCGATGCGGCAGCGCTTCGCCCGAGCTTGCAACCGTATGACAGAGGGTCTCCGCGCCGGCGGATATGAAGTGCTGGAAGCTGCCTCGACATATTTTCTGTGCGTCGATCTGGATGCGTCGGGCATAGCCGTGTCCGACGAAGAATTCGCGATCGCAGCGGTCGAGCAAGCGGGGGTGGCTGTCGTGCCGCTTTCGGCATTCGCCGAGGAAAATGCCTGCCGCCACCTTGTGCGCCTGTGCTTCGGCAAGAAAGACGAGACGATCGATGCGGGCGTCGCTGCGATGTTGAAAGCCAAGGAGATATTTTCATGAGCCCGTCCGAGGATGCTGTCGAGTTATTGCGGCATTTCGGGATTCCCGATTCGGGTGAACTGGTCAGCCGTTCGCCGATTGACGGCAGCGCTATCGGCGGTGTCCGCGTCGGGAATCCAGGCGATGCTGCCGAGCGCGCGGCCGCGGCATTTGTTTCGTGGCGCAGCGTTCCCGCGCCCAGCAGGGGCGAGCTTGTGCGCCTGCTTGGCGATCAGCTGAGAGAGGCCAAGGAGCCGCTGGCCCGATTGGTTACGCTGGAGAGCGGCAAGATCTTGCAGGAGGGTCTGGGCGAAGTTCAGGAGATGATCGACATATGCGATTTCGCGGTCGGTCTTTCGCGCCAGCTTTATGGACTCACCATCGCCAGCGAGCGGCCAAAACATCGGATGATGGAGCAATGGCACCCTCTGGGGCCGGTGCTCATCATCAGCGCTTTCAATTTCCCGGTCGCCGTCTGGGCATGGAACGCAGCGCTGGCGCTGGTCTGCGGCGACCCTGTCATCTGGAAACCGAGCGAGAAAACCCCTCTCTGCGCCGAGGCCGTCATGGCTCTAATGAAAAGAGCCCTCGACCTTTTTGGCGATGCGCCTGAAGGCCTCGTGCAGCTGGTGCAGGGTGAGCGCGATATCGGAGAGGCGCTCGTCGACGATCCGAGAATAGCGCTCGTTTCGGCGACGGGATCGACAGCCATGGGCCGCGCGGTCGGCCCGCGCGTCGCTCAACGCTTTGGCCGCGTCCTCCTCGAATTGGGCGGCAATAATGCCACGATGGTCTGCCCTTCGGCGGACCTAGAGCTGGCCGCGCGCGCCATCCTTTTTTCCGCCGCTGGAACGGCAGGACAGCGTTGCACCAGCCTTCGAAGATTGATCGTGCATGACAGCGTCGCGGACCAGTTGGTCGATCGCGTTCGGCGGCTGTTCGCTAACGTCGCGGTGGGAGATCCGCGCGATCCTGGCACGTTGATGGGACCTTTGATCGACGAAGCCGCTTTCGAGAGCATGAAACGGGTGCTTGGGGACGTCATCGAACGCGTCGATGCCGTCCAAGGCGGCTTTTACGTGCGCCCCGCGATAGTCGAGTTGGATCGGCAAGAGGGCTCGGTGCTGCACGAGACTTTCGCGCCCATCCTTTACATGTTGCGTTACCGTGATTTCGAAGAGGCGATCAAACTGAACAATCGGGTGCCGCAGGGCCTCAGCTCCTCGATTTTCACGAACGATGTGCGTGAGGCGGAGAGGTTCATGTCTGCGGCAGGATCGGACTGCGGGATCGCCAACGTCAATATCGGGCCATCGGGAGCCGAGATCGGCGGCGCATTTGGCGGAGAAAAGGAGACCGGCGGAGGGCGTGAGAGCGGGTCGGATAGCTGGCGCGCCTACATGCGACGGCAAACCAACACGATCAATTACGGCTCAGATTTGCCCCTCGCTCAGGGTATCCGTTTCGACGTTGCCCCATAGGGCGAGCTTTTCTTCCTCCAGCATTCGTGGCCAGGCCTTGCGGAAGCGCTGCCTCCAGCCCTGCAACGACGACGCCTCCATCGGGGGCGAGATGAGAAAGCCCTGGACGAGGTCGCAACCCAGTTCGCGCACCAGTCGAAGTTGATCGATCGTCTCTACACCTTCCGCCGTGGCGATCAGGCCGAGCCCATGCGCCAGGTCGGCGACAGACTGAATAATCAGGCGGCAGTCACGCGACCGCGCCGCGTCCCGGACGAAAGACTGGTCAATTTTCACTTCCGTGAAAGGCAGCTGCCGGAGCTGCATGAGCGACGAATAGCCGGTGCCGAAGTCGTCGATGGCGAGGCCTATGCCCTTGATGCGGAAGCGCGTCAGCGTATCCATCAGCTTGATCAGTGGCTGTGTTGCTCCTTCCGTAAGCTCCAGCACCAAACGATCCGTGGGGACGTCGAGCGCCCGGCACATCCTTTCAACAAGGTCAGGGAAGTCGAGATGCTCAAGGCTGAGGGCTGAGATATTTAAGGCTACGCACGTATCGATCCCATCGTCACGCCAGTCTACCCATTGCCTGAGGATCGTCCGAAGCCCCCACAGGGTGAGGTCATCGATGAGCCCATGCTGCTCTGCCACCGGGATGAAGCGCGAGGGCTCCACCGATCCCAATTCAGAGTCTTCCCAACGAACAAGGGCTTCAACGCGAGTAAGCGTCCCGTCCCGAAGGGAGACCTTGGGTTGGTACAGCATGTAGAGCTTTTGATCCGCGAGCGCCTGCTCGAGGTTCGACAGGAGCCGTGCCTCGGCCCTGCGGCTCATGTGACGAGCGTCGCCTTCAGCTGATTGAGCATGGCCTCGAGCTGATCGAGGCGAACCGGTTTCTCGAGGGGGCCGGCCATGTTGAGGCCCAGAGCTTCGCCGAGCCGGAAAGCTGATTCGAGAACGCGGCGATCGAAGCCGCTGACGATCAGTACCGGTGCTTTGAAATCCTGCTTTGAAAGGAACCGGAGCAGCTCGATTCCATCCATGCCGGGCATCCCGAGGTCCAACGCGACCATCTCGGGTTCCCCGGCCAGAAAGGAGCTTCGAAACTGTTCGTCGTCGGATGTGACGATCGGCACGAATCCGCAACCGAGCGCCGCATCGGCCATGAACTGCGCAAGCACAGGCTCGTCGTCGACCAGCAGCAGTCGCGGCTGCGCCATCGCGTCTCCTCTCTCCCTCGCGTGGGGTGCACAGCAACGGCCCCACAGGTCAAGAAGTGAAACGCTCTTTTAACCCTGACGGCGATAAAGTCCCAATCTGAAGCGTTTTGGCACCCGATTGGGAGGCGCTGGGTACGAATGTTTGGATCCTTGATCCGCCGGAAATCGGCTGAATCCTCTGAAAACGCGGTCGACGCGGCATTCGAGTCGACCACGGTTTCCCTGTCGACCGCCGTTCCTCGGCCAGTCGAGCGCCGTGGGGACGGACGCGTCTCGGCGATGCTGCGGATCGGGAAGCTCGTCGTGAACAACAGCGAGCAGCTGATCCGGATCAAGAATCTGTCGGCTGGGGGTCTGATGGCGATCGTCACCCGCCCTCCCTCGGTCGGCGATGAGGTCCAGGTAGAACTATCATCGCAGAAAATCCCGGCATCGATAGTATGGACCCGCGAGGACCTTGTGGGTCTAAAGTTCGACCATACTCTCGACATCGGCGAGTTGTTGGCCGGTCGCAAGCAGCGGCACGGATTTCGTCCGCGCCCGCCGCGCCTCGAAATTGCCTGCAAGGCATCGGTTCGCGTCGGCAAGCTCTACTATACCGTGGACGTTCACGACATCTCGCTCGCCGGGATGAAGGTCGAGCCGATCGAGGAATATTGTGTCGGCAAAAAGGTTGTCGTGGTCGTGGAAAGCCTTCGGCCGATCAAGGGCGAGGTGCGCTGGTACTCCGACCGCAAAGCGGGAATCGTGTTCGATCAGCCGCTCGATTTCGATGAGCTGAGCGAGTGGGTAGGGAAAAGGCTTGAGCTCGCGAGCCTGAAGGCCTCTTACAAGAACGGCTGACCGCCACTATTTCGCTCCTGATAGCAAGGAGCGAGCAATGGCCGATGAAATCGCAATTCTGGCTGGCGGGTGCTTCTGGTGCACCGAAGCAGTCTTTCTCGATGTCGTCGGGGTAAAATCCGTTGAGAGCGGCTACACGGGCGGGACGGTCGCCAAACCTACCTATAAGCAAGTCTGCGGTGGCGACACCGGCCATGCCGAGGCCATCCGTGTGACGTTCGATTCCGACCAGATCAGCTATGCGGACTTGCTCGACATCTTCTTTGCCACGCACGACCCCACGCAATTGAATCGGCAGGGCAACGACGTTGGCACTCAATATCGCTCGGCGATCTTCCCGCGGAATGAAGAGCAGGAGCAACAGGCGCGGGCCGCGATCGAGCGGAACAATGCCGACTATGACGGCCGCATCGTGACTGCGATCGAACCTTCAGGCGAATGGTACCCCGCCGAGGAATACCATCAGGACTATTGGGCCGGAGAAGGTCAGCGGAATCCGTACTGCATCGCCGTCATTCCTCCCAAGCTCCAGAAGCTGCGGAAGAGCTTCCAGAACCGTACGAAGAGCGCTGCGGCGACGGCCTAGGCAGCGGCTGCGCGCCGCAACCTGTCATTGATGGCGATGCCCAGGCCTTCGTTGGTGACGGGAGCGATCGCAATCCGTGCCTTAGACGATGAATCGGCCTCGTGAAGAAGGTCGAACAACCTGGCGGCGGCTTCGGTCAGGCTGCCGCTCGGGCTGAGATTGGACTCACCCTGAATTGCGCCGAAGCCGATCATGTACTCGCCCTCGTTGGCACTGGTCGCATTTAACCGCAGCGGCTTCGCGGGAGCATAATGGCTCGCCATCTGTCCCGGCGCCTCGATCCTGCCCGAAAAAGCAGTCTCGGCCTGAAGCTGTATCGGACCAGGCCGTAGCAGACGCAGCTCTCCATCGGTCGCAGCGACGATCGTGGACTCGAGTCCGCGCTCGGTGGGCCCGCCGTCGATAATCAAGGCGATCCGCCCGCTCAGGCTCCTCGCCACGTGCTCGGCCCGCGTCGGGCTGATCGTTCCGCTGGCATTCGCCGATGGTGCCGCGAGAGGACGTCCGGTCGCCTGCAGCAAGGCCTGCATTGCCGGATGGTTCGGAACCCGTAGGCCGACCGATTGCAACCCAGCCGTCGCAAGCGATGCGATGCCGGCATTTTCTCGACGTGGAACGACCAAAGTCAGGGGCCCGGGCCAGTGCTCTTCGGCGAGCTTGCGTGCGAAGTCGCAGAACTCGCCGATGCGTTCGGCGACTTCGATGTTGGCAACGTGGATAATGAGCGGGTTGAAGCTTGGACGACCCTTTGCTTCGTAGATGCGAGCGACGGCGGATGCGTTCGTTGCATCGGCCGCGAGCCCGTAGACGGTCTCAGTAGGCACAGCGACCGGCTCGCCGGAGAGGACAACACGTGCTGCCTCGGCAATTGAGTCCGCGTCAAAAGGCAATATGCGGGTCTGAAGGACCATGGCCCCACGCGGCTAGAGCGCGCGCTCGGTTGCTTCAAGCGCTACAGCCGATATCAGGCCGGGAAGGTGCCTCTTCCGACCCATCCTTCTTTGCTCTTCCGTTCCCTGTGGGTCGCGCTTGCCGTCATCGGGCTGGCACTCTCCTCACAGGTCACAATCTCAATGAACCCGGTCCCGATGACCCTGCAAACCTTGGCTGTTGTTCTGACGGGGTTCCTGCTTGGGACCAGGTTCGGTTCGCTCGCGACTTTTCTCTGGCTAGGCCTCGGTGCGGCAGGGGCGCCGGTCTTCGCCGAAGGGGCGGGAGGGCTGGAGCATCTTACCGGGCCAACGGCTGGCTACCTCTGGTCCTTTCCGTTCGCGGCTGCGCTAGCCGGAATAGGCGCAAATTCGGGACGCAAAACCGTGACGTGGCTGTTCGTTTTCGCCCTCGCTGCACACTTGATCATTCTGGCGATGGGGGCTTCCTGGCTGGCCGCGAAAATCGGCGCGCAAGCCGCGCTGTCGAAAGGTGTCATGCCGTTCCTGCCCGGCGCTGCTTTGAAGTCGGCGGTTGCCGCCGCGCTGTTCCGGCTGATCCGCGGTCTTAGGCGCGCTCGCGATCGAGAAGCTGCGCCGGATCAATGCCGAGACGGCGCATCCTCGCACTGATCTGCGGCCACTCTTCCTTCAGGAACCGGCTGCGCTCGGATTCACTCAGTCGGCTCCTGGCGCCGGGGGCTACAAACATGCCGACCCCACGCTTGACCACGATCAGCCCTTCGTCCTGAAATCCTTGATATGCCTTCGCGACCGTCAGCGGGTTGGCCTGCTCTTCGGCTGCAAGGGCCCGAACCGATGGGAGTGGATCGCCGTCGGAATATTTGCCCGCAAGAATTGCATCCGCAATCGTCTCACGCAGGCGAACGTAAACGGGCTTATCATGCTGGGTGCGAAGCGTCATGCTGTCATAATACAGCGGATCGGAGAAGATTCAACTCAAAAGGTTAGGCGGACGGCTTCCAGCGCTTCCAGATCGAGCTGAGCTCAGGACGCTCCCGCTCCTCAACTTCACGAGCGGGATGCCCGATGAAGATGAAACCTGCGATCCGCTCCCCGGGACCGCAAAAGGCTTGCCTGACAGGCTCGGAATAGGCGCGCCATCCGGTTACCCAGCCCGCGACAAAGCCGAGGGCATGGGCGCCAAGCAGCAGGCTCATACCTGCTGCGCCGCATGACAATTCCTGCTCCCAAACGGGGATCTTGTGATCCGGGACCGGTGCGGAGATCAGGACAACCAGCTGGCCGGGGTAGTGGGCAAAATTCACTTCTTTATCGCGGTGCGCCGGGGTGGCCGCGGGGTTATCCTCAACGAGCGCGTTGAGAAGCAGTTCGGCCAGTACGCCACGCTGGTTTTCGGAGACCGTGATGAATTTCCATGGGGTGAGCTTGCCGTGGTCGGGAGCGCGCGCAGCTATCGTGAGGATCCGCTCCATCTCTTCGGTCGAGGGGCCCGGCCCGACGAGCTCGCGCGGCCGGCCCGAGCGCCGCGTCTCGAGGAACGAAAGGATCGATGAACGGTCGTTGAGCATCGACCAGGGCAGATAGTGAGCTGCGGCCGTTGCAACAATCAGCTTCACAAGCGGATTTTGCCCGTTAGGGTCGCGCCCCGAGCGCACCCGCGCTTGGGGAGAGAGTACAAATGGTCGACACGCCGGCCGTAGAAGAGCCGTTTTCGCCTGCTTCGGGTAGGACAAGCCCAGCCGACAAGAGCACCTGGTTCGGGCATCCGCGCCAACTCGCACGCCTGTTCACCACGGAGATGTGGGAGCGGTTCGGCTATTACGGTATGCGAGCGCTGCTCACGCTCTACCTCACCAAGCATTTCCTTTTTTCCGACCAGCAGGCAACCGGTCTCTACGGAGGCTACACCGCGCTGGTGTATCTGACGCCTCTCGTCGGCGGCCTGATCGCCGATCAGTTTCTGGGCTCCAAGCGATCCGTGAAGTTCGGAGCGATCGTTATGGCGCTCGGCTATTTCACGCTCGCATTCGGAGGCTCGCCTGCGAAGCCCTACGCAATGATCGACGGGCAGAGGTACGAAGTGGTCGTCGACAATTTCGTCGACCGGCCATCGAGCGACCCGAATGAAGCGCGCTTCGTGGTCGCTGAGGGCAAGAAGCTGCAAATTCGCGGCAACGAGGACGGTTCGATTTCGCTGCTCGACAATGGCCAGGAAGCGCAGCGCCTTGAGAAGGGCCGCTTCGAATCCGGCGCTGACCGCAATTCGATGACGATCACGATCATGTTGCTAGCGCTGTCGCTGATTTCGGTCGGCAACGGCTTCTTCAAGCCGAACATCTCGACCATCGTGGGCACGCTCTACGACCAAGGCGACCGGAGGCGAGATTCCGGGTTCACCATCTTCTACATGGGCATCAATCTGGGATCGATCGGCGGTCAGCTGTTCTGCCCGTTGCTGGCCGATTACTTCGGTTGGTGGGCCGGACTCAGCCTCGCGGGCGTCGGGATGTTGATCAGCTATGCATTGATCCAGTTCGATGGCGGCCGGCTCAGCGGCTATGGCGAACGTCCTGACTCGGCACCGAACAAGGACATCATCATTTACATCTGTGCGCTGGTCGCAGTGCCCGTGCTGATGTTCCTGTTCCACAACCTCATGAACAGCCAGCCGGCGGCCGAGGGCTCTGGCTTCATCGGGTACATCGCTTCGCTGTCGCTAATGGGCAAGCTGCTCTTCGGTACCTTTCTCGTCAGTGTCCCGGGTATCCTTATCTGGTCCTATACCAAAGGGACGCGTGTCGAGGCACAGATGATGACGGCGGCGATGATCCTGATCATCTTCAACGTCTTCTTCTGGACTCTGTTCGAGCAGGCGGGATCCTCGCTGACCCTGTTTGCCGACCGGAACACCGATCGCAGCGTGTTTGGGCTGTTCACATTGTCCGCACCGCAGACGCAGAACTTCAATCCGCTCTTCATCGTGCTGCTGGCGCCGGTGATGAGCGCATTGTGGATAGGGCTCGCAAAGCGCGGTCTTGAACCCACGATCCCGGTTAAATTCTCCGTTGCGCTCATGGGGGTCGGGGCCGGATTCCTGCTGCTTGTGTTCGGAACGCAGTTCGCCGGCGCTGGCAACAACTTCCAGGTGGGGCTGTGGTGGCTTGCGGGCCTCTACCTGATCCACTCGATCGCGGAGCTGTGTATATCCCCGGTGGGCCTCAGCATGATCACGAAACTGTCGATCGCGCGCGTCGTGGGATTGATGATGGGCGTGTGGTTCCTGTCGATTTCGGTCGCGCAATATGTCGCGGGCGTCGTTGCGCAGTTTGCGAGCGTCGAGACGGTTGGCGGGCAGGTGACGAACCTGAAGGTCAGCCTGGACACCTATACCGGCACGTTCACGACCATTGCCTGGATCGCGATCGGAGCGGGAGTTGTGCTGTTCCTCCTGTCCTGGCCTCTTCAGAAGTGGATGCACGGTGTCAAATAAGGGGCGCGTTGCACTCGCGCTCGCTGCTGTTTGTCTCCTGACGGGCTGCGCCGAGCTCGGTGGGAAGCCCAAAGCGGCGGCGCCGATCCGCATCAACGAAGATCCGTACCCTTCGACCTACGTCCGCTACCCGGGCGTGCTTACGGTCATCCGCCACGCGACAGTCTTCGATGGCGAGGGGAAGCAGATCAACGACGGCACCGTCATCTTCGGGGACGGCGTCGTGCAGGGAATCGGCGGACCAGAGCTCGCGACGCCCGCGGGCGCTCAGGAAATCGACGGAACCGGCAAGTTCGTCACGCCGGGCGTGATCGATATCCATAGTCACCTGGGCGACTATCCGTCTCCGGGCGTCGAATCCCAGTCGGACGGAAACGAAGCCACATCACCTGCGCGTCCGGAAGTTTGGGCTGAGCATAGCGTCTGGCCGCAGGACCCGGGCTTCACGCGCGCCTTGATGAATGGCGGCGTCACTACTTTGCAGGTCCTGCCGGGATCCGCGAACCTGTTCGGCGGCCGATCCGTAACGCTTAAGAATGTGCCCGCGCGAACGGCGCAGGGCATGAAATTCCCTGGAGCGCCGTATGGGCTGAAAATGGCCTGCGGCGAGAACCCGAAGCGAGTCTATGGCTCGAAGGGCAACATGCCGCAGACGCGCATGGGCAATATCGCCTATGCGCGCGGGGTCTGGATCAAGGCACAGGCCTACAAGCGCAAGTGGGACAAATATGAGCGCAACGGCGGCGAGATGCCGGAGCGTGATCTTGCCATGGATACGCTTCGCGGAGTGCTAGCGGGCAAGATCCTCGTCCAGAACCACTGCTATCGGGCCGACGAAATGGCCAACATGATCGATATGAGCCATGAATTCGGCTACAAGATCGCGGCGTTCCACCATGCGGTGGAAAGCTACAAGATCGCCGACCTACTCGCTCGAGAAGGAATTTGCTCGGCGATGTGGGCCGATTGGTACGGCTTCAAGATGGAAAGCTACGACGCGATCAAGGAGAACATCCCGTTCGTCCACAACGCAGGTGCATGCGCCATCGTACATTCCGACGATCCCAATGGAATTCAGCGCTTGAACCAGGAAGCGGCAAAGGCACTCGCCGATGGTATCCGAGCGGGGATCCCGAACCTGTCGGAAGCCATCGCCTGGACGTGGCTCAGCCGCAATCCCGCGCAGGCCATGGGTATACTCGACAAGACGGGCACTCTTGCGCCTGGCAAGATGGCGGATGTCGTGCTGTGGAATGGCGATCCATTCAGCGACTATTCGCGGCCGGAGCGCGTCTGGATCGATGGAGCGATGATGTACGACGCCAACGATCCGAAGCACAGGCCGGTGACCGACTTCGAACTCGGCCAGCCCGGCGAAGGGGACGTCAAGTGATCGCGCGGCTCGCGGGGCTGCTTCTCGCGGCAGCCGCAGTAGGCGCGCAAGGTCAGACGTTCGTGATCCGCGGCGGGACGGTCGCGCTCGGCGACGGATCGGAGCCTATCCCGAACGGGACGGTCGTCGTCCGCGATGGCCGAGTGGTCGCTGCAGGCGGCATGCAAATGAAACTGCCGGCCGGCGCTCAAGTCATCGACGCCACCGGCAAGTGGGTCACGCCGGGCATTATCGGCGGCTTCACCCGGCTCGGGATCAGTGAAGTCGATCTCTCGGCCGAGGGCTCCGAGGACGTCAGCGCAAACGGGCCGTTCAGCGCTGCAATCGACGTCGTACCGTCGGTCAATCCGCTCGCGTCGACAATTGCAGTCAACCGCGCAGACGGAGTTACCCGGGCTCTCGTTTCGCCCGGAACCGGCAAGAGCATCTTCGGCGGACAGGGCGCCGTTATCGACACTGGCGCGGACATGGATCCGATCACTGCGGCCAGGAAGTTCCAGTTCGTAGAGCTCGGCGAAACTGGCGCCGACAAGGCCGGTGGATCACGCTCCTCGGCATTCGCCCTGTTCAGAAATGCGTTGCGAGAAGCTTCCCAGCTTCGTCGATACGCCGTTCCGATGCAGGCTTCGCGGGGACAGGAACCCGATGAGCGCGATCGCCCCATCGTCCGCGATCCCAATGAGTCTCGTATCTACGAAGCGCGCCGCAACGAGGACGTGCTTCTGACCCGCTACGACGCGGCGGCGCTGGTGCCGGTGCTGCAAGGGCGGCAGTACCTCTTCGTCCATGTCGAGCGCGCCAGCGACATACTGAACGTGCTCTCGCTCACGCACGATTTTCCCGGGCTCAAAATCGTGCTGGTGGGAGCCACCGAGGGTTGGACCGTGGCCGACCGGATCGCTCGGGCGGGCGTTCCAGTCATTGCCTCCGCGGTCAACGATTTGCCGGCTTCCTTCGAGCAACTGGCGGCCACCCAGTCCAATGTCGGCCGGATGCGTGCTGCCGGGGTCAATGTCTCGATCGGGATGATCGACGATAACGATACGCGCAACATCTTCGCGCAGCGCCAATATGCCGGGAATCTGGTGGCGCTTCAGCGCGTGCCGGGCGCAGCCGGGGTGAGCTGGGGCGAGGCTTTGGCGATGATCACGTCTCGGCCCGCGGAAGCGATCGGAATGGGCCGCGAGATCGGCAGCCTCGCGCCCGGTCGTCGCGCCGATGTGGTCATCTGGTCGGGCGATCCGCTCGAAGGTTCGAGTGCGGCGGAAGCCGTATTCATCGACGGCGTCCGTCAGCCGCTGGAGAATCACCAGACGCGCCTGCGGGATCGCTATCGTTATCTGCCGCGCCGCGATCTGCCGGAGGCCTATCGCCATTGACGCCGCAGATGGGCCTCTTCTTTTCGGTCATCGCGTTCGTCGCCACGCATTTCCTTTTATCCCACCCGCTTCGTGAGCCACTCGTGCGCTCCCTCGGCGCGGGAGCATTCCGGGGAATTTATTCGCTGGTAGCGCTCGTTACCTTCGGATGCGCGATCTACTTCTACCGGGTGATCGGACGGGAACCGCCGCTGTGGGCGGCAGGTGACGCGCTCTGGATCATCGCGACTTTGCTGATGTGGTTCGGCTCGATCCTCTTCGTCGGATCGTTCGTCCGCAATCCCGCTCTTGTCGGCGCTCGGGGCCCATCTGGAGGCCCCACCGGCGTGCTCGCAATCACCCGCCACCCGATGATGTGGGGTTTTGCCTCGTGGGCGATTACGCACCTCATTGCGGTCGGCACGCCCAAGGCGCTGGTGTTCGACAGTGCCATCCTCATTCTCGCGCTCGGCGGATCGCTGGGGCAGGATCGCAAGAAGAGCATGCTTATGGGTGAAGCGTGGCACGAATGGACCGCGCAGACTGCCTTCGTTCCTTTTACGCGCGGCGCCGCGAACCCCGGGGCGCTCGCGCTGATTGGTGGAACTTTGCTGTTCCTAGTGGCGACTTGGCTTCATGGCGCGCTTGGGGGCATGCCTGCCGGCTTCTGGCGCTGGATCGGCTAACCGCGCTAAGGCGCTCGCGATGACACGGAAATATTTTGGCACGGACGGAATCCGCGGGCTGACCAATCGTGAGCCGATGACGGCCGAGACGGCGCTTCGCGTCGGCCAGGCCGCTGGCGCTTACTTCCTTCGAGGCGATCACCGGCATCGCGTGGTGATCGGCAAGGACACGCGTCTGTCGGGATACATGATGGAATCCGCCATGGTCGCCGGCTTCACGAGCGTCGGGATGGACGTCGTGCTGTTGGGGCCGATGCCGACGCCCGCCGTTGCGATGCTAACGAAATCGATGCGCGCGGACCTCGGCGTGATGATCTCTGCCTCGCACAATCCGTTCGCCGACAACGGCATCAAGATGTTCGGCCCCGACGGCTACAAGCTCAGCGACGAGGACGAACGAGAGATAGAAGGATTGCTGCAGGGTTCGCCCGAGCTTGCGACTCCCGGGGAAATCGGCCGCGCCAAGCGCATTGATGACGCCCGCGGGCGCTACATCCACTTCCTCAAGGATACTTTCCCGGAGCATCTTAGGCTCGACGGTCTCAAGATCGTCGTGGATTGCGCGAATGGTGCTGCGTACCATGTGGCGCCCGAAGCGCTGTGGGAGCTAGGCGCGGACGTTGTTCCCGTCGGAGTCTCGCCTGACGGCCTCAACATCAACGACGCTTGCGGCTCGACGCATCCGGCAACCCTGCAGGAAACGGTCGTCGCCAGTGGCGCCGATATTGGCCTTGCCCTTGATGGAGACGCTGACCGGCTCATCGTGGTCGACGAAAAGGGGCAGCTGGTGGATGGCGACCAGCTGATGGCTCTGATCGCGCTCGGCATGCACAGTCGAGGAGAGCTGAAAGGCAAGTCGGTGATCGCCACCGTCATGTCCAATCTGGGACTTGAACGGAAGTTGCGCGATGCCGGCTTGGAGCTGGTGCGGACGAAGGTCGGTGACCGCTATGTTCTTGAAGAAATGCGCCGGATCGGCGCCAACGTCGGCGGCGAGCAGTCCGGACACATCATTCTGACCGATCACTCGACGACCGGCGACGGCCTTGTCGCAGGTCTTCAAGTGCTCGCAGCGCTGGTCGAGCAGAAGAAGCCTGCGAGCCAAATCCTGCGCCAGTTCGAACCCGTGCCGCAGCTGTTGAAGAACGTGCGCTTCAACGGAGGCGCGCCCCTGAAGGCTAAATTGGTCCAGGACCGCATCGCCGCGGCCGAGGAACAATTGAAGGGACGGGGCCGGCTGCTCGTACGCCCATCGGGCACAGAGCCTCTGATCCGCGTTATGGCGGAAGGCGACGATCAGGAGCTTGTCGAACGCCTGGTCGACGACATCTGCGAGGCCGTCCAATCGGCCTCGTGAACCATTTCTTCGCATTTGGCGCTCAAACCACAGTGCCGTGCGCATGGAAAACTTCGCTCCGCGGAGCCGAACCGCGGTCGACGCGATGACGTCGACGGCGCGAATCCTGATCATCGCCGGATCGGACTCCGGCGGGGGCGCCGGGATTCAAGCTGATATCAAGACAGTGACCATGCTGGGCGGCCACGCCATGACGGCTGTTACTGCGGTCACGGCGCAGAGCACTTTGGGCGTAACCGGCGTTCATCCCGTGCCCACAGAGATGGTGCTTGCCCAGATCGATGCCGTGATCGCCGACATCGGCGTCGATGCGGTCAAGATCGGCATGATCGGCAGCGCATTCACGGCTGAACAGGTTGCCGGCCGGCTCGAGCAGATTCGTGAAAGCCAGCCCGACCTTCCGATCGTGTTCGATCCCGTAATGGTTGCTACGAGCGGGGCTGAGCTTGCCGACGACGCGACGATTCGTGCGTTCGCCCGCCTGATGAAGGTGGCGACGATCGCGACACCCAATCTGCCTGAACTTAAGCGCCTGACGTCTGAGGACGATCCTGTCGCCGCGGCGCTGCATCTGGTTGGAGAGCACGGCTGTGCAGTCCTCATCAAAGGCGGACACGAAGAAGGGGACGCGCTTGCGGACGCGCTGATCGAGACTGACAATATTACGAGCTGGCAGGGCCAACGCATCGATACCACGAGTACGCACGGCACCGGCTGCACGCTTGCAAGCGCCATCGCCATGTTCCTCGCCCAAGACGCAGCCCTTCCGGACGCGGTAGCGCGGGCCCGCGAATTTGTGCGCGTGGCTCTTCATGATGCGCCAGGGCTTGGTCAGGGTTCGGGACCCATGGGTCAGGCGTTCGTACGTCTGGACATCGGCGCTTCGCCACGATTGAACCAGGTCACGGTTACCGGGACCAACTATGCTCGGTCAGTCGCTTTCTACCGGAAGCTTGGACTGAAGCAGATCGTCGACAGCCCGGACACGGGCTATGCCCGTTTCGAGGCTGGCGGTGGCGGGACATTTTCTGTCCAGATCGACCCTGAGGAAACCATCAGCGCGACGACTGCGGTCTACTTCGAATGCGATGATCTCGACGAGCGCGTCGAGCAGCTGGCGCGGAACGGCATCGCTTTTGAGCACGGCCCCCGCAATCAACCATGGCTTTGGCGCGAGGCGCGGCTCCGGGATCCCGACGGAAATATCATCTTCCTCTATAAGGCCGGCGAAGCCCGCCGCTTCCCGCCCTGGCGGATGGACTAATCCACAAAATTCGGCGGTTGCCACTGGCGACTCACTGAGCAGCTTCATAGGCTTACGCTATGCCTCGGCGCTGTTCCTTCAAGCTTGAGCTGGATTTTCCGCAACCGTTGGCGGGGGTGGACGAGGCCGGATGTGCGCCGCTCGCCGGCCCAGTCGTCGCTGCCGCCTGCATCCTGGACCGTCAGAAATTCCCGCGCGGGATCGACGATTCGAAGAACCTGCCCATCGAAAAGCGAGAGGCGATTTACGCGAGGCTGATCGATTGCTCGGCCTGGGGCGTGGGGGTCGCAACGGTCGAAGAGATCGACACGATCAACATCTACTGGGCGCGCATGCTGGCCATGACCCGCGCCGTGGAGGCGCTCGGACTGGAGCCCGCGTGGGTGCTGGTCGATGGCAATGCCTGTCCGAAATGGCAGCGCCCTTCGAAAGCGATCGTCGACGGCGACGCCAAATGCCGATCGATCGCGGCCGCCTCGATCATCGCCAAGGTCACACGCGACCGAATGATGGTGGACTATGCAGCCGCACACCCAGGCTATGGCTGGGAGCATAATCGCGGCTATCCCACGCCGGACCATCGTCGAGCGCTGCGTGAATTGGGTCCGACCCCGCTTCACCGGCGAAGCTTTGGCCTCGTCCGTCAAATGATGGCGGAAGCGGCGCAGCCGGAACTCGGACTGGAAGAAATGCAGCCAGCGAGTCCTGAGGGTCACACCACCAGCTGTTGAGTCTCGGAGATCAATGCGGACTCAACATCTTGTGTCGCGCAACTCCTGGACTCGGTCTGTTCCGATGTGCCGTTTTGGCGCGTTAACCCTTGTTTGCTTGACCGCGAGTCCGCGCTGACTCACGTTTCCGGGTCAAAGACGGGGGCAAAGCTATATGAACCTCATCGCCCGCATTGCGGATGGCGAGTCACTTTTGCGACCGAAAGCGATCGCACCGCGCGAGATTCTTCCGTTCAATGTTATCATTGAGGGGGACTGCATCTCCGAGATGACGAAGCTGCCCGACAAGTCGGTCGACATGATCTTCGCCGACCCACCTTACAACCTTCAGCTCGGTGGCGATCTCTTCAGGCCTGAGGGCAGTCGCGTCGACGCCGTCGACGACGAATGGGACAAGTTCGAAAGCCTCACTTCATACGATAACTTCACGCGCGACTGGCTGGAGCAGGCGCGGCGCATCCTGAAGGACAGCGGGACGATCTGGGTGATCGGCAGCTATCACAACATCTATCGTGTCGGGACTTTGCTTCAGGATGCCGATTTTTGGATCCTGAACGATATTGTCTGGCGCAAAACAAATCCGATGCCGAACTTCCGCGGCACGAGATTCACGAACGCTCATGAGACTTTGCTTTGGTGCGCGAAAGACGAGAAGGCACGGTACACGTTCAACTATAGGGCGATGAAGGCCCTCAACGACGATCTCCAGATGCGGTCCGATTGGGTCCTCCCGATCTGCGCCGGCAGTGAGCGGGTCAAAGGGGAAGATGGCGCGAAGGCGCATCCGACGCAGAAGCCCGAGGCATTGCTCTATCGCATCCTGCTTGCCTGCACGAAGCCGGGCGATGTCGTGCTGGACCCTTTCTTCGGGACTGGAACGACTGGAGCTGTCGCGCGGCGGCTTGGCCGTCGCTGGATCGGGATCGAGCGAGAGCCTTCCTATGTCAAAGTCGCGCGGGCGCGTATCGAGTCGACGCTTCCGCTGGACGAGAGCGCCATGCGCACGGTGCCGGACAAGCGCGAGCAGCCCCGTGTGGCTTTCGGAGTCCTGGTGGAAAGTGGGCTGGTGCCCGCAGGAACGGTCCTGTGCGACGCCAAGCGCCGCTGGACTGCTTCGGTTTGTGCCGATGGTTCAATTGCTTCCGACGCTCATTCGGGCTCGATCCATAAAGTCGGTGCAGCTCTCCAGAACGCTCCTTCCTGCAATGGCTGGACTTTCTGGCACGTGCGCGACGGCCGGGATCTCCAGGCACTGGACGTCTTGCGGCAGCGCTACTTGTCCGCGCTATAGCGCGGTTCGATGCGCACGCTCCTTCGCCCGACGGCTTTCGTCGATTCCCCGTTCGGCCATGACGGCAAGGTCGCTCGGCTTGCCGGTGGGCTGAACTGGTTCTCAGCCGTCGAATTGATTCATGTCGACGGACGCAGCAGGACCTCTTCCGAGCTTGTACCCGTGGAAGGCATCGATAGGCGTCTCGACGCCGATGCCACGGCCCAATGGGATGCCCTAATTGCTTCACGCCCTCCGTTGCAGCTCGGCGAGCGCACCATTCGCCTCGACCAACCGCAGCTTATGGGCATCGTGAATGTCACTCCGGACAGCTTCTCCGACGGAGGCCAGTTCGCCGACGCTGGGCAAGCCGCCGACGCAGGTGCACGGATGACCGCAGCGGGAGCGGCAATGATCGATGTCGGAGGCGAGTCGACCCGGCCCGGCGCGAAGGCGGTTTGGGAAGGCGATGAACTTGAGCGAGTCGTGCCGGTAATCCGTCAACTGGCCGCGGGCGGCACTGCAGTGTCCGTGGACACACGGAAAGCGGACGTCATGACGGCGGCGGTTGGCGCCGGTGCGCGCATGATCAACGACGTATCTGCGCTCACCTTTGACGACCGCGCAGGTGACGTGATCGGGTCCGCGAGTGTCCCGGTAGTCCTCATGCACCACCAGGGCGCTCCGGAGACGATGCAGGACGACCCTCGTTACGATGACGTGCTCGTGGAGGTGTTCTTGTGGCTCGAGGAACGAATTGCCGCGGCCGAGGCAGCCGGGATATCGCGCAACAAGATTCTCATCGACCCGGGCTTCGGCTTCGGCAAGAACGTCGGCCACAATCTCGAGCTGATGAACGGCCTTGCGCTCTTGCATGGCCTTGGATGCCCGATCGTCGTGGGCGCAAGCCGCAAGCGGATGATAGGTGCCCTATCGGGCGAGGCACCCGCGGATCAACGACTTGGCGGGAGCATTACCCTCGCGTTGAAGGCGGCAGAGCAAGGCGCCCAGATCTTGCGCGTCCACGACGTTCCCGAGACAATGCAGGCCGTTAGGGTTTGGCGTGGCCTCCGCGATCAGGCGTTGACGCCGAGGGTTTGAGCCCGACGATCATCGGGCCGAGCTCCGCATGGGAGTCCATTCTACCATTGGCCGGGTCCCACAAAGAGCTGACCGATCCGTCGAAGAACAGCGCGTTCGGCGTCTTCAGGCTATCGCGAAAGAAGCGGGCCAGCTTTCCGAACGACACAGGGTCTTCTGAAATCACGAACAGCGGCCGGCCATCGCGTGTCACGCCGACGCCATTGCGGATGAGCCGCGATGTGCCGTCCGCCTCGATCTTTGGATGAAGTTTGCCATCGATCACCAGCATGGGGCCGGACTGGGTCTCGATGTCAGGTGCGCAGCGGAATTGCGGGACTGCCTCGCTCTTCACAATCATTACCGACTTTCCGCCGCAGGTCACGATGAAGACGCCGTTCGGCTTCATATGAAAATTGCCCGGACCATCCCGCAGGTTCACTTTGTGCAGCGCTGCGCCATTCGCTGTCGCGAGGCCGATCGGACGGCCGTCTTCGTCGAACATCCCCGCATTCATCGCGAATGCTACCTTGTCCTGGTCAAGCGCCAGATCCGCGAAACTTCTGAGCGGCGTTTGTCCCTTGGCAGCAGCAAACAGCCTCAGCTCGCCACCCTTATTGCCGCAGACGGTGAACCGAGTACCTTCGAACGTTTGTTCCGAGCAGAAAGACGCTGCAACCTCGCGCGCAGGACTTCCACCGCACGCGCATAAGGCAAGGACGATCGCGATGAGGAGGCCGCGCACCCCTGCGAGACTAGTCCGTCAGGCCGCGGTGTCGATCCCGAGCTCGCCTAGCTTGCGATAGAGCGTGGACCGGCCGATGCCGAGACGGCGGGCAACCTCCGCCATACGCCCCCTATAATGGCCGATCGCCAGCCGGATGATGTCCGCTTCGATATCTTCAAGCGGACGAAGGTGGCCGTCGCTCGAATAAAGCGTGACGCCCGGTCGTCCTCCGATGGCCTCATCGCTGCTTGCCTTGCTGATGATCGGCGCGAAGTCATTGCGCCGTCCCGAGAAGCGCGACTGGATGGCGATGTGCGGAAAATGCTCGGCGGTGAGCGAGCCGCTTTCGCATTGAAGCCCGGCGCGAAAGAGGACCGCCGCAAGCTGACGCACGTTGCCTGGCCAGCCGTATCGCATCAGCACTGCGAGAGCGTCATTGCCGATCGAGAGCGGGCGTGCACCGATCTGTTCGGCAAGGCGGGTCAGGAGATGCCGCGCAAGCACTGGAATATCTCCGCTTCGGTCGCGCAGCGACGGCAGGTTTACCGTGGTGGACGCAATTCTTTCCGCGAGACCGGAATTAAAGTCCTCGGGAAGGGGACGGCTGCTTGTCGCAATCACTCGCACATCGACTGAATAACTGCCGTTGAGGCCAACGGGACGGACCTCGCCAGTCGCCAACACGCGATCGAGCCGCTCCTGGGTCTCGGCAGGCAGGCCACCGATCTCGTCGAGCAGCAGGGTCCCGCCGTCGGCCTGGACGATCTTGCCGACTTTCGATGCAAATGCGCCTGGAAAGGCGCCCTTTTCATGACCGAACAATTCGCTGTCGATGATATTCGCAGGCACAGCCTTGCAATCGAGCAGGAGTAATGGACCCTTCGCACGAAGGCTTGCTGAGTGGATCGCGCGAGCGATCGTTTCCTTGCCGGTTCCCGGCTCACCAATGATCAGGATCGGCAGCCGGTTTCGTGCGGCCTTAGCCGCAACCGCAAGCGCCGACCGGAATTCTGGAGCCGCGCCGATAAGTTGCTCTAACGACAGATCGGGAGCCATCTTCTCGGATAGCGGCGCAAGCTCGCCCGCAGCCTTGCGGCGGTCGCTGTTAGCCGCGAGCGCCTCAGTCAGGCGCTCTGGCGCCACGGGACGCACAAGGAAATCCGATGCGCCGGCCCGCATGGCGTCGACGGCCGTCGAGACGCTGTCACCGGTGGAAAGGACAATGACCGGGAGGCGCTCTCGCTGGTCGCGGAGAGCTCCGATGAGGCTCGGCCCGGTTTCGGGATCCCAGTTGGTGACCAAGACCGCCTGTACCTCGCGACCGTGAGGTCCCTGCAACAGCGCGACGGCTGTTTCCTCGTCGGCCGCGCCGACGACGCTCCAATTTGCCCGAGCGGCGACAGCAGAGATCAGCCTCCGTTCGGCTGGATCCGCGGCTAGCAGCAGCAAGGACCGAGTGCGCTCTTCGCCCATCGTGACTCCTTCAGAGGGCACTCTAAGGCCGAGGAGTAAAGGCGTGCTTAAGAACCATGCGGTCGCGCGCGATGAGGGGCTTGGGTGTCCTGCCCGGCGTTGTTATGGACGTCGCAAGCGTTGAGGCGCGTCTAGGAAAGGGAATTGGGATGGCAGAAGAAGAACCGTTGCTCGTCGATCCGCCGACGCAGGACGTGGCGATTCACGTGCGCGATTATTCACGCTTCACCGCAATGTTAAAGTGGGGCGCCATCGTCTGCCTGATCCTGGGCTTCCTCGTCCTTCTCATCATTTCTTCCTGACGCCGTGACCAAGATCGCGGTGTTGAAGGAGACGGCTCCCGGCGAGACGCGTTGTGCCGCGATTCCGGAAACCGTGAAGAAGTTCGTCGCGCTTGGCGCGCAAGTGGCGGTAGAGCAGGGGGCCGGAGCATCCGCCTCGATCGGTGACGCAGACTTCGAAACGGCCGGCGCCACGGTGGGTTCGCGGCAGGATGTGATAGCCGGAGCTGACATCATTCTTTGCGTCCAAGGACCTGACGGCATCGAAGGCGCCCAAGCAGGGGCCTTGCTGGTCGGTGGTCTCGACCCGGTTCGGCGCGCGGACTCCATAGAGGCATATGCGAAGACCGGCATCGACGCGCTTGCGATGGAATGGATGCCGCGAATTACTCGCGCGCAGTCCATGGACATATTGTCGTCGCAGTCCAACCTCGCCGGGTACAAAGCCGTGATCGACGGCGCCGCGGCATATGGCCGCGCCTTCCCGATGATGATGACGGCAGCTGGGACCGTCAGCCCTGCGAAGCTGTTTGTGATGGGGGTGGGAGTTGCTGGTCTGCAGGCGATTGCCACCGCGCGGCGTCTGGGGGCGCAGGTCAGTGCGACAGACGTCCGCTCGGCAACGAAGGAGCAGATACTCTCACTCGGCGCGAAGCCGATCTTCGTCGAAAATGTAGCAGGCATCGAGGGCGAGGGCGCCGGCGGCTATGCGACGGAAATGTCCGACGAATATCAAAAAGCGCAGGCTGAGCTCGTGTCCGGGCATATCGCGAAGCAGGATATCGTGATCACAACTGCGCTGATTCCGGGCAAGCCCGCGCCGAAGCTGATCAGCGATGCGCAGATCGCCAGCATGCGTCCGGGCAGCGTGATCGTCGATCTGGCCGCGGAAGCCGGGGGCAATGTGGAGGGCACAGTGGCCGGCGAGAGCGTCGAGAAGCACGGAGTGACGATCGTCGGAGCGAGCAATCTCGCGCGCAGTCTTTCGGCCGATGCCTCGGCCCTGTTCGCGCGCAATCTCTTCAATTTCCTCAGCGCTTTCTGGGACAAGGATGCGGGGCGCCCGCTGCTTCCGGACGATGACGAGATCGTCAAGGGCATCCGCCTGACGCACGGCGGGAAGATTGTTCACGAGCGGTTGACCGCCGCAGCATAGTGCCGCTGCTGACAAGCGACATCCTCGTGATCGGGGGCGGGATCGCCGGCCTTTCCGCCGCCGCCGCTTTGTCTCGAGATGCTCACGTCCGTGTCCTCGAAGCCGAGGAGCAAATTGGGTTCCACTCGTCCGGGCGGAGCGCGACAATGCTCCATTATGCGCTCGGCGACCGCTTGGTTCGCGCGCTCACCTTGGCAAGCAGGCCGTTCTTCGATGAGCCGCCCAGCGATTTCGCTGACGTGCCGGTGGGCCGGGAGATGCCTGTGCTGGTCTATGCGCGCGACGACGAACGCGGCGAGCTCGATGTGCTGGGCTCCGAGCTGGCCGGCTTTGCTCATCTCGAGAGGCTGGATGGAGTGGCAGTGAGCCAGCTCTGTCCGCTGCTCAAGGAAGATGCCCGGCACGGCCTTGCCGACCACCGAGGTATCCGGTTGGACCCGCACGCTCTTCTTCAGGGTTTCTTGCGCCAGCTGCGTGGGAGCGGCGGGCAGTTTCATTCGAAGTCTCGCGTGGCGAAGATCGAGCACCGCGCAACCTGGAGCGTGAGCACAGAAGAAGGCGACGAATTCCAGGCGCCCATTGTCATCAACGCAGCGGGTGCGTGGGGCGACAGTGTTGCGCGGTTGGCCGGGGTGCAACCCATTGGGCTTCAGCCCAAGCGTCGCACGATCATCACTTTCGATGGGCCGGCGGGGACCAAGCTCGAGGAACTGCCTTTCGCAAAGACTGTCCACGATGAGCTTTATTTCGCGCCGGAGAGCGGTCGGCTCTTCGCGTCGCCGATGGATGAGATTCCGGCGGATCCATGCGATGCGCAGCCGGACGACTATGAGGTCGCGCTTGCCGCCTTTCGCATGGAGGAGCGAACCACGGTCAAGGTCGAACGAATTCACAGCAAGTGGGCCGGACTGAGAACATTTGCGCCCGACCGTCACCCCGTGTGCGGCTTCGAAGGTCAAGCGGAAGGGTTCTTCTGGCTGGTTGGACAGGGAGGCTTCGGCCTTCAGACCTCGCCGGCGATGGCAGAAATCGTCTCCGCGCTGATTACGAAGAGCCGATGGCCGGTCGCGGACGTACAGCCCGAAGACCTAAGTCCCGACCGTTTCCACGGGTAGGTTGCATAGGTCCACCCACCGGTCCCCGACGAGATCGAACAGCCGTTCGGTTGGGCATTCGACCGAGGTGTTGAGCGAGCCGCCTGCTGGATAGACGATGCTGAAAGCTTGCAGCGACACATCCAAATAGACGGGCAGGGATGTTCGAAGCCCGAACGGGCAGACTCCGCCGACCGGATGGCCAGTGACCTCAAGCGTTTCCTCTGCACCCAACATCCTCGGCCGAGCGCCCAATGCGTCCTTGCATTTGCGATTATCGAGCCGCGCATCCCCGCGAGTGACCAAGAGGAAGAGATGATCTCCGGCACGTACAGTCAATGTCTTGGCGATCTCGCCAGGCGTCACGCCCAAAGTCCTCGCGGCATCCTGGACCGTGGCCGTGGTGTCATGGGCTTCGACGAGCCTGAGGTCGGGTGCGTGGCTGCGGAGCCAGGCCCGCACGGATTCCTCGCTCATTCGCCGATCAGGTGGAGCGCAATCTCGCGCTCAGGCGTGTTCTGTCGATGCTCGAAGAGGAAGATGCCCTGCCACGTGCCCAGCATCATTTGGCCTCCCGCTATAGGAACGCTGAGTTGCGTCGCCGTCATTGCCGAGCGAAGGTGCGCGGGCATGTCGTCAGGACCTTCCTCGTCATGTTCGTAGTGAGTCCCTTCGGGCGCGATATGGGCGAAGTAGCGCTCGAGATCGCGTCGTGCGGCGGGCGCGGCATTTTCCTGGATTACCAGCGATGCGGAGGTGTGCCGGCAGAAGATGGTCAACAGGCCCCGCGCTATTCCGGTGGACCTGACCCATTCGTCGACGTCTTGGGTGAATTCGTGAAGTCCGGGCCGAGTCGCGCGAATCGCTAAAGTAGTGTCCGCTTGGCGAAGCATGGGGGCGCCTAACGATTATCATTGGCCTGGGCCAGCGTCGCAGGGGTTGCGGGTAAGCGCATAAGAGAAAAGCGCCCACCCACCGGGTAAGCGCTTTAACTCTTTGAATTTGCGTTCCGTTTCCGGAACGGCTTAGAACGATTAGCCGTTCGATCCGGCGTTCGTCCAGCCTCCACCGCAGAGCCAGCTCCAGAACCCGCGGCCAGCGTTAACCTTTTTCATCGTTCGTACCCCTGTCTTCTTCTGCGATTCGGCAGATGAGGGGATCTTAACCTTAATCGATATGGTTAGCAAACCATTAACTATTTCGGCGCGGGCACGAGAATTGGCTGCGCTAGTCTTCGCGCGATTTGCCGGTTAGTTGGGGTCTTCGTCTTTAAGCGACGCTGCGCTTGCGATCCGACGAAATACGCTTGGTCAGGCTGTCGATGCTCATGGGTCGGCCAACGGCAAAGCCCTGCGCAACGTCGCAGCCCATTTCGATAAGAAGGTCGAGCGTTTCGTGGTCTTCCACACCCTCCGCGACGACCTTGCGATCGAGCGAGTGGGCCAAGCCAATGGTGGACTGGACCATTACGCGGTCGCTCCGATTGTCGACCATGCCTTTGACGAAACTCTGGTCGATCTTGATCTCATTGGCGGGGATCTTCTTCAGATATTCGAGAGTGGACAGGCCCGTGCCGTAGTCGTCGATGGATATGCGCACCCCTAGCTCGCGCAGACGCGAGATCATCTCAATTCCCTCGCCGCTGCCGCTGAGCGCTGCAGTTTCCGTGAGCTCGAGCGTCAATAAATTGGGCGACATTCCGTGGCGCGCGAGCAGGGCGGAGACGCGCAACGGGAAGCCCTTGTCGCCGAGCAGTCGAGCAGAGAGATTCACGGCGATCTCGAAATCGGCCGCGCGCTTGTTGATGGCTGCCGCCGAGGCGATCGCCTTTTCGAGGACAAAGTCCGTGAGCTTTCCGATCCGGCCGTGCTGCTCTGCGGCCGCGACGAATTCCGACGCTGCGATCGGGCCCTTTTCCGGATGGGTCCAGCGGGCCAAAGCCTCTGCCCCGATGATCCGGCGCGTCGCCAGATCCAGCTTAGGTTGGTACGCCACCCAGACCTCGTTGCGGTCGATGGCCTCGTCCAGCTGGCTCAGCATCGAAAGCTTCCATGAAGCGTCCTGCAGGCTCTCCGGATCGTGATATTTCCACCTGAGCCCGTCATGCGCAGCTTCGTCGGCGGCGACGAGCGCGCTTGCCAGGCGGTTCGCAAGCGAACGGCCGCTTCCAACCTCGACGCCAAACGCCACGGTCAGGTCTAGCGATACGCCCCCAACGCGCGCGGGGTTTCGGAACAGCGAGTAAAGGGCGTCCAGGTGATTGCTGAATGCTGTGCGAGGTTCTTCGAACCATGCGAAGATACCGCCGTCGCCTTGATAGATCCTGCGAGTGGGATCGCCGATCGACAGACGGCTCACGATCTGGTCCACCAGCTGGCGCTCGCCGTTTGCCGGGAGCGTTGCGACGATCTCGGCGTAATTGAGGATCCGCGCAGCCACGAGCGACTGCTTGCTTCCGGCCCTGTTTGCACGAAGCGCATTCAGGTTGGGAAGGTCCGATACGGGATTCACCAAGCCGCGCGCGCGGTACCGGCGCCATCCGAGCACGGAACTGACGGTAAGCAACACGAAGACTGCCGGCGTGATGTCGAAATAGATAAGCTTGGCCTCAAACAGGGCGGGTATGAACAGAAGCGCCACAGCGGCACCCGCTAGCGAGAGGCTTTGCGGCACGTTCGTGCGCAGCGAGGTCACGCCCGCGCACAGCAGCAGCGAGACCAGGAAAGGCGCGAACCAGCCCAGATAAACAGGATTACCGGCCTTCAGGGTCTCGGCCCCGATGATGTGCACGTTCACCGCGCCCATCCGACCGGTCCCCGGGATGAACATCTGGTCGCCGATGGCTTCGCTCGTTGCACCGATGATGACGTCCTTGCCCCGAAGCGACGTCGGATCGAAAGATCCCCCGAGAACGTCAGCTGCTGAAATCGAGGGGATGCTCGAAAGGTCGAGCGAATAATCAGGCACGAACAGGCCAGTCTGCTGCGTTCGATTGGCCAACAATGCCGCGAACGACGGCATCGATCCGGCACTGGACTGCGCGGAATAAGGCACGCGCCAGGCGGCGTCGGCGTAATTGTACGGCAGGCTTATCGAGCCCAGTTGGGCGTGCTTCGTGAAAGCGCCCATCGGGAAAGCGTCTTGCTGCGCCCCCTGGCTCGGTCCTGAGCGGGTCTTCACCGGCAGGACCACCCGTCCCGAGCGCGCCAGCGAACGAGTAAGCGCCCGATCGTTGGGGTCGTCTGTTGCTCCGCTGAACAACACGTCTACGAAGATGCGCTTCGTGCCAGCACTTGTGAGCTTGTCGATGAGCGCGGCATGCTTGGCTCGCGGCCATGGCCATCGGCCGATGTCGCGCAGCGATTTATCATCGACTTTGATTAGGACGATGTCGCCGCTAGCTTTGTGCAAATGCAGGCTGTTGCGGCCCGTGCGCAAAAGATCCTCGGGTAGCTCACCAAAGCCGATGAGCCCGAAAATCAGCCCTGCAATCGCCGTCCACAGCAACAAGCGCAACGGCGAATGCTCGGCTTTCTGATCCTTACGCCGAAGCACAGGCGCACGTTCTCCCGAACAACCACTTCGCTTTGACGGTTAAACGGTTAAAAAATTGGAAACCGCGCCATGGTTAAGCGCCTACGCTGAGCGAGGCCTCGACAGCAGCCGATCCAGCGGCCAGAAAAGCCGCCGCATTCCGCGCCGGAGGGGCTATGGACTTCATCTCCATCCTGTCGATCTTCGTTCTGGCCTGTTTCGTCGGATATTATGTGGTTTGGTCGGTTACTCCGGCGCTTCACACTCCGCTTATGAGCGTGACCAACGCAATCTCCTCGGTGATAGTCGTCGGGGCGTTGATCGCTGCCGCTGCAGCTGGAAGCCCCAGCTCAAAGTGGCTCGGCCTGGTGGCGGTTGCTCTTGCAAGCGTGAATATCTTTGGGGGCTTCGCGGTCACTCAGCGGATGCTCTCGATGTACAAGAAGCGGGAGCGCAAAGATGCCTGAAGCGGCCCACGCGCAGCCTTCTTGGGTGCTGCTCGCTTATCTGATCTCTGGCATCTGCTTCATTCTGGCCTTGCGCGGCCTGTCGAGTCCGGAGAGCAGCCGCCGCGGCAACTGGACCGGCATGCTCGGCATGGCGATTGCCATTGGTACCACCCTTGCCGTTCACGAGATCGCATCGCTGCCGGAGATCGTCGGCGCCATGGCGATCGGTGGCGGCATTGGCCTGGTGACCGCTCGTAAGATCCAAATGACCGCGATGCCGCAGCTGGTCGCCGCCTTTCACAGTCTCGTCGGCATGGCCGCAGTGCTGGTCGGTGCGGCGGCCTATCTCAATCCCGAGGCATTCGGCATTGCGGCCCGCATCACGCCCACTTTCGGGCCCTCCATTGTCAGCATCTTGCCGGTCAGCCGTGTCGAGATGGGCCTTGGCGTGGCAATTGGCGCAATTACCTTCTCGGGCTCGGTGATCGCCTTCCTCAAGCTCAACGGCAACATGTCGGGCAAGCCGATCCTCCTGCCGCTCAGGCACCTGATCAACCTGGGCACATTGGCCGCGATCCTGGCGCTCATCGCCTATTTCACGACGGATCAGAGTCACTGGGTGTTCTTCACCATTGCCGGGCTAAGCTTTGTGATCGGCTTTCTCCTGATCATTCCCATCGGCGGCGCGGACATGCCCGTCGTGATCTCGATGCTGAACAGCTATTCCGGCTGGGCCGCGGCGGCGATGGGCTTCACCCTTCACAACAGCGCGATGATCATTACCGGCGCGCTAGTCGGAAGCTCTGGCGCGATCCTCAGCTACATCATGTGCAAGGCCATGAATCGCAGCTTCATTTCGGTAATCGCTGGGGGCTTTGGGGGCGACGCAGTCGCTGGCGGTGCCGCCGCAGCGATCGACCGGCCGTACAAGCGGGGCTCTGCCGAAGATGCGGCATTCCTGATGAGCCAGGCCGACCAGGTCATCATCGTACCCGGCTACGGCATGGCCGTAAGCCAGGCGCAACATGCACTTCGCGAGATGGCGGATCTCCTCAAGAAGGAAGGGGTTCGGGTCAAATATGCGATCCACCCCGTTGCAGGCCGCATGCCCGGACACATGAACGTGCTGCTCGCGGAGGCCAACGTGCCATATGACGAAGTGTTCGAGCTTGAGGATATCAACAGTGAGTTTGCGCAGACCGACGTCGCCTTCGTGATCGGCGCGAACGACGTGACGAACCCGGCCGCCAAGACCCACAAGAGCTCGCCAATCTATGGGATGCCGGTTCTGGACGTGGAAAAAGCTCGCACAGTGCTGTTCGTGAAGCGGTCGATGGGTGGCGTTGGATATGCGGGCGTCGACAATGAGCTCTTTTATCGGGACAACACGATGATGCTGCTCGCTGACGCCAAGAAGATGGTGGAGGAGATCGTCAAGAATCTGGGCTGACGCGAGGTCCAATTCTAGGCAAGTGGATGTCGGCGATCATGCAGCGAACGCTGCCGCCTCCCACAGCCTCGATTGTCGGAATGGCAGCGTCGACAAGGCTTCCGAACTTTTCCAATTGCCGCAGCTGATCGGGCCGGAAGCTCGCCCGCGCCGCGCTGGAGAGCGCGACCAGTGGCTCTCCTTGGTGAGTCCTCAGCTCGATGACGTTGCAAGCGAATTGCCGGAGCTGATCGAAATCGACCTGGATGATCGTACGGCCGCTCGCTTCGATCTCGTCGATCAACACTGCCCTCATCTCCTCTGCGACAACATCGCTGCAAAGCACCGCGAACCTAGCGCCCAGGCTCAACAGGACATTGGTGTGGTAGATCGACTGGCCGCCGCGATCATGCGCTTCGAAAACCAAGGTCGAATAGTCTACCCGATCGTCGAAATCTGCAATGACATGAGGATCGGTGCGCGGGCTGAGGCTCGCATAAGCGCGGCGTTCCGGTCGATCCAGGATCAGGCTGCCGGTACCTTCGAGAAAATGCCCGCTCCGCTCGTGGAAGCTGAGGTCGACGATTTGGCGCACATCGAACTCGGAAGCAGCGAGAAGCGCCTTCAAACCATCGGCGTTGCGCTCGAGGCGGCGCGCTTGCGTTGCCATGGGATAAAGCACCACGGTGCCGTCGGCGTGGAACGAGCACCAGTTGTTGGGGAATAGGGCATCCGGTTTCGCTGGCGCGGCTGAATCCTCCAGGACGACAACACGGACGCCGGCGGCGGTCAGCCGCTCTGCAAGTCCATCGAACTCGCGCAACGCCTGGGAGTGAACATCTTCGGAGCCTCGCCCTTCCGCGAAGACATTGCTCTCCGCTGCCTCCGGGTGGAACCCGAACGCAGCTGGTCGCACGAGCATCACTTCGCTGCTGGTTTGCGCCTCGCTCTGCACGGGCCGCTTTTCGGCTATCGAACCGAGCGCTGGCAAGCGCGCTCCATCAATCCACGGAAATCTGATTCATTTCCTGTAAAACCAAGCGTTTACCGCTTGTCCCGTTACAGCCCATCGAAGACAAGATTCGGGCGTTGCCGATTCTGGCGACGAATTCGGGTTCTAGGCCGGGGGCGAGACATTGCGGAAACTAGGCATCGTTGGTGGAGCGAGCTGGTCGTCAACTGCGCTCTATTACGACCATATCAATCGGGGAATCGCTCGCGAGCTGGGCGGCATGCACAGCGCCCGCTTGATCATCGAGAGCTTCGACTTCGAGGATTATGCGGCGTTCAACAATACGGAGAAATTCGAGGCCGCCAATTCAATGGTGGCCAATGCTGCCAAGCGCCTGGCCGACGCCGGCGCTCAGGGCATCCTCCTTGCCTCGAACACGATGCATCGGGCGGTCGACACCGTCGAGGCAGCCTCGGGCCTGCCGGTTATCGACATTCGCCGCGTGACCGCGGAGCGCGTGGCCGCCGACCGGCGGAACGTGGTTGCTCTTCTCGGAACGCGCTTCACGATGGTCGAGCCGTTCGCGCGCGGGCCCTATGAGGAGCGCGGCATCGTAATCCATGAGGTCAGCCCTTCCTGGCGAGACGAGGTCGATAGAATCATCTACCAGGAGCTTGTGGCCGGACGGGTCGTTCGCGACAGCCAGCGCAAGCTCAAGACTCTTATCACCGAACTGCAGAAGCAGAAGGTCCAGGCGGTCGTGCTCGGCTGCACCGAGCTCGTGCTAGCAGTCGACGTTCGCGCCAATGTTCTTCCCGTCTACGACACGACCGCTATCCACGCGCGCGCGGCGGTCGAGTGGATGCTCGACGACGAGCAGGAGGCGAGGGCGGCCGCCTGACCCTCTCGCGCCGGCGAGGGCTAACGCCTATCTCCATCGTGTGAGCAAGGCCGACCGTCCAGATCATCCGGGAGCGCGTGAACGCTTCAACGAAGAGCAGGCGACCTACGCAGTGCGGGGGGCGGAACAGCCCGACCTCGAAAAAGGCATCGCAGCGATCCGCGAGGTGTGGAAAACGCTTCCGATCCGTCCCGGCGTCTATCGCATGCAGGATGCGCGTGGTGACGTTCTGTACGTGGGCAAGGCCAGGGCGCTGAAGAACCGCGTCACCAATTACACCCAGGTCGCCAAGCTGCCGAAGCGGCTCCAGCGGATGGTGGCGCAAACCCGCTCGATGACGATCGTGACTACCAGGACGGAGGCCGAAGCGCTCCTCTTGGAAGCGCAGCTGATCAAGCGCTTCCGCCCTCCTTACAACGTTCTGCTGCGTGACGACAAAAGCTTCCCTTTCATTCTTCTCCGCGAGGACCATGCCTTTCCGCGCGTGCAAAAGCATCGCGGGGCCCGGCGAATCAAAGGCCAATATTATGGTCCGTTCGCCAGCGCCGGATCCGTCACCAGAACGCTTAACGCGCTTCAGAAGCTTTTCCTGCTAAGAAGCTGTTCCGACAGCTTTTTCGAGAATCGGGCGCGACCTTGCCTGCTCTACCAGATCAAGCGCTGCTCCGCACCGTGCGTGGGACGGATCAGCGGAGCGGACTATGACGAGCTGGTCGACGACGCGAAGGCGTTTCTTGCCGGCAAATCTACGAATGTTCAGGCCAGGCTCTCGCGGCTGATGGCTCAGGCGGCGGACAAGCGCGATTACGAGCTTGCAGCGGTCTATCGGGATCGGCTGCGCGCGCTGACGTACATACAGGGTAGCCAGACCGTCCATGCCGAGGGGCTTGGCGACGGCGATGTGTTTGCGCTGGCCTGCAAGGCCGGGACGATGTCCATCCAGGCCTTCTTCATCCGCGGCGGGCAGAATTGGGGGCACCGTGCATTCTTCCCTGCTCACACAAGCGACGTGCCTGAAGCGGAGGTGCTCTCGAGTTTCCTCGTTCAATTCTACGAGGACATGCCGCCGCCTCGCCGAATCCTGGTCGACCGCGAATTGCCCGATCAGGAAGTCCTCGAGGAAGCTTTGTCGGCGCGTGCCGGCAGGCGCGTCGGCATCGAAGTCCCCAAGCGGGGTGACCGTCGCAAGCTGCTCGATCAAGCGCGTCGTAACGCAGAAGAAGCGCTCGAGCGCCGTCTGGCTGAGACGACCACCCAGGGAAAGATACTGCGCGAGCTTGCCGACACGTTCGAGCTGCCCGACGTTCCCAAGCGGATCGAAGTCTACGACAACAGTCACATAATGGGCACGAACGCGACTGGCGCGATGATCGTCGCGGGACCGGAGGGGTTCCGGAAAAACAGCTACCGCAAGTTCAACATCAAGCGCGCCGAAACCCAGCCTGGCGACGACTTTGCAATGATGCGGGAAGTGCTCGAACGCCGCTTCGCGCGCCTCGAGAAGGAAGATCCCGACCGGCAGAGCGGTGAATGGCCGGACCTGCTGCTAATCGATGGAGGCAAGGGACAGCTCTCATCCGTCCTGGAGGTCATGGAGGATATGGGCGTTCACGACGTCCCGGTTGCAGGTGTTGCGAAAGGCCCCGACCGCAACGCCGGACGGGAAATCTTCCACCTGCCCGGAGGCCGCGAGATTACGCTGCCTCCCAACTCGGCCCTGCTCTTCTATCTTCAGCGCCTGCGGGACGAGGCGCACCGCTTCGCGATCGGCACGCATCGCGCAAAGCGTGCGAAGAGCCTCACGACCTCGACGCTCGATGAGGTCCCCGGAATCGGTCCAAATCGAAAGCGGGCGCTCCTCATGCACTTCGGCACTGCCCGAGCAGTGAAGGGCGCCGCGCTCGAGGATCTCGAACGTGCGCCGGGCATAAGCAAGGCGATCGCGCGCCAGCTCTACGATTATTTTCATCCGCGCGGATGAGGACCGAGACCCGAGCGATCGTCTGTGCTCTCCGCAATCACGGGGAACATGGCGCGATTGTGCGGCTCATGACGCCCGATCTTGGGCTGCAGGCCGCTTATGTGCGAGGCGCGCGGGGGCGCCGGATGCGCCCCGTCCTGATCGCCGCCAATATCGTCGAGGCACAGCTTTCGCAGCGAACGGATGCCCAATTGCCGCAAGCGAGCGTCGAGCTGGTTCACAGCCGCGCTCCACTGCTGAGCGAGCCCTTGCCGGCCGCAGCTATTGAATGGGCAACGGCCTTGACTGCCACGGCACTTCCAGAGGGTCAGCCCTATCCATCCCTCTACGAGGGCCTGGCCGGCCTCCTCGACGCCATCGAAGCGGCGCCATCGGCGAGCGGATGGGGCGCCGCCCTCGTTCGTTACGAGCTGCTGCTGCTCGCTGAACTCGGCTTTGGGCTCGACTTGGGGCAATGTGTCGTGACCGGCTCTAGCGACGATCTGACCGCTGTGAGCCCGCGATCCGGCCGCGCCGTAAGTGCAGCAGAAGCCGAGCCCTATGCGGGCAAGCTGCTCCCGCTTCCCCGATTCGTGAAGCAGGGCGGCACCGCAACCTGGCGGGAGATCGCAGAAGGACTAAACTTAACGGGCCACTTTCTGGCAAGAGACGTGCTGGCTGAGCGTTCCTCTCCCCTATTGGATGCACGTATTCGGCTCGTCGAGCGGTTGCGCGTGGCGGGTGGACTGGCCTAACTGAACAACGTGACGATCGACGCGCTGGCCATGTTGTTTCCCAACGTCGCGGTTACTCGCGGAATAGCCGTCCGCGTTGCGGTCAGTTACCTCGCCGAGCAGTCCGACCCTTCGTCGAGCCGATGGTTCTGGTCTTACCATGTCCGGGTAGAGAATGGGTCGGATGTCGCGGTTCAGCTTCTTTCTCGAAACTGGAAGATCGTCGATGGCCGCGGCACCGTGCACGAAGTGCAGGGAGAGGGTGTCGTCGGGGAGATGCCGCTGATCGCCCCTGGCGCCAGCTTCGATTACGTCTCTGGGTGCCCGCTCGACACGCCAACGGGAACGATGAGCGGAAGCTATAGGATGGTCGACGAGGACGGAAGCGCCTTCGACATTGATATTCCGCGTTTTCAGTTGCTCAGCGCCTGAAGCAAGCTTTCGTCGGCCATCATGCCTCAGAGGGGAAAGCAATCCCGCTTCGTGAGTTCTAGGGACTATGTTCATGTTGAGCCGTAAGTCTGTCGGTCCCGTCGGTGCACGGGCCCACCGCGCTTACGTGGTTGGAGACATCCACGGCCGGCTCGATCTCCTCGAGCAGTTGCTCGGGAAAATACACGAGGATCTGAAGGACCGCCCGGCGAAGGCGACCCTGCTCGTCTTCGTGGGCGACTTGATCGACCGGGGACCCAACTCAGCGCAGGTGATCGAGCGCCTTCGGACCTACCGGCATGCTGGTGTCAGTCCCGTCTTCCTGCTCGGCAATCATGAAGAGGTGCTCCTTCGCATCCTTAAGGGGGACGGCTCTCTCATTCCCAGCTGGCTGCGTTTCGGCGGGGCACAATGCCTAACAAGCTATGGCGTTGATCCCGCCACGCTCGCCAGGTTGCGGTCGGACGCAGCTGTCGAGGCAGTCCGCGCAGCAGTTCCGCCAGAGCACGTCGAGTTCCTGGAAGAATTCGTCGATACTTGCCGGTTCGGGGACTACCTTTTCGTTCACGCCGGAATACGTCCTGGCGTCGAGCTCGATGATCAGCGCCAGTCGGACCTTCGATGGATCCGGGAGCCATTCCTTCTCGACGATACGGACCACGGTTTCATCGTCGTCCACGGTCATACGATCAGTTCGGAGATTGAGGAGTGCGCCAATCGGATTGGCATCGACACGGGAGCCTTCGCAACGGGCATATTGAGCGCGGTCGCAATCGAGGGTGAAGAGAGATGGTTCCTCGACACGCGAGCCCCTACGCCCACGGCCGTTGCGCACGCGCATTGATTCAATCCGTATTGAATACTAATCACGCCCGCTCCGGGGAGATCGATTAGGGGGATCGCGCGTATTTTCGCGAGGTATTGTTGTGCTTGCTGATCTGATTGCCGCCCCGAAGTCGTTCCGGTTCTTCCTTGCTACCCTAGCTGCCACTTTTCTGCTGGCCGGCTGCACGGAAGGTCGGGGAGGCCCGCTACCCTATGATATTGCCATGCCCGCGCCTGATGCGCCCACCGTGGCGCCGCTGGAAAGCGACTACAGGATCGCCCCTCTCGACAAGCTGGCGATCAAAGTCTTGAAGATGGACGATCTGACGGGCGAATATAATGTCGATCTCGCTGGCAACATATCGCTCCCGTTGATCGGTGAGGTAAGAGCGGTCAATCTAACGACAGCTCAACTCGACAGTGAGCTTACCGCCAAGCTTGGCGAGAAATATCTGGAAAATCCGGACGTCAGCGTTGGAATCAAGGAATCCACTAGCCGCGTGGTCACGGTAGATGGCGCTGTCAGGGAGCCAGGAGCCTTTCCGACGATCGGCCCCACGAGCCTCATGCGCGCGGTGGCCTCCGCGAAGGGCATAACCGAGGACGCCAACCCGCACCGCGTCGCGGTCTTCCGTACCGTCAATGGACAGCGCCAGGGCGCCGCATTCGACCTGGTGGCGATCCGCCGCGGTCAATCGCCGGATCCCCAGCTCTACGCCGGTGACATCGTAGTCGTCGACGGTTCCTCGATACGCCAGGCGTACAAGCAGATTCTCGGCACTATTCCGTTGCTGGCTATCTTCGGTCCGCTCTAAGCGTGCGACACATGCAACATCAGGATTTAGTCAGGCCGTGAATAACAGCATCGCCGTACCGGACGATCGAGCCTGGCCTATCCAGCCCTACGCGCCCCAAGCCGCCGCCGAAGCTCGTCCGGGACAGCGAATCTATTCCGCGAGCAACATTCTCGATTTCACCACCTTCCTGCGGATCTTGCGGCACTGGAAGTGGCTGATCCTGGGGGCAATTGCTCTGGGCATAGCTGCGGGGATGATCCTCAGCCTGATCACGACGCCAATCTACCGGGCATGGGTGACGCTCGAGGTCAATCCGCCCACCGTGTCGGTCAACGATGAACAAAGTCGCCAACGTGAGCAGTCGATCGGCGATAGTTACGAGTTCGTGGTCACGCAGGCCGGGCTTATCGAGAGCCAGAATGTCGCGCAACGAACGGCTCAAGAACTCAATCTCGCCAACAACCCAAACGTGGTTTCGATGGACGTCGATGCATCGGACCGGCTCAAGATCGCCGCAGCGACCGTGCAAGGAGGACTTCACGTCATCGAGCCCAAAGAGGGCACGCTCATCAGATTCAGCTATGACTCGCCATCGCCACAACTAGCCGCTCAAGTGGCCAACGGCATTGCCGACAGCTTCATCAATTCATCGCTCCAGAGGCGTTATGAAGCGTCAGCTTACGCCAGGAATTTTCTTGAGCGGCAGATATCGAAGGCGCGCAGCGATCTTGAGCGATCGGAGCGGTCGCTGGTCGCCTATGCACAGGCTCAGGGGATAATCACGACGTCGAACGAAAGCGACGGCGGGCCCCCAAGCGATGCGGGCTCGCTTCAGGGCGAGTCCCTGATAACGCTCAACCGCGCTCTTGCGGACGCGACTGCTCGTCGGGTCGCGGCCGAAGGTGCCTATCGGCAATCGCTGGCCACGGGGCCGACGAGTGATGTGACTGCAAGCACCCAAGCCCTCAGGCAACAACGTGCGACGCTTCAGGCCGACTACCAACAGAAGCGCACGTTCATGAAGCCCGAGCATCCGGAGATGCAGAGCCTTCAGGCGCAAATCAACGAGCTCGACCGGCAAATCGCCCAGGAGGGAGCTCGCATGTCGTCGGGGCGGAGCAACACCCTGCTGGCCGATTATCGTGCAGCCTTGTCGGCGGAACATGCCCTTCAAGGGCGCGTGAACCAACTGAAGGGTTCGGTGCTCAATCTTCGTGGCAGGAGCATTCAGTACAACATCCTGCAGCGCGAGGTGGATACTAACCGCGGCCTGTACGATGCGCTTCTTCAGCGCTTCAAGGAGATCGGAGTGGCAGGAGGGATCGGCATGGCGCCGGTCTCGGTCGTCGACCGCGCGGATGCGCCATCCGCTCCCTACAAGCCCAACCTGCTGCTCAATCTGCTTGGTGGTCTGGGCCTCGGGCTGCTCGCCGGCATCGGAGCCGCGGTCGCGCTTGAATTCATTAACGACACGATCAAGACTCGAGAGGACATCCGAACGAAGCTGGCCCTGGCCTGCCTCGGCGCAGTCCCCAAAACGGCCGCGCGCGACGCGTTTGTCGACGACCTCAAGAATCCAACGTCAACGGTATCTGAGGCTTATTCGGCAATCGTCGCCGCGCTTCGATTCAGCACTGACGAAGGCATGCCGAAGATCATGGTCGTGACCAGCACGCAACCGGGCGAAGGAAAGTCGTCTACCGCCTTGGCGCTTGCCCAGAATCATGCTCGCCGCGAGAAGTCGGTCCTGCTGATCGACAGCGACTTGCGTAAGCCGGCGTTCAAGGCGTCCAACGAAAAGGTAGGCCTCAGCAAGTTGTTGACCACTGAGGACCAGATCGACGGCCACGTGCTTGAGACACAGCACGAGAATCTGTGGCTTCTGCCGAGCGGTCCGGTCCCCCCGAACCCCGCCGACCTGCTATCCACGAGCCGGATTCGGAAGATCATCGCCGAGGCTTCCGAACGTTTCGATCTGGTTGTCATCGATGGTCCGCCGACAATTGGCCTCGCCGATTCTCCTTTACTGGCGTCTGCGGCCGGCCACGTCCTCTTCGTGGTCGAGAGCGGGAAGACGAGGACGAGGGCCGCAATAGAAGCGCTGAATCGGCTCGAAGCGACCGGAACTCATGTCCTCGGGGCAGCGCTGACCAAGGCTCGCGACATGGGCGGTGGCTACGGCTATCACCGTTATGGCTATGGCTACGGATATGGACGCCAGCTCGATCGCAACAGGACAGAGATCCTGATGATCCCGCAGGCGAGCGACGACTGAGGCAAGCGCCGACCAATTCCATGACTCGAAAGCTCCTCGTCGCGTTCGCCGCAATGCTGCTCGCCGCGCAGGTCGTGCGTAATGCCGCTGTGAACGCGTGGGTGGAAAGTCGCCCGGAACGCGCATCGCTGTTCTGGCGATCGCATCCTCTCGTCGCGTTGTCGGACGGGATGATGGCAATAGCGACGTCGGTTCGACAGGGGCGGGCGGTAAATCCCGAAACTGTCCAAAAGATCGTGGATGTCGGTGAAGAGGCGCCGCTACAACCTGAGCCCTACCTCGTACGGGGGGTCGAACGGCAACTTTCCGGCGACCTGCCGTCCGCGGAGCGAGCTTTTGACGATGCAAAGTGGCGCGCGGGACGGTCTCTTCCCGCTCGTTACTTTCTCGCTCAGCGATATTTTCAGCGGGGCGACGAGCGGCGGGGCCTTGCGGAATCTGCAGTCCTTGCGCGGCTTGTGCCGAATGGCGCGGAAAGCCTTGCGCCCTACATCGCGGTTTACGCCCGAAATCGTGCCAATTGGCCGATGCTGCGCTCCATGTTCGAGGAAGGACATGGTCTAGCCGAGGCCACGCTGCGCGAGCTGGCCCGCGATCCAACCGCCACCGGGACTGTCCTTGCTCTTGCTGGTCCGCCGCCCGCCGGTGTCCACAGCGCATGGCTGCCGACGATGCTAAGCTCGCTGTTGGAAGCCCGACAATATGCGCTCGCTCGCCGGGTGTGGGCGTCCAGGTTCGCTGTCCGCGCAGACCAAGCGCTTCTATTCGACCCGGATTTTCGACAGCCTGCGCCTCTGCCGCCGTTCAACTGGTCGCTGCTTTCGAATAGGGCGGGCCTTGCGGAGCGACAGGTCGGCGGCGGCCTGCATGTCATTTCTTACGGCCAGGAAGACGGCTCGCTCGCCGGGCAGATCCTTCTCCTGAAACCCGGAGCCTACCGTTTCATCGCGCGATTCAGCGGTCTTGTACCTGAAGAGTCAGCGCTGCAGTGGCGATTGACGTGTGCTCCGACGAACGTCGTCCTGGCAGCCGCTCCCCTTGAGCGCGCCGTTGCGGGCTGGCGCTTCCAAGTGCCCGGCAATTGCGCGGCGCAGCGTTTGGAGCTGTTCGGCACGGCCACGGAGATTCCGCAGCAATCGGAGGCCCGGATAGTGCACGTCGAACTGACGCGAGAACCGGGCAATGGCTAGTCGCATGCGCGAAGCCGTAGTGCCGGCCTATCTGCTCCTGTGTCTGTTGCTGGGGGGCAGCGTGCAGGGCGTCTGGTTCAACATGATTTTGCAACTGGTCGGCTTGGCGATCGTTGCCTGGGCGGCGTTGGGAAGTGATGAGCGCCCGCTGATCCAGCCCGCTTGGAACCTGTTGCTGCTCATCCTTCTCGGGCTTGCAGTGATAGCTTTGCAGCTCGTTCCGCTTCCGGCTTCGATCTGGCCGCATCTCGGGGGAAGGGAACGCCTCGCCGCTGGTTTCAGTGCCTTGGGCGTACCGGTACCTCCTGTCGCGATTTCGCTGGCGCCGCATGAGTCTCTCACCGCCATGTTTGCCATGATACCTCCAATTGCGGTGATCTGTGCGATGCTACGCTTGCGCGCTTATCGTTCGCGGTGGCTAGCAATTACGCTCGTCGCTGGAACGATCGTCGGCATTCTGATCGGGGTGCTCCAGGTTTCGGGCGGCGCGGCTTCGCCTTGGTACCTATACGCCGAAACCAGCCGCGGCCTGGCTACCGGCTTCTTCGCCAATGCAAACCACATGGCGACCCTCTTGGTCGCGACCTTGCCGTTCCTCGCCGCGCTGCTTGCGTCCGTCCGCGGCGGCAGCGCTCAGCAATGTTCGGCGATGGCCGCGCTGATCGTCGGACTGGCGTTGGTCATCCTGGTGGGCTTGGCGCTTAATCAATCGCTGGCCGGATACCTCCTGGCAGTGCCGGTGGCCCTCGCGAGCGTGATGATCGTTCTGCCCGGGCGAAACCGCTTCCGCACGATTTCGGCGATGGTCTCCGGCACATTGCTCATTATCGCGATCATTGCGCTCTGGGTTGTGCCCATCGGTGGCCACAACTTGCGCGGCGATGTCCAGAGCTCGGTGCTTTCGCGGCAGGAGATCCTCACCACGTCGATCCGCGCGACCCGCGACCTCCTTCCGTTTGGGTCCGGTGCCGGCACCTTCCGGTCCGCCTACCAGCTTTACGAGGACCATGATCGTCTCGAGAAGCCGATCGTGAATCACGCCCATAACGAATATGTCGAGGTGGCTTTCGAAACGGGTGTGCCCGGCTTGGTGGTGCTCGGTCTTTTCCTTGCCTGGTGGGTAAGTGCGGCCGGAAGGGCCTGGCGCTCGGGCGTTTCTCCGTTTGCACGCGCCGCCAGTGTCGCTTCAGCCGCGATCCTCGCCCACAGTCTCGTAGACTTTCCGCTTCGCACGGCTGCTATTTCGACCGTTTTCGCAATGTGTTTGGCATTGCTGGCGCAGCCCAAGGTGCAGCGTGGACATGTGCGAGATTCGTCGGAATTGCGCCCCACGCGGCATCTCAGCTGGGAGTAAAGCGTGCTTCGTCAGCTCTGGTCGGCGCTCACCTCGGCGATGAGCTCATGGCATCAAGCGAAGCTGTTCGTCGAACATTCGACGACGATTAGCCATGACGCGCTGCATGTCGTGGTTGGCGTGGTGGCGCTTCTGATCTTGGGCTTGGTCCTTCGTCGCCCGATTGGGGCATGGCGACCCTGGCTATGGCTTTTCGCGCTCGCCTTGTGGAACGAAACCGTCGACCTTTGGGTGGAGCGCTGGCCCGATCCCGGCATGCAATATGGGGAGGGCGCGAAGGACTTGCTTCTGACGATGTTCCTTCCGACAACCCTGCTGGTTGCCCTCCGCCTTCGGCCAGAGCTTTTCCGTCCCGGTTCGGCACAGCGGACGCGCCGCCGGCGGTGAAGAAAATTGCCTCGAAAAATCCCGGTTTGGGACGGATGCGCAACCAAATGCTTGGCAACTCTCGTAAAATTCTACTAGTTAACGAAAGTTAACCGAGTCGCCGGGGGGCGGCTTGTGTATCTCGGGGGTACGCAAAATGGCTGGAGCAAGCGGCACGACGACGTCAACGGGGACGTCTGGCAGTGACAATCTCGTTGGCGGTTCGGGCAATGACACGCTGAGCGGGGGAGCCGGCAGCGATACGCTGAATGGTGGCTCCGGCAATGACACCCTGGATGGCGGCTCAGGTGCCGATCGGGTGCTAGGCGGGTCCGGGGCGGACACACTGATCTACCGGGCATGGGAGAATCTGACGAGCTCCACACCCATCGTATTCACAAGCTATGATATTTACGACGGCGGTAACGGGTCCGCGAGCGGCGGAACCGCTGAAATCGACACTCTTCTGATTTATCTCAGCCAAGCCCAGATGAACAACGCCGCGTTCATGGCGGCATTTACGGCTGAGTGGACTCAATACCAGGCGTTCATTCTCGCCAATCTCAATAGGAATACGGGCCAGGCAAGCCAGACTGAATTCACCTTCAAGACGATCAATCTCAGGGTCTCGGCGATCGAGCAGGCTTCCTATGGCCTCGATCCGACTTCCCCCGATGCCAAGAACGATGTGGCGTGCACTAATGAAGATAATGCGGTCGTGATCGACGTCCTCGGCAACGACACCAACGTCGACGTCTACGGCAATAATCAAGCGCTCAAGATCACGCAGATCAATGGGACGAACATCACCGCGGGCGGACCGGGAGTTGCGGTGCCCGGCGGTACGGTGACGCTGGGAATGGACGGCAAGCTCACATTCACGCCGACGCCCGATTACAACGGAACTCCGTCATTCACATACACGGTCCAGGATTGCGATGGCCTGACGGACACAGCAACCGTCAATCTCACCGTCAAGAGCGTCAACGACGCGCCGGC
>NZ_JAMGBE010000001.1 GCF_023516575.1 Sphingomonas hankyongi | reverse complement strand
CATCGTGTCGTCGAGCGAGAAGCGCGGGACCCTCCTCGCCGGCCTGAGCGTCGGCGGAAAGGTCGGACCGGTCGATCTGCGGCTTGGTTACGAGGGCGAATTCGCCAGCGACGTCCACAGCCATGCGGGCAACTTCCGCATCGTGGTGCCGCTGGGTGGCCACGCGGCTCCGCCGCCGCCGCCGCCGCCGCCTCCGCCTCCGCCGCCGCCGCCGGCCACGCAGACCTGCGCTGACGGCTCGGTGATCCTGGCGACGGACACCTGCCCGGCACCGCCGCCTCCGCCTCCGCCGCCGCCACCGGCGCCAGAGCGCGGCAAGTAAGGCAGCCGATGAGATGGTGAGCGTCGCCTGACGCTCGCCGCCTCAGCCGGAACATTCGATTGAAGGGAGAAGAGGGAAGAAATTCCCTCTTCTTTCTTTTTGGGGCTGTCGTTCCGCGCGCCGGTGTCTAAGGTGGACTCGGGGGGCGGATTGCGGCGCCAAAAGCCTTTATCTGCCGACACTTCCAGCTAAAAGAACGGCCATGAGCAACAGCAAGACCAGCAATGCCCCGAAGCGGGCGCAAAACGTCGGCGGGATGCGTCCCCCTCAACAGGGCCAATCGGCGCCCCGTCGCGCCCCGGGATCGCAGCGTGTGGAGAATGTCGACGAGGCGATCGCCAAGGCGCAGGCCGGACGCGTGAACGTGTCGCCCGTCAAGGCCGTCGAGATGGCGGGACAGCTCTACACGCGCCGCCAATATGCGCAGGCGCAACGCGTTTGCCGGCAAATCATCCAGGCGCGGCCCGCGAATGCCGACGCGCACAACATCCTCGGCGTCACCCTTGCCGCGCTGGGCAATGCCGATGAAGCGATCGCTTCGCTCCGCCGGGCGATCAAGCTGAACGCCCAGGCACCGAGCTATCATGCGAACCTCGGTGAGATCCTGCGCCAGAACAACCGGCTCGACGAAGCGGAGCAGGCGCTCGAAGCAGCTGTGCGGCTCGACCCGGACAATGCCCAGGCCCTGAACAATCTCGGCATCATCCGGTACGAGCAGAGGCGCTTCAAGGACGCCGTCGATTATTATCAGCGGGCGCTCGCGATCCGGCCGCAAATGAGCGAGGCCCTCAACAACCTGGGCAATGCGCACCGGATGACGGGCGACATCGACGCGGCGATCCAGGCGTATCAGGACGCGCTGGTCGTTCGCGCCAACTATCCCGAAGCCTACAACAACCTCGGCACGCTGCTCCAGCAGGACAAGCGGCTCGAAGAGGCCGAGCACGCTCTCCGGAAGGCCATCCAGCAGAACCCCAAATATATCGAAGCGCACAACAACCTGGCGCAGCTTCTGGCCGCGCAAAAGCAGGAGGTGGAGGCGCTCCGCATCCTCGGCGAGGCGCTGAAGATCGCTCCCAACAGCATCCAGACTTTGCTGATCACGTCCCGCATCCAGAACCGGCGCAATGCGCACGGGCCGGCCGAGGGCGCGGCCCGCATGGTGCTGAAGCAGGAGCCGGAGAATGCGGAGGCGCTGACGATCCTCGGCCAGGTCCTCCACGAGACCGACCGCTACGACGAGGCGCTGGAAGTGCTCGAGCGCGCCCTAAAGAGCCGTCCGGATTCGCCGGAGGCGCTCAATTTCTACGGCGTCGCGCTCAAATCCATGGGGCGCCTTGAAGAGGCGCGCGAGTACATTCTCAAGGCGCTGAAACTCAACGACGCGATGTACGGCGCATATGCGAACCTCAACGACCTCGTCGATTTCTCCGAAGGGATCGGCGACGAGCTGTTCGGGCGGATGGAAGCGATCTTCGAATCGGTCAAAAACCCGGAAGCCGACCAGTTCCTCGCTCTCCACTTCGCTTATGCGAAAGCGCTCGAGGATCGCGGCCAGCACGAGAAGGCGCTCGAACATTACATCACGGGCGGGCGCATGAAGCGTGCCCAGCTCAACTATACCGAAAGCGAGACCTTCGGCTTCTTCGACAGCATCCGTGCCTCCTTCCCGAAGGAGGTCTTCGAGAACCGCAAGTGGGAGGGATCGGACGACGATCGCCCAACCTTCATCGTCGGAATGCCGCGTTCCGGTTCGACTCTCGTCGAGCAGATCCTCTCCAGCCACCCGGACGTCTACGGAGCCGGTGAGGTCAAGTATCTGAGCCGCGCGCTAGGCCAGCTGCGCGACCGTTTCCCGTCGCTGCCTAAGTTCCCGCAGATGATCGAGAAGATCACGCCGGCGCAGCTCGAGCTGGCCGCCAAGAGCTACCAGCAGGCTCTTTCCGCCGGCGCCGGCGATGCGAAGCGCATCACCGACAAGCTGCTGACGAACTATTTCTTCGTCGGCTTGATCAACCTTCTCTTCCCGAAGGCGAAGATCATCCACACCCGTCGCGATCCGGTAGACACTTGCCTGTCCGGCTTCACCAAGCTGTTCAAGGACGACATGCCGCACAGCTACGACCTGGGCGAGCTCGGCCGCTATTACGGCAAGTATATCGAGATCATGAACCATTGGGAGAAGGTGCTTCCCGAGGGGACGCTGATCACCGTCCAGTATGAGGAGGTGGTCGCTGACACCGAAGGGCAGGCGCGTCGCCTGATCGACTTCCTCGGCTTGCCGTGGAACGACAAGTGCGTCGATTTCCACAAGTCCGACCGCCCGGTGAAGACGGCGAGCGTCGCCCAGGTGCGCAAGCCGATTTACAAGACTTCGGTGCAGCGCTGGAAGAAATATGGCACGGGCCTGCAGCCGCTGGTCGACGCGATCGAATCCTCGGTCCCAGGGAAGCCGGCCCGCAAATCCGCAGCAAAAGCGGAAAAGGCCGCGGAGCCGAAGAAGTCGAAATCAAAGGCGAAAGAGAACGCCTGAATTGGTGGAGCGGCCGGCAGGGATGAAGCCTTCGCCAGCCGCTCGCTGAAGCGGGGAAATCGGAAGCAAACGTGCGTTCACTGACGCATCTCGATCGGCTCGAGGCCGAGAGCATTCACATCATGCGCGAAACGGTCGCAGAGGCCGACAAGCCGGTGATGCTCTATTCGATCGGCAAGGACTCGGCCGTCATGCTGCACCTGGCGAAGAAGGCGTTCTTCCCGGGCCCGCTGCCGTTCCCCTTGCTCCACGTCGATACGACCTGGAAGTTCCGCGACATGTACGCACTACGCGACAAGGTCGCCGCGGACCCGGCAATCAAGCTGATCGTCTACAAGAACCCTGAGGCCCAGGAGAAAGGGATCAATCCCTTCGACCACGGGCCGCTCCACACCGACATGTGGAAGACGGAAGGGCTCAAGCAGGCGCTTGACGCGCATGCTTTCGACGCAGCGTTCGGAGGGGCTCGCCGCGACGAGGAGAAGAGCCGGGCCAAGGAGCGAATCTTCAGCTTCCGCGACCGCAACCATCGGTGGGACCCGAAACGGCAGCGCCCCGAGCTTTGGTCCCTTTACAACGTCAGGAAGAACAAGGGCGAGAGCATGAGGGTCTTCCCGCTCTCGAACTGGACCGAGCTCGACGTCTGGCAATATATCCTGAGGGAAAAGATCGAGATCGTGCCGCTTTATTTCGCGGCCGAGCGACCCGTCGTCGAGCGCGACGGACTGCTGCTGATGGTCGACGACGAGCGCTTTCGCCTCGACGGCGCGGAGCCGACGATACGCAAAGTCCGCTTCCGCACCCTGGGCTGTTACCCGCTCTCCGGAGCGATCGAGAGCGACGCCTCGACGATCGAGGAAATCGTCGCCGAGATGCTGCTTACGACCACGTCGGAACGGCAAGGCCGCGCAATCGACCGCGATGCCGGAAGCGCCAGCATGGAGAAGAAGAAGCAGGAGGGATATTTCTGATGTCCCGGCCGCTCGATTCCGAACAGGAGCTTATCCGGACCGACGTTCGCGCCTGGCTCGCACAGCAGGAAGCCAAGGAGCTGCTGCGGTTCATCACCTGCGGCAGCGTCGACGACGGCAAGTCCACCTTGATCGGGCGGCTGCTCTACGAGAGCAAGCAGATCTTCGACGATCAGCTCGCGGCGCTTGAAAGCGACAGCAAGCGGCACGGTACACAGGGCGAGAAGATCGACTTCGCTTTGCTGGTCGACGGCCTGTCGGCGGAGCGCGAGCAGGGTATCACGATCGACGTCGCCTATCGCTTCTTCACCAGCGCGCGGCGCAAGTTCATCGTCGCCGATACGCCGGGTCACGAGCAATATACGCGAAACATGGTGACGGGCGCGTCGACCGCCGACCTTGCCGTGCTGCTGGTCGATGCGCGCAAGGGCGTCCTGACCCAAACGCGGCGGCATTCCTATCTCGCGCAGCTGGTCGGGATTCGCCGCTTCGTGCTGGCGGTGAACAAGATGGACCTGGTCGATTACGATCAGGCCGCGTTCGACGCGATCTGCGCGGACTATGCCGGCTTCGCTGGGAAGATCGGGATCGCCGAATGGGTCGCGATCCCCGTGTCCGGACTGAACGGCGACAATATCATGAGCCGCAGCGATGCGACCTCCTGGTATTCGGGCCCCACATTGCTCGAGCATCTCGACAGCGTACCGCTCGACGCATCCGCCGATGCCGAGAAGGCGTTCCGGATGCCGGTGCAATGGGTCAACCGTCCCAATCAGCATTTCCGCGGTTTCTCCGGGCAGATCGCGTCAGGCTCCATCGGTCCTGGGGCCGAGGTGCGGGTCCTCCCGTCCGGGCGCGTCACCCGCATCGAAAGGGTTGTCACCCTCGATGGCGATCTCGACGAGGCGGTCGCCGGCCAGTCGGTCACGCTGACGTTCGAGGACGAGATCGACTGTTCGCGCGGCGACGTTATCGCTGCCGCCGGAGACCCGTCCGAAGCCGCCGATCAGTTCGAAGCGACAATCGTGTGGATGGCCGAGGATGAGCTCCTGCCCGGCCGCGGCTATTGGATGAAGATCGGGACGCAGACCGTCACCGCGATGGTCCAGCACCCGAAATATGAGGTCAACGTCAACAGCCTCGAGCATCTCGCGGCGCCGACGCTTGGCCTGAACGGCATCGGCGTGGCGGAAATCGCAACCGACCGGGAGATCGTGTTCGAGCCCTATTCGGTCGAGGGCGGAAGCCCGAACAAGGCGCTGGGCGGCTTCATCCTGGTCGACAAGCTCACCAACGCGACCGTCGGATGCGGCATGCTGCACTTCGCGTTGCGGCGCTCGCTCAACATCCATCGCCAGCACCTCGATGTCAGCCGCGAGACTCATGCTCATCTGAAAGGGCAAAAGCCTGCGGTTCTCTGGTTCACGGGTCTGTCGGGGGCGGGCAAGTCAACGATCGCGAACATCGTCGAGAAGAAGCTGGCGGCGCGCGGCCGGCACACCTTCCTGCTCGACGGCGACAATATCCGCCACGGGCTGAACCGCGACCTGGGCTTCACCGAGGCGGACCGCATCGAGAACATTCGCCGCGTCGGCGAGGTCGCGCGGCTGATGTCGGATGCCGGCCTGATCGTGCTCACGGCCTTCATCTCGCCGTTCCGCGCCGAGCGGCACATGGTGCGTCGCATGATCCCAGAGGGCGAGTTCTACGAGATCTTCGTCGACACGCCTTTGGCCGATGCGGAGAAGCGCGACACCAAGGGACTCTACGCCAAGGCGCGCGCCGGAGAGCTAAAGAACTTCACCGGAATCGACAGCCCGTATGAAGAGCCGGAAAGTCCGGAAATCCGCATCGACACGACCGAGATGACCGCCGACCAGGCCGCCGATCTGATCGTCGAGGAGTTGCTGAAGCGGCGCTGAGCCTTACGGTCCTGCAACCAAGTCCGCTGAAGGCGGTTACGCCCCAGATGAAGCCAGCCCCGTTCGCAATCTTGCTCGCCTTCGCCTCCAGCGCCGCAATCGCGCAGGACAGCAACGATCTTCGCGTGCGCGTGGGGCTGGGCGCTCAGCTGCGGCCTGAATATCTGGGTTCCGACAACACCCAGATCGCGCCGCTGTGGGATATCGACATCGCCAGGGGGACGAAGCCGTTTCACTTCGAGGCGCCCGACGACAAATTCGGGATCGCGCTGATTTCGAGCGATACCTTCTCTGCTGGTCCGACTGCTCATGTCGAATGGAAGCGAAAGGAATCCGACGTGGGTGCTCCGGTCGGAAAGGTACCGACGACGTTCGAGGCCGGAGTCTTCGCCCAATTTTTGCCGACGCAATCGATTCGCCTGAGGGGCGACGTGCGCAAGGGCATCGGCGGTCACGAGGGCGTGGTCGGCGGCCTGAGCATCGACAAGATCTGGCGCGACGGCGACAAATATGTCTTCTCGGTCGGCCCGCGCATTTCATTCTCCGACGCCAAATATCAGCGAGCCTATTTCGGCGTCGACACCGAGGCTTCGACGGCATCTGGACTGCCAGCCTATCGGCCCGGCGGAGGGCTGCACGCCGCGGGCGTCGCGAGTGGTTTGTCCTACCAGTTCAGCGACCGTTTCGGCATGTTCGGCTTCGCGCGCTACGAGCGCCTGATCGGCGATGCCGCGAAATCCCCGATCGTCCGCGAGCTCGGCTCCCGCGACCAACTGTCGGGCGGACTCGGCCTAAGCTACACGTTCACGATTCAGCGCTGAGAAGCGGTCAGTCGCCCTGGCCCGGGTCAGGCGTGAAATATTTATCGTACTTGCCCTCTTCGCCCTTGTGCTCATCGGCGTCCGCGGGGCTGTCCTTCTTGCGCGTGATGTTTGGCCATTGCGCGGAAAAGGTGGTGTTGAGCTCGAGCCATTTTTCCAGCCCGCCTTCGGTGTCGGGCAGGATCGCTTCGGCCGGGCATTCGGGCTCGCACACGCCGCAGTCGATGCATTCGTTCGGATTGATGACGAGCATGTTCTCGCCCTCGTAGAAGCAATCGACCGGGCACACCTCCACGCAGTCCATATATTTGCAGCGGATGCAGGCGTCGGTGACGACGTAGGTCATTGAGTGCAGCTCCCTTTGGAAAATCGCTAAGAGGCAGCGCTGCCCTCGTCAATTCCCAGCTCTTCGTAACAAGACCTCGCCTCTGGAGCGGGGCCGCGCCGTTCCGGCAGCGCGAGGACGCGAAGGACCCGGACCTGGCCGTGCAGCGGAAGGGCGATGGTGCTGCCCACCCGCACCTCCTCGCTCGGCTTGAGCACTCGGTGACCGTTGAGCCGGACGTGCCCTTCGTCGATCACTGCCTGGGCGAGCGTGCGGCTTTTCACCAGTCGGATGCAATGGAGGTAGCGGTCGATCCTCACTTCTTCAGCTTGGCGAGCTCTGCGAAGGCGTGGGACGGCGCTGCGCGGCGGTCGTGGTGGCGTTCGCGACGGCCACGCCACCGCCATGCATCGCCTGCCCGGGTGAAGCCGATCTCATTCATCAGCAATGCGATCGCCTGCTCATCGAGGCCGATGGAGGTGGCGAGCTGAACGTCGACGGGGTCGTCGCCGCCCGCAGAGCGCACCTTGCGCGCATGGCTCGCCAGCCGGTCGGCCAAATCGATGCGGATCCACCCGCGGCCCAGCCGCCGATAGGACAAAGCGGCGCCGCGCGGGTCGGCCTCGGAAGTCAAAGTCGCCGCGCCGGGAGGCGGAAGCTTTGGCATCGGCTGACCGCTTCGGATCGCGACGAGCGCCGCGCGCCAGTGCTGTGCCGCGGGTTTCAGTAGCGCCGGCACAAAGACGTCCAGGGGTCCCAAGCGGACGCGAAGCCGGTGCAGCGCCTGACGGTCCGCATGCTCGAGATGCGAGATCGCGCCGATCATCGCCTTGCGAGCGAGCAGGCCTCCCGCATCGGCCAGCATTGCCGCCAGCGCCCGGACGCCGGGAGTGCTGGCCGGATCGCCTGCGGCCGCGGCGAGTCGCTTCAGCGGAACGAGGTGCCGCTCGATCTGGACATCCAGCCACCGCTCCAGGCGCTGGCGGAGCGCTGCCCGGCTGGATGCCGACAAGCGGTCGAGCGACCGCGCCGTGCGGAGCGCCGGCTCCAGCAGCGAGCGGCCCGGAGCCAATCGAGCGAGCACATGGCCTTGCCAGGCGACCCCAAGGCCCCCGCTGTCTTCGGCGACCATGGTGAAGGCCTCGTCGGGAGCGTCGGCAAGTTCCCTGGCCCGGCGGTCGAGCTCATCGCCCAGCCGCCGCTCGGCAGCCGCCAGGAGCAGCCGCTTGTCGGCGAGGCGGGCATTCGGATCGACGCGGAAGTCGAAGCCGCTGAGATGGCCGATCGGCTCAGGGCCGACGCTCACCTCGCCGTCGGCGGCGACCGTGACCGGCAACGCATCGGCGCCGCGCGCGCCGATGTCGCGCACGAGGACGGCCGTGCGCCGGTCCACGAAGCGCTGGGTGAGGCGCTCGTGCAATGCATCCGACAGGCGCGCCTCGACTTCGCGCGTCCGCTCGGCCCACTTCGCCGGTTCCTGCAGCCAGTCGGCGCGATGGGCGATGTAGGCCCAGCTGCGAATCCCGGCCAGGCGGTCGGCCAGCGCCTCGATATCGCCGCTGACGTTGTCGAGCCGCGCTACCTCGGCCGCAAACCATTCGTGCGGCACGTGACCGCCCTCGCCGATGTAGCTGAACACGCGCCGCACCATGCGCGCATGGTGCATCGGGCCCACTTTCCGGAAATCGGGGAGGCCGCAGGCGGCCCACAAGCGCCGTGCCTGCGCCCCCTTGCGTGCGCGGATGGCCGGATCCTCGGCGATATGCCTGAGCACGGCGAGATCGATCGCCTGGGGCGCCGGCCGTAGCAGCGGATCGTCGCTCTTGCGCTCCAGGCTCGAGATCAGCGTCGCAACGTCGGTGAAATCGAGGTCGGCGTTTCGCCAGTAGACGAAGTCGAGCGGTCGGAAGCGGTGTTCCTCGATCGCATCGATCTCTTCGTCGCTGAAGCCGGCGCCCTCTTCATTGAGGCCGAGCGTGCCGAACGTCCCGTCTTTCTGATGCCGTCCCGCGCGGCCGGCGATCTGGGCCATTTCGGCGATCGTCAGGCGGCGGTCGCGCCGCCCATCGAACTTCTCGAGACCCGCGAAGGCGACATGGGTCACGTCCATGTTGAGGCCCATGCCGATGGCGTCGGTGGCGACGAGATAGTCGACCTCACCGCGCTGGAACATCGCGACCTGCGCATTGCGCGTCGCGGGCGAAAGGGCGCCCATGACGACTGCGGCGCCCCCGCGGAACCGGCGCAGCATCTCGGCAAGGGCGTAAACCTGCTCGGCTGAGAAGGCGACGACCGCGGACCTCGGCGGCAGCCGCGAAAGCTTGACGCCCCCGGCGTAACGCAGGGTCGAGAAGCGCGGGCGGCTGACGATCTCGGCGTCGTGGAGCAGATGGCGGATGATCGGCTTCAGCGTGTCGGAACCGAGGATGAGCGTCTCCTCACGGCCGCGCGCGCGAAGCATGCGGTCCGTGAACACGTGGCCACGCTCGGGATCGATGCCGAGCTGCGCTTCGTCGATCGCCGCGAAAGCGAAGTCGCGCTGCATCTCACCATCATGATGAGTGTCGCCGCCCGAGACCGGCATGGATTCGGCCGTGCACAGGAAATAGCGGGCCTGCGGCGGGACGATGCGCTCCTCGCCCGTCAGCAGCGCCACCTGCTTCTCGCCCTTCATCGCGACGACACGGTCGTAGACCTCGCGAGCGAGAAGCCGGAGCGGAAAACCGATGACGCCCGAGGAGTGGCCGCACATCCGCTCGATCGCGAGATGTGTCTTCCCCGTGTTGGTCGGGCCCAGGATGGCCCGAACCGGTGCGTCTGAACGCGGCGCCATGACTCGTTGAATGTGGCAGCGCTTTGGCCGGGCGCAAGGTTCCTTTTGTCGCAGATTTAAGTGGGTTTTAACCTCGTTTAGCGATCACGGGGGCGTGTTGACGCGGCAAGAGAGCGCACTGCGGCCCTTCGGCCGCCGAACGGCTGCCAGCCGTGCGCTGCCTTATGCCTTGCCGAACCCCGGCTGGAAGGCGGTGGGCGCCCTGGCGCTTATTTGCAGCGGCGTCGCCTGGGCATCGCTTCCGAGCGTATCGGATATCGAGCGCGGCGCCGGGCATGAATGGCACGCCCTGGCGATCGCACCACTTTCCGCCGGCGGCAGGACGGGGCTCCGCATGGATGCCACGCCCGCGGCTGAACCGGTGGCGTACGTGCCCAAGCGCACTGCGGCAGCGCCCGTTCCCGTTCCTGCGCCCCCACCGGTGCTGCATAGCGGCCCTTCGCGAATCAGGGGCGAGGTCGGTGACGGTCTCTACTGGTCGCTAAGGGCGGCCGGAGCCTCGCCCGCCGCTGCGGCGCAATATCTTTCCGCACTGGCGACCGAGATCGATGTCGGCGAGGTAGCGATCGGCGACCGGTTCGACCTCGTCCTTGGTGGAGGAACGGAGCGGCCCCTGCTTTACGCGGGACTGGATCGTGCCGGCACTTCAGACCTCCAGCTCGTCCGCTGGAACCGCGGCGGCCGAGATCAATGGATCGACGCGGCAGCGGCGGAGCGGCCAACCACCATCTCCAGCGGGCCGATGGCCCCCGTCAATGGGCGCATCACATCTTACTTCGGCAATCGCATACATCCGATCCTGCGCTTCACCCGCTTCCACGCGGGCGTGGACTTCGGCGCAAGCTGGGGAAGCCCGATCGTTGCGACCGCGGACGGCCAGGTTGTCCGGGCCGGCTGGTCCGGCGGCTACGGGCGCCAGGTGCGGATCGCGCACGGCGGTGGGCTCGTGACCAGTTATTCGCACATGAGCAGCATTCTCGCGCAACCCGGCAGCTTCGTACATGCCGGCCAGGTCATCGGCTACGTCGGCTCGTCAGGCCTCTCTACGGGCCCTCACCTCCATTATGAGGTGCTGCGCGATGGAACGCCGATCAATCCGCTTGGCGTGCATTTCACGAGCGTGCAGACAGTCGATGTGGGCGTTGTGAACGCGGTGAAGGCGCGCCTGAAGGCGCTCCTCAGTGTAGGCGTGAGGAAGGGCTAGGCCCGCTCAGCGCATCGGCGATGAGTGCCGCAGCTTCTGCGTTGTTTCCACCGCGGTCTTCACCGTCCAGGCAAATCCCAGGAAGCTGTAGACGGCCAAGCCCACGAGGATCGCAATCAAAGCGACAACCACCGCTTCGCGAATTCGATCAAGCGCAATCATGGTCCATATAGTTCGATTCTCGCCCGCCCCTGTCAGTCAGGCGTTTCCCTGATCGATTCAGGAAATGGTGCGCGTGACGGGCGGAATCGTAACGGCACTGCACTTATGTCCCAGAACGGGATATAATGGCACGGCCTCGCACGCTTTGAGGCCCGGCGGCCATGGGCCGCTTTGTGGTGCGCTTTCCTTTCGCTGAAAGTGAAGGAAGCCAGCGATGACCGGGACAGGGACCCTTACGCATCCGGGAGAGAATGCCGCCGATTCCGAGGTGGGAACGAGCGACGTCTCCTGGGAAAGCCTTTCCTCGGAGGAGTTGAAGTCGGTCGTCAGCCGCGGCGTGCAGGGCGGCGAATGGTTTTACGCAGCGAGCCGTGAGCTCCAGCGCCGCGCTGCACTGGCGACGACGACCGCGGAGGAAGCGGAGACGACCGTCACTCGACGCAAGCAGCAGCTGACGCAGATTGTCATATTGGCGGTTGCTGCGTTCCTGCTGGTCGCAAGCGCGATCGAGATCTGGAGCCGGTTCTAGCCGACGCGAAGCCAGCCGGAACTCAGCGTCCGTGGCCGCGCCAGCGCTTGATCGTGCGCTGGATGATGCCCTCTTCGTCGCCTGTCTCGCGCCAAAGGCGGGCAAAGCTCGGGTCTGACGAAGCCGGGCGCTTCTCAGGCTCGAGGTCGTCGAAGCGCACGCGGATCGGAATGGCGACACCCTCACCGCAGACGATGCATTCGCGGTTGCGGAGCGCGGGGATGGCGTCGAGGAAGCCGCGCGCGCCCTCGGGCATCGCTGCCCGCACGCACGCCTGGTCGCGGTCGTTGTTCAAGCGCATCGAAACGATGGTGCCGCACTGCGAGAGCACGCCCTCGGCGAGGTCCGACGGGCGCTGCGTAATCAGGCCCAGGCTGACGCCGTACTTACGGCCTTCCTTGGCGATCCGCTCGAGGATGCGGCGGACGGACTGGCCTTCGCCCGTTTCATTCTTGGGCACGTAACGGTGCGCCTCTTCGCAGACCAGGAGGAGCGGGCGCTGTGCCTCGGTCCGCGACCAGATTGCGTAGTCGAACACCATTCGAGCGAGCACCGAAACCACCACCGACGTGACTTCTGACGGAACGCCGGAAACGTCGACGATCGAGATCGGCTTTCCGTGACTCGGCAGGCGGAAGAGCTTGGCAAGGAAGCTGCCCATCGAGTCCGAGACAAGCATGCCGGAGAACATGAAAGTATAGCGCGGGTCGGCGCGAAGCTCGTCCAGCTTGGTCTTGAGCCGCTGGAACGGAAGCGTGTCGCCGGCACGGTCGAGCTTGCCCATCTCATTGACGATGATCCCGTTGAGATCGGTGAGCAGGTACGGGATCGGGCTGTCGACGGTGACCTTGCCGAGCGTGCTGAGGTCCTTGCCCTTCGTGCGTGCGGCAAGCAGGCACTTGGCGAGGATGTCGGCATCGCGTTGCCGTTCGGCGCCGTGCGTGGTCAGCAGAACCTCGCAATGCTCCTCGAAGTTCATGAGCCAGTAGGGCAGCTGCAAATTGTCCACGTTGAACAGCTCGCCGCACCCCTTGAACGCCGCGGAATATTCCCCGTGCGGGTCGATCATCACAATGTGACCCTCGGGCGAAAGCTGGGAGATCCGGTGGAGGATCAGAGCGACCGACGTCGACTTACCGGTACCCGTCGAGCCCAGCACGGCGAAATGCTTCGAGAGCATCGGGTCGACGTACAGCGCACCCCTGATGTCGTCGGTCGGATAGACGGTGCCGATCTCGATGTGCGGCTCATCGCTTGCGGCGAAAATGGCGCGAAGATCGTCGGTCGTGACAGGAAGAACCTCTGAACTTGGAATCGGGTAGCGCGTGACGCCGCGGCGAAACTGGCTGAGGGTGCCGGACGTATCGCGGGTGCCTTCACCAAGGAAATCGACGTGGGCGATCACCTCGCCCGCGTCTCCAGCGCGCATCGTGCGCACGTTCGCGATCAACCAATTGCCATCGACGACCATCTTTACCTGGCTGCCGACTTGTCCCGACATAGCGACCGAGGGGTCTGAATGGGATTGCAGCGAGCTCAGCGCGGCCGCGTCGAGCCGGATCTGCGACCCGGAGCCGGCAATCTCAACCACCTGGCCAATGGCCGCGAGCGCCGGTGCGCTGGCGGTCTTCTTGGCCGCGGGCACTTCCTCACCGAAATTACTCATTTCATCGAGGAACTGACGCAGGTTAGGCTGATCGTTCATCTACTCACCACCCCGTTACTTCGACACAGGGTGCCGGGCTTACCCGTAAGCGGTTAAAATAGGCTTAGTTCAGGGGCTGCCGCCTACATTCGGCGGCGGAAGAGAGCCGCCGCCGCCCAGCCCATGGCGAGCGAAAGGAATACGGCGGCGAGACCGTATATCAAGCGATGCCGGCGCGCGGCGAGCGCGACGAATCGTTCGAATCCCGACTTGTCGATCTGGATGTCGCGCGTCGCCGCAGCGAGCACCTTGCCCCTGTCCACCAGGAACGTCTCGGCCGTGTAGGTGCCCACCGGAACCTGGCTCGGGATGGTGATGGTGGCGCGGTACAGCACGCCTTCGTTGATCTCCACGCCGTGCGCATTTTCGGAATAGAGTCCCTGCCGCTTACGCAAATCCAGGAGGCCCGCCTCGAACCGGCTTTCCTTCTCCGGCAGAGCGCCGCCCCCGGGCGAGAGCTGGAGATTGTCGAGGCCCATCTCGTAGATCGCGGCGGTGCGGTCGTCGACGAGCGCTGAAACGGGCTTTGACGACGCGACTGCGTAGAAGGATGGCGCCGACCGGAAGCGGTTGGAATCCGCGTTCATCCAAATTCCCGCGATCTTCTGCTTTTCGCGGATGAGTATCGGTTGCACCGGGCCTCGGAGCACGACCACGATATCCGCGGGGCGGCTCGGTGCGCGTCCGCCAGGATAGACGATCGCTCCGAACAGGAGCAGCTGAGCACCGGTAAAGGTATAGCGAATCTCGACCCGACGCGCGGAGATGTCGGGGACCAACAAAGGCTTTGCCTGCCCCATCAGGAACGGGGCCGTGATGGCGATCAGGAGGGCTGCGCGCTTGCCGCTCACAGATACTCGATCGAGTAGATCTCGTCCGGCCGCCATGTCAGGCCGAGAGCGACGCGCCCAGCGACAATCAGGATGATCACAGCGAGCGCGAGGCGAAGCAGGTCCGGCTTCATCCGCGTGGTAAGAAGCGCGCCATATTGGGCGCCGACGACGCCGCCGAGCAGGAGCAGGGCCGCTAGCACAATATCGACGGACCGCGTCGTCAGCGCATGGACCAGGGTCGTGGCGGCGCTCACCGCCAGGATCATGACGAGGCTGGTGCCGATCACGACGCGCGCGGCCATGCCGAGCAGGTAGATCATCGCGGGGACGAGGATGAAGCCGCCACCGATGCCTAACAGCACGGTCAGCATCCCGGCGCCGAACCCAAGCGCGAGGGGAGCCAAGGGTGAAATGTAGAGACCGGAGCTGTAAAAACGCCATCGATAGGGAAGCGAGGCGACCCAGCGATTGTGGCCCTTTTGCTGCGGCCGCGGGGGCGGTCCCGATATGTAGCCGAGGGCGACCAATGCATCCTTCAGCATCAGGCCGCCGATCCAGGCCAGGATCAGCACGTAGAGACCGCCGATGACCACGTCGATCTGTCCGCTCGCCTGCAGGATCCGGAAAAGGCCCGCGCCGAACACCGAGCCGACAAGCCCGCCGGCAATCATGACTCCGCCCATCTTCAGGTCGACGCCGCCGCGGCGCATGTGCACCATCACGCCGGACACGCTCGCACCGGTGATCTGCGTCGCCGCCGAAGCCACGGCAACCGTCGGCGGAATGCCGTAAAAGATGAGCAAAGGCGTGGTCAGGAAGCCTCCGCCGACCCCGAACATGCCGGAAAGCACGCCAACCACGAGCCCGAGCAGCACGATGAAGAGCGCGTTGACCGACTGGCCCGCTATCGGAAGGTAGATGTCCATGGCCCGCCCGAATGCCTAGCCGCAAACTACGGCAAGGGCCAAGCGAGCGGTTAGAAATCTCCCGCGAGAGTGACCGCAGGGCCGGAACCGGGCGCAGCATTGCCGGCAAGCCGCTGCCGCCAGTCGAGATGAACGCGCACGTTGGGCCGGACCTGCATCGAGATGCGCGGTCCGGCATCGACGCGATAGACGCCGGGCTGAGCGCCTCCCCAGACGCCGAACCCGGCGCTGAATTGGCGGTAGACAGGACGGCTGACGGCGGCGCCCCCATCCACGAACAGATAACGGTTTCGGAAATCGACCACGCCCCCCTGCAGGTAGGCGTCGAGCGCGAATTCGAGAGGCAGCGGCCGCTGCCAGATGCCCCCTTCCACGAACAAGGCGAAGGCGTTGCGGCCACCGAGCCGGCTCAAGGCCTGGCGTCGTTCGAGCGTAAACCACACCGGCAGGCTCTGCAGTGGCTGCACGCGGACTCCGGCGGCGACCTCTCCGGTCGCGCGCCCGACATCGCTCGTCGTCCGGAGGGTCGCTGCGATTTGCCGCGTGAAATTGTACGAAAGGCGTGCTCCGGCCTGGCTGCCCCCGAGATTGCCTACACTGCCCAGAGAGCTCGGCCCGAGCGCACCATTCTGGCCCCGCAACAGGGCCCAGCTCGTGAGCTGGACGCGGTCCAAGGCTTTTGGCCCAGCCGCGACGGGACGGCTTTGCAGTACGATTGGGGATTATGCGGGCGATGCTGGCCGCATGGGCGGCATCGACGTCGCCGCGATGCGGGACAAGGGCCATTCATCCAGCGCAGGCACAGGCGGATAGAAGAGCGGCTGGGGCGTCGGTGCAATCGCTGTGTAGGCGGCTTGCTGCAACGGCGCTGGGGTTGGCGCGCTCAGATAATAAGCCGGGATAGCGACCGGCTGCGGACCTTGCCTCCAAGGGACGGTGGCAGGCCAAGGCGGCTCCGAAGGGTTCGGGAGAGTCTCGGCCTCATATTCCGCCATCGGCGGGAATTCAGTCGGAGCGATTGGCGGCGGCTTGGCCTCGCTCGGCTCGATCGCGAACAACTCCCTGCCGGGCAGTGCGCCAACGGTCGCCGCGCGAATGCCGGCCCAGCCGAAGGCTGCCAGTACGAGAAAACGCAGCGACGGCCTCAACGCGGCATCTCTTGCGGGAAGACGTGGGGCGTCTTGCCCCAACGCGTTGCGCCACCGGCCACATGCAAGGAGAGGGCGCGGGCGGCAGCGAGCATCGCGATGACGTTGCCGACGATCAGGCGGGGAATCGACAAGAGCCCCTCGCCGAGCCCGTAAGCGGACGTGGTGAAGCAGGCGCGCATGAATATCCGCCAGGCGAGCAACCAGCCGTTGATTGTCAGCAAGGCCACAAGCGTGGCATCGAGGCGCGTATGGACGGGAGCGCCGAGCGCTTCCGCGAGCCAGATCTGCGACCACAGAAAGGCGGCGGCATATGCCGCCAGCAGAAGCAGAGCGGCCAAGGGACCTCGCCGGTCCCGCATCCGCATCCATCGTTCGCCGAGCCCGCCGCTCCAACCCAGCCGATCCCAGCCTGAAAGAGCGATCCCGCCGAGCCAGCGCGCCTTCTGTCGGACCGCCGCGCCAAGCGTGGACGGGAAATGCCCGCGGCTCGCCACCACGCCGCGCTCGCCCGGCTTGGCGGGAATGCGAACGAACATCGTCCGGTAGCCGAGGGCGCCGAGACGAAGGCCAAGCTCATAATCCTCGGTCATGCTGGTGCCTGCGAATGGCTTGCCGTCCTGGGCGCCAGCGAGTTGGGCGAGCGGTTTCCGTGCAATTGCGCAGGCGACGCCTGCCAGCGGAATGGCGGCGCCGACAGCTTCGCGAACGACGAGCTCCTTGCTGTGAGCTTCGGCGAACTCGTCGCAATAATGGCCGGCGATCCAACGCGAATGGCGGTTGGGCAGAGGCAGCACCGGCAGCTGGATCAGCGCGGCGCGGTCGATAAGGCCGTCAAAGATGCGCAGCTCGTAAGGATGGACGACGTCCTCGGCGTCGTGCAGCACTATCGCTTCGGCCACTCGGCCCGTGTCGATCTCATAGGCGATCAGGGCGTCGTAAAGGTGATTCAGGCAGTCGCCCTTGGTGGTTGGGCCGTCGACGTCGACTGTAACGGCTTCGACACGCGCATCCTGCACTGTGGCAATGGCAGCGGCGGTCGCCGGATCGTTGCGGTACTGGCTGACGAAGATCCGGTAATTGTCATAGTCGAGGCGCTCGAGCGCGGACTTCAGCATGGGGGCGATGACGGTCGCCTCGTCCCATGCCGGAACGAGGATGGCGAGGAATGCCGGGTCCTTCCTGAAGACGAAGTAACTCGCATAGGCCCGCTGGTGGCGCGTGTAGACGGTCACTGACCGCCAGGTCCGGCGCCCGAAATAAATGGCGTCCACGAGGAGGTCGTTGATCGCGAACAACAGGAATCCCACGCCCGCAAAAAGGGCCAGCTCGGCCGCGGCACGGCTGAGTGAGTCGGCAAGCGGCACGGAGAAACGGGCGAGCTAGTCGGAGGTGACCCGGCGATGGGGATAAGCTCGGTACATGGCAGCCTCCACAGCTGGAATCGACGCGGCCGAGCGGATGCACTCATTGCATATGCAATAATGATCAACAAGAGTGGAGGCATTGTTCCCTTTCGCAAACCCAGCGAGGGAACGGTGGAAAATCAGAAGGTTGAGACGTTGGCGCGGTCGCTTCGATCAGCGTTGCGTGCTGGGTCTCTCCCCGGTGGCGTTGTTAGCGGTGGAGATGACGAGCTTGTGTCGATCACGCTCTGCGGAGACTTCAATCTTCGAAGTGTGGCCGAAGCTCTTTTGGACAGCGCGGAAAGGTCAGATCAAACGTGTAGCGGCTGACGGGCTTAAAGGCGTCGTAGGCCGTTTCCGCCACCGCTATCAGCGCCTCAACGGTCTCGCGGTTTAGATCATAAAAGACAACTCTCCTTCAACGGTGCAAGAATAGGTGCACCCGTGAAGGTTATTGGCCGCATAGATGGGCGTGTTCGGATCCCCGCCCCGAAACTCAATAAACGGTATCTGAGAGACCGGCGCGGCATGTCCTGACACGCGGTCCGGCGTTTTGCTGAAGTCGGCCAGATGGGCCGCGCCCTGACGAACTTCGTGCCAATGTGGAAATGCTGTGTCGAACCGCGTTTGAGCGTCACGCAACAGCTTTGTTTTAACGTGCTTCGCGATGGACAGGTCGCGGGCGAGAAGACCGTTGATTGCCTTTAGCGCCTGTCCAAAGTGATAGAGCTGCATCGCTCCGTCGCGAGCCGCAATGAACTGCCAACGCCCTATTTCTGGCTGTCGGACATCGGCATCGTATGTGACCAATTTCCCGGCGTAGTCGAACAGCGCCAGCGCCGCCTCGATCTCGTTCAAGTAGGTTTTGAGCGAAGCCAGGTTGTTCCTAATCGCTGTCGTTGGACGACGCTCACGCTCCGGTAGGCCTCTTTCCCATATTTGAGGTATCTCGCGGTCCCACATGCCGCTTTGTAATCAGCGGTTTGCCCGGAATGACCAGATCTACACCGATGGGGGTGCGGACATCGTCCGCGCTGGATCGGGTTTCGACTTTGTTTGGCTGGCCGCCGGACTGCCGGGGGAGATTTCCGACCTCGATGGAGGCGCCGACAGCGACACTTTGAACCTGTCGGGAATCAGCGCGGGGGTTCTCGTATCGGACTCGAGTGGCGCAGGCTCGGACATCATAATCACGAGTGCGGTCACCGGCTTGCAGATCGGCGTGGCGCGGGGCTTCGAGGAGATCGACGGTACTAGCAGCGCGGACACCATCGACCTCAGCCATCAGATCATCAATTTTAGGGTCGTCGGCGATGGCGGAGGCGACACGATCACCGGCGGCTCCGGTGATGACGACCTGAGTGGCGGCGCCGGGAACGACAGCATCACCGGCGGAGGCGGCAACGATCAGATGTCGGGCGGCGATGGCGACGACATTCTCGTGGCGGGCCCCGATAACGGCAAAACTACCGAGTTCAACCAGTATCAGGACCGGTTGGACGGCGGGGCCGGCAACGACCGGTTGGTGGCCGGGTACAACACGGTCCTAACGGGCGGCACCGGCGCCGACACCTTTGTCTTCCTGACCGATCCAGGCGATTTCACCTTTGTCGCCCAGTTCGACAAGGGAGCCGACAAGATCGACCTGACCGGCTTCGACGCGAATGCAAATGTCGCGGGACAGCAGCACTTCGTCTGGGCCAACGGGTCGAACAACGGCCAGATCGGCGTGCTGAACTATGCGCAGGTGGGGTTCGGGAGCATCGGCGGCCAGACTCTTGCGGATTATCAGGTCACGGCTGACACCGATGGCGACGGCGTCGTCGATTTCAGTTTCTACGTCCGCTACGTGGGCGCGACGATGTCCCAGAGCGACTTCTTCATCTGAGTGACCGGATCGAAGCGGGTCATTGATCGTTCAGCCGTAACCTGAGATACGGAAGCGCAATGACCCGCCGCACGATCAGCGCCGTTTATTATTATCCCGACGAGGTTGGGATCGGCTGACGCGCGCCTAGTTCAGACGACCAACCTCGACCCGCTCGGCAACCGCCCGGCGGGTTTTTTATTGCCATCGGAAGGGACTTCGCATGTTTCAGGAGACGACAACAAAAGACCGGCCCGCGGAACGCTGGCGGGACTATGTCGTCCCGCAATCCTGGGAGGCGTTCACGGCAGAGGATCATGAGGTGTGGGACCTGCTGTTCGCGCGGCAGGTGGAACTACTCGGGTCGCGCGTCGTGTCGGCCTTCCTCGACGGTATCGACCTGCTGCGCCTGTCGCACCCCGGCGTGCCCGACGTCGAAGGATTGAACGCGATCCTCGAGCCGCGCACGGGCTGGAAAACGGTCGCCGTTCCCGGCCTGGTGCCCGACGACATCTTCTTCGCGATGCTGAGCGAACGCGTGTTTCCGGTCGGCAATTTCATCCGCAAGCGCGAGCAGCTCGACTATCTCGAAGCGCCCGACTGCTTCCATGACATGTTCGGCCACATCCCGATGCTGGCGCACCACGACTTCGCCGAGATGGTCGAGCATGTCGGGCGGCTGGGGACAGCCGCGATCGCTGCCGGCGAGGGGCATCGCGTTGCCCGTATCTATTGGCACAGCGTCGAGTTCGGTCTCGCGCGGGAACGCGGCGAGCTGAAGATCCTTGGCGCAGGCCTCGCGTCCAGCTTCGGCGAGGCGCATTTCAGCCTGGAAAGCGAGGAAGTGGACCGCCTGCCGTTCTCCGTCGAGCGGGCCGTGAACACGCCCTACAAACACGACGCCTTCCAGCCTCGCTACCTGGTATCAAGCTCGCTCAACGAGACGATCGAGCAGGTCCTTGGATTGACGCCCGAATCTTTGCTCGCCTTGTAGCCGGGCGTCAGCGCTGGGGAGCGGCGGCGCCCTGGGAGCCGGAGGAGTCGTTGCATTCCTGCTTCTTGGTGATCTTGGTGCCGGTCGCATCCTGGTCCACCAGGCTGCATTCCTCGGCCGACGACTGGCTCGCCTGCTGAGTGGTTGCACAAGCAGAAAGCGCACACGACAAAGTCAACGCAATCAGACACATACGCATGTGAAGAATCCCCTGAAAAGCCGCCGCGGCTTTGCCGGAAGTTAACAACAGTAGCAATGTTATCTTCGACGAACGGCAGCGATCAGGCGGCCGACGGGACCTTCGCCCTGCGCTTGCGCTCGGCCGCGGTTTTCAGCTGGCCGCAGGCAGCGTCGATGTCGCGGCCGCGGGGCGTTCGCACCGGCGCGGAGATGCCCGCTTCGAAGACGATGTTGCTGAACGCCCTGATGCGGTCCGGGTCCGAGCATTCATAGGACGCCCCGGGCCAGGGATTGAACGGGATCAGGTTCACCTTCGCCGGCAGGCGGTACCGGCGGATCAGGCGCACGAGCTCACGCGCATGCTCGTCAGTGTCGTTCTTGTCCTTGAGCATCACATATTCGAACGTGATGCGGCGTGCATTGTTCGCACCCGGATAAGCCGCGCAGGCCTCGAGCAACTGCTCGATCCCGTACTTGCGGTTCAAAGGCACGATCTCGTCGCGGATCTCCTTGGTCACCGCGTGCAGCGAGACCGCGAGATTGACCCCGATCTCCTCGCCTGCGCGGGCCATCATGGGAACGACGCCGCTGGTAGACAGCGTGATGCGGCGTCGCGACAGGCCCAGACCGTCGCCGTCCATGACGATCTTCAGCGCGTCGCGGACGTTGTCGAAATTGTACAGCGGCTCGCCCATGCCCATCATGACGATATTGGTCAGCATCCGGCCCTCGGGCTGGCTGGGCCATTCGCCGAGCGCGTCGCGCGCGAGCATCACCTGACCGACGATCTCCGCCGGTTCGAGGTTGCGAACGAGCTGCATCGTCCCCGTGTGGCAAAAGCGGCAGTTCAGCGTGCAGCCGACCTGGCTCGACACGCACAGGGTCCCGCGATCGGCATCGGGGATGAAGACCATCTCGAAATCATGGCCGTCATGGGTCTTCAGCAGCCATTTGCGCGTGCCGTCCGACGAGACCTGCGCCTCGACGACCTCGGGCCGTGAAATCGCGAAGCGCTCGGCGAACCAGGGACGCTGGCCCTTGGCAATGTCGCTCATCGCCGAGAAGTCGGTGACGCCGCGATTGTAGATCCAGTGCCAGACCTGCTTCGCGCGCAGCTTCGCCTGCTTCGGTTCCAGTCCGGCCGCCTCGAACTCGGCACGAATCTTTTCCCTCGGCAGCCCCACAAGCTCGACCAGGCCATCGGCGCGCGGGACTGCGGCCCGTGCGACAGGCACAGGATCGACGGCCCCCGGGATAGGCATCAAATTGGTGTCGGCGCTCATGGCGAGGCGCTTATCTAGGTGAGATCAGTCGATTTTGCCAGCACAGGCCGCCGCCGCTGCATCGATCGCCGTGGGAGCGCCCGCCAAAGCATAGGGATCGACGAAGCGTCGCCCGGCGCCGTCCCTCGCCTCCACCCTCATCCCTGACGAGGCCCTGGCGGCGGCGATGATAGCCTGTTCCTGCAGGGGGCCCCGGCTCCATGCCCAGTCTCCGCGGGAGACCAGAAGGAACTGCTCCTCACCGACGGTCAGCATGACGCTGGAGCCCGCCCGAGGAACTCTGCTCAGCCTTGCGTGGAACTCGCCCCAGCGCTTGCGGTCGGCGGTAAATGCGAAACCGGCGTTGGCCTGGACCTTGCCCTTGGTCGCGACACGAAGCGATCGGCTGAGCGCCTCGCATGTCGGACCCCGGTCGATCGCCGCCCAGTTGCTCCCGGCGAACAGGATCGACGTTCCAGCCGCACCGGATGACACGACGAGGGCGAGCGCACCAAGGGCATTCAACGCTTTCACCTGCATTGCCTAACCGGCTTCGTCCAACCGCACCACGGAATTACAGCTCTTGCCGAAAAACGATAATAAGCATATCGTTTATCGATATTGATTCGTGGAGACCGCGATGAAACATCAATCCGCCACCTTGCCGATCGCGTGGATCAGCCTTCGCATCCTCGTCATCCTCAATTGGCTGTACGGCGCGGCCGTCCTGGGGCTGCTGGCGTTCACCTTCGTCAACGAATCATGGTTCAGGCGAGCGATCGACGTGCCCGCGGGCACGGAGGCCCAGCCCATCATGATCGGGCTTCGCGCCATCGCAGCGCTTGGCCTGATCGCCGTGCCGATCAACCACCTCATCCTTAAGCGCCTGCTGAGGATGGTCGAGACGGTCAGCCGCGGCGATCCGTTCGTCGCCGCCAACGCCTATCGCCTCCAGGCGATCGCCTGGGCCCTGCTCGCGCTCCAGTTGCTGAGCATGGTCATCGGCGGCATCGGCAAGGCCATCGCATCCAAGGAATTCCCGCTCCACCTCGATGCGGGCTTTTCGACGAGCGGCTGGCTTGCGGTCATCCTGATGTTCGTCCTCGCGCGCGTGTTCGCCGAAGGCACGCTCATGCGCGAAGACCTCGAAGGAACGATCTGACATGGCGATCGCCGTCAAGCTCGACGACCTGCTGCACGAGCGGCGGATGACCCTGACCGAGCTTGCCGAACGAATCGACATTACGCTCGCCAACCTGTCGATCCTGAAAACCGGGAAGGCGCGGGCCATTCGCTTCTCGACCCTCGAGGCAATTTGCGCCGTGCTCGACTGCCAGCCGGGCGACCTGCTGCGGTTCGAGCCCGAATGGGATGCCGGTGAGGAGGCGGCCTAGCTCAGCGTATTTATCGCTTCCGCGAGCTTGCGGTCGCGATCGGTGACTCCGCCGGCGTCGTGGCTGGTCAGGCGGAAATCGACGCGGTTCCAGGCACTGGTGAACTCGGGATGATGGTCGACCTTCTCGGCGTGGAGAGCCACGCGGGTCAGGAAGGCGAACGCCTCGCTGAAATCCCTGAACTTGAAGGTGCGGACCAGCGCCTTGCCGCCATCTTCCAGCATCCAGCCTTCGGGCGTGTCCATCGCGTCACCTCCTAAATTCCAGCGCCCCAGCGATACTGCAGTCCGACGCCGAAGAGGTCGAAATTATTGCCGGTGCGCGTGGAAACCCCGGTGCTCGCATTGGCCTTGAAAGAGATTCGGCGATTTAGTGGCGCAGCGACGATGACGCGCTCTCCAGTTGCGCTGCAGATTGTTGTCCGCGATGCCGTCGATGCTCGTCCGGCCGCCGCCGAACCAGCTGAGGTTGGCCGCAATCCACGCGCCTGGAGACAGGTTGTAGATGAGGTGGCTCTGCGCGGAGTAGATCGGCTTTTGTGTTCTTTTGTGCCCGCCGAAGAAATCCGTGTTCGCCGTGTAGAACGTCGCGCCACCTGCAGCTTCAACGGTCCAGCGGCCCCAACTTTTCGCGGCGCCGAGCTCCGGCTTTATGGCCCATCGATTGCCACCGAGATTCAGCAATCGTCCTTCGTCATATTGCCCGACGGGAACGGAAATCTGGACGCTCGCGCCAAGCAGAAGATCCTGGCGATAGGACCGAAACTGCGCGGCGTTCATTGCGGGAGCGCCGTGAAACAGGACCGTGACCCGCATCAGGGGGTCGCTGATCCCATCAACCTTTCTTTCGACCGGTTCGCCATGAAAGGTGGCGGTGCCGTTCAAATCGGCGACGGGAAGGATGACATCGAACTTCGCCGATTTGCCGTACAGTGCAAAGGATCGCGCGTAGGCGAGAAGTATGGCCCGGACCTTGAGATCGATGTCGCTGAGCGGGAGCGCAGGATCGACCGGTATGGCGCCGTGCGATTCGGAATAAGCGGCGATCACGAAGTTGGTGCCAACCGGCGCGGGGGAATAAGCACGCGGTTCAATGCTTTGTCCTCCGGCGGACTGCGCCAAAAACAGGAGAGCCGTACCGGTCGACAACTGCGCCCACGCTGCCGATGAAAACCTATCCCCCATGTCCCAGCGTGCGCACTCGAACGCCCACGCGGCCATCCGGATTTGCCCCAGCGCCCGCCTTGCAAAGCAAACGACTGAAGCGCAGATGGCGCGCAATCACAGGAGATTCCGACATCATGGCCACGCAAGTTGCCGAGAAGAGCCCATTGGGCCTCGAGAACCTCATGGGTACCGACGGTTTCGAGTTCGTCGAATATACCGCGCCCGATATCGAGCTGCTGCGCTCGCTGTTCACGAAGATGGGCTTCCCGGAAGTCGCCCGGCACAAGAGCAAGAACGTCACCCTGCACAAGCAGGGCGATTGCAACTTCATCATCAATGCCGAGCCCGGAAGCTACGCCGAGGACTATTCCCGGGATCATGGCCCCAGCGCGTGCGCGATGGCGTTTCGGGTCAAGGACGCGAAAGCGGCGCACGCGCGCGCGCTCAAGCTTGGCGCGGCCAATGTCGAGGTGAAGGTCGGCGACGGCGAGCTCGACATCCCGGCTATCGAGGGCATCGGCGGATCGCGGCTGTTCTTCGTCGATCGTTATGGCGACAAGGGATCGATCTACGACGTCGACTTCGAGTTTCATCCGGACTGGCAGCAACGGATGGCAGACGCGGATTCGAAGCTCACCTACGTCGATCACCTGACGCACAATGTGCACCGCGGGCGCATGTCGGTGTGGGCGGAATTCTACGAGAAGCTCTTCAACTTCCGCGAGATCCGTTATTTCGACATCGAGGGGAAGCAGACGGGCCTGTTCTCAAAGGCGATGACGTCGCCCTGCGGCAAGATCCGCATCCCGCTCAACGAGAGCCAGGACGACAAGAGTCAGATCGAGGAGTTCCTGCGCGAATATAAGGGCGAGGGCATCCAGCACATCGCGCTGGGCAGCGTCGACATCTACAAGAGCGTCGACATCCTGCGCGGCCGGGGCATTCCCTTCCAGGACACGCCCGACACCTATTACGAGCTTCTTCCGGAGCGCATCCAGGGACACGAAGAAAGCATAGCCGAGCTTGAGAGCCGCCGTATCCTGATGGATGGCGCCCCGACGGAGGGGCAAGGCCTTTTGCTGCAGATATTCACTCAGAACGTGATCGGTCCGATCTTCTTCGAGATCATCCAGCGCAAGGGCAACGAAGGCTTCGGCGAGGGCAATTTCAAGGCTCTGTTCGAGAGCATCGAGCTCGACCAGATGCGGCGCGGGGTGATTTAAGGTTTCACTGGCCGTCATTGCGAGCGAAGCGAAGCAATCCAGCTGGATCGCCACGTCGCTTCGCTGCTCGCGATGACGAGGAGAATGAATGACTGACGCTTTTATCTGCGACTATGTCCGCACTCCGATCGGACGTTACGGCGGCGCGCTCTCGTCGATCCGAGCCGACGACCTCGCCGCGATCCCGATCAAGGCCTTGATCGACCGCAATCCGGGCGTCGACTGGAGCGAGCTCGACGACGTGATCCTCGGCTGCGCCAATCAGGCGGGCGAGGATAATCGCAACCTGGCGCGCATGGCGGGACTGCTCGCGGGGCTTCCCGACAGCTCGGGCGGCGTGACGTTGAATCGCCTTTGCGGATCCGGGCTGGATGCCGTGGCGATGGCCGCGCGCGCAATCCGCGGCGGCGAATCCGACCTGATCATCGCCGGCGGCAGCGAGAGCATGAGTCGCGCGCCGTTCGTCATGCCCAAGGCGACGAGCGCATTCGACCGCAATGCCGAGATTTACGACACGACCATCGGCTGGCGCTTCGTCAATCCCAAGATGAAGCACGCCTATGGCGACGACACGATGCCGAGCACTGCAGAGAATGTCGCGCAGGACTTCCAGATCAGCCGCGCCGACCAGGATTCCTTCGCCCTCCGCAGCCAGGAGAAGACTGCAAAAGCACAGGCCAACGGGCGGCTGGCGGCGGAAATCGTCGCGGTCGAGATCCCGCAGCGCAAGGGCGATCCGGTCATTGTCGACCGTGACGAGCATCCGCGTCAGACGACGATCGAAGCGCTCGGCAAGCTGAGGCCGATCGTGCGCCCCGACGGCTCGGTCACCGCAGGCAATGCATCGGGCGTCAATGACGGCGCGGCGGCGATTGTCATCGCGTCAGAAGAAGCCGCGAAGCGCAATGGTCTCACACCGCGCGCACGCGTCCTCGGCGCTGCCGTCGCAGGTGTGCCGCCGCGCATCATGGGGATTGGTCCGGCGCCTGCTTCCGAGAAACTCATGAAGCGCCTCGGCCTCAAGATCGGCGACTTCGACGTTATCGAGTTGAACGAGGCGTTCGCAGCGCAGGGGCTCGCCGTGATGCGCCAGCTGGGCCTTCCCGACGATGCGAGCCAGGTCAATCCGAACGGCGGCGCCATCGCGCTCGGTCATCCGCTCGGAATGTCGGGTGCGCGCCTCGCGCTGACTGCAACCGAGGAACTGCAGCGAAACGGGGGAAAGCTCGCGCTTGCCACCATGTGCATCGGCGTAGGCCAGGGAATCGCGCTCGCTCTCGAACGCGTGTAATATTGCCGCCATGAGCCAGGTGGGGACCCGCATCGACGAAGCGGCCGTGATGGCCGTGCTGGAAGAGGTGATGGACCCGGAGATCCCGGTCATCTCGATCACCGACCTCGGTATCGTGCGCGGCTTCGCGGAGGATCCACCCCGGGTAAGGATCAGCCCGACATACACGGGCTGCCCAGCAACGACAGCGATCGAGCTTGCCATCCGCGACGCGCTGGACGCGGCCGGATACCAGGATGTCCACATCGAGCGGGTGCTGTTTCCGCCATGGACGACCGAATGGATCAGCGAGCGCGGGCGTGAGCGGCTGCACGCGTACGGAATCTCACCGCCGGATCCCTCAGCGACGGCGATCTGCCCCTTGTGCGGCTCGGCCGATACGGAGGAAGTCAGCCGCTTCGGTTCCACGCCCTGCAAGGCGCAGTGGCGCTGCAAATCCTGCCTGGAGCCGTTCGAACGCTTCAAGTGCCACTAAATTGAGTGCTCCTGCGAAGGCAGGAGCCCAGACTCTTTTTCCTGGACTGGACCCCGGCCTTCGCCGGGGAACTACCACTCGGCGAAACTGCCGTCGTGCTGGCGCCAGATCGGGTTGCGCCACCGATGCCGATCCTTGTCCGCCTTCCGCACCGCCGCCTCGTCGATATCGATGCCGAGGCCGGGCCTGGTCGGGACCGCGAGATAACCGCCCTCGGGGGTCAGCACCTCAGGCGTGGTCGTGAAGTTGAGAAGGTCGTGGCCGCCGGTGTTGTAGTGGATGCCGAGGCTCATTTCCTGGATCGCGACATTTGGCGTGCAGGCCGCGAGCTGGAGACAGGAAGCGAGGGCAAGCGGGCCCAGCGGGCAGTGTGGCGCGACGGCGATGTCATAGGCTTCCGCCATGGCCGCGATCTTGCGGCATTCGAGGATTCCCCCGGCATGACTGAGGTCCGGCTGGATGATGTCGACCGCGCCCTTTTCGAAGAACGGCTTGAAGTCCCAGCGCGTGAAAAGCCGTTCGCCCAGCGCGATTGGCGTGCTGACCAGCTCTGCGATCTGCGCCAACCCTTCCGGGTTCTCCGAAAGCAAAGGCTCCTCGATGAAGAGCAGCCCCAAAGGCTCCAGCACCTTCGCGAGCTGCTTTGCCATCGGCCGATGCACGCGGCCGTGGAAGTCCAGCCCTACATCCATGCCGACGCCCTGCGCGGCTTCGACGCGCTTCACGACCTCGTCGAAGATTTTCGGCGTGCCGATCCAGTCGAGCTCGGCGGTCGCGTTCATCTTCACCGCGGAAAAGCCCTGGTTGCGGCGCACCTCAGCTGCGTCGGCGATCTCGTGCGGGCGGTCGCCGCCGATCCATGCATAAGCGCGGACGCGATCCCGAACTCGGCCGCCCAGCATTTCCCACGCCGGCAGGCCGACGGCCTTGCCCTTCAAATCCCAAAGCGCCTGCTCGAAACCCGCGAGCGCGGACATGAGGACCGGGCCGCCGCGATAGAAGCCGCCACGATAGGCGATCTGCCAGATGTCCTCGATGCGGCGGGCGTCATGGCCGATGAACCGGTCGCGGATCGCCTCGAACGCCCCATCGACCGCCTCCGCATGACCTTCGAGGCTGGGCTCGCCCCAGCCGACGGCCCCGTCTTCCGTCTCGACGCGGCAAAAGAGCCAGCGCGGCGGCACGTGGAAGACCTCGATGCGGGCGATTTTCAGCTCAGTCACGTTGCGCCTTGCTTACCTGGGAGTCGCGCGCTCCGAACTCGCGGCCCGCCGCGTCGTCCTCTTCATCCACGGCATCCGGATGCTCACCGATCTTCTTGATCGGAACGACAAGACAGACGCTCTGCGCTGGAAGCACGTTGCGCCAGTCGGCGATCAGCTGCTTGTACGCGCGCCCGACGTTGCGGATCTTTCGGTCGAGATCGAACAGGCCGAGCGGATTGACGTTGCCGTTCTTCTCGCGAAGCGCGGTGTCCCAATCCACCTGATCGGTCAGCGAATACCAGGTGAAACCGACGGTCGGGATCCCGACGTTGCGCAGGCGAAGGACGTTGGCCCACTCCTTCCACAGCCATTTGACGGCTTCGTCGCCATGCGGACCCTCCCACAGGTTGGTCTCCGTATGCATGACCGGGACGCGGTAGCGATTGTAATATTGTCGGGTGATCTCGCAGTAGCCGAAGACCTCGCCCGCGGCGACGGTATGGCCGTCGGCGAACACGCGATGCTCGTTCAGCATGTAATAGTCGTTGCCTAGGATGCAGTGCTGCTTCAGGCGATGCTCGAGGAACCAGTTATATTCCTCCCGGGTCATCCCGTTATCGAGCAGATATTCGTACATCCCGCTGTCGACGCGCCGCCCGTAATTGAGGTCGAGCGAGAGGAAGCGCATCTGGTTGAGGACTTCCGCGCGCCCGATCGCGGCGGGGCTGTCGGCGTGGTAATATTCCGACGATTCCGACTGGATGAAGATCGCATCGTGGCGGCGCTTCAGGATCTCGATCATGGCCATGATATTGGCTTTGACGAGATGCTTGAGCGCGGTGACGAAAGAGGTGTCGTCCTTCTTCTGCTCGTTCCACCAGCCGTATTTCGCCGAGAAGACCGCGCAGATGAACATCTCGTTGATCGGGGTGTAGAGCTGCACCCACGGGAAGCGCTCGGCGAACTCTCCGCAATAATGGGCGAAAAGCCGCGGGAAATCGGGGTTCTGGAAGTCGCCGATCCAATCGGGAACGCCGAAGTGGCAAAGGTCGACGATGGGCGTGATGTCGCGGCGCTTCAGCTCCGCGAAGGTGATGTCGGTAAACTCCCAATCGAACTTATTCGGGCCGAGCCAGGTCCGGTACAAAGGGGGCCCGTAGCGCAGGTAGTTGATCCCGATTTCCTGGACGCAGTCGAAATCCTCGCGCCACCGTTCGTAGTGGCCGCAGACCTCCATCTCGTCCACGCGGGTCTTTCCGTGGTCGATGGTGGGGATGCTGTTCTCGATCCCCGTTGCAAACATGAAATTGGCGATGACTCAGTCTCCTGCGTCTCTCGTCAGCCGGCAAAGGGCACGTCGGCCAAACCCCGCACGCCCGGTTTGACCATAAACAAGCCGCCAGCATTTGGTTGCATCTTGAGCGCATCTTCGTCGAGCCCGATGCTTGCCGAAGTGATGTACATGCGGTCGAGATCGATCCCGCCGAAGACGCAGCTGGTCGGTCGGGCAACCGGCATGCGGATGGTCTCCAGCCACTCGCCGGCGGGAGAATAACGCCGGACCGCCCAGCCGTCCCAGAACGCAATCCAGAGGCAGCCTTCCTCGTCCACGGTCATGCCGTCGGGGTAACCGTCGCCAGGTCCGAACTGAAGGAATACGCGCCGGTTCACCGCCTTTCCGTCGCCGCCAATGTCGAAGGCATAGGTGACCTGCCGCGCGGAATCATTGTGGTACATGATGTCGCCCGCCGGGCTGAATGCGGGCCCGTTGGTGACGTTGTAGCCTGTGTCTACCGCGGCGGGCACGTTTCCGGCTTCAAGCACGTACAGCGTGCCGCTCGCTTCGCGCTCGCGATCGTCCATGGTGCCGGCCCAGAAGCGTCCGCGACGATCGACCTTTCCGTCGTTGAAGCGGTTCTCGGGCAAATGCTCTTCCGGCCGGAACAGGACGTCGTAGCGATCGCCGTCGAGGCTCACATCGGCAATGCCATCCTCGGTTCCTGCGATGAAGCCTCCGCCGGTTCGCGGGGCGAGCGATCCCACTCGCATGGGCGTCGTCCATTGGCGCAATCCGCCCTGGTCATCGAGACGAAAGATTTTCTTTCCCTTGATGTCCACCCAGTAGACGCCGCGCTCACGCTGGACCCAGACGGGGCCTTCCCCGAGCGCGGCGTGAACGTCGGCAACGCAGGCCACAGGCGATTCGGATGGCATGGCCCTGCGATAGCCCCGCCGCCCGAAAAGAAAACCGGGAGCAAGGTTGCCTCCGCAATGTTCTTGACGTCATGGGCGCAAGCATGTGGCGCGACGGATTCATCGCTGCGGATTGGGGCACGACCAATCGCCGCGCGTACCTGCTCGACGCTTCGGGCAAGTGCGTCGACGAGTTCGAGGACGGAAAGGGCATCTTGTCCGTGCCCTCCGGCGGGTTCGAGGAGGCGGTCGGAGACATCCGCGCGCGGCTTGGCGACAAGCCCCTCCTGCTTGCCGGAATGATCGGCTCCAATCGCGGCTGGGTCGAAGCGCCTTATGTTCCTTGTCCCGCAGGCATCGAGGAGCTTGCGCGCGGGCTCGCATGGCCCGGCAAGCGGGAAGCGATAGTTCCAGGCGTTTCCTTGAATCGCGACGGCCGGGCCGACGTCATGCGCGGCGAAGAAGTGCAGCTGGTCGGCGCCATCGCTGCCGAATTGATCGATCCGACGGCGCTCGTCTGCCATCCCGGTACCCACAATAAGTGGGCGTTGGTTCGCCACCGCCAGATCGAGACGTTCCGCACGGTCATGACCGGGGAATTGTTCAACCTGCTCAAGGAACACAGCATCTTGAGCGACCTGCTGCGCGGCAAAGTCGAGGTCGGAGAAACCTTCTGCCGTGGAGTGCGCGACGGCCTCGACAGCGCCGAGGTGACCGCGGAACTGTTCACAGTCCGCGCTCGGGTCCTGCTCGGCAAGGCGGAGTCGAGTGATGCCGCATCCTATACGAGCGGTCTCCTGATCGGCACCGATGTTCGCATCGGGCTTTCCGAGCCGCTGGCCGCTCAGGTCGTGGTCATGGGCCGTCCGGAACTCACATCGCTCTATGCCGCCGCCATTCGCGAGGCCAAGCGGGAGGCGATCGAGCTCGACGGCGAGCGCTGCTTCCTGGCCGGAATCGGCAAACTGGCGGAGATGATCTGAGATGAGTGCACTGGATCGCTTGCAGCTGTACCTCGGGGAATGCCCGCTGGTGGCGATCATCCGGGGGGTGACGCCCGACGAGGCAGTAGAAATCGGGCAGGCGCTGTTCGAGAACGGCATCCGGATCATCGAAGTGCCCCTCAATTCGCCGGAGCCGCTGAAGAGCATCGAGCGGCTTGCGGAGAGCCTTGGCGACCGCGCGCTAGTGGGCGCCGGCACCGTGCTCAAGCCGCATCAAGTCGCAGATGTACGCGCAGCGGGCGGGCACCTTATCGTTTCGCCCAATACCGATAGAGATGTCATCGCCGCAGCCGCTTCCGAGGGGCTCGTCTGCACGCCCGGTTATTTCACGCCCTCCGAAGCATTCCGGGCGCTCGACGCGGGCGCCACGGCGCTGAAGCTCTTCCCGGCTGAAGCGGCGAGCCCGGCGGTGCTGAAGGCGCAACTCGCGGTCTTTCCCAAGGAGGTGCCGGTGTTGCCGGTTGGCGGAATCAGGCCCGACAACATGCGGTCCTGGCTCGATGCGGGGGCAACAGGCTTTGGGCTGGGCGGCGGTTTGTACAAGCCGGGCCAGACAGCTGAGGAGACGGCGGCCAAGGCGCGGGCCTATGTCGAAGGTTTGAAGCCCTGATGCGGCCAATCAGGATCGCCATTCTCGGCTTCGGAAAGATCGCCGAGGACCAGCATGTGCCGGCAATCGAGGGCAATCCGCGGCTTGAGCTGGTCGCGACGTCTAGCCGCTCCGGTCAGGGTGTGGAAAAAACCTTTACCGACTGGCGCGAGCTGATCCGCTCGGTCGACGGGCTCGAGGCGGTGTCAATAACCACTCCGCCCGGTCCTCGTTACGAGATTGCGCGCGAGTGCATTCTTGCCGGGCTCCACTGCCTGCTGGAAAAGCCGCCGACGGCTGGGCTCGCACAAATCAACGATCTCGCCTGCCTTGCCGAGGCCCGGCAGCTCACCCTGATGACGACGTGGCACGCGCAGCACCATTCGACGGTGGAAGCCGCGGCCAAGGTACTCGCGGGCAAGCGCATCGCTTCGATGGAGATCCTGTGGCACGAGGATGTGCATAAATGGCATCCTGGCCAGCGCTGGATCTGGGAGCCGGGCGGGTTCGGCGTGTTCGACCCGGGCATCAACGCTTTTTCGATCGCGACCAGGATCTTCCCGGGCGAGCTTTTCGTCGAGGCTGCCGACCTCAGCATCCCCGCGAATGCCCAGACACCGATCGCCGCCGAGGTTCGCTTCGGAAGCCCGGAAGCGGACGGTCCGCTAAGTGCCAGCCTCGACTGGCGGCGCACCGAGGGCGAAGAATGGACGATCGCAGTCACCGCTGCCGAAGGAACGACGCTCCGCCTCGAGAATGGCGGGTCGCGACTGCTGATCGATGGAGAAATCCAAGAGGACAGCGGGCCTGGAGAATATCCCGACATCTACGGCAAGTTCGTTGACTTGATCGACGAGCGGGGCCGCCTGGTCGATGTCGCGCCTCTGCGGCTCGTCGCCGATTGCCTGCTCGTGGGGCGCACTCACGCGGTAAACGCCGTCAACGGCTGATGGATCAACTTCGGCCAAGGCGCATTGTGTCGCCGTAATGGCTGTGATCACAGACGAACTTACGCAGACCGATGCGGCTTTCGCGGGCAATCGCCTGCTTGCGACCTTCTCATCCGAGGCTCGCAAGCTGATCGAGCCGTTCGGGACGATGGTAGAGTTCCAGACTGGCGACATAGCACTGACCCGGGGCGAACAAGTCGTGAGCAGCCTCTTTCCGGTCGGACCGACCTTGGTCTCCATGGAGATCGAGCTCTGCGGCGGACGAACGGTGGAAGCAGCCCTGATCGGGCGAAGGGGCGCAGTCGGCGGGATCGTCAGCTGTGGTCAGGCGCCTGCATTTTCACGTGCCCGCGTCCTGGTGGGCGGGCAGGCGCTTCGCGTGCCGATGAAGGCGCTTGAAGACGCCAAGCGGGAATCGCCTTTCATCGCCAACCTGTTCTGCCGATTTTCCGATTACCTGCTGTCCCAGACGATGCAGTCAGTCGCATGCAATGCTTACCATTCGATCCCCGAGCGGGCCGCGCGTTGGTTGCTGCACGCCCAGGACCGCACCGGAAACCGGATCGAGCTAACCCAGCAGGCACTGGCCGACCTGCTTGGGGTCCAGCGAACGACTGTCAACGCCGTACTCCAGTCGTTTGAGCAGGACGGCCTCATCGCGACCGGGCGCGGAGTGGTCCGGATCACGGACCGCGAAGGGCTAAGCCAGCGCGCGTGCGAATGCTACGAGCGCCTGGAAACGCATTTCAATTCGGTGATCGGCGGCACTGGGCACGGCGACAGCTAGCCGGCAATCCTCCATCGGAGAGTTTCCCCCGCGTGGAAGGGCACCAGTCCTTCCATTTCGTCCGGGACGATGACTTGGTTGCGTTCCAGGGTCGTGGTTCCTGCGTTGAGCGGCAGTCCATAGAAGCGTGCTCCATGCTCGGAAGCGAACCCCTCGAACCGATCCAGCGCATCCTCCTCTTCGAACACCTGCGCGTAGGATTCGAGGGCGAAGGGCGCATTGAAGATGCCGGCGCATCCGCAGGCAGATTCCTTCGCTTCGCGCGAATGCGGAGCGCTGTCGGTGCCCAGGAAGAATTTCGGCGAACCCGACGTCGCCGCAGCGCGAACGGCGAGGCGGTGCTTTTCCCGCTTCGCGACGGGGAGGCAGTAGGCGTGCGGCCTCAATCCACCCGCGAAGATCGCGTTGCGGTTGATGATGAGATGCTGCGGCGTGACCGTAGCTGCGATGTTGTCGCCCGCGCCCTGGACGAACTGAGCGGCTTCGCTGGTCGTGATGTGCTCGAACACAACCTTCAGATCCGGAAAATCGTGGACGACGCCGCTCAGGACGCGATCGATGAATACGGCTTCGCGGTCGAAAACGTCGATTTCCGGGTCGGTGACTTCGCCATGCACGCACAGGACCATGCCGATCGACTGCATGCGCTCCAGGGCCGGGTAGATGCGTTTTATCTCCGTCACGCCGGATGCGGAATTGGTCGTCGCGCCAGCCGGATAGAGCTTGGCCGCGATCCAGATGCGCTCCTCGAAGCCCCGCGCGATCTCCGCGGGATCGGCCTCGTCCGTGAGGTAGCACGTCATCAGCGGTTCGAAGCCCTCGCCAGCCGCTTCCCTGATGCGATCCCTATAGGCTGCAGCGGCGTCCACGCTTGTCACCGGTGGGACGAGATTGGGCATGACGATCGCCCGGCAAAACTGCCTCGCGGTGTAGCGCGCGACCCGGCGAAGCATCTCGCCATCGCGCAAATGCACGTGCCAGTCGTCCGGCCGGCGGATGGTCAGCGTTTGCGAAGCCACGGACCGCTCCCTAACTGATGATCATGCCGGCAACCACCCTGACCGATCGCGCCATCGTTCGTCTCTCTGGAGAGGACGTGCGGGGCTTCCTGCAGGGACTTATCACCAGCGACGTGAGCGGCGCCCTGCCCGTGTGGGCGGGCCTGCTGACGCCGCAAGGCAAATGCATGTTTGACTTCATCGTCTGGCCGGATGCGGACGACTTGCTGATCGATTGCGAAGCGGACGCGGTCGAGGAGCTGATCAAGCGGCTCGGCCTCTATCGCCTTCGCCGGCCGATCCGGATTGAGCGCGACGAAGGCCTCGCCGTTCACTGGTCGCCGGGCGACGGGAGCACGCCGGACCCGCGCCTGCCAGGCCTTGGCAGTCGCTGGATCGGCCCGGCGGAGGAACCGGCCGCAGGCTGGCTCGAGCATCGCCTGCGCCTCGGCGTGTGCGAGGGCAGCGCGGAGCTCGGCGACCTGCTCTGGCTCGAGTGCAATGCGGCCGAGCTGAACGGCGTCAGCTTCACAAAGGGTTGCTTCGTCGGCCAGGAAAATACGGCGCGCATGAACTGGCGGCAGAAGGTCAATCGCCGGCTGGTCGTGGTGCAGACGGACGATCCTGGCCCCCGCTCGCGCATCCACTATCGCGAACTTGGCCTCTCCGTCGAACATCGGCGCGTCGAAGATTTGAGCGGCGCTTTGATCCCGGATTGGCTCGCGGCCGCTTTGGCTCAGCCGAGCACGGCGTAAGCGCGAACCGGGAAGGTGCCCATTCCGGAAATCTTTGGCGGCACGGCGGAGAAACGGAATCCCGCATCGGGCAGGCTGCCAAGGGCCGTCATATGTTCGCAAATCGGTATATCAGCCGCGAGCAGCTTGGTGTGAACCGGCCGCGCGCGAACGCGCGTGTCGTCGATGTTGTAGCTGTCGATCCCGACCAGAGCGGCACCATTGGCGACCAGCCATTCCGCGGCCTCGCGGGTTAGATAGGGGTGTTCCTCGCCGTAGCGATCGGTCCTCCAGTGACGGTCCCAGCCGGTCTGGAAAAGCACCGCCATACCGTGGACGTCGAGGCCCTCCATGCCTGCCAGGCCGATCTCGATCCCGTTCTCCCACGGCCGCCGGATGACGATGCCGGGCAATTCCGCGAGAGAATTCAGCGGCAGTTCCGCAAGATCCGCGCCATCGGCGTAGCGATGGAAGGGGCTGTCGAGATAGGTGCCTGTATTCGCGACCATGTCGATCCGTCCGATCTGGAAGCTGGACCCGTCGTCGTAATTCTCGGCTGAACCTTCGCGCGTCCAGAAATCGCAGATGTGCGGGCCCGGAAGCCCCTTGTAGGTCGTCATGCCATGCTCGATCACATGGCTGAGGTCGACGATCCTCGTTTCTTCATTATTCGCCATGATGCGACCGCTCCAATCAACAGCCATAACACGTTCAGCGACGCCGACGGCAAGGCGCCGTGCCACCAGCCGTTGATCACGAAGCCTGCGGCCCCGACCACGTTCATCGCCTGATAGGCGAGCGACTGCCCGGTGAGCCTTCCCGCGGACAGGAACAGATAGGCGAACAGGATCAGCAGCGCCCCGATCCAGCCGGCGATTTCGACGGCGATTTCGACTGGCGTCACGCTGACCGGCTCACTGCGCCGCAAGCCTCCGCAGGACGTAATGCAGGATGCCGCCAGAGCGGAAATATTCGAGCTCGTTGTAGGTATCGATGCGGCAGCGCGCAGTGAAGGTGAACTCGCTTTTATCCTGACGGCGGGCGGTGACCTCGACGTCCTGACGCGGCTGGAGCCCGGGAACTCCCGTGATCGTGAACTTCTCGCTGCCGTCGAGGCCCAGACTCTCGGCATTCTCCCCGTCGCGGAACTGCAGCGGGAGCACGCCCATTCCGACCAGGTTCGAACGGTGGATTCGCTCGAAGCTCTCCGCGATGACGGCCCGGACGCCAAGCAGGACGGTTCCCTTCGCCGCCCAGTCGCGCGAGCTTCCGGTGCCATATTCCTTGCCCGCCAGGATCACGAGCGGACGATTGTCCTGCTTGTAGAGCATTGCCGCGTCATAGATCGGCATGACTTCGCCGGTCGGCGCGTAGCGCGTGAAGCCGCCCTCGACATTGTCCAGCATCCGGTTGCGGATGCGGATGTTGGCGAAGGTGCCGCGCATCATCACTTCATGATTGCCGCGCCGAGCGCCGTAGCTGTTGAACTCGCCCCGCGGGACATTGCGCTCCAGGAGGTAGCGGCCAGCAGGGCTGTCCGGTTTGATCGCCCCCGCCGGCGAGATGTGATCGGTCGTGATCGAATCGCCGAACACCGCCAGCGCCCGCGCCCTCGTGATGTCCTCGGGCGGGACCGCGTGCATGGTCATTCCGGCGAAATATGGCGGGTTCTGGATATAGGTGGAATCAGCCGGCCAGCCGTACGTCTCGCCGCCGGTCACTTCGATCTTCCGCCAGCGCTCGTCACCCGCGTAGACGTCGGCATAGCGACGGCGGAACATGTCGGAATGCACATGGGCGTCGATCAGGGTGCGGATCTCGTCGTTGGTCGGCCAGATGTCCTTCAGGTAGACGGGCTCTCCATTCCGGTCGGTGCCGATCGGTTCGTTCACCAGGTCCGACCGCACCGTGCCCTTCAGCGCATATGCGACCACGAGCGGCGGCGAGGCGAGGAAGTTGGCCCGGCAGTCGGGGGACACGCGGCCTTCGAAGTTGCGGTTGCCCGAAAGGACGCTGACGGCGACCAGGTCGTTGTCGTTGATGGCCTTGCTGATCGGCTCGGGGAGCGGCCCGCTGTTGCCGATGCAGGTCGTGCAGCCATAGCCGACGAGATCGAACCCAAGCGCGTTAAGGTCTTCGCTGAGGCCGCTTTCGTTGAGATAGTCGGTGACGACCTGGCTGCCCGGGGCGAGGCTCGTCTTGACCCATGGCTTGGTCTCCAAACCCTTCTCGCGGGCCTTTCGGGCAACCAGCCCGGCGCCGATCAGGACCGAGGGGTTTGACGTGTTGGTGCAGCTGGTGATCGCTGCGATCGCTACGTCGCCGTTGCCGAAATCGAAAGCTTCGCCCTCGACCGCGACCCGCGGGTCATCGTGCTTCTTGTAGGTCTGCTCAAGCTCCGCGTTGAACTGATCGTCCACCTCGGAAAGGAGGACGCGATCCTGCGGACGCTTTGGCCCGGCTAGAGACGGTTCGATGCTGCCCATGTCGAGCTGGAGCGTGTCGGTGAAGAGGGGTTCGGGCGTCGACTGATCGCGCCACAGACCCTGCGCCTTCGCATAGGCTTCGACGAGCGCGATCCTGTCCTCGTCGCGGCCCGTCAGGCGAAGATATTCGATTGTGCGCTGGTCGATCGGGAAGAAGCCGCAGGTCGCACCATATTCCGGCGCCATGTTGGCGATCGTCGCGCGGTCGGCGACGCTCATGCTGTCGAGCCCGGGGCCGTAAAATTCGACGAAGCGGCCGACGACGCCTTTCTGGCGCAGCATCTGGGTGACGGTGAGCACCAGGTCGGTCGCCGTGATTCCTTCGCTCAGCTCGCCCGACAGGCGGAAGCCGACCACATCGGGGATGAGCATGCTGACCGGCTGTCCGAGCATCGCGGCCTCGGCTTCGATGCCGCCTACGCCCCAGCCGAGAACGCCGAGGCCGTTGACCATCGTCGTGTGGCTGTCGGTGCCCACCAGGGTGTCGGGATAGGCGACGGTTTCGCCGCTCTGGTCCTCGCCGGTCCAAACGCACTGGGCGATATGTTCCAGATTCACCTGGTGGCAGATGCCGGTTCCCGGCGGGACGACCTGAAAATTATCGAAAGCCTGGCTACCCCATTTGAGGAACTCGTAGCGTTCGCCATTGCGCGCATATTCGAGCTCCACATTCCGGCCGAAGGCGCGGGGATTGCCGAACTCGTCGACCATCACGCTGTGGTCGATGACCAGATGCACCGGGACGAGCGGGTTGATCTTCTGCGGATCGCCACCGAGGTTCGCCATGGCGTCTCGCATGGCTGCGAGGTCGACCACGGCGGGAACCCCCGTGAAATCCTGCATCAGCACGCGCGCCGGTCGATACTGGATCTCGCGCGAGATCGTCCGCTCCTTCAGCCAGTCGACCATCGCCTGAAGGTCGTCGCGGGTGACCGTTTGGCCGTCCTCGAAGCGCAGCAGGTTCTCGAGCAGCACTTTCATCGAGAAAGGCAGGCGCGAAACATCGCCCAGATGATCCGCAGCCTTGGCGATCGAATAATAAGCGTAGGTTCTGGAACCGGCTGTCAGGGTTGAACGGGTGCTGAGGCTATCCTGGCCGGTCGGAATCATTATCGGTCCTTGAAGGTGTCTTCGCCGCCCATTTGGTGGCGGGAGCGCCCTTAGCAACCCGCTTCCCTCGCCGCAAAGATTCCGGAAGCTGCACGCTCAGCGGCGCGCTTCTTCCGCTGGCGTCCGCTCGCTTTTGACCTTGCGCGCGGCTTGATCGATGGCCTGGTCGACGGGCTGCCCGTCCTCGACGGCCTCTTCGACCGAGTCCTCGATCGCTTCCTTCACCTCTTCCTTCAGCTGGACGATTTCCTCTTCCTCCCGCTCCTCGATGCCGACGAACTCGTTCTTCGCGCGCCTGCTGGCCGCGATCAGCTCATCGAGCTTGGCGTGCATGGCGACGTCCCGCCGGTGAGCGTCGGCCTCGCGGTCGTACTGACTGTTGAGGACCATCTGTGTGAGCGTGATGGCGAGGATCGACAGCGCGGCAGTGAGAAGATCGGTCTGAAGGCCAATGGCGAACCATGTCGCGCAGAACAGGATGACCCCGACCTGCATGTAAGGATGGGCGAAAACCTTGGACGTCCAATCGGAGATCGCGTCGCCGATCTGGACCGCACGGCTCTTTTGCTTGCTGCCGCCGTTTTTGGCGCCGTTTTTCGCGATTTTGCTCATGTTGCGAGGCTGAAACGACCTTACGGCCGTTACGTTGCGCCGAACGGATCATCGGCTGCGCCGGGCTGACGGGCGGCGACTTCAATCTGTCACCTGCGCATTCTACATGCCAAGGAAGAACAAGTCAGGAACCGGGGAATGGTCAACGATAGCGAATATTTCCGGCGCAGAGCCGCTGAAGCGCGCGCTGCCGCTTTCTCCAAGGAGAGCGGCGAGTCGGTGGAAGTCGCCGGCGACCTGGCGCTCGCTTATGCAGCGCTGGCGCGCCGTCGCGCCGCAAAGCCCGAGCCCGCTCCCGTTGCGGACGCGGACGCGGACGCTCCGATTCTGCTCGTCAACGACTAGATCCAGCGAAGCCGCTTCAGGATCGCGAAGGGAACGACCGCGCTGGCGACCATCACCACGATCGAGATCGCATAGCCGTAGTGCCAGCCTAGTTCCGGGAAATAGCGGAAGTTCATCCCGTAAATCCCGGCGATGAGCGTCGGCGGCATTAGGACGACCGCGACCCACGAAAACACCTTCATCGCCGCATTCTGCTCAATGCTGATCAGCCCCAGTGCGGCATCGAGCAGGAAGATGAGGTTGTCTGCCAGGAAGCTTGCATGCTCGCTCAGCGACGAAGTGTCGATCGCGAGGCTCCGCAAGTGCGATCGCGCCTCCGCGTTCGCGGCATCGTTCATCCTGCCCGACCCGTTCAGGAAGCTCAGCATCCGCATCATGCTCACGGCGGAATAGCGAGCCTTCGCAACCAGCGTCTGCGCTCTGCCGACCCGTGTCAGGAGGGCAGTGAGCCTTTCCGCGGGGATGCGGCGCACCTTGATGTTTTTCGGAAAGACGAGCGCCGAGACGCTCTCGATGTTGGCGGCCACGGCCTCGAGCTCGTCGGCGATCCTGTCGGTGACCGCATCGAGCATCCGCGCGAGCACCGTCGTTGCATTGCGGGCGAGCTCCGGCTCGCGCCGCACGTGGTCGACGAAAGCGCGGATCGGCTTCGGGGTCGCATAGCGGATCGTGACGAGGCGGTTGTCCCCAAGCACGAATCCGATCGGCGTGGTCGTGGGCTGCCCGTCTTCGATGCCGCAGAGAACGCTCACGGTCATGTAGAGCACGCCGTCCCGTTCGTAGAGCCGACTGGAGGGCTGGATCTCGGCAAGGTCCTGCTGGGTCGGCACGTTGAAGCCAACGCATTTCTCGACCAGCTTCTCTTCGTCGTGCGTCGGCTCCTCGAGGTCGATCCATGTCGCGCCCTCGGGGATCTTGCTAATCTTCGCCTCGACGACGCTCCCGTCGCAGCCAGGTCCGTAAGCTCGCAGCATCGGCGCGGTTGATCCGCCCTATGGCTGATCTTTGCAAGCCGCTTCGCTCTGCTAATCGTGAGTGCGATGATATCCCGCCGCGCTGCATTGGCAGCTCTCGTCATGATCCTGTTCGCCGCCGCTGTCCTCCTCGCGATGGGCCGCAATCCGATCTGCACCTGCGGCGCCATCGACCTGTGGGTTGCGGGACGTGACAGCCCACGGACGAGCCAGATGCTCGCCGACTGGTACAGCTTCAGCCATATCGTCCATGGCTTCCTATTCTTTGCTGTGCTTTGGCTGATAGCGCCCGGATGGCCGGTCGAGCGCCGCTTCCTCGTCGCGCTTTTCATCGAAGCGGCGTGGGAGATCACCGAGAATACGCCGATGGTGATCGACCGCTATCGCACCGCCACGGCGGCGCTCGGCTACACCGGGGACAGCGTCATCAACTCGCTGTCGGACATCCTCATGATGATCCTGGGGTTCCTGGCGGCGCGCAAGTTGCCGCTTTGGGCGTCGATCGCCGTGGTCCTCTTCCTGGAGCTCGTGCCGCTGCTCGTGATCCGCGACAATCTGACGCTGAACGTGTGGATGCTGCTTTGGCCGAGCGACGCCCTTCGCGCCTGGCAGGCCGGCTGATCAGAGGCAGCGGGTCGTCTGGGGCGGCGCGTTTTGAACCAGGCTGAAAGGACCGATGTGGGTTCCGTCCTCAAGCTCTACGTTCAGCGTCATGTTCGTCTTGTCGACGACGGTACCCATGTAGGTCGCCCGCTGGCTCTTGAAGAACTGCCCGACCCGGACCGGGCCCGAAGTTCCCGTGCGATAAGTGCCCTGGCCCATGAAGGAGCCGTCCTTACCGGGCGTGACCGTACCGTCGATCGTGCCTGAAGCGCAGTCGAATTCGACGTCGCCAAGTCCTCCCTGGAAGACGATGCCCGCGTGTGGCCCGCCCCAAACGCCGATCAGCCGCCCCGGCTCCTCATTGAGACCGGGCGTATTGCAGCCCGATGCTAGTAATGCCGCCCCCGCCAGCATCAGCTTTCTCATCGAGGCATGGCCTGCTGGTTACGCCGCATCACTTCCTCCGCATTCCTTGCAACCGGGCGCAGCGTCGGGCTGTCGCCCGCCTTTGCGTAACGGGTGTGTAGCGCGACGCCTTCCCTGTGAAGGATATTTTGCTGGGCGCGATAGGTATGGTCGAAATCGGGCGTCGCTTTCAGAGCATCGAGCAGCGCCTGGTGCTCGGGGTTTAGCGTTGCGGAGGGAAGCAGATTCAGCCTCCTCCCGGCCATGGACAGCTGCGCGCTGGTTCCCTCATGGGCCGTCAAAGTCTGTTGGGCGAACGCTCGGTTCGCGGGATCCTGCGAGCGTTGCAGCGCGAGCTCCGCTGCCTGGATTTCATAGAGGTCGATCGACCCGGCCATTGCGACATAGGCTGCGGCCGCCAGCGCCGGGCTGACCGCCACGACCGGGTTCGCAACTCGGGTGCCGCCGCTGCCAAGGCATGCTCCGAGCAACAGGCACGGGGCCAGCGCAACACTTGTAAATGCCAGACGACGCATGGGCAGCCTCCTCCGCGTTCTAGGCAATCGTAGCAGTAAACGAACGGCAGTTCATCGCTGCCATTTCCGCACTGGAAGGCACGTTTCGTCCCTTCGAACATTGAGGCCTTGTCCACTGGGGAGAGTGAGCGTGAGCCGTATAGTCGTTCTAGGCACCTTGTTGGCGCTGGCCGCGCCGTCCGCAGCCAATGCCGGAGAGATTTTCGGCGGCCTCTATGTCCATGATGTGGACACGCCGCTGTCCATTGGCGGCGTGGAAGGTGGGGCCGACGTACAGCTCGGCTGGCGCGGCGGCCGCATCGGCTCGACTCCCCTGCAACCCTATGCGTTCGGCGCACTGAATACGGCGGGCAAGACGCATTATGCCGCAGCGGGCCTTTCCGCTCGCTTCGGCAAACATGTCTATGTGCGCCCAGGGCTTGGGATTGCCGTGCACACCGGATCAGCCAAGGACTTTCAGGACCTGACCAACGACAAGACCGATTTCGGAAGCCGCGTCCTTTTCGAGCCGGAGCTGGGTATCGGCGCGCAGCTCAGCGATCGTATGTCGTTCGAGGCCAGCTGGGCGCACATGAGCCATGCCCAGCTGTTCGGTCATCAGAACCCCGGGATGGACAATCTCGGAGTGCGGCTGAATTTCAGGCTCTAGCGGCCGAGCATCGTCTCCGGCTTGACGACGCGGTCGAAGGTCGCCTCGTCCACCAGTCCGAGCTCGAGGCCAGCCTCCTTCAGCGTCTTGCCGGTCTTGTGAGCATGCTTGGCGATCGTCGCGGCATTGTCGTAGCCGATCTCCGGGGCGAGGGCCGTGACCAGCATCAGCGATCGGTTCATGAGTTCCGAGATCCGCTCCTGATCCGGCTCAGTGCCGTCCAGCATGCGTTCCGTGAAACTTTCCATGCCCGTCGCGAGGAGGTTGATCGAGCGGACGACGTTCGCGCCGATCAGCGGCTTGAACACGTTCAGCTCCATGTGACCCTGGAGGCCGCCGACGGTGACGGCGACGTGATTGCCCATGACCTGCGCCGCGACCATGGTCAGCATTTCCGCCTGGGTCGGGTTCACTTTGCCAGGCATGATCGAGCTTCCCGGCTCGTTCTCAGGCAGCTTCAGCTCGCCCAGGCCGCAACGAGGGCCGGATCCTAGCAGGCGGATGTCGTTCGCGATCTTGCTCAGCGCGACCGCGACCACGTTCAGCACTCCGGACAGCTCGACCAACGTGTCGTGCGCCGCGAGTTCGGCGAACTTGTTCGGGGCCGACGTGAAGGGCAGCTGCGTCAGCCGCGAGACTTCGGCGGCGAATTCGCCCGCGAAGCCTTTCGGGGCGTTGAGGCCTGTCCCAACGGCGGTGCCGCCCTGGGCAAGCCGCATGACCCGCGGAAGCGCTGCCTCGACCCGGGCGACGCAATCCTCAACCTGAGCCGCGTAGCCGGAAAATTCCTGCCCCAGCGTGAGCGGCGTTGCGTCCTGCAAGTGCGTGCGCCCGATCTTGACGATCGAATCCCATTTGTTCGCCTGATCGGAAAGGCGCGCATGCATCATCTTGAGCGCCGGGATCAGCCGCTGATGTACCGCGCGGCCCGCGGCGATATGCATCGCGGTCGGGAAGCTGTCGTTGGACGACTGGCCCTTGTTCACGTGGTCGTTCGGGTGGACGGGCTCCTTGCCGCCGCGCTTGCCGGTCAGGATCTCGTTGGCGCGCCCGGCGATGACCTCATTGGCGTTCATGTTGGACTGCGTGCCCGACCCGGTCTGCCAGATGACGAGCGGGAACTGTCCGTCGAGGTCACCCCGCGCGACTTCCGCGGCCGCCTGCTGGATCGCTTCGGCAAGCTGGGGGTCCAGCCCTCCGATACGGGCGTTCACCCGGGCCGCGGCCTGTTTGATGAATCCCAGTGCATGGACGATCTCGGCGGGCATCCGCTCCCGCGGACCAAAGGGGAAGTTGCCGATCGATCGCTCGGTCTGCGCGCCCCAATAAGCGTCTGCGGGAACGTCGATCGGACCGAAGCTGTCGGTCTCGGTGCGGGTGCTGCTGGACATGTTCTCCATCCGTCATGCCGAACCTGGTTCAGCATCCATTCCAATGTCCGGCGCCCTGCTCGAAAATGGGTCCCGAAACAAGTTCAGGACGATGATTCACTTCTTCCGGGTGAAGTCCACGTTCACGACGTTGGAACCGTCCTCCGCAGGCTGCGCAGCGGGCGCATCATTCTGGGCCTCTTCATGCTCTTCACGGGACTCTTCCTCGGCATTTGCCTGGAAGGTGAGCGCGAACTCCACGGCCGGGTCGTGAAACTGCGTGACCGCCGCAAAAGGAACGTGGAGCGTGGACGGCACGCCGCCGAACGACAGGCCGACGGAGAAGGCATCGTCTTCGACCTTCAGGTCCCAGAATCGGTGCTGGATGACGATGGTCATCTCGTCCGGAAACTTCTCGATCAAATGCTTGGGGATCGAGACGCCCGGCATCCGCGTCTTGAAGGTGATGTAGAAGTGATGGTCGCCCGGGAGTCCACCGGAACGCTCGACCTCCCCCAGCACCCGGCCGACGACGGCGCGCAGGGCGTCCTGCACGATCTCGTCGTACGGAATCAGGCTTTCCGGAGTCTCGTCGCTCATTCCTCGGTCGTAGCGGGCAGACGATCAGCGTCAAGCGAGTCTACCCCGGCTCCACCTGCGTCTCCTCAACCGGCGCCCGGAGGTTCCCTGCGAAGGCCCGCCCGACGGGGAGCTCGGCGCCGCTCGTCAATCGCACGACCCGATCGCCGTTGGTGCCGATGATGCTGCTGATGCGGCTCTGGTTGACGAGGTAACGCCGATGGATTCGGACAAACCCCCGCTCACGGAGCGCGCGCTCGGCCTCGCGCATCGTCATCCGGCGGAGCGTCATCTTCCCCTGGCCGTGCAGCTCCACATAATTGTCCGCGGCCTCGACCCAGTCGAGAGCGTCGGCAAGGGCCGCGAGGTCCACCGCAGCGCTGCTCGGCGGCCGGCGAAGAACGGCTTTGCGCGCGACCGCGATCAGCAGGATCGTTACCCCGATAGCGGGAAGCCGTCGCATGACGAGCAGTCCGAAGCGGTCGGTAACGTCGCCCAGGCAGAAGTCGACGACATACTCGATGGAAATCGACAGGGCCGCGATGGCCAGCACCAGGCCTGCCAGGAGCGCCGGGCGGCGCGTCGCTTCGGCGCCTTCAGCTTGCTTCGACCATTCGAAGAGAGCGAACCAGGGCACCACCGCGATCGCCGACCAGGTCAGGCTTCCCGACCATGGTCCGGGGCTCTCGCCTGTCGTCAGCGTCTGATAGAGGTGGCAATAAGCCGCGCCAGCCAGCCAGATCGCGACGCCGCAACCGGCGAGCACAGCGCCTCGCAGCGGCTCGAAGAAGATGCGGCCGAGACTCAGTGATGGGGCGGCGCTCGCCATGCCTGGCAGAATAATCCTGCGCCGGCTTCGCGACAATTGGCTTGACGGCCCCGCTGGCGCGGCGACACTCCCGCTCATGCCCATCGACCCGACCCAGCCGTACGATGAGTCCAACATTTTCGCCCGGATCCTGCGCGGCGAGATACCGTCGCAGCGTGTTTACGAGGACGAGCATGCGCTCGCCTTTCACGACATCAGCCCGCTCAGTCCGACCCACATCCTCGTGATCCCCAAGGGTCCCTACGTTTCGTGGGACGACTTCTCCGCCAATGCGTCCGACCGGGAGATTGCGGGTTTCATCCGGGCCGTGGGCAAGGTCGCTCGGGATCAAGGGCTTGTCGAGCAGGGCTACAGGGCCCTTGCAAATGTGGGACTCAACTCGGGCCAGGAAGTCCCGCATCTCCACGTGCATATCTTCGGCGGGCGGCCGCTCGGCCCAATGCTCGCCCGCTAGGGCGCCGCCGCGGCACAAGGGGGATTGCCCTCACAGCCTCAACCGCTAGGGTCCGTTCCAATCATTTCGAGGGGAAATCGAATGGCAAGTGCCGCTCCAAGTCGGGGGCTCCTGGGCAGGATGATGCTGCGCAAGAGCGTGGCGCAGGTTCAACATGAGACCGCATCGAGCGAACTCAAGCGCTCTCTCGGGGCCTGGAATCTCGTCTTCCTGGGTATCGGGTGCATCATTGGAGCGGGCATTTTCGTCCGTACGGGCAACGCCGCGGCGCTTCACGCCGGGCCAGCCGTGCTCATTTCCTATGTGATCGCCGGCATCGTCTGCGCATTCGCGGGCCTTTGTTACGCGGAGCTGGCCTCGACCCTTCCGGTGTCCGGATCGGCCTACACTTACAGCTATACGACCATTGGGGAGTTCGCCGCCTGGGTCATGGGCGCCTTGCTGCTCCTGGAGTACGGTCTTGCCGCATCGGTCGTCGCGGTCGGCTGGTCCGGCTATATGGTCAGCCTTCTCAACGACATCGGCGTCCACATACCGGATGCGCTCACCGGACCTTCCGGTCATCTGAAGGAATTGGCGGACGGGACGACCATCACGACCGTCTTCAACCTGCCGGCCTTCCTGGTTTGCGCGGCCCTTGGCCTGCTGCTTGTGATCGGCGTTTCGGAAAGCGCCAAGTTCAACAACGTGATCGTCGCCATCAAGGTGACCGTGCTCGTAGCCTTCATCCTCGTCGGCGGCTTCATCATCCTGAAGAACCTGCCGACCTACACGCCGAACTGGGACCCATTCATTCCACCGCCCACGGGCGAGAAGGGTGAGTTCGGCTGGAGCGGAATCCTTCGCGCCGCCTCGATCGTTTTCTTCGCCTATATCGGCTTCGAGGCCGTCTCAACTGCGGGGCAGGAGGCGAAGAACCCGGCAAAGGACATGCCGTTCGGCATCATCGGGTCATTGCTCGCCTGCACGGTCATCTACATCCTGGTGTCGATCGTCCTGACGCTGATCGTGCCTTACACCAAGCTCAACGTGCCGGACCCGGTCGCGGTCGCGGTGGACGCATTCGGCCCGCAGTGGGCGTGGTTCGCCTCGACCATCAAGGTCGGCGCGATCATCGGCCTGACGTCCGTCATCCTGGTGCTGATGTATGGGCAGACGCGCATCTTCTACACCATGGCGCGCGACGGCCTGCTCCCGAAGATTTTCTCGACGGTGCACCCGACATTCCGGACGCCCTGGATCAACACGATCCTGGTTGGCCTGATCGTCGCCACCGCCGCCGGCTTTTTCGACATCAACACCCTGGGCGACATGACCTCGGTCGGAACGCTTGCGGCCTTCGGAATCGTCTGCCTGACGGTGATCTGGCTGCGGCGGACGCATCCGGACATCCCGCGCGGCTACAAGGTGCCGATCTATCCGGTGGTTCCGGCGCTCGGCATCGTGAGTTGCTTCGCCCTGATCTTCACCGTCGAGACGCGAGTGCTGGTGTTCTTCGCCTGGTACACCCTGGCGATGATCGTGCTCTATTTCGTCTATGGCATGCACAACAGCGAGCTGGCGAAGGGCCACCAGGTTGCTGCCACCGGCGAACCGGCCTTGTTCCCCGAAGACGAGCCGAAGGACGATAGCGGCAAGCCGGTCATGCGGCCTTAGGCTAGCAGGCCTCCGGTGAGCGCCCTGAGGTCAGCCTCGGGGCGCGCGCCATAATGCTGGATCACTTCCGCCGCGCAGATTGCGCCGAGCCTTAGCGACTGCTCGAGCGAAAGGCCGCGCGCTTCCCCCGCGAGGAAGCCGGCGGCGAACAGGTCGCCGGCGCCTGTGGTGTCGACCAGCTCGGCGATCGGCTCGGCGGGGACGTCGGCCCGCTCGGGACCGCGGATGGCGAGAGCGCCATGCTCGTGCCGCGTCACGACGAGGGTCTCGACCTTGTCGCGAAGGGTGGCGACCGCGCTCTCGACGTCGTCGACGCCGGCGAGAGCTTCGACCTCGACCTGGTTCGCGAAAAGGATGTCGATCCGCCGCTCGTTCAAAAGCTGCTCGAGGTCGCCGCGGTGGCGGTCGACGACGAAGCTGTCCGACAAGGTGAAGGCGACCTTGGTGCCGGCCGCGCGCGCGGCGTCCATCGCCTTGTACATGGCCGCGCGAGGATCGGCCGGGTCCCACAGATAGCCTTCGAGATAGAGGATCTTCGCATCCGCCACGTGGTCCGGATCGACGGCGTCCGGTCCCAGCATCTGCGCCGCGCCAAGGAAGGTGTTCATCGTCCGCTGGGCGTCCGGCGTCACCATGATCAGGCAGCGCGCCGTGGCGTCCACATCGCTGCGCGGTGCGGTATCGAACTCGACGCCCAGACTTCGGATGTCGTGAGTGAAGATCTGCCCGAGCTGGTCGTCAGCGAGCTGGCCGATGAAGCCGGCCTTGAGCCCGAGCGACGCCAGCCCCGCTGTCGTATTCGCGGCGGAGCCGCCGCTCAGTTCGCGACCGGGTCCCATCGCTTCATAGAGCCGCGTCGCCTGAGCCTCGTCGATCAGCTGCATCGCGCCCTTGTGCATTCCGTGTTGAGTTAGGAAGCCATCGTCGGCGTTCGCGATCACGTCGACGATCGCATTGCCGATTGCGAGCACGTCCAGGCGGCGTTCGGGCATGAAATCTCCAGCTGATGCAAGGAAAGCGCGCGGCCTAGCCGCACGTTCATTGCGCGGCAACCTTGCGGCGGGATGCTGAGCCATGCATGTGCATCAAATGCGTCGCCTAGTCCCCGCGCTGAGCCTCTTCGTCGCCGCCTGCGCCACAGCGCCGCGCACGCCCGAACCGGCCAGCACTTCGCAGTCGATCACCCCGTCCCGCGAAATTCGCAGTAATCTGATAGGAATGACAGCATCCGAGCTGGTTTCCCACCTTGGAAACCCGGTGTTGCAGGTGCGCGAAGGGCCTGGCCTGAAGATGCAGTTCCGCTCGCGCTATTGCGTGCTGGATGCCTATCTATATCCGCCGGAAAGCGGCACCGGCCTCACCCGCGTCTCGCATTCGGACGCAAGGCTGCCGTCTGGTCAGGATACGGATCAGGCTGCCTGTATCTCGCAGATAGAAGCAACCAAATGATCCCGCGCCCAGCGCGCGGCATCGGCGACGACGGGGTCCGGATCGTCGACATAGCGCTCCACTGACGGAAGCAGCGCGCGATCGCCGCTGTTGCCGGCGGCGATCAGGCAATTGCGGATCATGCGCTTCACGCCGATCCGCTTGATCGGCGAGCCTGCGAACATCTCCCGAAAACTGACGTCGTCGAGCGCCAGCAGGTCCGCGAGCCGTGGCGCGGCCAATTCCGCGCGCGGGAGAAAGGCGCGATTTGCCGCCGCGCTCTCGGCGAACCGGTTCCACGGGCAGACCGCGAGGCAGTCATCGCAGCCGTAGATGCGATTGCCCATCGCTGCGCGGAATTCGAGCGGGATGGGACCGTCATGCTCGATCGTCAGGTAGGAAATGCAGCGCCTCGCATCGATCCTGTGCGGTCCGTCGAAAGCATTGGTCGGGCAGGCATCGAGGCACCGGGTGCAGCTTCCGCAATGAACTCCGGAACTCGCCGGCGCATCCGGCTCGAGCTCGAGGCTGGTGAGGATCACGCCGAGGAACATCCAGCTTCCATGCTCGCGGCTGACGAGGTTGGTATGCTTGCCTTGCCAGCCGATGCCGGCGGCCTGCGCGAGCGGCTTCTCCATCACCGGCGCGGTGTCCACGAAGACCTTGAGCTCGCTCGGCGCGCGGTCGACGATGAACCGGGCGAGAGCTTTGAGCGCCTTCTTCACTGTCTTGTGGTAGTCGCCGCCCTGAGCATAGACCGAAATGCGGCCGAGGTCCGGGTGCTCCCCCAGCATCAGGGGATCGGAGGCCGGGGCGTAGCTCATGCCCAGCGCGATCGCGGATTTGGCATCCGGCCAGAGCGCGAGCGGCGAGAGACGGTGGTGAGCGCGGCTCTCCATCCAGCCCATCGCGCCATGTCGGCCGGCCTCCAGCCAGCGCCGGAGCTCCAGTCCGGCTGGGTCCGCGGCGTCGGCACGCGTGAAGCCGCAGGCAACGAAGCCGAGGCGCTCCGCTTCCGACCTTATTGCTTCCTCAAGAGTTTGGCTCTTATGCACGCGGTGCCTGTACATTGGCCGGGCCGCTTTTCGTAGGAATTTCAGTGCTTCGCCAAGCTCAGCACGAACGGGTTCATGAAGGATTCGCGGTCGAGGCGGTCGATCTCGTCAAGGAATTCGGGGAGACGCGAGCCGTAGACGGCGTCAGTCTGGCGGTTCCCTCGGGCAGCATTTTCGGGTTGCTGGGGCCGAATGGCGCGGGGAAGACGACGACCCTTCGAATCCTCCTCGGCATCATCGATCCCTCAAGCGGAACGCGCCGCGTGCTGGGTCATGAGCGGCCGCTCGAAGCGGCTCGCGAGGTCGGTTATCTTCCTGAAGAACGCGGTCTGTACCCTTCGATGCACGCGCGGGACGCAATCGCCTTCGTGGGCGCGCTGCGAGGCCTTCCATTGCGCGAAGGGCGCCGCCGTGCGGATGAGCTTCTGGAGGAGCATGGCCTTGGCGAATGGGCGCGGCGGCCGATCCGCAACTTGTCCAAGGGCATGGCGCAGACCGTCCAGCTGCTCGGTACCATAATCCACGGCCCGCGCCTGATCGTGCTCGATGAGCCTTTCTCGGGCCTCGATGCGATCAACCAGGCCCGGCTCGAGGAACTGATCCGCCGCCAGGCGCGCGAGGGGGCGACGATCATCTTTTCGACTCACGTCATCGCGCATGCGGAGCGGCTGTGCGAGCGGATCGCGATCATCGCCCAGGGCCGTGTCGCATTCGAAGGCAGCGTCGATGAGGCGCGGGGCCGGCTGCGGCCGATTGTAAGGCTGCGGACCCGGTCGCAGGACGGGTCATGGCGCTCCGCCATTCCTGCCGCGGCGCGGCTCCACAACGGAGAATGGGTGTTCGAACTGCCGGAAGGCGGTCCCGAGCCGCTGTTGAAGGCATTGATCGACGGGGAAGCAGGTATCGAAACGCTCGCCATCGAACGCCCCGGGCTTCACGACGCGTTTGTCGCCATTGCGGGCGACGCCGCAGCAGAAGCCATGGGCCATCAGGAGCCGAGCGAATGATGCAGCTGGTGCGCTCCGCTTATGTGATTGCACGTCGGGATTTCGCGGCGACGGTCCTCTCGAAGGCATTCATCTTCTTCCTCCTCGGACCGCTGTTCCCGCTCTTGCTCGGCGGCCTGTTCGGGACCATCGGGGCGCGGGTCGCAACGCAGACGGAACGCCCGACCGTGGCCGTGGTCGGCACGCAATCCGACTTCACGCGCTATTCGAATGCCCGGAACCAGCTCGCCGAGGCCATGGGCGAGCAGCAGGTCGTGCGGCTGATTTACGTCACGCAGGACCCCGCCGATCGCGGGCATCCGGAGCGCGTGCTGACAAGCTCGAGCGTGTCTGCGCGCGCCGTTCTTTACGGCTCACTCGATGAGCCGCACGTCGTCGGCAACCTTTCGCCTAACGATCCGGTCGCGAGCCAGCTGCGACTCATCGTGAAAACGGCGCGAGAGCCGGAGTCGCGGGCTGCTCCGCTCAGCATGACCAGGGCTGAAGCCGCGCCGCCGGGCCTTTCGCAGGATCGCGCGCTGACTGGCCAGCTCGGCCAGATGATCCTCTTCTTCCTGACGATCCTGCTGTCGGGCATGCTGTTGTCCCAGTTGATCGAGGAGAAGTCGAACAAGATCATCGAGGTGATCGCGGCGGCGGTTCCGATCGACGCTCTGTTCGTCGGCAAGCTATTCGCGATGCTCGCCGCTTCGGTTCTGGGCATCGTGGTGTGGGTGGGATCCGGCGCGCTGCTCGTCCAGCTGGTCAAGCAGGGCGGCGTCTCCGCGCTCCCGCCGCCCGCCGTCGGATGGCCGGCGTTTCTGACTTTCGGCGTCACCTATTTCGCCATGAATTATCTGCTTCTGGGGGCCGTCTTTCTGACCATCGGCGCGCAGGCGACGACGGTACGGGAAGTCCAGACCCTGTCGATGCCGGTGACGTTCGCGCAGGTGCTGATCTTCGGGTTTGCATCGACGTCGATCGGCTCGCCGAATTCACCTGAAGCGCTTGCTGCGGCCGTCTTCCCGCTTTCATCGCCAATGGTGATGCTTGCGCGGGCGGCCGAAGTGCCGGGCCTCTGGACGCATGTTGCCGCGCTCGCCTGGCAGCTGCTGTGGGTCGTGCTGATCCTGCGCATGGGCGCGCGGCTCTTCCGGACAACGGTGCTCAAGTCGGGCCCGCGCCCGCGTTGGTGGAAACGCAAGCCTGTGACATAACGCCTGCTGGGGGGCGGGTGTATGATCCTGTTCAAGCGCGTTGGCGGCGCATTCAAAGGAATTGAGAGCCGCGAATGGGCGCTGCTGTCGCTTGAGACGTTGGGCGTTGTCGCCGGGATTCTGATTGCCTTCGAGCTTAATGAATGGGCCTCCCGCCGGAATGAGGCCGCGCGGCACCGGCAGATGATGGAGCGGTTGTTCGAAGAGTCAGAACAGGATGTGGCATCGCTTCGAGAGATCCGCGATGTGATGATCGGGTTCGGGAAAATCGAGGTCGAATTCGCTACGCGCCTCGGCCGTGGCGAGTGTCCACCGGCCGAGATGTGGGGAGCCGTGTACACGACGCAGATGCTGCCTTCATTCGACGTGCCACGCTCTGTCTATCAGGAAATGATGGGCTCTGGGGGGCTGGCATCCATTCCCGACAGGCGCGTGCGGGAAGCGATTGCGTCCTTTAACTCCCAGCTTGCATGGGTCGAGGGACAAAACGACTATTTTCGGTCCCTGGCGAAAGAACCCGTAGCGCCCGGCGACACGCGGCTTCGCGTGCGCTTCGATCCTGCCGCAGCGCAATCAGAAGCCATCGACTATGATCGCGGAGCGCTCTGCGCTGATCGAGAATTCGGGAACCGCATGGCCGACGCCACACGCAATCATGCCGTCGTCGTTAACTATCACGATGGGATCACCGCCTGGGCAATCGACATGTGCGGTGTTTTAGGTGCGAGCATTGGCCGCAATTGTGAGCCGAGCTCAGCGGGCCCGCTCGTCGGCGAGGATTTAACGATACTGCGCAAAGCAGTGGCGAAGATGCGATAGCGCCTAGCCGATCGCTTCGCGCGCCATTTCCGTCAGCTTCGCCATCAAGGCCCGGTGCGGGAAGGGGCCGTGGCTGATCCGCGCAACGCCCGCGTCGGCCCAGACCTTCTTCTCCGGCGCGCCGGGGAAGGCGATGGCGTTGAGCGGAAGCGGCACCTCGCGCACGACGCGCTCGATATGCGCGGGCTCCGCGATGCGCGGCACGAAGAAGCCGCTTGCTCCTGCGTCGGCGAACGCCTTCCCGCGTTCCACGACCTGGTCGATCAGCGCATCGTCATAGGTCTGGGTCTTCAGGAACAGATCGGTGCGGGCATTGATGAAGAAGTCGTCGCCGACCGCATCCCGGATTGCGCGGATTCGTCGAACCTGCAGGTCGAGCGGATGCAATCCTTCGCCCCCGATCACCTGGTCCTCGAAGTTGCAGCCGACGGCCCCTGTCGCCTTCAGCTGCGCGACATTGCGGCCGCCCTCCTCGGGATCGGTTGAATAGGCGCCTTCGAAATCGACGGTCAGGGGCAGGTCGACCGCGGTCATGATGCGACGGGCATTCGCGAAGACATAATCCAATGGCACTTGCTGGCCGTCGCCGAAGCCCGCGGCATCGCCGACAGGGTGGCTCCCGGTCGCGAGCGCCTTTGCTCCGGCCTGTGCGACTGCCTGGGCGCTTCCCGCGTCCCAGATGTTGTAAAGCACGACCGGATTTCCAGGCACGTGCAGCGCTGCGAACGTCTCGAATTTGCTGGCCATGCGGCGCGCCTAGGCCCGCGCGACATCGGGCGCAATCCCGCGTGCGCCGTCACAAAAGTGCAAAGAAAGTGTCACAAGGGGGTCGCCGAATGACCGCTACGGCGGATCCGCAATATCCGTGCAAAGTGGAGTCTAGCCAGTGAACAGGATGATCATCGCGCTGCCCTTGGCGGCGCTGCTCGCCGCGTGCGGTCAGTCCGGCAAGGGCGGCGGTGGATCCGGCTCGGGCGGCGACATCGGCATCGTCGGCTCATCGACCGTTTACCCATTCACCAAGGCGGTCGCCGAAGACTTCATGCGCGCCAATCCCGGCCTGCGCGTGACGGTTGAATCGACGGGCACAGGCGCGGGCATGAAATTGTTCTGCAACGGCGTCGGCAGTCAGTTCCCGGACATCGAGGACGCCTCGCGCGCGATGAAGAAGAGCGAATATGACCAGTGCGCGAAGAACGGCGTCAAGCAGGTCATCGAAGTCGCGATCGGCATCGACGGGCTGACCGTCATCGAAGCCGCGAACGGCCCCGCCATGAATCTGACGCAGGCCGACATCTACAAGGCGCTCGCGGCCAATCCGTTCGGGAAGGGACCGAACACGGCGCAGACCTGGAAAGACGTGAACCCGTCGCTTCCGGCGGTGAAGATCCGCGTCCTGGGTCCGCCGCCGACGTCCGGCACCCGCGACAGCCTCGCCGACCTCTACCTGACCAAGGGCTGCGAGAGCGACCCGGCGATGAAGGCATTGAAGACAACGAATGAGGACAAGCACAAGGACATCTGCACGAAGATCCGCGAGGACGGTGCGTTCGTCGAAGCCGGCGAAAACGACAACCTGCTCGTCCAGAAGGTTTCGTCGGACCCGGGAACGCTCGGGATCCTCGGTTATTCCTATCTCGAAGAGAATAAGGATCGTATTCGGCCGGTGAAGATCGCCGGCATCGAGCCGACCGAGGCGACCATCGCTGACCTCTCCTATCCGGGAGCGCGGAAGCTCTACATTTACGTGAAGGGCGAGCATATGCAGGCGAAGCCCAAGCTGCGCGATTTCGTCGCCCAGTTCGCCAAGATGTGGAACAAGGGCGGCCCGCTGGAGCGTGTCGGCCTGGTGCCCTTCGCTGGCGCGGACTCCGAAGCCGCCGCGAAACAGGCGACGGACCTGAACCCGCTCGACCCGAGTACGCTGAAGTAAGCGAAAGGCGGCGAGCGGCATGAGCCTCGGCCTGGCGTTCGTCGCCATCCTCGCGGTCGCCCTTGCGGCCGCCTGGCTGGGCTATGCCCGTGCCCGTCGCCTGCGCGCGAGCAGCGGCAGCAGACTGCATTCCTTGCCGGTTTATCACGGCGCGCACGCGGCCTTGTGGGCTGCGATCCCGGCGCTGTTGCTGATTGCGGCCTGGGCGCCGATGCAGTCGCGGCTTGTGGACCAGACGGTCCTGTCGAGCCCCGAGGGCAAGGCGCTGCCGGCCTTCGAGATGCAGCGCGAGTCCATTTTGTCGGAAGCGCGGGAGATTGCGCACGGAGACCGCGAGGCGGGCTTCAACCCTGAATCAACCACGCTGGCGCCTCGAATCCGCGCTGCCGAGCAGCGTTACGCATTGTTTGGCGGCCTGATCGCCATTGCGGTTGCGCTGGCTACCGCCGCCTTCGCCGTGCGGCGAAGCAACCCCCAATTCCGCGCGCGGACAGGGGTCGAAAGATGGGTGATGGGCCTGCTGTTCGCGGCATCGCTCATCGCCATCCTGACGACGCTTGGAATCCTGCTCTCGCTGATGTTCGAGAGCCTGCGCTTCTTCCGGCTCTACCCGGTCCAATCCTTCCTGTTCGGCCTCGAATGGAGCCCGCAGACTGCGCTTCGTGCCGACCAGGCGGGCTCGTCTGGCGCCTTCGGCTCGGTGCCGCTCATGTGGGGCACGTTCTTCATCGGCGCGATCATAGCGATGGTCGTTGCCGTACCGCTCGGCCTGATGAGCGCGATCTACCTCACGCAATATGCGCATGCGCGGGTTCGCGCCTGGCTGAAGCCGATCCTAGAGATCCTCGCCGGCATTCCGACCGTCGTCTACGGCTATTTCGCGGCGCTCACCGTGGCGCCTGCCGTGCGCGATTTCGGACTTGCGATCGGCGTTAGCTCCGCAAGCAGCGAAAGCGCGCTTGCGGCCGGCTCGGTCATGGGCGTCATGATCATCCCGTTCGTCAGCTCGATGTCCGACGATTCGATTGCGGCCGTTCCGCAGGCGATGCGCGACGGCAGCCTGGCGATGGGCGCAACCAAGTCCGAGACGATCCGCAAGGTGCTGCTTCCCGCCGCACTCCCGGGCGTCATGGGCGGTATCCTGCTCGCCGTCAGCCGGGCCATCGGCGAGACGATGATCGTGGTGATGGCGGCCGGACTTGCCGCCAACCTGACCGCCAATCCCTTCGCGAGCGTGACCACGGTGACGACGCAGATCGTTCAGCTGCTGACCGGCGACCAGGAGTTCGACAGCGCCAAGACGCTGGCGGCTTTCGCGCTCGGCCTTGCGCTGTTCCTGATCACCTTGCTGCTCAACCTCATCGCGCTGCACATCGTGCGCAAATATCAGGAGCAATACGAGTGACGACCGCAATCGCGGCCACCCGCTGGAAGGAAGAGAAGATGCTTCGGCGCGTGCGCCGGCGGTATGTCGCGGAGCGCTGGTTCCGCGGCGCCGGGTTCGCAGCGATCAGCCTTTCCGTGCTCTTCCTCGCCTTCCTTTTGTGGTCGATGGCCTCGCGCGGGCTCGGCGGCTTCAGCCATTTTGAAGCGGCGCTTCCGATCGACTTCAGCAAGACGGACCTGTTCCTCGATCCCGCGACCCTGCGCGGTCCGGACGCCGAACAGACCGTCGCGTCGGCGGATATCGAGGGCGCGATCTCGAAGGCGGCAGTCGCCGCTTATGGAAGCAGTGCCGAGGAAATGTTCGGCGACGCCGCGACGACGCGGCTAACTCGCGAGATCGTCGCCAATCCCGATATCCTGACGCAGCGGCCCACCTTCTGGCTGCCGGTCGGGAGCAAGCTCGACGTCGCCGCCAAGCACGAAGGCGATGAGGCCAGCGAACGCATGGTCAAGGCGCTGGAATCGCGTGGCTCGCTCAAGCGTACTTTCAACGCGAACTTCCTCGAATCGTCCGATTCGACCGATCCGACGTCGGTCGGCGTCTGGGGCGCGCTCAAGGGGACGTTCCTCACCATCCTCGTGACGATGGCGCTCGCCTTTCCCGTCGGCGTGCTTGCTGCCGTCTATCTCGAAGAGTTCGCTCCGCGGAACCGCTGGACCGACGCCATCGAGGTGTCGATCAACAACCTGGCCGCCGTGCCGTCGATCATCTTCGGCCTCCTCGGGCTCGCGGTCTTCCTCAACGTAATGAACCTGCCGCGCTCCGCTCCTCTGGTCGGTGGCATGACGCTCGCGCTCATGACCATGCCGGTGATCGTCATCGCGGGACGCAACGCGATCAAGACCGTGCCGCCGTCGATCCGTGACGCCGCGCTAGGCGTGGGAGCATCCAAGATGCAGGTGACGTTCCATCACGTGCTTCCGCTCGCCCTGCCGGGTATTCTTACGGGCACGATCATCGGCATGGCGCGGGCGCTCGGCGAGACTGCGCCGCTCCTGATGATCGGCATGCGCGCATTCATCGCCGCGCCGCCGGACGGGGTCACCGATCCCGCGACCGTTTTGCCGGTTCAGATCTTCCTTTGGTCCGATGAAGTCGACCGCGCATTTGTCGAGAAGACAAGCGCCGCGATCATCGTCCTGTTGCTGTTCATGCTGTTGATGAACGGCCTCGCAATCTACCTTCGCAACCGCTTCGAGCGCCGCTGGTGATGGATATGAAAGAAAAAATGCCGATCACGCCCACGACGCCGGTGACCCCGTCGGCCGCGATTCCCGCCGCCGCCCATCGCGAAGCCCCATCCTTTGCGGATGATGCCGAGCCGGACATGACCGACAGCGCGCCGCGCATCGACGTCTCGCACCAGCCGAATATCGAGGAAGCATCTGTCCCTGATCTCGACACCGGCCGGGATCCGAAGATGCGCGCGGACGAGGTCAGCGTCTTCTACGGCGAGAAGCAGGCGCTCAAGGACGTTTCGATCAAGATTTACGACGACCTGGTCACGGCTTTCATCGGCCCCTCGGGCTGCGGCAAGTCCACCTTCCTTCGCTGCCTCAACCGGATGAACGACACCATTCCGACGGCACGCGTGACCGGTCGCATCGCGCTCGACGATGAGGACATCACATCGTCGAGCATGGACGTCGTGCAGCTCCGCGCGCGCGTCGGCATGGTGTTCCAAAAGCCTAACCCATTCCCGAAATCGATCTTCGAGAATGTGGCTTACGGCCCCCGCATTCACGGGCTCGCCACGAACAAGGTGGAGCTTCAGGAGATCGTCGAGAAGTCGCTCCGGCGCGCCGGCCTCTGGGAAGAGGTGAAGGACCGCCTGCAGGAAAGCGGGACAGCCTTGTCCGGCGGCCAGCAGCAACGGCTTTGCATCGCGCGCGCCATTGCCGTCGATCCCGAAGTGATCCTGATGGACGAACCCTGCTCGGCGCTCGACCCGATCGCGACAGCGAAGATCGAGGAGCTCATACATGAGCTGCGCGGCCGCTACGCCATCGCGATCGTCACCCACAATATGCAGCAGGCCGCTCGCGTGTCGCAGCGCACGGCATTCTTCCACCTCGGCGAGCTCGTCGAATATGGGAAGACTTCGGAGATCTTCACCAATCCGCGCATGCAGCGCACAACGGATTACATCACGGGCCGCTATGGCTGATCGGAGCAGGACCAATGCAGCAGGCTAGCGGACATACGCTCAAGGCGTTCGACGAGGATATCGAGCGGCTGCGGGCCCTCATCAGCCAGATGGGCGGTCTTGCCGAGCATGCGATCCAGGAGGCGATGCGCTGCCTGGTCGACCGCGATCTGGACGGAGCATTGCGGGTCGTCGAGGATGACCAGAAGCTCGACGCGCTTGAGATCGAGACCGAGCGGCGCGCAGTGCAACTCATTGCATTGCGGGCACCAATGGCCGGCGACCTTCGCGACGTTGTCGCGGCGCTCAAGATTTCGGGAGTCGTCGAACGCATCGGCGACTATGCGAAGAACATCGCGAAGCGCGTCCCGCAGCTCGAGAATGTCGGCAAGATCGAGCCGCTGTCGCTGCTTCCGGAGATGGCACGCATCGCAATGCAAATGGTGCACGACGTGCTTGATGCATTCGTCGAACGCGATGCCGAGGCGGCGGTGCGCGTATGCGAGCGCGACAATGCGGTCGATGATTTCTACGATTCGATCTTCCGCACCTTGCTCACGCATATGATGGAAAATCCCCACACGATTGGGCAGGCGGCGCACCTCCTTTTCGTCGCAAAGAACCTGGAGCGGGTTGGGGATCACGCGACGAACATCGCCGAGATGGTCTATTATGCGGCGACGGGAACGCACATGGCCGATGGGCTTGGGAGGACGGTGCGGTGAACGCTTTGGCCGGCAAGCATCTGCTGCTGGTAGAGGATGACCGCGCGCTGGCGGACCTCGTGACATTCCACTTCGAGCGCGCCGGCTATGCGGTGACCCGAACGGGCGATGGCGATGAGGCTTTGATCCTCGCAGAGGAAGTCCGCCCCGACGTCATCCTGCTCGACTGGATGATCGAGGGAATCAGCGGCATCGAAGTTTGCCGGCGTCTTCGGCGTCGCGCCACGACCGCCAACCTTCCCGTGATGATGCTCACTGCCCGTGGCGAAGAAAGCGATCGAATCCGCGGGTTCGAGACTGGCGCGGACGATTACGTCACCAAGCCGTTCAGCCCACGCGAGCTGGTTGCCCGGGTGGATGCCGTGCTCCGGCGCGTGCGCCCGGCTCTTGCCGGCGAGCGGCTCGGCTATGCCGACCTGGAGATGGACGTGGCCTCCCATCGGGTCCGGCGCGGCGGGGAGCAGGTTCCATTGGGGCCGACCGAGTTCCGGCTGCTCCGCCATTTCCTGGAACACCCCGGGCGTGTCTTCTCGCGCGATCGGCTTCTCGACGCTGTCTGGTCGCACGACCCAGACATCGATTCCCGCACCGTCGACGTGCACGTGCGGCGCCTTCGCCAGGCGCTTAACGCCAATGGCCGCCCCGATCTGATCCGGACGGTGCGTTCGGCGGGTTACTCGCTCGACAGCGAACGATAAGTCCCTTTGAGCACCCGGGCCTATGGCCATCGGGCAGCTTTCGGCTAAATGCGAGGCGTTACGCCATCGTTTGAAGGGGGCTCATGTTCGCCTGGTTCCAGCGGCTGCTGCCCCAGAAGGGCGATTTCTTCGGCATGTTCGAGGCTCACGCCGCGACCCTGGTCCGAGCAGCGAAGGTCTTGCAGGAGCTCGCAGCGGATGGGGGCACGCCGAGCGAGATCCTCGAGAAGATTCATGATCAGGAGCATCAGGCCGACGACATCATCCGCGATGTGCTGACGGCAATTCGGAAGACCTTCCTGACCCCGTTCGATCGGGGCGCGATCACGTCGCTGATCGGCGCGATGGATGACGCAATCGATGAGATGCTCGCCGTGGCTCGCGCGGTCGACATTTACGATTTGAGAGAGCTGCGGCCCGAGATGAAGCAGATCGTCGATCTGATCGCGGAGGCTGCCGCAGTCACGGCCGAGGCTGTTCCGCTTCTTCGCAATGTCAGTGCCAATGGCGCCAGGCTTCATGAGCTGACCGGGCGGCTGGTCGGCCTCGAAGGCGATGCCGACGACCTTCATGCGGCCGGCCTCAAAAAGGCCTTCCAGGAAATCGCTCCGAAGAGTCCGGTCGATTTTGCGATCTCCCGCGAAGTCTTCAAGAACCTCGAGCGGGTCACTGACGCGTTCGAGGATGTCGCCAACCAGATCGACGGCATCGTAATCGACCACGCCTAGATGCACGAGCTCGCCTTCCCACTGCTCGTCGGCCTGATCATCGTCGCGCTCGCGTTCGACTTCCTGAACGGCCTTCACGATGCGGCGAATGCGATCGCGACGGTCGTCGCCACTCGCCTCCTTAGCCCGGGAAAGGCGGTTATCTTCGCCGCATTCTTCAACTTCGCGGCTTATTTCCTCTCGCTTGCGGTGCCCGAGCTGCACAAGGTGGCCGACACGATCGGAAAGGGGATCATCGACAAGGATCTCGTCACGCCCGCGGTGGTCTTTGGCGCGCTCGTGGGCGCGATGTTCTGGAATGTGGTGACATGGCTCAAAGGCATTCCGTCATCTTCGAGCCACGCGTTGGTCGGCGGCCTGGTCGGCGCCGGCATGGCACATGCGGGCTTCACCGGTATCCAATGGAGCGGCCTCAACAAGACGCTGATCGCGATCGTCCTTTCGCCCACTCTCGGCATGATCCTGTCGATGTTCATCATGTTGGTAACCAGCTGGCTCGGCGTGAGAGCCACCGCCGCTGGCGCCGAGCGGACCTTTCGCGCGCTGCACCTCGTCTCCTCCGCGACCTATTCGATCGGCCACGGCCTCAACGATGCGCAGAAGACGATGGGGATCATCGCCGTGCTGCTTTATTCGACGGGCTATCTTCATGGTGATTTTCACGTACCGCACTGGGTCGCGATCAGCTGCTACATCGCGATCGGACTAGGCACGCTGTCCGGTGGCTGGCGCATCATCGAAACGATGGGCACGCGCATCACAAAGCTATCGCAGCATCAGGGATTCAGCGCATCGACCGGCGGGACGGTGATGCTTCTGACCGCGTCCTGGCTCGGCATTCCCGTGTCCACCACCCATACCATCACCGGCTGCATCATCGGCGCGGGTGCGGCGCGGCGCGCATCTGCTGTGCGCTGGCAGGTTGCCCAGAACGTGATGGTCGCATGGGTGATCACGATTCCGGCCTCCGCTGCCGTGGCGGCCATGTTCTACGCACTGACGACCTTTTTCTGATCGTTCTGAGGGCGCTGTTGCTCCAGAGCACCGTCACAGAAACGAAACAAAAGCTTCAAACAACCGTCGCGACCCCGGCCTAGTCCCCGACTCAGCGGACGAGATGATGTCCGTTCAAGGGGAAGGTAGAATGTATTGCAAGTCGATTGGCCTCGCCGCGACCGCGGTGATGGCGCTCACCATTTCCGGAAACGCCGATGCGCGCTCCATGCGCGCGGTCGGATCGTCGACCGTATATCCGTTCGCGAAGCTGGTGGCGGAGCGCGTTGCTCGCGCCAATCCACGCCTCGGCACGCCGATCATCGAATCGACAGGCACCGGCGCGGGCATGAAGCTCTTTTGCGCCGGCGTTGGCGAGCGCTTCCCGGACATCGAGAATGCGTCGCGGCGTATGAAGGCGTCCGAGGCCAAGCTGTGCGCTGCGAACGGCGTCAGCAAGATCACCGAGATCCAGGTCGGCCTCGACGGCGTGACCTTCGCCACCGCGAAGAACAGCCCGCTGGCGAACCTTAGCCAGCGCGACATCTATCTCGCCCTCGCCAAGACGCCGTTCGGGAAGCCGAACCGCGCGAAGACCTGGAAGGACGTGAATGGTCGCCTGCCGGCCATTCCGATCCGGGTCTACGGCCCGCCGACGACCAGCGGCACGCGCGACGCGCTCGCGGAGCTCATCCTGACGCCGCCCTGCGAAGCGAATGCCTCGATGGCTGCGCTGAAGAAGAGCGACGAGAACAAGTTCAAGGCGATCTGCCAGGGCGTTCGTGAGGACGGCGCCTACATCCAGGCCGGCGAGAACGACAACCTCATCGTCCAGAAGATCGAGGCCAACCAGGGCACGATCGGCGTGTTCGGCTTCTCCTATCTCGAAGAGAATATGGACAAGTTGAAGGGCATTCCGATCAACGGCGTGACGCCGACGTACGATTCGATCAGCAGCTTCAAATATCCTGGAGCACGTCCGCTCTTCGTTTATGTGAAGAACGCCCACGTCGCCGCCATCCCGGCGGTCCGCGCGTTCGTCGCAGAGTTCACGAAGGAAAGCACGTTCGGTCCGAACGGCTATCTGCGACGGTCGGGCGGGATGATCGCGGCGCCGAACAATATTCGTGCCCGCAGCCAGATGGCTGCGCGTAACCTGGCTCCGCTGAATCTGGCGAGCCTCAAATAGGGTTCGTCGGCGAAGTGCAATTCGGAATTGGACGCCTGGGCCCGGTCGGCTCGGGCGTCCCCAGACCCCGCAGTTTCGGGGTGGGGGATAAGGGGAATAGGAAGATGAAGTTGAAGTTGGTCGCCGCTCTCCTCGCGAGTAGCGCACTCACATTCTCGGCGCCGGCATGGGCGCAGGATCTTGCCGCACAGGCTCAGCCCGAGCCGACGGAGCCCGATCAGTCGGATGCGACCGCGGACCAGGCGATCGCGCAGGCCGCTCCGGTCGACGACGCGGAGGCGAAGATCGAGCTGATGCAGGCGCAAATCGAAGCGTTGCAGGACTCGATCGAGCAGCTGAAGGCCCAAGTCACCAAGGTGACACCGTCATGGAAGGGCGCGCCGCAATATGAGGATAAGGAAGCGGGCTGGAGCTTCAAGCCCAAGGGCCTGCTGCAATATGACGCCGGCTACGTGGGCTTTCCGGATGGCGATGAGCGCCGCGGTACGGTCAGCGGTCTGAACTACGGCAACCTCGGCTGGAACACGCGCGCCCGTCGACTGACGATCGGCGCGGACGGCACGATCCCCGGCGGCTTCCGCTACAGCGCGGAATTCAACTTCGCGCAGTCGCTGGTCGATTTCGAGGACGTGTTCCTCGCCTATGACTTCAAGGGCGGGAAGTCGCCGCTGACGGTCCAGGCCGGATATTTCTATCCGTTCTCCAGCCTCGAGACGATGACCAGCTCCAAATACACGTCCTTCATGGAGCGCGCCGGCATCACGGACGCGTTCAGCCATAACCGCCGCATCGGTGCCGCGCTGATCGCTACCGACAAGGCGACCGATCGCTGGACGTTCCAGAGCGGCATCTTCAGCGAGGAAATGAACCAGGAAAGCTTCAACCGCACCGGCTGGGTGTTCGCAGCGCGCGGCGTCTTCTCGCCGAACCTCGGCTCCGCTCGCCTGCACCTCGGCGCGAACTTCGAGCATCGCACGAACAAGAAGGAAGCGCAGTCCCGCAACTATCAGGCGCGACCGATGACCCAGATCACCGACCAGCGCTTCATCAGCACCGGCGCTCTTTCGTCCAAGGGTGACGACATACTAGGGCTCGAGGTCGCGGCGATCCTGAAGAGCTTCCACGTCGCTGCGGAAGCGCAGAAGGTATGGGTGCGCGGGACTTACACGCCCGCCGAGCAGGCCGCGCTTCTTCTCGACCCCGACACCAACACGACGCCGAACGGCACTGCGCTCAACGGCAACCCGGGCTTCTGGGGCGGCTATTTCGAGCTCGGCTATTATCTCACCGGAGAGACTCGCGCCTACAAGGGCGGAAGCTTCGGCCGAGTGAAGGTTCTTCACCCGTTCAATGAGGGCGGCTGGGGCGCATTCCAGATCAACGGGCGCGTCGACTACCTGGATCTGAACGATCGCGTCGCAGACAGCGCAACCGTGACCGCTCCGAACTACGTCAACGGCGGCAAGCAGGTTGCCTACCAGCTCAGCGGGATCTGGAATCCGACCGACTATGTCCGCTTGATGGCGCAATATTCGCACATCAACGTGACCGGTGGCCCCCGCTTCCTGGTGAGCAACGACACGTCGGAGCCGGCGAACAAGCGTGAGTTCGACAGCGACGTTTTCACTATGCGCGCGCAGATCGACTTCTAAAGCGTGACGTCAGGCGACGCCTTTCGGTCCCCCTCTCCCCTTCGGCTCGAAAGGCAGCCCCCTCGCCAACCAGGCGAGGGGGCGACTGCCGTGGATGGCGTGGCCGAAGCGGATCAATCCGCTACAGAAGGCGCGATGGCGGAACTTTCAGCCTCGGAACGGGCGATCGTCGACGCGCTGGATGAGCCGGCGCTGATCGTCAGTGGCGGCATCGTCCGGGTCGGGAACGGCCCGGCCCGAGAGCTGTTCGGCGGCGGCATCGAGGGCCGCGACGTGCGCCTCGCCATCCGCCAGCCGCAGGCGCTCGAGCGCATCCTCGCGAACGAAGCCGCGGAAGTGGACGTTACCGGCATCGTGGAGCTGGGACGCTCCTGGCGCCTTGTAATCCGGCCTTTGCATCATGGCGCCTCCCTCCTCCGATTGTTCGACCGCTCGGAATCGGTGTCGGCGGAAAAGATGCGCGTCGATTTCGTCGCGAACGCAAGCCACGAGCTAAGGACGCCGCTGTCGACCGTCATCGGCTATGCCGAAACGCTTGCGGACGAAGGCGACCTGCCGGCGGAGCTGCGGTCGAACTTCGGCCGCACCATCCGCGATGAAGGCCGCCGAATGCTGCGCATCATCGAAGATCTGATGAGCCTGTCGCGGATCGAGGCGGACCGGTTCGTCGCGCCGGCCGAGACGGTAGAGGTCGACGAGATCGTGAATACGGCCCTCGCGAATGCCGGCCCCGGGCGGGGCGGCCAGTGCGAGCTGGACGTGAGCGTCGCTGGCGACTTGCCAGCCATCCGAGGGGATCGCGCGCAGCTGATTCAGGTGCTCGACAATCTGATCAGCAATGCCGTGCGCTACGGTTGCGACAGCCCGCAATCCAGGGTCGAGCTCAACGCCTCGCGAAGCGGCTCCTGGATCATTCTCGCGATCACCGATCATGGTCCGGGCATCCCGCGCGAGCACCTCCCGAGGGTGACCGAGCGCTTCTACCGCGTTGATGCAGCTCGGAGTCGTGAATCGGGCGGTACGGGTCTCGGCCTGGCCATCGTCAAGCACATCATCGAGCGGCATCGCGGAACGCTCGAGATCAAGAGCATTGTCGGCACCGGCACCAGCGTCAAAGTGCGCCTGCCAATCGCCCGCTAGGCGGGCAGCAGCGCAGCCAGCGCGGCCTGAACCTGGTCGAGCGTGTACGGCTTCTGGAGCCGAGGCCGGTCACGCCACTTCTCCGGCATCTGCCAGTCGGCATATCCGCTCGTAAGCAGGAACGGCACGCCCTTCGCCTCGAGCATCTCGCAGATGGGAAAGACGCGCTCTCCACGGATGTGGACGTCGAGCACGGCCGCGTCGACCTCCTCGTTTTCGACGAGCTCCCGTGCGGCCGCCATGTTGGGCGCGGGCCCCACCACTTCGCAGCCGAGCTCAGCCAGCAACTCCGCGGTGAACGGGCCCACCACGGGGGAATCTTCAATGACGAGTATCCTGCAGCCGGCCAGTTCGCTCATGAGCCTAGCCTAGCGCCCCGACGCTCCGCGCGCATCCACCCAATTGAGCGCGGCGCGCGAATGCGCCTCAGACGTGATTTGGGTAGATCGGATGAATGTCGACCGGGATATGCCCCATCTCGCCGGTGATTTGCTTGGCTTCCGCGTCCATCACCGCCCACTTGGCCAGGAATCCTTTGGTGCCGTTGTAGTCGCCGTTGGCCTGCAGGCGAACGATGTTGCCGACGAGGTCGCGGATCCCGGCGTCCAGCTTCGCCGAGTCGATGCGGAAGCGCTTGGCATTCGCATCCCAGACGATGCCGCCTTTGTCGCGGAGGTAACGATACTGCATCGCCGCGCCCTTGCCGTGGGCGTCGGTGTCGCCGAACCGCATCGCCCTGAACAGGCCCGCGACATAAGACGCGCGGATCTGCGGCTTCTCGGCCGCCGGCAGCACGCCTTTGTCCATCATGAAGAGGACGTTGTAGGCGCCCATCACATCGGCCTTGGCTTCCTCGAAGCCGCTGCCGACGTCCTTCAGCTCCTTGTCGACCGTCGTCTTGCGTCCGTTCACGACGATCGAGCCCGGCCCGAGGCTGTGGCTCAGTTCGTGGAACAAGGTCTCCAGGTACATGTAGCGGCTGTTCACGTTGGCCGCTTCCTCGGGGACCAGGACCAGGCCGGCCATCGGCTTCAGGATGCGGTCGTACTTGGCGGCGATGAGGTTGCGCAGGATGACCTTCTTGGCGCCCTTGGCTTCGCGCACGCGCTCGTCGTTCGGAAGGTTGAAGGCGATCGTTTGGATGCCGTGATTGCTGTCGCCGCCGCCCCGGATCTGGTCGCCGACCGAGATCGGGGATTCGAATCCGCGCTGGAAGTTCTTATACTTCTCCTCGACGGGGAGGTTGGCCTCCATGTCGCGCAGGTGGCTCTTGTAGACGTCCAGCGTCTGACTCTCCTTCGGGTCTTTCAGGACGACGAATGCCTCGAATGCGGTCTTCGCGCCGTAAAGCCCGTCCGTGTAGGTCTCATAGGGGCCGATCACGATCTCGATCGGCGTGTCCTTGAGGTCCATCCACGCCAGCTCCGACTGGAAATAATCGTCGTCGCGGAAGGCCTTGGCGCGCAGCGTCAGGAACTTCTTGAGGCTCGGGTTGGTGGTGATCTCGGCCGCCTGCTCGAGCTTCTGCGCGGCAGGCTCCAGCCATTGCTTATATTCGACGCTGTATGGGACGGCGACGAGCTTATCCCCGTCACGCTTCACCACCGTGTAGCCGCTGGTCAGCGCATCCTTCTGATCCGCGTGCGCAGCCAGATACTGGTCGAACTGCTCCTTGGTCAGGCCGGCGGGATAGAAGCCCGCCCCAACTGGTCGGGTCGCGCTGCCGTGGAAAGGCTTGTCCTCGTCGACCTCGTCCCAGGGGCCCATGAACGTGTCGAAACGATCCAGCATCGCCTTGTCGCCGCTCTTCGCGATTTCCTCGCGGATACGCGGATTGTCGGCCGAAACCTGGCGCAGGTAGATGGGGTTCATCAGGTCCGCGGCCTGGATCAGGAGGTTGACGACCTGCCGCTCTTCGTCGGTCAGGTAGCTCGTATCCGCCTGCATATCGATGCGGGCGAGCTTGTCCGCGGCGCCTTGCTGCGCGGACGCGGTCGCGTTGGTCGAGCCTTGCTCGTTGCTGGTGGACGTGCCGCTGCAAGCGACAAGCGAGAGCGCGGAGGCGGCCGCGAGCCAGTACGTCTTCGTCATGCGCGGCTGGTTAGCAGCGGTTCCCCCGCTGCGGCAATCTTATCGACTAATGGACGAACCGCGCCACCACGTCCCGATATGATCTGCTGACTTTCACCTGGGCGCCGCTGTCGAGGACCAGGAAACATTCGCCGTTGGTATGCGGCTTCACCTGGCGGACGAGGTCGAGGTTGACGATGGTCGACCGGTGCACGCGCTGGAATCGGCGCGGGTCGAGCCGCTTCTCCAGATCCTTCATCGTTTCCCGCAGGATCAAGGTGTTTTCGCCTGTCTGGATGCACATGTAATCGCCGGCCGCATCGATGCGCTCGATGGTGTCGACATCGACCCGGAAGATTTGGCCCTGATCCTTGATGTTGATCATCTTCTCGTAGCGGTTGGCGGCCGGTCCTTCAGGGGCGGCGTCCGCAAGCTCCTCAGCTGCCTCCGGCGCATGCTCGGCGAGCGCTTCCTTCAGGCGCCCGGCCTCCTCGGCGCTTCTTTTTTCGGAAAGCCGCTGCCGAACGCGATCCATGGTCGCGGCAAGGCGGTCCTCGTCGACCGGCTTCATCAGATAGTCGACCGCCTGCGCGTCAAATGCCCGCAAGGCGTGATCGCTGAAGGCAGTCACGAACACGAAGAGGGGCGGCTCTATGTCCATCAGCCCCTGGATCACGGAGAAACCGTCGAATCCCGGCATCTGGATGTCGAGGAAGACGAGATCCGGCTTGTGCGTCTTGATCTGGCGGATGGCTTCACGCCCGTTGGCCGCGGTCGCGATGACCTCGACGTCCTCATGCGCTTGCAGCCGTAGTTGCAGGCCCTGGGTCGCCAGCGGCTCGTCGTCGACCAATATGGTCCGGATGCTCATTAGGCTCTGTCTCCGCTCTCGAAGGGAATTTCCACGATAACGCTGAAGCCCCCCTTCTCGTTCTTCCTGGTGTCGAAACGATGCTCGGCGCCATAGGCCTGCGACAGCCTGTCCCGAATATTCGCCAGTCCGACTCCGGTCGACGGGCTGGCTGCGATGTCCTGCCCGTCCGTGTTTCCGTTGTCGGCGACTTCTATCCGCACCGCCTGGCCGTCCGGGACCGCCGTAATCCATATATCGGCGCCATTTTCGCTGGGGGTGACTGCATATTTGATGGCGTTCTCGATCAGCGGCTGCAGCAGCAAGGAGGGCAAGCGCGCGCCGATGGTTTCGGATTCGATGCGGAAATGCGGGCGCAGCCGATCCTCGAACCGCATCTTCTCGATCTCGAGATAAAGCTTCAGCGTTTCGACTTCCTGGGCGAGCGTGACTTTCGCCGTCGGCTCATTGACCAGCGTGTAGCGCAGGAAGGACGACAGCCGGGCCAGCATCGCATTGGCGCGTTCCGTCTGCTTGAGGAGAACGAGCGTGGAAATCGAATTCAGCGTATTGAACAGGAAATGCGGGTTCAGCTGATACCGCAACATCGCGAGCTGGGCGGATGATGCCTGGCTTTCCAGCTTCTCGCGCTGGTTGATCTGGTCCTCCAGCAGCAGGAAGTAATTGATCCCGTAATAGAGCGCCGCCCATGCGGCGAGCAGCGAGAAATTGAGCAGGATCGCGCCGAAATATTCGACCCCGGCCGGCTTGGCGTTGGGCTTCAGGAAGGTCGCGTAGCTCCATGTCTCGATGATCGAGAAGGCGGTAGAGGCGAGCAGGACCGCGGCGAGGGAGAGCACCAGCGTGAAGACCGGCTTCATCCGGATCAACCGCCGGAACAGGGAGGCCATCAACAGGGTCAGGGAATAGCCGGTCGCGGTCAGGAGCAGGGTGTGGACCAGCCACATCCAGCCCATCGAATTGGCAAAACCCGAGAGCGACCTCAGGAAGAAATAGCCGCTCCAGCCGATCGACTGCAGGATCCAGAAGGCGCGATTCTTGTCGTCGAAGAACGGTTGGTCGAGCCCGATTCCCCGGGCGATCGGCGCTGCCGGGGAGCGGATCGCCCCGGCGTCGGCCGCACGGCGCGGCGTTGCTGAGCGCCGGTCGAGGGTCGCACTGTCTGTCGCCATCAAGGCCGATATAGAGGCGCGCAGCCGCCTTTGCGAGCGCAGGGCTTGCGGAAAGGGGGCGATAGCCTCTAGCGGCCCAAATCTCGCTGCCGCGCGTTGTCCGGCAAGATCCCAAAGAGGCCCCCCATGACGCTGCTTCGTTCCGCCTTTTTTGCTGCCGCTGTCCTGCTTGCCGCTTGCCGTGCCGGCGAAGAGGGAAATCGCGCCGATGCCAGCCCGGGCGAGATGACTGTGGCCCCCATCCTGACCAGCGAGGATGCGCTGGACGTCAGCAGCTTCGCGAAGCCCCTCGAAGCGAGGGTCACGCACGTCGCGCTCGATCTTGGCGTCGATTTCGACAGCAAGCGGATTGCGGGAACGGCGACGCTCGACATCGACCGCCGGGCCGACGCGAAAGAGATCGTGCTCGATGACAAGGGCCTCGAGATCGAAAGCATAACGGACGGCGCCAACCGGCCCCTCCAATGGAAGGTGGGCGCAGCGGACCCGAACCTGGGGAGCCCGCTGGCGGTTGCGCTTAATCCCGACACGAAGCGCCTGGTCATCAAGTACAAGAGCGCGCCCCAAGCCGGCGCATTGCTTTGGCTGACGCCGCAGCAGACCGCGGGCAAGAAGGCGCCCTTCCTGTTCAGCCAGGGCGAATCGATCGAAAACCGGAGCTGGATTCCGACCCAGGATTCCCCGGGCGTGCGGCAGACCTGGGAAGCGACCGTTCGCGTGCCGGCAGGCATGACCGCGGTCATGAGCGCTCCCCGGTCAGCCGAACCGATCACACAAGGCGGCGAGAGCGTGTTCAGCTTCAAGATGGGCCACAGTGTGGCGCCCTATATGATCGCCATCGCCGTCGGCGACCTGGCCTTCAAATCGCTGGGATCGCGCACGGGCGTCTGGGCCGAGCCCGCGACGCTTCCCGCTGCCGCCAATGAGCTCGCCGATACGGAGAAGATGGTCGACGCCGCCGAGAAGCTCTACGGCCCCTACCAGTGGGGACGGTATGACGTGCTTGTCCTTCCGCCGTCATTCCCTTTCGGCGGCATGGAGAACCCGACCCTCACCTTCGCGACGCCGACGTTCATCGCGGGCGACCGCAGCCTCGTAAGCCTCATCGCGCATGAGCTTGCGCACAGCTGGTCCGGCAATCTCGCGACCAACGCGACCTGGAACGATTTCTGGCTCAATGAAGGCATGACGACCTACGCCGAGCGGCGGATTGTCGAGGAGCTCTACGGAAAGAAGGTCGCCGACGAGCAAATCGCGCTCGGAATCGATGCCATGAACAAGGCCGTTAAGGACAATGGCGGGCCGAGCGGTGCCGACACGCGCCTTCATCTCGATGTGAAGGGCCGCCATCCCGACGAGGGCAGCAGCGACATAGCCTATGAGAAGGGGGCGGCCTTCCTGCGCACGATCGAGGCGAACGTTGGACGCGAACGATTCGACGAGTGGCTCAAGGGCTGGTTCAGCCGGCACGCCTTCCAGCCGGTAACCTCGAAAATTTTCCTCGACGACATTCGCCAGCACCTCGTGAAGGGCGACAAAGGGCTTGAATCCAAGCTGATGCTTGATCGCTGGGTCTATGAGCCTGGCGTGCCGCCGAACATGGTGCGCCCGCCTGCCGGCACATTTGCCGAACAGGATCAGGCGGCAGCTGCCTTCGCTGGCGGATCGACGGCTCCCGACTGGACCAAATGGACCACGGACGAGCGATTGCGCTTCCTGAACCGTCTCCCGCGCAGCATCCCGAAGCAGCGCTTGGATGCACTCCAGAATGCCTATGATCTCAACGGCATAGGCAACATGGAGGTGCGTTACGCGTGGCTCGATCTGGTGGTTGGCAACCGCTACGACCCCGGTATTCCGTCGCTCGAGCAGTTCCTGACCAGCCAGGGCCGCGGGAAGTTCGTCAAGCCGCTGATCAAGGCGCTTGCGAAGGACGGGCAGTGGGGCAGGCCCATCGCTGAACGCATCTTCGCGCAAACGCGCAATTTCTACCATCCGATGGTGGTGCGGGACCTCGAGGAACTGAAGCTCGCGCAGCCCGCATCGCAAGGCGCAAAAAGCACTGCTCCTTAACACTGCTTTTACGCTCTTTGGCTAAGCCGCTTGTCGGACGTGAAACGGCGGGCGGATGTACGAGGCTCCAGATCGTTATAAGCGCTTAATTGCGGCTCGCCTTCCGGGCGGGGAATCGGCGGGCCTAGCGGCGCGTGCGGCCGATTCCGAAAGCTCGCCCTTGCGCGATGTGCAACTCATTTCGCGGGCGCAGCTCGCGCCCTTCTTCGCGGCTGCGAATATCGTCGCTGCGCTGATGATGTGCGCGAACCTGTGGGATATCGTGACCTTCGAGCTGGTGGCGCCATGGGCGCTCGCCGTCGTGGCCGTGAATCTCACGGCCATGCAGCTCGCCAGGCATCAGTCGATCACCTGCGTCGGCCGGTCGGGGCGCCGCGTGCCGAACTGGCTGCTGGTGGGCGAGGTCGCGGTGCGCGCGGCAATCTGGCTCAGTCTTCCCGTCTATCTGTTCCCGACTTTCGACGCCGGTACGCAGGTGATCGCCGCCTCGATCACTGCGGGGCTCGGCATCGGCGCGCTCGGCCTCGTCGTCGTACCACCGTGCGCAACGACTTGGATGGTGGCGTTCACGGTCGGAGTCGGCGGATCCTTGCTGCTCGGCCGGCACAGCATTCCGTTCCAGCACATGCTGTCGATCCTCTTCACGATTGGCGTCGCCGTCGTCGGCGTCATGACCGTCGCCCGCTGGGCCTTCCACCAGCTCAAGACCAACGTCGACGTCGGCAGCCAGAGCGAAGGCGCAAGCCTGCTCCTCCAGGAATATGAGCAGCGCGGCGTGGGCTGGCTGTGGCAAGTCGATTCCGAGAATCGCGTCACCTACATCAGCTCGCGCATGACCGCCCTGCTGGGCAAGCCCGCGAGCCAGCTCATCGGCCATTCGCTTCCAGCGCTGCTCGGCGGCAATGCCGAGCTGGGCCGCGTCCTGCTCGAAAAGCAGCCGTTCAATTCGCTGGAGATGGAGCTTGGCACCGCCCGCGGGCCGCGCTGGATCTCAATGGCCGGAGACCCGATCATCGATACCGCCGGCCGGTTCGAGGGGTTCCGCGGCGTAGGCTCCGACATCACCGAGATCCGCCAGACGCAGGAGCGGCTGACGCATCTCGCCAACGTCGATGTGCTCTCAGGCCTGCCCAACCGCGGGCGGGTTCGCCAGCTGCTCGGCGAGGCGCTTCGGGGCGCGACCAGCGGCAATGTCCCCTGCGCGATCATGTTCCTCGACCTCGACGGCTTCAAGCCGGTCAACGACACCTTCGGCCATCCTAAAGGCGACGCGGTACTGCGCGCCGTCGCCAAGCGCCTGGTCGACGAGGTCGGCGCTGACGGACACGTGGGACGCATGGGCGGAGACGAGTTCGCGATCGTGATCACCGACGCGCAGAGCCGCAAGCAGGTGGAGCTGCTCGCCGACCGCATCATCAACTCGATCAAGGAACCGTATCAGATCGACCAGACCGAGATCCGGATCGGCGTGTCCATCGGTTGCGCGTTCGGACCGATCGACGGCGCGACCGTCGACGATCTCATCCTCAAGGCCGACCTTGCGCTGTACCAGGCGAAGGACGCCGGCCGCGGTTGCGCGCGCTATTTCTCGTCCGAGCTTCAATCGGAGCAGGAAGACCGCGTCCGCCTCGAAAGCGACCTGCGCTCGGCGATTGCGTCGAAGCAATTCCACCTCGTCTTCCAGCCGCTGGTGAATGCGAAGACGCAGAAGTTGATCGGCTTCGAGGCATTGATCCGCTGGAATCATCCGCAGCGGGGCTTCGTGCCGCCGAACGTCTTCATCCCGGTGGCCGAAGAAAGCGGCCTCATGCCGACCATCGGCGCCTGGGTGATCGACGAAGCATGCCGCGCGGCCGCCTCCTGGCCGGAGCCGATCACCGTGGCGCTCAACATCAGCCCCAAGCAGATCGTGCTTCCGAACCTGCCCAACGTCGTGAGCGAGGCGCTGGCGCGCCACAAGCTTCCCGGCAATCGGCTCGAGCTGGAAGTCACCGAAGGGGTGTTCCTCGGCGACAATGGTTCGACGCTCGACGTGCTGAAGCGGCTGCGCGCGCTCGGCGTCGGCATCGCGCTGGACGATTTCGGGACCGGCTATTCGTCGATCGGCTATTTGAACAAGGCCGTCTTCCACAAGCTCAAGATCGACGGCAGCTTCGTCCGCGAAGCGGGTACGCGGCCCGAAAATGTCGCCATCATCCAGTCGATCGTGCAGCTCGCGAAGAGCTTCCGCATGTCGGTGACCGCGGAAGGCGTCGAGACCGCCGAGGACTTCGAGCGGATGCGTGAGCTTGGCTGCGACATCATCCAGGGCTACCTGTTCGGTAAGCCTCTGTCGTACGATCGCGCCAACCAGATGGTGGTCGGCCTCGGCGCTCGGCGCATGGCGGGCTAACCCGCCACCGCTTCCTGCTGCGGCTGCGTCAGCAGCCTCCAGTTCATTCGCGGATAGGAATTGAGCTGCCGTCCGAGCGCGCTGGTGATGAAGGTCAGCCGCTCCACCGTGCGGCTGTTCACCAGCGGCCCCGCGTCGAGGTAGCGAAACGGAGTGCCGTCCGCGAGCGCGAGGAACCGCTGCTTCGCCTGGTCGTCGTCTCCTGTGACGAGCACATCGCTCAGGCTCTCGCCGAATTGGGGCTGGTCGAACACTTCCCAGAAGACGTTCTTGAACGCGCCGACGACATTGGCTTGCGGAAAGTGCTGCTGGATCTGCTCGGCGGCGCTCGTGTCCCAGGGCGTCGTGAAGTCGCTGTAATCCTCATTGAACGGATTGCTGATGTCGATCAGCAGCTTGCCCCGGAGCTTCGTGCAATGCCGGTTGAGCAGGTCAAGCAATCCGTCGCGCAGGAATACCGCCGGGATGATTGCGGGAGCGCGCAACGCATCGGCATTGCAGCTTCCGCGCAACGTCGGGATGGCCAGTTGCTCCGCAATCGCCTCCGACCTGTCGGCATCGCGCGAGCCGAGCACCACGTTCCGTCCGGCGCGTGCGAACATCGCCGCGAGGCGAACGCCCATCCTGCCGGTTCCGAGCACGCCCAGTTCCGGGTCAGGGCTGATTTTGTTTTCCATAAGTTCCTCTTGGGGCTGTCTCATTCTCCAGCCGCCACGGGTACTTCATTTACGTCTGCGGAATGCGGGCCGCCAACAAAAGACGATCGGCGATCGATTAAAGCGGCTTATGCCTATTTGATGTAGGCGTCGCTTAGGAACTCGTCCGCGCGAACCGCCAGCTCGGTTCGGGAATTGACACCCAGCTTCTCGAACACGCCGTGGAGGTAGACCTTCACAGTGCCTTCGGTGACGCCGAGCTCATTGGCGATCTCGCGGTTGCGCAACCCCTGCCGCACGAAGCCGATCAACTGGCGCTCGCGGGGTGCCAACTGGATCCTCGGTCGCTCGCTGAGCGACTGGACCAGCTCATCCGCCCTTATGCTCAGCTCCGGATCGATCCACGTCCCGCCGGAGCTCACCCGATCGAGGCACTCGAGCAAATAAGCCGGGTCGGAATTCTTCAGCACCATGCCGCGAACGCCGAGCTTCTTCGCTTCCAGCAATGAGGAATCGTCGATCGCTGCGGTGAGGATGATGATTTGCGGCGCCGCTTTGTCGGACTGGAGCGCACGGACAACCTCCATCCCGCCGCCTCCCGGCATCTGCAGGTCGAGAAGCAGGAGGTCGGGGCGCACCTCCTCGATCACGCGCAGGGTCGCTGCCCCCGTCTCAGCGGTGCCCGCCATCTCGTAATCGGTCTCCCGCAAAAGCACTTCGATCGCGGTGCGGATCATCGGATGATCGTCGGCCAGTACGATCTTCGTCACGCCGCTCTCCCAGCTGCCGGAAGCGAGATTGACACCCGTGTGACCCCCATTCCCCTCGAGAGATCGATTGCTCCCCCGGCTGCCTCGACGCGTTCCTTCAGGGATTTCGGCATCGACTGACCACCCTCCGTCCGCGGGTATGCGCTTCCGTCATTGATGAGGTCGAGCTTCACCTCATTGGCCTGCCCCGCGAGCCGGATGCTGACATTCTTGGCGCCGGCGTGGCGGACGGCGTTTGCCACCGCTTCGCGAACCAGTTGTTGCGCGTCGAGATGCAGCCGGGCCGCGACCGGGAAATCGGCCGCATCGGCCGAAAAGGTGCATTGGATGTCCCACTGGCGGGCAAGGCGCTTGGCAAGCGCTTGAAGGTCTTTCGCGAGCTCCACCAGGTCCGTCTGGGCGCCGCCGCGCAGGGCGGCGATGAACGACCGCAGCTCCCCTTGTTCCTGAAGCATAAGCTCCTTCAGCTCGTTGAGCTCGGGCACCAGGTTCCGGCCCGATGCTTCGGACCGTTTGAGCGCTTCCAGGCGGAAAGCAGCTCCAGCCAGGAATTGCACCACGCTGTCGTGAAGGTCGCGAGCCATGGCGAGACGGGACCGGGACTCGGCGCTTTCCTCCGCAGCCTTCATCAGGGCTCGTCGTTCGACCTTGGTCGCAACCTCGGATGCAAGCGCGGAGCCGAGGCGAAGGTGATCGATCGACAATCCGCGCACGTTCTCCAGATACATGCGGCCCTCGCCTCGCTCGCTGAAGACAGGCACTGACAGGCCTTCTCGAAGCGGGATTCCGGCGGCGATCGTATCGAGGCTGTGCCTGCTGAGTTTCGCCGGGCGCAAGTTGTCGTGCGCATCCCGCCTCAGCGATCGATCGCGTGGCGCATCGTAAAGGAACACGTCCTGGCCGACCCGCGAGATGTTGGCGCCGGGAAGCTCGGTGACCGACAACTCGCCGTCGTTCATCACGAGAGCGGTCGGCGCCGGCTTGCGCAGACTGGTCCAGACCAGCGCGCCCGACGAGGCCCCGGCACGTGCCATCGCCGAGCGCAGCCCATTCTCGAGCGCCGCAATCTTGGACGGGTCCGCCAGTCGATCCTCGCGCGGATCCTGCTGCTCGCTGCGCCACTGGTTCACGCCGAACCAGATCACGATCAGCGACAGGACGAAGAGTTGGCCGGCACCGGCCATGTAGTCCGTGAAGCGGAACTTGATTTGCTGCGACACATGGAAGGACGCAGCGAGCAAGAAAAGCAGGCTGAGGAGGACCGCGGTGAGCGCGGTCGAGCGCCAGCCCCAACGCAGCGCGGCCGACAGGAAAATGAAAATCGAGAAGGTGAAGAACGGATTATTGTCGCCGTGCGTCAGGTAAACCAGGATCGCGAAAAGCGCGATGTCGATCGTATGGGCGGCCCCTGCAAGCCGGGCCTCCAGCCACCAGTTGTTCCAGGTGACCGCCACGATCGATGCGGCAAAGATGGAGTAGAGGCCGAACAGGGCGAAGTGGGAATTCGGATATCCGGGGATCTTGTAGGCGTCGATCCACGTGAGCAGCAGGAAAAGGAGCGCCAGGAGCAATCGCCCCAGCGCGATCACGCGGCCAGAAGACAGAGCGATATTCCTCCCCACGCCTGTATCGTATCGCATCGAATGCGTTCCGCACAGCCGTGGCCGAACAGCCTACGCCGCTCTGCGATGTTAACCGGCGTTGCGGCGCGCGAGTCACACTAACGATAGTTAGAGTAATCTTTGGATAGCTTACGCGGCTGCCGCCTCGAGTCTAAGAATCGGTCCGGGTCTTCGTGAGACCTTCCCTTGGAGGGAGTGTGGCCCCCGAGACCGCACTCCCTCCTTCCATGTCTACGGCAGGATCCGGAACTCCGCGGTCAGCACCGCCCCCGTTTCCTTGCGGGTGTCGATTTCGCCGCCGCCTTCAGCAAGTTTCGCGTAGCGCTCCGCAAGCTCAAGATGCGCTTGAGCGGCGCGCTCGTCACTCGCCTGACTCGCAGCGTCGCGTTCCTGGGCGGCACGCCTTTCAAAGTAGGTTTTGGGCGCAGGCATGGCGCGACCGTAGGCCGATCGCGAGCGGGCCGCTGCTAACCTCGATCAGTAACTGTTGCTCAATAGCGAGCGAGGATGAACTCGCGTGCCGCCCGATACTCCTGCGGGGTGACGCGTCCGTCGCTGTCCGCGTCGGCAATCTTGCGGAACTCGGCCGCAGCGGCCTGCGCCTCCGATGGTGAAAGCAGGATGTCCCGGTCGCGATCGTAGAATTTGAGCGCCCAGTTCATGAGCACCCAATCGCGCTCGAACAGCTCGGCGGAGCGCGAAAAGTTCGGAGCGCTCGCCCGGGTCATGGTCTGAGCCGCGGCCGCCGACGCTGCGGTGAGCAGGCAGGTAAGAACAAGCAGCCGGGTCATCGCCCGATAAAACGCGCGAACAAGCTCGGATTTCCACCAGGAAACGGACAGCCGGCCGGGCCGGAACTCCGTCGGGGAATTTCCAACAATTTCCAACAAATAGGGAGCGGCTAGGAATTTGCCCGTTCGGCCAGGGCTCCGCGCACGGCCTTCTCGAGCGCATCGGAGCGGAACGGCTTCGCGAGCAATGGGGCGTGGGGCGCAACCCGCTTGACCGCCTCTGTCTCGCTGTAGCCGGACACGAACAGGATCGGCAGGTCGGGTTGCTTGCGAAGTATCCGGCTGGCGACCTCCGCTCCGGACAGGCCGGGCATGATGAAGTCCAGGATAACCAGGTCCGGGTCCGCGCGCTGCAGTTCAGCGAGACCCGCTCGCCCGTCGCTCGCTTCGTGGACGCGATAGCCCTGCTCCTCAAGCGTCGCGACGATGAAGCTGCGAACATCCGGATCGTCGTCGATCACCAGCACGGAGGCGGCGTGGTGAGTCGCCAAATCCTCCTCCGCCTCCCTGTCCGGATGTGCGGCATCGGCTACCGTGGCGCCCTCCGCTGCCTTGAAGTACATTTTGACGGCGGTGCCGAGGCCTGGCGCGCTTTCGATCCGCGCCGTGCCGCCCGACTGCCGCGCCATTCCGTAGACCATCGACAGGCCTAGCCCGGTACCCTTGCCGACCTCCTTCGTGGTGAAGAACGGCTCGAAGGCGCGGCTGGCGACGTCTTCCGTCATGCCGGCGCCGGTGTCGCTGATCGTAAGCTCGATATAGCTGCCGTCTTCCAGCTCGGAATCGCTCGTGACCTCGACCTTGCGGCTTGCGAAATGGAGCACGCCCCCGTCGGTCATGGCGTCACGCGCATTGATCGCAAGGTTCAGGACGGCGACCTCCAGCTGCGTCGGATCGGCCATAACCGGCAGCATTTCCTCGTCCAGGTCGAAGGTCTTGCTGATCCCGGGTCCGAGCACGTTTCGGAGCAAAGGCCGCATGCTCTCGATCAGCGGAGCGACCTGCGTCGGGCGTACTTCCAGCCGCTGCACGCGGCTGAAGGCAAGCAACTGGCCGGTAAGCCGTGCTCCGCGCTCGGCCGCTGCAAGCGCATTTTCGGCGTAGCGCCTGAGCTTGGCATCGTCGGCACGCTTGGCGATGAGGTCCAGCCCGCCGACGACCACGGTAAGGAGGTTGTTGAAATCGTGCGCGATGCCGCCCGTGAGCTGGCCTAGCGCCTCCATCTTCTGGCTCTGCCGCAGCTGCTCCTGCGCAGTCTTGAGCTCGGTGATGTCGCGCGCTTCGAAGAGGAGATAGATGATCGATCCGTCGGGCCCGCGGACAGGTTGCACGGAAACATCGAGGAATGCCGTCGGCATCCTCTCGCGCTCCATCTTCACTTCGGTGGTGAACACTTCTCCGCGCGCCGCGGCGCGGATGCCTTCCTGCATCACTGCGCGGTGCTGCGGATAGGCGCTCATGGTCGGCGCGTCCCACAGCTTCGTGCCGATTGCATCTTCCGGCTTGGGGTGCCGCCAGATCTCCCGCCGGTTGTTCACCGCTATCACCGTGCCGTCCGGTTCCAGCAGCACCATGACTTCCAGCGCCGCTTCGAACACCGCGCGGAACTGGGCTTCGGAGGCTGCCAGCTGGCCAGTGCGTTCTTCGACGAGGCGCATGAGCTCGAGCTCCGCCTCCTTCCGGACGGTGATGTCCGTTCCGACGCCGATGAAGCCGCTGAGGTCGCCGTCGGGACCGAAGCGCGGCTGGGATACGCTTCGGATCCAGCGATATTCGCCGTCATGCCGCAGGTACCGCCCCTCAAGCGTGAAGCGCTGCAGGGCCGCTTCCCCCGCGATACTCTCGGCGACGATTCGGTCGACATCCTCCGGATGAATGCGATCTCGCCAGTCGAGCACCCGCGCCTCTTCGTGCGCCATTCCGAGGAACTCGCAATAAGCGTCGTTGACGAAGTCGCGCACGCGGTCGAGCCGGGTCACCCACATCAGCGCCGGCGCATTGTTCGCGATGCGGCGAAATCTCTCCTCGCTTTCCCTAAGCGCGCGTTCGGTGACGCGTTGCTCGGTGATGTCGGTGACGACGATGACGATCCCGTCGACCTCGCCGGTGCCGGGATTCACCCAGGGAGTGTAGTCGGTCTGCGCGGCGACGAGCCCGCGCGCCGGGTGGTTGAAGGTGGATGCGAAGAACTGCCGCTCGCCCTCCAGCGCGGCCTTCAGCATCGGTTCGCGATGCTCGAACGCCTCGTCGCCGATGACCTCCCGCATGTGCAGCCCGATCAACTTACGCCGCGGCTGCTCGAGCCATTCGGCGAGCGGCTTGTTAATGAAGCGATAGCGAAGGTCGCGGTCGACGAAGGCCGTCATGACCGGCAGCAGGTCGGCAAGCGTTAGCAGCCCGGGACCGCTGAACATCGCTGCAGGCAGCTCGATGGGAGGCGGAGCGGTGTCCGACTCGATCACGTCTTTCGCCTTGCGCGCCATCTACTCCCCTGCACCCGCACGACTCGGGCTAAACGCGTTATTACAGACGTTTGGCTGCTGCGCGATGCACTTGGCTAGAGCGCGCCGCCCGCTTCGTTGAAGGGCGCCGTCGGCACCATCGCTTCGGCGAGCTCAAGCGCCCGCGCCGGAGAGATCGCCTGCTCCGGATAGGCGTCGAGCACCATCGCCGGGATCAGCCGCTGGGCGAGGTCGGAGTAAGTGAAGCCGTAGGTGCCGTTGCGCGGCCCGGTCGCCGCGACGACCCTGTCGATCTCCGCGTCCGAGAAGCCGAGCTCGGCGAGCTTCGGGCCGAGTAGCAGCTTGCGCTTTTCGTCGTTCGGCCGCTCGAAGGTCAGGATCTCCGCCGCGCGCCGTTTCACCGCCGGGTCGAGCGCCTCGTAGCGGTTGGTGCACATGATCACCGCCGCCGGCAGCCGCCGGCTCGACAGCCGGTCGATGCCGCGGATGAAGGCGTTGACGCCACTGACGTCCTCATGATGCATCTCGGCGGTCGCGCGCGACTGGGCGAGCGCATCGGCCTCGTCGACCAGCAGGATCACCGCGCCCTCCGTGATCTCGCCGGCGATCATCGTGCTCGCTTCCTTGATCGTATGGTCGAACGCGGCGGAGATGAGCTGCGTCATCTCGCCGATCCGCCCCTGGCCGCGGGCCGCGAGGCTCAGCGGTAAGAGCGTCACCTCGATCATCGCGTCGCGCGCCACTGCGTCGCCGATCGATTCCGCGAGCGCCGTCTTGCCCGACCCGACGTCCCCGGCGAGGATCACCAGCGGCGGCCGCGTCAGCACCGCGTCGATCAGCAGCTTCGCGCCCGGATGATATTTCTCGCCCCAGCGCAGCAGCGCGGTCGGATAGACCAGGAGCGCCAGGATCTTGCGCAGCAGGTCGATGTGCCCGTCCAGCCCGACGAGGCTGTGGAGCCGGGCGCGCGCATCCGGGTTCGGAAACGTCATCTGCCGTTCGAACAGCGCCCGGACGTCGATAATCATGCCGGTAGCGTAGCGATGCGCCGCGGCTAAGACAAACGATGCGCAAGCACGCTTTGGCTTGGCCGAGAGACGCTCGCCGACGCGGCCGGCCTGCGCGGAGCGACAGGACTGACGTCACGGGATTCACTCCCGTGACGCGTGCGGCCCTACGGCCCCTCGACAGCCCTGTAGCTGTGCGCCGCGACCTGCCGGTACCATTCGCCGCTGCAATTGTAGAAGGACACGCCGTCGGACAGCATCTTCATGCATCCGGACGGCAGCGAGTCGTAGCTTGCGCCGAGCGACCAGGGCTTGCGCGGCGGCGGTGGAGGAGCGGGCGGAGCGGCGGGCGCGACCGGCACTTCGCGGATCACCTCGCGCTCGACATAGACGACGTCATTCTCGATCGGGAAGAAGGCGCCCGGGAAGCCGTGGAAGCCGCCATGCGCAGCGGGCGGCGGCGGGCTCCGGAAGCCGCCCGGCGGAAGCGACTGCGCCCCCGCGCCCGACGCCGCGAGGATGAGCAAGGCGAAGCAAGCGGCCTTCATGCAGGGGGCTTATACTCCTCCGAACCGTCATGCTGAACTCGTTTCAGCATCCATTCCGCGTGACGCTTCCCTCACGAATTTTCCTACTCGTGAAGCACCGAGAATAGCGAGCAGGCGCAGGCGCCACGCGAGCTAGTCGAGAGATGCGAAACGTCGGCCGACGCCCGAGCATTGCGAGTGGCGATCGACGTCACGTCGGATTCATTCCGCGTGACGCTTCCCTCACGAATTTTCCTACTCGAATATTTTCTGCTCCAGACTCGCGGATGAACGCACTCATTGGGTCGGCCGCGCCCGCAAGCGGCCCCGAAATCCCCGAATTCGCAACCCTCGCCGCCGATCCAGAGATCGCGCCCTTGCTCCGCTTCGATCCCGTCGTCCGCAAGGTGAAGCGCCCGGACGGCTGGACTCCGGAGCTTCAGAGGGAGCTGGTCGCGCGCATCGCCGCCACGGGCACCGTGCAATCGGCCGTGTGGCAGATGGGGAAGCATGCGACGGGGGCGGAGGCGCTCTACAAGACTCCCGGCGCGACCAGCTTCCGCCAGTCGTGGGACGCCGCGATCATCATCGGCCGCCGCCGCAACGGCCTCGACTCCCAGCCGCCTTTCCTGGGCGAGGTGCCGGGCATCACCCGCCGCGCTAAGCTTCTTTCGTCCGCGGGCGGCGGGCCATTCCCCGAGCCCGAGCCCGAAATGTCCAACGACCTGAAGATGGAGCTGATGGAGAAGCTCGGCGCCAAGTTCCTGCGCAAGGTGATGGCGGAGAGGGAGGCGCGGCTCGCCGGCCGGATCGTCGCCGCCGATTTCTACCTGCGTCAGATCACGATGATCGAAATCCTTTTCGACCTCACCGCGAGCAAGTTCGGCTGGGACGCGCAGGAGGTGCTGCGCAACCTGCGCCGCGGCGGCCACCGCCTGCTGGAGGTGGTCGAGACGCCCTTCTCCACCTGGCTCGACAATGCGCGAAGGGTCTATTGGGAGGAGCAGGGCGACCCGCCCCGGCCCCAACATCCCGACCCGCGCCTGACGGTGAAGCATGGCGAAGGGCCGTGGGGGAACCGCGGCGCGGGCGGCTGGAGCACCGCCGTCGACGACAGGAACTATGGCGCGCTCAGCCATCCCGCGCGCGGATACTCACAGGAAGAATGGGCGAAGATGGACAACCGCGAGCAGGAGCTGGCGCGGGAAAAGCAAAACGCCGAAGACGCCGAGGAGCAACGCAGTTGGGAGGCGGCGGCGAGAGCCGATTGGCAAGAGAGGCAGGGGGCGGAGGACCGTCGCGCGCAGTCAGTCCGGGGTGACTGACGAGCACGGCGGTGAGGAGCAAGCCGAATGGGAACGCACGGCGAAGACGCATTTCGAAGCTCGGCAGGCTGTCGATGGAGGTTAGCGGGCACACTTCAACAAGCACCAAAACGGACTGACTCGTTTTTTGCACGGCTGGACTCCTCAGCCGGTTCCAGTACAAACAAGTAGAACATAAGGTGAATCTAACGCTGGCGATAGACGAGTCCAGCCTGCGGTACTTATCCCCGATAAACACACCGGGGGGGCTGGCCGTAGAAGCATGAGCCCGTCTTAAGTAGCGCATTGGGCGGGAGTGAGCATGAGTAAGCCGACGGCGCCGTGGTTGAGCACGCATAAGATCATCGAGGGCGACGCACGAAACCTGCAGCTGGCCGAAGTTGCTACTGAAAGCGTGCACCTCGTTTGCACGAGTCCGCCTTATGGGGCCCTAATTCAATATCCTGATCACGAGGGCCAGTTGGGGAACATGGCCTCATACGAGTTATTCCTCGAAGAGATGGATAAAGTCTGGGCAGAGTGCCTGCGTGTACTTGTTCCAGGTGGTCGGGTCTGCTGTGTCGTAGGGGACGTCTGCGTTTCTCGACGCCAAGCGGGCAGGCACTACGTTCTGCCACTTTCCGCTGACTTTCAGGTCCGGGCTCGGAAGGTGGGGTTCGACAACCTCACGCCGATACGCTGGCAGAAAGTTGCCAATATCAAGCTCGAGGCTTCGAAGTCTTCGCGCTTCCTCGGAAAACCGAACCTCCCAACGCTTCATGAAATCGGATCGTGTGCTGGCAAGTTCTTTTTCCGACGGGCTTAGTGTCGGCGTCCACATGACTTGTACTACTCCCCATCAGGCCCTCAGAAACAACTATAGGCAATAACGATAAGAAAGAAAGTGGACTGTCGGGAAGAAGTCGATTGTTTTAGAGCTAGCCACTATACAAGCGCCGCAACGTCCAAAGAGTACGGACCGGATCGCCGCGCTCATCTCCGTCGCGTGCCTGATCGCGTTCCAGATGTTGGGGGTGATCCTCGCCGACGTGTTCAACACCGTCGCGAACAATTTGTAGGTGACCGTCACGGGAGTGAATCCCGTGACGTCGGTCGCGTCTCACTCGCGGTTTAGCCGCTCGCTCGCGCGCCGGCCGAGCCTCGCGCTCTCTTCGACATAAGCTCACGTCTGCCTTGCAGAGCGCTCGCTTATGCTCGGGCGCTCGACTTACTTCCTCGCCTTCCGTGCAGCGTAGCGCGCGTCGCGCGCAGCCTTGAGCTCGGCCTCGGTCTTCGGCGCCGCCGCTGCCGCCTTCGCCGCATCGCCGGCCGCCTTGGCCTCGGCGGCGGCTTGCCGCTCGGCTTTCCTCTCGGCGGCCCTCTGCGCCTTGGCGGCTTCCCGCTCCTGCGCGGCGGAGGCGCGTTCCGCCGCGACCTTCGGGTCGACCGGCGGCCGCGCGCGATAACGCTCGAGCGCTTTCTGCTTGGCCTCGGCCGCCTGGGCGGCGCGGTCCTTGAATGTGCTGTTGTAGGTCATGGTTGGTTTGTCTTTCGATCGAGGATCGGCGGATGAGTCACCGCCGCAAATTCACTTGGAGCCGCCATAGAAGATAAAATGCGTCACGCGGAGTAAATCCGACGTGACGTCAGTCTGGCCCGGCTAATCCTCGATGAAAGGTCCGCTCTCGCCCGTGGGTTGCGGATGAGCGCGGACCTCCCCCCAATCGGCCCAGCCTGAAGGCTGCCCGCCGAGTACCGCCGCTTGGGAACGGCGGTAGTGGAGCAATGGCTATCGTTACGATGCCGTCACGCAAGATTAGCAAAAGTTAGGGCGGAAGCACCGAGCCTAGTCGCCCGCTGGCGGGTAATCCGGCGGGTAGAACAATCCAAGGATCAACTTCGGGTTGCATACCGCGATCTGGATATGATTGCGCCGTCGGAACCCGGCGCCGGGGTAAAGCTCGTCACCTTCGGGGAACAGCCCGCGCACGCTGTCGAACGCCGCCTCGCCCGCAACCTCGAATATCTCATGAAGGAATTGGATAACGGCCCGGTCCAGGAAGCGAAGGATTCGTTCCGGCTCGCCCTCCAGGCTGCGGTTCGCCGGTATGGGAAGCCCGGAGCGCTTTTGCTCCTGAACGAAGAGCCGGTGAGCATCGCGCACCAACTCAATATTTTCGCGGTTGAGGAGGTCGAGGCAATTACCGAGATCGATGACGGCGCCGACGACAGCGGGCGTTTCGATCCGGCCGCGCGTCTTCGCCTGTTGCGCCCACTCCATTGCCCGGAAAGGATCGGACTCCCAGAAATAGGTGCCCGGCCCTAGCCAATCATATTTCTTGTCGCTCGCCCGAAGAGGCTCTTCGCAATTGATGATCTTGCGGGCAACTCGGGCTTCGCAGCCGTGATAGCCAAGGACGAACGACGCCGCGAGGCGGCTCAATCCTTCGCTTTGCCGGGCTCTCCGCCGAACTCGGGACGGAGCTTCCCAGCCTTCGTGTAGATGCCGGTCGCGATCAGGCGCTTGCGTGCACCACCGGGGTCGGCCTTCGCCTTCTTATCGTACGCGCGTAACGCGGCGCGACGCTTTTCAAGAACTTCAGTCGCGGTCATCTCGCTCCAATCTCGGCCTGCGCGTTTCGTTCGTGCTTCACCGCCCACCGGCACAAACGAACATGCTTGATCCGAGCGCAAGCACCTTGCCACGCCGAGTCACAATAGCAACCCCGGCCTTGGCCGAATGGTGAAAGACGCCGCTTGGGTGACGGAAGCTTTAGCTTTCGTCCCCCATCCTCAGGGCCGCGATGAATGCCTCCTGCGGGATGCTCACATTCCCATATTCCCGCATCCGCGCCTTGCCCTTCTTCTGCTTCTCTAGGAGCTTGCGTTTGCGGGTCGCGTCGCCGCCATAGCATTTGGCGGTGACGTCCTTCCGGAGCGCGCTGATCGTCTCGCGGGCGATGACCTTGCCGCCGATCGCGGCCTGGATCGGGATCTTGAACATGTGCCTGGGGATCAAATCCTTCAGGCGCTCGCACATGCCGCGCCCGCGGGCCTCGGCGGTTCCGCGGTGGGTGATCATGCTCAAGGCATCGACCGGCTCCTCGTTGACGAGGATGCTCATCTTGACGAGGTCGCCCTCACGGTGGCCGATCTGGTGGTAATCGAAGCTCGCATAGCCGCGGGTGATCGACTTCAGCCGGTCGTAGAAATCGAACACCACTTCGTTGAGCGGCAGCTCGTAGGTGACCTGGGCGCGCTGGTGGGCGCCGGTGCCGACATAAGTGAGGTTCTTCTGGATGCCGCGGCGGTCCTGGCACAGCTTGAGGATCGGCCCCAGATACTCATCGGGGGTATAGATGGTCGCCTCGATCCACGGCTCCTCGATCATCTCGATCCGGTTGGGGTCGGGCATGTCGGCCGGGTTGTGCAGCTCGATCACCTGCGCCGGCTCGTTCTTCGAATGGGTGAGGTGCATCCGGTACACCACCGACGGCGCGGTGGTGATGAGGTCGAGGTCATATTCGCGGGTCAGCCGCTCCTGGATGATCTCGAGGTGGAGGAGGCCGAGGAAGCCGCAGCGGAAGCCGAAGCCGAGCGCCGCGCTGCTCTCGGTCTCGAAGCTGAAGGAGGCGTCGTTGAGGCGGAGCTTGTAGAGGCTTTCGCGGAGCTTCTCGAAGTCCGCGGCGTCGACCGGGAACAGGCCGCAGAAGACCACCGGCTGGACTTCCTTGAAGCCCGGGAGCGGGGCGGGGGCGGGGCGCTTGGCGTCGGTGATCGTGTCGCCCACGCGCGTTTCCGCGACTTCCTTGATCTGCGCGGTGATGAAGCCGATCTCGCCCGCCGAAAGCTCGGGCAATTGCTCGATCTTGGGGCGCATGCAGCCGACGCGGTCGATCAGGTGCGTGGTGCCCGCCTGCATGAACTTGACCTGCTGGCCCTTCTTCAAGACGCCGTCGATGACGCGGACGAGGATGACGACGCCGAGATAGGGGTCGTACCAGCTGTCGACGAGCATTGCCTTCAGGGGCGCGTCGCGATCGCCTTTCGGGGGCGGGATCCTGTCGACGATCGCCTGCAGCACCTCGTCGATTCCGATCCCGCTCTTCGCACTGGCGAGGACGGCTTCGCTGGCGTCGAGGCCGATGATCTCCTCGATCTCCTGGCGAACGCCTTCCGGGTCCGCGGCGGGGAGGTCGATCTTGTTGATGACCGGGACGATCTCGTGGTCGTGCTCGATCGACTGGTACACATTCGCCAGCGTTTGGGCTTCGACGCCTTGAGCAGCATCAACAACGAGAAGCGCGCCCTCGCAGGCGGCGAGGCTGCGGCTGACCTCGTAGGCGAAGTCGACGTGGCCGGGCGTGTCCATCAGGTTGAGCTCGTAGCCGTTCCACTCGAGCCGCACGGTCTGCGCCTTGATGGTGATCCCGCGCTCCTGCTCGATCTCCATATTGTCGAGGACCTGGCCGTGGGTCATCTCACGCTCGCTGAGGCCCCCGGTGCGGAGGATGAGCCGGTCCGCGAGCGTGCTCTTCCCGTGGTCGATATGCGCGATGATCGAGAAATTTCGGATTTTGCTGATGTCTGCCATTTCGAGCGGCGCTATAGAGGCTGCTCAAACGGGGGCAAATCGATGAAAAGAACAAGCGTAGTGGGCGCGGGCATGTGCGCGGCCATCGTCATCGCGGCAGCGCCGGCGAAGGACCCGCCGCCAATCGCAAATTACTGGATGGACGTGGCGACCACGAGCGGCTTCGGCGCCGGCATGACCGGTGGCGGCCGACCGAACATGAGCCAGGTCATGCAGATGATGTCGGGCGGAGGAAACTCGGTCGGGCACACGATCGACCTGCGTTTGGCGTCCAAGACGAAGGCCCCGCCAGGGCCGAAGGCGGACCATTGGATCCCCACCGGGCTGCAGATGGGCCCGAGCCTTCCGCTGGTGACTCCGGCGGTCGCGAAGGAAGAGCCCGTGCCGACGGGCATGCCGACGCAATGGCAGCAGCCCAAGGGCCGAATGCTGATCTATTGGGGCTGCGGCGAGCATGTCAGCGCGGGCCAGCCGACGGTCATCGACTTCTCCAAGCTTGCTCCGGGCAAGGTTCCCCCGGGCATGGCATCGATGGCCAGCATGGCGAAGGCGGTCAGCGGCCCGCACAGCGCACCCGGCTTCGGCCACTGGCCGAATGACCGCGACAGCCGCGCCGTCCCGGCGGCAGGCTCGCTCCTCGGAGCCCACAAGGTGGCGGGCAATTACTCGCCCGACATCGGATTTAGCCTCGCCGCGGGCCAGGACTTCATGCCTGGTCTGGGATTTCGCGAGGGCGGCGGCTTGCCCTCGGGGGCCGCTCGCCTCAACTGGCAGCCTTCGGCGCAGGCGACCGGCTATGCGCTCGCAATGTTCGGAAGCAACCAGTCGGGCGACGTGATTATGTGGAGCTCGGCCAAGACCGCATCGATGGCGACGCTCGATTATCTCGCGCCCGCAGAAGTGAAGCGCCTGATCGCGGCAGGAACGGTCCTTCCCCCGTCGGCCAACGAATGCCTGCTTCCGGCCGAGGTCGCGGCAGCAGCTCCGGCGGGCATGGTGACCATGATCGGCTACGGGCCGGAAGTGAACTTCGCCGAGGCGCCCAAGGCCCCCAAGTGGACAGCCAAGGTTCGTTACAAAACGACGGCTTCGCTGATGCGCGGCATGCACGGGATGATGGGCGGAGGAATGGACGGCGACGAGCCGGCGCCTTCCCAGCCACAGCAACAACAACCGAAAAAGAAGAAGAAATTCGGGCTGGGCGACCTGATCGGCGGAGTGCCGTTCCCCTAAGCTTTATTCGGCGGCGGCCTGAGCAGGCTCCGCTGCAGGCGCAGGCGCCGGTTCGGAGGCGCTGGCGAGATAGGCGTGGATTGCCGCGACGACCTGCGCACCGTCGCCGACGGACGCGGCAACCCGCTTCACCGAGCTTGAGCGTACGTCGCCGACTGCGAACACGCCGCGCCGGCTGGTCTCGAGCGGGAAGCGGTTCTCACCCGCGTCGTCGCCGGTAAGGACGAAGCCGCGCTTGTCCATGCGGATTCCCGACGATTGCAGCCAATCCGTGTTCGGCTCCGCGCCAATGAAGGAGAAGAGGAAGCGGACCGGATGCCGCTTTTGCTCCCCCGTCGACCGGTCACGCCAGCTTACCGATTCCAGCACGCCCTGCGACCCTTCGAGGCTCGCGATCTCACAACCGTCGACGATATCGACGTTGGGCAGAGCCGAGATTCGGTCGACGAGATATTGGGACATGGTCGCGCTGAGCGGTCGGCGCGCAAGCAGGACGACACGGCGCGCGCGGCTGGCGAGGAAGACGGTGGCCTGGCCTGCGGAATTGCCGCCGCCGACGAGCGCGACATCCTGTCCCGCTGCGAGGTCGGCCTCGAGTGGAGAGGCCCAATAGTGGACCGAGGAGCCATCGAATTCTTCGAGCCGATCGACCTCCAGGCGCCGGTATCGCGCACCGGTGGCGAGGACGATGCAGCGCGCCTTGACCCGCTCGCCCGTCGCGAGCTGCACGTGGCAGGGGTCATTCCCGCATTCGAGCTTCACGGCTTCGTCGGGGATTGCCAGCTCGACTCCAAACTTCTGGGCCTGGCTGAATGCGCGACCCATGAGCGCCATCCCTGAAATGCCAGTCGGGAAGCCAAGATAGTTCTCGATCCGCGCCGAGGCGCCAGCCTGCCCGCCGAAGGAGCGGCAATCGAGTGTCAGAACGGAAAGACCCTCCGAAGCCGCGTAGACGGAAGTCGCCAGCCCGGAAGGGCCAGCGCCGACAACGACGACGTCATAGAGTTTGTCGGGATCGATTGGCCCGACGAGGCCAACGCAGCGGGCAAGCTGGTCCTCGCTCGGGTTCCGAAGCAGCTTTCCGCTCGGGCAGAGCACGATCGGCAGTTCTTCGACCTCGACCTGGAAGCGATCGATCAGTGCTTTTGCGCAATCGTCCTCCTTTGGATCGAGCTGCTCGAAGGGATGACCGTTACGGCGCAGGAAGTTGGTCAGGCGAAGCACGTCCGCATCCGCGTCCTCACCGACGACGATGGGCCCGGCACCGGACTCGATGAGCCCCATCCGACGCAGGATCAGGGCGCGCATGATGCGTTCGCCAAGCTCGGCCTCGGCGACCAGCAGCGCGCGCAACCGATCAGCCGGAATTGCGACGGCCTCGACGTCCGTCAGCGCTTTTTCATCGACGAGGTAGGGCCTGCCCGACAATTGCGCGAGCTCGCCCATGAAGTTGCCGCGCTCATGCGTGACGATATGCCTTCGCTCGCCACCCCCGGACTGGGTCACTTCGACCTGGCCGGAAAGGATCAGCATCAGGCCGGGGCCAGCTTCGCCCACGCGCGCCAGCATCTCCCCCGCGCGATAGCAGCGCTTTTCGCCGAAGCGGGCGAGCCGCGCGATCTCGTCATCGTCGAAGCGCAGGAACATCTGCGCGCCCCGCGTCGCATAGGTCGTAAGCTCGGAGATTTCGGCCATCCTTACTGTCCGCCCAAAGTGACCGCCGGACCGGGAAGTAGCCCGGTCCGGCGGCGTTCGCCACTAGGCAGGGATCGGCTCAACAATGATCTTGTGGTCATCGGTCGGCAATTCTTCGCCGCGGATGAACGACAGGATGTCGTTGTTGATGATCTCCGGGTGGGTGGTCATGCAGCCGTGCGGAAGCCCCGGATAATTCTTCAGCGTCGAATAGCGCAGGAGCTTGTGCGCAAGCGGAGCTGAGTCCTCATAAGGCACCACCTGGTCGTCCTCGCCGTGGATCTGCAGGACCGGGACGTCGATCTTCTGAAGGTCTTCGGTGAAGTCGGTCTCGGAGAAGGCCTTGATGCAGTCGTATTGGGCCTTGATGCCCCCCATCATGCCCTGGCGATACCAGTTGCGGATGATACCTTCTGACGGCTGCGCGCCCGGCCGATTGTAGCCGTAGAAGGGGCCGGTCGGGATATCGAGATAGAGCTGCGCGCGGTTCGCCGCGACGGCATGGCGATAGCCGTCGAAGGCCTCGAGCGGCAGTCCACCCGGATTGGCATCCGTCTTGAGCATGAGGGGCGGAACGGCGCCGATCAGCACGAGCTTCGCGACCCGGCCGGGATCGGCCCGCGCGACATAATGAGTCGCTTCGCCGCCGCCGGTCGAATGACCGACATGGACGGCGCCACGAAGATCGAGCGCGCGGACAAGCTCGATCACGTCTTCGGCATAAGTGTCCATGTCATTCCCGCCGTCGGTCTGGCTGGATCGGCCATGCCCGCGCCGGTCGTGCGCGACCACCCGATAGCCATGGCCGAGGAAGAACATCAGCTGATTGTCCCAATCGTCGGCACTCAGCGGCCAGCCGTGGTGGAACACGATCGGCTGTGCGTCCCTCGATCCCCAGTCCTTGTAGAAGATCTGCGTCCCGTCTCTCGTAGTGATGAATGGCATCGCTTGCCTCGCTCAAAGCGGGTGCCGGTCGGCGGGGCCGGCGCCGGTGTCTCGATGAGGACGAATGGCGGGCAATCAACAGGACCGTCGAACGCTCGACTCGCTCGCGACGCAGCGCGCCCGTAGCACGTTCCATGGCCGGTCGCGATTACACCTATTGACCCGACTCAGCAGAGAGGCGCAGCGCCGTTTCAGGCCGCGCGTCAGGTAGCGCACCAGCATTCTCCACGGCCGAGCAACCGCGTTCGTCACGCGTCGCCCCGTGTCCCCCAATCAGGAGAATGAGGATGGCCGAAACCACGCAGCCTCCCTCGCCGACCCCGACCCTCGAACCCAAATCCGAACCCAAGCATGTCAGCATCGCCGAACAAACGATTATCGCCGCCCGCCGGGATGCGGATCAGAGCGGCGATACTGCCATTCGGCCCTTCCAATATTCAGCACCGCAGGATGCGCTCGACGACCTCCGCCGGCGCATCGTCGCTACGCGATGGCCCACGCGAGAAGTCGTCAGCGACGCTTCACAAGGCGTCCAGCTCGAGACGCTGCAGAAGCTCGCGCGCCATTGGACGATCGATTACGACTGGCGACGGGTCGAAGCGCGCCTGAATGCCCTTCCGCAATTCGTCACCAATATCGATGGCGTCGACATCCATTTCATCCACGTGAAATCGAAGCATGACGGCGCGCTTCCGATCATAATCACGCATGGCTGGCCAGGCTCGGTAATCGAGCAGTTGAAAGTGATCGGGCCACTGACCGATCCCACCGCCCACGGCGGTTTGGAAACCGACGCGTTCGATGTCGTGATCCCGTCGATGCCGGGGTACGGCTTCTCCGGAAAGCCGACGACTACGGGCTGGGATGCTCCTCGCATCGCTCGGACGTGGGACGTGCTGATGAAGCGGCTGGGCTATGACCGTTACGTCGCGCAAGGCGGCGACTGGGGTGCGCTGATCGTCGATCAGATGGGCGTCCAGGCGCCTCCTGGATTGCTCGCAATCCACACGAACATGGCCGGCGCGATTCCCGACGACATCAACGCGGCCGCGCTGGCAAGCACCGCGCCGCCCCGCGCGCTGGACGAGGAAGAGCGGCGCTCCTTCGATCATGTCGCCTTCTTCTACAAATACGGTCTCGGCTACGCGCAGGAGATGGGAAACCGTCCGCAGACGCTCTACGGGATCGAGGACTCCCCGATCGGCCTCGCCGCCTGGATCATCGATCACGATATCTGGACCTACAAGCAGATAGCGCGCCTGTTCGACGGCGAGCAGCTGGGCTTCAGCCGTGACGAGATCCTGGACAACATCACCCTCTACTGGCTGACGGAGACCGCGGTTTCTTCCGCCCGCCTATACTGGGAGAACAAGCTGGTGTTCTTCGCGGTTAAGGGCGTGAAGGTGCCTGCTGTGGTGAGCGCTTTCCCCGAGGAAATTTGCCCCGTTCCGCGCAAATGGGCCGAGGCCGCCTATCCGAACCTGCTTTATTATCAGAAGCATCCGGAGGGCGCTCATTTCGCCGCATGGGAACAGACAAAGGCGCTCGTCGACGACATGCGCGCGGGGTTCCGGACCTTGCGCAACTGAGCGCTGGCGGCGGGCGGGCCTGGACGGATCTGCCCGCCGCATTTTCGAGCAAAAACTGCTATGGGCCCCGCTTCGAGGAGAAGCGCATGAATGACCTCACCACCTTGCAGTTCGACCTGACGCCGCCGAGCGCCGACCAGTTGCGCGGCCTGGAGGCGGACCTCACGGACGAAGAGCGCCACGTGTTGCTGGAGCATGGCACCGAAGCCCCATTTTGCGGCGTGTTCCTCGACGAGAAGCGGCCGGGGGCCTTCACGTGCCGGCTGTGCGGACTGCCCCTGTTCAGGGGCGGAGCAAAGTTTGAGAGCGGGACCGGATGGCCGAGCTTCACCCAGCCCTTTGCGGCCGACCATCTCAAATACATCCAGGACACAAGCTACGGCATGATCCGCACGGAGATCGTCTGCGCACGCTGCGGATCGCACCAGGGCCATGTCTTCCCCGACGGGCCGCCGCCCACCGGCGAGCGCTATTGCATCAACTCGGTGAGCCTGGATTTCACGCCGGCGGACGAACCGTTGCCCGACAAGCTTGGACGAGGTGCTCCCGAAGGCGAACCCTTAGGCGCCTGAACCCGTTCATCGAAAAGCCAGCCGTCTTGCCCGACAGCAATTGTGTTGATCGCGCGCGGCTTTAGGTTGCGCCTGACATTTTCTGCCCGGAGACCTGTAGCCGATGCGCGTCCTGAGCCGCCTTGCACTTTTGACCGCAGCCGCGGTCCTCACCTGTCCGCCGCTTGCTGCCGCGCCGATAGCGAAGTCGGTCCCGATCCCGACACTGGTCAAGCAGATCACCATTCCCCATTCGACCTTCCGCCTGGCGAACGGCCTGACGTTCATCGTCCACGAGGATCACAAGACCCCGATCGTCGCGGTCAGCACCTGGTATAACGTGGGGTCGAAGGATGAGCCGAAAGGCAAGACCGGCTTCGCGCATTTGTTCGAGCATCTGATGTTCAACGGGACCGAGAATCTTCCCGGCGATTATTTCGAATATCTGCAGCAGATCGGGGCCACCGACTACAACGGCACCACCTCCTACGACCGCACGAATTATTTCGAGACGGTGCCGAAGGGCGCGCTCGAGCGGACCCTGTTCATGGAAAGCGACCGCATGGGCTATCTGCTCGGGGCGGTCACCCAGGGCGTGCTCGATAACCAGCGCAGCGTCGTCCAGAACGAGAAGAGGCAGGGCGACAGCCAGCCCGGCGGCCTCGTCCAATATGAGATGTTCGGCCGGCTGTTCCCGGACGGCCATCCATACCATCACACGACCATCGGCTCGATGGCCGATCTCGATGCCGCGAGCCTCGAAGACGTGAAGCAGTGGTTCCGCGACCGATATGGGCCGAACAACGCAGTGCTGGTGATCGCCGGCGACGTGACGGCCGCGGAAGCAAAGCCGCTGGTCGAGAAATATTTCGGAAGCATTGGGCGCGGGCCGGTCAACCGCCCGGCGATGGCGACCGTGCCGACGCTGGCCAAGCCGCAGTCGATCGAGATGAAGGACAATGTCGCGGCAACGACGATCCAGCGCTTCTGGGCGGTGCCGGGCCTGCTCGACAAGAGGCTTGCCGCGCTGGACATCGGCGGATCGGTGCTCGGCGGGCTTGCCAGCTCGCGGCTCGACAAGCTCCTGGTGCGCGAGGAGAAGATCGCGGTCGGCGTGACTGCCGACCTCATACCGTTGCAGCGCGCGGGGATCTTCACGATGACCGCGACGGTGAAGCCGGGCGTCGATCCCGCGCTCGTGTCGAAACGGCTCGACGAGGTGCTCGCGGATTACCTGGCCAAGGGCCCCACCGAGGACGAGGTGCAGCGCGCGATCATGGGCGAGGTCGGCGGGCGCATCCGCGGGCTCGAGCAGGTCGGCGGTTTCGGCGGCAAGGCGGTGACGCTCGCCGAGGGCCAGACCTACGCCAACGACAGCGATTATTACAAAAAGACGCTTGCCGCTTATGCCGGGATAACGCCGGCCATCGTTCGCGCGGCGATGCGGCAGTGGATCAGCCGCCCGCCGCTGACGATCACCTTGGTGCCGGGCGAGCGTGATGCAGACTATGCCGAAACAAAGGCCGCGGCGGCTGCGAAATCGGAGTCCGCCGCTCCCGCAGCCAAGCCGACGAGGCAGGTGCCGCCGCTGGGGCAATTGTCCGCGCTCGACTTCCCTGCCATCGAGCATACCCAGCTCGCCAACGGGATACCGGTCGAGTTCGTCCAGCGCACCGGCGTTCCGGTCACCCAGCTCGCGCTCCAGTTCGATGCCGGCGACGCAGCCGATCCGGTGAGCGCGCGCGGGCTCGCGGGAATGACGATGGGCCTGATGGACGAAGGCACGACGTCATTGTCTTCGCAGGAGATCGCGGAGGCGGAGGAGCGGCTGGGCGCGAACGTCAGCTCGAGCAATTCGGCCGACCGGTCGTACGTGATGCTGAACACGCTCTCGCCGAACCTTGCGGCGTCGCTCGACCTGTTCACCGACGTGGTGCTGAACCCGGCGTTCGAGCCGGCCGAAATCGAGCGCGTGAAGGCGCAGGCGCTGACCGGCATCGCGCAGCTGCAGAAGGACCCGACGCGAGTCGCGAACCGCGTGCTGCCGGGCGTCCTGTTCGGCGCTTCGCACCCTTATGGCGGCCCGTCCGGGGGAGACCCCAAGGCGATCGCCGCATTCACGCGCGCCGACCTCGCCAACTTCCAGCAGCGCTGGCTGCGGCCCGACAATGCGAAGTTCTTCGTCGTGTCGAACCTGCCGTTGTCGGAGGTGAAGCCGATGCTGGAGACGCGGCTTGGGCATTGGGCAGCGCCCGCGGCGGCGAAGGGTACGAAGACCTTTACGGCGCCCCCGCCGCGGCCGACCGCGCAGAAGATCCTGCTCGTCAACAGGCCGGGAGCGCCGCAGTCGAGCATCGTCGGAGCGCAGCTGCTTCCGATCGACCCGAAAGGCGACATCATCCCGCTGCACTCTGCAAACGACACGCTGGGCGGCGGCTTCCTGTCGCGGCTCAACCTCGACCTGCGCGAGGACAAGGGATGGTCCTACGGCGTCGGCGGCGGAGAGCGGCTGCTTGAGAACAGCGCCAGCTATGTGATCTCGGCGCCGGTCCAGGCGGATCGCACGGGCGATGCGCTCGCGGAGCTGAACAAGCAGGTCCAGGATTTCCTCAGCACCAAGGGCGTCACCCAGGATGAGCTGACGCGCACGGTAGCGCGCAGCATCAACGAGCTGCCCGGCGAGTTCGAGACGGCCGGGGCCGTGATCAGCGCGCTGATGCGCATGGACCTGCTCGGCCGGCCCGACAATTATTACGAGACGCTGCCAGGCAAATATCGCGCACTGACGACCGCAAGCGCGGACCAGGCCATCCGCAGGGCAGTGGACCCGAACGGCTTCACCTGGATCGTCGTCGGCGATGCCGCAAAAGTGCGGCCGCAGCTGGAGAAGCTCGGGATGCCGATTGAGACGGTCGAGGCGCCCTGATGCTACGCCCCGCTTGCGTTCGAGCCGGCGGGACGGAGATATCGACCCGGTAACGCGTTGACGCCCATCCTTTGGAGTCGGCCGTGAAGCGGGTCACCATCCCGGTCGCAATATTTGGACTGCTGGTGCTCGCCGCAGGGCTGGCCTGGCATTTCTATCCGGTTCAGATCCTGGTCTTCGCCGACCGGCTTCGGCACCCCGTCGAGCCGGCACAGGCCGTGCATTGGGCGGAGGGTCCGCAAACTCCCGAGACTGGTCCCAGACCGCCGAACATCGTCCTGATCGTCGCCGACGATCTCGGAATCAACGATCTCACGGTCAGAGGTGGCCGCAGTGGCGTTGCCGGGGGGCTGGTGCCGACACCGAACATCGATGCGATTGCGCGCCAGGGCGCAGAGTTCATTGAAGCTTACGCCGCCAACGCGACCTGCTCGCCGTCGCGCGCGGCATTGATGACCGGGCGATACCCAACGCGCTTTGGGTTCGAGTTCACTGCCGTTCCCGACCAGCTCGCCAAATATGTGCCGCGCTACTCGCAGCAGGATCGGCTGCATCCGACCATCTACCACGCCGAGCTCCAGGGAAAGGCGCCGCCGATGGAAGAGATGGGGATGCCTGCCGAGGAAGTGACGATCGCGGAATTGCTCAAGACCCGCGGTTATCACACGATCCATCTCGGCAAATGGCACCTCGGCGAGGCGCCGGAGATGCGCCCCGAAGCGCAGGGCTTCGACGAGAGCCTAGGTTTCATGCCCGGAGCGTCGAAATATGAGCCGGACACGGCCTTTGCCGCGAAGCTTCCGCGCGACCCCCTGGATCGCCTGCTTTGGATGGCCCTTACCGACGCTGTCCAGTTCAACGGAGGTCCCCGCTTCCATGCCGGCGAATATCTGACGGATTATTTAAGCGACCAGGCCGTCGCGGCGATCCGGGCGAACCGCCATCGCCCCTTTTTCATGTATCTGGCGTACAGCGCTCCCCATTCCCCGTTCCAGGCGGAGAAGAGCGACTATGACGCCCTCGCCGCTATCAAGGATAACAAGCTGCGAGTTTATGGCGCGATGGTCCGCGCTCTCGACCGCGGCGTCGGAGAGGTGATGGCGGCGCTAAAGGCCGAGGGCATCGACAAGAATACGCTCGTCATCTTCACCAACGACAACGGCGGCGCCTGGTATGCGGGCCTTCCCGATATCAACAAGCCTTACCGCGGCTGGAAGGGCACCTTTTTCGAGGGTGGCATACGCGTGCCGTTCTTCCTGCGCTGGCCGGACAGGATTCCAGCGGGTGAAGGCCTGGTCATGCCTGCGCAGCATATCGATGTCTTTCCGACCATTGCCGCCGCAGCGGGGGCTGCACTCCCCGCCGGGCGTTCCATCGACGGCATAAACCTGTTGCCATTCGTGACCGGGCAGGAGCCGCCTCTTCGCGGGCGAACCCTCTTCTGGCGGTCCGGCGGCTATGAAGCGGTGCGGGATGGCGACTGGAAATTGCAGCTGTCGCGAAATCCCCCGCGCATCTGGCTGTTCGATTTGCGTGCGGATCCGACGGAACGGAAGGACCTTTCGGGCGCGAGGCCCGATGTCGTGGCGCGCCTGCGGACCGAATTGGCCGCTCATGACCGCGAGCAGAGCAAGCCTTTATGGCCGGCCCTGCTCGAAGAGCCGATCCGTATCGACGTGCCGGCCGACGCGCCGTGGAAGCCTGATCAGGAATATGTCTACTGGCCGAACTAGGTGTCGGCGGGGCGCGCACCCCTCAAAGATGATGGGTGCAGAAGGCGAGGAGCAGAATGATCGGGATTGGGACGCCGATCAGCCACAGCAGGACAGAACGCATGACTCCATCTCCTGAACTTCGAGATGGGCCGATAATGGCTGGCCAGTCGTTCGGTTCCGGTCGGGCGATTACCGAGTGATACGGGTCACGTGGCCCATCTTGCGGCCCGGACGCGCCTCGCCTTTGCCGTAAAGGTGGAGGTGTGCGCCTTCCTCGGCGACAAGCTCGGGCCAGCGATCGACATCTTCGCCGATCAAATTGTCCATCGTCGCGCCGGTGCTCACGAGGCGGGTCGAGCCGGGCGGCAAACCACAGACGGCCCGGATATGCTGCTCGAATTGTGACGTCTCGGCGCCCTCGATCGTCCAGTGCCCGCTATTGTGGACGCGCGGTGCGATCTCGTTGACGAGCGGCCCGTCCTTGCTCGCGAAGAACTCGACCGTGAGCACACCGACATGCCCGAGCGCCTCCGCGATGCGCAGTGCGGCTCCGCGAGCTTCGTCGACCTGACGGGCCACCAGCGCGGTGCAAGGCACCGTCGAGCGCCGAAGAATCCCTTCGCGGTGCTCGTTCACCGGCGAGTCCCAGAAAGCGTGGAGGCCGTCGGCCCACCGCGCGACGATCACCGAAAATTCCGCATCAAAATTCACCGCCGACTCTGCGACGGCGGGTTGTTCGCCAATCGCCTGCCAACATGCTTCGCACTCGCTTTCGGCGCGGATCCACGCCTGGCCCTTGCCGTCGTAGCCGTACCGGCGGGTCTTCAGCACGACGGCGCAGCCGAGCTGCTCTATCGCGCGCCGCACTTCTTCGAGGTTCGATACCTGACGCCACGGGGCGACTTTTCCTCCGCAGTCCTCAATGAATTGCTTTTCGAGCGCCCGGTCCTGAGCGACTGCAAGAGACCGCGTCCCGGGCTGGAGCGTGTCGCCCAGCATCCGCAGCGGACCCACGGCGAGATTTTCGAATTCGTAGGTCGCGACATCTACCGACCTCCCGAACTCCTCGATGGCGGCAGGGTCGTCGAACCCTGCACGCGTGAACCTGGCGGCTACGTCGGCTGCGGGGGGATGCTCGTGGGGATCGAAGATATGGCATTTGTAGCCGAGTTGCGCCGCGGCCACGGACAACATTCGGCCGAGCTGGCCGCCGCCGATGATGCCGATGGTGGACCCTGGAGCAATCGTCATTCGGGAGCTTCGACGACCGATCCCGTCTGGTGTTCCCTCCACGCCTCGAGCCGGGAGGCGAGCTGCGAATCCGAATTGGCGAGGATCGCTGCCGCCAGCAGTCCTGCGTTGACGGCACCTGCCTTGCCGATCGCCAATGTGCCTACCGGCACCCCCGCAGGCATCTGAACGATCGACAGCAAGCTATCCATGCCCTTTAGCGCCTGGCTTTCGACCGGAACCCCGAGAACGGGCAGTGACGTCATCGACGCGGTCATTCCCGGAAGATGGGCGGCCCCGCCGGCGCCCGCGATGATGACCTTCAGGCCCCTGTCGCGCGCGGAATGGGCATAGTCATAGAGCCGCTTGGGTGTCCGATGCGCCGAGACCACCTTGGTCTCGTGGGCGACGCCGAGCTCGCTCAACGTATCGGCCGCATGGCGCATCGTCTCCCAATCGGACTTGCTACCCATGATGATGCCGACGAGCGGCTCGGTCATTGTCCCGCCTTGGTGCAGTTGCCCACAGGCGGCTCGTTTAAGGGCAGGATTCGTGGCACGCAATTGCTGCTTGGCCGTGCGATTCTAGCGAGGTGGGGAGCGCGGCCAAGCAACTGGATTTTCAAGGCTTTGGTTTGCCGCTATGAATCATGCACGACAGAGGGGGCTGCTCGGGGGCCATGTCTGACCAAGTGACGGAAGTGAACGACGTCGAGGCGCTCGTTACTGAAATTGGTCGTCTGCGCGCACATGTCGCGCAGCTGGAGCAGCATATCCAGCAGCTCGACCAGCTCGCCCACCAGGATACGCTTATCAGCCTGCCCAACCGGCGCGGCTTCATGCGCGAGCTGGAACGCCTGGTCGATCGTGCAGCACGTTATGGGCATCGCTCCGCGATGCTCTTCGTCGATCTCGACGGCTTGAAGATGATCAACGACACTTTCGGCCACGGCGCGGGCGACGAGGCCCTCATCCAGGTTGCCGACCTGTTGAGCCGGGGCGTCCGGCGCAGCGACGTCGTCGCGCGGATCGGCGGCGACGAGTTCGGAATCCTCATCGAAAATGCCGATCAGACAAGCGCCCACGATACGGCGAATCGTCTGGCCGATTTGATCTGCGATTGCGAGTTCAGCCATGACGGTGATTCGCTTCCGCTCAGCGTCGCGATCGGTGTGGCGATGATCGACGGAGAAGACACGCCCGCGCAGGTCATGGCGCGCGCTGACGAGGAAATGTACCGCCGGAAGGCCGCGGCTTAAGCGTCTTCCAGATAGTAACGGCGGTTGACCGAAAGGTCGTCCGCAAGGTCGTATACGATCGGCTTGCCGGTCGGGATCTCCAGCCCGACGATCTCATCGTCGCTGATGTCCGACAGATATTTGATGATTCCCCGAAGCGAGTTGCCATGCGCTGAGACCAGCACGCGCTTGCCTGCATGGAGGGCCGGCGCAATCTCCTTTTCGTAATAAGGGACGGCGCGCGCGATGGTGTCCTTCAAGCTTTCCGTGCGTGGCACCGCAACATCGGAATAACGGCGATCGCCGGAAACATTGTACGGGCTGTCTTCGGCCAAATCCGGTGGCGGAATGTCGTAGGAGCGCCGCCAGATCTTGACCTGATCCGCGCCAACCTTGTCGATCATCTCCTGCTTGTTGAGGCCGGTCAGGCCGCCATAGTGCCGCTCGTTCAGGCGCCAGTCCTTGGTCACCGGAAGCCACAGTCGATCCATCTGATGCAACACAAGGTGTAGCGTGCGGATGGCGCGCGTCAGCACGCTGGTGAAGCAGCAGTCGAAATCCAGGCCGCGGTCGCGAAGGAGCGCGCCGGCGGCTCGCGCTTCGGCAATGCCTTTCTCGCTAAGGTCGACGTCCCACCAGCCAGTGAAACGATTTTCCAGATTCCACTGCGACTGGCCGTGCCGGAGCAGCACGAGCGTCGGCATCAGGCGAGCTCTTTCTCGGTCTTCGCTTTCTCGGTCCGCGCGGCCTTCAGCTCCGGAAGGATCGCGTGCAGCGAATCGAGGCACGCATAGGCGAGATATTTCGAGCGCTGAGGCGACCAGCCGTAGACTTCGTCGGGCAGGTTGAAATTGTCCTTGAAGGGCATTTCAAGGGTCATCGAAACGCAGCCGTAGCGCTCCGCCAGCTGCGTCGTGGACATCGACATGTTCGCCTCGCCCGGCGCGGGAATTTCATAGCCCTGCTCGCGCTGGAAATCGGGCGAGATGCGCTCGAGCGTTTCGCCGAACAGGTTGAAGAGCCGCTGCTGGCGATCGGTGTGCGATGGGATTCCTTCGAATCCTGCGAGGAAGTTGGCCGGAATCGCCTCGTCGCCGTGGACGTCCATCGCGAAATCGACGCCGGTCTCGTCCATGGCATTGCGGACGCAGAGGACCTCGGGGCTCTTCTCGGCCGAAGGCGCATGCCATTCGCGGTTGAGGTTCATGCCCGCCGCGTTGGTCCGGAGGTGGCCGCGCCTCGATCCGTCGGGATTCATATTGGGAACGATGCGGAAGGTGCATTCGGACCGCAGTACGCGGGCCACAGGATCGTCTTCGTCGGTGAGCTTCTCAAGCGCGCCTTCCATCCACCATTCGGCCATGGTCTCGCCGGGATGCTGACGTGCGTAGAGCCAGACATTGAGAGGGCCCTCGCCGATCGTCAGGCAATCGAGGTCCTGACCATCGAGGCTCTTTCCGAGCGAGCGGTAGCCGACGCCGGGAAGCGCCGCGGTCTGCGTCACGAGATCGTGGTGCCGCTCCATCGAATAAGGCGCGAAGTAAGCAATCCAGACCAAGTCCTGCGGCGCCGTGAGCTTCATCGTCAGGACGCCATCGGCGTAACTCGTTTCCGAAATCCGGATCCAGTCCTCGCGGTCGAGCGACATCACGCCTTTGTAGTCGGGCCAGCCGTTGGGATAGGCGGAAGCGGCGCAATTTGTGATGCGCAGGGTGACCTCGCGGCCCGCTGCTCCCGACAGCCGGAAGTAGAACCATTGATAGAAGTCGGACATGTGATCGGTCACGATCTCCAGATCGACCGTGTCCCCATTCTGCTTCGCGACGCGAATATTGCCCGCGTCGAACGCGCTCGAAATCACCAGTGCCATCGGACCTTCTTGAACAATGAGGTGGAAGTCAGGCCGGGCTGATAGTGCGGCGCTCGCGATCAGGCAAACAGCGGCGCGCCATTACAGGCCGGCCGAACGGGAAGCAGGCGATGCGCCAAGCGCCGCAGCGATCCCGCCTTCCTCCTTGACGCCCAGCCGACTCTTCGCGCGCGCCATCATGTTCAGGAAACGGGAATCTCCGCGAAGCGCATCGAGGTCGGGGTCTGCTTCGGCCAATTTGAGCATGTAGGCGTCGATTGACGAGAAGTTGCGCTGGAGAAGCTTGAGGGCGCCATCCAGGTCGTCGAGCTGGGCGGCAAGCATGCGGGCGAAGTTGAAGCGCATGTCGAGGTTGTCGAAATCGACGAGCATGGCGCGCTCCATCCACTCGCGCGCGTTGTCGACCTTGCCCAGCACGGCGAGGCCGCGCGCGCCGAAGCTCAATGCCGCACCGTTGCTCGGGTCGTGGGAAAGCACGTCTTCCGCTCGGGCGACCGCCATTTCCGCTGCTTCACGCTCGGCCTCGGCATTGCCGAGCGCATGATAGCAGCTGACCAGCCAACCCCAGGCATGGAGGTCGGAGTCCATCACCGACACGGCCTTCTCATAGTGCCGCGTGGCGTCTTCTATCCGGCGCTCGCGGATCCGGACGCGCGCGGCTTCCTTGTTCACTTCCCATGATTCGGGGTCGAGCTCGAGCGCCTTCTGAAGGGCCGCAGCGGCATCGTCGTGGAGCCCTCGCTGCTCCAGCCGCCGGACCATCGGACAATGGGCCTCGGCGATGGTCGCGTCGATGGCGAGCGCGGTATGCGCGGCGGCGACTCCATCCTCCACCTCGCTGCGGAAGCCGTAGCGAAGGTTGGACTGGGCGAGCCCGAGCAGCGCCCATGCGTGCGCATAATAAGGATCGAGCTCGACCGCCTTGCTTGCGATCCGCATCACGCGCTCCTCGCGCTTGATGTCGCCGTGGTTGCCGGTGACCCAATATTGGCGCGCGAGCAGGTACAATTTGTAGGCGTCGGCGTTGGCCGTTCCGCGCTGCTCGATCGCCTTGCGCTCGTCGGGCATCAGCTTGAGCTTCAATGCGCGAACGATCGAGTGGCTGATCTCGTCCTGTATGGCGAAGATGTCGGTGAGGTCGCGGTCGTAGCGTTCGGCCCAGACATGCTCGCCGGTGGCGCCGTCGATCAGCTGCGAATTGATGCGCACGCGGTCCCCGACCTTGCGCACGCTGCCTTCGAGCACGTGGCTGACTCCGAGCTCTTTCGCCACCTCGCAGACGTGGACCGCGCGGCCCTTGAAGGTAAAGGCGGTATTCCGGGCGGTCACGCCGAGCGCGGAGATCTTGGACAGATCGGTCGTGATGTCCTCGCTGATACCGTCGCTGAAATATTCCTGCTCGGCGTCTCCGCTCATGTTCTGGAATGGCAGCACGCAGACGCAGACCTGGCTGTGGGCAGCGCGCTTGCCCTTGGTCGCCGCGGCTGCGGACGGAGGAGCGCCAGCAAGGGCGGCGACGCTGTCCTTGAGCTTGGCCCAGCCGGGCGCATGGTTCTTGCCGTCCCAGCTGCTGAGGTCGGCGCAGTGGATCTGGTTGAAGGGCAGCGGCGGCATGCTGCCGTCGAGCGTCGCCTGCACGAGTGTTCCCGCGGTGCGCGCGGTATCGGCCTCGGCGCGCACCCAGTGCGACCTGGCCGCTTCGGCCGACCAGATAACGATCACCGCCTTGGCGGAGTTCAGCCGTTCCTCGATTACCTCGGCGTAAGGCCGGTGCGCGGGAAGGTCCTCGTCGCGCCAGACACGGAAGCCGTCCGCCCGAAGCGCCTCGGTGACCCGTTGCGCGTGCGGTTCGTCACTCCTCGCGTAGGAGACGAAAATGTCCGTCATCCAAGCCCCTTCGGGCGTGCGATATCAGGAGTTTACCAACGAGTCATCACGAAGGGGTAAACGGCAATAGTTCTGGTCTGGCGCATATGCCGCCGCTTCGCTAGCGCCGTGCGATGAACAAGGTTCCAGTGCTCGTAACCGGCGGCGCCGGATATATCGGAAGCCATGCGGTCCTGGCCCTGCTCGACGCGGGCTGGAGCGTGGCAGTCATCGACGATCTGTCCAACGGAACGCGGCAGGTCGTGCCGGAAGGCGTGCCCTTCTACGAAGGCAATATCGCGGACACGCTTCTCGTCGAGCGCATTTTCGCGGAACAACGGACCGGCGCGATCATGCATTTCGCGGGCTCAATCGTGGTGCCGGAGAGCGTCGAGAAGCCGCTCGATTATTACCGGAACAACACCGTCGCTTCGCACTCGCTGGTCACCGCCGCGGTCGCGGCGGGCGTGAAGCATATCCTCTTTTCCTCCACTGCCGCAGTGTACGGCGCGCCGGAGCGGGTACCGGTGGAGGAGAGCGATCCGAAGCAGCCCATCAATCCCTATGGCGCGTCGAAGCTGATGACCGAGCGGATGCTGGAAGACGCCTCGGCCGCCTATCCGTTCAACTACGGCGCCCTGCGCTACTTCAATGTGGCAGGGGCCGATCCCCAGGGCCGGTCCGGCCAGATCGGGCGCGGTTCGACACATCTCATAAAGGTCGCGGTCGAGGCAGCCGTCGGCAAGCGAGACCATGTCGCTGTCTATGGATCGGACTATCCGACGCCCGACGGCACCTGCATTCGCGATTACATCCACGTCAGCGATCTTGCTGCGGCGCATGTCGCAGCGCTGGAGAAGCTGATCGAGCGGCCCGAGCAGAATCTGGTCATGAACTGCGGCTACGGGCGCGGGCTTTCAGTGCTTGAAGTCCTCGACGCAGTCGACCGGGCCAATGGCTCGCCAATCGCGCGGGCCATGGAGGGAAGGCGCGCGGGCGATGCGCCGATGCTGGTCGCCGGGAACGCGAAGCTGCTCGCAGAGCTCGACTGGCGGCCGGCTCACGCCGACATCGACGAGATCGTCGGGGATGCGCTCGCCTGGGAGCGAAAGCTGCTGGCGAATGCGCTCTGACCATGTCCTCGCCATCGACCAGGGCACAACCTCGACGAGGGCGGTCCTGTTCGATGCCAGCGGACAAAAGGTCGCTCACGCGCAACGCGAGCTAACCCAGCATTATCCCCGGCTCGGCTGGGTTGAGCATGATCCCGAGGAGATTTGGCAAAGCGTTCTGGCGACGGCTCGGGATGCCGTCGCCATGAGTGGCGTCCCCATGCCTGGCATTGCTGGGATTGGAATCACCAACCAGCGCGAGACGGCCGTCGTGTGGGATCGCGCAACGGGACAGCCGATTCATCGCGCGATCGTTTGGCAAGATCGGCGCGGTGCCGACCATTGTGCTCGCCTGCGGGCTGACAGCGCGGAGCCGCTCGTGACCGCCAAAACCGGACTGCTTCTCGATCCGTATTTTTCAGCAACCAAGCTCGCATGGATTCTCGACCATGTTGAGGGAGCGCGCGAACGGGCAGATCGAGGCGAGCTGGCCTTCGGAACGATCGACAGCTTCCTTCTCTGGCGGCTCACTGGCGGCGCGGTTCACGCGACCGATGTCACCAACGCCTCGCGCACGATGCTGTTCGACATTCATGCGCAAAGCTGGGACGCGGAACTCTGCCGGATGTTCGATGTGCCTGAAGCGATCCTTCCGGATGTCCACGATAATTGCCACATCTTCGGTGCCACCCTGTCCGACCTTTTCGGCGCTCCGATCCCGGTTGGCGGAATGGCGGGCGACCAGCAGGCGGCATTGTTCGGGCAGGGCTGCTTCGCACCTGGGATGGTCAAATCGACCTACGGAACAGGCTGCTTCCTGCTGCTCAATACAGGCCAAGAGCCGATCGAATCCCATAACCGATTGCTGACAACCCCCGCCTATCGGATCAACGGTGAGACATCCTACGCCCTCGAGGGCTCGATCTTCGTTGCAGGCGCTGCGGTCAAATGGCTGCGAGACGGCCTGGGAGTAATTGCGGATGCGCGAGACACCGACAGCCTGGCGACGCGCGTCGAGAGCAGCCACGGGATCTACATGGTTCCGGCCTTTGTCGGCCTTGGCGCGCCATATTGGGAACCGGAAGCGCGCGGTGCGATCCTCGGCCTGACGCTCGATGCGACAGGGGCGCATCTCGCGCGGGCGGCACTGGAGTCGGTTGCCTATCAGACGTTCGATCTCACAACGGCCATGACGGGTGACGCCGGGCGGAAGGCAACGGCCATCCGCGTCGATGGCGGAATGGCCGGGAACGACTGGATGTGCCAATTCCTCGCCGACATCCTCGAAGTGCCTGTGCAGCGCCCCGCGAATGTCGAGACGACGGCGCTGGGCGTAGCATTTCATGCCGGCCTCGCGACCGGCATTTGGTCAGGCATCGAGGCGTTGCCGAACACGTGGGCAAGGTCAGACATTTTCGAGCCTCGGATGTCGGAGAGCGAGCGTTCACGGCTTCTCGACGGATGGAAGGATGCCGTCGCACGAACGCTTGGCCGCTAGCGCCAGTCGTTTCTCAGTAAATTCGCGTCGGTCTAGATCAAAGGCGATAATATGGTGCTGCACTAGGGTGCACGCCTTGACTTGGCGCCCAGCGCTCTCTAGGGGAACCGCCGGTTTTCGGACCTTTCCAACAACGTAACAGCAGTGAACGAGGCAGGCGCCGCGCCATGAAGATTCGCAATTCTCTCAAGTCGCTCAAGGCGCGCCACCGTGACTGCCGTGTCATCCGCCGTCGCGGCCGTACCTACGTCATCAACAAGACGAACCGCCGGTTCAAGGCTCGCCAGGGCTAAGCTCCAGGCGTTCCGCTCTGCGCGGAGCCCCTTGTAAAAGCAGGAAAAAACGCCACCTTCCTAGTGAACGATTCGTCGTGTCCGACGCTCAACCTGCCGTCAGGGCGGGTTCATGTGTCGGGTGGTAGACGGATTTGATGAGGAGCCGTGCAATGAATACCACCGCCATGAAAGCGCTGATGCTCGGCGCGGTCGCGCTCGTCGCGACGGCGGGCACGGCCAACGCGCAGAACCAGTCCACGCCCCGCGGCTGGAACTACGAGATCAAGGACGGCAAGCGGGTTCCCAAGGCCAATCGCGTGACCAATGCGGACGGCAGCTGGCGGGAAGAGTCGAAGCAGGGCAAATGCGTGACCGTGAAGGAGCGCACCGCAGCCGGCGAGTATAAGGAAACTCGCCAGTGCAGCCCCAATTGATCATCGCGAGCTAGCGCTTAGCCGACAGTCCCGAATTTCCCTTTCGGGCGCTTCTTGATTTCACAAAGCGGTAGCCCGCTTCCAGGCACGTCCCGGCAATCCCGGACCTGCGCACTTCCGTCCGGGCCCGTGAAAATCGCCCAATCGCGCGACCCGCCGCGGTCTTCGACGCAATGTGCCATCCACATGTCCAGATTCTGATATTCCCCAACGAACCCAGCGTCCGTGATTCTCTTGCAGCGATATCCCGCGCCATAGATCGCGCGCTTGAGAGCGATGGCCAGGTTCATCGCATCGAGGTCGTGCAGGGCATCCTGCGTTGCGCCGCGCACCTTGATCTGCGGCCGGTTGGTTGAACTATTGTCGGCCTCCTGCCCGCAAGATCCGAGAGCAAGGGCGGACACCAATAGGATTAGGCGGGCTCGCATCGGGGGCTCCTTACTTGCCATCATAACGAATGCGGACGCGACCGGCTGCAGCGACAGCACGGGCGACTGCAGATTCAGCACTCTCGGCGCGCGCCAGAGTGACACCCATGCGGCGGTTCTTGAGCGTGTTCGGCTTGGCAAAAATGCGCAGATCGACCGGGCTTCCTGGCGCGCCGACTGCCAGCGCTTCTTCGACCCCTTCATAGTGGAAAGAATCGCTTTCCCTGTCGGCGAGGATCACTGCCGATGCCGAAGGACCAATCAGCTCGATCGACGGGATGGGTAGCCCGAGAATCGCCCGCAGGTGCAGCTCGAACTCATTCGGCGCCTGGGAGATCAGCGTGACCATTCCAGTGTCGTGCGGCCGGGGCGAAAGCTCCGAGAAAATTGCCTGGTCGCCGCGGACGAAGAATTCGACGCCGAAGATTCCGTGTCCGCCGAGCGCCTCGACGACCTTGCGGGACTGGTGTCGCGCCGAATGCAGCGCCTCGCGCGGAATGCCGGCAGGCTGCCAGCTTTCCCGATAATCGCCTGCCTCCTGGCGATGGCCGATCGGCGGGCAGAACAGGATGCCGTCCTTGGTCGCGATCGTGAGCAAAGTGATCTCGCTGTCGAACTCGACAAATTCCTCGACGATCACCCGCGGTCGATCCCCGCGCATGTTGGCTACGGCATAGCCGTACGCCTTGCCGACATCCTGCGCGGTCTTTGCAACGGTTTGTCCCTTGCCCGAGCTCGACATCACCGGCTTGATCACGCACGGCAGCCCGATCTCCTCGGCGGCAGCGATCGCCTCGTCTCGGCTTTCGGAGAAACGGTACTTCGAGGTAACCAGGCCCAGCTCTCGCGCAGCGAAGTCGCGTATGCCGTCGCGGTTCATCGTCAGCTGCACTGCCTTCGCTGACGGAACGACGCGCCATCCTTCGCCTTCGAGCTGAGCCAGCGTAGCGGTGTCGATGGCCTCGATCTCGGGGATGATGAAGTCGGGCTTGTGCTTCTCGACCGCGGCGCGGAGCGCAGCCCCGTCGAGCATTGCGAAGACTTCCGATGCATCGGCAATCTGCATGGCCGGCGCCCCGGCGTAGCGGTCACAGGCGATCAGCCGGCAGCCCAGCCGCTTGGCGGCAATCCCGAATTCACGACCCAGCTCACCCGAGCCCAACAACATCAGCGTCGCAAGATACATGGACCGGCGATAGCGGGCGGCGTTATCGTCGGCTAGACCGGCCACAGAGGGGGAGGAAACATGCGTGCATTGTTGTTGGTGAGTACCGCAGCGGCCCTGATCGGGGCAGCGCCTCCTCAAAAGCTTGCGACTCCTACCGACATCGTCACGGCCGCTCCGGCTTCAGCCTGGAAAACGATCCCGGCGGATGACCTGCTGGTGCTCGACCTGCAGAACGGAGGCCGGGTCGTTGTCCAGCTGGCCCCTGATTTCACTCCCGTGCACGTAGCCAACGTGAAAGCGCTTGCCCGCGCCAGTTACTGGGCTGGCGCCACCGTATATCGGGTTCAGGACAATTATGTGGCCCAATGGGGCAATAACGACAGCGAGAAGCCCTGGCCGCAGGGCGTGACGCCAAAGCCTCCGGCGGAATATTGGCGCGCGATGGACGGGCTGGTGATCACGCCTCTCGGTTCGCCCGATCCCTATGCGCCGGCGGCGGGCTTCGCCAACGGCTGGCCGGTCGCCTACAGCCCGAAAGACGGCTGGGCGACGCTTGCCCATTGCTACGCGACGGTCGGCGTAGGGCGGGGGCTCGATCCCGACACCGGGACCGGCGGTGAGCTTTACGCGGTAATCGGCCACGCGCCGCGGCATATGGATCGCAACCTCGCTGTTGTCGGGCGCGTCATCGAAGGCATCGATCGGCTGAGCTCGCTTCCTCGCGGCACCGAAGCCCTCGGGTTTTACAAGGACAAGGCCCAGTACGTTCCAATCAGCGCACTGAGGCTTGCAAGCCAGATGCCCGTCGCCGACCGGCCGGCATTCGAATATCTCGACACTTCAAGCGCCAGCTTCGCTGACTATCTGCGAGTCCGAGCCAACCGAAACGACGATTTCTACAAGCGACCTGCGGGCGGCGTCGATCTGTGCAACGTCCAGGTTCCGATTCGACGGAAGGTGACGGGCGAGCGCGGCTAGGCCGCCCAGGCGTCCGCGTGCCGGTTCTTGTGCTGGATGACCACCGGTCCGTTGTGCGAGCGCATGCTCGCCTCGGCGAGCGGTAGCGCGGTCGCGCAGAACGCACATTCAGCGGACATGCGGCCGATCAGCCATTGGGTGCGGCCGCAGCCGGGGCAGTGATTGACCTCATGTTCGCGATAGACGGCGTGATAACCCCGCTCTGAGGGCCTGCGAAGTTCGCTTGCGGTGAAGCCTACAGGCATCTGCATTCCTTCCTTTGCGCCGACCCCAACGAGCGACGATGCGGGCGGTTGCGCGTCGCGAGGCCGGTCTCGGCAGTTCGGAGGTAAGAACGAGACGAACCGACGGACGGGTTCGGTCAGATGTTGGGTAAGGTCAGGCCTTCAGGCCTTCGAGCGAGATCGGCTCGGCGAATTCAGCGCCGAGCTTGTCGCCCGCAGTCCACTTCACCAGCGCGTTGGCGCGCTCGCGCCCCGGCAGGATCAACCATACGCGCGAGCCGACTTCAAAGCGCCCGTCGGATATGGCCATGAAGCCGCTTTCGGAGATGTTCAGCACGCGGGCCTCGACGCCGCTTGCGCCCAACTCGCGCACCTTGGCGTCAAGGTCGACCGACCAGCGGGACATTCGCCGGCGATCGCTCTGGTCTTCGGCGATGCGCGCCTTGATCATCGAAAAACTCATCTCCACGCGAAACCTACTCCATCGGCGTGAGGAAGGACAAGCCGATCCGCCCGTCCTTGACCCAGCGCACCTGTGCCGTGACCATTCCGCGGTCAAGCAGCTGGAGCGTCAGTCGCTCGCCGATGTTCGGCGTGTGTGGGAAAATGACCATGGCACCCGATTTGGAGACATTGATGAGGCGGATGACGTGCTTGCGGCCGCGAAACTCCATCACCGCCGTGCTGGACGAGGCAGCATAACGCGGCTCATCACGCTCATCGATCGTACGCTTCTCGCTGCGCGGAATCATCGCACCGTCGAGAATGAACCTGGACGACACCTAAAGCCTCCCCACATGGCTGGATGTCGAACTTAGCCAGCCCCCCTTAAGGATTGGTTTGCGATGCGTTTGCATTGTTTCTCGCGGCGAGTGTTGCCGCCGCGTCACTGGTAGCGCCGACAGGCGGCGTGTATGACTGGGCGTAGTTGGGGGTAATCGTTTGAAATGAATGGTTTGACGTCGCACTTCGGCTTTCGCGCAAAGCGTCTGTCACTCGCTTGCTGCGCCGCCCTGATCGTCGCCTCTCCGGCTCTTGCGCAGCTTCGCCCGGTCGCTCCGGCTCCAGCTCCGACAGCGCCCGCGCCGAAGGCGCCGGCTCCGCTGGCAAGGCCGGTGACGCAGGGTCCTGTTACGGGCACGCCGGCAATTCCGGTCCCTGTGAATCAAGGCGCCGTGCCGGGAGCCCCTGTGGCGCAGCCGCTTCCGGAACCGCCGCCGTTGCCGCCGGCCGTTTGGGATCCGGTGAGCGCGCAAGACCTGGTTTATTATATTCAGCAGATCGGCCGCGATGGGCTCGAGCCCGCTGATTACGACCTGGCCGGGCTGGAATCTGCGATCCGCTCGGGCAACCCGCTGCTGATGTCGCAGGAGGCGACGAGCCGCTTCAATCGCGTTTCCAACGACCTCGCGTTGGGCCATGTCCACAGGTCGGCCCGGACTCAGTGGTTCGTCGTCGACAAGGACCTCGATGCCGCCAGGCAGGATGCGCTGCTGCGGTCGGCGCTGGCGAGCCACAACATCCGCGGCGCGCTCGACGGGCTGCTTCCAACCCATCCGCAATATGCTGCGCTCAAGGAAGCGCTGGCGGTTACTCCCGCGTCGGATGCGGCCAAGCTCAACCGCATCAAGCTGAACATGGATCGCTGGCGCTGGTTGCCGCGCGAGCTCGGCGAAAAATATATCATCGTCAACGTGCCCGGCTTTCACGCCACTTTGGTCGAGAATGGCGTGAATCGCTGGAAGCATCGGGCGATCGCGGGTGCGACCAAGACTCCGACCCCGCAGCTTTCGGCCATGGCGGTCGGCGTGATGCTCAACCCCTGGTGGGAAGTCCCGCCCAGCATCACCCACGAGGTCGTGGGCAAGAAGGGCTTCGTAAAGTCGTCCGATGGGAAGCGCTGGCGTCAGCCGCCGGGGCCGACCAACGCGTTGGGACAGGTCAAGTTCGTGATGTACAATCCGCAGAACATCTACCTGCACGACACCAATGCGCGGAGCCGGTTCAGCAGCCGCATGCGCGCACTGAGCCACGGCTGCATCCGCACGGAGCATATCCTCGATCTCGCGACCGAGCTGCTGGGAGACGACGGCGGCGAATGGACGCCCGACAAGATCCAGGCGCAGCTCGCCAGCGGGAAGACCAAGCAGGCGAACTTCGTGAAACCGGTGCCGGTCTATATCGTCTATTTCAGCGCCGCGGCCCTGAACGACGGCAAGATCGTCGATTACAACGATTTGTACGGACGCGACGGCAAGGCGCTGGCGGCGCTCCAGACCAAGGACGGTGGAGCGAAGATGTTCGCGCCGAAACCGAAGACCGAGGTCGCTACCGCGAGATAAGAAAAAGCCCCGGCAAGGCCGGGGCTTTGAACTCTTCAGGTGTTTACCGGCTCAGGCTGTCTGCAGCTTGTCGGCGAAGATCATCCGGCCGCCGGCGAGCTTGCGCATCACCGACCACTGATCGTCGCGGCTGAACGCGAAGCAGCCCTCCGAACGGCCGAGCTTGCCGTGCGTCGCGATCATCTCCGGCTCGGCGTACCAGGCGTTGTGGATGACGATGGCGCGCGGTTCGGCGTTGTAGTTGCTCCAGTCGAGCCCACGGACCTTCATCGAAAGGCCGTACTTGCCGTTGTAATAATCGGCGGTGGTGTAAGTGCCGTTCGACGTGGCGTGGCTGCCGAAATCGTTCGAGAACCGCTCGACGAAGCCGCTGTGATCGGGATCCGAACCCCGGCCGTGAGCAACGCGATAGGTGTCAACCACGCCGCTGCGCAGGTCCACCACGTGGAAGCGCGGGTCGCTCGAAGGCTTGCTGAAATCGACGATGCCGATCGCGTCGCGCGGGCCGATCTTGTGCTGGTCGAGCGCGAACTTGGCGCGCTGGAAAAGCTGCGGATCGATGCCCGCAGGGGCGGTCGGCGCGAGGATCTGCGCCGGGCTCGGCGAAGGCGGCACAGGCGCTGCGCCGGGATGAGTGCCAGGCATGATCAGCGACGGCAGCACGCTCGAGCTAGCCGCAGAAGAAAGCATCGCACCGGCCGCACCGATTGCACCCAGACGCAACATTTCCCGCCGATTCAAGGACATTCCCACCCTCCGGTTGTGAAGCGGATGGTTTATCATTCAATCGGTTAATGGCCGATAACCCATTCGTTCATGTTTCTCTTTTCACCGTCCCGGCCCAACGACTCGTCGCAATACGCGTGCGCCACGTACGGGTTGAACGACATAGCGGGTGCTGCTAAGGGGCCGCCTCCGCCGAGGCTAGCCTCTGACGGACGATATTGTGCTGCCGGCGAAAATGCGCCGCCTAGCCGCTGAAATAATTCGAGGAGTGTGACGAGCTTTTATGCAGATCATCGTTCGCGACAATAATGTCGAGCAGGCGCTGCGCGCGCTCAAGAAGAAGTTGCAGCGCGAGGGCGTCTACCGCGAGATGAAGTTGCGCCGTCACTATGAGAAGCCCTCGGAGAAGCGCGCCCGCGAGCGTGCCGCTGCGATTCGCCGCGCTCGCAAGCTCGAGCGCAAGCGCGCCGAGCGCGAAGGCGCCCGCTAAGCTTCCCGCCCCGGATGTCCGTCGCCGAAGCCGCCCATCGTCCCGCCCATCGCGGCCGGGCGCTGAAGCTTTGGCTCGGCTTTCTTATCGTGATTCTCGGCGGCCTCGGTCTCGCCTGGGCCGGTGCCGAATCGGTCAAGAGCCGCGTAGTCCAGGTTACGACCGTGCAGCCGGGCAGCGGCCCGCTGATCCAGCCTCAGGACGGCGTCCTCATCGAATATACCGGCAAGCTGGAGAACGGGACCGTCTTCGACAGCACTGAGGGCAAGGGCCCCGCTCCGCTCCTCGTAGGGCAGGTGATCCCGGGCTTCGCCGAAGGCCTCACCCGCATGCAGCAGGGCGGCCGCTACAAGCTCCATATTCCGTCCGATCTCGCTTATGGCGCCAATCCGCCTTCAGGCGGGCCGATTCCGCCGAACGCCGACCTCGAATTCGATATCCACGTGGTCCAGGTCGCGCCGAACGCAGCGGCCATGATGCAGGGCGGCGCCCCGCAACAATAGGTCTCAGCCCGGGGCTGCCACGACTTTCTCGGCCTCGGCCTTTTCCTCCGCGTGCTTCCGGCTGAGATCGACCAGCACGACTTTGATCGTAGCCAGGATCGGATCGGCGAACAGCACTCCCAGAATGCCGAACAAAGCGCCCATCAGCAGCTGCATCGCCAGCACGATCGCGGGGGCAAGGTCGACCGTCTTTCGCGCGATGTAGGGCAGGACGACATAGCCATCGATGTTCTGCACCAGGAAATAGACGAAGATGGCGTAGAGCCCCTGATGCGGCCCCGCGCTGAATCCGACCGCAACCATCAGTACGCCCGATGTGATGGCCCCGATATTGGGAATGAAGGCGAGGACGCCGGTAACAAGGCCCAGCAAGGCGGCCATCGGAACTCCGCCAAGGGTCAGCATGAGCCAGGTGAAAACGCCTTCGAACAGCATCCCGACGAGGCGGCCGAACAACAGCCGCCGCAGCGTGAAGCCGACATGGGCGGCGATGCGGTAGAAACCCGCGCGGTGCCGCAGGGGCAGCATCCAGGCGATCCCGCGATCGTAGATCCGCGGCTCGGCAGCCAGGAATATGCCGATGACCAGCATGGCGATGACGCTGGTGACGGCGCCGAGGACACTTCCGACTGCGCTGGTCAGCCTTCCGACCGAGCCGAGGAATTGGCTGCCAAGATTGCTCGGCTCGCCCCGCGGCATCAGTCCAAGGGAGCTCGCGAACTCGAGCAGCCGATGGAACTGGGCGGTTACTACCTGCCGCAAGTCCTCGAACTGCGCCGCGATGGTCGTTCCGGCGAACCAGAACACCCAGCCGAGGAAGCCAAACCCCAGCATGAGGACGAGCAGGAGCCGCCACCCGCGCGCAACCGGCAGATAGCGGCCGAGCAGCCGCACGCCCCCATCGAGGAAGACAGCGAAGATCGCACCGCCAACGATCAACAGGAGCGGCTGGGCGAGGACCACGATGCCGACGATGAGCAAGGCCATGCCGAGCCACACGGCAGCCTTGGCCATCTCCCGCCGGACGACAGGATCGCGAAATTCCGCCGGACCGGGCCGTTCTACGTGAGGCTCGGTGGTCGGCGGCTGGGCCATTATTCGTTACGCAGCGATCGGCCGGCGCGGCCGGAGCGGAAGGCTTCGAGCCAGGTAAGCGGGTTGAACCATTCCGTCGTGCCGTCGAGCGAGAAAGTGATGAACTCGGCACGGCCGCCGATATTCTCCCAAGGCACTGGGCCTCCAAGACCGCCCTGCCATTCCGGCACGCGGCTATCCGCCGAATCGTCGCGATTGTCGCCCATCAGCCAGACGTGATCAGCCGGGATGCGGACGGGCCCGAAATTGTCCGTGATCGAGCGGCCGAGCTCGACGGTCTCATAGGTCCGGCCATTAGGCAGCGTCTCACGGACGACCGGGACGCGGCAGTACGATTCGCCGTTCGCGGCGCGCGTGCGGAAATTATAGAGCGCCGGGTCCCGCTCCGACCCGCATGGCGAGTTGGCGTCGACCGGAACCATCGCCGGGGCAAGCGTCTCGCGCTTCACCGGCTGGCCGTTGATGTAGAGCGTGCCGTCTGTCATCCGCAGGATGTCTCCCGGAAGGCCTATGACCCGCTTGATATAATCGGTGCGCGTGCCGGGCGGCGTGACAATCACGATGTCGCCTCGCTCGGGGAGCTTCCCGAGCAGGCGCCCTTCCATCGGCGGGAAGACGTGGAAGCTCGGGCTGACCCACGACCAGCCATACGGATATTTGCTGACCACGAGCCGGTCGCCGGTCAGCAGGCCCGGCATCATGGATTCGGATGGGATGTAGAACGGCTTGGCGATGAAGCTGTGGAACGCGAGCACCGCGAGCAACACCCACAACAGGCCTTTGATCTCGCGCCACAAAGCGGAGCCCTTGCTGTCCTTTTTATCGGATGGGGTCGAGGCAGGCTGCTCAGTCGCCTCGGGCACAGTATCGGTCAACAATCAGGGCTCCAGCTTTCGGGCGGTCAGGATGACAAAGGCCTGCGCCCATGGGTGATCGTCTGTCATCGTCAAATGTATGTCGATGGCGTGGCCTTCCGGCGCAAGGGCGTCAAGCCGCGCCTTGGCACCGCCGGTGAGCTGTAGCGTCGGCGCGCCTGACGGCAGATTAACGACGCCGATGTCCTTCATGAACACGCCGCGCTTGAACCCGGTGCCCACCGCCTTCGAGAATGCTTCCTTGGCCGCGAACCGCTTGGCCAGGGTGCCGGCGATCGTGTGCGGCCGGCGCGCGGCTTTCGCCCGCTCGACGTCGGTGAACACGCGCTGCAGGAATTTGTCGCCCCAGCGATCGAGCGAATTCTGGATCCGCTCGATGTTGCAGAGATCAGATCCGATGCCGACGATCATCTTGCCGCGTCCATTAGCTCGCGCATTCGGCGGACGCTTGCATCGAGGCCGGTGAAGATCGCTTCGCCGATCAGGAAATGGCCTATGTTGAGCTCGGCAACCTGCGGGATTGCGGCGACAGGCACGACATTGTCGAAGGTCAGGCCGTGGCCGGCGTGCGGTTCGATCCCGTTCTTGACGGCGAGCGCCGCGCAATCGGCGATACGCGTCAGTTCATTGGCGCGCGCCTCCCCGTCGAGATGCGCATACCGGCCAGTATGGAATTCGACGACGGGCGCGCCCAGACGAACGGCAGCTGCAACCTGTTCCTCGGACGGCTCGATGAAGAGGCTGACGCGAATGTTCGCCGCGCCCAGCTTGTCCACGAAATAAGCGAGATGATTGTGTTGTCCCGCAGCGTCCAGGCCACCTTCGGTCGTGCGCTCCTCGCGCTTTTCGGGGACGATGCAGGCGGCGTGCGGCCGGTGTCGCAGTGCGATTTCCAGCATTTCCTCGGTCGCTGCCATCTCTAGATTCAGCGGCAGGTCGATCTCGGCCATCAGCCGGTCGATGTCATTGTCGGTGATGTGCCGCCTGTCCTCGCGAAGATGCGCGGTAATGCCGTCCGCGCCCGCCTTGGCCGCCAGGATCGCCGCGCGCACCGGATCGGGATGATCGCCGCCGCGCGCGTTCCGGATCGTCGCGACATGGTCGATGTTGACGCCCAGCCGCAGCTTCATCGCCTGCACGCCACGGCTGATAGCAGATCGAAGGCGAAGCCTTTATTTTCCCATGGGTCCCCGAGGTTCGTCGGCCGGTGCCTGCTGAACATGATCAGCCCGCGCCCGCTTTCGGGGAGCAGATAGTTGCGAAGCTCGATGCCCCCGACCAGCCCCTGGCGTTCGACGATCCGGACCGGCTTGCCGCAGCCCTTCAAACTCGACGGATAGATCCACTGGTGGAAGCCATAGAAGCCGTTGGACTTGTCGCTCTTCCACATCGTTTCGCGAGCCGACCGCGGCAGCAGCCGTCCACCGAGGAGGGCATGATCGAATTTCCAAAGGTCTGCGATTGTGCCGTAGGCGCCGCCCGAAGCGCCGTAGACGCCAAGGTTCAGAAGCGCGTCCTCCTTCGAAAACTCGCCATTGGGACGAACATGGCTTGCGGCAGGCTGGTCGACCCTGAAGATCCCCACGCTGCGCATCCCGAGGGGCTCTGAGAGGCGCTCCTGTAGCAGCCGCGCGAAGGGCTTGCCCGTAACCCTCGCCAGTACCTCGGCCAGGACGATGCTGTCGCAATTGTTATATTCAAATTTGGCCGGCGGCTCGGCGCGCGGCTTGCCGGCGCAAAAGGCGCCTGCGCTGATTGCGGGCGCGACCGCGCCGCTGCGGTAGAAAGCCGGTACCCCGTCAGGATCCGCCTTGCTCTCGTCGGGCTGGGGAAGGCCGCTGTTATGAAGCAGCAGGTCGCGAATTCGGATCCTGGATGCTGCCGGCGCCTTCCAGTCGGGCCAATATCGGGAAACGGGAGCATCGAGGTCGAGGCGGCCTCGCGCGACCTCCTGCATGGCGAGAACAGCGGTCAGTTGTTTCGTGATCGATGCCCAGCGCCATATTGCGCCTGGCTGCACGGGATTTTTGCCCAGGGTCAGGACTGAGCGGCTGCCGTCCTTCTCTCCGATCAGGATTGCGCCCTCGAAAGCTGCCTTGTCTGCGCGGGACCGCACTTGCCGGACGACACTGTCCGACGGAGTTGCGGCGGCCTGCCAGGGCGCGGCCGTCACGATAATCGAGATGCCAATTAATGTGCCGCGCTTCATGCTGCGGCGCGGCTCCCCGGCTTCACGGCAGGAATTGCGGCGAGCTCCGGCGGCACGGAGTCCGCTTCGTATGTCGGCACGTCGATCCGGATCAGCGGATGGAATGGGACACCGAGATCGGTCTTGCCGCTGGAGCGGTCGACCAGCGCTGCCTCAGCCAGCACTTCGCCGCCCGTGGCGCGCACCGCCTCGATCGCCTCGCGGGAGGAAAGGCCGGTCGTGACCACGTCCTCGACCATCAGGACCCTGGTGCCGGAATCGATGCGGAAGCCGCGCCGGAGCTCGAATATGCCCTGCGGCCTTTCGAGGAACATCGCCGGCCTGCCGAGTGCCCGTCCCATTTCATGGCCGATGATGACCCCGCCCATGGCCGGCGAGACGACCGCGTCGATCCGCTCGCGCAGGTCGGCGGGAAGCTTGGCGGCCAGCGCGCGCGCCAGCCGCTCCGCCCTCGCCGGATCCATCAGCACGCGCGCGCATTGCAGGTAGCGCGGGCTGCGAAGACCGGAAGACAGGATGAAATGGCCTTCAAGCAGCGCGTCGGCGGCGCGGAACTCTGCGAGGATCTCGTCGTCGGTCATTGCCGCTCCGGCTGTTGTCAGGATGGCGCAATAGGCCGCGCGAACACGTGCTTCAACACCTCCTCCAAGTCCCGCTTGAGGCTCTGTAAAGCCGCGCCTATAGAGCGGCCCAAACACGGGATCGCGGCACCTCGCGCTCCCAGTCCCAACGACCGCAACCGGGGTGAAGATGAGATTGATTGGATGGGCGATCGCCTTGGCCGCGGCCGGGCTTACACCTGCAGCGGCCCAGACGCCGCCCGCGGCGGCTCCGGCTGCTGCCGCGCCTGCTCCAAGCGCCACACCTCCGGGCGGAACTGCCCAGAACGCCGTACAGGCGGATGCGCCGACGGCTCCTGTTTCGGAACAATCCGCCGCAGCGGGCCCGACCACGATGGCTACGCCGCCAAACAGCCTGGGCGCCTACAAGGAGACGCCGGCCGCCAAGGATCTTGGCGTTCCCATCCTAGGCCGGAAAGGCATTCAGGAGCAGGTGACGCCGATCGGCGAGGAGGCCGCGTCCTTTCATAACAACTGGCTGCTGCCGCTTTGCGCGATCATCAGCGTGTTCGTCCTCGGGCTGCTGCTGTGGACGATGATCCGCTATCGCCGCGGCGCGAATCCGACGCCTTCGCGTAATTCGCACAATACGGCGGTCGAGGTCATCTGGACCCTGGTGCCGGTGCTGATCCTGGTCGCGATCGCAATCCCGTCGATCCGGCTCCTTCGCCACCAGTATACGCCGCCGCCGGCGGACGTGACGATCAAGGTCACGGGCCACCAATGGTACTGGAGCTACGAATATCCCGATCATGGGGTCAACTTCGACAGCTACATGCTGAAGGAAGCGAATGATCCGACGCGGCAGCCAAACCAGAGGGCGCGTACGGATGCGGACGGACCGCCGCTTCTGGCCGTCGACCAAAGGATCGTCATCCCGCAAGGCAAGGTCGTGAAGTTCCTCGTCACCGCCGACGACGTGATCCACAGCTTCGCCGTCCCGGCCTTCTGGCTGAAGATGGACGCGAACCCCGGCCAGCTTCACGAGACCTGGGCCAAGGTCGACAAGCCGGGCGTCTATTTCGGGCAATGCTCGGAGCTTTGCGGCGCGCGCCATGCCTTCATGCCGATCGCGGTCGAGGTTGTGCCGCAGGCGCAATTCGCCGCCTGGGTCGCGTCGAAGGGCGGTGCCATGCCCGGGTCGAAGCCGGCGGCTGCGCCCGCGGCCGCTCCGTCTACCGAAGCTGCCGCCACCGCACCGAACACGGCAGCGGCCATCGAACAGCCTGCGACCAACCAGCCCGCGACCGCACAGAATTAGGACCCGAAAGCGTATCCATGAGCACCACCGCCGACTCAATGCATCTCCGGCCGCACGAAGCGCATGACGCGCATCACGACGCCGACCATAAGCCGAGCTTCTTCGTCCGCTGGTTCATGTCGACGAACCACAAGGACATCGGCACGCTGTACCTGATCTTCGCGATCATCGCGGGGGTCATCGGCGGCGCGATCTCCGGCATCATGCGCTGGGAGCTGATGGAGCCGGGCATCCAGGTGCTCAACAAGGCCTGGCCGATCGGCGCGGGCACGGCGAACTTCGACGAGTGGACGCACCACTGGAACGTGCTCATCACCGCGCATGGACTGATCATGGTCTTCTTCATGGTCATGCCGGCGATGATCGGCGGGTTCGGCAACTGGTTCGTGCCGCTCATGATCGGCGCGCCGGACATGGCGTTCCCGCGCATGAACAACATCAGCTTCTGGCTGCTCGTTCCGTCCTTCCTGCTGCTTCTCGGCTCTTCGTTCGTGTCGGGTGGCACCGGCTTGGGCGCGGGCACCGGCTGGACGGTCTACGCGCCGCTATCGACCTCGGGCTCCGCGGGCCCCGCGGTCGACATGGCGATCTTCTCGCTTCACCTTGCGGGCGCGAGCTCGATCCTCGGAGCGATCAACTTCATCACCACCATCTTCAACATGCGCGCGCCGGGCATGACCCTGCACAAAATGCCGCTGTTCGTGTGGTCGGTCCTGGTGACCGCGTTCCTGCTGCTGCTGGCGCTGCCGGTGCTCGCCGGCGCCATCACCATGCTGCTGACCGACCGCAACTTCGGGACGACCTTCTTCGACGCTTCGGGCGGCGGCGACCCGGTGCTTTACCAGCACCTCTTCTGGTTCTTCGGCCACCCGGAGGTCTACATCATGATCCTGCCGGGCTTCGGCATGGTCAGCCAGATCGTCGCGACCTTCAGCCGCAAGCCGGTCTTCGGCTATCTCGGCATGGCCTACGCGATGGTCGCCATCGGCGTCGTCGGCTTCGTCGTCTGGGCGCACCACATGTTCACCACGGGCATGAGCGTCGACGAGAAGATGTACTTCACGGCGGCAACCATGATCATCGCGGTCCCGACCGGCGTGAAGATCTTCAGCTGGATCGCCACCATGTGGGGCGGCTCGCTGACATTCGAGACGCCGATGCTTTGGGCGATCGGCTTCATCTTCCTGTTCACGGTTGGCGGCGTCACCGGCGTCGTGCTCGCGAACGGCGGCGTCGATAACTACATGCACGACACCTATTACGTCGTCGCGCACTTCCACTACGTGCTCAGCCTCGGCGCGGTCTTCGCGCTGTTCGGGGCCTTCTATTACTGGTTCCCGAAAATGAGCGGGAAGATGTACAACGAGTTCCTCGGGAAAATTCACTTCTTCCTGATGTTCATCGGCGTGAACACCGTCTTCTTCCCGATGCACTTCCTGGGGCTCGACGGCATGCCGCGGCGTATCCCCGACTACACGCCCGCCTTCACCGAATGGAATCAGGTCGCGACCTATGGTTACATGATCACCATCGCCGGCGTGGCGGTGTTCTTCATCAACCTGTTCTGGTCGCTCGCGGCCGGAAAGAAGGCTCCCGCGAACCCGTGGGGCGAGGGTGCGACGACGCTCGAGTGGACGCTCAGCAGCCCGCCGCCCTTCCACCAGTTTTCGACGCTTCCGCGGATCGACTAGGCGGTCGTTCGGGGGAAATACTGGCACGCGGAACCGCAGGCGCGGTTCCGCGTTCCCGCCCTCAAATGCCCGAAGAAATCGAAGCCCGTTATTTCGCCGATCGCGAGCTTCACGAGCGAGCGATGAGCGACCGCGCAACCCACCCGAAGGTGGCGGAAATCCACAGCGAAATGGCCGAGCGCTACGAGGCCCTCGCTTTAGTCTTCGGCGGGAAGCAGCCCAACGATCCTAGCTCGCTTTAGGCGCGAGCATTACTTCGCAGCGGGTGCATCGATCCGCGATACCTTGCTGATCTTCACTGGCGGGTCGAGCATCTGACCCTTTAGCGGACCGTCGCCCTTGGTCGGCGACAGGGGTGCATCGAAGATCGTCTTCGCGACATCCATTCCTTCGACGACATGTCCGAACACTGCGAAGCCGTTCGCATCGCCGCCCGGTCCGCCGGCGTCCAGGCCGGGAATGTCTGACATCACGATGAAGAAGCCGGCGGTTGCGGTGCCGGGCCCCGCATTGGCCATGGAGACTGCGCCCGCCACATGCTTGAGGCCGGTTTGCGACGTCGGTTCGTGAGCGACCGGCTTGTACAGCTTGCGGGCGTCGCTGAGGATGCCGCCCTGGATCAACCCGCCTCCGCCCTCTTGGTGCATCGCGCGGTAAAAGGTCTCGCCATCGAAGCGGTGGGTATCAACATACTTCAGGAAGTTGGCGGTCGTAGCCGGCGCGTGCCCTCGATCGAGCGCGATGACCATCCTGCCCAGGCTGGTTTCGATCGCGACCGGCACGAGGTCTTCGGCCGGCGAGGCGGCTTCCGCTACCGCCGCCGGCGCGGCTTGAGCGAGCAACGGAGCTGGCAGGGCCGCGAGCAGCGCGGCGGCGAGGATACGCATCGTCATGGCGCGGGCATAGCAAGGCTATGCTGAACGTTTCCAGGCGGTCTTTTCCTCCCTCGGCCAAGCCCTTATAGGCACCCGCAAATGCCCGCCATCGAGATGACCAACCCAGCCGCTTTGCCGGCGGACTGGCGCGACATACTCGCGCTGACCAAGCCGCGCGTGATGAGCCTCGTTGTGTTCACAGCACTGTGCGGACTGCTGGTTGCTCCGGCTCTTCCGCCGCTGGTGCTGGGCTTCACAGCGATCCTGTGCATCGCGCTCGCCGCGGGCGCGTGCGGAGCGCTCAATCAATGGTATGAGGTCGAGCTGGATGCAAAGATGCGGCGTACCGCCAAGCGGCCGCTCCCGGCCGGGCGCATGGACCGTCAATCCGCTCTGCATTTCGGCGTCGGACTCGCCGGCTTTTCCGTCGTCCTGATGGGGCTGGCGACCAATTGGCTGGCGGCAGTCCTCCTCGCCGCGTCGATCCTTTTCTATGTCATGATCTACACCGTCTGGCTGAAGCCGAGGACGCCCCAGAACATCGTCATCGGCGGAGGTGCGGGTGCCTTCCCGCCGCTCATCGGCTGGGTTGCCGCGACGGGCCAGGTCAGCGCGCTGGCCATACTCCTGTTCGCGATCATATTCCTGTGGACGCCGCCCCACTTCTGGGCGCTGTCCCTGTTCGTACGCTCCGACTATGCCGCCGCCGGAATCCCGATGCTTCCGGTAGTGAAGGGCATCGAGCCCACCCGGCGTCAGGTCTTCCTTTACAGCCTGCCGATGGCCGCAGCCGCGATCGCGCCCTGGCCCCTTGGCCTGGCGGGTCCGATTTACGGAGTGTGCGCAATCATCCTGAACTTCGTCTTTCTGGTGCTCGCCGCGCGCGTGCTGGCCAATCGCTCCACCGACCCAGCTCAAATGGAGCCGGAAAAGCATTTGTTCGCTTTTTCGGTCTTCTACCTGTTCGCCCTGTTCACTGTCCTCGTCGCGGACCGCTGGATCGCATGATGAGGCACGAAGACGAGGTCGTCCGCCGCCAGCGCGAGCGCGCGCGCATACTGGCGCTGCTGTTGGGGGCCTTCGTCGTGCTGCTGTTCTTCATCACCATCGCGAAGACGGGGATGAACTGGTGACCGCCATCGCGCAAAGGAACACGCGGACTGCGCTCCTGATGGCGCTGCTGGTCGCGGCCATGGTTGGCCTCGCCTTCGCGTCGGTGCCGCTCTACCGGATGTTTTGCCAGGTCACCGGCTTCGGCGGAACTCCGCAGCGCGCCGAGAAAGCACCGGGCGCCGTGGCCGGCCATATCGGCGTTCGCTTCGATGCCAACGTGGATAAGGGCCTTCCGTGGCGGTTCGAGCCGGTGCAGGAGACGGTTCGCGTCGCGCCGGGCGCCAGGACGCAGATCTTCTACCGCGCGAAGAACCTGACTGCCCGGGAAATCACCGGTCAGGCGGTCTTCAACGTGAGTCCCACGCAAGCCGGCAAATATTTCAACAAGATCGAGTGCTTTTGCTTCACCGAGCAAACGCTGAAGGCCGGTGAGTCCGTCGATATGCCGGTGATCTTTTACGTCGATCCCGCCATCCTCAACGACGAGGACACGAAGGACATCGACGAGATCACGCTCAGCTATACATTTTACCCTGTGGAAAGTGGCGGAACAGCCCGCTAGAGCCGCCACAAAGGATCAAGAGGAAAGCCCACGAATGGCCGCGACGAAGAACCATGATTATCATTTGGTCGATCCAGATCCGTGGCCGCTTATCGGTGCGGTCTGCGGCGGACTCCTGTTCAGCGGTCTCGTCATGTGGTGGCACGAAAATCCCTACGGGAAGTTCGTGTTTGCGCTCGGCATCCTCGGCGTGCTGGTCACCATGTACAATTGGTGGTCGAACACGATCCGCGAAGCCCACACCGGCTACCACACGCCCGTCGTCCAGCTTCATCTTCGCTATGGGATGATCCTTTTCATCGCCTCCGAGGTGATGTTCTTCCTTGCCTGGTTCTGGGCCTTCTTCGATTCCTCACTCTTCCCGTCCACCGTCGACGCGGTCGGTGGGCAATGGCCGCCCAAGGGAATCGAAGTCCTCAATCCCTGGGGTTTCCCACTCCTCAACACGATGATCCTGCTCTGCTCGGGCACGACCGTCACATGGGCGCACCACTCGCTGATCCACGGCGATCGCGACGGGCTCAAGCTCGGGCTGTTGCTGACGATCCTGCTGGGGCTGCTGTTCAGCAGCGTCCAGGCTTACGAGTACATCCACGCGCCGTTTGCGTTCAAAGGCAATATCTACGGCGCCACCTTCTTCATGGCGACCGGCTTCCACGGCTTCCACGTGATCGTTGGAACGATCTTCCTCAGCGTCTGCCTGTTCCGGGCCATGAAGGGCGACTTCACGCCTCGGCAGCATTTCGGGTTCGAGGCGGCCGCCTGGTACTGGCATTTCGTGGACGTGGTGTGGCTGTTCCTTTTCACCTCCATCTACCTGTGGGGCGGCTGGGGCGCGCCGACCCACGGCTGACAAGGTCATGAGCGAACCGTCGCTCGCGGCGGCGCTCACGGGCTGCTGTCCCCGCTGCGGCGCTCGCACCCTCTTTCAGGGCTGGGTTCGCTTCGCTTCGAAGTGTCGCTCTTGCGCCCTGGATTTCGCGGACTTCAACGTTGGGGACGGCCCGGCGGCTTTCCTGATCCTAATCGTGGGGGCGATCGTGGTCGTTTGCGCCCTGGTGCTCGATGCGGCCGTCGAGCCGCCGATCTGGGTGCATCTGATTTGGATTCCGGTGGCGACGGGCCTGACTGTCGGGGGCCTGCGGGTCGCGAAGGCATGGCTGCTTGGACAGGAATACAGGCATCGCGCTCGCGAGGGCAGGATCGCAAAATGATGCGGCGGCTCGCCATTCCGACGATCATTGTCGCGGCCTCCGTCGCACTCATGGTCGCGCTCGGAATCTGGCAGCTCCACCGCGCGGCGTGGAAGGAAAGTCTGCTGGCGCGCTATGATCAGGCGCAACGCCTGCCACCGATCACCTGGCCGACCACTCCTCTAGCCGACGATCAGCTTCCTCTGTTCCGGCATGCGACCGGGGTGTGCTTGAGTCCGGTCGGCAAACGTGCCGTCGCCGGCCACAGCGTAGGCGGCGAGCCTGGCTATGTGCAGGTGATCGATTGCAGCACCGGGGCCGAGGGGCCCGGCATGAGTGTGGAAGTCGGTTGGTCGAAAAACCCGAACGCAATCACGAGCTGGCGCGGCGGCCCGGTCAGCGGGATCATTGCACCAGATTCGCGCACGCGCATGCGCCTGGTGGCCGCGTCACCGGCTCCGGGGCTGCAGCCGAGTGCGCCGCCTTCGACCGCTGCGATCCCGAACAATCACCGCCTTTATGCAATCCAGTGGTTCAGCTTCGCTACAATCGCGCTCATTATCTATGGGATGGCGGCCAGGAAGCGGCTCAAACAGGAAGCGCGACCGAAGTGATGCAGCTCAGCACTCTTAGCAACGGACTTCGCGTGGTCAGTCGCGAGATGCCGGGATTGGAGACGGCGGCTCTCGGCCTCTTCGCCTCGTGCGGAGCTCGCGATGAGCCGGCACATCTGAACGGCGTCGCGCATATTTACGAACACATGGTGTTCAAGGGCGCAGGAGAGCGTTCCGCCCGCGAGCTCAATGAGGCTATCGAGGATGTCGGCGGCGAGTTGAACGCCTGCACTGAGCGGGACGGCACCTCCTACACCGCTGCCGTTATGGCGGAGCATGTCCCGCTCGCGATGGAGTTGCTGTCGGACATCATCCTTCGCGCTCGCCTGAACGCGGATGATCTTGAGCGCGAGAAAGAGGTCGTGCTGCAGGAGCTGGCTGAAGTCCTCGACACGCCGTCGGACCTCATTTTCGACGAGCTGTGGGCCGCCTCGTTTGTCGATCAGCCGCTCGGGCGCTCAATCCTTGGTGACGAAGCGAGCATCCGACGGATAAGCGCCGCCGATCTCCACGACTGGCGCGATCGGAACTATCGGGCCGGCGATCTGATTGTCGCCGCGGCCGGCAAGGTCGTCCACGACGATCTCGTTCGCCTTGCCGATGAGCATCTGGCCCACTTGCCGGAAGGCCAGGCCGAGCATGGTACTGGCGCTCATTTCACCGGCGGTGTTCGCGTCCGACGGGGCGCCAGCGAACAGGCGCAGATCACGTTCGGGTTCGAAGGCCCGGCCGAACGCGCTGACGATTATTTTGCATGCCGGCTGTTCGCCGATGTTCTCGGCGGCGGCGCGTCCTCTCGCCTGTTCAACGAAGTGCGCGAAGAGCGGGGACTCGCCTACACGGTCAGTTCGTCGGTTCATCCCTTCACGGATACCGGGCTGCTTTACGTGCATGCCGCCACCTCGCCTCGCGAGGCCGCAGCCGCGTCGCAACTGATCGAGGAGATATTGGACCAGAGCGTCGATACGATCACTCAGCGCGAGCTGGACCGGGTACGCCGGCGCGCGGCCGCCGGGTTGATGATGCACCTGGAGACGCCATGGGGACAGGCGTCCTATTGCGCCCGCCAGCTTGCGGTTTACGGCCGGCTGGTCACGCCTACGGAGGTCCTGGACCAGCTCAATGCCGTCACGCTGGAGCAGGTTCGGACTGCGGGGGCGAAGATGCTCTCAGGTCCGCGGGCGACCGCTACCATCGGCGTACCAGCCGTCCGCGCGGCGTGAGCGAACTGACCACTCTCGTCGCTGAGCCCTGGGACGACTGGGAGCTGGTCGATTGCGGCAACGGTCAAAAGCTCGAACGCTACGGGAGGTTCAAGGTCGTCAGGCCCGAGCCTCAGGCGATGTGGCCTCCAGCGCGTGACGACTGGGACCCCGACGCGACCTTCACTCCCGGATCCGACGAAGAAGGCGGCGGACGCTGGACTCAGCACCGACAGATGCCCGCTCAATGGGAGTTGTCGCGCGGCGGCGTCAGGTTCGCGGCGCAACTGACGCCTTTCCGGCATCTGGGATTCTTCCCGGACATGGCGCCGCAATGGGACTGGATGCGGGAGCGGTCCGACGACGCCGAGGTGCTCAACCTCTTCGGCTACACCGGTGTCGGCAGCCTCCAGCTGAGTGATGCAGGCGCACGCCTCGTCCATGTCGATGCCTCCAAGAAGTCGGTCGAATACGGCCGGGAGAATGCGCGACTATCCGGGATGAGCGACCGCCCGATCCGCTGGATCGTCGACGATGCATCCAAGTTCACCGCCCGCGAGGTGAGGCGCGGACGGCGATATGACGGGATCCTGCTCGATCCGCCCAAGTTCGGACGCGGACCCGATGGCGAGATTTGGCGACTCGAGGAGAATTTGGCTCCGCTGCTCGCCGACTGCCGCAAGCTGCTCGACGAGCGCAGTCGCTTCCTTGTGCTCACCGTCTATGCGGTGCGCATGTCGGCGCTCGCGATTGGGGAGCTTGTGAAGCAGGTGCTCGACGACCTCGGCGGATCGGTCGAGATGGGTGAGATGGCTGTGCGGGAAGAGGCGAGGGGCTTGCTGCTGCCCACGGCAATCTTCGCGCGTTGGTCGAAGGACTAGGTGCGGCCAGCGCGGATCGCAGCGCCCGCAACGAAGGGTGCTCCAGCCGTGAGCACCAGCGAGACGGCGACTTCGAGCAAGAGCGCATCGCCGACCGCGAAGATCAGTAAAGGCACCGCAAGCGGCAGTAGCAGCAATCCCGCGAGCGCTCCGGCACGCGGCAACCCAGCGGTGACCGCCGCCACCGCGACCGCGAGCGAAGCGAGGCCGGGCGTTCCGACGGCAAGCGCCAGCAGCGCCTTGCCGACGCCTGGCCTATCCATCGCCAACAGGGCCGAGGCGGGAATTGCAGCGATAAGCAGCAGCGGCCCGAAGGTCAGCCAGTGCGCCACGATCTTGGTGAAGGCGATGCTTTCTTCGGCAAGGCCGTGAATCGCGAGCTGGTCGAGCACACCGTCAGCGCGGTCAGGCTCGATCAGCCGTTCGATTGGCAGGAGCGCCGCCGTCAGTGCCGCGATCCACAACGCCCCAGCCGCGATGCGTGACAGGAGTTTCGCGTCGGGACCGATCGCGAATGGCACCAGCGTTGCGACGAGAAGGAAGAATGCGATCGGCAGCCATGCTCCTCCTGTGAACCCGCGCCGAATATCGCGGACCATCAGCGCCGCGATCACGCGCCGAGCTCCAGCTTGCTCCACCTGCCCGGCAGGGACTGGTGCGATGCCGCGACGATCGCGCCTCCGGAGGCGAGATGCTTCTCGACGAGGACGGACAGGCATTCGCCGCCTTTCGCGTCGAGCGCGTTGAGTGGTTCGTCGAGCAGCCAGAGCGGAGCCATTGAAGCTGCAACACGTGCGATGGTCGCGCGCTTCGCCTGGCCCGACGAGAGCAGCCGCACGGGCACATGCGCGAGATGATCGATGCCAAGCCATTCCATCGGCGCTTCAATATCTCGCGACCAGAAGCCGAGTGCCCTTCTGAGCGGCAGCTCTCGGTCGAGCGCAAGATCATCGTTCGCAAGGGCCAGCGCGGCACGATCCACGCGCCCCCGCTCGGCGCGCAAAAGCCCGGCGGCCAAGCGGATGAGGCTGGACTTCCCGCTGCCGTTCGGCCCCATCACGTGCAACGCTTCCCCTGGATGCAGGTCGAGGCTCAGCCCCTCGAACAGCAGCCGGCCGCCGCGCCTCAGCGCCACGTCGTCGAACCGCAGCAATGCCGTCACGCCATGCTTTCCTCGAGCGCGTGCATGTCCTCATCGGATAGCCCGAAATGATGCCCGACCTCGTGGATCAGGATGTGGGCCACGAGATGTTCCAGCGTGTCCTCGCCGTCAGCCCACTCGTCCAGGATCGGACGACGGAACAACCGGATGCGTTCGGGCAACGTACCCGACTGGTCCACGCTGCGCTCGGTCAGCGGGACGCCTTCATAGATGCCGCTGAGATCGAACGGATCCTCGATGCCCATCTCCCGCAGGGTGTCGTCGTCAGCAAAATCTTCGACCAGCAAAACGACATCATCGAGGCTTCGAGAGAATTGCTTTGGCAATGACTCCAGGGTCTGGCGTGCGATCGCGCCGATCTCGTCTGCAGTGGGCGAAGGTCCGAAGCGTCGCATGGCCGGGGCATAGGGGCAGGCCGCCTTCAGCTGCAAGGTTGCCCACTGTGCCAGCCTTGCCTACATGGGCCGCCTTCCTGGCATGCGGAGCGGTGGCCGAGTGGTCGAAGGCGCTCGCCTGGAAAGTGAGTATACGGCAAAACCGTATCGAGGGTTCGAATCCCTCCCGCTCCGCCATTTTCGTCGGTTCTTGACGGACTCAGCCCGCTCTGCGTCAATCCCAAGATGTCGGCGGATCGCATCCGGCAGCATCTCGCTGAAGCGCAGCGCGCGGGGCAGTCGGGCCTGCGTGACGAGGCGCGGCGGCTATTCGAAGCGGTGCTCTCAATGGACGAGGGGGAGCCGACCGCGCGTAACTGGCTCGGGGCCGACGCACTGGCCCGCAGCGACGCGGGTACCGCCGCAATGCATTTCGAAATCGCGTGCAGGGGCGAGCCCGGCCAACGATCGCATTGGCTCAACCTCGCTGCCGCCCGCCGGACTCTCGGCGATTCCGAGCGCGAGCGAGCTGCGCTCGAAAAAGCTCTCGCCATCGATCAAACCGACCTTCTTGCGTTGGTCCGAATAGCGGAGCTTCATGAGCGGCTGGGAGAAAAGACCCCGGCGGCCGAGCGCTGGACGGCCGTCCTCGCCCTTTCCTCCGGAATCAATAATCCCACGCAGGAGTTCGCCGCGATCCTCGGTCACGCCCGGCAGTATGTCGAGGATCAGCAACGGACGCTCGTCGATGCCGTTGATACAGCGCTCGCCGGCGAATTGGCCGTCGCGACGGCGCCCGATGAGCGGCGGATGCGAGCGGCCGCCGATGCCTGGCTTGGACGGCGCCCGATCTACACCAATCAGTGCGAGGGTCTGCATTATCCGTTCCTGCCTGCCGACGAATTCTTCGACCGCGAGCATTTCCCGTGGCTGGACCAACTCGAGGCCGCCACCGGCATGATCCTCGCCGAGCTCAACGCCATCCTGGCCGACCCTGGGCCAGGCCTCACCCCTTACATTTCCTTGCCGCCCGGAGTGCCCGCGAACAAATGGTCGGGCCTCGACAAATCGCTGGACTGGGGCGCCTTCCATTTGTGGAAGGAGGGCGAGAGGTTCGATGAGGCTTGTGATCGCGCCCCGCGCACCGCTGCCCTGCTCGACTCCCTGCCGATCTGCCAGATCAAGGGCCGCGCGCCGAACGTCTTCTTTTCGATATTGAAGGCCGGCAGCCACATTCCGGCGCACACCGGCGTGACCAATGTGCGAAGCGTCGTCCACTTGCCGCTGATCGTTCCTCAAGGGTGCGAGTTCAGAGTGGGCGGCGAGACGCGCAGCTGGGTTGAAGGCTCCGCTTTCGCGTTCGACGATACGATCGAGCATGAGGCATGGAACCGCAGCGATCGCGACCGCGCCGTCCTGATCATCGACGTCTGGAACCCGTATCTCAGCGAACATGAGCGGGCCATGATCTGTCGGCTCTACGAAGCGGCGGACACGCACCGCGCCTAGGTCCTTCAGGTGCGTCGTGACAGCTGGTCACCTCACCCGAAAGTGAATGCAAAGGCCTCTGCGCCCGGATCGAGGAACTCGATCGTGAACGTGCGATCGCGGACTTCGCCCTTCTGCCGGACCAGCTGATAGAGGCGTTGCTCTTTCACCGAGCCGCCGCCGTCAGGCCCGATGTCCACGCCCGCATCGGCGGCTGGCGCGCGGCCGTCGAGCAGGACCCGGAAGCGCACCGGCTTGCCGGTTGCCGAGCCGAGCACGAGATGCAGGTCGCGCGCGTGGAAGCGGAAGTGGATCTTGGCGCCGGCTGCAACCGACCGGGCGCTTTGCCGGCCGTCGTTCCAGCTTCCTTCGAATGCCCAGTCGTTGAGCTCCAACGGTGCATTCGCATAGGTCTTCGCGCCGTCGCGCAGCAGGCCGCCCGGCGACACGAAATTGTCTGCGCGCGCGTAGCCGACATAGGTCTCGGGCGATCGGATATCGGCGACATTCGCCTGGACCTGCGCGCCGCTTCCGGTGGCTTTCGACATTTGCGCGTCTGTCGGTGCACGTCCGGCCTCCGCGAGCAGCTGCCGGATCACCCGCTCGGACATGGCGTAATCGCCCTCGCCGAAATGATGGTAGCGAATGCGCCCACGCGCATCGATGAAGTAGTGCGCAGGCCAGTAATTGTTCTTGAGCGCCCGCCAGAGAACATACCCGTTGTCGAGCGCGACCGGGTAGCTGATGCCGAGATCCTTGATCGCGCGGGCGACATTTGCGGGCTCGCGCTCGAACGCGAACTCCGGTGCATGCACGCCGATCACGACGAGCCCGTCGCGGCGATAACGTTCGTCCCACGCTTTGACGAACGGGATGGAGCGCAGGCAGTTGATGCAACTGTAGGTCCAGAAATCGATCACCACGACCTTGCCCTTCAGCTCGCCGCTGGTGAGCGCCGGGCTGTTGTACCAAGGGCCCAGGCCGTCGAACGATGGCAGGCTTCCTTCGATGGGCAGGACCAGCTGCCCCATTGCGTTGGTGCGCGTGCTGGATTCGCCCATGTCCTGACCGATCCCGAGCTTGCGGGCGAGACCGGTCTCTATGCTCGCAGTCTGCGCGCTCGAGAGCTTTGCGAGCACCCGCGTGTCGAGCCCCAGCGCGATCGCGCCCACCCCGAGAAGGACGAGCAGGCCGAGTATCTGGCGGATGCGTTCGCTTGCGCCGAGAGAGCGCTTCATCCGGGCGAAGACCTTGCCCCCGATCAGAAGCGCGGCGGCGAGCGAAGTCGCCGCGCCGAGAGCATAAGCGAGCAGGAGCAGGGTCGTGTTGAACCCTGCGCCCTGGAATGCTGCTGCCGTGAATATGATGCCTAGGATCGGTCCGGCGCAGGGCGCCCAAAGCAGGCCTGTCGCTATACCCAGTACGACGGATGACCAGATGCTGTCTTCTTCCCCGGGCTGACGTTCCGACATCCGCGAGCCCAGCGCTACGATCGGGCGCGTCAGGCGATCGGAAAGCCCCGGGAACACCAGGGCCAGTCCAAACAGTGCGAGCAGGATCAATGCGGCCCATCGGCCAATGGCATTGGCGCGGACGGCCCAGCCGCCGCCTACAGCGGCGAGCGTTGCAACGAGCGCGAAAGTTGCCGCCATTCCGGCAAGCATCGGCAGCGTGCTTTTCAGGAAGCTGCGGTCCGCACGCGCAAAGACGAATGGCAGCACCGGCAGGATGCAGGGACTGAGGATCGTCAGGATTCCACCGAGGTAGGCGAGCAATAGGATGAGCATGAAAGGTTTTGCTCCGGTTCAGCAGGAGTCGTCTAGGCGACGATCCTGTCTGTTACGGTGGAGTAACCAAAGATGAACGACCGCAGGCTGTTCCTCGGCCTCGCCGGTGCCGGCGCAGTCAGCCTGTTGCTGTACGGCTTGCCGACATCGGCCGAGGCCGACAGCGGGATGAAGTTCGCGGTGAATCGCTCGCCCGCCGAGTGGAAACGGCTGCTCGGCGACCAGCGCTACCATATCCTCCGCGAGGCCGGGACCGAGCGCGCCTTCACCAGTCCGCTGAACGACGAGCACCGCCGCGGGACCTTCGTTTGCGCAGGCTGTGCGACGCCGCTCTTCAGCTCGGGCGCGAAGTTCGACAGCGGAACGGGTTGGCCGAGCTTCTGGAAGCCGCTGCCTCACGCGGTCGTGACGCGGTCCGACCGCACCTTCGGCATGCTTCGCACAGAGGTGATGTGCGCTCGTTGCGGTGGGCATCTGGGCCATGTCTTCGACGACGGGCCCAGGCCAACAGGCCTTCGCTATTGCATGAATGGCCTGGCGCTCAAGTTCAGGCCGAACGGGATCGCTTAGGCGACGATGCGCAGCTTCCCGCGCTTGCCCGGCGCGGCGTAGCACACGACGCCCAGCTCGGCCTGGAGCCGCGCAAGCTCGCGCTCCTTGGCTTCGCGCTCCTGTTCGGCGTAGCGGCGCTCGAACTCGGCCTCTTCCTCGGTCTGCTCGCGGAAATAGCTGATGGTGATCCTGTGGCCGAAGACCTCGTCGCCGCGCAATCGCAGCTCGGCTTCGGCATCATTCGGAAGGCTATCCCTCAGCTCTCTGAGCCGCTCGATGAGATCGTCGATCGACACATGGTCGGCAATGTCGACAAACTCTTTGACTCGCCTACTCATTCGTGACCCTCCCCGGCCCCCGGGGCGTTAAATACTTCCGGCGCGATTCACCGCGCAACGTCCAGTCGGCGATTATCCCCAAGAGAGTTGCCGTCCTGTGAATGGTTTGGAAAGCGGGAGTTTAGGAAATGACGGCCGTAAGCCTGCAAGCCGGCTCCTTGAGGTTGGCGCTAAACCCTTGTGTTGGCGGCAGTATTTCTGCGTTCGAATGGGTCGATGGCAATCGGGCCATCCCAATATTGCGCGAATGCAACAGCCGCAGCGAAAATGTCCTTGAGGCCGCCAGCTTCCCGCTTGTCCCTTTCGTGAACCGCATTCGCGGCGGTCGATTCATGTTCCGCGGGAGAAAAATCCGGCTCGAACCGAACATGGCCGGCGACCCCAGTCCCTTGCATGGTCAGGGCTGGCTCGCGCCCTGGCTGGTGGAGCGCTCAGCAGAGCGCAACGCCACACTAAGCTTTTCGCATCGTGGGGGCGAATGGCCGTGGGACTATGAGGCGGAGCAGGTGTTCGTCTTGGACGAGCGGCGGCTCTCGCTCCGTCTGAGTTGCCGCAATGTCTCGAATGAGGCGATGCCCTGCGGGCTTGGCCAGCATCCCTATTTCGACTGCGGACCGCGGACGCTGGTCGACACGCAGGTGACCCATGCCTGGACGATCGACGAGCATGTCCTGCCGGTTCAGAAGGTGCCGGCCACCGGACGTTTCGACCTGCGGGACCGGCTGGTATGCGGCCAGGACCTCGATCATGGCTTCGCAGGGTGGGGCGGAAGCGCGACGATCAGCGATCCCGATTTGCCGTTCACGATCCGCATGTCCTCGCCCGACGCCCGCTTCTTCCAGCTCTACTCCCCGTCGGCTGGCGGCATCTTCGTTGCCGAGCCGGTGACGCATGCCAATGCGGCGCTCAACGAGCCGGAAGAGCGCTGGCCGGACCTCGGCATGCGGGTGCTTGGCCCAGGTGAAGGGATGGCTCTCGACATGACGCTGGAGGTAATCCCGAAATAGCTGCCGTTCAGGTTGATGCTTGGAAATCTCGCCTATATAGCGCGCTCCTCGCTGCTCGCGCTCGGCCCAGGAGGCCAGCGCTTCGCATCCGGAGACGTGGGTGAGTGGCTGAAACCAGCGGTTTGCTAAACCGCCGTACGGGGGATTCCCGTACCGAGGGTTCGAATCCCTCCGTCTCCGCCAGCGGTCTAGCGAAACCGCCAAAAACGCTCTAGGAAATGGCTGAAAACCTTGACTTTCGAGGTTTCGGCTGTCCACCTGCATCCACACGGATTTGGGGGTGTTTGGCCCCAAATGAAACAGCGCCCTGTAACAGCACACTTGCTGGCGTGGTGGCGGCGGGAAAGGTGGCTAAAATGCCCACATTCAAGAGTGTTACGGACAAAACGATCGCCAGCGCGAAGCCGGGCGTTTATACCGTTGAGCCGAACCTAATCCTTCGCGTAAGCAACAGCGGCTCTAAGGCTTGGGTTTTCCGCTACTCTAAAGCCGGCAAGATCAAGCAAATTGGTCTTGGCTCTTATCCGGCCCCCCGCTCGCTGAAGGCGGCTCGCGACTTAGCTGACGAAATGCGAACTGACGTTGAGCATGGCCGTGACCCGGTTGAGCGAATCAGGCCACCCGTCGCCAAAACCTTTCGCCACTTTGCGCTGGCGTATATTGGCGAATTTGAGAGCGGCTGGAAAAATCCAAAGCATCGGCAACAGTGGCGCAACACGCTCGAAACCTATGCCTATCCCTTCATTGGCGAAATGCCGGTCAGCGACATAACGGCGGACGACATACACAAGCTGCTGCTGCCACTGTGGGCAGTCAAAACGGAAACCGCCACTCGCGTCAGAATGCGGGTCGAAGCCGTGCTTGATTATGCCTTCACCAAAGAGGGCATTGATCGGCGCAACCCTGCTCGCTGGAAAGGCAACCTAAAAACGCTGCTGCCCAACCCTCGCAAGGTGGCAAAGGCCAACGGAAAACTAAAGTCACACGCGGCTCCGCCTTGGAAGGACGTTCCGGCGATCATGGCTAGCCTTCGCGCCAAGCCTGATGTGACTTCCGCGCTGTTGCTCCGATTCTCAATCCTGACCGCCGCCCGATCAATGGAAGTGCGCGGCGCGACTTGGGATGAAGTGGAAGGCGACGTTTGGACTGTGCCGGAAGAGCGCTCCAAAAATGGAGAAGCTCACCGGGTTCCGCTCAACTCTGAAGCGCTCGAAATTCTGGCCGTCCAAGCTGACCGCAAGGCTGAAGGTTTGAACCTGATTTTCCCCAACCCTAGCGGCTCAATCCTGTCGGACATTGCAATCAACAAGGTGCTTCACGCGGCATGTCCCAACATAACCGCTCACGGCACTGCCAGGTCGAGTTTCCGGGATTGGATTGCTGACGCCACCAGCTTTCCTGACAAGATCGCTGAAGCGGCGCTGAATCACTCCAATCCCAACGAGACTGAAGCAGCTTACCTTCGCAGTAAGTTTTTCGACCGGCGCATCGAGCTAATGAAGGCGTGGGGCGACTTTTGCCGTGGCAAAGATAACGTGATTGAGCTTGCGGCTTCAAAATCGGCTTAGCTCAAGGAACGGCACTGCGCGAAAAGCGGCACTTTGGAAATCTAGAGCATCCGTAGAACTCGCCGAACTTACCCGAGCGCGGCACGAGCCGACCGTCGCATCCCTCACTTGGGCAACTCGCGCCGACGCTTGCGCTAGAAACCGGGGTTGGCGCACTCGCGGTTCTGCCCTGGCGCCGCCTTCGGTTGACGTGCCGCTGTTTTTTAAATTCCCACGGGTGAATATTGTTGTCGGCGGCCCAAATGCCGCGCCTGTGCCGCTGGGCGTCTTCAAGCGCTTCAAAGTAGCGCTCATCCGGGCAGTAGCGGTCGAGAACCCATGTCCAGCCGTTCAAAACCATCTCAAGCTCAATGTTTCTTGAGAAGTATGACTGCTTGCGTGTTGGCCTCATAAGGCGGCTGATCATTGAAGCCGGTGCCGGGTCAGCGGGTCGCTCTTGCCTGAGATAAGGCACGGCAACGATGCGCCCGTAAGCGTCCACTATCTGAGAGGTGTTGGTCTTCAACAGAATAGTTAAGTCGAGCCATTGGCCTTCAATCAAGCGGCTCAAGAAATCTCTGGCTTCATAGCCGCCCGGCTGCTCCAACTCAGGCGCATCGGTGAAGCCAAACCGCACCGTGGCTTCAATCTCGCTATTACCCGGAACTTTGCGAATCCGCGTTAGAAACCCGTCACCATCAAACACGCGGACAACCGGAACCCGGATAGTATCGGCTTCAGGTTCCTCAGGCGCATAAAGCACGGATTACCTCTCCCGGTGCCTTGCTGAGCATAGCCACAAAATGCCTTGTGCAACACGGAACAGTAACAGCCGCTAGACGCGCCATTGGAAGCAGTGGAAAATTCAGAACCTTACCGAGCGGGTTCGGCGGACACCGCGTCCGCCGGGCCTACAGTTCAGGCACCCGAAGCGGGAGTGAAGCGGTGGCAGAGACAGCGAAGCGGTCCACTTCACGGAAGAAGCGCAAACGGACAAGCAGTAAACGCCAGGAGTTCGTTCAATATCTCATACGGGTAAGCAGCTGGGAGTACGACTACGCGTTGCGCGCCGGCAACCCCAAAAGCTCCCTCGACCAAAGCGCATATGAGGAGCTTGCAACGCTGACATTCTCCGGTGAGCTACTTCAGCCGAAAGTGCCGAAGTTCGATCGTGTAGAAGTTACGTGTAGTGGGCGTGCCGGGATGCTGGACCAGACGCTGGGTGACAGTCAGCTGACTATCGGATCTGCGTGGGCTCGCGATGGGCAACTCTTCGGGTATATTTTCGCTCCTCAGGAGCGATTGGCGGAGCTCGCGACCGTTGCTGGAACCGGGCAAGTGCAGGTCGTTTGTTTCACCGGCACGAAGCTTCGCTACCGGACAGCCGAGATTTATAGCATCTCAATAAGCACGAGAGTCGACGAAGAGGAGTTTCGGACGGAGTAATGCTCCGACTACGACCATCGACCGGCAGCGATCAGATCAATCCGCAGAGCGGGAGTCCGTCGTACTGCGTTCATAAGTATGCTCGGCGTCCGACAAAATCCACACCCAAGGCAATATAGAACCTCATTGACGGTTGCAGCCGCGGGTGGACAGCGGCAAATGCGCCGCTGCACATGACAAGCGTACGCCTCACAAGGGACAGTTGGAGTCGAGTGAATGGATCGCCACACCGGGGCGCTGACTACGTCGTTCTCTCCGTCCTAGTGGCAAGCGGTATATGACCGAGCTGGATTCGGCCTGCTGGGCAGCGCTCGCGACACGCCTCGCGGAAACCCACTCGGATGATCATGGGCAAATCGCCGACGCCATCGCGTCGATCTATGCCGCTCTCGCTAAAACCCCTGTGCAGATCCTCCAGGGTTTTCGCGAGATCAGCGAAGCCGAGCTGATGGACGGCATTCAGGAGCGCGCCCGGCGCATCGTCGGTGGCGAGATCGCCATCACTGAGGGCGACGATCCTCACGTGACGCTGCTCGACGCGGCGCGGCTGTTGCGAGCCTTCGAACGCGTCGCGCTCGAAGGCCGGCAGTTCCTCGAAACCGATCGGGACGAGGAGCTCGAGGATCTGTGGAGGACGGCGGATGGTCTTCATTATGTCATTCCGCGCATGACGCCGCTTGCGAGTGCCGAAGGCAAGCCGTTCCTCCGCCGGGCGCTTATCCACCACCGCGTCATTCCGACCGGCATCGAGTCGTTCAAGGTGCGCCTTCACCGCTCGCCGTTCGCTCTCGATCGCGCCGATGCCGACAAGGAGAAGAAGGGAGGAGCCAGGCGCTATGGCGCAGCCCTGTTCCCCGGTCTCGTACCGAAGCTCTCGCCGCCTGACGGCTCCGGATTCACGATCGTGCAACTCGACGGCTTCAACGCCGAGACGCTAATCGATCAGCAGCTCGCAAGCGCCCGGAGCGACGAATGTGCTGTCATCGTCTGGGCCGAGTTGACCATGCCGGACGCGAGCGTCGCTCATCTCCAGTCGCAGCTCAAGCGTTCGGCGCTCGATGGGGAGCCTGCACTTCGCTATCTCGTCGCTGGTAGCTGGCACCGCGATAGTGGGGGTATGCGCAATGCCGCCGCCGTGCTCGATGGGCATGGCAGGCTTTTGTTCGAGGTTTTCAAATGGGCCAAGTTCGATTTTGGCGGGCGGTTCGAGGCGATCGTTCCGGGCGATGAGGTCCATATCCTCATCTGCGAGGATGAGCTGGTGACCGTCGCCATCTGCCGCGACTTTCTCGAGGGGACGTGCGACGTCCCCTACCGTCGGCTCGACGTCGACGTGGCGATAGTGCCTTCGATGATTTCAAGCGTCAGCGAAAGAACCACCATGGCCGGCCATGGCGTAACCGCCGACACCATGCGCAATCGCTTCGGAACTCGCACCTTCGCGGTAGCCCAGCCGGCCCGACCAGCCAAGGTGGTGACCGGCAAGGTGATGGCTTTTCCCCGTCAGCCGCTCCTGGCTAAGCCGGTCACGGTAAAAGGGCCCTGGTATGCGAGCACCTTGGAACCCTCTTAACCTATGCGCATATACAATAGTGAAGTGTAGTGTATTGTGTGATTCTTATAGCTATGAGGAAAGACGATGCCAGCTTTGATTCGTCGAGAGGCCCTCGACCTCAGCGACGCGATTCCGGAAACTGCGCGCCTCGCCATTCGCGAGGAGCTGGAGCAGGATGGGCGGGCGACCCGGCGAGTGTATGCGGCTCTCGCGCGCAAGGTCTGGTCGCTGCTCGTCGAGCGCCGCTTCGATCCCGAGATCCGCGACTGGCTTGCACTGCTTCAGAACGTCAAGGCGAGGCTCGAGCTCGACGACGAAGCGGCCGCCGAACGTCTGACGGCCCTTGTCGATTTGATGCGGGAGTCCGTAAATCTCGCTGAGATCAGCCCCGCACGGTCGACCGCCGAGCGCCCCCGGGCGCGCGCAATCCTCGAGCGGCTGGACCGCGCGAACGGCTTTCTTCGGCGCCGCCATCTCCTCGAGGATATCGGCATCAAAAGCGCGCATCTCTCGAACGTGCTGACCCAGCTCCTCGCGCACGATCTCGTGGTTCGGCGAGATGTCGGCAAGGAGGCGGAATACCAGATTACACCGCTCGGCCGCGAGCTGATCGGCGGCGACCAGGCAGCTGTCCGCACGCAAAGCGAGGAGTTGCCAGTTGATCGGCGTATCGCGTGGCTCTTCAAGGCCAAGACCAGCGATAAGAGGGCAAGGATGATCGATCCGATTGACCTGGCCAATTACGTTCACCTTCCGGGCGGCAGGATTATCGATGACCTTGCGCAGCCGAAAACAAAGCGCTGGCACGAGCAAGGCTCGATCAACTTCGATGATATCGGCCAAAGTAACATCCTGATGCTTGATCGGGACTACGGCCGGTTGACGCTGCCTCGAGTGTAACGGCCTCCGTTTGCCGATCGATCCTTTGACCTCGAAGCTCGCGGGCCCGGCCGCCAAGGCGGCGTCGACCGGCGTCAAGGTGGTGAGACGCGAGCTTGCCCGCCGCCGCGGCTCCGACGAGCTTTTGACCGAGATCGACGCGCTCGAGGCCAGCCTCGACCAAGCGATCGAGATTCTCGCCAACGATCCGCAGAGCTTGCCCGAGGCTCTGAGGATTAGCTGGAAGGCGCGGTTGGTCCGTCCGGACATCTTCGCGGAGAGCGTTTCGTCGGATTGGATTAAGACGAGGGAGGCACAGGTCAGCGTCAAAGCGATCGTCCGAGCGAAAATCCGTGGCGAGGACGACAGCGCCCTCATCTCCGACGCGCTCGCCCACTACGCAGTGCTCGCGGCAGATGCCGGTGACGGAGCGCCCGGCGGCGAGGACGTGCTCGGAGAGGCCGTCGACTTCGTGCTGCGGAGCCTTCGCCGCGACGTGACGCCTGGCGAGGCGGTCCTCCTCGAAACGCAAGCCAGTCTGCGCAGCCTCCTGAAGACGTCGGAAACGGGCGAACTCGCCGATAAGGAGGCCGCGGAGCGGCTTGATCGTCTGCGGCGATCGCGCTTTTTCGCATCGGCCGATGCCGCGAGCCAGGCGCGAGACCTGAGCAAGGACCTCATCGACGGCATGCTGCGAACCGCGAGCACCGCAGTCCGGGCAGATGCGCTCGCCTGGTGTGCGCGCGTGCTCGCCTTCAAAGAGGGTGAAGACCCCCACCTCTTCCTCGAAGCAGCGGAAAAGATCGCGTCGGAGCGGTCCGAGACCTTGCTGGTCGCTCGCGCCTTCCTGACCGCCATGAGTGACTGGGAAGCCGGGCTCAAATTACTCGATCCGGACCGCTCGCCGGTCGAGGCGACCGCGATGCTCCAGATCATGCGCTTCGGGCTAGGCACAGAGGCCGGGCTCGAACGCGCGGACCACGCAGGCCTCGGGGCCAAGGCGCTGGACAGCGACGGCCGCTATGTCCTGATGGTGTCGCTGACCGAGCTTGACCGCTGGGACGATGCAGCGGCGGTGAGCGCGGCCGTTTCCGAAGCCGATTACCGGCAAACGCCCGCGCTGCTGTGGGCAACGGCGGCCTTGCTCGTGGCCAGCACCGTGCCCACCGATCTCAAGCCCATAGTGCTTCAGGGGCCGCCGGCAAGTCCCGCTGCCTTTCCATTGAAGGACGACGGCCTTTCAATCGAAGCCCGCCGGCTCGCCCGGACACTGATGCTCCGCGCGGCTGACCATTGCGGCGAACTGAAGCTCGCCAGCGACGCCGCGGCGGCGCGCCGTTACGCGCTGTGGCTCCAATTGCGCGATCCCGACGCATCGAACGTAGCTCTCACCGAGCTTCGCGCGAGCTTTCGTGATCCGGCGCAGAGTCTCGCACTGCTACCGCTCGCGCTGGGGTTCCAGCTCGAGGTCGACCGGAAGGCGGCCGAGCTCAGCATTTCGCGGCGTCTCGCGCGCAGTCCCGGCAACCTCGGCCAGGTCGCGGAGCCGATGCTCGCGTTGCTGCTTGATTTCAGCGTATCTGCTCCCGCCGACGCCCTCGACTTTCTCAAGCGACACCGGGAGACCTTCGAGAGGATCCTCGATCCGGCTAACCGCGTCACAATCGAGGTCAACAGCCTCGCCGCGCTAGGCCGTCGCGAAGAGGCGCGCGCGGTGCTCGAGTCGGCGCCGGAAAGCCTGCCGAGGGGTCTCAGGTCGGTCCTCTCGAGCTTCCTGGAGAGCGGGGATCGGGATGCATCCATCGAGGCTCTCGAGGAATCCTATCGCGAAGATCCGCAGACGGCACGGCTCTTGCCGCTGATCGGACGCTATTTGAAAGCCGGCGCTCCCGACCGGTTCGTCGAGCTTGCCAAGACCTTGCTTCGGGATCTTCCCAACAGCAATATCGCTGCGGACGTTGTCCGCCATCTCGTTCGCCACGGGCGGGACAAGGATGCGCTCGACGCCCTCGCGCTCGCCGGCGACGTGGTCCAACGCTCACCAGACCTTCTCGCGGAAGCAGGCTGGATCAACTTCCGCCAGGGTCGGTTCGAGGAGGCCATGAATATCCTCGAAAAGCTCGAGGCGGGGCGAGATCACGTCGACGACCGGACGCTCAAAATGCAGCTCCTGATCGCCACCGGCGAGTGGGACGCACTCGATGGCTTCCTCGAGGAGCAGTGGCAGCACCGAGCCAAGCGCTCCGCCGAGGAGCTCGTCCGCGCCGCGAACCTCGCCGCCGAGGTCGGCGCCAAGCGGGCCACGGCCTTCGCCCAGGAGGCGGTCGCCGCCGCACCGGACGCACCCGATATCCTTATCTCCGCCTATATGGCTGCGACACGTTCGGGGACAGAAGACGAGCTGCCGGAAGCCGGCAGCTGGATCCTTCGCGCCGCTGAGCAATCAGGCGAGAACGGACCGGTTCAGAAAGCGTCACTGGCCGACCTCGTGGAGGGCCAGCCCGAATGGGAAGCGAGGGTCGAGGAGGCGCTCAACCATCATGCCGCCGGCGCCCTGCCGCTGGAGCTGGTGGGAACGATGTTTCGGCGCTCTTGGCTCGACATGCAGCTTTCCCCGCTGCTCGCCAATCCGAAGGTCATCGACGTTCGCCGTCAAGTCCTCATTCCTTTGTTCAGTGGCCGGGCCATGCCGCTCGCCGATGAGCCGATCCCGGACGACGCGATCTCGCTCGACACCAGCGCCATCGTGACACTTGCGGCCTTTGATGCATTGGACCCGGTACTGGATTCCTTCAAACGCGTCGTCGTTCGACACGATGTCTTCATCAGCCTGTTCAAGGAGCGTGCGCGGCTTGGCTATCACCAGCCGAGTCAGATCGCCTTCGGGCGGCGTCTCCTCGAGCTTGTCGCCAGGGGCAAAGTTCAGGCGTTCGAAGCGACACAGATTCCCGATGCCGGCCTAATGCTCGAACTCGGCCGCGGGCGCGCCGACATGCTGAGCCACGCAGCCTCGCAAAGCGAAGGGCAGCATCTCTTCATTCATCCCTTTCCGATTACGCGAGTCGGGACGCTGTCCAGCGAAGCAGTGCCCCTCGTTGAATATCGGGCGCATCTTGCGAGCTGCAGCGCGGTGGTCGATGCGCTGTCGAGGCTCGGCCACATCCGGAAGGACGAGGCGGATGCGGCCCGCGCCTATCTCTCCTTGCAGGAGGAGCGCTGGCCGGATGAGCCTATCATCCAAAAGGGCGCGACCCTCTATCTGAGCGATTTGTCGGTCGCTTACTTCCGCCACGTTCGGCTGCTGGACCGGATCGTCGATGCCGGGCTGATCCCAATCGTTTCCCCTACAGAGCTCGACGAAGCAAAGGCTCTCCTCGAGGTGGATGCGGTCGCCAACGAGGCGCACGCTGTTCTCACGCGCATTCGCGGGTCGTTGACACGCGCGCGCCAGGCAGGGCGTCTCGCATTCGACGCTGCGCCACGAGGCGATAAGGACGAACAGACCGGCCAGACGCTCAGTTCGCTTGCCCGGCAAAGCGGCTTCCTCGTGACCGACGACCGGTTCCTAAACAGATACGAACGTTTCGACGACCTCGGCCAATCCCACTGCATAGTATCGTCGATCGAATGCCTGTCGCGCCTTGCAGCTGCTGGACGCATCGAGCCCGGTCGGCTGGAGACAATGCGTGACCGCCTGCGCCGCGCAGGCGCGGCTTTCGTCCCGGTTGATGCTATGGAGCTTGAAAGGCTGGTCGACGAAGCGGCGGTCGACACTTCTGCGGACCCGCCGCGGCTCCTTGAAACGGCAGAGCTGCGGGCGCTGCGCGAGAACGTCCGCCTGATTCAGGCGCGCGGCTGGTTCGACCCGAAAAAGGACGGTCCCTGGCTCAACCAGCTCCACATTGCGGCTGCCGACGCCCTAGCCGCGCAGTGGCGCGACGTCGTCAGGGATGACGAGCGGGCGGCCCGGTCCGAGTGGCTGCTCGGCCTCATTGACCGGAGCGGCTGGGCCGACTCACGGGTGAGCCGCGAGCTCGACGGGATGGCGGGCTCTGCCGTCCTCCTCGACGTCATCACGGTCACCAGCCGACTCGACCAGGCGGACAAGCGCGTGAGGCCCGCGTTCGAGACGTGGGTCGAAGAGCGGTTCATCGGTCCTCTTCTCGGCAATGCGCGGTGGCTTCGCACTAACATGCTGCAAGCGCTCCGCAGCTTCGTTCGCTCGGTTGCTGAGGAAAGCACCAAGGAACTCGGCGCGAAGCTCATCGACTCCTACCGGATAATGCTGAACCGGTTTCCGAAATTCCTGACCCTCTGGATGCTGGAAGATGAGTCGCTACAAGAGGCCAGCGGCCTGAAGCTCGAAGCGACGATGCAAATTGGCGACGCGGCCTTCCAGGCATCGGCCGTCTTTGAAGCTGTGAAAGCCCTCTACGCGGCGCCCGCCAATACTCTCAACGTGAAGGACGAGTCCGGACGATCCTGGCGCCTGTCTACCGAGCCGAAGAGCGGGTGGGCACTGTGCTTTCGGCACAAGTCGAGCAGCTACAGAGTGCGCGGGATCGCGGGCCTACATCCTCGCCCAAGAGTCCGGGTCGCGATCCTCGACCGCTTTCTGAAGGACGGGCGGGTTCGGCCTGCATCGTTTCAAACATGGCGAACCCGTCTGCTCGAGGCCCCCCTCTCACCAGCGGAGATGGAGACGCTCAATCGTGATCAGCAGGCCTTCCCGCCATTCGTCCTCCAGGAGATCTTACAAAGCCTCGAAGCGGGCGGCATCGAACCCGCGACTCTCGTCCCCAAACATCACCAATATTATGAGCGGCTGGTCGGGCCGAGCACTTCCGGAAGCCTCCAGGAGTTCCTCGCTGACCCCCTGCGGAACGAGGTCGACTGGGCCGAGAACAAGCCGCTGGAGCGGATTCAATGGCTACTGCTCCGGGCAAGTCAGCCCGAGATCCTCGCTGGCGCCGACTTCGATGCCCTGAGCAAGGCCGACTGGCGAACACTTGGCCACTGGGCGGTGCAAACCGCAGACCTCGTCTCCAAGGTTGCTTTCGGCGAACATGCGCTTTCCAGGGCGAAAGCCGATCCCGAGCTCGAGCCGATGCTCGTCGCCATTGCCGAGCAGCTCGGAGCGCTTGACCCGCAAGATAAGGCTGGCCCTATCCATCTCCTTTCGAGCCTCGCCATTTATGTCGACGCGGAGTTGAGCCTTCACGGCGTGCTTCCTGATTGGCCGCCGTTTCGGCGGCGGCAGGCAGCTATTGCGCATGCTTCGCTCGTTGTCCGTGCAGTCTTCGGACAAGTCGAGACGGGCCGGCTCGCCAATTATTGCCTCGAAGAGCGCGGCTGGCGCTTTGCCGTCCAGAGCCTTCTTGATCTCCGGCAGGAGCCGAGATGGCGTCCCGACATGATCTCGCCGACGCAGCTCAAAAATGAGCTTGCGGGCCGGCTCTCGAGCGCGGCGAACGGGCTTGACGAGAATTTGCTGACGCCCGCGCTCCGAGCGGCCCTGACCGACGAGACCGGCAGCCTCAAGGATCATCTTCAGCTTCCGATGATCTTCTGGCCTGGACCTCTCGAGGGCGGGATCAGTGGGACGCTGCGCCCCCCACCTCCCGAGCTTCTCGAGACAATCGAGCGCGGCCTTACCGACGAGCCCCTCACCTTTCGTTCGTTGAACGCGCTCATCAATTGCGAAGTCATGTTCAATCTCTCCAACAACCTGGTTGAGCGGGCAGCCGTGAGGATCGAAGAGGCCGGGCCACGGCTGTTCGGCGACGAGCAGCCCGAACAAGTCCACGCTTATCTACTGGGGCTGGCGACGCTAGCAGCTTCGCACCGGCTGCCGGCCCTTGCCGATACCGTGCGGCTCCTCGATCGACACCTGCGTCTGCGTGCGCCGGGCGTCATTGAGGCAGCACTCGAGATGCAGCTGATGTTGACTGCCGCCGCGAGCCGCGAAGATGCAGCAGCATGGCGCGACGCCATAGGCGACTGGATGCTGGAGCTTTCTTCGCGCGCCCAACTTGCAAAGACGGACGCGCAAATCTTTCTCGGGTGGCTCGAGACGATGACCGCCGTCGATCCTTTGCTCCGAACGCGGACTGGTCGTGCGCGGGCGCAGCTGAAGCTCGTGACTGGAACTTAGCCACTCCTCTTCGTAGCGCTGCGGGTATCCAGCTAGGCAGGGTCGGCGGATACATCGGCCGCCTCAGCGAATGAATTTTCCGGCGATTTCCATGGATGTTTTTGCGCTTACTGGTGGGCGCACTTACCGCCGTTCTGATAGCTCGCAAGCTTGTGCCCTCTAAGCGGCAATAGCTGCGGCGTCGTCGCCGTAAGGTTTGAACAGCACATCGAGCAGGTGGTGATGAATCTCATGCCAGGGGCGGGACAGGTCGACGGTGGCGACCCGGATGTGATGTGCGGGGAGCTCGAAATCGACCAACAGATCTCGGTTCACCGTCGGGTAGATCAGCGCCCCATCTGTCGGGATCGTGGGATGCCTGGCGGAGGTGTGCTTTAGATACGCGTAAAGCTGGTAGAGATTGGAAGAATGGATTTTCGACCCTCCATGAAATCGCGTCAGGGTCTCCTTGTAGTACTTAGCGTCGGCCACGATCACGCGATCTGGGGATCGCAGCGTGATGTCCGTTTGCATGGCGGGCAAGTAGCTAAGTGCACCGATCGTTAAGGGCTCGGCCTCCCAGGGGAATACCTCTCGTCCGACCGAGAAGGTCTGTTGCTCGTACGCGTAGAAATTTCTGAGGAAGTCTTCAAAGACGGCTGACATCCGAGTTTCGTCGTCGAGGATGTCCGCAAAGCGAGACCCCTCGCCTTGTTCGTCTGGTAGCAGAGAGTGAAACACGAGTTCACAGATCTGTAGAAGTAATCCGTACTGCCGAATGTTTCTGGAAAGCTGCACCCGCTTGAAGCAAGCCGCATCCAGGCGGAAATCGGAAACTCCTTGGAGACGGCGGTGCAGAAGCAAGAGCTCATGCCTAAAAAACGGCTCTAGACGCTCAGCCGTCGCCAAGAGCTTGAGCGTCGACTTCAGAATGCGATTGTGCAGAATGTCCGGCAAGAGTTCATCGTACGTGCAAGCGAGCTGCCCGTTTCGAAGAGTCTGCCGCTTCATGATCTCATCTAGAAGCAGCTTCCCACGAGGCGTTCGAGTGTCCTCCTCCAGCGAGATGTAGCCCCGGTCCAATCCCCGGCGGATCAGCCGATGTGTTCCGTCGATCAGAAGTTTGGCCAGCAAGTTTTGCAGATCCGGGCATTCGTCGACACCGGTCGGCACTTCTTCGCCGGGAGGGAATCGCGCCCATGCGTACGTGAAGAGGTAGTAAAGGTTACGGATCGGGATGGTCACTGAACGATCTGTTCGTACCAGCTGTCGGCTTGCGCCGGATCGTCGAACCAATATTCCTTGAGAAGCGGTTGGATCTCCGTCTCGAAGACGCGCGCGAGCCAAACCTCGGCATCAGTGACTTGCTCGTTGGGTACGAAGAAGCTGTGCCCTATCCTGAAGCCTGGACCCAAGTTCACCTTGTCAGCAGCGATCGCAGCATTGAGTTCACCCATACGGCTCCGAATTCGGTCGATGACGTCCCCTGGTACACCCTTCGCGGATAAGTACGTGGCGAACGCGGGGTGCTCAAAGCCTGGTTCGATGTCGAAGAAAGCGAAGCGCCGCCTAAGGGCGTAATCAACCATCGAGAGAGACCGATCGGCGGTGTTCATCATTCCGATGATGTGCACGTTATCCGGAACGTAGAACGGCGGCTCATCGGCCTTGGAATATGCAAGCCGCGTAGCCCAATCGGACGAGCGTTTTTCGGGCTCAATGAGAAGCATGAGCTCGCCAAAAATCTTTGACAGATTTCCGCGATTGATTTCGTCGATGACGAACACATACCTACGTTCCTGGTGCTTGGCGGCCTCCTCGCAGAAGCGGTAGAAAACGCCGTTACGAACTGCGAAGCCACCGGCATCCGTAGGCCGGTATCCCTGGACAAAATCCTCGTACCCGTACGATTGGTGGAACTGGACTGCTTCGACCCGCGCCGGTTCCTTGGAACCAATGAGCGCAAACGCAAGACGGCGAGCCACGAATGTCTTTCCCACCCCCGGGGCGCCTTGAAGAACAATGTTCTTCTTCGTGGCCCATACGCTCAGAATTTTTTCAATTAGATCGCGCCCAGCAAACAGGCCGTCCAGAGCCTCGTCGATTCCGTACGGATCGGTCACTGTCGGCGTAGCATCGTCAAGGCTAATAGGCGTTCTAATCAGACCCAGTAGGATTCGATCATAAGCAGACAGAAGGGCCTCAAGCAGCTCATTCAGCTCGGCATCAGAAGGAAGGTGTTCAAGCTCGAATTTCCTGTGCGCGATGGTTCCTCGTTCGTAGTTCTTCGCGAGAGTGCCATCCGAACCCAGGTCGGTCTTATTGTCCAAGGTGAAGCCGGACTCGGCTAGCTCACCCACTTCGGAACGGAGCTCAGCGGCTCTATCTTCCAATTCCTGAGCCGCTTGAGTCGCCGTGTACCGGTTCAGATACTCAGTGACCCCTTGAGCTAGGTTTAGGTAAACACGTTGCAGGTTCTCGCTCACGAGAAAGACCGCATAGGTTCCGCTTTGAGTGCTTGTCGTGTGCCTCTCGTCCATCAAGGCGATCCAAGGCACTTTCGCCCACACCCCCTGACCGAGACTCCATTTCACTCGGATATGCTCTCGTTTTGCGACGGCGGGCAGAGATCTCAACTTCTGTTTTACCCTGTCCATTGCGTCCCAAAGAGGCTGGGATCTGCCCATCGGCCCCGTTCTTGCAGCAGCGAATTTGTCCAGGGCATCACGCAGGAGGGATCCGAAACTAGGCAGGTCCTCTAATGTGATCGCTTGGTTCAACGTGCTCCGACTACCGGCTCGAACGCTTTCCATCAGCGGTCTGAAAATCCGTGCTGCTTCTGTGAGCTCTTTCTCGAGATCTGCACCGTCGATCTCAGCCGGCAGAATAAAGCGATAGATCCCTCCACCTGCTTCGCGCTTCCCTTGGGTGGAATGCATAAAGCGAAGCCACTCATCCAGAGTGGCGAATTCTGACCCCCCTGCGTCGAGCCGAGCCTTCCGCCGAAACTTCCATCCACCGGTTTGCTGCAACTTCTCGTCAAGTGCATGGGCTTCTGGACTTCCCGGTTGCGGCAGCAGTTCAAAAATGCGGGGTGCTGCGGTCCGGACCCTTTGCTTAATCTCCTGATTCGAAAAGTCCGAGGGATGCGTACAAGCACCGAAGCCATATTCGAGACCCCGGCCGGATGCGATCGCGAAGATCTGCGGATTGCCTGCAAAAGCCGATCTGTTTTCCGATGCATATACGCCAAACCAAAGGTCTTTGGGCTGACTGCCGCGCACACCACTTTGGAGATGAAAGCCAGCCGTTAAAGCACGAGTGTACTCGTCCACGGACCCTAGCTCTTCGAGCACCAGGTCGCCGAGTTGTCGGAGAGACGAGTCGACTCTTGAGTATGCCGCAATCTGGTCGTCGGTAAGGTCTGTGTACCGTGCGCCTGATGCCCTGGCTTGCGATAAGAGTTGGAGATCAGACGCGGAAATAACCGCGGGCGCACTCGGAGCGCCATCGCTTACAACATTGAAGCCCAGCTGTTGGAGTTTCTCACGGACAGTGTTGAAGCCACCGCTAAATTCATCGGATCTCAAAGGACCTCGCTGGGGGTGTTGCTTACCCACGGCAACCCCGGCGATTGCCTTAGAGTCATAACGGCGACCCCCTTCTTCCAAGAAGTAAGCCCTTGCCGGGCGGTAGCCGTATTTGGCCAAGAATTCGTCCTGACCGAGCTCGTCATATTCGGCCATGGCCGAGCGAACGGCCTCGGGACTGGATAGAAGCGACAGACTCATTGCGGCTCCATTCGACGCATACATCCGCTCATTAAAACTAAGTGGCTTTTGGAGGTTTGGCGACACCAAAGGTCTGGGTCTCGGGAAATCGCAGTTCGTTCTCGTCCACTTTGTTGCTGGCCGCGCTTAGCAGGTCAAATCCAACTCGGTCGGCAAGCAGCAGGAGATATATGAGAACGTCGGCTGCTTCGTCGGCGATCTTCCTGACATTGCTCGGATCAATTGGCGCGTCAGCAGGCTGCCACTGAAATACCTCCAGCAACTCCCCAGCCTCGACGATCACCGAAATGGCCAAATCTTTCGGTGTGTGAAATTGCGCCCAGTCCCGCCTATCGCGGAAGGAATGCAAACGTTCGAGTAGGTCATCCACCGTTTTGACCTTTCAAGGAAGGCACAGGGTCCCGATTAAGCATCAATTAGGGTGGCGTGCCACGAGGGTCCGATATCTAGGGAGTAGCCGGTGATAAAGTTCGAAGTAAATACTCGGAGCGTCATCCTGGTTTATGAGCCGGAACTGAATAGCGCTGAGTGGATTCTGCGCGAATTGAATACGCTCGGTGAAGTTACGATCAGTCGAGGATTCACATTCAAGAATGGAGATCTGATCGACGCCCCGTCGGAAGAGGCCGAAGACGAATTTTCCGAACCGATATTTCGCTTCCATTTTGCCACGAGGGACGCTGGCTACTTCCGAATTGCCGGGAGGATCTTGGGCATAGCGAACGATGTTCTAATTTCCGATAATGTCTGGTTGGAGCGCAAACTTTTTATTGCGGAGCGAAACGTCGGCATTTTTCGCCGGATTGCTAAGGTAAAGGGTCACGATGCGGAGATCATCATCGGAGGCAGCCGGGACGACAAGATACCGATAGAGGCATTTCGAGAGTTACTGGGAAGATTTCCAAACTCGGGTGAATTGGATCGCTACGCGAGCGCACGAGTGGAAACGATCATCGGCGAATTTCTCGACAGCCTCAAGAGTGCGCGAGAAAACTACGAACAATATTTGAGTCGACGTAAATCGTCGGTGACTGACAAACCGCTTATCCAAGACGAGCTTCTGCAAGCGGAGATCGACAAATTCGTTTACGTTCGTGACACGATCGACGATTGGCTGAAGGCCGCCAACTCTTATTCCGAACTAGATTGGCAACGGATGATCATTAAGGTCATCTTACTCATCTTTCCGAAGTACATTGCTGTCCTCGAGAATGTCGAGATTGCGGACTTCTACACGACACCAGGTCGTACGCGGCGACGGTTTATCGATCTGTGTCTCGTAGACGCGGGCGGCAATATCGATGTCATTGAGATTAAAAAGCCATTCGATAACGTCGTGGTCACAAAGACTCTCTACCGAGATAACAGCCTTCCGACGCGCGAACTTTCGGGAAGCATCATGCAGGCCGAAAAGTACCTCTTCCACCTTTCTAAATGGGGTGTGCCAGGAGAGCGTGAATTGACCGATCGCTATGGACCTTCGTTACCCGGATCCCTTTCGATCCGCGTTACCAATCCAAAGGCGATGATCATCCTGGGCCGTGATCGACTGCCTAATGGGCAACCGGCTCTATCGGATCGTCAGATGTTTGATTTTGAGGTTATCAAGCGGAAGTACGCCAATATGATCGACATCCTGACGTACGACGATCTGTTACGGCGGCTGAATAACATCATCGCCTCGCTCTCGCGGCGGAAGGCGGAGAGCCTGGCTGTCCTGCCGTAAGAACGGGGGAAGCACAGATAAGGGTGGCGGCGAGCGTAGCCGATCGACGTATTCTTTCGATCGGGATTCGGAGGGGCTAGCCCTTCCGAACTTAATTGCGATCTTACAAATCAGTTATCCTTAGAATACTGGCTTTCGTGCCATTGGCGCAGGCGCGACTTCAATCTTCATCCCGAGCCGCCTGACACTGCTCTGCACGACCTGCTCGAACCATGCCGGCGCCGTTGGTGAGATGTAGATGGTGGAAATTGTCTGTTCGGGATCGAATGCAACTGCAAAACCCGTCGCGGTTTGTCCCGGACCGTTAGGAATATCGTCGAGAGTCTTGTTGAAAAGTAATCGCACCTCCCTCTCGTGCTCGAAGCAAGTTCTCTTCCGAAAGAAGGGGATATATGCGTTGGCCTCTTCGAGCCAAGGCTCATCATAGCTAACGTAATTTACTCGACCGAGCATGACCCACGCCGGCAGCCGAGGGGCAAGTTTCGCGACGGTGGATCTGACGCAAACCGAGCCATCTTTCTCTGCGCCATAAAGTCGCCACATCGCGTCGTTGTCGCTTGCGCCAGAGTGCCAGCAGGACACAAACGTGTTTGATCTCTGCTGACGAAATGTCTCACGGAACAACTGCCTGCTTTTAGACATCGAGCCTGGCGCCATTTGGTGCTTCTGCTCTATCGCAGCGTCGCGTGTTCTTGGTCGTTCGTCCTCATCCTCAAGCAGCCCAAACGGTAAGCTTCCTTCGTACGGGTCGGCTTGAATAAGCTGATCGACACGCGAGAACCAAATGCTCCCAGATTCCAGCATCTGCAGCAGCTTACTCAAACTCATATAACGCCAGAGCGTGGTTGAGCGACCTGGCTCCTCTATGCCAGGAATGCTCCCCCTCCTCTCGTGAGATTTGGCTCTAATCACTGCATAGCTACCTTGTAGAACCTGGCTGAACCTAAAGTAGCGTCCTCAAGTATGACCGCAACTGGGTGCTGGAGAGCAAATGGCGGACGCACCGTCCGCCGCGGGTGTGCTGCTAAGCTACTTGAACGATTGGCAGATCGCATCTGATTGATGCTGTCGTTCTTATCATTGTTCTGAACCCATCAGTTCCAAGGCCCAAAAGCAGTTGTGGTGCGCCCGCAGCGCTCGATAGCGACGTCTTCCGCGACTCTTCCATCGCTCAGGGTTGGGTAGGCACCAATCTCTTTGTAATAGTCGACGCCCCGGCGTTCGCATTCTTCGCTCGAGATCGACGGATTGCTTGAAACGGTGGTGGTGACGACCCGTGTCGCTTCTTCCCGAACCGGCCGTTCGTTTGATCCACACGATCGAGCCGCGGCGATCAGCAGAACGACGCCGATAATTGCGAGAAGGAGTGTTGGACTCTCGTTGCTGCTTCGACCGCAATGTTTGCACACTCTCGCTTCGCGATTGATGATCTCCGCGCAATGCGGGCATTTTCGCTCATCTGCCTGCATGGATCCTACCTACAAACATGAGACTTCCAGTATCGCGCCCAACGCACAGCACCGCCGGCCTGAACAACCGCACACGACAGATCACCGAAGGCGGGTGACGTGCACCACGCAGCGGTTCGCGAGCCACCGGCCGAACCATCTGACACGCAACGCATTGTCCCAGATTGAACTTTGATATGCCCCTCCGGCCTGGTGCCACGGGGGCCGCCGAAGAGTGCGACAAGCCGGTCTCGTGCATCGATCGCGCCAACGCGGGGACACGGTTGATTGGTGGTGCATGAGCCGTCCATCTCTCGCGCCGCCACCCCAGCAATGCGGACCTTCGGACCCTCGGCGCACCAAATGGGCCCATCGCCATCCCAAACTGCAGTCGGCGTACAAAGAAAGACCGAGCCGCGGTTGATCGCCACCGGCGCCACGAGGGTCATGGGCTCGGAGGAGTCGATAAGAGGCAGCGCAACAAGGAACGCGAATAATCCCAACCGCATTGGCTTCCCGCTCCGGAGCTACGCGGTATCTGGAATAGGGGCGGGACCTGCCTCAGGCGAACGCAATTCAGGCGGCCGCCACCCCTTCTCGACGTACCCAAGATCCTTAAGGAATCCGAGAAGCGCCTCAGGATAGCTCTTATAGAAAATGTTGTACCCTGTGGGGCATTCGCTGGCTACTTTGACGCGGCACCCTTGGGGTAGCTCCCAATCAGTCGAGGCGTCATACGCCAGCACCATTTGACGCCAAGCTTCGTCCAACTTTCCAACCCGCGAAGCTGATGCAACGTAAGCTGGACAAGCGCCATTTCGAGTCATGCCGTCTTCGTCGGACCGACACACTTGGCCCGCCTCTCGCATTGATTCGAGGAACAGTGTTCGAAAGGCAGGATTGCGCGAGACATCGATGACGCGGCCGTTAACAACGTTCAACACCTTGGGGGGCGCGAAACTCATCGCATAGGCGGCAAACGCATAAAGGAAGGCATCATCTCGCAAGACGAAGTCCGCGATTCCATCCCCCGACACGTCCGACGGTTTCTCGATTTCGGCACCGTCCCAAGATCCCAGATCAACTATTTTCAACTGTCCTTGGGACAATCCGGCGAGTTGCACATGGGTGCAACAATGGGCGCCTCCGGAAAAGCTCTGCAGCATCACAACAGGCGGAGCTCCAGCCCGAACCTGAACCGCGGATATCTCGTGACTGAACGATGGATGGGTTAGCTCCCCTTCCATCCGCACCGACTGTTCATATGCAGTAACTTCGACGACCGGGGCGACAAGGCCTTCGTCTGTGCGCTTACTCACACGCAGGTTGTATGGCCCAAGTCGCCGAAGGACCTCCGCAGGCATTCGGTCCGCTGCCCAGGCAAACAAGCTACCCACGGGGATTTCAGGAAGATCGGGGCTCACGGCCGCTAGGTCTTTTGTGGCGCTTGCTGGCTGAGCGGAGGTCACGGTGATCGCATCGGCAGGAGGGCTCCGCAAATCACTGAGTACGCCCCAAGCTACGAACCCAGTCAGCGCGGCTGTTGCCGCACCTGCCGCCAACAGTTTGATACGTCGTGACGAAGACTTGCTTGCTGGCCCCTGACTGAGCTCAAATTCATGTCCGCAGTATCGACATACTTGCGCAGCAGCTCTCACATACTCCGCACACCGAGGACAGCCTTTCCTCCGCCCGACCATCATTGGTCCTTAAATATGCAAGCGGCCTCGAGCATTGTTTCACCTACGGTCTCTGGCGTCACTGGTTCGAAGCCGACGTCGGAAAAACCATATTCGGGAAACGTTCGCGACCGCAGGACCTTGTCGTAACTGTCATATTCGCTGAACGAAATAAGCTTGGACGTCCGAGCTTCGCAGTTCATGCTGAAAAGGAGCATTTCCTTCCGGTATTTCACCGAAGCATTTCGGGAATGGTCAACTTTGAACCATGCTTTGATTCGGCTGCCGGCCTTTTGAATCCGGTCCGGATCCATAAAGTACACGCCGCCGTTGGAAGAGGTAGTGATTTCCAGCCATTCCGCATGCGACGGACTCGCTACAGTGAGGGCAGCGACCCCCAACACCATCTTACGCCACACTGACACTTCCCCCTCTTAGTCCTAGCCGGCTATTCGCACCCGATGCCATCGTTGTCACGATCAAGATGTGGTCCATAGCCAGGGTCACCGCGCATCACGGGAGCAGCGCCTGCGGCCCTTGCGGCAGTGCAATTGTGGTATGCTGCACCGCTTTTCTGGGGCACGAGGCTGCTGCTTCTTGAGCGCGAGCTAGTCCCTCCCCGATGGCAATGGTAGTCGCCCGTTTTGCGATTGTTGTGACAGCCCTCTGAATTGAGACCCCCACCGTGCGCCAGAGCAGGCTCAGCCGGAAGCGAGATAATTAGGAGTGGAGCGCTGAGCGCGAAAATAGTCAGCGGTTTCATGTAGTTCCCCCGGGAACCGAGCAATTTGAATTGATCGGTTAGGCGACCAAGAGTCAAGACCGATTCGAGCCGAGTGCGATGGCCTCCATCGGATCACGCATCTGGGGTTCGTCAGGCTCTGCGGCTTTCACGCCGGGCCTCGTTTTCGGCGCGGCGGGCTTCCCCGAGCCGCTTGGACCAGACGTCCTCGTGCAGCTTGAGATAAAGGCTGCCGAATAGGCCGGCGCCGAAGGCAAGCGCATGTATCGTGGCCTGGTCGGTCCAAGACCACCACTCCTGTCCGACAAGGAACATCCATCCGCCCCAAAAGGCAAGGAGCCCAAGGGCGAAGCGCGACATACCGACAAGGCTTCCGATCAGGTCAGCCCGATTAGACTCTTTCATGAGAACAACTTTCAAATAAGGGTTGTCTGTGGCGATTGACCTTAATGGCTAGGTTTCGATGAATCGGTGCTTCTCCATCCGCATGCCGTCTTTCATTAGGACACAGATGTAGGCCCGGTAGTTGAAGTCTTCACCGATAGCGGCTGCGAACGCCCGTGCGTTGTCCTCGCACATGCGTAGCCCGACGGCCCGGCCGATTAGGGTCTCATCTGCGTCATCATCTCTATCGAGATTGCGCCAATACCAAACCTCGTACTCAGCATCATTTTCGACGTAAGAGCAGGAGTAATCGGAGGCGTAGGTCGAGCAGCTTCCGACGCCACAGGAGTTAAGACCTAGGCTCGCTGCCGCCGCCAAACTGGCCAATTTGATACTGACGTGGCCGTCGGTCACCGTGCGCCCCTCCCATGCTGCGGCAATTCTCCTGAGCACGGATACCCGAGGCTCACAACTTGTACCTTTAGCAACCCCCCGGCATTGAGGACGCACGGGCTCCGACCTACGGGTCCTGTCACGGGAGCTGGGGATCAGATGGCACAGGAACGCGAGGTTGTACGAGCACCAAACTACATGGACGAGATGACGCCTTCGGAGCGTCAGCTTCATCGCTACGAACTGATAGGCTGGATCGTCACCGGCATCATAAAGGAGGGAAAGTGTGAGAGGAATGAAGAGGTAGAAGCGCTAATCGGCCAGCTCGACATAGCGCTTCAGGAGGCCTTGGGTCTCTATCGGGTAACAAATTGAGTAGTCACCCGCACGGCCCTACTGTCGCACAATGCGAAGGTATTTAGATCGTTCGAAGAAAAGGTGGATCCGGGCACCATGATTTGTTTGCGGCGCGGATGGCCTGTGGCAATCAGCCGCTGATACCCAAGACGAACGTGCACCTTTCGAATGGGTAAAAGGCAGATGGTAAGGTAAGCGAGGGTTGGAATGCGGCAGATCGTCACAATTATCATCGGTGCAATCGCGACATCTTGCTCCGCGCCCGAGAGCGCGAAAGTGACACTCGATGCCGCCGCCTTGATCGGAAAGGAGCGTTCGCCTGTCGACGCCGCGATGGGGTCGAACCCAGACTGCCACGAGGAATCTGGCGGAACGCTGTGCGAGTATGGCGGCTACAACAGCGCCTTCTTCGTAAATGGCAAGGCTGCGAATTTAACCCTGCCGCGTGTCGAGGATCTCGGGGCATACGGTCTCGATCTCGGAGAGCCGGCGACAAAGAAAGAGGGTTGGGAGCATTGGTCTGCAGAGGTGGGCGGCCAAAAGGCGGAGATCGATCGCTTTCCCGAATATGTCTACATCATGACTCACAATGTGTAGGAAATGCCATGGGGCAGTTGCGCAGCAACCACAATAAACAGACCATTACTAGAGATTAGGCGGACATATGATCCGCCGCCACTCAGAATTCGCGAAATCTGGCAGCGTGTTTACGGCTCGCCTAACCGATGCCACGCCTCCTGGTATTCCGGCAGCGCATATGACTTCGGCTGCAGCCAAAACGACACCTTTCCGACTTGATTCACGCCGCGGTGCGCGGCCGCCTTCACTTCTTCTAAGGTAAGGATGTAGCAGGTGGGCAGATCAGAATTCGCATTGACGGTGATAATCCACCAGTGCGAGCACAAGTTATCAAGCGAGCCTCCCAGGGGTACCGGGGCCCGCTTCGAGAGCGCTTTCGACTGAATAGGGAGAACGCGAGCCTCATCTTCGCTGGCCGCATATAGGTCCGCTCCCCGGGCATTTCGAACCGTAGGCATCACGTGCCATCCTCTGCGTGATAGCTCTCGCGCCACATGGTACATGCCGGCGTTGCCAGTTAGTTGGTGTCGCACGTCATCGACCGGAGATGCATCGAGCCGGTTTCGCATCGGCTTCTAGTGTTCGCAATAGGTGGGAGGCGGACGTTTGGCTCCGCTTGAAGCGCGGCCGGCAAACTGCAACACTGTGGCATGTGCAACCTTTTCTATATCCGGTGAAGTAATTGGTCGGGACGCTCAATACTACGTCGGCTGTTGAGCCATCGTTTTTGAAGTGTGGATGTTCCTTGGCTTCGGACGATTGCTGAGCAAGCTCGCGGACACGATGGGCAGGAACGTAAATCCGCAACGGGGGCAGGCACGACGGGCATGAGGCGCGCGGCCCTTCTATACGCAGCGCTACTTACCGCCTGTTCGCCCAATGGTGGTCGCGAGAGAGACGGGGACACAGGCACAGACAGCGGAGCGCTCGCTCCGTATGAAACAGCGGATGCCGCGTATGAGACCTGTGACGAGGCCATTGCAGATGGGGCTGCCCCGCTCGAAGAAGGTAACGACGGATACTCCGAAGACCTGGACGCAGATGGGGATGGTATCGCTTGCGAAAACTTCTCCCAAACTCGAGACTTCGAAGAGGTGGGCGACACAAGTTTATGCACGGACGATTGCAGCGGGCATAACGCGGGGTTCGATTGGGCGCGCGACCACGACATCATCGACGCAAGCGATTGCGGCGGATACAGCCGGTCATTCATCGAGGGCTGCGAAACCTACGTTTCAACACTTCAGGGCGATGAAGACACGTAAAGGAAGGGCTTGCGCGATACTATCACGGGGGAAGCAGCCGTGGTGCTAGAAACGCGCAGCTCTGATGGTGGTACAACCCCCTCTCTCTAGTTCGGCGGACGGGGAATCAGCCATACCGCCAACTTCAAGCGAGGGTTTGGCGGAAGAGATAGACGCCGAACCTCGCACTTAAGACGCTGGTCTAATATGGGAAAAAGCGAAACGCCGTGGCGCGTGTTGCATAATCGTGTTGCTTACCACGGGCGTGCCCACGAATTTTCGGGGGAGATGACCGGATCATTTAAAGTAATTTGAGGCCGCGTTAAACGCAGCAAAGGCGGTTTCACGCCAAAAACCGTAATACATTTAATGATTTAATACTTTTAACACGTGCGACGTAGATCCCCCTATTATAGTCGCCATCAAGATGAGGTTGATCCGTTAAACGCACTAAATCATTAAATGTGCTGCGATCTCAGCATCTTAGCTGTTAAACAGAACGCTAAACGCGTTAAACTTCATGCCAGCCGACTTACTTTGAAACGACCATCTGCCAATTCGGAGCAGCGAAAAGTCTTACGGAGCTTGACGCTCCAGTTGTAGCAAAGGTTTTTGAGCGAAGAGTACGTCAACTCCGTACCGCGCAGGGTAAAGCTTTGTCCGACCTCGAGCTGCTTTAACAACTGTCTACGGCGCCATTTTCGATTAGACATCGGCAGCGGATCGTCGAAGGGCTGATAGTCTGCACCTGCGCGAGATGCTGTCACGGGCAGACCGCTTCGCTGTGACATTTTAAAGGGGCATTCTTCCTCGTCGGGTGGGCATCCCCACGGGCATGGTGCCGCTGCGCTCTCGGTGTTCATTTCCCCGGTCCTTCGCGGTGCGTTACCTGGTTTGCCCGAGCGGCGACTAGGCAATTGCGCACCTCCGCATAGGCCTCGGACTCACTCAGGAAGGTGCGCCGTCCCCGCTTCACAACGGTGATCTCGCCTGATTGAATCCGATTGTAGATCGTGGTGCGACTCTCTCCGGTGATCCCCGAGCGGGCAGCTATGTCAATCAGCCGGTCGCGTACGTTGGCGTCGTCCATCTGTATCCTCCTGTGACTCGAAGGATTCTACTTCGGAAACGGTCGACCGAAAAATTGAATCAAATGCCGAAAAACCGCAGAAAACTGCGGCTAATTAGGCGCATCGGACAGCATGGATCCAATCTCGGTGAACGGACCGTTCCGCGACTGAACGCTCGGCAGCGCGGCTTTTAACGTGGCTAATTCCTGGCGGAAAATTGCTACTCAAGCGAGCCCCAGGAGCAACACTGGCGAGCAACAGCGCTCATCATCCGAAATAAAAAAAGCTAGATAAAACATGACCTTCAGTAAGGAGTTCGGATTCCTCCGTCTCCGCCAGCGAACCATTCGGCAACAATGCACGCTGTTGCGCTCAAGCTCCGTCGCTAGGCCGCGCTGCGTTTGTGAGCAGCGCGGCCTCAACCGATCATATCAATTTCCGCGTTCCGGTGCGGCTACCGGCGGCGGTGGGGGCGGCGGCGGCGGGGGACAGGTCGCCGTGACCTCGATTACTGAACCGTCCGGACACGTCTGCGTAGCGGGTGCAGGCGGCGGCGGCGGAGGAGGAGGGGGCGGCGGGGCCGGCTGCTTGGCGGCGGCAAAGTTGTAGACCAAGCTGAGCAAGGCGCTGTGCGATACGAACCGTGCATTATCACCGAGGACTGCCGTTCCGCCCGAGCAGATCGCAGGTCCCGCGCAAACCGCTGGTGCGTCCCACGTCAGTGTATCTGTTCCGTCGTTCTTACCGGCATGGAAGTAACGATATTTGATACCCACATCGAACTGGTCGCTGACCGGGTAATAGAGCTGGGCAAGTCCCTGCCACGCGAAGGTGCTGTGGCTGCTTCCGAATTCATGGACGCCGGCATAGCCCGCGCCCGCGCCGATGCCGCCGCCGATATGACCAGCTCCGTTGCCGCCGAAGTCGAGCCAGCCGTTCACCATGCCGGACCAGACGTTGGTCTTGCGATCGATGTTGAAGTCGCTCGTCGTGAACGTGCTTCCGGCTGCGGAGTTGATCGCATCGAGGAAGTCTTGCGCGGTTTGCGATGACTTGATGTTCCCATGCTTGTAGCCGACCTCGCCCTCCAGGCGGAAAATTCCAAAGTCGTAGCCGGCCAATAGGTCACCATCGATCCCGGCCTTGTAGTGAAGGTCCCCGACTGTTCTGAAAGGAATGTCGGTGAGGCGTGGATCTATGAAGTCGATCGATCCTTCGAGATTATGGCTCTTCGGCCAGACAGCTCCTAAGTCGCCTCCGACATAGAAGCTGTTGTCCGTCGCTGCGGCTGGCGTGGCAAAGACCAGCAGCGCCGAAGCTGCCAGCAGATATTTTATCATCTCGGGCCTCCCGGGAGACATGGCTTGCGTGTCATGATGGCACGCCGGGCCCCTGTGACGAGCGCCACATTGCCGCGAGGTTACAGGAACATGAAATGGCCCAAATTCGCGAAGGATTGAGCTTTCGAGGGCAGCACGTCGAAGGAGCAAAATCGTACGGCGACATGTCGATCCGACCGCAGGGAGCCGCATTCGCGCTCCCTAAGGCGTCAGGCAGCCTTCGTCTCGGCCAACCCCCTCAGGCCCGGCGAGTGATCGGCAGGCCAGTGCCGTCCGTGATCATGACAGGTGTGCCGAGCCTTGTGGCGCCATAGAGCAGCTTGGCGAAGCCACTGGGGAGGCGGATGCAGCCATGCGACGCTGGGTAACCAGGCAGGCGGCCGCCATGCAGGGCGACCCCCTTCCACGTCAGCCGCTGCATGTAGGGCATGGGCGCATCGTCATAGGTGCGCGATCGATGCATGACCTCCTTCTGCAGGATGGCGAAGAGGCCGGTCGGCGTCTCACGTCCGCGCCGGCCTGTCGAGATCGTCGATGCGGCGATCGGCACGCCGTTGCGGTAGACCAAGGCCCGTTGCGCGCGGAGGTCGATCACCAGGAAGAGCGGTCCGCTCGATGCGGCCCTGGCCTCCCACACATATTGGCCGGGATTGAGGCGGGCCGCCTTTTGCGCGACCGAGAGGCTTCTGTGCGAAGCTGGATGAGCAGCGGCGGAAGCTGCCGCAAAGCCGAGAAGTCCGAACTGGATGAGACGCTTCACCAAACACCTCGTTCAGGCCATTCCCCCGAACAGGTCCCCGGACGATGGGCGATTTATTGAAGCGCGCGCGCTCGCCCTATCGGGATAGTCCCGGACCGCGCGAGTTGAAGCGGGTCAGCGCTTCGCGCGAAGCGTCAATGGACTACGACTGCGCTCAGCCGGTGGAAGAAGGAGTGCTTTTGGGCCACGCCCCTTTGCACGCCGTGAAAGATCCCGCCGCAAGCCGTAGGCAACAAGGCTTCGAGAGTCGTCATCTCCTCGAACCGGCGCACATCTACGTGCAACCGCAACTGTCCATCGAACTCGAATCTGATGATGCTGTCCTTTGGGCACAGCGCTTCGAGCATGCTGGTGAGCTTCTGGAGCTCGTCTGCGACTGGGGTCGATTCCGGCGAGCCGAAAATCTGCTCGACGTTCGCGGCTGCCCCCGTTTCGGCGACCATGGATGATTCTCCTTTTCAGCGCAGACTGTTACGTCTCCGAAAAGAATAGCGATATTGGGGAATGGCCCGACGGCGCCGTAGCGGGTGCTACTAAGCCGAAACGTCGGGTTTCCACCGGCAAAGCAGCGGTTTGGGGTTAGGCCTCACCCGAAATCTTGAGAGTCCCCGAGATTTCATTAAGCGCGCCCGCTTCAGACACTACCCCCTCCCATCGACGGATTTTTCGATGGCCCGACCAAAGCTCCATCGGATTGAGGCGATGCAAAGGCTCGCATTGAGCGATTGCGACCAGATCGTCATCCGCCTCGAACTCGCGGAAGCTCTCGACCTCGTTCTTTGGACCGTGAAGCTGGTATAACCGATAGTATACCATAAGTTCCCCCTTTTATATCCCATGGTCCACGCGCTTGAGCTCTAGGATACAAATGGTCGGGGCAGCCAACTATGAGGAGAAGAACTGAGGTTTTTCTACGGGGAAACAGCAAATCTGTCCCGCAAAGGGTCATAATCTTGCGGCCATAACCTGATTACTAGATCGCTGCCGCTAAACGCGCAGCGCAGCAGCTGCCTCCGCTTCCCGCTTCAAATTTCTCGCGAGCTGGCTCATGCCGTTGAGATATTGCGGCGGCACGTGCACGTCCCGATAGTCCAGCTGAGCTGCGGCGCGGAGCGTCCAGAACGGGTCGATCAGATGCGGACGCGCGAGCGCGACCAGGTCGGCGCGGCCCGCGGCCAGTATCGAGTTGGCGTGGTCGGGCTCGTAGATATTTCCCACCGCCATGGTCGCCAGTCGCGCTTCGTTGCGGATCTTGTCGCTGAATGGGGTCTGGAACATTCGACCGTAGACTGGCTGAGCGCCAGTCCAGGTTTGGCCGGCAGACACGTCGATCAGGTCCGCGCCCTCGCGGGCGAATGCCTCGCCGATCTCCACTGCATCGTCCGCCGTGATGCCGTTATCGCCAGCCCAGTCGGTTGCGGAAATGCGCACCGACATTGGCCTGTCGGAGGGCCAGGCGGCGCGCATCGCGGCAAACACCTCGAGCGGATAGCGCAGGCGGTTTTCCAGGGTGCCGCCATATTCATCCGCGCGCTTGTTCTGCAGCGGGGTCAGGAAGCCGGACAGCAGATAGCCGTGCGCGGCGTGGAGCTCGATCATGTCGAAACCGCATTCCAGCCCCATTCGCACTGCCGCGACGAACTGATCGCGCACCGCGTCCATGTCGGCGCGCGACATCGGGTGAGGGATTTGGTTGACGGGCGACCACGGGACGTCGCTCGCCGCGATCACCGGCCAATTGTCGTGTGGCAGCGGCGCATTGTCCTCTTCCCATCCGACGCGGGTCGATCCCTTGGCGCCGGAATGGCCGAGCTGAAGGCAGATCTTCGCTTTCGAATTTCCGTGGACGAAGTCGACGATGCGCTTCCAGGCAGCGATGTGATCGTCGTTCCACATGCCTGTGCAGCCGGGGCTTATGCGCCCTTCGGGAGATACGCAGGTCATCTCGGTGAAGATCAGGCCCGCTCCGCCCAGCGCCCGCTCGCCATAATGCACGAAATGGAAATCGTTGGGCGTGCCGTCGAGCGCGGAATACATCGCCATCGGCGAGACCGTGACGCGATTTTGTACCTCCATCTCGCGCAGCTTGAAGGGGGCGAACATGGGCGGCGCGGTCTTGTTCGTCCTGCCGTCCGTCGCGCGCTTCCAGAACCAGCGCTCAACGCCTTCCAGCCACTCCCGATCGCGCAGGCGCAGATTCTCGTGACTGATGCGCTGGCTGCGCGTGAGTAGCGAGTAAGCGAACTGCAATGGCTCGAAATGCGTGTAGCGCTCCAGCGTCTCGAACCATTCGGTGGAATTGCGCGCGCTGTTCTGCAGCTTCAGGACTTCAAGGTTCCGCTCGGCCACATATTCGTCCATCGCCGCTTCGAGACTGAGGCCGGGCCGGTTGAGCACGTCGGCGAGCTTGATCGCATCTTCGAGTGCGAGCTTTGTCCCGCTGCCGATCGAGAAATGCGCGGTGTGCGCGGCGTCCCCCAGCAGGATCACGTTGCCGGCGTTCCATCGCTCGCACTTTATGCGCCGGAAATTGAGCCATGCGGCCGAGCCGACCAGGTGCGCGGAGTTCGACTGCAGCGCATGCCCGTCGAGATATTTTGCGAACAGCTTCTCGCAGGCGGCGATGGTTTCCGCCTGGTCCATCCGGTCGAAGCCGAACTTGCGCCAGGTCTCCTCCGAACATTCGACGATGAAGGTCGAACAGTCGGGTGCGAAGCGATAGGCGTGTGCCCAGATCCAGCCATGCTCGGTTTCCTCGAACGCGAAGGTGAAAGCGTCGAACACCTTCGACGTGCCCAGCCAGACGAACTTGTTCGAACGGACGTCGACATCGACCCCAAAGGCTTCGGGGTCGGCATCGCGAAAGCCGGAATTTATGCCGTCGGACGCGATGACGAGGTCGTAGCTTCGCCATTTCGGATCCGCGGGATCGCACTCTGCTTCGAAGTGAAGGACGACTCCAAGCTCGCGTGCGCGGCCGGTCAGGATCTCGAGCAGCCGCTTGCGTCCGATGCCGATGAATCCGTGCCCGCCGGACGTAATCGTCTCGCCGCGGAAGTGGACGTCGATATCGTCCCAGTGCGCGAACTCTTCCGTGATCGTCTTTGCGGATTCGGGGTCGTTGCGCGTGATGTTGTCCACGGTGAGATCGGAGAAGACGACGCCCCAGCCGAACGTGACTCCGGCCGGGTTGCGCTCGAAGATTTCGATCTCGTGCGCGGGGTCGCGCAGCTTCATCGTGATCGCGAAATACAGGCCGGCGGGCCCGGCGCCGACGCAGGCGATCTTCACCGCGTCGCTCCCGGGTTCAACTGATGCTCATGAAACCGCATTGCCGCAGCATGGCACAGCAACGCGCCACTAGGACAGTAGGGATCTCCGCGGCCTACCGCTTGATGCGCGAGATCTTCGATCCTTCGAGCCCCAGGCCCGCCATCAGGCCCTTCTGACCGAAGGGGAAGGCATAGACGTCCTTGGCCAGGGTAGTCGTGGTCGTGCTCATTGCTTTGCCCTTGTCCACCACCACCACGCTGGGGCCAGAACCGATCGCCCAGCCGTCGCTTCGGTCCAGATAGCGGACCGCCTGGTCGTTCATCAGGAACAATGCGTAGCTGAAGGACTGTCCACCCGCCTGCAGCCCAAAGGAGGCCGCGCCGATCTTATAATATGCGGTCGGCTGGCCGCGTACGAACAGAACGCCTTCGCCGCCCTGGCCGCCCACCATGAAGCCCGCCTTCACGATCTTGGGAAAGACCAGGATCGCACGCGCATCGCGACTGTAGCGCCTGGCCCGGTCGGACTGCGCGTAGAGCCGGCTCAGCGCCGCCTTGCCGTCCGCGTTGAGTTGCGCGGCGGTTGCGGCACTCGCTCTGCTCGAGCCCATCGTAACGGCGACCATCAGGCTGATCGCAAGCAGCCAATATCGAATGACGCGCATGTTCGCTGCCTCCCGCTGTTCGGGTGCACTTTGCGACCCCAAGCGTACGCCGCCATCGGCAATTGAACTGATCCGCGTCGCCGCCGCTGAGTGGACCAGGCGATCTAACTGATCGAAAAAATGATGATCAGCCGGTGTTTTGATCAATTTTGCCGGTCACTGGATCATACGGGCCGCCGCGGCGCTCGGCTAAGTCGTCGCCATCGCGTTTCGAGGGAAATGAGCTTCGTGAGCCAGTGCTTCCGGAGGGACCGCCCCTGTTGTCCCCAACAATGAAGGAAGGAGCAGCTCGTGGACGGAGCCCGGTTGAAGTCCGTGCAAGCGGCGTGGTCGTAGCACCCTAGGTCACAGAGGGGAGCTCAATCACATCGAAGAGAATTTGCAAAATGAGCATTATCGGAAAATTTCAACCTCACTCCAAACAAGTGCTGTTCGTTGGAGACGACTCAGACAATCCCATCACGATTAGCCGCGATGGATCCGGCGACATTTTCGGGAACGGCGGTACCGTCCACATCTCTGGCGGGACGCCGAACATTGCCGACACGGATCTGATCCGCGCGTTCGGCAACGGCGGCAACGACGTCATCACGCTCGACGAAACGAACGGCCCGCTGCCTGCAGCGCGATTGTTCGGCGGAGCCGGGGACGACACGCTGACTGGCGGTAGTGGCAATGACGACCTTCGCGGAGACTCCGGTAACGACATCCTGTCGGGTCACGGAGGAAGTGATTTCATCCTCGGCGGATCCGGCAACGATGTGCTGACCGGCGGAAGCGGCGACGACATCCTCACTGGGGGTGCTGGCAACGACTTCGTCGACGGCGATCAGGGCACTGACATCGGTATACTCGGCGCTGGCAACGATGTGTTTCAGTGGGATCCGGGAGACGGCAGCGACCGCGTCGACGGTGGCACGGGATTCGACGAGATGCTCTTCAACGGCAACGGCAATCCGGAAACCTTCGCTTTGTCTTCTGACGGAGATCACGCGCTGTTCACCCGGGCTCAGGGCAACATCTTGATGGACCTGACCGGCATCGAGAAAGTGACCCTCAATGCCTTCGGTGGAGCCGATACGGTGACGATCAACGATCCGTCCGGCACCAATGTCACCGACATCGACATCAACCTCGGCGTTGGCGGCATCGGTGATGCGGACACGATCAACATCAACGATGACGATGACGTTCAGGTCGTGGTTGGCCAGAATGGGAACGTGACCATTCTCGGAGTCTCGGGTGCAACGGTGCACATCACCGGCTTCGAGGTCGGAACGGATCACCTCGTCATCAATGGAGACCTGTTCCCGGTCTGATTGACGTGAGCAGTAAGTAGAGAGGGGCCGCTCCTATGACGGGAGCGGCCCTTCGTTTTCAAATCAACCGCAATTAGCTACTCCGCCGCCTCCTCCATGCCGAGGTGCTTGGTTGCCGATCCCACCAGACGTCGTGGCCAGCTTGCGCGATTCCTTCCGCGAGTTGCCTCGCGGCGTCGACATCACTTCACGCGTAGCTGAGAAAGATCCGCGACAAGCTCCCTCCCGCTGGGATCGGGGGTTTCCGCGCTGATTGATTGATGCGCGCAAGCGTGCCGCTATCCGTCCCGCAGGCTCGCTCTTCAGCTGCGCGAGTCCACCCCGCGGATGAAGGCACCCACCAGGGTGTTGAATTCCTCCGGCCGTTCGATGTTGCTGAGATGGCCGGCGCGCTCGATCGCTTGATATTGCGCTCCCGGGATCAGTCGCTGGAGCGCGACCGAAAGCGCCGGCGGCGTGATCTTGTCCTCGGCTCCGCAAAGCACGAGCGTCGGTACGCGAATGTCGTGGACGCGCGCAACCTGGTTCGCCATCCAGACGGCCTCGGCGCCTACCCGATAAGCTGGCGGGTCAATGCGGGCCATTGTCTCGATGACCTCATTCCGGACCGCCGGATCCGAAGGCTGCGCCATCAGCACGTCCACGCGCGATTCGGCGAGCGCACGCATATTCTCGCTCGCCGCCACGGACCGATCGTAGATCGCCTGACCCTCGGGATGATCGGCGAACGTGTCCGCGAGGATCAGCGAGGTGACGCGCTCCGGCCAGGCATGATGAAGGGCGATTGCAACGACGCCCCCGAGCGAAAGGCCGCAGACATGCGCCTTCTGGATTCCGAGCTCCGTCATCGCCGCCAGTATCGCGGCGGCGAAATCGTCGCGGGTGGTGCCTTCGGGTGCGCGATCGCTGTCGCCGTACCCGGGATAGTCGAAGGCGATCGCACGCCTTTCCTGCCCGAATCGCTCAAGCTGCGGCCGCCATACCGACTTGTCCGATCCGACTCCGTGAAGGAAGACAATCGGCGTGCGGTCGCCCTCGCCCGACCCCTCATAGCCTAGTGCGATTCCCATCGCCGCGGTGACCCGAGACATGGCGGTATCTTGGCAGCGCGGCGCGCGTCGCGCTAGCGTTGGATCATGACGCGAATGACCGTGAACGGAGAGGGGATCGATTATCGGCTCGACCCGGCGACGCCCCTGCTGTGGGCGTTGCGCGAGGCGTCCAACCTCACCGGCACCAAATATGGCTGCGACAGCCGCGACTGCGGCGCCTGCACCGTGATCATCGACGGGCGCGCGGCGACGAGCTGCAGCGTCACGCTCGCCGAGTTGGAAGGCGCGGTGATCACTACAATCGAGGGACTGGGCGGCGCGCACCCAGTTCAGCAAGCATGGCTGGCGGAGCAGGTGACGATGTGCGGCTATTGCGAGCCGGGCTTCATCATGGCGATCGCCGCGCTCCTCGAAGCCAGCCCCTCTCCCTCGGACGAGCAGGTCGCCGCGCTTCCGAACATCTGCCGCTGCGGGGCTTATTCCCGCATTCGAAAAGCTATCCGCCGCGCCGCGTCCACGACCGCGCCGGTCGTTACTGACAAAGCTGAATATACGGCTCCGAAACGGTTAAGCGACGGCTCATCTGGCGAGGAGCATTTGCCTCCGCAATAACCCTGTGAGGCAATGTAAATGCGTAAGTTCCTGATCCCCCTTCTTCTGGCAAGCGTCGCGGCGTCGCCCGCGCTTGCCGCCCCGCGCGACCGCAACAACGACGACGACACGCGGACCGAGCGCCAGCAGAGCCGCGAGGACCGTCAGCAGACTCGTGAGGACCGCCAGCAGAGCCGTGAGGATCGCCAGCAGATTCGCGAGGATCGCCAGCAGGTGCACGTTGAGCGCGCTCCCACTCAGCCGCGAGCTGATCGATCGATCGGCAGCCGCGACATCGAGGCGAGCCGGGCAGCCCGCCGCGAAGCGGTCGAGACGCAGCGTGCGGCGCGCGTCCAGGTCCGAGAGGACCGCGTGCAGGCGAGGCTGGACCAGCGCGTCCTCCGCCAGGCCGAGCGGCGCGACGCCCGCGTCCCCGTCGTCAGCAACACTCCGCGGCCGGGAACCCAGCCGCCTGCTCCGACCACCGTGCGGCACAGCGCGCCGGTCCACTGGAACACCGACTGGCGGAGCAACAGCCGCTACAATTGGTACAACTGGCGCCTTCGTCACCGGTCGCTGTTCAGCCTCGGCGCTTATTACGATCCGTTCGGCTGGGGCTATCAGCCCTATTCGATCGGCTGGCGCATGTGGCCGAATTACTATCGCAGCAGCTACTGGCTGAACGACCCGTGGCAGTATCGCCTGCCCTATTCTCCGCCAGGCACGCGCTGGATCCGCTACTATGACGACGCCATCCTCGTGGACATGTGGAGCGGCCAGGTCGTGGACGTGATCTACGACTTCTTCTGGTAGATACACCGGCACCGTTGATCGAAGGGGCGTTGCGGCATTGCCGCGGCGCCCCTTCCGCATTAGGCGCCTAACACACCAATTCCAGCCGAAAGCTTCGAGAATGATGAAAGCCGTTCGTGGCCTGACCCTGTCCATTTCCATGCTGGCGCTCGCCGCCTGCGCGACCACGGCTCCGCCGGTTGCTCCCGCCGCTCCCGCTGTCGAAGCTCCGCCGGTACCGGCCGAGCCGCAGGCCAGCGCTCACGACCGCTTGTTCCAGCTGTTCAAGGACAGCGACGAAGCCTCGCTCAAGCGCAATCCCCTGAATGCCTTGTTCCGTGGCGACCTGCGTTACGCGGACCATCTCGGCGACAACATCACCGACGAATATTTCGCCGCCGAGCGCGCCGCCGCCGAGAATGATCTGAATGTCTTGCACGCGATCCCGCGCGACCAGCTCAATGCGACCGACCAGCTCGCCTATGATGTCTTCGACTACAGCACCAAGGACACTTTGCGCGGGCTCCAGCCCGACCTGTTGGCGCTGACCGCCGTGCGCCCGATGAATCACTTCTTCGGCTTCCACACCTTCTACCCGACGTTCGCGAGCGGGAAGGGTGCCGCGCCATTCAAGACGCTCGAGGATTATGAGAACAACCTCAAGCGTCACAAGGAGTTCGTGACCTACCTCGACCGCGCGATCGGGCGTTTCAAGCAGGGCGAGGCGAGCGGCGTGGTCGAGACCAAGCTGACCGTCCGCAACATGATCGAGCAGCTCGACAATCAGCTCAAGATGAAGCCGGAAGACTCGCCTTATTACGGGCCGGTCAAGCAGTTCCCGGACACCATCGGCTCCGCCGACCGCGAGCGGCTGACCCGCGAATATCGCGCGGCGATCACCGATGAACTCTATCCCGCCCTCACTCGGGTTCGCGACTTCTTCAAGAACGAATATCTAGGGAACGCCCGCGAAGGCGTTGGCCTGATGTACATGAAGGGTGGCGATCAGCTTTACCGGTATCAAGTGCAGTCGACGACGACGCTGCCGCTGACGCCCGAGGAAATCCACAACATCGGCCTTCAGGAGGTCGAGCGCATCACCACCGAGCAGGAGAAGGTGCGGCAGGAGGTCGGTTTCAAAGGCAACCTCCACCAGTTCTTCAATTATCTGCGGACCGATCCGAAGTTCAAGATGAAGAGCCGGGAAGCGCTCACCCAAGGCTATTATGACATCGGCAAGAAGGTCGAAGCCAAGCTTCCGGAATATTTCTCGACGATGCCCAAGGCTAAGCTGGAGATTCGGCCGTACGAACCGTTCCGGGAGAAATTCGAAGCTGGCGGCAGCTACGAGCCGGGTACGCCGGACGGAAATAGGCCGGGCACCTTTTACTTCAATGCATATGACCTGCCCGCGCGAACGACTCCGGGCATGACGACCCTGTTCCTCCACGAAGGCGAGCCGGGTCACCATTTCCAGATCAGCCTCGCGCAGGAGAACGACGCCCTTCCGCCATTCATGCGCTTCGGCGGCAATACGGCCTTTGCCGAAGGCTGGGCCCTCTATGCCGAAACGCTCGGCTACGACATGGGCTTCTACAAGGATCCGTACCAGCGGATGGGGACATTGTCCGACGAGATGCTGCGCGCGATGCGGCTGGTGGTCGACACGGGAATCCACACCAAGGGTTGGACGCGCGACCAGTCCATCAAATATATGATGGACCATAGCGACATCTCCAGGACCGACGCGACCGCCGAGGTTGAGCGCTACATCGCGATCCCCAGCCAGGCGACCGCCTATAAGATCGGCGCGCTCACCATCCAGCGTCTGCGCCGGAAGGCGGAAGCCGAGCTCGGTCCGAAGTTCGACATTCGCGAATTCCACGCGCAGGTGCTGATGACCGGCGCGCTGCCGCTCGCGATCCTCGAACAGAAGATCGACCGCTGGATCGCGGCGAAAAAAGCGAGCTAGCAAGCTCCTCGTCGCGCGGCCTTCTGCTATGCGTGGAGGGCCGACGTAATAATCAATCCCGGAACGCTGCTCGGTGATTCCCCCGACTGACTTCGGCCGCGAGAACGTTTCGAAGTTGACGGCGCTTGTGGCCGAAAGGTCATGCGGACGATCTTCGGATTACAGCGGTAGGGGTTGGTGCCGGTGTTTCGCAAGCGGGAGCTTCAGCCGCTGCAGCGACAGGCCTTGCGGGCGTCCCATGGTCTCGCGGTCCGGATCGCGATCGCATTTACGTTGCTGGCCGTGGCGTTCGCTATCTTGTGGTTCGATCGGGACGGCTTGCGCGACAACACCGACGACCACGTAAGCTTCGCGGATGTCATCTACTTCACCATGATCACGGTTACGACGGTCGGCTACGGCGACATTGCACCCGTCACGGAGCGGGCCAGGCTAATCGACGCATTCCTGATCACGCCGATCCGCATATTCCTGTGGCTCATATTTCTCGGCACGGCGGCCGAGTTTCTCGTCAAACGCAGCTGGGAGAAGTGGCGCATGCAAAGGATCCAGCGAACCTTACACGATCACATTGTCTTGGCCGGCTTCGGCCGTAGCGGACAGAACGCATTGGCTGAGTTGATCGCTGGAGGAACCGATTTGTCTCATGTTGTCGTGATCGACGCGGACGAGGAAGCGATCGAAGTCGCCAAGAAAGCAGGGGTAGCAACCATCCGAGGCGACGCCACTCGCGACGAGGTGCAAGAGGCTGTCCATATCGAGCACGCCAAGACGGTCATCATCAGTTGCGGTAGCGACGATACCTCCATCCTCACGGTCCTGACGTCGCGTCAACTTGCGCCAGGGCTACGGATCGCGGTTGCAATACGAAATGCCGACAATGAGATCCTCGCCCAGCAGGCGGGTGCCGATGTGGTGGTCAATCCAACCAGCTTCGCAGGCCTGCTGCTCGCGGCCGCCAGCCATGGCGAGCATCTCGCGGAATATTTGAGAGACCTGATCACCGCGCGAGGTCATGTCCGGCTTCGCGAACGCGAAGCGACGGCAGACGAGGTCGGCCAGTCCCTGAGGGACATATCCGAGGGCCGAGCAGTGCGTATTCATCGGGGCGCCGAAGTCCTTAGCCCCTGGGGCGCGGGTCCGGCGCCGAAAGTCCAGGCCGGCGATTCAATCCTCGAGGTCGTCCCCAGCCAACCCCAGGGCAGGCGCTGAGCCGCTTTTGTCTGCTTAGCTCGTCGCTGCGTCGGACAATCGGACGAACGGGGCGAACTTCAGCTCGCGCTTCACGAAGTTGCTTTCGTAGCGCCGCACCGTCGCATCAGAAGCGAACAGGCCTTCGGCCAGCGCGACGAACTCGTCCATGTTCGCGCAGTCGACCAGCACGAGCAGGTCGTACGTTCCGCTAATCTCGTAGGCGAACTGGACCTCCTCGGTCTCGTGGAGCCGCCGCAGCAGTTCCTGCTTCCCGCGCTGGTCCGCATGCTCGGACAATTGAACCAGCACGCATGCGCGTAGCCGGCTGCTCGTCAGCTTTGGCGAAAGGATCGCGATGGTCCTCGCGATCCATCCCCCTTCCCGTAGGCGCCGGAGTCGGCGCGCGATTGCGGATGGGGACAGCGGAATCTCGGCGGCGATGGAATCGGCCGTCCTCGAATCGTCGCGCTGGGCCAGATCCAGCAGCGCTGCGTCAAATTGGTCGAGCATGACGTGCTTGTGCCAAATTTTATCGCTGAGAGCACAAACTTTGCGCTCCGTAATTTTCCACGATCCGTACGCTGGGCTGGAAGGGATTTTTTAAAAATGCGTACCTCAATCATGCTCACGTCTCTGGCGATGTGCATGGCGGTGCCTTGTTCGGCTCAGCCTGCGCCCGCCCCCGCGACTCCATACACCGCTGCAGCATCCGCTCCATTCGTGCAAAGTGAAGCCGATGCGGTTGTGGCGAAGCTCGCCGACGCGCTTGAAAGCGACTTCGTGTTGCCGGACGTCGGCAGGAAATATGCCGCGATGCTGCGGGCGAAGCGCGCCGCGGGCGCCTATAATCAATTCGATAGCGCGGAGGGTTTTGCCGCAGCGGTCACGTCGGACCTTCGCGCCATTCATTACGACGCTCATTTGAAGCTGCTCCCGCCAAAGACCGGCGGGAGTGGCGCACGGCGCGAGGCGATCGCGCCCAGCAACGACAGCACAATCATTGCATCGGGATGGCTGGCGCCGGGGGTCGCCTACATCTCTTTCAGCGCGTTTTACGGCAACGAAGCGACGATCTCAGGGCTGCGGTCGTTCGTGGCCGAGGTGAAAGGCGCGCGCACGCTCATCATCGATGCGCGGCAGCACAAGGGCGGCGGCATGGACGAAATGAATGTGCTTTTCCCCGAACTGTTCGCGAAGAAGACTGCCTTGGTCGACATGGACGCCCGCATGAGCGTCGAGCAGCGCCTAGGGGATGCGGATTCGGAACCGACGCTGGAGCTTATTTCGGGACCTGAGGGCGTTACGCGGCGGCGGCACTTCGTGACTCCGGCGGCGGAGCCGGCACTGGCTGGAGCGAAGGTGTATTTGCTCACTTCGCATTTTTCGGCTTCCGCTGCCGAGCATATGGCGCTGGCATTGAAGCGCACGCATCGCGCGGCATTAATCGGCGAGACGACGCGCGGGGCGGGGAACTTCGGATATCCGCTCTCGCTTGGCGCCGGCTACTCGGCCTTCATCCCGTTCGGCCGAACGTTCGACCCCGACACGGACCAGGGTTGGGAAGGGATCGGCGTGAAGCCCGACGTCGTGACGTCGGCGGACGACGCGCTCGATGAAGCGCTGAAGCGCTCGGGAGTGAAATCGACCTCCGCTATCGCTCTCGCTAACCTGCGCTAAGCACTGCCAAATTCTGGCATTCGTCGCCTGGAATTTGCGCGAAACGGGACGGTCGGCTGAGGTATAAAGCAGCATCGAGGAGTCCCGCAGATGCTGGTCCATATGCGCAACCTGCTCGTTCTGAGCGCACTATTAGCGGTGGCTCCGCTTTCCGCAGAGCAACGCAGCGCGGTCATCGCCAATGCGGAAGACGCCGGTTGTCCGTATCATCACGCCCGCGCGTCGGTGATGGTCGTGGAGACTTCGCCGGAAGTCTCTCGGGCGGCGGTTCCGATTTTCGATGTCGGACGGCGCGCGCCTGGCCTGCTGCCTTAGGCTTCGACTGCTTCGAGGGCTTCCGCAATGAGGCGGCGGCTATTTTCGATCCCGTAGAGCGCGATGAAGCTTCCCATGCGCGGCCCTTGTGAAGAGCCGAGCAAAGTTTCGTAGAGCGCCTGGAACCAGCCGCGCAAGGACTCGAACGGATGGCGCTTGCCGACTTCGAACACCTGGGTCTGGATTTCCTCCGCGGAGGATTCAGCGGGCAGCTTCGCGAGCTCATTGTCGAGATCGCGCAAAGCCTGCGCCTCCATCTCCGTCGGCGGTCGGCGCTTGAGTGTCGGCGCGACGAAGTCCCGCGCATAATTGACGGCAAGCCCAATCAGCTCATCAAGCTCGGGGTCCGTTTGGGGCGAGCTGTCCGGTGAGTAGCGCTGGACGAAGCGCCATGCCGTTTCTTTGTCATGAATGCCGGGAAGGCTGACGAGGTTGAGCAGCAGACCGTAGGTGAGCGGGAGGGTCTCGGTCGGGACCTTGCCGCCGTGGATGTGGTGCGCCGGATTGCCGAGCCTCTGCTCGACCGGCTGTCCGGGATAGTTGCCGCGGAACTGCCAATATTCGTCGACCGCGCGCGGAATCACGCCAAGATGCAGGCTCTTGGCGCGCTTGGGCTCGCGGTAGATGTAGAAGGCCAAGCTGGGTTCGCTGCCGTATCGAAGCCACTCCTCCAGGCTGAGGCCGTTTCCCTTCGACTTGGAGATCTTCTCGCCTTTTTCGTCGAGGAACATCTCATAATTGAAGCCCTCGGGAGCGCGGCCGCCCAGAATGCGGGCGATCTTTCCCGATTGCGTAACGCTGTCGATCAGGTCCTTGCCAGCCATTTCATAGTCGACGCCCAGCGCTACCCAGCGCGCGGCCCAGTCGACCTTCCATTGGAGCTTTGCCTGACCCCCGAACGCCGATTGCTCGACGCGGCCCTCCTCGTCTTCGAAAGCGATCGTTCCGGCATCGGCATCCACGACCTCTACCGGAACTTGCAGCACGCGGCCGCTGCTCGGTGAGATGGGCAGGACAGGCGAATAGGTCTTGCGCCGATCCTCTCCCAGCGTTGGAAGCATCACGTCCATGATCGCATCCCAGCTGCGAAGGACCTGGCGAAGGACGTCGTCGAACCGGCCGCTTGTGTAGCAATCCGTCGCCGACACGAATTCGTAGTCGAATCCGAACCGGTCGAGGAACGAACGCAGCATCGCATTATTGTGATGCGCGAAACTTTCGTGCGTTCCGAACGGGTCCGGGATTTGCGTCAACGGCTTGCCCAGGTTCTCGGTCAGCAATGCCTGGTTCGGGACGTTGTCGGGGACCTTGCGGAGCCCATCCATATCGTCGCTGAATGCGATCAGCCGGGTCGGAGCGCCGCCGGTCAGCTCCTCATAGGCCTGGCGCACGAAGGTCGTTCGCGCGACCTCGTTCCACGTCCCGATGTGCGGCAGTCCCGAAGGGCCGTAGCCCGTCTCGAAGATCACCGGCTCGCCTTTCGGCTTTCCGTCCGGCCAGCGCTTAAGCAGCTTGCGCGCCTCCTCGTACGGCCAGGCCTTGGAAGCGAGCGCCGCAGAGCGGATGTCGGGGACCTCAGTCATCGAGAGCGCGTCTAGCGAAAGGCGTCCGGCCCTGCCACCCGCAGGTGGCCTCGATCATTCCACCACGCCAAGCTGCTGCCAGCGCGGCAGGGTATCGGTCAGGAATGCGGGCGGAAGGGATTGGGAAATGCCACCCGCAGACTCCATCCAGTTACGGAGCAGCGCAAGATCGCTCGCATTGGCCTGGATCGCCGAGCCGAGGCGCGCCGCCGCGAGATACTCATATGGTGCGTTCTCCGTCGCCGCCCGGGCGATCACCGCATTTAGGCGCTGGGCGATCTTGATGTCGCCCGGCTCGGCCGCTTCCGGGGCCAGGACATTGGCGTGCAGCAAGAGAAGCAGGATGTGCCGCGGCTGCCACGGAGTCGCGTTGGGCAGCCGAAACAGCTCGGCGAGCGACTTGGCACCGTTCCTCAGCGCGTCGATAGTGGGCGTGAAGATGGCTGGATCGAAGCTCACCTGTCCGAACGACGTGGCGAAGCTCAGCGTCGAAGCTCGATCAACCGAGGCAGCAAGGTAGACGGGCAGCGTATCTTTCGACGCCGAATTTCGAGTCCCCCGCGCCGTCGCGCCGCGGCAGTAGATGTCGCGGCGAAAGGCCTGATTGATGATGAGATCCTGGAGGTCTTGACGAAGTTCTGCGCTCTCCTGCTCGGTGACCGCCTGGTGAAGTGCAGGGGGTAGGAATTCGGTGGTCAGATTGTCGGCCATCGTGGCCGAGCCGACGTAATCGAGCTCGGCACGACGGAACCGGCCTGCGACCTCCGAATGCCAAAACGGCCGCCAACTTTCGGTCAGATATTCGTGAGCGAGATAGTTTTTGTCGCGACCTTTCAGCGCCTCGACGCGCGCCTTCAGTGCGGGCAGCACCTGGAAGACCGGGGCACCTGCGGCAGAGAGCCGGTCCAGCAGCGAAATTGACGCCTCGACGGCTGCGGCACCCTGCTTGTCGCTCGATTTCCTGATCAGCTGGCTGAGGTGCTGCAGCGGTATCGTGCTGAGGCAGCCCGGATGCGCGTTGTAGCTGACGTAGACGAGCCCGCCCGACGCGGTCCCATGCGAAAGGCACGTCGTCACGGCGTCGCGCAGCGAAGGCGAAACCCAGCTCAGGATGCCGTGGAGAACAACATATTCGAAGGTGCCCAGGTCCGCTGGCCAATCGGCGGCCAGGTCAAGGAAATCCGCTTGGATGAAACGCACATTCGACAATCCCGCAGCTTCGGCCAGGCCTTGGCCATGGGCGATGTGCTCCGGCTGGAAATCTATCCCGACGAATTCAGCCTTCGGGTTTGCGGCGGCGAGGAGACACAAGCCGAACCCTTGGCCGCAGCCAAGGTCGAGGTAGCGAAAGGAGCCCTGTCGCCGCGGTGGATCGAACCCGCCGATCCAAGCGCAAAGGTCGAGCCAGTCCGGCCCCATCTCACGATAGAAGCCGTAGCTATATTCGGTCGACACGTCGTAGCCATGGGACCAATCACTCAATTTGGAGTTTCTCCGCGTGGACGATCGTCAGCCTCTAGGGGCACTCGTGGCATGCGACAAACCGTCCCCATCGGCTATCTGCAAATCCTGTCGCCAGGATCAGAGGAAGGAAGGACTCCAATGAGCTTCGAAGCAAATTGCCACTGCGGGGCAGTCAGCGTGACCGTCGATGCGGAAATCCCCGGCAAGGCGGTGATGTGCAACTGCTCGCACTGCTCCATCAAAAGCTTGGTCCTGGGTGCGGTCCCTGGCAGCGCGGTATCCGTCAATCGCGGCGAGGACCAACTGGAAACTTACCAATTCAACCGGCACGTGATCGATCACCGCTTCTGCAAGAATTGCGGCGTGCAACCCTTCGCTCAAGGGAAAGGCCCAGACGGCAGTTCGATGGCGATGATCAACCTGCGCTGCGTTCCGGAGGCCGACTTGGAAACGATCGAAATCGTGCATTACGACGGAGCGAGCCTCTAGGACGTTGCTCTTCTGTTCTCATCAAGGCAGGGTCAGCGAATGCCGCGCGTACCGCCTCTGCCCACGCTTCACGCCACGCATGCTGGAGTCTGGCTGACCGACGGCACGGGACAGGCGCGCGAAGCCACGCGGGGCGAAGCGGTGGCCCAGGCCGCGGAAACGCCGCATATCGTCCTGAATGCGCCGCTTGTGGGGCAGCGCCTCGGCTATCCAGAGCTCAGCGGGCTGGACCTCCTTGAGCTGTTCGCTTTCGTCCATCCCGCGCGCTTCGCGGTTCCGACGGTCGCCGGTCTTTGCGACTCCGTCGGCATCGAGCCGCCATCAGGTGACGCGGCCGCCGCGGCAGTACTGGGACAGATCGCCGAAGCCCTGCTTGCGACACTAAGCGATTCCGCCTGGACTCAACGCGAAGGGGCATGGACGTCGAACGCGACCCTTCACCGCTTGGGATGGGGCTGGGCTCCGCTTGTCGGTGCTCGGATCGAACGCCCAGAGCGGGGCGAGCGCATGCTCTTCTCGCGCCTGAGGCAATGGGAAGAGGCGGCCGAGCGGCCTCCGCCGCGGCCGCTGATCGTGCAACCCGACGCCGCGACGCGAAAGCTCGACCGGCTGACCGGGCGCGCGGAGCCGCGCGAGGGTCAGCGTGCCATGGCTGCGGCCGTCGCCAACGTCTTCGCCCCCAAGCGCGACCGGCACGCGCCCAATCTGCTCCTTGCCGAAGCGGGCACCGGAATCGGCAAGACGCTCGCCTATCTCGCGCCGGCGTCGTTGTGGGCCGATGAGGCTGGCGGAACAGTCTGGGTTTCGACTTTCACGAAGGCGCTCCAGCGGCAACTCGACGGCGAGGGGCCGAAGCTGTTCGCCAATCCTGAAGAGCGCGCGCGCAGGATCGTCGTCCGCAAGGGCCGCGAAAACTACCTTTGCCTGCTGAACCTGGAAGACGCCCTGCAGGGTTCGTTCTCGGGCAGGCCTGCGATCCTCGCGCAACTGGTTGGACGCTGGGCCGCATATACGCGCGATGGCGATATGGTCGGCGGCGATCTCCCCGGCTGGTTGCCGACCCTGTTCCGCCGCGCGGGCTCGACAGCCCTGACCGACCGACGCGGCGAATGCGTCTATGCGGGCTGCCCGCACTATCGTCGCTGCTTCATCGAGCGCGCCGAGCGCGCCAGTCGGGAAGCCGACATCGTCATCGCCAATCATGCCCTGGTGATGGTCAATGCCGCCCGGGCGCGGGAAGACGCCCCCGGGCGCATCCTCTTCGACGAGGGGCATCATCTGTTCGATGCGGCCGACTCGACTTTCTCGGTAGTGTTCGGCGGCCAGGAAGCGATCGAGATGCGGCGCTGGATCGTCGGGCCGGAGGGGAGGTCGCGTGGGCGTCGGCGTGGCCTTGCGGCACGGCTTATGGACGTGGCGTCTTATGACGAGGAGGGTGCGCGAGCCCTCGATGCGGCTGTCGAGGCGGCCCGTGCGCTGCCGTCCGAAGGCTGGTTGCAACGCCTGATCGAAGGCGCGCCGTTCGGGTCCATTGAAGCCTTCCTGCTGGAAGTGCGGGGTACGGTTTACGCGCGGGCCAAGGCCCAGGAAGCCGGATATGGCCTCGAAACGGAGCTGGCCTCGGCTGATGGGCCGTTGGTCTCGCGAGCGGCCGATGCCATGAAAACGCTCGAGGCGCTTCAGAAGCCTCTTGCCGCGCTGTCACGGCGGCTCGAAGCAGTCGTTGAAGATGCGCCCGACTGGCTCGATAGCCAGGCCCGGGCGCGAGTCGAGGGCGCCCTTCGCGGCCTGGCCTGGCGACGTGAGACGCTCAACGCATGGATTGCCCTGGTGGCGCGCGTTGGAGGGGAGGCAGATCCTGAATTCGTCGACTGGCTCGCCGTGGACCGCGCGGACGGGCGCGAATTCGACGTCGCCGTGCATCGCCGCTGGCTCGACCCGACGAAACCCCTGGCGGCGGCGGTGATCGCGCCCGCCGATGGGGTGCTGGTGACTTCGGCGACGCTGCGAGGCGGCGAAGGGTGGACGGCAGCCGAAGCACGGACCGGCGCTCTGCACATCGGTGGCGTTGCCCAGCATTTCGAAGCGGAGAGCCCGTTCGACTATGCGAGCTGCGCGGAAGTGCTCATCGTCACTGACGTCCGGCAGGGCGACATCGCTTCGCTTGCTGGCGCCTATGCAAGGCTGATCGAGGCGGCAAAGGGCGGTACGCTCGGGCTCTTCACGGCGGTCCAGCGGCTGAAGGCTGTGCATGCCCGGATCGCCGATCGGCTGGCGCGCGCCGGCTTGCCGCTCCTGGCGCAGCACGTCGATCCGATGGACGCGGGGACGCTCGTCGACATCTTCCGCGCTGACCCCCACGCGTCGCTGCTAGGGACCGACGCATTGCGCGATGGCGTGGACGTGCCCGGTGAATCGCTGCGCCTGGCGGTGATGGAGCGCGTGCCATGGCCGCGCCCGACCGTGCTGCATGCCGCCCGGCGCATGGCGGGCGGAGGCAGCGCCTATGACGATCGCGTGGTCCGCGCTCGTCTGGCGCAGGCGTTCGGCCGGCTGATCCGCCGCGAGGGCGACTGCGGGACATTCGTGATTCTTTCGGCAGCCATGCCGTCACGGCTGCTTTCTGCATTTCCGTCCGGCGTTGCCATTCATCGCGTGCCGCTGGACGTCGCGATCGCGCGCGTGGAATCGCGGCAGGCGTTCAATCCTCAACGTCAGGCAGAGGCCGTGGAATGACCTTCCTCACGATTCTCCGACATGCCAAGTCGAGCTGGGACCACCCGGGGCTATCCGATTTCGATCGACCTTTGAATGATCGTGGCCGAAAGGCCGCGCCGCTGGTCGGCCGGGAGATGCGCCGCCGGAAAATGGAATTCGACATCGTCTTCGCGAGTCCTGCAGTTCGCGTGCGGCAGACCATCGACGGTGTTGTCGAGGGCCTCGGGAAGGAGCTCGAAGTCCAGTTCGACCCGGAGCTTTACGCGGCCGACGTCGAGACACTGTTGACGAAAGTCCGCGCGCTTCCAGGGGATGCGCACGCGCCGCTAATGGTCGGCCACAATCCGGGGCTTCACGAGATCATCCTCTACCTCGCTCGCGACGATGAGGAAGGCTTGCGGGCCAAGATCGAGGACAATCTGCCCACCGCTGCTGCGGTGACGATCGAGCTGCCGGCGGTGCGCTGGGATGAGGTCGAGCCCGCCTCGGGCTTGATCAGAACGCTGATACTGCCGCGGGATCTCGACTAGAGGTCCAGCGCCTCAGCCAGGCGATTGCGAAGCGCCAGCAGGCGCGAGACGTCTAGGCTGCTTTGTCGGAATTCTCCGTGGACCGGTCGCACAGGCTGCTGTTGCGTCGGGGCCGCCGCAATTTCGGGAGCGGGTTCGCCATCTCCGCCGGCTTCACGAAGCACCTTCTGCACACCTTTCACCGTATATCCCTCTTCATTGAGGAGCCGGTGGATACGGCGCGCGAGCGCGACGTCCGCGGGACGATAGTAACGACGGTTGCCGGCACGTTGCATCGGCCTGAGCTGCGGGAAGCGGGACTCCCAATAACGCAGGACGTGCTGCGCAACGCCCAGCTCCTGCGACAATTCGCCAATCGTCTTGAGGGCGTCGGGATCCTTTGTCCGCGTCGCCATCGGGTGTCCTACGTCGCGATCCTGTCGCGCATGATCTGGCTGGCCCGGAAGGTCATCACGCGGCGCGGAGCAATCGGAACCTCGACCCCGGTCTTGGGATTGCGGCCGATCCGCTCGCCCTTGTCGCGAAGGATGAAGGTCCCGAAGCCGGAAATCTTCACATTCTGGCCTTCGGAGAGAGCGTGGCACATGTGGTGAAGCACGCGCTCGACAAGGCCCGCCGACTCGGCGCGCGACAGACCGAGCTTGTTATGCACGACATCCGCGAGATCGGCGCGCGTCAGCGTACCGTTCACATCGGAATCCTTGTTAAGCCGCGCGATGCCTAGATCGGCCATTTCCATCTCCCGCCTTTTGCCGGCGCCCCCGCCAAAATCAATACGCCTTCGTAACGGAAATCCATGCCGTCGGCAATTCGACATTCCACGGATTTTCTATCTTTTTCAATACCTGAGCGCTGCCGCGCCCCATGTAAAGCCACCGCCCATCGCTTCAAGCACAACCAGATCGCCGCGCTTGATGCGGCCGTCCTTGATCGCCGCGTCAAAAGCGAGCGGCACGGAAGCGGCTGAAGTGTTTGCGTGCTTGTCTACGGTGACCACCACCTTTTCAGGCGGAAGGCCCAACTTCCTGGCCGTCGCATCCAGGATTCGCATGTTGGCTTGATGCGGGACGACCCAGTCGACGTCGGCCGACGTCAGGCCGGCACCTTGGAGCACCTCGTTCAGCACGTCCGCCAGATTCACCACCGCATGGCGGAATACCTCACGGCCCTTCATCCGGAGCTTGCCGACCGTTCCGGTCGTTGAAGGACCGCCATCGACGAAGAGCAGGTCGTTATGACGACCGTCGGCATGGAGCTTCGTGGCAAGGATGCCGCCATCCGTCTCCTCGGCGCTCAGTACGAGCGCGCCCGCGCCATCGCCGAACAGCACGCATGTTGCGCGGTCTTCCCAGTCGAGAATGCGGCTGAACGTCTCCGCTCCAATCACCAGCGCCCTTTGGGCGTTGCCTGATCGCAGCATCGAATCCGCAACTGACAGTGCGTAGAGGAACCCGGTGCAAACCGCGTGCACGTCGAACGCGATGCAGTCGTTGATCCCCAGCGCCGCCTGCACTTTGGTCGCCGACGATGGGAAGGTCTGGTCGGGCGTGGCCGTCGCGAGCACGATCAGGTCGATTTCCGCCGCCGAAACCCCCGCATGTTCGAGCGCCCGCTTCGCGGCCTCGGTGGCGAGGCTCGCAGTCGTCTCGCTGTCGTCCGCAATATAGCGGCTCTTGATCCCCGTCCGCTCGACGATCCACGCATCGGACGTATCCACGCGCTGCGCCAGCTCTTCATTGTCGATTCGCCGCTTGGGCAGCGCCGACCCCACACCTGCGACGACGGAACGGCGGGTCATTGCGCGGCCTCGTTGGCGAAAGCGTGGGCGCGGAAGTTGTCGAGGTCGTCCCCGATCTTCCGGGTGATGTCGTTGCGCACCATGCTGGCGGCGACGCCGACGGCATTCGCTACGCCCTTAGGATTCGCGCCGCCGTGGCTCTTCACGACCAGGCCGTTAAGCCCCAGGAAAACCGCGCCATTGTGATTGTTGGGGTCCAGGTGGACCTTGAGGAGGTTCAGTGCCGGGCGGGACAAGGCGAAACCAGCCTTCGACCGAAGTGAGCTCTTGAATGCGCGGCGGAGCAGATCGGTGACGAACCTGGCTGTGCCCTCGGCCGTCTTGAGGGCAATGTTTCCGGAGAACCCATCGGTGACGACAACATCCATCTCGCCTCTCGATAGCTGATCGCCCTCCGTGAATCCGTCGAACCGCAGCGGCAAATAATCCGCCTCCCGCAACAAAGCCGCGGCTTCCTTCAGCTCGTCGGTGCCCTTGAGCTCTTCGGTCCCGATATTGAGCAGCTTCACGCGAGGCTTGGAGATTCCCAGGACGGTGCGAGCGTAGGCGGATCCCATGACAGCGAACTGGACCAGGTTCTGGGCGTCGCATTCCGTGTTCGCGCCGAGGTCCAGCATCACGCAATCATGCTTGCCGAGCGACGGGAGCAGTGCGGCAAGCGCCGGACGGTCGATCCCCGGCATGGTCCGGAGGGCCAGTTTGGACATGGCCATCAGGGCACCGGTATTTCCGCCCGATACGGCGGCATCCGCCTTGCCTTCCTTCACCGCGTTGATCGCCATGCCCATCGAGGTGGTGCGCGCTCGCCGGATCGCCTGGCTCGGTTTCTCGCTGGATTCGATCTGTTCGGCCGAATGGACCAGCTGGACGCCGGCTTCCAGGTTCCGATGCGCAGCGAGCTCGCGGCGCACCTGCTTCTCATCGCCGTAAATGAGGAATTCGAGGGAGGGATCGTGACGCCGCGCTCGTGAGACGCCCGCGACCATAGCCGCGGCGCCCGTGTCGCCACCCATTGCGTCGATCGCGATACGCGGCCCCCCACTCATACGGGCCGCCGCTCTTAGGCCTCGATCGGGACGATCTCGCGGCCGTTATAATGGCCGCATGCCGAGCACATGTTGTGCGGGAGCTTCAACTCGCCGCAGTTCGGGCATTCCTGGAAGCTCTTGGCCTGCAGCGCGTGATGGCTGCGGCGCATGTTTCGCTTCGACGGCGATGTTTTTCTCTTAGGGACAGCCATTCCGGCACACCTTCAATCAAATAAAAATTGCGACGATCTGCGCCTTCTCTCGACGGGAAAGTCCCGCGGCGGCGCCCGGATCGTCGCGAACCGCGGTCCCTATAGCGTAAAGCGCTGAGATCGCAAGCGCTGCGGGCAAGTCACTTCAGCCCGTCGTCCATCCGCCGTCCACGGCGATGGCCTGGCCCGTCACGAAGCTCGCTTCTGGGCTGCAAAGCCAGACTACGGCAGCGGAGATGTCGTCAGGCGCGCCTATGCGGCCGACCGGCTCCAGCTGGACCAAAGCCTCTTCGCCTCCAGGCACTCCCGGCATCAGCTGGTCCAGCATCGCCGTCTGAATGGGCCCGGGGCATACCGCATTCACCCGCACCTTCTGACGTCCGTACTCCAGTGCAGCCGCCCGCGTGAGGCCGACGACGCCATGCTTCGATGCGACATAGGCGGGGATACCGGGAAAGCCGACCAGCCCGGCCACGGAGGAACAATTGACGATGGCTCCGCCGCTTTCCTGTTTGGCCATCTGGCGGAGTTCCTGGCGCATGCACAGCCACGTCCCGCGCAGGTTCACGGCGATGACACGGTCGAAGTTGCTGGTACTGCAATCGCCCGTCTGGGCGAGTTCGCCCAGGGTTCCCGCATTGTTGAAGGCGGCGTCGAGCCGGCCGAAGCTCGCGACGGTTTCAGCGATGAGTCGCCGCACGCTCGCCTTGTCAGACACGTCGCAGCAGATGAAGCGGGATTGTTGCCCTAACCGTCCGCAATCGGTCGCCGTGGCCCGTCCCTGCTCCTCGGCGACGTCGGCGACGACCGTTGCATATCCGTCGCGAGCGAAAGCCAGCGCAGTTGCTCTTCCGATTCCGGAGCTCGCGCCTGTGATGAGCGCGACCCGTCCTTCCCCCGCCGGCATGCCAGCTCTCCAAAGTGCGGTGCGCACAGTGGAATGCACACGGCTGCCGCGCACTCCGTGAAGTTACGGACGTTTTCAGGCCGCGGCGAGCGCGGCATCACTCACGAGCGGGTTAGTCGCGCGCTCGTGCCCGAAGGTCGACATCGGTCCATGGCCCGGAACGAACGCCGTCTCATCGCCCATCGGCCAAAGCCGCTCCGTAATGGATCGGATGAGCTGCTCGTGATTGCCGTGAGGGAAGTCCCAGCGCCCAATGGAGCCGCGAAACAGCACGTCGCCGACCAGCGCCAGCTTCGATCCCGGATGATGGAAGACGACGTGACCGGGAGTGTGGCCGGGGCAATGGCGGACTTTGAGCGTGAGCTCGCCCACTTTCACCTCATCGCCATCCGCAAGCCAGCGGTCGGGCTCGAATGGCTGACCCGCGATGCCGTATCGGCTTCCATCTTCCGCGAGACGATCGATCCAGAAGATGTCGTCCTTGTGCGGCCCTTCGATCGGTACGCCAAGGTCTTGCGCGAAGATCCCTGCGGCCCCGCAATGATCGATGTGACCGTGCGTCAGCAGGATCTTCTCGACCGCCACTCCGGCCTGTTGGGCCGCGGCCTTCAGCTTGGGCAGGTCGCCGCCCGGATCGACGAAAGCCGCGCGCATGGTCGCGGTGCACCACAGCAAGGTGCAATTCTGCTGCAAAGGAGTGACCGGGATGATCGCCGCGCGAAGGGGCTGTCCGGTCACTGCGCCGGCGCCTCGTCGACTGGAGACATCGCGGCCGGTTCATTCTTCATCGACGCAGCGACGGCTTCGGCCTGGCGAAGCGCGCGGAGGACGTTTCCGCCGGCGAGCTTCCCGAGATTTTCATCCGACCAACCCCGGCGGATCAGCTCGGCGAAAAGGTTCGGATAATCCTGGACGCCTCTCAGATCGCCCGGCGTGTAGGGAATGCCGTCGAAATCGCCGCCGAGCCCGACGTGGTCGTAGCCCGCGACCTTCACGATATGCTCGATGTGATCGGCGATGGCGGGAACTGTCACCGGAGGCCTCGGATGCGCCGCCTCCCAGGCCTTCAGGCCCGCTTCCACTTCGGCCTTGCTGTCGCGATGGAAGACCTTGAGCCGCGCTTCCTCGGCATTCTTCTCCGCGCCCCAGCGCCACACGGCGTCGGAGACGAAGTCGGGCACGAAATTGACCATCACGACGCCGCCGTTCGCGGGCAGCAGCGCGAGCACGTCGTCGGGGACGTTGCGGAGGTGCCCGACCAATCCGCGCGCCGACGAATGGGAAAAGATCACCGGGGCGCGGCTCGCAGCAATCGCGTCTTTCATCGTAGCCGCCGAAACGTGGCTGAGATCGACCAGCATGCCCAACCGATTCATCTCGTGAACGACGGTCACGCCGAAGGCGCTCAGCCCGTCATATTTGGGGTCGTCGGTGGCGCTGTCGGCCCATTCGGTGGTCTGATTGTGGGTCAGCGTCATGTAGCGTGCGCCGAGATTGTAGAATTGGCGAAGCGCGGCCAGCGAGCCGCCGATCTGACGACCGCCCTCAATGCCGATCATCGATGCCACCCGCCCGCTCTTGTGAATGCGGGTCACATCGTCGGCGGTGGCCGCCAGCTCGAGGTCGTTCGGATAGGAATCGATCATGCGCCGCACCACGTCGATCTGCTCGATCGTTTCGCGGATCGCCGCGTCGCCGGTGATCGTCCCGTCGATATAGACGGACCAGAATTGGCCGCCGACGCGCCCCTGGTGAAGCCGTGCCATGTCGGTCATCAGCGGATTGGGTTGACGCTGGTCCGTGCCGGCAGCGAGCCCCGCTATGCTGCGTTTGTAGTTCTCGGAAAGCTGCTCGGCGATGTCGTTATGACCGTCGATGAGCGGCGTTCGCTTGAGGATCCGGTCGATGCGCGCCTGGACCTTCGGATCGATCGGCTCCGCCGTCGCGGCAGCGGAAAAAAGCGACAGGGCAACGCCTGCCAGGATGATTGTGCGTGCTTTCATGAGGGGTTGTTACGAACAGCGCTGGCCTGGCGCAATCGCGGGGCTTGCGGTTGGCAAGCCGCGCCTACAATGATGCGCCCAGATGAGCCCGCACCCCGACCTTGAAGAGATCATGCGCTTCGATCCCGAAGACGGCATCGCCAATCTGGACGAACATCTCGATCGGCTGAAGAGCGCTGCCGAGGCGCAAGGCTTCAAATTCGATCGCCATGCTGCGCGCAATGAGCTCCAGGCCGCGACCTTTGGGAAGCGCCGCCCGGCCACGGCGCGTCTGCTCCTCTCGCCGACAGGGGCGATGGCGATTGAGGTCACGATTTCCTAGGCGGCCAGCGGGAAGCGCAGCAGCCGATCGGTGGTCGGCACCAGCGCCGACGCTCCCGGACCCACATTCTCGATGATCTGCGGGTGATGGGCATCGAGCCCGCCGGTCAGCGATCCGAACGCCGGGAAGATGATCTTGCTGGGGGAGACCACGAAGCAGCGGCGCGACACGTGCCGTCCTTTGACGTTGAGCCTCAGCTTCGGGTGAAAATGGCCCGACATCTCGGGCCGCAGCTCGCCACGGACGGCCTCGTGACGAAGGACGATGCCCGCGACTTCCTCCTCTTCGACCAGCCGTCCGCCGCAATGATCGGCGAAGCCGGGGTCGTGGTTGCCGACGATCCACGTCCAATCGAGTGCCGTCGTCAACTCCGTCAGCAAGCTGCGCGCGTCGCGCGGAAGGCGCTCGCAGCCGAAGCGGTCGTGAAAACTGTCGCCGAGGCAGTAGAGCCGCTTCGCTCCTGTTCGCTCAACCTCCTTCGCAAGAGCCGACAATGTTGCCTGCGAATCGTAAGGCGGCAGAAATTGTCCAAGCCGCGCGAACCAGCTTGCCTTTTCGAGGTGCAGATCGGCGACAAGCAGCGTTTCGCGCTCGGGCCAGAAGAGCGCGCCTTCCGCTGTTGCCAGAAACGTTTCGCTCGCGAACGAAAAGGGAACCATGGCCGACCAATCGACGGTCACGGTTCCAGCGTCAACACATGGTCGCGAAGCGCCCGGGCATCGTGAAGCGCGTTGTGCGGGACCTTGCTGTTTTCCGCCGTGCTGAAGTTGCTCATTGGCCACAATCGAAAGGTCACATGGCGAACCTCGATCATCTTCCCTTCGCCGGTGACCATCAGGCTGCAGAACTGGGATACGTCCTCGGGCCAGTCGGCGACGATCAGGGTCTCTCTGTCGTGGCGCAGATATTGCTCGACCGCATGCGCCGCGTCGGCGCGACTTAGACGCGGGCACGAAAGCTGGTGCGGAACCATGTCGAGGTATGGAACGACATGCCTTTCGACCCACTCGATGGGAGGGCGATCCGTCTGGAGCGTCAGGTACAGCTCCTCGCCTTGATCGGGCACCAGTGCGAGAGACATGAGCTCTCCGCCCCATCCGTTATATTCGGTGTCGAGGAAGTAGCGCATCGGCCTCGTCTGGACTTCGACAATTGGTCCGTCCAGTCTCGGATCGGAGAAGAGGGGGACTACATGACGAGAAGCCGAGCTTTCTTGAATCTTGCCGTGATGCTCGCCGCTGGCGTTGCCGCGGTTCCCGCATGGGCCGCGCCGGGCGATCCCGGGCGCGATAAGGTGGTCGCTGCAATCCACGCGAACCACGACGCGACGGTCGAGCGACTGCGCGACTGGATCAAGCTGCCGACGATCGCGAACATGAACATCAATCATCGCGAGGGCGCCGAATATATGCGCAAGCTGGCGCTCGACGCCGGCTTCCAGCAGGCTCGGGTCGTGGACAGCGGCGGCGTGCCGGGGGTTTTCGCGACGCTGGACGCGGGCGCGAAGCAGACGGTCGCCGTCTACTTCATGTACGACGTCAAGCATTACGAGCCATCGGAGTGGACTTCCCCGCCGCTCGAAGGTCGCATCGTCGACCGTCCCGGGGAAGGCAAGGTCATGATCGGCCGTGGCGCGGTCAATCAGAAGGGACCGGAGACCGCCTTCCTTGCGGCCCTGCACGCCTTCAAGGCGGCAGGCGTGAAGCTTCCCGTCAACCTGGTGCTCGTAGCCGAGGGCGAGGAGGAGATCGGATCTCCGAACTTCCATAATGTCGTTACCCAGCCCGACGTGCGTGCCGCATTGGAAAAGTCGGTGGGCGTGTTCATTCCGTCCCCCAATCAGGCGATCGACGGAAACGTTAGCCTATTGCTCGGCGCCAAGGGCGTGATCGAGGTGCAGCTGGTCTCCAGCGGCGAGAAATGGGGAAGAGGGCCGAACAAGGACATCCATTCGAGCCTCAAGGCGAACGTCGACAGCCCTGTCTGGCACCTGATCAAGGCGCTGAACACTTTGGTGGCCGAAGACGGTCAGACTCCGGCGATCGATGGTTGGTTCGAGAATGTGAAGCCGCTGACCGCGCGTCAGAAGGAGCTGATTGCCGCCGACGTGGCCGCCTCGAACGAAGCCGACGACATGAAGTCGCTGGGAATCAAGCATTGGTACAAGAATGAAGATTATCTGACGGCTTCGTACCGGCTTGCTTCGCAGCCGACGGTGAACATTGAGGGCCTCGTGAGCGGTTACACCGGGCCCGGCGGAAAGACCGTTCTTCCCGGCAAGGCCGAGGCGAAGCTCGACCTTCGGCTGGTCCCGGACATGACCAAGGAAGAGGCAGTGAGCAAGCTCAAGGCTCATCTCGCCAAGCGCGGCTTCGGCGATATCGAGGTCATCGTCAGCGGCGGCTACAGCCCAACGCAGACCAATGAGAATAGCGCACTCATCAAGGCCGAGCAGGCGACGCTCGCAGCTGCGAAGATCCCTATGACGATGTCAGCCCGCTCGGCTGGCAGCTGGCCGGGCGTGGTGTTCACCGGGCCGCCGCTCAACATGGCGGCGGGGCAGTTCGGAGCGGGACGTGGAGGGGGCGCCCATGCGCCCGACGAATGGCTGCTGATCGACAGCACCAATCCCAAGACCGCCGGGTTCGATGACCAGGCGGTCCTTTACGCAGATTTCCTCTACGAGGTCGCGCGCGCGGGCCGCTAGCCTACTGGGACGCCACTGCAATCGTCGGTCGGAAGGGCTTTACCCTTCCGGCACCGTTCCTGAAGCAACCGCAGCTCACGGCCGCGCGCTTCCTCCTGCTTGCGCAGCTCGCGCCCGCGTTTCTCGTCCGCTTCGGACTGGCTGGTCGTCGCCGCGTCAACGCCTGCCGAGACCACCTTCACCGGTAGCGTGACCACGTCGACGGCGGTCTCCGCCACCGTTGCAACCACGCAGCCGGACAGGGATAGTGCAACAGGAATCAGGAAAAGGCCTCGCATTCGAGCAGCTTACAGGCTCATCGCTTCCTGTGCGAGCGCTTCGGCTTGCACCAGCAGCGTTTCGTCGGCTTCGGCGCCCGGAGGAAGGGCCTCGCGGCCGACGATGACCATCAGCGGCACGGCCATTGGCGTGATCCGATCGACCTCGACATGAAGCATCGTCGCCGCCGCACGATCGACCAGGCGGACGAGCCGACCCAGTTCCGTCATGCGTCGGCGAGCGTCGTCCCAAGCGGCTCGCAACAGCAAATGCTGTGGCTCGTAGCGGCGCAGCACGTCGTAAATGAGGTCGGTCGAGAAGCTGACCTGGCGACCTGACTTCTTCTTGCCGGGATGATGCCGCTCCACCAATCCGCCGATCACGGCGACCTCACGAAACGCGGTCTTCAGGAGCATGGAATTCTCGACCCAGTCGACGAACTCCTGCTCCAGGATGTCGGACGAAAAGAGCGCCTTCGGATCGCGGATGGACTCCAGACCGTAACAGGCGAGGCCGTAATCGTTGGCGACGAATCCCAGCGGCTTGAGGCCGGCGCTTTCCATGCGCCGCGTGATCAGCATGCCGAGCGACTGATGCGCGTTCCACCCTTCGAAGCTGTAGGCGACCATGTAGTGGCGGCCTTCGTGCGGGAAGGTCTCGACCAGAAGTTGGTGCGGCTCGGGAAGCACGGAGCGCTCCGACTGGACCTCCAGCCAGTCGCGCACGTCGTCGGGGAAACGGTGCCAGTCGTTGCGGTCGCACAGCATGTGACGCACGCGGTTCGCAAGATGGGTGGACATCGACATGCGTTGACCGCCGTAAGTGACGATCCGCGCGGTTTTGGATGACGCCCGGACAATGATGTCCGTGTCCTTGAACTGCTCGACCTCGAGGCTGAGGCCAGAGAAGTAGAAATGGTCGCCCGGAGCGAGCGTGGACGCATAACCTTCCTCGATCGTGCCGAGCTTGCGGCCGTTGCGAAAACGCACGGTCAGCAACGGCTGCTCGACGATGACCCCGGCATTGAGGCGATGCTGCTGCGCGATTTGCGGACGGGCGATGCGCCACATTCCGCCGGGCTCGGGAACGAGCCGTCGGAAACGATCGTAGGCCTTCAATGCATAGCCGCCGGTCGCAATGAAGCTCAGGATCTCCTCGAACGTCTCGTCCTTCAGCCCGGCATAGGGCGCGGAGGAGCGCACTTCGGCCAATAATTCCTGCTGCTGGAACGGAGCGGCGACCGCCATGGCGAGGATATGCTGCGCAAGCACGTCGAGCGCTCCGGGGCGGAAGACCTCCGGGTCGAGCTCGCCGTCGTCGATCGCATCGAGAGCCGCTCGCGCTTCGAGATATTCGAACCGGTTGCCCGGCACGATCGTGCCCTTGCTAGGCTCGTCGAGCCGGTGGTTGGCGCGCCCGATCCTCTGAAGGAGCCGCGAACTGCCCTTTGGAGCGCCCATTTGGACGACCAGGTCGACGTCGCCCCAGTCGATCCCGAGATCGAGGCTCGCGGTCGCGACCAGGCCGCGCAATTTCCCGGCAGCCATCGCCGCCTCGACCTTCCGTCGAGCTTCGACCGCGAGGCTACCGTGATGGATGCCGATTGGCAGCGCCTTCTCGTTTACCGCCCAGAGGTCCTGGAAGATAAGCTCGGCGAGGCTGCGCGTGTTGCAGAAAACCAGCGTCGTCTTGTGCGCCTCGATCAGGTCCATGACCTCGCGCGCCGCATGCCGCCCGCTGTGGCCGCCCCAGGGGATCTTGTTCTCCGGGATGAGGATTGAAAGGTCGGGCTCCGCACCCGGGTCGCCGATGACCACGTCGACCAAATCCATGTCGGCGCCTGGCGCGAGCCAGGAACGGTAGGCGTCGGGGTCGCTGATCGTGGCCGACAACCCGACGCGGCGCAGGCTCGGGGCCAGCTTTTGCAGGCGCGCCATCGACAGGGAGAGCAGGTCGCCGCGCTTTTCCTTCGCGAAGCCGTGCAGCTCGTCGACGACGATCGCGCGCAGTCCTTCGAACATGGTCGACGCGTCGGGATAACTGAGCAGAAGGCTCAGCGATTCCGGCGTCGTGAGCAGGATCTGCGGCGGCTTGACCCGCTGCCGGGCCTTTCGGTCGGATGGCGTGTCGCCGGTCCGCGTCTCGACACGGATCGGCAGGTCCATTTCCTCAATCGGGCCGATCAGGTTGCGCTGGACGTCGACTGCAAGCGCCTTGAGCGGCGAAACGTAGAGCGTGTGGAGGCCTTCGTTCGGGTCTTCCGCCAGCTCGCAGATGGTTGGGAGGAAACCCGCAAGCGTCTTCCCTGAGCCAGTCGCTGCAACGAGCAATGCGCTCCGTCCCCGCCGCGCAAGCTCCAGCATCTCGAGCTGGTGGCGGCGCGGCTCCCAGCCCTTTCGTTCAAACCATTGCTGGACGACGCCTGGAAGCGTGGGCGCGCTCAGAGTTCGTCGGTTCCCTCGCGGCGGCGCTCCTCCTCCTCGCGATACAGATCGCGCGTGGCCTGCTCGGTCCGGCCCGTCTTTCCGGTCGATCGCTTCCGCATCACCAGCCAGACCAGCACGATGAGCAGTATCGCCGGCCCAAGGATATTCACGATCCCCCACATAGATTCATCCATAAGCGTCTCCTCCCGCGGGAACTCTAGTGTCGTTCGCTTATATAGCTCGCAATGGCGCGCTTAGGTTCCTGGATCGAGTCCCACCCGGAAGGGATTTACGTCCGTCCCGCGGACGCGTGGATCGATCCGTCGCAGCCGAAGGATCGGGCATGGGTCACGCATGGCCACTCTGACCATGCCCGCGGTGGACATGGCGCGGTGCTTGCCACTCCGGAGACGCTGGCGATCATGGCAACGCGCTACGGACCGCAGCCGCGCGGGCAGGGGATTGCCTATGACGAAACCATTCGCGTCGGCGGTGTGGACGTCAGGTTCGTCCCCGCCGGCCATGTGCTTGGCTCCGCCCAGATCGTGATGGAGCACAAGGGCGAACGCGTGGTCGTGTCGGGAGACTATAAGCGCAGGCCGGATCCCTCCTGCCCGTGCTTCGTGCCCGTTCCCTGTGACATCTTCATCACTGAGGCGACGTTTGGATTGCCGGTCTTCCGTCATCCCGACACCGGCAGCGAGATCGACAGGCTGCTTCACCGCCTCCACTCGGACCCGAGCCGGTGCGTGCTCGTAGGTGCTTATGCGCTCGGCAAGGCGCAGCGCATCATCACCGAGCTCCGCGCGCGGGGGCACCACGATCCGATCTATTTCCACGGCGCGATCGAGCGATTGAACCAGCTCTACGAAAGCTTCGGCATCGCGCTTGGCGAACTTCGCCATACCGGTGGCGCGTCCAAGCAGGAGATGGCTGGCCATGTCGTGATCGCACCGCCGGGAGCGCTCAACGACCGCTGGTCCCGGCGTCTACCCGATCCGGTAACGGCGATGGCTTCAGGCTGGATGCGGATCCGACAGCGCGCGCGCCAGCGGAACGTCGAGCTTCCGCTGATCATCTCCGATCATGCCGACTGGGATGAGCTTACGATAACAATCCGCGAGCTCGCGCCGGCAGAAGTGTGGATCACGCACGGTCGCGAGGAAGCGCTCAAGCATTGGTGCATGACGCACCAGATCAAGGCGTGCGAGCTGAACCTGGTGGGCTACGAGGACGAAGACGACTGACCCGACGCTTGCCCGAGCCTGATGTGCTGTAGCTCCCTGAGCGCGCGATCCCTGTCGATCACCAGCGCCGCGGTCTGGGTAATGAGGTCGACGAGCAGCAGGTCGCGGATCGTCGGCTCGCGCGGCTCGCGATGGTACATTGCGAACGTGCCCAGCACCTTCCGCCCGCGGGTCAGGATCGGGATCGACCAGCAGGCGCGCAGACCGTGCGGCAAGGCCAGCTGCTTGTAGTCCGCCCATAGGGGATCGGTCGCGATGTCGGACACGAACACCGCGGCGCCGAGGTATGCGGCGGTGCCGCAGGAGCCGCAGCAGGCGCCGATCTCGGCTCCGTCGATCGCCTTCATGTAAGTTTTTGGCAGGCTGGGCGCGGCGCCGTGGCGCAAATGCTTGCCGTCCGGGTCGAGCAGCAGGATCGAGCCCATGACGCCCGTGCTCGACGACGATTCGACGATGTCGATCAGTGCGCTCAGCGTCTCTTCCAATGGGCTGTCGCCGATCGCCAGCTCGAGCACCTTGCTGTGCGCCGTGCGCAGCGCCTGGCTCCTTTTGTCATCGGTGACATTCTGGCCCTGGATGAAGACGCCGGCGGGATGTCCCTCCGACGGTGGGATCGGCTGGAAGACGACATCGGCCAGGATCTCTTCCATCGAGCCGTCCGACCGTTCGACCGCCAGAGGCATGCCCTGCGCAACGAACGCCTCGCCCGAGCGGGTCACGCCATCGAGAATCTCGTCCACGCCCTGCTCAATGAATTCGGGAAGGCCGTCGGACAGGATTTTCCCGGCCAGCTCACGACCGCCGACCATGTTGGAAAAGGCACGGTTGGCGATCGCGATCCTGTGGCTCGGACCCTCCACGAGAAGCATGAAGCCGGGAGCGTGCTCGAACATGAGTTGGAGCCGTTCCCGCTCGTGATCGCGGTGACGTGGAGACATTTGCTCCAGCATGACGCCGCCATACAGCAACGGCGTGCGCCAGTCACTCAAGACGATCCGTCGCTAGTGAGCAATCTCGACGCGCTTCACGCCGGACTTGGCGAGTTGCTCGTCGATCTGCGCAACGAGGCGCTCAACGCCTGCTTCGTCCTTGGCTTCGGCGCGCGCAACGAGGACATCCTGCGTATTCGACGCCCTGAGCAGCCACCAGCCGTCGCCCGTGCTCACCCGCACCCCGTCAGTGTCGTCCACCTTGGCGCCGTCCGCGGACAGGCGGTCGCGGACCTCATCGACGATCGTGAACTTGCGGCTCTCGTCGACCTGGAAGCGCATTTCCGGGGTGGCCATGGTCTTCGGCATGGCATCCATGATCCCGGTGAGCGAGCGGCCCGAGGCGCTGACCGCCTCGATCAGCCGGATTGCGGCGTAGAGGGCGTCGTCGAAACCGTACCAGCGATGCTTGAAGAAGATGTGCCCGCTCATCTCGCCCGCAAGCGGTGCTTCCGTTTCCTTCATCTTGGACTTGATGAGGCTGTGCCCGGTCTTCCACATCAGCGGCGTTCCGCCCAGCTCGGCGACGCGGTCGAAGAACATCTGGCTCGCCTTGACGTCGGCGATGATCGTAGCGCCCGGCCGCTCCTTCAGCACCGGTTCGGCGAGGATCATCAGCAACTGGTCTCCCCAGATCACGCGACCGGTGCCGTCGACCGCGCCGATACGGTCGCCGTCCCCGTCGAAGGCGATCCCGAAATCGAGCTGCTCGCTCGCAACCAGTTCCTTGAGGTCGGCGAGATTGGCTTCGACCGTGGGATCGGGGTGGTGGTTCGGGAAATTGCCGTCGACCTGGCTGAAGATCACGTGGTGCTGTCCGGGTAGCCGGTCGACGAGCATGTCGAGGACTGGCCCCGCCGCGCCGTTGCCCGCATCCCAGCCGACCCTATAGGCATTGCCCGAGAAGCCTTCGAGCAATCGATCCACGTAGGCGCTGCGAACATCGACTTCCTCGATCGTGCCCGAGCCTTGGCTCCAGTCGCCGGCTGCGGCGCGGCGCCCAATCGCCTGAATTTCGGCGCCGAAGACGGACCGGCCTTTGAGGAGCAGCTTGAACCCGTTGTAGTCGGCCGGATTGTGGCTGCCCGTGACCTGGATGCCTCCGTCCACATCGAGGTGATAGGTCGCGAAATAGAGCATGGGCGAGGGGCCCATCCCCACCATGACCGCGTCCACGCCCCCTTCGGTCAACCCGCGCACGAGCTGCGCTTCGAGTGCCCCGCTGTGCGTCCGTCCGTCACGGCCGACGGCGATGCGCTGCGCGCCTTCATCACGAGCGAGCGCCGCATACGTCCGGCCGAGCGCGTAGGCGTCGGCCTCGGTCAGCGTGTCTCCGACGATTCCGCGAATGTCATATTCGCGGAGGATGGTGGGGTTGAACCGGTGAGTCATTTCGCCGCCTTACGCAGGGGCGGCGCTTTGGTTCAACCGACGGCGGCCAGCTTCTGCTCTTCCTGGCCGGGGATTCCGAGGCCGGCGATCATCTCGCGCAGCTCCTGCCGGGCCGTGATGTGGGCAATGCCGACTTCGCCCAGCTGCTGCAGGTCGAGCAGGGTCAGGCCTTTCGGGAACAGCTCGCGGTAGATGACGCGCTCGCCCAGGCCGGGAATGACTCGAAAGCCCACGCGGCGGGCCAGCTCGTCGAGCGCGGCTCCGACGCGTCGCAAATTGTGGCTCTCGATATGCTGCAGGCGGTTGCGAAGCACGACCCAGTCGACGCTCTTGCCGGTCTGCTTGGCGCGCGCCGTCCGGCTGTTCCAGATCAGCTCGGCATAGAAGCTCGGCTTGGTGATCTTGTAATTTTCCGGATGCACCTGGCCGATCAGGTCGAGGTCCACGAAGCTGTCGTTCATTGGCGTGACGAGCGTGTCGGCGCGCAGGATCGCGGAACGTGCCAGCTCATCGTCGCGGCCCGGCGTGTCGACGACCAGCACGTCCGCTTCCATCGAAAGTCGGTCGATCGCCGCTGCAAGCGCGTCTTCGGTGTGATCCTCGAGCACCTCGTAGGATGCCTGCGGCAGATCTTTCGCGAGCCGGCGCATCGTGGCGTCGCGGTTTTCGAGATAGCGCGTCATCGTCCGCTGGCGGCTGTCGAGGTCCAGAGCCGCGACCCGATGGCCGGAAGCCGCGAGCGCGACGGCCGTATGGACTGCCGTGGTCGACTTGCCGGTTCCGCCCTTTTCATTGGCGAAGACGATGAAATGCGGTTGGCTCATGGCTTGATCTTTTCCCCTACGGCATCGAAACGCCGCCCCGTTAACAGGTTTATAAGAGGCCGCGCCCGCGTGCAAACCGTTCGTAGCAGTGAAGAATTGGCGTTTGTGCGCGAAAAACTGCGCGGCGGGGCGACATTGGCCCTCGTGCCGACCATGGGCGCGCTCCACGCCGGCCACATCGCGCTGGTCACCGAAGCGAAGCGCAGGGCCGACCGGGTCGCGGCGACCATCTTCGTCAATCCGACACAGTTCGGACCGTCGGAGGATTTCAGCCGCTACCCTCGGCGTGAGGCCGAAGACGCATCCATGCTCGAAGAGGCCGGCTGCGACTTGTTGTGGATGCCCGCGGTCAGGGACATTTACCCCGAAGGTTTCGCGACGACGGTCCGCGTCTCCGGCATCAGCGAGCGATGGGAGGGCGAGGCGCGCCCCGGCCATTTCGACGGCGTGGCTACCGTAGTCGCGAAGCTGTTGCTCGCGATGCGGCCCGATGTGGCGCTGTTCGGCGAGAAGGATTTCCAGCAGCTCGCCGTAATCCGGCGAATGGCTGCGGACCTTGGTCTCGGGGTCGAGATCGTTGGTGTCTCGACGGTGCGCGAACCGGACGGCCTGGCTCTGTCGTCGCGCAACGCATATTTGTCTGCTGACGAGCGGCAGCATGCGCTGGCGCTGCCTCGTGCGCTCCATGATGCGCGCGAAAAGATCCTTGGCGGTAGCTCCGTCGCCGATGTCCTGCAGGCAGCGCGAAGCTCGCTCGTCGACGCCGGCTTTTCCCGGACCGATTATTTCGCGCTGGTGGATGCTGACACGCTCGAGCCGATCGAAGCTCCGGCGGGTGCAATGCGCCTGATTGCTGCGGCCGTGATCGGCACGACGCGGCTAATCGACAATATCTCCGTCTGATCATGGTTTTTCGCCGTTAACCATTTCTTTGGGATCGGCGGACGAATTTGTCCTCATAAAGGATTGAGGGGGACAATTCATGGGTGCCATCAGCCAGAAGAGCGCGGAGTTCCTGATCCGCAGCCGTCTTGCAGACGCGGAAAACGGCGACGTCGACGCATTGTTCGAGCTTGGCGTGACCTATTCCACGGGTCGCGGCGGAGCTGCGGTCGACCTGATCGAAGCGCACAAATGGTTCAATCTGGCGGCGCTGTCGGGTTGCACTCGCGGGCAGCAATGCCGTGCCGAGATCGCAGCCGAGATGACCGCTCGAGAGATCGCCGAAGCACAACGTCAGGCGCGGGCCTGGCTTAGCGCTTGCGGCTATCAGCGCCGCGCCGCTTAACGAACCAGTATCGTCTCCACGCGGGAGTTGGCGCCGACCGGCCGCTCCTTGCCCAGGCTGACGGCTGTCAGCTGGGCGGCGGGAACGCCCATCAGAACGAGGAAATCGCGGACCTCCTGCGCCCGCCGAGCTCCGAGGGCCAGCGCATGGTCGCGCGTGTCGAGCGGGCTCGCATGCCCCTCGATGCTGACCACCACCTCGGGATGCTGCCTTAGCCACTGCGCCTGCGCCGTGAGATTGGTCTTGGCGGCGGGAACGAGGCCGAAGCTGTCCCCAGCGAAATAGACCGTGTTGCCCCCGGTGCGCGCAAGGAAATCCGCACGAAGAGCATCGATGCCGACCAGCACGGGTTGCGCCGGCTGCCGTCCGGGCAGCACCCGCTGTACCACAGGCGGCACTCGAAGCTGGGCGCTCGCCTCGGCGCCGATGAGGAGGCCAACCGCGGCCAGAAAGACTGGCGGCCGTGTCATTCGCGCGCCCCCGACCAGTCGGGGTCCGCGGCGTCCTGCGGGACAGTCACTTTGCGCGGCTCCCCTCCTGACAAGGTCACGCGATAAATTCCGGGCCGGCCCGCAACATCAACGCGCTGGAAAATGAGTTCGCGGCTGCTCGCGGCCCAATTGGCGCCCTCGTCGCGTGGCCCGCTGGTAAGCACACGGGCATCGGTCCCGTCTGCCTTCATGATGCCTACTCGCAATCCGTCGTTTCCGCGGCTCGTAAATGCGATCATCTCTCCATCCGGGCTCCACTCGGGGGCGGCATACCAGCCCCCGCCGAAGCTGATCCTGCGCTGGTTCGATCCGTCGGCGCTCATGACGTACAGCTGCTGAGTTCCAGAGCGATCGCTTTCGAAAAGGATGCTGCGCCCGTCGGGCGAGAAGCTCGGGCTCGTGTCGATTCCCGGTGAGGTCGTGAGGCGCTGCGGATAACCCCCGGTTGCGCCTGTCACGTAAATGTCTGTGTTCCCGCCGTTGGTCATCGAGAAGACGACGCGGTTGCCGTCCGGCGAAAAGCGAGGCGAGAAGCTCGGCAAGCTGGTCCCGGCGAGCGGGCGTTCCTCGTTCGAATCCAGGTCGCGCACCAGGATGTGCGGTTGTCCGCCACTGAAGCTCACATAGGCGAGGCGCTCCCCGTCCGGCGACAATCTGGGCGTCGTCACCAGCCCGTCCGGAGGCGTTACATAGCTGTGGTTGAGTCCATCGCTGTCCATCGTCGCGATGCGGCTCGATTGCGCCGTGCCGAAACCGGTCCTTGCGACATAGGCGATGCGCGTGTCGAAGATGCCCGGCGCGCCCGTCAGGCTCTTATAAGCAAGGCCCGAGCATTTATGCGCTGCGCGCCGCCAGTCGTCTGGAGCGACGACGAAGCCCGTGCGGCCCAGTTCGGTGCCTTTTTCGGTATCGTAGACATAGCAGCCGACGGCGAGACGGCCGTCTGGCCTGGCCTGGACGAAGCCAGTGAGCAGCGCCTTTGCGCCTTTTGCTCGCCATCGAGAAAAAGTCGGCGCCGTGACTTCCGGATAGGAATAGAAGTCTTTCTGCTGGTTCGGCGGCAGCGCAAGCACTTCGCTGGTCGTGCGGAGATCCTGTGCGATCAATTCTGTCGCCTGCCAGGCGATCGCCAGCGTGCTTCCGGCGCTAGTCTGCTTGTCCGCGGGCGAGGACAAGGGCGGCACCGCAATCACGGGCACGGCCTGCTGCGCGGCTGCTGGCACGGCGACGGCCGCCGCCAGCATCGATATCAATAGCTTTTTCACTTCCGGTTGATGATCCCGTTGAACTTCTCGACCCATTCCTTGGGTTGCCGCTGCGGACGCCCGTTCGCATCCAGGAACGCCGCGGTCACCCGTCCATCGGTCAACAGTTCACTGCCCCGGATGACTCGCTGATGAATCTGGACCGATGCAGCTCGGACAATGTCGACGGTGCTGACGACGACCAGGTCATCGCCAAGCCGCGCGGGCCTGAGATATCTGATGTTCGCCTCCGCGACATAATAAGCGCCGCCGCCGCCATCGAGCACATCGCGCTGGTCGACCCCAACCGCACGCAGCATGTCCGAGCGCGCCCGCTCCATGAACTTCAGATAATTGGCGTAATAGACGACGCCTGCGGTGTCCGTATCCTCGAAATAGACGGTGAGGGCGAAGTGATGCTCCGGCCCGATGAAGCCGCCGCGATAGGGGGTGTCGAAATCTGTCATTTGCCCGCGCGGTCTCCGACCTGTCTCATCAGGTCGCCCTCGGCGATGGCCATATCGGCGAGATGCATTCCCCAGCCGGGCAGGAACATGCCAAGCACCGCCACTTCGCCGCCGATGCGGTCGGTCCTCTTGTCCTTCGGATCCGCGTTGGTGCGCACCGACAGATAGCCTCGCTGCCCCTCGTTGACGCACCGTGCCGAGACCAGACCTTCCGTCCGGACATAGGGGGTCGGCGGCGCGCCGTCGGTCGACCATTGCACCGGACCGCCGGGGACCGGCAAGGTCGAGCGGGTGAAGAAATAGCTGTCGAGGCTCTCCCAGTTACGCGAGCCGGGCCGAGCCGGATTGACGCAAGCGACCGTCATCCCCGGTTTGTCGGCATAGCCGAAGATGGCTCCGGGGGGCGGCGCGTTCTTCTCGCGAAAGCTCGTCCAGGTGATGACGCAGCCGGTCTGGCTTGGGCCGTTGCACAAGGGCGTTTTCTTGAACGTTCCGCCGACCAGGCGCCCCTGCGGGACCAGCACGTTGTAACCCGGTATGATGGCCAGCTTCATCCGCCGCGCGACGTCGGGCTTGGTTTCGATCTCGCGCGCGATCAGCTGCTGGATCATCAGGCTGCCCTGGCTGTGCCCGATCAGCACGAACGGACGGCCTGCGTTCCTGGTGGCGATGTAATTGCGCCAGGCCGCGACCACGTCGCCATAAGCCAGAACCGCCGCCTGCGTGATGTCGACGCCGGCCGCATAAGCCGCGACCGACGCGAGGGTCATCTGGCGATAGACGGGAGCGAAGGGACGGCAGACGCCGGCAAAGCGAGCGAACTGGCTCTCGGTGGCCAGCTTTTCCTCGCGACCCGGATTCATGTCGCTGTTTAGCCCCGCATCGCTGGAAACCGTCGGATAGACGTAGAAGCAGTCGATCGCGGGATTATTGGCGACGGTGCTACGACCCACGGAGCCATAACCGTTCGAATTGAGCGCCGTGGTCGGCAGCGGCGTGGAGCAGATGTCGGCCCGGCCGGGCAAGCAGAGCCAGCCGGAGTCTTTTGCATAATCTGGGGCTGCAGCGGCCGCTCGCGTCTGGGCGCCGGCGGGGGCCGCTGCGGCAAGCGCGGCAGCGGCAAGAATGAAGGCACGCATTACTTGGGTGACGCTCCCTGGTCGAACAATCCCGCCTGGCCTCCTTTCGGTACCGGCAGCCCAAGATGGGCATAGCCGCGGCCGTTCAGGCAGCGCCCTCGTGCAGTGCGAGCGATGAGGCCCAGCTGAATGAGGAAAGGCTCGATCACGTCCTCGATCGTGTCGCGCGGCTCCGACAGTCCGGCGGCAAGCGTCTCCACACCGACCGGCCCGCCCCCGTAGAGATCGGCGATCATCGTCAGATAGCGCCGGTCCATGGCATCCAGGCCGAGCGCATCGATTTCGAGCCGCGACAAGGCGCGGTCTGCCGCATCGGCGGTGATCGTGTCGCTGCCGGAGGCATGTGCGAAATCCCGCACGCGCCTGAGCAGCCGCCCGGCGATTCGCGGGGTCCCGCGCGACCTGCGCGCAATCTCCCGCGCGCCGTCGTCGTTGAGCTCGGCGCCGAGAAGGCGCGCCGCACGGCGGATGACCTGCTCCAGCTCTTCGACAGTGTAGAAGTTCAGCCTCACCGGAATGCCGAAGCGATCCCTAAGCGGTGTCGTCAGCAGACCCTGCCGCGTCGTTGCGCCGATGAGCGTGAAGCGCGGCAGCTCAATCCGAACCGAGCGCGCTGACGGTCCTTCGCCGATCATCAGGTCCAAAGCCCGGTCCTCCATGGCCGGGTAGAGCACCTCCTCGACCGCCGGATTGAGCCGGTGGATCTCGTCGATGAAGAGGACGTCGCCGTCCTCGAGGTTGGTCAGCAGCGCCGCAAGGTCGCCGGACTTGGCGATCACCGGACCGGACGTGGCCCGGAAGCCCACCCCCATTTCCCGCGCGAGGATCCCGGCGAGCGTGGTCTTGCCGAGCCCGGGAGGGCCGTGGAGCAGCACATGGTCGAGCGCCTCGCCCCGTCCCTTTGCGGCATGGACGAACACGCGCAGATTCTCGCGCGCGGCCTGCTGGCCGATGAACTCGTCGAGGCTCTTTGGGCGAAGCGCCGCGTCCGCATCCTCGCTGGTGCGCTCGGGCGTGGTGATGCGGGCGGGGTCGGTTGCCATCGCTCCCTGATTCGCAGATGCATGGGCGCTCGACAAGAAGCGTGAGGGGGAAGGGGCATGCAGGTCGATCGGCGGTCCATGATGATTGGAGGCGCCGCGGTGCTCGCCTCGGCGCCCGCCCTGGCGCGCAAGGCGGGCGGGGACTGGTTCGACCGGGCGATCGTCATCGATGCCCTTGGCGGCACCGACGATCCCTATGGGACCGAGGGCGTCACCCGATTGAGCGACCGCGCGTGGAAAGAGACGCTCGCGACCGGCGTTACGGTCGTCCGCGACACCGTCTTTCCGGTGGGCAACTCGGCCGACGGCTGGGCCGAATATCAAAAGGACATCGCCGCTAGGCACGACCTCCTGGGTGCAAATCCCGACCGCCTGCTTCTGGTTCGCCGCGCCGCCGATATCCTGGAGGCCAAGCGCTCACGCATGTTCGGCGTTATCCTTGGTACCCAGGACACGTCCATGGTCGGCCCTGAGCTCGATCGCCTGGCGCAGTTGAAGAAGGACGGGGTGATGACCGTCCAGCTCACCTACAACAATCGCAACCTCGCCGGCGATGGTGCGCTCGAGCCTGCCAATGCGGGGCTTTCGAAGCTCGGCCGCGCGACGATCGAGCGGATCGAGGCAGAGAAGCTGCTACTCGATCTCAGCCACGGCGGAGCGCGCACCATGGCCGAGGCTGCCGCGCACGCCAAACGTCCGCTCGTGATCAGCCATACCGGCGCGAAGGCGCTTACCGATCATCCCCGCAACACGGCTGATGAAACGATCAAGGCGGTTGCGGACAAGGGTGGCGTCGTCGGCGTCTATTTCATGCCGTTCCTGACGCTCGACAGCCACCCGAAAGGAACCGACCTCATTGCCCATATCGAGCATGTGGCGAAGGTCGCGGGTGAGGATCATGTCGGCATCGGCACCGACAATGGCGTGCTTCCGACAATGCTCGACGCTGAGACGAGGAAAAAGCTCGACGAGTGGCAGAAGCAGCGCATCGATGCCGGCATAGCCTCGCCGGGCGAGGCGATCGGCGTCTATCCCTTGCTCTCGGACTATAACAGTATCGACCGCTACCGGCGCCTGGCGGGTGACCTGGCGAAGCGGGGCTGGACCCAGACGCGGCTGGAGAAATTGTTCGGCGGCAATTTCCTGCGGGTATACAAGGACGCTTGGGACGGGTGATCACATGTGCTCGATGTCCCCTGTTACCTCGACCCAGTGGTGCTTGCGCGACTCCCAGACCGAGTAACCGGGCTTGAAGAAATAGGGGTCGTCGAACGCGCCGAGTGGGACGGCGATCAGATCGTCGAACTTGTCGTCGAACTTGCCGTCGATCTCATAATAAACGTCGGACCCGCATTCGGGGCAGAAATGAAAGGTGGCCCGATTGCCGCTGTCGGCGACCTTGATGAAGGTTTCCGAGCGGCCCTCTATCCCCACATCCGCCTTCGGCCAGCGGGCCTGCGCGGCAAAGGCGCTGCCTGAGCGCTTCTTGCAATTGAGGCAGTGGCAAACGGACATCCGGACCGGCTCGCCCCTCGTCGTCGCTTTCAGCTGCCCGCAGCGGCAGGATGCAGTGCGTTCCATCATTTGTTCAGCGCCCTTTCGATCCTTCGCCAAAGCTGCGCAACGGCTTCGACCGGCGCGGCCGATCGAGGCAGCAGCTCGCCGATCGGCGCGCGCAGGTCGCTCATCCGCTCGTATGCGCTGGCCATCGGAATGGTCGGCCAGCCTTTGTGTTTCTCTAGCTCCGCCTGGTGGATCGCGCGCCGGCGATCGACCATCGAGAATACCGGGGCGAGCGTCACCTTGGGCCCTTTCTTGCGCGCCACATGGGCCTTGATGACGTCGAGCGAGCGCTGCGACAGCGCGGAAGGAATGACGGGGACAACCACCAGGTCGGATGCGCGCAGGATCTGGTCGGACGTATCGGTCAGGCCCGGGGGGCAGTCGATTACGATCCGGTCGTAGTCGCGCTCGAGCTCGGCGGCGACCTTCGCGAGGCGCTTGCGCTTTCCGAGGTCGTGAAACGCATAGTCGAGCGAGCGCAGGCTGTCGTCCGCCGGAAGGATGTCGATGCCCGCCGTGTTCGAGGGTTTGATCAAGCTTGCGGCATCGCCGTCGCGCGTGATGCTCGATCGCGCGCCTTTGCTGAGGGGTTCTTGGCCCAGGATGTAGCTGGCCGCGCCCTGGGCATCGAGGTCCCACAGCAATGTCCGCCGCTTCGACAGCGCCGCGCTCGCCCAGGCGAGGTTCACTGCAAGCGTCGTCTTCCCGACGCCGCCTTTCGCGCTGTAAACCGCTATGATCATCGCATCCGACCCTCGAACGGATTGATGTCAGTTCCGTGACAGTCATTGCAGCATTGAGCGCAGCAATACGTCCGGGGAATCTCCTACTTGGCTGCCTTTTTAAGCGCCAGTCGAACCAGCGCATCGAGCGAAGCGTCCGCGCCGAGCTCGTCCTGGGCCGCATTGACCGCCGCGCTCGCTTCGGCGGGCTTGAACCCGAGGTTCGACAGAGCTGACAGCGCATCCGCGGCTGCTCCCGCGCGCGGAGCAGGAGAAAGCGAAGCGCCGAGGCCCGCCACGCCAAGCTTGCCCTGGAGCTCGTTGGCGATGCGCATCGCCAGCTTGGGCCCGACGCCGTTCGCGCGGCCGATCATCGCCTTGTCTCCCTGGCTGATTGCGCGCGCGAGGTCGTCCGGCGAAAGGACGGAGAGGATCGCAAGGGCGAGCCGTCCGCCGACGCCCTGCACGCTGGTCAGGGCCCGGAACGCATCGCGTTCCACGGCCGACCCGAAGCCGAACAAGGTCCAGGCATCCTCCCGGACCTGCAGCTCGGTCAGGATCAGCACTTCGCCCCCGAGCGGCCCGATCGCATCGAGCGTGCGTCCGCTCATGTGCACGAGATAACCGACGCCACCAACGTCGATGACGGCGCCGTCTGCGCCGATCTCGGCAAGCGTTCCAGTAAGACGCGCGATCATTGTCTAACGGCTAATGCCGGAGCGCTTGCTCGCCAAGTGGTGAGCATGGGTAATCGCCACGGCCAGCGCATCGGCGGCGTCGGGACCGGCGATCGGCGCCCCAGGCAGCAGGCGCGCAACCATTGCATGGACCTGGACCTTTTCGGCATTGCCGTTGCCGACGACCGCTTTCTTGACCAGCCGGGCGGCATATTCCGCAACGTCGAGGCCGCCGCGCGCCGCGACCATGATCACGACCCCGCGCGCCTGGCCGAGCTTCAGCGTCGACTGCGGGTTCTTGTTGACGAACACTTCCTCGACGGCAGCGGTGTCCGGCTTCCGATCGGCGACCAGGGCGTCGAGCTGGTTCGCAAGATGTGCCAGCCGGCGCGGCAGCTCCGCTGTCGTGTCCGTCTTCAGTTGCCCATTCGCGATGTGGCGGAGGCGATTGCCTTCGGCCTCGATCAAGCCCCAGCCGGTCGTCCCAAGTCCTGGGTCGAGGCCGAGGATCTTCACGTCAGGCCAGCTTCTCGAGCTCTTCCTCGGGCACGTCGTAATTGCCCCAGACGGTCTGGACGTCGTCGTCTTCCTCGAGCGTGTCGATCAGCTTCATCAGCTGCTCGGCGTCGCCGCCACGGACTTCGACCTCAGTCGACGGTTTCCAGGCTAGCTTCGCGCCCTCGGCCTCGCCGAGCATCGGCTCCAGTGCGCGCGCGACCTCGTGGAGGCTGTCGATGCTGGTCCAGATGCGGTGGCCGTCCTCGTCGCTTTCGACGTCGTCCGCGCCGCCCTCGATCGCTGCCTCGAGCACCTTGTCGGCATCGCCGGCGCTCGCCGGATATTCGATCAGGCCAAGCCGCTCGAATCCGTGGCTCACGCTTCCGCTCGCGCCGAGGTTGCCGCCATTCTTCGAAAAGGCCGTGCGGACGTTGGTCGCGGTCCGGTTGCGATTGTCGGATAGCGCTTCGACGATCAGCGCCACTCCGCCAGGACCGAAGCCCTCGTAACGGATCTCCTCGTAATTCTCGGCATCGTTGCCTGTCGCCTTGTCGATCGCCCGTTGGATGTTGTCCTTCGGCATCGACTGCGCGCGAGCCGCGATCACCGCGGCACGCAGCCGCGCATTCGCGTCCGGATCGGGCAAGCCCATCTTCGCCGCGACCGTGATCTCGCGGCTCAGCTTGGAGAAGAGGGCTGAGCGCTTCTTATCCTGCGCCCCCTTCCGGTACATGATGTTCTTGAATTTGGAATGGCCCGCCATGGCTGTTTCTTATTCCAAACCGAGCGCCGCGCGATAGGTCTCGAGCACGGCATCCTGTTCCTGGCGGGTATGGGTCTCCATTTTCCTCAGGCGCACGATCATCCGCATGATCTTCGGGTCGTAACCGTTGGCCTTGGCCTCGGCATAGACGTCGCGGACATCGTCAGCGATGCCCTTCTTCTCTTCCTCGAGACGTTCGATCCGCTCGATGAACAGCCGCAGCTGATCCGCCGCGACACTTCCTTCCGCCATGTTTGACGAACTCCACATCCAGTTTGTTGTGATTGCCTGCCGCTAGAATCGGCCGCCCGGTCTGTTAGCCGCGGCACGCACTGAAGTCACGAAGCAAGCTGCTCCGCCTTTGGGCAGGTTTCGGGCGCGACCAGCTCGTCGGGTCGCTGCGCTACCGCATTTATGAAGATCATCTCGTTCAGGAATCGGTACAAGGCCTTGCTGTTGTCGAGGAGGATCCCGCCCCCGCGCAAGGCCGTCAGCTCCGCGATGATTTCCTGGGTCAGTTCGCGGTACAAGGGGAGGCCCTCGTCGGACGTTCCAAAGCGCGCCCACGCGGCCATCCAGCTTGTGACGAACCGATCCAGCGCTCGCCAAACATCGTTGAGCTGGGGGTGGGGCAGCACATGTTCGCGAAGGAAGGCGAGATGACCGCGGATCTCCCACGGCGACATGACCTTGGGAGAATTGACCTGTTCATAGGCGATCGGCTCGGCGGCACGGCTATCCGGTTCAAGGAAGAACTCATCCGCGCCTCCATTTTGCGCGCCATCAACCAAGTCCCACAATCGTGCCCCTCCCACGGTGTCGAGGACGAGATGGACCCGCCTTTCGTCCCCATCGTTGCGGACGCCGTGGCCGTGGTAGGAGTCGAATGCCCAGCACTCTCCGGCTTGCATGTGCACGGACTGGTCGGCGCACATGAAGGTCACCTTCGGGTTGGTGATGACCGGGATGTGTATCCTCAAGTGCGTGCGCCAGTAATAATGGCTGTCCACGTGCGGCGGCACTTCGCGTCCCGGCCCCAGGCCCATCAGGCGGCTGCGGCCCCACACAGCGCCGAGCTCGGCCATGATTTGCATGATGTAGGGACAGGCGCGGAGCGCCTCGGTCGGGAACATCGGTCCCGCGAGATCATCGGTCGCCGATCCTCTTGGCGTGACGAGCCTGACCGCATCATTGCCTTCGAAGTTCGAAGGATGCGGCTGCCATGCGGAGGAGGGCAGCGCCTGCACTTCCGCGGCGAGCCGCTCCTCGGAGAAGGAAATGGGCAATTTCAGGAGTGGTTGGGTCAGGCGCATTCAGAATATCCTGTGGACCAGGCTCCCATTTTACGGGTGACGTCCGCCAACGCAAAAAGGGGCGACCCCGGGAGGAGCCGCCCCTTTGTACTCAAAAACCGAAAGGAAGCTTACTTGAGCTCGACGGTGCCGCCGGCTTCCTCGATCTGCTTCTTGATCTTCTCGGCTTCGTCCTTGTTGACGCCTTCCTTGATCGGCTTCGGCGCGCCTTCGACCAGCGCCTTCGCTTCGCCCAGGCCAAGGCCGGTGATTGCGCGGACTTCCTTGATCACGTTGATCTTCTTGCCGCCGTCGCCGGTGAGAATGACGTCGAATTCGTCCTTCTCTTCAACGGCCGGAGCGGCAGCGCCGCCGCCAGCGGCCGGGCCGGCAACCGCGACCGCGGCCGCGGCAGAGACGCCCCACTTCTCTTCGAGGGCCTTGGCGAGATCCGCGGCCTCGAGGACGGTCAGTTCAGACAGCTGGTCGACCAGCTTTGCAATGTCAGCCATTTGATACTCCTTTGCGGGGCAGCGCCCCATGTGTCGTGCGTTGATTGAAAAAGGTCGGCCTTAAGCAGCCTGAGCCGCATAGGCGCCGAAGACCCGGGCAAGCTGCGCGCCGGGCTCGTTGACGGTGCGGGCGATCTTGCTCGCGGGAGCCTGGATGAGGCCCACGAGGGTCGCGCGCAGCTCGTCGAGCGACGGAAGCGAGGCAAGCGCCTTGATCCCGTTCACATCGAGCACGGTGTCGCCCATCGCGCCGCCGACGATCTCGAACTTGTCGGTCGTCTTGGCGAAGTCCACCGCGACCTTTGCGGCCGCGACGGGGTCGGTCGACGTTGCAAGCGCGGTCGGACCCTTCAGAAGGTCTCCGATCGGGCTGTAACGCGTGCCGTCCAACGCGATGAGTGCAAGCCGGTTCTTCGCAACTTTGAACTGGGCGCCGGCGTCGCGCATCTTCAACCGCAGCTCCGTGGACTGCGCCACGGAGAGCCCGAGATTGCGGGTGACGACCACCACGCTGGTCTCGGAGAAGACGTCCTTCAGCGCGGCAACCAGATCGGCTTTTTGCGAACGATCCATGCCAACTCCAACATTTCGACCGAAGCGGACTCCGGCCGAGGTTCAACAAATACCCAGGCGAAATCGCCTGAGCGCTCGTGTCCGTGGGGCATTGGATCGATGGCGCTGCCAGCAGCAACGCACGACGGGGCGCAAATCGCGCTCCGGTGATTCCTGTCCCCGTCTAGGCTGCAGATTAAGAGGGTCTCCGGAGAGAGGGCCTCGGCAGCTGTCTCGGACGAGTGCGACCGGCCGGGGCCGGACGCGAAGCGCGCCTATAGCGGAATCGCGCACATGATCAAGTCGTTGGCCCTCTGGGAGCCAGGAACAGAAAATCCCGAGCGAGGCGGAAACCTCGCCCGGGACCCCCTGTTGCCCCTTCCGCTCGCGGTGAGCGGAGAGGTTCGCGATTAGCGGCCGCGCTCGCCCGAGTTCGCCGGAGGCGGCGGGGGAGGCGGAGCCGGCGGCAGCGGGCATGCGTCCGTCGCCAGGATCACCGAACCGTCGGCGCAGGTCTGCGTCGCCGGAGCTGCCGGCGGCGGCGGCGGAGGCGGCGGGGGCGGAGCAGCCGCTACCGCGCCGAAGTTGTAGACCAGGCTCGCGAGCAGGCTGTGCGAGCTGTAGTGGCCCGACAGGCGCCCACCGAACGTCACGTCATCGAAGTCGAAGCTGTCGTTGAAGTGCAGGTCGCCGGTATGGAAGTAGCGATACTTCAGGCCGAGATCGATGTTTTCGCTGATCGGGGTGCGAACGCCGGCGAGCAGCTGCCATGCGAAGGCGCTGTCGCTGTCGCTGTCGCCGAACGCGCTATACTTGACGCCGGCGAGGCCGATGCCGGCTCCAAGGAAGCCGTTCACGCCATTCTCGTTGCCGAGGTCGACGAGGCCGTTGATCATGCCCGACATGACGCGGGCGTGGCCGCCGAGGTCGAGATCGTCCTGCGTGAGGTAGAGGTCGAACTCGTCATTGATCGCGTCCAGCACGGAATCGTCGACGTCGACGTCGTCAAGCGACGAACGCTTCAGGCCGAGCTCGGCTTCGAGCCGGAACATGCCGAAGTCATAGCCGCCGACCAGGTCGATGTCGTAGCCGGTGTTGTAATCGATCTCGAACGCATTGTTCTCGTCCGCGATCGTTTCGCCGTCGGCCGTCACGTTGACGTCGACGTCGGTGTTGTTCGGGAAGAGGATGCCGCCTTCGAGGCCGATGTAGCCGGCACCGTCTCGCGCCGCAGCAGGAGACGCCACCGCGAGACCCGCGGCGGCGAGAAGCAGATACTTTTTCATTTATAACCCCTTTTACTAACTCCCGAGGGAGCAGGGGCCGGTTAGTTCGCCGGACGGTAACAATCCACTAAATTGTTGCGGTGCAGCATCGACCGGGGGCGCTTCTTGCGGCGCAGCAACAGAAAGCGAAAGTCCCGGGCGAAGCAGGACGCCTCGCCCGGGACCTCGATCGCCAGACCTTGGGTAGGTGCTGGCTTGGGACTTAGCGTCCGCGCTCGCCGCGCTCGACCGGCGGCGGCGGAGGCGGAGGCGGCGGAGCCGGGCATGCGCTCGTCGCCAGGATCACCGACCCGTCCGGGCAGGTCTGCGTCGCCGGAGGAGCCGGCGGCGGAGGCGGAGGCGGAGGCGGCGGAGGCGGCGGAGCAGCGGCCGCGCCGAAGTTGTAGATCAGGCTCGCGAGAAGGCTGTGCGAGCTGAAGTGATCGTTGATGCCGAAGGTCGCGACACCTCCGCTGACGCCGGTGTCGGTCGCGTCGAAGGCGAAGCTGTCCGAATAATTCAGCTTTCCGGTGTGGAAGTAGCGATACTTCAGGCCCACATCGATATTGCTGCTGACCGGCGCGTAGACGCCGGCGAGGAGCTGCCACGCCCAGGCGCTGTCGCTGTCGCCGAATTCCTTGACGCTGGCGCGACCGAAACCGCCGCCGACATAGCCGCCGACGCCGCCGTTGCCGCCGAAGTCGAGCAGGCCGTTGGCCATGAACGACCACACCTTGGCGGAACCGCCGAGGTCGAGATCTTCGTTGGTGAAGTCGGTGCCCGCACCGGCGTTGATCTCGTCAAGCACATCCGCGTCGAGCGTGATGTTGTCGTTCTTGGCGCGCTTGTAGCCGACCTCTGCTTCGAGGCGGAACATGCCGAAGTCGTAACCGCCCACGAGGTCGAGGTCATAGCCGGTGTTGAAGTCGAGGCCGGCAACATTGTCGGCGACGACGTCGGCGACGTCGGTATTGTCGTCGAAGTCGACCACGGCATCAATGTCCTGGTCCTTCGGGAAGAGCACGCCGCCTTCCAGTCCGATGTAGCCGGAACCGTCGCGAGCCGCGGCGGGAGTCGCCACGACGGCAACCGCTGCGGCGGTAGCAAGCCAAAGTTTACGCATGAGGATAGACCCCTTTTGTGGTTGAAGATGAACCCCTGTTCGAACCCCCGAACAAAGACCTTCCGCTTTGGTTGCAGTGCAACAACCTGATGGGGTGACTCTGTAGAAAACTGTTGCATTCACGACACAGCCGAACCGTTGGCACGAGGCGACGACCCGAGACGAAGAAGGCCGGACGTTTCCGCCCGGCCTCCATTTTTTCGCAGTTGCGAGAAGCACTTAGGCTCCCGCGATCTCCTCCAGCGCAACTTTCACGCCCGGGCCCATGGACGAGGACACCGAAAGCTTCTTCACGAACTTGCCCTTCGCTCCCGACGGCTTGTTCTTGATGATCGCATCCATGAACGCGCGGAAATTCTCCTTGAGGTCGTCCTCGGAGAAGCTCGCCTTGCCGATCCCGGCGTGGACGATGCCCGCCTTCTCGACGCGGAACTCGACCTGGCCCGACTTGGCGTCGGTCACCGCCTTGGTGACGTCCATGGTGACGGTGCCGAGCTTCGGGTTCGGCATCAGCCCCTTGGGGCCCAGCACCTTACCGAGGCGCCCGACGACGCCCATCATGTCCGGGGTCGCGATGACGCGGTCGAAATCGATCGTGCCGCCCTGGATGGTCTCCATCAGGTCCTCGGCGCCCACGACGTCCGCGCCTGCGGCCTTGGCCTCGTCGGCCTTGCCGCCCTTGGCGAACACGGCGACGCGCACGGTCTTGCCGGTACCCTTGGGGAGGTTGACCACGCCGCGCACCATCTGGTCCGCGTGGCGCGGGTCGACGCCCAGGTTCAGCGCGACCTCGACGGTTTCGTCGAACTTGGCGGTCGCGTTGGACTTCACGAGGCTGATCGCCTCATCGACGCCGTAGAACTTCTCGCGGTCGACCGCGGTCAGGGCCTTCTGCCTCTTCGTCAGCTTCGCCATCTCTTAGCCCTCCACCACGTCGAGGCCCATTGCGCGGGCGCTGCCTTCGATGATCTTCGACGCCGCGTCGAGGTCGTTGGCGTTCAAGTCCTTCATCTTCACTTCCGCGATCTCGCGCAGCTGCGAACGGCGGATCGTCCCGGCGCTCGCCTTGCCGGTCTCCGAGGAGCCCTTCTGGATCTTCGCCGCCTTCTTCAGCAGGAAGGACGCGGGCGGCGTCTTGGTGGTGAAGCTGAACGACCGGTCCGCATAGACGGTGATGACGGTCGGGATCGGTGCGCCCTTCTCAAGCTCCTGCGTGGCGGCGTTGAACGCCTTGCAGAACTCCATGATGTTGACGCCGCGCTGGCCGAGCGCCGGGCCGATCGGCGGCGCCGGGTTCGCGGTGCCCGCGGGCACCTGCAGCTTGATATAGCCGGTGATTTTCTTTGCCATGGTCTCACTCTCGTTTTGTCTCGCTGGACCCCGGATCAAGTGCCCGGGGTTCGACGAAGACGTCGAAGTTTAGCGGTCCAAGCGGATGCCGAGGCATCCTCCCGCAGCTTTTTCGTGCTCCTGCGAAGGCAGGAGCCCGGTCCGAACGTGAAGCCTGGACCCCTGCCTTCGCAGGGGAACGACACTCCGAATGTCCGGAAGGGCGCGCCCTTAAGGGAAAAAGTCGCTGAAGTGAAGGGCATCGGTGCTGTCCCTGATTTCGCGCCCAGCGGCCCGGTCCTAGCGCGGAACGCGAAAGGAACCCAGCCATGACCAGATCCAGGGCTTTTCTCCTCTTCGCTGCATTCGCCGCCGCCTCCGCCTCCGCCCCCGCTTCGGCGCAATTCCCGTCCCTCCCCGGCATGGGCGGGCTTGGCGGCCTGTCCGGCATTTCCTCGATGGGCATGGGCAATGCCGCCGGAGTGCTCGGCTATTGCCTGCAGAACAATTTGCTCGGCGGCGCGAGCGCGGGCGGAGCGACCAACGTGCTGAGCAGCCTGACCAAGAAGCCCGGCGTCGCGGGGTCGAGCGGCTATACTGCGGGGCAGGCGGGCAACATCCTGACCGGCAAGAGCGGCAATGCCTTGTCGCTCGGAAGCCTCAGCGGCGACATGAAGTCGCAGGCGTGCGGCATGGTGCTCAAGCAGGCGCAGAAGTTCCTCTGACCTGCTGCTGATGTCGCGCCTCGCGAAGTTGACCAAATTGACTGTGCCGCGAGCGTCCTGAACTGGCCTTTCCCTCTTGCGGGCGCGCATCCGAAGTTGACTTTGCTGTGACCTTTGCTGCGCGTGCCGTCCGCGCAGCGGCGCACGCGAAGTGAATGAATCGGGGGCTCCTTCTACTTCGTCCACTTTGTGACCTTTGAAGATCGCCGCGCTCATCCGCGATTCTAGATCACAGATGGCGGGCTGTAGGACAGGGAATTCTAAGCATGGCGAAGCGCGCTCCTGACAATAGTCAGGGCTCTGACCTATCTCAGCTTGCTGATCCTCAGCCGATCCGCCTTGGCGCGGTCCTTGACGCTTTCCTCGCTGCGGGTGAGCGCCTTGGCGATGGCGCGGACGCTCATGCCCTTGCCGGCGAGCTGGTGAAGCTTCTGGATCTCGTCCTGCCGCCAGGGCTGGCGGTGGCGTTCGAATTTCTCGCCGCTGGCCATGAATGCGCCCCCCTTCAGCAATCCCTGTAACAGAAAAGGGCCGCGGAAGCGGCCCTTTTGGTGTTTGATGAGCTGGATCCCGGATCAAGTCCGGGATGACGAAAGTGGGAATAGCCGCTGGCTATTTCACCCTTTCCACTTGTTCGAACTCGAGCTCGACCGGAGTCGCGCGGCCGAAGATGCTCACCGAGACCTTCACGCGGCTGCGGTCGAAGTCGAGCTCCTCCACCACTCCGTTGAAGCTCGCGAACGGGCCGTCGAGGACCTTGACCGAGTCGCCGATCTCATAGTCGATGCTGATCTTCTGCTTGGGCGCGTGGGCCGCGCTCGCTTCGCTGCTGTCGAGCATGCGCGCGGCCTGCGCGTCCGGAATCGGCTGCGGCTTGCCGTTGGGGCCGAGGAAGCCGGTCACCTTCGGCGTGTTCTTGACGAGGTGGTAGACCTGGTCGTTGAGCTCGAGCTTGGCGAGGACGTAGCCGGGCATGAACTTGCGCTCCGACTGCACCTTCTTGCCGCGCTTGATCTCGGTCACCGTTTCGGTCGGCACCTCGATCTGCTCGACGAAGGACGTGAGGCCGAGACGGTTCGCTTCGCTGTTGATCGCGTCGCGGACCTTGTTCTCGAAACCGGAATAAGCGTGGATGATGTACCAGCGGGACATGGGTCTGTGCCTTGAATAACGTTGTGTGCGCTTAGCCGAGGAGGCCGAGCAGGAACTTGACGAGCGTCGAGAAGAACGCGTCGACGCCGAAGAAGAAGGTCGCGAGCAGGAGCGCCATGATCATCACCATGATCGCGGTCGCGACCGTTTCCTTGCGGGTCGGCCAGTGGACTTTCGCGGTCTCGGCGCGGACCTGCCTGACAAATTCGCCGACGCTCGTTCTCGCCACTGTCTCGATGCTCTCTTGCAGATAGAAAAGCGCCCCGCGGACCTCTCGGGCCGGCGGGGCTGGGATGCGACTTAGCGTCGGTTGTCCGAGTCTTCAAGATGAAGGCGTGGCAGGAGTGGAGGGACTCGAACCCCCGGCCCTCGGTTTTGGAGACCGATGCTCTACCAACTGAGCTACACTCCTAGGCCGTCGCGCGAGGTAGCCAGCGCCGGCGCAAGGCGCAAGGTCACTTCACAACGGGCAGCCCGATCCACGTGCCGGACGGGCCGTAGAAGATGCGCTGCGTCGCGGTGCGATAATCGCTCGCCTTCGCAAAGAAGATATTGGGGACGAAGGTCTGCGGGTTGCGGTCGTAGAGCGGGAACCAGCTCGACTGGACCTGGACCATCAGGCGATGTCCGGGCTGGACGGTGTAGCTGATCGCCGGGAGCGCGAACTCGTAAGTGACGGGCTGGTTCGCTGGCACGGCCTTGGGCTTTGACGGATCGTCGCGGTAACGGCCGCGCATCACCTCCATCGCGATCGGCAGGCGGTAGCCCCCGAGCAGAGGTTTCGCCGGGTAGGCGTCGGGATAGACGTCGATCAGCTTCACCACCCAGTCGCTGTCGGTGCCGGTCGTGGAGGCGACAAGGTGCACCAGCGGGGTTCCGGCGAGCTTCAGTGGCGCGGTGAGCGGCGCGCTGGAGTAAGTGAGGACGTCGCTGCGCCCTTCGAGATAGCGCTGGCTGTCGACGAGCCAGTAGGGCCAGGTCGACCCCTTGGCCCAGGGCGAAAGGCTCGGCTGCGGACGGTAGGGCACCGGGCGGGCGGGATCGGAGACATAGGTGTCGGATCCGTTTGCTCCGGGCTCGTCGAAGGCCAGGCGAGACCTGTCGGAGAGATGCAGGGCGGTAAGGCTGCGTCCGCAACCGCGCAGGCAGGCGGGCGGCCAGTCGTCGAGGCGGCGCCACTGGTTGGGCCCAACTTCGAAAGCGGTGACGCGAGCGACATTGGCCGCTGGCCCGCCCTTCAGCTCCGCGTCGAGGAACGGGATCATGACGTTGAGGCGGAACCAGCGCGCCGTGTCCGTGCCCCAGTCGAGCTGGCCGAGGGAAACGCCCGGATAATTGACCTGCCCATGGTACCAGGGACCGAGCGCGAAACGGGCCTTGCCGCTGCCTTTCATCGCCTGGAACAGGGCGGCGGCCCCGTAAATGTCCTCCTGGTCCCACAGGCTGCCGACGATCAGGGTCGGGACGGTCAGCCCGGTGCGGGCAAGGATTCTGTCGACGGCCTGCTGCCGCCAGTAGGCGTCGTAATCGGGGTGACGCAGGAGCCTCCGCCAGAAGGGCATGCGCTCCATTCCGAGCGCCCGCCCATATTCCGCTGCCGACCCGTAGCGCAGGAAGGCATTGTAGTCGTCGGTCCCGCCGGGAAAGCTTTCCTGGTCGGAATCGCGCGCGGCCGTCTGGCCGTAGACATAGCTGACCATCGACTGGCGGAAGGCGCCGTTGTGGAACCAGTCGTCGCCCTTCCAGACGTCGACCATAGGGTTGATCGGCACCGCCGCTTTGAGCGCCGGGTGCGGGTTCACCAGCGCCATTGCCGCGGTGAAGCCGTCGTAGCTGGTCCCGATCACGCCGACGCGCCCGTTGCCTTCCCGCACGTTGCGGACCAGCCAGTCGATCGTGTCGTAAGCATCCGTGGAATGATCGACATCGGTCGGGTTGAGCGGGCCGCGCAGGGGCCGGTTCATCACGTAGTCGCCCTCTGAGCGATATTTGCCGCGAACGTCCTGCAGGGCGACGATGTAGCCGGCGCGGATCAGCTCCGCGAACAGGGGTGACAGGATGTTCTCGGGCCAGGGGCCGGCTCCGCGCGCGGCGGCCCTCGCCGCGGAATAAGGGGTCCGGTCGAGCAGGATCGGCGCCTTCCTGGCACCGCGAGGAACGATGAGCACCGTGTAGAGCCGCGCGCCGTCGCGCATCGGGATCATCGCCTCGCGGCGCAGATATTGCAGGTCGGACCCCGGCCGAGGCGGGGCCGGAAGCGCAAGAGCGCGCGGTCGCAGGGGGGCGCGGAAATCGCGCGGAATGTCGCCACCGGGCTGGACCGCCGGCTCGACCGCCTGCTGGACCTGCGCCGCGATCGGCGCCGCTATCGCGAGGATGACGGCGATGAATGGGATCGGCTTCCAGCGCATATCACTCCCCGCGCGGCTCATCGCACGCACCTGCCAGGGCGGCAACACGGCCATTGTTGCGAATCGCTTGCAATAAGCGCTTGAGCCGCTAGGCGCCGAGAAGATGACCGATCAAACTTCCTTCGACACAGCCACCCGCATCGCCGCCGGCGATGACGGCACGAACTACGACAATGTGGCCGTAGCGCTGCATTGGGCGACCGCATTCCTGGTGTTCGCCAACTTCGCGCTAGCAGAGACGTGGGACTGGTTCGCCAAGCCCGCCAAGGAATTGATGGAGGGCACGCACATGTCCTTCGGCGTGCTGCTCACCGCCGTCATCCTCGCGCGGCTCGTGTGGCGCTGGATCCCCGGCCATCAGGTGCCCTCGCTCGAGGCAGGCTGGGTCAAGCTGGCGTCCAAGGGCACGCATTACCTGCTCTACGGTCTGCTGGCGGCCGAGGCCGTGCTCGGTTTCACCTTCCGCTGGGGAGCGGGCCGGCCGATGGAATTCTTCGGGCTCGGCATCCCGCCGCTGATTGGCGAGATCGCGCGGCCGCTTCGAGGTGAGCTGCGCGAGCTTCACGAATGGATCGGCTGGGCGATCGTGATCATCGCCGTGCTGCATGCCCTGGCCGCGCTCTATCATCATTATGTGCTGCGCGACCGCGTCCTGCAGCGGATGCTGCCGACGCGAAGGCTATAATCCAGGTTAAAGCGGACGTTCGGCAGTCGCGTAGCATTGCGGCTGCGAAATGACTGTCGACGAGCTCAAAAGATCCCTGTCGGAGCTGCTTTCCGAAGAGGAAGAATATCATGCGGCGGATTGGGACCGCGTGCAGGACCTTTCCATCGCGTTGCTCAGCCGGATCAGGGCGAACCAAGAGTTCGAGTTCCCTGTCGAACTCGTCATTCCCTATCTCACGAGCTTCGCGATGCGCCGCGAGGATGAAGCGGAGGCATTGCGCCAGCACTCGATCCTGGCGGCGTACCTCCGGCAGCGTTGAGCCGCTTCAGGCGGCGATGTCGTAGGGCTGAATCTCGCCGGACAGATAAAGGCGCCGCGCCTTGGTCCGCGACAATTTGCCAGAGCTGGTGCGCGGCAGCGTGCGCGGCGGAACGAGCTCCACAACCGGCGTGATGCCGGTGATCGCGCGGACCCGCTCGCGGATGTCGTCGCGCAGCCTGCCCCGCTCGTGCGGGTCGGAGACGCGGCAGTGGACCAGCACGGCGGGCGTTTCCTCGCCGGACGGGCCGGTGATGGCGAAGGCTGCGATGTCGCCGGACTTGAAGCCGGGCAGCTGCTCGACCGCCCATTCGATGTCCTGCGGCCAGTGGTTGCGCCCGTTGATGATGATCATGTCCTTGGCGCGGCCGACGATGAAGATGTAGCCGGAGGACATGTAGCCCATGTCGCCGGTGTCCAGCCAACCGTCGTCGCTGAGGCAGGCGCGGGTCGATTCCTCGTCCCGGAAATAGCTGTGCATGACCGACGTGCCGCGCACGTAGACCTTGCCAATGCCGCGGTCCGGCAGCTCTTCGCCTTCGGCCCCGCGGATCTCGATCTCCATGCCGTGCACTGGCTTGCCGCAATTGACGACAGCCCGGTAGCGGCGCGGACGCTCGTCATCGCCAGGCTCGCCGCCCGACAGTTCGTTTTCCTCGACGAGCTCGAGCCGGATGCCTTCGCCCGGCGGCATGAGCGAAACGGCCAGCGTGGCCTCGGCAAGGCCGTAGCTGGGGCAGAAGGCCGATGCCTGGAAGCCGGCCCCGGCAAAGGAGTCGACGAACGCCTGCATGACGTCCGGGCGGATCATGTCCGCGCCATTGCCGGCGATGCGCCAGCGCGAAAGGTCGAACCGGTCCTCAGCACGCGTCTGCGAGCTCATCCGGCGCGAGCAGATGTCGTAGCCGAATGTCGGCGAGTAGCTGACCGTGGTCCCGGGATTGCGAGTGATCATGTCGAGCCAGGCGAGCGGCCGGCGCGCGAAATCCTCGGTCTTCAGATAGTCGACGGAGAATTGCAGCGACATCGGCGACAGGAAGCAGCCGACGAGCCCCATGTCATGATACCAGGGGAGCCAGGAGATGCACCGGTCGCCGTCCTCGATCTCCAGCCCAATGCCATGGGCGCGCAGGTTGGACAGGAGGGCGCGGTGCGTAACGGCAACGCCGTGCGGGAAGCGCGTCGAGCCGCTGGAATATTGCAGATAAGCGATGTCGTCGGGCTGTGCGGTCGGCAGGGCGGCAGCCGCCCGCTCGACCTCGGCCAGGCTTTCCCAGCCGCGTGAAGCGACGCCCATCTGAGTGCCGGCGTCGGCGCAGAAGTCGGAAAGCTCCTCGGGATAGAGGAAAAGGACCGGATCGCTGCTCTTCAACTGCACCGAAAGCTGGTCGACGTAGGCGTCGCGTCCGCCGAAGCTGGTAGGAAGGGGCAATGGAACGGGCCAGGCGCCGGCGTAGACCGATCCGAAGAAGCAAGCGGCAAATTCCGGACCGGTTTCGGCGACGAGCGCGACGCGGTCTCCGGGATTGACGCCAAGCGCGATCAGCCGCTGAGCCGCTTCAAGCGCGTCCTCGCGAAGTTCGGAATAGGGGTAAGCGCGCACCAGGGTGCCGCGGGCGTCATGGAAATTGAGCCCGCGCCGCCCCTTCGCCGCATAATCGAGCGCTTCTCCGAGCGTCTCGAAGTCGGCGACGCGGCGAGGCAGCTCGTCCAGTGTCGGCGTGGCGCCCGGAGGGGCTAATTCGCTGTTTGCAGGGGCGTTGCGATCGAGCACGCCGGTATTTCCCTCAGATGTTCGCATATGAGACATTTCTGATGGTCGGCGACTGTGGCACAAACATGGCGCAATGCCTTCAATGAAGCCTCGCAGGACGCCGCGCCCTCTCGACGAAAACGGCCTCCGCGACCTCGGATTGGCCTATGTCGGGCGTTTCGCGACAACCCGGCACAAGCTGCGGCAATATCTTGAGCGCAAGATCCGGGAACGGGGGTGGGCGGGCGATCGTCGGCCCGATGTCGGGGCGATCGCCGACCGCTTCGCCGAGCAGGGCTATATAGACGATTCCGCATTTGCCCTGGCCAAGGCCCAGGCGCTTTCCGCTCGCGGCTACGGCAAGCGCCGTGTCCTCCAGACGCTGAAGGTGGCTGGCGTCGCCAACGAAGATGGTGAAGCCGCATGCGACCATGCCGAGGGCGAGGCCGTGGCGGCCGCCCTGCGCTTCGCCGAGAGGCGACGGATAGGTCCTTTCGGGACAGGTCCGGCGCTCGACCGAAAGCAGCGGGAGAAGGCGCTTGCGGCGATGATGCGAGCCGGTCACCGACTGGAAATCGCGCGCGCCATCGTTTCCCTCGATCCGGGGTCGCCGGTCGACGCCGACTCCCTAGGCGGAATAGGTAACTGACCTGAGTGTAAAGTCGGTTTGCCGACATTAGGGTGCGCTGGTAAGACGTGACCGTGCCGCGTGGAACTTCCAAGCAGGCCGGGCAGGATGCGCCGGCCCTAACCGTTTCGGACGAGAAGGCCGTCGCGGATGCCGCGATGCAAAACGACGCGCCTGCCGACGGCGTGGAAATGGAGCCTATCACCGGACGCGTGAAATGGTTCGACGCGACGCGCGGCTTCGGATTCGTCGTCAGCGACGACGTCGACGGCGACGTCCTTCTGCACTTCAGCGTCCTCCGCGAGCATGGCCGCCGGAGCGTTCCCGAAGGGGCCACCATCGAGTGCATTCCGGTTCGCCTCGAGCGTGGACTGCAGGCGCGCAGGGTCATCTCCATCGACCTGTCCTCGGCCTTGCCCCAACCTCATCGTTCAGCCATTTCCTCCGCCGATCGCGCCGATCGCAGGGCCCTGTCCGATGCAGCCGGTGAGTTCGAGTCGGTGGAGGTAAAATGGTTCAATCGCGTACGCGGCTACGGTTTCCTCAGACGGGAGTCGGATTCTTCGAGCGAGGACGTCTTCGTGCACATGGAAACAGTGCGCGAGGCGAAAGTCGGGGAGCTGCAGCCGGGCCAGAAGCTGATGGCCAGGATCGCGTCGAGCGGCAAAGGGCTGACCGCGGTCGAGCTTCACTCCGACGATTCGGCGGATTAGCGCTGGGCGGGCTTGCAGTGCTGGCCGCCTGCAGCGCGCCGACCAGCAGCGCAGGAGCAGCAGTCGAGCAGCAAGGTCAGACCGGCCTCGAAAAAGTGCCTCTTACGATCCAGACAGCGACCGGGGCCCATCGATTCACGGTCGAGATCGCCGTCTCGCCGGAAGAGCAGGCGACGGGCCTCATGTTCCGCACCGATCTCGGTCCCGACGCCGGCATGATCTTCCCTTACGATCCTCCGATGGAGGTCGGCTTCTGGATGAAGAACACGCTGATCCCTCTGGACATGATCTTCATCCGTGCCGACGGCAGCATTGCCCGGATCGCGGCCAACACCAGGCCACAGTCCCTGGAGCCTGTACGTTCCGGAGAGCCTGTCGCCGCCGTGCTGGAAATCGGGGGCGGGCGCTCAGCGGAGCTTGGAATCCGAGCGGGCGACCAAGTCAGCTGGCACCGGTAGCTTGCGCTCCCGCCAATGACTCGGCAGAGGCGCTGCCAATGGGCGCGCTCGCGAAAATCTTCACCTGGTGGAATGGGGCCACGGTCGGGACCGGCCTGTGGACGCGCCTGCACGGCGAGGAAGTCGGCAAGGACGACGCCGGGAACGTCTATTTCCGCGACAAGAAGAATCCCGTCCGCCGCTGGGTGATCTACGAAGGATCGAACGACGGCAGCCGGGTGCCGCCGGCGTGGCAGCTTTGGCTCAAGGGCACGATCGACGACCTCCCGGAAAAGGCGCTCCCGCCGGTGCGGAAGTTCCAGCAGGAGCCGACGCCGAACCTGACCGGTACGATGGCCGCCTTCCGCCCGGATGGTGCGCTGGGATCGGGCAAGGTGCGGCCAGCCTCCACGGGCGATTACGAGCCCTGGATTCCCGAATAAGGGTGAGACTTCTTGCCGCCCCGTTGCTGATCGCCTTCGCGCTCGCGGCCTGTGGCCGGGGCGGAGAGACCAAGAACGAATCCTCGGCCGCCACCAACGCCGCCCAGCGGAATCTGAACCAGGCGGGCGTGACCCCGATGGCGCAGAGGGTCGCTACGCTGGGCGTGCTCAACAAGCGCAACGGCATCACCCGCACGATCGTGCTGAAGCCGGGTCAGTCGGCCCAATGGAAGGATCTGATCGTTTCGCTGCGTGCCTGCGAGACAACCGCGCCCTGGGAAGAAGAGAAACTGACAGGCGCTTTTGTCCGGGTTTTCGTGCGCCGTACCGATCGCAGCTGGCATCCGGTGTTCTCCGGCTGGCTCTACAAGGAATCGCCTTCGCTCAACGTGGTCGAGCACCCGATCTATGACGTCTGGCCCAAGAGCTGCGAGATGACATATCCGGCGGGGCCGGCAGCGCCGGCTGCCCCAGTAACTTCGAGCAACCGGTCTAGCGCGACGAAGTCGGGCTCGGCCGCGGGCATTCGCGACAAGGCGTCGAGCAGCACGCCGGTCGCCGCGCCCGAAACCGCGCCACCGCCGCCGAGCGCCGCGGAGAGCAACGCGACATAGGCTTCCCGCGGCACGCTTACCGCGCCCAGCGAGGCGAGATGGCTGGTCATGAACTGGCAATCGAGAAGCGTGAAATTGCCGACCCGGAGACGAGCGACCAGCCATGCGAGCGCGACCTTGGACGCGTCGGTCGCCCGGCTGAACATGCTTTCGCCGAAGAAGGCTCGGCCGAGCTTCACGCCGTAGAGGCCGCCGACGAGATCGGGACCGCCCTCCGAATTTTCCCACACTTCGATGGAGTGCGCATGGCCCGAGCCGTGCAGGGCAAGCATGGCGCGCTCCAGCTCGGCGTTGATCCACGTTTCCTCGCGCGCGGCGCACGCGGCGATGACGGCGGGAAAATCGCGGTCGTGGGTCACTGCGAACTGGCCTGAGCGCAAAGTGCGGCGAAGCGTGCGCGACAGGTGGAACTTGTGAAGGGGGATGATCGCGCGATTCCGCGGCTCGACCCAGAACAGCTCGGTCGCCTCGCGGCTGTCGGCCATCGGGAAGATCCCGCTGGCGTAGCCCTGCAACAGCAGCCGTGGATCGAGGCGACTCATGCCCCTTCGAGCCTACAGGATTTCGCGCACCTTATCCTGCGGACGGCACAGACGGACGCCTTTGCCCGTCTCGACCAGCGGCCGCTCAATCAGGATGGGGTGCTTGACCATGGCGTCGATGATCTCGTCGTCGGTCACGTCCGGGCGCGTGAGCCCGAGCTCCGCAGCGATCGGCTCCTTCGCTCGAAGCCCCTGGCGCGGGCGGATGCCCGCCTTGTCGTAAAGCTGCACCAGTTCATCGTGGGTCGGGGGCTGCTTGAGATATTCGCGAATCCAGACGTCGCAGCCGGAATCGCGGAGAATCTCCAATGTTTTCCGGGACGTGCCGCACATTGGGTTGTGGTAGATGGTCGCTTTCAAGTCTCTTGCCTCTTTCTCATTAGAATCAAGCAGTTGGGTTTCAGCTCGGAACCAACCTCACCTTACCGGATTATCCGGCATTGTCGCGCATGCGGAACGATGAGCGTTCATCGTCGTTCCTGCGACTGTGACATGCACCGTCGCCGGGGGACCGGGGCCCGGGAGCATGTCCCGGAAAGCTTAACGATACGGGAGAAAGACGATGCAAAAATCACTTCTGGCCTTTGCTCTTGCGAGTTCCGTCGCATTGGCCGGCTGTGCGTCGACGCCGCAGAACGGCGACATCGCGCAGGGCGCCGCGATTGGCGGGGCCGCCGGCGTTGCCGCGGGTGCGGTAATCCCGGGCGTCAGCATGATCGAAGGCGCCGCGGTAGGCGCGGCCATTGGCGGTCTCGCCGGCGCGGTGTGGTCGGACAGCAACAATGACGGCTATGTCGACGGCTACACGTACAACGGCCAATATTATTCGGGCACGCCTCAGGGCTACGATCCGACGCTTCATCGCGTTGCGACCGGCGCTCTCGGCGGTGCGGCTCTCGGCGGCGTTGCCGGCGCGGTCATCCCGGGCCTCGGCGTCCTCGAAGGCGCGGTGATCGGCGCTGCGGTCGGCGGTCTCGCCGGCGCGATCTGGGCCGACCAGAATAATGACGGCCGGGTGGACGGCTACGTCTATAACGGGCAGTATTATGCGGGTGCCCCTGCTTCTACTGCTCCTGCGCCGACCTACTCGGCTCCGCCGCCTGCCCGGAGTGGCGAGCGCGGTTAATCGGCCGCCCATCAAAGTGATGCTTTGATGGGAACGCTGAATATCGGAGTTACAGTGTCAAACTTGCGTAATGCGTGCACCGGCCTCGCGCCGGTGCACGTTTATTCAAAAGCGTTGAGCGTGGTTGCCGGCCTGGTGCTGGCGGCCACGCCCATTGCTTCTGCCGAGGCGAAAAAGCCTGCGCCCCAGCCGGTCGCCGCAGCGGCGGTGAGGCTGCCAAGCCAGAGCGTTGCCGATTTCTACCGCGCGCGAAGCGGCGCACCCTTGTGGCTGACGCCGAAGTCGGGCGATGCGGCGCAGCAATTGCTGACCGTGCTCGCCAACGCGCGAATCGATGGTCTCGACCCCGACAAATATCACGTGAGCGCCCTGCACGAGGCAGTAGCCAGGGCGCGAAGCGACCCAAAGGCCGCCCAGGTCGCCGACCAGCAACTGAGCGAGGCGTTCGCGGCCTACGTTAGCGATCTCCGCAAGGATCCCGGGATCGGCATCATCTATGTCGAGCCGCAGCTTAAGCCGCGGGCGCCGTCCCCATTCGCGGCACTTCTCGACGCCGCCAACGCTCCATCGCTTGCCGTCTATGTCGGGCAGATCGGGTGGATGCATCCCGTCTATGGCGAGCTGAGGCAAGCGCTGCTGAGCCATGGCTATGCGAGCGATCACGAGCGCGAGCTGTTGACGCTGAACCTAGAGCGCGCACGCGTGCTGCCCGCCGGACGAAACCGCTACGTGGTGGTCAATGCGGCGCAGCAGCGGCTCTTCATGTACGAGAACCGGCAGGCGGTGGACTCGATGCGGGTCGTGGTGGGCAAGCCAAAATACCCCACTCCGCTCATGACGGCGCTGATCCGTTTCGCCGCGCTCAATCCCTATTGGTACGTGCCGCCCGATCTCGCGGCCAAGAGGATCGCGCCCAACGTGCTCAAGCGCGGGCTCGGCTATCTCGACGAGCTTGGCTACCAGGTCATGTCGGACTGGGTGGACAACCCCAACATCATCGATCCCAAGACGATCGACTGGAAAGCGGTCGCCGACGGAAAGACGGAAGTGCTGATCCGGCAACTTCCAGGACCGCACAATTCGATGGGCCGAATGAAGTTCATGTTCCCCAATTCGGAAGGGGTCTATCTCCACGACAATCCGGAAAGGGAGCTCTTCGAACAGGCCGCGCGCCTTTACAGCGGCGGCTGCGTGCGCCTTGAGGATGCTGCCCGGCTGGGCCGGTGGATGTTCGGAAGGGAGCTGGACTGGGAAAGCGCGACCACTGAGCAGCGCGTCCCGCTGAACGATCCCGTTCCCGTCTACATCACCTATCTGACGGCGATGCCCGACGGCGGCACGATCGCTTATTATGACGATGTGTACGGGCGCGATGCAGCGCGGATTGCATCGCTCGGCGGAGGCGGCGACGTCGCTTCCCGCTAGGGCTAGCGATACCAATTCGGGTAAAAAGTGATGTCCTGCGCGACGGGGCGGCCCTGGTCGTCGAGCGCGGGGCTGAACCGCACGTAGCGCAAAGTCAGCTCGCACATCAGAGCGTCGATGCTGCCGTCGCCGCTGGTTCGGGCGATACGGCAATTGGATGGCGTGCCGTCGGTGTTGACCTTGATCGTCACTCCAACCGTACCCTTGCTGATGCCTGTCGCCGAAAGTCGCCTGTACTCGCGGTCGGGGATCTTGGTGATCCGCCGCGCCGGCGTGAACTTTGAAAAGTCGCCTCCGCCGCCGCGGCCGCTACCCGTGCCCCCGGCCCCCGTGCCCGTGCCGTAATTGGCCGCGCCCGAGGAGGTTGCGCTTCCTGTGCCAGCGACCGGCGCGGCGGGCAGCGGCGACTGCACCGGAATTCGCGGCTTGGGTGCTACGATAGGCGAGGGGTTGGCCTTCTTGCCGGCCGCGCCCTCTTCGAGCTTGGCCTGCTTGGGCTTCCGCTGCGGAGGGGGCGGGGGAACCGGCGGCGGCGGCGGAGGCTCGCGGATCTCGAAGGTCACGAGGCGTTCGACTGTCTGCTTGACCCTGCTGACGTTCAGGCCGGTGATGATGACGGCGGCGAGGATCGCATGGACGAGGACAACCGCGGCGATGGCCTTCGCCTTTTCCGGTCGGTTGGCTGTAGCGCGGTAACTGGACAATAGACGCCTCGTCGTATCGCCAGCGAAACGCCCCTCAAGGCGGAAAGTTTATTAGCCCGCCGCCGCTTCCGCGAGCCACTTCTCGAGCCACTTGATCGTATAGTCGCCTGCGAGGAATTCGGGATCGCGGACCAGCTTCTGATGGAGCGGGATGGTCGTCTTCATCCCCTCGACAACATATTCCTCGAGGGCGCGCCGCAGCCGCATGATGCAGTCCTCGCGCGTCATTCCGTAGACGATCAGCTTGCCGATCATGCTGTCGTAATAAGGCGGCACCTTATAGCCGGTGTAGAGGCCGCTATCGACGCGGACGTGCATGCCGCCGGGCGCTACATAATTCTTCACCAGGCCCGGCGAGGGCGCGAACGTCTCCGGGTCCTCGGCATTGATTCGGCACTCGATGGCGTGACCGTGCAGCTGGACCTGGTCCTGCGTGCAGGAAAGCCCTTCGCCGGCGGCGACGCGGATCTGCTCCCGCACCAGGTCGATGTCGCTGATCATCTCGGTGACGGGATGCTCGACCTGCAGCCGGGTATTCATCTCGATGAAGTAGAATTCGCCGTCCTCGTAGAGGAACTCGATGGTACCCGCGCCGCGATAGCCCATTTCGCTCATCGCCTTGCGCACGGTCTCGCCCATCCGCTGGCGCTCTTCCGGAGTGATGACAGGCGAAGGCGCTTCCTCGAGCACCTTCTGGTGGCGGCGCTGCAGCGAACAATCGCGCTCGCCGAGATGGATCGCTCCGCCCTGCCCGTCGCCGAACACCTGGAATTCGATGTGCCTCGGGTCGGCGAGATATTTTTCCATGTAGACGGTGTCGTCGCCGAACGCGGCGCGGGCCTCGGCGGCGGCCTGGCTCATGAGGCTATCGAGCTGGTCTTCCGACGGCACGACCTTCATTCCGCGCCCGCCGCCTCCGGACGCCGCCTTGATGAGGACCGGATAGCCGATCTCGGCCGCAAGCTTCTTCGCCTGGGCGACGCTGGTCAGTGGGCCAGGCGAGCCCGGAACGAGCGGAAGGCCGAGCTTTGCAGCGGTGCGCTTGGCCTCGATCTTGTCGCCCATCGTCCGGATATGCTCGGGCTTGGGCCCGACCCAGATGATGTTGTGGGATTCCACGATCTCCGCGAACTGCGCGTTCTCCGACAGGAAGCCGTAGCCGGGATGGATCGCGTCCGCGTGCACGACCTCGGCCGCCGAAATGATGTTCGGGATGTTGAGGTAAGATTCGGCGGCCGGCGGGGGCCCGATGCATACGGTTTCGTCCGCCAGGCGCACGTGCATGGCATCCGCGTCAGCCGTCGAGTGCACCGCGACGGTCTTTATCCCGATTTCGTGGCAGGCGCGGTGGATTCGAAGCGCGATCTCGCCCCGGTTGGCGATCAATAGCTTCTGGATCTTCATCGGGAGGGTCTCAGCCGATCACGGCGAGCGGCTGATCGAACTCGACCGGCTGGCCGTCGCTGACGAGGAGCTTCTTGACGACGCCGCCTTCCGGCGCAGTGATCGGATTCATCACCTTCATCGCTTCGACGATCAGAAGCGTGTCGCCGGCCTTCACGGTGTCGCCAACGCTGACGAACTGCGCCGCGCCGGGCTGCGGCGAAAGATACGCCGTTCCGACCATCGGCGACTTGATCGACGTTCCGCCGGCGTCCTCTTCGGCGACCGGCGCTCCGAGGTCTTCCTTGGCGTGGGCAGGCGGGCCGGTCAGCGCAGGCGCAGCCGCGAGGGCCGGCGCCGCAGAAGGGGCAGCGATCAATGCCGCAGGCTCGCGCTTCACCTTGATCCGGCGATCGCCATCCTCGACCTCGATCTCGGTCAGCTCATTGTCGGTAAGCAGCTGCGCAAGTTCCCGCACCAGGGTGGGATCGATGCGCATATCGCCGATTTTTGCGCCTTTCGGCGGTTGGGCCATGACCCGAATCCCCTATTGAATCTGGCTTTTCGCCTGCGTCGCGCCCGCTCCCTTGCAGAGGTGCGAAGCCGCGTCCAGTGCGAGCATATAGCTGAGCGGGCCGAAGCCGACGATTGAGCCGCGCGCAACCTGCGCGATCATGCTCTGCCGACGGAAGCCCTCACGCGCGTAAACGTTCGAAAGATGCACCTCGACCACCGGGATCGGCAGGGCCGCGACCGCATCGCGGATGGCGATCGAGGTGTGCGCATAGCCGCCGCCGTTGATGATCACGGCCGAGGCCTTCGCCATGGACTCGTGCAGCCAGTCGACGAGCTCACCCTCATGGTTCGACTGCCGGACGTCCAGCTGCAGCTTCAGCGCCTTCGCCCGCTGCTCGAGCATGGCGGTGATATCCGCAAGCGTGTTGGTCCCGTAGATGCGAGGTTCGCGGGTTCCGAGCAGGTTGAGGTTCGGCCCATTCAGGACAAAGATCGTGTCGGTCATTTGCGTGGCGCGATGGACCTTCCTATCTGCCGTTTGTCAATGACTCTCGACGGTTCCCTTTCCATCCGCGTCAATGGCGAGCACCGCCGTGTGCCCGAGGGCACCACCGTCGCCGAGATGGTCAACCTGCTGGGGCTCGACCCCTTGCGCGTCGCCGTGGAGCGCAATCTGGAGATCGTGCCTCGGTCGACGCTGGGAGAGGTCTGCGTCGAGGATGGCGATGATTATGAGATCGTGCATTTCGTTGGAGGCGGTTGAGTGACCGTGCAGCAGGACATCAGGCCCGACAGCTGGAGCGTGGCAGGCCGCACCTTCACATCGCGGCTCATCGTCGGGACAGGCAAGTACAAGAGCCTCGAAGAGAATGCGGCGGCGGTGGAAGCTTCGGGCGCGGAGATCGTCACCGTAGCGGTGCGGCGGGTCAACATTTCCGACGCGAGCCAGCCGCGGCTGACCGACTTCATCGATCCCAAGAAAGTGACGTACCTGCCGAACACGGCCGGCTGCTTCACTGCCGAAGACGCGATCCGCACCTTGCGGCTGGCGCGCGAAGCCGGCGGCTGGAACCTCGTGAAGCTGGAGGTGCTGGGCGAAGCGAAGACGCTCTATCCGGACATGCGCGAGACACTTCGTGCGACGGAAGTCCTCGTTAAGGAGGGCTTCGAGCCGATGGTCTATTGCGTCGACGACCCGATCGCCGCGAAGCAGCTCGAAGAGGCCGGCGCGGTAGCGATCATGCCTCTAGGAGCGCCGATCGGCTCCGGGCTTGGCGTCCAGAACCGCGTCACCATCCGGCTGATCGTCGAGGGTGCCAGCGTACCGGTGCTCGTAGACGCCGGAGTCGGCACCGCAAGCGATGCCGCGGTAGCGATGGAACTAGGCTGCGACGGCGTGCTGATGAACACCGCAATCGCGGAGGCGAAGGAGCCGGTGCTTATGGCGCGCGCGATGAAGGCCGCCGTGGAAGCCGGCCGGCTCGCCTACCTTGCGGGCCGAATGCAGAAGCGTCGTTATGCGGATCCAAGCAGCCCGCTGGCGGGACTGATCTAGCTAGCCGAGCAGGGGAGCGACGGCATCGCCGACGGCGTTGCTGAGCGTGCGTATGCCTTCCTGGTCGAGGTGGAACTCGTCCATGAAGCTGAGCTTGTCGGACAGGCCCCAGCCAGCAAGCGGAACAGCGAGACCCTCGGCAGTTGCTTTACGCCCTTCGTAAAACTGCCGACTGAACTTCTTGAAGTTGTCGAATTGCCGTTCCTGCAACTTGCGGAATGGCTTGCCGAGCTCGAACTCCCTTTCCGTGGCGCTGGGCCTCGCCTTGTCGAAGATCGTCGATTGGTGGATCAGGACGAGTGGGATCTTGAGCGCGCGGCACAGGTTGCCGATGGACATCGTCCACAAGCCGGTAAAACGCAGGAACGCCGCCACATGCTGGTCGGGATCCGCCGTAAGGCAGGCCTCCTTCATCGGGCCCGCGAGCTGCCCGCGATTTGGCGGACCGAAGACAGCATCCGCCATTGATGCCTCGCAGAATCCGGCAAGATCCCCGCCGTTGGAAAGGACGACGATGGAGGGCCGCGTTCCGGAGCGGGCCAGGAAGGCGATCAGCAGGCCGGAGAGATTACGGCTCGTCGCACCTGGCATCGCTGCATTGGCGAAGGGAAACCCGAAGCGCTCCGCGAGCAGCGACGGCATGGTGTTTTCATTCCCGGCAATTCCAAAGCCGAAATTGTTGCTGGCGCCCAGGACCAGCCCATATCGCTGGCTTCGCAGGCAGTCGGAGACCGAGAAGCTCTCTCCGCCAAGCGTAGTGTGCCGAAATCCCGCCTTGTCGGTCGAAAAGCTCCCGCACGACATGTTACCCGGATAGGCCATGACTTCGCCGCGGTAGCGCAAGGTCGTGCGCAACCGGATGAAATCCGCAACCTCGGGACGATCGGCAATGATCTTCGGGTAATTGGCCATTGCCTATCTCAGAACGGTTTCGATCGCGGCCGCAAAGTCGTCGCACAGGGCGCGCGTACCTTCGCGGTCGTAGTGGAACTCGTCGACGAAGCCGATGTCGTTGCTCATCCCCGGACCGGCCAGCGGTATTCCGAGCCGCCCGGCGAGGCCTTCGCGCCGATTGGAATAATCTGTCGCAAATCTTTTGTGCATGGCGAACTGACGCTCCTGCGCTGGACCGAACGGCTTGCCGAGTTCCGACTGTATTTCGATCTCGCTCGGCTGCCGCTTCTCGAAGAAGGTCGTGTCATGCCCGAGGACAAGCGCGATACCCCTGGCGTGGCATAGCTCGGCGATCGCGCGGATCCACAAGCTCGTGAAGCTGAGCAGGCTTTCGATCTGCTTTTCGGGCGGAGGCAGGCGCCCTTTGCGCTCCTGAAGCGCCATTTCAATCTGCTTGAGGTTTGGTGAGCCGAACAAAGGGTCGGCGAGCCCGGTGTAGCAGAAATTGGTATAGTCGCCGCCACTGATATGGACGATCACCGAGGGCGGCCGGGGAGCGCGGGCCGCGATCCCAAGGAGGATAGAGAATAAGGTGCGGCTGTTGCCCTCCGGCAATCCGACGTTGCCGAATGGAAAACCGAACCGCTCCGCGAGAAGCGAGGGCATGGTGTTCTCATTGCCTGCGAGGCCGAAGCCGTAGACGTTGCTCGGACCCAGCACCAGGCCGTATCTATCGCTCCGGGCGCAATCGGCGACGGAAAGCGTCTGCCCGCGAAAGGTGCTGTGACGGTAGCCGCGCGCGTCCGTCGAGAAGGACCCGCATTGAACGTTCGCGCCATAGGTGATGACGTCGCCCCGATGCACCCAGCGCCGGTTGCGAACGAAATCGCGGACTTCGGGGCGCAGACGCATGATGTTCTGGTAGTTGGCCATTGAGAGCGCGCTTAGACGGCGCAATCAACAGCGCCTAGCCTGTAAGGGTTGCATAGGAGCGAGGTTCAAAGCTCGCGCGTTGCGTCGGCGGGCAGAGGAAGGCGGATGACTGCGACGACGGACTTCAGCGCAGACCGCGAGGCGATGATCGAGACGCAGCTGCGGAGCCGCGGGATCACCGAGCCTCACATCCTCGAGGCGTTCAGGGCAGTGCCGCGCGAAGAATTCGTGAGCGCCGAGCGGCGGCATCTCGCATATGGCGACCATCCATTGCCCATCGAGGCCGGCCAGACCATTTCCCAGCCCTACATCGTCGCGTTGATGATCCAGGCTGCAGGCATCGCGCCGGGCGACAAGGTGCTCGAGGTGGGCGCGGGCTCGGGCTATGCGGCGGCAATCATCGGACGCATTGCTTCGCGCGTCATCGGGATCGAGCGGCACCCACAGCTCGTCCGCATCGCTCGCGAGCGGATCAAGCAGCTCAGGTACGACAATGTCGAGATCGTTGCGGGCGACGGCACCAGGGGCTGGCCGAAGGAAGCGCCGTATGACGCGATCCTGGCCGCGGCGAGCGGGAGCCACGTGCCAAAGACGCTGATCCAGCAGCTCGCGCCGGAAGGCGTGATCGTGATGCCTGTCGGCGATCCGCGATGGACGCAGACACTCGTGAAGGTGCGCAAGCGCACCGACGGGACGCTCGAGCAGTCGGATCTCGGGGGAGTGCGTTTCGTTCCTCTGGTCGGTGAGGAAGGATGGAGCGATAGCTGAAAAACGCCATTCCGGCAGGTTCTGTGGATAGAATCGGCTGAGTCGGTCGTTGTTGTTCCCGGAGTCAGCGATGTCTTTGAAACGTCCGATCAAGCAAGGCAGCTTCGGCGGCCATTTCGACGAGCTGGTGAAGCATTTCCCGCACGATCGCCCGTCCGCGAGCGAAACGGACGCTGAAGAGCGACGCCGATCCCTTCGTGAGAAGCGCGATATCCATGCCCTGCTGTTTGAACAGGCATGGAAGCTCGACCGCTCGACTGACGAGAAGCAGCGCTAGCTAGCGGCTCGATTTGTCGCGCAGCTTCGCGATCGTCGTCGCGTTGCTGATCACCTCGACGTCGGTCTTGCAGTGGAGCAGCCGCACACCCTGCTGCTGAAGCGCTTCATCGAGCGCGGGCGCGAATGCGTCGGTCGTTTCCACCGTAGCGGCCCACCCGCCGAATGCGCGCGCAAGCGCCGCGAAGTCCGGGTTTGCGAGGTGGGTGGCCGAGATGCGCTCCGGATATTCGCGTTCCTGATGCATGCGGATAGTGCCGTAGCTCGAATTGTCGGCGATGATGACGAGCAGGTTCGCGCCATATTGCGCTGCCGTCGCAAGCTCCTGGCCGTTCATCAGGAAGTCGCCGTCGCCTGCAACGCAAACCACCGCCCTATCCTTGAAGCGCAGCGCCGCAGCGACCGCCGCCGGGAGGCCGTAGCCCATCGTCCCGCTCGTCGGCGCCAGCTGCGTCGGCTGCACGCCGTAGCGCCAGTAGCGGTGCCACCAGCCGGAGAAATTGCCGGCGCCGTTGCAGATGATCGTGGTGTCGGGAAGCTTCTCACGCATCGCAGCGACGCAGGGGCCGAGGTCGAGCTTGACGCCGTCGCGCGGCTTCGGCTCGGACCATTCGAGCCATTCCTTGTGGGCATCATCGCCGCAGGAAAAGCGGACAAGATCAGGGTCGATCCACTCGTCGACCATCTCCGCGAACTCGCCCATGTCGGCACAGATGGGCAGGTCGGCGTGAAAGACGCGGCCGAGCTCGTTGGGGTCGGGATGGACGTGGACGAGAGTCTGGCCGGGATGGTCGGGCGTGATGAGCGTGTAGCCGTCGGTGGTGGCCTCGCCGAGCCGGGGCCCGACGGCGAGGATGAGGTCGGCGTCGCGGATGCGCTGCTGCAGCTTGGGATTGGGGCCATAGCCGAGCTGGCCGGCATAAACGGAGCAGCTGTTCGACACCGCGTCCTGGCGGCGGAATGCGGCGGCCACCGGAATGCCGTAGCGGTGCGCGAAGTTCGCAAAATGATGACCGGCGCGCGGGCTCCAGTCGGCGCCGCCGACGATAGCCACCGGCGCGGCGGCTTCCTTCAGCAGCTCGAACATCGCCTGGATGGCGCCGGGATCGGGTTCTTCGGCCAGCGGCGGAACGCAGGGGCGGTCGAGCGCCTCGACCTCGTCGCGAAGCATATCCTCCGGAAGCGCAAGCACTACGGGGCCCGGCCTGCCCGCGGCGGCGACGCGATAGGCGCGAGCGACATATTCGGGGATGCGTCGCGCATCCTCGATCCGCGCGGCCCATTTGGTGATCGGCCCGAAAAAGGCCGGAAAGTCGATTTCCTGGAAGCCTTCGCGATCGCGGTCGCCGCGCGCGACATCGCCGATGAACAGGATCATCGGCGTCGAATCCTGGAATGCGACATGGACGCCGGCGCTGGCGTTGGTCGCTCCGGGCCCGCGCGTGACGAATGCGATTCCGGGACGCCCCGTCATCTTGCCGTCCGCGTCCGCCATGTAAGCGACGCCGCCTTCCTGACGGCACACCACCGTCTCGATCTCCGGCGTGTCGTGCAGCGCGTCCAGCACGGCGAGGAAGCTCTCGCCTGGAACGGTGAAGATACGGTCGCAGCCCTGAATCCTGAGCTGGTCGACGAGGATGCGGCCGCCGCTGCGTTTGGTCATGGGGCGCACTTAGCTACCCCGTCATTCCCGCGAAAGCGGGAATCCCGCTCCTTCACGCGTTGATCAACTCGAACAAGTCTTCCCAATTCGGAAATGCGCGTTCGATCAGCTCAATCTTCCAAGCGCGATGGTAGCGGCTCAGGCCTGGTGGATCGCTTTCACGACCTGATAGCTCTCAAGGCCTTCCTTGCCGCCTTCCGACCCAAATCCTGAGTCCTTGACCCCACCGAACGGCGCATCCGCGAGCGAGATGGCGAACGTGTTGATGCCGACCATGCCGCTTTCGACGAGATCGCCGATCAGGTTGGCCCTGCGGCCGTTTTCCGTGAATGCGAAGGCGGCGAGGCCGTAGGGCAGGCGGTTCGCCTGCTCGATCACTTCCTCGAACGTGTCGAACGGACGCGAGACGGCGACCGGGCCGAACGGCTCCTCGTTCATGATCTCGGCTTCGTCGGGGACGTCGGCGAGAAGAGTCGGCTGGAAGAAGAAGCCGCCGTTGCCGCGCTCGCCGCCAGCCATCACGCGCGCGCCCTTGGCCTTGGCGTCCTGCACCAGGGTTTCGATCGCGTCGGGACGGCGCGCATTGGCGAGCGGACCCATGCGCGTTCCTTCCTCGAGGCCGTTGCCGATCTTCACCTTCTGCGTACGCTCGGCAAAACCCTTCACGAAGGCGTCGTAAATGCCGCGCTGGACGTAGAAACGCGTCGGCGAGACGCAGACCTGGCCGGCATTCCGGAACTTCTGCGGGACGACCATGTCGAGCGTCTTTTCGAGATCGCAGTCGTCGAAGATGAGCACCGGCGCATGCCCGCCGAGCTCCATCGTGACGCGGGTCATGCTGTCGGCGCACAGGCGCATCAGATGCTTGCCCACGCCGGTCGACCCGGTGAAGCTGACCTTGCGGATGACGCGGCTCGCGATCAGGGTTTCGCTGACGAGCCTGGAATCGCCGTGGACGAGCTGGGCGACGCCGGCGGGGATGCCTGCATCGCCGAGCGCGCGGAACATCTCCGTGCCGACACCCGGCGTTTCGTGGGGAGGCCGCGAGATCACGGTGCAGCCCGCGGCGAGCGCGGCCGAGACCTTCTTCGCAAGCAAATAGAGGGGGAAATTCCACGGCGTGAAGGTCGCGGTCGGGCCGACCGGCTGACGGATCACGCGGCTGAGCTGGCCTGCCGGCCGCACAAGCGTGCGCCCGTAATCGCGCTTCGCATCTTCGGCGTACCAGTCGAACAACTGTGCCGAAGCAATCACTTCGGCCTTCGATTCGGCAAGGATCTTGCCCTGCTCCTGCGTCATCGTCGCGGCGATGTGGTCGGCGCGTTCGCGAAGCAGTGCTGCGGCCTTGTGCAGGATCGCACCGCGCTTCTCGACATCCATCGCCCGCCACTCCGGCCACGCGCGCTCCGACGCGGATAGCGCTTCGTCGAGGTCCGCCTTCGTTGCATAGGGGACTTCGGCGATCGGGCTGTTGTCGACCGGGTTGACGACTTCGTGACTGTCGCGGCCTTCGCCGGATTTCCAAACGCCGTCGATGAAGAGCTGGAGTGAGGTTTCGTATCCCATCGGCGCCAGATAAGCCTCGCTTGTTACGGCTGCAACGGGCGGCTAGCCTGCTGACAAAGGAGAAAGCAACGACATGACCAAGCAAGAGCTCGTCCAGCGGATGCAGGAAGGTCAGGCCTGGGTGCCGGGCAAGCGCGTCAAGATCGACTTCGGCGGTGGCGAGGGCGCGATTCTTCTCGACGGGATCTCGAACCAGGTCAGCGATATCGCTTCCGACGCAAATGCCGCGGACACGACCATCAAGGTGAGCTGGGACGACTGGCAGCAATTGTCGGCGGGCCAGCTCGATGGGATGACCGCGTTCATGATGGGCAAGCTGAAGGTCGAAGGCGACATGTCGAACGCGATGCAGCTGCAGGGAGTGCTGGCCAAGCTTCGCGGTTAGTTGGCGCTTTCGGTTCTCTCGTAGAAACCGCCTTGCGGGCGAAGCCGCGCGATCCGAGGCAGTGATTGCTTCGTCGCCAAAGCTTCTGGCAGTGAGGGGGGACATATGGTTCGATTGCTTATCGCAGCCGTGCTGGCGGCCGTCGCCGCAGCGCCTGCGGCTGCCCAACCGGCCAAGAGCCCGGCGGCCAAGCCCTGTGCCGATCCTGAATTCCACCGGCTCGATTTCTGGGTCGGCCGCTGGGACGTTTATCCCACCGGCAAGGACAAGCTCGTCGCGCACAGCCTGATCGAGCCCGTTTACGGCTGCGGCATTCGGGAGAATTGGATGCCCCTGAGCAATAGTCCTGGAGGCTCTCTCAGCATTTACGTTCCCGGCGAGAAACGCTGGGAGCAGTTCTGGATCGATTCGAGCGGATCGCGTGCCTTCTTCACCGGAGGCTGGAACGGCCAGGCGATGGTCATCACAGGCAAATGGGGCGGCCCGCTGGTCCGGATGACCTACTCCAGGAACCCCGATGGCAGCGTCCGGCAATTCGGCGAGCAATCCACCGACGAAGGAAAGTCCTGGAGCCCGAATTTCGACTTTACCTATCGGCCCGCCGCCGCCGCGACCCACCCGTGATCCGCCTCCTGAGCTGCTTTTCCGCACTGACTGCGGCGATTGCGAGTTCTGCGTTTGCGCAATCGGCGCCCGTACTCGATGCGGGCGCCGCGCGAGCGATCATCGAAGGCTGCGCCACGCACGCCGTCGCGAAAAAGCAGAGTCATGCGATCGTCGTGGTGGACACCGGCGGCCACATAGTCGCTGCGCTGCGCATGGACGGGAACGCCAGCGGCATCTTCGACTTCGCGCTGACCAAGGCGCAAGCGGCCGCCGCCTGGGGCTTTTCGACGGCGCAGATGCTTGAGAGCGCACGCGCAACGCCCGGATTCGACCGCGCGCCCGGCGTGGTGATCGTACCGGGCGGCGTTCCTTTATTCAGCGCCGACGGAAAGGCGCGGATCGGCGCCGTGGGAGTCTCCGGCGAAGCGCCAGCCGATGACGCCGCATGCGCCGAGGCGGGGGTCCGAGCGGCAGGGCTGCGTACCGGCCGTTCTTGACCACAGCCGCTGCTTTTCTATTGGCGGCGCATGCAGAAAATTTACGACAGCGCTGAACGTGCGCTCGAAGGGCTGCTGTTCGACGGCATGACCATCGCGGCCGGAGGCTTCGGCCTGTGCGGAATCCCCGAGCGGCTGATCGACGCAATCCAGTCGAGCGGGGTCAAGGATCTCACCATCGCGTCCAACAATGCCGGCATCGACAATGAAGGCCTCGGCAAGCTGCTGCGCACGCGGCAGGTCAAGAAGATGATCTCGTCCTACGTCGGCGAGAACAAGGAGTTCGAGCGCCAATTTCTCGCCGGTGAGTTGGAGGTCGAGTTCACGCCGCAGGGCACGCTTGCGGAGCGCATGCGCGCGGGCGGCGCCGGCATCCCCGGCTTCTACACCAAGACGGGCTTCGGGACGCAGGTCGCCGAGGGCAAGGAGGTCAAGGAATTCGACGGTGAGGAATATATCCTCGAGCGCGGCATCCGCGCCGACCTCTCGGTCGTGAAGGGATGGAAGGCCGACGAGAGCGGCAACCTGATCTTCCGGAAGACCGCGCGCAACTTCAACCTGCCGGCCGCGACGTGCGGGAAGGTGTGCGTCGCCGAGGTCGAGGAGATCGTGCCCGTAGGATCGCTCGATCCGGACGCAATCCACCTGCCGTCGATCTACGTGAAGCGGATGATCCTCGGCGGGCCTTACGAGAAGAAGATCGAGTTCCGCACGGTTCGCGAAAGGGAGGCGGCATGATGGCGACCCAGCTTCAAACCAAGGGCTGGACCCGCAACCAGATGGCCGCGCGCGCAGCGAAGGAGCTGCGCGACGGCTATTACGTCAACCTTGGCATCGGAATCCCGACGCTTGTGGCGAACAACATCCCGGCGGGGATGACGGTCACCCTGCAAAGCGAGAACGGTATGCTCGGCATCGGTCCGTTCCCCTATGAGGACGAGGTCGATCCGGACCTCATCAACGCGGGGAAGCAGACGATCAGCGAGCTTCCGCAGTCGAGCTATTTCGACAGCGCGCAGAGCTTCGCGATGATCCGCGGCGGACATATCGACCTGGCGGTCCTTGGGGGCATGGAAGTCAGCCAGGACGGCGATCTCGCCAACTGGATGGTTCCGGGCAAGATGATCAAGGGCATGGGCGGCGCGATGGACCTCGTCGCGGGCGTGAAGAAGATCATCGTCGTGATGGAGCATACGTCGAAGAACGGCGACGCGAAGTTCATCCCGGAATGCACGCTTCCGCTGACCGGCAAGAATGTGGTCGACATGATCATCACCGACCTCGCCGTTTTCCAGCGCCCGGACCATGAGAGCCCGTTCAAGCTGATCGAGCTGGCACCCGGCGTGACGGCACAAGAAGTGCGCGAGAAGACAACCGCGCAATATACGGAGTAGTCGAGGAGCATTGGTCATGCGCAGGATTGGAGCAATCGTCGCGGCCGCAATCGCCGTTGCAGGGTGCAACAGCCACCCCGCCGACAAGCCCCAGGATCCTCCCGGCAATGGCGCCTCGCCTGCCGCCGCACCTCTCCCCATCACGCTAACTCGGCTCGACTGCGGCCATGCCGAGTTCAAGGACATGAACGGCTTCTTTTCCGACCGTCCGGGCGTCTATCCCCCCGGTCCGGGGAAGGTCGTCGACAGCTGCTACCTCATTCGCCACGGCGATCAGCAGATGGTCTGGGACACCGGCTTCCCGGCCGAGACCAAGGACAAGCCAATGGTGCAGGACGGCATGACCGCCGCCATCGACCGGACGCTCGCGGACCAGTTGCAGCAGGTCGGCGTGAAGCCCGAAGACGTCGATGTGGTCGGTATCAGCCACATGCACGGCGACCATGTCGGCCAGGCCGCGCAGTTCACCAACGCGCGCCTCGTGATCGGCAAGCGTGATTTCCAGATGCTCGAGGGCAGGCCGGAAGATTCGCTCAAGGGCTGGCGCGGCGGTGGGAAGACGGTGACGCTCGTCAGCGGCGACACCGACGTGTTCGGCGACGGAAGCGTGACCGCAATTCACCTGCCTGGGCACACGCCAGACCATTTGGGGCTGCTCGTGAAGCTGAAGAGCGGGCCGGTCCTGCTATCGGGCGACGTTTATCACTCGACCATCGCGCGGGAGAAGAAGGCGGTGCCGAGCTTCAACACGAGCAAGGAGCAGTCGCTGCAGTCGATGGACAAGTTCGAAGCGCTTGCGAAGCAGACCGGCGCGAAGGTGATCATCCAGCACGAGCCTAACGACGTCTCAAAGCTTCCTGCCTTCCCGCAGGCTGCGGAGTAGGCCCCGTGCGCGCCCTGCTCTCGAACGAGCCGGGTGGACCCGACACGCTTCGGGTAGAGCGAGTTCCGGATCCCGAGCCGGGCCCCGGTGAATTGCTGGTTCGGGTCCGCGCCTGCGCGATCAATTATCCCGACGTGCTGATCATCGAGGACAAATACCAGATGAGACCCCCGCGACCGTTTGCGCCCGGCGGCGAGATCGCCGGCGAGGTCGAGGCGGTCGGCGAAGGTGTCGAGGGCTGGACGCCCGGCGACCGGGTAATCGCGGTCACGGGATATGGCGGGCTTGCCGAAAAGATGGTGATTCCGGCGGGCGCTGCGTTCAGGCTTCCGGATGGACGCAGCTTCGCCGAAGGGTCTGCGCTGCTGCTGACCTATGCGACTTCGATCCATGCGCTGGTCGATCGCGGCAGGCTCGCCACTGATCAGACGTTGCTCGTGCTTGGGGCGGCGGGCGGAGTGGGGCTGGCGGCCGTCGAGCTTGGCAAGGCCCACGGCGCGCGAGTTGTTGCAGCCGTGTCGTCGGACGACAAAGCCGAGGCGGCTCGGGCAGCCGGCGCAGACGAGGCAATCGTCTATCCGCGAGGCCCGTTCGATCGCGAGGGCCAGAAAGCCCTGGCTCAATTGTTCAAGGATGCGGTCGGACCCGCCGGCGCCGATGTCATCTTCGATCCGGTGGGCGGGGATTATGCCGAACCGGCGCTGCGGGCGATCGGCTGGGAAGGCCGCTATCTGGTTGTCGGCTTTCCCGCAGGCATCCCAAAGCTGCCGCTCAACCTGACGCTTCTCAAGAGCTGTGACGTGTGCGGCGTGTTCTGGGGCGCCTTCGCAGCCCGGGACCGGCAGGCAAATTCCGCACATGTCGCGCGGCTGTTCCTGCTGTGGGACGAGGGCAAGATCAGACCCCGCATCAGCGCAACCTATCCACTGGAGCGAGCCGGCGAGGCGATAACGGCGCTCCGCGACCGCAACGCCATCGGCAAACTCGTAGTGACCATGGACGGGTCGTGAGCGGTTTCGAATCGGTCGACGTCCCGCGCGAGGTCGTGTTCGTCGAGGCCGATGAGCCGCTGCTGATCTTCCCGAACGTTACGGAGGCCGAGAAATATCTCGAAGCAACCGACGTCGAAGACTGGGTCTACCGCGCCGCATATGGCCGAGATGGGCAGCCATTCGACATTCACACGGACGGCGGGGCCGTGCGCATCTTGCCGAGCGCCGGAGAAAATCGGCCGGAAGAGCTCAAGCTGCTGCTGTGTCGCTACTTCGAGGCGTGCGGCGATCCGGCCGACGAGGATGAGCCGCTGGACACGCTGGTGGCGCGGGCATGGACCGTGGAGCATGACTATTGGGAGCGATGCGGCGAGGGCCGCGCCCGGACGGGAATTCCCCCCTGGGCCTATGCCATCCTGATCCCGGCGGCCGCTGCGGCGCTGTACCTCCTCGTCCGCTGAGAATGATAGGGCCCCGGCTGCCGGGGACGCTGGACGGAAAGCGACTCGACCCCTATCTCGCGCCGAAACCATCAAGGGATAAGCATGACCCAGTTCGACGATCGTGAGCGCGCGTTCGAGTCCAAGTTTGCGCACGACGAGGAAATGAAGTTCCGCATCATCGCGCGGCGCAACAAGCTGCTCGGTCAGTGGGCGGCGCGGCAGATGGGTCTCACCGAGGTGGAAGCCGATTCCTACGCCAAGGATGTCGTACGCGCCGATTTCGAGGAGGCCGGCGATCACGACGTGATCCGCAAGGTGCTGGGCGATCTGACAGCCGCGGGCGTCGATTGCGACGAATCACAGGTCAGTGAGGCGCTGAAGCACAAGGAAGTCGAGGCTCGTCGCCAGATCATCGAAGCGACGAACCTCTAACGGGAGCCCGGCCATGCCGATGGCGGCAAGTGAGATCGAAAGGCTGATCAAGGCGGCGATTCCCGATGCGGATGTGTCCATTCGCGATCTTGCCGGAGACGGCGATCATTATGCAGCGCGCGTGGTGAGCAAGACCTTCGCGGGATTGAGCCGCATCAGGCAGCATCAGGCCGTCTACGCGGCTCTTGGGGGACGTGTCGGGGGTGAGCTCCACGCATTGCAGCTCGAAACCGCAATAGCTGAATTTGGAGATTCGAAGTGAGTGACGCCAACCAGCGCATTGCCGACCTCGTTCAGAGCAACGACGTCGTGCTGTTCATGAAGGGCACGGCCCTGTTCCCGCAATGTGGCTTTTCGAGCCGCGCGGTCGCCATCCTCGATCGTCTCGGGACGACCTACGAGACGGTGGACGTCCTGCAGGACCCCGAGATTCGCCAGGGCATCAAGGCTTTCAGCGAATGGCCGACGATTCCGCAGCTCTACGTGAAGGGCGAATTCGTCGGCGGTTCCGACATCATGATGGAGATGTTCGAAAGCGGAGAGCTTCAGGAACTGCTAGGGGCTCAGCCCTCGTAGGCGACTTCCGCGCTTATCTGGGGCATAAACGAGGAAGGGACGGTTTGGAGGGGACCAGAGAACCGCTCCTAACCGTCCCTTCGTTGGCGTGGAACCAAGTGGACGCGTTTATAGTAGCAATCGGCGTGCCAATTAAAGAAAACGGCTGATTTCAGCCATTTTCTGACAAATTTGATTTGGAGAGCCGGCGTCATGCGTAAAGAATCCCGACAGAAAGGGCCTTGCATGGCGGCTGTTGGCACTTTGACGCCCTTGCGCGGTTACGCATCACGATGAGCCGCGACGATCCCGACTTCCCGCTCGGACTCGGGTCCAAGCTGTTTTGCGACCTTACGCAAAGCTGGTCGAACGTCGGCGGCGGCGTGCGGACGTACATGCTGCACAAGCGGAGGCACATCCTCGAAGCCACGGCTCACCGACATCTGATGATCATCCCTGGCAGCCGCGACGAAGTGATCGAGGAAGACCGCGCGGTGACGGTGACCATCCGCTCGCCGCGGGTCCCCGGAAGCCCGCATTATCGCCTGATGCTTCGCAATGGTGCGGTGCGTGAGGCACTCGACCATTTCCAGCCCGACCTGATCGAATGCCAGGACGCTTATAATCTGCCCTGGGCGGCGATCGGGCACCGCAGCCGCCACCCCGATGCGACGATCGTCGCTGCCTACATGACCGATTTCCCGACCGTCTACGTCGAGCGGCCGCTGAGCAGGTTCATCGGCGGCGCGATGGCGGGGCTGCTGGGCCGCATCTGCTATCGCTATTGCGGCAGTCTTTACCGGCGGTTCGACGCCGTGTTCGCTTTGAGCGAGAACGGCGGAGCATCGAAACTCAGAGCCTATGGCGTGCCGGTTCTTGGCATCGTGCCCCTCGGCGTCGAGCTTGGGGAGTTCGGACCCCAAAGGCGCGATGCGGAGCTGAGGCGGAAGCTCGGCCTGACCGACGAGCAGCCCCTGCTTATCTACGTTGGACGTCTGGACGGCGAGAAGAAGCCAGATCTCGTGGTCGACGCCTTCCGTCGCCTCCCGGAAGAGCTCGGCGCCAAGCTGGTCCTCATCGGCGAGGGGCCGCTCAAAGAGGATATCGCTGCGCTCGCTGACCCGCGCATCGTGATGCCAGGCTATGTGAAGGACAGGGCGGCGCTTTCGCGCTGGCTGGCGAGCGCTGACATCTACGTTTCGGCGATGGCTGACGAGACGTTCGGCATTTCGATCATCGAGGCGCAGGCTTCGGGTCTGCCGGTGGTCGGCGTGGCGGCGGGGGCGATGCTTGATCGTGTGACTGACCGGATCGGACGCCTTGGACCGGTGGGCGACGCCGATGCCATGGCACACAATTTGCTGGACCTCTGGAACGGCGACATCGGCGCGATGTCGGACCGGGCCCGTGCGCTTGCGCTGGAATATAGCTGGGACAGCAGCATGGAAGCGCTGTTCGGGCAGGTTTACCCGCAGGCGTTCGCGGCCGCTGCACGGCGGCGCACCGGCCTCGCTGCGCCTGTAGATACCGTCCTAGCCGAGGCCTAACGAACGTTCATCTGCCGTTCAGCCGACGACTACAACTGTAGTCGAATGGCACGTCGGACCCCGCGCATCACCGAAGCCGAGATGCAGCTACTGCAGCTGCTGTGGCAAGATTCTCCCCTTGGAGCGAGCGACGTTTTCGAGCGTCTTCCGCAGTCGCTCCAGTGGAGCCTAACCACCGTCAAAACGCTGCTTTCGCGACTTGTGACCAAGGGCGCCGTGACTGCCGAGCAGCAGGGAAGGCGCAATCTCTACAGTCCGGCGGTGGCGCAGAACGAAGTGGCGGCGCGGCAAGCGGGCGGCCTCGTCGACCGACTATTCGGAGGGAAAGTGTCGCCGCTCGTGGCGCAGCTCGCCGAGCAGCGCGAGCTGGATCCCAAGGATCTCGAAGAGCTTGAGGCGCTCGTCAGGAGGCTCCGCAAATGACCGCATGGCTGATCGACATGATGATCGCGACGACCGCGCTGGTCGCGCTGGTGCTGCTCATCCGCAAGCCCGTGGCGCGAATGTTCGGCTCCAAGGCTGCCTATGCCTTGTGGTGCGCCCCGGCGATACGCCTCATCCTTCCGCCGCTCCCTTTAATGCCGGCGAGCATTGCCACGGCCGTAGGGGGCAACGCTCCAAGCTACTCCCTGATCGTCGGTTCCTCTCCGACGTCGAACGGCCTGGCGGTGGCTGTCATCGTCGGAGGAGTCTGGCTGGCGGGTGCGATCACCTACCTGGCGCTGCACTGGATGCGCCATCACGCTTTCGTGGCGGACGCTTTGGCCAACGGCCGGCCGCTGCACATCGACGGCGTGTCCTATGACGTCGTCGCCAGCAGCAGGATCGAAGGGCCGATGGCGACGGGCCTGATCCATCCTTTGATCCTCGTGCCGATGGATTTTGAGCAGCGTTTCTCGCCGGAGCAGCAGAGGTTCGCGCTCCTGCATGAGCAACTGCACCATCGCCGCGGCGACATCTGGGCGGCGTTCGCAGCGCTGATCGTAGCGTCCATCCACTGGTTCAATCCACTTATGCACATGGCTGTGCGGGCATTCCGCAGGGACATGGAGGCAGCCTGCGATGCAAGCGTCCTCGCCTCGACGGGAGCCGATGCCGCGCCCGACTATGCGCAGACGATCCTGCGCTGTGCCGCGCGCCCGGCGCCCCGTTCGCTCTGTGCCCTCACCACTATCGACGAACTCAAAGGGAGACTGATGATGCTCAAGCTCAACCACGGGCCGTTGCGCCGCGCTGCCGGGATCGCTCTTGCAGGGGCCCTGGCGCTTGGAAGCGTAGCGACGGCCAGTGCGGCACACGAGGCCGCGGCCGGCGAAACCCAAAAGTTCGTCAAGAAGATCGAAATCCACGAAATGCGCGGCGACAAGGACGTGGTCGTGAAGAAGGGTCACGGTGAGCACGCCATGGAACTGGGCGACTGCCCCGGCGAGAAGTTCGAGGCAGATGCGGGAACGACCCAGGTCAAAGGCAAGACGGAGCAGGTCAAATTCGTCCTCTGCTCGGCCAAGGGAGAGAGCCTCCTGTCGGCCCTCGAAAAGGCGGAAGTGGACATGCAGAAGGACGGACACGTCCCGGCCGATCGCAAGGATGTGCTGCTCGCCAAGATCCGCGCGAAGATCGCCGAGCTTCGCGCGAAGGGCTGACGCCTTTTGCCAATTCGGGGGCGTCCGTGGCAGGAGCGCTGCCGTGGACGCCCCTTATGCAAAGCTCGAGCAGCTCGAACCCGGGATCGCGCGGGTCCTCGCGCATAATCCTTCAGCGTTCACTTATTACGGCACACAGACCTACCTCTTGGGAGAAGACGACGTCGCGATCGTCGACCCGGGACCCGACATTCCGGATCACCTCAAAGCCCTCGAGCATGCCATCGGCGGGCGGCGCGTCGCGGCGATCATGTGCACGCACACGCACCGGGACCATAGCCCGGCATCGCGGCCGCTGGCGCAAGCGACCGGAGCGCCCATCATCGGATGCGCATCGCTGTCCATGGACGGAACCGGGCTGGAGGCCGGCTTCGACGCCGCATACGCTCCGGATCGGGTGCTGCGGGATGGCGAAGCGATCGCCGTTGACGGCAAGCCAGTCGAAGCGGTCGCCACGCCGGGTCACACCTCCAACCATCTATGCTTTGCATTTGGCGATGCGCTGCTCAGCGGCGACCATGTGATGGGCTGGTCGACGACGGTCGTCGTCCCGCCAGATGGCGACATGGCGGAATATATGCGTAGCCTCGACAAGCTCCGACAACGGGACGACCGCGTCTATTACCCCGCGCACGGGCCGCCGGTGACCAATCCGAAGCAATATGTGCGTCACCTGATCGGGCATCGCATGCAGCGCGAGAAGCAAATCCTGCGCCTGGTGAGGGAGCGAGCGCGGGACATTCCGGAGATCGTGGCCAAGGCTTATCCGGGCCTCGACGCAAGGCTCGTCGCGGCAGCGGGCGGCTCCGTCCTCGCGCACCTGGTGGACCTCGAACGGCGCGGGCTCGTTGAACGACGGGAACAGCAATGGACAGCCGTCTAAGCAAATTGCTCGTGATAGCGATGATCGCCGTGGCGCTCGTCCTCGGCGTCCTGTTCGGCGTCGCGTCCGGTGTCGCCGACCGCATCTTCGGTGGGCCGAAGCCGGAGACGATCGCCGAGGCGAGCCTAGAATCGATGCGCGCGCAGAATCGGCTGATCGCCTTCGTCGCCCGCTACGTCTCCGTCACCAGCTCGCACACCAGCCGCTTCGGCTTCTCGGCGGAGCGCACCCTGATCCTGCCGGGCGATGTCCGTTACGAGCTGGATCTGTCGAAGCTTCAGCCCAACGATGTAAAATGGGACGCTGCCTCCAAGACGCTGAGCGTGAAGCTCCCTGAGATCGAGGTCGCAGGCCCGGACGTCGATCTCAATTCAGCCCGCGAATATGGCGAAGGCGGCGTGCTCACCGCGCTGACCAACGCCGAGCAAAGCCTCGACCAGGCCAATCGCGCGGCAGCGGTGGCGGACCTTCGCAAGCAGGCCTCAGCCGAGGTGCCCATGCGGCTCGCGCGGCAGGCGGCGCGGGCGGCGATCGAGCGAAGCTTCGTCATGCCGCTCAAGGCCGCGGGGTTCGACAATGCGAAAGTCGTCGCGCGCTTCCCGACGGAAGGGACCGACGATCCTTCCTATCTCGACCTTTCGACCCCATATGAGGATGCGATCAAGGAAGCGGAGCGGCGACGCGCTGCTCAGGGGCAGTAGATGACGGTTCAATCGCCAAGCCTGAAAGGGCTCGACCTCCTCGCGGAAATCGAGCGGCTGAAGCGCGAGCGCAACGCCGTGATCCTCGCGCATTATTATCAGAAGCCCGAAATCCAGGACCTCGCGGACTTCGTCGGCGACAGCCTCGACCTGTCGCGCAAGGCGGCCGCAACCGATGCCGATGTCATCGCATTCTGCGGCGTGCGGTTCATGGCGGAGACGGCCAAGATCCTTTCGCCCGACAAGACGGTTATACTGCCCGACATGGATGCCGGCTGCTCGCTTGAGGACAGCTGCCCACCGGACCAGTTCGCCGCGTTCCGGAAGGCGCATCCGGACCATATCGCGCTAACCTACATCAACTGCTCGGCTGCGGTGAAAGCGCTCAGCGACATCATCGTCACCAGCAGCAGCGCCCAGGTCATCCTCGACCAGATCCCCGAGGATCAGAAGATCATCTTCGGTCCCGACCGCCACCTTGGCGGCTATCTCGCCCGCAAGACCGGGCGCGAGATGCTGCTGTGGCCGGGAATCTGCATCGTCCATCAGGCATTCAGCGAGACCGAGCTGCTCAAGCTCAAGGCCGAGCATCCCGGAGCACCGGTTGCCGCCCATCCGGAATGCCCTCCGCACATCGTCGATCATGCCGACCATGTCGGCTCGACCAAGTCGATCCTCGATTTCGCGCTGACTTCCCCCGCGGACACAATCCTCGTCGCGACCGAGCCGCACATCATCCACCAGATGGAAAAGGCGGCGCCGGACAAGACCTTCATCGGCGTCCCCGGCGGCGACGGGAACTGCAACTGCAACATGTGTCCGTACATGGCGCTCAACACGCTAGAGAAATTGTACGTCGCGCTGCGGGATCTCGAACCGAGGATCGAGCTTTCGCCAGAGGTGATGGACAAGGCGCGAATCCCACTCGAGCGCATGCTGGAAATGGCGGGCCGCACGGTCGGGCAAGGGGACGTCGGAAAGCCGATCATCGACGAGCCCGAAAAGATCGATCCCACAATCAGCGGCGACTGATCCTTCGTTCGCCGGTCTGTCGAACCATCCGTTGACGCCAGCTTTCCACGTCTGCACGAAGCGAGCCAAACCGACGGAGAATCAAATTGCGCAAGTCGACTTTTGTCGCTGCGGCCGCACTCTTTTGCACTGCCGCGCTCGCTCAGGCCCCGACGACCGAGGATCCATATCTGTGGCTCGAGGAGATCGACGGTGCGCGCGCCGTGGCGCAGGTCAAGCAGTGGAACGCCGCGACCGAAGAGCTGGTCGCGAAGGGCCCGGTCTTCGAGCAATATCGCAAGCGCGCTCTCGATATCCTGGACGATGAGCAGCAGATAGCCGGGCCGGAGGACGTTCTCGGCGACAAGGTCACGAACCTGTGGCGCGATGCCAAGAACCCTAGAGGGCTTTGGCGCATCGCCTCGATCGAATCCTACACGGCCGGCAAGCCGCAGTGGCGCACGCTGATCGATGTCGATGCTCTTGGGAAAGCCGAAGGCAAGAGCTGGGTCTGGCACGGCGCAAGCTGCCTCGCTCCCGATTACCAGCGCTGCCTCGTGTCCCTCAGTCCAGGCGGCACCGACGCCGACGTCGTTCGTGAATTCGACATCGGCACCGGCAGGTTCGTCGACAATGGGTTCGTGGTCCCGGAGGCAAAGAGCAATGTTAGCTGGTTCGACCGCGATCATCTCCTCGTCGGCACCGACTATGGCGCCGGCAGCCTGACGGATTCGGGCTATCCGCGCATCATCAAGCTGTGGACGCGCGGCTCCGCGTTGAGCTCCGCAAGGACCCTCCTCACGGGTGAGCAGGGCGACGTCTCCGCAACGCCGTTCGGCTATGCCGACGGAGCGACTCGCTGGAACTTCATCACACGCTCGAAGACCTACTGGACCCACGAGCTGTCGATGGTGCTGCCGGACGGGCGCGTCATCCGGACGCCCGTGCCCGATTCCGCCGACGCGCAGGATGTCATTGGGGGGAGGCTGATCACCTTCTTCAACAAGGCGGAGCAGGGCCTGCCCGCGGGATCGATCGTCGCATATTCGCTCGCGGACCTCGCGGCAAGCCGCTCGACGCGTCCGGAATTATTAATGGCGCCGAGCCCGAAGCAGGCCATCGAGGAGATCGCAGTCTCCAAGGGTACCCTCTGGGTCAAGGCGCTCGATGATGTTTCGGGCAAGCTGTTCGCTTTCTCGCCCCGGGCGCCAAGTTCAGCCTGGGCGCGCAAGACGATCGATCTCCCGGCGAGGAGCACTCTGCACCTGCTCGAAACGGCGAGCGAACGCGACTTAGCTTTCGTGACCGTGGAAGGCATGCTGACGCCGCCGACGCTTTACGCAGTGACTCCGAATGCATCGCCGGTGGCCGTGCAAAGCCTTCCGCCCAAGTTCGACGCAAGCGTTTTCGAGGTGGAGCAACGGTTCGCAAGGTCGAAGGACGGCACGCGGGTTCCTTATTTCCTGGTGCGGAAGAAAGGCGTCGCGGGACCGGTTCCGACGCTTATCCACGCTTACGGAGGATTCCGCAGCGCTCAGACTCCGGGCTACCTGACCGGCCAGCCCTATCGCGCCGGTCCGCTCGGCCTTTTCTGGGTCGAGCAAGGTAACGCTTACGTGCTGGCCAACATTCGGGGCGGCGGTGAATATGGCCCAAAATGGCATGAAGCGGCGCTGCGCGAAAAGCGGCAGAACAGCTTCGACGATTTCCATGCTGTAGCCGAGGATCTCATCCGCATCGGCGTGACGGCCAAGGGCAAGGTTGCGGCTTCCGGCCGGTCCAACGGCGGCGTGCTCGTAGGCGCCCTGCTCAACCAGCGGCCGGACCTCTATTCGGCCGCGATCATCGGTTCCCCACTATTCGACATGAAGCGCTACTCCCACCTGCTCGCTGGGGCGTCCTGGATCGACGAGTACGGCGATCCGGACAAGCCGGAGGACTGGGCCTTCATGTCCAGATATTCGCCGTACCAGAACCTGCGGCGCGACGTCCGCTATCCGGCAGTGTTCATCTACGGCTCGACCAAGGATGACCGCGTCCATCCGGGCCATGCGCGCAAGGCGGCTGCGCGGCTGATGGAATATGGCAATCGGGTCTACTTCCACGAATATATGGAAGGCGGGCATTCGGTTGGCGCGGATAATTCAGAGGACGCCAAGCGGGCAGCGATGCTCCTGATGTACCTGGACCGAGAACTTGGAAGCGCAACCGGCCGGCAGGGAGGCTAATGGCGTTGCCCGTCGCGCATCTCGCCGAACCGGCGGATCGCCGGAAGGGCTAAGCCAGTAGCTTGTTAGTCGGCGTTCGGCTTTGCCGCCGTGCCCGGCTGCTGCTCGCGGCTCACCGTCTCGGGAGCCTTCTCCTCGACCATGCGGCAAACTTTCCGCGTCGAGATTCGCGATCCGATGTCGTCGGCCTGCTCCACCGTGCACACGCGCTTCTTCACGACCTGCGCCTTCTGAGGCTGGCCGGCGGCTGGGGCAGGTGCGGTCACCTGAGCCTGGAGCGGAGCGCTCGCGCCGCCAACGATCAACAGTGCAGTCGCAACGCGCAGCATAGTCCACTCCCGAAAGGTTTGTGCCTAACTACAATGGAAGTTACTGATTGCAAGCGCTTTTTCAGCGGAGCCAAAACCAGAATACGGCGATGAAAATGAAGAGATTCATGTAGGCGACGGAGGAGAAGCCAGGCGCTCGATAGAGTGGATGGATCCGGTAACCGATCCAGAAGACGATCCGCATCACCACGAACGTGATCGCCACCGCCGGAATGATGCTCAGCCGATCGCGCGGCACGCTACAGGCGAGCGCAACCAATCCGACGAGGAAAAGGACGAACTGCTGCAGCGTGTTGTCCGCAACCCGCCCGTTCACGACCATCTTCTGGTCTTCCTTGCCTAATGTCGGGTCGATCGCTTCGCTGAGGAAACGCTCGTTGCCGATTGCCACCAGCATCGCGAACAGCGGCAGAGCCGCCACCACTGCCCAGGGCGCTGCATAGGCGATCCGGTCGCCTGGGCTGTCGGCGATTTCGGGCGGAGCGATCACGGTCGACAGGAGCGCCACCAGCACCACCATCGCGACTATGCCGCTGAGCGCGCCAGTGATTACGATTTTCTGGTCCCTGGTCATGTCTAACCCCCGTATCGATTTAATAGCAGTTTGACGGGTTAGCGGCACGGGCAAGTTCGGCGCATCGCTGCAGCGGCTGACCGTAAATCCATTGGCGTTCGCCCCGCGCCTTCTAAGTTCGCCGGATTGCGTTCGCGGGGCTCCATCGTGGTCAAGTATTGCTGCCGGCTGTCCGTCCTGTTTGCGACGGCTTCGCTGGCTTCCTGTGGGATCCCTGCCAGTCCTCTTGCCTCCTCCCCAGTGCCGGCGGGCCATGCCCCCTTCACGCCCGCCGGCACATCCTCCAATCGGCTGTTGGCTGCGCAAAATGCCGAGCGCGCCGTGGTTCGTGTCGCACCACTGGCCTGGGACCAGGCACTGGCCAGTGGCGCATCTGCTTATGCCCGGCAACTCGCATCCACCGGAACTTTCCGGCATTCGGACAGGCGCTCGCGCGCCGGTGCGGGCGAAAACCTGTGGATGGGGACCGCAGGGGCGTTCAGTGCCGAGCAGATGGTCAGGGACTGGGCATCGGAGAAGCGCTGGTTCGTGGCCGGGACCTTTCCCAACGTGAGCCGCACGGGCCGCTGGTCCGACGTTGGTCATTACACGCAGCTGGTATGGAGCACGACGACCCGTGTCGGATGCGGAGTTGCGCGCGGCAACGGCCGGGACGTGCTCGTTTGCCGCTACGCCCCCGCCGGCAATATCGACGGCCGCCGCGTACTGTAGCAAGCTCGCCCGGTCATGGGCGAGTTGTTCGGATTCAAGCGCCGGCGGAGCTGGACCCGCATCCAGGATTACGGTCGCCGGCTGGACGGTCCGCGCTTCTGGCCGCCGCCGCGCCGGAGGTTCCCATTCAAGCGACCGGTTGCGCTACTGTTGGTCCTCGCCGGTGCCTATGCCGCATCCGATCCGGACCTTGTTGAACCGCCGGAGCTCCTTTCCGGGGAGCCTGAACTCGTCAAGGAGAGGTTTACGCGCTGCGGCCCCGGGAGAGGGCATGCTTGCGTGATAGACGGAGACACGTTCAAGCTCGGAAGCCGCAAGATTCGCATCGTCGGCATCGATGCGCCGGAGGTGAAGGCGCAATGCGCGCAGGAAGCGCGGCTCGCCGAGTTGGCGACCGCAATGCTGCAGCGTGAGCTGAACGAGGCCCCGTTCGAGATGCTTGCCCCCCTGACGCGGTCTTACGACAAATATGGCCGCGATCTTCGGGTGCTTCGGCGAAAGCAAGCGGACGGCAGTTATGGCTCGATCGCGGACGATCTGCGCCGGACCGGGCTTGTGCACCGCTATGCGGGTTTCAAGACAGGATGGTGCTGATTTTCCGAAAAGCCCGTTAACCACTTTCGTTGAACCCGCGGCAATCGGCACCGGTTAATATGCGACCGTGGACAAAAGCGGATTCTCGAAGCGCGATCTTGCGCGCAGCCAAAGCGGCGTTGCGGCAATCGAATACGCGCTGCTGGCGTCGCTCATCGCCGTCGCTATCGCTGGCGCGCTGGCCGCAACCGGCGGCAAGGTCCAGCAAAACTGGAACAATGTCGATCAGGCGGTCGGAACCGGCACGCAATACCAGACCTGATCCGTCACGCCGCTGCGGTCAGCAGCGCAAAGTGTCGCCATGCCACCACATGCGTTCAGGAGCGCAATCCTTATTGTCCTGAACCCAACGCGGATAGGCGCGGGCCGGATTGTCGTGCCACCAATCGTTATAGCTGTCGGGCTCGAAGGTCCGGTCTTCCATGCCATAACCGTAGCCATAGCCGCCGACGAAGCCGTCGCTGGCGTGGCGGTGGCGTCCCATGTCGTCTGCAGACGCGAAGACGTCGAGCCGTTCCAGGCGTTGGTGGTGACCGTGATGGCTGCCGCCATGGCCTCCGCCATTGTGCCATCCGCCGCCGCCCGAATCTCGCGCCAGGGCGGGGGCGGTGATCGTCAACGCGGCTGCCGCGCAACCAAGCAACATCAAGCGCATGTCGCTCATCCTTTCTGGTATCCGTTCCGGATGCGAGATGAACGCTCGACCCCGCCTGTCGTTCAATTAGAGAAAATGCCCATGTCGGAAGAGTTTACACATCGGAAACCAAGCCGGCTGAAGCGATGCTTTGCGCGCCGGCGATAACCGGTCGGTAACGCGATCCGAATATCAGGGATTCCATGTCGACCAGCCTATTCGTCCAGTATCTCAATCCCTGGAAAGCCAAGCGCCAAAAGGCGCAGCAGCGCGTTGACGAATTGAGGCGACGCGACGGCGACAATTGCCGCCGCTGCAGGCGGCCGATCCGCTTCGACCTCACCCGTGGCCACGACCGCGGTCCGAAGCTCGAGCAGATTCGCCCGCTCGTTGACGGGGAAACCGACACGCTGGAAAATCTGTGCCTTTGCCATGGCCGCTGCGTCAGCCAGGAAGCCGACAGCACGATCGAGGTGAAGCAGCGGATCCGCGTCAAGAACGAAGTGGAATTGTTCGCGCGATCCCGCGCCGCCGGAAAGGCGGCCTAGCAGCCGTAGGAACCCTCGCTGGAACGAGGCGTTTTCGACCTCAGCCAGCGTTCCTCCAAAAAAATGCTTCCCGGTTGGGGAGCGTGTGGCGTCATTGGCGGTCCGGTCGGCTAACTGGACCGCCTCTTTTTTACCCGGGATCATGGCCACCAAATCTGCAGACCCAAGAACCGCGAAGATCAGGCATGCGACGCGGATGTGCAGGCTTGCCATCGAGAATTGCGAGCGGCTGCTGGGGCGCACCGAGGAAATGCTCGGGCGCAGCCAGCAGGACAACGACCGGCGTTATAGCGACTAAGGTCGAGCGTGCTGCTCACCTATCATCTCTATTCCTCCGACGGGGGCCGCACTGACATCCAGGCAACCAGCGACGCGGACGCAATCGCGACAGCAGGCGCCAGGACGGAAGACCATCGGCCGGCGGAGCTTTGGTGCCGCAATCGCCTGGTGCGCCGCTGGGACGGCGACGAGCTCCCGCTCTTCAACTGGCCGTCCACACCGAGCGCCTGACTTCGTGATCGAGATGCACTTCACTGCTGTTGTGCTGTAGAAGCAGCCCGCAATCGGGAGGGCGCTCAATGGCTGGGCCGACGGACGATGTGCAGCTGATTCCAACCGGCGTGAGGCGGATTAGCACGGATACCGAGCCCGACGAGCTAGTGCTGCCCGCGGAAACCGAACAACGGCTCGGCTGGATCGCGGACTGGCTTGTGCAGCCCTTGCCCGTGTTCCGTGAATGGGGCCTGCAGCGCTATATCGACGGCGGTCTGCGCGCGATCTTTCGCGGTCCGCCGGGCACGGGGAAGACGATGGCAGTGACGGCGCTCGGGCGGTCGACGGAACGACCCGTGCTCCAGGTCGACCCGCGTGCGATCGTCAGCAAATCTATCGGTGAGACCGAGAAGAACCTTCATCAGCTCTTCGACGTCGCGGCGGAGCAGAAAGCCATAATCTTGTTCGACGAGGCCGACGCATTGTTCGGAAAGCGGCCTCACTTGAAGGGCGCTCCCGACCACCACGCCAATGAGGAGATCGGTCATCTGCTGCGCCGCATCGAGCCCTACGAAGGACTCGCCATCGTCACCTCGAATGCGGCCGGCAAGCTGGACGAAGGCATCCTCAGCCGCATCGACCTGATTGTCGACTTTCCACTGCCGGACGAAGCTGCGCGCGCGCTCCTCTGGCGCAAGATTCTCGGGACCCTGAAACTCCCGCAAGGCAATGACGTGGATGTGGAGCGCCTTGCCGGCGAATTTGATTTTTCCGGCGTGGAGATCCTGCGCTGCGCGCGCCTCGCGGCAATGCTGGCGGCGGGTGGCGACAGGCCCGTGGACATGAACCTGCTCGAGTCGGCCGCCGCGCAGCGTGCGGCGATGCGCGGGAGTTGATCAGGCCGATCTGTAGAGCTCCGCCTCCAGCGCGGCGAAATTTGCGAAGCCCAGCGGCGCCGCGACTTTCTCCGCCCACAAATCGTCGATCCGCTCAGCGAGTGCGTGCGGAAGCTCGTCGCGATGGTTGCCCGCCTCGCTTCCCGCGCGCACCTTCGCGCTGTCGCTGCCGGGCGGAAGGCCGCCCTTGGTTTCGGACAGCTCCCGCATCATTGCGTCATCGAAGCGGTCCTTGTTCGCGAGCATGTACACGCGGCTGGTCCGCTCGAGCGCCAATTCCAGCAGCGCATCGTCGAGCGGGATGCCGGCAAACGCCGCCAGTCGGCGCAAATGGCCCGCCGGGTCGCGGACCATGTTCGCGTAGGTGAACAGCAGCACGTCCGGCTGCTCCCGCACCGCCCACCAGCTCAAAAGGTGGCTGAAATAGCCTTCGCCCTCGGGCCCGCCGCCGCTCGCCCAGCCTTCGAAGAAATCTTCCATCGGGACCGTGCCGGGTTCCAGGAACCAGCCCTCCATGAAGCGGTACATCGATACGAACGCATCCTTGGGATCGCGCAGCGGAACGACATAGCGCGCGCCCTTCGGCACCAGCGTGTAGCTCAAATGGCTCTTGAACCCGCGCGGCTCGGCGCGCTGCGGCGCGTTGAGGTCGATGCCGAGGATCGGGGCCATCTCGATCCACGGGACCACCCGCGAAACGTCGTCGAAATCCATGTCGCCGCCGGTGCGCAGCGTGTGGAACGCCTGCTGCAGCATGGTCGTGCCGCACTTGCCGTAGGGCGAGATGATGACGTCCGTCGGTAACGGGCAAAGCGGCGCCGCGGCATAAGCGGCGCGCGCCGCCGTCACGAACTTCTGCTGCCCCGTGCGGAACTCATCCATGCTGCGCGCACGCTGCCTGGTCGCGGTAGCCATTGGCGCCCCCTGTCCTGCGCGAGTGGAGTCTATGACTTTGACCGCAGCGGTCAATGTCGCGGCGCTAACCCCCTGATAACCCGCTGCTGCTAGGACGGGCGGGTGAGCAAGTTGAGCAAACCGACCGTCGAGCTGAAGCCGGCCGAGCGGCCGTCGCGCATCCGCCGCGACCCCGTGCCGCAAGTCGAGCAGAAATCGGTGCGCGCCTACCCCACCGAGCGCGAGATCTTTTTCACGGTCATCGGCGTTGTCCTGTTCGCGCTGGCGGTGGTGATCATCACGTTCGGGGTGAGCGACTTCACCAGCCACTAGCGGCGTCCCAAATCCTACGCTGTTGGATTTCGCCTAAGGGGAAGTTGACCAAGTTGACCGTGCGGCGCGAATCCTGAACGAAGCAGGGGCTGCTTCCAATTCCTCCACTTCGTGACCTACGAAGATTTGCGCAGGACCGCTCACTGCATCCGGCCCCAGCACATGGCGCATGCAAGCCGCTGTAGGAAAGGCCAATTTGCCCAGCGGGCATCAACCAAGGTTAACTGGCCACTGTCAGTGTGACCCGCTACGCATTGCGAAATTCATTGGGGCAATTCCGACATGGCCGACGGCCAAGCCTTCATCGATTTCTACGACGTGCTGCAGGTCAATCCCAACTGCGACGCGAAGATCCTGGAATCGGCCTACCACTACCTCGCCAAGATGTATCACCCGGACCATTCGGGGACCGAAGACAGCACGCGCTTCTATGAAGTGACCGAAGCTTACCGGGTCTTGAGGGATCCTGAGCGCCGCGCCGAATATGACACGCTGTACGAGCGCAACGTGCGGGGTTCCGAATATCGCTTCCCGACGAGCGAGGACGGCGCGATCGACGAGTCAGCGGCGCTCGACGATGCCGAGGACCATGCCAGGATCCTGATGTACCTTTACAAGCGGCGGAGGGAGCATGCGCAGGACGCGGGCGTCGTCGGCTTCTATCTCCAGAATATGCTGAATTGCTCGGACGAGCATTTCGAGTTCCTGAAGTGGTACCTCAAGGAAAAGGGCTTCGTCGCGGTCACCGAGCAGGGGACGCTGGCCATTACCATCCAGGGGGTCGACCACGTCATCTCGATGTCGCGGACCACGCGGGCCGAAAAGCTGCTCCTCTCGCAATCGAAAGATCGCGAAGACGGATGAGTTTGGCCTGATTCCGCCTTTTGCACCCATTGCGGGCAGGCGCTCATTGGCAAGCTCCTGTCGCAATCTGGCAAACCGACTTACGCCGCGCGCCATAACCTCACCGTTATTGGAAGGTGCGTGCCTTCGGCGCGCCCGCGCGGGGGAGGGGGACCGATGTGGCGTGAGCGGCATTCGTCAGTCGCCGACAGGCCGAGGCGCGTCAGGCGCAGGTCGCCAGGCCTGCTGGAGCTGGTTGGCTTGACGGCCCTTCTGATAGGCGTCGCCTTCCTGGTCCATTTCGGTTGGACGCTCCTGTGACGCTCATGCGCCGTGCCCCGCGGGCGCTGGTCCTGGTCTTGCTGGCCTCGGCGCAGCCTGGAGCGGCAGCCCCCGGCCGGCCGGTCGAATGGCGGGTCCAGGGCCTGGACGAGGTCCGGCTCGAAACGCTGATCCGCGACGCCGACAGCGGAGTCTCGGCATCGGGCGCATGTCAGCGCTTGAGCAATCCGATCGTCGTGACGCTCAACCGATCGATCGCGGGCGGACCTGAACTCAAGGTCGCGGCCGCCGTTCGATTCCATCCTTTCCGCGCGGCCTTCATCGTCGAGCCCGTCCGTTCGCCCCGCGACGGAACCCTGCAATTCGACAGGATGTCGACGCTGGCGGTCCACGGCAGAAGCTACCCGATCGACGATCCCGTGCTGGCCACGAGGGCCGAAGACTGCGGAGATCTTTGAGCCGAGACCGAACGGTCGCGGCGACCGGACTTTAGCTCGGTGGCTTCGGATGTTCATTGCGCGGCAAGCCCATACGGGGCAGGGTTTCGCGATGCCGATCGGCCTGCCAGTAGCACTCGCGCTTGCAGCGCAAGCCGCCGCAGCAGCGGCAGCGCCACCACCTCAAGCGCCGCCAGTCGAGGCAATGCACCAGGCCGCGACGGTCGCACCGGATGAGCCGCCGATAAATGTCGCCTCCGCCGATCCCTGCCCGACGCGGCCGAGCGCCGACACGCGCGAGATCGTCATCTGCGCCGAGCGCCAGGAGGGCTATCGCATCGATCCCGACATATTGACGGTGAAGCGCATGAACCGCGGCGGGCGGCCGGTCCGGCCGGGGCCGGAGAGCATCCCGGACACCGGAGCCTGCACCGTCGGCCCGCAGGGCTGCATGACGGCGGGCATCAACCTGGTGGGCGCGGCACTGACCGCCGCGGAGATGGCGAAGCGCGTCGCGGAGGGGAAGGAGATCGGCAGCATGTTCGTCACCGACCCGCAGCCGACCGAATATCAGCTCTACCTCGCCGCCAAGCATGCGCGCGAGCAGAAGGAGCTGGAGGCCAGGGGCAAGGCCGTCGCCAAGGCGGCAAGGGCGAAAGGGCCCTGACGGGAACGACCGCCGCGCCGCATCGCTTTCTTCGACATGGACAGGAAGATCATGTGTGCCGCGTTCGCGCCCTTGATGCTCGTCGCGTGCGAACAAGCTGCGATCCCCGGCAATGACGCGGTGTCGACGAACGAACCGACGCCCGCGACCGGGCCGAGCCCCAGCGCGGATACAAATCAGGGTCCCGAGCCCGAGCCGCCGGCGACTACTCAGCCGGACCTAAGGCCGCCCCTGCTGACGCCTGAGGCCGAGCGCGGGGAGAAAGGCGCGCGCAATGTGCTGCTGTCCTTCGCACGGGCGATCGAGCTGAAGGAATTCGCGCAGGCCTGGGCGCTGCTCAGCCCCGCCGACCAGGAGAAGTGGAGCAAGGCATCCTTCGCGGACATGTTCGCCGGCCTCGGCAAGATCACAGTCGCAATCCCGAGCGGGACGATGGGCGCCGCCGCGGGCTCCAGCTATTACACCGCGCCGGTCACAATCACCGCCAACGACAAGGACGGTCGCCCGGTGCGGATCGAGGGGGAGGCGGTGCTCCGCCGCGTCAATGACGTCGATGGCTCAACCGCAGAGCAGCGGCGGTGGCACTTCGAGAAGCTCACGCTCGACTGGACCCATTGAGCCGCCCACGCACGACATCCAGCGCATGTCGGGTTGAACCCGATTGTGCGCGGAAGGAGAGCAAGCTGAGCTGGGCCGCCGTTTCGAAAAGGGTGGCCCATGACCGACGCCGAAGTTCGCCGCGAACCCATTCTCCGGGTGATGCCGGGACCGACCGACATCAACGCCAACGGCCACATCTTCGGCGGCTGGGTGTTGAGCCAGATGGACATGGCGGGGGGCATCATCGCGCGGCTCCGCTCGGGAGGGCCGGTCGCAACGATTGCGATCGAGCGGATGGAGTTCATCGCCCCGATCCACCTGCGCGACCTGATCTCCGTCTATGCGGAGGTCGAAAGCGTCGGCCGGACGTCGATGAAGGTCCGGATCGAGGTGATGGCGTGGCGCAACAGCGGAGCGATCCGGATCAAGGTGACCGAAGGCCTGTTCACCTTCGTGGCGATCGACGACCAGGCGCGGCCGCGGCCCGTTCCCGCGGAATCGCCGGAAATGCCCTGAACTTCAGCCTCGGGGCTGGATTCCCGCCTGCGCGGGAATGACGAAAAGGGAGTGGCTCAAGCCGGTTCGGTCGCTTTCTGCGCGGGCGCAGCATGCGCGAACATGGCGCGGTCATATTGCGCGCGGCTGCTGATCGCGATGCGGTTCCAGGCGTTGATCTGCACCGCGGCGAGCGTCAGCCAGCCGATCTCCTCCTCGCTGAAATGGACTTTCAGCGCCTCATAGGCTTCGCGTGACGCGCCGCTGTCGGCGATCAAGGTCACCTCCTCGATCCAGGCGAAGGCGGCGCGCTCCTTTTCCGAATAGAGGGTCGATTCCTCCCATGCGTCGAGCAGGGTCAGCCGCTCGACCGGCTCGCCTTCGCGCAACGCCTCGTCGGTGTGCATGGCGATGCAATAAGCGCAGCCGTTGATCTGCGACGCGCGCAGCTTCAGCAGGTGCAGCAGCTTACGGTCGACATGCTGCATGATGAGGCCTTCGAGCTGCAGGAAGTGGCGGTAGGCGTCGGGCGCGATTTTCGCGACATCCATGCGCAGGGGTTCGGCGGCCATGGTCGGCTCCTTCGTCGGCTGGAGACTCCGGGCGATCACCTACTGCTGTGGGGGTGTGATTGCTATTGGGCTTTCGTTCGCTTGCAGGACCGGAGCCTTGCTCGGCTACCTAAGATTCAACCCTTAAGGCTGTTACAGTACGGATGGGTGATCTGGCAGTTTTGCGCCTGACCATCACCTCCATCTTTCTTCCTTAGCACGTGATCATAAGAAGCGGACTTGGTAGGGTCGAGATAGCCTCCGCAGAGGGGGCATGTGAGCGCCTGTTTGAAAGCTTCCCGCAGAAAAGCTGAACTTTTCGCGTCCTCTGAAAAATCAGCTCCTGGCTTTGATTGGATCGTATACAGTCTGCTTTCCAGCCCAAGAATCTCGGCGAAGGCGTTGGGGCTAATTTCCGCACCGGCTTGTGCTGCTGTCTCGATGATAAATGTCAGGACTTTCACGCCGCCATCGACGCGCAGCTTGCTGCCAAGGGCGGATAACAACAAAGTGATTATGCCTTTGTGTTCAATGAGCAGCCTTTCAACGTTCGCGCGCCGGTCGGTGAAGGTCTTGAACCAGTTTTTGTCATTGCGATGAGGCTGAACATCGCGAGCATCAGGGGCGGGTAATGTCGGCCTTTGGCGGTATAGAAGTAAACGAAGGGATGAAGGCCCAAGCTCTTAGGCTTGTTTCCGATCATTCGTGAGACGACCTGATCGAGTTCCTGCAGAACCTCAATGGTCGACTCACCACTCTCGTCGTCGGCGAAATCCTCTATGGGGCGGGAGTCGCGATCAGCGAGCTGAGCGAGAGTGATTAGAAGATCTAGTGCGTCTGTAACGGACGTCGTTCCTCCTAATGGCAAATCGATCGTTTTGATTGGCGAGCTCACTTCCGGCGAGAAAAGGGCTCGGTGAATCTCTTTCGCTTTTTGCGCGATCTTTCCTTGAGCCTCGTCCGGAAATTTTGACCAGTACTTGTGACCCGTTGCTGCCCGAACAACTGAACGTGCTGCGATGGCGGGCGGCTTGCGTCGGTTCTTTAAGATTCGAGTTTCGACAGGATCGAGAACGGAACCCTGGGTATTAATCTTGAAGAAGGACGATTCCGCTTTGTCCGCGTCGCCAACGATCCATTGCACCTGCAGACCACGAGTTGCGAAATTCATTATGCGCGGGTCCGGCGCATCGTCGTCATTCTGCGACGCAAGCTTCGCCTGAAAGTGCTGAAACGTACCAGCCTTGAGAAGTATCTCGCTGCGCGTTCGTCGCGCCAAAGTCTTTTGAGCGTTTGGGATTTCTCCCTTGAAGAATGTTAGCGATTTTGGTCCATCGCCGTAATCGTCTTGGGCCCAGGCCAAGAGTGCGCTCAAGCGGTGCCCGCCATCAATCACGAACACGTGCGTGTCCGATTTCCACAAAATTACGGCTGGTATCAATTCGCCGTACAGGAAGCTTTCTACGAGCATCGCAATTTGAGACGGCCGCCATTGGGTGGTCTCGCGTTGGAAATCGGGCTTTCGCAGTAATTTTGGGAGCCATGCACCGTCGCCGACAAGATCCTTGAGCGCGATCTTTTCGAAATTATCGGATGTCTGGGTCGCGGCTTTGGAATCATGCTCGCGAAGTCAGAGCGCATGATCATCGCATCGAGGTTCACAGTATTAAGTGCCATGTGTCGCTCCGCGCCATTCAGACGCAGGGACTGAGTGGCTGAATCATTGATTCGGCAGCCGCTATCCTCTTGAATTGTTGATAAACGTCAAGAAGTCGCCACAGTTATATTCTAGCTCGTGCGGCGTCGGTTTGCGCAGCAGCCTCATTCCATGCCGCGGAATACTCCGGACTAAGCGGTGTCTGCGGTTCTGTGAAGAATCGACCTAATCGAACTAAGGAACAACCATCCGCACCACCATCTTCAACGACCTTCGCGAAGTCATTGTATCCTTCCGCGCGATAGCGATGAGCGGCCCATTCGCGGGCTTGGTGAAGCCACCATTCCTCCTCGGTCATATCCTGAACGTCTTTCAATTGAAGCACCTCCGATGGAGATGTTCGACCAACGCGAGACGTTGGCGAAGTGTAGACACTTTTCCCTTTGGGCATCCTTGAAAGAGTGATCCGATCACTCCGCCGCCACTCCAGCAGCCTCGAACATGTCCGGCCCATCGCCCTGCGACGCATCGTTCGCGGCGGCGTCCGACTTGGCCTTCATGCGGCGGTCGAAATTGTCCCACACCTCGCCCCAGTTCCCGCGGGTCGCGGCCTTCGAATACTCCGTCGCGCGGGTCTCGAAGAAATTGGCGTGCTCGACGCCGTTGAGCAGAGGCGCGAGCCAGGGAAGCGGGTGCTCGTCGACCATGTAGACCGGAGCGAAGCCCAGCTGCCCCAGCCGCCAGTCGGCGATGTAGCGGATGTACTTCTTGATCTCCTTGGGGCTCATGCCGTTGACCGGCCCCATCTCGAACGCGAGGTCGATGAACGCATCTTCGAGCCGCACCGTCTTCTGGCAGACGTCGATGATGTCTTCCTTCACCGACTTGGTCAGGCAGTCGCGTTCCTTCACGAAGCTGTGGAACAGCTTGATGATGCCTTCGCAGTGAAGGCTCTCGTCGCGGACCGACCAGCTGACGATCTGGCCCATGCCCTTCATCTTGTTGAAGCGCGGGAAGTTCATCAGCATGGCGAAGCTGGCGAACAATTGCAGGCCTTCGGTGAAGCCGCCGAACATGGCCAGCGTCTTGGCGATGTCCTCGTCCGTGTCGACGCCGAAAGTGCTCAGGTAATCGTGCTTGTCCTTCATCTCCTTGTACTGGAGGAAGGCGCTATATTCGCTCTCCGGCATGCCGATCGTGTCGAGCAGGTGCGAGTAAGCCGCGATGTGGACCGTCTCCATGTTGGAGAAGGCCGTCAGCATCATCTTGATCTCGGTCGGCTTGAACACGCGGCCGTATTTGTCGTGGTAGCAATCCTGCACCTCGACGTCGGCCTGGGTGAAGAAGCGGAAGATTTGCGTCAGCAGGTTGCGCTCATGCGCGGTGAGCTTCTGCGCCCAGTCGCGGCAATCCTCGCCCAGCGGCACTTCCTCCGGCATCCAGTGGATCTGCTGCTGGCGCTTCCAATATTCGAACGCCCACGGATATTCGAAGGGCTTGTAGGTCTTGGATGCTTGCAGGAGCGGCATGCTTACTCTCCTTGAACTCTAGTCGCGGACGCGCACGACGCGGTCGCGGTAAACGGTGTGGGACTTGCGGGCGCCGACGCCGAACACGACGATGCCGAGGAAATAGCCGAAGTCGTACCAGCCGCCGTTGTTGGGGACGGCGTAGATCGCGACCTTGTCGACGAAGAGCGACACGATCCAGGCGACCGGGAAGATGAAGCCGTGCCACAGGCCGAGCCAGAAGCCGGGCGTGTTGGGCGCGACCGCATCCGCCGCTTGCGTCGCTGCGCAGGCGGCGAGCAGCATCAACGGCGCGAGGATGGCGAAGCGCTTCATAGCCGCGACGCCTCGATCTCCGCCTGGCTCGGATGATATTCGAGCAGGCCGAAGGCGTGGATCAGCAGGATCGCGGCGATGATCAGCAGCAGCACGGCGGTCTGGCTGCCGTAATTGCCGTCCTGCTTCGCGCGGCCGCGGTAAAGCCACACGGCACCCGCGCCGAGCGCGACTCCGGCCGCGATCTCGATGAAGGTGCCCATGGTCATTTGCGGAGCAGCTCCGCGCCGAACCAGACCGTGACCACGGCCGCGATCAGGTCGAGCGCGATCAACGCGACGAGCGCGCCGCCCGCGAACTTCAGCGCGCGCGACTGGCGGAAGGCGGCAGGGATCATTGGCATGCCAAACACTCGTCATAATCGGTGGTCGACGCGAGCTGGATTTCCTTGAGCTCCGGCGTGTTGTCGGCCTCGACCCCGCCAGCGAAACCGGCGCGCTGCACCGACTTGGAGCGGAGATAATAGAGCGACTTGATGCCCAGCTCCCACGCGCGGAAGTGCAGCATCATCAGGTCCCATTTGTCGACGTCGGCCGGGATGAACAGGTTGAGCGACTGCGCCTGGTCGATGAAGGGCGTGCGGTCGGCGGCAAGCTCGAGCAGCCAGCGCTGGTCGATCTCGAAGCTCGTCTTGAACACGTCCTTTTCTTCCTGCGTCAGGAAGTCGAGGTGCTGCACGCTTCCGCCATTCTCGAGGATCGAGTTCCAGACGGTCTGCGCGTCCTTCGCTTTCTCCTGCAGCAGGCGCTCCAGATATGGATTCTTGATCGAGAACGAACCCGACAATGTCTTGTGCGTGTAGATGTTGGCCGGGATCGGCTCGATGCAAGCCGAGGTGCCGCCGCAGATGATCGAGATCGACGCGGTCGGAGCGATCGCCATCTTGCAGCTGAAGCGCTCCATCACGCCCATGTCGGCGGCGTCGGGGCAGGGCCCGCGCTCTTTCGCAAGCATCATCGACGCCTGGTCGACCTGCGCGCGGATATGCTTGAAGATCTTGAGGTTCCAGCTCTTCGCCATCGCCCCTTCGAACGGGATGTTGCGTGCCTGCAGGAAGGAGTGGAAGCCCATGATCCCCAGGCCGACGCTGCGCTCGCGCTCCGCCGAATATTTGGCGCGCGCCATCTCGTCGGGAGCGCGGGCGATGTAGTCGCTAAGCACATTGTCGAGGAAGCGCATGACGTCCTCGATGAACTGCTTGTCGCCGTTCCACTGGTCCCAGGTCTCGACGTTGAGCGAGGACAGGCAGCAGACCGCGGTGCGGTCCGCGCCGAGATGGTCCTTGCCGGTCGGCAGCGTGATCTCCGAGCAGAGGTTCGACGTCGAAACCTTGAGGCCGAGATCGCGGTGATGCTTCGGCATCGACTTGTTCACCGCGTCGATGAAGATGATGTACGGCTCGCCGGTCGCGAGGCGGGTCTCGACCAGCTTCTGGAAGAGGCTGCGCGCATCGACCTTGCCGCGCTCGGATTGATCGCGGGGCGAGCGCAAGGTGAACTCCGAGCCGTCGCGCACCGCCTGCATGAACTCGTCGGTGACGAGCACGCCGTGGTGCAGGTTCAGCGCCTTGCGGTTGAAGTCGCCCGATGGTTTGCGGATCTCGAGGAACTCCTCGATCTCCGGATGCGAGATGTCGAGATAGCAGGCAGCCGATCCGCGGCGGAGCGAGCCCTGGCTGATCGCCAGCGTCAGGCTGTCCATCACGCGCACGAACGGGATGATGCCGCTGGTCTTGCCGTTGAGGCCGACCGGCTCCCCGATGCCGCGCACGCAGCCCCAATAAGTGCCGATGCCGCCGCCCTTCGAGGCCAGCCACACATTCTCGTTCCAGGTGCCGACGATGCCTTCGAGGCTGTCGGACACGCTGTTCAAATAGCAGCTGATCGGGAGGCCGCGCCCGGTGCCGCCGTTCGAGAGCACCGGCGTCGCGGGCATGAACCACAGCTTCGAGATGTAATCGTAGACGCGCTGCGCATGCTCCTGATCGTCGGAATAAGCCGCCGCGACTCGCGCGAAGAGGTCCTGGTAATTCTCGCCAGGAAGCAGGTAGCGGTCGCGCAAGGTTTCCTTGCCGAACTCGGTCAGCAACTCATCGCGAGCCGTGTCGGTCTCGACGTCGAACCTCGGCGCGTGCACCGCCTTGCTGCCGCTGGTGGTCGTCGTCGCGAGATCGTCGCTGGGGACTTGTGTACCGGTACTGAAATCCATCGCGCTTCCCCGTCCTGCATCAGCCCTTTCCAGGACTGCTTGTTCCTCAAATGTTCGACTCGGAGCCATGGCGGACATCCTAGTCCCTTTTGGCGCTTAACGGGGCTTTTCACATGCCTCGTCCCTGTGGAAATCGGGGACGAGTCGGCCCGTCACCGGAATATAGTGATTCCGGCGCCGAACACCAGTAATTGAGTGTTCCCCCTCTCGCGCTACTATCTATTGTGCCTCATCCGAATTTGGATGCAAGCAGGTAAATGATGGTTAACGCATTTTTTCCTGTGGATTTGCCGCAGCGCAACAACGGAGAGAGCGGCAGGCGCGACTATTCGGCGGCGGCAATTTCTTCGGTTAGCCCGAGGCGCTTCTTGGCGGCGGCGATCATGGCGATGAAGCGCGGATTGTCGCGCAGCGGGTCCATGTCCGGATCGATCTCCGCATGATGGATGTGTCCCGGGCTTTCGGACCGCTCGAAATATTCGTCGAGCAGCTCAAGCGCGCCGTCGAGGTCCGAATTCCGGAACGTCAGGCTGCAGGCGACATTGTAACGAACGCTGAGGTTGTCGGGGTCGAGCAGCAACGCGCGCTGCGTCCAGTCCTTCCCGCGCTCGACCTCGCCCATCATGATCAACGAGCTGGCGCCGCCAGCGATTGCCGCGCCGTTGGTGGGGTCTTTCGCGAGCACGCTTTCGGCGCGCTCGAGCGTGCGCCGCGCGGCTTCGAGCGCGGCAGCTTCATCGCCGATGCCGAGGTAACAGGATTGCAACATCAGGCAGCTGTGGAAGTCGCTGTCGGAGAGCTGCGCCGCCTTCTCATAATATCGAATGGAATCCTGCAGGCGGTCGAGCCGGAACATCAGCCGCGCGGCTTCACGGTTCACTTCCCATGAGTCCGGACTGAGCCTGAGCGCCTCCTCCAGTTCCTTGTCGGCGGCTTCGCGATCGCCCTGCTGCTCGAAGTTGCGGACCTTCACCGCATGCGCCTCGGCCAGGTTGGGATCGATCGCGAGGGCGCGCTCCGCGGCCGGCATCGGATCGTCCGGCTTGCCATGCCAGAAATGCAGCTCCGCCTGCGCAAGCGCCATCATTGCCCAAGCCTGCGCATAATTGGGATCGATCTTCACTGCTTCGCTGCAGATGCGGATGATGACCTCGTCCCGCCGGCTGTTGCCGTAGGTGCCGGTGAGCCAATGCTGACGGGCCATAAGATAGAGGTTGTACGCCTCGACGCTCGACGTCCCACGGCTCTCGATCGCGTTTTCTTCTTCCGGCAGCAGCTTGACCTTGAGGGCGCGCACGATCTCTTTCGAAATCTCGTCCTGGATTTCGAATATGTCGGTCAAGTCGCGGTCGTAGCGGTCGGCCCAGATATGATCGCCCGCCTTGCCGTCGATCAGCTGCGCCGTGATTCGCACGCGGTTTCCGGACTTGCGCACGCTGCCTTCGAGGACATGGTCGACGCCCAAGGTCTTCGCGACTTCCTTCACATCGACCGATTGACCTTTGAAGGTGAAAGCGGTGTTGCGCGCGACGACAGAAAGGGCCGAGACTTTCGACAGGTCGGTGATGATGTCCTCGCTGATCCCGTCGCTGAAATATTCCTGCTCGGTATCGCCGCTCATGTTCTGGAACGGAAGGACGCAGACGGAAAGTCGCCGCTCCCTCGCCTTTGCCTTGGACTCGGGCTTGGCCTCCGGCTCCTTGGGCTGAGCATCGCCGGCTTTTTGCGCAATCGCGAAGATGAGCTGGCTGAAATTGGGCGGATCGCCGGCGCCGTCCCAGGCGCCGAAGTCGATGGACTGGAACTGGCGGAAGCCGAGCGGCGGCTTGTCGGCGCCCATGATCACCGGAACCAGACGGCCGCTGTCGCGGCCTTCCGCCGCTTCGTCCTGCACCCAGGGCGAATCGATGGACGTCTTGGTCCACAGGACGACGACCGCATCGGCGCTCTTGAGTTCGCGGTCGATCTCGGAGGCGAAGCGCGACCCGCCCTGGATATGGTGGTCCCACCAGACCTGATGGCCGGCGCGCTCAATGCCGCCCGCCAATTGCTTGGCGGCGGGTGCATCGTCCCGGGCGTAGCTTAGGAAAACTCGCGCCATGGCCCCTCCGGCGGCGCCGTTGTGCGGCGAACGCTCAGTCCGCGCAAGAGGTTAGCTTAAATGAGGGGCTAACCTGTACCCTACCGCAGGCTCGTTGAGGATGAGCGCCGGCTGCTTTGGGTCTCTTTCCAGTTTCTGCCGAAGCGCGCGGATCGCGACCCTCAGATATTCGGTCTGGCCTTCCTGCGCCGGCCCCCAGGCCGCGCGGAGGAGGTGGTCGTGTGGGAGCACCCGGCCGGGATGCTTCGCGAGCTCCGCGAGCACCGCATATTCTTTCGGTGTCAGGTGCACCTCCTTGCCATCCCTGAATACGGAGCGGTGGAACAGGTCGATGGTGATGCCGGCAGCCTGCAGCGGCTTGCGGTCAGAATCCGCGCCGAGATCGAGCAGATTTTCGAGGTAGCGCTGAAGTTTGGCGACCTCGCTTCCAATCGACGAGACGGTCTCCTTGTCGCTGCTTCCCGCTCGCTTCAGTTCCCGCACCGCGCCGCCGATTGCGGCGACTGGCGGCCCGATGTCGTCGGAAATGGTCGAAAGCAGGACGGAACGAAGCCGATCGCGCTCTCGAAGGGCTGCGAAGTCCCGCGCCCCGGCTTCGAGCCGCGCGCGTTCCAGCGCCAAGGCGAGCTGGTCGAGCAGGCTCTGCAGGAGCGGCAACTGGTCCGCGGTTACGGGCGGCATGCCGTCATCGCGCGCCAGGCCTATGGCGGCGATGACATTCGATCCCGAACGGATTGGATGCAGCTGCCATTCGACGGTGGTGACCTTGGTGACGCCACGACCGGCAGATTGGCCGGTAGCGATGACGACGGCCGCCGCCGCGAGATCGCTGGGAGTCAAGCGGACCGAAGAAGGGCGAGCCGCGACCGGCCTCGGTTCCGCATCTCCGGCCAGGAGAACGGCATTGCATTCGAACAGCACCGAGAGATCGTCGACGCCTGCATCGGCGATCTCCTGCTCGGTCGTGCAAGACAGCAGTCGCCGGGCGAACCCAGCGATCGTCGCGTTCCGCGCCGCGTGAGCATTCGCGAGTTCGGCTTGCTTGCGAATGGACGCGGCAAGATGACTTGTGACGACCGCCACCAGAAACAGGATGATGACGGTCACAACATCGGCCGGGCTGTGGATACGGAACGTGTGGTAGGGCGCCGTAAAGAAATAATTGTAGGCCAGCGCCGAAGCGGCCGCTGCGACGAGAGATGGGCCCAGTCCGGCCAGCACTGCGGCACCGAGCACCGCTGGCAGGTAAACGAGGTCGACCGCGGAATTGCCCCAACGGGGAGCCAGCACCAGACCGGTGAGGGTCGAGGCCGCCACCATAAGAGCGGCAGCGGCATAGCCGCGCAAACCGCCGGCCCTGTTTCCAAGGACTCCAGTCATGCGCGCCAGATGCGCCTGCAACGGTCGTTCGTCGAGGGCGGCAGAACCGATTGCCCTGTGTTTCCTTACGCCACCCGCATGAAATCCACATAGAATCTTTACGCGCCTGAACCGCACATCAGCGGCCATCATGGCGACCATTGCTGAACCACCCGCCGCGTCAGTCGCGAGCGGCGGACCCCACAGGCATTCGCTCCCGGCGCTCATGCTCGGCGCGATCGGAGTCGTTTATGGCGACATCGGCACCTCCCCGCTTTACGCGATGAAGGAAAGCTTCATCGGGCCCCATCCGCTCGCGGTCGATCGGCTGCACATCTTCGGCGTGCTCAGCCTGATCTTCTGGTCGTTGATGGTCATCGTCACGCTCAAATATGTGCTGGTGGCGATGCGCGCGGATAATAGGGGCGAGGGCGGCTCGTTCGCTTTGCTCGCGCTGATCTCCCGCAACCTGGGTGAGAAGCGCTGGACCTACGGCCTTGTCGTGCTGGGAGTGCTCGCGACCTCGCTCTTCTATGGCGACGCGATGATCACGCCGGCGATCTCGGTGCTCTCGGCCGTCGAGGGGCTCAACATCGTCAATCCGGCATTCGGCCACCTGGTGCTTCCGATCTCGGTGGTGATCCTCGTTGCCCTGTTCTTCGTCCAATCGCACGGGACGGCGCGCGTCGGAGCGATTTTCGGCCCCGTCGTGCTCATCTATTTCGCGGCGCTGGCCGCGCTCGGTGTTGCGAATATCATCAGTCATCCAGAGATCATCGAGATCGTCAGCCCGCACTGGGCGGTGCGCTTCTTCCTCCACGACCAGACGCTGGCTTTCCTTGCCATGGGCTCGGTCTTTCTCGCGGTGACCGGTGCGGAAACGCTCTATGCCGACATGGGTCACTTCGGCCGCAGGGCCATCGGCTTTTCCTGGCTCACCCTCGTCTATCCCTGCCTGATGCTCAACTATATGGGCCAGGGAGCGCTCCTGCTCGGCAACCCCGAAGCCGTCGCGAACCCCTTCTATCTGATGGCGCCGGAATGGGCGCGCCTTCCACTCGTGTTCATCGCAACGGCCGCCACCATCATCGCCAGCCAGGCGGTCATCTCGGGCGCATTTTCCGTCACGCACCAGGCGGTCCAGCTCGGCTTTCTGCCACGCCTGAGGACCGAGCATACGAGCGAGAGAGCGGCGGGCCAGATCTACATTCCCGCAGTCAACTGGGGGCTGCTCGTGATGATCGTCCTCCTGGTGCTTGGCTTCCGCGAGTCCACCAAGCTCGCATCGGCCTATGGCATCGCGGTCAGCGGGACGATGATCATAACCACGGTCATGCTGGCCGTGCTGATCTTCCAGGTATGGAAATGGAACCGCGTGCTCGCGAGCTTGGTCATCGGGACCTTCGCGCTGGTCGACGGCAGCTTCTTCGCGTCAAACCTTTCCAAGATCGCCGACGGGGGCTGGTTCCCGCTCGTGGTCGCCGCGGTCATCTTCACCGTTCTCACGACATGGGCGACCGGCCGGAGGTTGCTGCGCGAAAGGCTCGAGCATGACTCGATCCCCCTTGAGGTCTTCATCAAGTCGGCCGCCAGATCGGTGCATCGCGTGCGCGGTACGTCGGTGTTCCTGTCGGCGTCGGCGGACGTCGTTCCCTCGGCGCTTCTGCACAACCTCAAGCACAACCAGGTACTCCACGAGCGAGTTATCATCCTCAATGTCAGCGTCGAGGAAGTGCCCCATGTTGCGCCCGAGCAAAGGCTGGAGTTTCACGACGCAGGACAGGGCTTCTGCCGGGTGATCCTGCACTATGGGTTCATGGACGAGGTCGACATTCCGCAAGCCCTGACCAGCATGCACTCCACCGGCGGATTCGACATGATGAGCACGAGTTTCTTCCTCGGCCGGCAAAAGCTGATCGCGACGAGGGAAGAGCCCGGAATGGCTCTCTGGCGCGAGCAGCTGTTCGCCTTCATGATGCGCACGTCGGAAAGCGCGATGGAGTTCTTCAAGCTTCCGACCAACCGTGTGGTCGAGCTGGGGAGCCAATTGCGTATATGAGATGGCTGGTTGCGGCGGCATTGCTGGCGGTCCCTGCGGCGACAGCGGCCGCCGACATCGAACCGATCTGCGCAGACCGGCCAGCGAAAGGCACGGGCACTTGCACCGTTCCCGCGGGGCATCTGCAGGTCGAGACGGATCTCGCCGACTGGACCTCCGATAAGACCGGCGGCTTCGAGACGGATTACACGGTGATCGGCGCGACGATGCTGAAGTACGGAATCGGCAGCCGCGCCGACGTCGAAATCGGGATCGTGCCGTTCGAGAGCCTGCGCGTGAAAGGCGGCGCGGGCAGCGAGCGCGCTTCCGGAATCGGCGACACGGTCGTCAGGGCCAAGGTCCGGCTGACGAACGATGACAGCGCGCTGCAAGCCGCGATCGACCCGTTCGTAAAGATACCGACCGCCAAGCACGATCTCGGCAACCGCAAGGTCGAAGCGGGGCTGGTGGTGCCGCTCGGGCTGTCGCTGGGCGGAGCGTTCAGCCTCGCATCCTCGCCGGAGATCGACTTGCGGTCAGATGCGGATGGCCACGGCCATCATGCAGCGATGATTCAAATGATCGACGTCGGCATCGCCGCGACGCCTAAGCTCTCGCTGACCGCCGAGCTGTGGGGCCAGTGGGATTGGAACCCCGGGGCGACGATCAGGCAATATTCCGCGGACGCAGCGGTCGCATATCTGCTGAGCGATAATGTACAGCTGGATGGCGGCGCCAACTTCGGGCTCAACCGGCAGACTCCGGACGTCGAGATTTATACGGGTGTGTCGGCGCGCTTTTGAGAGGTAAATCCGTTACTTCGCGTGTATCGTGCGCGCGCGAAACATGGAGAACGGACATGACCGGTATCCTCGGCAAGTTCCACGTCGAACATGGCGCATATGGCGCACGGATAGTGACGCGGACGCAGCATCTCTCTGGCGATTGCAACGAAGAACGGGAAGTCGACGAAGCCATTCAGATGTTGAAAGACGACATCGACGCGTGTGGCAGGGAGATGAAAAGGCTGCTCGAGGTCAACCGCCGCGGATCTTTGTTCGAGGGCTGGCCTTCGCCAAAGGACATGCAGGACGCCTGAGCGAGGTCAGGCGCTCAGCATCTTCTTAACGCCGCGCGCCGCCTGCCGCAGCCGCTGCTCGTTCTCCACCAGCGCGATGCGAACGAAGCCTTCGCCTTCCTCTCCGAAACCGACGCCCGGCGCGACTGCCACATGAGCCTCGGTCAGAAGCCGCTTTGAGAATTCCATCGAGCCCAGGTCGCGGAAGCGCTCCGGAATCGGCACCCAGGCAAACATCGAGGCTTGCGGGACCGGAATGTCCCAACCCGCGCGGCCGAAGCTTTCGACGAGGACGTCCCGGCGCTTCCTGTAGAGCGCGCGGTTATAGTCGACGATGTCCTGCGGTCCGTTGAGCGCGGCCACCGCCGCGGCCTGCACCGGCGTGAACGCGCCATAATCGAGATAGGATTTCACGCGCGCCAAAGCCTCGATCAGGCGAGCATTGCCGACCGCGAATCCGATGCGCCACCCCGCCATGGAATAGGTCTTCGACATCGACGTGAACTCGACCGCGACGTCCTTCGCGCCGTCGACCTGCAGGATCGAAGGCGTCGGCGTGCCGCCGAAATAGATTTCGGCATAAGCGAGGTCGGAGATGACGATCAGCTCATGCTCGCGCGCGAACGCGACGAGCTTCTCGTAAAAAGGAAGGTCGGCGACATAAGCGGTCGGATTGGACGGATAGCCGACCACGAGCACCTTCGGCCGGGGGACGGTGTAGCGCATCGCCATGTTAAGCCGATGGAAGAAATCCTCGCCGGGGGCGGCGGGGATCGAGCGGATGGCGGCGCCCGCGATGATGAAGCCGAAGGTGTGGATCGGGTAGGAGGGATTGGGCGCGAGCACCACGTCGCCTGGCGCAGTGATCGCCTGGGCGAGGTTCGCGAGCCCTTCCTTCGACCCCAACGTCACAATCACTTCCCTGTCCGGATCGAGGCTCACGCCGAAGCGGCGCTGGTAATAAGCCGCTTGCGCCTTCCTGAGGCCGGGGATGCCGCGGCTGGCCGAATAGCGATGGGCGTTCGGCTTGGCGGCGACCTCGGCGAGCTTGTCGATCACGTGGCGGGGCGGAGCACCGTCCGGGTTGCCCATGCCGAGATCGACGATGTCCTCGCCGCGCACTCGCGCTGCGGCTTTCATCGCATTGACCTCGGCAAAGACATACGGAGGCAGGCGGCGGATTCGGTAGAATTCTTCGGTCATCGCCGGCCGTCATGCCGCCGATGCTGCACTGCGGCAAGCGGTCCAATGTCGGACGCTCGACTTTGAATTAACTTGAGATTAAATTGCTGCGTCGCCGAAAGGCAGCAAACGGGGGTATTCATGAAAGTCTATCTGCTCGCGGGGGCCGCGCTGGCCCTCATCGCCGCTCCGGCGAACGCTCGCGATAATGCGGCTTATTTCGGTATCGAGATTGGTGGAATGTTCGCGAACGATTCCGACGTCCAGCTCGACGGCAACGACTTCGTCAAAATCGATCACAAGTTCGGCGTCGATGGCGACCTGATCGCCGGTTACGACTTTGGCATGTTCCGCGCGGAGATCGAGGGCAGCCACAAATGGGCGAAGCATGACGATTATTCATTCGTCAGCGACGATGTCGACTTCCCCTGCTTCTCCATCGGCGACGATGAATGCAGCGACGGCCACAGCCGCGCTTATTCGCTGATGGCGAACGCCATGGTCGATTTCGGAAAGGACGAGAACGTCAATTTCTACCTCGGCGGCGGCCTTGGCATCGCTTGGGTACGGCAGACGTTCAACGATCCCGCGAACAACGCCGACATCGAGGATAGCGGCCTCGCCTGGCAGCTGATCGCCGGCGTGCGCGCACCGGTATGGCGCCATTTCGACCTCGGTCTGAAGTATCGCTATTTCAGCGCTGGCAGCATCAGCGATCATTTCCTCGTCAATGACCTGGACAGCGAGTTCAAGTCTCACAGCCTGCTCGCGAGCCTGATCTATAATTATAACGCGCGCGAGGCGCCGCTTCCGCCTCCGCCACCGCCGCCTCCGCCACCTCCGCCGGCAACGCAGACGTGCCCGGACGGCTCCGTAGTGCTGGTCACGGATACGTGCCCGATGCCTCCGCCTCCGCCGCCTCCGCCGCCTCCGGCTCCGGAACGCGGCTTCTGATGACTAGATGGGGCCGCTGACGGAGGTCTCGGCCCCATCGATGTCGCGTAGGCGCGCGATGTGCATCCCGTGCATTTCGGTGGGTGCTTGAGTGAAGGCCAGACCGAGTTCGTCACGGCGGTCATAGAATTCACCAAGACTTTCTGCAGCGAAGCCCAGCTGGACGGTACCTGGCGCATGCGCATCAGACGCGGCGTGTAGCGCCAGCGTCGTCTGACCGGTCGCGAACTCGCTCCAAAACGGAGACTGGAACTTAAGCTCGAGACCGAGGACGTCGCGATGGAAGGCAATGGCCTTGTCCATGTCGGCAACATATTTGATCGCGTAAGCGAGGTTCATCGCTAGTCTCCTCAGTGCGGCAGCAGCGCATAGCTGCGCCGGAACGCGTTCCTTTCAGCTTGGCTGAAGGTGCTGAGTTCCGGCGGATCCTCGGGAACCCCCGTCGCGAAATAAGCGATGCCACGGCCGCGCCTGCGGTCGATCCAGATTCCCGAACGAAGTCCGTAGGCGTCGCCCGCGTGGCCGACGAACTGAGCACCGCGCGTGCCGGGATCATCGGCGCATCCGCGGGTCGGGATTTGCTGCGCGGAAAGCCCGTACGAACAGATGGTCGCGCTTTCGGCGTCGCGCGCGCCATTGCGCCCGTCGAAGCGCCACTGGGGCGTCAGCATCAGATCAACGGACATTGGTGAAAGGACGCGCACACCGTCGAGCTCGCCCCGGTTGAGGAGCATCCGGCCAAGCCGCGCCAGCCCGCGAACCGAAATGCGCAATCCGCCCTGCGGCCCGAATAATGCGCCATTCTCGCCCAGCGGCGAGCGCGACAGATCGCAAGCTTCTCCGTCCTTCGCGAGCACTGGACAGTCCGGCCGGCGACCGCCCAGGTCGTCCTTCACCGCCTTGCCGTCCTGCATGAGCACGACTGCCCGAGCGACTGCGGCGTCACTGCAGGTCGGCCAGTTGAAGCAGGCGTCGATACGCATCGGATCGAGCACTTCCCGGCGCATCCAGATATCGAAGCGCTCGCCGGTCACGCGCTCCATCACTGACGCGGCGATCGGGAAGTTCATGTTCGAATAGGCGAAATAGGCCTCGCGCGGACCGTGCTTCAGGTCCCACGAAGTGGGGTTGGCAAGGGTCTCGCGCACGCTGGTGCCGAGAGGAATGGCGTACTGATCGTCGTGATCGCGGATAGAGCCGGTGTGAGACAGGAGCATCCGCAGGCTGATCGCCTCTTCGGGATGAGCGGGATTGCGCAACGGCCAGCCGAGATAGGATGACACGTCGGCGTCAAGGTCCAGGCGATTACGCTCGACCAGCTTCAATACGCCGATCGCGACGAACATCTTGCTGACCGAAGCAATGCGGGCGGGATCGTCGATGGTGACCTTGCGCCCGCTGTGCGGATCCGCCGTCCCTTCGGCAAAGCTCGCGACGTCGCCTCTGCTGGTGAAGGCGATTCCGACCATTGCGTCGGGTTTGGGCGCCGCAATCGCGGGGGCGGCAAGCAACAAAGCGATGGAGACGAGCGCGCGCATGACGGAACGCTAGCCGCTGTAACCCGGCAACGACCAGCCGCGCGCGATTGCGCCGCCGCGCAGGACGAAGCCGGCGACGATCGCGACCGCAGCGGCGATCGGCCACGTCACGTGAATAAGCGTGAGGCCGACGAACAGGCCCGCGGCAAGCGCGGCGGGCGTCACGTAAAGCTCCCGGCGCATCAGGCTGGAAGGCTCGCCCGCGAGCACGTCACGGATGATTCCACCGGCACAGGCCGTCATCACGCCCATCGCGAACGCGGGAACGGGCGCGACATGATAGCCGAGCGCTTTTGCCGAGCCATAAGCCGCATATGCTGCAAGGCCGGCGGCGTCGAACCAGACGAGCGCCCTTCCGGCGAACCGGCGGCTGCTCAACAGCCAGACTGCCGTGGCGGCCGCGATGCAGATCAGCAGGGTCGCGTTCTTATGCATCCAGAAGACGGGCGCGCCGATGAGCAGGTCGCGCAGCGTGCCGCCGCCAATGCCCGTTACGGCCGCGAAGAATAGGAAGGTGACATAATCGGTGCGGCGTTGCGCCGCGACAAGAGCGCCCGAGATCGCGAAGACGGCTATGCCGAAATAGTCGAGCATCTCCAGCGCAGTGGGAATTTGCTGCACCTGCACCCCCTCGCATCAAAGTTGTCCGGACTTATCCCGATAGAAGTTGCGACGCCACAGGATGACGAGTTCGGCCCTCCTCAAGCATGGGGTATTTGACATGAGGATTATCTCGATTGCTGCAATTGCGGCCGTTGCGACCGCGCCAGTCGCAGCGCAGGCAGCCACTCCTTTGGATAAGGAAACATCCGTCTGGCAGGCCTTCAAGGACAAGAAGGCCGACACGTTCAAGGGCTTGCTCACCCCTGACTTCGTGGCCGTCTATGCCGAGGGTACCTTCGGCCGCGACCATGAGCTGCAAATGCTCAAGGTCTCAAACCTCAAGAGCTTCAAGATCTCCGACTTCAAGCACCGGATGATCGATCCCGAGGATGTGCTGATGACCTATACGGTCGACGTCAAAGGCACCCAGGGGAAAGAGGATGTCTCGGGCGTCTACCGGGCGTCTTCGGTGTGGCACCGCAGCGGCAAATTGTGGCGTGCGGTCTACCACAGCGAAATCAAGGCGAAGTAGCCGCTACGGCCTGCTCTCCTCATTAGACGCGGCACGGACTATGTAGCCGCAATGACGCAGGAAACGGGAAGCGGCGTCGGCGCTATTCCGACGCTTGAGGATTGGCAGCACTGGACGCTGGTGATGGGCCGCGCCCAGCAGATGATGATGGAGTTTTGGGCCCAGCAGATGCAGCAGGGTCAGGCTCCGCTCGCGGGGCCGTGGCCGACGCCGGCATTCGGCTTCGGCGAGCAGGGCGCATCGAGCGATCCGATGGCGATGATGACCGCAGGTGCCCAGGCCTGGGCCAAGGGCCTCGAGACATGGGGCAAGGTCCTCGGCGGCGTCGCATCGCCTGCGACCGATGCGCAGCCCGTCAGGGACCGCCGCTTCTCGGCTCCCGAATGGTCGGAGAACCCGATCTTCGACGCCATCCGCAAAAGCTATCTGCAGATTTCCGACCAGCTGCTCGGATCGGTCGAGGATGTCGAAGGAGTCGACGCCGATACGCAGCACAAGCTGCGCTTCGCGGTGCGGAGCTTCGTCGATGCGATGAGCCCTTCGAATTTCGCGGTCACCAACCCCCAGGTGCTGAAGAAGACACTCGAGAGCCGGGGCGAGAATCTGCTCAAGGGCCTATCGAACATGTTGCGAGACATTGCGGCCGGACAGTTGACGCAGACCAAGCCCGGCGTGTTCGAGGTCGGGCGGAACCTCGCCACAACGCCCGGCAAGGTGGTCAAGCAGACGCCGCTCTATCAGCTTATCCAGTATACGCCGACCACCGACGAGGTGATGAAAACGCCGGTCGTCATCTTCCCGCCGTGGATCAACCGCTTCTACATCCTCGACCTCACGCCCGAGAAAAGCTTCGTCAAATGGTGCGTCGACCAGGGCATCAGCCTGTTCATGGTGAGCTGGAAGTCGGCCGACGAGAGCATCGCCGATGCCTCCCTGGACGATTACGTACTCAATGGGCAGGTCGATGCGATCGACAGCGTCCGCGACCTGCTCGGCGTCGATAGCGTTCACACGATTGGCTATTGCGTCGCGGGGACGACGCTTGCGGCGACGCTTGCGTACCTCCAGGCCAAGGGGGAAGCCGACAAGGTCGCAAGCGCGACATTCTTCACGGCGCAGGTCGATTTCGCGGAAGCAGGCGACCTCAAGCTGTTCCTAGGCGATGAGACGATGGGTCTGCTGCAACAGCTGACGGCGGAGAAGGGCTATCTGGACGGCCGCTACATGGCGGCGACGTTCAACCTGCTGCGCGGCCGCGACCTTATCTGGAGCTATGTCGTCAACAATTACCTGATGGGCGAGGAGCCGGCACCGTTCGACCTGCTGCACTGGAACAGCGACACGACGAATCTGCCCGCAGGCTGGCACCGCAATTATCTCGACACGCTCTACAGGGGGAACAAGCTGGCTGAGAAAGGCGGCATCTCCGTCGCCGGAACGCCCATCGACATCGATGCTGTTACGACGCCAACCTACATCCAGGCCGGGCGCGAGGATCATATCGCGCCGCCGCAGAGCGTGTGGAAGATCATGGACCATTTCGCCGGGCCGAAGCGGTTCGTGCTCGCCGGGTCAGGGCATATCGCCGGCGTCGTGAACCCGCCGGCCGCGCAAAAATATCAGTATTGGATCAACGAGCGCCCGTGCGGAACGCTGCAGGCGTTCGTTGACGGCGCCGAAGAGCACAAGGGGAGCTGGTGGCCGGATTGGCTGGGGTGGCTCAAGAAACAGGACGGCGCGACCGTAAAGGTCGAGGGCGCGCGCATTCCGGGGGGCGGCAAAGTCAAGGCGATCGAGGACGCGCCGGGCAGCTATGTCAAAGCACGCTGACGCGCTCATCCTGCGCCTCGCCTATCCGGACGAGCATGAGGAACTGGAGGATTTGCAGCGGCGTGCCTCGCTCGAGCTGCGCGAGTATCGCGAGCAGCTAATTGAAAATCCGGACGCCATCCATCTGCCGCCAGCGCAAATCACGAACGGGCAGGTGATCGTCGGCGAGATCGACGGTCGAATCGCCGGCTTCGCGGCTGTGGTCGGAGGCGAGCTCGACGGCTTGTTCGTCGAGCCGAACCTATGGAGACAAGGGATCGGCCGCGCGCTTGCGGACGCCGCGACGCATGAAGCGCGCAACCGCGGGCTCACGCTGAAGGTGATCGCTGCGCCGGGAGCGAGACGGTTCTACGAGATTTGCGGCTTTTCGGTCGAAGGAGAAGCGCAGACGCGGTTCGGCCCGGCGTTGAGGATGTCGCGATAGCTGCTCAGCAGTTTTGAGCATCAAAACATGCTCATGCCCCCGGCATCAGCAGTTTTGATACTTCCAGTGCCTGCGCTTGCCTTCGGAGAGCCACTCGATGGCCGTCGCTATCCGTTTTTTGCGCGTAGCCTCCTGCTTGGCTTCGGAAATCCATTCGAGATAATCGCGCTGAGCCGAGGGCGGAAAACCGTCCAGAGCCGCTTTCGCCTTCGGCGCCTCAGCGAGGGCTGACGCAAAATCCGGATGCAGGCCCGGAGCAGCCTTGGGCTCGTGCTTGGTCTTGCGGGGCGCCGGCGCTTCTCGAGACAATTCCGCCGCCTCGCGGATCAGTGCGTCGAGCTCGGCATCCGGCGGAAGGTCGGCGACGGACTGGAGCTTTCCGAACTGGCCCATCGCGCCAGCCTTCGTGGACCCGTTCCCAATCTCCTGTCCGCGCCAGAAATTGAGCGCCGCATGCGCTTTGAAGGCGGCCATGACGATCAAGATCTTGCCGTCGAGCACGAACGCCGGAGCGCTCCATTTCATGGTCTCCTCGGATTCCGGCACGGCGGCTCGGACGCGCTCGCGGATGTGGCTGAGGATCGGCTGCGCGAAGGGCTGGGCCTTCGCGATATAGGCGTCGATCCGAGCGTCGCCGCTCAAAGGATCCCGCCGCCGAGCATCAGCCGGATGACGCCGACGACGATCACGAACAGGTTGAGGTTGCGCCCCGTGTTCCCACTCGACGCGAGGCCAACCGCTGCGCCGATGACCGCCAGCGGTATGATCAGCCAGTTCGCCCAGCCGAGAAGCGGCAGGAAGGCGATCACCGCGAAGATGAGCGAGACGATACCGATGAGGATCGAGACAAGGTTCAGCATGAGACGCGTCCTAACATCATTCCGCCGCTTGCGGCAGCTTGGGCGCGCGCACCAGCGCAGTCACGTAAAGCCCGAGCGCAACCCAGATCGCGGCGAAGGCGACTGCATGGGCAGGCGTGAAAGGCTCGCCGTACAGCAGCACCGCAATCAGGAACTGGAGCGTCGGAGCGATGAATTGCAGCATGCCGAGCGTCGAGTAAGCGAGCTTGCGCGCTGCTGCGGTGAACAGGAGCAGGGGCGTTGTCGAGACGATTCCCGCGACGAGCAACAGGCTCGTCTGCATCGCGTCCGCGCCCATGACATGTGCTCCGCTGGCGCCGCGCCACAGGAGCCAGGCGATCGCGATCGGGAAAAGCAACGCAGTCTCGATCGCCAGCCCGCTCACGGCGTCGGCCGCGACGATTTTCCGCAGCAGGCCGTAGAGAGCGAAGCTGCCGCAAAGCGTCAGGCTGATCCACAATTGGCCGAGCGCCCCCGCAGCCAGCACCGATATACCGGCGCCGGCGATGGCGACGGCCGTCCATTGAAGGCGATTCAGCCTTTCGTGGAGCACGAAGCGCCCGAGCAGGACGTTCGCAAGCGGGTTGAGATAGTAACCGAAGCTGGCCGCCAGGATGTGGCCGCTGGTGACGGCATAGACGTAGAGGAGCCAGTTGCCACCGATCAGCAGCGCGGTCAGCGAGAGCACGCCGAGCGTCTTGCGGCTGGCGAGTGCGGCCCGGATCTTGGAGGAGCCCCTGGCGATCCAGATGAGCAGGGCCAGGAACGGCAGCGACCACAGGATCCGGTGCGCGACGATGTCGATCGCCGGAATCGTGGCGATCGCCTTGAAGTAGAGTGGGAGGACGCCCCACAGCGCATAAGCGCTGAGGCCGTAGATGAATCCGGCTCGCCCGCGATGCGCTATCCGGTCCCTCGCGGGGATATTTTCTGATTGAGAGTGATTCACCCCGCGTTCGCCTAGCCGCGTGCACCGTCTTGTAAAAGAACGTGCTCAACGCGCTGTTGGTTGAAACTCGGCGCGCCGACTGCCAGTTTGGGCAAATTCAACAGGGTTAATGGGGGGCGCGTGACGCGACTCGTGGGCTTGCAAGTCCGAACGGCCGGTTTGGCGGCGCTCGCGCTGCTTGGCGCCGGCTGTGAGCCCAAGCCGAAAGTCCCGCCCGGAGTAACGCCGACTGTCGTGGTCGGAGCGCCCCTGAAAGCCGATGTCTGGAGGCAAGTTGCAACCGACGCGGACGAAAACCGGCTCGCTCGCCTCGGTTCGGCCTGGACCGATGCGTTGGGCGAGGCGCGGCGGAGGTTTGCCGCCGATGTCCGGCGCGAGGGCGTATTGCTTCGCCCCGATGCGGCGCTTCCGCGGCCGGCGCCGACTCCCGGCAGCTATAATTGCCGCCTCATCAAGCTGGGCTCGGCAACGCCGAAGACCCGGTCGTTCGAAAGCTTCAAGCCCTTCTTCTGCTACGTCGAGGTCGAGGACGACCTGCTGACCATCGTCAAGCAGACCGGAAGCCAACGGCCCGCGGGAAGACTGTGGGAGGACGACAATTCTAATCGCCTGATCTTCCTCGGCAGCCTCGCGCTCGGAGAAGAAGACCAGCCCCTGGCCTACGGGGACGACCCGAAGCGCGACATGGCCGGCGTGCTCGAACGGATCGGCCCGTTCAAGTGGCGGCTGGTGATCCCGTGGCCGCAGAGTTCGTCCAAGCTCGACGTGTTCGAGCTGACCCCGGTCGCGAACCAGCCGAAGTGAGCGACGAGCGCGCGGGTCTCCTTGCGGACCCGGCGGAGGTCCGCGCCATCCTGGTCGCATCCGCGCGGGCCGGCGAAGCCATCAGTTATTCGCAGGTGCTCGAACTGCTCGGCCACCATTTCACGCGGCCCAAGATGCGCGCCTTGTGCAAGGTGCTCGCCTTCGTCGATGACGAAGCGGAGGAGCGCGGGGAGCCCGAGCTCGCCGTCCTGGTTGTGCGTCAGTCCGACGGCCTGCCTGGGCAGGGCTGGTGGATCGGTGGCGCAAAGAAGCATGGCTATTCCGGCGGATGGGAAGGGCCGAAGGCGGCGAAGCTCATTCGGAATATCCAACGGCGAGCCTTCGAGTTTTGGGCGGGACGCGAGCCGTAGCTTCGGCTAATCGCCGCACCGTGAGCGAACAGCGTACCTTCACCGTGTCCGATGACGATGACGGAATCCGGCTCGACCGCTGGTTCAAGCGGCACATGCCCGACGTCAGCTTCAACCTCGTTTCGCGCTGGGCGCGAACGGGCCAGTTGCGCCTTGCCGGCAAGCGCGCGGTTCCGGGGGACAGGATCGAGGCAGGTCAGGAAATTCGATTGCCGCCTGTCGAGACTCAGCCGGCCCGGCCCGCGCGTCGGCAGCCGCGGCGCGACCCTCTGACCGAGGAAGAAGAGAGGTTCGTTCGCGACATGGTCATCTACGAGGACGATGGCGCGTTCGTGCTCAACAAGCCGCCCGGCCTCGCTACCCAGGGGGGAACCAAGACTACTCACCATCTCGACAGGCTGCTCGACGGGCTCGCGGACGAGCGCGGGCGGCCGAAGCTCGTCCACCGTCTCGACAAGGACACGTCCGGCGCGCTGCTGGTCGCCCGGACCGCGCGCTCGGCGGGCCACTTCGCCAAGGCCTTCTCAGGTCGCACAGCCAAGAAAGTCTATTGGGCGCTGGTCGTCGGCGTTCCCGACATTGCCGAAGGAACGATCGACGCACCGCTCGCGAAGCAACCGGGCACCGGCGGCGAGAAGATGCATATCGACGAGGAGCACGGCCTCCCCGCCAAGACGCGCTGGCGCGTGATAGACCGCGCCGGAAACCGCGCCGCCTGGGTCGAACTGGAGCCGCTGACAGGACGCACGCACCAGTTGCGAGCGCATATGGCAGCGATGGGATTCCCGATCGTCGGTGACGCGAAATATGGGGGCGCCGAAGCGTTCCTGACCGGCGGAATCAGCCGCAAGCTGCACCTCCATGCGCGCCGCCTGCGGATCGACGCGCCGGCCGGCAGGAAGATCGACGTGACCGCCGACTTGCCGGCGCATATCGCCGAGAGCCTGGCAACCATGGGCTTCGAGGCGAGCCAGGGAGACACCCTTCCACCCCGCGCAGCCGTTACTGCGGCGCCCCGCAGAGCGGCTAAGCCAAAAGCATCGTCACGTCGGGGCGAGCGCCGGTCGCGCGGTTCCGCGCCGAAACGCGGCAGGCGCTGATGCACCCCAACAAGGCGTTCGACTGGACAGATGTGCAAGAGATGATGGGTTTCGTGAACGCGATTTCGTTCGCTCACATCTTCACAGCGTCGGATGCAGGATTGTTCGTTGTGCATGCACCCGTCCTGGTGAAGGATGGCCGCGTCCGCTTCCATGTGTCGAAGCGCAACCGCATCGCTCACCATGTCGCGGGCCGAAACCTGCTGATCAGCGTTTCAGGGCGCGAAGCCTATCAGAGCGCCAATTGGTACGTGTCGGAGGACCAGGTCCCCACCTGGCACTACGAGGCCGTGGAGATCGAAGGTTTAGCGCGGACATTGTCGCCGGATGAACTGGTCGAGCTGCTCGACGGGTTGGGGGATGTCCACGAGCGGCGCGTTTCGCCGGCGCGGCCATGGACGCGTGACAAGATGACTCCGGGCAAGTTCGAAGCGATGACCCGCGCGATCGTTGGCTTCGAAGTGAACCCAACGGCGATCAGGGGAACGCGCAAGTTCAACCAGCACAAGTCGGGAGCCGATCTCGAAGCCACGATCGAAGGGCAACGGAACGCCGGGAGGGGCGACATCGTGGCCGCAATCCACGAGTTGAAGGCGGGCAATGAATAAACTCGCGATCTTCGACTGCGACGGCACGATCGTCGACAGCGGGGCGACAATTCATGCCGCACTTTCGGAAACATTTCGGCAGAACGGGCTCGAAGTCCCGCCGCTGGAGGCCAGCCGGCGCGTGATCGGTCTGAGCCTCGTCGAGGCGATGGCCGCTTTGCTCCCGCACGCGTCACCGGACGAGCACGCGCAATTCGCCGAGGACTATAAGCGTGCATTCTGGCAACTTCGCGCAGCAGGAAGGGTGGAAGAGCCTCTGTACGACGGTGTGCTCGATTTGCTCGACGCGCTCGAGAAGGACGCGTGGCTGCTGGCCGTCGCGACCGGCAAGTCGGATCGCGGCCTGAAGCATTGCCTCGAGCAACACGACATCCATGCTCGCTTCGTTTCGCTGCAGACCGCGGACCGGCATCCTTCCAAGCCGCATCCGTCGATGGTCCTACAGGCGATCGCCGAAGCAGGGGCCGCACCAAGCACGAGCTTTGTCGTCGGCGACACGAGCTTCGACATGGCGATGGCCTCCGCTGCGGGCGCAGCGGCGATCGGGGCCGGGTGGGGCTACCACGATGAGCATGAATTGCTGGAGGCCGGAGCCGCGGCCGTCGCCGCGCATCCGGCCGACGTGCTGAGCCTCGTTCGGGAGCACGTCGATGGGTGACGAAAGCAAGCACCGCAACCGGCTTCTCGCGTATACAGGCGTCCGCGCCTTCGGCCTGGCAGTCATGCTCCTGGGACTGGCGATCATCTATTCCGACTTGGTGCGCCCGGGAGGATGGCCGCAGCTTGGCGCAATCGTTGCCATCTTGGGGGTCATCGACGCCCTGTTCGCGCCCCGCCTGCTGAAGAAACTCTGGGATCAACAAGACGCTCAGTCAGAATGAGACGCTTCTGGAAAGAGGTCGAAGTCCAGCACGAAGCCGGGGGCTGGGCGATCCGTCTGGACGATCGGCCGCTGCGGACTCCGGCACGCGCCGCGCTGCTGCTTCCAACCGAGCCGCTCGGACAAGCAGTTGCCGAAGAATGGCGCAGCGCAGGTGAAACCGTCCATCCGCGCGCAATGCCGATGACCGGTCTCGCGAATGCGGCGATCGACCGTGTCGAGCCCGAGAGGCAGGCATTCGCCGGCGGCCTTGCGCGATATGGCGAGGCCGACCTCGCCTGCTACCGAAGCGACTGGCCTCCAGATCTCGTCGAGCGCCAGTCGAACGCCTGGGACCCGTTGCTGGCCTGGGCCCGCCGAAGATTCGATGTCGATTTCGTCACGACCTCCGGCATGCTGCACGTGCCCCAGCCGCCTGCGACCGTCGACCGGCTGGCGCATGCCGTGTCCGCGCTCGATGCATTCCGCCTTGCGGGCCTGTCGCCGCTGGTCACGATCGGCGGATCGCTGGTCGCGGCCCTCGCGGTGCTCGAAAAGGCGATGACGCCCGAAGAGGCATGGGATGCGGTCAGCATCGATGAACGGTGGCAGCTCGAGCAATGGGGCGATGATGCCGAGGCGGTGGCGGCTCTGGAGAACCGTCGGTCCGACTTCATGGCAGCGGCACGGTTCCTGGCCCTGCTCGATTAGTCGTTCGGTCGCTCGACGAGCTTGCGCGTGAAATCCGACAGATATGGGTGACGCCGGGGGCGCAGGCGCTCCGCCGCAACGATGGCCTTCACGTCCCGGATGCATGATTCGAGGTCGTCATTGATGAGGACGTAGTCATAAGCGTCCCAGTGGCCGATTTCGCCTGCCGCTCGACGCATGCGGCTTTGGATGATGTCCTCGCTGTCGGTTTGCCGGGCGCGCAGCCGGCGTTCCAGCTCCTCCATTGAAGGGGGGAGGATGAAGATCGAGACGAGGTCGCTCCCAAAGGCGCTCTTCAGCTGCTGCGTGCCCTGCCAGTCGATATCGAAGAGGATGTCGCGACCGGCCTTTAGTGCCTCCTTGATGGGCTCTTTTGGGCTGCCGTAGCGGTGGTCGAAGACATAGGCCCATTCCGCGAAGTCTTCTTCCTCAACCATGCGCTCGAAAGTGGCATCGTCGACAAAGTGATAGTCGCGGCCTTCAGCTTCGCCCGGGCGCATTTGCCGCGTGGTTGCGCTTATGGACATCGAGAGGTCGGCGCTATCCTGCAATAGTCGCCGCGAAATGGTCGATTTGCCGGCCCCGGAAGGGGACGAAAGGACGATCAGGAGGCCGCGGCGCTGACGGGCGTTCGCATCGGTCGGACTGTCCATGGCCGTTCTTCTTCCGGCAAGCCGTGGCCGTCAAGCGGCGGAATGCCGCACTGCACAAAATTCCTCTTGAAATGGTGCAGTGCAACCATTATTGTGCAGTGCAACATATTTGGAGGAATGCATCAAAATGGCAGACGAAACCAACATTCAGGCGGAAGCCGCTGCTGAAGCCCCGGCGAAGATCGCCGAGACCGTGGCAGAGACGACCAAGAAGGTTGTCGCGGAGACCGCCAAGGTTGCCAAGCGCGAGCGCGCCAAGACGGCTCGCCGAGTGAAGCGTCAGGCCGCTGCCGTGAATACCGCCAAGGCCCCCAAGACCAACACGCGCCGCGCGAAGGCCGCCGGCCGCAAGATCCGCAAGGCGGCTGTGAAGCCCGTCGCTGCGGCCCAGGAAAGGATTGAGACTGTGACCAACAACTTCTTCAACGGCTTTGAGGCCGTTCCGGCGTTCGCGCCCTTCCAGAACATGTTCGCCGACGCCGGCGACCGTTCCCAGGAACTCGTCAAGAAGACCCAGAAGGTGACCGAAGAGCTCGCCGATCTCGCCCGCGCCAATGTCGAGGCGATCGTTGAGGCCGGCCGCGTCGCCACCGAGGGCGCCCGCGCCATCGGCCAGGACGTCGTCGCTTCCAGCCGTGATGGTGTTGAGCAGGCTGCCGATGCGATCCGTTCGCTCGCGGAAGCCAAGTCGCCGACCGAGTATCTGCAGCTTCAGAGCGACTTCGCTCGCGCCTCGTTCGACCGTGCGGTCGCCGAGACCTCGAAGCTGACCGAGTCGCTGGTCAAGCTCGCCGGTGAGGCGTTCCAGCCGATCTCGAACCGCGCCACGGCCAATGCCGAGCGCTTCAACACTTTCGTTGCCTGAACCCTCTCCCCTCCTAGTCTAGGCAACGTTGTGGCGGCCGCTCCTGACGGGGTGGCCGCCATTTTTTTGGGACAAGCGCGCAACACCCGCCTTGCGAGCATCTCAGCTTGCCATATTTTAGGGTGACATGCGTATGCGTTGGACAATGGCGAATGGCGACGACAACGGCGGCGGGCTCGACGACATCGAGACCGGCGTTGCGACCCGCACGCGCCCCAAGACGAAGAAGCCTTCGAACTACAAGGTCCTGATGCTCAACGACGACTATACTCCGATGGAGTTCGTCGTTCTCGTGCTCCAGCGTTTCTTCTCGATGGGGATAGAAGACGCGACGCGCGTCATGCTGCAGGTGCATCAGAAGGGCGTCGCCGTGTGCGGCGTGTTCACCTACGAAGTCGCGGAGACGAAGGTGACTCAGGTCATCGACTTCGCGCGGGAGAACCAGCACCCGCTGCAATGCACGCTGGAGAAGGCATAGGCGACCTCGCTTGTAACACCGCCGTCACGCGCTAAAGCGCGCCGGTGGATAGCATCTGGATCAAGGGTGGGGCCAAGCTGAAAGGCGAGATCCCGATCAGCGGCGCGAAGAATGCGGCTCTTACGCTCATGCCCTGCGCGCTTCTCACCGAAGAGAAACTCACCCTCACCAACCTGCCGCGCCTGGCCGATGTCGACACGTTCAGCCACCTGTTGAACCAGCTTGGAGTTTCGACCAGCGTCGCGGGCGTCAAGAAAGGCGAGTTCGGCCGCAGGATGACGCTCCACGCGGAAGAGATCGTCTCGACGGTCGCTCCGTATGACATGGTGCGGAAGATGCGCGCGTCGGTCCTGGTGCTCGGGCCGATGTTGGCGCGCATGGGCGAAGCGACGGTCTCGCTGCCCGGCGGCTGCGCGATCGGCGACCGGCCCATCGACCTCCACCTGAAGGCGCTCGAATGCATCGGCGCCGAGATCGAACTTGCGGCGGGCTATGTGAAGGCGACTGCGCCCAAGGGCCGTCTCAAGGGCGGCGACTACAGCTTCCCCGTCGTTTCCGTAGGCGCCACCGAGAATGCGGTGATGGCCGCGGTGCTCGCGAGCGGCAAAACCCAATTGTTCAATGCGGCGCGCGAGCCGGAAATCGTCGATCTCTGCAACCTGCTCGTCGCGATGGGCGCGAAGATCAGCGGCATCGGCTCCTCACACCTCGTGATCACTGGCGTCGAAGGCCTCCACGGCACTACCTACGAGGTCATGCCCGATCGGATCGAAGCGGGAAGCTACGCCTGCGCGGCGGGAATTACAGGCGGTTCGCTCGACCTCATCGGCGCGCGGCCGGACGACATGAGGGCGACGCTGAACGCGCTCGCCCAGTGCGGGCTCATCGTCGAATTCCACAATCGGGGGATCAAGGTCAGCTCCGACAATGGGATGCGGCCACTGGCGCTTTCGACTTCGCCCTTTCCCGGCTTTCCGACCGACATGCAGGCCCAGTTCATGGCTATGCTCGCCCTCGCCGAGGGCGATAGTTTCCTCGAAGAGACGATCTTCGAGAACCGCTACATGCACGTGCCCGAGCTTCGCCGGATGGGGGCCGAGGTCGATATCCACGGGCGCTCCGCCATCGTGAAGGGCGTCGAGGCTCTGACCGGCGCTAGCGTGATGGCAACCGACCTCCGCGCCTCGATGAGCCTCGTGCTCGCGGGACTGGCCGCGGAAGGGGAGACGGAAGTTTTGCGCGTCTACCACCTTGATCGCGGCTACGAGCGGCTGGAGGAAAAGCTGTCTGCCGTGGGGGCGACGATCGAGCGGCGCAGCGCCGGCTAAAGCTGCTTGCAGAAGCGCATGCTGGTGCGCTCGTATCCCAGGTGCCGGTAGAATGAGTGCGCGCGGCTGAGACGGTCGTTGCTGGTGATTTCCAGCAGGCCGCATCCGAGCTTCCGTAATTCCTTTTCCGCGGCTTCGGTCAACATGCGCCCGATGCCCTTGTCGCGCGCGCTCTCGTCGACGACGAGGATGGTGATGCGCCCGACCGGCTTGTCGCGGTGAATCGCAGTCATCGCGTGGATGCCGACGAGGCCGACGACCTGCTTGTCGAGCGTGGCGACGATCTGGGGCAGCTTCGCCTTGCCCAGCGCTGCGATGCGCTTTCGCACGCCCTTTTCGGTTACCTCATGACCGAGAAGCTTCATCAGCTCGACCAAGCGCGCCGCATCGCCCGGCTTCGCTTGGCGGATCTTGAGCACCGGCTCGGGCCTGGGTTTCGGCGGCTTCTCCTTGGGGGCTTTCGGTTGAGCCGCAGGTTCGGCGTCGTTGGCTGCCTCCCGGCGAGGCTTCGCCTTGCGCTTGCGCGGCATGACCGCGACATCGAGCGAGGCGCCCCAGTCCTTCGCGCCGAGATTGCGAAGGTAATGTTCGACATCCTCGGGTTTCGCGTTCGGGCCTTTGTCGTCCATTCCAAACACGGCTTCGCCCGCCTTGTCCGTCAGGCCGACCTTGCCGAAGCGTCGCTTGCCCGGACTGCGCACCCGCGAGCGCACCAACTTGAGGCCCCTATTGCGGGCGGTTTCGGCAAGTGCGTCGAGAACGGGATCGCTCATAATTTGTCCACGACGTGAAGGACGAGGCCGACGAGGCCGCCGACGAGCGTGCCGTTGATGCGAATATATTGAAGGTCGCGCCCGACTGCGGCTTCAAGGCGGTTGGTGACGGTTTGGGCGTCCCAGCCCCGAACCGTCTCGGAAACGAGTTTCACCATCGAGCTGCCGTAACTCGCCGACATTCCGACAACTGCCCGGCGTGCGAACTGATTGATCGCGGCACGGATGCGCGCGTCTTTCTCGAGCGTGCCGCCCATCGAGCGGAGAACCTCGCCGAGCTTGCCTGCGAGCACCGCGTCCGGGTTGCGGGCGGCGCGGATCACGGCTTCGCGACCTTTCTGCCACAAAGTGTCGAGCCACAGGCTGACCGACTTGTTGTCGAGCAACTGGTCCTTCATCGATTCGACCCGAGCCCGCGTTTCGGGACGCGTCTGCAGGTCGTTGGCGAGCTGCGCGAGCGCTTCCTCGACCTTTTTTCGGACGGGGTGGGCAGGATCCTCGGACATTTCCACCGTCAGCTTCTTGAGGCCGTCGATGATCGCGTCCGCGAGCTTCGCATCGAGACCAGCGAGCTTCAGGACCCAATTGGCCTTCTTGTGGACCATCTCGCGGATAAGCGGCTCGTTCGCATCGAGCGCGCGCGCCATCCAGCGGATAGCCGCCTCCAGCATCGGCACGTGGCGGTCCTCATTGATCGCCGACGCCAGCGCATGGCCGAGCAGAGGAGACACTTCCATCTTGCGCAGGCGCGCCGAAATCGCCCCTTTGACGATGCCGCCCAGCCGCTCGTCATCGAGACTTTCGAAGATATCGGCGATGAGGCGGGATGCGCCGGCGCGAATCCGCGTGCCTTCGCCCGCTGGGGTCCGAAGAAACCGTCCGGTCGCACCGGCGACGTCGATATTCTGCATCCGCCTAGCCACGACCGAGGGGATCAGGAAATTCTCGCGAATGAAGTTTGCAAGCGCTTCGCCGATCCGGTCCTTGTTGCGCGGAATGATCGCCGTGTGCGGGATCGGGAGGCCCAGCGGGTGCCGGAACAAGGCGGTCACCGCGAACCAGTCGGCAAGCCCGCCAACCATCGCGGCTTCGGCGAAGGACTTCACTAACGAAAGCCACGGATAGCGGCTCTCGAAAGCACGCGCGGCAAGGAAAACCGCAGCCATCACGACCAGAAGGCCGGTCGCGACCCGCTTCATCCCTCGCGCGCCAGGCTGCGCCGGGTTGAAGCGGGACAGAGCTCCGTTCGTCATCGCTCTCATGCCGGCTCAATAGACGAGCCGGCGCCCGGGTTCACAATAGGGGTGTCATTCCGCAGGAACCGGCGCGCTTTGGCGGTGCGCGTCCGCGCCGACCAAGCGGTGGAAGATCCGGCCAAGACGGGATTCGATCGAGATGGCGATCGAGAAGTAGGACGGCACCAGAAGCAGGGTCAGGATCGTCGAGAATATCAGGCCGCCGATCACGGTGATGCCCATCGGCGCGCGCCAGCTGTTGTCGCCGCTGATCGAGATCGCCGTGGGAAGCATGCCCGCGACCATCGCGACGGTCGTCATGACGATTGGCTGGGCACGCTTGTGACCGGCTTCCCAGATCGCCTCGTTCTTCGGCATGCCGTGATTCATCATCTCCACGGCGAAATCGACGAGAAGGATCGAGTTTTTCGCAACGATCCCGAACAGCATCAAGATGCCGATGAGCACGAACAGCGACACGGGCTGGCCCGCGAAGTGCAGCGCTATCGCCGCGCCCAACGGAGCCAGAAGCAGCGACCCCATGTTGACGAACGGCGCCAGGAAGCGGCGGTAGAGCAGCACCAGCACCGCGAACACGAGCAGCACGCCGGAAATCAGCGCGACCGCGAAGTTGAACAGCAACTCGGCCTGCCACTTCTGGTTACCCAGATTCATCTGCTGAACGCCTTGCGGCAGGTTCTTGTAAGCTGGGAGCTGATAGACCTTGGCCCAGACGTCGCCTTCCACCACGCCGGGGGCGAGATCGGCGCCGATCGACAGCCGGCGAAGCTGGTTCGAGCGGTTGATCGTCGTCGGGCCCGAGCCGAATCCGATATCCGCGACCGCCTTCAGCGGGACCGAGCCGCCATCCGAGGTCGGAACCGGGAGGTTCTTCAGGGTCTCGATGTCGCGTCGCGCATTCTCTGACAGCGAAACCGTGATCGGCACCTGGCGGTCGGACAGCGAGAATTTCGCGCTGTTCTGCTCGATATCGCCCAACGTCGCGATACGGATCGTCTGGCTCAATGCAGCCGTGGTGACGCCGAGATCAGCCGCGAGGTCGAAGCGCGGCTTGATGGTGATCTCGGGACGCGCGAGGTTGCTTCCGACGCGCGGAGCGACAAGGCCGGGCACGGTCGCCATTTCCTTGACCAATTCGTTCGCGACGGACGTCAGCTGAACCGGATCGTCGCCGCCCAGATAGAGCATGATATCGCGCGAATCCGGGTCGGGCCCGCCGCCCTGCTGCGACTGGAAGCTGACGCGCGCGTCGGGGATTTGCGCGAGGGTCGGCGAAAGCGCGCGCTGGAACTCGGTGCTGGTGACCTTGCGGTCCTTCTTGAGCACGATGCTGACGCGGCCGTCGCCCACGTTAACGCGCTCGAAGACACGTTCGACGCTGGGGTCCTTGGCGACGATCGCCGCGACCTTGTCGACCACGACCTCGGTCTGCTTCATCGTCGTTCCGGGGGCCAGCGTCACGTTGATCCGCGCAAAATCGTCGTTCTGCGGTGGGAAGAAGGAGAGCGGGAGCGTTCCGAAGAGCGCGACGCTGACCAGCAGCGTGACGACGCCTGCGGCCACCATAGCCATGCGGTGGTCGTGCATGCGCGCATTCCAGCGGGCGACCACGATCCCGTGCCAATCGGCGAAGCTTCCGCTCGCGACCGCCTGGACCAGCCATGCGATCAGCTTGGCCACGCCGTAAGCGACGGCAACGCCGAGGAGGAAAGCGATCGGAAAGGCGATCGCACCCGGAACCCCGATCTTGCCAAGGCCCATCATCCCGGCGCCGGTGCCGGCGCCGAACGCGGCGAGGATCGGCAGGACCAACAAGGCGGCGAGCGCGTAGTAACTGAACTTCAGGGCCGGCTTCGGCAGCCTCGCGAGCAGGGCATGCGCCTTCGACGTGTCGAGGCTCCAGTTCAGCACCTTGAGGTAGACGTCCATCCACTTCCAGTTCGCGTGGGGCTGCGCGCCGTGCGACCGCAGGAAATAGGCGGCGATGAGCGGCGTGATCATGCGGGCGACGAGCAAGCTCATCAGGACCGACAGGACGACGGTGAAGCCGAACGCCTTGAAATATTGGCCCGCGATGCCGGGCATCAGCGCGACCGGCAGGAAGACCGCGACGATGGCCATGGTCGTTGCGAGCACCGCCAGGCCGATCTCGTCGGCCGCGTCGAGCGCCGCCTGATAGCCGGACTTGCCCATGCGCATGTGGCGAACGATGTTCTCGATCTCCACGATCGCGTCGTCGACGAGAACGCCCGCGACCAGGCCCATGGCCATGGTCGACATGAAGTTCATCGTGATGCCCATCATGCTCATGAACCAAAAGGCGGGGATCGCGGAGAGGGGGATCGCGAGCGCGGAAATCGCCGTCGCGCGAATGTCGCGGAGGAAGAGAAGGACGACGAGAACCGCGAGGACGGCGCCCTCGACGAGGCCTTCCATCGCCGAGCGATATTGAGCTTCGGTATAATCGACGCGGTTGACGATCTCGGCGAAAGTGACCCTCGGATTTTCCGTCTCGAGCTTCTTCAGCGCATCCATGCCGGCGGCATAGGCGGTTACTTCGGAGGAGCCCTTCGCCCGCTGGACGTAGAAGGTGACGACCTGGTGGCCGTTCATCTTGGTCAGCGTGCGCTGCTCGGACGATGCATCCTTCACCTCGCCGAGGTCGGCGATCTTCACGAAGCGCCCGCCGGGCAGGGAGATCTGTGTCTGCGAAAGTGCGTAGGCGTCCTTGGCGTTGCCGAGAACGCGGACCGACTGCTCCGAACCCGCGACTTCGGCGCGGCCGCCCGCGCCGTTGAAATTGCTCTGGCGAAGCTGCTGGTTGACCTGGGCGGCGGTGATGCCCTGCGACTGCAGCGCCGCCGGATCGAGGATCACTCTGATGGTGCGATCCACGCCGCCGCCGCGCGACACCGCAGCGATGCCTTCGACGCCGAGCAAGCGCTTCGCGACTGTGTTGTCGATGTACCAGCTCAGCTGCTCCAGCGTCATGTCGGTAGTCTCGGCCGACATGACCATGATCGGCTCGTCCTCGGCATCGACGCGGGTGATCTGCGGCTCCAGGATGCCGTCGGGCAGGTTGCTGCGGATTTGGGAGATGGCGTTGCGCACGTCGTTGACCGCGCGGTCCGGCGGAGTGCCGAGCTCGAAGGTCACGAACGTCTGGCTGCTGCCTTCGCTTACGGTGCTGTTGATCTCATCGACGCCGTTGATCCCGCGAACCGCGGATTCCACCCTCTGCGTGACCTGCGTCTCCATCTCGTTCGGCGCCGCGCCTGGCTGCGAGACCTGCACGATCGCCGCCGGGAAATCGATGTCGGGCGCATTGTTCACCTGCATCCGGGCGAACGCGATCAGCCCGGCCAGCATGAGCCCGACGAAAAGCACGATCGGGAAGACCGGGTTGCGAATGCACCAGGACGAAATGTTACGGAAATTCATGACTTTACGACTTTCCTAGCGCTTAGCGCGCTGCCTGACGCTGCGGCTTCACCTTCTGGCCGGGGTTGAGGAACGGCCCGGCCGAAAGAACGACCGCTTCGTTTCCGGACAACCCTGCGGCGATGGTTACGCCGGCATCGTCCACGCTGCCGATCTGGATGTTGCGCCGTTCGACTACGTTCTTGGAATTGATGATGTAGACGTAGTTGCCGTTGTCATCGCTCAGCACCGCGCTTTGCGGGAGGAGCGGAGCTGTGGTCGTTCCGCTGCTGATCCGCGCTTCGGCGAAACCGCCTGGCCGCATCGCCGGGCTGTAGGGGACCGCGATCCGGACCTCACCGAGCCGCGACTGCGGATCGATGACCGGCGCGACCTGCCACACGGATCCGGTGACGTTCGTCGTAGACCCCACCGGAGTCACGGTGGCGGGCATGCCAACGTGCACCCCGGCCAAGTCCTGCTGCGAGAGCTGCGCGCGCATTTCCATCTCGCCACCTTCGGCAAGGCGGAACAAGGCTGGCGATCCGGCACCGACAACCTGGCCCGCCTCGACGCTGCGCGAAAGAATAAGCCCGCTCGTCGGGGCGGTCACGTTGAGACGGCCGATCTCGGCGCGCGTGGCCGCAAGCTGCGCCTGCGCTACGCGAACCTGGGCATAAGCGGAGTCGCGCGTCGCCTTCTTGGAATCGATCTCTGCCTTGGAGACGAAGCCGCGGCCCTTGAGGGCGAGCGCCCGCTCATAATTGCTCTGTGCGAGTGCCGCGTTGGCGCGCGCCGCATCGACCTGTGCGGCGAGCTGCGCAGCCTGCTGCGCCTGGACCGAGCGGTCGACGACGGCGAGAACCTGGCCCGCGCGGACCCAGCTGCCCGCATCCACGAAGACTCGTACGACCCGGCCGCCGGATCCGGCGATGCCGACCGGCTGGTCGCGCCGAGCGCCAAGCGGACCGCTAGCCGTAATCGTTTTGCCCACCTGGGTGCGACCCGGGACAACGACACTGACGTTCGGTACCTGCGCGCTGCCCGCGGCTGTATCCGCGGTCTTGGATTCGCCGCCGCGCATCATCAGCGCGACGCCAAGCGCGAGAAGCAGGACCGCCGCCACGGCGATGATGATCCACCGCCGGCGCTGGCGCGAACGATCAACCACCACGAGCGTGTCGGAGCTGTGGATAGAAGTTTCGCGGTTCATCATTCCTCGCTCAGTTACCGAATCTGCCAAAAATGCGTCGATGGTGTATTAGCCTAATAAGGCACCGACCGCAACAGACGCCTGCGCCGTCGGCCTCGCTACTGCTTTTCGACTAACGGCGGCACTTGCGCCGCAAGCGCGCGTTAGCGCAATTTGGGCATTGGCGCATGCTTGTAAAAGCACCGCGCGGAAAAAGGGGACGAATCATGATGCAAGATTATGGAATCCTTGCCTGGATTGTCATCGGCGGGATCGCCGGCGGAATCGCGAAACTGCTTATGCCGGGCCGAGATCCGGGCGGCTGCATCGTCACTATCCTGCTCGGCATTGCCGGCGCTCTGCTGGCCGGCTGGATCGGCAAGGCTATCGGCTGGTACGACACGAACGAAGGTGCCGGCTTCGTGGCTGCGGTCGTTGGCGCGTTCCTGCTTCTCCTGATCTACCGGGTCATCGCCGGACGTCGCCGGGTCTGATCGTTACGTTCAGGTAGCAGCCATGGCTGGCGGACAACGCTGGCGGTTGTGACGCAAAAATCAAGGATTGCTCAATGAAACGTGCATTGATCGCGGCGCTCGCGCTTGGCGCGGCGCTGGCGCCTTCTGCTGCTGTTGCCCAGGCGGCGCCGACTTTTTCGGAAGCGATCGCGGGCACCCGCCTCGATATCAGCGCGACTGGCGAAACCACGCGGGTCCCCGACGTGGCAACCGTCTCTGCAGGCGTCGTGACGCGCGCCGCGACGGCTCGTGCGGCCTTGCAGCAGAATGCCGCCCAGATGGACCGCGTGCGCGACGCGCTGAAGAAGGCTGGGATCGCAGACCGCGACATCCAGACGAGCAACATCAGCCTTAATCCCGAATATCGCTATGCCGAAAACCAGCCGCCTCGATTGACCGGCTACACGGCGTCCAATCAGGTCAATGTGCGGTTTCGCGACATTGCGGCGACGGGAGATATCCTCGACGCGCTGGTCGCGGTGGGCGCGAACCAGATCAATGGGCCCAGCTTGACCATCGACAAGCCGGAAGAGGCGCTGGATGAAGCGCGCACCAAGGCGCTTGCCGCTGGTCGCGCGCGGGCGGAGCTCTATGCCCGTACGCTGGGGATGCGCGTCGTGCGCCTTCTCGCCGTCAGCGAAAGCGGGGGCAATTATCCCGTGCCGCCGCCGATGCCCGTGATGATGGAAGCGCGCGCGCAGTCTGCGAGCACCAAGATCGATCCCGGCGAGCAGAAGGTTCAGCTCAGCCTCGCGATGACTTTCGAGCTCCGTTAGCAGCAAAGAAAAAGGCCGCGCGGCACATGCCGCGCGGCCTTGGATGTTGAAGCAAGTTACGGCTAGCGGACCGAACCCCTGCGGATCAGGTTGACGATTGCGAGCAGGATGACCGCACCGAGAAGCGAATAGAGGAACGTCTCGATCGTGACGCCCTGGTTGATGCTGCCACCGAACAGCAGACCCGCGATCACCGCGCCGACAATGCCGACGACGATGTTGAGGATGATGCCTTGCTGAGCATCGGTGCGCATGATGAGGCTAGCAAGCCAGCCACAAATACCGCCGACGATCAGCCAAATGATAATTCCCATCAGCTTTCCCTCCTCTTTGTCGAGCCGCCTGTACGATGAAGCGGCGGCCGTTTCCGGCATCACAGACGCGTGATGCGCCTTAGTTGTTCCGGATTCGGAAGGGTCTGTCTAGAAATTTGCTGCGCGGAATGCAGCTGAAAGCGGCGGAAAAGCTGGATCGCTTTGCCGCTGTAACGAATCAGTAGCGCTGCTGGCGCTCGTACTGATCGCGATACTGCTTGATGCGGGTCACGCGCAGGCCGGGCATTCCGCTGCGGTCGACGGCACGTTGCCAACTGGTGAATTCCTCGAGGCTCAGCGAATAGCGCTTGCAGGCTTCGTCGACGCTCAGAAGGCCACCGGCGACCGCGGCAACGACCTCGGCCTTGCGGCGCACGACCCATCGCGTCGTTGCCGCAGGGGGCAACGAATCGAGCGTCAGCGGCTCGCCGAGGGGCCCGATGACCTGAGCCGGACGAATCTTCTGGTTCTCGAGCATTCCGTTACACCTGCTTAATCATTGCCAGTTCGAGCCTCTTAAGCGGCCCGCGTTGAAAATATTCTGAAACGCGCTGGTTAACGCCTCGGTTAGTCAGGCTTACGCTCCTTTAACCCTGTCTCCCTTTCTGCGAACGCACCGCCGAGTTGCTTCACCGCGTCGCGCCACCCGTCGCCTGCCGAAAGGTAGCAGGCGATTGCCGCATGACGCGCTGATTCCCCAGCGCACTCAAGGAGATCGAGCAACTCGTCGAGGCTCACCGGCTCACCCGTCGCGTGAAAATCCTTCTCGTGACGCGCCAAGCGACAAGCCCCCTCCCGTTCTCCTTGCCCTCGCTCTAGCGGCGAGGAGTGAAATTCGGGTAAAGAGCGGCTGAAGAGATTTTCCGATGTTTGTCGATTTCGCCCTGAACCGCCCCGCAGGCGGCGCCAGAATCGTCGTCGCCATGTCCGGCGGCGTCGACAGTTCCGTGACGGCTGCCCTCGCTGCACGCACAGGTGCGGAGGTCATCGGCGTCACGATGCAGCTGTACGACCATGGCGAGGCGGTACGCCGCTCCGGGGCCTGCTGCGCAGGACAGGACATTTACGACGCCAAGATGGTCGCCGACCGTCTCGGTATCGCTCACTATGTCCTCGATTATGAGAGCCGCTTCCGTGCGGATGTCATCGACCGGTTCGTCGACGAATATGCGCAAGGCCGCACGCCAATTCCCTGTGCCTTGTGCAACCAGGGCGTGAAGTTCACCGATCTCATCGCCTTTGCGCGCGAGCTTGGAGCCGATTGCCTGGCGACGGGCCATTACGTCCGGCGGGTGGCGAACGGCGATCGCGTTGAGCTTCACAAGGGCAGCGATCCACGGCGCGACCAGAGCTACTTCCTCTACGGCACCACGCGCGAGCAGCTGGAATATCTGCGCTTTCCGCTGGGCGACCTTCCCAAGAGCGACGTGCGGCGGCTTGCGGCCGAGCTCGATCTCGAAGTCGCAGGGAAGCCCGACAGCCAGGACATCTGCTTCGTCCCGGATGGCGACTATGCGGGCCTCGTGAAGCGGATCCGTCCCGAAACGGAGGCGCCGGGCGATATCGTGGACCTCGACGGGCGAGTGCTCGGACGGCACCGCGGCGTGGTCCATTTCACGGTTGGACAGCGCCGCGGAATCGAGATCGGTGGCCAGGGCGAGCCGCTTTATGTCGTGAGCATCGATCCGGAGCGCCGGCGGCTGGTTGTCGGGCCCCGCTCGGCGCTCGCCGTTGGCGCCATGCGCGTCAGCGACTGGAATTGGCTCGGTGAGCAGCAGCATGAGGTCAGCGTGAAGGTCCGCTCGCTCGCGCCGGCGGTGCCGGCCAGCGTTGAGGGCGACTGGGTGAGCTTCTCAAATCCCGAGTATGGCGTGGCTCCGGGGCAGGCGGCGGTCGCTTATGACGGCACGCGCCTCCTCGGCGGCGGCTGGATTGCCGAGACCGTTGCCGCCCGGCAGAATGTGCCCGATGTCGCGGCTGCATAGTGCGGGGATCCTCCTGTTCCGGACCCGCGACGGGAACACTCAGGTCCTCCTGATCAAGCCCGGCGGGCCATTCTGGAAGAACAAGGACGTTGGCGCCTGGATGATCCCTAAGGGTGCGGTGGAACCCGGCGAGGGTGCGCTCGATGCCGCCTTGCGCGAGTTCGAGGAGGAGACCGGCACCCGCCTCACCGGCGTCCCGGCCGCCCTCGCAACAGTGCGTCAGTCCGGCGGCAAGGTCGTGGAGGCCTTCGCCGTTGAAGGCGACCTGGATCCATCGGCCATCGCCAGCGCCGAATTCGAGATGGAATGGCCGCCCAAAAGCGGGCGGCGTGAGCGCTTTCCCGAAGCCGTTGAAGCGCGCTGGCTCACCATTGGCGAAGCGCGCGAGATCATGCTCCCAAGCCAGCTTCCCTTGCTCGACGCGCTCGAGGAAAAGCTGCGCAGCTAGAGCTGGAAATTGCCGACGATCATGGTTCGGCATTGACCGCCGAGAATGACCCGGTCCCCTTCAAGCCGACAGTGGAGCAGGCCGGTGCGCTTGCTTGCCTGCAGCGAAGTGAACTGTTTTCGGCCGAGCCGCTCGGCCCAGTAAGGCACGAGCGCCGCATGCGCCGAACCGGTGACCGGGTCTTCGTCGATGCCGAGATAAGGCACGAACACGCGACTGACGATCGTTTCCGCGTCGCCGCGGGCCGTCACGACAGCCATTCGCGGAACGCCCGCGAGCGCCTTGTAATCCGGGCGTACGGCGCGGACTGCGGCTTCGTCGGCGAGCTCGACGATCGCCGCGTCATTGCATCCGGCGGCGAACCAGGCCGGCGCGTCCGGGATTCCAAGAGCCTCGCACATCGCCGGCTCGCGGACTTCCGTCAGATCCGCTGCGGGCAGGTCGAGCTCGAGCAAATCGTCGCGCCGCGACACGAGCAGGACGCCGGCCTTGGTGGCGAACCGGACCGGATGACCCGTCATCAATACATGGCCCGCGGCAATGGTCGCATGGCCGCACATGTCTACCTCGGCGGCGGGTGTGAACCAGCGCAGATCATAGTCGGCCTCATCGCAATCGCTCGCGACCGTGAACGCCGTCTCGCTGAGATTATTCTCCGCCGCGATCGCCTGCATCAGCTCATCGTCGAGCCAGCGCTCGAGCGGCATGACCGCCGCGGGATTGCCGGTCAGGGGGCGTTCGGCGAAAGCATCGACCTGGAAGAAGGGAAGGGAGGTCATGTCGCGCGCTCCGTAATCTCCGACGGAAGGATTGTCTCGCGGTCCGTCTGCCCTTCCGGATCGACGTGGATCAGGATCTCGGTGTCGGGAAAGCGCCGCTGCAGATCTTCCTCGGCTCGGTCGAGGCGATCGTGCGCCTCCTGCACGGTCCAATGCGCGGGGACCCACACGTGGAACTGCGCGAAATTATGCGTCCCGCTGGTGCGGGTCCGGAAGTCATGGAGCCCGGCAAGCTCCGGATATTCCTTCGCCGCCGCAAGGAAGCGTTCGCGCAGCTCGTCGGGCCATTCGCGGTCCATCAATTGGTCGAGCGCGTGGCTGGACGCGCTCCATGCTCCCCACATCAGCCACAGGGCGATCAGCAGGCCGAAAATGGCATCGGCGCCAACGAACCCTGCATATTGGTCGAGCACCAGCGCGAGGATGACCGATCCATTGAGCAGCAGGTCGGACGAATAATGCAGACGGTCCGTGCCGATCGCGAGAGAGCCGGTACGGCGCACGACGTGGCGCTGGTAGGTGATGAGAACGATCGTCAGGACGATAGCGACGATGGACACACCGATGCCGAGCTCAGCAGCACCCGTTTCCGCGCCGCTCAACAGGCGCTGGATCGACCGCACGCCGATGAACAATGCCGAAAGCGTTATCAGGATGATTTGGACAAGGGCGGCCAGGGCCTCCGCCTTTCCATGCCCGAAGCGATGCTCGTGATCCGCGGGCTGCGCGGCGACGCGCACCCCCAGCAGCACGATCAGGCTCGCGACCAGGTCCAGCCCGCTGTCGGCGAGCGACCCGAGCATCGCCATAGACCCCGTCTGGAACGCCGCCCAGGACTTCATCGCGATCAGGGTGATCGCCATTGCGGTGCTGGCAACCGCAGCCCGAGCGGTCAGCCGGGACCGCTCTTCGGTCGTGATGGGAGGTTTGGTCATGGGTAAAGCAATCCCTCGGACCAGTTGCCGTCCGCCTGCCGCGTGAACAGGCGGCGCTCGTGCAGCCGGTGCGGCCGGTCGCTCCAGAACTCGATCTTGTCGGGCGTCAGGAGGAAGCCCGACCAGCGCGGCGGGCGCGGCACCTCCTCGCTTTCGAAGCGCTCATGCATCTCCTCGACGCGCCGCTCGAAATTCTCGCGGCTCTCGAGCGGGCGGGATTGGTCGGACGCCCAGGAACCGATCCGCGAATCCCGGCTTCGCGAGGCGAAATAGGCGTCCGCTACCGCGTCCGAGACCTGCTCGACGCGACCTTCCGCGCGGACCTGGCGCCGCAGCGACTTCCAATGGATGGCGAGAGCGCCAAATGGGTTTGCCGCCAGCTCAGTGCCCTTGCGGCTGTCCAGGTTGGTGAAGAAGCCGAAACCGTCGCGGCCGACATGGCGCAGCAGGACGATGCGAACGGACGGGCGGCCGTCGGGGTCGGCGCTGGCGAAGGCCATGGCTTCGGGATCGTTCACCTCGCCTTCTCGAGCCTCGGCGAGCCATTCTTCGAAGAGGGCGAACGGGTCGGTCACCTGTGCGCCTTAGCGCCGCCTCGATGGCGGCCACAAGGGCGGTTGGCAAAGGCGGAAATGGTCGGTTGCCCGCCATCCAACGCGTCAATTCGACCAGTCGGAAGCTTTGGCCTAGGGGCGCTCACGTGACCAATCCAAATTCTCCAGGAGCAGTTGCGTCCGCCAAACCCCACGAGGGCGGCTGCCTGTGTGGCGACGTGCGGTACACGACAAGTGCCGAGCCGGTTCGCGTGACGGTCTGCTACTGCACCTTCTGCCAGCGGCTCACGGGATCGGCCTATTTGGTCGAACCGATCTTTCGCCGGGAGGATATGGAGGTCCGGGGCGCGCCGAAGGCCTATGAGCGCCGATCGGACGGCAGCGGGAAGATCGTCAAAGTCCACTTCTGCGGACGATGCGGCACCAGCCTGTATCTCTCGTTCGAGCGCTTTCCGGATTTCCTCGGGCTCCTTGGGGGTACTTTCGACGATCCCAATTGGTTCGACCGCGGGCCAGGCAAGTCGCGCCATATCTTCACGCGCCACGCGCAGGCCGGCGTGATCCTTCCGCCTGGCGTAGAAATCTATCTTGATCACGCGCTTCAGCTCGACGGGGCTCCCAATGCTCCGTCGATCCTCCGCGAACCGCGGATGGTGAAGCGCCCGCTATCCACAGATCGCTGATTTCCAAGGGTTTTATCGGAGGCGCTTTTGCGTGTTCTCAGCGATGTGCGACTCTCGCGCGATGCGGGAGTCTCTCCATCGCGGCGAGACCTGCGCTCAAGCAGGGTCCTCTCCGTCACGCCCGTGAGAAGCCGCGATCCCTCCGCCGCTTAACGTTGGCGACGGCACGGCCCTTATCGGGCGCGAAGGGGCGACCCGGTTGATGGATGCCCCCAAGGCCGGGTCGCCCTTGGCTTTACTACTTGCGTGCCGCCGATTCCAGCGACCCAGACGCCGCGTCCTGAACAGCTCCACGCTTTTCCCGATATTTTCGGCTTCCGGCACCGTCCACGAGCGCCGACGCCGGTGCGGCATGATTGCCGCGGGGGAATAAGAACCGGAAGGTCGAAGCATGACACGTCTGCTCTTTTCAGCCGCTGCGGCGACCAGCCTGGCGCTTACAGGCTGCGCAACAAATCCCCATACCGATTACGCGGTGAAGTCCACGGCCATTGGAGCGGCGCTTGGCGCCGGCGCCGGAGCGATCGCGGGCTCGGTGATTCCGGGCTTCGGCACTGGTGCCGGGGCGGCGATCGGCGCCGGCGTTGGCGGTCTCATCGGTTCGGTGATCGGAACGCAGACCTACAATCGGGACACGCGCGGCTACTGCTATTGGGTCGATCAGAACGGTCAGGTGCACTATGATTATAAGGTGCGCTGCTAGCTGAGCTGACCAGGCGGCGCCTTCCGTTGACCGCTGACACAAACGGCCCGGAAAGGGGTCTACCGAGCCGTTCGTTGGAGACCCGACTTTTATAGAAACGATAAGTGTTCGAGTCCCGCCGGCCTTGTAGCACAATGCGGACGCCGCGCGTGCCCTAATCTCCGCGCTCGAACTGCCTAGAAGAACTGCTTGATGCCGGCGGACAGCTGCCATCGTTGGGGAAGCTGCACTCCATTGACGTTTTGATAGAGCGGGACTCCAACCTCGATTCCCAGTTGTGGCCCGCGTCTGCTTCCGATGGTCGGTTCCCAGTTCAGGCCGATCGCGCCCATCAGAAGTTCGCCGCCATAGTTTGCCGGGAAGTCGGGAGGCATGTCTTCGAAGTGCGGCCCGTCATATTCCCCGTGGATGCGGTCTTGATGCGTGAGCTCGGCGCGTGCCGTTGCACCGACATTCGAGCCTACAAGATAGCTTAGCCAGCCCGTCACCAACGCCTTATTCCCGAGACGATAGCCTGAGCTGTTCCGGTTTCCGACGCGCCAGAGTGCTTACGTCCATATGGTAAGTGTGACCTGAAAAACCCCTATGGCTAGCGCCTGGCCCGCAGAAGGGAATGAGGTTTTGCCCGCAGGCCGGACACAAACAACAGTAGAATCGTTTTACTCCCATGGCCGAAACCGCAGCCTTAAGGGCTCGGGGCGCCCACTGCCGCGAACTCGCCAGGCACGCGACGGACGATCAGACGCGCCACATTCTCGACGACATGGCGAGCGAGCTTGAGGAGGAGGCGGCCAAACTGGAGGTCGAAGACGCCAGGAGCGCGGACGACGCCGCGGCGCGTTCAAACTAGGCGTACTGGCTACAGATCCTTCGCCATCCGCCAATTGTGGATCGGCACGCCGCCGATCTCGAAATCGTTGCGGCTCTCGACCGCAAAGCCATGCTTCTCGAAGAACCGCCGCGCCGGCTCGCTGGCTTCCACATAGAGCCGCGATATGCCTGCCGTTCGCACGGTGCGCTCGAGCTCCTCGTAAAGCGCGGCGGCGACGCCTTTCCGTGAATAGCCCGGACGGCAGAAGAGGTGATCGACGTGGCCGTCCGCCTCGCAGTCTCCGTACGCAATGGGCAGGTCATTGTCGTCTACGGCGACCAGCAAAGTCCGGCCGTCGCGCGCACGCGCCAGGAAGCGGTCAGCCGATGGAATTGCCGGGGCCCAGGCGTGGATTTGCTCCTCACCGTAATGAGCGCCCGCAATCTCATGCACGGCGGTGAAGAAGATCTCGGCTAGCGCCGCTGCGTCGCTTTCCTGGAACGGCCGGACTTTCATGAGGGCGTTTACGCATCGCAACTGGCGACCGGCAAGTCCGCATTCCACCGAAGCCTCAGAGATTCCTGCCTTACATTTCGGTCGTTTCGGGCCTATCAAGCGCTCGCTACTAGCCGCAAATCGACGGTCAAAGGCGCTCTGCGGCCTTCTTCCCTGTCTTGTCGCTCCTAGCACGAAGCGGATCGTCATTTGGTCCGCCATGGGAAGGAATGAATATGCCCACAGGCACCGTCAAATTCTTTAACGAAGACAAAGGCTACGGCTTCATCTCCTCGGATGAGGGCGGTCCGGATGCCTTCGTCCACATCACGGCCGTGGAGCGCGCGGGCATGCGCACCCTTCGCGAGAACCAGCGGGTCGCTTACGACCTGGAGGAAGATCGTCGCGGCAAGATGGCCGCCGCCAACCTGCGCTCGGCGGACGAGCCGGCCGCGGACGAAACCGCGTCGGCCGAAGCGGCCGAAGAGAATGACGGCGCCGCGGAGTAGGCGATACGTCATGGCAGAGATTTTGCGCTCGTCGAACCTGCACTTCTTCCTCGCCCGTGCCGAGCAGGCGCGGGCGGAGGCGGACGCGGCAACGCTCGACCATGTGCGCGAGCGATCGCTTCGATCCGAAGCAGCTTGGAACGCGCTGGCCGCAAAGGCAGAACGATCAGAGAAGTTTCGCGAGCAAGAAGCCATCAGGAAGGCCGAAGCCGGTCTCACCAGCTGAGAGTGCGCCTCGGCGCAAGATTCTGAGCTCAGCCCACTTGTTTCGACCATGAGGGGTGGAAAGCGGCCCGGCGTCCGAAGGGGGAGGCCGAGCCGCTAACCCGAGCCACGCCCACCCCTTGGCCCCTGTTGGGGAGCGTGTTGAGGCCGGCAGCATGCTGATTTTTGCCGAATCTCAATGAGCAGCACCTCAGACAAGGCGTAACATAGGTTAGGAACAAATCTAGTAGCTACACGCCCCGCCTTGTCCGGGAAGTTGCTGAGTTCGGGCCTTGAAGGACTGCGGCATGGACAGGAACCATGACCGATTACCGTCTTCACTATTTGGATCCGAGCGGCAAGTTCATCCGCTCCGATCGCATCGACTGTCACTCCGATCCCGACGCCATAGATGCAGCTTACGAGAGGCATCTGCCGGTGAGGTCGGAGCTGTGGCGGGAAGGCCGCCTCGTCGCCAAGTTTCCGCCGAGCAGAATGTTGGCCAGAGCCTCGCGATAAGAGGTCATCTCGGTTTCCAAGTTGCGGACATGGGAACGCCCGTCATTGAGGGGCGATTTCTCGGCTGAGTCCCCCGAAGCTTGAGAAATCGCTTCTCGCGTAGAGGCGGCTCGGCGCGAAAGTACCGAGCCGCCTTTGCAATTGCCCCTTCCAGCTCGGACTTCGCATTGGCGGCGCCGCTCTTCCTCTTTCGTGAAAAGGCAAATTCCTGTCGCAATTCGTAAAACGGCGCGTCGCGCGAACATCCCCCACGCGCGTAGGGAAACGGTCATCGAGGCTGGGATCATAATGGTGGAATTTCGTCGCGGCCGTGACGGCAGCAGGTGGCAGAAGTTTTGGCACTTCGACCAGCATTGCCCTGATTATCCAAACAGGAGCTTCGCGATCGCCGACTATCCGCCTTTCCACGAGGACGTATGCCCTCAATGCAAATCGGCTGCGCGGGATAAACGTCAGAACAATTGATGTCGAAGGAATGGCTTAGCGAGAGGCGTGTCCTGCACGGATTCTCACGAGCGAAGAAGGCTCGCCTGACTCTCGGGGGGTCGGGCGAGCCTTCCATCCCAAGACCTCGCGTCGCGTGCGTTTGGGATGGGGCACTATTTATCTCGCCAGCCGGCGGCCGACAGCTTACCCAAGGTTAGCGAACCGATTTTCTTAACCGTTGTTGCGGAAGCTCTCGTGAGGCCATGATGAACGGCACTCCGCACCTCAGGTCTCAACTGACAGCTTAACGCGAAAACTCCAGCACGTCGGTCGGCGCGCCCTTCAGTCGAAGCATTTTCCTCGTGAGCGTCAGGTGCTTGCCATCTGCCGATACCGCCGCTTTCGATTCCGTCGATGCTTTCCCATGAAGCGTCGATTTGGCCTTGATCTCACGCTCGCTGACGGCGGTTACCGCGATACGGTCCGCATTCGGATTGCCGGTCATTGGATACCATTTGCCGTCCCACGCGGCCGAATAGCTGAAATTCATCGTCTTGCCGGACGCGTCTTTCGAGCTGGACTTCATCGTGATCTTGTTGCCGGAAACCGTATAGGTCCGCGTCTCGCTTTGTTGTTTGGCGGAAGAAGCGAACTTCGACTTCGCTGTATCCAGGTGCCAGGTGCCGTTCCACAGTTTCGCGCTCGGGGCCGGCGACGCGACCGCGATTTGCGGAATTGCGAGGGCGAGACTTGCGAGGAGTGCGACTTTCGATCGTGCGTTCATGGCCTTTCTCCTTTGCAGGATCACAGGCCGCCGCCCGACTCATAGCGGTGACGGGGCCCTATACGCTTGTTGTATCGGGATGCGGAATGTCCGCTTTCCGCCCCATTGCGGATATTCAAGCGACGGCTTGCTGGTCGGCGCATTTCCTTGAACACGGCCGCCGCTCCGCTAATCTGACGGTCCTCAGTTTGAGGGGGACTTGATGGCCACTCTCACCGAAATACCGAACGCGCACCGACGGGGGGACGAGCGCTTCTTTCTTTTTGCAGCAATCGCGATGGCCTTCGTGATCGTAGCGGGCTTCTCCAATCAGCTGGCGATGGGGCGATCGACCTTTTACTCGCCGCCTCTCGTCCACGCCCATGCAATCATTTTCATGGGTTGGATAGCGATCTACCTCACGCAAAATATCCTCGTGGCGAGCGACCGCATGGAGATCCACCGCCGCCTCGGCTGGGTTGCCGCGGGCTGGATCGTGCCGATGATTGTGCTCGGCTTCGCGGTGACGATAGCGATGGTGCGCCGCGGCCAGGTGCCCTTCTTTTTCAGGCCGTTGCACTTCCTGGTTTTTGACCCAGTTTCGATTCTGGCCTTTGCTCTCCTGACCGGCTCGGCAATCGCGCTGAGGAGGCGCACCGAGTGGCACCGCCGCCTCCACCTTTGCGGCATGGCCATGCTGATGGGGCCTGGGTTCGGTCGCCTTCTTCCCATGCCGCTCATACAACCTTGGGCGTGGGAAGCGTCGTTCGCGGCGGGCCTGCTGTTTCCGATCGCCGGGGTTGTCGCAGACCTGCGGCGAAGCGGAAGCGTTCATCCGGCTTGGCGCTGGGGAATCGCAGCGATGCTGAGCGCTTTCATTCTGATCGAGGCGATCACCTACAGTGGCGTTGGGAAGGCACTGTACCGCGTCGTCACGGCGGACTCACCCGGCGCGGCAGTAGCGCCGCTGGAGTTCGCTCCGCCGCCGCCAACACCGCTACTTACCGGGAGACCTTAACTGGCCGTTGATCGTCTGCTTCGAGGCGAAGGCTTGGCGATCATTCACCAGCACACATTATTCGCGTGCGGACAGACGATTCCGCATGATCAGCCACCAAGCAAATGCGGTGGGCGCGCCAAATGCGATTCCGGGCTCGCTAACGCCTGGGAACCAGCCGTTGAACCTCAACAGCGTGTCCATGACCAGGAACATCAACTTACCCACGATCGCACCCAATAGGACGGCGATAGTTCCACCCCACCATCGATAAGCGCGCCGGTCCAATAAAGTCGTCAGCGGAACGCCAAAGATGCCCAATCCGAGTGCGACGAAGGGCAGGGCCATTAGCGCCACAAGGGCCGTCACGAGCACGGCCCCAATCCACTCACCCGAATCCGGCAATCCAAAGATGCTGGCAGCGACGATGGTCGCGCCTGCTACTGAACCCAAAAGCACGGTCAATCCGAACGGCTGAGCCTGTCGACGCCACGCCAGCATCGGCGCATCATGCCGCAATTACGTGCAATTGCCAGACTGTTGCTTACGTCCGCTTTCGACCCATTGCGGACATTAATGCTGTGCTCACGAATGCCGAGGCTGCTCGGCAAATGGGTTTACGAAGGGCTTTGCGCACGGCTTCAAAGCTCCCGGACATGCGCGGACGAGCGAAGGAAGCCCCCGTACGCCAGGTGATATTGGAGCACGCGCTGGCCAAGATTAAGATGAGAGCGCTCCGGTCACGCCACACGCCTGGACACCATCGATGAAGAAGTGGGGCAGCGCTTGACCGCGATATCTTTGGCAGTCGGGGCATTAGAATCAGGGTCGGACATTGCCGAGTCCGCAGCGCTCATTAGGTTGGCGGTGGAAGAAGCGCGTCGTGAACTGAAACTGCATGGGGCTACGACGCGCGGCGGGAGCTCTTGCCGTGACGTCATCCTTTCCACCCATCAACAACAATAGTGGCTGACGTCCGCCCTCCACCCAGTCTGGTCATTCGCGATACTGCCCGCTCAGGTCGACAGAGCAGTCCGCTATTTGGAAGCAGCGAGGCGGCGCCGCGCATCGTCCAGAATCTTTATGAAGCGCGGATATTGGTGAAGCGCTTTGAAGTCTGGATCGTGCGCAACGTGCCGCACATGGTCCTGTCCTAGATGGATGAGCGTATCTTCCACCAGGTCCATCGCACGCTCGTGATCGTTGAGCTCGCGGGCGAACGCGCAGGCGATATTAGCCCGCAGGATGTAGTTGTGGGGATCTAGGGACAGGGCGCTTTCCGCCCACTCACGAGCTTTTCGATGGTCGCCCAGAACCGCCAGACTCCCTGCGCCATTCGCCATGGCGGCCGCGTCGCGGGGGTTATTTACAAGCGCTTTCTCCACGCGGCGCAAAGTCATCTGCGCCGCGCGCCGTGACCCTTCGAGATCGCCGAGGCCGCGGTAACAACACTCGAGCATGCCTGACGCGCTATAGTCAGCCTCCATGAGCTCTGAGGCCTTGGCGTAACAGGTTGCGGCTTCTCTAAGCCGGCCCTGTAGGAACAGGACCTTGCCGGCGACCCGGTTGACCTCCCAACTCTCCGGATCAAGCCTAAGCGCCGTTGCGACCTCCTCATTGGCTTCATCGGCGCGCTCCTGCTCAAGCAGGGACCAAGCTCTGACTGCGTGAGCCTCGGCGAGATGAGGGTTAAGTTCGAGCGCGCGCTCTGCCGACGGCAGGCCGTCAACGTCTTTCCTCCCCTTTCGGAAGCGTATTTGAGTTTGCGCGATCGCCATAAGCGCCCAGGCATTCGCGTAACTCGGGTCGATATCGATTGCCCGCTCGCAGATGCGGATAATGAGCTCTTCGCGGTCCCAATCCCCGTCATTGCCGACGGCCCAATGCTGGCGCGCCATGAGATAGAGATTGTAAGCATCCGCATTCTCCGTGCCGCGCTGCTCAATGGCAGTTCTTTCGGCAGGCAAAAGCTTGATCTTCAGCGCATCGACGATCGCGTGGGAGATCTCGTCCTGAATGTCGAAGATATCGGCGAGCTCCCTGTCGTAGCGCTCTGCCCACAGATGATGACCGATGGACGCGTCGATCAACTGCGCAGTAATCCTGAGGCGACCGCCCGACTTGCGTACGCTCCCTTCGACAATGTGGGTGACTCGAAGTTCCCTGCCCAAGGACCGCGCTTCGATTGCCCGGCCTTTGAATGTAAAGCTGGTGTTGCGAGCGATGACGCCTAGCGCCGAGACTTTCGACAAGTCGGTGATCAAATCTTCCGTGATGCCATCGCTGAAATATTCCTGATCGAGGTCGCCACTCATGTTGACGAAGGGCAGCACGCAGACCGACTGCTTGGCGGGGCTTACTTCGCTTGGCCGCTGATGCGGGGCGACCGGTCCTGTTCCGCGCACCAGCTCAGCGATACTCGCCTCGATCTTGCGCCATTTGCGATCCTCGCGATCGCCGGCCCATCCATCGAGCGCGGGGCATTGGATTTGGTTGAAGGGCATCGGTGGAAGCACCCCATCGATGCTAAGTTGGACGAGCTTGTGCATGAGACGAGCCGCGTCTGCTTCCGCACGCACCCATTCTGATCTTACCGCACCAGCCGACCAAATAACGAGCACTGCGCGCGAAGAGCGCAAGCGCTCTTCGATCACCTCGCTGTAGGGGCGGTGGGCAGGGAGGTCTTCGTCCCACCAGACCGTATATCCCTGCTCCTCCAGCACCGCCGCGATGCGCATAGCGTGCTGTTCGCAGGATCGCGCATAGGAGATGAAAATCTCTACGCTGCCCGTCGCGTCCACCCGCGCAGATTACGCTCCACACCCATCCGGAACAATGCCGGCACGATTCCCACCAACGAATTTGTGATCTGCGCACTTGATGATTTGCTAGTGTCCGCTTTCCACCCATTCCTGCCACGAGCGGCCCAGCCATCGGTCGACCGCTGAAAATCGCTGTCCTACAGTCCCTGATTCATGCTCAGGACTGGGCGATGGGCAATCCGGATCGACAACAGAGGGACGCCACGTTGCGTTGGCGGAGCCGGCGAACGCTCCAACGAAGGTCACAATGCCGTCAACTTCGCCCGGCGCTCGCCGCTCTGCGCGGGCGCGTTGAATCGCGCGCCACACTGGCAACTTCGTGACTTTCGAACGGGACGGTGGCGAACGCGCTCAGGGCATCCCATCTGGTCAGGCCGCTACGGTTATTGCATGAGGAGATGAATGGCACTCGACCTCTATCACCGTCTCGGCATCAAGCGCGGCGCGGGCGAGGACGAGATCAAGAAGGCCTATCGCAGCCTCGCCAAGCAGCTTCACCCCGATCGCAACAAGGACAATCCGGAAGCGGCCAAGCGCTTCGCCGAGGTGACCAACGCCTACGACCTGCTGTCCGACAAGGATAAGCGCGCCCGCTACGATCGCGGCGAGATCGATGAGGAAGGCAATCCGAAGATGCCGTTCGGCGCGGGTTTCGGGGGCGGCAGCTACGGCGGCGCGAGCCAGCATCCTGGAGCCGGCGCGGGATTCGAGAGCTTCAACTTCGGGGGTGGGGAATCGCCGGACCTCAGCGACCTGTTCGAGGGGCTGTTCGGTGCGGCCACCGGCCGGTCGCGCGGCGCGGGAAGCGGCGGGTTCGGCGGCTTCCGGCAGCGGGCGCGCGCGCCTCAGAAAGGCGCGGACGTCGCCTACCGGCTGAAGGTTGCGTTCGACGACGCAGTCGCACTGAAGCCGCAGCGGATCACCCTCGCCGACGGCAAGTCGATCGATCTCAAGCTCCCGAAAGGTTTGGAGGATGGGACGCGAATCCGGCTTGCAGGCAAGGGCGAGGACGGCCCCGCGGGGCGCGGAGACGCAATCATCACCATAGAGATCGCGCCGCATCGCTTTTTCAGCCGCGACGGAAACGACATCCGGCTGTCATTGCCGATCACGCTCAAGGAGGCTGTGCTTGGCGCCAAGATCAAGGTGCCGACGCCGGAGGGCCCGGTCATGCTGACGATTCCCAAGGGCACCACTTCCGGGAAGGTGCTGCGCCTCAAGGGTCGCGGTTTCATGGGCAAGGACGGTAAGCGCGGCGACCAGCTCGTGTCGGTCGATGTCGACGTTCCCCCCGACGATGCCGAGCTGCAGAAGTTTGCCGAAAAATGGGACGGCGGAGGCAATCCGCGCGCGTCATGGGGGGTGTAGCGAAGGCTGAATGAGAGATCTTTCTCCTCAATCGCCCGAAGCTAGGCGCAAGCGTCTCGCGAGCATGCGGGCGGCCTTCGGCACGGAGGTCGAGGAGAAGCTCAAGCCGCGGGTCACCATCCTGGAGGTGGTCAAGCGCATACTCGTCGGCGTCTACAATGACGGCTTCATTCACGCTGGTAATCTCGCCTACCTCTCCATCCTCGCGCTCTTTCCCTTCTTCATCCTGGCGACGGCCGTCGCCCAGTTGCTGGGCCAGGGGGAGGACGGCGCGAAGGCTGTGGCGACGATCCTTGCCGAGCTTCCCCCCAATGTCGCCGACACCCTGCGCGAGCCGATCGGGGAGGTGCTCACCGCGAGGACCGGGCCCTTGCTGTGGCTCGGCGCGCTCATCGGCCTGTGGACCGCCGCAAGCTTCGTCGAGACCATCCGCGATATTCTTCGCCGCGCCTATGGCGTGAAATATTGCGCGCCTTTCTGGGAATATCGGCTCGGCTCGCTCGCATTCATCCTGATGGCCGTGGTGCTGCTGATGTTCGCGTTCGCCGCGAGCGTCGCTTTGAGCTCGGTCCAGCATGCCATCGAGGCGTGGCTGCCGTTCGCCACCAACGTGATCGGGACGGTCGAGGTCTACCGCATCATCCCGGCTCTGGCCCTGCTTGTGACCTTCTACGCCCTGTTCTTCGCGCTAACGCCGTCCCGCTACCGCAGGCGCGGCTGCCGGAAGTGGCCGGGCGCGCTGCTGATTACCGTGTGGTGGCTCGGAACGGTCGAGATCCTGCCGCAGGCAATGCGCTGGGTCGGCGGCTATAACCTCACCTACGGTAGTCTTGCGGGAGTGATGATCGCCTTGCTGTTCTTCTTCATCATCGGGCTTGGCGTGGTGATGGGCGCGGAATTGAACGCAGCGCTGGCGGAAGCGGGCGCCACCGCGCTAAAGGGCGAGGTTTACAGCGGACCTTACACCGACGAGCTCGAAGTCGAGGAGCCTCAGCCGGGCGAGGACGTTGAATCTGAGCTGGAAACTGGGGGACCGCAACTTTGACAGGACTGATGCAAGGCAAGCGCGGGTTGATCATGGGCCTTGCCAACGATCGTTCGCTGGCATGGGGCATCGCCCGTTCGCTGGGTGAGCAGGGCGCGGAGCTCGCTTTCTCCTACCAGGGCGAGGCGCTTGAGAAGCGAGTGCGGCCGCTGGCGATGGAGCTTGGCTCGGACATGCTGATCGACTGCGATGTCAGCAGCAACGATGCGCTCGACGCCGCTTTCGCGGAGCTGGGCAAGCGCTGGGACTCGCTTGATTTCGTGGTCCACGCCATCGGCTATTCCGACAAGAACGAGCTGCGCGGGAAGTTCGTCGACACGAGCGTCGACAATTTCCTGATGACGATGAATATCTCGGTCTACAGCTTCGTAGCCGTCGCGCAGCGCGCCCGGGCGATGATGCCCAACGGCGGCTCGCTCCTCACGCTGACCTATTACGGCGCCGAGAAGGTCATTCCGCACTACAATGTCATGGGCGTTGCCAAGTCGGCGCTCGAGACCAGCGTCAAATATCTGGCGATGGACCTCGGTCCGGAAGCCATTCGCGTGAACGCCATCTCCGCCGGTCCGATCAAGACCCTGGCCGCGAGCGGGATCGGCGATTTCCGCTACATCATGAAGTGGAACGAGCTGAACGCGCCGCTGCGGCGGAACGTGACGATCGAGGACGTCGGCGGCGCCGGCCTGTACCTGCTGTCGGATCTGTCTTCCGGTGTCACCGGCGAGGTCCACCACGTCGACGCGGGCTACAATGTCGTCGGAATGAAGGCCGAGGACGCGCCCGACATCGCGACGGTGTGATGCCGACGGTCGCGCGGCATGTTCGCGTGGCCGGGCGGGTGCAGGGCGTCTTCTTCCGCGCATGGACGCGAGACGAAGCGCGGCAACTCGGCGTGCATGGCTGGGTGCGCAATTGCGACGACGGCTCGGTCGAGGCCCATGTCGAGGGCGAAGATGACAGCGTCGAACGGCTGCTTACGCTGATGCGCGATGGGCCCGCGCATGCGAAGGTCGAGACATTCGAGACGGAAGAGGCCGAACCCGCGGGTTATCGCGAGTTCGAAGTGCGGCACTAACCCGCGAAGGGGTCGCGAACGAGAATCGTGTCGTCCCGCTCGGGGCTGGTGCTCACCAGCGCGACGGGGCAGCGGATCAGCTCCTCCACGCGACGGACATATTTGATTGCGCGGGCAGGCAAGTCGGCCCAGCTCTGCGCTCCACGGGTCGAGCCCTCCCAGCCCTTGAACTCCTCATAGACGGGCTCGACGCGCATCTGGTCGGCCGCGTGAGGGGGGAGATAGTCATATTTGCGGCCGTCGATCTTGTAGCCTGTGCAGATCTTCACCGTCTCGAAGCCGTCGAGGACGTCGAGCTTGGTGAGCGCGATGCCGGTGATCCCACTCACCGCGGCTGCCTGGCGGACGAGGACCGCGTCGAACCAGCCGCAGCGCCGGCGGCGGCCGGTGACGGTGCCGAACTCGTGGCCGCGCTCGCCCAGCTTCTGGCCGACCTCGTTGTCCTGCTCGGTTGGGAAGGGGCCGGAGCCGACGCGGGTGGTGTAGGCCTTGACGATGCCGAGGACGAAACCGGCGGCATTCGGACCCATCCCGCTGCCGGAGCCGGTCGTTCCAGCGACGGTGTTGGACGAGGTGACGAACGGATAGGTGCCGTGATCGACATCGAGGAGCACGCCTTGAGCACCTTCGAAGAGGATGCGCTTGCCGCGGCGGAAAGCGGTATCGAGGTCGCGCCACACCGGCCGGGCGAAGGGAAGCACGAACTGGGCGATCTCGGCGAGGTCGGACCGAAGCCGGGCGCGGTCGACGGGCGGCTCGCCGAAGCCGGCGCGCAGCGCGTCGTGATGCGCGCAGAGCCGGTCGAGCAAGGGTTCGAGATCGTCGAGATGGGCGAGGTCGCAGACACGGATCGCGCGGCGACCGACCTTGTCTTCATAGGCGGGGCCGATGCCGCGGCGTGTCGTGCCGATCTTGCCGGCGCCGGAGGCATCCTCTCGAAGCGCGTCGAGGTCGCGGTGGATAGGGAGGATCAGCGGGCATGTTTCCGCGACCATCAGAACCTCGGGGGTCACATTGATCCCCTGAGCAGCGATCTTTTCGACTTCGGCCTTGAGTGCCCAGGGGTCGAGCACCACGCCGTTCCCGATGACCGAGGGCGTGCCGCGGACAATGCCGCTGGGAAGAAGCGAGAGCTTGTAAGTCTCGTCACCGACGACGAGCGTGTGGCCGGCGTTATGTCCGCCCTGGAAGCGGACCACCATGTCTGCCCGGCTGGCCAGCCAATCGACGATCTTTCCCTTGCCTTCGTCGCCCCACTGGGCGCCGATGACGGTCACGTTTGCCACGTTGTTCCCCTTGATTGCCGCGGCGCTCTAGGCGAGGCGGAAGCGGTGGTCAAAGACAGCCATCGGAACGACAGTCTCGCGGGTCCGTTCGAGCCGTCATGAAGCCGCTCACCGAGCAGCATCTGGCGATCTATCGTCGGCAAATGGTCGAGGTGATCGACATCCATTTCGACCTGGCGGGGGACGAGATCGGCAGGGATGCGCCGGGCCCGCAGCTTCGACGCGCCTTGATGGACGTGCCGCGCCATTTGTTCGTTCCGCAGTCGCTGATCCTCATGTCCTATCAGGACACGCCCCTCCCGATCGGCTTCGACAAGACCATCTCGCAGCCATTCATATCGGCACTGATGATCGACCTGCTCGAGATCGAACCCGGAATGCGCGTGCTCGAGGTGGGAACCGGTCTCGGCTATCAGGCCGCGGTCATGGCGGACATGGGCGCAACAGTATTCAGCGTCGATGTCGTCGAGGAGTTCGCCGAAGCCGCCGCGGCGCGCTTTGCCGCCATCGGTTACGACATCGCAGTTCGCGTTGGCGACGGCTCGCGCGGCTGGGAGGAGCACGCGCCGTTCGACCGCATCATCGTTACGGCCGCGGCGGAGGAGACGCCCGAGCCACTCCTCCAACAGCTTAGCTCCGGCGGGCGGCTGGTCATCCCCCTCGGGTCGACGGAGATTCAGCAGCTGAGCGTCGTGGAGAAGGGTGCTGACGGCAACCTGTCGACGCGCCACGTGATGCCCGTGCGGTTCACGCAGCTCGAGCTCGACGCCTAGAAGCTGAGCGGCACCACCTCCCGCACGCCCGGCAGTTCGTGCAGCTGCTGAGCAACCTCCGCGGAGATAGGATCGTCGACCGCAATGAGCGCGATCGCTTCCCGCTCATCCTTGCGGCGGCCGAGGTTGAACGTCGCGATATTTATCCTGTTCTCGCCAAGCTGGGTGCCGAGTGCGCCGATGAACCCGGGCTGGTCGTCGTTGACGATGTAGATCATCTGGCCGGTCAGCTCGGCCTCGATCGGAACGCCGAATATGTTGACGAGACGCGCGGCGCGATTGCCGAAGATCGTGCCTTCGACGCGGCGGGCTCCCTGATCCTCGGTGCCGACCGTCACGGCGAGCAACGTGTGGTAATCGCCCTCGCCTTCGTTGCGGATCTCGCGAACGCCGATGCCGCGATCCTTCGCCAGGAAGGGTGCGTTGACCATATTCACGGTGTCGGACCAGGTGCCCATCAGTCCGGCGAGGACAGCGCCGGTGATCGGCTTGATGTTGAGCTCCGCGGCATGGCCTTCGACCTCGATGTCGATCGAGCGGATTCCGGTTCCGGCGATCTGCCCGACCAGTCGTCCGAGTTGTTCCGCGAGGTTCATATAGGGCTTCAGGCGCGGGGCCTCTTCCGCAGACAGCGAGGGCACATTGACTGCATTGGTGATGCCGCCGAGCAGCAGGAAGTCGCTCATCTGCTCGGCGATCTGGATCGCAACGTTCACCTGCGCCTCGGTCGTCGAGGCGCCGAGATGCGGTGTACAAATCAGGCCCGGAGTCCCGAACAGGGGATTGTCCTTCGCAGGTTCCTCGGCGAACACGTCGAGGGCTGCGCCGGCCACATGGCCGCTATCCAGCGCCTCTTTCAGCGCGGGTTCGTCGATGAGTCCGCCGCGAGCGCAATTGACGATCCTTACGCCGCGCTTGGTGCTCGCAAGCGCTTCTCTCGAGAGGATGCCGCGCGTCTGGTCGGTCAGCGGCGTGTGAAGAGTGATGAAGTCAGCCCGGGAGAGCAGCTCGTCCAGCTCGACCTTCTCGACGCCCAATTCGATCGCGCGTTCGGGCGAAAGAAAGGGGTCGTAGGCGACGACTTTCATCTTGAGCCCATGTGCACGGTCCGCCACGATCGATCCGATATTGCCGCAGCCGACCAGCCCGAGCGTCTTGCCGGTGAGCTCCACCCCCATGAAGCGGTTCTTCTCCCACTTGCCGGACTGCGTGGACTGATCGGCCTGCGGAATTTCGCGGGCGAGGGCGAAGAGCATGGCAATCGCATGCTCCGCGGTCGTTATGGAATTTCCGAACGGCGTATTCATGACGACGATACCCCGCGCGCTGGCAGCAGGGACGTCGATGGTGTCGACGCCAATCCCCGCGCGGGCGATGACCTTCAGCCGCGGCGCGGCGGCGTCCATGATTGCCGCAGTGACCCGCGTGGAGCTGCGCACCGCCAGGCCGTCATAGTCGCCGATGGCCTTTGCGAATTCTTCGGGAGAGAGGCCCGGCTTTTCATCGACGTGGATGCCGCGGTCGCGGAAGATTCCGGCCGCCCTCGGGTCCATCTTGTCGGCGATGAGCACGCGTACTTCATTGTTCATGCCGTTTGCTCCCAGGCCCAGTCGAGCCAGGGCCCGAGAGCTTCAATGTCCGATGTCTCCACGGTCGCGCCGCACCAGATGCGAAGTCCGGGGGGCGCATCGCGGTAGGCGCCGATGTCATATGCGGCGCCCTCGTCATCGAGCAGTTTCACGATGGCTTTCTGCCGAGCCCCATTCGCTTCTGGGTCGGAGCGATCTGCGAACTGCAGGCAGGCCGAGGTGTTCGATCTTATCGACGGGTCGGACGGAAGATGCTCGATCCAATCGGCACGCTTAACCCAATCGCCGAGCGCGGCGGCATTGGCATCGGCCCGGGCGATCAGCGCCTCGAGGCCGCCGATCCGCTCGGCCCAGCTCAGCGCGAACAGCCAGTCTTCAACGCACAGCATCGACGGCGTGTTGATCGTATCGCCCTTGAAGATCCCGTCGATCAGCTTGCCGCCTTTCGTCATGCGGAAGAGCTTGGGCAGCGGACGGGGAGCAGGCTCGCTTTCGAGCCGCTCGACCGCGCGCGGGCTCAGCACGAGCATCCCGTGCCCGCCTTCTCCTCCGAGCGCTTTCTGCCAGCTGAAAGTGCCGACATCGATTTTGGCCCAGTCGATGTCCTGGGCAAAGGCCGCCGACGTCGCGTCGCAAATCGACAGGCCTGTGCGGTCGGCCGCGATCCATTCCGCATTGGGCACGCGCACCCCGCTCGTCGTGCCGTTCCAGGTGAAGACAATGTCGCTCGCAGGATCGACCGCGTTCAAGTCGCAAATATCGCCATAGTCGGCGGTCCGGACCTCGGCTTCCAGCCTGAGCTGCTTGATCACATCGGTGACCCAGCCGGCGCCGAAGCTCTCCCATGCGAGCATGGTCACGGGGCGCGGACCGAGGATGGACCAGAGCGCCATTTCAACGGCTCCGGTGTCGGAAGCGGGTACGATCCCAAGCCGGTAGTCCGCCGGCAGCCGGAGCAGCGCGTGCGTTCGCTCGATCGCGTCTTTCAACCTCGCCTTGCCGATCGCGCCGCGGTGCGAACGTCCAAGCGAATCGGTGCGCAGCGCAGCGGGTGACCAGCCCGGCGGCTTTGCGCAGGGACCGGACGAAAAATGCGGATTGGGAGGCAGGATATCGGGTTTTGCACGGCGCACGATGGCACCGGCTTCGGCGGATTCAGTCATGTCACTCTCCTCTCAGAGAGCTCGCGCCGCGTTGGGACGGCGTGGCCCGCCGACGGTTGTACGGCCGATTTTGGCGACCGCAAGGCAGGCGGAAAAAGATTCGCTTGCGAATCGATTTGGACAGATTGTTGCAGCGCACAACGGCTTGAAATTGCTGGCGACACGCCGTTCAGATCGGCTCATCGCACTCACCCGGCGGTTCGTCCCGCTAAGGGGAACCTGCTGTTGAATTCATTAACCATCCGCGTTCAGTCTCCACTCCTGCTTTCGAGCGGCGGGCATCCGCATGACGGCAGGGGGGCTGGGGAGCTCCTTACTTTAATGGCTGATCAGGAGCCGTGCGTTTGCGCGTGGCGCCTGGAGTTTGGAGCGAGGCAAAATGGCGCAACTTCTGGCCGCCGCAGGTGTGTTCCGGGACCGGGACTTTTTCATTCACGACGGTTCCAAGCTTCGGCGCTTCCGGATTACCGCGTCCGTTCAGCTCGTCTTCTGCGCATTCCTGTTCGCGATGATCGGCTGGGCCGGCTTCGCCACTGCCCGCCTCGTCGCTTCTCCCGATGCTCCCATCGCCACTGCCAATAGTGACGGCTATTCCGCCGAAGTCGCGAAGCTCGCGGCCGAGACCGAGCGCCGTGTCCAGCAGGTAGAGCAACGCCAGATCGCGCTCGCAGCAGCGCTCGCCGGTGAAGAGGTCGATGAGGCTTCGCTTCGCAAGCTTGGCTTCTATCCGGCCAAGGCCGGAAACGATGGCGTCGGCGGTCCGTTCGACGGCGGCACCAACGCCACCTTCAAAGCCCTCTTCAACAGCTGGAAAAAGCTCGACCAGCTTCAGGACGGCGTGATCGCCATTCCTTCCGATAAGCCGGTCAAGCAGAACGCATCCTTCACGAGCGCCTTTGGCGTTCGTTCAGACCCGTTCCGCGGCGGCGCAGCAATGCACCCCGGCATCGATCTTGCCGGACCCTATGGAACGCCGATCTACGCGACCGCCGATGGCACCGTGCTCCGCTCTGGCTGGAACTCGGGCGGGTACGGCAACCTGATCGAGGTCGATCATGGCCGCGGCATCACCACGCGCTACGGGCACCTTTCGGCGATCCTGGTTCACTCGGGCGACAAGATCGCTCGTGGCCAGTTGATCGGCCGCATGGGCTCGACAGGTCGCTCGACCGGTAACCACCTTCATTATGAAGTGCGGATCGACGGGCGGGCCGTGAACCCGATCCCCTTCATGAAGTCGACCGATTACGTGCTTGCCATGCAGCGCCGTTCCGGCACTGCGTCGATGGATGCGGTTGCGCTTGGCGGACCGGGCACGGGCGGCAAGTAAGTTTCCTTGCCCCCAAGCGGGGCGCTTCCTATCTCGCTCCCGTGAGCGAAGCTTCCATCAGCCTTACCGAGAGCGCCGCCAAGCGGGTGGCGTGGATCGCCGCTCGGCAGCAGAAGCCCGCAATCCTCCGTCTCGCCGTGGATGGCGGCGGCTGCGCCGGTTTCACCTACAAGTTCGAGCTGGCAGACAGGCCGGAGGCAGAAGATGCCATCGCGGAAACGGACGGGGTGAAGCTCGTCGTCGATCCGATGAGCCTCGAACTGGTGCGCGGGTCGGCGGTCGACTTCGTCGAGGATCTCGGCGGCGCGTCATTCCGGGTCACGAATCCGAACGCCCAGTCCGGATGCGGCTGCGGAAGCAGCTTCTCGGTCTAGCCTTCAGCGTTTAGGGCCGGCCCATGAAGCTCGCCACTTACAACTTAAACGGAATACGCGCGCGCCTCCCGCGTCTGGTCGAATGGCTCGAGCGCGAGCAGCCCGAAATCGCCTGCCTCCAGGAACTCAAATGCGCCGACGAGGCGCTGCCCATCGCCGACATAGAAGCTGCGGGCTACAGCGCCGTCTGGCACGGGCAAAAGGGTTTCAACGGCGTTGCGATCCTCGCCAAAGGGGATTCGCCGGAACTGCGCCGCGTCGGTCTTCCCGGCGATCCGGACGACACCCATAGTCGCTATATCGAGGCCGAGGTGCGCGGGTTGGTCGTAGCCTCGATTTACCTTCCGAACGGCAATCCGATCGGGACGGAGAAGTTCGACTACAAGCTTCGGTGGATGGAACGCCTAGGCGAGCATGCAGCGGGCCTTCTCAAGGACGAGCGGCCGGTTGTCCTGTGCGGGGACTGGAACGTCGTACCCGAAGACCGCGACGTCTTCTCAGCCCGCGCGACGCAGAACGATGCGGTGATGCAACCGGAAACCCGCGCTGCCTGGCGCCGGATCGTCAATCAGGGCTGGACCGATGCGTTGCGCGCATTCCATCCGAACGAGGAGAAGCTCTACACCTTCTGGGACTATACCGCGGGTTGCTGGCAGCGGGACCTCGGCTTCCGCCTCGACCACCTGCTTTGCTCGCCTGAGGCGACGGACATGCTGCGCGGCGCCGGCGTCGATAAATGGGCGAGGGCGCAGGAGAAAGCGAGCGATCACGCGCCGACCTGGGTGGAGCTGAGTTGAGACCGTGCGGCTGACGTTCACCAAGCGCGGCGGGAAATATGACGCGCTGCTGATCGAGCGGCCCGACGGATCGTCGGAAACCGTCGACTGCCCGAAGCAGGGGATCATCCCGCATGACATGGTGCATTATGGCGTCGAGAGCATTCTGGCGCACCGCGGCTTCCTGTCGCTTGTCGCCGGCGGCCAGGCCCCGGACTTCGGAACCAGCGGCGGGGACGCGGAAGAGTCCGTGGAACGGCTCGTCGAGAGCTTCCAGGCCGAGATGTGGGGCGGGCGCGTCCCTGCCGAGGAGCTGCTCGCCACCTACGAGCATGCCTGCGACGCGCGCGGCCATTCTGCTGTCCCGGTATCGGTCGGGGACGTGCAGGCCATTCGCGCGCGGCTCGACGACCTGACGGCCCAGTGGAATGCTGTTCCGATGAACGGTTCGCTGACCTTCGAATTGTCCTGAAGGAGGAGTTGAATCCGCTCCTTGCAGGAGCGGGGATTAGGGTCCACACCAACCATCAGTGCGCGTGGGGAACCCAGGGGGAGCGCATATGGGGGCGATCACCGCGAGCGTGGCATTAGCGATGGCGTCGGCGGCCGCTGCGCCTCTGCATTATCATTTTGAAGTCGGGCGCGCGCCCGGCAAGATCTACAATCCGTGGACGCTCCAGGACGATCGCGTCGAGCTACGATCGTTTCGAGGAGACGGCATTCGCGATGGCGATTTCGTAGCGCCCACCATTCGTGTCGCGCCCGGCCAGGAGCTCGCGATCGACATTGCCAATCGACTGGAGCCCTGCACCGCAGAGCAACGCGCGACCCAAACCTGCTTCAACGACACCAATCTCCACACGCACGGACTGTGGATCTCGCCCTCCGGGCATAGCGACAACGTGCTCGTGTCGATCGCTCCCGGCGAGGACTTCCAATATCGCTACGAGATACCCGTCGATCATCCCGCGGGCACCTACTGGTACCATCCGCATCGCCACGGCGCCGGCTTCGCCCAGGTGGGTAGCGGAATGGCCGGCGCGCTGATCGTCACTGGCAATCGGCTTCCGACGCTGACCACGCCCGGCGACATCGACATCCTGCTCAGGGACGAGCGCGGACGAGCCTTTCCGGAGCGGGTGATGATCTTCCAGCAGATGGAATATGGGTGTCTGGACGAGAAAGGCGTCATCGAGGGCGAGCGAAACAAGGAAGGCGAACCGGTACGGCCTTTCACCTGCTCGCCAGGCAAGATCGGTCGAATCGAAAGCTTCGACAATGATTGGGGCTGGCGATTCTCGGGCCGCTTCACCGGCATCAACGGCAAGGTAGAACCAGAGCTTGGCGGCGCGAAGGCAGGGACATTCGAGCGGTGGCGCCTCATCAACGCGGGCACCGGAGAATCGATGCGGATGCGGCTCTATCGTCTGGATCCCGCCGCGCCGCCGCTGCGCAAGGTGAGGGCCGAGCAGCAGATCGCGTGGCGAGAGCGCTATTGCGTCGGCCAGCCCCTGCCGATGTGGCAGATCGCGATGGACGGGCTCACGCGCTCCTCAATTCGCCCGACCGACGAGGCCGTACTATTTGCAGGCGAGCGCACAGACCTCCTGATCCGGCTGCCCGCCGCGGGCAAATATTGCATGGTCAACGACACCAGCCGGATCAACCTGAAGAGGAATAATCCGCCCCGGATGGTCGCGCTTGTTGAGGCGCGAGGGACTGCGCCAGTCGACGTCGACGCGGAAGCTCAGCTCCAGTCCGCCTTGATCCGTTCCGCGGAAACCGCCCTGGGCGGCACGGAACGAGCGCCCATTCGCGATCGCGTCGTCAGCGATCTGAGGGACGGCCTGAAGCTGTCATCCTTCACATGGCACAAGCCGATCACCGAGCAGGAAGTGAGCGGCTACCGCGAAGTCACCCTGAACATCATCGAAGGTCCGAACGCCGAAATATTTCACGTCAATGGAAGGACCTACGATCACGACCGGATCGACGCGGTCCTGCCATTGGGCAAGGCGGAGGAATGGCGGGCCACCTCGCTCATCGACGACCATCCCCTGCATATCCACGTCAATCCGTTCCAAATCATCTCGATTCAGGATGCTGAAGGACGCGACGTCACCGATCCGAAAAGCGCCGTGTTCGATCCCGATTATGCGGGCCTGAAGGGCCAGTGGAAGGATACCGTCTTTGTGAAGGAGAACGTCCGCATCGCATTCCGCACGCGATACGAGCGTTTCACGGGCGACTTCGTGACGCATTGCCACATCATGTACCACGGTGACCATGGCATGATGCAGAACCTGCGCATTGCAGCTGAGGGTGACGAAGGGCCGATTTCCCACGCCGCGCACTAACGAAAACGTCGGCGGTCAGAGCGTCTTTTGGTAGATCCGGTAGCGATGATTGACGCGAGCGCCCGGCAGCTCGGCGATCGACAGCATTCCCTTGTTGTCCTCGAGGATCCAGCCGAACTCGCCGGTGTTGATTCCAAACTTCCCGACACAATCGCGCCGCGTATATTCGATGAGCATGAAGGCCAGCATGCTCGCCAGGCGCGAGTGGTGCAGCTTCTTCGCGACTCCCATCAAGGGCACGCGCGCGCGCTTCACCTTCGGTTTGCGAAGCCGCCACAAGAGCTTGATGAAGTTGAAGGGGAACAGTTCGCCGTTAAGGTCCTTGGTCAGCTCGTTGATGTCCGGGATGGTGATCATGAACGCGACCGGCTCGCCATCCAGCTCGGCCACCCGCACGAGCTCATTGTAGATGATCGGCTTCAGCTTCTTGCCGGCATAAGCGATCTCGGATTCTGTCAGCGGCACATATCCCCAATTGCCCGACCAGGCGTCGTTGAGGAGGTTGAGGATGATCCGGGCTTCTTGGTCGAACTTCGACTTGTCGACCATCCGGATGCGAATGCGCTGGTTCCGCTCGCCGGCGGCGATCAGGCGGTTGATCTTGGGATCGTCCCAGCTGGCGATGTCGACTTCGTAGGTCAGCAGGTCCTTCGCCTTCTCGTAGCCAGCCCCTTCGATCCAACCCCGATATTCCGGGCGATGATGGCCCATCATCGCGGTTGGATCCTGGTCGAAGCCTTCGATCTCCAGCCCGGGCTCATCCCAGATCGAAAGGCTGATCGGTCCAAGCGCGCTGGTCATCCCTTGAGCGCGCAGCCAATCCTCGGCGGTGGCGATGAGCGCTGACGCAGCCTCGGCATCCAGCGCTTCGAACATGCCCCACTGGCCCGTCCCGGCGCCCATCTGCTCGAGCACCAGCTCATCCACCTGCGCACTGATGCGCCCGACGATCTCGCCGTTGCGCTCGGCAAGCCAGAGCTGGGCGCGCGCATGCTCGAACCAGGGGTTCTTGCCCGGCGTGATGAGGCCATGAACCTCGTCCTTCAGGGGCGGTACCCAAGCGGGATCGTCGCGGTAGACGCGCCAGGCGAAGTCCACGAAGGCTTTGCGGTCGGCCTTGGTCTCGACCGGACGGATCGTCACTGACGGCGAATTCATGGCGTACGGCTAGCCGCTACAAGGAGCAAGCGCCAGCCAACGTCATTCATTGTAGCGCCACGATGCCGCCACTATCTCCGGGCAAATAGCGTTCTTCCAAAGACAATATGAACCAGACAGCGACCCTCGATCGTCCACGCACTAATGCTGCGCCAGCGCGGCAGTCGACGGCGCGCGCGCAAGACGATGCCGCGATGCTCAAGGCCGCGGCGAGCCTCACTCGTGAGCTGAACGTCCCCAATGCTCGCATCTATTGGGCCGACCTCATCGGCTCGGCGCTTTTGGGATATGGCGCACTGTTCGCCGCTATGCTCTCGGCTTCGGCATGGATCGCCATTGCGGCCGGGTTGGTCGCGGTGCTCGCGCTTTATCGCGCGGGCTCGTTCATCCATGAGCTGACGCACATCAAGAGCGGCGCCGTTCCCGGCTTCCGCCTTGTCTGGAACCTGATCGTCGGCATTCCGCTGCTCGTGCCGAGCTTCATGTACGAGGGCGTGCACAACCAGCATCACGCCAAGCGTTATTACGGGACCGTCAACGACCCCGAATATCTGCCGCTCGCGCTGATGAAGCCCTGGACCTTGCCGGTGTTCCTGGTGGCCGCGGCGCTAGCGCCGATCGGGATGCTTATCCGGTTTGGAATCCTCGCGCCGCTGTCGCTTCTTTCCAGGAAGCTGCGCCGCGTGGTCGTGGAGAAATATTCGGGGCTGCAGATCAACCCGAAGTTCCGCCGCCCGGCGCCCGAAGGGGATTTCGCGCGCGAATGGGCGTTGATGGAGACTGCCTGCAGCCTGTGGGCGATCGCGCTCCTGACGATGGTTGCGACTGGGGTCATTCCCATGCGCGAGTTCCTGCTGTTCCTCGCCATCTCGTCGGGCGTGATGTTCCTCAACCAGATCCGCACGCTCGTTGCCCACCTTTGGGAGAATGAGGGCGAGCCGATGAGCGTGACCGAGCAATATCTCGATAGCGTCAACGTGCCACCGCCAGGCACGCTACCCGCTCTGTGGGCTCCGGTCGGGCTGCGTTACCACGCGCTGCACCATTTGCTGCCGGGACTGCCTTATCATGCGCTGGGCGAAGCGCACCGCCGCCTCTGCCGGGAGTTGGACGCGGGGTCGGTCTATCACGCCAGCAGCCATCGCGGCCTGACGCCGCTGGTCGCCCGCCTGGCAGCCAGCACCTTGACTAATCGCCGCATTTCCGCTTGAGGGCTGCGCATCCGGCGGGCGTCAGCGCTCGCCGTTGTCATTTGGGATGAATGGCGGCTCCCGAAAGTCCGCCTGGCCGGGGATACCTTGCACGGTCCCCTGACGAACGAAAGGAATGACCCATGCGCCATCGCGTTGGCGGACGTAAGCTTCAGCGCACCTCGAGCCACCGTGCGGCCCTGTTCCGCAACATGGCAGCCGCGCTCATCAAGCACGAGCAGATCACGACCACGACGGCCAAGGCGAAGGAACTTCGCCCCTATGTCGAGAAGCTGATCACGCTCGCCAAGCATGGCGGCCTTTCGAACCGCCGTCTCGCCCAGTCGCGGCTGATGGACGATGCGCAGCTCACCAAGCTGTTCGACGTGATCGGTCCGCGCTACGCCGACCGCAACGGCGGCTACACGCGCATCATCAAGGCCGGCATCCGCGCTTCGGACGCAGCGCCGATCTCGGTGATCGAGTTCGTCGACCGCGACGTGGCCGCCAAGGGCCAGGACAGCGGCCCGGTCATGACCGAGGAAGAATTCGAAGCGGCCTGAGCAAGTCAGAACCCGCGCGTGAGCCCGAAGTCGAGGCGCGCGCGCTTGTAATCGTACAATTCGATATTCGACCAGCTGCGGGTGTAGGTCACCCGCAGCAACGGCGAGAAACCCCCGAATGCCCGCCGCGCAACGATTCCGGCGCCTGCGTCGAGGCGGTCATCGTCACGCGCCTTGCCGAACAGCGGTAGCACTGCTTGGCCATGGGTCTTCGTGTACGCCAAATTCGCGAAGACATTGGCGAAGCCCAGATCGTGGGCGAGGATCGCTTCTGCCGCGCCCTGGCGAAGCGATTCCGCGTTGGCAGCCGCATCCAGGATCGCGCCGCGCAGGTTGAAGCGTGCAGTGGTATCCTCCGATAAAGCGCGGTCGTAAGTCACGACAGCGGCGTAGCGCGTGCCGTCCAGCACATCATTGTCATTGACCCATTGCCGCACGATCGACGCGTCGATCTCAACCTGGCTCTTGGCGGTCGCCTTTCCGATCCAGCTCAACGCGCCTCCGAACCCTACGCTGTAGGGATGTCCGCCAAACCAGCGCCGTTCGACGGTCGCGGCGGGCCGGATGCGCCCGATCTTGGTGTCGAACTCGGGCCCGCTTCCCGCATAGGCCTGGACGTCGTTGAAGCGTCCCTTGCCCATAAAGAAGTCGCCGCGGGCCCCGGCGCGCGTGAGGACGGTAGTTTTTCCAAGATCATCGCGGGAATATCCTTCCAGGCTGGCGGTGACTCCCATTCCCGATTGGCGCCGCGCATCGGGGTCGAGCTGGAACGGAGCAATGACGGTGTCGATCAACTGACTGCTGGTCGATCGATTGACGTTGCTGTCCGGTCCTGCGGTGATTTCCACTGAGCCGCCGCGGCGCTTGGTTGCGCTCAGGAGGTTGGAGAAACGGCTGACGGTTCGCGCGACGTCGGGAGGGAGGCCTGCCTCCTGCGCGTGGGCGAGCTCGCGGCGCGCTTCGTCGGGCTTTCCTTCAGCCGCGAGAAGGCGGCTCAGCTCGAGCCTTGCCCGCTGCGCGTCAGGCTGCTCCGCAAGCAGCTCGCGAAGTGCTGCGACCGCGCCAGTTATGTCTCCACGCTCCTCGCGTACCGCGGCGAGGCGGAAACGCGCCTCGGCCCGAAGCTTCGGGTCGGGATCCTGCTGCAAGGCGATGAGGATGACTTCCGCGCCGGCGAGATCGCCCTGTGTGAACAGCCGATCGGCGAGGGCGAATAGTTGCGCCGCGCCGGCCCGGGTGCAATTGGCTTGTCCAGCGCAAGGGTCTAGTGGCGAAGCTGAGGCACCCTGCACCGCAAGTGCCGATAAGATCAGAGGGAGCAGCATCGGCTTCCAGTCAGCTTCTCACAGCGAAAGGGGGCCCCGCGGAGCCCCCTTCGCAAATTCGCCGGACGATCCTCTACGGACGCGTGCCGACGATGGCACCCTGGCCGTTTCCGCCGTTCCCGGTCAGCCGGAAGAGCCCGCCGATTTCCTGCGCCGCCGGGCCGTAGAAGTTCCCGTTCACGCCCAGCGCGAAGCCACCGCCAGTGGCGGCGACGGTCGAGGTGAATCCGGAACTGCGATAGGTGATCGTGCCAGCGCCCCCGGTCAGTGCGCCAAGGCCTGCAAGCGCCGCGCTGTCGCCTTCGCGAACGCCCGCCAAATTGGCCGAGTAGTTGATCGTTCCGGTGCCGGCGCCGAAGTTCGCCGTCAGGCTGCCCGTTCCGTTGACGGCATAGACGCCGGTGCCGTTGGCGTAGGTCCCATCGAGCGCCGTCGTATATGTCGCGCTGCCGGTGCGAGGCACATCGGCGGATGGCGTTTTCAGGCCGTAGACGAAATATGTGTCATTGACCGCGGTGCCGGTTCCGAACTGGGGCGTACCCGTGCGCCGCCATTGCCCGTAGCCAGTGTACGTCAGGGCAATGCCCTGCGTGGTCGCGCCTGGATTATATATGCGCAGCGTTTCGTTGGTGCCGTGCTTCACGACCGTGAATTGGGGCGTCGACGACGCGTCCGCATTGTCGAGGTCGAAGGTCGACGTCAGAGCAAGGCTTCCGGTGTCGCGGAGGATGTAGCTGTTCGTCGCCTTGTCATAGCGAACTGTGCTCGTCGCCCGGGCGTAATTGCCGGTGCCGGTTGCCTTCGTCGTGCTGACCCTGGTGTATTTGATTGTCGACTGCATCGCCGGGAAAGCCTGCGATTCCGTCAAATTGGTCAGCGTCGTATTCGCTGCAACTGCCGGCGACGCAGCAAGCGCGAGGGCCGTCGCGGTGAACGCAAGACGTTTGATTACAGGCATCTTTGCCCCCCTTTCAGATTGCCACTGCATGACTCGCACCGGTCATCGGGTCAAGTAAGGCTGGCTAATTCCTTTAACAAACACAGTTACTTGTGTTCATGAAGCAGCAATCGAAACGGCATCTTCCCAGCGCCCTTAGAGAAGCTCGAGCCGGCTTTCCCTGCGCTTTCGATGAACGAGCGCTGTCAGCCGGCTGAACGATTGGCAACTGATCGGTTAAGCTTCGCTACAACCACGTAACGATAGAAACTCAAACAGCGGACCCGTGCGTTGTCACGGGCGAGTCGGGAATTGAGTTTGAGGAGAGTGGGCCATGAAGGCTTTGACCAAGATTTTGGCGGGTGGCGCTGTGGCCACTGCGTTGTTCGCCGCGGCCCCGGCTGCTGCGCAATATTATCCGGGCTACGGTTACGGCGGCAACGTCGTCGGCCAGGTTATCGGGCAGGTGCTGGGCGGCGGCTATGGCGGCTACAACGGCTACGGCGGCTACAATGGCTACGGCTATGGGGCCAACAGCCAGGTCGCCGTGAGCCAGTGCACCAACGCCGTTCAGGCCCGCCTTGTCGGCAATGCCGGCTACAACGGCTACGGCTATAACGGTTATGGCTATAACAACAGCTATGGCCAGGGCCACGTGCTCGGCATCAGCCGCGTTGAGCAGCGCTCGAGCGGTGGACTCACGATCCGTGGCGTCGCGACGAGCGGCCGCTACGGCGCGGCTTACGGCTATAACGGCCAGGCGCCCGTCGACCTGACGTTCAAGTGCAAGACCGATTATCGCGGCTACATTACCGACGTCGATATCGATCGGGCGCAGGGCGTGTACGGCTCCAATTACAACGGGTACAGCCAGTACAATCAGTACAACCCGAATGACCCGTATGCGGCCTACGGCTATCGCCGATATTAAGAACTGACGAAATCGTCACGTGAGGTGCGCCGGGGTCGAAAGACTCCGGCGCACTTTCTTTGTCAGGCGCGAACCGCGAGGCTGCGCGCATGTTCCTCCAGCTGGGACGCGACCGTACCCCAGCCGTCGTGGAAGCCCATCTTCTCGTGGGCCTCCTTGTCGGCGATGTCCTTATGGATCGCGACGGCCCTGTAAGCGGTCTTGCCGTTGCCAGCGTCTTCGAACGTCACAATCGCCGTGAACGGGAAGGATTCGCAGCCTTCCCCCATCTCGTTCGGACGATAGCCTGGGCCAAGCGCGCTGGTCCATGTCAGCTTGCGCTGGTCTTCCACCTCCAGCACGCAACCTGGCGTTCCATGGCCGGTGTCGAATCCGTCCGGGCCGACCATTCGGATACGGAAGATGCCGCCGGGGGTGAGGTCGAGCTGGCACTCGGTGATCTGGTACGGCTTCGGCGCGAACCACTGCTTGAGATGTTCGGGGTCAGTGTACGCCATCCAGACGAGGTCGATCGGTGCATCGAGCGTGCGTTCGAGGACGAGGTCGGTCTCGTTGGTCATTGCGGTTCTCCGTCGCGTTTAAGGGTCGAAAGGTGAGCCTCGAAGCGGTCGAGCCGCGCCTCCCATTCCGCGCGACGGCCGGCGATCCAGGCTTCGGCGGCGGAGAGGGCCTTGGGCTCAAGCTGAACCGTGCGCACCCGGCCCTTTTTCTCGGATCGCACCAGACCGCTTTGCTCAAGCGCTTTGAGGTGTTGCATCACCGCCGGCAGGCTGATGTCCAGTGGAGCGGCCAGCTCGGAAACGGAAGCGGCGCCGCGCGACAGGCGCGCCAGCATGCCGCGCCGCACCGGGTCCGCCAGCGCCTGAAATGCACGATCGAGCTGAGGCGAATCGTTAAGCATGCGCTTAAGTATCCCGCGTCGCCTGCGCGCGCAAGACACTTAAGCGGCTACTTAAGTAACTCTATTGGGCGCTTCCTTGCCCCGGCGTCCTCGTTTCGATGACGAACCCGAAGCAGCTCCATTTAGGCGGATTGTAGAACGTGATTTCGTCGCACCGGATATCGGTAATCTGGGGTCCGCGCGGATCTCGCATCAGGGACGCCATTGCCGCATCCCGCGTGTCGACAATCCCGCCGGTGACCTGGAAGCGGCCGGGTTTGCCGGCCGGGGGATTGGCCGCTGTCCCGTTCACCTGGGCCTCGTAGCGCGCAACCTCGTCCTGATGCTGGCGAACGACATCCGCGTACTTATCCTGCTCTTTCTTATACGCGTCCGCAGCGGCTGCGGCGGCTGCGAGATTGGCCTGCTTTTGCGCTTCCATCTTCGCCGTGAGTTCGTTGAACTCCTGGATCTTGCGCTCACGCTCGGCGAGCTGGCGCTCATATTCGTCCTGCTTCGCCTGGAATTCGGCCTCGTACTTTGCCTTGCGCGCCGCCGCTTCCTCGGCGGCGATCTGGGCAGCGGATTTCTTTGGTTCGGGGGAAGCCGCCTCGGCGGTGGCCGGCTTTGCCGCCTCGCCTTTCCTGCCCTTCTTCTCCGCTTGTGCCTTCGTCTTTTCCTCGGGGGTCGGCGTGGTCGACCAATCCTCAGGCAGGAACGGTGCCTGGATCAGCGTGTATGTATCGCCAAAGCTGCCTTGATAGGTCTCGCCGGGTTCGAAGCTCTTGCGGTAATCCGGGTCGATATTCGTGAAGCGCTGGCAATCGGAACGTAGATTCTCGTCATACTTCCGTGCGTAATATTCGAACCGGCTGTACGATTCCCGTACGTTCGGCGCCTCCCCGGACGCCCACACGTCGTTGGTCCCTACCTTATATGCTTTGCACATGATGTGCGGAGCATCGGGATCAGGGGCGGCGATGGAATATTGCGCGTGAACCGCACTCCCATTCAGCGCACCAAGGACCGCGGCCGCCCCAACGACCAACCCGTGCACACTACGCATCGCAACTCGACGCAACATGATACTGCCCCCCAACGTGATTGTGAGAGACGCTAAAGGCGGCGTTGAGAAAGACAAGCTGCCACGTCGGGTTTACAGGATGGACGCCCGCCACTAACCGCCCGCCATGACGGTCCAGCCCACAGATTCCATCCTCATCATCGACTTCGGCAGCCAGGTCACCCAGCTGATCGCTCGCCGCATCCGCGAAGCTGGCGTCTATTCGGAAATCGTTCCGTTCAACGCCGCCGCCGAGGCATTCGAGCGGATGCAGCCGAAAGGCGTGATCTTCTCCGGCGGCCCATCCTCGGTCATGTGGGAGGACGCGCCGAGCGCACCGCAAATCGCATTCGACAGCGGGGTTCCTTTGCTCGGCATCTGTTACGGACAGCAGACCCTGCACCAGCAGCTAGGCGGCAAAGTGGTCGCGTCCGACCAGAAGGAATTCGGTCGGGCGTATGTCGAGGTGAAGGCGCCGAGCGCTTTGTTCGACGGGCTTTGGCAGGTCGGCGAAACGCATCAGGTGTGGATGAGCCACGGCGACCGCGTCGAGACGCTCGCCCCGGGCTTCGATGTCGTGGCGACGTCCGAAGGCGCGCCGTTCGCGATCGCGACCAACGAAGACGCCAAGCGCTTCACGGTCATGTTCCACCCGGAGGTGGTGCACACACCTGACGGCGGCAAGCTGCTCGCTAATTTCGCGCGGCATATTTGCGGCTGTGCCGGCGACTGGACGATGGCCAGCTTCCGCGACGCGAAGATCGCGGAGATCCGCGAGCAGGTCGGCAGCGGCCGGGTCATCTGCGGCCTGTCGGGCGGCGTCGACAGCGCTGTCGCCGCAGTCCTCATTCACGAGGCAATCGGCGAGCAGCTCACGTGCGTGTTCGTGGATCACGGGCTCATGAGGCTCGGGGAAGCCGAACAGGTCGTGAGCCTATTCCGGGGAAGCTACAACATCCCGCTCGTACACGTGGACGCGAGCGCGGATTTCCTCGGCGGGCTTGAGGGCGTCACCGACCCGGAGGCCAAGCGCAAGTTCATTGGCGCCGAGTTCATTAACGTGTTCGAGGCCGAGGCGAAGAAGATCGGCGGCGCGGATTTCCTCGCGCAAGGGACGCTTTATCCCGACGTCATAGAAAGCGTCAGCTTCACAGGCGGCCCGTCGGTGACGATCAAGAGCCACCATAATGTCGGCGGGCTGCCCGAGCGGATGAACATGAAGCTGGTCGAGCCGCTGCGCGAATTGTTCAAGGACGAGGTCCGCGAGCTCGGGCGCGAGCTTGGACTTCCGGAAGCGTTCGTCGACCGCCATCCATTCCCGGGCCCGGGCCTGGCGATCCGCATTCCCGGCGAAGTGACCAAGGAGCGCTGCGACATATTGCGCAAGGCAGATGCCATCTATCTGGAGGAGATCCGCAACGCGGGCCTCTACGATGCGATCTGGCAGGCGTTCGCGGTGCTGCTTCCAGTGCGCACGGTCGGCGTCATGGGCGACTATCGCACCTACGACAGCGTATGCGCGCTGCGCGCCGTGACGAGCGTCGACGGCATGACCGCCGACACTTATCCGTTCGCGCCCGAGTTCCTGAGCCGGGTGGCGACGCGCATCGTCAACGAGGTCGCCGGAATCAATCGGGTGGTCTACGATTATACGTCGAAGCCGCCCGGCACGATCGAGTGGGAATGAGCCCGCTCCCCGACGCGGGCTCCAATCCTATCAAGGCTGCGGCGGAACAACGGGAGCGAAATTGGCGTGCACCAGTCGCCACTGGCCGCCCTGCTTCACGTACACGCGGGTCGATTTCGCAACTGAAGGGTTGACCTTGCCATCCGCGCTCCGGGTCATCCCTGTATAGTTGTAGGTCAGGATCGCCGTGTCGCCATAGACCTGCACCTTTGCGTTCGACATGTCGGCTAAGACCGGCTTCGCGTAAGGCGCGACTTCACCCATGCGCACCGCCAGGTCCTTGCCGTCGATACGCGTCGGATAGTCGCCGTTGAACTCGGTATAATCGTCGGCGAGCTGCGACATCTGCTGCGCCGCGGGTTGGCCCGCTATCTCGGCCGCCCACTGCGACCTGGCTAGCGCAATGATTTCCCCCGCTACGCGAGGGTCATCTGCCGCCGCGGCCGGAGCCGGGATGACGAACATGGATGACGCTGCACAAATGGTGAGAAGTCGAATCCTGGAAGTGCTCATCGCTACCCCCCTGCTGTCGCAAACGGGACAGAAGTGACCGGCACGATCATCCCCATTTGCGGTGCCGGCGGAGCGACCGGTTGCGCCCGCTTGTTACGGGAGTCAAATGAACTCCCTGTAATGCAGCGAATAGCGATGTTAACCAGTAACTTGCCGTTTACCGGCACATTGACACGGCCCGACCGTTATTGCTGATCATTCGCCAACGGAATCGAGGCGAAGGCGGCAATGCGGTTCAGCAAACTGGCGATATTGGTCGCGGCGCTCGTTGGCCTGTCCAGCGCCGCGGACGCGAGATTATTCGGGCTGTTCGGCGGGCAGAAACCGAGGCCCCAACCGGTAGCGCGTCCGGCCCATCCGGTAGCCCAGCCGGTGAATTACCGCTGGAGCCTGGGAGCCGCGCCCCAGGCATATAAGGATATGGTCGCAGAGCTTGGAACGCGCGGCCTGAAGCCGGGTCAGTTTGTTTGGGCGAGCGCGATCCCCACCGAGGGTGAGACGCGCGTCGTGCTCGATCTCAAAACCCAGATGGCCTACGTCTATCGTGGCGACCGGGTGGTCGGCGCGACCACGATCTCGAGTGCCAGGACCGGCATGGTCACGCCGCTCGGCAACTGGAAAGTGCTCGAGAAGCGGAAGATGTACCGCTCCAAGAAATACGACAATGCGCCGATGCCGTTCATGCAGCGCATCGACGAATATGGCATCGCCTTCCACGGCGGAAACAATCCCGGCTATCCGGCAAGTCACGGGTGCGTACGCATGCCTCTTAAGTTCGCCGAGAAGCTCTTCGGCCTCACCAAGATCGGGTCGGAAGTCATCATCGAAGGCTAGAAAAGGGCGGAGCCGTACGGGCCCCGCCCTCTTTCATTCGTCTCTAAGCGTTAGCGCTTGCCGCGCGTTCCGATGGTCGAGGTGCTCTCTTCCTCCGTCGTCGATTGCGGCTCATGCGTTTCGCTGGTCGTCATCGTGTTGCCGACCGCCGTCGTTTGCGGGGTGAACGTCTGTTCGTCCGGTCCGCGGCCTTGCTCCGCGCCCCATTGTCCGCGGAGCCCGCGGTTCTGTTGTCGCTGGCTGCGCCAGGCGTCGAAGTCGCTATGGAACTGCTGTTCGCGCTCGCGGCAATAATCCGCATAATCTTGGTCCAGCGCCTGCACCTGCTTGTCGCGCCAGCTGCGATAATGATCGTCGCGGTTGCTGCTGAAGCTGCGCGGGGAACGCTCCCAGTCGGACCGACAGCCGAAGCCGGCCGTGCCGCCCTGGCGCTCTGTGCGGCCGCCGAACCATTCGCTCGCGTCCGAGCCGCCGCGTCCGCGCAAGCGCCCGCGGTCACGGCTTCCCTCGTCCTCGTCGTCGCGGAACCAGGATTGCGCCTCGTCGCCCATGCGCGTGAAAAATCCGCGATCATCTTCACGGCCGCCACGCCAGCGGCCCTCGTCGCGATTACGCCAACTGCGCTCGCGGTCACCCCGGTCGAACATGATATTCCGATCCTCGTCGCGATCTCTCCACCGGTCGCTGCGATCGTCGTCGCCGGTAAAGTCGCGGTCATACTCTCCGTGTAGATAACCGTGCTGGGCCATGCATCCTCTCCTGCTCGTCTGATCTGCCGAAGGTCCCTTACTTGGACCCAGCACCGGAACGAATGAGGCCTGTGGCGGGATGCTCTTGCGGTCGCGCCGCAGACCGTTCTGCCGCAGCGTCAGGCCGCTTTGCCTCCAGCACAGCTAAAGGCTAGTCTTGAACTCGACATGATCGCCCAGAAGACCCGTTATGCGCTCCGCTCCCTGCTGTTCCTGGCCGAGGAGCAGGGCAATGGTCCCACGCAGCTCAGTCGCATTGCGGAAACGCAGCGCGTCCCTCCGAAATACCTCGAGCTCATCATGCTCGACCTGAAAAAGGCCGGCCTCGTCAAAAGCGCTCGCGGTCCCAAGGGCGGATATGTTCTCTCCCGGCGACCGGAGGAGATATCGTTCGGCGAAATTGTGCGGACGATGGAAGGGCCGATCGCCCTGGTGTCCTGCGCGAGCGTCAATTTCTACGCGCCATGCGGCGACTGTCACGACGAGGCGACGTGCGCGATTCGCCGCGCATTTTCTATCTTGCGGGACCAGAGTACGGCAGTCCTCGATGGAATCTCGTTGGCCGAAGCCGGCCAGTGGGAAGACCGGCTGGCCGCGCCGAATTGAGGCCCGGCAGCGGCGAGTTGAACATATTCCCCTATTGTCTAGTAGAGAACTAGGGTTTAGCCATTAGTCGACTCAGGAAACAGGGGAGTCGGTGATGACATTCGCAAGGAAACTGGTCCTTTCGGTAACGCTCGCAGCGGTCGCGCTAACGCCATCGACGGCGCTCGCCGCACCGGTTCAGCTGCTCAACGTGTCGTACGATCCGACGCGCGAACTGTACAAAAACATCAACGCGGCCTTTGCCCAGCGGTGGGCCGCACAGGCCAAGCAACAAGTTGAAATCAGGCAGAGCCACGGCGGCTCCGGAAAGCAGGCGCGGGCCGTGATAGACGGCCTGCAGGCCGACGTCGTGACGCTCGCGCTGGCCTACGACATAGATGAGATCGCCCAGCGGGGCCTGATCGCATCCAACTGGCAGAAGCGCCTGCCGCTCAACAGCACGCCTTATTATTCGACGATCGTGTTCCTGGTGCGCAAAGGGAACCCGAAGAACATCCGCGACTGGAACGATCTTGTTCGTCCCGGGGTGAAGGTCATTACTCCCAATCCGAAGACGAGCGGCGGCGCGCGATGGAATTATCTCGCCGCCTGGGGCTACGCCCGCAAGACGACCGGCAGCCTGGCCAAGGCCAAGGATTTCATGGTGAAGCTCTTCCGCAATGTTCCAGTGCTCGATTCCGGCGCGCGCGGGGCAACGACGACGTTCGTCGAGCGCGGGCAGGGGGACGTCCTGCTGGCCTGGGAGAATGAAGCGTTCCTCGCGACCAAGGAGCTCGGCAAAGGCAAGTTCGACATTGTCCGGCCGTCCGTCTCGATCCTGGCCGAGCCACCGGTTGCGGTCGTCGACAAAAATGTCGACCGTCACAAAACGCGCGCGGTTGCGGAGGCATATCTCAAGTTCCTCTACACCCCGCAGGCTCAGGAGATCATCGCGCGTAATTACTATAGGCCGCGCAATCCGCAGGTCGCGGCGAAGTACAAGGGCACGTTCCCGAACATGACCTTGTTCACGATTGACCGAAGCTTCGGCGGCTGGGCGAAAGCGCAGGGAACTCACTTCAACGACGGCGGACTGTTCGACCAGATATTCGAAGCCGCCAAGCGCTGATCCCGCTCGCCGACTAATCCAAAGGGGTAATCAAATGCGTATCCTGCTGCTTGCGGGCGCCTCGCTGCTCGCCCTCGCTACGCCCGCCTGGGCTCAGGAAGGCGAGGATCTGACGACAACGACTCCAGACCAGGCCGACGCCTCGCCGATCGACACGCTGGAGCCCAGTGAACAGGACTCCCAGCAGGTTCAGGCCGCCAAGCCGACCGGCGATCCAGTTCTCGATCGCCTGAACGCGCTCGAAACGCGAGTGAAACAGCTTGAGGCGCGCAACGCGGAGCTCGAGCAACAGGCGGAGCTGAACGAGGGCCGGTTGCAAACCGTCGAGACGCGCGCGGCAAAAGCTGCCCAGTTCTCCTGGGCCCCGACCATCTCTGAGCCCACGGGTCAATTCACCTTCAAGCCACGCGGCGTCGTAGAGGCGGATGCCGCTGCCTTCTTCGAACGCGAAGGCGGCTATGACTATAACAACGGCACCGCCTTCCGGAGGGCCCGTCTGGGCTTCGAAGGTACGGCTTTCAAATGGTGGAATTACCGCGTCGAAGTCGATTTCGCTGGCAATGCGGTGAACATCACCGACGCCTATCTCCAGTACACGAAGATTCCGAAGACAGTCCTTACGCTGGGGCAGCACAAGGCGCCGTTCGGGCTCGAGTCCAACAACAGCGACAATTACAACATCTTTCTGGAACGCGGCATGTTCACGAACGCCTTCGGTAATGCCGGGGCGGAGCGCAGGATCGGCATTTCGGCGGCTTATGCGCCCAGGGAGAATCTGAATCTCGCGGTGGGACTTTTCGGCGACAATGAGAGCGTAAGCCGGTCGACCAATACGCCGGTCACCGACACCCCAGATGAAAGCTGGGGCGTGAACGGCCGCGCGACCTGGGAGCCCGTCTTCGACGCGGGCAAGATCGTCCATCTCGGGGTTTCAGGCTACTATCGCACGGCTCTCAAGGTCGCGAACGCGGCCGGCGACGTCGAGGACGCTGTTCGCCTGAGCGACCGTCCGAACATTCGCGTCGACAACGGCAATATCGCCGACAGCGGCATCATCCCCGACGTCGAGTCACTTCGCTACGGCGGATTGGAAGCAGCAGGCGTATTCGGGCCTCTGACCGTCGCGGGCGAGGCCGGGCGCCTGTGGCTGGATCGCAACGGCTTCGCCGACGAGCATTTCACCGGCTTTTATGGATATGCCGCTTACATGCTGACAGGCGAAACGCGACCGTTCCGCGGCGGCAATTTCGATCGGGTTCGGCCTTTCCGGGAACTCGGCAAGGACGGCCTCGGCGCTTTCGAAGTCGCCCTTCGTTACGATCATCTGGATCTATCCAGCACGCCGCTTCCGGCGCGGGCAGGCAATGAGGCGAGCAGCGTCACACTCGGCCTGAACTGGTATTTCAATCCCTTCGCCAAGCTCATGTTCAACTGGGTCCGGTTCTGGGGCGACAACACGCCTCTTGACCCGGTCGGGTCTGAGACCAAGGGGGATGTCGTGGCAACGCGGCTCCACCTGGACTTCTGACCTGGAGATGGTGATGCCCAGCGTTATTGCCCGAAGCAGTCGTCACTCCCCGCTGCCAGGGTTCGGCCTCTCTCTGGGCATCACCATTTTCTGGCTCTCGGCGATCGTCCTCATCCCGCTGAGCGCGGTATTCCTGAAAAGCACGACCGACGGCTGGGATGCTTTCTGGGCGGCGGCCGGGTCGCCGCGGGCGCTCGCCTCCTACCGCCTGACGTTCGGCGCGGCGCTTCTCGCCGCAGCGGTCAATTGCGTGTTCGGCTTGCTCGTCGCCTGGGTGCTGGTGCGGTACAGCTTTCCCTTCAAACGGCTCTTCGGAGCGCTCGTCGACTTGCCGTTCGCCTTGCCGACAGCGGTGGCGGGCATCGCTCTGACCGCGCTCTACGCGGACACGGGAATGATCGGGAAAGTGCTCGCCCCGCTCGGCTTGCCGGTAGCCTACAAGCCGGCGGGCGTCGTGGTCGCTCTCGTCTTCATCGGCTTGCCCTTCATCGTGCGAACCGTGGAGCCCGTGCTCGCCGAAGTTTCGAGCGAAATGGAAGAAGCGGCCCTTACGCTAGGTGCAAGCCGGTGGCAGACTTTCTGGCGGGTCATCCTGCCGACGATCCTTCCTGCTCTCGCAACCGGCTTCGCGCTCGCATTCGCCCGCGGAGCCGGCGAGTACGGCTCCGTCATCTTCATCGCCGGCAATATGCCGTTCCAGTCGGAAATCGCGCCGCTGCTGATCATCACGCAGCTGGAGGAATATGATTATGCCGGCGCCGCAGCCATCGCGACGGTGATGCTGGCCGTGTCCTTCGCGATGCTGCTCGTGCTCAACCTGCTTCAACATTGGCAGCGACGCAGGCGCAGCTAGTGGGAACCCGGTCGACCTTGCGCGAACCGCCGCTCGTGAAGGCGCTGCTGATGGCGGCGGCTTTCGCATATATCGCGCTCATGCTCCTGCTGCCCCTGTGGGCGGTCATGTCCGAGGCCTTCCGTGCCGGGGCGAAGGCTTGGGCCGCGGCCGTTTCGGAGCCGGATGCACGCGCGGCGATCAAGCTTACGGTGCTCGTTGCAGCGATCGCCGTGCCGCTGAACACCATTTTCGGCGTCGCAGCCGCCTGGGCGATCTCCAAGTTCCAGTTCGGCGGAAAGGCGGTGCTGATCGCGTTCATCGAACTGCCCTTCTCGGTCTCGCCGGTGGTGTCGGGCCTCGTCTGGGTTCTGCTATTTGGCGCGCAGGGATGGTTCGGCACCTGGCTCATCGACCGGGACATCCAGATCATCTTTGCGCTTCCCGGGCTCGTCCTGGCGACGGTCTTCGTCACGTTCCCGTTCGTCGCTCGCCAGCTAATCCCGCTGATGACTGCACAGGGCAGGGCCGATGAAGAAGCAGCGCTGACGCTGGGCGCTTCCGGGTGGCAGACATTCTGGCACGTCACGCTACCCAACATCCGCTTTGGCCTCCTCTACGGAGTCCTGCTATGCAACGCCCGTGCGATGGGCGAGTTCGGAGCGGTCAGCGTCGTTTCCGGGCACATCCGCGGCGAGACGAACACAATGCCGCTCCACGTCGAGGTTCTCTACAATGAGTACAACTTTGTCGCCGCCTTCGCCGTCGCCTCGCTCCTCACGCTCCTTGCGCTCGTCACCCTTGCTCTCAAGAGCGCGCTCGAGTGGAGATATCGAGCCGCACTTGCTGCGCGGACCTGATATGTCGATCCACATTGAGGGGGTGTCGAAAACCTTCTCCGACTATCCCGCGCTCAATGGCGTTTCGCTCGAAATCGGGAACGGCGAGTTCGTTGCCCTGCTTGGTCCTTCCGGTTCGGGCAAGACGACGTTGCTGCGCATCATCGCCGGACTTGAGACGCCCGAAGCCGGGTGCGTACGGTTCGGGAACCGGGATGTGACGAAATCATCCGCCGCTTCGCGCGGGATCGGATTCGTGTTCCAGCATTATGCCCTGTTCGGTCACATGACCGTGGCGGACAACATCGCGTTCGGCCTGACCGTGATGCCTCGCCGCAGTCGGCCGAAGGGTGGCGAGATCAAGCGCCGTGTTACGCAGCTGCTGGAGCTCGTGCAGCTTCCTGGCTTGGGCGACCGATATCCAAGCCAGCTTTCAGGCGGTCAGCGGCAGCGGGTCGCGCTGGCGCGTGCGCTTGCCCGCGATCCGAAAATCCTGCTTCTGGACGAGCCGTTCGGCGCGCTGGACGCGAAGGTTCGCCGCGAACTGCGCGGCGCGCTGCGCACCATCCACGAGGAGCTGGAACTGACGAGCGTTTTCGTTACGCACGATCACGAGGAGGCGTTCACGCTGGCCGATCGCGTGGCTCTGTTGAACGAGGGCCGGATAGAGCAATTCGCTCCGCCGGAGGAAATTGAGGCTCGTCCTGAAAGCGACTTCGTGCGTACATTCCTGTCCTGACGCAGGCGCGAATTGACCGAGGGGGAATTGATGGACAACGAATATGCACCGAGGCCGCTTGCCGGCTGGTTCATGCCGGCAGCGATCGCGTCGCTGCTCTTCATGGGCCTGGGCTGTATCAGTTACCTTATGCATGTGCTCGCGGATCCGGCCGCGATGCCGCTCGATCAGCGGGCTGCGTTCGAGGCGGAGCCCATCTGGGTAACGGGTGCTTACGCGGTTGCGGTATGGGTTGGGCTCGCCGGCACGATCTTGCTGGTGATGAAGAAGAAGCTCTCCGTGCCAGCGCTGCTCGTGTCTCTGGTGGCGGTGCTCATTTGGCTCGCAGGCCTGATCCTGGTGACGCCGCTCCGCGAGAATATGTCAGCCAACGATCTCCTGGTTGCGATCGTGGTGACCGCACTCACATGGACCGTGTTCTGGTTCGCGCGGCATTCGGGGCAGCGGGGCTGGCTTAGCTAGGCGCGGCCAGTCAGCGCGAAGCGCCGATCGGCCGGCGAGCGGTCCGCGGCCGCGGCTTGCTTGACGAGCGCAGTGGCGGTGGAATGCCGGTCGAAATCCGGTGCTTGCGGCTTGGATAACGCGACTGTCGGCACGGCAAGGAGCACCGCAAGTCCGATGTCGCCAAGCCAATGGCGATCTAACATCTTTGAACTCCATCGATCACGCGAGGCGCGCCCGCACTTGCCGTTTCGACGCCTTGGAAAGGTCAAAAGTTCCTATCGTTGCAGGTGCGTAGCGATGCTCCACTGGCGGCTGTTGCGGTCCGCCGCTAGAAGCCTCGGCCATGTCGACCTTCACTATCGACACCTCGACCAGCCGCGCGACGCCGTCGCCGGTGCCCGGAAAGCGGACTACCGCTCCCTCAATTCGTGCGCGCAAGGCAGGCGGCAAGACCGAGCAGCCGATCGTGATGCTCACCGCATATACGATGCGCATGGCGCAGCTGCTCGATCCGCACTGCGACATCCTGCTTGTCGGCGACAGCTTGGGCCAGGTTATTTATGGCCTGCCGTCCACCATCCCTGTGACCATGGAGATGATGTGCGCGCACGGCGCCGCGGTCGTCCGGGGCAGCTGGCATGCGCTCGTCGGCGTCGACATGCCCTTTGGCAGCTACGAGGGTTCGCCGGAGCAAGCCTTCGCCTCCGCGTCCCGGATCATGAAGGAAACCGGCTGCGCTGCAGTGAAGCTCGAGGGCGGCGAAGCGATGGCGGAGACGATCGCGTTCCTCACCCATCGGGGGATACCGGTGATCGGGCATGTCGGTCTCACGCCGCAGGCGGTTAACATACTCGGCGGCTACGGCGCTCGGGGGAAGAGCGACAAGGAGGCCAAAAAGATTCTGGCCGACGCTCGCGCCGCGAATGACGCCGGCGCATTTGCGATCGTCGTCGAAGGTGTGATGGAGGGGATCGCGACGGATATATCCAGAGCTGTCGAGGCGCCGGTCATTGGGATCGGTGCTTCCGCCGAGTGCGACGGCCAGGTGCTCGTCACGGAGGACATGCTCGGCCTCTTCGAAAGAACGCCCAGGTTCGTGAAGCGCTTTGACGATCTGGCTACGCGGATCGGGCAAGCGGCGGCGGCCTATGCCGCCGAGGTTCGCTCGCGCAGTTTCCCGACGACCGAGCAGATGTACCAGCCCAAGCCTAAAATATAACCTGGTTAAGCGGAGCAAGCGGGTGTCCGGTCCTAGTGAACGGTGTGATGCCGCACTTCCACATTCGCATGATCAACTCTGATTTCGATAGCTCGGAGCAAAACGACTATCCCTCGCTCGAAGACGCTTCCCGGAATGCGATCCGGAGCGCCGTCCGTGTAGCCGCCGATGTGATTGCCGGCGAAGCGGTCGCCGCCGTGGAAGTGCGAGTTTCCGATCGCAATAAGCTGCTCGCTCGGCATGTCGTGACCCTTTCGGTAGCCCATCTCGCTCCCGATGCATGATCGCGGCGCGCGTCCTAACCTGTATCAGGAACGCGGTAGCGCTGATCCCCTAGCAGTCAGTGCTCAAGGCCCTTCACGGGGACTGCACATGCTTGAGTATCACATGAAAAAGCTGCGTCTTCGCGACAGCGTGTCGCCTGAGGAAGAGGCGGCAATCTACGGGATGATCGGTGACATCGTGGATCACCCGGCGCACTCGACAATCGTGCATGCCGGTCGCGACATCCGCGAGAGCTTGCTGCTCTGCAAGGGATGGTTGGGCCGGGCGAAGGATCTCCCCAGCGGGCAGAGGCAAATGACCGAGCTGCACGTGCCAGGGGACTTTGCCGACCTTCATGGCTTCACGCTGAAGACCCTCGATCATGACCTGGTAACGCTGACTCCTTGTCGCATGGCGGTCGTCCCGCATGAACGGCTGCGAAAGCTCACGGCTGACTTTCCGCATATTGCGCGGCTTTATTGGACGATGACCAACATCGACGCCGCTATCCATCGCGAGTGGATGTTGTCTCTCGGACGCAGATCCGCCCTCGCGCGTATGGCCCACCTCTTTTGCGAGCTGTTGGTTCGCCTGAGGATCTCCGGTCTCACTGACGGTAATTCCTACGACTTCCCACTCACGCAGGTAGAGCTCGGCGAGTGCTTGGGGCTGACGTCGGTTCACGTGAACCGGACTCTTCAGGAGCTTCGCCGGATGAACCTGATTCAGGTGGAGGGCCGCCGAGCGACCATATTGAATCTCCCGGAGTTACAGGGCGTCGCCGATTTCGACGATCAGTACCTCTATCTGGAGCCTCGTCCTAGATAGCTGGAGTCCACCCCCTTTGCGTTTGCCCGCACAGCCGCTAGACGAAGCGCCGCCAGCTTCCGTTCATCAGCTATGGGGAAGGAAGCGACCGGCGAAGTGAACCCCGACCGAGCGGACTGAGGCACGTCTTTGGCGCAACCCCCGAATATCACTGACACGTTCCTGCGGGAGGTCGACGAGAACCTCCGTCGCGATCGCCTGGCCGATTTCGGAAAGAAATACGGCGGCTGGATGGTGGGCGCTGTCCTTCTGCTCCTGGCGGCCAGCGGAGGCTGGATTTACTGGCAGCACCGTCAGGAAGCGCGGGCCCAGGCCCAGGTCGAGCAGATCAGCGACATCTACCAGCGCTTGGGAGCCAACAACCGAAAGGGCGTGTCGGAGCAGCTGGACGCGCTATCGAAGGACGGTTCGAATGCCGTTCGCGCCTCGGCCCTCGTCACCCGCGCCGTGATGGCGATTGAGGACAACGACCTCAAGCTGGCCACTGAAAAATTCCACCAGGTTGCAAGCGACGACAAGCTGCCCAAGCCTTATCGCGACCTCGCATTGATCAGACAGACCGCTCTTGAGTTCGACAAGCTTAAGCCAGAAGAGGTGGTTGCGCGGCTCGACCCGTTGGCCAAGCCTGGTAACCCGTGGTTTGGAACGGCCGGCGAGATGACCGCTGCAGCCAAGATCAAGCAAGGGAAGAAGCAAGAGGCGGCGCAGCTTTTCGCTGCAATTGCCAAGGACAAGACCGTTCCGGATGCGATCCGCGCCCGTTCCGTGCAACTCGCCGCTAGCCTCGGCGTGGACGTGAGCGCGGCGCTGGAAGCGCCGGCCCAGTAGGACCGACGATGATCCATAAGAATAAGAACCTGCGAATTGCCGTCCTCGCTGCCGTCCTGCTCGCGGGCAGCGGCTGCAGCGTGTTCAAGAAGTCGGCGCCCAAGACCCCCGTGCTCGGCGAGCGCATTCCGGTTCTCGACGTCGAGGGCGACGTACAGGTCGATCCGGCGACGCTGTCGATGCCGATGAGCCTGCCTCCGGCAGTCGCGAACACCGATTGGGCCATGACGGGCGGCAATGCGACCAAGTCGATGGGCCACCTGGCGCTCGGCACGGCGCTGGGGCAGGCGTTCACGGTTTCGGCCGGACGCGGCAGTAGCCTGACGGCGCGGCTCGCTGCGGCTCCCATCGTTGCCAACGGGCACATCTTCACGATCGACACGCTCGGAGCGGTGCGCTCATTCGACGCGCAAACCGGGGCGCTGCTTTGGGCAAGCCAAACCCCCAGCGATAAAGGCAATGAAGCGTCGCTATACGGCGGCGGCATCGCCTATTCGAACGGACGTATCATCGCCACCAACGGCCTCGGATATGTCGCGTCGATGGACGAGCGAAACGGAGGCATTGTCTGGCAGGTGCGCCCGGCTGGCCCGCTTCGCGGCGCTCCGACGGTGGCCGCCGACACAATTTATGTGATGACTCAGGACAACCAGATTTTCTCGCTCAAGGAGGCTGACGGTGCGACCAACTGGTCGCAGGCGGCGGCACTGGAGATCGCGGGGATCTTCGGCTCCGCTTCTCCTGCTGTCGGTTCCGGCACCGTGGTCGCTGGCTTCTCGTCCGGCGAGCTGAATGCTTATCGCTACGAGAACGGACGTATGGTTTGGCAGGACGCGCTCCAGCGCACGAGCATTCAGACCAGCGTGGCGTCTCTTTCCGACATCGACGCGAGCCCGGTCATCGACAACGGCCAGGTGATCGCGCTCGGTCAGGGCGGTCGTATGGTCGCGCTCGAGCTCACGAGCGGTCAGCGCCAGTGGGAGCTCAACATCGCGGGCATCGCGACGCCGTGGGTCACGCCCGACTGGGTGTTCGTCGTCACGGACGATGCCAAGCTGATCTGCATCCAGCGCAGCAACGGTCACATTCGCTGGGTTAACCAGCTGCCGCAGTTCCAGCGCCCCAAGTCGAAGAAGGCGCAGATCGACTATAAGGGTCCCATCCTCGCTGGCGACCGGCTGATCGTGGTCGGATCGAACGGTGTCATCGTAAACGTCGATCCGGCAAGCGGAAGCTATCAGAGCCAGACGCGGGTGAGCGCCGGCATCAGCCTGCCGCCGGTCGTCGCCAATTCGACGCTCTACATCTACGACGACGCCGCGCAGCTGCACGCGTACAGGTAAGGCCTCCCGCGCGCCGCAAGGCGCTGCTATCGGCCCTTCCATGCCCTTGCCTACCGTAGCGATTGTCGGCCGCCCTAATGTGGGCAAGTCGACTCTGTTCAACCGCCTGGTCGGCAAGCGGCTGGCGCTCGTCGACGATCAGCCGGGGGTGACGCGCGACCGGCGTGAGGGCGACGCGAACCTGCTGGGGCTGGAGTTCCGCATATTCGATACGGCCGGGTTCGAAGATGAAGATCCCCAAACCTTGCCCGGTCGAATGCGCCAGCAGACCGAGGCTGCTGTGCGCGATGCGGATGCGGCCTTGTTCCTGATCGATGGCCGCGAGGGCGTCACTCCGCTCGACGAGGAAATTGCCCGCTGGCTTCGCGCCGAGACTACACCCGTCATCGTGGTGGCAAACAAGGCCGAAGGCAGGGCAGGGCAGGAAGGGGCTTATGAGGCCTATCGTCTGGGCCTTGGCGATCCGGTTGCGATCAGTGCGGAGCATGGGGAAGGCGTTGCCGACCTGTTCGAGGCGCTTCGCCCGCACGTCGAGCACGAACATTTCGAGGCCGACGAGGAAGAGGAGGGCGAGCACGCGCTGAAGGTCGCGATCGTGGGCCGCCCGAACGCAGGCAAATCGACTCTCGTCAACCGGATGATTGGCGAGGATAGGATGATTACCGGGCCGGAAGCCGGGATCACGAGGGACTCCATCAGCCTCGACTGGGAATGGAAGGGCCGGCCTGTGCGGCTGGTCGATACCGCAGGACTGAGGAAGCGGTCCAAGGTCGACGACAAGCTTGAACGCCTGTCGGCCGCCGACACGCGCCGAGCCATCGACTATGCCGAGGTTGTAGTGCTCTTGCTCGATGCGACGCGCGGCCTCGAATCTCAGGATTTGCGGATCGCATCGCAAACGATCGAAGAAGGGCGCGCGCTGATCCTCGCGCTCAATAAATGGGATGTCGCGGAGAACGCGTCCTCACTGTTCAACGGAGTGAAAGCGGCGCTCTCAGAGGGCCTGTCGCAATTGCGCGACGTGCCTTTGCTCACAGTGTCGGCGAAAACCGGCAAGGGCATCGACACCGTGCTGGACGTGGCGTTCGACCTGCGCGACGCCTGGAGCAAGCGCATCCCGACGGGAGAGCTCAACCGCTGGTTCGAGGCTGCTGTCGAAGCCAATCCTCCGCCTGCGCCGAAAGGTCAGCGGATCAAGCTGCGCTACATCACCCAGGTGAAATCCAGGCCCCCGAGTTTCGTCGTCTTCGGAAATCGGCTCGAAGAGCTTCCGGACAGCTATCGACGGTATCTCCTCAATGCGATGCGCCGCGACCTGAAACTCGGGCCGGTGCCGCTGCGGTTGGAATTTCGCGGCAGGGCAAATCCCTTCGATCGGCGGACACGCTAAGCCAAAGTTTACTCTTTGCCCTTAGCAATGACGGCGTGGGAGCACGCCCGAACGGATCGGGAGGCGAGGAATTAAAGTGAACGACGAGCAGCCGGATATCGTCGACTGGGGGCTATTCGAGAAGAATCGCTCGGAGCTGGGACCGGGTTTCATCCGGATCCTTAGCTATTTCCGCGAGGATGGCTCGAAGTCCGTCGCGCAGATCGAGGAAGCGATGCGTGAGGAGAATACTCCTGCGCTCGTCATCCCTGCGCACACGATCAAGGGCGAAGCCCGGCAGCTCGGCGCCGAGCCGCTCGCCAAGATCGCGGAATTGATCGAATCCACCGCTCGCCTGTGCGTTGAAACCCATCGCTTCCCGGACGAGCTCGTTCCGCAGGTCGTCGAGTTACGGAATCTGTTCGATCAGACTGTCCATCTCTTCGACAGGGCAACCAACCCTCTCATGACCCGGTCAGGCCAGGCTGGCTTCGGGCGCAAGGTCACCAACCAGAATTTCGGTCGGATCTAGTCGCTCTCGGCGGCTTCGCTCTGAAGCTGGATGTAATTCTGCAGGCCCATCCGCCCGATCAACTCGAACTGCGTCTCGATGAAGTCGATGTGCTTCTCTTCATCGGCGAGGATCTCGCCTGCCAGATCGCGCGTCACGTAATCCCGAACGGTCTCAGCGTGAGCGATTAGCTCACGATACAGGGTCGCGCCCTGCTGCTCCGCATCCATGTCGGCGCGCAGTATTTCCTCGACATTCTCGCCGATCCGCAAGCGCCCAAGCGCCTGGAAATTGGGTAGGCCGTCGAGGAACAGGATCCGCTCGGCCAGGCGGTCGGCATGCTTCATCTCGTCAATGGATTCGCTGCGCTCATATTCGGCGAGCTTGGCCACGCCCCAATTGTCGAGCATGCGATAGTGCAGCCAATATTGGTTGATCGCGGTCAGCTCTTCCTTGAGCGCGTCGTTCAGCAGCTCGATGACCTTGGGATCGCCCTTCATCCTCACCTCCGCGTCGCGAAGGGCGCGATGCGCCGGCAATTAACAACGGTCAAGTCAGGCGGCGACGACGCGCAGGTGCGGACGCTTCGGCCGTTCCTCCGCAAGGACCTCCTGGGCGTAGTCGAGGCAACAGCCGCACTGCACGTCGCACCCGAGCGAGGCATAGGCGGTCTCGGGCGTTGCCGCGCCGCGGCGCCCCGCTTCTCGGACGTCGGATTCGGTCAGACGGTTGCAAAGGCAGACAATCATCCTGCCTATATAATCGATAATGCGACTTATTCGCAAGTAGCATTATCTTTGCGTTAAAACGGTTTACCTTTCATCTGTCACGCGAGAGAGCTAAAGGCGACTTGCTTCTCCTGAGTCGAGGGAGCCTGTCATGAACCCCGCGATCATTGCCCTGGCAATTGCAGTTCAGCCGGCCGAGCCCGCGGCTTATTGTGCCGTGCAGGGCGACAAGCTGGTTCCGACCGGCCATGTCTCCGCGTCGAAGCTGGACTGGTTCAAGAGCGACACGCCGGTGGCCTTCAGCAAGAGCAACTACATCAAGTACGGCATGCCTCAGATCATGGGCCCGGACGATTTGAAATTCTGGCAGATGAAGGACGACGTGCCGGTGATGATCAAAGCGGACGGGACGAAGGACATCGTCTACGTCCAGTCGTCGACGACGCTTTGCGAATTTCAACCGTACCGCATCGTCGAGGAGCCCAAGGCGGCGCCCAAAAAGAAGAAGAAGAGTTAGGGCCGGGCCTTTCGACGCAGCAGCTTGAGGCCCGACCAGACCTCGTCGATCGCGCAAACCTTTACGTCAACCAGGCCCATCGGCAGGCAGACCTCGCGGATCGTGTCCTCAGTGATGTCGGTGGGAACCTTCGACGCCTTCTTCGGCCAGCTGACCCAGATGAAGCCCGATGGAGCGAGCAACGGCATGAGTTGATGGAGAGTCGCCTCGAGCTTCGGTCGTTCGATCACGAAGACGTTCGCCGCATCGATCGGGGCTTCCGGAATGGTCAGCAGCTTGAGCTGCAAGTCTTCGGCTGCGATTTCGTCGCGGACCGTATGCGGGACGTCATCCCACCAGACACGCATGCCGTCCTTCAGCGACAGCTTTTTTGCGAGTGGCGTACCCGAGTAGCCGGCAGGCATCAGAACTCCGGGGTGAGTTCGGCCCCCATCAGCCTCGGGAAGAAGCCTTCATGAGCAGCGCGCAGATCGCTAAGCGACGCGTTGAATCCAGGTCCCGCTACACAGTCCCCGCCCGTTTTGCCGATCGATGCGGCGAACAGGTTGGCGGCCGTCGCTTCGGCGATCACCGCATCCGCGTCCGCTGTCGTGACCAATGCGCGACCCTGGTCCTCCCCGAAAAGGATTGCGGCCGGGTTCGCCACGTTGGGAAGGGTGACCTCGACGCCCAGGCCGCCGGCGAGCGCCATTTCGGCGATGGCCACGAGCGCTCCGCCATCAGCCACGTCGTGCGCTGCCGACACCAGTCCGCGTCCGATCAGCTTCCGCAGCAATTCGCCGAGCCGGCTTTCGACGTCCAGATCGGTCGGAGGAGGCGGACCATCGCGTCGACCATGGATCACGTCCAGCCAGAGCGACTGGCCGACGTGGCCGGTGGAGTGCCCAAGCAGCACGAGCGTCTCGCCCTCGCCCTTGAACCCGACGCTCGCATTCCGTTGCCAATCCTCCAGCAGTCCGACCGCGCCGATGGCCGGCGTGGGCAGGATGGCGCTTCCGCCGCCGGTCGCCTTGCTCTCGTTGTAGAGCGAGACGTTGCCGCTGATGATCGGGAAGTCGAGAGCGCGGCAAGCATCGCCCATGCCGCGGAGGCATTCGACGAACTGGGCCATGATCTCCGGGCGCTGCGGGTTGCCGAAGTTGAGGCAATTGGTGACCGCGAGCGGCTTCGCGCCGACCGCGCAGAGGTTGCGATACGCCTCCGCGATCGCCTGCTTCCCGCCTTCGTACGGATCCGCATAGCAATAACGCGGCGTGCAGTCGGTAGTGATCGCCAGCGCCTTGCTGGTACCGTGTACGCGGACCACGGCGGCGTCTCCGCCTGGCCGCTGCACCGTGTCGGCGCCGACCGACTGATCGTACTGCTCCCAGATCCAGCGCCGCGAAGCGAGATTGGGCGAGGCGATCAGCTTCAGCAGGTCCGCGGCGATGTCCGTGCTCTCGGGCATGTCTCCGAGCGGCTTGACCCTGGCCCAGGACTTATATTCGTCGAGGCTCATGTGAGGCCGGTCGTAGCAGGGCGCGTCGTCGGCCAGGGGTCTGAGCGGGATGTCGCAGACCACGTCGCCATCGAACTCGAGCACCATATGACCGGTGTCCGTGACTTCGCCGATCACCGCGAAGTCCAGCTCCCACTTGCGGAAGATCTTCTCGGCCTCCGCCTCGCGACCCGGCTTCAAGACCATCAGCATGCGCTCCTGGCTTTCGGAGAGCATCATTTCGTACGGCGTCATGCCTTCTTCGCGGCAGGGCACCTTATTCATGTCGAGGCGGATGCCGGCGCCGCCCTTGCTCGCCATCTCCACGGACGAAGAGGTGAGGCCAGCGGCGCCCATGTCCTGGATGGCGACGATCGCGTCCGTCGCCATCAGCTCCAGGCACGCCTCGATCAGAAGTTTCTCGGTGAAGGGATCGCCAACCTGGACGGTGGGCCGCTTCTCGTCGCTATTCTCGTCGAAGTCGGCGGACGCCATGGTTGCGCCATGAATCCCGTCCCGGCCGGTCTTCGAGCCTACGTAGACGATCGGATTGCCGATGCCGCTGGCGGCCGAATAGAAAATCTTGTCGGTCCTGGCGACGCCGACCGTCATTGCGTTGACGAGGATGTTGCCGTCATAGGCAGTGTCGAAGTTCACTTCGCCGCCTACGGTCGGGACGCCAACGCAATTGCCGTAGCCGCCGATGCCCGCGACCACACCCGCGATCAGATGCCGCATCCTGGGATGATCTGGCCGACCGAACCGCAATGCATTCATGTTCGCGACGGGCCGCGCACCCATGGTGAACACATCGCGCAGGATGCCGCCGACGCCGGTCGCCGCGCCCTGATAGGGCTCAATGTAAGACGGATGGTTATGGCTCTCCATCTTGAAGATCGCCGCGTGCCCGTCGCCGATATCGATCACGCCGGCATTCTCGCCGGGCCCTTGGATCACCCACGGCGCCTCGGTCGGCAGCTTTTTCAGGTGGACGCGCGAGCTCTTGTAGCTGCAATGCTCCGACCACATGACCGAGAAGATGCCGAGCTCGACGAGGTTCGGCTCGCGCCCGAGCGCTTTCAGGATGCGGTGATATTCGTCGGGGCTGAGCCCGTGCTCGGCGACGGTTTCGGCTGTGATGAGGGGAGCTTCTAGAACGTCCATGCGCGGCCCATTAGCGGGCGTGCGAAGCGGCGGCTAGGGCAGCGTCCTAGACGTCGTGCCTCAGGAACTTTTCGCCGGAGAAGATCAAGGTCTGCGGCCGTCCGTCGATGAAGTCTGTGAACGCGGCCCGTTCGGGCGACCATGACTCCTCGCCAACCCGCCAGACATTATTCGAGATTCGCGTGAGGGGCGTTTCCGTGCCGAGCCAAAGCTTGCCGCCGCGCTCCACTATCACATTCGTGCCCCACCACGGGCTGTCATTGACGAACCGGCCGGCGAGCTTGGCGAGTTCCGGATCGGACGCCGTCAGGGCGGCTCCGCTGCCGGCGCGCACGAAGCTTGCCGGACCCCAGTGAGCCCGCGAGACGGTCGTGCCTTTGCGCTCGAACAGCAAAGAGAAGAAACGAAAGGCGGGATGCAATGTCCGAAAGGTCTCGCCGCCCCAGGACTGGAGTGGCGCCGACTCTCCACCGGCGACGATCGTCAGCGGACTGCCTGCTCGGATTTCGAACTCGCCGGCTGGCCCGCTGTATCTGCCAACGTAGGAGGCAGCATTCGTGAGCGGCGTATCGAATGGTGGCGGAGAGGGCAGTGGCCGTCCTGCCCCAGCATGAGTCAACGCGTCCACGGCAAAGCGAGTCAGTAACCGCGGTCTGTAGCCCGCAAAGCCGCTCAGGTTCGTGCTTGCGAAGGCGCCGATGCCGTTTGCCACGTCCAGGTGGAAGGACGAGGAAAAGCTCACCATGCCGCCGGTATGATGCAGGTAGGAGCGGCCCGCGTTCGCGACGTGCATCAGGCCATTTCCGTAGCGCATTCCGGGCGTGTCGCTGGGCACCGCTTGGCGGGTAAAGGCGAGGCCTTGCTGAGGTCCGAGGCCCAACCCGCCCTTGCCCTGCGCCGCATTCGCCAACGAGCGAAGGAACAGGACCATGTCGTCGCCGGTCGATCCGATGCTTCCGGCGCCGAACGTCACGTCGACCCAGGCGGACGGTTCGAGCGGTGTTCCCCAGACCCAGGGAGCGGACATGTCGGCGGCGTCATAGCCTTGCGCATATTGCGGGCGGTCGGCCCAGGTGATTGCGCCGCGGCTGCGACGCATGCCGAGCGGAACGAACATCCGGTCGCGAAGAAGCTGAGCCAGCGGCTTGCCGCCGACATGCTCCGCCAGCTTACCCAGGATGTCATAGCCGGTGTTTGAATAATGCCAGTGAGCGCCCGGCGCATAGGCGGTCCAAAGACCGCCGTCGGGGAAGGCTGGCGCGTCTCCGGGGAGGCCAGCGACATGATCCAGCAAATGCTGGACGGTCACCGCATTTCCTTCCGGAAGCGGCACCGAAGGAAGCAATGCGTTCAGGCGATCGCTGAGCTTGAAGCGGCCTTCAGATGCATATTGATGCAGCAGTGCGCCGACGAAACATTTGCTGATCGACCCGATCTGAAACAGCGTGTCGGATCCGATTGGCGCGCGCGCGTCGGCGTCTGCCAGCCCGAAATTGAGGACCGTGTTCAGGCCATCCGGCGTAGTCAGCGCGAGCGTCAGTCCCGGCAGGCCGTACCGTCGCCGATGCGCCTCGGCATAAGCGCGGATCGAGTCCAACGCGGCGCCCATTCCGCCGGATGCTTGAGCGAACGCGCGCGTGGGAATTTGCAGAGCGGCGATCGCGCTCAGCGAGCCGATTGCGAAGGTGCGGCGGGTTGCAAGCATGGGAGAATTCCGCAGCCTCAGCAGAGATGAGGCCACGGAGCAAGAATACGGAAAAGACCGATCAAGCTTTGCAGGTCTCTTCCGACTGGCCGGGGACAGCGATCTTCACGCTGGACGCCGTTGGCGCGCCGTTGAGTGAGAAACCTTGCGCGGTCAGAGGCTTGCCCGGCTGGGCCGCGCTCAGGTGCGTTGGATTATCGTCCTTCTTGGCGCGGATGTTCGCCGTTCCGTCCGACATCCAGTCGACGTACACGACGTCATTGTCGGCGCAACGATAGACCTTGCTCGCCGAGATCGACGGAGGAAGCGTCACGTTGGCGTTGGCGGCGACGTTCGTCGGCTCGCCTTCGTCGGGTCCCGAAACGATGGTGTGGCTTTCGCTGTTGCAGCCGGCGAGCGCAGCGGCCGCCGCGAGCGTGATGAGCAGAGGAGTGCGAGTCATGAGCGCGCCTTGCGCACCATAGTGAACAACAGTCAATCGGGCTGCTTGCATATTGTCGAAGCGGGACATAGCTTCGTCGATTGCGATGCCTGATCAAGCCGGTAGCAGCGCCCAGCGGATTCGCATCGGCTTGACGGGTCTGGCCTTTGCCTTCCTGCTCGTTCTGCTCGGCTCGATCATCAGCAAATCGAGCGGCGACGATAATTCAAATGGGTCGCAGCAAGTCGTGCAGAACGAGCCGAACGAACCGCTCGCCGAGCTGGGCGTGGCGCCGGGCGCTTCTGCCACGTCGAATAACAGCGCCGCCGACGGACAATGAGCCGGCGGCTGCGGGCCGCCGTCGCGGCGGCCGTGTTGCTGGCGCTGATACTCGCGGCGATTGCCTTTGCCGCTCGGCGAGATAGTCTAGGCAGCAGGCCGAACGAGGCTTCGAAGCCGCCACTGCTCCTGTTGACCAGCTTGCCGCTGATGTTCGGCGAGGACTTCGCGATCAACAATGTTGGCTCGCCTGCGCTCAGGGCTTTGCAAGGTCGCTATCGCGTACTGCCGATCAGCGTTGCCGACTCAAATGAGCTCGCCAAGGGCCGTCTGCTCCTGATGGCGCATCCTCGCGCCCAGACGCCAGAAAATCTGGTCGCGCTGGATGATTGGGTTCGCAGCGGCGGGCGCGTGCTCCTGCTCGCGGATCCTATGCTGGAATGGCCAAGCGAAAGGCCGCTCGGCGACCCACTGCGGCCGACGCCGACGTTTGCCGACACCGGGCTGCTCGGGCACTGGGGTCTGAGGCTCGACGCTCCCGATCGCCGCGGACCGCGGCAGATGAAGCTGGGGAGCTACGACATCATCGCGAATTCACCGGGCTCGCTGGTCGGCGATTGCGAAATCGAGGCAAACGGCCTCGTGGCCCGTTGCGCTGTGGGCCGGGGCAAGGCGACGGTGATTGCCGACGCCGACCTGATCGACGTCGATCATATCGCCGGCGCACAGCAGAATCTCGATGCTGTGCTCGCGGAGCTCAATACGCTTGAGCGCGAGTGAGCCATGCGATTCGCGAGTCACAGACTTATCCACAGGGTTCAAAGGGTTGGCAGGAGCATCGAACATCCCGCATGAGCGTCAAAGAAAACCGCTGAAAACCGCGATTTTCCAATCAATCCCATAAAATCCCATAAAATCCCGTTGTATCCCGCAGCCCGTTGAGTTACCAACACAGGCTGTAGCGCGGGGGGCGATCCCGTTGATTCGATCCTGCCGCGGAGCACGTGAAAGCGCGTCTCCGCGAACGACGTCTCGCGCGCTGCGAAGGGGAGTGGTTTGGCGTGGCGCTAGAGCATCTGTTTCAGGGCAGCGCGCTGAACGCGGTCGATGGAAAGGGCCGCGTATCCATCCCGTCATTCCTGCGCACCGTGATCGAACGCCGCGGCGACGCCCGCACCGTGGTCCTCGCCAAGCACGAGGCTTTCCCCTGCCTCAGCGCCTACGACCCCGCATATGCCGCGCTCAAGCATGCCAAGCTGGAGCGCCTGCTCGAGAAGGAAGAGACCAGCCCCGACGCGCAGCTGGAATATCAGCAGCGCAATCTGATGGCGTTCGCCGCCACCGAGGAAGTGCCTTACGACAGTTCGGGCCGAATCCTCATGCCCCCGATGATGCGCCGCAAAGGGCAGATCGAAGATCTCGTCCTTTTCCTCGGCACCGGTGAGACATTCCAGATCTGGAACCCGCAATTGCTGCTGGGCGACGCGCGCATCCCTGAGGACCTCAAGGACATCGCTCGCTTCCGCCTCGAAGAGCGCGGAGCCTCCGCATGACCGGCGCCGGCAGGAACATCGGCCCCCATGTGCCTGTGCTGGTCGGCGAGGTCGTCGAGGCGCTCGCTCTTCAGGAGGGCGCGACGGTCGTCGACGGGACATTCGGAGCGGGCGGTTACACCAAAGCCATTCTTGCCTGGGGGGCGGGACGAGTGATCGCCTTCGATCGCGACCCCGACGCGATCGAGGAAGGAAGGTCACTCGTCCCGGACGCCCGGCTGACATTGGTGAATGAGAATTTCAGCCAGATGGACCGCGTCCTGGCGGAGCGCGGCATCGGGCAGGTCGACGCAATCGCCCTGGATATCGGCGTGAGCTCGATGCAGCTCGACCGCGCGGAACGGGGCTTCTCCTTCCAGACTGACGGGCCGCTCGACATGCGGATGAGCCAGGCGGGGCTCACCGCCGCCGAATTCGTCAACGAGGCCGACGAAGCGGAGATCGCACGCGTCCTTCGCGAATATGGCGAGGAGCCGCGCGCCCGTTCGATCGCACGCGCAATCGTGGCCGGACGGCCGATCGGGCGCACCGGTGAGCTCGCTGCAATCGTGCGCCGCGCCGCCGGCTTCTGGCCGGGGCAGAAGAGCGATCCGGCGACGCGAACATTCCAGGCGATCCGCATCCACCTGAACGCGGAACTCGAGGAGCTCGAGCAGGGCCTTGAAGCCGCCGAACGCGCACTTCGTCCTGGCGGCCGGCTGGCCGTCGTCACCTTTCACAGTCTCGAGGACCGCATCGTTAAACGCTTCTTCCGCGAGCGCAGCGGAGGGACGCCGGCCGGTTCGCGCCACCGTCCCGTGCTTGTCGACCCGAAGGAACCGACTTTCGATCGGGTCGCCAAGCCGGTTTCCCCGACGGAGCGCGAACTGGCCGCGAATCCCCGTGCCCGCTCGGCGCGGCTGCGCAGCGCGGTGCGCACCTCGGCCCCAGCATGGAAGGCCACCTTGCAATGAGTGCCCGTAGCTTCCGCTCCGTCTTCATGGTCGCGAGTTGCGCCGGTGCAGCACTTGGCTGCTATCTCGTGTCGCTTCGCGTCGCATCCGAACGCGCTTCGCTGGAAGATGTCGAAACCAAGATCGTCCTGGCACAGCGCGACCTTCGCGTGCTCCAGACGGAGATCGGTACGCGCGGACGCCTCGCCCAGCTGGAGCGCTGGAATGTGAAGGTGCTCGCCTTGTCGGCGCCGTCCGCCGACCAGTTGCTCGGGGGGAGCTTTGAGCTCGCCCGCCTCGCAAGGCCGGAGCGCAAGGTGGAATTTGACGCGCCTGTCGTGCTTGCCGCGGCGCCGGCGCCTGGTGCGAGCGCGCCGATCGGCGAGCCTGCTGCGGATGACACGGGCAAGGTCCCCGCGTCGAATCCACGCGCGCTGTTCCATGAAGCAAGTTTGAAGATATCCGGGACGCGCGAGGTCCCGGCAAAGCCCGCCGCCGTGCCCCCGGCGTCCGGGCTGAAGTCCACGGATGCTCCGGCCGCGGCGGCGAAGCCGGACAAAAAGAAATCCGTGGATAAGCCGGGCCTCGCGGCCGCCAAACCGGTGACAAAAGAGGTGCGGATGGCGAAGGTCGATCCGCTCGCGCCGCTGCAGGCCAAGCCCGCTACGCCCACCGTCAAGAAAACGCCCAAGGACTCCGCCAAGACGCAATGAACGCTCCGACGCCCGCTCTCGTCGCGCCACGGCCCGAGCGGCTTCGGCTCGTCGGCCAGCGTCGCCAGCTCCTCGCCCTGATGCACCAGCGGCTGATGTTCGGCATGCTGGTCTACGCCGGCGTGATCGCGTTGATCGCGCTCCGAATCCTGTACCTCGCAGCGTTCGGCGATCATGCTGGGCGGAAGGTCGGGCTGACGACGCTCATCCCGGACCGCGGCGATATCGTCGACCGCGACGGCGAGCCGCTGGCGCGAACGATTGACGCATGGATCATCGCGCTTCACCCGACCAAGGTGATCGGCAGCAAGCTGGAGCTTGCTCGCAATCTTGCCCGGCTCATGCCGGAGAAGAGCGAAGAGCAATATTATGCGCTGCTGACCTCGGGTAAGCCGTTCTTCTACCTACGCCGGCGCGCGGCACCGGCCCTGGTCGAAGCGGTGAACGCACTGGGTGAGCCAGGCCTCGCGGTTCAGCGCGAGCCGGACCGGCTCTACCCTCAGACGAGCCTTGGCGCGCACGTGATTGGCTACACAGATATCGACGGGCACGGCGTTGCCGGCATGGAACGCGCGTTCGATGGTTATTTGTCGGACGCGGCCACCCGCGGCGATCCTTTGATATTGTCGATCGACAGTCGGCTACAGCAGGCTCTCGAGCATGAGTTGCTCGACGCGATGACAACGTTCTCGGCGTTAGGGGCGGCCGGCATCGTCATGGACATTCATACCGGCGAAGTCCTCGCGATGACCTCGCTTCCGCAACTGAACCCGAACGCAGCCGGCCAGGGCAGCCAGGAAGCACGATTCAATCGTGCTACGCTCGGCGTTTACGAGCTCGGCTCGACGTTCAAGCCGTTCACAGTCGCGATGGCGATGGATAGCGGCATCATCAAAAGCTTCGGCCAGATCTACAATTGTCCCGACGCTTTGAGAGCCTACGGGCACACGATCACGGACACCCATCCTTTCGGGCGTCCGTGCACCGTCGCCGAGATCATGAAGGAAAGCTCCAACATCGGGACGGCGCAGATTGCCGCTCAGGTCGGGGCTCAGAGACAGCAATATTTCCTCGGGAAGATGGGCTTCCTTGGGCCGGTGAAGATTGAGCTCAAGGAGCGGGCCCGGGCGCTCACGCCGGGCAACAATTGGGGGCCGCTGGAGGTCATGACCGTCGGCTACGGCCACGGAATCGCGGTCACACCGCTGCACCTGGCGACGGGCTATGCGACTTTGTTCAACGGCGGCATCTACCGGCCCGCGACCTTGTTGAAGGTCGACCGCCGCCATCCGCCGGCGAAGGGCGTGCGCGTGTTCACCGAGGATACGAGCTACCGCATGCGCGCTTTGCTCAGGCTGGTTGTCACTCAAGGCACCGGCAAGAAGGCGGATGCGCCCGGCTATCGCGTCGGTGGCAAGACCGGCACCGCGGAGAAGCTTCTCAACGGCCATTACACATCCTCCGCGGTGGTCACGACGTTCGCGGGCGTTTTCCCGATGGACGAACCCCGTTATGTGGTCGTCGCAATGCTGGACGATCCCAAAGCAACCGCCGACACTTACGGCTTCCATACCGCCGGCTGGAACGTCGCACCGGTGATCAGCCGGACTGTCAGCCGGATCGCTCCGATGCTTGGCGTGCACCCGAACAAGACGCGCGAGCCGAACATGGCGGAAGTGCTTCCGTTCGTTCACGAAAAAGCGGAGCACTAATCGCGATGCGCCTTCGTGACCTCGCCGGGGTCGATAGCGATTCCGAAGTGACGGGCTTTGCGATCGACCATCGAAAGGTTGCTCCGGGCAGCGTGTTCGGCGCGTTCAAAGGCGAGGTCTTCAATGGCGAGGATTTCATCCCAATCGCCGTCGATCGCGGGGCGGTGGCGGTGGTTGCCCGGCCTGAAGCCGCCGTTACACGCGTCCCGCATCTCGCCGATGATAAGCCGCGCAGACGCTTCGCCGATCTCGCGGCCAAATTCTACGCGCCTTATCCGGAGACCGTCGTTGCGGTGACGGGGACCAACGGCAAGACCTCAACGGTCGAGATGACGCGCCAGATCTGGCGCATGTCGGGCCATCGCTCGGCTTCCATCGGCACGCTTGGAGTGACGACGTCCGACGACCAGGTGAAGACGGGTTTGACGACGCCGGACATCGTCACCTTCCTCAACAATGTCGCGGGCCTGAAGCGCATGGGCATCAGCCATGTCGCTTATGAAGCGTCCAGCCACGGCCTCGACCAGCATCGCGCCGAAGGAGTTCCGCTGGCCGCTGCCGCGTTCACCAACTTCAGCCGCGATCATCTCGATTATCATGAGACGATGGAGGCCTATTTCGAAGCCAAGATGCGGCTGTTCGAAGAGCTACTTCCGGCCGGCAAGCCCGCGGTCGTCTGGACCGACGATGCCAAGTCCGAAGAGGTGATCGAACGCGCGAAACGGGCTGGTCATGAGGTCCTGACGGTAGGCCGCAGGGGCGAAACCATCCGCCTTGTCGAGCAGGTTCCGACGCCGCTGGGTCAGACTCTGATGCTCGAGCATGGCGAGAGGCCGTACCGGCTCGCTCTGCCGCTGATCGGTGCTTATCAGGCTGCCAACGTCCTCACCGCGGCCGGGCTTGCGCTGGCGACGGCGGGCAAGTGGGACGCTGTCTTCTCGGCGATGCAGCGCGTCGCTCCGGTTCGGGGCCGTCTGGAGCGCGCGGTGATCACCAGTGCCGGCGCGCCAATCTATATCGACTACGCGCACACCGCCGATGCGCTGGACGCGGCGATCGGGGCCTTGCGGCCGCACGTCGAGGGGCGACTGATCACCGTTTTCGGCGCGGGGGGTGATCGAGATCAAGGCAAGAGGCCCGAAATGGGCGCAGTCGCGACCCGCATGTCGGACATCGTCATCGTCACCGACGACAATCCCCGCAGCGAAGACCCTGCGGAGATCCGGGCTGCGATCCTCGCCGGGGCGCCGGGAGCCCTGGAAGTGGGCGGACGGCGCGAAGCGATCGCCGAGGCGGTTCGGCGCGCGAGAGCCGGAGACATCGTCCTCGTCGCCGGGAAGGGTCATGAGACGGGCCAGATCGTCGGAGACCGCGTGCTGCCCTTCGACGACGCGCTGGTCGCGCGGGAGGTCGCCGCTTGAGCGCTCTCTGGACCTCCGAGGAGATCGCGGCGGCGACCGGCGGGATCGCGAGCACACCTTTCGTGGTGAGCGGCGTGACTTTCGACAGCCGCGAGGTCCAGCCCGGAGACCTGTTCGTCGCCATGCCCGGCACGGTCCATGACGGCCACAAATTCGTGGATCAGGCATTTGCCTCGGGAGCGGCGGGCGCGATCGTGTCGCAGCCCGTCAGTGGTCCCCACGTGCTGGTGGAAGACACGTTTGCAGCGTTGCAGGCGCTCGGTCGGGCGTCGCGCGAGCGGACCAGCGCAACGATCCTCGGGGTCACGGGATCGGTCGGCAAGACCAGCACGAAGGAGGCGCTCTACGCCGCGCTGGACCGGTGCCGACCAGGCAAGGTTCACCGCTCGGTTAAAAGCTATAACAATCATACGGGCGTTCCGCTGAGCCTCGCCCGCATGCCGCGCGATGCCGAATTCGCGGTGTTGGAAATGGGCATGAACAATGCGGGTGAGATTGCAGCGCTGACCCGGCAGATCCGACCCGACCTCGGGCTGGTGACGGCCATCGCCCCCGCCCACATCGAAAACCTCGGCTCGGAAGAAGCCATCGCGGACGCGAAAGGCGAGATCTTCCAGGGTCTCGAGCCCGGCGGCATCGCAATCGTCCCGAACGACACGGCACACCGCGATCGTCTGGTGAGGGCCGCGCGCCGTTATGCCGATCGGATCATCACCTTTGGGGGCGGCGACGCAGACGTTCACGCGATTCATGCGGTGGCGGCAGAAGGGGGCGGAAGCCTGATCAGCGCGGCCCTCCTGGAACGGGAGCTCACCTTCACAATTTCGCAGCGCGGCGAGCATTGGGTCACCAACGCGCTCGCAGTGCTCGCCGCGGTCGAAGCATTGGGCGAAGATGTGGCTGTCGCGGGATTGGCGCTCGCCGACATGGCCGGGCTCAAGGGACGCGGGCAGCGCCACATGGTGCCGCTCGAAGACGGCGAAGTGCTCCTCATCGACGAAAGCTACAACGCGAACCCCGCGTCGATGGCGGCGACGCTGAAAAGCCTCGGCGATGAACGCGACGTGGGCCGCAGGATCGCGGTCCTGGGACCGATGCGGGAGCTGGGCGAACATAGCGACGCCCTTCACGCCGGCCTCGCCCCCGCCGTTCTCGGCGCGCATGTCGATCGCCTGATCCTGATCGGAGACGAGATGCGGCCGCTTGCAGAGCAGATCGTCGGAAAGATCGCGCTCGACCTGACCGCGACCGTCGACGAGGCCATCGAGGACCTGATGCAGATGCTCCGGCCCGGCGACGCGGTCCTGGTCAAGGCGTCGAACTCCGTGGGGCTTGCCAAGCTGGTCGAGCATGTGGCGAAGGCGCCGTCATGCTCTACGTAATTGCCGAGCAGCTGGGCTTCCCCGGCGTCCTCAACCTGATCCGTTACATCAGCTTTCGCGCGGGCGCGGCGAGCGCGACTGCACTGCTCATCGGCTTGCTCTTGGGTCCCTGGTTCATCTCCTACCTTCGCGAACGCCAGGGTAAGGGCCAGCCCATTCGCGCCGACGGCCCGCAGACGCACCTCGCCAAGCGGGGAACGCCGACGATGGGCGGGCTCCTCATCCTCATCTCCGTGTCGGTCTCGGTCCTGCTCTGGATGGACCTCAAGAACCCATATGTCTGGGCCTGCCTTCTGGTGACCGCCGGCTTCGGCGCGATCGGTTTCCTCGACGATTATGACAAGGTGAAGAAGGCGCACCATGCCGGGCTCTCGGGGAAGACTCGCCTCGCGCTCGAATTCTTGATCGCCGGTTTCGCCACCTGGCTCATCGTCAAGGAAGGCACGACGAACCTCTATCTACCCTTCGTTCAAGGCCCGGTCGTCGACCTCAGTTGGGGTTACATTGCGTTCGGCGCGTTCGTGATTGTCGCCTTCGGCAATGCCGTAAATCTTACGGATGGGCTCGATGGCCTGGCGACCATGCCGGTCGTGATTGCGGCGATCGCTTTCCTCCTCATCTCTTATCTCGTCGGTAACGCGCGCTTCGCCAATTACCTCGGGATTCCGCACATCCTCGGCGTGGGCGACCTCACGGTATTGCTGCTCGCAGTGGTCGGAGCCTGCCTGGCCTTCCTGTGGTTCAATGCGCCTCCCGCCGCGGTGTTCATGGGGGACACCGGCAGCCTGGCGCTCGGCGGAGCGCTCGGAGCCGTCGCCGTGGCGACGCATCACGAATTCGTGCTCGTCATCATCGGCGGCCTGTTCGTAGTCGAGGCCTTGTCTGTCGTGATCCAGGTGGCGGTCTTCAAGCGCACGGGCAAACGCGTATTCCTGATGGCGCCGATCCACCATCACTTCGAACATAAGGGCTGGTCGGAGCCGACGGTGGTGATCCGCTTCTGGATCATCGCATTCATTCTTGCGCTTGCCGGTCTTTCAACCCTGAAGCTGCGGTGATCACGGCCCGGGCCTTCGCCGGCAAGCACTACGCGGTTTACGGTCTCGCTCGCTCCGGGCTGGCGACGGTCGAGGCGCTGCTTGCCAGCGGCGCGAAGGTCACGGCGTGGGATGAAAATCCGAATGCACGGGCAAACGCAGAATTGTGCTCCTGCGAAGGCAGGAGCCTCGTGCTGGATCCCCGCCTCCGCGGGGACACAGATTTTCGCGAAATCGGCGACTTTGATGCGCTGGTAGTTTCACCCGGCGTTCCGCTCAATCGTCACCCGATTGCGAAGCGGGCGCGGGATGCCGCCGTCGAGATCATTGGCGACATCGAGCTTTTCGCCCGCGCGCGGCTCGAGCTGCCGCCGCACAAGGTCGTCGGAATCACCGGCACCAACGGCAAGTCCACGACGACCGCGCTCGTTCATCATATCCTCGAAACCGCCGGAGTGCCGACGACGATGGGCGGCAACATCGGGCTTCCAATCCTCGCGCAAGACCCGCTTCCGAAAGGCGGGGTCTATGTTCTGGAGCTTTCAAGCTACCAGATCGACCTGACGCAGAGCCTCGACTGCGACGTCGCGGTGCTGCTCAACATCACGCCCGACCATCTCGATCGGTACGATAGCTTCGAGGCATATTGCGCGTCGAAAGAGCGGCTGCTTCAAATGTCGACGGGTGTCACGGTTCGCGGCCGCGATGCGGGCCTTGATCAGAGGAATTGGCCCTCTCTGCAAGGTCCGCACAATGCTCAGAATGCCGCTGCCGCGATCGAGAGTTGTGAGATTCTCGGCATAGGCGCCGGTGAGATAGAGGAAGGCCTCCGGACCTACCCCGGCCTGCCGCATCGCATGGAGCGCATCCGCGAGAAGCACGGCGTCCTGTTCGTCAACGACAGCAAGGCGACCAACCCGACCGCCACCGCTCCCGCCCTCGCGGCCTTCCCGTCGATCCGCTGGATCCTGGGCGGGCAGGCGAAGACCGACAATCTCGACGAATGCGCGCCGCACTTCGGCCACGTCCGCTCCGCCTACACGATCGGCGAAGCCGCTGAGCTGTTCGATGGACTGTTAAGTCCTCACATGTCCGTGAAAAACTGTGGAAAACTGGCTGATGCTGTGCGTCAGGCCGCTGCGGACGCCCAGAGCGGTGATACGGTGCTGCTGTCGCCGGCCTGCGCGAGTTTCGACCAGTTCCGCGACTTCGAGGACCGGGGGGACCAATACCGGTCATTGGTGGAGGGGTTATGATCGGGAGCATCTCGGGCAAGATCAAAGCCAAGGCAGCGTTGATGGACCCCGGCAATTACGGCCGTTCCGACACGTCGCCGTTGGGACGCTGGTTCTGGGAGATCGACAAGGTCCTGCTCCTGCTTGTCGCGACGCTGATCGGCATCGGGCTGATCGCAGTCGCTGCCGCGTCGCCGGCCGCCGCCGAGCGCTATTCGGGCGGCAAAGTCCACTTCTCCGAGCTCTATTATTTCTGGCGCCAGCTTGCGTGGATCGCGCTCGGCGTTCCGGTGATGATCGGCATTTCGATGATGCCCAGGGACCGCGCGCGCCGCCTCTCGCTGTTCGGCGCGGCATTCTTCTTCGTGCTGCTGATCTTCGTGCCCGTGCTGGGGCCGGAGGTGAACGGCGCGAAAAGGTGGATCGAAATCGGCGTCGGCCAGCTCCAGCCTTCCGAATTCCTGAAGCCCTTCTTCGTCATCGCCATGGCCTGGCTGCTCAGCCTGAAGGAGGCAGACAAGTCGCTTCCGGTGTTCCTCCTTTCGGCATTGATCACGGGAGCGGTTGCGGCGCTTCTCATGCAGCAGCCGGACTTCGGATCGACCATCATCTACTGCTGCGTATGGATTGCGATGCTTGCGCTGGCCGGCGTGAGCCTCCGTACGCTGGGTATCCTCGCCGGTGCTGCGGTCGCCGGGGTGATCCTCGCTTATTTCTTTTATCCGGTCGCGACGGTTCGCATTGACGGCTTCCTCTTCGGCGAAGGCGACAATTTCCAGGTCGAGAATGCGATGCGGACGCTGACCGCGGGAGGCCTGTTCGGCATGGGCCCGGGGGGAGGCACCCGCAAGTTCGGGCTCCCGGAGCCGCACACCGACTATATTTTCTCCGTCATCGGCGAGGAGTTCGGGCTGATTGCCTGCCTCGCGATCGCGTGCCTCTATCTGGGCATTGTCGCGCGCGTGCTGATCAAGCTGCTCGACGAGGAAAACAGCTTCGCGATCCTTGCCGCCGCCGGCCTGGTGATCGAGTTCGGACTGCAGGCGCTGATCAATATGATGGTCAACGTGCAACTGGCGCCTTCCAAGGGAATGACGTTGCCGTTCATCAGCTATGGCGGAAGCTCGATGTTGGCACTCTCGATCGGCATGGGGTTGCTGCTCGCCTTCACGCGGCGGAACCCGTATCTGACCCGCTCGCCCTACGTGGTGAGATGGAGCGGGGAGAGCTTAACGGCATGAACTTTGTATTGGCGGCGGGCGGCACCGGCGGGCACATGATCCCCGCCCATGCGCTAGCCGTGGAATTGAAAAGTCGCGGCCATGGCGTGCTTCTCATCACCGATGAGCGCGGGGCGCGCTTCCCCGGCATCTTCGAAAATGTACCGGTTCACATCCTGCCTGCCGGGCGCCTGGGCGGGGGGCCGGTCGGATGGATCAAGGCGCTCGGAGCCGTGGCCCGCGGGCGGGCGCAGGCCAAGCGGTTGTACGGCGAACACCGGCCCGATGCAGTCGTAGGTTTCGGAGGCTATCCGGCGTTTCCGTCCCTGCTCGCAGCGAGTGCTCTTCGAATCCCCACCGTGCTTCACGAACAGAATGCGGTGCTGGGGCGGGTTAATCGACTCCTCGCTGCCGAGGCAGAAGCGATCGGCACGGCTTACGACCAGGTCGATCGGCTCAAGCCCAAATATGGCGCGAAGACGGTGCTGGTCGGCAATCCGGTTCGGATCGAAATCGCGAAACTTGGCGAACTTCCGTTCCCGCCGTTCGACGAATTCGCACCATTGAAAATACTGATCACGGGTGGAAGTCAGGGCGCGACGGTGCTCGGGCAGGTTGTGCCCGAAGGCCTCGGCATGCTCGAAGCCTCTTTGCGCAGGCGCCTGCAGGTCGTGCAGCAATGCCGGCCGGAGGACATCGAAGGTGTTCGCGGCCGCTATGCGGAACTGGGCATTCCAGCGGAGCTCACAACCTACATCGAGGACATGGCCGAGAAGCTCGCCGATGCGCACCTCTTCATTGGCCGCGCGGGCGCTTCGACCATTGCGGAGCTAAGCGCGGCCGGTCGGCCTGCCATCCTGATCCCTTTTGCCGCCGCGACCGACGATCATCAGACGGCCAATGCGCGCGAGATGACCAAGGCAGGCGGCGCGCGCACGATCCAGCAGGCGAGCTTTACGGCCGAAGTGCTGGCGCGGCAGATCGAGGCGATGGCGGCCGATCCTATTGCGTTGAACAATGCCGCCGCCCGCGCACTTTCCGTCGGTCGTCCCCATGCGGCCCGCGACCTTGCCGACCTAGTCGAGCGGATCGGGAACGGGCTTGCCCCAGTGGAAGTCGGAGCGGGACTCACACCTCGCGTTCGCGTTGGAGCTCCTGCGGGGGGCGTCCCCGCATGATGAAGGCCTTGGGCACGGACATCGGGACGATCCACTTTGTCGGGATCGGCGGGATCGGAATGTCCGGCATCGCGGAGGTGATGCACCAGCTTGGCTACACAGTGCAGGGATCCGACGTCGCCGAAAGCTATGTCGTCGAAAAGCTGCGCAAGGAGGGCATAAAGGTCATGATCGGCCACTCGGCCGAAAATATCGGCGAGGCGGCGGTCGTCGTCTGCTCTTCCGCGATTAAGGACAACAATCCGGAGATGGATGCCGCGGCCGAGCGGCGCCTGCCGCGGGTCAAGCGCGCCGAGATGCTCGCCGAACTTATGCGCATGCAGAAGACGGTGGCCGTCGCAGGCACGCATGGGAAGACGACGACTACATCGATGATCGCGGCCCTCCTCGACAATGGCGGCCTCGACCCGACAGTCATCAACGGCGGCATCATCAATCGCTACGGATCGAATGCGCGCCTCGGAAAGAGCGACTGGTGGGTGATCGAGGCCGACGAGAGCGACGGCAGCTTCCTTCGGCTCGACGGCACGATCGCGGTCGTGACGAACATCGATCCCGAACATCTCGAGCACTATGGCGACTTCGACAAGGTAAAGGACGCGTTCGTCGAGTTCATCGAGAACGTGCCTTTTTACGGCCTCGCCGTCCTGTGCGTCGACCATCCGGAAGTGCAAAACGTCATCGGCCGAATTCGCGACCGGCGCATCGTGACTTATGGCTTCTCGGCGCTCGCAGATGTCCGCGCGGATAATGTCACTCCGGTTCCCGGGGGTAGCAGGTTCGATGCCGTCATCCTGGGCAAGGACGGCGAGCGCCGCACTGTTGCCATCTACGTGCCGATTCCCGGCCGTCACAATGTCCAGAACGCGCTCGCGGCAATCGCGGTCGCATTGGAGCTTGGCATCGCTGACGACGCGATCGTTGCAGGCTTCGAGAAGTTCGAAGGCGTGAAGCGGCGTTTTACCCATGTCGGCGAAGTCGACGGTGCGATGGTCATCGACGATTACGCTCATCACCCGACGGAGATACGCGCCGTGCTTTCGGCGGCGCGCGAAGGCGCCGAAGGGCGGGTGATCGCCGTGATGCAGCCTCATCGCTACACCCGGCTCGAGGCGCTGATGGAAGACTTCCAGAGCGCGTTCAATGACGCAGACGTCGTCTTCGTCGCGCCGGTGTATCCGGCCGGCGAGGAGCCGATCGAGGGCGTGGATTCGGCTTCTCTTGTCGAGGGCCTGCGCGCGCGCGGCCACCGCATGGTCCGCGCCGTGGCCGACCTTGGCGAGTTGAGCCGGGAATTGAGGGACCTCGCCGCCGAAGGCGACATGATCATCTGTATGGGCGCGGGTGACATCACCAGGTGGGCGGCGGCCATTCCGGATGGCGTCCGCGGTGCGAGGGCGACTAAATGAGCGCCGTCGCAACCATGCCGGCCGTACGCGGCAAGCTGACGCCGAACGCGCCGCTGGCGCCGCTTGTCTGGTTCAAGAGCGGCGGAAGTGCGGAATGGCTGTTCGAGCCGAGCGATGCCGAGGACCTCGTTCAGTTCCTGCGGCAGATTGAGAGCGACATGCCGGTCATGGCGCTCGGGCTCGGGTCCAACCTGATCGTGCGCGACGGAGGAGTTCGCGGTGTGGTCATTCGACTCGGCAAGCCTTTTGCGAAGATCGAGCGTGTGGATGAGGTGACGTTGCGCTGTGGCGGCGGAGCCAGCGGTATCCTTGTCTCCTCCACTGCTCGCGACGCCGGCATCGCCGGGCTCGAATTCCTGCGCGGCATTCCAGGGACGGTTGGCGGTTTCGTCCGCATGAATGGCGGCGCATATGGCCGCGAAGTCAGCGACATTCTCGTTTCGGCAAAGCTCGCGCTGCGATCAGGCGATGTAGAGGAATGGCCGGCCGACAAGCTCGGTTACACCTATCGGCACAGCGAAGTGCCCGAAGGCGCCGTGGTCCTGGAAGCGACCTTTCGCGGGATCCCCGGCAAGCCCGACGCGATCGGCGCGGAGATGGATGCCATCGCGCGAGCCCGCGAGGAGTCGCAGCCCCTGCGCAGCCGGACGGGGGGATCCACGTTCAAGAATCCGCCTGGTCACAAGGCGTGGGCCCTCGTCGACGCGGCAGGATGCCGCGGACTGACAATCGGCGACGCACAAGTCTCGGAAAAGCATTGCAACTTCCTGCTCAATCTCGGTAGCGCAACCAGTGCCGACATCGAGGCATTGGGCGAGGAAGTTCGCCGCCGAGTTAAGGCAAAAAGCAACATCACTCTCGAATGGGAAATCCAGCGGGTCGGCACGGAATGAACAAGGATTTGCATGTCGTCGTGTTGATGGGCGGCTGGTCTTCCGAGCGAGAAGTGTCGCTGACGAGCGGCCGCGGGGTGGCGGAGGCGCTGCGCGAACGCGGTTGGACCAATGTGACCGAACTGGACATGGACCGTGATGTTGCGTCGCGGCTGGCGGAGCTGAAGCCTGACGTCGTTTTCAACGCCCTCCACGGAACGCCAGGCGAAGACGGGACGGTGCAGGGCATGATGGACCTGATGGGCCTGCGCTATACACATAGCGGTCTCGAAACTTCAGTCATCGCCATCGACAAAGAGCTGACCAAGATGGTGCTCGTCCCGCATGGCGTCCGCATGCCCGAGGGTACTTTGGTCGACAGTGAACGCCTGTTCGAGCGTGACCCGATTGCGCGGCCTTACGTTCTCAAGCCCGTCAACGAGGGTTCGTCGGTCGGGGTCGCGATCGTCACCGCGGACGGCAATTACGGCTCGCCGATCGGCCGCGATGTCGAAGGACCGTGGCATCATTTCGACCAGCTTCTCGCCGAGCCCTTCATCAAGGGGCGCGAGTTGACTGTCGCGGTGATCAACGACGAAGCGCTGGCCGTCACCGAGCTGAAGCCGGTCGCCGGCTTCTACGATTATGACGCGAAATATACGGACGGGTTGACTGTCCATGTCTGCCCCGCCGAGGTCCCTGACAATATCGCCGGATCAATGATGGCCATGGCGGCCAAGGCCCATCGCCTGCTTGGCTGTAAGGGGGCGTCGCGATCGGACTTCCGCTGGGACGATGAGCAAGGGGAAGCCGGCATCTACCTGCTCGAGGTGAACACACAGCCCGGGATGACGCCGCTGAGCCTCGTCCCGGAGCAGGCGAAACTCAAGGGCATCGCTTACGGCGAGCTGGTCGAGCGGCTGATCGAGGAGGCGCTCAAATGAGCGCCAGCCATGTCCGTCGCGGGGGCGGCGCGCGCAACAAGACGCGCAAGCCGGCCAAGGTCACGGTTCCGAAGAACATCGCCAAGAAGCTGCCCGTAGACCAGGCCCGGGCCAACAAGCTGGCTGGCCTGACCTTCGCAGCTTTCATGCTCGCTATCGGCGTCGTAGTGCTGGTCGCGCTCGACGTTCCCGCCAAAGCCGAGCGTTCGGCCGCTGCCGCCGTCGGGCGCGCAGGCTTTATCGTCAACGGGTACCAGATCGTCGGGATCAATCGCATGGACCGCCGTTTGGTCGATGAAGTCGTGACCGATGAATTGCGTCGCGCAGCGGAGACGACTGGCAAATCCAAGGCGCCGCAGCCGCTTGTGAACGTCAGCGCGATCCGCGATCGGCTACTGCAGTTCGGTTGGGTGAGCGACGCCCGAGTGTCGCGGCGACTGCCCGACACGCTGGTTATCGATATCGTCGAGCGCACGCCCGCAGCACTTTGGCAGAACCAGGGGCAGCTTGCCTTGATCGATGGTGAGGGCGTGGTGCTGGATCGCGTTCCGATTTCGAAGATGCCCGACCTGCCGCTCCTCATTGGGCCGGGGGCGAATGCGCACAGCCAGGAGCTTGACCAGCTCATGGCGGGGGTTCCGACCCTCAAGCCGCAGCTAGCTTCCGCCACATGGGTCGGCCGCCGTCGGTGGGACCTTAATTTCCAATCGGGCGAGACCATTGCCCTCCCCGAAGGGAACCAGGCGGCCGGTGCAGCACTCCAGAAATTCGCGAAGATGGACCGGTCCACCGGGTTGCTCGGCCGCGGAATCCTGCGCTTCGACCTTCGCATCCCCGGCAAGATGATTGCACGTCTGCCGCGTGCTCCCGGCGAGCCGATTTCCGGCGAAGACGCCGCGAACAAGGGCTGAGGACGACGAGTTGGCCCAGCCGAGCGAGCAAGAGGTAATCGCGGCACTCGACATCGGTTCGTCGAAGGTCAGCGCCTTGATAGTCACGCGCGGCGATGATGGCCGGTTGACGGTGTTGGGCACGGGACAGCGCGAGGGCCGCGGCGTCAAGCGCGGATACATCACCGACATGGCAGCAAGCGAGTTCGCAGTGCGCGAGGCAGTCGAGCTCGCCGAGCGCATGTCGGCGGTGACGGTCGACGATGTCTGGGCGAGCTACGGTGCCGGCGGCCTTGTGAGCGATGTCGCAAACGTCGAGGTCGAGCTCGGCGGTCATCCGATCGAGCAATCGGATATCGATGAACTGATGGGGGCGGGCCGGCGGGCAATCGACCGCAATGGGCAGGTCGTTCTGCACGCTCACCCAGCCCTCTATACGATCGATCGCGCGCAGGGCGTGCAGCAGCCGATCGGCCTTTTCGCCAATCGGCTCGGCGTCGACATCCACGTCATCGCTGCCGATCCTGCTCCGCTCAGGAATATCGATACGGTCATCCGCTCGGCGCACCTGGGCGTCAAGGCGATCGTCGCTTCGCCGATTGCGGCAGCGCTTGCGTGCCTCAGCGAAGAGGAACGCGAACTCGGTGTGGCGCTGGTCGAGCTTGGTGCCGAGGTGACGAATGTGTCCGTGCACTTTGGCGGCATGCTCGTCGGTCTGCGCTCGGTAGAGCTGGGTGCTCGCGACATTACCAACGACATAGCTGCGGCTTTCGCTGTGCAGCGGCGCGACGCGGAACGGCTCAAATGCTTCTACGGCTCTGCGATGACGAGCCCGCGCGACAATCATGAGATGATCGAAGCGGCGCAGATTGGTGCGGAGCCCGGCGCCGAGCCGATGAAGATCACGCGCGCCCAGCTGATGATGGTGATCCGCCAGCGCGTGGAGGAGCTGACCAACGAGGTTGAGGCAGCGCTGAAAGGCCTCGGTTTCACCGGGCCCGTAGGCCGGCAGGTGGTGCTGACGGGCGGCGGGGCCGAGCTCAAGAATATCGCGGATTATATGCAGGGTGTGCTCGGACGTGCAGTTCGCGTGGGCCGGCCGAAGCAGATTACCGGCCTTCCGGACGCCCACAGCGGCCCGGCTTTCTCGACGCTCGTTGGCCTCGCGTTGCTGGCCGGCTCGGGGACTGGCGACATTCGCGACATCGCGCTCGGTCCGATCGCCCAGCGCAGGCAGGCCACGGGGATGTTCGGCCGGCTGATCAGCGCCATGAAGGGCGGCTTCTGACGGCGCGTGGAGCAAGGCCGTCGGTGGGGCTGCTCGTGCTGCTCCTGGGCGCCGCCGTCTTCCTCAATTATGTCGACCGCGGCGCCATCGGTATCGCCGCGCCTTTGATGAAGACCGAGCTGCGCCTCAGCGCCACCCAGTTCGGCCTCATCGTCTCGGCCTTCTTCTGGGTTTACGCGCCGGTCCAGCTCTTCGTCGGCTGGCTCGTCGATCGCTTCTCTGTTTATCGCCTGATGGCCGGCGGCTTGGTCCTGTGGGCGCTGAGCACCCTGGCGATGGGCCTTGCCGGCGGCTTTGCGTCGCTGCTGGTACTCAGAATCCTGCTGGGGGTCGGAGAGACGATCGCTTTTCCTGGCGGATCGAAGATCATCACTCGCCATGTCCCACCGGAGCGGCGCGGTATGGCCAACGCTGCACTGGCGCTAGGCATCGCCCTCGGGCCTGCGGCGGGAACTTTGGTCGGCGGGATGATCCTCGCCTCCTTCGGGTGGCGCGCGATCTTCCTCGCCTTCGGCGTTGTGACGCTCGTTTGGCTGCTGCCCTGGCACAGGACAACGCGTGGACTGGACGTTGTGGACGAAAAGGTCGAACCGAATGTCCCCATTCGCTTTTTGATCGGGCGGTGGTCGCTGTGGTCGATGTCCATCGCGCACATCGCCAGCAACTACGTCTTCTATTTCATACTGGCCTGGCTGCCGCTGTACCTCACACAGTCGCGCGGCCTGTCGATCCCCGAAATGACGTTGCTCGCTACACTGGGCTATGCGGCGCAGGCCGTCGCCGCACTGACGTTCGGCGGCATCTCCGATTGGTGGACGAGGAATGGCCGGAGCGAAGCGTCGGTTCGCAGAGGGATGATGATGCTCGGTCAGCTGGTGGCCGCAGGGGCGGTTCTCGGCCTCGCTTATGCAAGCACGAAGGTCGAAATCGCTGTGCTGCTTTGTGTCGCAGGAATGGCGACCGGAGCGCTGTCCCTCAACACATATGCAGTAGCGCAGATGTTCTCCGGGCCGAGAGCGGCGGGAACCTGGGTAGGCTTCCAGAATGCCGTCGGGAATCTTTCGGGAATCTTCGGTCCGGTCGCCACGGGTGCGATCGTAGATAGCGCTGGTTACGGCACTGCGTTCGTAGTGACCGCCGCGGTCGCGGCTGCCGGTGCTTTGTGGTGGGTCATTGGCGTGCCAAGGATCCAACAGATCCCCGTTTGAATCGCCTCGGGAGCCGGTCGGCGATCAGTCCATTCAACCCATCGGCCAGGTTCTTGGATCCCGCGCTTATGAAGCTTTCTATCGATCGCGCCGTACCTGGCGTGCGGTTCGCGTCGATCAGAACCGCGTGCCCGTCGTGCATGATCCAGTCGAACTTGCCGAAGTCGAAGCCCAGCCGCTCGCGTTCGGCGCGAAGCTCAGGCGGAACGTCGACCGGTTTATTTTCCACAGCGTCGTTCGCCTTGCCGATTGGCTTCGGGCCAACAAAGCGCGTGCAGCGCTCCCGCGATCCCATGAAAACCCAGGTGCGGAACGCAAAGCCGCCCGATGCATCGGGCTCGGTGATGAACTTCTCCACGATAAGCGACGGGTCTTGCCAATCCGCGTCGTCGACCTCGTCTCGATGATTGAAGATGCGGTAGGGAGTGCGCATCGCGCCCGGGTGCGGCATCGCTCGCTTGCGGTTTTCGGCAAGACGATTGTGGGCGACTTCCGGCTTGCCCTCCGAGTTGAGGTTTGACTTCACGATCACCGGCCCGGACCAATCGTCTCCCGGCGCCAAGCGGAGACTGCTAATACGGCGCTTGGTGATATCCGTGGCCGCGAAATTGATCGTTGCTTCATAGTGTGCGGCAAGGGCGAGATATTCTTCAGGGACCACCGACGCATCGACGTGCAACAGAGCGATATCTCCCGGATGGGGCTTTGGCCCCGTCGTCACGTGGCAATCGTGACCCATGGCGGCGAGGTGGTTCATGACATCCCAGAGCATGTACATGCTGGAAATTGCGCCAGACGGATCGCGCCGGACGAATACGTCGAACTCGTGCGTGACGATCACAAGCTTCGCCATCGGTCGCTCAGGCCGCTTCGCAGACGATGCGCCGCAATACCCAGCGAAGCTCGACACCGCTCCCCGCGGCGTCCAGGCCTATCTCGCGCTCGAGGGAACTGGCGACCTCGGGCGGCGAGAGTGCGTCAATGCCGAAGAGGCCCGAGCAGAACTCGCCTGCCTCGATCCTGTCGCGAAACTGCCAGGGGACGCTGATCAAGCTGTCATCGACGACGCGGAAGGACGACTCCGCCAACGAAAGGCATGTTTTGTCGTCGAGGAATCGGCCGTTGTGCCCTCGAGGGTTGTGGCAGGCGACGAACCCATTCAGGAAGCGAGCAGGCGCCGTGCCGACTGCGACGTCCGCGAGGACAGCCGTGCCTCGCTTGCGAATCAGGCGCCGCATTTCTCTGAAGACCAGGGGAAGCTGTTCTTCATGGTGAAGGCCCGCAAGACTGATCACGTGATCCACTGATTGCGAGGGAAGCGGAATTTCGGTGATCGGCGCGAGGATGGTCTCGCGGTCCTTTGGCGCAAGCTCCCGGAACTCTTCAACCGGCTCGACCCCGACATAAGACAGGTACGGAGGAAGATAGGGAGCAAGATAGCCGCCGCCCGCGGGAATGTCGCACACGACGCCCGGGCCCCGTCCTCGCAGCGGCTCTAGGACTGCCTCGAACTCGGCTGCACGTGCCTCAGGCGCGAGCCCCATTGCCTGATGGTAGCTGCTCGCCCGATCCGCGAAGATCTCGGTGTACGTGTCGAACAAAATGGCACCCGTTTTGTGGTGTGTATGCGGTCAGCGAAGCCCCCTGAGCCCGCGCAGCTAAGCCAATTCGCGACGAGTTGCGAGCAACTGCCCCGGCCGGGCGGGGCCGTTTACGCGGAAAGTGAGTCTTTCTAGCCACTTTTTCCCCACTTTCGTCGCGATTGTTAACTTTTTCGCTTGGCTTGCGACTCGCGATGATTCAAAGATTCATCCTGTAGGCTCAACGCGTTGCTGCTTTTGGGGGGATTTTGGTCATGAGCATCGATTTCATCCGGCCGGAAGTCGACGAACTTCGTCCGCGGATCAGCGTGATCGGCGTCGGCGGTGCGGGCGGGAACGCGATCGCGAACATGATGCGTGCCGACGTGCAAGGTGTCGATTTCGTCGTTGCGAACACTGACGCCCAGGCGCTCAACGCTTCCGACGCGGACCGCCGGATCCAGCTCGGCCTCAAGATCACGCAGGGACTGGGCGCAGGCTCCAGGCCCGAGATCGGACGTGCCGCGGCGGAAGAGACCCTCGACGAGATCATCCAGTCGCTCGAGGGCGCACACATGTGCTTCATCGCGGCCGGCATGGGCGGCGGCACCGGAACCGGCGCGGCCCCGGTCATCGCCAAGGCCGCCAGGGACAAGGGCATCCTGACCGTCGGTGTCGTGACCAAGCCGTTCGCGTTTGAGGGGGCCCGTCGCTCTCGCTCAGCCGACTCCGGAATCCAGGAGCTTCAGCAGCACGTCGACACGCTGATCGTCATTCCGAACCAGAACCTGTTCCGGCTCGCCAATTCGGAGACGACCTTCAAGGAAGCCTTCGAGATGGCGGACGAGGTGCTGCAACAGGGCGTTCGCGGCATCACCGACCTCATGGTCATGCCGGGACTCATCAACCTCGATTTCGCCGACGTTCGTTCGGTGATGAGCGAGATGGGCAAGGCCATGATGGGAACGGGCGAAGCAGACGGAGACAACCGGGCGATCGAGGCGGCAGAAAAGGCGATCTCCAATCCGCTGCTCGACGGGGTCAGCATGAAGGGCGCCAAGGGCGTCATCATCTCGATCACCGGCGGCGAGGATATGCGCCTAATGGAGGTCGACGAGGCCGCCAGCCATATCAAGGAGCTGGTTGACCCCGACGCGAACATCATCTGGGGCTCGGCCTTCAACAACGACCTTGGCGGCAAGATTCGGGTTTCGGTGGTTGCGACCGGCATCGAGGCGGAGGCCTCGGCCCAGCCGGCTCCGGGCAAGGTCTTCACCTTCCCGCAGCGTGCCGCTGCCCCGGTGCCCGCTGCCAACTTCGCAAAGCCGGAAACAGCGGAAGCGCCTGAATCCGACGAAGAGGCGGCGCTCGAACTCGGCGATGAGACAGATGACGAGAACGAGCTTCTCCTGGATGCCGACGACATCCTGACGGCACCCGTGGGTGCGCCGCCGATTGCTCCGCCGGACGATGACGACGCCGTGGATGCGGGTACTAGAACTGCCGGGGGAACCCTGTTCGAGCGTATGTCGAACATCGCTCGCGGCGCTCCCAAGGCGCAGATCGAGGGCGATGAACCCGGCTTCCGCGAGCCGATCGATATTCCGCGTTTCCTCAACCGGCAGAATAACCAGTAGTCAGACGTCCTCAAACACCATCGGGCGGCCCTCCGGGGCCGCCTTTTTTGTCTATTCGGCGGCGGGAAATGCGAAACAGCAGCCGCCTCACCGCCGCGTCGGCACGGCTCATCGTAAAGCATCTAGGCAGAAAGCTCTCCGTAAGATTCTCTACTCCACGGGGAGTTTGATGCGGGGAGCGATGCGCAGATCACTGGTTTTGGCGCTGGCCTGTGCGGGTGCGGCCTTTTCAGTCGCGCCTGCGTCGGCTCAGTCGAGCTATTCACAATATGCGGAGACCCCTTCTGCCGCGCTCGCGCGCTACGTGCGCCTGCTGGCGTCCACCCCCACCGATTTTTCGGCGTTGATTGGCGCGGGCCGAGCCGCTCTCGCGGTCGGTGACGCGCAGGCTGCTGCGGGCTTCTTCGCGCGTGCCGACGAGGCAAACCCGCGCAGTCCGCTGCCGCAGGCAGGCATGGGCGCAGTTTCAGTAGCCAACGGAGAGGCGCAGGCCGCCCTTCCATATTTCGCCCGCGCGCAGCAGCTCGGAGCGCCTGTTGCTGTGATCGGTGCCGATCGTGGCCTCGCCTACGATCTGCTCGGCCGTCAAGCGGAGGCGCAGGCGGATTACCGTGCCGCACTCATTGGATCCGATGGCGCGGAAGCTCGCCGCCGGTTGGCGCTGAGCCTGGCGATAAGCGGTAAACAGTCCGAGGCGCTACAGACGCTGGCGTCGCTCGGCGGCGATGCCGGTGCGCGGCGCTGCCGTGCGTTCATTCTCGCGTTGAGCGGCGACAGCAACGGGGCCATGGCCGCGTTCGATGCCGCAATGCCCGGTAGCTGGTCGAGCATCGCGCCGTTCCTGAAGCGTCTGCCCGCGCTGCCGGCGGGCCAGAAGGCTGCTGCCGTCAACCTCGGAATCTTCCCGGATACGTCCGACACTTATGCTTACGGCGGACCGCCACCGGCGCCTTCAGCTCCGTCGGTGAATTACTCATCCGCCGACTCTCCGGCTCTGCCGATCGATCAATTGCTGCGCGCTCCGAGGCCCGCTGCGCAAGCAACTCCGAGCTGGCAATCGGCGCCGCCTGCGCATTTGGCGTCAGCCCAGATTCCGGCGCGCGCTGCCCAAGCCCGGCCAAGTCCCGCCACGGCCTCAGAGAAAAAGCTCTGGCTACAGCTCGCAAGCGGTCAGAATGCCGATGCGCTTTCGGGTCAGTTCCGCCGTATCAAGTCCCGCAACAGCGACCTGTTTGACGGTATAAGCGGCTATGTCGCCAGGAGCCCGGACCGTTCTCGACTTGTGATCGGACCGTTCCGCGGCAGCTCCGACGCGCAGATCTTCCAGCAGGACCTGGAATCCGTGGGCATCAACGCATTCAGCTGGACCAGTTCCGAATCCGATACGATTGTGCCACTCGGCACATAATGAAGCTTCCTCCAGGCGTCGTCGCCCAGCCGGCAATGTCGGTGGGCCGTCGCCATCCAGAGCCTGACCCAGGTCCGCGCGGTCCGCGCGACATCTTCCAGCGCGACCGCGATCGTATCATCCATTCTGTCGCCTTCCGCCGCCTGCGCCACAAGACGCAGGTGTTTGTTGCTCCTGACGGCGATCACTATCGGGTGCGGCTGACGCACAGCATTGAGGTCGCGCAGATCGGCCGCACCATTGCGCGAGCGTTGGGACTGAACGAAGACCTGACCGAGGCGCTCTGTCTTGCCCACGATCTCGGCCACCCTCCCTTCGGTCACGGGGGTGAAAATGCGCTAGACGCAGCGCTCGCCGAGGCCGGCGGGTTCGACCACAACGCGCACACCATACGCATCCTCACCTTGCTGGAGATGCCCTATCCGGACTTCGACGGACTCAACCTCAGCTGGGAAGCGCTCGAGGGCTTGGCAAAGCATAACGGGCCGGTGCTCGATCCCTCATGGGCGCTCAGGGAAGCGAACAGCCAGTGGGACCTCGACCTGACGAGTTGGCCGAGCCTTGAAGCCCAGGTCGCAGCGATCTCGGACGACATTGCTTATGACAATCACGATGTCGACGACGGACTGCGGGCCGGCCTGCTAGACATCGACGAGCTGCGGGAGCTGTCGATCGTCAACCGGCTGTGGGATCGGGTGGCCGAGCGTCATCCCGGAATCTCCACGGATAAGCGGCAACGCGCACTCACCCGTGACATGATCGGGACCATGGTCGAAGATGTGCTGGCGGAGACTCAGAGGCGCGTCGCAGAAGCTGGAGTCGAAACGATTGACGATGTTCGCGCGGCAGGCGTGCAGCTTGCCGGCTTTTCAGTCGATCTCGCGGCGGAAGAGCGCGAGTTGAAGCGCTTCCTCTACGATCGCCTCTATGGATCAACGGAGCTCGAAGCTGTGCGGCTTGAGGCCGAGCGGGTCGTGACGAACCTCGCGGCCGCCTATCGCAACGACCCATCACTCCTGCCGGAGGCTTGGCGCGGCGAAGGCGACGAGGAGCGAAAGCTGCGGAACATGGGCGACTTCATCGCCGGGATGACGGATCGGTTCGCAATCGCCCGGCATGAAGAGCTGGTTGGACCGGTACATCTGCCCGACCGGTTCTGACAGGTGACGTTCGGGCGCGGCTGCGCTAGAGGCGCACGCTTTCCGGAAATTCGGGACTGAAATTGAGCCTGTACGCCCAATATGCCGCGCTTCTCGATGGAGTGCTTGACGACCTCGTTGCCGACGGCACGCTGCCTCCGGAGCTTGACCGCAAGAACGTAACTGTAGAGCCGCCGCGCGACCCTTCCCATGGCGATCTCGCCACCAATGCTGCGATGGTGCTGGCGAAGCCGGCCGGGACGAATCCGCGGGTGCTTGCCGAGGCGATCAAGCCAAAGCTTCAGGCATTGCCGCCCGTGGCTTCTGTGGAGGTCGCGGGACCCGGCTTCATCAACCTTCGCCTGTCCCCGGACGCCTGGCGCGACGAATTGCGCACTATCGTTCGGGACGGGGAGAAATATGGCCTGTCGAAGATCGGCGCGAACGAGCGCGTGAACGTCGAATATGTCTCGGCAAACCCCACGGGGCCGATGCACGTGGGTCATTGCCGGGGAGCAGTCGTGGGGGACAGCCTCGCCCGCCTTCTCGAGGCCGCCGGCTTCCGCGTCACGAAGGAATATTATGTCAACGACGCGGGCGCGCAGGTCGATACGCTCGCCCGGTCCGTGCATCTTCGGTACCGCGAAGCGCTGGGCGAGGAGATCGGGGAGATTGGCGAAGGCTTCTATCCGGGCGATTATCTGAAGCCTGTCGGCACGCTGCTCGCTGCCGAATATGGCGACAAATTCGTCGATGCGCCCGAGACAGAGTGGCTAGCTCCGTTTCGGGAGGCTGCCATCAAGGCGATGCTCGACCTTATCCGGCACGATCTTGGCCTCCTCGATATCCATCACGATAAATTTTCTTCCGAAGCGGAGTTGCAGGCATCGGGTTCCGTCACCCGCGCGATGGAGGTCCTTCGCGAGAAAGGCCTCGTCTACGAAGGTGAGCTTGAGCGGCCGAAGAGCATCGATCCCCACGACGAGTGGGAGCCCGTCGAGCTGACATTGTTCCGGTCGACGCAGTTCGGCGACGATCAGGACCGCCCGATGAAGAAGTCGGACGGCAGCTGGACATATTTCGGATCGGACGCGGCCTATCATTGGGAAAAGGCTCAATCCGCGGACCATCTGGTCAACATCTGGGGCGCCGACCACGCCGGCACCGTGAAGCGGGTGCAGTCGGCGGTGAAGGCACTAACCGACGGTCGCGTCGATCTCGACGTCAAGATCGTGAACATGGTGCGCCTGTTCCGCGCCGGCGAGCCGGTGAAGATGTCGAAGCGGGCCGGCGACTTCGTTACGCTCGCTGACGTCGTAAATGAGGTCGGCAAGGACGTCGTGCGCTTCATGATGCTCACGAAGCGCGCGGACACGCCCCTGGATTTCGACTTCGCGAAGGTCCTCGAAGCTTCCAAGGACAATCCGGTCTTCTATGTCCAATATGCCCATGCGCGGATCAGCTCGTTGAAGCGCAAGGCTGCGGATGCCGGCGTTAATCTCTCTGAGCATCCCGATCTGGCGCTGCTGGATGATGAGGAACTCGCTCTCGTTAGGCGAGCCGCCCAATACCCAAGAGCGATCGAAAGCGCGGCCATGGCGCACGAGCCGCACCGGATCGCTTTCTTCCTCTATGATTTGGCTGCCGAATTTCACGCTTTGTGGAACAGGGGAAACGACGATCCCTCGCGGCGTTTCCTGCTTGAAAACAATCCACAGCTTTCTCGCGCGCGGCTGGAACTGGCTCTCGGAATCGCGCAAATTATTCGGAGCGGTTTAGGGCTCATGGGGGTCACCGCGACCGAGGAGATGCGCTGACAATGACCGACGCCCAGGCGGCGGTCGGCATGGACCGGCTGCCGTGGCTTGACGACGAGCCGGCTCAAACGCCGCGCGCCGCACCCACACCTGTTCGGACGAAGTCACGGCCGAGGTCGCCGAGCGGTCGTGAGTTGGCTGGATGGGCTGTGGCGGCTGCACTGCTGGTAGCGGGCGGCTCCTTCTGGCTGGGCACGCAGTCGGCCCGGGAGTCCCCGGAAGCGCTCGCACCTCCCCCAACGCAGTCGACGGCAAAGCTTCCTGAAGCCGCCTCAAATATTCAGCCGCAGGTGCCGATCGCTACCGCGCCTGAAGTTCTGCCGTCCCCGACCCCTACCATCGCCGTGCCGCCGTCACCGGTTCGGCGAACCTTAGTTCGCTCGAGAAAACTCTCGCCGATGGACATGAAGAGCAGCGATTTGTCCAAGACCGTGGAGGAACAGGAGCGCGCGACTGCGAAGCCAGAATCGGCGAAATCCGAAGTGGCGAAACCGGCCACCGCGCCAGCGGCTGCAACTCCGCCGGCGGTTGCAAAGCCGCAACCGCTGCGGCTGTGGCCATCGACCGAAAGCAAGGGCGCCTACGGCCGGGTCGTGAGGATAGGCGCATTCGGGACTCGGCAGCAGGCCAAGCTCGGCTGGCGGCGCATGCAGCGTGCCTATCCTGCAGTCGGCCGGCTTCCGGCCACTGTCGTCACGGACCGCAATTCGCGCGGAAGGACTTTCTATCGCTTCCAGATCGGAACGACATCGCAGGCGCATTCGGAGGTTCTTTGCCAAAGGATGCAGACGATTCATTTCAGCTGTGCCGTGGTCGGGCTGCCCTGGAAGGCCAAGGTTGAGCGATGACAGACCAGCGCGGCACTTACGACGACGGACAACTGCCCTGGCTGCAGGCGGTTGAAGACGAAGACGAGCCGCGCGGCGTTTCGGGGCGCAAGATGCTTGCCGCCCTCCTCGTCGTCCTTGCTGCGGGAGCACTGGTGGCGGGCACGTTTTTCTGGCTCGGCAGCCGCGGCGGCGATGTTAGCGGCCCGCCCGAGTTGATCCGGGCAGAAGCCGGGCCGTACAAAGTAAAGCCACCGAACCCGGGTGGTCTCGATGTTGCCGGCGAAAGCCAGACCGCCTTCGAGACCAGCGCCGGTGAGGACAAGGACGCACAGCTGGATCTCAGCGCCGTGCCGGAAACGCCGGTCGCGGCGCCCAAGCCCGAACCCAAGCAGGAGCCGAAGCCGACGGCGGCGCCCGCCGAAGGGAAAACTCCCCTCCCGGCGGAACCTCCCACGTCCGGCGGCTCCGGCAGCGTAATCCAGCTCGGTGCCTTCCAGAATCAGGCGCAGGCGGAGCGGGCATGGAGCGCGCTTGCCGCGAGGTTCCCTAGCGTTGCGGCGCTCAGCAAGATGATCGTGCCCTTTCCCGGCGGGATCCGACTTCGCGCTGGCGCTCCCTCGCCGGCCGCAGCCCGCGAAGCCTGCCAGGCATTGAAGGCAGCAGGCGAGAACTGCTTCGTGGCACGCTGATGCAGGCGGCGATCTATGGCCTGGCCGGCGCCGAGCTGAACGAAGACGAACGCACTTTCTTCCGTGATGCCGATCCCGCGGGATATATTCTGTTCGCGCGCAATTGCATCGATCGCGCGCAACTTGCGCGCCTGACGGACGATCTTCGCGCAATCCATGGACGAGCCGACCTTCCTGTCCTGATCGACCAGGAGGGAGGTCGCGTTGCGCGGATGAAGCCACCCGAGTGGGTTGCCTTTCCACCGGGCGAGGCGTTCGACCGCCTCTACCGCATCGCTCCTTCGTCCGCGATCGAGGCGGCTCGCGCCAATGCGCGCGCCCTCGCCTTGATGCTTCGAGAGGTCGGCGTGAACGTCGACTGCCTGCCCGTGCTCGACGTCCGGCAGAAAGGGGCCAGTGACATCGTTGGCGATCGGGCAATGGGCTCGGAGCCGATGCAGGTCGCGGCGCTCGGACGTGCGGTGCTCGATGGGCTCGCCTCCGCCGGGGTCGTCGGCGTCGTCAAGCACATTCCGGGACATGGACGCGCATTGGTCGACAGCCACAAGGAACTGCCGGTGGTTACTGCCAGCGCCGAGGATCTTGAGACCGACCTTGAGCCGTTCGAGCGGCTTGCATGGGCACCCATGGGGATGGTCGCCCACATCCTGTTCACCCAATGGGATGACGAAAGGCCCTCAAGCCAATCGCCGGGAATCATTCGAGACATCATTCGCACGCGCATTGGCTTCGACGGGTTCCTGATGACCGACGATATCGGGATGGAGGCCTTGTCCGGAACGCCGGGAGAGCGCGCAAAGCGATCGCTCCTGGCAGGCTGCGATGCCGTGCTGCATTGCTCCGGCAAGTTCGATGAAATGCTCGATGTGGCCGCGCATGTTGGCGATCTCGCGCCCGAGGCGGAGGCGAGATTGGCGCGGGCTATGGCGTCGACGCTCGTCGACGACGAAGGGCCGGAGTTTGCCGAGATGGTCGCGAAGCGCGACGCCTTGCTGGCGCTGGCCTGAGATGGACACCGACGCGGATTTCAACAGCAAACCGGTCCGCCAGTCGGACGAGCTTACGCTGACCCTGGGCGCCTGGGAGGGGCCTCTCGACCTCCTGCTGAACCTGGCTCGGGCCCAAAAGGTCGATCTCGCGCAAATCTCCATCCTGGAACTGGTCGAGCAATATCTGACCTATCTTGCCGAAGCCCGCGCGCTGAAGCTTGAGATTGCTGCCGACTATCTGGTGATGGCCGCCTGGCTGGCATATCTCAAATCTTGCCTGCTGCTTCCCAAGGATCCGGAGCAGGATCCGAGTCCTGAAGAGATCGCCCTCCGCCTGCAGATGCGCCTTCAGCGGCTCGACGCGATGCGCGAGGCCGGTGCTCGCTTGCTCGGGCGCGATCGCGTCGGGCGCGACGTATTCCTTCGCGGCGCGCCGGAAGGCCTCCGGCTGGTTCGGAAGTCTGCGTGGCAGGTGCGCGATTTCGACCTCTTTGCCGCTTATGGTGCCGTCAAGGCGCGCACGGCGCCGGCGATGCACGTCGTTCACGCGCGTTCGGTGATGACGCTGGACGAGGCGATCGAGCGCGTCGGACGAATGATCGGGGCAGCGCTGGACTGGACTTTCCTCGAAAGCTTCCTGCCGACAACTCAAGACTCGAAGTTCAGGCGCTCGTCGCTCGCGTCAAGTTTCCTGGCGATGCTGGAGCTGGCCAGACGCGGTCGCCTGGAGTTCGTCCAGGAGGACGCTTTCGCGCCGATCCGCCTCCGAAGGGCGGCCTGATGGATGAGTTTGCCAGAGCTGTGGAAGCGACCCTGTTCGCTTCTGCGTCACCACTCAGCACCGACGAGCTTCGCGAGCATGTTGGCGACGGCGACATAGAGATCGCGCTTGGCGAACTTTCGGCGCACTATGAGGGGCGCGGGATAGAGCTGGTCGAGCGTGGCGGCCGGTGGCACTTCCAGACCGCACCCGATCTCGCGCACTTGCTGCGTCGAACCCGGGAGGAGCCGCGCCGCCTTTCCCGGGCAGCGACCGAGACCCTGGCGATCATCGCTTATCATGAACCCGTCAGCCGGGCTGAGATCGAGGCAATTCGCGGAGTGCAGATCTCCAAGGGTACGCTCGACGTGCTGATGGATGCGGGGTGGGTTCGTCCTGCTGGGCGACGGGAAGCGCCCGGTCGGCCTTTGCTTTATGCGACCACGCAGGAGTTCCTCACCCACTTCGGCCTTGGTTCGCGCCGCGACCTGCCCGGCATTGACGATCTGAAGGCTGCCGGGCTGCTGGATCCGCTCGATGAGGGCATGTTCCAGTCGCTCGGCGAAGAGCAACTGGAAAGCGAGGACGAGGAGGGCTAGATACCCGCCTCAAAGGAGTTTCCCCATGGGCGGTTTTAGCATCTGGCATATCCTGATCTTCGCGGTCATCGTGTTGCTGCTCTTTGGAGGCAACCGCTTCTCCGCGATGATGGGAGACGTTGCCAAAGGCCTGAAAAGCTTCAAGCAGGGCATGGCAGACGAGGATGACGAAAAGCGTCAGCGCTACGACGAGCAGCGTCGTTCCGAGCCGCCGCGCCAGATTCGCCAGGACGAACCGATCGACGTGACGCCCCGCCGTGAGGACAGCGCCGCCCCGCCGCCGCGGGACGATCAAGCGCGCTAAGCCCTGAGGGGCATCCGCCATGTTTGGCGTCGACAGCACTGAGCTAGCGGTCGTCGCGATCCTTGCTCTAATCTTCATCGGTCCCAAGGACCTCCCGAAAGTCTTGCGGGCGATCGGCTATTGGATGGGCCGCGTTCGAGGCATGGCGCGCCATTTCACTTCCGGCATCGAAAGCATGATGCGCGAAGCCGAGTTGGAAGAAATGGAGAAGAAGTGGCGCGAGGAGAATGAGCGGATCATGCGGCTTTATCCGCCGGACCATGAGCTCGGCGGCGCTGGCCAGCCAGATGCGATGCCTCCGGTCATGAAGCCCGGTGACGCCGACGAAGACCCGCGCCCGCCCACCGAGCGGCCCCTTCCATGAAGGACATCGACGAGACAAAGCAGCCGCTGCTCGAGCATTTGATCGAGCTCCGGCGCCGCCTCCTATGGTGCCTTGCGACCTTGGTCGTGACCTTCTTCATCTGCCTTGCATTCGCGAAGGATATCTTCGCGATCCTGGTGCAGCCGCTGCTGAAAGCAGGGCAAGGCAAGCTCATCTACACGGACATTTTTGAAGCCTTCTTCGTGCAGGTGAAGGTCGCGCTGTTCGCGGCCTTCATGCTCAGCTTCCCGATGCTTGCGACGCAACTGTGGCGTTTTACCGCGCCCGGCCTCTACGCGAAGGAGAAAAAGGCTTTCTTGCCCTTCCTGCTGGCGACACCCTTCTTTTTCGCCGGCGGGGCCACTTTTGCATATTTCATCGCAATGCCCTGGGCCCTGCATTTCCTGCTTGGGTTCCAAGGCGATGTGGGCGGCGTCAGCCAGGAAGCTCTGCCCGGCGTCGGAAACTACCTTAATTTCGTCACCCGATTTTTGTTTGGTTTCGGCGCCGCGTTCCTGCTGCCGATCCTGCTGATGATCCTCGAGCGGGCAGGAATCGTCACGCGCGAGCAACTCGCGAAGTCACGGCGCTACGCCATCGTGGCCTCCGCCGCGGTTTCTGCGGTGCTGACGCCACCCGACGTCGTGTCAATGCTGATCCTGCTAGTGCCGCTGTACGGCCTTTACGAATTGGCGATCCTGGCGATCCGTATCACGCACTGGCGCGCCGCGAGGCGAGCCGCGCGGTCAGAAGGTGCCGAAGTTGCTGAGCCCCAGACAGAAGAGGGCCCGGAAGCGCCACCGGGGGGGGGGAGGGTTGGCGGTTCCGGGCCCATTTAAGCGGATAGCGAGAGCGGGGGGGCAAAAGGTCACTATCCGAACTGCATAACGCCCCTTCTTCGAGAACAGTTCCGGCGATCAGAATCTTTTTTTGGCTACAGCCGTAACGATCTCGGCGATCGCATCAGGCGGGAAACACCGGCAGATCAACGCTATAGCGGCCCAGCTTGCGGTCGAGGTTGGATCGGAGCTGCTTCGCCAGACCCCCGACGATCCGCTCGAATTGAACTTTCTCTGGCGTTTCGTTCGAGTCGCCTTCGGGAACGAGCACCCGGCTGTTGAGAGTAAGCCGGCCCGTCAGCTCACTGCTCCGCCGAAGCGATACCTCGATTGGGTCCTGCGGACAGTTCAGCATCGCGAACTCAACGATTTCGGTGACGAGGAACGCCACGGCAACCGCGGCATCCTGGGTCGTGTAAACACTGTCGAGGTCCAGCTCGATCATCAGTCCACGCGCGGCCTCCGGTGCGCTTGCGCGGAGCTCCGCGGCAAGCTCGGTAAGCAGCGGCCGAAGCGCGATTCCCCGGCTTTCCTCCATCTCGGCGAAATGGTTCCGGTGTACGATGGAAAGAGCGCCCACTCGCCGGCTGATCGAGGCATAAGCGGCGCGCGCTTCCGTGGTCGCCGCGCTGCGTCCGTGAATGTTTAGCAGGGAGGCCACCACCTGCAGGTTGTTCTTCACGCGATGGTGGACTTCCCGCACCAGCCGCTTCTGCCCTTCGAGAGCTGTCGTGACCTCACGTTCGGATTCCTCGGCCCGTGAAAACGCCCTCCCAAAGGCATCGCGCAGGTCCTGTATCTCGGTCGACGGGCCTACCTTTCGCGGAAGCTGGAGCGGGCCTTGCGCCGGGTCGTATCCCTGAACGGATCGCTGGAGCCGCTTGAGAGGGCGGATGAGCAACCGCGAAACGAGCAGCCAGGCGATCAGCGCGGCCGCGACCCACATCAGGAGCGGAAGGAGTAATAAGAGACGGTCGGCGGTAGTGATGCGCTGTTCGGCCATGCCCACACGAACTTTCAGATCGGTGCCGGCGATGGGCCAGTCGCTGACTGCGAGATCGTCGACGCCCTCGCCCGGGTCGATGAGCGTTAGTTCGTCGTCGCGGTCGCGAATGACGAGGAGAGGGATGTCGAATCCCGCGTCCGAGATGGCGGCGCGCAGCTCCTGCAGGGGGATCACGGCTGTAGCCATGCCATTGATGACTCCGGTGCGAAGCGCGATGGCATTCCCCGCAGGAGAGATTTGCACCGTAATTGCGCCGGGCGCCGTCACCGGGAGCGAGCTCGTGTCGCCGAGGCTGACGGTTTGGCAGATGGGATTCCCATCCGGAGATTCGAGTTCGAACGCTTGGGACACCGCCGGCGCGATCGCAAGCGCGTTGCGCGCTCGGTCGCAAGCCCTCGATGCGCCGCCTTCAAGGCCGCCGTTGGCGGCAATGCGCAACGCCAGGGCGTTACGGGCAATCAAGCTTTCGATTGACCGAGCGGCCACCTGCGCCTGGTCTTGGCTGCGGCCTTCCAATGCCGAATTGGCTTCGCGAATGCCTTCCTGACCGACGTAGGCCAGGCCGATACCGATCGGCAGGAGCACCGCGGTGAGTATGAGGAGGAGCTTGGCTGCCGTCGGAAGACGGGCGAATCGTTCCGCCGCGCTCATTCAGCGCTCCAGCCGACGAACCTAGCTGAGCTTCCCGATGAGATCGGCGAAATCGTCGGGGACGGGCTCGCGAAGCGTATCGTCGTAAATCGTGCGCAAGGCGCGTCCGAGGTCGCCGGATCGCTGCTTGCGGGATTTTCTGTCGGAAGCCGAGGATGACCTGGAGCGCCTGATGTTCCCTGCTCCTTCCGCCTCGCCCTTATTTTTGGCACTCAACCTCTCGTCCCCCCTCGCGCGGGTACAAGCGCGCGTCATACAAATTCAGCCTTGCGGCGCAACGGTCTAACTGTGGATCTGTCCAACCCCGATACAGCTTGGGCCAACCACTGCTTCGTCCACAGTCGTAGATTTCACGTGCGGTTAGCCCGGGAGGGAAACCAAATGGCCGGTGCTTTGTTCCAGTGCTGATCATTCTCTGGGGGCGGAAGAAAGCCGGGCTGACGAACGGTCCTTCCAGGGTTGCAACAATTCCGAGGCGCCGCCAAAGACGCGGCAAATCGATTTGATGGAGAGCCTTCACTTATGTCGCTTGGCCAGGAACTCGCTCCACATTTGCCATTCCTCCGCCGTTATGCGCGTGCCCTGACGGGCAGCCAGGCGCACGGGGATGCGTTCGTTCGCGCGACGTTAGAGGCAATCGTGGCGCAGCCCGACGAATTCCCGCGCGACGTCGATCCGCGGCTTGGACTTTACAAGACGTTCCATGCGATCTGGTCGACCGCCAATATCGAGGAAGGCGAGGAGCCATCCCAGAGCCTGACTGGCGCAGAGGGCATCGCGCAGGCGCGCCTATCGCGAATCACCCCTTTGTCTCGCCAGGCGCTGTTGCTCACGTCGCTCGAGGGATTTTCCTCGGAGGACACCGCCTATCTGATCGGCGCGTCTCCCGCGGACGTGGATTCGCTCGTCGCCGAGGCGCTCGAGGAAATCGAGCGCCAGACGCTGGCGGATGTGCTCATCATCGAGGACGAGCCGATCATCGCGATGGATATCGAGACGATCGTTCGTGACCTCGGCCACAACGTGACTGGCGTTGCCGTCACGCGCGACGAAGCGGTCGCCCAGGCGCGGCAGCACCCGCCGGGATTGGTGCTCGCCGACATTCAGCTTGCCGACGATTCAAGCGGTATCGACGCGGTAAAGGACATCCTAGCCGAGTTCTCGGTACCGGTGATCTTCATCACAGCGTTCCCGGAGCGCTTGCTGACCGGAACTCGACCGGAGCCTACCTTCCTGATCACCAAGCCATTCCAGCGTTCGACCGTTAAAGCGGCGATCGCACAAGCATTGTTCTTCGACGCAGCCACCGTTCCTGCCGCCTGATCACGGAACAGGGGCCGGGCAGGCGCGTTGGCCGGGGGAACAGTGATTTCGTGACGAGAGCTTAATGGTCGATCCGCTGCACACCGAACCCTCCGTTCGGGAAACCACCACTGAGGCGCGAGCCGGGTCAACGCCCGGCGTTGCGCGCAACGTGCTGGTCATCGGTACGCTGTTGGTCGTGATTTTTTTTGCGATCATCGTCTTCGTCGGGCGGTCTTGAGCACCTAGCTTCTGCCACGTTCGCTGTTCATCTTGGATCAAACCTCACGGCTCCAAGGCCGTGTGCATAACGGGTGGGGATCAGTCCTTGGCTGAAGATCGTATTGAGGAACTGAGCGAAGCCCCGGCCGAACACGTCCCGTTGTCGGATCCGGAATTCAAGGAACAGCTGTCGGCGGTTATTCCGCATTTGCGTGCATTCGGCCGGTCCCTTTCGGGAAGCCGCGATCTTGCGGACGACCTCGTCCAGGAAACGCTGTTGAAGGCATGGGCTGCGCGCCAGCGCTTCCAGGCCGGCACGAACATGCGTGCCTGGACCTTCATTATTCTGCGCAACTTGTTCCTGAGCCAGATGCGGCGAGCCCGGTTCAAGGGCGAATGGGACGATATTACCGCGTCGAAGATCCTCGCAGCACCCGCAAGCCAGGACCGGCACATCGAGCTTGGCGACATGCAGCGGGCGCTGATGCATTTGCCGCAGCCCCAGCGCGAGGCGCTGATCCTGGTGGGCGCGGGCGGGTTCGCCTACGAAGAAGCTGCGGAAATCTGCGGCTGCGCGGTCGGCACGATCAAAAGCCGCGTGGCGCGCGGAAGGGTTGCGCTCGAACAATTGCTTTCGAGCGGCAAATTGCCATCGCGTCGGCAACACCGGACCGACCCTGACAAGTCAGCCCTGCAGACAATCATGGGCGAGGTGGATGAACTAAGCCGGGACCACGAACGCGAGTGATCGCGGCGATTCCTTTCAGTTCAACTTCCGCAACAGCTCCGCAAAATCACGGTCGCTCGGCTCTGCCGCCGCAGCCTCGAAGGCGCGGCGCAGCGCGGCCGTGATACCGGCGTGAGCGGGCGGAATGTCCACACGAATGACCCGACGGTCCATGCTATCTAATTCCGACGCCGCAACGTTTTCTCGTTCCAGCTTCATTTGAGAGACAAACGACTAAAACGCGGGGGAAGTTTCGTCGAAGGGCATTTTCGGCCATCTGTTCGTCGAATGAGGTCTGACGGCAACACTAAGACTCGTGAAAGCGCGGTCATCCGCGCGAAGGCTCATTCTCCCTTCCTGCGTGAAGCGATCGAGCAGCTTCCGGATGTGGCCGAGACGTTCCTTGGCATTGGGACTTCGGCGGCAATTGACGTCGCTCTCTCTAAAGTCGCGCCCGAAGTCGAAGTCGAGCTGAGGAGGCGTCGGTACGCTTTGGCCCTCGCAGTCGCGCTGGGGGACCTTTCGGGAGAGATCGAGCTCGAACAGGTGACAACATTGCTTTCCGATTTTGCGGATTCCGCAATAGATCGTGCGCTGGCTCAAGCGATCGAGGAGCGGGTGCCGGGCGCCGGTGCCGCGGGTTTTGCTGTGATCGCAATGGGCAAGCTCGGCAGCGGTGAGCTGAATTATTCGTCTGACGTCGACCTGCTTTTCCTGTTCGATCCCGCAATGCTCGCAAAGCGCGATCGTGACGACGCGGGGGAGTCGGCGGTCCGCATCGGCCGGCGGGTGATCGAACTTCTCCAGCGGCGGACGTCCGACGGCTATGTCGCACGGGTCGATCTTCGACTGCGGCCCTCGCCAGAGGTCACGCCCATCGTTCTGCCGGTGGACGCCGCCATCTCTCACTATGAGTCGAGCGCCGCGCCGTGGGAGCGTGCTGCCTTCATCCGTGCGCGCGCCTGCGCCGCCGACAAAAAACTCGGCGAGCGCTTCCTGGAGGCGATACGCCCCTTCGTTTGGCGGCGGTCGCTCGACTTCGGCGTTATTGAGGACGTGCGGCAGATTTCCGCGCGGATCCGCGACCATTTCGCCCAAGGCGCGAAGATTGGCCCCGGGTACGACTTGAAACGCGGGCGCGGGGGAATCCGCGAAATCGAATTCTTCGTCCAGATCCAGCAAATGATTCATGGCGGCCGCGACATGTCGGTGCGCAACCGCGCCACGCTGGATGCATTAGCGGCGCTCGTTGAGACGGGGAGAATGGATGAGAAGTCTGCGTCGGTGCTCAGCGAAGCATACCGATTGCTGCGAACGATCGAGCATCGTGTTCAAATGGTCGAGGACGCTCAGACTCACATGCTTCCCGCGGTGCCCGAGGCCCTCGAGAATGTCGCGCATCTGCATGGGCTCGATTCGGGCAGCGCTCTCCTGCGCCTGCTCGAACCCCATGTGGAAGCGGCCGGCTCATTATTCGACAGCCTGTCGCCGGAGGGCGACGACCGCCTTTCGAACGACCCGAACCTTCTTGCGAGCGAGCTCAAGGGACTAGGCTTTACCGAACCGGAACTCGCCACGCGGCACGTCGCGGCCTGGCGGTCGGGCAAGGCCCGCTCGCTGAGGTCGCCGGCGGCACAGCAGGCCTTCGAAGCCATGCTGCCCGGATTGCTCCAGGCGATCGCCAGTGGCGCCGATCCGGCCCATGCGCTCAACCGCCTCAGCGACATCGTCGAGCGGCTGTCGAGCGGCATCAACCTGTTCCGCCTGCTTGGAGCCCGCCCCAACCTTGCGCGACTCCTGGCCAAGATACTGGCCCATGCCCCCACCCTTGCGGATCAGCTGGCTCGCCGACCGGAGCTGCTGGAAGGTCTTTTCGACGCTTCGAGCTTCGAGATGCCTCCGCCTGCGGAGGAACTTGCGGATCAGCTGACAGCGGCCATGCACGGTCATCCCTACGACGTCGCGCTGGACCGGGTAAGAAGGCTCGTGAATGAGCGGCGGTTCGCGCTCGGCGTCCAGCTCATCGATCGGCATCGCGACCCTCTTGAGGTCGCCTTCGGTTATGCGCGGGTCGCGGAAGGGGCAGTGCGGGCGCTCGCGTCCGCGGCGTGCCGAGAGTTTGAGGAAAGCCATGGCAGTTTTGCGGCCGGCGAACTGCTGATATTGGGGCTTGGGCGCCTCGGCGGCTGCGCGCTGACGCACGCCTCGGACCTCGACATCATCTATCTGCACACCGCGCCCGAAGGCTCCGTCTCGGACGGTGCAAAGCCACTTGGGCCAAACGACTACTTCAATCGGCTCGCGAGCAGAGTGACGGCGGCCCTCAGCGTGCCGACGGCCGCGGGCCCGCTCTACGATGTTGACATCCGCCTCCGCCCTGAGGGTGCGAAAGGCATGCTCGTCGTCTCGCTAGAAGCCTTCGAACGCTACCAGAGAGACGAAGCCTGGACATGGGAACATATGGCGTTGTGCCGCGCGCGCCCGGTCTTCGGGTCACACGAGGGCAGGGCGCAAGTGCAGGGCGTCATCGATGCGATCCTTCGGCGGCCGCGCGACATCGCGCAGGTATCCCGCGATGCCGCGAAGATGCGCACCGATATGGAGCACCACAAACCCGCGAAGAGCGCGCTCGACGTGAAGCTGGGACCGGGGGGCCTCGTCGATCTCGAATTCGCGGTCCACGTGTTGCAGTTAACAAGGCATGTTGGTCTCGATCCCCGTCTCGATGTCGCCCTCTCAGAACTGGAAGCCGATTCTTTACTGAACTCAAATATTGTTGATGCACAAAAGTTGCTCACCAGGATGTTGGTGTTGATGCGGCTGGTGGCGCCCGATGACGTGAAGCCCACGGCGGAGACCTGGCAGCTCGTTGCTGAGGCTTGCGGCGCGGGGAGTTGGGACGCATTGCTCGCCGGCCACGACGCAGCGCGACAAAGCGTCGCCGAGCTCTGGGACAGCATCAAGCGAGAGGGTGAACAATGATTGGGGAAGGTGACAAGGCTCCGGCGATTACGATCAGCGCTAGCGACGGCTCCGCGATCGATCTTTCCGCACCCGGCCAGCCGCTGGTGCTCTATTTTTATCCGAAGGACGATACGTCGGGCTGCACACGTGAGGCACAGGATTTTACGGCGCTCGCAAACTACTTCGATAAAGCCGGAGTGAAGGTCGTCGGAGTGTCGCGCGACCCCATGAAGAGCCATGAAAAGTTCATCGGCAAATATGGGCTCGCCGTGCCGTTAGCCTCGGACGAGGACGGACGGATTTCAAACGCTTTCGGCACTTGGGTCGAGAAGTCGATGTACGGGCGCAAATATATGGGAATGGAACGCGCGACCTATTTGATCGGCGCCGACGGCCGGGTGCTACGATCTTGGCGCAAGGTCAAAGTGCCGAAGCACGCCGAGGAGGTGCTGAAGGCGGCCAGCGCAACCGCCGCCGCCTGAGCCGCCTTAGCTCGCGAGGTCGCGGACCAGTTCTTCCCAGAACAGCACGTCGTCATACATCGCGCGGACCGGGATACGCTCGTCCAGTCCATGCGCACGCTCGTCGTCCGGGCTGATTCCGAAGGCTCCATCGGTTCCGTAAACCGGTATGCCCACCGCGCGGAAGAATGAGGCGTCGCTGGTTCCGGTCGACATGGACGGGATGACGGCCATGTCCGCGCCGTAGAATTTGGTGACGGCTTTCCTGACCGCTGCTGTGACGTCGTCACGCAGGGGCAGGACCGGCGTCGGCTGGCCGATGAACTCCGGATCGGGGACGATCTCCACATTGGGCCCCACGAGCTGCTGAAGCTCGGCCTGGACGTTCTTGGGCTCCGTCCCGGGCATCATCCGGCAATTGACCACGGCAGTCGCGCTTTGCGCGAGAGCGTTGTCGGCGTGACCGCCCTTGAGCATCGTCGCCACGCAACGAGTGCGCGTCAGGCCGACTTCGAGAGGATTGGCCTCGATAAGGTCGGCCGCCTGCTCGTCCTTCTCGTTTGCCAGCCACCTCCGCATGGCATCCCCAAGCGCGCCCTTTTCGGCCTTTTGGCGCTCGTGGAAGTAGGCGCGCGTCGTGGGGTTGAGCTGTGGCGAGAAACGGTAGTTCTGGAGCTTCTTCAGTGCGTCTGCGAGCTCATAGATGGCGTTGTCCGGCCGAGGGCGGCTGCTGTGCCCGCCGCGGTTGTGAACGGTCCAGAAGTAAGTTTGGTAGACCTTTTCTGCTGCGCCCAGGGAGAAACCGAGCGGGCGGCCCTCCTTGTCGAACGATGCGCCGCCGCCGTCCGCGTTAAGAGCGAAGTCGGCGTCGATAAGATTGCGCCACTTCGTCGAGGCGAAGAGCGCCCCGTTCATCTTGGTCTCTTCATCTCCGGTGAAATAGAGGATGATGTCCCGGTCCGGCCTGAAGCCTTCCTTCTTCAGCTTCACCAGCGAAAGCGTGGTCGCGACGATGCCGTTTTTCATGTCGGACGTGCCACGCCCGTAGAAATAGCCGTCCTTCTCGATGAACTGGAAGGGATCCTGCTTCCAATCCTCACGCTTGGCCTCGACCACGTCCATGTGGCCAATGATCAGCATCGGCTTCTTGGTCGCTTTGGCTGCCTTCCAGCGGAAAACGAACGCCGCGGTCTTGTCGCCGTTGAGCCCCTCGTAGGGGATGATCTGCATATCCGATGCCGGGAAACCGCCGGCCTTAAGCTGGTCCGCCACGAGCTCGGCCACCCGGCCCACCTGGCCGCGACCCACGACCGAAGGGGTTTCAATCGTCTGCTTGAAGAACTCGCGCGTCTTGGCCTGCCAAGTCGGATCAAGCTTGGAAGGAACGTCGATCGGAATTGCGGCGAACGCGACGCTGGACGACAAGGCAACGGCAAGTGCGGCGACAAAGCGCATAAAAGAATCTCCCCTCGAGGCGGCGCACGCTAGGTTGCATTACGCAACCGTCAAGCCGCTACGCCATGGCCCTCGGCAAGATATTCGGCGCTTCGCATTTCCTCGAGCCTACTGACGGTCCGCTGGAACTCGAAGCTGCCGTCGCCTGACGCGTAAAGGCCGGCCGGTTCGGCATCGGCCGCGGCCAGCAGCTTCACCTTATGCTCGTAAAGCGCATCGATGAGCGTGACGAACCGCGCGGCCTCATTGCGCATTTCGGGCCCCATGACCGGGATGCCGACGATGATCACCGTGTGGTAGCGTCTCGCGATCGCGAGGTAATCCGCCGCGCCCCGAGGCTCGCCGCACAGCCGCTTGAATGAGAAGACCGCGACACCCTTCAGGCTTTTCGGCACGTGCAAGGTCCGGCCACCGCCGACATCGAGATCTTCGGTCGGAACCTTCGCCCGGTCCTCCACGGGATAGTCGGTCAGTTGGAAGAAGGCGCGGCTCAGGTCGGCGGTTGCCTTCGGGCCGTTGGGCACATGCCATACGTCGACGCCTGTCAAGCGATCGAGCCGATAGTCAGTCGGTCCGTTGACCTCGACCACGAGCATGCACCGCTCCACCAGCCCTATGAAGGGCAGGAAGAGCTCGCGATTGAGCCCGCCCTTGTACAGGTCCGTTGGTGGGCGGTTCGACGTCGTGACCACCATCACCCTGAGATCGAGCAACTTCTCGAATAGTCGCGATAGGATCATCGCATCCGCAGGGTTGGTAACCTGCATCTCGTCGAAGCATAGCAAGCTCGCTTCAGCAGCGATTTGTTCGGCGACCGGCTCGATTGGGTCGCCCTCTTCTTTCGCTCTGGCGTTCTTCAGACGCGCATGTGTCTCGATCATGAAGGCATGGAAATGGACCCGGCGCTTGGGCTCGGTCGCGATCGTGTCGAATGCAAGATCCATCAGCATCGACTTGCCCCGTCCGACACCGCCCCAAAGATAAACCCCTGCGGGTCCATCGCTTTCCTTACCGAACAGCTTCGAAAGGAAGGATCTTGGGGAGGCAGCGGCCGCTAGCCGATCCAGTGCCGCGACCGCTCTCGCTTGAGCCGGATCGGCCTTCAGCTCGCCCGCCGTGAGAAGCTCGTCATAGGCAGCCCGGACGGGTCCGATCATGCCGGGGCGTTGCGCTCACGGATGCGCCTCAACGTACCGCTGAAGCTGTAGCAATTTTCGCCGTTCTGCTTGACCACGCCCTGGAGAAAAGCATGTCCCCGCGTCTCTCGTACCAGCTCGACATGCGCGTCGAGCGGCGGCCCGGGCTGACCGCGGGCGAGAAAATGGGTGGTCAAATCGAGTGTTACGAAATGCCCCGGCGCCATGCCGGCGCACAGACCGCCCGCGAACATCGACATGTCGATGAAGCTCATGACCGAGCCGCCGTGCAGCGATCCGCCCATGTTCATATGCGCCTCGGTCGGAAACATGCGTGCGATGCCCCGGCCCGGCCCATCGGGCTTGAACAGCAGGCGACCAGTCGCGCCGGCAAAACTTCCGCGGGGAAAATCCCCCCAACTGTACCAGCCGGGATTGTCCGGATCGGGCGAGGCGCCTCGGGGGATGCCCGCCTGGTCGGCGGAGCCCGGGTTGCCAGTTGGAACGTCGCTCACGCGGCCCGTTCTGCGATCAGCTTTTTGGTCTCGGCGATAGCCTTGGCCGGATTTAGGCCCTTCGGGCACACGTTCGCGCAATTCATGATCGTGTGGCAGCGATAGAGCCGGAATGGGTCCTCAAGCTGATCGAGCCGCTCGCCGGTCGCCTCGTCGCGGCTGTCGGCCAGCCAGCGATAAGCCTGGAGCAGGATCGCCGGGCCTAGGAAGCGGTCGGCATTCCACCAGTAGCTTGGGCAGCTCGTCGAGCAGCAAAAGCAGAGGATGCACTCGTAAAGCCCATCGAGCTTGGTGCGATCTTCCGGCGATTGGAGCCGCTCGCGCGAGGGCGGTGGCGTCGCACTTTTGAGCCATGGCTGCACGAGCGCATATTGTGCGTAGGCATGGGTAAGGTCGGGAACGAGGTCTTTCACCACCTCCATATGCGGCAGGGGCGTGATTTGGACGTCGCCCTTCAAGTCTTCGATCGCCGTCGTGCAGGCCAGGCTGTTGCGGCCATCCATGTTCATCGAGCACGATCCGCAGATGCCTTCCCGGCAGGACCGCCGGAAGGTCAGCGTCGGGTCGATCTCGTTCTTGATCTTGATCAGCGCGTCGAGGACCATCGGGCCGCATTTGTCGAGGTCGATGGTGTAGCGATCGAAGCGGGGATTGGCGCCGCTGTCCGGATCGTAGCGATAGATCTTGAACGACTTTAGGCGCTTGCCCTGCTCGGGCTCGTAGGTGCGGCCCTTCTGGATCTTGCTGTTCTTGGGAAGCGTGAATTCGGCCAAGCGACAACTCCTTGCTTGGGCGGAGCCGCTAGCATGGGCGGAGCCTCAAAGAAAAGGCCGCCCGGCGAAGCGGACGGCCATGTTTCCCGATCGACGTCAGCGGTAGAGAAGCGCGCTCACCGCCTGCTGGATCAGCATGGTCCGCGGATCGACGCGATAGATGTACCCATCGCCATAATAGTAATTGCCGGCCTGCGGCAGGCCGTAGTGTGTGCGGATATCGTACGGGATCTGGTTGTAGTTCCAGGCATAGCCGTAGCCGGTCGGGAAGCGCTGACCGACGTTGTAGAGCTTCTTCGCCTGGCCGGGCGGAAGACAGCCATTGTTCTTCTTCGCCAGCCCTGGCGGACAACCGCCTGCGCCATATCCGACTGGGCCCGCGGCGCCGTAAGCATGCGGGTTGCCGTGCCCTTGACCCTGACCGTGACCCTGTCCCGGCTTCGCGAATGTCGGCGCGGCCAGCGAAACCGCTGCGGCGCCCGCGATCAAGAATAGTTGTTTCATAGGTCGTCATCCTATTGTTCGCGACATGAACGAACTTTGACGCTCGTTGTTACATCAAAAGCCACGGCTCCTCGGTTGCCCGACTCTTTCCACGGGGCTAGAGCGCCGCCCACGTACGCGCCGCACCTTGGCGCACCCGGAACATAGAGGAAAGCACCAGCGAAAATGGCCCGCAAGAAAATTGCGTTGATCGGCGCCGGAATGATCGGCGGAACCCTCGCTCACCTCGCGGCGATGCGCGAGCTTGGCGATATTGTCCTATTCGACATTGCGGAGGGCATTCCGCAGGGGAAAGCTCTCGATCTATCCCAATGCGGACCGATCGACGGGTTCGACGCGAATCTCAAAGGCACCAACGAATACGCCGACATCGCCGGCGCAGACGTCGTGATCGTCACTGCCGGCGTGCCGCGCAAGCCCGGCATGAGCCGCGACGACCTTCTCGGCATCAACCTCAAGGTGATGAAGCAGGTCGGTGAGGGCATCAAACAGCATTGCTCCGACGCCTTCGTGATCTGCATCACCAATCCGCTCGACGCGATGGTCTGGGCGCTGCGCGAATTCTCCGGCCTTCCGCACAACAAGGTGGTCGGCATGGCCGGCGTCCTGGATTCGGCGCGCTTCGCGACTTTCCTGGCGCAGGAATTCGGCGTGTCGGTCAGGGACGTGAATGCCTTCGTGCTCGGTGGGCATGGGGATACGATGGTCCCGGTCACCAGCTACACCACCATTTCCGGCATCCCGGTCGACGATCTGGTCAAGATGGGCCGGTCGACGAAGGAGCGCATCGACGAGATCGTGAAGCGCACGCGTGGTGGCGGCGGTGAAATCGTAGCGCTGCTGAAGACGGGCAGCGCTTATTATGCGCCGGCAACGTCCGCCATTGCGATGGCCGAAGCCTATCTGGGCGATCAGAAGCGGATCCTTCCCTGCGCCGTCTATGTCGACGGCAAATATGGTCTCGACGGTCTTTACGTGGGGGTTCCCACAGTGATCGGTGCCAACGGCGCTGAAGAAGTGATCGAGATCGCGCTGGATGACGAAGCCAAGCAGAACTTCCAGGTTAGCGTCGACGCGGTGAAGGAGTTGCTCGAAGCCTGCAAGCAGATCGACGAGAGCCTCGTCGCCGAGGCAATGGCGTGAGCATCCTGGTCGACAGGAATACGAAGGTCATCACCCAGGGGATGACCGGAGAGACTGGTACGTTCCACACGCAGCAAGCGCTTTCCTACGGGACGCAGATGGTCGGAGGAGTCACTCCAGGCAAAGGCGGTACAGAGCATCTCGGCCTTCCCGTGTTCAACACGGTCGAGGAGGCCGTGGCGAAAACTGGCGCCACGGCATCGGTTATCTACGTGCCGCCACCATTCGCGGCGGATTCGATCCTCGAAGCGATCGACGCCGAAGTGCCGCTCATCGTCACGATCACCGAGGGCATTCCGGTTCTCGACATGGTCAAGGTCAAGCGCGCCCTGTCGGGTTCGAAATCGCGGTTGATCGGCCCGAACTGCCCGGGGGTTCTCACTCCGGACGAGTGCAAGATCGGCATCATGCCGGGCAACATCTTCAAGAAGGGCAGCGTCGGCGTGGTCAGCCGCTCCGGCACGCTAACCTATGAAGCGGTATTCCAGACCACCAATGAAGGCTTGGGCCAGTCGACCGCGGTCGGCATCGGAGGCGATCCCGTGAAGGGGACCGAGTTCATCGACGTCCTCGAGATGTTCCTCGCCGACGACGAGACCAAGTCGATCATCATGATCGGGGAAATCGGCGGCAGCGCCGAAGAGGATGCCGCCCAGTTCCTCGCCGACGAAGCGAAGCGCGGCCGCAAGAAGCCCGTTGTCGGCTTCATCGCCGGGCGCACGGCCCCTCCGGGACGGCGCATGGGCCACGCTGGCGCAATCATCTCCGGCGGCAAGGGCGATGCGGACAGCAAGATCGCCGCGATGCAGGCCGCTGGAATAACGGTTAGCCCGAGCCCATCTGAACTGGGCCGGACCCTCAGGGAGCTGCTGGCAACGGCGTAATCGATGGCAGACGAACAAGCCTTCATGATCGAGCGAGAAGCGGGTCCGAGCTGGGCGCGCCCGAACTGGCCGTTGTCTGACCTGGACGAGATCAACCTTGGGCTGGATCCTACGCAGGCGACGATCGAGAAATTAAAGTCTGCGGTTGCGGAAAGGGCGGCGACTGCAGGCGCCAAGCCTGACGATGTCCGCCGCGCGGCGGAGGACAGCATCCGCGCGATGATGCTGATCCGTACTTATCGCGTGCGCGGTCATCTTGCGGCGGATCTTGATCCGCTCGGCCTCTCCAAGCGGGAAATCCCCGCAGACCTTACGGCCGCCTATCACGGGTTTTCAGACGCTGACCTGGACCGGCCGATCTTCATTTGCGGAGCGCTTGGCCTCGAGACGGCAACGGTGCGCGAGATCGAGAAGATACTTCGAGAGACCTACTGTGGTCACATCGGCTTCGAGTACATGCACATCAACGACCTGGAGGAGCGGCGCTTCATCCAGGAGCGAATTGAGAAGCCCGAGGACACGGTCCAATTCACTCCCGAGGGCAAGCAGTCGATCCTGACCAAGGTGATCCATGCCGAGCAGTGGGAGAAGTTCCTCGCCCGCAAATATGTCGGGACGAAAAGATTCGGCCTCGACGGTGGGGAGAGCGCGGTCCCTGCGCTCGAGGCGGTGATCAAATATGGCGGCCAGTTCGGCGTCGAGGAGATCGACGTCGGCATGGCGCATCGCGGTCGACTCAACGTCCTCTCGAACGTGATGGGCAAGCCGGCGCAGGCCATCTTCCACGAGTTTGCCGGCGGGGCGACCAATCCTGCCGACGTCGGGGGCTCGGGCGACGTCAAATACCATCTCGGGACATCGTCGGACCGGGAGTTCGACGGCAACAAGGTGCACCTGTCGCTGCTTCCGAACCCGTCCCACCTAGAAGCAGTTGACCCAGTCGTACTTGGCAAGGCGCGGGCTTCGCAGACGATCAAGGGCGATCCGGAAGGCGATACCGTCCTGCCAATCCTGCTGCATGGAGACGCCGCGTTCGCCGGGCAGGGCGTGGTGTGGGAATGCCTGAGCTTTTCCGGTCTTCCCGGCTACGGCACCGGCGGCACGATCCATTTCATAATCAACAATCAGGTCGGCTTCACGACCAGCCCGCAATTCGGCCGCTCCTCGCCATATCCTTCGGACGTGGCCAAGGGCATCCAGGCGCCGATCCTGCACGTCAATGGCGACGATCCCGAGGCGGTGACCTGGGTCTGCAAGCTGGCCATCGAGTTTCGGCAGGCGTTCAACCGCGACATCGTCATCGACATGTGGTGCTACCGGCGCTTCGGCCACAACGAAGGCGATGAGCCGAGCTTCACCCAGCCGCAGATGTATGCTGCGATCAAGAAGCATCCGCCGATCAGTGAGATCTACGGGAAGCGTCTCATCTCCGAGGGCGTCGTCGATCAGGCCTGGGTTGAGCGCGAAACGAAGGATTATATCGCTCACCTCGAGCAGGAGTTCGAGGCTGCGGTATCCTATCTGCCGAACAAGGCGGACTGGTTCGAAGGCCGCTGGGCGGGCCTCGGGCGGCCGGAGGAGCCGGTGCTTGGGCGCCGCAACATCCAGACCGCCATCGGCGATGCGGAGGTCGAGCGCCTTGGTCAGGTCCTGACCACGGTTCCTGCGGGCTTCAACATCCACAAGACGCTGCAGCGCATTCTCGACGCCAAGAAGCAGATGTTCGAAAGCGGCGAGGGGTTCGACTGGGCGACGGCCGAAGCGCTCGCCTATGGAAGCCTGCTCGCCGAGGGTCAGTGCGTTCGCCTTTCGGGCCAGGACAGCGGCCGCGGCACGTTCAGCCAACGCCACGCGGTTTGGGTCGATCAGCAAAGCGGCGAGAAATATATTCCGCTTACGACTGCTGGCGGCGGGCGTTTCGAAGTCCGCGACAGCCCGCTTTCGGAGTTCGGCGTCCTCGGCTTCGAATATGGCTATTCGCTCGCCGATCCGCGCACGCTTGTGTTGTGGGAAGCCCAGTTCGGCGATTTCGCGAATGGGGCGCAGACCATCATCGATCAATTCATAGCCGCCGGCGAAGCCAAGTGGCTCCGCGCCAGCGGCCTCGTCATGCTGTTGCCGCACGGCTTCGAAGGGCAGGGGCCGGAGCACAGCTCGGCTCGGCTGGAGCGCTATCTGCAGCTATGCGCCGAGGATAATATCCAGGTTGCCAACTGCACGACGCCTGCCAACTATTTCCACATCCTGCGCAGGCAGATGCGGCGCGATTTCCGGAAGCCGCTCGTGATGATGACGCCGAAGTCGCTCCTGCGTCACAAGCTTGCGGTTTCGACCAAGGCAGACTTCACCGGCGAAAGTCATTTCCGCCGTCTTTTGTCCGATCTGAATGGGCCTGCGGAAGGCGAGACGCGACGTCTCGTCCTGTGCTCGGGCAAGCTTGCCTACGATCTGATGGAAGCGCGCGACGCCGGCGGAGATCTCGGCGTGGAGATCGTTCGCGTCGAGCAGCTCTATCCGTTCCCGTCCGAACCGTTGGTCAAGCGCCTCAAGGCCATGCCGAAGCTTCAGGACATCGTCTGGGCGCAGGAAGAACCACGTAACAATGGCTCATGGTTCTTTGTCGAGCCTTTGATCGAGGCAGCTCTCGCCGAGGCCGGCTTCGATCGGTTGCGGCCGCAATATGCGGGTCGCGACGCTGGCGCCTCTCCGGCGACCGGGCTTGCCAAGCGGCATGCCGCGGAGCAGGCGGCCTTGATCGCCGCCGCGCTCGGTCATAGCAGCCACTCCGCAAGCCCGGCCGTGGCCGCCGAATGAAGGATTAGAATGGCAACCGACGTCCAGGTCCCCGCGCTCGGGGAATCGATCACCGAAGGCACGCTCGCCCAGTGGCTGAAGAAGCCTGGTGAAAACGTGGCGGCCGATGAGGCAATCGCCAGCCTCGAGACGGACAAGGTCACCGTGGATGTGCCGGCGCCCGCTGCTGGAGTGCTGACCGAGCAGCTCGTCAAGGAAGGCGACACCGTTGCCGTGGGCGCAGTGATCGCGCGGATCGGCGAAGCGGCGGAAGCTGCTGCTGCTCCGGCGCAGGAAGTGGCAGACGCCACCACCAATCCGGCGGGAGCTGGCGAGACGCCGGCCTTGCGCGGCGATGAGCATGCGCCGGATGCCAACGACGATCACATCACCACCTTGTCGCCCGCGGTTCGCCGTGCCGTGCTCGAATATCACGTGGATCCGAGCAAGATTAAGGGCACGGGCAAGGATGGCCGGCTGACGAAGGACGACGTGTTGGCGGCCGCGCAATCGCAGAAGGACGGCGAGACGGCGCGAGCCCCCCAGCCGGAGCCGGAGGTTCGCGCGTCCGCGCCCGCTCCACAGGCGAAGGCAGTGCCGGCTCCCGCAGTCGGAGATCGGCACGAAGAGCGAATCAAGATGTCGCGCCTACGTCAGACGATCGCCCGGCGCCTTAAGGAAGCGCAGAATACGGCGGCGATGCTGACGACGTTCAACGACGTCGACATGTCAGCGGTGATTGAGGCGCGGGGCCGCTACAAGGACCTGTTCGAGAAGAAGCACGGCATCCGGCTGGGTTTCATGGGCTTCTTCGTCAAAGCGTGCGCGCTTGCCGCGAAGGACGTGCCGGCGGTCAACGCGAGCATCGAAGGCGACGAGATAGTCTACCGCGATTATCTCGACGTTTCGGTAGCGGTATCCGCGCCCAAGGGTCTCGTTGTGCCGGTGGTGCGCAATGCCGATAAATTGAGCTTCGCGGAAATCGAAAAGACGATTGCCGATTACGGCAAGCGGGCAAAGGAAGGCACGCTTTCGGTCGATGAGATGACCGGCGGCACGTTCACCATCTCCAATGGCGGGGTGTTCGGTTCGCTACTTTCGACGCCGATCATTAATCCGCCTCAGTCCGCCGTGCTGGGCATGCATCGGATTGAGGAGCGGCCGGTCGTCAAGGACGGGCAGATCGTTGCTCGTCCGATGATGTATCTGGCGCTCAGCTACGACCATCGGCTGATTGACGGCCGCGAAGCCGTTACTTTCCTGGTGCGCGTCAAGGAAGCGATCGAGGACCCAACGCGGCTGCTGATCGATCTCTGATCCGGGACGTAAAAATCAGAATGCGATGTTGCGCGTGATGCGCCAGGCGCGGCCGTCACGGTGCCAGACGGTTAGATAGCGCCCCGTTGCGCTCTTGATCTTGCCGTCCCGCCTCACGGTCATCGTCGCACTTCCCCATTCATAGACGTCATCGGGGTCGGCTGCAGCACGACCGTCGCTGCTGATGCGGGCCTTGACCACCTGCGCGGATCGCGGCCTTGCGTACATCGCGCGAACGGCGTCATGGCCGACGATCGTCGACCCGTCCGGACCGATGAAGATTCCGCCGTCAGCGTAAGGCGCGCTCAGCTTATTTGCGTCACCCGTGACGATAGCGGTCTCCCATTCGGCATTGGCCCTATCGATGAATGGCGCGGCGGCAGCGAGGGCTTGCGCCTTCCAGTTCGGCGCGGCGGCAATCAGAACGGGAAGTGCGCAAAGCAACGCGACCGAACGGCTTTTTATCATGGCGTCAGGGTTAATTGGCGCTCGTGCCGACCGCAAGCTCGGGAACGCCAAACGATGCCGGCGCGGGGCTGGCTGAGTACGACAGAAATAGGCCGGGGTGGATTCAAGGCCGGTGCCCGCTTATGTCGCGCGCCAAAGCATCGTCCCCCGAAAGAGAAACATGGCTGAATATGATTTCGACGTCTTGGTGATTGGCGCCGGCCCCGGCGGCTACGTCGCCGCGATCCGCGCCGCGCAGCTCGGCCTTAAAACGGCTTGCGCGGAAAGCCGCGACACTTTGGGTGGCACATGCCTCAACGTCGGCTGCATTCCGTCAAAGGCATTGCTCCACGCTTCCGAATATTATGAGGCCGCCGCGGGCGGTGCGATGGCCAAGATGGGCATCAAGGTCACGCCGGAGCTGGATCTCGAGGCCATGCACGGCCAGCGCAAGGATGCTGTGAAAGGCCTCACTGGCGGCATCGAGTTCCTGTTCAAGAAGAACAAGGTCGAGTGGCTGAAGGGCCATGCGAGCTTCGAAAGCGGCGATACCGTAAAGGTCGGCGATCGCACGGTCCGCGCAAAGAACATCGTCATCGCAACCGGCTCATCGGTCACGCCGCTCCCCGGCGTCGAGATCGACGAGAAGATCGTCGTCTCATCGACCGGCGCGCTAGAGCTGGAGAAGGTGCCCCAGCATCTCGTGGTGATCGGCGGGGGAGTCATCGGCCTCGAGCTTGGCAGCGTCTGGCGCCGCGTGGGCGCAAAGGTCACCTGCGTCGAGTTTCTCGACCAGATCCTCCCCGGCTTCGACGACGACGTTCGCAAGGAAGCGAACAAGATCTTCAAGAAGCAGGGCGTCGAGTTCAAGCTCGGAACCAAGGTGACGGGCGTCAAGGTCGACGGCGGGAAAGCCAGGCTGACTGTGGAGCCCGCCAAGGGCGGGGCCGCCGAGACGATCGAAGCGGATGCCGTCCTTGTATCGATTGGGCGGCGGCCCAACACCGAAGGTCTCGCTCTCGACAAGGCAGGCCTCCAGGCGAACCAGCGCGGGCAGATCGAGACCGATCACGACTTCCGCACCAGCGTCAAAGGCATCTGGGCGATCGGTGACGTGATCCCCGGCCCGATGCTTGCTCACAAGGCTGAGGATGAAGGCATCGCCGTCGCGGAGAATATCGCGGGGCTCACCGGCATCGTGAACCACGACGTCATTCCGAGCGTCGTTTACACCATGCCGGAGATCGCCGGCGTCGGCCTCACAGAGGCACAGGCCAAGGAACATGGCGAGGTCAAGGTCGGCAAGTTCCCCATGCTCGCCAACAGCCGCGCCAAAACCAACCATGAGCCCGACGGTTTCGTGAAGGTCATTGCGGACGCCAAGACCGATCGCGTCCTCGGCGTGTGGATGATCGCCTCCGTCGCGGGGACCATGATCGCCCAAGCCGCTCAGGCGATGGAGTTCGGCGCGACCAGCGAAGACATCGCTTACACCTGCCACGCTCATCCGACGCATAGCGAGGCGCTCAAGGAAGCGGCGATGGCGGTCACCGGGAAACCGATCCACATCTGAGCTGCTAGGCCGGCACCTCGGTAAAGGGTCTCGGTTCTTCCGGGTCGGTTTCTCGCGCCGCGAGGTTCCTTTCCCACAGGCCAACGTCCAGCCAACCGCCGAGCTTGAAGCCCACGCGGCGATAAGTGCCGACCTGGGCGTATCCCAGCCGTTCGTGGAGGATGACGCTCGCCGCGTTCGGCAGCGTAATGGCGCCTATTGCGGCGACATAACCTTGCCCCTCGAGCACTGTGAGCAGCCTTGCCAAGAGGTCCCGGCCAATGCCCTGACCGCACATGTCGGCCGAAAGATAAATGCCGGTTTCGACAGTCCAGCGATATGCGGGCCGCGCGCGGAAGGGCGAGCTTGACGCAAAGCCGCACGCCTTGCCGTCAACTTCGGCGATGAACCATGGATAGTATCCAGGCCGATCGCCAGTCAGTCGACGCGCCATCTCATCCGCTTCCGGAGGGATTTCCTCGAAGCTGATCCGGCTATCCGTAACGTAGGGAGCGTAAATCCCTGCAAGCGCCGCTGCGTCGTCTGCCCGGGCGGGCCGAATTAGGACAGCCACGCCTTCACCAGGTCGAGGAGGCCCACGTCGCGCGGACGAAGCGCCACGGATGTTACCGGCGGACAGGCAAGGCAGCGCGCCTGAATAGTCGGACCCGAAAGGATCATCCTTAGCTCATAAAGCGCGGCGCTGAGTTGCGCCTGAGGCTGGCGCGCGAATGCCGCAAATGCGTCGCTCGTTTCCGCGGGCTCGCCGGACTCCTCGCCAGCCAGCGTCTCCACCAGCTCCTCGCGGAAGCTCTTGGGTGGCTCGAGGTAGCGGACGTCGCGTTCGTCACCGAGCTTGGCGAGCTCGGCCGCCTTGGCGATTGCTTCGTCCATGCCGCCGAAGCCGTCTACGAGACCGAGCTGGCGAGCGGTTCCGCCGTCCCAAACGCGGCCCTGCGCGATACGATCGATTTCGCTGGGACTCTTCTTCCGCGACTTCGCCACAATGTTGAGGAACCGTGCGTAGGTCGCTTCGACGCCGGTCTGGATGAGCTGGTTCACTTCAGGCGAGGGGCCTTTCAGCAGGTCCGGTTCGCCGGCAAGTGGTGTCGTCTTCACGCCGTCCGCGCCCAGACCCAGCTTCTGCAGGGTCCCCTGGAAGCTGGGGAGAACGCCGAAAACTCCGATCGAGCCCGTGATCGTCGAAGGCTCGGCAAAGATATAATCTCCCGCGGTTGCCACCCAGTAGCCACCGGAAGCGGCGACGCTACCCATCGAGATGACGATCGGGATGCCGCTTTCCTTCGCTGTGAGAAGGGCGTCGCGAATGCGCTCAGAAGCTAAGACCGAGCCTCCGGGACTGTCGACGCGAACCACGAGGGCTTTGAGTCCTCCATCCTGCAGGCCGCGCTCGATCGCATGGGCGATCGTGTCCGCGCCCGCGGTGCCGGGGGCAGCTTCCCCGTCGACGATCATGCCGGCGACGGTGACGATTCCGATCGGCCCGTCCGGATCGCGATCGACCTTGTCGCTGATGTAAGCCGGAAGCTTGATTCGCTTGAAACCGGCCTCGTCGTCGGCGTCCTCGCCTCCGAGCTGCGCCAGCCGCGCCTCGAAAGCGTCGCGACCGCCGATCTTGTCGACGAGATGAGCCTGGATCGCCGCCTTGGCCATGTCGCCATTGGCGCGGGCGACTGCGCCCGGCAGGTCTCGCAGGATGGCGTCGACATCGGCATTGGGACGGGCCTGGCGGATCGACTGCCGCCACGTCTCCAAGGTCGCTTGGCCCAGCGCAAGCGCATTCTCCTTGGCTTCCGGAGACATGTCTTCGCGCATGAACGGCTCGACTGCCGCCTTGTACGTGCCGACGCGGTAGATATTGGCGGTGACGCCGAGCTTGTCGAGCAATCCCTTGTAGTAGAGGTTGGATCCGCCAGGTCCGGTCACAACTACGGCGCCGAGCGGATTCAACCAGATTTCAGACGCGGCCGCGGCGAGCTGGTAGCTGTCGTTCGTATATCCGGTCGCATAGGCGACGACCGGCTTACCCGACGCGCGCACGCGGCGGATCGCGTCGGCGACGTCGCCGATTGCCGTCTGTCCGCCACCGGTGAAGCTGTCGAGGTCGAGCGCCAGCGCCTTGACCCTTTTGTCGGTGCGCGCGGAGTCGATTGCAGCGACGAGGTCGCGCAGCCTGTGCTCGCGGATCACAGTCCCCCCGGCTGCGAGGTCGGCCCAATCCATCCGCGCCGGCTGCTCGACGACGTTGCCGGTGAGCGCCAGGTCGAGAACGCCCTCCCCGATGGGAGCGGGCCGAGCGGAAAGTGCCGCGTAAAGGGCACCGAAGAAAAGCAGCATGAAGATCAGGACGAGTGCGTCCTTGATCCCGACAAGCAACTTCCACACCGCACGGACGAACTTCATCTTCGCTCCTCAACTTGCTCGTGCCCCGGTAGCGGACGCGAGGCGGCCCGGCCAAACCTTTTCGACCGGAGTCCTTGCAGCTACGCGCGGCAGCTGTGGAGAGCGATGCCGAGATTTTACCGGTCGCCGGGCGAAGCGAGTGGCGCGACGAGCTTCGCGCCATGTTTTCGCTGGCCTGGCCTCTCATGCTCGCGAACCTGACGACCCAAATCATCACTGCGACCGACGTCTTATTGATGGGATGGCTCGGCGCGACCCAGCTGGCCGCCGCTACGCTGGCGCTGAATCTGACTTACACGTTCAACCTGCTGTTGCTTGGCCTCTTGATAGCCTCCTCACCCATGATGGCGACGGCGCTGGGTCAACGGTCCAATGCTGTCCGGGACGTGAGGCGGACGTTCCGCGCCGGCCTTTGGCTGCTTGCTTTCACCCTGCCGCCCTATTGGTTGCTGCTCTGGCATGTCGGCGACATCATGCGGGCGCTCGGCCAGACGGAGGAGCTGGCTAGCCAGGGGCAGACGTTTCTGCGCGCTTACATGTGGTGCACGGCGCCGTGGTTGCTCTTCCAGCTGCTGAGAAACTTCGTTTCAGCACTCGAGCGGCCAGCCGTTGTCTTGTGGCTCAGCGTCGCCGGCATAGGTGTGAATGCGGCGCTTAGCTGGGCGTTGATCTTTGGCCATTTCGGTCTGCCCGCCCTCGGACTCGTCGGCGGGGGGCTTGGCAGCACCCTGACGTGGGCGACGATGTGCGGCGCCCTCATCCTATTCGTATCGAGCGATCGGCATTTTCGTCGTTTCCATCTATTCGGCCGTTTCTGGCGGCTCGACTGGGAGCGCACGCTGGCATTGGTGCGGCTCGGTTGGCCGATCGGCGCCACGATGGCGCTCGAGATGGGCGTATTTGCGCTTGCCGCCTATTTTATGGGCTGGATCGGGACACCGGCGGTCGCGGCCCATGCCGTTGCGCTTCAGCTCGCTGCGCTGACGTTCATGGTCCCTCTCGGCCTTGGGCAAGCCGCTACGGTTCGGGTGGGCCTGGCGCTCGGCCGCGGAGACCGGGCCGGCATCGCGCGCGCCGGCTGGACGGCGTGGATCGTAGGCGTCGGATTCATGGGAGCCATGGCCCTCATCATGTGGATTGTGCCGCGCGCGCTGGTCACGCTGTTCCTTGCGGACGTGCCCGAAAACGCGGTGGTGATCGGTCTTGCGGTCGGCTTCCTGCGCGTCGCAGCGGCATTCCAGCTCGTGGACGGCGCACAAGTGATAGGCGCCGGCATGCTTCGCGGGCTTCGCGACACCAAGTGGCCGCTGGTCTTCGCGCTTGTCGGCTATTGGGTGGTGGGCCTCGGCATCGCCCTTTGGCTGGCCTTCAGCCTCGATTGGCGCGGCGTCGGCATCTGGATCGGCCTCGCCAGCGGGTTGGCAGCGGTCGCCGTCTTGATGATCTGGCGTTGGATCATGCGTGAAAGTCTCGGGCTGACCCATCTTCGGCACGGCTGAAAAAAGTCCGTCTCGTCACCCGTTGACAGATGAACAGCCGACAACCACATGCGCGCCATCGCTGGCACTCTCGTGGGGAGAGTGCCAACGGAAGTTTAACTAGAGAGAAAGAGGGGGTTAAGACCCATGGGTTTCAGGCCGCTTCATGACCGCGTCCTCGTCCGTCGAGTCGAGGCTGATGAAAAGACTGCAGGCGGGATCATCATTCCCGACACCGCCAAGGAAAAGCCGCAGGAAGGCGAAGTCGTCGCCGTCGGTGGCGGCGCCAAAAGCGAAGAGGGCAAGGTTACGCCGCTCGACGTCAAGGCTGGCGACAAGATCCTGTTCGGCAAATGGTCGGGCACCGAGGTGAAGATCGACGGTGAAGACCTGATCATCATGAAGGAAAGCGACATCCTCGGAATCGTGGGCTGAGCCTTCGCTTCCAAACAGCAACGCAAATCTGAGAACGAAAGGGTAGCCAAATGGCAGCCAAGGACGTGAAATTCAGCCGTGATGCGCGGGAGCGCATCCTCGCCGGCGTCGACATTCTTGCGAATGCCGTGAAGGTGACGCTCGGTCCCAAGGGTCGCAACGTCGTCATCGACAAGAGCTTCGGCGCTCCGCGCATCACCAAGGACGGCGTCACCGTCGCCAAGGAGATCGAGCTCAAGGACAAGTTCGAGAACATGGGCGCGCAGATGGTCCGCGAGGTCGCCTCGAAGACCAACGACATCGCTGGCGACGGCACGACGACCGCGACGGTGCTTGCGCAGTCGATCGTCCGCGAGGGCATGAAGTCGGTCGCAGCGGGCATGAACCCGATGGACCTCAAGCGCGGCATCGACCTCGCCGTCGGCAAGGTCGTCGAGGACCTCAAGAGCCGTTCGAAGGACGTTTCCGGCTCCAACGAGATCGCACAGGTCGGAATCATCTCCGCCAATGGCGACAGGGAAGTCGGCGAGAAGATCGCCGAGGCGATGGAGAAGGTCGGCAAGGAAGGCGTGATCACCGTCGAGGAGGCCAAGGGTCTCGAGTTCGAGCTCGACGTCGTTGAGGGCATGCAGTTCGACCGCGGCTATCTGTCGCCCTACTTCATCACCAACCCTGAGAAGATGCAGGTCGAGCTTTCGGATCCCTATATCCTGATCCACGAGAAGAAGCTCAGCAACCTGCAGGCGATGCTCCCGATCCTGGAAGCGGTTGTTCAGAGCGGCCGTCCGCTCCTGATCATCGCCGAGGACATCGAGGGTGAAGCTCTCGCCACGCTCGTCGTCAATAAGCTGCGCGGCGGCCTGAAGGTCGCAGCGGTCAAGGCTCCGGGCTTCGGCGATCGCCGCAAGGCGATGCTCGAGGATATCGCGATCCTCACCGGCGGCGAGATGATCAGCGAAGATCTCGGCATCAAGCTCGAGAATGTGACGACCAACATGCTCGGCCAGGCCAAGCGCGTCACGATCGACAAGGACAATACGACGATCGTCGACGGCAACGGCACCCGGGAGAATATCGAGGGCCGTGTCGGCGCGATCCGCCAGCAGATCGAAAGCACGACTTCCGACTATGACCGCGAGAAGCTGCAGGAGCGGCTGGCGAAGCTCGCCGGCGGCGTGGCGGTGATCAAGGTCGGCGGCGCGTCCGAAGTCGAGGTGAAGGAGCGCAAGGATCGCGTTGACGACGCTCTCCACGCGACCCGCGCCGCGGTCGAGGAAGGCATCGTTCCAGGCGGCGGTACTGCGCTGCTTTATGCGACGAAGGCGCTCGAAGGCCTCAAGGGCGAGAACGACGACCAGACTCGTGGCGTCGACATCATCCGCAAGGCGCTGCAGGCTCCGGTCCGCCAGATTGCGGAGAATGCCGGTCATGACGGCGCCGTGGTCGCGGGCAAGCTGATCGACGCGGCCGATGCGACGCTCGGCTTCAATGCCCAGACGGAGGAATATGAGAATCTCGTCCAGGCAGGCGTGATCGATCCGACCAAGGTCGTCCGCGCGGCTCTTCAGGACGCAGCCTCAGTCGCTGGCCTGCTGATCACCACCGAGGCGACCATTGCCGAAGCCCCGGACGACAAGCCGGCGCCGGCGATGGCCGGTGGCGGCATGGGCGGAATGGGCGGAATGGACTTCTAGGTCCGGAGCTCACTCCGACGAATTGGAAGGGCCGGGGCTTTGCTCCGGCCCTTCTTCATTTTGGGCGAGCCCGTTGAGCATTTCCTCGGCCTCGTTGAGCTGCGCGGACTCCGCGGATGTCGGTGCCGGAGGTTCCTTGTCGCGGCACGATGCGATCAGAAGGGCTGCGCAAAGGAACAGAGGTCTGAGGATCGGCATCTCGGTGCTTAACGTCTTTCGCGTTTCAACGGTTCGTCAACGAAACTTCCTTATCTGCGGGTTACCTTTGCGGGTGAAGGGGTTGCGTGGGTGTGGATCTCGTAGTGTGGCCGTTGCTGTTCATGCTCCTGTGGGCCTGGATCCTGGTGCTTGGCATCAAGGGTCTCGTCGGCCGCATGGCGCAATTCTGGACTTGGCTGTGCACGCCGTGGGGCAGCACTGGCGATCTGTTCCCGACACTGCGCGGTTCGATGGGCCAGTCTTGGTCGGACGAGGAATATCGCCAGCTCTCGGCTCGCGCGGCACGAACGCCGGTTCCCGCCATCCACAACGTCACCCAAGACATGCAGCAGGCGCTCGACGAAGAAAGGCGGATGGCGGAGCGTCTCGGTCGCGATATCGCCGACTGGGAGCATGCCATCGAGCAGCTGAAGCGTGCGGCCGATGATTGGACGGAGAAAGCGGCGGTCGCACTTTCCCACGAGCGCAATGATCTTGCGCGCGCTGCGATCGAGGAGCGCATGCGGACGCAGCAACGCGTCGCCGACCTCGAAAAGGATGTCTCCCAGATGCGGCGCCTGCTTACGACGCACGCGAGCGACATCCAGAGCCTGGAGATCAATCTCAGCGGCATTTACCGCCGCAATCATATGGCGGAGACGCGCCTTCACGCTGCCGAGAGCAGCGCTCGTGCGCGACAACTCCTGTACGGCGAGCACGTGAAGGACGCCCTCAGCCGCTTCGAGGAACTGGAACGCGCCGCCGATCGCGCCGAGGGTCATGCGGATTCGCTCGCCCTGGGGTCTCAGCCGGCGCAATTCGACCGGATGGCTGTCGATGCTCATTGGCCGCGCTGAGGCCAGCTGGCGGATTTGGGCGCAAGCGCATCGCATCCTGAAGCGCGGCGATGCTCCGCGCATAAAAAAAGGGCCGCCCGGCATCCGGACGGCCCATCTCCGAAAAAGGCTCGGAACTAACGCAACTTAGTGCGCAGCGTTGTCGGCTGCGTTCTCGAGTGCCTCACCGGCGTTGTCGACGGCGTTGCCCGCATCCTCGACGGCGTTGCTCGCAGCGTTCAGCGCGTTGTCGGCGCTCGTCGCGGCGTCGTCGGTGGCCGCGTTGACGTCGGCTTCCGCGTTGTTCTCAACCGCAGTCTCATTGGCGGCGTTGTTATCGCCAGCATTGTTCTGGCACGCGGCGAGGCCGAGGCCGAGAAGAGCAACAGCGGTCAGTGCAACCTTCTTCATGTTCGTTTCACTCCCTTCATTGATGCCATGGGGACAGGCATCTCCCCCGACTCTCGCGATTCGCCAGAGCCGAATGTCCTGGCATAGCTACAATCCCTAGCAGTGCACAAGACATCAATGTTTGTATTCGAATTGACCATATAAAGATATCTTTATATCGTTATCCGGTGACTGCGACCTTCCCGCTTGCTGACCGCTTCCAGGCGCTCGCAGACCCTACACGGCTGCGGATCCTGGGTCTGTTGCGGCAGATGGAGCTCTCGGTCGGCGAACTTGCGCAGGTTCTTGGCCAGAGCCAACCGCGCGTCTCTCGCCATCTCAAGATCCTCGCCGACGCCGGCGTTCTCGAGCGCCGGAAGGAAGGCAGCTGGGTTTTCCTGACACTGTCCCATGAAGAACAGGTCAGTCCGATGTTCGCGCTGATCGAACTGTGGGCGGATGCGGGAACTGAGGGCTTGTTTGCGGCAGACGCGGCTCGTCTGGAGGTCGTTCGCGCCGAGCGCGCCGAGGCCGCCGCGCGATATTTCAGCGCCCACGCGGGAATATGGGACCAGATCCGCTCGCTTCATGTCGCAGAGGCTGATGTCGAGAAAGCGATCGATCGCACCCTGGGCAAGCGTCCGCTGGGCCGACTCGTAGATATCGGAACCGGCACCGGCCGGATGATCGAGCTATTCGCGCCACGCGCCGCTTATGCCATCGGCATCGATAAATCGTCGGAGATGCTTCGGCTTGCTCGCGTGAAGCTAGAGGAGGCCGGCGTAAGCTCCAACCTTCGGCAGGGAGACATGTACGCCTTGCCCCTGCAGGACGAGAGCGCCGATTGCGTGATCATCCACCAGGTCCTCCACTATGCGCATTCGCCCGCGGCTGCGATCTCCGAGGCCGCGCGCGTGCTCAGCCCCGGCGGAACCTTGCTGATCGTCGACTTTGCGGCGCACGACCGCGAAGAGCTTCGGGAGACGGACGCGCATATCCGTCTCGGCTTCGATGATGAATCGATTAGGGCCTGGTTCGCTGCTGCGGGTCTCGCCTTGAATCACGTCGAGCATCTGCCAGGGGGCGAGTTGACCGTCGCGCTTTGGCGCGGCGCCAAGTCCGAGCAGCAGCAACGCGAACGGAGGGCCGCATGAACCGGCATCCGTGGGAACAGCTGCGTCATCACGAGCCATTGTTTGCACAGGCTCGCGGGGACATTGCCGTGAGCTTCGAATTCTTCCCGCCGAAGTCCGATGCGATGGCCGAGACGTTGTGGTCGTCGATCCAGACGCTTGCCCCGCTCGAGCCTCGTTTCGTGTCGGTAACCTACGGCGCCGGCGGTTCGACAAGAGAGCGCACTCACGCGACGGTGGAGCGCATCCTGAAGGAGACGTCGCTTACGCCCGCCGCGCACCTCACCTGCGTCGGCGCCCCGCGCGACGAAATCGACGCAATCGCGCGGGAATATTGGGATCTCGGCGTTCGCCATATCGTGGCTTTGCGGGGCGATTCGCCCGAGCCCGGCACGAAATACCGGCAGCATCCGCAGGGTTATCGCGACGCTGCTGACCTGGTCGCCGGGCTTAAGCGCGTCGCTCCATTCGACGTATCGGTCGCTGCCTATCCGGAGGTGCATCCCGACTCGTCGTCGCGGGCGTTCGATCTGGAGAACCTCAAGCGCAAGGTGGATGCAGGCGCGGACCGGGCCATCACCCAATTCTTCTTCTCTGCAGACTGTTACTTCCGTTTCCAGGATGAAGCTGCCGCGGCCGGAATCGAGATCGAGATCGTCCCCGGCATCCTTCCGGTCTCGAACGTCGCGCAGACGCGCCGGTTCGCGGAAATGTGCGGCGCGGCGATCCCGGACTGGCTGAACGGCCTTTTTGAAGGTCTCGACGACTTGCCGGCGGCGCGGCAGCTGATCGCGGCCACGGTAGCGGCGGAGCTCTGCGGTCAGCTCTACGCTGGCGGCGTTCGCCACTTCCATTTCTACACGCTCAACAGGGCGGAGCTAAGCTACGCGATCTGTCACCTCCTCGGTGTGCGGGCGCGGTGAGCAACAGCGCGAACTTGCGCGCCGCCGCGGCGAAGCGGGTCCTGATAAAGGACGGGGCCTACGGCACGCTGATCCAGGCGCACAGGCTGCAGAGCGCGGATTTTTGCGCCGGTCTCGACCTCATAAAGGATCAGCGCGGAAACAACGACCTTCTCAATATCACGCAGCCTGAGGTGGTGCGGTCGATCTGTGAAAGCTTCGCCGAGGCGGGGGCGGAGATTCTGGCCACGAACACGTTCAACGCCAATGCGATCAGCCAGGCCGACTACGCAGCGGAAACGCTCGTGTCGCGGATCAATGAAGCGTCGGCGAGCATCGTCAGGGAAGTCGCCGATCGTTATTCCGCTCGCGACGGCAAGGCGCGCTGGATCGCCGGGGCGCTCGGGCCGACGAACAAGACGCTGTCGCTTTCGCCGAACGTCAACGATCCGGCTTATCGCGAAGTCGACTTCGACCAGGTCAAGGCCGTCTATCGCGAACAAATCGACGCGCTGGCGAGAGGCGGTGTCGACTTCATCCTCATCGAGACGATCTTCGACACGTTGAACGCGAAGGCAGCGATCATGGCGACGCTGGAGGCGGAGCAGGCGCTCGGCCGCGAGCTGCCGTTGATGATCTCGATGACGCTCACCGACCTGTCGGGGCGCAATTTGTCCGGACACACGGTCGAAGCCTTCTGGGCGAGCGTTCGGCACGCAAAACCGGTCACCATCGGGCTCAACTGCTCGTTCGGAGCATCCCAGCTTCGACCGCACCTCGCGGCGCTGGCGTCGATCGCCGACACCCTGGTCATGGCTTACCCCAATGCCGGGCTGCCCAACGAATTGGGAGAATATGACGAAGCGGCGGCCGAAACTGCCGCGCAAGTTCGCGACTGGGTCGAAGGCGGCCTGGTCAACGTCGTCGGCGGCTGTTGCGGCACTACGCCGCAGCACATCGCCGCAATCGCCGGGGCGGCGCGTGATTGCACGCCGCGCGTCGTCCCGGCGGCACGAGACGGCACCTTGCTGGCCGGCCTCGAGCCTATGCTGATCGCGGCCTGAGGCATGGAGCTCTCGAAAGTGGAGCAGGCGGGCGCCGGCGCCCGGTTCGTCAACATCGGCGAGCGTTGCAATGTGACGGGCTCCGCCAAGTTCAAGAAGCTGGTTCTGGCCGGTGACTATGAGGGGGCCGTTGTGGTCGCGCGCGACCAGGTCGAGAACGGCGCGCAGATCATCGACGTCAACGTGGATGAGGCGCTGCTCGATTCCGAAGCCGCGATGACCACCTTCCTGAAGCGCATCGCAGCTGAGCCGGATATCGCGCGCGTGCCGGTGATGATCGACAGCTCGAAGTGGAGCGTCATCGAAGCCGGGCTCAAATGCGTTTCGGGCAAGCCGATCGTCAACTCGATCAGCTTGAAGGAGGGCGAAGGGCCTTTCCTGGAGCTTGCACGCAAGTGCCGCGCCTATGGCGCAGCAGTTGTCGTCATGGCTTTCGACGAGGTGGGCCAGGCTGACACTGCGGAGCGCAAGGTCGCGATCTGCGAGCGTGCCTATAGGCTGCTCGTCGCTGACGGCAGCGATGCGCAGGATATCATCTTCGATCCCAACATCTTTGCGGTTGCTACCGGGATCGACGAGCATCGTCGCTACGCGATGGACTTCATCGAAGCCGCACGCGAAATTCGCCGGCGCTGCCCCGGAGTGCACATCTCGGGCGGCCTATCGAACCTGAGCTTTTCCTTCCGCGGAAATGAGACCGTTCGCCGGGCGATGCACAGCGTGTTCCTCTACCATGCGATCCCCGCAGGAATGGACATGGGAATCGTCAACGCCGGCCAGCTCGACGTCTATGATGCGATCGATCCCGAGCTCCGGGACGCCTGCGAGGACGTGATCCTCGACCGGCGTGATGATGCGACCGAGCGGCTGATTGCGCTAGCGGAGCGCTTCAAAGGGACCGACGCAGCGGAAGAGAAGAAGCTTGCCGAATGGCGATCCCTGCCGGTTGCCGAGCGGCTGTCATATGCGCTTGTGAAAGGCATAGACGCGCATATCGTCGAGGACACGGAGGAGGCTCGCCAAGAGTTTGCCCGACCGATCGAGGTAATTGAAGGCCCGCTGATGGATGGCATGAACGTCGTCGGCGACCTCTTTGGGTCGGGCAAGATGTTCCTGCCGCAGGTCGTGAAGTCGGCACGCGTCATGAAACGGGCCGTGGCGCATCTCATTCCCTTCATCGAGGCGGAGAAGGAAAAAAGCGGCGCCACCGCTGGTAAGGGCCGGATCGTGATGGCGACGGTCAAAGGGGACGTTCACGATATCGGCAAGAACATCGTGGGCGTTGTGCTGCAGTGCAACGGCTTCGAAGTGATCGACCTCGGGGTCATGGTTCCGTGGCAGGACATTCTGAAGGCCGCCAACGGCAATCAGGCGCATATGATTGGTCTGTCAGGGCTGATTACCCCGTCTTTGGACGAGATGGTGACAGTTGCCGGAGAGATGCAGCGGTCGGAGATGAAGCTGCCGCTGCTGATCGGCGGTGCGACCACCAGCAAGGCGCACACGGCGCTGCGTATCGACCCGGCTTATGAAGGCCCTGTGATCCATGTGCTCGACGCCAGTCGTGCAGTTGGTGTCGCATCGTCGCTCGTTTCGGACACGCAGCGCGAGCCGCTGATTGCCACGACCGCCGACGATTACGACAAGCTTAGGAAGTCGCGTGAACGCAGCGGTCAGAGCGAGCTCGCGAGCCTGGAGGAGGCGCGGGCGAACGCGTTTCCGTTCGACCCTTCGGGCCAGGCGCCGGCTCCCGCCTATCCGGGGCTTCATCATTTTGGCGAATGGCCGCTCGCAGATCTTCGCGCATCGATCGACTGGACGCCGTTCTTTCGCGCCTGGGAGCTGGCTGGGAACTATCCCGCAATTCTCGATGATTCGATCGTCGGTGAAAGCGCGCGCAGCCTGTTCAAGGACGCAAACGAGATGCTCGGGCAGCTTATTGCCGAGCGGTGGGTCACGCCCAAGGCCACGGTCGGCTTGTGGCGTTGCAAGCGTGAGGGCGACGATGTCCTGGTACTCGCCGGCAACGACTGGACCAGGCTGCCCTTCCTTCGCCAGCAGGTGAAAAAACGCGAGGGCCGCCCGAACATGTGCCTGGCGGACTTCATCAATCCCGACGGCGAGGATTGGATCGGCGGCTTCGCGGTCGGCATTCACGGGCTCGAGCCGCATCTCGAGCGTTTCAAGCAGACCATCGACGATTATGACGACATCCTGCTTAAGGCGCTCGCCGACCGGCTTGCCGAGAGCTTCGCCGAGGTCCTTCACGCCACCGTTCGAAACCGCCTGTGGGGCTATGCCGACGAGCACTTTTCGAACGAGCAGCTGATCCGCGAAAAATATCAGGGAATCCGACCAGCGCCGGGCTATCCGGCCTGCCCCGATCACAGCCTGAAAACGATCCTGTTCGACATGCTCGGCGGCCATCCCGGCGAAGTCACGCTGACCGAGAATTTCGCGATGCTGCCGACCTCAGCGGTTTCGGGGTTCTATTTCGGCCACCGCGACAGCCAATATTTCGGCGTTGCGAGGATCGGCCGCGACCAGCTCGAGGATTATGCTCCTCGCCGGAATGTAGCCATGGATCAGGCGGAACGCTGGTTGAGACCGAACCTCGACTGACGTTCGGCGTCATGCGAGCGAAGCGAAGCAATCCAGTCAGCAGCAAAAGGTGGATTGCTTCGTCGCCATGCTCCTCGCAATGACGGCAGTGTAATGATCCGCCGGCTGATATTGCTTCTCGCAGTCCTGCTGATGCCGGCGGCTGTGCACGCACGCGGCATTGAACCGCGGCTGGTCGCCGAGGGGCCCGCACCAGCCGGCGGCGAGGTCGAGCTCGCGATCCACATGCGCCCCAACCCGGGTTGGCATGGCTATTGGCTCAATCCGGGCGACGCGGGCCTGCCAATGGATGTCCGTTGGCAGCTTCCGGCCGGATTTACTGCCGGTGAACTCCAGTATCCGGTCCCGAGCCGCCTGACCGTCGCCGATCTCATGAACTATGTCTATGAGAGCGACTACGCCCTGCTCGTCCGCTTGAAGGTGCCGGGCAACGCGAGCGGCACGGTGCCGATCCGCGCGCAGGCGCATTGGCTTGCCTGTACGGACAAGATCTGCGTGCCGGAGCAGGGCGAACTTGCTCTGGACCTGCCGATCGGCAGCGGTACGCCGAACCGAGCGCAATTCGACCAGTGGCGTCGAGCTATTCCGCAGCCGCTTGCGACTCTCGGCAAGCTCCAAGTCGCCGGCAACACGCTGCGCGTCGCGATACCGCTTCCCGCAAATGTGGCCGCAGAGCAGGCTTACTTGTTTCCGGAAACAGACGGGGTCGTCGATTACCAGGCCAGGCAGTCGTTCCGCCGCGCGGGCGACCTGCTAGTCGCGGAATTGAGGCGCAATGGTAACGCGCCGCAGCGCTTTGCGGGCGTGCTCGCGCTTGGCGATGGCCGCGGACTGGAATTCAACGCCGTCCCGGGGGAGGTGCCCAAAGGCGGCACGCGAATCGGCGGCAAGGACGCAACGGCGGTCGTTTGGGCGGTTCTTGCCGCAATTCTGGGCGGAATCCTTCTGAACCTCATGCCGTGCGTGTTCCCGATCCTCGCATTGAAGGCGCTGCACCTTTCCCGCGCCGGCGGCGAAGCGCCTGAAGCGAAGCGCGACGGGCTTGCCTACACTGCCGGCGCGATAGTCGGCACAGGCGCGCTGGGCGTGGCGCTTCTGGCGATACGCGCGGCAGGGGCCGAAGCGGGCTGGGCCTTCCAGCTACAGGATCCACGCACGATCCTGATCCTGCTGCTGCTCACGACTGCGATCACGCTGAACTTGCTTGGCTTGTACGAGCTGCCTGCTGTCGGCGGCGCGAGGATGATGAGCGGAAGCTTCGGCACCGGAGCATTAGCGGCTTTTGTCGCAACGCCCTGCGCCGGCCCGTTTCTCGGCGCGGCCCTTGGGACCGCCCTGCTGCTCCCGCCCGCTGGCGGGGTCGCGGTGTTCGCCGCGCTGGGCCTTGGCCTCGCGCTTCCCTTCCTGGCGGTCGCCTACGTGCCTGCATTGAGGACGAGGCTACCCAAGCCCGGACCATGGATGGCGAAGCTGCAGCGCTTCCTCGCCATTCCAATGGGTGCCACGGCGTTGGCGTGCCTGTGGCTTTTGTGGCGGCTCGGAGGCGCGAAGGGACTCGAGATCGGCCTCGTCGCCGTTGTCCTGTTCTCGCTCCTTCTGGCAGGAGCCGGCCTGTTCCAGAAAAAGGCAAAGCAGACCGGCTATGCGGCCACGTTGGTTGCGGTCGCGATCGCCGCCCTCGCGCTGTGGGCAATGCCAGCACCGCACCCCGCTTCGCGCGTCGTCGAGGGCGCGGAACGATGGAGCGAAGCTCGCGTGCAGGCCGAGCTCGGCGCCGGACATAATGCGTTCGTTTACTTCACCGCGGACTGGTGCCTCACGTGCAAGGCGAATGAGGCTGCTGCGATCGATCGCGAAGAGGTACGCCAGGCGTTCTACGACGGTGGCGTTGCGGTACTCGCGGGCGACTGGACGGACGGCGATCCTGATATCACCCGCTTCCTGGAGTCACGCGGCCGGGCAGGAGTGCCGCTCTATCTCTGGTACCGGCCGGGCAAGGCGCCGGAGGAGCTTCCGCAGATCCTGACGCCGTCGATGCTTATTTCCCGCGCTCAGACTGCACGGCGCTAGCGGAGCGCTCCCACACTTTCTTGCCTCCTACCCAGGTTTCCAGCACCTGGGTTCGCGCGAGTGCCTGAGGGTCGACTTTGCTGACGTCGCGATCGACAATGATGAAGTCTGCCCATTTGCCTGGTTCCAGCGCGCCGATCCTGTCCTCCGCAAAGCCTGCATAAGCCGCGCCCCGAGTGAAGGCGCTAAGCGCCTGCGCAAAGGTCAGTCGCTCGCTCGGGACCCAGCCGCCCGGAGGCTGTCCGTTCATGTCCTGCCGGCTCACGGCAGCGGAAAGGCCGGGGAAGGGATTTGGCGATTCCACCGGGAAGTCGGACCCGAAGGCTAGCTTCGCGCCGCTCTTGAGGACCGTCTGCCATGCATAAGCGCCGGCGAGCCGGTTCGGGCCGAGCCGCTTCTCGGCCATCAGGCGGTCGCTGGTCTGATGCGTAGGCTGCATCGAGGCGATGATTCCCGCCGGCGCGAGGCGGGGGATGTCGGCCGGGTCGGCGATCTGGAAATGCTCGATGCGCCAGCGACGGTCGCCCGGATATTTGCGGGCCAGTTGCTCATAGGTTGAGATCACCTGCGCATTCGCGGCATCGCCGATCGCGTGCACCGCGACCTGCACATCATGCTGCGCGGCCTCTTCGGCCTTAGCGAGGATCTCTTCATCCTTGAGGAATTGCAGGCCGCGCGTGTCGGGCTTGTCCGCATAAGGCTGCTTCAGCCAAGCGCCACGCGAGCCGAGCGCGCCGTCGGCATAAAGCTTGATCCCCCCCATCTTCAGACGGTCATTGTAGAGCCAGGAGGTCGGACCGTTCGGGATCAATGCACGCATCGACTTGCTGTCTAGCGCGTAGCTCATGATCCGGAACTGCAATCTGCCAGCCTCCGCTGAGCGGCGGAAAGCGCCCCAGTCCTGCGGCTCCGTGCCCATGTCGCCTACGGCGGTGATGCCCACCGAGAGCAAAGCGTCCTGCGTCTTGATCAGCGCTTCGTCTCGAACCGTATCGGACGGCGCTGGAACAACCTTCGACGCCAGGTCGATCGCATTGTCGATGAGCAGGCCGGTGGGCTTGCCGCTCGCATCCCGCTCGATCTTGCCGCCGACGGGATCCTTCGTCGCCGACGTGATCGCGGCGGCCCTCAGCGCGGCGCCGTTCAGGATCACCGCGTGACCGTCGACGCGCTCCAGGACCACCGGGCGGTCGGGAGCGGCAGCGTCCAGGTCTGTTGCGGTGGGGAAGCGCTTTTCGGGCCACAGCTCCTGGTTCCAACCCCGGCCGCTAATCCAGTCATTGCCCGGATGCGCGGCCGCATAATCGCGCAGGCGCCGCTGCAGGTCGGCGATGGAATTGGTCCCGACCAGGTCGAGCTGGAGCGCGGCCAGGCCGAGCCCCATCACGTGCCCGTGCGCGTCGATCAGCCCGGGAAGGAGCGTGCGGCCGTTGCCGTCGATGATATGCGGATAGCGAACTGCGGGAGGCGGGCCATTGAGCACTTCCTTGACCTTCCCGTCATCCCCGAGGAGCAAGCCGGTGAAGTGCTGGAGCTTGCCGTCCGCACCGACCTGCATCCCGTTGACGTTGTCGATAAGCGTGTCGGCGTAAGCCGCTGAGGCGAGAAGTCCGAGGGCGAGGGCGAGAGCGGGTCTAAGCATGCCACGGCTTAGCATTGTTTGCGGGCGGGGGAACGAGTAGGCGCAGCAGCCGAATGCTCCAGTCTTCTTCCATGCAACCGCCGACGATCGATGATGTCCGCGCAGCCCAGCAACGCATCGACGGCGCGGTGGTGCGAACGCCGATGCTGGTCAGCCGTACGCTTTCCGAAATCGTAGGAGCGGAAGTCTGGCTCAAATTCGAGAACTTGCAGTTCACCGCCGCCTACAAGGAGCGGGGCGCGCTCAATAAGCTGCTCCAACTTACGCCCGAGGAACGCTCTCGCGGCGTGATCGCGGCGTCGGCGGGCAATCATGCGCAGGCTGTGGCCTATCACGCCAAGCGGCTCGGTATCCCGGCGACGATCGTGATGCCTGAGCCGACGCCGACGGTGAAGGTGACTCAGACCGAAGGCCACGGCGCGCATGTCGTCTTGCACGGCGACATGTTCGACGATGCCTATGCAAAGGCGCGCGAGCTTACGCTCGAGAAGGGCTATGTCTTCGTCCATCCGTTCGACGATCCCCAGATCATCGCTGGCGCGGGAACGGTGGCGCTCGAAATGCTCGACACAGCGCCCGATCTCGACACGATCGTGGTTCCGATCGGCGGCGGCGGCTTAATGTCCGGAATCTCCATCACGTCGCGCGCATTGAAGCCCGACATCGAGCTGATCGGCGTCGAGGCCGAGCTTTACCCGTCGATGAAATGCGCGATCCAGGAGTGCCAGATGCCGCTTGGCGGCGACACGCTGGCAGAAGGCATTGCTGTAAAGCAGCCGGGTGAGTTGACCTCACGCATCCTGAAAGACCTCGCGGACGATGTGATGCTGGTATCGGAGCGCGATCTCGAACGCGCGGTCGCCATGCTGGTCGGCATTGAAAAGACTGTCGTCGAAGGCGCGGGCGCGGCCGGTCTCGCAGCGATCCTCTCCGACCGGGAAAGGTTCAAAGGCAAGAAGGTCGCAACCGTACTTTGCGGCGGTAATATTGATACGCACCTGCTGGCCAACGTGCTGGTCCGCGACCTCGTGCGCGCAGGCCGCATCGCCCGGCTTCATGTCGCGGCTCATGACCAGCCCGGCGCGCTCGCGGCGATCACCGCCAAGGTCTACGAAGCGGGCGTAAACGTCATCGAGATCAATCACAGCCGGATCTTCACTCGGCTGCCGGCCAAGGACACGATGATCGAGGTCGAATGCGAGGCTCGGGATGCCAGCGCGATCGACGATGTCGTGGCGCGACTCGAAGCTGCCGGATTCAAAGTGGAGCGCGCTTCGCTCGACTAGTTTGGCTCCGAACGGCTGAATCTTCCTGTCTCGCAGCGGGACAGTGCAGAACTTTGGCCTGATTCAGGCCTCCCAACTCTTTTCTTCGGCGTTTACCAGCCGCATAAAGAGCAAGGTAATCATTGGAGAGGCCGCGGGTGAGCGCACCATTCCGCTTTCCCAAGTTTTTCGTAACGAGCCCGAACCCGTGCCCGTACCTTCCGGGCAAGGTCGAGCGGAAGGTATTCACGGAACTCAGCGGCCGCCACGCCAGCGAACTCAACGAAGCCTTGGGACGGATCGGGTTTCGACGCAGCCAGTCGGTCGCCTACCGGCCGAGCTGCATCGATTGTTCGGCCTGCGTCTCGGTCCGCGTGCTCGCGGCCGAGTTCGAAGCCAATTCGACGCAACGGAAGCTCATGCGGCGCCACGCCGATCTTGAAGTCGCCGCTTGCAAGCCGTGGACGACGGACGAGCAATACAGCCTTCTGCGCCGCTACCTGGCGGCACGTCATCCGGGCGGGGGCATGGCTGAGATGGACGAGAGCGATTTCGCCGACATGGTCGAGCAGACGCCGGTCCGCACGTTCGTGATCGAGTACCGCGAGCCGTCGGTTGATGGCCGGCAGGGCCGTCTCATCGGCGCCTGCCTTACCGACCAGCAGAGCGACGGCCTGTCGATGATCTACAGCTTTTTCGATGTCGGTCCGGATGCTCGTAAGGGGCTGGGCACCTTCATCATCCTCGACCACATCATCCGCGCGGCTCGGGCTGGACTGCCCTATGTCTATCTTGGCTATTGGGTCGAAGGCTCTTCGCGCATGGCGTACAAGACGGCTTTCAAGCCGCTGGAGCGGCTCGGCCGCGACGGTTGGCGGCGGATGGATGAAGACGTCCTCGAAGCTCTCGGACCGGAAGAGATCACGCTTCCGACCCGCCGCGATCGCAAGCGCCTGCTGATCGACGCCTGACGAAAAGAAAAAGGCGGAGCCTCGCGGCCCCGCCTTCTCTCCCCATCGCCCCTTTGAATATTGTCAGGCGACCGCCGCTTGAGGCTCCGGCTCGCTCGCCTCCTCCGGATCGCGCAGCACATACCCGCGACCCCAGACGGTCTCGATGTAATTGGCGCCACCGCAGGCCAGGCTCAATTTCTTGCGCAGCTTGCAAATGAACACGTCGATGATCTTGAGCTCGGGCTCGTCCATGCCGCCGTAGAGGTGGTTCAGGAACATTTCCTTCGTGAGGGTCGTGCCCTTGCGGAGCGAAAGCAGCTCCAGCATTGCATATTCCTTGCCGGTCAGATGCACGCGGGCGCCGTCGACCTCGACCGTCTTGGCGTCGAGATTCACCGCGAGCTTGCCGGTGCGAATGACCGATTGCGAATGGCCCTTAGAGCGGCGGACGATCGCATGAATGCGCGCAACCAGCTCGTCGCGATGGAAGGGCTTGGTCACATAATCGTCGGCGCCGAAACCGAGAGCGCGAACCTTGGAGTCCATCTCGCCGATGCCCGACAGGATCAGCACCGGAGTCGAAACCTTGGCCGTGCGCAGCTTCTTCAGCACGTCATAGCCGTGCATGTCCGGCAGGTTCAGGTCCAACAGGATGATGTCGTAATCGTACAGCTTCCCGAGATCGAGGCCCTCTTCGCCAAGATCGGTCGTGTAGACGTTGAAGCCTTCGGTCCCAAGCATCAGCTCGATGCTCTTTGCCGTCGTCGGCTCGTCTTCAATCAGCAGCACGCGCATGGCTGGTCCCCCCGTTCACGGCCTGAGCGTTACTCACTCTTAACGGCCTTGAAGCCTGCATTAACCATTCGTGGTCTGCAGGGAAAAGGTTAATATTGTGTAACACGCTGGATTCCTTGGTTTCGTTGCAAAGGAGTCACAAATCCATCCACAGCGCAGAGAGAACGCCTGGATTTGCGGTCATGGTTGCGCTGGTGCATCCGGAGCGGATGGACCTCTCCGACCGCATCATTTTTATCGATGGCGAAGCGATGGTCATCGACAAGCCTGCCGGTCTCCCTGTCGATGAGCCCAGGCGCGGCGGGGACAGCGTCGTTGCGCGGCTGGCCGAGTTGCGCTGCGGTTTCCGTTCCTCGCCGACGCCGATGCATCGGCTGGACCAGGATACTTCGGGGTGCCTGCTGCTTGCGCGCAACGCACGCGTCCGGGCCGCGCTTCAGCAGGCTTTCGAGGCGCGCCAGGTCCGTAAATATTATCTCGCCGTCGTTGCAGCCTCAGTGCAGGAGGAGACGGGCACCATCGATGTGCCGCTGGCGAAGAAATCCAGCGCTGAGGCCGGGTGGCGGATGGTCGCTGATCCCGAAGGAAAGTCAGCGGTGACGAATTGGCGGCGGGTCGCGGTGCGCGATGGCCGCAGCCTGATCGAGTTCGCGCCCATCACCGGGCGCACACACCAGATACGCGCGCATGCGCGCGAGGCGTTCGGCACCGGGATCGTTGGCGATCGCGTCTATGGCGTTCCGGGCGGACATATGCTCCTCCATGCATCTCGGCTGGTGGTGCCGCGCGAGCGGCGCGAGCTGATCGACGTTTCAGCGCCCCTCCCGGAGCATTTCGGCGAGTGGCGCGATGCGGCCTGAAGATGTCATCATTCCGGAGGACGCGCTCAGCGAGAGCTTCCTCGCCGCGACGGGGCCAGGCGGCCAGAACGTCAACAAGGTCGCGACCGCCGTCCAGCTCCGAGTGGACGTGTTCAGGCTCGGCCTGCACCCCGACGCCTATGCTCGGCTGAAAGCAATCGCCGGCAGCCGAATGACGAATTCCGGCGAGCTGTTGATCACCGCCCGGAAGTTCCGGACCCAGGATGCCAACCGCGCCGACGCCCGGCGACGACTGGCGGAATTGATCGCCGAAGCCCATATCGTACAAGCGAAGCGCAGGCCTACCCGCCCAAGCCGGGCGGCGAAGGCGGAGCGAGTCGAGAGGAAACGGCAGCGCAGCGTAGTGAAGCAGGCGCGCGGAAAGGTGCAACTGGACTGATGTACGACTTCAAGATTGCGGCAGCCGACACTGCTACCCTTTACCGTGACCTGGCGGCCGCTCTCGAGGCGCTGATCGGCGACGAAAGCGATGCGGTCGCCAATATGGCCAATGCCGCCGGGCTGATCTGGGAATCGCTGCCGGACATCAACTGGGTCGGCTTCTACCGCAATGTCGGGGGCGAGCTGGTGTTGGGCCCGTTTCAGGGCCGACCTGCCTGTATCCGCATTCCCTTCGGGACAGGCGTTTGCGGCGTGGCCGCGGAAACTCGCAAGCTGCAGCGCGTCGAGGATGTTCACGCCTTTCCGGGCCACATCGCCTGCGACAGCGCATCGAACAGCGAGATCGTGGTGCCGCTGATCCGCGACGGCGAGCTGCTGGGTGTGCTCGATATCGATAGCCCGAAGGCTGCGCGCTTCTCGGAAGAAGACGAGGCCGGTGTGGTGAAGCTGGCCGAGATACTCTCGAAAGCGCTCTAGCTGAGCTGCTCGAGGCGCTCGTCCGTCAGGCCGCCCGGTATCAGCATGACCGGGCAGGGCAGCTTGCCGGCGTCGGTCCCGCAGAAGTTGGACACGAGCGGGCCTGGATTGCCGCTTGGAGCCGCACCGAGCACCAGCGCCGCAACCTCTTCACGTTCGCCAACATAGTCGCGCACGGCTTTTGCGGGCTCACCGTGCTGAACGATGATCGTAGCTTCGATCCCGGCTTCATTGAGGATTTCGCCGACCGACGCGCTGACTACGCCTTCGATGCGCAACCTTTGTTCTTCCTCGATCGCAGCCTGGACCCCGCCAAATTGCACGAAATCCTGGGGCTCGACGATTCCCAGCACTTCGATCCGCCCGTTCGTCTTGGCGGCACGGCGGGCAGCGAAGCGTAGCGCGACGGCAGCTTCCGCGCTGTCGTCGACGACCACCAGATAGGTGCGCTTGAGTTCCTGTCCCCCCATGCAATTTCGAGTGCTGCGTTAAACCGGGCTTAAGCGCAAGCCGGTGCGATGTTTTCCAGCTGCCCCTTGACCCCGCCTGCCGCATTGGCTTTGACCCGCGCGAGCCTGCCAAGGACAGATCAGCATGCCGATCGAACTCAAGATGCCCGCACTCTCCCCGACCATGGAGGAGGGAACTCTCGCCAAATGGCTCGTCAAGGAGGGCGACAAGGTCGCTTCGGGCGACATCCTGGCGGAAATCGAAACCGACAAGGCGACGATGGAATTCGAGGCGGTGGACGAGGGGACAGTCGCGAGGATCCTGGTTCCCGAAGGCAGCGAAGGGGTGAAGGTAGGAGCGCCGATCGCCATACTTGCAGGCGAGGGGGAGGATGCATCCGCGGCGACGCCGCCCAAAGCCGACACCGCCGCGCCTGCTCCGCCCAAGCCGGCTGCCGAGCCCAAGGCGGACGCGATTCCAAAGAGCGCGCCTCCGCCGCAGGCGCCGGTCGAAACTCCGGCTGCGCCGCCCCAGCCCGCGGCAACTCCGGCCCGCGCGGAAGGCGACCGGGTTAAAGCGTCGCCGCTCGCGCGCCGTCTGGCGCAGGCTCAAAACATCGACCTCTCGAAGGTCCAGGGCAGCGGTCCGGGCGGCCGCGTGGTTCGGGCCGATATCGATGCGGCGGCAGGCAAGGCTCCGGCGACTGCGCCGACCGCCGCGCCTTCCCAAGCGGTCGCTCCCGCTCTCGGAACGCATCTCGTCATGCCGGGCCCGATCGAGCAGGGAATCCCGCACGAAGAGGTCAAGCTTTCGAACATTCGCAAGACCATCGCGCGCCGCCTGACCGAGGCGAAGCAGCAGGTTCCGCACATCTACCTCACCGTCGACATCCAGCTCGACGCGCTGCTCAAGCTCCGCACGGAGCTCAACGCCGGCCTCGAAAGTCGCGGCGTGAAGCTTTCGGTCAACGATTTGCTGATCAAGGCGTTGGCGCAGGCTCTGGCGGAAGTCCCGGAATGCAACGTCGCCTTCGCCGGCGACCACATGCTCAAATATAACCGCGCCGACATCTCGGTCGCGGTCTCGATCCCCGCGGGGCTGATTACGCCGATCATCGTGGGCGCCGACACCAAGAGCGTCTCCGCCATCTCCACGGAGATGAAGGAGCTGGCCGTCCTTGCGCGCGACGGCAAGCTGCAGCCCCAGCAATATCAGGGTGGCACTGCCAGCCTTTCCAACATGGGCATGTACGGCATCAAGCAGTTCGAGGCTGTCATCAATCCGCCGCAGGGCATGATCATGGCCATCGGAGCCGGCGAGAAACGGCCATATGTCATCAACGACTCGCTCCAGATTGCGACCGTCATGTCGGCAACCGGCAGCTTCGACCACCGCGCGATCGATGGGGCCGACGGCGCTAAGCTGATGCAGGCCTTCAAGCGGCTGGTCGAAAACCCGCTGGGAATGCTGGCCTGACATGAAATGGATGACCGCACTTGTCCTGGGCGCGATCCTGGGTTTCGTGCTGCCCACGGGCCTCGACCTGCGGTCCGGCGTCTGGATGAACAACTGGACCGGCTGGGGAACCATCCATCCTCACGCAGGATCTCCTGGCCTTTTATTCTCGATCCCCGTGTTTCTTGGCTCGGCAATCTTCCTGCGGCTCGTGTTCAACTGGCATACCCGCTGAGGCCGCGGGATTGGCTGGCCGCGCTCCCTTGATCCGGGTCACTGCAATGCCTGCGGACACCAATCCTTATGGCGGCGTGTTCGGCGGCTGGCTGATGGGGCAAATGGGCCTCGCCTGCGGCTCGTTCGCGTCGCGGCGCACGAACGGCAAAGCGATCCTCGTCGCCGCTGACGCGGTGAAGTTCCCAGGCGCGATGGCGGTCGGGGACGAGCTCAGCGTCTACGTCGATCTTCTCAAGCAAGGGCGGACTTCGCTTCGCCTCAAGGCGGAAGCGGTCGCGCGTGAGCGCGACGGAGAAAAGGAAACGATCGTCGCGGAAGGTGAATTCACCTTCGTCGCACTCGACGACAGCAACAGGCCGCGCGAAATCGCGGCAGAGGAACAGGCAAATGGCTGAAACTTACGACGTGATCGTCCTTGGCTCGGGACCCGGCGGGTACGTCGCCGCGATCAGGGCGGCGCAGCTCGGCCTCAAAACGGCGATCGTCGAACGAGAGAAGCTGGGGGGAATATGCCTCAATTGGGGCTGCATCCCGACCAAGGCGCTCCTGCGCTCCGCCGAGGTCCTCCACCAGATGCAGAACGCCGCCGCCTACGGCCTGTCGGTCGAAAGGGCGGGCTTCGACCTGGCCAAGGTCGTTGCGCGCAGTCGTGCCGTCGCCTCGCAGCTCAACAAGGGCGTCACCGGCCTGATGAAGAAGAACAAGATCGCCGTGCACATGGGCGAGGGCAAGGTGACGGGCAAAGGCAGGCTCAAAGTCACCGCCGCCGATGGGAAGGCGACCGACCTCGCCGCGAAGCACATCATTGTGGCGACGGGCGCTCGAGCGCGCGACCTGCCGTTCGCCAAGGCGGACGGCAAGCGGATCTGGACCTATCGGCATGCAATGACCCCGCCCGAAATGCCGACGGAGCTTCTGGTCATCGGATCGGGCGCCATCGGGATCGAGTTCGCAAGCTTCTATGCCGAGCTCGGCGCGAAGGTCACTGTCGTTGAGATGCTCGACCGCGTCGTGCCGGTAGAGGATGCTGAGATCAGCGACTTCCTTGCAAAACAGCTGAAGAAGCAAGGAATGACAGTCCTGACGAGCGCCGGCGTCGAGAGCCTCAAGGTCGATGCGAAGGGCGTAACCGCGAAGATCAAGGCAAGCGACGGAAAGTCCGCCGATCATCGCTTCAGCCACTGCATCGTTGCGGTCGGCATCGTCCCCAATACCGAGGATATCGGCCTCGAGGCTTTGGGCGTGAAGACGACCAAGGGCCATATCGACACCGACGAGCATTGCCGCACCAATGTCCCCGGCATCTGGGCGATCGGCGACGTCACTGCGCCACCCTGGCTTGCGCACAAGGCGAGCCACGAAGGCGTCACAGCTGCGGAGGCCATCGCCAAGGATCTTGGAAACAAGGACGCGCACCCGCACGCGACCGATCCCAGGAATATCCCCGGCTGCACCTACTGCCGTCCGCAGGTCGCGAGCGTCGGTCTCACCGAAGCCAAGGCCAAGGAGGCGGGTTACGAGGTGAAGGTCGGCAAGTTCCCCTTCATCGGCAACGGCAAGGCGATTGCGCTGGGTGAGACGGAAGGCTTTGTGAAGACCGTCTTCGACGCGAAGACCGGCGAATTATTGGGCGCCCACATGATCGGCGCCGAAGTCACCGAGCTGATCCAGGGCTATACGGTCGGCAAGCAGGCGGAACTGGTCGAGGACGATTTCATCCAGACCGTATTCCCGCATCCGACACTTAGCGAAATGATGCACGAAAGCGTGCTCGCAGCCTTCGGCCGGGTCATTCACATCTGAGGGATGAGTGCCGGGCCGCCCACGCGGCCCGGCACTGAGTTCCGACCGTCCTAGACGAGGTGATATCCCGTATCGGCCCAGGTCGAGTAGTTCGGTGTGATGACGTAGCCGAGGTCACGGAACGAGGCCGCGCTCATCGCGGTGAAGTAATTCTGGCCGTCGTTGATGTAGCCGGTCATCAATTCATTGCCGAAGGTTTCCTCATCCCAGTGCGAGCCGGCGGTGCCCGATCCGCCATCCTGTTCGACCGGAATGAGCCCGGAACCGCCCATCGCGTGATATTCGTTGTTCGCGCTCGTGCCGGTGAACTCGCCGTTGGTCACAAGCCCCAGACGGCCCCAGATCGAGCCGAAACCGAGGCTATGCGCCATTTCATGGAGCACAACCTCGCTGAATACGGTGATGCCCATGTCATTCACATCGACGATGTCGAACTTCATTTGCGCCGTGGCCGGAAGCGAGCCCGTCGTTCTGACCGAGGTTGGGCCAGCTTGACCGAGGACCCCGTACAGCCCGTCAATCTGGCCGAGCTCCGCGGTGATCGTGATGTCGTCCACCGTGGTGATCTTGCCCCTGCTGCGCACGCTGACGTCGGGAATGTCGGCGGTAATCAGGGAAGTCAGCCGGTCGGCGGCGCTGACAAACACGTCATGAAGCGGCTGCGTCCAGCTCGTTCCGATGAAGTCGATCTGGATATCAAAACCCGCTTTGCCGTCGGCCGCGCCGCTGATGTAGGACGGGAAGGAGGTTCCACCGCCACCGCCGCCACCACCACCGCCGCCAGGACCGCCCCTGGCTGCGGCGAAGTCGCTGTGAATTACATGCGTGAGGTCAATTCCGACAATCTTGTCCGTCGAGAACGGGATGTCGGGCCTCATATCCATCCCGCGCCCGTGGCCTCCGCCCAAGGCGGCGTCGTTCAATCGATCTTCACGCATCGCACTCTCCCCTGTTTAGCTGCGTGCGAGCTGCAGCTATTGCCGCCGTCAGCTTAACCGAAAGGGGTGGATGAACAAGCCCTTGTTTCAACGTGATATTCCCACGTTGGCACAGCGCAAATCGTCGCACATTTGACCAATCGCGCCTTCGCAAAGGGAAGCCGGTTGCAGTTCCTGATGCACGCTTTATCTCGGCATCTCGGCGCTCAGGGCGCTCAAATTTTCGCGCTGACTTGCCGAGGGAAGATATGAAGCTTGGTCTTATCGCTGCCGTGGCGTCGTTGATGGCGGGGCCGGTGACCGCCGCCACTGTCGTAACCGCCGACCGATACCTGGACGTGAATAGCGGTCGTTATGTGGAGAACCCGGCCATCTTCATCGACGATGGCGGTCACATCACATCGGTCGGCGATGCGCGCACCGTTCGTTGGGGCGCCGAGGTCAAGCATGTCGATCTTTCCGGTGAGACGCTGCTGCCAGGCCTGATCGACATGCACACGCATCTTGGTCCGGCGAACATCGGGGGGTACCGCTATCTCGAATACACCGACAGCTTTTGGCCGGTCGTAGCGACGAGCACCGCCCGCGACATGCTGAACGGAGGCTTCACGACGATGCGCGTTGTGGGCTCCGGCGATTGGGCCGACGTCGGGCTCAAACAGGCGATCGAGGCCGGATATGTGGTGGGACCGCGTATCGTTCCTGCCGGTCACGCTTTGGGTGCGACGGGCGGCCATTGCGACGATACCTATCTTCCGCCCAGCATGCAGAAGAAGGAGAAAGAGGAAGGTATTGGCGACAGCCCGGAGGAGCTGAAATATCAGGTGCGGCGTCAGCGCAAGTTCGGCGCCGAGGTCATCAAGGTTTGCGCCACCGGCGGCGTCTTCTCACGCGGAGATACTCCGGGTCAGCAGCAGCTGACGGAGGAAGAGCTGCGAGCGATCGCCGACGAGGCGCATATGGCGGGCCTCCGAGTTGCCGCGCACGCCCATGGCGCGGACGGGATCAATGCCGCGATCCGCGCGGGCATCGACACGATCGAGCACGCGAGCCTGCTCAACGACGAAAGCATCAAGCTTGCGAAGGCCCGCGCCCGGCCTGTCTGGTTCTCGATGGATATCAAAAACACGGATTATACGCAGGCCGAGGGGCGCAAGAACGGCGAGCTTGAGGAGAATATCCGAAAGGACGCGGAGATCGGCCAGATCCAGCGCGACAATTTCCGCAAGGCGCATGCCGCGGGCGTTCGCATGATCTTCGGCTCGGACGCCGGTGTGATGCCGCATGCGATGGTACCCCAGCAGTTCCGGGTGATGGTCCAGTACGGGATGACCCCGCTCGAAGCGATCCAGGCGGCGACCCGTAACGCGGCGGAGGCTCTCGGCCGAACCGACGTTGGGACGATAGCCCCGGGAGCTTATGGCGATCTGGTCGCAGTGCGCGGGGACCCGACGCGCGATGTGACGTTGCTCGAGCATGTCGATGCGGTGATCAAGGGCGGGACCGTAGTGAAAGCGCGCAGCCCGCAGCCATGAGCGCGCCTACGGCCAGCACGCGAACCCTCGTCGTTGCGCTGGCGGCGAATCTCGGAATCGCGGCTTCGAAGTTCGTCGCGGCAACAATTACCGGCTCCTCGGCGATGCTGACCGAGGGCGTTCACAGCGTCGTAGATTCAACCAACCAGCTGCTGCTGATGTGGGGTCGGAGGCAGTCCAGGAAGCCACCCGACAAATACCATCCGTTCGGTTACGGGCGGGAGCTCTATTTCTGGAGCTTCGTGGTGGCTGTCCTCGTGTTCGCCCTCGGCGCCGGGGTGTCCATCTACGAAGGCATCATCCACATCGCGCATCCGGAAGAAGCGGTGTCGCCGATCATCGCCTATGGCGTGTTGCTCATCGCGTTTCTGCTGGAAGGCTGGTCCACGCTCGAAGCGTACCGCGAGTTCAAGGAAGCGAAGGGCAGGACCGGCTGGTTCAAGGCAATTCGCCAATCGAAAGATCCGCCCGCCTTCATCGTCCTGCTGGAAAACGGCGCTGCAATGGCTGGAATCATCGCTGCGGCGATCGGCCTCGCCATGGCCCAACTTACCGGCGACCCGTTCTATGACGGTGCCGCTTCCATTGTGATCGGCGTCATCCTCGCGATCACCGCTGCCGTCCTTGCGTACGAGTCCAAGGGCCTGTTGATCGGCGAGGCTGCCGACCCCGCGCTCGTTCGCAGGTTGCGTGAGCTCGTAAGCAGTCAGCCGGGGGTGGTCGGCGTCGGTCATGTGCTGACTCTTCACGCCTCTCCCGATCAGATCACTGTCATGATCAACGTCGATTTCGACAACGACATGCGAGCGGGCGATGTGGAGCGCATCATCCAGGGCGTTGAGACAGAGGCTCGCGACCAATGGCCGGAGGTTAGCCGTGTCTTCGTTCGTCCGATGGAAGGCGCTGCCAAAGAACGGAAGAAGTAGCCGGACCTTTGGCCATATTGCCGTTGTGCGCTGAACGCCCATCTCGACGTTTGTGCCGGATTTCGACCCCGATAAGGTCCGCAAGGACTTCCGTTCGCTCGTCAACATGACCGCCAGTGAGATCGAACGCTGGCTCAAGACGGAAGAGAGCCGCAAGGTGGGCTGGAAGGGCCCTGACGGCAACGCAAGGGAAAGTATAGGTCATGCGAGCGGCCGGCGCATCGCGAGAATCCTGCAAAAGAAGCAGCCTGAGCTTACCGCCGACGATTATGCACATATGCGCAAGGTGGTCGGCTACATCCGACGCCATTCGGCTCAGCGCCCGGATAACCTATATACGTCGCGCTGGCGGTACAGCCTGATGAACTGGGGCCACGACCCCACGAAGGAGGACGAGCGGTGAAGGGCTATCATGACAATATCGAGCGGCAGACGACGGCCAATTCCGACTTCCGGCGTGTCCTTTATACCGGCGGGCATCTTCAGCTGGTGCTGATGAGCCTACCCCCCGGTTGTGACATCGGCGCCGAAGTCCATCAGGACCGCGATCAGTTTTTTCGCTTTGAGGATGGGCACGGTCAGGTCGACATCGACGACAACACCTATGATGTGAGCGACGGCAGCGGAATCATTGTTCCCGCTGGTGCGCGGCACAACGTTCGCAACACGGGAAGCGAGCCACTCAGGTTCTACACAATTTATGGCCCACCCGAGCACGTGGACCAACTGGTCGAGCATACGAGGGACGAAGCGATGGCCACCCACGAGGAATGGGACGGCAAGACTACCGAATAGTTGCCAACCGCGATCGGGCACTGCACGACTGCGCCATGGGAAAATCGATGCATGACGTGTCCGACCCTCGGAACGCGTCGATCCTGATCAACGTCAATGGCGAGCTGAAGCCCCGGGCGGAGGCGGTGGTCTCCGTCTTCGATTCCGGTTTCATGCTCGGCGACGGAGTCTGGGAAGGCCTGCGCGTTCACAAAGGCCGGATAGCCTTCCTGGGCCGCCACCTGGACCGTTTGTTCGAAGGCGCAAAGGCCATCGCCATGGACGTAGGCCTGACACGCGAAGCCGTGACCGAGCGATTGTACCAGACACTCGACGCGAACGGCATGGACGAGGGGGTCCACGTTCGTCTGATGGTGACGCGGGGGGTGCGGTCGACGCCTTATCAGGACCCGCGCGTCGTGGTTACGCCTGCGACCGTCGTCGTGGTGCCGGAATACAAGCAGCCGCCGGAGGGCGTTAACGAGCATGGGCTCAAGCTGTTCACGGTCCATGTCCGCCGCGGCGATCCCGCGGTGCAGGATCAGAAGATCAACTCGCACTCCAAGCTGAACTGCATTCTGGCCTCGATACAGGCGACGCAGGCAGGCGCAGATGAAGCGCTGATGCTGGATCCCCATGGCTTCGTGGCGACCTGCAACTCGACGCACTTCTTCATCGTTCGCAGCGGAGAGGTTTGGACCTCGAGCGGCAAATATTGCCTCGGCGGGATCACGCGCGGGCTGGCGCTGGAGATCGCGCGCGAAGCGGGAATTCCAGCGATCGAGAAGGATTTCTCCTTGACCGATGTCTACGGCGCGGACGAAGCTTTCGTCACTGGAACCTTCGCCGGAATTGTGCCCGTTCGGGAAATCGACGGCCGTGGCCTCACATGCCGCGGTCCAATGGTCGAACGCCTGCAGCAGCTCTACGCCGATCGTGTCGAGCGTGACGTAATGGAGCAGAATCGTCCGTGACCACGCGCATCGCGATGTGGTCCGGCCCCAGGAACCTCTCCACCGCGATGATGCGCAGCTTCGGCAACCGCTCCGATACGTTCGTGTCGGACGAGCCTTTCTACGGCTGCTTCTTGAAAGAGACCGGTGCCGACCATCCGATGCGCGAGGAGGTCATCGCGCAAATGGACTGCGACTGGGCAAGCGTCATGGCGTCGCTGCGAGGAGTGCTCCCGGACGGATCGCCCATCTGGTACCAGAAGCACATGTGGCATCACATGGCGGGGCCGATTGGATATCAGGATTTTGAAGGCTTCACCCATGCGTTCCTGATCCGCGAGCCGGAGCGAATGATCGCATCTTATCTGCGCAAGCGGGAGGTAGCGGAGTTTGAGGATTTCGGCATGGAACGGCAGGCCGAGTTCTTCGAGCGAGAGGCAGATCGTCTCGGTCGCGCGCCGCCGGTCATCGATGCCGCAGACGTGCTTGCCGACCCGCAATCCACATTGTCGAAGCTCTGCGAAGCGCTCGACATAGAGTGGGATGCGCACATGCTATGCTGGGAGCCCGGCCCGCGCGACACGGATGGCCCCTGGGCGCCCCACTGGTATGCGACGGTCGAAGCCAGCACCGGCTTTGGACCGCCGGAGACCGAACCTGTCGAGCTACCCCAGGAGGCGCAACGCCTCGCGGATCGCTGCCGACCCTTTTACGTGCGGCTGGCGGAATATCGCCTCAGGCCCTGATCGATCTCAGCCACCTGATCGATCTCAGCCTACGGTGCGAACACCTTCCTTGGCCCAATCGTGATCGACGTCGACCCCTTGCTCGGCCCACTCGGCGCGGGTCCAGCACTTTACCTCTTCGAGGCGGCTGCCGGTGATCGCTTCGATGTGCATGCAATATTTGGTTTCAGGGGTCCCGGCAGGAGCGGTCATCGCCGGCTCTTGCGATGATGTGGGATCCGTCTGGGTGGCGGCTACTGGGGAAGCGGCGAAGATCGCGCTGAATGCGACGATCAATCCTTTGTGTGCCATCTTATATTCTCCTTGGAATGGCAACGCTGGCATATCGCTCAACGCCGCAGATTTACTGCTAGTTTCGATCGGACGCGATGCGATTTCGACGGAAAGGTGCCGCTTCCTCCCCATCCGGCGGTTGACCGTTAGCAGCCTCTCCCCTATGTGCCCGCCCGTCCGAGCGCACCGCTAGCGCCGGGCAAGAGCTGAACATTGCTCAATCTGCGCGTGGCCAAGCGGCCTGAAGCTGCTTGGGCGTCGCGCTTTTCGTGTTGAGCAAAGTAACCGCCGGGTTTTCCGGCAATGAAAGGTGAAGGGCTTCATGCCAACGATTAACCAGCTGATCCGCAAGGGTCGCGAACCGCAGAAGGCCAAATCGAAGGTCCCTGCGATGGAGCAGAACCCGCAGAAGCGCGGCGTTTGCACCCGTGTTTATACGACGACCCCGAAGAAGCCGAACTCGGCGCTGCGCAAGGTTGCCAAGGTCCGCCTGACCAACCAGCGCGAAGTGATCAGCTACATTCCCGGCGAGGGCCATAACCTCCAGGAGCACAGCGTGGTGCTGATCCGCGGCGGCCGTGTGCGCGACCTTCCGGGCGTTCGCTATCACGTGCTTCGCGGCGTGCTCGACACGCAGGGCGTGAAGGACCGCAAGCAGTCCCGTTCCAAGTACGGCGCCAAGCGTCCGAAATAACCGACAGCAGTAAGCCCCGGACAGGTTCCGGACCGGCTGAAGAGAAAGGAATTATCCAATGGCTCGTCGTCGTCGCCCTGAAAAGCGCGAAATCCTTCCCGATCCGAAGTTCGGGGATATCGTCCTCTCGAAGTTCATGAACAGCGTCATGCTGGACGGCAAGAAGTCCGTCGCTGAAGGCATCGTCTATGGCGCGCTCGACAATGTCGAGACCCGCCTCAAGCGCGAGCCGATCGGCGTGTTTCATGATGCGCTGAACAATGTGAAGCCGGGCATCGAGGTCCGCTCCCGCCGCGTCGGCGGCGCGACCTACCAGGTCCCCGTCGAGGTTCGTCCTGAGCGCGCCCAGGCGCTCGCCATACGCTGGCTGATCTCTGCGGCGCGCGCGCGATCCGAGAAGACCATGTCCGCGCGTTTGTCGGGCGAGCTGATGGATGCCGCGCAGAACCGTGGAAACGCCGTCAAGAAGCGTGAGGACACGCACCGCATGGCCGAGGCGAACCGCGCCTTCAGCCACTACCGCTGGTAATTTTACTACCCATATAGGTGGGGAAGCCGCCGAGGCGCTTCTCCACACATCGAAGGAAGACAAGACAATGGCCCGCAGCCATCCGCTCGAGCGTTACCGCAACATCGGCATCATGGCGCACATCGACGCCGGCAAGACGACGACGACCGAGCGCATCCTTTATTACACCGGCAAGTCCTACAAGATCGGCGAGGTCCACGAGGGCACCGCGACCATGGACTGGATGGAGCAGGAGCAGGAGCGCGGGATCACCATCACGTCGGCCGCGACCACCTGCTTCTGGACGGCGGGTGACGGGCCGGAGCACCGCATCAACATCATCGACACGCCGGGCCACGTCGACTTCACCATCGAAGTCGAGCGCTCGCTGCGCGTGCTCGACGGCGCGGTCGCCTGTTTCGACGGCGTCGCCGGCGTCGAGCCGCAGTCCGAGACCGTGTGGCGCCAGGCGGAGAAGTACAAGGTCCCGCGGATGTGCTTCGTCAACAAGCTCGACCGCACGGGCGCCAACTTCGAAATGTGCGTCGGCATGATCAAGGATCGCCTGGGCGCCCGCCCCGCGGTCCTCTACCTGCCGATCGGCATCGAGAGCGGCTTCAAGGGCCTGGTCGACCTCGTCGAGAACCGCGCGATCATCTGGCTCGACGAGAGCCTGGGCGCGAAGTTCGTGTACGAAGAGATCCCGGCCGACCTTGCCGATGCAGCCGCCGCAGCCCGCCAGGAGCTGATCGAGATGGCCGTCGAGCAGGACGACGATGTCATGGAGGCCTATCTCGAAGGCAATGAGCCCGACACCGCGACCCTGAAGAAGCTGATCCGCAAGGGCACGCTCAACTTCTCGTTCGTGCCGGTTCTGTGCGGCTCGGCCTTCAAGAACAAGGGCGTCCAGCCGCTCCTCGACGCGGTCGTCGACTATCTGCCGAGCCCGCTCGACATTCCACCCGTCGAAGGCATCAACCCGGCGAACGAGGCCGAGGACACCCGCGAGGCGTCCGACAGCGCTCCATTCTCGGCGCTCGCGTTCAAGATCATGAACGATCCGTTCGTCGGCTCGCTCACCTTCGCGCGCATCTACTCGGGCAAGCTCGAGAAGGGCACCGTTGCCAATTCGGTGAAGGACAAGAAGGAAAAGATCGGGCGCATGCTTCTGATGCATGCGAACAATCGTGAGGACATCGACGTGGCCTATGCCGGCGACATCGTCGCGATCGCCGGCCTCAAGGAGACCACGACGGGTGACACCCTGTGCGATCCGAACAAGCCGATCATCCTGGAGCGCATGGAATTCCCGGACCCGGTGATCGAGGTCGCAGTCGAACCGAAGACCAAGGCCGACCAGGAAAAGATGGGCATCGCGCTCAACCGCCTGGCCGCCGAGGATCCGAGCTTTCGCGTCACCACCGACCATGAGTCGGGCCAGACCATCATCAAGGGGATGGGCGAGCTCCACCTCGAGATCCTGGTCGACCGCATGAAGCGCGAGTTCAAGGTCGAGGCCAACGTCGGCGCTCCGCAGGTCGCCTATCGCGAATATCTCGCGAAGCCGATCGAGCTTACCTACACCCACAAGAAGCAGTCGGGCGGCTCCGGCCAGTTCGGCGAAGTGAAGGTGAAGGTGGTTCCCGGCGAGCGCGGCAGCGGCTTCCAGTTCATCGACGAGATCAAGGGCGGCAATATTCCGCGCGAATATATCCCGTCGGTCGAGAAGGGCATGAAGGAAACGGCGGAGACCGGTTCGCTGATCGGCTTCCCGATCGTCGACTTCGAAGTGCACCTGCTCGACGGCAAGTATCACGACGTCGACTCTTCGGCGCTCGCGTTCGAGATCACGGGTCGCGGTGCGATGCGTGAAGCGGCCCAGAAGGCGGGCATCAAGATCCTCGAGCCGATGATGAAGGTGGAGGTCGTGACGCCGGAGGACTATCTCGGCGACGTCATCGGCGACATCAACAGCCGGCGCGGCCAGATCCAGGGCACCGACAGCCGTGGCAACGCGCAGGTCGTTGAGGCAATCGTGCCGCTGGCGAACATGTTCGGCTATGTGAACCAACTGCGTTCCTTCACGCAGGGCCGCGCTCAGTACACGATGCAGTTCTCGCACTATGACGAAGTGCCGCAGAACGTCGCCGACGAGGTGAAGGCGAAGCTGGCGTAACCGTATTTTGTTAGCTATGGGCGCGCTCGCGAACGGGCGGCGCGCCCGATTTCCAGAAGAAGAGGCGTAAAATGGCTAAGGCTAAATTCGAGCGGAATAAGCCGCACTGCAACATCGGCACGATCGGTCACGTCGACCATGGCAAGACGTCGCTGACGGCCGCGATCACGAAGGTGCTTTCGAAGCACGGCGGCGGCGAAGCGGTCGACTTCGCGAACATCGACAAGGCGCCGGAAGAGCGCGAGCGCGGCATCACGATTTCGACCGCGCACGTCGAATATGAGACCGACAAGCGTCACTATGCGCACGTCGATTGCCCGGGCCACGCCGACTATGTGAAGAACATGATCACCGGCGCCGCGCAGATGGACGGCGCGATCCTGGTCGTGTCGGCCGCCGATGGCCCGATGCCCCAGACCAAGGAGCACATCCTGCTCGCGGCGCAGGTCGGCGTTCCGACCATGGTCGTCTTCCTCAACAAGGTCGATCAGGTCGACGATCCCGAGCTTCTCGAGCTGGTCGAGCTGGAAATCCGCGAGGAGCTTTCCAAGCGCGGCTTCGACGGCGACAACATTCCGATCGTCTCCGGTTCGGCTCTCGCGGTTCTCGAGGATCGCGACGCCAACATCGGCGAAGAGAAGATCATGGAGCTGATGAAGGCGGTCGACGACTGGATTCCGCAGCCCGAGCGTCCGCTCGACAAGCCGTTCCTGATGCCGATCGAGGACGTGTTCTCGATCTCCGGCCGCGGCACCGTCGTGACTGGCCGCGTCGAGACCGGCGTCGTGAAGGTTGGCGAGGAAGTCGAAATCGTCGGCATCCGCGACACCCAGAAGACCGTCGTCACCGGCGTCGAGATGTTCCGCAAGCTGCTCGACCAGGGCCAGGCAGGCGACAACATCGGCGCGCTTCTTCGCGGCATCGGCCGTGAGGATGTCGAGCGCGGTCAGGTCCTGTGCAAGCCGGGCTCGATCACGCCGCACACCGACTTCCAGGCGGAAGTTTACGTCCTGTCGAAGGACGAGGGCGGCCGTCACACGCCGTTCTTCGCGAACTACCGTCCGCAGTTCTACTTCCGCACGACCGACGTGACGGGCGAAGTGCAGCTGCCGGAAGGCACCGAGATGGTCATGCCGGGCGACAACGTCAGCCTGGGCGTGAAGCTGATCGCTCCGATCGCCATGGACCCGGGTCTGCGCTTCGCGATCCGTGAAGGTGGCCGCACCGTCGGTGCAGGCGTCGTCGGCACGATCTCCAAGTAAGTCTCGCGCCTGAGGGCGCTAGATCATGAAGGGCCCGGTGCTTCTGTCGAAGCGCCGGGCCTTTTCTTTAGGGCATTTCCCGACCTGAGAACGGCGACGCTACGTCCGCTTTCGACCCAAAGCGGACACTAGCAGACCGCGGCGGCGCTCATTTACCATCATCATGATAAATGATAATTTAACAGCATCCGTTAGAGTCGGGGAGCAAATCCATGGGCACGTACCAGGGTAACGATCGCCGTGACGACATTATCAACGGGAGCCGCAAAGCGGACTACATCAACGGCAAGGGCGGGAACGATAAGCTTTACGGTCATGATGGCAACGACAGCATCTATGGCGGCAACGGAAATGACCTGCTCGACGGTGGCAATGGCGATGATCGCCTCCTTGGCGAATCAGGTAATGACACACTTTCAGGCGGCGCGGGGGTTGACCTCCTGAACGGAGGGGTAGGCAACGACATTCTCGACGGCGGTGCTGATGGCGATTCAATCCATGGTTATCTGGGTGCCGATCTATTATCGGGCGGAGCCGGCGCCGATTTCTTCGCATACATAAGTCCGGACGACTCCAATTCGATCGGAGGCATAGACACCATCAGGGACTTCAATCCTGCCGAGGATCTACTCGAATTTGGAGGCGATCTCGCTTGGATTGACGCGAACACGAGTGCGTCGGGTCTTCAGCGCTGGGAGTATGTCGGGGAAACTCGGCTCGCGAGCGAATTGTCGGACGGCAACGGCCAAGCGACTCTCGCTTATTCCAACGGCGTGACGACGCTAACGCTCTACCGCTATGGCAGCAGTGATGCGTACATGACTCTGCAATTCGAAGGGCAATACCAACCGGGTGAGATAACCGGCATCGTCAATGGCCTGCCGGTGACGCCGTATGAGTTCATCGTCTGGTAAGGCGTCTGCCTAGCCAATCGATGCGACTCGCCCTTTCCGTCCCAGATCCTGCTAGCCGCAAATGTCTGCTTTCCACCCAAAGGTGACATTTGCCGCGCGAACTTGGCGCACAGGGGTTGATCTGACCGGCCGTCCTCTGTAGAGGCGCCTCCACCGACGGGGATTCGTCACCGTCACCAATATTCAAGCTGAGGTCGTCCGTTCCGGGAAACCGGATCAAACGGGTGCGGCCTCTTGTATTTTGGACCGGCAACGGTCCGTGGCTCTTTCGCATCGGTAGGGACATGGAAACGCAGAATATCCGTATTCGCCTGAAGGCGTTCGATCATCGAGTGCTCGACCAGGCCACTGGCGACATCGCCGACACGGCGCGCCGTACGGGTGCTCTCATCCGCGGTCCCATTCCCCTGCCGACGCGTATCGAGAAGTTCACCGTCAACCGCTCGCCTCACGTCGACAAGAAGTCGCGCGAGCAGTTCGAGGTCCGGACTTACAAGCGGCTGCTCGATATCGTGCAGCCCACGCCGCAGACGGTCGATGCGCTGATGAAGCTCGATCTCGCCGCCGGCGTCGATGTGGAGATCAAGCTGGCTTGACGCCAGTGCGTCCCTGCGAAGGCAGGGACCCAGTACTGGGCTCCTGCCTTCGCGGGAGCACAGCGAGGATACCGCCGGAGACTAGCTCCGGGCTGCGTCCCCGCCGCTCCTTTCAAGGGAGCACTAGCCCAGGCGGGGCACGCAAACATTTTGACGGGCTGCACGCACCCGGATGGGCCGGGTGCCTCTGTGGAGGAGTTTGATCATGCGCACTGGCGTGATCGCGAAGAAGGTCGGCATGACCCGCCTGTTCCAGGCGGATGGCCGGCACGTTCCAGTTACCGTTCTGCAGCTCGACGAGCTGCAGGTTGTCGCGCGTCGCGAGAGCGATCGTGACGGCTACACTGCCGTTGCGCTCGGCGCCGGCAAGGCCAAGGCCAAGAACGTCAACAAGCCGCAGCGCTCCGCGTTCGGCAAGGCTTCGGTCGAGCCGAAGGCAAAGGTCGTCGAGTTCCGCGTCGCTGACGACGCGCTGCTGGACGTCGGCGCGCAGATCAGCGCGGACCATTTCGTCGCTGGCCAGTTCGTCGACGTTGCCGGCGTGACGCAGGGCAAGGGCTTCGCGGGCGCCATGAAGCGCTGGGGCTTCGGCGGTCTCCGCGCGACCCACGGCGTCTCCGTTTCGCACCGCTCGCACGGTTCGACGGGCAACCGCCAGGATCCGGGCCGCGTCTTCAAGAACAAGAAGATGGCCGGCCACATGGGCGCCCGGAACCGCACGCAGCAGAACCTCGAGGTCGTGCGCACCGATCCGATCCGCGGCCTGCTGTTCATCAAGGGCTCGGTTCCCGGCCACAAGGGCAGCTGGCTGACCGTCACCGACGCGATCAAGCTGCCGCGCAATGAGACCGCGCCATATCCGGCCGGTATCCTTGACACCAAGAAGCTCGACGAGATCGAAGTGCCGGAGGCCGGCCTGGTCGACGATGCGGCGGTACATGAGATTCCGGCGCTGCCGAGCGACGAAGAAGTGGCGGCGATCGCGGCCGAGCAGGAAGCTGGCGCTGCCGCCGAGGCGGAAGCCCAAGCTGCCGCAGAGGCCGGAGCAGCCGACGAGGCCCAGACTGCAGAAAATGAAAAAGCCCAAGCGGCTGAGGACAGCGCAAAGCCTGCCTCTGACGCCGACGAAGGCAAGGAAGGCAAGCGATGAAGGTCAAAGTACAGACCCTCGACGCCGGCAAGGGCGGTGACATCGAGCTCAACGACGAGATCTTCGCCGTCGAGCCGCGAGCCGACATCCTGCACCGCGTCGTAACCTGGCAGCTGGTCAACCGCCGCGCTCCGGCGCGCGCTGCCCGCGAGCGCAGCGATGTTGCACGCACGGGCAAGAAGTTCGGTCGCCAGAAGGGCGGCGGAACGGCTCGCCACGGCGATCGCAAGGCTCCGATCTTCATCGGCGGCGGCAAGGCGCACGGCCCGCGTGCCCGCGTCTTCACGTCGAGCCTCAACAAGAAGGTTCGGCAGCTCGGTCTCAAGATGGCGCTGTCCGCGAAGGCCCGCGACGGCCAGCTGATCGTTATCGACAATCTCGACGTCGCCGAGGGCAAGACCAAGACGCTGAAGCAGCAGCTTGGAAAGCTCGGTTTCGGCAAGACCGCGCTGGTGATCGACGGCGATGCGCTGAACGTCGGTTTCGCGCGCGCTTCCTCGAACCTCGAGAGCGTCAACCTGCTGCCGGCGATCGGAGCCAATGTGTACGACATCATGCGCCACGAGACGCTGGTCCTGACCCGCGCCGCGGTCGAGAAGCTGGAGGACCGCTTCAATGGCTAAGAAGCAGCAGGCGGCGGCAGACGCGCGCCACTACGACATCGTGCTCGCGCCGCACATCACCGAGAAGTCGACGATGCTGTCGGAGACGAACTCGGTCGTGTTCAAGGTCGCGCCGCGCGCCACCAAGCCCGAGATCAAGGCGGCCGTTGAGGCGCTGTTCGGAGTCACGGTGACGGGCGTCAACACGATCGTCAGCAAGGGCAAGACCAAGCGCTGGAAGGGCAGGCCCTATCAGCGTTCGGACGTGAAGAAGGCGATCGTCACCCTCGCCGAGGGCCAGTCGATCGACATTACGGAAGGGGTGCGGGCGTAATGGCACTCAAGCAATATAAGCCGACCTCTCCGGCCCGCCGCGGCCTGATCCTGGTCGACAAGTCCGCGCTGTGGAAGGGCAAGCCCGTCAAGGCGCTGACCGAAGGCAAGCGCAAGACCGGCGGCCGCAACAACAAGGGCCACGTGACCTCGCGCGGGATCGCGGGCGGTCACAAGCAGAAGTACCGCTACATCGACTTCAAGCGCCGTACCTGGGACGTCGCCGCGACCGTCGAACGGCTCGAGTATGATCCGAACCGTTCGGCCTTCATCGCGCTCATCACCTATGAGGGTGGCGAGCAGGCATACATCATCGCTCCGCAGCGTCTCGCTCAGGGCGACAAGGTGATCGCCGGCAAGAAGGTCGACGTGAAGCCCGGCAATGCGATGGAGATCGGCCAGATGCCGGTCGGCACCATCGTCCACAATGTCGAGCTGAAGCCCGGCAAGGGCGGCCAGATTGCGCGTGCCGCAGGCACCTACGTCCAGGTCGTCGGCCGCGATCGCGGGATGGTCATCGTCAGGCTCAATTCAGGCGAGCAGCGCTATGTGCGCTCCGACTGCATGGCGACGGTTGGCGCCGTGTCGAACCCGGACAATGCGAACCAGACCTTTGCCAAGGCCGGCCGCACGCGCTGGCTGGGCAAGCGTCCGCTGACCCGCGGCGTCGCCAAGAACCCGGTCGACCACCCGCACGGCGGTGGCGAAGGCCGGACTTCGGGCGGCCGTCATCCGGTTACCCCCTGGGGCAAGCCGACCAAGGGTGCTCGTACCCGTCACAACAAGGCGACCGACAAGTTCATCATTCGGTCGCGTCACGCGAAGAAGAAGGGTTAATCCATGGCCCGTTCCGTCTGGAAAGGTCCGTTCGTCGAGCTTTCGCTTCTGAAGAAGGCGGAAGCTGCGCAGGACAAGGGTGGCCGAGCGCCGATCAAGACCTGGTCGCGCCGCTCGACGATCCTGCCGCAGTTCGTCGGCCTCACCTTCAATGTCTACAACGGCCGCAAGTTCGTGCCGGTGTCGGTCAATGAAGAGATGGTCGGCATGAAGCTCGGCGAGTTCGCACCGACGCGCACGTTCCACGGCCATGCCGCTGACAAGAAGGGCAAGCGCTGATGAGCAAGCCAGTTGCACCCCGCAAGGTGGCCGAGAAGGAAGCGCTCGCGATCGGCAACACGATCCGCGGCTCCGCGCGCAAGCTCAATCTCGTCGCCCAGATGATCCGCGGCAAGAAGGTCGAGCAGGCTTTGAACATCCTGAAGTTCAGCCCCAAGGGCATGAGCGAGGATGTCTACAAGGTCCTGGCCTCCGCCGTCGCGAATGCCGAGAACAACCACAATCTCGACGTCGACGCTCTGGTCGTCGCCGAGGCAAGCGTCGGCAAGTCGATCTCGATGAAGCGCTTCGCGACCCGCGCGCGCGGCCGTTCGTCGCGCATCGTCAAGCCGTTCAGCCGCATCCGCGTCGTCGTGCGCGAGCAGGAAGAAGCGTAATGGGTCAGAAAACGTCTCCTGTCGGGCTTCGCCTGCAGATCAACCGCACCTGGGACAGCCGCTGGTTCGCCGAAGGCGACGATTACGGCCGGCTGCTCCTCGAGGACCTCAAGATCCGCCGCTACATTGTCGAGAAGCTGCCGCAGGCGGCGATCTCGAAGGTGGTTATCGAGCGTCCCGCGAAGATCTGCCGCATCAGCATCTATGCTGCTCGTCCCGGCGTCATCATTGGCAAGAAGGGCGCGGACATCGAGAAGCTGAAGCGCGAGCTTCAGAAGATGACCGGCTCCGAGGTCAGCCTCAACATCGTCGAGATCCGCAAGCCGGAGATCGACGCCAAGCTCGTCGCGCAGGGCGTCGCCGACCAGCTCGAGCGCCGTATCGCGTTCCGCCGCGCCATGAAGCGCGCCGTGCAGTCCGCGCTGCGCCTTGGCGCCGAGGGCATTCGTATCACCTGCGCGGGCCGTCTGGGCGGAGCGGAGATCGCGCGGACCGAATGGTACCGCGAGGGCCGCGTTCCGCTGCACACGCTGCGCGGCAACGTCGATTACGCCGAGGCCGAAGCGCATACCGCTTACGGTGTCTGCGGCGTGAAGGTGTGGGTCTTCAAGGGCGAGATTCTCGGCCACGACCCGCTCGCGCAGGACCGGCTGATGATGGAGGCTCAAACCTCCGGCGTCCGTCCGGCGCGCGAAGAGCGTGGCAACCGGTAAGCGCGAAGGAAAGTAAGAGATGCTGCAACCCAAGCGCACCAAGTTCCGCAAGGCCTTCAAGGGCCGCATCCATGGCAATGCCAAGGGCGGGACCGAGCTCAACTTCGGCGCTTTCGGCCTGAAGGCCATGGAGCCGGAGCGGATCACTGCCCGCCAGATCGAGGCGGCTCGCCGCGCGATCACGCGTCACATCCGCCGCCAGGGCCGGTTGTGGATCCGCATCTTCCCGGACGTGCCAGTGTCGTCGAAGCCTGCCGAAGTCCGCATGGGCTCGGGCAAGGGCTCGCCGGAATTCTGGGTCGCCCGAGTGAAGCCTGGCCGGATCCTGTTCGAGCTCGACGGCGTCCCCGGCGCGATCGCCAAGACGGCCTTCGAGCGCGCGGCGGAAAAGCTGCCGATCAAGACCAAGGTCGTCGCCCGCCTGGGCGAGAGCCTGATGGAAGAGGAAAAGTAAGGTGGCCGTGATCGACGATCTCAAGGTCAAGACCGACGACCAGCTGCAGCAGCAGCTGATCGAACTGAAGCGCGAGCAATTCAACCTCCGCTTCCAGTCGGCGACCAACCAGCTCGAAAAGCCGAGCCGCGTGCGTGAGGTGCGCCGCACGATTGCGCGCATCAAGACGCTTCAGCACCAGCGCGCCCGCACTGCCGAAACGCAGCAGGGTTGAGGAGAGAATAGGAATGCCAAAGCGCGTCCTCACCGGCACCGTGGTGTCCGACAAGGGTGACAAGACCGTGGTGGTCCGCGTCGAGCGGCGGGTGAAGCACCCGCTGTACGGCAAGATCATCAAGCTGTCGAAGAAGTATCACGCTCACGACGCGGCGAACGAGTTCCACGTCGGCGAGATCGTGCGCATCGAAGAATGCGCCCCGATCTCGAAGCTGAAGACGTGGAAGGTCGTCGACCGCATCGGTGCAGCCAAGATCGGCGCAGTCGAGATCGACGAGCCGGAAATCGTTGCGCCGACCGACGCCGAGCCTTCGCAGCCGGCAGAGGAAAAGGCTGAGAAGCCCGCCAAGAAGTCGACGAAGAAGGCCAAGGCCGAAGACGTCGCCGAAGCGGACGCCTGAGTAGATTTGGGAAGAGGTAGGGTCGAACCATGATCCAGATGCAGTCCAACCTGGACGTTGCGGACAACAGCGGAGCCAAGCGCGTTCAGTGCATCAAGGTGCTGGGCGGCTCGAAGCGCCGTACCGCCGGCGTCGGCGACATCATCGTCGTCAGCGTCAAGGAAGCCGCTCCGCGCGGCCGCGTGAAGAAGGGCGACGTTCACCGCGCGGTGATCGTTCGCACCGCGAAGGACATCCGCCGTCCCGACGGTTCGGTGATCCGCTTCGATTCGAACGCGGCGGTGCTCGTCAACAAGAACGAGGAGCCGATCGGCACTCGTATTTTCGGCCCGGTGGTCCGTGAGCTTCGCGCGAAGAAGCACATGAAGATCATCAGCCTTGCGCCGGAGGTGCTGTAATGGCCGCGCAGAAGATCAAGAAGGGCGACAAGGTCGTGGTCCTGTCCGGCAAGGACAAGGGCCGCACCGGCGAGGTCGTCAAGGCGATGCCGAAGGAAATGAAGGTCGTCGTGTCGGGCGTGAACGTCCATGCGCGCCACCGCAAGCCGTCGCAGCTCAATCCCCAAGGCGGGATCGAGCGCAAGGAAGCGCCGCTGCACGTGTCGAAGGTCGCAATCGCCGACCCGAAGACCGGTGCGCCGACCCGCGTCCGCTTCGAGGAGCGTGACGGCAAGAAGGTCCGCGTTGCGGCCAAGTCTGGAGAGCTGATCCATGGCTGATAAGGAAAAGAAGGTCGAAGAGGCGGTTGAGACGCCCGAGACCGAGCAGGTAGAGGTCGAGCGCGTCGGCGAGGCTGAGAAGGCCGAAGCCGAGGCGATCGAAGCCTTGCCGAAGGTCGAAGAGGCTTCGGTGCCCAAGGCCGCGAAGACGGCCGACAAGCCGTCGAAGACGCCGGCGAACTACAAGCCGCGCCTGAAGTCCGAGTATGAGGACACGATCGTCAAGGCGATGATCGAAAAGTTCGGTTACAAGAACCGGCTCGAGGTTCCACGCCTCGAGAAGATCGTCATCAACATGGGCGTCGGCGAGGCAACGCAGGACAAGAAGCGCGTCGAGACCGCTGCCGCCGAGATGCAGCAGATTTCGGGCCAGAAGCCGGTGATCACCAAGGCGAAGAAGTCGATCGCTCAGTTCAAGCTGCGCGAAGGCATGCCGATCGGCTGCAAGGTCACGCTGCGTCGCGACCGCATGTTCGAGTTCCTCGATCGTCTCGTGACGATCGCCCTCCCGCGTGTCCGCGACTTCCGCGGCCTCAACCCCAAGTCGTTCGACGGCCGCGGGAATTATGCGATGGGCCTGAAGGAACAGATCATCTTCCCCGAGATCAACTACGACCAGATCGACAAGGTCCGGGGCATGGACGTCATCATCACAACGACGGCGAAGACGGATGAAGAGGCGCGCGAGTTGCTGCGCCTGTTCAACTTCCCCTTCCCGACTGAGGAGCAGCGGCAGGCCGCGTAAGCGGTCTGCCCGTTAGGAGAGAAGAACTTAAGTCATGGCGAAACTGAGTTCGATCAACAAGAACGAGCGTCGCAAGAAGCTCGTTGAGAAGAATGCGGCGAAGTACGCGAAGCTGAAAGCGATCGCGGACGATGAATCGCGCGACGAGACCGAGCGGCTGATCGCTCGGCTCAAGATGGCGGAGCTGCCGCGCAACGGGAACCCGACGCGCGTCCGCAATCGCTGTGAGCTGACCGGCCGCAGCCGTGCTTATTATCGCAAGTTCCGTCTTTCGCGGATCATGCTTCGGGAGCTGGCCAACAAGGGCCTGATTCCGGGCGTCATCAAGTCGAGCTGGTAAGGGATTGTAACGGATGGCGATGACCGATCCTCTGGGTGATATGCTCACCCGCATCCGCAACGGCCAGCAGGCGCGCAAGGATAGCATCCTGACGCCGGCGTCGAAGCTGCGCACGCGCGTGCTCGATGTGCTTCAGCGCGAGGGCTATATCCGCGGATATTCCGAAGAAGCACTTGCCGGGCAGAAGGGCCTGCGCATCGAGCTGAAGTATTTCGAGGGCCAGCCGGCGATCCAGCACCTGGCCCGCGTGTCCAAGCCTGGCCGTCGCGTTTATTCCGCGGCGCGTGAGCTTCCGCGCATCCGCAACGGTCTCGGCACGATCATCGTGTCGACCCCCCGCGGCGTGCTGTCGGACGCCGAAGCGCGCGAGCAGAACGTTGGCGGCGAAGTGCTGGCGGAGGTGTTCTAATGTCCCGCATTGGCAAGAAACCGATTGCCGTGCCGACCGGCGTCACCGCGACGGTCGAAAGCGGCACGCTCACCGTGAAAGGGCCGAAGGGCCAGCTCGCGATGCAGCTGCTCGACGATCTCGTGAAATATGAGGTTGCCGAAGGCGAGATCCGCGTCACCCCGCTCGTCGACGCGCAACGCAATCGCGCGGCGTGGGGCATGCAGCGCACGCTGGTGCAGAACCTCGTCACCGGCGTCACCGAAGGTTTCACCAAGGTGCTCGAGATCACCGGCGTCGGCTACCGCGCGCAGGCCCAGGGCAAGAACCTGCGCCTACAGCTCGGCTACAGCCACGACGTGAACTTCCCGGTTCCTGAAGGCATCGACATCAAGACGCCCGACCAGAACACGGTCGAGATCACCGGTATCGATCGCCAGAAGGTCGGTCAGGTTGCCGCCGAGATCCGCCGCTGGCGCAAGCCGGAGCCGTACAAGGGCAAGGGCATCAAGTATCGCGGCGAGTATATCTTCCGCAAAGAAGGCAAGAAGAAGTAAGCCATGGCGAAACTCTCTCTCTTCGATCGTCGCCGCCGCCGCGTTCGCACGTCGCTTCGTTCGCGTGCATCCGGCAAGCCGCGTCTTTCGGTCCACCGCTCGGGCCGTCACATCTATGCGCAGGTCATCGACGACAGCGCGGGCAAGACGCTCGCCGCGGCCTCGACCCTCGACAAGGACATCAAGCTCAAGACGGGCGCCACGAAGGATAGCGCCGTCGCTGTCGGCAAGGCGCTTGCGGAGCGCGCGAAGAAGGCCGGCGTGTCGAGCGTCGTCTTCGATCGTGGCGGGTTCCTGTTTCACGGCCGCGTGAAGGCGCTGGCCGACGCCGCCCGCGAAGGCGGACTGGAGTTCTAGAATGCAAGACGAGAACCAGACCAACGAGACCAACACCGACCCGACCGAGGTCGCGCAGGTCGCCGAGGCGGCCCCGGCCCAGGCTGAGGAGCAGCAGCAGCAGGCTCCGCGCGGGCGCGGTCCTCGCGGCGGACGCGGCGGGCGCGATGGCGGCGGCCGTGGCGGCCGCGGGCGTCGTGACGATCGCCGTGGGCGTCGTGACGACGAGGAAGGCGGCGAGGAGCTGATCGAGAAGCTCGTCCACATCAACCGCGTCTCCAAGACCGTGAAGGGCGGTAAGCGCTTCGGCTTCGCGGCGCTGGTGGTGGTCGGCGACGGCAAGGGCCGTGCGGGCTTCGGCCACGGCAAGGCTCGCGAAGTTCCAGAAGCGATCAGCAAGGCGACTGCGGCTGCCAAGAAGGCAATGGTCCGCGTTCCGCTGCGCGACGGCCGCACGCTGCACCATGACGGCATCGGCCATTTCGGCGCCGGCCGCGTTGCGATCCGTTCGGCTCCGGCCGGAACCGGCATCATCGCCGGCGGCCCGATGCGCGCGATCTTCGAGAGTCTCGGCGTCCACGACGTGGTCACCAAGTCGGTCGGCACCTCGAACCCGTACAACATGATCCGTGCGACCTTCGAGGCGCTCAAGGAACAGACCAGCCCGCGCGCTGTCGCCCAGCGTCGCGGCAAGAAGGTCGCCGACCTGCTCGGCCGTGGCGGCGCAAGCGCTGCCGAGGCGGAAGCCCAGGCCGAAGCGATCGCGGAGTAAGAGTGATGGCGAAGATCAAGATCACCCAGACCGGATCGCCGATCCGCCGCGACAAGACGCAGCGCGCGACGCTCGTCGGTCTCGGGCTGAACAAGCTGCACCGCAGCGTGGAAGTGGAGGGCACGCCCGAAGTGCTCGGCCAGGTCCGCAAGGTGCAGCATCTCGTTCGGGTCGAAGAAGCGGCATAACCAATCCTGCCCATCTTGGGCATGCGCGACAAAAGCGAAAGCGAGTGCAACGATATGAAACTTAACGAAATTCGCGATAACAAGGGTGCCCGTCAGGGACGCGTTCGAGTCGGCCGCGGCATCGGTTCCGGTCTCGGAAAGACTGCCGGGCGCGGCCAGAAGGGCGCCAAGTCGCGCTCGGGCGTGTCGATCGCCGGGTTCGAAGGCGGCCAGATGCCCCTTCACATGCGGCTGCCGAAGCGCGGCTTCAACAACATCTTCGCCAAGGATTATGCCGAGGTGAACCTCGGTGCGGTCCAGAAGGCGATCGACGCCGGCAAGCTCGAAGCCAAGGGCACGCTCGACCATGACGCGCTCAAGGCTGCCGGCCTTGCCCGTGGCGGCAAGGACGGGGTCCGCCTGCTCGGCAAGGGTGAAATCAAGGCCAAGCTGGCCTTCAAGGTCGCCGGCGTGTCGAAGGGTGCCCGCGAGGCAGTCGAGAAGGCTGGCGGATCGATCGAGCTGATCGAGCGCAAGAATCCGGCCGAGCTCGCTGCCGCGAAGAAGGGTTCGCGCAAGCGCGCCGCCGCCGAAGCCTAAGGGTCTTAGACAACAGGCGATGAGCCACTATATCGGCGGCGGGGGATTTCAGGCCTCTCGCCGCCGTTTGTTTTTCCAGGGAATTTTTTGAATGGCATCCGCAGCCGAACAACTTGCCTCCAGCATCAGTCTCGCCAATTTTTCGAAGGCGACCGAGCTTAAGAAGAGGCTTTGGTTCACGCTTGGCGCGCTGATCCTGTTCCGCTTGCTGTCGTTCGTCCCGGTCCCCGGCATCGATCCAGTCGCAATGCAGACGCTTTACCAGACGCAGAGCGGCGGCATCCTCGACGTGTTCAACACATTCTCCGGCGGCGCGCTGGAGCGCTTCAGCATCATCGCGCTCGGCGTCATGCCGTACATCACGGCGTCGATCGTCGTGCAGCTGGGGGCCACGCTCTACCCGTCCTGGCAGCAGCTCAGGAAAGAGGGCGAGACCGGCCGCAAGAAGCTCAACCAATATACTCGCTACCTGACGGTCGCGATCACCCTGGTGCAAGGCTATCTGGCGATCCGCGGGCTCGAATCCCAGTCGGTCAACCAGGGCATCCAGGCGGTCGTACAGCCGGGTCTCCTGTTCGAGATCGCCGGAACCGTCTCTCTTGTCGGCGGCACCCTGTTCCTCATGTGGATCGGTGAGCAGATCACCAGCCGAGGCATCGGCAACGGCGTCTCGCTCATCATCATGGCCGGCATCGTCGCGCGTCTGCCGCAGGGCATTGCCCAGCTGCTGGAAGGCAGCCGCACAGGCACGCTGAACCCGCTGGTGGTTGTGGGCATCGTCGCCATCGCCGCCGCGCTCGTTCTGTTCATCTGCTTCATGGAGCGGGCGCAGCGTCGCGTGCTGATCCAATATCCGAAGCGGCAAACCGCGCGCGGGATGCAGCAGGAGCGCTCGCACCTGCCGATCAAGCTCAATACCGCAGGCGTCATCCCGCCGATCTTCGCGTCGTCGCTCCTGCTGATGCCGCTGACGATCCTGCAGTGGGCGGGTAACCGGACGTCGGCCGAAGGGAGCGCCAGCGACTGGCTGATCACCGTCAGCACCTATCTGCAGCACGGCTCGCCGCTCTACATGCTGCTCTACGGCCTCGGCATCGCCTTCTTCTGCTTCTTCTACACGGCCGTGCAGTTCAACAGCGAGGAAACGGCCGACAATCTGAAGCGGCATGGCGGATTCATTCCCGGCATCCGCCCGGGCAAGGCGACCGAGCAATATTTCGATTACCTGCTCAACCGCATCACCGTCGTGGGCGCCGCCTATCTGGTCCTCATCTGCCTTATCCCGGAGATGCTCACCGCGCAGGCAGGTCTCAGTTTCCGTCTCGGCGGCACCAGCCTGCTCATCGTCGTCAACGTGACGATGGACACGGTCAGCCAGATCCAAAGCCATCTGATTGCTCACCAATATGGCGACCTCATAAAGAAGGCTAAGCTCAAGACGACGCCGCGCAGGCGCTAGTCCGCGGCGAACGAGGGGGGAGGGTTCGCGTTGCTGAACATCATTCTTCTGGGGCCGCCGGGGGCGGGCAAGGGCACGCAGGCGGCACGCCTTCAGGCGGCGCGCGGCATGATGCAGCTGTCGACCGGGGACATGCTCCGCGCGGCGGTCGCCGCGGGCACGCCCGTCGGCCTCCAGGCCAAGGCCGTGATGGAACGCGGCGAGCTCGTCAGCGACGCGATCGTCAGCGCGCTGATCGGGGAGCGGCTCGACGCCGCATCCGAGCAGGGCGCCATCTTCGACGGCTTTCCGCGGACGCAGGCGCAGGCTGAGGCTCTCGATTTTCTGCTTGCCGAGCGCGGACGTCGGCTTGACCATGTGATCGAGCTGGCGGTGGACGAGGATGAGCTGGTCAAGCGGATCACCGGCCGCTTCAGCTGCGCGAATTGCGGCGCGGGATATCACGACAGCTTCCGGCCTACGAAGATCGAAGGAGTCTGCGACGCCTGCGGATCGACCGAGTTCAAGCGGCGCCCGGACGACAATGAAGAGACGGTCCGGACCCGCATGGCCGAATATCGCGCCAAGACGCAGCCGATCCTTCCCTATTATGAGGCGAAGGACCTCGTGCGCCGCGTGGACGGCATGGCGTCCGTCGAAGCAGTCGCGGCCCAGATCGATGCGATCCTAGACGGGAACGCCTGATCGCTGCATCATTCGCTCAGGGGGTCGAGCGAATGAAGGCATGGGTTGCATTAGCGTCGTTGATGGCCGCCTCCGCTGCGCCGGCCGAAGTCGTAAGCGCTTCATCCAATGGCTTCGAAGTCCGCCAGACGGTCAGTCTCGTGGTGAAGCCCGAGGTCGCCTTCGCCGCCTTCAGCAACGTCAGCGGCTGGTGGGACGCGGAACACACCTACAGCGGCGATTCCAGCAACCTCTCGCTCGACCTGCGCCCGGGCGGATGCTTCTGCGAGCGCTTCCCGGAGGGCGGCGGCGGAGTTGAGCATATGCGGGTCGTTTACGTCGAACCCGGTAAGCGCGTCGTCCTCACCGGTGCGCTGGGGCCCCTGCTTTACGAGGCGACGACGGGCGTGATGGACGTGCAGGTCAAGTCGACCGCCGCCGGCTCCCAGCTGACCCTGAACTATCGGGCCGCGGGCTTTGCGAACGGTGGCGCCGACAAGCTTGCGCCGCTCGTCGACGGCGTCCTGGCCGGGCAGATGAAGCGGCTTCGCGCGTTTGCGACCGCGCGTCCGCGGACCTAGCCGCGCTCGAGGGTTACGAAGCGGAAGGCCGGCCGGCCGTCCTCCGCCGGATGCAATTCCGACGAGACCTCGCGCCAGTCGCCCGAGTGGCGAGGATCGGGCCAGGACGTGTCGCCCTGAATATCCTCGAGCACTTCGGTGAGCTCGATCCGGTCCGCGAGAGGCAGGAACAGGGCGAAGATATCGGCGCCGCCGATGACCGAGACCGGCTCCCCGCCCGCGAGGTCCAGCGCGGCCTGCGCTCCGCAGGCTTTCTCCGCGCCGATCGCGAACCAGTTGCGGTCGCGCGTCAGGACAATGTGGCGCCGGCCCGGAAGGATGCCGGGCAGGCTGTCGAAGGTGCGGCGTCCCATCACCATCGCGCTGCCCATCGTCAGTTGCTTGAAGCGCTTGAGGTCCGCGGGGAGATGCCATGGAAGCTTCCCGCCGCGGCCGATGACCCCATTTTGCGCGCGGGCGACGACAATCGTGACGGGACATTTCTCCATGCCGTCGTTTTGACGCGCCCGACCGTGCGTGCCAAGCGGCACGAACCATGAGCGCACAGTCGCAGCTGATCGAGCAAGTGAGGCAGAGGCTCGGGCCAAGGGGCGTCATCACCGATCCGGCCGAGATCGAGCCATGGGTGAGTGACTGGAGAGGCCGTGTCCATGGCGCATCCGCGGCGGTCCTGGCTCCCTCGTCGACCGTGGAAGTGGCGGAGATCGTCAGGCTCGCCGCCGAGCATCGCGTGCCTCTGGTGCCGCAGGGTGGGAATACGGGCATGGCGGCGGGTGCGACGCCTCCGTCGGACGGCTCCGCCCTGCTGCTTTCGCTGCGGCGCATGAATCGCATCCGCTCGGTCAGCGCAGAGGACCGGTGCGCGGTGGCGGAGGCCGGCGTGATCCTGGCGACGCTTCACGACGCTGCGAACGAGGTCGGCATGCGCTTTCCTCTTACGCTCGGAGCCCGCGGAAGCTGCACGCTGGGCGGCCTCACCTCGACCAACGCGGGAGGTACCCAGGTGCTGAAGTTCGGCACGATGCGTGCGTTGGTGACGGGGGTGGAGGCGGTGCTGCCTGACGGATCCGTGCACGACGGGCTATCCGGCCTGAAGAAGGACAATCGCGGCTACAGCCTCGACCAATTGCTGATTGGAGCGGAAGGCACGCTCGGCGTCGTCACGGCGGTTGCGGTCCGGCTGGTTCCCGCCATCGCGCAGCGCGCCGTTGCCTGGACGGGGCTCGACAGCCCAAGCCGCGCCCTCGACCTCCTGAGGTTCCTCGAAGCGCGGACCGGCACCGTCGAAGGTTTCGAGCTGGTTCCGCAGGACTCGCTGGATCTCGTGCTCAAGCATATCCCCGGCACGCGCGCTCCGCTGACGGGCGAGCATCGCTGGCACGCTCTGGTGGAAGCCACCACGCCCGACGCACACGTGGACATCGCGGCGGAGCTTGAGGCATTGCTCGGCAAAGCATTGCAGCAGGGGATTATCGCCGACGCCGCAATCGCCTCGAACGAGGCACAGGCGGAGGCATTCTGGAAGATCCGCGACAGCATCTCGGAAGCGGAGCGAGCCGAAGGCCAGACGCTCGCTCACGACATCTCGGTCGCGGTAGCCGACATGCCGCGCTTCCTCGTCGAGGCCAGCGCCGAGGTCGAGCGGGCATTTCCAGGCGTCATAGCAAGCGGCTTCGGTCACCTGGGCGATGGCAACATCCACTTCCACGTGCGGGCGGCAAGCCATGCTTCGCCGGACTGGTACGAGGCTGAAGGCGCGGCGATCACGCGGTTGGTCGACGATCTGGTCACCGCTGCTGGCGGTTCGATCTCGGCCGAGCATGGCATCGGCCAGCTGAAGCGCGCCGAGCTCGAGAGGCTGAGCTCGCCCGCGCGTATCCACGCGCTGAGGGCGATCAAGCAGGCGCTCGACCCGCTCGGGATTATGAATCCGGGCAAGTTGGTTCCTTGAGGCGCGCTGCACCAATCAATCGGGAACGTATGTGAGCCGGATTACATTTTCGTCGATCTGATCGCTTCCCGCGAGCCGAAGCGGCGGTCGAGCTTCGGCGAAATAAGGGTTGCCCCGGCCCAACACGACCGGGTGCAGGTAAATCCTATATTCGTCGATCAGGCCGAGCCTGGTCAGGGTTCGCGCCAAATTGGGCCCACCGACTTCGATTTCCCCGGTGAGTTCCGTTTTCAGCCGTCGTATCTCGCCCTCCAGGTCATCGACGATGAGCGAGGCGCTGGGGCCGACCGAATTCAGGGTATGAGAAACGACCCATTTCCGCTGTCGTCGCCAGGCGTCGGCGAACTCGCGTTCCGGTTCGTCCCATTCGTGATGATCTTCGTCCCAATAGCGCATGATCTCGTACAGGTTGCGGCCATAGATGCTGCCGACCTGCTCGCGCGCCTGCTCGATGAAGTGCCTGAAAAGCACGGGACCGGGCCCGAAAGCCGTGTGGTCGACGTAGCCGTCCAGCGACTGGTTCATCCCAAACACGAGCTTTGCCATGCCAATCTCTTTCTAGCCGCGACGTCCGGGAAAGCCTGGCGCGCCCGGTAGGATTGCCCTCGCTTCGCTCGGTCGTCTCCGCTTCGCTTCGACCCCGAAAAGGTTCGAACCCTAGAGCACTCCAGCGTCCGGAAACCGCTTAGCGGCATCCGGCTGCTGGCGCGCCCGGTAGGATTCGAACCTACGACCTCAAGCTTAGAAGGCTCGTGCTCTATCCAACTGAGCTACGGGCGCGCGTGGGGATGACCTAACCGGAATTGACCCGCAGCGGAACCGCGCTAGCTTCCGCGCGATGGATGCCGAGGGGGAGGGGCTGAAGCACGTCGAGGCGCATGAAGTTGCGCATCGCCGGTTCCGCTATTTCGATTTCGTGATGGCCGCCTTCGTCGCCATCCTGCTGCTGTCGAACGTCATCGGCGCGGGCAAGATCGCCAACATCAACCTGCCCGGGATCGGCCCCTGGCCGTTCGGTGCCGGCATCCTCTTCTTCCCGCTCTCCTATGTCATCGGCGACGTGCTGACGGAGGTCTACGGGTTCGCCCGCGCACGACGCTGCATCTGGGCAGGCTTCGTCGCGCTGATCTTCATGGCCTTCATGAGCTGGGTGGTCGTCGCCTTGCCGGCCGATCCGGGCTGGACCGGTCAGCAGGCCTATGACGCGGTGTTCGGGCAGGTGCCGCGCATCGTCGCGGCTTCGATCATCGCCTTCTGGGCGGGCGAGTTCGTCAACAGCCTCGTGCTCGCCAAGATGAAAATCTGGACCGAGGGAAAGCATCTGTGGACGCGGACCATCGGCTCGACCGTCGCGGGGCAGGGCGTCGATAGCCTGTTCTTCTACCCGCTCGCCTTTTTCGGGGTGCTGGACAGCGCGACCTTGCTGAAGGTGATGCTGACCCAATGGGTGCTGAAGGTGTCGTGGGAAGCGATCCTGACGCCCGTCACTTATGCGGTCGTCGGCTGGCTCAAGCGCCGCGAAGGCTTTGACGTTTACGACGAGAAGACTGAGTTCACTCCGTTCAGCGTCGGGCCTTAAGCGGCCACCGTCTCCAGCAGGCCCTCGAACAAGCGGCGCCCGTCGGTGCCGCCGTGCGCGGCCTCGATGACCCTCTCGGGGTGAGGCATCAGGCCCAGGACGTTGCCCGTATCGTTGAGGATGCCGGCGATCCGTCGCGCAGAGCCGTTGACTTCCTCAAGGTAGCGGAATGCGACGCGGCCCTCTGCTTCGAGACGATCGAGGGTCGCCTCGTCTGCCTGATAATTGCCATCGTGATGGGCGACCGGGACGGTAATCGTCTGCCCGGTTTCGTAGCCGCTGGTGAAAAGGCTCTGGCTGTTCTCGACCTTGAGCGACACGGGCCTGCAGACGAAGCTCAGCCCGGCGTTTCGCATCAAGGCGCCGGGCAGCAAGCCGGTCTCCGTCAGCACCTGGAAGCCGTTGCAGATGCCGATCGTCGGGACTCCGCGATCGGCGGCATCCTTGACTGCTCGCATGATCGGCGAACGCGCGGCCATCGCTCCGGATCGCAGATAGTCGCCGTAGGAAAATCCGCCGGGAATGCCGATGAAGTCGATGCCCTCGGGCAGATCGGCGTCCTTGTGCCAGACCATCTCGGGCTTGCGGCCGGTCACCTGCTCGAGCGCGACCGCGAGATCGCGATCGCAGTTCGATCCGGGGAAGACGATGACCGCACTCTTCATTCACATGCTCCTGGCCGACACGGCGCTCCTACCCGCCAAATATGCGGGAAAAGTGGCAGTCAGGCGTGCTCCAGCCGTTCAATCCGGAAGTTCTCGATCACCGTGTTGGCAAGCAGCTTCCGGCACATATCCTCGATGTCGGAGTCGCTGGTGCCGTCGGCAAGGTCGAGCTCGATGAGCTTTCCGGCGCGCACGTCGTTGACGCCCGCGAATCCCAGTCCTTCCAGGGCATGGTGGATGGCCTTGCCCTGAGGGTCCAGGACGCCGGGCTTCAGTGTGACGAAGACGCGCGCTTTCATGTGTTTGCCTGCAGTTGGAGGGTGCGGGAGGCCCTATGGCGCGGGGCGCGGGACCGGGCAAGTTTTACGATCTGTTTACCTTGTGGGCCGAAGATGCCCGTTTGTACTCGTAAAGGGGGAGACTCAGCGATGGTAATGGGGGTGGCAATTGCCATGTTCATCGCGCTCTTTGGGTGGGGCGCCGGCTATTTCGGCTGGCACGATCCGGAAGGGAAGGTCCAGCTCGCCCTGTTCACCAGCTTCATCCTGGGCATAATCGGCGGCTACAAGGCCAAGGGCGGCTAATAGCCGCTCAGCTCCGCAACCCGATTGCGGTGATAATAGACGTCTCCGAACAGCTCGCCGAGGACGGCGGACCGTTTCATGAACAATCCGATGTCGTGCTCGTCGGTCATGCCGATGCCGCCATGCATCTGCACACCCTCGCGAACCGCGAGGGAGGCGACCGAAGCGGCCTTGGCTTTCGCAACGGCGGCGTGAAGCTCGGCCTTCTCATCCCCTGAATCGATCAGCTGTGCGGCCTTGAGCGCAGCAGCGCGCGCAATCTCGATCTCTCCATAAAGATGCGCAGCCCGATGCTGCAGCGCCTGGAACTCGCCGATCGTCTTGCCGAATTGCTTGCGCTGCCTGAGGTAGTCGAGCGTCATCGCCGTCGCGCCCGCAGCGACACCCACCAGCTCCGCGGCTGCACCAGCACGGCCGGCATCGAGCGCGCGCGACAGCCGTGACCAGCCCTTGTCGACCTCGCCGATCACCGCGTCTGAATCGACGGCAACATCCTCGAACACCAGCCGGGCGGCCTTCGAGCTATCCACGAGCGACGCGGTCTCGACCTGCGCGCTGCCCTTGGGAATTGCGAACAGGGTGAGGCCTTCGGCTTGGCCGGGCGATCCCGACGTCCGTGCCGCGGTGACCACCATGTCGGCTGAATTGCCGTGGACGACGAATTGCTTGGATCCGTTCAGAACGAAGCCGTTGCCTCTGCGCTCGGCTTTCAATGCGGTTTCGAGTGGCGCGTGGCGTTTGTTCTCGTCCACGGCGAGCGTCAGCACCGCCTCCCCGGACAGAATGGCCGGATACCAGCGATCGGCATGCGCCGTGCCCTCGATGGCGCGAGTTCCAACGACCGCCGAGGCGAGGAACGGCGAAGGCGTCAGGTTGCGACCCACCTCTTCGAGCACCAGTGCGGATTCCAGTGCGCCGAGACCCAGACCGCCCGGATCCTCCGGGATGCAAATGCCCGTCAGACCCAGGTCGCCGAACTGCTTCCAGAGGGCCGTGCCATAGCCGTCCGTGCATCCAGTATCGCGCCAATGCCGAAGCTGCTTCGAGATCGCGCCTTCCTCGCGGAGGAAGCTCGCCGCGGTCTCCTGCAGCATCTTCTGGTCGTCGGTGAGCAGGCTCATGCTCCGGGCAGTCCCAATATGTGCTTTGCGACGATGTTCAGCTGGATTTCGCTCGTGCCGCCCTCGATCGAGTTGCCCTTGCTGCGCAGCCAGTCGCGCGGCGCCTTGCCATTGTTCGACCGTTCGCTGTCCCACTCAAGCGCATCGGAACCGCCGGCCGCGATCACCAGCTCCATGCGCTGCTTGTTAAGCTCGGTGCCCGCATATTTCATCATCGACGGGCTGGCGGGATGCGCCTCACCAGCCTTCCACATTGCCGCGAAGCGCTCGCTCATTGCCGCGAAGGCGAGCGCATCCACGTCGAACGCGGCGATGTCGGCACGCAGCATCGGGTCGGCCGGCGTCAGCCAGCCGCCGAGCGTATTGCTGGTGCCGCCGGTGCCTATCCCACTGCCGAGCCCCATGCCCGCGATCATCTCCCGCTCGTGGCCGAGCAGATATTTGGCGACGTCCCAGCCGCGGTTCACTTCGCCGACGATCTGCCCCTTCGGGACTTTCACATCGTCGAAGAAGGTCTCGCAGAAGGGCGACGAACCGCTGATCAGCAGGATCGGCTTGGTGGACACGCCTGGCGTGAGCATGTCGAAGAGGAGGAAGCTGATGCCACCCTGCTTGGACTCGCTCGACGTGCGCACCAGGCAGAATATCCAGTCGGCCTTGTCGGCGTAGCTGGTCCATACCTTCTGGCCGTTGACCAGCCAGTGGTCGCCCTTGTCTTCCGCCTTGGTCTGAAGTCCCGCGAGGTCCGACCCGGCGCCCGGCTCCGAATAGCCCTGGCACCAGCGGATTTCGCCGCGAGCGATCTGCGGAAGATAGTGGCGCTTCTGCTCCTCGGTCCCGAATTTGAGCAAAGCGGGGCCGAGCATCGAGATTCCGAAGCTGGTGAGCGGAGATCGGGCGCCGATCCTTGCCATCTCCTGCTTGAGGACTCGCCCCTCCACGGGCGTGAGCCCGCCGCCGCCATAGTCTTTCGGCCATTCCGGAACCGTCCAGCCGCGATCCGCCATGACCTCGAGCCAGCGCTTCTGCGCGTCCGACTGGAAGGCCCAGTTGCGTCCGCCCCAGCAAAGGTCGGCTTCAGATCGGATCGGATGCCGCATCTCGGCCGGGCAATTAGCCTCGAGCCACTCGCGGGTTTCGGCGCGGAATCTGTCGAGGTCGCTCATGCGGCGTCTATCCGCCGCGAGGCTGCGCTTGTCGAGCCTAACAGCCTTGTCAGCAACGGTTACGGAGCCTAGCCACGGCGCCTCGGAGGAACCGATGAGCGACGTGATGGAAAAGCCGACCACCAGCCCGATCTCGACGACCAAGCATGGCGACGTCCTGATCGTCCTGTCGAACAACCCGCCGGTGAACGCGCTCGGCCATGCGGTGCGGCATGGTCTTGTAGCTGCGATCGAGGAAGCGGAGGCCGACAACAGCGTCAGCGCCGTCGTCATCGCGTGCGAGGGACAGACCTTCTTCGCCGGTGCCGACGTTTCCGAGTTCGGCACCCCCAAGGCTTTCGAGCAACCGATGCTGCCGCAGGTCGTCGATCGAATCGAGAGTTGCACGAAGCCGGTCGTGGCTGCGATCCACGGGACGGCACTCGGCGGCGGCCTCGAGGTCGCGCTGGCCTGCCACTATCGCGTTGCGGTGCCTTCGGCGAAGCTCGGCACTCCGGAAGTGAAGCTCGGGCTGTTGCCGGGAGCCGGTGGAACGCAGCGCCTGCCGCGAGTGGCCGGTGTCCGGCAAGCACTCGAAATGTGCGCGACCGGCAACCCGATCGGCGCCAAGCAGGCGTTCGATTGCGGACTGATCGACCGTCTGATCGAGGACGAGCTAATCCCTCATGCCGTCGGCTATGCGGAGGAGGTGCGTGACGTGCGTCCCCTCCCGAAGAGTTCGGAGCGGCAATATAAGCTCAACGAGTGCGACCCGACGGTGTTCGAGGAATTTCGGGCCGCCAACGCCAAGCGTTTTCGTGGCTTCGACGCTCCGGAGGCCAATGTCCGCGCCGTGAAGGTCGCGTGCGAGAAGCCATATGCCGAGGGCGTGCTGGAAGAGCGCAAGCTGTTCATGGAGCTGATGAGCGGCACCCAGGCGAAGGCGCAGCAATATTTCTTCTTCGCGGAGCGCAAGGCCGCGAAGATCGACGGGCTCCCGGAAGGCACGCAGCCGCGCGACATCAAGCGCGTCGGCGTTCTCGGCGCAGGCACGATGGGCGGCGGGATCTCGATGAATTTCCTGTCGGCCGGCATCCCGGTGACGATCGTCGAGATGAGCCAGGAAGCGCTCGACCGGGGCACGGGCGTGATGCTGCGCAATTATGAGGCGAGCGCGGCCAAAGGGAAGCTGACCGCGGAGCAGGTGGGCAAGGCGATGGGCCTGCTCGAGCCGACGCTCGATTTCGAGGCCCTCGGTCAGTGCGACCTGATCATCGAGGCGGTTTACGAGAATATGGACGTGAAGAAGGAGGTCTTCGGGCGTCTCGACAAGATCGCCAAGCCCGGAGCGATCCTCGCGTCCAATACCAGCTACCTCAACGTCAACGAGATCGCCGCGAGCATCTCGCGTCCTGGCGACGTGGTGGGGATGCACTTCTTCTCGCCGGCCAACGTGATGAAGCTTCTCGAGGTCGTACGCGGCGACAAGACCGAACCCGACGTGCTTCTGACGGCGATGCAGATCGGCAAGAAGATCAGGAAGGTGCCGGTTGTCGCCGGCGTCTGCCACGGCTTCATCGGCAACCGTATGCTGATGCCGCGGCAAGTCGAGGCGACCAAGCTGCTGCTTGAGGGGGCCAGCCCCCAGCAGGTCGATCGCGTCCACGTCGAATTCGGAATGCCGATGGGGCCGTTCCAGATGGCCGACCTCGCCGGTGTCGACATCGGCTGGCACCGCGACCCGAACCGCGTGGAAAATGTTCGCGACGCCCTCTGCGCAATCGATCGGTGGGGCCAGAAGAAGGGTGCCGGCTTCTACGATTATGACGAGAAGCGCAGGCCCAGCCCGTCACCCGTCGTGCAGCAGATCATCGAGGATTTCGCCGAGAAACAGGGCGTCGAGCGCCGGGAGATCAGCGACCAAGAGATCGTCGAGCGCACGCTCTACACGATGGTCAACGAAGGCGCGAAGATCCTGGAGGAGGGCACCGCCCAGCGCGCTTCCGATATCGATGTCGTCTGGGTCTACGGATACGGCTGGCCGGTCTATCGCGGCGGCCCGATGTTCTGGGCGGATACCGAGGGGCTGGACAAGATCGTCGAGGGCCTGAAGCGCCAGGAAGAGCGGATGAAGCCGGAATTCAGCTTCTCGCAGCTGCTTCTGGACAAGGCCGGGAAGGGCGAGCGCTTCACGCGCTAGGCACCTTTTGAAGCCGCCGCTCGTTTCTCCGATCTCAGAGTCGGAGACGAGTAATGGCCGATTACGCCACCGAAGCACGCGAACAGCATCCGCTTCGCCGCTATTCCAACATTGCCGTGGCCTTCCATTGGGTCACCGTCGCGTTGGTGCTTTTCCAGATCTGGCTGGGCCTGAGCTTTGCCGACATGGCGCAAGGACCCGAGCGGGGAGAGCTATTCGCCTGGCACAAGACGATCGGCTCGATCATCCTGCTGACCGTGCTCGCGCGGCTGACCTACCGGCTGCAGAATCCGCCCCCGCCCTATCCGCCGGAATTGCCGCAATGGGAACGGATCGCGGGCACCTGGAACCATCGCTTGTTCTACTTGCTGCTGATCGTCATGCCGATCGGCGGTTACCTCGCCGTCTCGGGTCAGTCGAAGGGGTCCACCACGGAGTTGCTGGGCGGTTTGCGGATCCCGGTTCTACCGGGAATATCGAAGCAGATGGGAGAATTCGCAGGTGGGGTCCACGAACTCGCCGCTTTCCTTCTGATTGGATTGATCGCGCTCCACGTCGCTGCCGCGCTGAAGCACCAGTTCGTCGATCGCAATCGTGCGTCGGGTCGGATGCCGCCGTTCAAGGACCCCGTCGATGAGCCAGTCGTCATCGGGCAGGGACAGGAGGCTCGCTCGAAAGCAGGCTGAGCATCGCCAGGGCCACCGTCGCCGTACCGGCGCTGGCAATGAAGGTCGCGGAGCTCCCGTCCCGGTCCCACAGCAGGCCAGCGGCAAGGCTGGCGAGTAGCGAGGCGATGCCGCTGACGAACCAGAAGGCGCCGAAGCTCGTGGCGCGCAGGTGCTCCGGAGCCCTGTCGGCGATCATGCGTGAGAATATGCCCTGGGTAAGCGCCATGTGCGCCCCCCAGAGAAGGACGCCGACGATCAGCCCGGCATAGCTGCTGGTCCACGCCAGGATCAAATTGCCTCCGATCAAGGCGACGATCCCCGCGGCGAGCAATGTCCGCGGGCTAGTCCGGTCGCTGAGTGCGCCGGCCGGGTAGGCGAGCACGACATAGGCCAGATTGAAAAGGGCAAGCGTCAGCGGCGAGAGCGCTTCCGACAGGCCGATTTCGATGCCCTTCAGGATCAGGAAGGCTTCGGAGAAACGCGCGAGCATGAAAAGGAAGCCGACGGCGAGAAGCCGCTTGGTAGGCCGGTTAAGCTCCCGGAAGCCGGAGAAGAGCGGAGCGCGCTTGGTCGGTGGGTTGTGATGCTCGGGCTCGCGTAGGACGAGCAAGGCAAGAAGGAAGGAGCAGGCTGCCGGAACGACGGCGAACCAGAAGACTGCGCGAATGTCGCTTGCGAGCAAGGCCATCAGCGCGATGGCGGCGAGCGGGGCGAGCAGTGCTCCGGCGGTGTCGAGCGCCTGGCGCAGCCCGAAGGCCTTGCCGCGGATCTCCGCCGGCGTTTCGTCAGCGATCATCGCGTCCCGGGGGGCGCCGCGGATGCCCTTGCCTACCCGGTCGGCGAAGCGAGCGACCATGACTGCGGCTGCGCTCATCGCCAAAGGGAAGAGCGGCTTCGAAAGCGCGGCAAGGCCATAGCCTGCCACGACCCACGGCTTGCGTCTCAGGGTGCGGTCCGACAGCCGGCCGGAAGCGAGCTTGGCGAAGCTGGCCGTCGCTTCTGCGACGCCGTCGATCGCACCCAGGGCGGTCGCGGGGAGGCCCAGGACCAGCGTGATGAAGGCCGGGAGCAGCGAGTGATAGATCTCGCTCGACAGGTCCATCAGCAGGCTGACGAAACCCAGGGTCCAGACGTTTCGTGGAAGACGCGGGCGGGTTGCCATGGGCGCGTCATCGCCGGGCGCGTTCACGAGTGCAACCGAAGCGTCAAATTCAGATCAACAATATTGCGGGACGCGTCATTGTTGTTAGTCTGCAAACGATGTTTGGCGGATCCTCTCCAGCCGCGCTTGCGCAGCGTTTCACCATTATCGCAAACAATTGGGTCGCGGACGGCCCGGCCGAACGAGCCGAGCGCGCCCGGCGCCGGTTGATGGCCGAGATCGGCGCCCGTGCACCGGCGACCCTGAACGAGATCGCGAAGGCGGTGGGACGCGGAGCGCCAGCCGTCAGCCGGTCGGTCGACCTGCTGGTCCGCGCTGGCCTTGTCGAGCGCACGCAGGATCCCGACAACCGTCGGCGGCTTGCACTACGGCTTACGCAGGCGGGGCGAGACGAACTCGCCGATCAGCCGAGATCGAGCTCAGGTTTGGCGCTGAGGCTGGAGCGGCTAGCTCATAGCGAGCTTCGTGCGATCGAACGCGCAATCGAAATCCTAGAGCGCTAATCCTCAGCCGTTGCCGCGGCGGCGGCGCGTTTCCCAGCCTTTCTTGGCGGCGGCGCTGCGGCTCGACGAGCGGCCATGACCGGCGTTCTTGCCGCCCTTGTCCTGCTTGTTGACCGTTGCCCAGGCCCGGCTTTCGGCTTCCTTCTTGGAAACGCCACGCTTCTCGTAGCTCTTTTCGATATGGTCAGCCTTGCGGTCCTGCTTACTCGTGTACGCACCACGGGGCATGGTTCATCTCCTGCACATTTCCCTCGTGCGATGAACGCTTTGCCTCGAAAGCTGTTGCCATGCTGCATTGCAGCATGAGCCAATTTGAGCTAGGGGGCGGCTCGAATTTTCCGGGAAAATTGACATGAACCTGCGCAACGTCGCGATCATCGCGCACGTCGATCACGGCAAGACGACACTTGTCGACCAGCTCTTCCGCCAGTCCGGCACGTTCCGCGACAACCAGCGCGTCGAGGAGCGGGCGATGGATTCGAACGACCTCGAAAAGGAGCGCGGGATCACCATCCTCGCCAAGTGCACCTCGGTCGATTGGCATGGAACGCATATCAACATCGTCGACACACCCGGCCACGCCGATTTCGGCGCGGAGGTTGAGCGCATCCTGTCGATGGTCGACGGCGTGATCCTGCTCGTCGACGCCGCCGAGGGCCCAATGCCGCAGACCAAGTTCGTCACCGGCAAGGCGCTGTCGCTCGGCCTCAAGCCGATCGTCGTCGTCAACAAGATCGACCGCCCCGACGCGCGCCCGGCCGAGGTTCTCGACGAGGTGTTCGAATTGTTCCTCAACCTCGAGGCGAATGACGAGCAGCTCGATTTCCCGACGCTCTACGCCTCGGGCCGCGCCGGCTACGCTGGCCTCACCGACGACGTTCGCGAAGGCGACCTCACGCCCTTGTTCGAGACCATTGTCAGCCACGTTCCGGCGCCGCGCGTCGACGCCGGCCCGTTCCGGATGCTCGCGACGCTTCTCGACCGCGACCCGTTCTTGGGCCGGATCCTCACCGGCCGCATCGATAGCGGCCGCCTCGACGTCAACATGCCGATCAAGGCGCTCGACGTGAACGGCAACCTCGTCGAGGATGGCCGTGCGACCAAGATCTTCGCTTTCCGCGGGCTCGAGCGCGTGCCGGTCGACAGCGCCGAAGCGGGCGAGATCGTCGCCATCGCCGGCCTGATCAAGGCGACCGTCTCCAACACCATTGCCGACCCGTCGATCGCCGCGCCGCTTCACGCGCGAGAGATCGACCCGCCGACGCTCGCGATGAGCTTCGCCGTCAACGACAGCCCCTATGCCGGGCGGGACGGCGACAAGGTGCAGAGCCGCGTGATCCGCGAGCGGCTCGAGCGCGAGGCCGAGGGCAATGTCGCGATCCGGGTCACTACCGCCGCCGACAACGATAGCTTTGAGGTCGCGGGTCGCGGCGAGCTTCAGCTCGGCGTGCTCATCGAGACTTTGCGCCGCGAAGGATTCGAACTTGGGATTTCCCGGCCGCGCGTCCTGTTCCGCGACGGCCCGTCGGGCCGCGAGGAACCCTATGAGACCGTCGTCGTCGACGTCGATGACGAGTTCAGCGGCACCGTCATCGACAAGATGGCGCTCCGCAAGGCCGAGATGACCGACATGCGTCCGTCGGGCGGCGGCAAGACGCGGCTGACCTTCAGCGCGCCCAGCCGCGGCCTCATCGGCTATCACGGCGAGTTCCTGTCCGACACGCGCGGCACCGGCATCATGAACCGGCTGTTCGAACGCTACGGGCCGTACAAGGGGCCGATTACCGGAAGGCAGAACGGCGTCCTCATCTCGATGGAGCAGGGGAAGGCGGTCGCCTACGCTCTCAACGCGCTGGAAGAGCGTGGCGTGCTGTTCATCTCGCCCGGCGAGGATCTTTATGAGGGCATGGTCATCGGCGAGAATGCCAAGCCGCAGGACCTCGAGGTCAATCCGCTCAAATCGAAGCAGCTCACCAACTTCCGGGCTAGCGGCAAGGACGAAGGCATCCGCCTCACCCCGCCGCGGCGCATGAGCCTCGAGCAGGCAATCGCTTACATCCAGGACGACGAGCTGGTGGAAGTCACGCCCAAGGTCGTGCGTATCCGCAAGCGGTTCCTCGACCCGCACGAGCGCAAGCGCCAGGCGAGAAAGCTCGAAGCGGCTTAAGCCTTTAGTTCTGCCGGACGATAATCAGCGATACGTTGTCGGGCGCTCCGCGCTCGAGGACCTTCTCGATCAGATTGTCGGCCGCCTCGTCCAGCGACCCGCGGGTGATCTCGGCAGCGATCTCCTGATCGTCGACGAGCCTCGTCAGCCCGTCGCTTGCGAGAAGGAAAAGATCGCCTGGCCGCGCGTCTCCGCTGACGCTATCCAGCTCTAGCGTCTCCCGCACCCCCACGGCGCGGGTAATGACGTTTGCGTTCTCGTGGCCCTCGGCCTCCTCCGGCTTGAGCATCCCGACGTCGACCAAGTCCTGGACCAGACTGTGATCGCGGCTGATCCGCATGATCTGGCCACCACGGAGCCAATAGGCGCGACTGTCTCCAGCCCACAGGCAGCGGAAGCGGTCTCCATCGATCGCTAGCGCTACGACGGTCGTGCCGATCGTTCGTTCACTATCCATGGTCTGGGCGAGCCGGATCAGATCGTCGTTCACCCGACGGAGCGAGTCCGTTGCGCTGGTGGCGAATTCGTCGAGATTATCGCTGCTCGGCAGGTTCCGGAGTGCCTCGGCGACCATCGCGCTTGCGACTTCCCCCGCCTCGTGGCCACCCATTCCATCGGCGACCGCCCACAGGCCGCGCGGCGTTTCCACGAGGATCGAATCCTCGTTGATCTTGCGCTTCAGACCAACATGAGTGCGACTGACGCATTCAAAGCGCATTCTGCCCCCGCGAATCCTGCTAAGCGCAGACTAGCAATCGCTTAACGTTCGTGCGATTTCCTTTTTCATAACCAATGTCGAGGGGGGCTCTCGGCGAATGACCAAGGCGTACAGCAATAAGGCGTTGCCTGCGGGCACTGTGCTGCGTGAGTGGCGGCTAGAGGAAGTTCTGGGCGTTGGCGGCTTCGGCATAGTCTACAAGGGCCGCGGCATCTATTTCGACGAACTCGTCGCGATCAAAGAATATTTCCCGAGCTCGATCAGCGAGCGGGATTCGGACGACACGGTCGTCCCGATCGATTCCGACGCCGAAGAAGTGCACGCGCTCGGCCTCAAGAAGTTCGTCGAGGAAGCGAAGCTCCTCTGGAACTTGTCCACCCCTTCCAGGCATCCCAACATCGTCAGCGTTCGGAGCCTCTTCGAGATCCACGGCACCGCCTACATGGTGATGGACTTCGAAGACGGAACGTCATTGTCGAAGATGGTCAAGCAGGGCCGGCGCTTCAACGAGCGCAGCCTGTGGAACATCCTCCGGCCGATCGCGGAAGGGCTCGACCGGGCTCATCGCGTTGGTGTGCTCCATCGTGACATCAAGCCGCCGAACATTCTGATCAACGAGGACAATCGGCCGGTCCTGATCGATTTCGGCTCCGCCCGGTTCGAAGCCGCTGAGGCCACGAGCACGAAGGTCACGTTCCACACGCCGCCCTACGCCGCGATCGAACAATATGTGAAAACATATCCGCAGGGGCCGTGGACCGACATCTATGCCCTTGGGGTCGTCATGTACGAGTGCATCACCGGCGAGAAGCCGCCGGAAGTGCTCGAGCGGCTGCATGCCGGGCTCGGGAAGCCGCTGTCGGAAGGCAAATGGCCGGGTTACACCAAGAGGTTCCTCGCCGGCGTCGATGCCGCGATGGTCGTGAAACCGGACGAGCGGCCGCAGTCCATCGGCGACTGGCTCGCGATGTTCGGCAAGGACGAGAATGTCGGAATCGTCGATGGCGACGACGCTACGCGATTCTACGCCGGTCAGGTCGAATCCGAAGGCATAGTCCCGGTGCCTCCGACGCCGGTGGATCTCAAGGAGCCGGTGGAGACGGGCGTTCCGAAGGATCCCAAGGAGGCGAGCTTCAAGCGCGCCGGTGAAGAGACTGGAGCCAAGAAGCGCAAGGGGCAGAAAGACGAAGCCGCCGAGCCCGCCGAAGCGGACGGGACCGCGGGCGCTGGCTTGGCTGCAGCCGCCGTTGGGGCTGCCGGTGCGGCGGCCGCCGCTACGCCGACCAAAACGCCGGCTCCGCCGCCGGCAGCGAAGGCTCCGAAGGCAGGCGCTGCCGGAACGCCATCCGAAAAGAAAAAGGTCAGTCCTGCAGTCATGGCGGGCGCGGCCGCGGCGGTGCTTGCAGTCGTGGGAGTGGGCGCGCTGACCATGCGCGGAGGGTCCGGCGCCGACACCAACGCGTCCGAGATCGCGACGACCGGAACCGATAATTCGGAAGGCGCGATTGCAGCGCTCGGAACGGGTGAGACGACCGACGTGAACGCCGCCGTCAACGAAACAGGCAATGCAGCGGTCGAAGAGGCGGCGCCGACGACCGAACAGCCCACCGAAGATGTGGCCCTGCGCAAGGAACAGGCAAAGGCCGCGGCCGCGGAAGCCCGCTTGGAGGCTTTGCAGAAAGCGCAGATGAAGGCCGCGCAGCAGGCCAAGACCGGTGCGCAGTCAGCCGTCGCCGCGAAATCGAAGGCCGCGACTGCCACTGCCTCGACCAGCACGGCCAGCGAAGAAAGCGGAAGCTCGGGCGGGGGCGTGTCCAAGGCCAAGCTCGCGCAATTCTATTCGATCGTGGACGATGCCCGTTCGCAGGCGAAAAGGGTCATGAAATCGGGCAACAGCCAGAATGCAGCGCTCGCGAGGAATTACGACGCCAATCTCAAGACCCTAAGAGATTCGATGCGCGGCATTCAGTCGGACCGGGATGCCGATCGCCTCATCAAGCAGGCGAACCAGACGCGCGCCTACGTTCAGTTCCTGGGCAAGGATCAATAAGCGTTTAGCTTGCCAAGCGTCAGGTCAGGACGCCGCGGCCAGCCTGCCCGGCGGCAAGCCCCTGTTCGGACTGACGAAGCTGCCGTGCGCTTCGGCTTCGGCACGCGTGCGCACGTTATGCCGCAAGGCGACCTGGCCGATCCGCAGGAGCGATCCGACAGGCAGGATGGTCGCCCGAGTGATGCGGGAATCATCGATATAAGTCCCGTTGGTCGAGTTCAGGTCTGTGACGAGCAACTCGTCGCTGGCCAGGCCGATGATGCAATGCTCGCGCGAAATGCTCTTGTCCGAAAGGACGATGTCCGCCGGATCCTTGCGGCCGATCTTCACGCCTGAAGAGTCGATGATGAACACGTCGTCGCCGAGCGCTGAATCCTCCAATTCGAGGCAATGCACCTCTCCCTGGGGGTCTGCCGCCGGCGCCTGCTGAACCGGCAGCTCGCCGGCATGCTCCTGCCTTTCGTCGGTTGCGGCCGGAGCGCGGCTGCGTCCAGCGAAGATGACCTCGTGACTGCCGGGCCGCAGCGGCTGACGGGTAGCAGGCTGCGCTTGCGGAGCCGGATGATGAGCGGGCTTTGGCGCCGGGTGCGGCGCTGCGTGCCCCTGCGCGGCTGCTTCCTCATTCCTGCGGGTTTCGAGCAGCCTGCGAAGATCGTCGACGAACGTGCGCCAGTGGATGTCAGTGACGTCGCCGGTCCACTCGCAGAGATCCGCGGCATGGGTCAGCTCGAAGATGATCGGGCGGTCGCATTGTTCGATGATTGCGGGCGCCAGTTTCTTGCGGCGGTCGGCGAGCGTCGCTTCGGCGCGCACCCAACGCGAGCTTACCGAGCGCGGCGACCACAGGACGACAACCGCGCCGGCATCCCGCAATTTCTGCTCGATGACCTCATCGAACGTCTCGCCCGAGTGAAGCGAAGCGTCCCACCAGACGCTGAAACCTTCCGCAGCGAGGCCGTCGGCGAACATGCGCGCAGTCGCGCGATCCGCACGGGCGTAGGAAATGAAAAGATCAGTCCCGGACAGAGTCCCCGCTCCTTCACCGCTGAGACTGCGCTCAGCTCAATATCGCGGCTGCACTACGCAGGCACAGGGACACACGCGTGCCGCGACTCACGCGCCCGATCGCGGTTAATTTCTTTTAATCTAAGCCCAAAGTCGAGGCTGAAGTGAGAATGTGTCCAAGGGCGGCACACCTGTCTCTACGGAGAGTCGCGCTTCGAAAGCTCGAGGACGACGTCCCATTCGGCCTCCCTGACAGGGGCGACCGACAGCCGCGACTGCCGGATCAGCTCCATCTGTGCGAGGCGAGGTTCCGCCTTGATCGTCGACAAGGTGACGGGCGCGAGGGCTTCGATCGGCTCGACGCGGACGGAGACCCAATCGGCATCTTTCGGATCCGGCTGTGCCTCGCGCACGATTCTCATGATGCCGACGACCGCCTTGTCGCTCATGCTATGATAAAGGAACGCCCGGTCGCCGACCTTCATGGCCTTCAGGTGCGGCCTAGCCGCATTGTTGCGCACTCCGTCCCATTCGGTACCGCCATCGCGCACAAGATCGCTCCAGCTGTAGCTCTCAGGTTCCGACTTCATCAGCCAATAAGCCATTCAACTTGTCCCTGGGTGAAACAGTTAATCGTTACCCGTCCGATGAGCCGATGGGTAGAGACGGCCAGTTGAGCCGCAAATCGCGCCAAATGGCCGAAAAAGTGAACAAATTGAAAGTGTTCCGGATTCCATCGCGGGTGTTAAACGGTTCACCGCTCATTGCTTGGAACCGGTTAACACATTCCATATCTGGGCTTCAGCGATTGAAAAGCGAGTGAGCCAGCGGCGCGTTAGACGCCAGGCTCGAGAGCAAGACGGACGAGCAGAGGTGGCCAGTGAGCGCCCTTCGTCCGCCATTTGAGGGCAAAAGGTAAGTGATCAAGCTGCTTGGCAGCCGCGGTGCGTCCGCGGTGATGGGCATGTTTATGCTTGCGCTCGGTTCGAGCGAAGCGGTTGCTCAGGATTATTCTAAGCTGACCGCAAATCCGGCCGCCGTGCAGGCGCTGGACATCAATGCGGCTGCCAAGCCGCTCGGTAACGTGGCCGCGCCGGTCGCAAACCTGGTCCAGAAGGCCGTTGCGACGACCACTGCGGTCACGCTGGGCAACGGCTCGGTCGTGCAGGCGCAGCCCGCGCGCTCGGTGACGTTGCAGCTGGCGCCGTCCATCACCACGGAAGCGTCGTGGCTCTACAAGGCCGGCTGGCCGCTTTACGCCCTGGTCGACAAATATGGCGCGAGCGCGCAGCTCGACGAGGAATCGCGCTGCATGGCGGTTGCCGTCTATCACGAGGCGCGCGGCGAAGCCCTGGAAGGGCAGCTTGCGGTTGCGCGGGTCATCATGAACCGCGCCGCTTCGGGCAAGTACCCCGGGAGCTGGTGCGGCGTGGTCAGGCAGCCGTGGCAGTTCTCCTTCGTCAATCCGCACAGCGGCCAGTTCCCGTCGGTGGACGAAGCGTCCGCCTCCTGGAGGCACGCGGTGGGAATCGTTCGCCTCGCGACCGCAAACATCGTTCCGAGCGTCTCCGACGACGTCCTTTGGTATCATGCGACCTATGTCGCGCCCTCGTGGGGCCGTCGCCTGAGCCGCGCTCAACAGATCGGCGCGCATATCTTCTATCGCGCTTAACCAGCCAAGGCTGGAGGGGGTGGAGGCGCTCCGGGTTATCCCGGGGCGCCTTCTTTTTGCGCTTCGGCGCGGGCGGGACTCGGTTCGCCGATAATCTCGTTCAAGGGGGATTCGCAGCAGACTCATTTCGGGTGAGTCTCCAAGTTACGGATTTTCCGGGGGGAATCTTCGGAAGAGGGGAGGCCGCGAGTGCTGAGGATCCAAATTGTCGAGGACGACACGCAGCTTGCAACGACGCTCAAATATCTGGTCGAGGATAATCCGCGATATCGCGTAGTGGCGATGGCGGCGGACGCAGATGCCGCAATCGCTGCCGCGGAGGAGCATGATCCGGACCTGGTCCTGCTCGACCTGCACCTGGCCCATGCGACGACCGGCTTTTCGGTGGCCGTTCGGCTGAACGACATAGGCGTCGCCTGCCTGTTCGTAAGCGGCAAGGCGCCGAGCTTTCCCATGCCGGACCTTGCCCTTGGCTGCCTGACCAAGCCATTCACGGCCGAAGATGTGCACCGGTCGCTCGCCATGGCCGAGGATTTGCTGCGCGGTCGCGAGACATTAAGGCCAAAGATTCCGCAGAATTTGATGCTCTACGAAACGGAAAGCGTCGCGCCGCCCGTAGAGCCGGGCTTCATCCCATCCAAGCCCTCGCTGCTGACGCGCTTCGAACACTGGATTTCCGGGCCGCTCGGCGGGTCCCAGCGAGCGGCTTAGCTTCAGAGGCGCATCGGGCCTTTCCGGGCCTCCCGCACGCCCCACGTGTGTGGCGAAAGCGGCGCGCCGGCATCCAGCAGTGCCTGCCGGCGACCCTTGATGTCCACGCTTCGCTGAACGTCCTCGAACGGCAGAAGCGATGCCATGGCGGAGTGCTCCAGCACCCTTTGAACGAACGCCGCAGTTCGCGGCCAGCGATCTCCGTCGACCTCGAAGCCAGCGTAGGCGCCGTTGCGGAAGAAGCTGGCGACGGAAATGTCGCCGACGCCGATTTCCTCGAATAGCCACCCTTCGGCGGGCAGCTCCTCCTCCAGATAGTCGAGGGCAGCGGGAATGCCTTCGGTCAGGGCGCGATCGATCCGCTCCTGATCGCCTGCCTCACCCCAAACCAGGGGGCGGACGACCTTTTGGTAGAATAGGTCCCAGATGAACAATTCGCCCAGCCGGCTGTCTGCGAACTCCTCCACCCACCTTGAGCGTGCCCGGTCCTTCGGGTCCCGGGGGTACAGGGGATGGCCGGGATAAGCTTCATCGATATAGGCGCAGATCACCGAGGAATCGCTGATGTGAAAGTCCCCGTCGGTGAGCACCGGGATGCGCCGCAGCGGGCTCAGCCGCTCGAACTCGTCATTGCCGAAGAACGGCGTGATCGGATCGACTTCATAGGCCAGGCCCTTGAGCGACAGGCAGGCGAGAACCTTGCGCACATAGGGACTGACGAAGCTGCCGATGACGGTGAGAGGGCGGTCCATTCGGCACCTCATGCATAGGGGAAGGCTTATCGGCAAGCGGCTGGACAGCCTTCGAACAGAGCGCTACAAATGTAGCGAATGCCCCCACGAAGGAAGTGAATCATGCGCCCGATCGTCACGATATTCTGCCTGGCCTCCGCCACGGTCCTATTTCCGGCCGCGCAATCGCGCGCAGCCGAAGCCGTCGCAGTGCCGCATTTCAACGCGGTCGGCCTCAAAGGCGGTGGAACGGTGAGGATTGTTCCAGGCGCCGTTCAGCGCGTGACGATTCGCAACGGCAGCAGCGCCTACACGAGCTTCAAAGTGAAGCATGCGAGCCTCGAAATTGAGAACTGCAATGTGCGCTGTCCCGAGGGCTATCGGCTCGATGTCGAGATCCAAACGCCGAACCTCGATGCCGTTGCCGTTTCGCACGGCGGCGAAATGCGTTTCGGCGACGGCTTCGCCTCGCAGGGCGACATCGCGGTCGCGGTTTCCAACGGTGGCAAGATCGACATGCGCAGCTTGCGCGCGAGCGACGTCTCCGCCGCCGTCAACAGCGGCGGGAGCATCGAGCTAGGCACGCCGGCCAAATTGTCCGCCGCCGTCAACAGCGGCGGAGCCATTCGCTACCGTGGCAATCCAGACGTTTCTTCGGCGGTGTCGAGCGGCGGAACGGTCGAGCGCGTTCAATAATCCTGGATGCCCCGCGTGGATTCGAACCACGATTGACGGAGTCAGAGTCCGTAGTCTTACCATTAGACGACGGGGCAACGCCGGCAGGCGGCGGAAAGGCGGCGAGATAGAGACACCGCCCGGGCCGTGTCAACGGCGCGAAACCGGCAGGACCTTGCCCAACGCACCCCTGATGTGATTAAACGGGATCAAGTTAGCCGCTGATCTGAGCGGTGAAAAAGAATGGGCGTGTGTGATGGCGCAGCAAGTCGCCAGTGCGCCGGCTCTGCAGGGGCATGTTGAGCAGAGCAGGCCATCAGAACCCAGGCCGCCGTGGAAGCGCGAGACGCATCGCCACACGTACGGCGCAATCGACCTTGGAACGAACAATTGCCGCCTGCTGATCGCGCGGCCCAAGGAGGGCGGCTTCACCGTCATCGATGCCTTTTCAAGGATCGTTCGGCTGGGCGAGGGCCTTTCCCAATCGGGCGCCCTTTCGAAGGACGCCATGGACCGGGCGCTCGGCGCGCTTTCGATCTGCGCGGACAAGCTCCGGCGGCGCAACGTGTCGCTTTCACGCTCAGTAGCGACCGAGGCGTGCCGTCGCGCGGCAAACGGCGACGAGTTCGCCGACAAGGTCCGCGACGAGACGGGCATCGTCCTGGATATTATCGAGCCGGCGGAAGAGGCGCGCCTCGCCGTGCTGGGTTGCCACAAATTGCTCGAGCCGGGCGATGGACCGGCGCTTATCTTCGACATCGGCGGCGGTTCGACCGAGCTTGTCCTGGTGGACCAGGTGGACGGAACGCCACGAATCCACAGCTGGTGGAGCGCTCCGTGGGGCGTCGTGTCGCTTACGGAGAGCGAGGGGCGGGAGGCGCTCGAAGGTCCCGACCGAATCAAGGCCTACAAGCGCATGCGCGAGCGCGTGCGGCGCGCGTTCGCCAATTTCGCGCTCATGCTGCCCGACACGCGCGAGGGTATTCGCCTGCTTGGCACGAGCGGCACCGTGACCACACTGGCGAGTGTTCATCTCGCGCTGCCTTCTTACGACCGCCGCGCCGTAGACGGTCTTCATGTGCCTATCGAAGCCATGCAGAAGATCAGCGGCATGATCGCGGGCATGGACTATGAGGAACGTTCGTGCCTTCCATGCATCGGAACCGAACGGGCCGATCTGGTGGTTGCCGGGTGCGCGATCCTTGAAGCCATCATGGAGATTTGGCCGGCGAAGAACCTGGGTGTCGCCGATCGTGGCATCCGCGAGGGCATTTTGCGCTCGCTGATGGCGCGTGACGGCTGGCAATTGTGAAGCGCGTCAGAACGGCCAAGGGCCGCAAGGTTTCATCGACGCGCTGGCTCGAGCGACAGCTCAACGACCCCTACGTTAAGCGCGCGAAAGCCGAGAACTATCGAAGCCGCGCCGCCTACAAGCTCATCGAGCTCGACGAGCGCTTCGGACTGCTCAAGGGTGTGAAGTCCGTCGTGGACCTCGGTATTGCTCCCGGCGGCTGGAGCCAGGTCGTGCGCCGGAAGGCTCCGCAGGCCAGCGTCGTCGGCATCGACCTGCTTCCGACGGACCCGCTCGACGGCGTCGCCATCCTCCAGATGGATTTCATGGCCGAGGATGCGCCTGCAAAGCTCAACGAGGCTCTTGGAGGGCCGGCAGACCTCGTGCTTTCCGACATGGCGGCTAATACGGTCGGCCATCAGCAAACCGACCATTTGCGCACCATGGCGCTGGTCGAGGCGGGCCTGGAGTTTGCGCAGGAAGTGCTGCGGCCCGGCGGCGCCTATGTCGCCAAGGTCCTCGCCGGCGGAGCCGACAATCAGCTCGTGGCCGAGCTCAAGCGGAGCTTCACGAGCGTGAAGCACGCGAAGCCTCCGGCAAGCCGCAAGGATTCGAGCGAGTGGTACGTGATCGCGCAAGGATTCAAAGGCGAGGGCGGGTAGCTCAGCCTTTCGCGCGAACGTCCGCTATCGCCTTCTTCAGCGCTTCGTAGCCCACTGCCCCGTTCATCACCCTATCGCCGACGATGAACACCGGAGTGCCCGTTGCGCCCAGCTGGCCCGCGAGCTGGAAATTGCTCTTCAGCTCCGCTTCGATTGCCGGGTCCTTGACCGGCTGCGCCGGGATGCCCGCGGCCTGCGCCGCTACGGCGATGGTTTGCGGGGCCGGCCTGCCCGCCTTCCACAAGGTGTCGTGGAACTGGCCGAAACGGCCCTGCTTGGAAGCCTGAAGAGCGAGGCGGGCGGCAACGACGCTGTCGGGGCCCAGGATTGGAAGCTCACGATAGACGATGCGCAAGCCCGGATCCTCGCGCAGCAAGCGGTCGACGCTGGGGTTGCTCGCCTTACAATAGGGGCAGGCGTAATCGTAAAACTCGACCAGCGTCACCTCGGGCTTCTCGGCGCCTTTCCAGGAGCTTCCGAAGGGCGTTTCCAGGGCGCGGCGGTTTGAGGCCAGCACTGGAGCATATTGCTGATCCCGCAGAGCATCGACCGTCTCCGACAGGATGTTGGGATTAGCCAACATGCCCTGCCGCACGATGCGGCTGCTGAGATATTCCGGCATCGCGAAGATGAGCAAAGCCGCGGTGAGCAGCGACCCTATCAACCCCCCCGCGATCGCCGCCGTCATCAGCGACGATCCTCTCTTTTCGTTCACTGCTTGCTTTCGTCCTTGTCCCGGTAGCGTTTGTCTTTCTTGGCCAGCTCGGCCTTGGAAACCATGGCGATATCCTGCGCGCGAAGCCAGTCGGGCGACCCTTGCGGGATGCCCTTCATTGCGGTCTGCGCGCTGGCGAGGGCGAGCTTCGGATTGTCCTCGAGATTGTTTCGTTCGGCAGTCGCCAGCGCGGCGCGCGCCTGATCGCCCTCGCGGTCGTAAATGATCCCCAGCTGATACCAGGCGAATGGGTTCTTATTGTCGCGGGCCACGGCGGTCTTCAGGACCTGCTTCGCCTCCACGAAGTTCTTGGCATCCTCGGTCGCCACGAGGGCATGCCCGAGCATGGCCGCAATGAGGGGTGCATTTCCGGAACGCGTAGTCGCCTCGCGAAGCGGCGCTATGGCCTCGGCAGGCTTGCCGCCTTCGAGCAGGACCTGTCCCTTAAGCTCCAGGAAATAGGGATCGTGGGGGTCGGCGGCCAGCAGCGCATCGGCCTCGGACTGCGCTTTGTCCGGATAACCGCCGACGTGGTAGGCATAGGCTCGCGCATAATGTGCCGGAATGCTTTGGTCCGTCTCGGGATATTTCACAACGGCTTGCTTCGGGTTCGAGAAGCCGAGAAGCTTCGCCTTTACGCGCTCGAAGCGCGCCTCGAGCCCGGGGTCGACAGGGTGCGACCAGGCCGGATCCTGCCGGAATTCCTGCTCTAGTGCCTGAATGCGTTCCGATGAGAGCGGGTGCGTCCGGGCGTAGCTGTCGGTTGCATAGATCGCGAGCCGATATTCCTGATTCTGCAGCTTGCTGAAGAACTTCAGCAGCCCGCGCCCGCTGATGCCCGCTTTCGACAGATATTTCGCGCCGGCCTGGTCTGCTGAGCTTTCCTGGGTTCGGCTAAAAGCCAGGAACTCCCCCATCGCGGCCTGCTGGCCGGCCGCCAAGATGCCCATGCCTGCCTCGCCGGCGCCTGCCGCCATCGCAAGAACGGCGAGCACCATCGTCGCGATGGTTATGCCCGTGGCCTGGTTTGCACCCTGCTGCAGGCGGATCGAGTGACCGCCGGCAACGTGCCCGAGCTCGTGCGCGATCACGCCCTGGACCTGACCAACGTCGTCCGCAGCAAGCAGCAGGCCGGACTGAATGTAGACGGTCTGCCCCGTCGCGACGAAGGCGTTGATCTCCGGATCGCCCAAAAGGACGACCTGCACGCTGTTCGGATCCAGGTTGGCAGCCAGGATGAGCGGCAGAGAGGCGTCGCGGAACAGGGCTTCCGTCTCGCTGTCGCGAAGGATCGAGGGACCAGAGTCCTGCGCGGCTGCGGGCTGCCAGCTGACAGAAAACAGCATCAGCGCGAGCATTACCAGACGCGCAAGCCGGGAGACCGGTGATGTCATCGGGGGCGGCTTACCATCTTTGCGCCTGAACGCGCGATGAAAAGCTGCCTACTTACCCGAAGGTGCGCTGCCACCAGCCGCGACGCGGCTCGCCCTCGTCCAGCGCGGTATCGTTGTTCGCTGCCGGTACGGCGACCGCATCGGCCGGAGCGGCCTCTGCTGGTGCGGCCTGGTCAGCGACCTTCTTGGCTCGTGGCTTCCGGGCGCGCTTTGCCGGTGTCTCCGTAGCAGGCGCTGCCTGGTCGACGGTTTCGGCCGGAGGAGCTTCGGCTGGAGCCGGCTCAGGCACCGACACCGGAGTCTCTTCGGCGGCCACCTTCTTCGACCGCCGGCGCTTGGGCTTCGACTCCTCGGCCGGCTGGGTCTCGGCGATCGGCGGTTCCTCGTCGATCGGCCGCTCTACCATCGGCGAGCTGTCCGGTTCGATCGCCTCCACGTCGCTTCGCTTGCCGCGACGACGACGCTTCCGAGGGGCCTGTTCGCGCTCGGCTTGCGGCTCCTCGTCGACTTGTTCTTGAGATTGCGCCGGCGCCTCTTCGGATGCTTCGGATTGCTTCGCTTCCTCCGCGCCGCCTTCCGCTTCTTCACGGCGGCCGCGGCCGCGCCCGCCGCGACGGCGGCGGCGCCGACGACGACCCTGGCGCTCTTCGCGGGCCGGCTCCTCGGCATAGGCCTCGATGTCCTCGCCCTCTTCTTCCTCCAGCGAGATTTCGAGGGTTTCCTCCTCGTCCTCGTCCTCTTCGACGACAGGTGCTTCGGCGCGCGGGGCCGCCGCGACCGGCCTTGGGCCGGACGCTTCGACGGCCATCTTGGCACCTTCGAACGTCTCGTCGATCGCGATCTCGATCGAGACGCCGTAGCGAAGCTCGATGTCGGCAAGCTCGGAGCGCTTCTTGTTGAGGACGTAGACCGCTGCTTCGCGACCGGCGCGGAGCAACACCTTTTCGCCGCGGCCGCGCGCTGCCTCATCTTCGATGATCCGCAGGGCGGACAGGCCTGCCGATGCCGCCGTCCGCATCAGTCCCGTGCCTTCGCAATGCGGGCATGGCTTGGTCGAGGCTTCAAGCACGCCGGTGCGCAGCCGCTGGCGGCTCATCTCCATGAGGCCGAAACTGGAAATTCGGCCGACCTGGATGCGGGCGCGGTCGTTCTTGAGCGCCTCTTTCATCGCCTTCTCGACCTTACGGACATGGCTGTTCTGTTCCATGTCGATGAAGTCGATGACGACGAGGCCGGCCATGTCACGCAGGCGCAACTGGCGCGCGATCTCGGTGGCGGCTTCGATGTTCGTGTTGAACGCGGTCTGCTCGATATTGTGCTCGCGCGTCGACCGCCCGGAGTTGATGTCGATCGAGACCAGCGCCTCGGTCGGATTGATGACCAGGTAGCCGCCCGATTTCAGCTGGACGACCGGCTGGTACATCGCGCTGAGCTGGTCTTCCACGCCGTGGCGCTGGAACAGGGGCGTGCTTTCGCTGTGAAGCTGAACGCGGCGAACGTGGCTCGGCATCAGCAGCTTCATGAAGCCGCGGGCAGCCTTGAACCCCTCCTCGCCCTCGACGATCACCTGCTCGATCTCGCGGTGGTAGAGATCGCGGATGGCGCGTTTGATGAGGTCGCTGTCGCGGTAGATCAATGCAGGAGCGGTGCTCGAAAGCGTGCGCTCGCGGATCTCGTCCCAAAGCCGCGCGAGATAGTCAAAATCGCGCTTGATCTCGGTCTTGGTCCGCTGGAGGCCAGCGGTGCGGACGATCAGCCCCATGGTCGATGGCAGCTTCAGGTCCGTCATGATCGACTTCAGGCGCTTGCGGTCGGCGCCGTTGGAGATCTTGCGCGAAATGCCGCCGCCGTGGCTGGTATTCGGCATCAGCACGCAATAGCGGCCCGCCAGGCTCAGATAGGTGGTGAGCGCCGCACCCTTGTTGCCGCGCTCTTCCTTGACGACCTGCACGAGCAGGACCTGACGCCGCTGGATGACATCCTGGATCTTGTAGCGCCGGCGCAGCTCCTGGCGCTTGCGCCGGAGCTCATCCGCCGCGGATTCATCGACTGGAGAGCGGTTCGAACCGGTGCCCGCCTCGGAGGCCGTGGCGGTCGCGGCGGCCTCGGTGACCTCTGCGTCCGCAGGGCCCTCGTCGTCGTCGATTTCGTCACTTTCCGCGGCTTCATATTCGGCCGCGCGAAGCCGCTCTTCCTCGGCGGCGTGCTCGGCCTCTTCGCGAAGCAAAGCCTCGCGATCCGCCTTGGGAATCTGATAATAATCCGGATGGATCTCGCTGAAGGCCAGGAAGCCGTGGCGGTTGCCGCCATAATCGATGAAGGCCGCCTGGAGCGACGGCTCCACCCTGGTAACCTTGGCTAGATAGATATTCCCTTTGAGCTGTTTGTGCTCCGCGGATTCGAAGTCGAACTCCTCAATCCGGTTTCCCTTCACGACCGCAACCCGGGTCTCCTCCGGGTGGCGCGCGTCGATCAGCATGCGCATGGACATTGAAAATTCTCCGGGCGCGAAGATGCAGCCGGCCGTGCCGGCGCCGCGCCATGATTAGTGCCGCCCGGGCCGTACTGCGGCCCAATGGAGCGGGGTGATTTATGATTGTTGCGTCTGCTGCACGTGCCATCCCGCGCCTCGGCACAGGGAACGCGACCGCCGCTTCACATTCGAGCGGACAAAGGGCGTTCTGTGGCATCATGCAAGCGTCAACCTCGAAAGCCGCGCACCTTTCGCACCGGCGGCGGCGGATATCTCCAGGCAAAAGCTGGAGATCGACAGAGCGGTTAGCACCGGCTCGTAACCGTCGCAACCGCACCGCCACTCCATAAATAGGAAATCGTGGATAATTTACCATTAACCAATCAGGCATGATAACTTGGCTTGTGGCTCAACGGTTTGGCGGAATTTGGGTGAAGGATCGCGTTCCTCGCGAAAAACTGCTCGCCGGCGTGACTTTGGTCGTCGCTGCCGTGGCGCTATTCGGTCTTACCGCGGCCGGCAGGAGCGGCGCGTCGGCGGTGGACGACCGGCCCGCCCTGCTGGGCGAGGCGAGACAGGCGAGCCTGACCGTTGGAATGCCGGTTGCCACCAACGACCGCATTTACGGCGCCCCCTCCGCTGCAGGGCGCCCCATCATCGTCATCGATGCTGGCCATGGAGGACGCGACCCGGGGGCCACGAGCGTTTCGGGCGAGGTGCGGGAGAAAGAGCTGACGCTCGCGCTTGCGCGGGAGCTTCGCGATATCCTGGTCGAGCGGGGCCGGGTGCGTGTCGCCCTTACGCGCGACGATGACCGTTACCTGACACTCGAAGACCGCGCCGCGGTGGCGCGGAGGCTCGGCGCAAGCCTGTTTATCTCTCTCCACACCGACAGCGCGCCCAACCCTCTCGCGCGTGGGGCAACCGTTTATTCCCTTTCTGACGTGGCGTCCGACGGGGAGGCAGCGCGCCTCGCGGCCGCCCAGAACGGCGACGCCGTAGCGACTGCCCAGGATGCGTCCCCGGTTGCATCGATGCTGGCGGACCTTGCGATGCGATCGGAGATGAACGCCTCGGCTGATTTCTCGATGCGGCTGCTCAGGAAGTCCGCAGGGCGGTTCGAACTACGACCCGATCCTCATCGGTTCGCGGCATTTCACGTGCTGCGCCGCGCGGACACGCCTGCCGTGCTGTTCGAGGCAGGCTATATCAGCAACGTCGACGACGAGGCTCTTTTGCGCTCGCCAGAGCATCGCAGTGCGATGGTCCTCGCCCTGGCCCAGGCCGTTGAGGCGGACGTCGCAACACGTTCACGCCGTTAACTGCTTCCAGCCACTCGCCGAAAGGGCTAGAGCCGCGCGGAATGAAGTTCGAACGCCTCACCGTTCCTCAATGGCAGCTACCTGACCTCGTCGCCTTCAATGAGAGGGTCCGGGATCGAATCGAGCCTTGGTGGCAGCGCAAATGGGTCCGTCGCGGCACCTGGACCGCGCTCGGCCTGTTCGTTTTTTTCTCCGGAGTGTGGCTGTATTTCGCTAGCGGCCTTCCATCTTCGGAAAAACTCCTGGCCTATGAGCCTCCGCTTCCGACCAACGTGCGCGGCTATGACGGAGACCTGGTACAGACTTTCGCGCGCGAGCGACGCGTCGAGCTCGCCTATGACGAATTCCCGCCCTTGGTCGTCAATGCGTTCATCTCGGCCGAGGACAAGACCTTCTTCCGTCACGGCGGCATCGATTATGCGGGGCTGATCGGAGCGGTCGCCGACTTCACGACCAAGAGCGTGACGGGCGGTGGACGCGCGAAAGGCGGCTCCACGATCACGCAGCAGGTCGCTAAATATCTGCTCAAGGACAGCAGCTACAATATCGGCCGGAAAATCCGCGAGGCGATCCTGGCGTTCAGGCTCGAATCGACCCTGAGCAAGCAGCAGATCCTGGAAATCTACCTCAACTCTATCTTCCTTGGCCGCAATGCCTACGGCGTCCAGTCGGCCGCGCGCGCTTATTTCGACAAGGACATCAACGAGCTTACGCTGCCGGAAGCCGCTTATCTCGCAGTCCTCCCCAAGGCTCCAGCCAATTACGACCCGGTCAGAGCGACGCAGAAGGCGCTCGATCGCCGCAACTACGTGCTGCGGGAGATGTATCGCAACGGCTACATCAGCGAGGAGCAATGGCGCGAGGCGGCCACGATGCCGCTCGGCACGATCCGCTACGGCAGCAACGAGAAGTTCCGCCAGCAGGGCGGCTATTTCATGGAAGATGTTCGCCGCAGCCTGATGAAGCAGTTCGGCGAGAATGCCGACAATGGGCCAAACAGCGTCTACGCCGGCGGATTGTGGGTTCGCACGTCGATGAACCCAATGATGCAGGACGCGGCCGCCGAAGCCCTCCGAGAAGGACTTGCGAAGTTCGACGGCGCGGGGCGCGGCTGGATCGACACCGAAAAGAGCGTCGATCTCTCCGGCGATTGGGCGGGTGCGCTCGACCGGGCGCCGATCGGCGTCGGTTTCACAGACTGGCGCAAGGCAGTCGTGCTCTCCAAGAACGCAGGAGAAGCCCGGATCGGATTCACCAACGGATCGTCCGGAACGCTAGCTCGGTCGGCAGCCGCCATGCCTAAGCGGGGCGTGGGCGGCGTTGCGTTCGATTATCTGCGTCCGGGCATGATCATCATCGTCAAGCAAGAGAGCCCAGGCGCCTATGCGCTGCGCTCGGTGCCGAAGATCGGCGGTGGATTTGTCGCAGAAGAAGTGCACACGGGCCGCGTCCTGGCGATGCAGGGCGGCTTCGATGTCGTCGGGTCGGCCTACAACCGCGCCACGCAGGCGCTTCGCCAGCCGGGTTCGGCGTTCAAGCCCATCGTTTATGTGACGGCGCTTGAGAACGGAATGACGCCTGCGTCGATCATCGTGGACGCGCCTTTCTGCGTCTATCAGGGCGCGGGGCTCGGCAATAAGTGCTTCGTGAACTTCGACCGCCGTTATGCGGGGCCGCATACGATGCGCTGGGGCGTCGAGCAGTCCCGTAACCTGATGACGGTTCGGGCCGCGTCTGAGACCGGCATGCCGAAGGTCATCGCCAATGCGAAGAAGCTCGGCGTCGGCGACTTCCCGAACTATCTGTCTATCGCGCTGGGCGCGGGCGAAACGACCGTTCAGCGGCTCGTCAACGCTTATGCGATCCTGGCCAACCAGGGCCGGTCGGTGCGTCCCACCACGATCGATTATGTGCAGGACCGGAACGGCAAGGTGATCTTCCGAACCGACAATCGCTGCGCTCTGATGGAAAATTGCAATGCGGCGGATTGGGACGGCAAGACGATGCCGCGCCCCCCCAGCCGAACGCGTCAATTGCTCGACCCGATGGCCGCCTTCCAGATGGTCCACATCATGACCGGCGTGATCGAGCGCGGCACCGCGACCGTGCTGCGTGACCTCGACCGGCCGCTATTCGGCAAGACGGGAACGACGTCAGGACCGACCAACGTGTGGTTCGTCGGCGGCACCCCTGACATCGTCGGTGGAGTGTACATGGGCTACGATCAGCCGCGGCCGATGGGTCATGCCGCGCAGGGCGGCCGCATCGCGGCGCCGATCTTCAAGCAATGGGCGCAGACCGCACTCAAGGACCAGCCAAAGGTGCCGTTCGTTGCGCCCGCCGGCATTCGCTGGGTTCGAATCGACAGGGCGAGCGGCAAGCGCGTCTACGGCGTGTTCCCGACCAAGGAAGACCCGAAATCCTCGGTGATCTGGGAGGCGTTCCAGCCGCAGACCGAACCGCGGCGCTCGTATCGGCGGTCGGGCAACCCCTATGGCGAAGAGGATGTCGACCCAAGGCAGCAACAGCTGCAGCAGCTGCAACGGCTGCAGCAGTTGCGGCAGCAGCAGAGAGCGGCCGCGGCGCAGCGGCCGAGGCAAGTCGCACCCCAGCCGCAGCCCAGCGTCTTGCCAACGACGAATACGCAATAATAGGGCTGTTGCCCGATAGGATTTACGAAGGTTCAGCGACATGCGCGCCGAAGCGCAGGCCCATATCGATCAGATCAATGCCGCCACGGCGCTTCTCCGCCGCTTTCTCGATTGGGATCGCGCCATGAAGCGACTGGATGAGCTGAATGCGAAGGTCGAGGACCCTAGCCTTTGGAACGATCCGAAGGCGGCGCAGGACGTCATGCGCGAACGGCGCCGCCTGGACGAGGCGATCGGAGCGACGCGCGCGATCGAGAGGGAACTGGCCGATACCGCCGAGCTGATCGAGCTTGCCGAGACAGAAGGGGACGACGCCCTCGTCGAGGACGGTATCCGCAGCCTCGCCGATCTCGCCGACCGCGCGGAGCGCGACAAGGTGGCGGCCCTCCTGGCCGGGGAAGCCGACGCGAACAGCGCCTATATCGAGGTGAACGCCGGGGCAGGGGGCACCGAAAGCCAGGACTGGGCGGAGATGCTGCTCCGCATGTACACGCGCTGGGGCGAGCGCCACCGCTACAAAGTCGAGATGATCGACCATCATTCAGGCGAGCAGGCGGGCATCAAGTCGGCAACGATCCTCGTCAAAGGCGAGAATGCCTACGGCAACTTGAAGACGGAGAGCGGGGTCCACCGGCTGGTACGGATCAGCCCGTATGATGCCAACGCTCGGCGCCACACCAGCTTCTCGAGCGTGTGGGTCTATCCGGAAGTCGACGAGGATATCGACATCCAGGTCGAGGACAAGGACCTTCGGATCGACACCTACAGGGCATCCGGCGCGGGAGGTCAGCACGTCAATACGACGGACAGCGCAGTCCGGATCACGCACATTCCCACTGGGATCGTCGTCGCCTGCCAGAACGAGCGGTCGCAGCACAAGAACCGCGCCTCGGCGATGAAGCAGCTGAAGGCGCGCCTGTACGAAGCGGAGCTGCAAAAACGGGAGGCCGAGGCGAACGCTGCCAATGCCGCCAAGACCGATATCGGGTGGGGCCACCAGATACGATCCTATGTGCTGCAACCATACCAGTTGGTGAAGGACCTGCGCACAGGAGTGACTTCGACGTCGCCGACGGATGTGCTGGATGGCGACCTCGACCGGTTCATGGCCGCGGCCCTGTCCCAACGCGTGACCGGAGAGACCGTCGAGGTCGAGGATGTGGAATAGGCGCGCAGCGGCGGCGCTAATCCTTGGGCTGGCCGCGTGCCGCGCGGAGCCGTCCCAGCCGCAATTCCCGAAGGCGGAACGCAAGGTCTCTCCGATTGTCGGCGACGCATTCTCAACGGAAGATGCTCGCGACCGCGTCGGCGAGGCCGAACAGGTCATACAACTTGCCGGCGTGAAGCCCGGAATGTCCGTAGCCGACGTCGGCGCCGGCGAAGGCTATTACACGGTTCGGCTGGCCCGCACGGTCGGGCCGAAGGGACGGGTCCTCGCGGAGGACATCATGCCGGCGGTCCGGGATTCGCTGAGTCAGCGGGTCCAGCGAGAACAGCTCGACAACGTCGCGGTGAAGCTCGGGAGCCCCGACAATCCGATGCTCCCGCAGCAGTCGTTCGATCGAGTCTTCCTCGTCCACATGTACCACGAGGTGCAATCGCCCTACGCGTTCCTGTGGCACTTGCGAGATGCCCTGAAGCCGGGCGGTCTGGTGATCGTGGTCGATTCCAATCGAGCCACGGATCGTCATGGCATCCCACCGCAGCAGCTTCGCTGCGAACTCGCCGCGCTAGCGCTCCAGTCGGCCCACTTCGAGGAACTGCCGAGCAGCGACGCTTATCTGATGGCGTTTCGGTCGGCCGGGCCGAAGCCGGAACCCTCCAAAATCAAACCTTGCCGATCCGAACGAAGCTAAAGCCAGCCCGTCCGCCTGAAACGTGCGTAGAGCAGCAGGCAGATCATGACGATGACCCCGACAACGACGTAATAGCCATATTGGGTGCTCAGCTCCGGCATGTTGTGGAAGTTCATGCCGTAGATGCCCGCGATCGCCGTCGGAACCGCGAGAATCGCCGCCCAGGCGGCAAGCTGCCGAGTGATCGTGCCCTGCCGCTGTTGCTCGAGTAGCGAGCTGAACTCGAAAACGCCGGCAAGGACGTCCCGAAGTCCGTCTACGCGAGCCTGGACCCGTCGGATGTGGTCCGAAACATCGCGAAAGTAGATTCGCGCTTCCGGGTCTACGCAGGGCAGCTCCTGCCGGGCGAGCTTGCTCGCCACTTCCCCCATCGGACCGAGGATGCGCTGGAAGCGGATGAGCTCGCGGCGGACGGTGAAAATGCGACTGACCTCATCGCGGCCCAGAAAGCTGTCGATGGCCTTGGTCTCCATCTCCAGAACCTCTTCCTCGAGGTCCTCGATGAGAGGCAGATATCCGTCGACGATATAGTCGAGGATCGCGTGAAGCAGGTAATCGACCCCGTGCATGAGCAGCCTGGGCGCCTTTTCCAGCTGTTCGCGCAGCGCCGTATGCGCTCGGGTAGATCCATGGCGGACACTGATAATGTGGCTGTGCCCGACAAAGATCGCTGTCTCACCATAATCGATATGATCGCCTTCCAGGCGCGCCGTGCGGGCCACCACGAACAATTGGTCGCCGTAAACGTCGATCTTCGGCAACTGATCCGCCTTGATCGCGTCTTCGACTGCCAGTGGGTGGAGATCGTAGCAATTGGCGAGCGAGCGCATCTCGTCCTGTGTGGGATCGGCGATCCCGATCCAGACGAACTCGCTTTTCACCTCCCGGCAACTGACCGGCTCGTCGATCTTGATCGACCTCACACGGTGCCCGTCGCGATACAGATATGCGGCAACAACAGCCATGGCGGCCCACTACTCCACGGAGTGCGGTGGCACTAGCTGCCCAATGCGATCCTAGAGCAGCCCCATGCTCCTCAAGCTCGTGCAGTCGCCACCGGCGAATATGAGGTGGTCAATCACGGCACAGTCGAGCGCTTGAACGGCCGCCGCGAGGCGGCGGGTAGCGCGGCAATCCGAATCGCCGGGCGTCGCATCTCCGCTCGGATGATTGTGGGCGAGCACGATTCCAGCGCTGCCATGAATCGCCGCATCGACCACGATCTCGCGAAGCGGGAACGACGTACCGGTTTCGTCTCCTTGGTGCTGGGACAGGTGGAGGCAGCGCGCCTCGTCGTCGAGATGAGCGACGATCAGCCGTTCCCGCGAGGGGTCGGCGTCTGAAAAGCAAGCCGCGAAGAAGGATTGCGCAACGCTCAGGCCATCGAGCTTGAGCGGCGGTTCGGCACGCTGGTAACGCATCGTGCCAGCTTAAGAGTGAGTGCCGTGATGGCCAGTTCAACCAAGTCGGAACTGGACTCCGTTATGGATGTATCGACAGCCGTTGGACGAGGCCGCCGTCTTCGTTAGGGTAGAGCCATGCGCCAATATCTCGCCTTGATGCAGCAAATCCTCGACGAGGGCGTCGAGCAGCAGGACCGTACCGGAACCGGCACCTTGTCGCTCTTCGGGGGGCAGATGCGATTCGACCTGGCGGATGGCTTTCCGTTGCTCACCACCAAGAAGCTGCACCTGCGCTCGATCATAGTCGAGCTTCTATGGTTCCTGCGGGGCGACACGAACATCCGCTGGCTGAAGGATCGCAACGTCAGCATCTGGGACGAATGGGCAAACGAGGAGGGCGACCTCGGCCCTGTCTACGGGAAGCAATGGCGCAACTGGGAAACGGCCGATGGGCGGCATGTCGACCAGATCGCCAATCTCGTGGATCTCATTCGTCGCGACCCCTATTCGCGGCGACAGATCGTCACCGCCTGGAATCCGGGGGAAATACAGCGGATGGCGCTGGCGCCCTGCCATTGCCTGTTCCAGACGCAAGTTGCCGCCGGCAGGCTGAACCTTCAGCTCTACCAGCGCAGCGCAGATTTCTTCCTTGGCGTCCCGTTCAACATCGCCAGCTATGCGTTGCTTACGCACATGCTGGCTCGAGAGGCGGGGCTGCAGCCGGGGACTTTCGTGTGGACCGGAGGCGACGTCCACCTGTACTCGAACCACCTGGAGCAGGCCCGCCTTCAGCTATCGCGCGATCCGCGACCGCTGCCCCAGCTCGTGATCAAGGATCGTGGCCAAGGCCTGTTCGACTACGAGCCTGAAGACTTCGTCTTCGAGAATTACGAACCGCACCCGCACATTTCGGCGCCCGTCGCCGTCTGACGGCAATTCGCCGATAACCGACAAGACGATTGCGCTTCCGGAATGGAGCGCAATGCCGTTCGCCGCGTTAGACCTGCCGTTGATAAGAAAGAGGAGGCTCACATGCTTCAGAAAGTTGCCAGCGTTGCCTTGATCTGCGCCACCTTGGCGATTGCGGCCTGCAACACCGTTCACGGGGCTGCGGCGGACGTCAATTCGGTCGCGAATTGCACCGAGAACACGATCAACGGCGGCAAGTGCTGAAGTCGTTCAGCCAGTAGACAAACTGCTGTTCGTAACGCCATGATTGTTCCGGATGCTTAATGGAGGAGCGATCAATGGTTCGGAAGATAATGACGGTTGTTCTCATCGGCGGAGCTCTCGGAATCGCCGCTTGCAACACCGTCCGCGGGGCCGCCGCTGATGTGAACTCGGTTGCGAACTGTACCGAGAACACGATGAACACAGGCCACTGCAAGTAACGCGTTTGACCGCTCGACAGCGGTAAAAAAGACCCCGCCGGATCGCTCCGACGGGGTCTTTATTTTGCCCTCGCTAGAAGGGTTTAGTTAGTCTTGCAGATAATCGCCGGCGTCGGCATCGGTGCCGTGACCGCTCGGAACGACTGCGGCGAGAGGATCGTCGCCCGTTCCGGTGTTATCCCGCGGCGAACGTGCATTTTCGGCCGCGCGCAGCTCTTCCGCAGAATCCGGAGCAATCAGCGCCTCCTGCATCCGGCGGTGTGCAGCGCGAAGCGCCGTGTCCCGCGATGACGCAGCGACCCGCAGGCGGTTCATGCCTGCACCGGTTCCGGCGGGGATCAGGCGACCCACGATCACGTTCTCCTTGAGACCCATGAGCGTGTCCGTCTTGCCCTGCACGGCAGCCTCGGTCAGCACGCGCGTCGTCTCCTGGAACGATGCCGCAGAGATGAAGCTGCGGGTCTGGAGCGACGCCTTGGTGATGCCGAGGAGAACCGGCTTGCCTTCGGCGCGCTTCTGCTTCTTCTCCAGCTTCGAGTTGATGTCGTCCATCTCCTCGCGGTCGACCTGCTCGCCCGGCAGCAACGTCGTGTCGCCGCCGTCCGTGATCTCAACCTTCTGCAGCATCTGGCGAACGATCACCTCGATGTGCTTGTCGTTGATCTTCACGCCCTGCAGTCGATAGACTTCCTGGATCTCGCTCACGAGATACTCGGCCAGGGCCTCGATCCCGAGCACTTCCAGGATGTCATGCGGATCGGGCGAACCGCCGACGAGGTTGTCGCCGCGCTTCACATAATCGCCTTCCTGGACGTCGATGATCTTCGACTTCGGCACGAGATACTCGACCGGCTCCGAACCGTCGTCCGGCACGATCGCGATCTTACGCTTCGCCTTGTAGTCGCGCATGAAGGTCACCTTGCCGGAGACTTTCGCGATGATCGCGTTTTCCTTCGGCTTGCGTGCTTCAAAGAGCTCGGCGACGCGGGGAAGACCGCCGGTGATGTCACGCGTACGCGCCGCTTCGCGGGGCATACGGGCGAGCACCTCGCCGGCTTCGACCGTCTGGCCATCTTCCACAGCGACGATCGCTCCGGCCGCGAGACGATAAACGCCCGCCTCCTTTGCGGCCTTGCCGGTCAGGGTCAGCCGCGGATGCAGGCTTTCCTTCTTCGACTTGGCCGTATCGTCAGTGACGACGCGCTGCGTGATTCCGGTCGACTCGTCGAGCTGCTCCGTCATCGTCCGGTTCTCGATCAGGTCCTGGTATTTCACGGTACCGGCCTTCTCGGTGATCACCGGGCTGAACGACGGGTCCCACTCGGCGATGCGATCGCCACGGCTCACGATGTGGCCACTCTCACACAGCAAATGGGCGCCGTATGGGACGCGGTGCGTCGAGAGCTCGCGGCCGTCCATGTCGACGATCGCAATCTCGCCCGAGCGCGACAGCGACAGGTGGCGACCGCGCGGGTCGACAATCGTCGGCATGTCGCGAAACTCGATGGTGCCGTCCACCGGCGCCTCAAGGTTCGACTGCTCGTTGAGCTGCGCCGCGCCGCCGATGTGGAAGGTCCGCATCGTCAACTGCGTGCCCGGCTCACCGATCGACTGGGCAGCGATAACTCCGACCGCTTCTCCGATGTTCACCGGCGTACCCCGCGCAAGGTCGCGGCCGTAGCACTTGCCGCACACGCCCTGCTTCGAGGCGCAGACCAGAGGCGAGCGGATCTTGACGCCCTGGACGCCGATCTCCTCAAGCTTTGCGACCATCGCCTCGTCGAGCAGAGCGCCTTCGGCAATGACCACTTCGCTCGTCTTAGGATCGATGATGTCTTCGGCAGTCGTGCGTCCGAGCACGCGCTCGGCCAGCGACGCGATCGTCGCGCCACCCTGAACGATGGCACGCATCTCAAGAGCGCGGTCGGTGCCGCAATCTTCTTCGATGATCACGGCATCCTGCGACACGTCGACGAGACGGCGGGTCAGGTAACCCGAGTTCGCCGTCTTGAGCGCGGTGTCGGCAAGTCCCTTGCGGGCGCCGTGGGTCGAGTTGAAGTATTCAAGGACGGTCAGGCCTTCCTTGAAGTTCGAGATGATCGGCGTTTCGATGATCTCGCCTGAGGGCTTGGCCATGAGGCCGCGCATGCCCGCGAGCTGCTTGATCTGGGCCTGCGAGCCACGAGCGCCGGAGTGGGCCATCATGTAAATGGAGTTCAGGTCTGCCTGGCGACCGTTGGCCAGTTTGGGGGTCGCCGAGATTTCCTTCATCATGGCGCTTGCAACCTGATCGCCGCAACGCGACCAGGCGTCGATCACCTTGTTGTACTTTTCCTGCTGGGTGATCAGGCCGTCCTGATATTGCTGCTCGTAGTCCTTCACGAGCGCGCGCGTCTCGTCGACCAGCTTCTCCTTGGCGGCGGGGATGACCATGTCGTCCTTGCCGAACGAAATGCCGGCCGCAAAAGCGTGGCGGAAGCCGAGCTGCATGATCGCGTCGGCGAACAGCACGGTCTCCTTCTGGCCAGTGTGGCGATAGACGATGTCGATGACGTCGCCGATCTCCTTCTTGGTCAGCACCTTGTTGACGGTCTCGAAGGGGACCTTGTGGCTCTTCGGAAGCGTCTCGCCGAGCAGCATGCGGCCAGCGGTCGTCTCGAACCGCTTCATGTAGGTGTTGCCCTGCTCGTCGGTCTGCGGGACACGGCTGACAATCTTCGAGTGAAGCGTCACGGCGCCTGCGGCGATCGCCTGGTGCACCTCGGCCATGTCGGATAGCAGCATGCCTTCGCCCGGCTCTCCCTCCTTCTCGAGCGAGAGATAATAGAGGCCGAGGACCATGTCCTGCGAAGGGACGATGATCGGCTTGCCGTTGGCGGGCGAGAGGATGTTGTTGGTCGACATCATCAGCACGCGGGCTTCCAGCTGTGCCTCAAGACTCAGCGGAACGTGCACGGCCATCTGGTCGCCGTCGAAGTCGGCGTTGAAGGCGGCGCAGACCAGCGGGTGAAGCTGGATCGCCTTGCCCTCGATCAGGACCGGCTCGAACGCCTGGATGCCGAGGCGGTGAAGCGTCGGTGCGCGGTTCAGAAGAACGGGGTGCTCGCGGATTACCTCATCGAGGATGTCCCAGACTTCCTTGCGCTCTTTTTCGACCCACTTCTTCGCCTGCTTGAGGGTCATTGAGAGGCCCTTGGCGTCGAGGCGGGAGTAGATGAACGGCTTGAAGAGCTCCAAAGCCATCTTCTTCGGCAGGCCGCACTGGTGCAGCTTGAGCTCCGGACCGGTCACGATGACCGAACGGCCTGAATAGTCGACGCGCTTGCCGAGCAGGTTCTGGCGGAATCGGCCCTGCTTACCCTTGAGCATGTCGGACAGGGACTTCAGCGGACGCTTGTTGGCGCCGGTGATCGTGCGGCCGCGGCGGCCATTGTCGAACAATGCGTCGACTGCTTCCTGCAGCATTCGCTTTTCGTTGCGGACGATGATGTCCGGGGCACGCAGCTCCATCAGCCGCTTCAAGCGATTGTTACGGTTGATGACGCGGCGATAAAGGTCGTTGAGGTCCGACGTAGCGAAGCGGCCGCCATCCAGCGGCACCAGCGGACGGAGTTCCGGCGGAATGACCGGAATGACTTCCATGATCATCCACTCAGGTCGATTGCCAGACTCGAGGAAGCTTTCGACGACCTTCAGCCGCTTGATGATCTTCTTCGGCTTCAGCTCCGACTTCGTCTCCGCGAGCTCCTTGAGCAGCGTTTCCTTCTCACCCGCGAGGTCGAGGTCCATGAGCATGGTCTTGACCGCTTCAGCGCCGATGCCGGCGGAGAAGGCGTCTTCGCCATATTCATCCTGCGCGGACAGAAGCTCATCTTCGGTCAGGAGCTGGTACTTCTCGAGCGCGGTCAGGCCCGGCTCGATCACCACGTAGCTCTCGAAATAGAGGATACGCTCCAGCTGCTTGAGCTGCATGTCGAGGAGGAGGCCGATGCGGCTCGGCAGCGACTTCAGGAACCAGATGTGCGCAACCGGGGCGGCAAGCTCGATATGGCCCATGCGCTCGCGGCGAACCTTGGACACGGTCACCTCGACGCCGCACTTTTCGCAAACGATGCCCTTGTACTTCATGCGCTTGTACTTGCCGCACAAGCACTCATAGTCCTTGATCGGGCCGAAGATGCGCGCACAGAACAAGCCGTCACGCTCGGGCTTGAACGTCCGGTAGTTGATCGTTTCCGGCTTCTTGATCTCGCCGAACGACCAGCTGCGGATCTTGTCCGGCGACGCGATGCCGATGCGGATCTCGTCGAAGGTCTCCGGCTTGGCGATCGGATTGGCGAAGGGGGTCAGTTCGTTCATTCTTTAGGCTCCTGACCCCTCCCGCGGACGGGAGGGGCCTGATTGGAAGTTCTGTTATTCGGCGGCGATTGCGGTCGGTTCCGCGTCCGGATCCGCGACGCTGTCGAGTTCCACGCTGAGGCCGAGCGAGCGCATTTCCTTGACGAGCACATTGAAGCTCTCCGGAATGCCCGCCTCGAACGTGTCATCGCCCTTGACGATCGCTTCGTAGACCTTGGTGCGGCCGATCACGTCGTCGGACTTGACCGTCAGCATCTCCTGAAGCGTGTAGGCGGCGCCATAAGCCTGGAGCGCCCACACCTCCATTTCGCCGAAGCGCTGGCCACCGAACTGCGCCTTGCCGCCCAGCGGCTGCTGGGTGACGAGCGAGTAGGGGCCGATCGAGCGCGCGTGGATCTTGTCGTCCACGAGGTGATGCAGCTTCAGCATGTAGATGTAGCCCACCGTCACCTTGCGGTCGAAAGGATTGCCGGTACGGCCGTCGAACAGGGTCACCTGTCCCGACGGATCGAGACCCGCCTTTTCGAGCATCGCCGAAACATCCGGCTCGCGAGCGCCGTCGAACACCGGGGTGCCCATCGGGACGCCAGCCGTGAGGTTGGAGGCAAGATCGATGACCGCATCGTCGTCGCGCGCGTCGATGTCCTTGGCATAATGATCGCCGTAGACGTCCTTGAGCTTCGTCCGCAGCGACTTGGCGTCTTTGCCTGAAAGCTCCTTGCCGCGCTCGTGCATGCCTTCGAGCATCTCCTGGATCTGCCGGCCAAGACCACGCGAAGCCCAGCCCAGGTGCGTTTCGAAGATCTGCCCGACGTTCATGCGCGAGGGCACGCCCAGCGGGTTGAGCACGATGTCGACCGGCGTTCCGTCCTCGAGGAACGGCATGTCCTCCTGCGGCAGGATGCGGCTGATCACGCCCTTGTTGCCGTGACGGCCGGCCATCTTGTCGCCCGGCTGAAGCTTGCGCTTAACGGCGACGAAGACCTTGACCATCTTGAGCACGCCCGGCGGCAGCTCGTCGCCGCGCTCGAGCTTCTCGACGCGATCCTCGAAGCGCCGGGTGATGGCATTGTTGGCCTCGTCATACTGAGCCTTGAGCGCCTCGATGTCGGCCTGGCGCTTGTCGTCCTTGACGGCGACCTTCCACCACTCGTGACGATCGACGAACTCCAGCGTCTCGTCATCGAGGGTCGAGCCCTTCTTGATGCCCTTCGGAGCAGCCGTCGCGACCTGCTTCAGAAGCATCTCGCGAAGGCGGGAGAAGGTGGCGCGGTTGAGAATGCCGCGCTCGTCGTCGGCGTCCTTCTTGAGCCGCTCCTTCTCCTCGGTCTGGATGGCGCGGGTACGGTCGTCGATGTCGATGCCGTGCCGGTTGAAGACGCGCACCTCGACAACCGTTCCGCTTACGCCCGGCGGAAGCCGCAGCGACGTGTCGCGAACGTCCGAGGCCTTTTCGCCGAAGATGGCGCGGAGAAGCTTCTCCTCCGGCGTCATTGGGCTTTCGCCCTTCGGCGTGATCTTGCCGACCAGGATGTCGCCCGGCTCAACCTCGGCGCCGATGTAGACGATCCCCGCCTCGTCGAGGTTGCGAAGCGCTTCCTCGCCGACGTTGGGGATGTCGCGGGTGATGTCTTCCGGCCCAAGTTTCGTATCGCGGGCCATGACCTCGAACTCTTCGATGTGGATCGAGGTGAAGACGTCGTCCTTCACGATCCGCTCGGAGATCAGGATCGAGTCCTCATAATTGTACCCGTTCCACGGCATGAACGCGACGAGCACGTTCCGTCCGAGCGCCAGCTCGCCATATTCGGTCGAAGGTCCGTCGGCGATTGTCTCGCCGGCCTCGACCGTGTCACCCACCTTCACCAGCGGACGCTGGTTGATGCAGGTGTTCTGGTTCGAGCGCTGGAACTTCATCAGCGTGTAGATGTCGACGCCGGATTCGCCGGGTTTCAGCTCGCCCGTGACGCGAACCACGATACGGGTAGCGTCGACCTGGTCGACGACGCCCGACCGGCGGGCCGCGATGGCTGCGCCGGAATCGCGAGCCACGGTCTCCTCCATGCCTGTGCCGACGAGCGGCGCTTCAGCCTGGAGCAGGGGCACGGCCTGCCGCTGCATGTTCGAGCCCATGAGCGCGCGGTTGGCGTCGTCGTTTTCGAGGAACGGAATGAGCGAGGCGGCGACCGACACCAGCTGCTTCGGGCTGACGTCCATCAGGGTGATTTGCTCGCGGGGAGCGATCAGGAAGTCGCCGTTGCGGCGTGCCGAAACGATTTCTTCGCCGAAGGTCCCGTCCTTGTTCAGCTCGGCATTGGCCTGAGCGATCGTGTGCTTCGCCTCTTCCATCGCCGAAAGGTAGACGACTTCCTTCGTAACCTTGCCGTCGACGACCTTCCGGTACGGCGTCTCGATGAATCCGTACTTGTTGACCCGGCTGAAGCTCGCCAGCGAGTTGATGAGGCCGATGTTCGGGCCTTCCGGCGTCTCGATCGGGCAAATACGGCCATAGTGCGTCGGATGGACGTCGCGGACCTCGAAGCCGGCGCGCTCACGCGTGAGGCCGCCCGGCCCAAGCGCCGAGACACGGCGCTTGTGGGTGACTTCCGAAAGCGGATTGGTCTGGTCCATGAACTGGGACAGCTGCGACGATCCGAAGAACTCGCGCACCGCGGCAACCGCCGGCTTGGCGTTGATGAGGTCGTTCGGCATGACCGTCGACACGTCGACCGAGCTCATGCGCTCCTTGACCGCGCGCTCCATGCGGAGGAGGCCGACGCGATACTGGTTCTCCAGCAGCTCACCGACCGAGCGAACCCGGCGGTTGGCGAGGTTGTCGATGTCGTCAATCTCGCCCTTGCCGTCCTTCAGGTTCACGAGTTCCTGAACGACCGCCAGGATGTCCTCGCGGCGGAGCGTGGTCACGGTGTCCTCGGCGTCGAGGCCAAGGCGCATGTTGAGCTTCACGCGGCCGACCGCGGAAAGGTCGTAGCGCTCGGGGTCGAAGAACAACCCGTAGAAGAGCGCGTCGGCCGTTTCGCGCGTCGGCGGCTCGCCGGGGCGCATCACGCGATAGATGTCGGCAAGCGCGCTGTCGCCGTCCTCGGACTTGTCCGCCTTCAGCGTGTTGCGGATCCAGGGTCCAGTGTTGACGAAGTCGATGTCGAGCAGCTCGAGCGTCTTCACGCCTGCTTCGTCGAGCTTCGCGAGATTCTCCTCGCTGACCTCGTCGCCGGCCTCGATGTAGATCTCGCCGGTCTTCTCGTTGACGAGATCGTAAGCCGAGTAGCGGCCGAAGATTTCTTCGGTCGGGATGATGAGGTTCTTGACCCCGTCCTTGCCGGCCTGGTTGGCGCGGCGCGGCGTGATCTTCTCATTGGCCTTGAAGATGATCTCTCCGGTGTCGGCATCGACAACGTCGTGCGTCGGCTTCAGGCCGCGCCATGCCTCGGCCGAATACGGGATCTGCCAGCCGTTCTTGCCACGCGCATAGGAGACGCGGTTGTAGAACGTGTTGAGGATTTCCTCGCTGGACAAGCCGAGAGCGTGAAGCAGGGCTGTGACCGGCAGCTTGCGCTTGCGGTCGATACGGACGTTGACGATGTCCTTGGCGTCGAACTCGAAATCGAGCCAGCTGCCGCGGTAAGGGATGACGCGGGCGGCGAAGAGATACTTGCCAGACGCATGGGTCTTGCCGCGGTCATGATCGAACAGGACGCCCGGTGAACGGTGCATCTGGGACACGATGACGCGCTCGGTGCCGTTGATGATGAAGGTGCCGTTCATCGTCATGAGCGGCATGTCGCCCATGTAGACGTCCTGCTCCTTGATATCGATGACGGACTTGGCCTCGGTCTCGGGATCGATTTCGAAGGTGGTCAGGCGCAGGGTGACGCGCATGGGCGCGGCATAGGTAAGACCGCGCTGGCGGCACTCGTCGGTGTCGTACTTCGGATCTTCGAGCTCATAATGGTCGAAATCGAGGTGCGCGGTGCCCGCGAAGTCGACGATCGGGAAAACCGAGCGAAGGGTCTTTTCCAGGCCCGAGACGTAGCCCGTCTTCGGATCGGAACGGAGGAACTGTTCGTAGCTCTCGCGCTGAACCTCAATGAGGTTCGGCATTTCGGAGATCTCGTGGATATTGCCGAAGATCTTGCGGATGCGCCGCTGCTTGGTCTTGGCCCCGCTGGAGATATTGCGAGGTGCGTCGATCGCTTTGGTGGCCATTTGCTTCCCTGCGCTGCGCGGGGACGCATTTCGAGCGCCCCGCAATGGTTTCCGGCTTCAGCCGGTCGTTGTCTGGAGCGCTGTACCCGCAACCCTCTCCAATGCGTTTGGCCCGTGCGCCGTTCGGGCCCTGTCCCGGAGAGGACGGGAAAAGCCCCGGGGCGCACGTCACCGTGCGGCGGAGCCGTCTATTTGTTGGATTTGCCCGATATAGTCCTATTCGCGCGAGGCGCAAGCGTCTCCGCTCGACTTTTTCACCCGCGCGATGAAGTCGCGCGCTAAGTCGTCGGCTGTAGCAAACAGAGGCCGGACAGCCTCGATTTCACTTTCGAGCGACCGCCACTTGTCTTGCCGGGGCGCGGTCAACGTCATCCGGGAAGGCGGGAGGGTTGCGGGAAGCTCTCGATCCCAGCCCAGCTCCAGCGAGCTTGCCAGCCTTTCAACGCTCTGCTGGGGACTAGCAAGGAACTCATCGTAATCGAGGACGCGCACTTGGTCCGGAGGCAGTTCTTCGAGGTCCCGGACCAGAATGGTTGTGGTGATTGCCCATTGGCGCGCGACGATTTCCGGCCCGGGCAGATTGCGAAGCGACTCCCAGCCAGGGACGAGCAGGAACGACCATGAAGGGCCGGTCCAGTCGGGCAAACGCGGGTAGGTTCGAAAACGTCCTGACTCCCAGCCCCTCATCATGCTCGCAAGAGTTTGGCGTGGGTCGCGATAGAGATAGATGAATTTGGCGTCTGGCCACAGCGCCCGGAAAAAGGGAATCCGCAGCGCATTCTTGGGCGTCTTCTCGAGCATCCGCACTCGCCCCTCCGGGCGGGCGCCGGCTCGATCGCGGAGGGCCTCGTAAAACGATTGGGCAAGCCGCTCCGCGACCTCGGGGTTGAGGTCGTGCTCGGTGAGCCGATTTGAATCCCAGCCGCGAGTGAACGGGCCGAGTCCCGGAATGCGTTCGATCAGCCCGTGGCTCTCGTCGCCTACGGTGAAGAGCCCGCGCGCATGCGCAAGCGTCTCGAACAATAAGGTCGACCCCGAGCGTGGACTGCTCAGGATCAGCGTCGGGCGATCGAAGCGATCGCGATAAGGGATTTCGGTCATCCCGCTTCGCAGAGCTCTTCGCGGTCTCGCGCCGGAGCCTGAGAGATCGTGAAGCGGCTCGGCAGCTGCGTAAGGGGCTGATTCAGTCGCATCTGTTGGCTGGAGCCTTCTCGGTCGGGCCGGCATGACGGGCTTCTGCTATGGAATCAAGTTGCCGGTTTTCTCGCGGATGAATCTGCGGATCGTTGAATAAAATTCACTCAGATGGCAGCTTGTGCGCAACTTGCCCGTCAGGCCGCCTTCGCTCCGTTCGGTAGCCGCCTTCGAGGCGGCCGCTCGTCATGCAAGCTTCACCCGTGCAGCTGAAGAGCTCAACCTTACGCCCGGAGCGATCAGTCATGCGATCAAAGCCCTGGAGGATCGTCTTGACCAGCAATTGTTCATTCGGGAAGGCCGCTCGGTTGCCCTGACGCCCGCGGGTCAGACGCTAGCGGCGCGCGTCAGGCTTAGCCTGGGCCTGCTGTCCGATGCCTTCGACATCGCTCCCTGGCGCACGCTCGATCGGCTCGTTGTGTCCACGACTGCGTCGATCGCGCAGAAAATCTTGCTGCCGGAGCTGCGGACGCTGCGGGACGCGTGCGGCGATACCTCGCTCGATTTTCGCACGTCGAACGGTCTGGCCAACTTCGACGACGGCGTGGACGTGGCAATCCGCTTCGGCCCTGGCGGTTGGCGCGGAGTTCAGAGCAGGCTCCTGTCGCAGGAAGAACTCTTTCCGGTCGCGAGCCCCGAATATCTTCGAGGCGCGTTTCCCAAAGATGAGGCCGGGCTTCGAAACCACGTCCTGATCCACCATCCGGAAAGCAGCTGGCGCCTTTGGTTCATCGCGGGGACTGAGCCGGAAACATCCAGTCTTCACATCGATGACTCGGCGACGGTCCTTGAAGCGGCGGTCGCCGGCCATGGTATAGCGCTTGCTCGAGCGCAACTGGCGCGGAATGATCTCTCCTCCGGCCGGCTGGTACGTATATTCGAGCGCTCCGTACTTGCGGAATATGGATATTGGGCCGTCTGGAACGGCAGCTCACCCAAGCGCGCCGTTATCGAGGCCTTCGTGGATGCTGTCGCGTGGCTTTTCGACGCTCAAAACCCGGATCTTCGAATAAACTCCAATGAATAAGGGCGGCCGTGAAGCCGCCCTTTTCATTCAATCGAGCTGGTCGTAACGGTCAGAAGTTCACGCCAAGCGATAGCCAGACCTGGCGCGGATTTCCGTAGAAGGCCGTGAGCACGCCTTCGGTGCCGAGCGTCGGGTCGAAGCCCGGCTGGCCGAACGGTACGTTGAACGGTGCCTGATTATTGCCCACGAACTGACCGGTCAGCAAATTCTGGCTGAGGAAGTTGTAGCCGGAGACGATGTACTTCTTGTTCGTCAGGTTCTTGCCATGAAGACCAACAGTGTAACGGCTTCCCGGCGAGCGCCAGACGAGGTTGGCGTCCCACAGTGCGAAGCCCGACTGGTCGAGCGGCGGCGTGCTCCATTCGAACTGCTGGCTGGCGCTGCGGTAGGATAGGGTGGTGTTGGCGTTCAGGCGTCCGCCGGCAACGGGTACGTCATATTCAACCGTGCCGCTGAGCGTCCATTTCGGTGTGTTCTGGATGTGGAAGAAGTCGGCGGCGTCGATCTCAATCGCCCTCGGCAACGGTGCGCCGGTGACCGGATCGAATAGCGTCGTCGTGATGAACTCTTTGTACTTGCCGTCGAGGTAGCCGACCGTGCCGGACAGCCGCAGCCTGTCCCCGGCGGCGGCAAGGTTCTCGGCAACGTCCGCAGTGGTTTCCAGCTCGACTCCGTTGAAGCGCGCCTTGCCGGCATTGGTGGTCACGCCGATGAAGGTGGGAACGCCCTGAAGCACGGTCCCGAACGAGCCGGGTACCTGAACATCCTTGTAGTCGGCATGGAACAGGGCGAGCGCCCATTTGAGGCGGCGGCCGAGCGCGGCTCCTTTCCAGCCGAGTTCATAGCTGTTCACCTTTTCAGGATCGAACGCCATGAATTCGAACAGCTCGTCCTCGGTGCAGGTGCCGCCGGTCGCTCCGCGGCATGCCGTGCTTTGGCCGCGCGGATCGAAGCCGCCGCCTTTGAATCCCTGCGAATAGCTCAGGTAGAAATTGTGATCGCTGTTCGGCTTGAAGCTGATCGAGGCGCGGGGCGTGAAGGCCTTGTCGGTGCGCCGCCCGAGATAATCCGAAGTGGGGTCGAGGAACGGCACGCCGACCCCGAAACCGTTTGAGCCGCCGAGTAAGGGTGAGCCGCCGTTGATGTAATTCTGGCGTAAGATGCGGGATTTACGCTTGTCGTTCGTATATCGCCCGCCCAGCGACACGCTGAACATGTCGTTGATGTCGTAGCTGAAGTCGCCGAACACCGCCCAGGTATTGGTGTCGACGTCCCCCTGGGTGAGACCGGTGAGGCCGGGCAGGACCGTTGGGGCGGACGTGTACAGCCGGACGTCGAAGGCGGTGAAGGCGTTGGCGCTGAGGTAATATGCGCCGACGACTCCGCCCAACGGACCCTTTTCGATGACCGCCTGCAGCTCCTGGCTGAACTGCTTGTTCTTGTAGATGGCCGGCACGTCGACATCCACGGCTTCCAACGCGTCGAAGTCGATCGGCGTATGGCTCGTGTCCTTTCGATACGCGGTGATCGAACGTATCTTGATCCCTTCGGCGACTCCGATTTCACCGTGCAGCGCGAGGCCGCCGCCCGTCACCTTCTGCTTCGGGTCGGCAAGGCCGCCCCGGGTGTCGAACACGTCGTCGAGCACAGGCTGATGGGTCACCAGGCTTGGAATCAGGCGATGGCCGCCGCGCGCGTTGCTGTCGTCCCAGCTGTAGTCGCCGGAAAAGCGCAGGAACATGTCATCGTTTGGGACGGCCTCAAATGTGCCGCGGATCGCCCAAATGTCCTTGTTGTAATTCTCTTCGCCGGTCGTGAGGTTCTCGCCGAACCCGTTGCGCGTCAGGCGCGCGACCGAACCGCCGATCCTGAAACCGTCGGTCAGCGGCGTCGAAGCGGAGCCGACGACGTCGAGCTGGCCATACGTGCCCACGTTCACGCGCGCATTGACGTGCGGGCCGTCGCCCGGGATTCGCCGGGTCACGTATTTCACCGCGCCGCCGATTGTGTTGCGGCCGTAAAGCGTGCCTTGCGGGCCGCGCAGGACCTCGATCCGCTCGACGTCATAAATGTCGAGCACAGCTGCCTGAGGGCGGTTGAGGTATACGTCGTCGAGATAGATGCCGACGCCCTGCTCGAAGCCCGCCACGGGATCCTGCTGGCCGACGCCGCGAATGAAGGCGGTAAGCGTCGTGTTCGTGCCGCGTGAGGTTTCGAGCGTGACGTTTGGAGTGGTGTCGCCGATGTCGGTGATGTCCAGCGCGCCCTGACGCTCAAGCTGCTCTCCGGAATAAGCCGTGACAGCAACCGGCACGTCGAGCAGCAACTCATTGCGGCGGCGGGCAGTCACGACGATCTGCTGGTCGCTCGCGGCGGCGGCCTCATCCTCGGTCTGCACATCAGCAGCCGGTGCGGCGTCGCTCGGCGCATCGGTAGCCGGCGCGGGATCGCTCGACTGGGTCGGCTGCGCCAGAACTGGAGCTGCAAGAAGGGCCGCCGCGGCAACCGTGCCGAACATCGCGGCGCGTGCGATCGAAACGCGCATTTTTTGTATCTCCCCTTGGACGGCGCATGTGCGTTGCGCGCGTCGATAATCGCAGGCATAATGAAAGTTGAACCGGCTTTCAACTTGCGATTTTGCGCGGGGACTCGGTAGGGAGCGTTCATGGGGGCTGGCTTGAGCAATGACGGGCAGATCGGCGTTGCCAGCAGCGGCAAGGCTCCCCGCACGGCGCGGGGCGAGCGCACGCTGAGGAAGATCCTCGATGCGGCCCGCGACGAAATCGGGGAGCGCGGCTTTTCAGACAGCTCGATCGTCGGGATCACCCAGCGGGCCGGCGTCGCTCTCGGGACCTTCTACACATACTTCGATTCCAAGGAGGCGCTGTTCGAAGCGCTTGTCCGGGACATGTCGGCGCAGGTCCGCGACCATGTTGCGCCGGCGCTGGAGGAAGCCGGAGACGTTTTCGACGGCGAACGTCTAGCGCTCGAATCCTTTTTGCGGTTCGCACGCGAATATCGCCACGTGTACCGGATCATCGATGAAGCCGAATTCGTGGATCCCGCGGGCTTTCGGGCGCATTATGAGACCACCGCCGAGCGCATCGCTGCGCGGCTCATCGCCGGGCGGGAGCGGGGTGAAATTGCATCTTCTTATTCACATGAGGATCTGGAAGTCCTCGCCTGGGCTTTGATGGGCGCGAACGTGTTCCTGGGGTTGCGCTATTCGGTGTGGGCCAGCGCCGACCCCGCGTCCGTCGCAGCCGCGACGAGCCGGGCATTGCGCGCGGGGCTAGGCAAGTGATGGCTTCCGGAGAAGCCGCCGGAGAGCAGGCCTACCGCGATGGCTACGTGCAGCTTCGCGATGACTTGCGCATGCATTATCGCGACTATCCGGGCAGCTCGGAATTGCCACCGCTGCTTTGCCTGCACGGGCTGACCCGCAACGCTCGGGATTTCGCTCAATTCGCGGAGCGCTATTCCCCCCGCTTTCGTGTCATCGTCGTCGACTTTCGCGGCCGGGGGGATAGCGACCATGATCCCATCCCCGCGCGGTACAATCCTCTGACATATGCCGGCGACGTGATCGAACTGCTGGACAGCCTGGGGATTGATGAGGCGATCTTCGTCGGCACCTCGCTTGGCGGCCTGGTCACGATGGCGATCGCTGCCACTGTGCCGGATCGGATCCACGCCGCGATTCTCAACGATGTGGGCCCGGAGCTCGAGGATGTCGGGATCGACCGGATCATGACCTACCTTGGCAACGATGCCCGGTTTGGCAGCTGGCAAGAAGCCGCGGCGGCGGTTGCCGAGAAGCATGGCCCGGCCTTTCCCAACTACGGACAGAGTGATTGGCTTGCCATGGCAAGACGCAATTGCCGCGAGCAGGATGGCGAAATCCGCTTCGATTATGACATGGCCATTGCGGAGCCGTTCAAGACTGCGGGCCCCGTCCCCAAGATCGACACGTGGCCGCTTTTCCTCGCACTCGCGCAAAAACCGCTTCTTGTGATCAGAGGGGAGATCAGCGAGTTGCTTGGGGCGCGTGCTGCCCAAAAGATGTGCGAGCTTGCGCCGTCCATGCAGTTCGCCGTCATCCCCGCGACAGGCCATGCGCCGGAACTGAGTGAACCGGAAGCCGTCGCGGCAATCGACAGCTTCCTGGAAACGCTGGTCGCACGGGTTGAACCGTCATCTTAACCGGTTAAGGGCGGACGCTCATGACTGCCTCCGCGACTGACACGCTTCCGCCCCGCGCTCGTAAAGTGAAGATCCTGGCGACGCTCGGACCGGCTTCAAGCGACGCCAAGACGATCCGCAAATTGATGGCGGCCGGCGCTGACGCATTTCGCATCAACATGAGTCACGGCGACAAGCGCCAGAAGGCGCGTCTCGTCGAGGCCATCCGTGGCCTCGAGAAGGAGTTTCACCGACCGACGACCATTGTTTTCGACCTGCAGGGGCCAAAGCTGCGCGTCGGCCACTTTGAAGGCGGACAGGCAACGCTCGAACGCGGCCAGCGCTTCCTGTTCGACCGTGACGCGGCACCGGGCAGCAGCGAGCGCGTGCAGCTCCCGCATCCCGAACTGTTCCAGTCGGTAAATCCGGGCGCCCATATCCTGGTCGACGACGGCAAGGTGAGGCTGAAGGTCCTCAAGGCCGACGACAATCGCATCGAGGCGGAGGTCGTCGTTGGAGGGCGCGTTTCGGACAACAAGGGCGTCAACGTTCCCAATGTATTGCTGCCGATCCCGGCGCTTACGAAGAAGGACCGGTCGGACCTCGAGTTCGCGCTGGAGCAGCGCGCCGACTGGATCGCATTGTCGTTTGTCCAGCGGCCGGAAGACGTGGCGGAGGCGCGCTCCCTCATCGGCGAGCGCGCGGCGCTGATGGCGAAGATCGAGAAACCGGCGGCGATCGACCGATTGAACGACATAATCGCGCTTGCGGACGGCGTGATGGTCGCGCGCGGCGACCTTGGCGTGGAGCTTCCACCCGAGGAGGTTCCGCCGCTCCAGAACCGGATCGTTGCCTGCGCGCGCCAGTTCGGAAAGCCTGTCGTCGTCGCGACGCAGATGCTCGAATCCATGATCACGTCGCCGACGCCTACGCGCGCCGAGGTCAGCGACGTTGCCACGGCCATCTACGACGGGGCCGATGCGGTGATGCTGTCCGCGGAAAGTGCGGCCGGCCAATATCCGGTCGAGGCAGTCGCGATGATGGACAGGATCGCGGTAAGCGTGGAGCGCGATCATACCTACCAGGCGCGAGTGCACTTTACGCAAACCCAGCTCGAGCCCACCACCGCTGATGCTCTCGCAGGGTCCGCCCGTCAGATCGCCAGTACCGTCTCGGCCAGCGCGATGGTTTGCTACACGAGCTCAGGCTCGACGGCCCGGCGCATCGCACGCGAAAGGCCGCCGGTGCCCCTGCTGGCAATGAGCGCGTCGATCAATACATCGCGCCGGATGGGACTGCTTTGGGGTGTGCACGCCGTGCACACGCGAGATGTCGCGAGCTTCGAGGAAATGGTGGAGAAGGGTAAGCGCATGGCGCTGCGCCACAGCCTGGCGCAGGGTGGCCAGCGGATCGTGCTGATGGCAGGAATTCCTTTCGGGACCGCAGGATCCACCAACGTGCTGCACGTAGTCAGGCTGATTGGCGACGAGCTCGAGCGGCACAGCTCAACGCGGAAGTAGCGCGGGCAACTCGTCTGCGATCTCGCGAGCGAGAAAGCCGATTGGACCCACCTCCTTCGCGAGGGCCGCGCCGGCTTCGCCGTGAAGCCAGACCGCCCAAAGCAATGCATTGAGCGGCTCGGCCCCGCGCGCGAGCAGGCCGCCCACGATGCCGGCAAGCACGTCGCCGCTGCCCGATACACCGAGCCCCGGCGCGCCGCCTTGATATGTCCACGTCGACCCGTCCGGCGCGACGACGTGACTCTTCACCCCTTTGACCAGCACGATCGATCGATAGAGCTGAGCTGCGCGATGACCGCAGCCGATCGGGTCGCGGTCGATATCCTCCTCATCGCAGCCCAGCAGCGACGCGAGCTCTCCCACATGGGGAAGCAGCACTGGCGCCTGGTCGCGTTCGGGTATCGGTGATGACAGCGCGTGCAGAAGCGCGGCGTCCAAAGCGACCGCAGCGGAGCATTCGAGCAGCGCGCGGGAAATGCGTTCGCACGATTCGTTCTGCGTCATGCCTGGCCCCGCGACGACGGCGTCTGCTTCGTCGGCATACCCGCGCAAAAGCTCGACGGCGTCGCCGCCGAAACCGCCATCTTCATCCTCGGGCAGGCCAACGACCATCGCCTCGGGCATCGACACCCCAAGGTAGGGCGCCGCGCTTTCCATGGTCGCGATGGCCAACTTGCCCGCGCCAGCGCGCATGGCCGCGGTTGCGGTCAGCATCGCGGCGCCGGGGACCTCGCGGCTCCCTGCGACGATGAGGATGCGACCTTTGGTCTCCTTATCGCCGTCGACGACCGGGGGCAGGGGATGAGCTTCGAGCGCGCTCCGGTCGAGCACCTGGCCCTCGCTCACCGTGACCCTGCAAGAGCGTCCGGCGCCGAGGTCTTCGCGGTGCCTTCGGTTTCGAGTGGCGCGCCATAATTCCACAGCACGAGTTCCGGCACACAAAGGCCCTTTGCATCAGGTTCGAACTCGTAGGCGCAGATGCCGCAGTTCAAAACTTCGGACTGCTTGTCGATCGCAAGGATTTGCTGCTCATCGAGTTCCTCGAGGATGTAGCGCATGCACAGGACAACGACCTGATGGCAGACGACGGCGACCCGCCGATTGCAGTAATGCAGGTTGATCGTGTTCAGCATCGATCGGAGGCGAAGGATGACGTCGGCCCAGCTCTCTCCGCCGGGCGGTCGATGGTAGAACTTGCCGAGGCGGGTGCGGTGAGCGGCCTCTTCGGGGAAACGCGCGCGGATCCCGGCAGTGGTCAACCGGTCGAACACGCCGAATTCACGCTCGCGGAGGCGTTCGTCGATAATCGTGCGCGCCGGGCCCCCTGCAAGCGCTCCCGCCTTGCAGATCAGCTCAGCCGTCTGTTTTGCGCGCAAATATGGGGAGGCGAGTATGACCTCGGGCCGCTCGTTAGCGGGTAGCGAAGCGAACCACCGGCCGGCCGCCTCGCCCTGGCGATGTCCGAGCTCAGACAGCGGCACGTCAACGTCGCGAACGTCGATCGCGATCTCGTGGTGCCCGGCTGCGTCGGCCGCATCGCGCGCGACATTCCCCTGGCTCTGGCCGTGCCTGACCAGCCAAAGTCGCTCAGGCCAATTCTGGCGCATCGGGCCTATCCTCCTGCTCGCTCAAAGCACGAGGCAGACGAATGTGCCAAGCATGCCAAAACGGCCGCAAATTAGCCTGGTTCGGACGGGCCGTGCTATTTGCGGGGCCGATGAGGCTCTATTTCCCATGATCACGCATTGGTTGCGTCAATGAGCGACAAGGGCAACATCTTCGCGAGCTTCTTTCAGGCAGGGTTCGAATGTTCTTCGCACCGGCGGCGTGATGGCGTGCGTCTCGACCTGATACGCGCGACCTCGCACGACCGTCACGTCCTGTCCGATTATCGGCAATGCGCCGAACTGGGCCTCAGGACGCTGCGGGACGGCCTTCGCTGGCACCTGATCGAGAAGACCCCGGGCAATTACGACTGGTCGAGCTGGCTTCCCGCCCTGGAGGCCGCAGAACAGCTCGACCTGCAGATCATCTGGGACCTTTTCCATTACGGCTCCCCGGACTGCGTGGACCAAGCGGCCCCGGGCTTTGCGCAGCGCTTCACCGACTTCGCCGTCGCCGCGCTCGAGTTGCATCAAACGGTAAGCGGACGCACGCCGGTCGTTTGCCCTCTGAATGAGATCAACTTCCTGTCCTGGGCGGTCGACGACGGCTACTTTCCGAGGGTTGGCCCGGACGAGCAGGGTTGGTTCAAATATCAACTCGTCGGCGCCGGCATCATGGCCTCGCGAGAAATCAAGCAACGCTGGCCCGACGCCACGATCGTGTGGGCCGAGCCACTGATCCACATCGCACCGCATAACCAGCGCCGGCCCACCATCCGTGCCGCCCGCAGGAATTTGCAGGGGATGTACGAGGCTTACGACTGGATCACGGGCAGGGCCGAGCCCCAGCTCGGCGGCGATCCGTCGCTCGTCGATGTCGTTGGGCTCAACTTCTATCCGCACAACCAATGGTATTTCGAAGGCCCCACGATACCGATGGGACACCACGAATATCGGCCCCTGTCCGACATGCTAGTCGAGGTAGCCGAACGCTATGGCAAGCCGGTCTTCATTTCGGAAACCGGCGCCGAGGGGTCGGGCCGTCCTGCGTGGCTGCATTATGTCTGCGATGAGGTACGCGACGCGCTCACGCGTGGTGCCGACGTAAAGGGCATCTGCATCTACCCGGTCACCGCTTATCCCGGCTGGGACAATAGCCGGCACTGCGAGGTCGGCCTGTTCTCGCCGATCGGTTCGGACGGCAAGCGACACGTTTATCGGCCGCTCGCCGACGAGCTTGAAAGACAACGGACGATCTTCGGCGTGGATGAGGAGTCTTCAGGCAACTTCCGGCGGATTCGAATAGCCCGCTAGGCAGGCTGTTCCGCGGGCGCAGCCGACTTCGCTGCATATTTCCGGACTTCGGCAAGCTGGACCCGGCCCCATTCGTGGCCATAGCCGTCCGGTTCGACATTTTCGGGCTGGTCGAGCAATTTCTGCCATCGCCGCAGCTCTTCGATGTACGGATCGTAGGGCACGCGCTCGAAGGCCTCTTTGTCGGCCACATCGTAAATGCCGATCTTCGCCCACTTCTGCGACCACCAGTCGGGTAGGTCGACGAACGGGTAGAGGCACACCCCGTGAAGATCGACGCCGGCGTTGATGGCCTTGAACGACTCTTCCATCGTCATGCGCAGCCATTGGGCGCGATTGTCCTGGAAGCCGCTGGTCTCGCCGATGATGATCGGTCGGCGGTACCGCTCCCAGGCGAATTGAAGCAACTCGCTCAAAGGCTTGCGACGTGGGTCGCGTGGGCCGAGGATTTCGCGCTTCTTGTCGGCGTCGAGCTGGACCTGGCTATAATGGTAGACGTTGACGCCGACGATATCGAGGATGTCGGCTGAGCCGCCGAGCTCGGGTGCGAGCCGGCCGCACAGCATGTCCCACGCTTCAAAAGCTTTCCGGTGAGCTTCGTCCCGCGCCTCGTCGGCGAGGTCCGGTCGGTCGGGCGGGGGAACCGCGTGCACGATCGGATCGACATGCACCATCCGCGCCTTTGCCTCGACCTCGCGGATCGCCTTGGCGCCTTCAATCGCCATGTGCGCGAGCGCGCGCTTGAGCTCATCCTCCCGCCCCTTCGCGAACGGATACATCCATTCGAGGTCGGTGGCCGCGGCGGAGAAGAAGCTGATTTCGTTGATCGGCGTGAAGAAATACGGTCCGTCGGCGGTGCTCGTGACGAATTGGGCGACTTCCCGGCAGTAATTGACGAAGCGCTTGCGGCATTCATCGGAAAACGGGTCGCAGCCGTCGGGAAAGCCGTAATGGCAAAGGTCCCAGATCGGCGTCAGCTTGCATTGCGTCGCGGCCTTCTGGACCGCTTCGACGCTCGACCAGTCATAGCGACCTCCGCCGAGATCGACGACCGGCCAGCGAACCGCCTCGCGGACCGTCCCGATGCCGAGATCCATCGCCGCTTCGAAATCGGCCTCCAGATGGAGGTCGTGGCCCGTCGCGCTGACATAATCCTTTCGCTGGCGGTCCTTCCACACGAAGGTCGAGCATTCGAAACCCGCCATGAAGAAAGTCGGGAAGATCGCGTCGGCGCTGCGTTCAGCCATGGGGTGACAACACGCCGCGGCGACGGTTGTTCAAGTCACCGGCGCGGCCTGAGGATCCTCGGAGGGAGTGCCGACGAACGGCCATCCGTCGCGCCACTGGATGCGGTCGATAAGCATGATCCGGCGGCTGTTGATCTCATCTTCCTGGCGCTGGCGGGGCCGGTTTACGTCGATCGCGTGATAAATGATCCAGGTCTCGCCCGCGGCGTCGGTCACGATGCAATTATGTCCGGGCGCTAGCCAGCGATCGCTTTTGAAGAGCATCAGGCTGTGGGGGATGCCCCGGGCTTCCTCGAGGGTCTCAAACGGTCCTGTGGGCTCGCGAGACCGGGCTACCATGACGCCATATTCCGCGTCCGGCCCGCAGCAATTATCGCCCGAGTAGAAGATGTAATAATATTCGTCGTGGTGCACGACCCAGGCGGCCTCCACGAGGCGCGGGAATGCGCCCTCGATCGGGTTCGGCCATATGACGTCGACCGGCTCGCTGCCCGGCGCGAATGACATGTGGTCATCGGCGAGTTCCTGCACCTTGATCGGCTGGAATCCCGATCCCCAGTAGAGGTATCTTTTGCCGCTGACTGGGTCATCGAAGACCATCGGGTCGATATATTCGAACCCCATGCCCAGAAGCAGCGGGAGGCCGATGTCGACGAACGGACCCGCCGGAGACAAGGAGCTTGCGATGGCGAGGCAATGTCCTCGCTCGGGGACGTCACAAAGATCGGGCGTCGCCGAATAATACATCAGGTAGCGGTCGCCGTCCTTGAGCACGTAAGGTGCCCAGAAATCCTGCGTGCCCTGGGCCCACGCGGGCTTGTCCGGCAGTGCATCCCCGAGATGCTGCCAGTGAACCAGGTCAGACGAGCGCGCGACCTGGATGTTGATCCATTTGCCCTCGCGCAGTGTCTGCGTCGCGTAAGCGTAATAATAGCCGTCGTAGGCGTGGACGACTGCCGGGTCTGGGAAATCCTCGTCCAGGACTGGATTGACGTAGGATCTCGCTGCCGGGACCGACACGCCATTCGCCGCCGGCTCGGCAACGCCGGGAGAATCAAGCGATGCAGCCATGGCCCGCACATATTGCTCGCGCGGGCGACGGGGAAGCGGGAACGTTGCTATTCCGCGGCAACGGCCGCCGGCTGAAGCCCGTCACGCTGCTTGCGCTCGTCGATGCGCCGGAAGGTCGCGAGCGCCTGCCCGACGATTTGATCCATATTGTAATAGCGATAGGTCGCGAGGCGGCCGACGAACGTCACATTCTCGGTAGCGTCCGCAAGCGCCTCGTAACGTTTGAATAGCTCCTGATTCTCGGGGCGCGGGATGGGATAATAAGGATCGCCCTCTGCCGACGGATATTCGTAGGTCACCGTGGTGACGTCGGATTCTTGGCCCGTCAGATGCTTGTATTCGCTGATCCGGGTGTAAGGCACTTCGGGCGAGGGGTAATTGACGGTTCCGGTCTCCTGGAACCGGTCCTGCTGAAGCGTCTGGTGATCGAACTTCAGGCTGCGGTAGGGCAGCTTGCCGAAGCGGTGATCAAAATATTCGTCGATCGGTCCCGTGTAGACGACGTGGTCGGCGATCTCGTGCGCGCGATCCTTGAATTCACGAAAATCGACGCCGGTCCGAACCTCGATCAGCGGATGGTCGAGGATTCGTTCGAACATGGCAGTGTAGCCGTCGCGCGGCATGGCCTGGAACGTATCGGTGAAATAGCGATCGTCGGTGTTGGTCCGCGTCGGGATGCGCGCCGTCACCGACTTGTCGAGCTCGCTTGGGTCGAGCCCCCATTGCTTGCGGGTGTAGCCCTGGAAGAACAGCTCGTAGAGCTCGCGGCCGACCGCATTGATGACGACGTCTTCGGACGTCTGGATGTCGGCAACTGGATCTGCGCGCGATGCCAGATATTCGGCCGCTTCCTCGTCGGTCTCGAGGTCGAGATCGAACAGCTTGTTGAGCGTGGTCCGGTTGATCGGGATCGGCACCAGCTTGTTGCGCACGACCGCGCGAACGCGATGTTCGTAGGGCCGCCACTCGGTGAATTGCGAGAGGTAGTCCACGACCTGGTCGCTGTTCGTGTGAAAGATGTGCGGGCCGTATTTGTGGTAGAGGATCCCGGCCTCATTTGGCTCGTCGTAAGCGTTTCCGCCAATGTGCGGGCGGCGGTCGATCAGCAGGACGCGCGCGCCATGCTGTGAAGCAAGGCGCTCGGAGATCACGGAGCCAGCGAAGCCGGCCCCGACGACCAGATAATCGTAGCGGCTGGTGCCGCGATTTTCGCCGGTCATTCTGCCGCCACGAGCAAGGCGGAAGAGCGTGTCGCTGCCGGCTCGCCGAGAACCTCGGCGATGAGGCCGGCCATGCGCGCCTGCGTCGTGTCCCAACTGGTCGCGGAAAGCATCAGGTCGGCTTCGGCGAGCCATCCGCTTTCTGGATTTCGCGAAAGCTCGAGCGCCTTCTCACACCCGGCGACGAATTCCTCGGGCGTCGAGGCGATCTGGACGCCCTGGAGGTGCCCATAGTGGCGCACGACGTCCTTGATCGGAGTCGAGACCACCGGCTTCCCGCCGGCCAAATATTCAGGAGTCTTGGTCGGCGAGATGAACTGGGTCGATTCGTTCATCGCGAACGGCATCAGGGCGACGTCCCAGCCGGACAGATAAGCGGGGAGCTGCTCATACGTCTTTCCACCGAGGTAACAGATGTTGTGCCGGCGCGGCAGCTCGTCCTCGCTGATCTTGACCACCGGACCGACCATCACGAACGACCAGTTCGGGCGCATCGCGGCAACCCGGTCGAGTAGCTCGATATCGAAGCGCTCATCGACCACGCCGTAAAAGCCGAGGCGCGGACGCGACAGGTCCTCTTGGTCCGCAGGATCGAACATCTGGGCGCGCGCTTTCGCGAAGTGCGTGCGGTCGACTGAAGAAGGGAAGCAGTGGACGCTGCGATGGCGGTCCTTCTTCGCCTCGAAGAGGCTCGACCCGCCCGTGAACACGACGTCTGCCTTGTCGATCAGCTCCTGCTCCAGATCGAGCAGCTTGGTCGGCGCAAACTTGAACTTGCTGAGCTCGTCCATCGCATCGAACACGACGGCGTCTGCCTCGATATGCCGCGAGAATGGCAGCATCATGGGCGTGTAATACCAGGAGACCAACCGACCCTTAATGGTCGAAAGATGCGCATCGAGCAGGCGCTTCAGGGTCGCTTCGCGGGCGTCCTCCGGCATGCCTTCGGGAAGGTGGGGGACGACGATCCGCAAATTCGCGACGCCTTCAGCCTCGCGAACTTTGAGGTAGGATGTTTCCTTCGGTCCGATTTCGATCGGTTCCTCCCAGAAGATAACCTCCATGTCCCTCACAAAGCGGCTCATCAGATGCTGCGGACGCTGGAACACGAAGTCCCACCGCAGGTGCGAAAAACAGATCAAAGTTGTAGGGTGCTGATCCGGGACCGAGGGCTCGGCTACACGGTCAACTGGCACCCCGACGCGAGTCAGCATTTCTGGTTCTACCTCTTGCTGTTGGAAACCCAATGGATGAACGGGGCAGCGGCCATTCCGGTTCCGCAACACTGATCGAAATTAGGGCGATTCCTGCTGTTGTGCGGCGCAACATTCGCCGAGGTGACCGATTGACGCGCCAAGCGGGGCTGTGGAAGGGATAACGCCGAGGAGAAACAGGCTTGGCGACGACCATTGAAGAGCTCGAAAAGCGCCGTGAGCTCGCCCGCCTTGGCGGCGGCGAGAAGCGGATCGCGGCCCAGCATTCCAAAGGGCGGCTGACCGCCCGCGAGCGCATTTCGGTGCTGCTCGATCCCGGCAGCTTCGAGGAATATGACATGTTCGTCGAGCACAATTGCTCCGACTTCGGCATGGAAAAGCAGAAGGTCCCGGGCGATGGAGTCGTCACCGGCTCGGGCACTATCAACGGTCGCCTTGTATATGTTTTCGCGCAGGACTTCACGGTCTTTGGCGGTTCGCTCTCCGAGCGCCATGCCGAGAAAATCTGCAAGGTCATGGACATGGCGATGAAGGTCGGGGCGCCACTGATCGGCCTCAACGACAGCGGCGGCGCTCGCATACAGGAGGGCGTCGCCAGCCTCGCCGGCTATGCCGAGGTGTTCCAGCGCAACGTGCTCGCGTCGGGGGTCATCCCGCAGATCAGCCTGATCATGGGGCCATGCGCGGGCGGTGCCGTCTATTCACCAGCGATGACCGACTTCATCTTCATGGTGAAGGACAGCTCCTACATGTTCGTCACCGGGCCGGACGTGGTGAAGACCGTCACCAATGAGATCGTCACCCAGGAGGAGCTGGGCGGCGCCGTCACCCACACGACAAGGTCCGGGGTCGCTGATGTGGCGTTCGAGAATGACATCGACGCGCTGATCGCGACCCGCGAGTTCGTGGACTTCCTGCCCTTGTCGAACCGCCACGACCTGCCGGAGCGGCCGTGCGACGATCCGGTCGACCGGATCGAGGACAGCCTCGACACCCTTATCCCGCCGTCGGCCAACCAACCCTATGACATGCATGAGCTGATCCGGAAGGTCGCGGACGAAGGCGATTTCTTCGAGATCCAGCCCAATCATGCCCCGAACATCCTCGTCGGCTTCATTCGGATCGAAGGGCGAACCGTCGGCATCGTCGCCAACCAGCCGATGGTGCTTGCGGGCGTGCTCGACATCAATTCTTCGAAGAAAGCGGCGCGCTTCGTTCGTTTCTGCGACGCCTTCGACATCCCGATCCTGACCTTCGTCGACGTGCCGGGCTTCCTGCCGGGCGTCGGGCAGGAGCATCACGGGATCATCAAGCATGGCGCGAAACTGCTTTTCGCTTATGCCGAGGCGACGGTGCCGAAGATCACAGTCATCACCCGCAAAGCCTATGGCGGGGCGTACGACGTCATGGCCTCCAAGCATCTTCGCGGCGACTTGAACTATGCCTGGCCGACCGCCGAGATCGCGGTGATGGGCGCCAAAGGCGCGGTCGAGATCATCTTCCGCAAGGACGCCGACAATCCGGAAGAGATCGCCAAGCGGACCGCCGAATATGAGGAACGCTTCGCCAACCCCTTCGTGGCGGCGAGCAAGGGCTTCATCGACGAGGTGATCATGCCGCATTCGACGAGACGGCGCGTGGCGATGGGCCTGCGAAAGCTGCGCAACAAGCAGCTCGAGAACCCGTGGAAGAAGCACGACAACATTCCGCTGTGAGGCAGTCATGAGCACCTACAGCGCCTCGATTCACTGGCACCGCACCGGCGATGGGGACTTCACCAAAGGTCAGTATAGCCGCGCGCACGAATGGGCGTTCGACGGCGGCGCGGTGGTTCCGGCAAGTCCCAGCCCGCATGTCGTCCCCGCACCGTGGAACGATCCGAAGGGCGTCGATCCCGAAGAAGCGTTCGTCGCCTCGCTGGCCTCCTGCCACATGCTGTTCTTCCTGGATTTCGCCCGGCGCGACGGGTGGACGGTCGACAGCTATCACGACGAGGCCGAGGGCGTGATGGAGAAGAACGGCGCCGGGAAGATTGCGATCACCCGCGTAACCCTGCGTCCGCGCATCATCTGGCACGGCGGCACGCCCGACGAAGCGGACATCGCCGACCTGCACCACCGCGCGCACGAAGCCTGCTTCATCGCCAACTCTGTGACGACCGAGGTTACGGTCGAGTCTTAGGCAATGTCATGCTGAACTTGTTTCAGCATCCATTGCCGAGAGTGAAAACGAAGCGAGCTCAGGGTGACGGAAGCGGCGGCAGGCCCAAGCTAGGAGCTAAATCCGCCCACCGCGGATTCTCGCTCTCTATGAGGTTGATCTTCCACTGACGATGCCACCGCTTGAGCTGCTTCTCTCTTGAGATGGCATCGAGCATCGTCTCGAATTGCTCGAACCGCACGAGCCTATTTACGCCATACCTTGCTGTGAATCCCTTCACACCGCCGGTTCGGTGCTGATAGAGTCGCGCGATCAGGTCGGAGGTGACGCCGACGTAAAGCGTCCCATATTCCTGACTGGCAAGCATGTAGACGCACGGCTGTTTCACGGCGGCAGTGCATGCGAAGGAATGGATGCTGAAACAAGTTCAGCATGACGGAGTAAGTTCATGAAACTAGGCCGCCTCAACCATGTCGGCGTTGCGACGCCGTCGATCGAGCAGAGCCTCGAGCTTTACCGCGACATGTTCGGCGCGGAGCCGCACGGGCCTGCCTTCGACCTTCCCGCGCAGGGCGTGCGCGTCTGCTTCGTCGACACGCCGAACAGCCAGATCGAGCTGATCGAGCCGCTTGGCGAGAATAGCCCGATCGTGAAGTTCCTCGAGAAGAACCCGCTCGGCGGTCAGCATCATGTCTGCTTCGAAGTGCCGGAGATCCACGCAGCCAAGGCCGAATTCGAGGCGAAGGGCGCGCGTGTCCTGGGCGAGCCGCGCATCGGCGCGCACGGGACGCTCGTCTTCTTCGTCCACCCCAAGGACATGGGCGGCGTTCTGACCGAAATCATGGAAACGCCGGCGCACTAGCCCGTGTGCAACCTCTACACGCAGTCCAAATCGGTGGACGAGGTCGCGCAATTGTTCCGCGACATCCAGATTCCGCTGCGCTTTCCTGAAGGCGTCCCGAACCTCCAGCCTCGCGAGGTCGCGATCACCGATCCCGGGCCGATCGTGCGCGTCGCCGACGATGGCGATTTCGACCTTGTGGTGAGGCGCTGGAGCTGGCCCGCGCCGGGGGGAAAGCCAGTGTTCAACTTCCGCTCCGACGGGCGGGAATTCGGAAGCGGCCGCTGCCTGATCATCGCGGATAGTTTCTTCGAATTCACCAAGCCGGAGGACCCCAAGGCCAAGCGCAAGCACAAATGGCGCTTCACGATGAAGGACGCGAACCAGTTCGCGATCGCGGGCTTGTGGCGCACCGATCCGCAGGTCGGCGAGGCGTTCACGATGCTGACGACCGAGCCCGGAGAGGACGTGCAGCCCTATCACAACCGCCAGATCGTCGTGCTCGCCCCCGACGATTTCGGCGCGTGGCTGGATCCGACAGTGCCCGCTGCCGAACTTTGCAGTCCGCTTCCCGCGGGCAGTTTGGACGTTGAGCAAATCTGCTGATTGAACCTGTGCTCCTGTAAAGGCAGGAGCCCCGACTTTGCTCTTTTGACTGGACCCCCGGCTTCGCCGGGGTACACGGGTGCCGCATATGACCTCTGACAAGCGCCAGGACTGGGAAACCCTCGCCGCGAAGGAATCGCGCGGGAAGGACCTGTCGCGCGAGACGTTCGAGGGCATCAGGCTAGAGACGGTCTACGGACCCGATGCGGCGGGCGGCATCGACAGCGGTTATCCAGGCCTCGCGCCTTTTACACGCGGGCCCTACGCGACCATGTACGCGGGCCGGCCCTGGACGATCCGGCAGTACGCCGGCTTTTCGACCGCCGAGGAGTCCAATGCCTTCTACCGCCGTAACCTCGCGGCGGGGCAGAAGGGCCTCAGCGTCGCCTTCGACCTCGCCACCCACCGCGGCTACGACAGCGACAACCCGCGCGTCGCCGGCGACGTCGGAATGGCGGGCGTTGCGATCGATACCGTCGAGGACATGAAATTGCTCTTCGACGGCATCCCGCTCGGCGAGATGTCGGTCAGCATGACCATGAACGGGGCGGTGCTTCCGGTCATGGCCTTCTTCATCGTCGCCGGCGAGGAGCAGGGCGTCGGCCACGACAAGCTCACCGGCACGATCCAGAACGACATCCTGAAAGAGTTCGCGGTCCGGAACACCTACATCTACCCGCCCGAGCCCTCGATGCGGATCGTCAGTGATATCATCGGCTATTGCGCGGCCGAGATGCCGAAGTTCAATTCGATCTCCATCTCCGGCTATCACATGCACGAGGCGGGAGCGACGGCGGTGCAGGAGCTCGCCTACACGCTCGCCGACGGCATGGAATATGTTCGCTGCGCTAAGGCCGATGGGCTCGACATTGACGATTTTGCGCCTCGCCTAAGCTTCTTCTTCGGCATCGGCATGAACCTGTTCATGGAGATCGCGAAGCTGCGCGCCGCGCGCACTTTGTGGCACCGGATCATGACCGATCTCGGCGCCAAGAACGACCGGTCGAAAATGCTCCGCACCCACTGCCAGACGTCGGGCGTCAGCCTCACCGAGCAGGACCCGTACAACAACATCATCCGCACCACCATCGAGGCGCTCGCCGCGGTGTTGGGCGGCACCCAGTCGCTCCACACCAACAGCTTCGACGAGGCGATTGCGCTGCCCACCGATTTCAGCGCACGCATCGCCCGCAACACGCAGCTGATCCTCGCTGAGGAGAGCGGCGTGACGGCGGTCGCCGATCCGCTCGGAGGCAGCTTCTACGTTGAGAGATTGACGCGCGAGCTGGAGGATAAGGCCTGGGCCTTGATCCAGGAAGTCGAAGAGCATGGCGGGATGACGAAGGCGGTCGCGGAAGGGCTGCCCAAGCACCGGATCGAGGAAGCCGCGGCGGCGCGCGCGGCGAAGGTCGACACGGGCGAGACGGTGATCGTCGGCGTCAACCGCTACCGGCTGAAGGACGAGCCCGCGGTAGACATCCTTGAGGTCGACAATGCGAAGGTGCGCGCATCCCAGATCGCCAAGATCGAAAAGGTTCGGGCCAGCCGCAACGAGGAGAAAGTCCGGGCCGCGCTGGATGCGCTCGAATCTGGCGCGCGGGGCGAGGGCAACCTGCTTGCCTTGAGCGTCGACGCGGCCCGCGTGCGCTGCACGCTCGGCGAGATCTCCGATGCGCTTGAGCGGGCTTTCGGCCGCTACGGGACCAAGCCGCAGCCGGTGAGCGGAATCTACGGCGCTGCGCGGAAGGACGGTGGCTGGATGGCAGCGGTCGAAGCGACTGAGGCTGTTGCCGGGCGCCTGGGCCGCAAGCCCCGCATCATGGTCGCCAAGATGGGCCAGGACGGCCACGACCGCGGTGCGAACCTCGTGTCGTCGGCGTTTACCGACCTCGGCTTCGAGGTGATCCCCGGGCCGTTGTTCCAGACCCCGCGCGAAACCGCGCAGATGGCCATCGAGAATGACGTCGACGTCGTCGGCGCAAGCTCGCTCGCCGCCGGGCACCGGACATTGATCCCGGAGATGATCGAGGCGCTGAAGGACATGGGTCGCGCCGACATCAAGGTGGTCGCGGGCGGCGTCATCCCGCCGCAGGATTATGCAATGCTCCGCGCTGCGGGCGTGCAGGCGATCTTCGGTCCCGGCACCAACCTCGCCGACGCTGCCGACGAGGTGCTGCGCCTGCTCGGTCACAATCGTCCGCCGCTCGACGAGGCGGCGGAGTGAGTTGGCCCGTATTCCGGCGGAGGCCGGAATCCAGACTTTGCTCGTTGGACTGGACCCCGGCCTTCGCCGGGGTACAAGGCGCCCGTGTTTAAGAAGATCCTGATCGCCAATCGCGGGGAGATTGCGTGCCGGGTGATCCGCACCGCGCGGCGGATGGGCGTCAAGACCGTCGCGGTCTATTCCGACGCAGACGCTCGCGCGCCGCATGTGAAGATGGCGGACGAAGCCGTCCGCCTCGGCCCGCCACCGGCGTCCGAATCCTACCTCAAGGCCGAGCTGATCATCGACGCTTGCAAGGCGACCGGCGCTGAGGCGGTGCACCCGGGCTATGGCTTCCTGTCCGAGCGAACGACCTTCGCCAAGGCGCTGGAGAAAGCCGGCATCGCCTTTATCGGCCCGCCGCCCAAGGCGATCGCCGCAATGGGCGACAAGATCGAGTCCAAGAAGCTCGCGCAGAAAGCGGGCGTGAACATCGTCCCGGGCTATCTCGGCGATATCGCGACGACCGGCGAGGCGCTGAAGATTGCCAAGGACATCGGCTTCCCGGTGATGATGAAGGCCTCGGCCGGCGGCGGCGGCAAAGGCATGCGCCTCGCCTGGAACGAGAAGGACGTTCGCGAGGGCTTCGACAGTGTAAAGCGCGAGGGCCTCAACAGCTTCGGCGACGACCGTGTCTTCATCGAGAAGTTCATCGAGCAGCCGCGCCACATCGAGATTCGGCTGCTTGGCGACCAGCACGGCAACATCCTCTATTTGGGCGAGCGCGAATGCTCGATCCAGCGCCGCCACCAGAAGGTGGTCGAGGAAGCGCCATCGCCGTTCGTCACGCCCGAAATGCGGAAGGCGATGGGCGAGCAGGCGGTCGCGTTGGCGCGGGCGGTCGGATATTATTCCGCCGGTACGGTCGAACTGATCGTCTCCGGCGCCGATACGACCGGCAAGAGCTTCTACTTTCTCGAGATGAACACCCGGCTGCAGGTGGAGCATCCGGTGACCGAGGAAGTGACAGGCCTCGACCTTGTCGAACAGATGATTCGTGTCGCGGCGGGCGAGAAGCTCAAGTTCGGACAGGACGATGTGAAGCTCGGCGGCTGGGCAGTCGAGACGCGCGTTTATGCCGAAGATCCATACCGCCACTTCCTGCCGAGCACGGGGCGGCTGATCCGCTACTGGCCTTCGAAGCAGGTCCGCGAGGACGATCTCGTCGTCCGCGTCGACGACGGCGTCCAGGACGGCGGCGAAGTCAGCATGTTCTACGATCCGATGATCGCCAAGCTGATCACGCACGCGCCGACGCGGATCGAAGCCATCGACGCGCAGGTCGCAGCGCTCGACCAGTTCGTGATCGACGGCATCAGCGACAACGTCGACTTCCTCTCGGCGCTGATGCAGCACCCGCGCTTCCGCGACGGCAACATCACGACCAATTTCATCGCCGAGGAATATCCCGAAGGGTTCGAGGGCGCTCCGGCGGACGAGCAACTGATCGCGGACCTGACCGCGATCGCGGGCATGGTCTCGGTCATCACTGACGAGCGCGCGGCGGAGATCAGCGACCAGCTCGGTGAGCGCCCCGATTTCCCGTGCGAGCGGATCGTCCGCATCGCCGGCGCGGATCACAAGGTGCGGATAAAGCCGTACAAGGGCGGGACGCTCGCGGTTACGGATGACGGCGACCTGGTCGACATCGTCGGCCGCTGGACGCCCGGGCAGCGGCTTTTGACCGTCACCGTCGACGGCCGGCTTCGCACCGTGCAGGTGCGCCGCTCCGGCCGCGCGTGGGAGCTACAGACGCGAGGCGCGAGCCATCGCGTCGTGGTCGTTCCTCCGCACGTTGCCGAGCTTGCGAAGCATATGATCGAGAAGGCGCCGCCGGATCTGTCGCGGCTGCTGATCGCGCCGATGCCGGGGCTTCTGACCAAGCTGGACGTTGCGGTCGGCGACAAGGTCGAGCCAGGCCAGCCGATCGCGGTGATGGAAGCGATGAAGATGGAGAATATTCTCCGCGCGCCCAAGGCGGCGACGGTCAAGGCGACGCCCGCGAAGGCAGGCGACAGCCTCGCGGTCGATCAGGTCATCGTCGAATTTGAGTAGCGAAGTTCGCTTCGCCTGAGCTTGCCCGTCGCGGTCTTCGGGAGCGCAGTCACGAACTCGATTTCGCGCGGATATTTGTAGGGGACGATCTGCGCCTTGGCGTGCCCCTGCAGCTCCGCGACGAGTTCCTCCGACGGGGTCGCATCCGCTGCAAGCACTACGAACGCCTTTACCTTCTGCCCGCGCTCCGGGCAGGGCACGCCGATCACCGCGCATTCGGCGACGGCGGGGTGCGACAGGAGCGCATTCTCAACCTCGGGAGCGCCGATATTGTAGCCCGAGCTGACGATCATGTCGTCGCTGCGCGCGAGGTACCAGAAGTAGCCGTCGGCGTCCTTGCGGTAGGTGTCGCCGGTGACGTTCCAGCCGTTGACGACGTAGTCGCGCTGACGCGGGTCATCGAGGTAACGGCAGCCGGTGGGGCCCTTGATCGCCAGGCGGCCGACGCCCTCGTCCATCGGCTTGCCGTCCGCATCCAACACGGTCGCTTCGTATCCCGGCACCGCCTTGCCGGTTGAGCCGGGGCGGATGTCGTCGCCCGCGGCGGATACGAAGATATGCATCATCTCGGTCGAACCGATGCCGTCGGTGATCGCGACGCCCGTCCGATCCTTCCACGCGCGCCAGGTTGCTTCGGGAAGGTGTTCGCCGGCGGAGATGCAATAGCGAAGGGTCTTCAGCGCATCGTCGAGCTTCGGCTGCGACAGCATCGCCTTGTAGGCGGTAGGCGCTGTGCCGAGGTGGGTGACCCCGAACTTGGAAATCGCGTCGAGCAATTTATCCGGCCCGCCCTGCTCGATCGTCGCGCATGCCGCGCCGAAGCGCAGCGGGAACATCGGCGTGATGCCGAGCCCGAAGGTGAAGGCCATCGGCGCGCTGGTGAGGAAGACGTCACCGGGCTTCGGACCGACCAGATGCTTCGCGAAGCTGTCGCAGGGGCCAAGCACATCGCGGTGGAACTGAACGCAGCCCTTGGGCACGCCGGTGGTGCCGCTGGTGAAGGCGATGATGCATGGGTCGTCGCGGCCTGTGTCTACCGCAGGAAGCGGTTTCAGCGGAGCGGCGCGGGTTTCCAGCTCGCCCTTCCCGTAATCGCCGTCATATTTGACGATGTGCTTGACGAAGTGGGTCTGCTCGACCCCCTCGCGGAAGTCGCCGATGAACCGGCTGTCGACGATCGCGTGGCTGATCGCGGCGCGCTCGATCACCGTCGCGATCTCGCCCGGGCGAAGCAAAGGCATTGTCGCGACCACCACGCCGCCGGCCTTCAGCACGCCGAGCCACGCGGCGAACATCGTCGCGCAATTGGGGCCGCGCAACAGGACGCGATTGCCGGGAATGAGCCCGTGCTCGTCGACCAGCAGGCGAGCGATGCGCCCGCTGAAAGCGTCGAGCTCCGCGTAGGTCCAGCGGCCATGGTCGTTGATGACCGCAAGCGCATCCGGCGCGCCGCCCTTCAGCAGCTCCGCAGCAGCGTTCAATCGCTCTGGATATTGCAGCTCGGGCAGGGCGAAACGGAATTCCGGAAGAAGCTCCGCAGGCGGCAATCGATCTTCGACGAACGTGTCTCTCACTCAGGCACCACCGCCGTCGTTTCGATCTCGACCTTTGCCGCGCTTTCCAGAAGGCTCTTCACCTCGATCAGCGCCATCGTCGGAAAATTCTTGCCCATCAGCTCGCGCCACGCGGCGCCGATCTCATCGCGCGAGACGACATATTCGTGCCGGTCGGTGACGTAGCAGGTCATGCGCACGATATGCTCCGGGCCCGCGCCGTCCTCGGCGAGGATCGCGAGCGTGTTCCGGAGCGCGCGCGTGAACTGCCCATGCAGCGTATATTCCGGAAAGGCCTCATGCTCGTCCCAGCCTACGATGCCGGCCGTGAAGACCATCCGCCCCTTGGCCGAAATGCCGTTCGAATAGCCCTTGGGCCGGGGCCAGCCCGGCGGCTGCAGGATCTTCATTGGCGAGCCTCCTTCAGCAAGTCCTTCGCGATGATCTGACGCTGCACTTCGCTTGCGCCTTCGTAGATGCGCAGCGCGCGTATTTCGCGATAGAGCTCTTCGACCTTCACGCCCCTCGTGACCCCGGCTCCACCATGCATCTGCACCGCGTCGTCGATCACTTTCTGCGCGGCTTCGGTAGCATGAAGCTTGGCCATGGCCGCGGCGCGGCGATGGTCGGCGCCGCCGACGTCCTGCTGCCATGCAGCGCGGTAGATCAGCAGTGCGGATGCATCGACTGCGAGCGCCATGTCGGCGAGCTTCGCCTGCGTCACCGCATTGTCGGCCAGGGTAGCGCTGCCGAGGCGGCGGTCGCGGGCAAAGACGAGCGCCTCGTCGAGCGCCCTGCGAGCGAAGCCCAGCGCGGCGGCACCGACCGTCACGCGGAAGAGGTTGAGCGTCTCCATGCCGATGCGGAAGCCTTCGCCGGGCTCGCCGATGATGGCGTTCGCAGGGATCCGCACATTGTCATACTTGAGCCGCGCGAGCGGATGGGGCGCGATCGTCTCTATACGCTCCTCGACGCTGACCGCCTCCGCGGGAACGATGAACGCCGACAGCCCGCGCGCGCCTTCGCCTTCTCCGGTGCGCGCAAAGGTCACGTAGAAGTCTGCAATGCCGCCATTGGAAATGAGTGTCTTCTCGCCGACGATCACCCATTCGTTGCCGTCGCGCATGGCCGAGGTGGCCATGTTCGCGGCATCCGACCCGCATTCGGGCTCGGTCATCGCAAAGGCCGCGATTGCTTCGCCGCTTGCGACGCGCGGCAGCCATTCGCGCTTCTGCTCGATCGTGCCGAACAGCGAGATCGCACCTGAGCCCAAGCCTTGCATCGCAAAGGCGAAATCGGCGAGGCCATGATGCCTGGCCAGTGTTTCGCGAGACAATGCGAGGCTTCGAACGTCCGGCCTGCGGTCGGCGTCGCCGACGGTGAGCTTCAGGAAGCCGGCGCGCCCAAGTTCGGTGACAAGGCTTCGGCATGCTTCGTCCGCATCGGCTGCATGGGCGTCGTGGATGTTCTTCTCGCACCACTCTTCGAGCGCGGAAGCGAGCTCCCGATGGCGCTCTTCGAAGAAGGGCCAAGAGAGGAATCCACGATCGGTCATCAGTCGCCCTGAAACTCTGGCATGCGCTTCGCCGCGAAGGCTTCGTATGCGCGATGGAAGTCCCTGGTCTGCATGCAGTGCGCCTGGGCGCGCGCTTCCATCTCAATCGCCTGCTCGATCGAGACGTGCCATTCGGCATCGAGCTGCTTCTTGGTCACGGCATGCGCAATGCTCGGCCCCCTTGCGAGCTCGCGGCCTAGCGACTGCGCATCCGCAAGCACATTCTCCGACAGGCGGTTCCAGAATCCCCAGGCGAAACCCTCGTCCGCGGTCATGTTGCGCCCGGTGAAGAGAAGCTCTGCCGCACGACCCTGGCCTATGATCCGGGGAAGGATCGCACAGGCGCCCATGTCCGCGCCGCTCAGGCCCACGCGTACGAACAGGAACGCGGTCTTCGCGCTCGGCGCGGCAATGCGCAGGTCGGACGCCATGGCGATGATCGCTCCGGCGCCAGCGCAAACGCCTTCAACCGCGGCCACGATCGGCTGAGGGCAGGAACGCATCGCGCGAACCAGATCGCCGGTCATGTGCGTGAAATCGAGCAGGCCGCGCTCATTCATCTTGGTGAGCGGGCCGATGATCTCGTGCACATCTCCGCCCGAGCAGAAGTTGCCGCCGGCGCCGGTAACGACGACGGCCTTTACGGCCCGGCATTTGTCTAGCGCATGGAAGGCGTCGCGAAGCTCGTCGTAGCTGTCGAAGGTGAGCGGGTTCTTGCGCTCCGGACGGTTGAGCGTGATCGTGGCGACGCCGTCGGCGAATTCCCAAAGGAAATGCGTTGGCGCGAAGGTCGTCGGGTCGAAGGTCAAGCGCTCGTGCCCCCGTCGATCGTGACCGCCGCCCCATTGATGTCGCGGCTCTGCGGAAGGCACAGAGTCATGATCATCGTTCCGATGCCGTCCGGGTCAACGAGGCGACCACTTGCGTTCATGTTGGTGATCGCCGAGCGCGCATCGCCTTCGCTGCGCCCCGTTATCTCGGAAACCCGAGCGACCGACTGGTCGGTCATCGGCGTGTCGACATAGCCGGGGCAGACCGCGTTCACGGTGAGGTTCGTCTTCGCATATTCCGCCGCGAGACTTCGCATCAGTCCGAGCAGGCCATGCTTCGATGCGGCATAGTGAGCGGCATAAGGCACGCCGCGCAGACTTGCGACGGAAGCGACGAAGATCAGCCGGCCACTGTCGCTCTTGAGAAGGTCCGACAACGCCGCCTGGGCACAATCGAAGGCCGCGGTGAGATTGGTGGCGATGATCCGGTCCCAGCTTTCGCGCTTCATCTTGTGGAAGGGTGCGCTCTCCGCGATCCCCGCGTTCACGATCAGCATTTCGATCGGACCGTTCGCTGCGCGGGCTTGGTCGAACGCACGCACGATTTGCTCTCTATCGGTGACGTCGCATTGGACGGCAGCGCCGTTCACGATCTTGCGGATTGTCTCGAGAGGCTCGGGCCGACGGCCCGTGACCGTAATCTTCGCTCCGGCTGCGTGCAGATGGGTCGCGGCGGAAGCCCCGATGCCCGTTCCACCACCGGTGATCAGCGCGTGACGCCCTTCGAGCCAGTTCGGCATAGCTTTCCTTTCGGATCAGCATTGGCGGAACGGCCATGAGGTGGCAAGGCGCGCCGCATGAAGCTCGCGATCCTGGAGACGGGCCGGCCGCCCGGCGATCTCGTCCACCGTTTCGGCGATTATCCCGCCATGTTCGGGCGGCTGCTTGGACCGGGGTTCGAAGTTGAAAGCTTCGATGTTCAGGCAGGCCACGTGCCGGAACCCCAGGCGCACGCCGCCTATCTGCTCACTGGCTCCCCGGCGGGTGTCTACGACCCTCTCCCCTGGATCGAGCCGCTGCTGGAGTTCATTCGCGCGGCCGACCGGGCGAAGATGGTCGGGATCTGCTTCGGGCACCAGGTGATGGCTCAGGCCCTCGGCGGCCATGTCGAGAAATCGGAGAAGGGCTGGGGGACGGGCCTGCACCGATATAGGGTGGATCGGGTAGAACCCTGGATGGATAGTGTCGCTGAAATCGCCGAACCCGCATCGCACCAGGATCAGGTGGTCCTGCAGCCGCCGAACACGGGGATCACATTATCATCCGACTTCACGCCTTATGCCGGTCTCGCCTGGACCGACCGTCCCGCCATTTCCTTCCAGTTCCACCCGGAGTTCACGCCCGAGTTCGCCAAGGCGTTGATAGCCGAGCGCCACGATCGGGTTTCTGATCCGGCCGGCGCGATAGCGTCGCTCGGCGCGCCAAACGACAGCGAGCGGGTTGGCGGTTGGATACGGCGCTTCTTGGAGGCATAGGCAGCCGCAACATCAGGGGGATCCCGACTCATGAAGACCCGCGCCGCCGTCGCATTCGAAGCCAAGAAGCCGCTCGAGATCGTCGAAGTCGACCTCGAAGGACCGAAGCAGGGCGAAGTCCTTGTCGAGATCATGGCGACGGGCATCTGCCATACCGATGCCTACACCCTCGACGGCTTCGACAGTGAAGGGATCTTCCCTTCCATCCTAGGGCATGAAGGCGCAGGGGTCGTTCGCGAAATCGGCCAGGGCGTCACCAGCGTGAAGCCCGGTGATCACGTCATTCCGTTGTACACGCCAGAATGCGGCAAGTGTAAGTCGTGCCTGAGCGGCAAGACCAACCTTTGCACGGCGATCCGCGCGACGCAGGGAAAAGGCCTGATGCCAGACGGCACCAGCCGCTTCTCGTATAAGGGCGAGACCATCTACCATTACATGGGCTGCTCGACCTTCTCGAACTTCACGGTGCTGCCTGAGATCGCGGTCGCAAAGATCCGCGAGGACGCCCCGTTCAAGACCAGCTGCTACATCGGCTGCGGAGTAACCACGGGCGTCGGCGCGGTGATGAACACCGCCAAGGTGCAGCCGGGCGACAATGTCGTCGTGTTCGGCCTCGGCGGCATAGGCCTCAACGTCATTCAGGGCGCCAGGCTTGCGGGCGCGAACAGGATCGTCGGCATCGACATCAATCCTGACCGGGAGGAATGGGGTCGCCAGTTCGGAATGACCGACTTCCTCAACACCAAGGGCATGAGCCGGGAAGACATCGTCGCCAAGATCGTCGAGATGACCGACGGCGGGGCGGATTACAGCTTCGACGCCACGGGCAATACGGAAGTCATGCGCACAGCCTTGGAATGCTGCCATCGCGGGTGGGGCACGAGCGTCATCATCGGCGTTGCCGAAGCCGGCAAGGAAATCGCTACGCGTCCATTCCAGCTCGTTACCGGGCGCAACTGGCGCGGCACGGCATTCGGCGGAGCGAAGGGCCGGACCGACGTGCCCAAGATCGTCGATATGTACATGGATGGGAAGATCGCGATCGACCCAATGATCACGCACGTGCTGACATTGGACGAAATCAATAAGGGCTTCGACCTGATGCACGCGGGCGAGAGCATCCGCAGCGTGGTCGTTTACTGATGCGCGACAAGGTCAATCTGCCGGAAACGTTCGACACTTTCTCCGATCACTGGGCGCCGCGCATCGTCGCCGAGTATAACGGCAACGATATCCGCATCGTGAAAGTCGACGGCGAGTTCGTCTGGCACAGCCATGAGGACACCGACGATTTCTTCCTGGTGCTGGATGGTCTCCTGGACATCGAATTGCGCGACCGCACGGTGACCTTGGGACCGGGAGAGGTCTTCGTCGTACCGCGCGGTGTCGAGCATCGGCCGGTCGCGCGCCACGGCGAGGTCAAGATGATCAACATTGAGCCCAGCGGCACGCACAATGTCGGCGAAGGATCGCCGCAAAGCGCCGCTGTGGCAATCTGACGGAGGGAACGATGTTCAGCCATGTGATGCTTGGGTGCAGCGACCGCGAGCGGTCGAAGAAGTTTTACGACGCCACTCTCGGGGCGCTCGGGATCAAGCCCGGACAGGATTTCGGAAAGTCCGACTGGTGGATGACGCGTGAGGGGTCGCTCGGCATCGGGCAGCCGCTGAACGGCGAGCCGTGCAGCCACGGCAACGGTTCGACGATTGGATTTCGCGCTGAAAGTCCAGAGCAGGTCGACGCCTGGCACGCTGCCGGCGTCGCGAATGGGGGCGCGTCCTGCGAGGATCCGCCGGGGCTGCGCGATGCGGGGTTCGGCAAGATGTACCTGGCTTACCTGCGCGACCCTGACGGCAACAAGCTTTGTGGTTTCTATCGGGTTCCTGCCGACCAATAAGCATGGAAATCGTCAGCGAAAACAAGGCTCATGGCGGGCGTCAGCTGGTCGTGAAGCATGCGTCGGCGGCGACGTCGTCCGACATGACCTTCTCGATTTTCCTGCCGCCGCAAGCCGAAGCTGGTGAGAAACGCCCAGTTGTCTGGTACCTTTCCGGCCTCACGTGCACCCATGCCAACGTGACCGAAAAGGGGGAGTGTCGTGCAGCCTGCGCCGAGCACGGTCTCATCTTCGTAGCGCCCGACACGAGTCCGCGCGGCGACGGCGTTCCCGACGATCCCCAAGGTGCGTATGACTTCGGCCTGGGAGCGGGGTTCTATGTCGACGCGACGCAAGAGCCTTATGCGCGCAATTACCGCATGTGGACCTATGTCACCGAAGAGCTTCCGCAGCTGGTCGGCTCCGAGTTTGCCGCGGACATGACCCGACAGGGGATCACCGGCCATTCGATGGGCGGTCATGGGGCGCTGACCGTCGCGCTGCGCCATCCCGGTCGTTTTCGAAGCGTATCGGCGTTCGCGCCGATCGTAGCGCCGTCGCAAGTGCCCTGGGGCCAGAAGGCGTTGGGCGGCTATCTCGGCGAAGATCGGGCCGCCTGGCGCAAGCATGATGCGGTCGCGCTGATCGAAGATGGCGCGCGCGTCGATGAAATCCTCGTCGATGTCGGAACGAGCGACACGTTCATCGAAAATGAATTGCGCCCTGAGTTGCTGGAGCAATCCTGCGCGAAGGCCGGGATCGACCTGACGCTGCGCCGGCAGCCCGGATACGATCACAGCTATTATTTCATCTCGACCTTCATGGCCGAGCACCTGCGCTGGCACGCGGAGAGACTGAAAAGGGGATAGGTCATGACGCTCAACCGCCGCGAGTTCGTTCAGTTAGCGGCGGCGATGGGCGCCAGCCTGGCATGGAGCGGAAGGGTACATGCCTCCCGCACGAACTGGCGTGAAAACCGGCAATACTATCCCGAAGGCGTTGCTTCGGGCGATCCCGACTCGAACAGCGTGATCCTGTGGACGAGGCGCCCGTATCAAAGCGAAGGCCGCAAGGTCCTGATCGTGGAAGTCGCCGAAGACGAGGCGTTCCGCCGTGTTGTCGCGACTGCTCCCGCGCCGGTGTCGTCGGCTTCGGATTGGACCACGAGGGTGCTCGTCGGCAAGCTGAAGCCCGCCCACGTCTATTGGTACCGCTTCACCGATTCCGAAGGGAACGGCAGCCGCGTCGGCCGCACGAAAACGGCGCCAAACGCTAACGACGCCCGTCCGGTCAATTTCGCGTTCGTTAGCTGCCAGGATGTCAACGAAAGCAAGCTTAACGGCTACCGCCGTATGATCTTCGAGGATGAGCGGGCGCAACCCCGGGACCAGCTCGATTTCGTCCTGCACCTTGGCGATTTCATCTACGAGGTCGTGCAATATCCAGGGGAAGGGAAGCCCCGCTTCGACCGGAAACTCTATGAAGTCGCGCGCATTCCGGACTCGCTGAAAGTCCGCACCTACCATCTCCCTACGACGCTCGAGGGATATCGCGCAGTGTGGAAAGGCTTTCTCGCCGATCCCGACCTGCAGGATGCACGCGCCCGCTGGCCGTTTGTGTGCACTTGGGACAATCATGAATTCTCGTGGCAGGGTTGGCAGAGCATCCTGAAAGCGCCGTCAATTGAGCAGCCCGCGCAGACCATCAAGGTCGCTGCCAACCAGGCCTGGTTCGAGAACATACCGGCGCGAGTGAAGGCACCAAGCGGATCCTTCGAAGAGTTCGGTTCGGTTCCGGTGAAAAACGTGAAAATCGAGAAGTTCGCCGACGACGGCCTGGGCCTCGAGCCGAACAATATCGCCGCGATCAACAGCCTGATCATCTACCGGGCGCTGCGCTATGGCCGCCACCTCGATCTCTTGCTTACCGATGAGCGCAGCTATCGCGGACCAAACCCGTTCGAAGAGTCGTCAACTGACAAACTTGCCGATTGGGCCGATTACGGGATGTTCCCCGACGACTTGCTTCAGGCGCTCGACGGCGGACGTGCGTACAACGGCGGCAATCCCCCGGTCGAGCTGGAATTCAACGGAACAAAGGTCCCTAACCCCAACAAGGACAAGCCGCCGCAGACGATCCTCGGAGGCACGCAGAAAGCGTGGTTCAAGGATCGCCTGCGTAACTCCGGCGCGACCTGGAAGATCTGGGGCAGCTCGCAATGTACGCTGGAGCAGCGCGCCGATCCGGAAAATTTTCCGGCCGGGCTGACGAAGCAAAAATGGCCGGCGGGCCGGTTCGCCAACGTACAGGGCGGGGATTTCGGCAGTGCTTGGGTCGAGCGCGGCGAGATTTACGACCTGGTCCGCGATGCCAAGATCACCGGTTTCGCAATCGTTTCCGGCGACCTCCACAGCTTCTGGGCCGGTTACGCCTCCGCGCAGTTGCCGCCCGGGAAGTTTGAACCCATCGGCCTGAGCTTCACTGGCGGGTCCATGTCGAGCGTGGGCGGAGGCGAAGCGAACGAGTATGTGATCAAGAAGGATGATAAATTCCGGCCGCTATACCTGGCCGACAAGCCGGGTGCGGCCAGACCTGAGTCAACATACAACATGATGCTGAGGCACGGCGTTCGGCCCTGCTTCGAATATGGGAAATCCTTCGATCGGGCCAAGGCGCTGGCCCTGTCCAATCCCGACGTGGCACCGCACCTGAAGTTCGTGGACATCGGCGGTCATGGCTATGCGACGGTGCGGGTCGACGGGCAGGAGATGCGGACCGAGTTCGTCTGCATTCCGCGGCCTATCGCGCGCGCGGCGACCCCGGACGGCGGACCTCTGCGGTATCGCATTGTCCATACCGCAAAGCTGTGGCGTCCTGGCGAACAGCCCCAGCTTGTTCAGCAAGTCCTGGAAGGCGATCCTGGCTTAGGGCTCTGATAGGATCTGAAGACCGATCGCGCTTCATCGGCGGAAAGCGCCGTCCGTCGAACAAAGCATTGTCGCCCGCAATCCCTTTAATACGCTCGATTTTTCGGGTGGCGTTGTTCGGACCCTTCCGGGTCGGAAACTTCCAGAAACGCGGCCAGTCATCTAATTGTTAGGTGCGCTCAAATGAATAGGAGGCTCATTTTCACCGCAGTTATCCTCGCATTTCCAATGGCCGCAAGCGCAGAGGTGAATGACGACCAAGCAGCGATCCTGAAGGTGATGGACAGGTTCGATACGGCGATCCGCACGCGCGACGCCGAGACCATGAAGGCTCTGTTTCACGATGGCGAGATTGTGTGGAGGAGCATCGCTCGTCCCGAGGTCCGCAACGGCGAAAGTAAGGACCTGGGGAAGGTTATTCCACCGGTATATCCATCCGGTGCATTCACCTTGTTCGCCAACGAACGCATGCGGCACATTCCGATTGCCGAGCGATTCTACGATCCAGAGATCGTCACCGACGGCAAGCTAGCAAGCGTCAACTTCGCCTATGATTTCACCATGAACTGCAAGGTCACCAATTGGGGTCTCGAAAACTGGCAGATGGTGAAGGTGGACGGCAACTGGCGTATCCTCAGCGTGCTTTATTCCTACGAATACCCCCGCTCGGCGGAGATGCCCGCGCGTCATGCGCAGCCAGTCGCAGGATGTGTCCCCGGCAAGTGGATGGAATGAGAGATCCATCTCGCCAGCGGCATTGGTGACCCCAACGGGACTCGAACCCGTGTTTTCGCCGTGAAAGGGCGACGTCCTAGACCGCTAGACGATGGGGCCGCTCAGCGAGCCGATGCCCGTTAGGCGAGGGTGCGAAATCGGTCAAGCGACCGCTCAGCATCAGGCAGGCGCGGCGTCTTCGAGGTGCATCTCGGCGTAGTTTCCGCCGTTCCACTCATCGCGCTTGATCGTGCCGGCGAGCCACCAGCGCGCATCGGTAGGCGAGGACAGCAAAGCCTGGCCCAGGTCGGTTCCAGCACTGCGGAAGGCGATCCACTTGAAGCTTTTGCCGTCGTCGCCCGCAGCGAAGCCCCGGACATGCCCATCGCCGACGATGCCGGTCTTGATCAGCCTTGCCGGGCCCGCCGCCACCCGCGGGCTCGGCCAGCCCGCTCCATAGGGGCCAGCGGCGTCCAGCGCGTCGCACAGCGCGGCGGCGACACCTCCCGGAGCGAGCAGCGCGTCGAGCAGGAGCGCTCGGTCGCCGCGTGCTTTCTCGACATCGGCGGCGAGCCGCTCGTTGATGAACTCCTTGAATGCCTGGAGGCCGCCGGCAGGCAGCGTCAGTCCGGCCGCCATCGCGTGACCTCCGCCGGCCAGCAGAAGGCCGCTGTCCTTGGCCGCAAGCACCGCTGCGCCAAGGTCGACGCCGCTGATCGATCGGCCCGAGCCCTTGCCTGTTCCGTCATCGCATTCGGCGATCACCAGTGCGGGACGCCCAAACCGTTCCTTCAACCGGCCGGCGACGATACCGATCACGCCCTGATGCCAGCCTCCGCTCATGACTGTGATCACGGGCGCGTCCGCTTGTTCTTTCGCCAGCGCTTCAGCCTGCTCGCATACGAGCATCTCGATTGCGCGGCGCTCCTCGTTTAGTCGATCGAGCTCTGCGGCGATCGTGCGCGCTTCCTCGGGGTCGGTGCAGGTCAGGAGGCGCACACCGAGGTCCGATTTGCCGACGCGGCCGCCGGCATTGATCCGCGGTCCGAGCGCAAAGCCGAGGTCGCGGCAGGATGGCGGTTTCACCAGGCGCGATGCCTCGATCAACGCCGACATGCCGAGATTCTGGCGCGCGGCCATCACTTTCAGACCCTGCGTCACGAAGGCGCGATTGAGGCTCTTGAGGCGCGCGACGTCGGCCACGGTTCCGAGCGCCACGAGGTCGAGAAGGTCAAGGATCTTGGGTTCGGATAGCGCTTCGAAGAAGCCGCGGCTGCGCAACTCGCGGATCAGCGCGACGGAGAGCAGGAAGGCCATGCCGACTGCGGCTAGGTGACCGTGCGCGGCGCCGTCAGCACCCTCGTCCAGGCGGTTGGGGTTGATCAGGGCGTGGGCGACCGGGAGCAGGCTCGCGCATTGATGATGGTCGACGACGATGACGTCGAGATCGGCGGCGCGTGCTTCATCGAGCGCGTCGAAGGCCTGCGCGCCACAGTCCACGCATATTGCAACGCTTGCGCCGCGCGCCTTCAGCTCGACGAGAGCTTTGCCGGACGGTCCGTAGCCTTCCATCAGGCGGTCCGGGATATAGACGACGGCTTCGACGCCCAGGCGTCGGAGGAGCAGCACCAGCAGCGCGGAGCTGGTCGCGCCGTCGACGTCGTAATCCCCGAAGATGGCGATCGTCTCGCCGTTCTGCACAGCGTCCGCGAGCCGTTTCGCGCCTTTGTCCATGTCCTTGAAACAGGATGGATCGGGCAGGAAGTCGCGGATGCGCGGGTCGCGGTGTCGAGGGAGGTCCTCGCGGGTTACGCCGCGGGCGAGCAAAAGCTCATCGACCAGCGCATCCATGCCAAGCCCTGCCTCAGCAGGCCTGCGCCAGCGCCACGGTTGGCCGGTTACGGACCGTTCGATGTCGAGCGCCACCACCATAGGATAGCGAAAATATGTCTGGCCGATTCCGGGGTCTAGAGGCCGCGGTGCTTCAGGTCGTGATATTCTGTGGATACGCGCCGGATTGTGCCCGAGCTGGCGCGCATGACGATGCTCTGGGTGGTGACACAGCCCTTGCGCCGGTGCACGCCCTCGAGAAGCGAGCCGTCGGTGACTCCGGTCGCCGCAAAGATGCAGTCGCCCGTCGCCATGTCCTCGAGGTGGTAGATTCGCTCCAGGTCCTCGATTCCCCAGCGCCGAGCGCGAGAGACTTCGTCGTCATTGCGGAAGACGAGACGCCCATGCATCTGCCCCCCGACGCAGCGCAGGGCGGCCGCGGCGAGCACGCCTTCCGGAGCGCCTCCGGTGCCCATGTAGACGTCGATGCCCGTGTCGGGGTCTGCAGTCGCGATGACGCCTGCGACGTCTCCATCGGGGATGAGCTTGATCCCGCAGCCGATCTCGCGAAGCTGGGCGATGATCTTCTCGTGGCGGGGTCGATCGAGCACGCAGGCGATGATCTCGCCCGGCTGTACGCCCTTTGCCGCGGCGATGGCGCGGACGTTGTCGGCAGGGGACTTGCGCAGATCGATCGTGCCCTCGGGATAGCCGGGTCCGATCGCCAGTTTCTCCATATAGGTATCAGGCGCATTCAGTAGGCAGCCTTCCTCGGCGATCGCCAGGACGGCGAGCGCGTTCGGTCCCGCATTGGCCGTCAGCGTGGTTCCTTCCAGCGGGTCCAGCGCGATGTCGATGCCCGGCCCACTCTCCTGCGCGCAGCCCACCTTCTCGCCGATATAGAGCATCGGCGCTTCGTCCCGCTCGCCTTCGCCGATCACGACGGTGCCGCAGAACGGAAGCTCGTTGAGCGCCATCCGCATGGCCTCGACGGCGGCCGCGTCGGCAGCGTCATTGTCGCCGCGGCCGATCCATTTCGACGCCGCGATGGCGGCCGCTTCGGTCACGCGCACCATCTCGAGGACGAGGACGCGGTCGAGAACGGACGAGGCGGCAGGGTCGGCGCGATTCATTTGATACTCCGGGGTTGATGCGCGAGCCGATAGGCACGCAGGCGAGCATTGTCGAGGCAAGGCAGGAGGTGGATTGGTCAGCCGCCGCCGTCGGCGTCTCGTTGCTCTTCCATATGCTCGAGGATCTCCGTGCGGATCCGGACGGCGCGCGAGCCGACGCGGGTCTCGAGCAGGAAAACAGAGAAGCCGAGACCGATCGAAGCCATCGTGCCGATGAAAAGCAGAGCTACCGCCGTTCCCGAATGCGCGCCCGTCAGTGTCGCTGCGAAAAGCAGGATGACGACGATGCAGATCATTACCGCTGCAAGCACCGAGAAGAAGATCGCCCAGCTGACCATTCCCATGCGCCGGTCCAGCGTGCGGATCTCCTGCAGGCGGCGGGCATGTTCCGCGCCGCGTGACGCGAGCAGCAGCGGCTCGATATTGCGCGCCCGGTCGACGATGCGGGACAGGCGACCGGCGCAGACGTTCAGGAATGCCCCAATGCCTGCGAGCAGGAACACGGGAGCGACCGCAAGCTGGATGACCTGCGCTACGGTCGAAACGCTGATGTCGGTTGGGTCGAGGACCATCACGGCTTTATGGTCACGGCGCGCGGCGCTTCCTAGCCTGCGTCCGATGCCCCTTCGGATTCACAGCTGGCAACCTCGAGGAGCATAAGTCCGTTGACCACGAAGCTCGCCGCCAGGATCCACGAGAAGCCGGCGATCAGGGGCTGCGTGGGGCCGAACAGGCTGACGACGATCGTCGTGATCGACAGCCCCGTAATGAGCAGGGCAGCCAGCAGCAGGTCCATACCGGCGGAGAAAGCGGTCCAGCGGCGCACCGAGCCCCGCGATAATGTGCTCGCGTAACCCAGGATCAGGCAACGCAGGACGAGCCAGCCGACGATCGGCAGCACGGTGGGGAAGAAGCGCGTCTCCGGATTGACGAGGAACAGCACGCCCGCGAGCGCGGTCACTACTCCCGCGGCAGTCGCGAGTTGGCGCACCTGCCGCCGCAGCGCTGCGGCGATGATTTCAATCAGGCCGGCAGCGACGAGCATCGCGCCCATCACGTCGGACGAAACACCCTTTTCAATGGGAAGGAGTGCGGCGCCTGCGCTCAGGATGATGATCGCCAGCCCCGCGGCGCGGATGCCGCGCGCGCGAACTCGACCCGAGAGTTGGCGATGAGCCTCTGTTGCCAATGCGTTCGCCCCGAATCTCCACCGCGCGAACCAAGCAACGGCGGAAGTGGTTCCATTAGCCCTTGTTTGCTTCCGGCACGATGACGCGCAGCGCCTTCCGCCGAATGGTATATTCGAGCGGGGTTTTCGCTTGGACGACCTCACCGTCCAAGGAGACGGGGAGCATGGATCGCCGGCTGGCGACGCGCAGTCGCTGCACGCCTTCGATGCGCACCATATCGTCGGGTCTCGTTCGGTTCAGCAGGGCGCGAATGCTTGCCGCGATCAGGCCACGCCGGGTCTTCTTGCGCATGACGAGCACGAACAATTGACCGTCTTCCAGGCTGTCCCGTTGGCCCGCGCCACCGATATCGAGCCGATAATCATTGTTGCCCACGAAAAGCAAAGGTGTGTCCACCCGGGCCTGCTCGTCGTTCGCCTGTAGCGTCAGGCGCTGGTGATTGAACCGGAGGAGTGTTCGAGCAGACGCCACCAGCATGGCGAGCCGCTTGCTTCTGCCGAGCCGCTTCCGCTGGACGTCGCGGTCCACGACCATCAGCGGGTAAAGGCCGATTGCGCTGTTGTTGATGAAGGTGCGCCCATTCATGTCGCCGATGTCGACCTGTCGATCCTGCCCAGCGGCGATCAACCGAGCCGCCTCCGCGATGTCCGTGGGGATGCCGAGGTCGCGCGCGAAATGGTTGAGCGTGCCCAGCGGAAGGACGCCAAGCCGGGTGTTGGTTCCGGCAAGTACCGAGGCAGCGGCGCTCACCGTGCCGTCGCCGCCTCCGACGACCACGACTGGATCGCCGCGCTCGGCTGCGGAACGGCACCGCACCTCATAATCGCCGCCGTCGATCAGATCGATGTCGGCGTCGACGCCCGCCTCAGCGAGAGCCGTCCGCACTTTCTCGGCGATCTGGCCGTCCGCGGCGACGGCGCCGCCGCCGCGGTTGAGCAATACGGGTACGGCCACGCGCTGCTTTCCGCTCAACTCTCCTTACCAGTGCATTCGCCGACGCGGCTGGCCTCGACATGCATCTTCATGGTCATTCCGGCATTGGGGCCCGCTCCGCCCTCGGCGTTCATGGTCATCCGCATGTCATAGGTATTTGGAGTATAGCCACCCTGCAGCGTCATGGTGTGCGTCGCGCCTTCCGCGCTGCACTTCATCACGGCATCGATCTTTCCGCCCGCCATGGTGAAATGGTCGTACCGGCAATTCTTGTTGTCCCCCGCGAAGAAACCTTCCTTGGGCCGCTTCGCCTCGTCGGGCGTGAGGCACGAGCGATTGACCTCGGCCTTGCCGGTCGCGCCCGCCATTTTGGCGGCGACTTCCTTCGGCATCCCCGGCATGCTCATTTCCTCGAGGGTGACCTTGGATTCCCAAAGCCCCGGCCGGACGAAGCTGTCGGTGCCGCCCGCCTCCGCTATGCTGTTTTGCACCTCGGCGACGCTTGCATTCTCCTCGTGAACGGCCGGCGATTTGCCGCAGGCGGCCAGCGGAAGGGCGCAAGCGATCAGTGCGACTGTATATTTCATGAAAACTCCCATTTTACGCCCCGACACCTCATAGGACCGGTACAGCCGTTGCACTAGCGACGTCCGTGCGTCGGTGCGTGGAAATCCGGAGGCTTTTTCGCGATCCAGGCGAGAAAGCGGCCGATGCGAGGATCGGCTCGTACCGCTGCGGCGCTTGCGCCGAATAAGGCCAGCTCCGCGTTCGAGAATGTGCGGTGAAGCGTCCGGTGGCAGATCGGATGGATCGGCACGGTCTCCCGGCCGCCGCGGCTCTTCGGGACGGGATGATGATATTCGATGCGCTCCCCGAGCGGCCGCCGGCAAAGCCAGCATACTTGCGTTGCCGCATCCATTCACCATGACCATATGGGCTGGCGATGGCGATTCAAATCCGCACCTCGCTCGCTGAGCCGGAAACGGGCGAGACGTTCGTTCCGCACAAGCCCGCTCGGCCCGACAAGGCCGAGGGCGGGAAGCTGTTCAAGCTGGTTTCCGAGTACGAGCCCGCAGGCGACCAGCCGACGGCAATTCGTGAGCTCGTCGAGGGCATCGGCGAGAATGGTGAGGCGAGCCAAGTGCTTCTGGGCGTCACCGGATCGGGCAAGACCTTCACCATGGCCAAGGTCATCGAGACGTTGCAGCGTCCGGCGTTGGTGATCGCTCCGAACAAGATCCTGGCGGCACAGCTCTACGGGGAATTTAAGAGCTTCTTTCCCGAAAACGCCGTCGAATATTTCGTCAGCTACTACGATTATTATCAGCCCGAAGCCTACGTCCCGCGCACCGACACCTACATCGAAAAGGAGTCGAGCGTGAACGAGGCGATCGACCGCATGCGTCACTCCGCGACGCGGTCGCTGCTGGAACGTGACGACGTCATTATCGTCGCCTCGGTCAGCTGCCTCTACGGTATCGGTTCGGTCGAAACCTATTCGGCGATGACCTTCAGCTTGAAGAAGGGCGCATCGGAGGACCAGCGCGAGGTGATCCGCAAGCTCGTCGCGCTCCAGTATCGGCGCAACGACCAGGCTTTCGCCCGCGGAAATTTCCGGGTTCGCGGCGACAGCCTCGAGATTTTCCCCTCGCACTATGAGGACATGGCCTGGCGCATCAGCTTCTTCGGCGACGAGATCGAGGACATCACCGAGTTCGACCCGCTGACCGGCAAGACGATTGCGTCACTCGACTTCATCAAGGTCTATGCGAACTCGCACTATGTGACTCCTGGGCCCACGCTGAAGCAGGCAATGGAGGCGATCCGCCATGAGCTCTCCGAGCGTCTGAAGGAGTTGCAGGCGGAAGGTCGACTGCTCGAGGCGCAACGGCTCGAGCAGCGTACAAACTTCGACCTGGAGATGATCGCAGCGACCGGGTCATGCGCAGGTATCGAGAATTATTCGCGCTTCCTGACGGGGCGGCTTCCCGGTGAGCCGCCGCCGACGTTGTTCGAATACCTTCCGGACAATGCCCTTCTGTTCATCGATGAAAGCCACCAGACCGTGCCGCAGATCGGCGCGATGGCGCGTGGCGACCATCGGCGGAAGATCACGCTGGCAGAATATGGCTTTCGCCTGCCGAGCTGCATCGACAACCGGCCGCTGCGCTTCAACGAATGGGACGCGATGCGCCCCCAGACGACGTTCGTGTCGGCGACGCCCGGCCCGTGGGAGATGAACGAGACTGGCGGAGTCTTCTCCGAGCAGGTCATCCGTCCAACCGGCCTCATCGACCCCCCCGTCGAGATCAAGCCGGTCGAGGATCAGGTCGACGACCTCGTCCACGAGGCGAAGGAGACGGCGCGAAAGCGGTATCGGACGCTGGTCACGACTCTGACCAAGCGCATGGCCGAGGACCTCACCGAATATCTTCACGAGGCTGGCCTCAAGGTTCGGTACATGCACTCCGACGTCGAGACGCTCGAGCGTATTGAGCTGATCCGGGAGCTGCGCCTGGGCGTGTACGACGTGTTGGTCGGGATCAACCTGCTGCGCGAAGGTCTCGACATTCCTGAGTGCGGGCTGGTCGCGATCCTTGACGCCGACAAGGAGGGGTTCCTCCGTTCGGAGACCTCACTGATCCAGACCATCGGGCGCGCGGCGCGTAACGTCGAAGGGCGCGTGATCCTCTACGCCGACACGGTGACTGGCTCGATGGAGCGGGCGCTCAACGAGACCAGCCGGCGACGCGAGAAGCAGCTGGCCTACAATCAAGAGCATGGCATCACGCCCGAAAGCATCAAGCGCAATATCCACGACCTGTTGGCGCATGTAGCAACGCGTGACGGTGTCGTGGTGGACACCGGCGACGATGAGCGCCCGCATCTCGTCGGGCATAACCTCAAGGCCTACATCGCCGATCTCGAGGAACGGATGCGCAAGGCCGCGGCCGACCTCGAATTCGAGGAGGCTGCGCGCCTTCGCGATGAGATCCGCCGTCTCGAAGAAGACGATCTCGGGATCCCGCATGACGATCGCGTTGCGCCGCGCCCGCTTGGCAATTCAACCGAAGGCAAGCCGGGTACCCGGAAGGGCCGCTTCGGCAGGCAGCAGCGGACGCGCTTCGGCGGCCGCCGCGGCTGACCTTAGAAGGCGGCTCTCAAGCCGAGCTGCATGCCGAATTCGCGGCCATTGTCGCGTCCGAAAGTGCTGCTCATCGACCAGTCGATGGTCGCCCCCGCCCACAGGTTCGCGGTCGCGCCGCTGATGATGCGACCGTAGGTTTCCTCATCGCCTTCCACGTCCCACAAATTGACGATCGTTGGAGCAACGGTTTGGCTGAACCGGATCACGCGTCCATTGCCGGAGAAATCGTGCTCCGCGACCACCGCCGTATAGGGGCGGACGCCTTCGACATTTGCGCGCGCCTCCAGGCCGATTTGGCCGGCAGTCGACTTCACGCTCTGCTTGCTGACGTTTAGCGTCAGGGCGGGATCCCCGGTCTCGGTGTAGCCGTCGACCTTGGCGCGAGCATAATCAAGCGCGACGATCGGCCCCGCCTCGACGCCTTGGAAGACTCCGAAGAGGTTGCCGATCGGGATTAGGTAGCCGGCTTTAACGCCGGCAACGGCGTGGCTTCCGTCTGGGTTGGATTCAAGCTCGTCGATCACGCCGCGGCGATCGATATCGTTATTATCCTTGCCGTAGCCCAGGTAACCCTGACCGAAGAGACCGCCCGACGCGAAGTTGCCGTAGGCGCCGAGCTGCCAAGTCTTGCCGCGAACTTGCGCAGCGTCGCCGTGGAAATTGACCTCCGGCCGGGTGTAATTGACGGCGGCTCCGACTGCTCCGCCAGCGAAGCCATATTCCGCGCCGATCGTTCCGCCGACGCCGTCGATGTCGAAGCCGAAGGTCCGCGAGCTTTCGGGAACGTCGCGCGAATAGGTATCGCCGATCGCATAAAGTCTTAAACCTGCAAACTGGTCGCCGCGGTAAAGGTCGGAACGGCTGTTCAAAGTGCGACCGAATTGCCGGGCCGTATCGAGCCCAGCATCAGCGGGGGCCTGCAGCGTAAGCGGAGCATCGACCTGCGCAGCCACATAGCGCGCCACGATCGCAAAGCCCGCCGAGGTGAGATGCAGCCCGTCGACGTAGAACAGGTATTGGTTGACGAAGCTCGCATCCGTCACGCAGCGGACGACTTCCGCTGCCGGGCATGGTCCCGCGCTCGTCAGGCCATATGCTGCCGGATTGGCGATGATCTCGTCTCCGAGGGTATTCAGATCGAGATAGTGGACGATGACGCCGTCCGCGGCATAGCCAGCAAGCGTCGATTGCATGGCAGTGTTGAAGGTGCTCGAATAAGCGCTGCGGATCGCGGCAGCCGCGGGATCGCCGGCCACTTCGGGAAGCCGCCCCGTATCGCCCGCAAGGAAGCTGATGGTCGGCGCGCCGGCCGCCACGAGGCGGTCGAGACTCGCGTTGGCGCCGGCGATAGACCCCGCGATGAAGGGCGCGGATGGGAATGCGGAGTAATTCTGCTGGTAATAGCGCGCGTCGTTGCCGCCGATGGAAACAACGACGAGGTCGCCTTCATCGAGCGTCCCGCTGCCTGCCGGAAACAATGGATTCTGGGTGCCCGTGTTGGTGAATTGATCAACCTCATAGGTGAAACCCAGCGGGCAGATTGCTGGCGAGCCGGCAACCACGCCGGGACCGCAGTTCGTGTTGTTGCTTGTTCCTGATCCGAACGGCACTGGGAAGGTCCCGGCGAGCGCTCCGCCGACCGCATAATTCTCGACCGGTACATTCAAGATGTCCGCGAGCGTATCGATGTAATTGGTGCCGCCAGAGAAACGTCCAGTTGGATAGAGCGAATTAAGAATGGCCTTGAGCGAGTCCGGCGCGAGTGGATCGCCGATCATCGTCGCCTTGGCGATGCCGGTGTCGGCGTAGCTGTCTCCGAAAGCGACGATACGATCGATCTGTTGAGCAGCGGCTGGAGCCGGAGCGGCCGCGACCCCGACTACGGACGCGGACAGTAGACAACGGATGATGCTGCGACGGATCATGAAATCTCTCCCCTCGATCTCGGCGCGTCGCGCTCGAGCCCCAGCGCATGGTGGCGATTATCGACATTCGTGCAAGTAGTTGGCCGCCAAAGGCGCGCGACGGCTCGTCTGTGCGGCATTCGCGCAACAGCAGTTATCTATGCGATGCTGCACCAGTGTATTGACTCACTAATACAGTGAGCTTATTAGTTCCCATTCCGTAACGGAGGACCCTGCATGTATAGCCAGCAAGAGCTCGACGATGCCGTCGCCGCCGGCGCATTGAGCGCCGATGCCGCGACCGCGCTGCGTGCTCACGTGGAGCGCCAGCGCGCTACCGCCATTCCCGATGAAGAGCAGTTTCGGCTCATCACGGGCTTCAACGACATCTTCGTCTCGGTTGCAGCCGCAATCCTTCTCTTCGCGGTCGGGTTTATCGGGCAGCGAATTGGCCAGGCGGCCGGTTTCCAGATTGAATCCGACGGCCCAACTTTCCTCGCGCCCCTGTTCGTTGCGGCGACATCGTGGGGCCTCGCAATGTATTTCACCGCCAAGCGGCGAATGGCGCTGCCCTCGATCATCCTCCTCCTGAGCTATGCGTTCGGAGTGTTGCTGACGGCGGCCTTCGCGATCATCTTCGCGATCGGACCAGACGCGGTGGACAATAACCCGCAAGCAGGCGGAGCAATCGGAGCGATTGCGGCGGCCATCGCCGGAGTGGCGACCTGGGTGCACTGGCGGCGTTTCCATGTGCCGATTACCGTCGCTGTCGGCGCTGCTTCAGCGGCCGGTATCGCCGTTGGACTTCTCGTGGCTGCACTTGGCCAGAATGCGGAAGCCGCGCGTCAGGTCATCCTCGGATTTGTCCTTTTCCTCGGCATCGGCGTCTTCCTGTTCGCCATGTGGTGGGACAGCTCTGACCGGGCCCGGCTTACGCGCCGCTCAGACGTCGCCTTCTGGCTTCATCTCCTGGCCGCGCCGATGATCGTGCATCCGGTCTTCACCTTGCTTGGACTGAATGATGGAAGCGGGAGCGTCGCCGAAGCGCTCGTCGTCCTGCTGCTCTACGTGGCGCTGGGAAGCACTGCGCTCGCGATCGACCGTCGCGCGCTGCTTGTGTCTGCTCTCGCCTATGTTCTGTGGGCGCTCGCCGACCTGTTCAAACGGTTCGGGGCCGTGGAGCTGAATGTGGCGCTTACCGCACTGATCATCGGCTCGGCGCTGCTGCTGCTGTCGGCTTTCTGGCACGAAGCGCGCAGCGTCATCGTGCGGCCATTGCCGGAGAAAATTCGGGATCGGCTGCCGATCGTCAGTCGAACGGCCGCGATCACCCAACAAGCCGCATGAGCCGCCGCTCGAGCGGGGCCAGGACTCCAGCGAGTTCGTGGCCCCGCTTGAGAACGGCCCCATGCTCACCGACCAACGCGAACGCCCCCTGCTTCAATCGAAGCGCGGGGCGTTTTTCTATTAGCACTTCAGGCCGTTCGGAGTGCCGTCGGTAGGCGGCGAACATGGCGACGTCAGGGTCGATCCGCAGAGCATAATCTCGCCAGTGACCTGCGGCCACCATCCGGCCGTAGAGGTCCAGGATGCGCATGAGCTCCTTGCGGTCGAAGCTGGCAATCGGGCGCCGGTCCCAAGTGGACGGGAACGGCGCGATGACGCTCAAGCGCTCTTCACCTTCGGCTGCGACTGGCGCCCGGCTTTAAGCACCGCGACCTCCTTTCGCAGTTCTTCCAGCTCGCGTTCCAACTCCGCGAGCCGGGCACGGGTGGGATCGACATCCTCACCGAACGGCGTGCCGTACGGAACGAAGCCAGGACTGTAATGCACGCTGTCGACCGGCACCGGCTTTGCGGGAATGCCCACCACCGTCTGGTGCGGCGCGACGTCTTTCGTGACGACCGAATTGGCGCCGATCTTGGCGCCTTCGCCGATTTCGATGGGCCCGAGGACCTGCGCCCCGGAGCCGATGACGACGCCGGACCGGATGGTGGGGTGGCGCTTGCCGCCGACGCCTGTGGTCGGGTTGGTGCCGCCCAAGGTCACGTGCTGATAGATGGTGACGTCGTCGCAAATCTCGGCGCTCTCGCCGATCACGCTGAATCCGTGATCGAGGAAGAAGCGCTTGCCGATCTTGGCGCCGGGATGGATGTCGATCGCGGTGAGGAAGCGCGCCAACTGATTCACCAGGCGGGCGGGGAAGTAGAGATGCCCCTCCCAGAGCCAGTGCGCGACGCGATGGAGGCCGAGCGCGATGACGCCCGGATAGAAGATGACATCCCACCGCGAGCGCGCCGCGGGATCCCGCGACTTAACCGAATCCAGATATTCCAACAGGCCAGACTGCAAAGGGCCCACCCTTTGTTGTTGCGGATGCAATTTAAGTGCGCTGCCGTCGAATTGCCAGCGGGAGCGAATGTTCCGTCCCGGAGTTGGACTTGCCGCTGACCGCCCGGTCCGGCAAAGGCGCGGCGATAAGATGGTTGGAGAGGCCTGATTTTACCCGATTTGCTGGTCGATCCGACCACCTTGCTCATCTTCATCGCGATCGGATTTGCTGCCCAGCTCGTCGATGGTGCGCTGGGGATGGCCTACGGCCAGATTTCGAGCACGCTGCTGATCAGCATGGGCGTGCCACCGGCCGCCGCATCAGCCGGAGTGCACACTGCAGAGACCTTCACAACGGCAGTGTCCGGCATAAGCCATGTTGCGCATCGCAACGTCGATTGGCGGCTCTTCTTCCGCATCGCGGTTCCGGGAATCATCGGTGGAATCCTCGGCGCGTACGTCCTGACGCAGCTTCCGGCCGACACAGCTAAGCCCTTCGTGCTCGCCTACCTGACCGCGCTCGGCCTTTACCTTTTCTATCGCGGAGTGATGCACCAGCACACGGAGCGGCAGCCGAAAATCGTAAGCCCTCTCGGTCTGATCGGCGGCTTCCTGGACGCTGCCGGGGGCGGGGGCTGGGGCGCGATCGTGACCTCGAACCTGCTCGTCCAAGGCAGCAATCCCCGGAAGACCATCGGCACGGTGAACACAGCGGAGTTTTTCCTCACGATCACGATCTCCGCGACCTTCATAGCGGCGCTGGGATGGAAGGCGTTCACGGTGGCGACCTCGGGGTTGCTGATCGGGGGAGTGGTCGCCGCACCGTTCGGCGCCTTCATCGCCAAGAAGGTCAATCCCGACACGTTGTTGACCTTCGTCGGCGCTCTCGTGACGCTGACCAGCGGATATGGCCTGTACCGCGCACTGACCTGAGCATGTGACTCGCGTAAATCGGCGGAGTCACTTATGGCGGTTGGACTGATCGGACCTATCGATGACAGTTCATCTGCCTACCATCAAACAGCTTCAGTATTTGGTCGCGCTTCACCAGCACGGCCATTTCGGCAAGGCGGCCGAAGCCTGTTTCGTCACTCAATCGACGCTCTCCGCAGGGCTGCGAGAGCTGGAGAACCTGCTTGGCGTCGTGCTCGTCGAGCGCACGCGGCGCGTGGTGCGCTTTACGCCCTTGGGAAACAAGATCTCGTCAAAGGCGCTGCGCGTCCTGCGCGAAGCCGAGGAGCTCTCCGATCTTGCCCGCGCTCAAGGGCAACCGCTCCATGGCGAGTTGCGCATGGGTGTCATCCCTACCATCGCGCCTTTCCTCCTTCCCGCCATGCTTCCACTGCTGCGCGAGCAATGGCCCAGCCTCAAGCTGTTCCTGCGGGAGGAGGCGAGCCAGGCTGCATGCGACGCCTTGCATCGCGGCCAGCTCGATTGTGTGCTCCTCGCGATGCCGTTCGGCTGTGGCGACGTCGACAAGGCCGCTTTGTTCGACGATCGGCTGTTCGTTGCCTTTCCGCGCGGAGAGGCGCCGGCTGAGACACGAGTGGATGCTGCCGCGATCGACGAGAATCGATTGCTGCTGCTCGAGGACGGCCACTGCCTCAAGGATCATGCCTTGGCCGCGTGCAATCGGCCCGAGCTGCGCGCCGAAGCGGCAATCCTGGGGACCTCGCTGCACACGCTGGTCCAAATGGTCGATAATGGTCTCGGCCTGACATTCGTGCCCGAGATGGCGATTCAGGCGGGTATCCTCGAAGGGACCGGAGTAGACGCTCGCCCGCTCAAGTCGGAACATGGTTCGCGCGAGGTCGCGCTGATCTGGCGGCGCTCGTCACCGCGAGAGCAGGAGTTCCGCCTGCTGGCAGAAAGCCTGCGCCAGATCGCGAAGGAGGTCGTGCCCGCCCTCGCGGCGTGACGCACGCATTCCATTACCGAGTGCCCGCCGCGGCGCTGGGAGTGGAGGGGGAAGCGCCGCGACGGTACTGGTGTTATTTCGCCAGCTCGGGCTCAGCGATCCCGATGGGCTCCGACTTCGTGGATTTCTGCTCAAGGTCGAAACGGTCGGCGTTCATTACCTTGGTCCAAACCTGGATGAAGTCGCGAACGAACTTCTCCTCATTGCCCCTTTCGGCATAGACTTCGGCGATCGCCCGAAGCTGGCTGTTCGAACCGAAGATCAGGTCGGTGCGAGTGGCCCGCCAGACGTCCTGGTCGCCGCCAATTTCCCTGCCGATGAACTCCTCGTCGCCGCTGTCGTCTACCACCGTCCAGAAGGTGTCGTTGTCGAGCAGGCTGCGGAAGAAGTCGTTGGTCAGCTGGCCCTTCCGCTCGGTGAAGACACCGTGCGGCTGGTCCATGTGATTGGCCCCGAGCACGCGCAGTCCGCCAAGAAGTACGGTCATCTCGGGACCCGACAGGCCGAGCAACGATGCACGGTCGATCAGCAGCTCTTCCGTCCGCACCGAGTGCTTGGTCTTGAGATAGTTGCGGAATCCGTCGGCCGCCGGTTCCATCACGTCGAAGCTCTCGACGTCGGTCCATTCCTGGGTCGCATCGCCGCGACCCCCGGTGAACGGCACCTCGACGTTGAACCCGGCATCCTTTGCTGCTTTCTCGACCGCTGCAGTGCCCGCGAGCACGATTGCATCCGCCATCGACAGGCTGCCGCGCAGTTCGTCGATCTTGCCGAGGATCTTCGCCAGCTCCTCGGGCTCGTTGACCGCCCAATCTTTCTGTGGCGCAAGCCGGATCCGCGCGCCGTTAGCGCCCCCGCGATGGTCCGATTTGCGATAGGTCGACGCGGACGCCCACGCCGTCTTCACCAGCTGGCCGACGGTGAGGCCGGCGCCGAGAATTTTCGATTTGAAGGCAGAGATGTCAGCGTCAGAAGGCGTCGTGCCGTTAGGGACGGGATCCTGCCAGATCAGGTCCTCTTGCGGCACTTCCGGCCCGAGGTAGCGAACCTTGGGGCCCATGTCGCGGTGCGTGAGCTTGAACCACGCACGGGCGAAGGCATCCTTGAAGGCTTCGTGGTCGTCGCGGAATTTCTCCGAAATCTTGCGGAATTCGGGATCCTCGCGCAGCGCCATGTCAGCCGTCGTCATCATGGTCGGCACGCGCTTCGAAGGATCGTGCGCCGCGGGAGCCATGTCCTCCGGCTTTTGGTCGATGGGCTGCCACTGCTGCGCACCTGCGGGGGAGCGCACCAGCTCATATTCATAATCCAGAAGCAGCCGGAAATAATTCTCCGACCATTGGGTCGGCGTGTTCACCCAAGAGCCTTCGATGCCGCTGGTGATCGTGTGCTCGCCGGCGCCGCTTTCAAAGGAGCTGGCCCAGCCAAGGCCTTGAAGTGCGATGTCTGCACCTTCAGGAGCGGCATCCACCAGGCTGGGGTCGCCGGCGCCGTGAGCCTTTCCGAACGTGTGGCCGCCGGCAGTGAGCGCAACGGTCTCTTCGTGGTTCATCGCCATGCGTTCGAATGTAATCTTGATGTCGCGCGCTGACTGAAGCGGATCGGGATTGCCGCCGGGGCCTTCCGGATTGACGTAGATGAGGCCCATCTGAATGGCGGCTAGAGGATGCTCGAGCTCCATCTCGCGGTCTGGCTGTATGCGGGTTTCCGCGCCTTCGCTGACCCACTTTTCTTCTGCGCCCCAATAGACGTCGCGCTCGGGCTCGAAGATGTCGGGGCGGCCGCCGCCGAAGCCGAAGATCGGCCCGCCCATCGATTCGATGGCGACATTCCCGGCGAGGATGAACAGGTCGGCCCAGCTGATCTGCTTCCCGTATTTCTGCTTGATCGGCCACAGCAGCCGGCGCGCCTTGTCGAGGTTGCCGTTGTCCGGCCAGCTGTTGAGCGGAGCGAAGCGCTGGTTGCCCGAGTTGGCGCCGCCGCGCCCGTCCGCCGTGCGATATGTGCCGGCGGCATGCCAGGCCATGCGGATCATGAACGGGCCGTAGTGGCCGTAATCGGCCGGCCACCAGGGCTGGCTATCGGTCATCAACGCCGTCAGGTCGCGCTTTAGCGCCTGATAATCCAGCTTCCTGAACTCATCGGCGTAATTGAAATCCTCCCCCATGGGATCGGGCGAAACATTTCCGACGTGAAGGACGTCGATCGGGAGCGCTTCGGGCCACCAGTCGCGATTCTGACGGCCGAGAAGCGAGCGCACTGTCGAGGGCCTGTCTACCGGGCAGCCCATTGGTTCACCGGTCTTCGCGTCCATATCTCGCCTCTCCTAAAACTGGGGGTGTTCGGTGATGCCCTAGGCGCACTCCACCAGTGACGGAAACGATTAAACTTGGTCAGACAGACGCGGAAAATCGATCAGTCCGCTGCTCTATGTCAGTCCATGTATTTCAGGCCGACGCGGAGATAGTCCCAGCCGGTTGTCAAGGTCAGCGCCGCTGCTGCCCAGAGGCTCGTCAGGCCGGTGAGATGAATCCAGTGCTGTGTCGGAAAAGCGCCGCCCAGGATGAGCGCCCCCAGGGCGACGAGCTGGAACGTGGTTTTCCACTTCGCCAGGGCGCTGACCGGCACCAGGATCTTCAGAGGCGCAAGATATTCGCGAAGCCCCGAGACCATGATCTCACGCAGTAGGATGATCAGCGCGGGGATCACGCTCCAGTCCTGGACGATCGGAGCGTCGCCGTCGGCCTTGCGGCTGGCCATCAGCATGACGAGGACGGCCGCGACCATGATCTTGTCGGCGATGGGGTCGAGGAACTGGCCCAGTCGCGATATCCGGCCCTGCGCGCGGGCGAGATAACCATCGAAATAATCGGTGATCCCCACGATGCAGTAGAGGACGAATGTGATCGCATAATCGTACGGTGCCGGCTTCCACAGCAGGAATACGAGAATCGGCACCGCGAGAATCCGCGAAAGCGTCAGCAGGTTCGGTACCGTCAGCATCGTCGCGCTGATACGCGAAAGGCGCTTTTTGGCAAAAGTCTGGCGCGTCCTGCCTTGCCGCTTCGCCGCGAAGCGTTACACCGCGCACCCATGAACTCGCTTGCGGAGCCATCGCGGCTCCCCACAAACTGATGCACGACGCGCTTCACCTCGTGCGGACCCGGCGGTTCATGCCGATCTTCGTCACGCAATTTCTCGGGGCGTTTAACGACAATCTGTTCCGTACCGCGATGGTGATGCTCGTGATTTACGGCATCTACGGCGACGCCGAGCAGGAAGCGACCTTCAGCGCGATCGCCGGGGGCCTGTTCATCCTCCCATTCTTCCTTTTGTCCGCGCTGTCGGGTCAGCTTGCCGACGCCAATGACAAGGCCTTCATCGTTCGGATCGTGAAGACCGCGGAGATCGCGATCATGCTGGTGGGGGCGGCAGGCCTGCTGCTCCACAACATCCCGCTGCTGCTGGCTGCCTTGTTCGCTATGGGCGTGCACTCAACCTTTTTCGGGCCGATCAAATACGCGATCCTGCCGCAGCATCTCGAACGGGACGAGGTCCTGGGTGGGACCGGTCTGGTGGAGGCGGGCACATATATCGCCATCCTCGGTGGCACGATCCTCGGAGGACTGCTGGTCCTGCAGCGTCCCGACGGGTCCTTCCATGCGGAATATGCGGCAGTCGCGGTTCTCGTTGTGGCGATCCTCGGACGTTTTGCGGGAGGGCTCGTTCCGCCCGCGCCGCCTTCCGACGATGCCGAGCTTCCCGGGCTTCCGACTCGGGGCATGGACTGGCACATCATCCGCGCTTCCGTGACTTTGGTCAGCGGGACCCTGCATGTTCGCCGGCTCTATCTCGCAATCGTCGCCATCAGCTTTTTCTGGGCAATGGGCGCCGTTCTCGCGGCGCAATTCCCGCCCCTCGTCAAAAACGGCCTCAGTTCGGACCAGACGGTCGCCACGATGTTCCTCGCCATCTTTTCGGTCGGGGTCGCGATCGGCTCCGTACTGGTGAACTGGCTCCTCAAAGGCGAGGTCTCGGCACGATACGCGCCATTCTCTGCCTTGTTCATGGGTGTCTTCGTCCTCGATCTCTTCCGACGCGTCCGCCACTGGCCCACTCACGCGGGAGGTCTGCACGACATCCAGACCTTCCTGACTGTCCCGAACAGCTGGATGGTGGTGGTCGATCTGCTCGGCGTGGCGATCGCGGGCGGCATGTTCGTCGTGCCGCTTTATGCCTTCCTGACCACGACGGTCCCCAAGTCAGAAACGGCGCGGACGATTGCTGCGAACAACATCGTCAATTCGGGCTTCATGGTCGCTGCGACGTTGATCCTGACCGTCGCCGTGCAGCTTGGAGTCACGGTCGCTGACAGCCTGCTGATCGTGGCGGTCGGCAGCATGCTTGCGGCCTGGCTAGGATGGAAGCTTCACGTCGCCTGCGACTGAGGCCTTGGGCTGCGCCCTAGGCGATGAAGAGGGAAACGAAGACGAAGCCTGCGGCAAAGGTCATCGCGAACAATTTCACGTCGCTTGCAAGGCTGCTCGGTTGCGCTGGGACCGCCGGCGGCACGGACGGAACCGCTGGCTTCGGCGCCTTGCCGAAGCTCAGGGGATTGGCCGCAATCGGTGCTCGCAACAACTGCATGGCTAATTCCTAACGCGACTTTAACCATGCTGAAAACCCCGCGCGCAGGCTTCGGCTCCGGGCCGTCCCGCTGTGGTACACTTAGGGGTGTATGCGCGCCCTAGCCGTGGGCGACGTTTGGGCGCAGTTCGGTGGCGCTGCCGGCCCGGAGATTGAGCAGGTCGCGGGCTTGCTCGGACGGCATCGGCTTTCCAAAGTACCAGCCCTGACCCACTTCGCAGCCCAGCGCGACGACTGCTTCCAGCGCGCCCTCGCTCTCGATGCCTTCGACACAGACCGGGACTGACAGAGCGTTGGCGAGGGTGGTCACCGCGCGGGTGATGGCCAGGCTTTCCTTGTTGCCCTGGATATTGGTGACGAAGCTCCGGTCGATCTTGATCATGTCGAACGGTAGCGACCGGAGGTTGGACAGAGAGGCGAAACCGGTTCCGAAATCGTCGAGCGCAAGCCGCACGCCCTGGTTCTTCAGGCTCGCGACGATGGATCTTGCCAGGTCTAGGTCCGCGATGAGCGAACTTTCCGTAATCTCGACGACCAGGCGGTTTGCCGGGAAGGCGGTCTCGGTGAGAAGACGGACGATGCGCTGGGCGAGCCACCCGTCGGTGAATTGTGTCGGGGAGATGTTGACCGAAATCTGGACATCGGCGTCCCACGCGGCGGCGTGGCGGAGAGCTTCGCCGATCACCTGCTCGGAAAGGCGGCCGATAAGCCCGATTTCTTCGGCGATCGGGATGAAGACGTCCGGGCCTATGACTCCCGAGAGGGGATGATTCCACCTCGCCAGCACCTCGAAGCCGACGATCTCGCCCGTACCCAGGTCGATCTGCGGTTCGAAGAAGGGAATGAACTGGCCGTGCTCGAGGCCATAGCGGATGCCTTGTTCAATTTCGCTCTGGGCGACGAGCGCGCGCTCCATTCCTGCATCAAACCAGACCGGGCGGGCCACCCGTCCGTTCTTTGCATGGTTCAAGGCGATATCCGCGCGGCGGAGCATGTCTGGCACGCGGACCTCTCCGGCAGGAGCGGACGCTATGCCGATGAAGGCGCCGACCTGGATCATGCGCTCATCGATCATGAAAGGGCGCGTGATCCCGTGCAGGACGGCCTCCGCGCGCTGCTCGACCGCATCGAGCTCATCCGGGCTGACCGGTAGCGACGCTGCGAACTCGTCACCACTGACCCGTGCCACGACGGCGTCGGCGCCCAGTGTCTCGACCATTGCCGCCGCCAGTGATTTCAGTAGGCGATCGCCGGTATCGTAACCATGCTGGTCGTTGACCAGCTTGAAGCGATGGATCTGCATTGAGAGCACGGCGACCTCCTCGCCGCGTTCCTTGGCAGCGATCATCATTTGCTCAGTCTTGTCAGCGAATCCCTTGCGGTTGTTCAGGCCGGTGGCCGTGTCCGTCGAGGCAAGGACGGCGGCGCGACGCTCACTGTCCGCGCGCATTTCCGCTTCGTGCTGCAGCTCGACATATCGGCGCCATCCGAAAAGGATCAGCGCGACGTTCAGCGTCAACGCGGTGCTGGCGATCCGGATCTCCGGTCCGAAAACAGGAACGCCGATGCGGAGGCTGTTGAAGAAGGTGCTTCCGTTCCAGATGAGGAGCATCACGGCGGTAATGAGCACGACCACTACGATCGCGTCGCGATGCGCCGCGGCCAGACGGGCCTGCCTCGCGGCCTTCAATTGGGACGTCTCGACGCTACGCACATCGCAAGCCTAAGCAGGGACGCTTAATAAATTGCTGTTCAGCGTGGACTTATTTGTCCCGCAATCTGGTGCGGACGGCGGGACTCGAACCCGCACGCCCTTACGGGCAGAAGATTTTAAGTCTCCAGCGTCTACCGGTTCCGCCACGTCCGCACGAACTGCGGAGTAGCATTATAATTCGGCGGGCGCGTCCTGCAGGTTGAGCCGCTCGCGCATTTCCTTCCCGGGCTTGAAGTAGGGAACGCGCTTGGCGTCCACGGGGACAGCTTCCCCGGTGCGCGGGTTGCGGCCGATGCGCGCATCGCGCTGGCGAGAAGAGAAAGCACCGAAGCCACGAAGCTCTACACGGCCGCCTTGCGCCAGCTGGTCGGTGATTGAATCGAAGATCGCGCTGACGACACCTTCGACCTCACGTTGAGTGAGATCGGGAAAGTCGCTGCAAAGCTTCTGCACAAGTTCGGAACGGATCATGGTTTCCCCGCTAAAGGACTGATGCCCGGCGCCCGACTCCCCCATAGCAAGGCCCTGCGCGGATTGCTGTCAGGAAACGTGCATTCTTGCAAGCCGGAAGTGGAGGCGGCGCCTCACAAAGAAACGCCGCCTTTACCGTTACTTCTTGGACTTCTTCTCAGCCTTGGCGGAAGCTTCTGCCTTCTCCTTGAGCGCCTGGCCCAGGATGTCGCCGAGCGAAGCGCCGGAATCCGACGAGCCATATTGGGCGACAGCCTGCTTCTCTTCGGCGATCTGCAACGCCTTCACCGAGAAGTTCGGCTTCTTCGAACGGTCGAAGCCGATGACCAGGGCATCGAACTTCTGGCCGGGCTGGAAACGCTCCGGCCGCTGCTCGTCGCGGTCGCGGCCGAGGTCCGTGCGCTTCACGAAGCCAGTTGCTCCGTCGTCACCGACCTGAACGTCGAGACCCGCATCCTGAACGGCGCGGACGGTGATCGTGACCGTATCGCCCTTCTTGACGCCGCCGGCGGCCGAAGCGCCGCCGGTGCTGGCGCCAGAGCCCGCGCCTTCGAGCTGCTTCATGCCAAGGCTGATGCGCTCCTTCTCGACGTCGACGTCGAGGACCTGCGCCTTGACGGTCTCGCCCTTGCGGTGAAGCTGAAGCGCTTCCTCGCCCGAGACGCCCCAGGCGATGTCCGACATGTGGACCATGCCGTCGACGTCGCCCTCGAGCCCGATGAACAGGCCGAATTCGGTGGCATTCTTGACCTCGCCTTCGACGGTCGAACCGACCGGATGCTTCTCGGCAAAGCCCGCCCACGGATTTTCCTGAGCCTGCTTCAAGCCAAGCGAGATACGGCGCTTTTCCTCGTCAACCTCGAGCACCTTCACGTCGACTTCCTGCGAAGTGCTGACGATCTTGCCCGGATGCACGTTCTTCTTGGTCCAGCTCATTTCGGAGACGTGGACCAGGCCCTCGATGCCGGCCTCGAGCTCCACGAAAGCGCCATATTCGGTGATGTTGGTCACGCGGCCGCGGAACACGCCGCCGACCGGATATTTCGCGCCGGCGCCTTCCCACGGATCGCTCTCGAGCTGCTTCATGCCGAGGCTGATGCGCTGGGTCTCGCGGTTGATGCGGATGATCTGCACCTTCACCGTGTCGCCGATGTTCAGAACCTCGGACGGGTGATTGACGCGCTTGTAGCTGATGTCGGTGACGTGGAGCAGGCCGTCGATGCCGCCGAGGTCGACGAAGGCGCCGTAGTCGGTGATGTTCTTGACCACGCCCTCGATGACCTGGCCTTCCGCGAGGCTCTGGATGAGGCCGCTGCGCTGCTCGGCGCGGGTTTCCTCGAGGATGGCGCGGCGCGATACGACGATGTTGCCGCGGCGACGATCCATCTTCAGGATCTGGAAGGGCTGCGGGAGGTCCATCAGCGGCTGAACGTCGCGGACCGGCCGAATGTCGACCTGGCTGCCGGGAAGGAAGGCCACGGCGCCGCCGAGATCGACGGTGAAGCCGCCCTTCACACGGCCGAAGATCACGCCTTCGACGCGGTTGCCGGCGGAAAATTCGCCTTCGAGCTTGTCCCACGCGGCTTCGCGGCGAGCGCGGTCGCGCGACAGCATCGCTTCGCCGGCGCTGTTCTCGACACGGTCGACGAAGACCTCGACCTCATCGCCGACGCTAAGCTCGGCTTTCTGGCCCGGCGCGGCAAATTCGCGCAGCGGCACGCGACCCTCGGACTTCAGGCCCACGTCGATCACCGCCATGTCGTTCTCGATCGCGGTGACGGTGCCCTTCACCACCTTGCCTTCGAAGGTTTCGTTCTCGCCGCCGAGGCTTTGGTTGAGCAGGGCCGCGAAATCGTCGCGGGTTGGGAAGGTCGTGGTCGCCATAAGGTCTGTTGTCTCTCTGATTCACTCGGGCCTGCCGCTTGGCCGCCACCGTGGCGGGCCTTCACATGCGGACCTGGTCAAATGCACTGCCGCCGCTGCCTCATGCAGAAACGGCATCCGTCGAGCGTTCGGCGGCTATGCCCGTGGACGGAAAAAAGCGCGTCCCGGCCCCGGATCATCCCGGTCAACCGTACGCGCTCGCCAAAGGACGGGCTGCCGCGGGTGCTAAGCTGAGCGCCCGCCGGACGCCGCGCGCCTTAGCTGAGAGTGCCCCACAGGGCAAGGTTGGGCTACAGCCGTTCCGATGACCCATTTTTCAGTAAGAACTCTGACGCTGAACCCGTCCATCGACGTCTCGAGCGAGGCCGAGAAGGTCGAGCCCGAACGGAAGGTCCGCACATGCCGGGAGCGCATCGATCCCGGCGGGGGAGGGATTAACGTCGCCCGGGTGCTCCAGCGGTTCGGGGTCAGCGTGGAGGCCGTATTCCTTGCGGGCGGCGCGACGGGCAAGGCGTTTGATGCAATGCTCGAGCGCGAGGGCCTCACGCGACGGCCGGTCTGGATCGCCGATGACACGCGCACGAGCCTGACCATCCATGAGCATTCGACGCATCGCGAATATCGGTTCGTGCCCGAAGGGCCCACCGTCTCACCGGAAGAGCTTCGCGCCTGTATTGAGGCCACCGCCGAGAGCAACTGCGACTATTTCGTTGCGAGCGGCTCGCTTCCGCCGTGCGTGCCGGACAGCTTTTACGCCACGGTCGGCGCGCAGGTCCGTAGTCAGGGCGCAAAGCTGGTGCTCGATACGTCCGGCGGTGAGCTGAAGGAGGCCATCGTCGCCGGCGGCATCTACTTGCTGAAGGCGAGCAAGGAAGAAATCGACCCCGCTGCCGCGAGGAGCATCGTCGACAGCGGCCATGCAAAGCTTGTCGCGGTCACCCTTGGCGCAGACGGCGCAATGCTGGTCGATAGCGGCGGTGCGCATTTGCTTCCCAGCCTCGAAGTGGACACGGTGAGCACTGTAGGCGCCGGCGACAGCTTCCTCGCCGGGATGACCGCCGGACTCGCGATGAGGCTCGATCCGAGTCAGGCGTTCAGGGTCGCCGTCGCGGCAGGCGCGGCCGCGACGCTGTCGGAAGGGACCGATCTTGCCTACCCGAAGGATGTCGAGCGCCTGCTCGAGCAGGTTCCAGAACCGCAGCTGGTGGCATAGGAGCAAGGTATGACCCACGTCCGCGTGTGGAAGTTCCGGCCTCCCGATGGCCGGGAGGATGAGTTCGCCGCGGCCTATGGCGCGGAAAGCGTCTGGGCTGCGCTGTTTCGCAGGGCAGACGGATATTACGGTACCCGGCTGCTCAGGCCCGAAGGAGAGGGCGGCTGGTGGATGACCCTGGACCATTGGCGATCCGAGGCCGACTTTGACGCCTTCCAGCGGCAGTTCGGCGACGAATATCGAAAGCTGGACAGGGAGCTGGAGGGGCTTTCTGGCGACGAGGAGTTCGTCGGAACCTTCGAGGAGGATTGATGCCGCTGTATGCAATCGACGATGCGAGGCCGCAGCTTGGACCGGGGGCGTGGGTGGCGCCTTCCGCGGACCTTATTGGCGATGTCCGGCTTGGCGCGAGGGCCAGCATATGGTTCGGCGCCATCATCCGCGCCGACAACACGCCGATCATCGTCGGGGAGGACAGCAACATCCAGGACGGCGCGATCGGCCATAGCGACCCGGGTCTTCCGCTCACCATCGGCGCGCGCGTGACCGTCGGCCACCAGGCCATCCTCCATGGATGCACGATCGGCGACGATTGCCTGATCGGAATGGGCGCCAAGCTGCTCAACGGCGCGATCCTCGAGCCCGAATGCCTTGTCGGGGCAGGGGCGCTGATCACCGAAGGGAAGAGGTTTTCGAGCGGCAGCCTGATCGTCGGCAGCCCGGCGCGCGTCGTGCGGCAGCTCACCGACGCCGAGAAAGCCGCGCTGCGCGCTTCAGCTGCGCATTACGCGGAAAAGGCGGCGCGTTATTCGGAGACGCTCACCGCGGTTTAAAGGCTCTCGCCTTTTTCGTTTACAAACGTAATCACTATGATTACATCCGTAATCGTGAGAGGCGACTCGTGATGGAAAAGCGGCTCAGCGACGCGGAATGGTATGTGATGGAGGCGCTGTGGTCCGCGGCCCGGCCACTAACCGCCATCGAGATTGCCGAGCGCGTGCCCGCCGATCGCGATTGGTCGCTGGCGACGGTGAAGAGCCTGATTTCCCGGCTGTTGGCGAAGCGCGCGGTCGAACCCAAGAAGGATGGACGGCGGTTTCTCTACCTGCCCGCTATTGAGCGTGAACCCTATGTGGCCGACGAATCCCGTCGCTTCGTGGCGAGGCTGTTCGGCGGCAAATTGTCACCACTGTTTGCTCGCCTGGCGGAAGAGGAAGCGCTCGACGAGGAGGATATCGCACAGATCGAGGCCATGCTCAGGGAGTTGCGCAAATGATCGACTGGCTGTCCGACACTTTGCTTGCGACCTCTCTATTGATGGGTTTCGTGCTTCTGATCCGCGAGCCGGTGCGGCGGGAGTTCGGTCCTGCGGTCGCATACGCCTTGTGGCTGGTCCCCACGCTGCGCCTTCTGATGCCGCCGCTGACATGGACGGTCGAGCGAGCGGTCTCCGCTTCGCTTGCGCCCGCCGCAACCTATTCAGCGCCGCCTTCGATCGCAGGGCCGGTCGTTCCGAGCCTGGTCGACCAACTCGGTGGTTGGGACGTTCTCGCGTTGTCGACCTGGCTTGTCGGTGCTTCGGCAATGCTGGTGTGCGGTGCGATCGTCTATCGATCCCAACGGCGCCAAGTCCTTCGTGACAGCGTCCAGGTGGCGTGCCTCGGCGATATAAGGATCGTTCGTAGCGCAGCGGTGCGGGGACCGATGGCCTTTGGCATTCTCGATCGGGTCATCGCGCTGCCGGTCGATTTCGACGATCGGTACGAGCCGCAGGAGCGCCGCCTCGCTTTCGATCACGAGCTTTCCCATCACCGGTCGGGCGACGTGCTCATCAATCACCTCGCCTTCGTGTTGCTTTGCCTGCAGTGGTTCAACCCGCTGGCGTGGCTCAGCCATTCCGCCTTCCGTTTCGACCAGGAAGCGGCTTGCGACGCGCGAGTCCTCGACAAGATCAGTAGACTTAATCGCGCGACCTATGCGCAGGCCATCGCCAAAGCGGCGTCGGGACGCGCGCTGCTGTTTGCGGCCGCGCTCGATCGCCCGAGCACATTGCAGAAAAGGGTACGATCCATGCTCACCAGCCCAAGCAGCCGTCGCCGCGCGGCCGGCAAGACACTCATCGCCCTGACCGCCGCCACGGCTTTGCCGCTGACGGCGAGCTGGGCCACGCTTTATGTCGAAGTGCCCGCCGGCGCCCCGCCTGCAGCTGCGTCGAAAGTGCTTCAGACCGGCATGCGTGTGCCGAATACACCTCGGGCGTTGGCATCTGCCGCGGCAGTGACTGCTGTGGACGACAAATCCGTTCGAGAGAATCAGGACGGAACGGTGACTCTGGCCGGCGGGGTCAAGCTGGATAAGGGGAGCACTGCGTTCTTCGCGAATGATGATGTGCTCATCAACGGCAAGGTGAAGCGCCTGCAGGAGCTGAGCCCGGCCGAGCGTTCCCAGATTCGCAAGGCCATTCTGGACTCGCAACGCGAGCTCGCTCGTGAACGGGCTGAGTTGCCGAAGGAACTGGCGGAGCTTCGCCAGGAAGCTGATCGCGCCCGGAGCGGCGAGCTGAAACGGGAGCTCATGCAGGATCAGGAGGACCGCCGGCGTGACCTCGCAGAAATAGATTCGGTGGCCGCCGAGCTTCGCGCGCATGGCGAAGACCCCGAAAAAAGGAAGGCGGAGATCCTTAGCGCCATTCGCGAGGCGGAATCGATCGACGTCGACAAGGAAATCCGCGAAGCGATCGAGGCGGCCGATCCGGACAAAATCGCGGCGGAACTACGTACGGCAGAAGAGCAGATGACCCGAATGTTGACTACGCTCGACCGGCTCGATCGGCGTTGACGTCGCACGGCTCGGGCGAAGGGAGAGCTCTTTACCCCCTCGGGTGCAGCCCGACCCGCATTCCGGCTCTCCGTAACCGGTACTTGATCCGGCCGAGGATGGTGTCGGCGACATAGTAGGTGACCATCATCGAAACGCGTTCGCCGTCGGCGACTTCAGTCCGGTCCGCACTGTGCCAGCTCTCCGTCAGCGAAACCGGAAAAGCGTAGCCGCTTGCCGGGAGGAAGGGCATTTTTGTCTGTCGCTCGGCGAGCTCGCCAGTCTCGCCCTCGTGAAAGATCGTGCCGAGATGCCGCTGGCGCTCGTCCGCAGGCAGGTAGAATTGGACGGTGATTGCCTTGGTGGGCGCATCCGCGTGGATTCCGATCCGGTATCCTGGCTGGTCACGAAGCAATATTGGGACAGGGTAGAGCCCAATGCGTCCGACCGGCTTGCCGAAGCGCGCTTCGAGAACGGAACGGAACTTTCTCCTGAAGGCCTGCTCGAGTTCACGCGAGCAAAAGGCGCGGCCGATCGACGCCCATACCCGCCGTTGCTCGGAAGGCAGCTGCCGCAGGAGCTCCGGATAAAGGTACATGCGCAGCCGCGTGCTGTGTCCGTCGGCACGCATTGCGTCGCGGTGCCGCAGCTCATGATAGGATCGTCGATCAGGCATGGAGGAGAGCAAGGTCTCATATTCCGGCCGCGGAAGCACATTGGCCATGTAGATGTGATCGAAGGGGGAGTGTCGAAGCTCGCTTCGTTCGACGGCGTCGACGAGATAATTCTCGATGTCGCGTTCCACCGTCCTCATGGACCGCCCCCGAGGATCGTAGCGGAGCGCGAAGCGGCGAGGCGGTTGACGTTGGGCACTGCGCTTGGGCCCAAGCCAACGGCGTCAGAAATGAGACCGTGCTCGCGAAGCGTCCGCCAGAAAGCGCGAAGATCGTTCGGCGGAATGGGTTTTGCGGGACGGGCAAAGCTCATGACTGTCATGACCCAGCTGCCCAGGAGGCTAGGCCGGACCGGGACGAGCTGCACCGGTTTCCGCGTGGATATCGCATCGGAGACCATCGCCACGCTGTCGGCCGTTACATGGATCTCGTCGGCGTGATCGAGCAGCTCGACGTAAGTGGGAATTCCGCCGAAAGGAATGAGAGTCGCCGGGCAGCTTGAGCTGGCTATCCGCTTCTCGACCTCGGCGAGAAGGCGTTGCGGGGTCCGCGGACTGCCGACTACGACGAGCGACCCGTTTCCAGCCGGGCCAGCCAGCAGGTCATCCACTGTTCTCCAGACCTCTTCGGGGTCGAGCCGCCAATAGAGTGTGGAGCCGCCCAGGATCAGAAGGCGTCGCGGGGCTGGATGGGCGTCCCAGAAATCCGCCCGGTTTTCAGCCGGCGCCTTTCGCCTGGTCAGCGCGAAGGGCAGTCGCAGCAAGTTCGCGTGATCTTCGATCGGATATTCGGGCGTAGCGATAACCAGGTCGAACTTGGCCGGAGAAATGCGGGGATAGCCGACGTGGATGGATCGCGTGCTGCCGCCCGATTGCTTTCGTAGCGCCTGAACGACGGCCACGCTGCGATGGCCTGTCGAGATGGTGAGATCGGGGGCTTTGCCGGTGAGCAACTCGCGAGAACGGGGATCGAGACTGCGCAGCGTCGCTCCAAGCAATAGTGGCCCGAGATGGCGCCAGCGATTGTAAGTCAGCTGCTTGCGTTCAAAAGGAAGGCCAAGCGCCTCGGCGAGTGCCAGGACCTGGTTATTATCGCCCCGGTGCGCGCCGAGCAGCGCCCAGATTTTTGGGCTCCGGGGCTGTTCGAGCACCTGTCGGACCGCCTTGGCAGCTTCCTGTGTCGTTTCGACGGCGTCAGAGGCCTTGGGGTCGTCAGCCCGGCCCACGAGACCGCTCAGGCGGAGGTGATTCCAGAAAGCAGGCAGGTCGGTGTTCGATCGGAGGCGAACGCCCAGGCTGCGCAGCAGATGAGCAGCCTTCCCCCGAAATGAACGGCCGATCGGAATCATTGCGACCGGCTTTTGCGTAAGGATGGCCTCCGAAAGCATCGAGACGCTGTCAGCGGTCACGTGGAACTCGTCGCAGCAAGCAAGAAGCGGAGCGAAGCGCGGGAAGTTGTGCACGCAAGCTTCCGCATCATCACGCAGTAGCTTCTCCAACATGCGAGCGACCGACTTCGGCGTGCGTCGGCTGGTGACCGCAATCACGCTTCCACCGAGCTTCGCTCGTTCTGCCTTGAGATTGCGGACAGCACGCTCGAGCTTCGCAGGGTCGACCTTCCACTGTCTCGTGTTTCCGCCAACAGCGATCATCCGGCGCGGTCGAGGCATCGATTCCAGCCAAAGCTGTTCTTCGGCGGTCGGCTCCACGCACCCGGCAGGGTTCCCGATCGGGAGCGGGATCCTGAGGACATTCGCGGCGCTCGCGATCGGATATTGCGGGGTCGCAATCAGCAGGTCGATGTCGTCGATCGTCGATCGGGGATTGCCGATCTGCACCAGACGGGTGCGACCTCGCGACTGGCGACGAATGAAGCGCGCGACCGGCATGCTTTCGTAACCCAGTCCAATCACAAGGTCGGGCCAGGGCGGGACCAGCTTCGAGCGTGCCTCTTGAGTCAGATACAAGAGGCGCTCGTCACGCAGTCGACGCACGTGGCGCAGCCGGTTGAATTCCAGCTCCTTGACCTCGAAGGGAAGCCCAACGGCCGTCGCGAGCGCGCGCACCTGATTGTCGTCGCCGGTCCGATTGCAGAGTAATATCCAAACCTTCTTGCCGGAGGCGCGATCGCTGAAAAGAGGATCGTCAGGCAATTTGCCGCTCCCGGGCCGGTATGGTCACGGGCACCGGCAGCTGCTCGCGCCACCAGCAACTCAGCATGGCGATTGCGTAGAGAAGGCGGCCATGATTGCGGATGCCCTTGCGATGCTCTTCGAAGGTTCGTTCGATTCCGCGGGCGTCGAGGAAGCCCTCGCTCGCGAGCCCTGACGATTGCCACGCATCGCGCGCAAAGTCGTTGAAACTTCCGACGAACCAGTCAGCGAGAGGCATTTGGAAGCCGAGCTTGCGCCGGTGGAGCGCTCCGTCGGGGAGCAGAGGCTCGAAGGCGCGCCTCAGCGCATATTTCCCAACTCCGCCGCGCAACTTCATGTCCGTCGGCATGGTCAGCGCCCAGTCCACAAATTGATGGGACAGGAATGGAACTCGCGCTTCGAGCGACCAAGCCATGGTAGATCGGTCTAGTCGCTGCAGCAGCGATGCCGGCATGTGGACCGCAATATCGCCAAGGGCCAGCTGCTCGAGCTCCGACAACCCTTGCTGCTTCGCCGTGAAATAGGTGGCGGCAAAGGTCGCCTCCGACATGGGCTCATCCCAAAGATGATAGAATTCCGGATCGTAGATGTGCTTGCGCACGTCGTCCGAAGTGATCGTTACCGCAGCGAAGAACCGCTCATATCCATTGGTGAGCATCGCGCCGCGACGAAAGCGATCGGCATGGTCGCGAAGATAATTCAGTTGTCGCGACGGGAGATCCGGAATTTCGCCTACGAATTCGAGCCCGCCGAGAGCATGGACGAGTGTGGACCATCGAGCCATGCGGCGGGCCCACCGTTGGCGATTGTATCCGAGGAAGAGTTCGTCGCCGCCTTCGCCGCACAGGACGACCTTCACATGCTGTGAAGCCGATCGGGAAAGATACCACAGCGGGATCGCGGAATTGGCCGCGGTCGGCTCGTCGAACGATCGCTGGACTGCCGGCAAAACCTCCGCTGCCGTCTCGGGGACGATCGGCAGCACCACATGCTCCAGCCCGATGTGACGAGCGATCTCAGACGCGGCCGCTGTTTCGTCGATCTTCGATCCTGGAAAGCCCGCCGTGAAGGCTTTGACCGGATGCGTTGAGATAGTCGCCATGCTCGCGGCGATCGCGCTGGAATCGACGCCGCTCGAAAGGAACACGCCTACGGGAACGTCGGACAACATGTGCTTTTCGACTGTCGCCCGCACCCGGTGCCGGGTCTCTTCGATCCAGTCTCTATCACTCCGTCCAGCCTGGGGCCGCATCTGCGGTTTCCAGAAACAGCGGGTGGCCGTGCCCAATGCGCCCACCGTCACGACGTGACCGGGCGGGACGGCGCGGACCTGCCGGAATATCGACCGCGGTCCGAGCACGTGTCCGAAGCGGAAGAAGTCACGGATGCCGCGCTCGTCGACGTCGAACTGGAACCCCGGAACGACGCGGAGTGCAGAAATTTCCGAAGCGAAGGCTAATCCGCCCAGCTGCTCCGAGAAGAAGAGCGGCTTTATGCCCAATGGGTCGCGCGCGAGGGTCAGGGTCTTGGTGAGATGGTCCCAGATCGCGGCGGCATACATGCCCTCAAGCCGAAGCCAGGCTTCGTGGCCCCATTTCACATAGGCTGCCAGGAGCGTCTCGATGTCGCTCCGCGTGCGGAATGCCGGCTTTCCCCCAAGCTCACGTCTTAAATCGAGATGGTTCACGATCTCGCCGTTGCAGACGATTGAATAGCGCCCGTCGGCGCTCCTGATCGGCTGTCGACCGCGCTCTACGTCGATGATGCTGAGGCGGCGCATTCCGAAGCCGAAATCGCCGTCGATCAGATAGCCGAAATCGTCGGGGCCCCTACGCAGCAAGCGGTCGCATTGGCGACTGAAGATCTCGCGCGTTACCGGGCGACCCATCCTTCTATACCAGCCCGCAATTCCGCACATGAGTGTTCACCAAGCGAGCGGAAGGCCCGCAACGCCGGGAGACATGAAGAGCGAAAATGCGCGTTGAAAGGTAAGACGCGGAACATGAACAAAGTTTAATCTGGGGGCAACGTGATGCCCCACTTCAACCCTCTATGAAGCGGCCCGAACATGAACTTCGGGCAAAGCAGTCGGAAAGTGCCCAGCACGAATCAATTGCAGGATTCGCCGGCCATTTCGTGAGGCTAGCTCGTGAAAGGGAGGTCGGGCAGCAAGGGTGGACCAGAGACTCTCATGTCGTTTCGCCTGCATCGTCGGTGCGCCGCGCACTGGCACGACGTCGCTCGCGCAGTTCATGCGGGCTCATCCTTCGATCTGTTTTTCGAAACTGAAAGAGCCGCATTTTTTCTCGCAGCATGATCTGAATGGGATTCCGGATGAGGAACTCCGGCAGATTGTTACGGCCGAGTATCTCGACCGGTTCTTTCCGCACCGTCGCGAGGATGGTTCGCTGCTCGCGGAAGCGTCGGTCACCTACCTCTACACTCCCGAGCGTATGCGCCCAATTCTCCGGCTATGGCCCGAGGCGAAGTTCATCATTTGCCTCAGAGACCCTGTCGAGATGATACCTTCTCTTCACCAGCGGCTCCTGGTCCTGGGCGATGAGAACGTTCGCGACTTCGAACGGGCGTGGCGACTGGTCGATGCGCGCAGAAGGGGCCGAAGCGTACCCCGTTCTTGCATCGAACCGCGGTGGCTCCGGTACGACGAGCTCGGCCGCCTCGGATTCTACGTTGGACGATTTATTTCAGTGGTTGGCCGCAACCGCTGCTTCTTCGTCCTTCACGACGACATCCGGTCAGATGCCGCACGTGCCTTTCGGGATGTTGTCGAATTCCTCGGACTGCCGCCTTGCGAGCCTGCAGACACGACACCCCGGCGGGTCCGTCGCGATTTCAAATATGGATGGCTCCAGCGGTTGCTGATGCGCCCGCCTGTCATCACCCGCAGGCTGCTCGCAGGCAGCGCCTATCGTCGGCGGGTCGATAGCCTCAGCAAGCTCGACAAGCGAAAGTCACCCGGCATTAGGATTATCGAACGCTCACGCAAAAACCTCCTGAAATGGAACGAGACCGAAGCCCCTCAGGTGGCTTTATCGCCCGCTTTGCGCGCTGAGTTCGGACAGCTTTACCGCGAGGACATCAAACGGCTGGAGGACATCATTGGCCGTAACCTTGATCATTGGCTTGGGCCTGCTCCCGACTAACCGCCCCCGCGTTCGCCAACTGTCGGCTCAGGATTTGTCTCGTCGAGAGTGCCAGTTGGGCAAAGATAACGGACGAAGCGGCCACCGATGCCAGGGCGGCGCCCTCTGGTCCGATCGTCGGCAAGAGCAGAGCCAACAAGACCCCATAGAGGGCCGCTCCGATTGCGCGCGAACGAAGGATACGTCCGGATCGGCCGTGCGCGCTGTGAAACGGCTCGAGCGCGAAGCCCACAAGATCGATTGCTGCAGCAATCGAGAGCAGGAACAAGAATCCATGCGCGAACTCGAAGCTTTCTCCGGCGATCAATCGCAAGATCGTCGCCCCGGCGAGCCCGATGATGAGGACGGCCGTCAGGGCGAGAGCGGCGGCGATCCACGTCAGCCGGGTCAGCACCTTGCGTGCTGTCAGATGATCGTTGGTGGCAATGAGCCGCGCAAGCTCAGGGTACAGCGCGCGGGTGATCGTTTCGACCGGCTTCACCAGGCCCTTCGCGATACGGTTCGCGATTCTGAAGCCGCCGGCTTGCACCGGTCCGGAAACGGCTCCCACCGCCAAGGTCCCGAGCTGCATCCAGAAGAGGCCCAGCGAGTTCGAAAGGTTCGTTTGGATCATGAACCTCCACAGCCGGCGGTTCTCCCGAAGCGCCTGCATGAATGCGGCGCGGCCGAACGTCAGCCTGGAGCCGTGGATGGCTACGACTGCGATCCACTGTGCAAGCGTTTGCAGGATGGTGGCAGCTCCCCATACGGCCAGGAAGCCTACGGTTGGCCAGCCGGCCGCCCAAGCCACCGCCGAGCCGGCAAAACGTACGATCGGCCCTATCGCTTCCGTAAAAGCCTGAAGGTCGAAACGATCGAACAGTCGCAGCATTCCCGAGGGCGTGCCGCCGCTCGCGAGGAGGACGATGCAACCAAACACTGCGGCGGGGAGCCGGAGTTCGGCTGGCCAATGCAGGATCGGGGCTGCAAGCTCCACACCGCCAACCGCAATCGCCGTTCCCACAATCGTGCTCGCGGCATCCAGCGTCGCAGTGAATCCGAACAAGCGCGCAAGGCCGTCGCGGTTGCCGGCGGCAAGGTGCGCGGCGCCGAAACGGATGACCCCTTTCCACGATTGAAATTGCACCACGTTCGCGATCAGTTGCCCGTAGGTGAGGACAAGCGCAAATTCGCCGAACCGCTTCGGTCCGAGAGCGCGCGCAGCAATGGCCAAATAGGCAATGCTGAGAATGCCGATGAAACCGCGCGAACCCGCGAGCCAGCCGACATTTCGCGCCATTCGGGCAAAGACGCCGCGCTGCTTTCCCTTACCGAGGTTCACTTGAGCTCACAGGGGGCGCATGATCCGGCGGATCGAAAAAGGGACCATGCGGGTGCCGGTAATCCCAAAGCGGGCGATACGCCATCGTGATCGGCTCGCGTCCAAGTCGCTTCGAGGTGCGTGTGTATTTGCCGCAATGCCCGCTGTCCGGCATTCCCTGCTCGGTCCTGGGGACCCGCAAATGAATCTACGAACGACGCAAGTTCGAGAGTTCGGCAGGCAGGTCTTGCTGGGCGAGGCCCGCGCGCTCGACGCGCTTGGGAGAAGCATCGGCGATACGTTCGAAATCGCCGTCAATCTTATTCACACCTGCTCGGGCAAGCTAATCGTCGGCGGACTCGGGAAGTCCGGTCACGTTGCACGGAAGATCGCAGCGACCTTCGCATCCACCGGAACGACAGCGATCTTTCTGCATCTCGCGGAAGCCGTGCACGGCGACCTCGGCATGGCGGCGCGCGGCGACGTCGCACTGCTCATCTCGCAAAGTGGTGAAACCGCAGAGCTGGAACCCGTTATTGCGCATTTCGAGCGCGTCGGAATACCGGTCATCGCGATAACCGGAAACGCCGGCTCGATGCTAGCTGCCGCGGCATCCGCGCCGCTGGTTCTGCCGCCGCTCAAGGAAGTCGGACCCGAAGGAGTTGCGCCCACTACATCGACGACGATGGCGGTGGCGCTAGGCGATGCACTTGCAATGACCGTCATGCACCTGAAGGGGTTCACCCGGACCGATTTCGGCCGCCTTCATCCGGGTGGTGCGATCGGTGCGCGGCTCAAGCCTGTGCGCCGACTGATGCATTCCGGAGCCGAGATGCCACTGACAAATGCCGCGGCCTCGATGCATGAAGCAATCGTCGAAATGAGCGCCAAACGCCTGGGCATGGTTGGGGTGATCGACGAAGAGGGTGTTCTCGTCGGCGTGATCACCGACGGGGATCTTCGCCGGAACATCGAGCGCGGCCTCGATCGCAAGGCTGCAGACTATATGACCGCCAATCCCAAGACGATCGGTGCCGACTCCCTGGTCGACGACGCGCTCCTCCTGTTCGACCGTCACAAGATCACGACGCTGTTTGTCATCGAAGAGGCTGAGGCCGGACAAATGCGTCCGATCGGCGTCTTGCACATCCACGATTGCGGTGGTGCGCGATGAAGGTCGCGGTCCTTATCCCCGCAAGGATGGGCTCGTCGCGCTATCCCGGAAAACCGCTTGCGCAACTCCGCGGGGCATCAGGCGTAAGCAAGCCGCTTATCCAGCGCAGCTTCGAGGCAGCGCAGCGCTTGCAAGGCACGGCCTCGGTGCATGTCGTTACGGACGATATGAGGATCGCCGAAGCTGCCACGGGTTTCGGTGCTGACGTCATCATGACGTCATCCGATGCTCGAAACGGTACGGAGCGCTGCGCCGAGGCGCTGCAGGAGCTCGGCGAAGTCGACGTCATCGTAAACCTCCAGGGCGACGCCCCGCTGACGCCTCCGCACTTCGCAGAGAATCTAGTCGAGGCGATGCGACGCGATCCGGCGCTAGCCGTAGCGACCGCCTCCATCAGACTTCGGCCAGCCGAGCTCCACCAGCTGCAAAAGGAAGAAGAGGCCGGCCGAGTTGGCGGGACAAGCGTAGTCACCAATGCTGCGGGATATGCGCTCTATTTCTCCAAGCGCTTGCTTCCTTACCTGCCGATGGGATTCGAGGCGACGAGCGATGAGTCGCCGGTCCAGCTCCACATCGGCCTCTATGCGTACCGGCCCGGTGCGCTCCGGCGCTATGCCGAGTGTCCGCCTTCGAGGATCGAGGTCTTGGAAGGCCTCGAGCAGTTGCGTTTTCTAGACGTCGGCATCCCGATCCGAATTGTCGAGATGGAGCCCCCTCGATTCACGATCCGCGAACTCAACAATCCAGAGGATATCGACCCGATCGAGAAGGCGTTGGCCGCCGCGGGGATCGAGTGACGATCGTGGCTCTTCCAGGTCCCTTCGGGTAAGGAGCCGCCGTGCGCCTGTTTGATCGCGAGATTGGGCTGGACCAGCCCCTCTTCCTCATTGCCGGCCCATGCGTCGTCGAAAGCGAGGAGCTGCAACTCCGAGTGGCTGAACGGTTGAAGAGCATTACCGACAAGCTCGGCATCCTCTTCATATTCAAGTCCAGTTACGACAAGGCGAACCGGACCTCGGATAGCAGCTTTCGGGGCCTTGGAATGGACGAGGGGCTACGGATACTTTCGAAAGTGCGAGAGCAAATCGGCGTGCCGGTTTTGACGGACGTTCACGACATCCCCCAGATCGCCGCCGCGGCGCAGGCAGTCGACGTCCTGCAGACGCCTGCCTTCCTGGCTCGCCAGACGGACTTCATCCACGCCGTTGCCGCCGCCGGAAAACCCGTCAATATCAAGAAGGCGCAGTTCATGGCTCCGGGGGACATGAAGAACGTCGTGGAGAAGGCACGTAACGCGGCGCATGCCTCGGGTGTGAACGAGGAGACGATCATGGTCTGCGAGCGGGGTGCGTCCTTCGGCTACAACAACCTCGTCTCCGACATGCGCAGCCTGGCGATCTTGCGTGACACAGGATGCCCGGTGGTGTTCGACGCGACGCATTCGGTGCAGCTTCCGGGCGGTCAGGGTACGAGCTCTGGCGGCCAGCGGGAGTTCGTTCCAGTTCTCGCGCGGGCGGCCGTTGCGGCCGGTATATCCGGATTGTTCATGGAAACGCATCCCGATCCCGCAAACGCGAAGTCCGACGGACCGAATGCCTGGCCACTCGATCGCATGGAGAGTCTACTGGCGACTCTCCTCGAACTGGACCGCACGGTGAAGAATTCTCCGCTGCCTGAGCGGGAGCTGATGGTCGCTGAATAGCGCTAGCCGGCACCTTCCATGAATAACATTTAATCGACCCGCCACAGTAGCGAAATGGTCGCTCTCCTATCCGCCTGGAACGCCGGTAGCACCGGTCAACACAGGAGACGCATGACATGACCAAGCAACTCATCGCCTCGTTTGTGGCAATCGGCCTCCTTGCCGGTTCGACTGCTGCGGCGGCTACGACCACCAAGCCCCAGACTGAAAAGGCCAAGCCGCACAAGGCACACGCCAAGCCCAAGCTCAGCGCAAAGGCGGACCAGCCCAAGGCTCCGAAGACCAAATAACTAACCACTCGCCCTCCCCGAGCCGCCCGGCGTCCCTCAAGCTCCCTCCGCCGGGCGGCGACCCCGCCATTGCCGGGCCGGTAAGCGGCGTCGTATGCAGATGGCGGAGAGACAATGGGCCGGAAGATCCTTGTCATTGAAGATGATGCGGAGACCGCGGACTATCTGGGCCGCGGCCTTACCCAGGAAGGTCATCTCGTAGAGCAGGTCAGCAACGGCCAGGACGGCCTGTACCGGGCCACAGACAGCACGTTCGATCTGATCATCCTCGACCGGATGGTCCCCGTGCTGGACGGCCTTTCCGTTCTCCGCGCTCTCCGCGCCGCGCAGATCGAAACTCCGGTCCTGATCCTGTCGGCACTCGCTTCGGTTGGAGACCGCATCGAAGGTCTCGATTGCGGATCGGACGATTATCTCGTCAAACCCTTTTCATTCGCGGAATTGCTGGCACGCGCCAATGCCTTGCTGCGCCGAAGCGAGGCCCGCGTCGCAGCCAATCCTCAACTGACGGTCGGCGATCTCGTGATCGACCCGATGTCGCGTACGGTGAAGCGGGCGGGCAAGAAGATCGACCTGAAGCCGCGCGAATATCTCCTCCTGGAATATCTCGCCCGGAACGAAGGCCGGGTCGTCACGCGGACCATGCTGCTGGAGCAGGTGTGGGACTATCATTTCGACCCGGCGACCAACGTGATCGACGTTCACGTGAGCAGGCTTCGGCGGAAGCTCGAAGAGGGTTTCGAGCGTCCGCTGCTGCATACGGTCCGCGGTGCGGGTTACGTGCTGGAAGCTTAGGCACCGTATCGGATGTCGACGAAGCTGCGGATAGCGTTGCTGGCAGGTTTCCTCGCCTTTGCGTCGAACATGCTCATCATTGGGTACATCCACTTCCAGACACGGGACGAGATCGTAACGGAGCTCCGTCACCAGGTTGCTCAGCAGTCGGCGGCTCTCGATCAAGTCTATCGCCGGGAAGGGCTGGCTTCGCTCAAGCAGGAAATCGCGGAGGCGACCGAGGCCGGCGATCAGGTCGCGGTTGCCATAGTAGATGGCGCTGGACGGCCGCTCGAAGGTAATATCGACGCCATCATATCGCCCTCGGTCACCTCCTTCGCGAAGGCCCGGACGGCGGTCCTCAAGATGAAGGGCGATAATTCCGCGCTGGAGGCGTCGGTGAACATCCGGCCCATCGCCGGACGGCAGTGGCTGCTCACCGGCCGGACGGTGACGGGTGGGATCAGCCTGAGGGAAACGCTGGAGCGGTCCCTACTCGCCGCATTGGCGGTCTCGGTGATCCTTGGCCTGCTCTGCGGCCTGATACTGGGCCAGTATGTCGACCGCCGTATCCACGATATCGTGATGGTCGCCGACCGAATTGGCGGTGGCGACATGTCGGGTCGCGTGCCGTTGTCGGGCGCCAACGATTCGTTCGGACGGCTGTCGTTGCGCATCAATCAGATGCTCGACCGCATATCGACGCTGATGAGCGAGCTTAGGATGCTGACCGACAGCCTCGCCCATGACCTGAGGTCGCCGGTAGGCAGGCTTCGAGCGGCGGCGGATGCCGCGTTGGCCGCGGACACCGAGGAAGAGCGCGAGTTGATGCTCGCGGCCATCATCCGGCAGTCGGATTCGCTGATGCGGATCCTGACCACCGCGCTCGAGATTGCTCGATCGGAGGCGTTCACCAGCCAGAACCAGTTCAGCTGGTTCGACCCGGCGCAACTAGCGGCCGAACTGGTCGAGATGTACGAACCCGTAGCCGAGGAGGCGGGGGCAAACCTGCGGCTCGACCGAGGTACGGTCGTCGTCCCCGTGTTCGCTCATCGTCAGTTGCTCGCCCAGGCGCTGAGCAATCTCATCGAAAATGCGATCAAATATGCGTCTTCGGGCGGCGAGATCGCCGTCATGGTCCATGACGAAGATTCCACGTTGAAGCTCGGGGTAACGGACCGCGGCCCCGGTATTGCCGTGGAGCAGCGGGATGAGGCTCGCCGTCGCTTCGGACGGCTCGATCCCAGCCGAAGCGAGGAGGGGGCGGGTCTTGGGCTGTCCCTCGCTCAGGCGATTGCTCACCTGCACCACGGTGAGCTTGCATTGTTCGACAATGGACCAGGGCTGGTTGCGCTGCTTCAGATTCCAATACGCGGTGAGGGCAAGCCAGGCAGGATGACGCCGGGTTTTGCCCTTTGAGCTAAATCCTGCGGTTCATGGTGTTTTGAGCGGCTTGCAATATTTCTGCTGCTCTTCGGGTGAAGAGCGGAGGCGGGTGGTCAGATAATATCCCGCGGCGTCGTGGACATAGGCGCGATGTCCTTCGTCGATGAACTTTGCCGCATCGCGTTCCCAGCCCGCCACGCATTCCTTCCCATCCACGCTCGAATGCCCGCACTTCACGAAATTGTCGTATGCCGTCCGCCAGGCGAGGAAGTCGGTGCGGTCCATGACAGGGCCGTGTCCGGGGATCAAAGTCCGAAAGGGAAGGGCGGCGATCTCGTCGAGCGCATTCGCCCAGCCATCGGCGCAAGCCGTGTCCATGAACGGCACGATGTCGACCACCAGATCGCCGACGATCGCGATTTTGGCCTTGGGGTCATAAAGCCAGACGTCGCCTTCGGTGGCGGCGAATTTCGTGAGGTGGACGTCGAGGGATCGCCCGGCAATCTCGACTGGACCCGATTTGCTGATGACGTCGGTGGGGCGAAGCAGCTCAGGATGGTCCATGACGTGGAAGCTGCGGTCCATTTCGGCGCGCTGCGCCGGTGAGGCCTTACCCGATCTGACGAATTCTTCGGCGCCTTTGCGGCTCGTCGGGAAGAAGCCGACCAACGCTCCCTCAAGCGCATCCGAGGCATAGACCCGAACGTTCGGATAGGCCTTGCGGATGTCCCAATTGCCGGTGGTGTGGTCGAGGTGCCAGTGCGTGTTGACGATCGCCGATATCGGCTTCCGCCGCTCATTAGCGTAGGCGAGGATGGCTCGGACGTGCTCCGGATGCCGACCCGTGTCGACGACGATCAGCCCGTCCGGCGCGTCGAGGACAATCGTATTTCCGTCCGGACCTTTGTTCGGAGTCACCTGGCCGGGGATGAGGTGATAGGGCTCCGCCGCGCTCCGCGCCGCGCAGGCCCCGAGCATTATAAGAGCGAAGGTCAGAATGGCGCGCATAGGCCCTCCCCGCGAGACGCGCCGACCTAGGACGATTGCAACGATCTCAGGGAGCGAAACTCTTCCAATGGCCTCACGGCAGCGATTAACGGCTGCAGACAATAGGCGGCATAAACTCGGTAGAGCTACTGATACGGATTCAAGACCGGAAATCGTACCAATTGTCTGCTGGCGGCTCGGCGTTTGTCCCCTCTCGCTGGGCCGCCAGAGTCACTCAGCCCGGAGCTTGCATGGCCACGGCCCCGATACCCCATGTTTACAGCCTCTGCTTTTTCGAGGGAGGTTCGATCGTCCCGGACGTCGAGCTGGTGGAAGCCTGCGACGACGAGGAAGCCGTCGACATAGCGCGATCCCGACGCCTCTTTGCGATGCGCGAGATTTGGGAACGCCATCGCCTTGTGGCCGTGATCGCCGCAACGCATTAGCAGGCAGCCGGGTGGCCGCCGTCATCCTTTTCGGCCTATTGTTGGCCAGCGCTCCCGCGACTCCGATCGCCGTCCAGCTCCGGTCAGCCAGCCAGAACAAGACGACCGAAAGGTTCGCCTCGAGCGTCATCAAGGAATTCAGAAGCGACCGCCGCTTCGTTGTGGTTGCAGCCAACTCTCCGGCGGAAGTGATCGTCACGCTTCCCAACGACGTGGGTTACGAACGCTCGCTGGATTGGACTCGAATTTCCTACCAGGCTCGGATCGAGGCCGTTGGAGGAGCTTCGCGAGACATTCACGGCAGCTGCTGGAATTGGAACCTGCGCGTCTGTGCGCAGCAGATCACGGCGGCCGCGGCCGCCCAGCGTTGATGCTCTACTAGTAAACCCGAGCCTTGGGCTTGATGTACTGAATGTCGTTCGTGAGCGTGAACTCATGCACTGGGCGATAGTCGATCCGGACCCCACCAGCCGGGGCCGTGCCGCCCCAACCACCGAACCATGCGACGGTGTGCTTCATCCAGTTCTTGTCGTCACGCTTGGGATAATCCTCGTGCATATGGGCGCCGCGGCTTTCCTTGCGGTTGGCGGCGCAGTGCATCGTGACGACGGCTTGAGAGAGCAGGTTGTCCAGCTCCAGCGTCTCAACCAGGTCGCTGTTCCAGATGAGGCTGCGGTCGCTGACCCGCACGTCCGCCATCCGCCCATAGACCTTGTCGATGTTGGCGACGCCTTCGGCCAAAGTACGCTCGGTGCGGAAGACTCCGGCATCCTTCTGCATGGTGCGCTGCATGTCTAGCCGGATCTCGGCCGTGGGGCTCGCGCCTTCAGCATGCCGGAACTTGTCGAGACGGGTCAGCGCGAGATCGCCTCCGTCCTTCGGCAGCTCTTCCTGGATCGCGCCGGATTTCACGGTCTCGGCAAGCCTCAGTCCCGTTGCTCGGCCGAACACGACGAGGTCGATCAGGCTGTTTGAGCCGAGGCGGTTGGCGCCATGCACGCTGACGCAGGCCGCTTCTCCGACCGCGAAGAGGCCAGGGACGACCGCATCCGGATTGCCGTCCTTCAGCGTCACGACTTCGCCATGATAGTTCGTCGGGATGCCGCCCATATTGTAGTGCACGGTCGGCACGACAGGGATCGGCTGGCGGGTAAGGTCCACGCCGGCGAACGTCTTCGCGGTCTCCGTGATTCCCGGCAGGCGCTCCGCCAGGATCTTGGGGTCGATATGGTCGAGGTGAAGGAAGATATGATCCTTATGCTCGCCGACGCCCCGGCCTTCGCGGATTTCCATCGCCATTGAGCGCGATACGACGTCCCGGCTGGCGAGGTCCTTCGCGGACGGTGCGTAGCGCTCCATGAAGCGCTCACCCTCGCTGTTGGTGAGATAGCCGCCTTCGCCGCGCGCACCTTCGGTGATGAGTACGCCTGCCCCGTAGATGCCGGTCGGGTGGAACTGCACGAACTCCATGTCCTGCAGCGGGAGGCCGGCGCGAAGCGCCATGGCGTTCCCGTCACCAGTGCAGGTGTGCGCCGAGGTGGCCGAAAAATAGACGCGGCCGTAGCCGCCTGTCGCCAGGACCACCGCCTGCGCGCGGAAGCGGTGGATCGACCCGTCGTCGAGGCAAAGGGCGACGACGCCCCGGCAGGCGCCGTCCTGCATGATCAGGTCGATCGCGAAATATTCGATGAAGAAATCCGCGTCATACTTCAGGCTCTGCTGGTAGAGCGTGTGAAGCATCGCATGGCCGGTGCGGTCGGCAGCCGCGCAGGTGCGTTGCGCCGCGGGGCCTTCGCCCATATTTTGCGTCATTCCGCCGAATGCGCGCTGGTAGATGCGCCCGTCGGCGGTCCGGCTGAACGGCATCCCGGCATGCTCGAGCTCGATGACCGCCGCCGGAGCTTCGCGGGTCAGATATTCGATAGCGTCCTGATCGCCGAGCCAGTCGGAGCCCTTGACGGTATCGTACATGTGCCAGGTCCAGTGGTCCGGGCCCATGTTGCCGAGGCTCGCGGCGATGCCGCCTTGCGCTGCTACCGTGTGGCTGCGGGTCGGGAAAACCTTCGTGACGCAGGCGGTTTTCAGGCCTGCGCCGGCAGCGCCCATCGTCGCGCGAAGGCCCGCGCCGCCCGCTCCAACGACCACCACGTCATAGGTATGGTCGACAATTTTGTAGGCGGAGCTCAAGCGTGGCCTCCGAAGGAGATTTTCGCGAGCGCGTATAGCGCCAGCGCGCCACCCCCGACGGCGAGGAAGAGCAGCAGCGTGTTCAAGGCGAAATTGTTGCCCGGCTCATGAACATAGTCGTCGACTACGACCTTCAGGCCGTCGAGCGCATGCTTGAACCCGACGATGACCAGAAGCGCCATCGGGACCGCTCCCCATGGCGAGCCTAGCCATTCGCTGAGCGTGCGTTGGTCTAGCGCGGGCAGCATCAGCAACGAGGCGATCAGCCATGTGCCGAGCAAGAGGAGGGCGACGCTGGTCACGCGCTCGCTCAGCCAATGTTCGCCGCCTTCGCGAGCGGAGCCGAGGCCGCGCACCCGCCCGAGCGGAGTCGAGCTATCACCAAGGCTCATGGGCGTACTCCCAGCAGCCAGCCCCAGAGGACTGCGGTCAGAAGAAGCGATCCGACGATCGTCAGGATCGCGAACTTTTTGTTGGTGTTGAGCTCGAAGCCAGCGCCGCTGTCCATGACCAGGTGTCGCACACCGGACAGCAGGTGCTGGAAGAAGCTCCATGTCAGGCCGACCAGGACGATGATGCCGATTGGATGGCGGGCAGCCGTCGCGAACCGCTGATACGCGTCTCCACCCTCGGCGATCGCCAGAAGCCACCAGGTGAGCGCCGCTAGGCCGGCAACTGCCAAAGCGCCGCCGGTTACGCGGTGCAGAATGGAGACCGTCATGTGCGGTCCCCATCGCCAGATGGTGAGATGGGGCGAAAGCGGGCGGGATCGGGTCGTTGCCATGTTCGGGGCGCTTAGGGCGCGGTCTCGGCAGAGGCAAGATTCGGGCGCACGCCTAACCCGGTCTTAACCATTGTCGGGCAAGAGCCACCTCAAGAGGCGAATTCACTGGAGAGCGATTGATGAGCGGCGATACTGGACATCTGCAGCGGCTGACAGACCAGCAGGTGAGCGCGCGCCTTGCGGCTTATAACCCTCGCGGGTCGCTTGAAGCCGATATCGCTCTTCTGCGTGACAACGCCACGGACCTGATCGCCGCGGAGGTCCTCAACGAGCTCGGACCGGATCGGGCGGAGCGCTACAGCGCCATTTACTCCGGCCGGGTGGACACCGGTTGGGTCCAGGGCATCGCCGAATATGGGCGCCTCATTTATGCCGAGCGGATCTCTGTCCCCGGCTATATTGCAGACCGCACCCGCGTAGCGAGCAAGATCGTGTCTGCCATCGTCGAGCGCTTCTCGAACGATCCCGTGAAGCTCGAGGAATGCGTCGGCGCGTTCCTTCGCCTCAGCATGTTCGAAACGGACATCATTCTTGCGCAGGTTGCCCTCCTCGAGGCGATCGAGGCCGCCGATCAGCGCGGACGCGAGAGCGAGCAGTTCGAACGCCGCGTCAGCGACCTGGTTCGCGCCAGCACCGAGCAATCCCGCGCTCTGACCGATCGTACGCGCTCTACCGCCGCATCGGCACGCGGCATGCTCGGCAAGACCAGCGAAGTCGCCGCCGCGGCCGAGCAATCGGCCGTCGCCATGCGCGAAGCCGCCCAGACCGCCGCTGGCCTGATCCGCGCGATCGAGGACGCACGTTCCGAAGTTGAAGTCGCGGCCGGCGTTGCCACTCGCGCGGGCGATCAGGCAAGCCAGGCTGTGAAAGTCAGCCAGGCTCTTTCGTCCCACGTCGAAGCGATCGAATCGATCCTCTCGCTGATCCGCGACATTGCCGGTCAGACCAATCTCCTGGCACTCAACGCCACCATCGAGGCGGCCCGCGCCGGAGATGCAGGCCGCGGCTTCGCGGTCGTCGCGCAGGAGGTGAAGAGCCTCGCTTCTCAGACGGCACGGGCGACGGACGACATCACCGCCAAGATTACGGCGATCCAGCAGGCCACTCGACAGACGGTGGACGCGAACGGCTCGATCCAGGGCACGGTGGAGGAAGTGCAGAGCTCCGCGGACCGTATCCGCCAGGCGATGGAGCTTCAGGCGCAGACGGTGACGATGATCACTGCCGCGGTGGACGAGACCGCGCTCGCGGCGGACTCAATGAGCTCGACCATCGCCGCGATCCGGTCCGATACCGAGAATGTCGCGAAGGACATCGACGAGGTGGAGCAGGGCTTCGGCCGCTTCTCCGAGCAGATCGTCAACTTCAAGACGACCGCCAAAGCCTTCGTCAACGGAATGGCTGCGTAACTCCCACTCCCGTTGCCGCGGCGGATCGGCTAATCCGCCGCCATGAACATCCTGATCACGGGGGCAAGCCGCGGCATCGGCGCGGCGGTCTATGCATTGCTGAAGAAATGCGGCCACCATGTCGTTGGTCATTCGACCAAGGGCAGCGACGATCTCATCGCCGGCGACCTCATGGATCCCACCGCGCCTCGAAATATCTGGGACACCGCGCTCGATGAGCTCGGCGGCCAGATCGACGTCCTGGTCAACAACGCGGGCATTTACGAGGGGGTCGCGGACAATGTGACCGACGAGGAATGGCGCGAGGCCTGGAATCGAACCCTGACGATCAACCTCCAGGCCCCGGCCGATCTCTGCAAGCTTGCGGTTTCGCACTTCCTCGATGCGGGAGCTCCCGGCCGTATCGTGAACGTCGCGAGCCGCGCCGCGTTTCGCGGCGATAGCCCGCAGCATTGGCACTATGCCGCATCCAAAGCGGCGCTTGTCGGGATGACCCGGACGATCGCGCGAGGCTACGCGGCCGAGGGCATATTGTGCTTCGGGGTCGCTCCAGGTTTCACGGTATCGGAGATGACGGAGGAATATCTGCAGGGGCGGGGAGGTGCGCAGATCGTCGCGGACATTCCCCTCGGCCGGGTAGCAAGTACCGACGAAGTCGCGGAGGTGATCCGCTGGCTGGCCATCGATGCACCGGCTTCATCCACGGGCAGCGTCATCGACGTGAACGGCGCCAGCTATGTTCGCTAGCGTCGCGATTGCACTTGCCGCTGCGCAAGGCTTTCCGATCACGATCCCGCTCCAGAAAACGCCGCGGCAGGTCGAACAGCCCAGGGCTCCGATGGAGATTTCCGGCCCGGAGTTCGCCGCGCGTTGCAAGGATTGGGATGATTGGGACAAGCCGGCGCCGCCCGTGCGCATCCATGCGAATACCTATCTGGTCGGCACCTGCGGCATCGCTTCGATCCTGATCACCGGGACCGGCGGGCATATCCTTATCGATGGCGGGACCGAGCATGACGCGGACCTGATCGCGGACAACATCCAGGCGCTCGGGTTTCGGTTGCAGGACGTGAGGATACTCCTGCAGAGCCACGAGCATATCGACCATGTCGGAGGAATCGCGAGGTTGCAGCGCCTGACAGGCGCGCAGCTTTTCGCGTCACCGGCCGCCGCCAAAGTCTTCGAGACGGGGCTCGACGGAGCGGAGGATCCCCAAGCAGGGACCCAGAAGCCGATCGAGAAGGCACGTGTCGATCGGGTCATTCACGATGGCGAGGATGTTCGGCTCGGTAATCTCTCCCTGACGGCCATCGCGACGCCGGGTCACACCCCGGGCGCCCTCAGCTGGCACTGGGGTAGCTGCGACGGAGGGGTGTGCAGGCGGATCGTCTATGCCGACAGCCTGACGCCAGTGAGCAAGGAGGGCTATCGGTTTTCCGATCATCCGGCCTACCTCCAGGCCTATCGCGCTTCCCTGGACAAGCTGCGCAAGGTCGAGTGCGACATCCTGCTCACGCCGCATCCTTCGGCCAGCAAGCTGATCGACCGAATGGCGGGTCGCGCGCCGCTCGATGATCCCAACGCCTGCCGCGCTTACGCCGATGCGATCGGGAAGCAGCTCGACGAGCGGCTGGCGGAGGAGGCGAAAGGCAAGTGAGCTTTCGCGTAACGGTGCCGTGCACGCGGGCTCAGGGAGAATCGATTCCCGACGCGGGCGATGCCTTCGCGAGATGCGCTGATCCGCCGGTGCTGGTCGCCGACGAACCCGATCCGCACAAGCCCGACGACTGGTTGATCCACGCTTATTTCGAGCATCCGCCTACCGATCGGGAAATCGCAACACTCGCTTCGCTTGGTAACGGCGACCCCCGCATCGAAGAGCTTGGAGAGGCGGACTGGGTCACGATGAGCCAGGCGGGGCTGCAGCCGATCCGCGCCGGGCGCTTCTACGTGCACACGCCAATGTACCGAAATGTCCCTCCGGGCACCGTGGCTTTCGAGATCGATGCCGGCCTAGCTTTCGGGACCGGGCAGCACGCGACCACTGCCGGGTGCCTGGAAGCGCTCGATCGGCTGGAACGCGAAGGGGAGCATTTCGGCAACATTGCCGACATTGGAACCGGCACCGGCTTGCTGGCCTTCGCCGCGCTCGCGCTGTGGCCGGGGGCACGTTGCATCGCGACGGACATTGACCCGATCGCCATCGACGTCTGTCGCGAAAATGCCGCGATCAATCATGTACGGCTTGGTCATGCGCCCGGAGAGTTGCTGCTCGGCGCAGCGGATGGGATGGATTCTCCATTGCTCGCCGCCCGCGCCCCATTCGACCTGATCATCGCCAATATTCTCGCCGGCCCGCTGATCGAGCTAGCACCCGGATTTGTGGACGCCCTGACGCCGGGCGGGGCAATCATCCTGGCAGGCCTGCTCGACACGCAGGCGGCGGCGGTGCGGGCTGCGTATGAATCACTCGGCGCTGTGCTCGGCGACTGTGGCAATAGTGAATGGCCGGTTCTGCTTTTTCGACGAGCGGACGTTTGAACGTCCGAATGCTAGCATTAAGGCTGGCGATGAGAAGGCGCCGCTGCCAGATAGCAACTCGAAATTCTCATTGATTCCAATTGCGAGAGTATAATGGCTTCCGACTTCTGGGTGATTACCTGCTACTTCAACCCGTGCCGCTACAAGACGAAGCGCTATAACTTCGACCTGTTCATGGATGGGATGAAGAAGTCTGGCGCGAACGTCCTCGTGGCCGAGCTCGCATTCGGGGAAGAGGAGTTCGAGCTTCCCGCAGGCGACGGCGTCCTCCGGCTGCGCGGCGACGGCCTGATGTGGCAGAAGGAGCGGCTGCTCAACATCGCCGCGGCGACGTTGCCAAAATCGTGCACCAAGATCGGCTGGTTCGACAATGACGTGCTGTTCGGAAATCCCGACTGGGTCAGGCTGACTTCGGAAGCCCTCGATACCCACATGGTGGTTCAGCCCTTCGACTGGTGCGTCCGCCTGCCGCGCGGAACGACCACATTCGACGGGCGCGGTGAAACCTATGAATCCTTCGCGCAGGTCTATTCTCAAAAGCCCGGCGTGGCGCGCGGGGGGGAATTCTACCAGCACGGACACACCGGTTTCGCCTGGGCTGCGCGGCGCGAGCTGTTTGAGGAGATCGGGCTCTACGACGCCTGCCTCACCTGCAGCGGCGACCATCTGATGTCCCATGCGTTCGTTGGCGGCATGCGGCACAGCCCGTGCATCGGCCGGATGATCGGGCCGCAGCAAAAGTATCTGAAGCACTTCTTCACCTGGGCGGTGAAAGCGAGGGATCTGGTCCACGGCAAGGTCGGGGTCGTTCCCGGCGACCTTCTGCACCTGTGGCATGGCGACCTCGTCAACCGGCGCTACACCGAGCTCAACAACGAATTCAAAACCTTCGACTTCGATCCCGACCGCGACCTGCGGTTCGACGAAAGCGGGCTTTGGGAATGGAAGGATGCGTCGGAGGAGTTGCGCGCCTGGGCGAGCGAGATGTTCTGGCTCCGCCGCGAGGATGGCGATCCAGCCGACGAAGAGGATCAGGAAGCCGCGGCTTGATGAACGCGGCGATCCTTGCCGCTTTGGCCGCGCAGGCCGCTACGGCGCAGCCCGTCGCCGAAAAGCCGGTGAAGCCCGAGGCGGCGGTGTCGGTGCCGGCATCACCGTCGAAAGCCGACAAACCGAAAGCAGACGCGGAGCCGGCAAAGCCGTTCTTCGTGCCGACGGAGGTCCGCTCAACCGGCTCCGTGACGGTCGGGGGACGGCGCATCGCTTATCGTGCGGTTGCCGGCACGCTCGTGGTCCATTCGAAGGGATGGGAAGACACGGACGCGATCGAGGCGGCGGCGAGCTCGAAGGGCGGGGACGAGGACGAGGACAAGCCCAAGGCCGAGGCTTCGATGTTCTATGCGGCCTATTTCAGGGAGGGCGCTCCGGCCGTCGATCGGCCGATCACCTTCCTGTTCAACGGCGGCCCCGGTTCCTCGACTGTCTGGCTCCACATGGGCGCCTTCGGGCCGCAACGCGTGCAGACGCTCGATGAGCGGCACACTTCAGCGCCATATCAGCTGATCAACAACGACCAGAGCCTCCTCGACGCCAGCGATTTGGTCTTCATCGATGCTCCCGGGACAGGTTTCAGCAGGATCGCGGGCAAGGACAAGGAAAAGGGCTTCTACGGCGTCGACCAGGACATTGACGCCTTCACGCAGTTCATCACGCAATTCCTGTCGAAATACGGACGCTGGAGCTCGCCGAAATATGTGTTTGGCGAAAGTTACGGGACGATGCGTGGAGCCGGGCTGGCGCTGTCGCTCCAGGACAAGGACGTGGACCTCAGCGGCCTGATCCTGCTTTCGGATATCCTCAACTGGGATCTGATGCCCGACGATCCGCAGCTAAACCCGGGCGTCGACCTGCCGTACGTCGTCAGCCTGCCCACCTATGCAGCCACGGCCTGGTATCACAACCGGATCGCTCGGCCCGCTGGAGACCTGCAAAGTTTCCTCGGCCAGGTCGAAGCATTCGCGACCACGGATTACGCGCAGGCTTTGATGAAGGGTAACGAGCTGACGAGCGCGGAGCGCGACCGCATCGCGGGGCAGCTCTCGGCATACACGGGTCTGCCGGTCGCTTACCTGCTCAAGACAAACCTGCGTATCGAATATGGAGCGTTCCAGAAGGAGTTGCTGTCCGAACAGGCGACCACTGTCGGGACGCTCGACACGCGCTTTCTCGGCGCGACGATCGACCCCTTGAGCAAGGTCGCGAGCTATGACCCGCAAAGCGCGGCGATCAGCGCGGCCTACGTCGCGGCATATAATGGCTACGTTCGTGACAGGCTCCGCTACGGGGAAGGCATCGAGTTCAAGTCGGGGATCTCCGTCTACGAGGATTGGGACTACAAACATGAGCCGCCCGGCGCCGGCGACCCGCTGATCGCCCTTCCGAACGTGCTTACCGACCTCGCCGTCGCGATGAAGCAGAACCCCGACTTAAAGGTGATGGTGAACGGCGGCTATTACGACGTCTCCACGCCCTACTTCGCGGGAAAATATGAGATGCGGCACCTTCCGGTTCCCGCAAACCTGCTGAACAATATCGAGTATCGCTATTACGAGGCGGGACACATGGTCTACGCGCATCACCCGTCGCTGGTCGCGCTGCACGACAATGTCGCCGACTTCATCCGGAGAACGTCCGGGGCGCACTAGGCTTCGCTTTCGCTTGACTCGGTCTTTCAAGAGGACGCACTTGTCCTCGTCCCGCATGCTCCGGCCCACGCGGTACCCGTATACGTGCCTGAGGGCGGCGAATGGGGGGCATTCGTGGACACTCAGCCGTTACGCTCGCATCGGCGCATCCTCACTGCATCCATCGTCGGCACCGCAGTCGAATATTACGATTTCTACCTTTACGGATATGCAGCGGCCCTTGTCTTCGGGCCATTATTCTTTCCCGTAAAATCCGCAGCCGCGCAGACATTGCTCGCGCTGGTCAGCTTTGGTCTCGCCTTCGTTGCGCGGCCGATCGGCGCGATCACATTCGGCCATTTCGGAGATCGGATCGGCCGCAAGTCGATGCTCATCGCTACGATGCTGCTCATGGGGATTTGCACGCTCGCAATCGCGTTCATTCCGACCTACGCGACGGCTGGATGGATCGCGCCCGCGCTGCTCTGCCTTGCGCGCTTCGGCCAAGGGTTTGGTCTCGGCGGCGAATGGGCCGGTGCGGCACTGCTGTCGATCGAAACTGCGCCGGAGGGATGGGACTGTCGCTTCGGCACCATGCCGGCGCTGGGATCGGCAATCGGGAATATGGCGGCAACGTCAGTCCTCCTGACCATGGGGGCCATCATGCCCGGCGAGGATTTCGTGGCGTGGGGCTGGCGTGTGCCGTTCCTCGCCAGTGCAGTTTTGATCGCAATCGGCCTCTGGGTGCGGCTACGCGTCGCCGACACACCTGAGTTTCGCGAAGCCCTGACAAAGGAAGCTCCGCCACGCATTCCGATAGTTCGGCTGTTCGCGGAAAGCCCGCTGGCCGTCCTGACAGGCTGCATCAGCCTAATCTGCGGCTTTGCATTGGTTTACATGGCGGGTCCCTTTGCGCTCGCCCAGGGGACCGGGCCGCTGGGTTACGATCGTGAAACGTTTCTGCTTATCCAGCTCTCCGCCCTGTTTTGCGCCTTGCCGTTCATGATCTTCTTCGCGGCACATGCGGACCGGACAAACAACGCCCGGTACGTCCTGGTCGCTGCACTCGGCACTGTGCCGGTCGGGGTCCTGTTCGGTCCCGCACTCGCCTCCGGATCACTGTTGATCATCGGCGCGATACTGTTCGCCTGCAACGCTTGCTGGGCGATCAGCAATTCATCCTTCAGCACCTGGCTCTGTCGCCTCTATCCGGTCCGCGTGCGCTACTCAGGCTTCGCTTTTGCCTTCAACACGGGTGGGGTGATCGGCGGCGCCTGCATTCCGATTATCGCGCAGATGATGAGCAATGCAGGCAATCTGCGATATGCTGGGCTTCTGCTTTCCGGCGCAGGATTGCTGACCTTTGCCGCGGTAATGGCCTCTCGCGCGCTTCAGCGCGACTCCGCCATCGCGCAGCCGGCCACGGCATGAGGATCAGGCATCGGCGACGATCCTCGCCCATTCCTCTTCGTTGATCACTCGGACGCCAAGCTCTTCCGCTTTCTTGAGCTTTGAGCCTGCACCCGGTCCGGCGACGACCAGGTCCGTCTTGGCGCTAACCGAGCCCGCCGCCCTTGCACCGAGGCGTTCCGCCTGCGCCTTCGCCTCATCGCGGCTCATCGTTTCGAGGCTGCCGGTGAAGACGATGGTCTTGCCGCTCCATTCGGTCTGACGCGCGCCGCTCACGAAGGGCTTGGGCGAAACCTCCGAGAGCAAGTCGTCGAGAACCTGACGGTTGTGCGGCTCGTGGAAGAAGTCGACCAGCGCTTCGGCGACTACGGGGCCGACGCCTTCAACTCCGGCAAGTTCGGGCTGCGCCGTTTCGGAGGTTGCAACGCGGCGCAATTCCTCGACCGTCCCGAAACATTTCAGCAAGTCCCGGGCGGTCACGATCCCGACGTGGCGGATGCCCAGCCCGAACAGGAAGCGAGGACCGTCCGGCGCGCGCTTTGCCTCGATGGCAGCGAGCAAGTTTTCGACCGACTTTTCCTTCCAGCCCTCGCGGCCAAGCAACTCGCCGCTATGGCGGTGCAGACGGAAGATGTCCGCGGGGGAATGCAGCCAGCCTAAGTCTATGAATTCCGCGATAGATTTCTCGCCAAGTCCCTCTATATCCAGCGCGCTTCGTGAAACAAAATGTTTCAGTCGTTCGAAACGTTGTGCAGGGCAAATTAAGCCACCCGTGCAGCGGACATCGACTTCGCCTTCCTCGCTGACCGCTTCGCTGCCGCATTCAGGGCAGTGGTCGGGGAAAATATAAGGCGGACGCGGCTCGTCACGGGTGAGATTCTCGACCACCTGCGGAATAACGTCGCCCGCGCGCTGTATCCGGACGCGATCGCCGATGCGAAGGCCGAGACGTTCGATCTCGGCACGATTGTGGAGAGTGACGTTGGCAACAATCACGCCGCCGACGCCGACGGGCTTCAGCCGCCCGACCGGGGTCAGCTTCCCAGTGCGGCCGACCTGGATGTCGATGGCTTCGAGCGTAGTCTCGGCCTTCTCGGCAGGGAATTTGTGGGCGAGCCCCCAGCGCGGCGCACGGCCGACGAAGCCGAGCCGTTCCTGCCAGTCCAGGCGGCCGACCTTATAGACGACCCCATCGATGTCGTAGGGCAGGTCGGCGCGCACCGCTTCAATGCGCGCATAATGTTCGAGTGCTTCGTCGACGGTCTCGCAGCGCTTCAGAAGATCGCTGATCGGAAAGCCGAAGGATTCGATCTTCTTCATGGCCAGTAGCTGCAGCGTGCCCAGCGGCTCGCTGACCTCGCCCCAGCCGTGCGCCAGGAAGCGCAGGGGGCGTGAGGCGGTAATGCCGGGGTCCTTCTGGCGCAGTGAGCCTGCCGCGGCATTGCGCGGGTTCGCGAAGACCTTTCCGCCGGTGGCTTCCTGCCGCGCGTTGAGCGCCGCAAAGTCCGCCTTCGACATGTAGACCTCGCCTCGAACTTCGAGCACGTCTGGGGCGTCGGTCAGAACCTGCGGGATGTCGCCAATCGTCCGAACATTCGCGGTGACGTCTTCGCCGACCGTGCCGTCGCCCCGCGTCGCGGCGAGAACGAGCTGTCCGCCCTCATAACGAAGTGAGCAGCTCAGCCCGTCGATCTTCGGCTCGGCCGTGATCGCGACCGGCTCTTCCGCCGCCAGGCTTAGGAAGCGGCGCACCCGCGCGACAAAGTCACGCACTTCATCAGCGCTGAACGCGTTGTCCAGGCTGAGCATCGGCCGGGCATGAGCAACCTTTGCGAGCGTGGAGCTCGGTACCGCGCCAAGCCGCTTCGACGGAGAGTCGGCGCGAACGAGATGGGGGAAACGCTCCTCGAGCTCACGATTTTCGCGGATGAGCGCATCATAGTCCGCATCCGAGATCTCGGGCGCGTCCTTGTCGTGGTAAAGCTTGTCGTGCCGAGCGATCTCCCTGGCCAGCCGCATCATGCGATTGGCTGCGTCGGCCTCGCTGATCGTGTCAGCCATCCCCGCCGAACACTTCCTCCAGGAAGTTGATGAATGCGGTCCACGACCGCTCCGCGGCCAGCGCGTTGTAGCGCACGCCGTCGATCTGGAGGTCTGCGGCCTTTGGGTTGGTGAAGCCGTGGGCGACATTGCCGTAGGCGTGGATCTGCCAGTCGGCGCCTGCTTCGGTCAGCTCTTGCCCAAGAGCGACCACCTTTTCCGGCGGGACCATCGGATCGTCCCAGCCGTGGAAGGCGACGACCTTGGCCTTGACCTTCTCCGGCGAGAGGCCGGGCGGGTCGAAGAGGCCATGGAACGAGACCGCGCCGGCAATCTCCGCGCCACTGCGCGCGACGTCCAGAGCGCACATCCCGCCGAAGCAATAGCCGGCGACGACGACGCGCCCTTCCTCCACCTCGCCGAGGCCGCGGACCTGGTCGAGCACTGTGGTGAGACGTCGACGAAGCGCGCCACGGTCGCCCTTCAAACGGTTCATCTCGCCGAACATGACGTCGCGCGCGCTTCCCCGGAACTTCTTCCCGAAAAGATCGGCAACGAAAGCGTTGAACCCGAGCTCGACGAGTTGACGCCCGAACCCGATCTCGAGATCCGAGACGCCCATGACGGTCGGAATCAGGATCACGGTGGGACGGGCCTGCCCGTCTCGTCGACCGACGAATATGCCTTCCAGCTGCTCGCCTTCAAACTCCAACGGGACCGGTGTTTCCCTGCTCATGCAGCCTCCATCAACTTCGCCGCCTGGGCGCGCGCTTCTTCGGTTACGGACGCACCCGATAGCATGCGCGCGATTTCTTCGCGCCGCTCGCCCGGCGCAAGCTTATGGACGCTTGTCCGGGTGCCATCCGGTCCATGCGATTTTTCGATGCGATAGTGATGAGCGGCGCGAGCCGCGACCTGCGGGGAGTGGGTGACGACCAGCACCTGAGAGGCCTTTGCGAGCCGGGCGAGCCTTTCGCCGATCGCGCTTGCCACTGCGCCGCCGACGCCGCGGTCGACCTCGTCGAAAATCATCGTTGCGGCAGTTCCAGCCTCGGCCAGCGCAACCTTCAATGTGAGGATGAAGCGCGACAGTTCACCGCCCGACGCGATGCGCGTCAACGGACCGAACGGCGCGCCCGGATTGGTCGACACTTCGAATTCGATGCGGTCGCTGCCGCTAGGGCCCGGCTCGGATGGCACAATCGCGGTTCGGAAGCGCGCAGCGTCGAGCTTCAGCGGCGCAAGCTCGGCCGCCACGGCGGCATCGAGCATCGCTGCGGCCTTTCTGCGCTTCGCGCTGATATCGTCGGCGGCAGCGGCATAGGCTTCGCGGGCCGCGACCAGCGCGTTGTCCAGCGCATCAATTCGCTCACTCCCGGCCTCGATCGTGGCGAGCTGGCTTCTCATTTGTTCGCTCAGGGCGACGAGCGCGTCAGGATCGACGCGATGCTTCCGCGCGAGCGCCCTTATGTCGAACAGCCTGGATTCGACGAGCTCGAGCCGCGCCGGATCGAAGACCAGGGCGTCCGCCGCGCGGGCAATCCGGTCTTCGGCGTCGCTGGCTTCGATTACCGCGCGGTCGAGCGCTGCCAGGGCCTCGGCAAGCAGCGGGTGCTCGGTCGCGCCGCGCTCGATCCGGCGCGCAGCCTGGCGAAGCTGAGCCAGCGCTCCATCCGCGCCACCGATCAGTTCGTCGAGGCCGGTCAACGTTTCTCCGGCCTTCATGCCTGCCTGCATTGCCGCTCGTTCGTCGCTGAGCCGCGCTTCCTCGCCTTCCTCTGGAGCGAGCCGTTCGATCTCGGCACTCGAATGTTCGAGCCATTCGCGGTCGCGCTCCGCAAGCGCAGCCTCGGCTCGGACCCGTCCAAGCTCAGCTTCTATTTCGGTGACCCGCGACCAGGCGGCGCTGACGCCTTCGACGTCCAGCTTGCCATAGGCGTCGAGAAGCTGGCGATGCCCCTTTGGATTGAGCAGTCCGCGGTCGTCATGCTGGCCGTGAACCTCGACGAGCAAGGCGCCGATTTCCCGAAGCAGCCCGGCTGCGACCGCGCTTGGACCGATAAAAGCCCTGCTTCCACCATCGCTCTTCAGAGTGCGCCGAACGATCAAGGGCTCGTCGGGCTCGATGTCGACGCCCTGCTCGGAAAGCAGGCCTAGCGCGACATGCGCGCGTGGCAGCTCGATCTCCGCGCTAACCGTCGCGGTCTCCGTGCCCGATCGCACAAGCCCCGCGTCGGCGCGGGCGCCAAGCGCCAGGCCAAGCGCGTCGAGCAGGATCGATTTGCCCGCACCTGTCTCACCGGTGAGTACGCTCAGGCCCTGCTCGAATTCGAGCTCGAGCCGATCGACGAGCACGACATTTTGAACGGCGAGCTGCCTCAGCATTCAGTGCCGGGACCTCGCGCCCAGCTCATTGCCCCTTGGTAGGCGGCGGGGTGGGAGCTTCGGCTCGGACCGGCGTGGCGCCCGGATAATGCTTCAGCATCAGGCGGAGCGACTGCCGGTACCAATAAGTGTTCGGATAATTCCGGCCGAGCACGGCAGCGGCCTTGCGCGCTTCATCGGGAACGCCGAGCGCCAGATAGCATTCGACCATTCGTTCGAGCGCCTCGGGCGCGTGGCTGGTCGTCTGATATTTTTCGACGACCTCGCGGAATCGCAGGCTCGCGGCGAGCCAGTTACCCGAACGCTGGTAGAAGCGGCCGATCTCCATCTCCTTGCCCGCGAGATGGTCGCGGATCAGGTCGAGCTTGAGGCGAGCATCCGAAGCGTACCGGCTTTGCGGATAGCGGCGGATCAGCTCGCCGAACGCGTCGGACGCCTGCTGGGTGATCCCCTGGTCGCGCGTCACGTCCTCGATCTGCTGATAATAGCTCATCGCGATCAGATAATGAGCGTAAGGCGCCTCGGCATTGCCGGGGTGAATCGTGACGAACCGCTGCGCCGAGCTGATCGCATCCGTATATTTTTGCGCCATGTAATAATTGAAGGCGCTCATCAGCTGAGCGCGGCGCGCCCAGACGGAATAGGGGTGCTGGCGCTCGACTTCGTCGAACAGCTTGGCAGCCTGTTCATAGGCGCCGCCGTCCATCTGCCGCTTGGCCGCAGCGTAGAGCGTATTGACGTCGCGGGCGACGTAGGAGGTATCCCCCTTGTTCTTGTCGGTGGCGCAACCGGCGAGCGGAACGAAGGCGCCGCAGGCGATCAACAGGGCGGCGGAACGGGTCAACTTGAACATCGGAACCTCATTAGCGTGGCCGCCATGGCAGGCCAAGGCATTGCATGGCGCCGCGAAGCTTGGCCGCGGCTGAACGGATCAGGCGGGCTGCGGCCCGGCTTCTTCTTTTTCGTCGCCCTTGAGGAAGCTGTCCGGCTTGACTCCAAGCCACACGAGCACCGGCGAGGAGATGTAAATCGACGAATAGGTCCCGACGAAAATGCCGAGGAAGATCGCGATCGTGAGGCCGAAGATCACCTCCGGCCCGAGGAGCAGGAGACAGCCGAGCGCCAACAGGATGGACAGGGAGGTCACCATCGTCCGCGAAAGCGTCTCGTTCAGCGAGAGGTTGAGCAGCGGGATGATCGCCATCTTGCGATATTTGCGCAGGTTCTCGCGGATCCGGTCGTAGATCACGACCGTGTCGTTGAGAGAGTAACCGACGATGGTCAGGATCGCCGCGACGACGTTGAGGTCGACCTGCAGCTGGGTGAACGAGAAGAAGCCGAGCGTCATCGACACGTCGTGGAACAGGGTGACGAGCGCGCCGACACCGAATTGCCATTCGAAGCGGAACCAGATGTAGATGGCGATGCCGATCATCGCGAGCGCGATGGCGAGGGCGCCGTCACGCGCGAGCTCCTCGCTGACCTTGCCCGATACGGTCTCGACCGCGTCGACGCGCGAACCGGGGTAATTGCTCTGGAGCATCGCGCGGACCTGGCTCGCGGCGCGATTGGCCGCCGTTTCCCCGCCTTCGGGCTTGGGCAGGCGGATCTGGTAGCTGGTGGGTCCGCCGAACTCCTGGATGCTTGATTCGCCGAGATGGAGCCCGTCGACCCGGCTGCGGAGACCCTCGACATCGATGGGCTTGGCGAAGGTCGTCCGGATCATCTGACCGCCGACAAAGTCGACGCCGAGATTCAGCCCTCTGATGCCGACCACGGCCAAGCTGGCGGCGGTCGCGATGATCGACAGCACAAGCGCAATGTTGCGCCAGCGCATGAAGTCGAAGTTGGTGTTGTCAGGAACAAGCTTCAGGAGCTTCATCAGGGCCGCCTCAAATATGGAGTACGCGCGGCCGCTTGCGGCGGACCCAGAGCGCGACGAGCATGCGGGTGAAATTCACCGCGGTGAACACAGACGTGATGATGCCGATCATCAGCACGACGGCGAAGCCGCGCACCGGGCCGGAGCCGAAGTACCACATGAGCACAGCGGCGATGACATTGGTGATGTTGGCGTCGAAGATCGCCGTCGAGGCCTCCTTGTAGCCAGTCTCGATCGCATCGAGGATACGGCGGCCGCGCCTCTGCTCTTCGCGAATGCGCTCGTTGATCAGCACGTTCGCGTCGACCGCGGCGCCGATCGTGAGCACGAAGCCGGCAATGCCGGGCAGCGTGAGGGTGGCATTGAAGATGGCCATGACGCCCAGGATCATCAGCCCGTTCACCACCAGCGCGGCGGTCGCGTAGACGCCGAACCGGCCGTAGGTCACGAGCATGAACAGGATCACGCCGAGCGTCGCGACGATGCTGGCCACCGCACCCTTGTGGATCGAGTCCTTGCCCAGGTCGGGCCCGACTGTCCGCTCCTCGATGACGTTGAGCTTCACGGGCAGCTTGCCCGACGCGAGCGAGACAGCCAGCTGATTGGCGCTTTCGACCGTGAAATTGCCGCTGATCTGCGCCTGGCCGCCGAGGATCGGTTCGTTGATGTTCGGCGCCGACAAGATCTTGTCGTCGAGGATGATCGCGAACGGCTTGTTGACGTTATCGCGCGTCACGTTGCCGAAGCGCCGAGCCCCCGCCGTGTTGAAGGTGATAGAAACAACCGGCCGTCCGTCCTGGTCGAAACTCTGCTTTGCATCGGTCAGCTGGTCGCCCGAAACCATGACGCGGCGCTTGACGGCCATCGCTCCGGTGCCGTCGGCCATCGGCAGCACCTGGCTGCCCGCGGGCGCGCGCCCCTGCGCGATCTGGCCTTGGTCCGCCGTGAGGTCGACCAGCTTGAACTCCAGCCGGGCGGTCTGGCCGATCAGCTTCTTAAGCGCCTCTGGGTCCTCGACGCCCGGCACCTGCACCAGGATACGGCGTTCGCCCTGGTTGATGACCGTGATTTCTTTCGTGCCCTGCGGATCGATGCGGCGGCGCACCACGTCGCGAGCAACCGTCATCGCATCCTTCAGCGCGCGTGCCGATCCGCTGGCGGTCGGGATCAGGTTGATGCGCGTCGAGTCCGTGACTTGAACGTCCCAGTCGCGGCTGCCGGTCAGTCCGACGGGACGGGTGATCTCGCGAAGGCGCTCCACGGCCGTATCCACCTGCCGTGGGTCGCGGACCATGAAGGATACTCGGCCGCCGGCGGTCGAAACTTCACCGATCTCAACGCGCGGCGCGCGTCGCAGCTCGGTGGCGACCGTGTCTTCCATCCCCTGCAGCCGCTGCTTCTGGGCGTCGGCGGCGTCAGCCTCGAGCAACAGGTGACTCCCACCCGCGAGGTCGAGTCCTAGGTTGATCTTGGATTGGGGAAGCCAGGAAGGCCAATGCGGGGCCAGGACGGTTCCCGCAACCAGGCTCGGGATTGCGAACAATATGCCCACCGCGACGGTGAGCGAGATCAGCCAGATTTTCCAGCGCGGGAAATCGAGCATTAGTCGTTTGCCGGCTTCGAAGAGCCCGTCGCGACGCCGGTGATCGTCGATTTGACGACGCGGATCTTCACGCCCTGCGCGATCTCCACTTCGGCATCGTCGTCCATCACACGGGTGACCTTGCCGCGAATGCCGCCGCCGGTGATCACCTCGTCACCTTTCTTGATCGCCGAAATGGCGGCCTGATGTTCCTTCACGCGGCGCTGCTGCGGGCGGATCATCAGAACATAGAAGATGACGAAGATCGCAAGCAGCGGGAACATTTGAATCATGAATGCGGCCGTCCCGCTCGGCTCGGCGGCGGGTGCCGCCTGGAGCATGGCCATCGATATCGCTTGGTCCGACATTCCCGACTTACGACTTTCCTTGGAATGGATGGTCGGGGCGACTGGATTCGAACCAGCGACCTCCACACCCCCAGTGTGATGCGCTACCAGGCTGCGCTACGCCCCGACTGGCTGGCGCATCTAGGCAGCCCTATCATTCAAGGCAAGGTGCGGCGGGAGGTAGTGTGGGTCGTCGGCGTCGAAAATCGAAAATATGGAAGCAAGTGCGATGGGCGATCGTCGCGATCTTGGCCGTCCCGGCCCTGTACTTGTTCGCCGCTGTCGTCGGCTCGGTGCTTCCGGTCAATCGCGGCTGGGAGGAAGCGGGAAGCGGCACAACGGTCTATCTCGCGGATAACGGCATCCATGCCGACATCATCATGCCGGTCTCGGCACAGGGCCTCGACTGGAGGCCCCTGATCTCCAGAGGCGATTTCCAAGCGGCCGACCCCGCTGCGCAATGGATCGCATTCGGATCCGGAGAGGAGCGCGTCTATCTCGAAACGCCCACCTGGTGGGACATCACCCCACGCACGATCTGGTCGGCGCTGAGCGGCGGCAAGCGGGTGATGCATGTCGAATATGTAACGGACCCTAGCTACGCCGTCCGCGAGATACGGCTGCGCCCTGAGGAATATCGGCGGCTGTGGACTGCGATCCGCGCGGATTTCGAGCTCGACGGCGAAGGCCGGCCGCAGCGCATCGATCATCCCGGCTACGGCTGCTGCGATGCTTTCTATCGCGCGACTGGAAAGGCGAGCGCGGCCAAGACCTGCAACACCTGGGCCGCCAGCCGCCTTCGGTTGGCAGGTATCGAGACCAGCGTGTGGCCGCCGTTCGTGCAGGGGCTGACATGGCGGTACCGCAGATCGGGGATCAAATAGATTTGCGGGCAAATGACCTGAGGATTCGAAGGACTCGCACGCCCCCAATCGTCCATTTATAACATCGGTTTACGCACGGAACTTTTGCAAGAGGGTGAACGGGTCGATCGAACGAAAAGGGGGCAGGCCGATGTCACGGAATTTCGTTGCACGCGCTCAGGCGTCGGGGACGTTGTCGTCAGTCGCTTGTTTGGGCTTCGCGGTCGTATCTTTTTCCTTTTCCCAGCCCGCCCGCGCTCAAGCCGGCGCAATTTATGGCGGCGCGGGGGGCCATTATTTTGAATATAGTTGCGGGCCGGACCGCGTGCTGGTGGGACTTCGCGGTTCCGCGGGTGTGCTCCTCGACAGCATCCAGCCGATGTGTGCTTCCGTCGACGCAAGAAACCTTGCGACTGGATCGAGCTACGGGCCGGTCTTTGGAGGCGATCGCCCGATCGACAATTCGGTTCAATGCCCGGTGCCCTACGCCGTCACCGACGCCTACATGGCAAGGAACGAGAGCAATCCGTATCTCGGTGCGATCCGGCTCATTTGCACAGAGCTTGTCCAACGTGATGGCGGCGGCCAGCGGGCAATCGAAATTCGCGGCACAGGCCATTTTGAAGGCTACGATTCGCCGTTCGGCTTGGTGGGGGGATACGAAGGGAGCCTGACAGGAGCATCGAATTGCGCCGGCGGCTATGCCAGCGGCATCCGTGGCCGATCTGACCGCTACGTCGATGCATTCGGCCTGATGTGCGGGCCGAAACCCGCGGCGATTGCTACCGGTTCGACCGAAGGCCGCACCCTCGGCAAGCGCAAGAAACCGAAAGTCGATCTGGGCAAGGATGCCAGCGATTCTTACGAATCGTCGATCCCGCAAACGCAAAGGACGTTGGGCAAGCGGAAGCGTCCCGCACCCACTGGCGGCGCCGGGTCGGAACAGAACCCAAACCCCACGCCAGAACAACCAGGCGGAGTTTCGATTTTCACGGACTCCGTCAATCTGGGTGCCGCGCCTTCTCCGAACGAGCCGACCGCGCCCGTGCCGCCGTCGCCCTTGATCAACGGCACATATTCAACGCGGCTCCAGGTGACCGAGAGCCGCTGCTTGCAGGACAACCTCCGCGGCACCTGGCAGCGGGATCTGGAACTGACGCCGCAGCCCGGCATCCTGATTCCGCTCAACGAATTCAATCAGATGTTCGCGGGACCGGTCATGCTGCAGGTCCAAGGCCTGATATTATCGCAATCGACCAACATTTCGGTGAAATTCGGACTCACGAGCGAAGTCCCCGCGACGTTCAACGGCGCATTCGCTGCCGATGGATCCACCTTCAAGGTGCAGTTCGAGGCCGGGAATGCCCTGTGCCGGATTGCCGGGACAATTTCAGGGATGCGGCTCTAGAGCACGTAGCGGCTGAGGTCGGCGTTGCGCGCTATGCTCGTAAGCTGCCCATCGACGAAAGCGGCATCGACCACGAGCGTCTCGCCGCGGCGGTTCTCGGCGTCAAAGCTCACGTCCTCGAGCAGTTTTTCCATCACGGTCTGAAGCCGCCGCGCGCCGATATTCTCGACCGCCTCATTCACTTCGGCGGCGATGCGGGCGAGCGCCTCGATCCCGTCTTCGGCGAACTGGACGCTGACCCCTTCGGTGCCAAGCAACGCCTGATATTGCTCCGTCAGGCTCGCGCGTGTCGACGAGAGGATGCGCACGAAATCCTGCTGCGTCAGCGCGCTGAGCTCGACGCGGATGGGAAGGCGCCCCTGAAGCTCGGGCAGCAGGTCGGCGGGCTTGGCGATGTGAAAAGCGCCCGAGGCGATGAAGAGGATGTGGTCGGTCTTCAGCGGTCCGTACTTGGTCGCGACAGTCGTCCCTTCGATCAAGGGCAGGAGGTCGCGCTGCACGCCCTCGCGGCTGACCGAGCCGCCCCGCACGTCGCTGACGGCGATCTTGTCGATCTCGTCGATGAAGACGATCCCGTTGGCCTCCGCGTCGGCAAGCGCCGCGCGGTTGATGTCGTCCGGATCGACGCGCTTGTCGGCTTCCTCGTCGCTGAGGCGCGCAAACGCGTCAGGCACCTTGAGCTTGCGACGGGCGCGCGGCTGCTGGCCCGCGAGCTTCCCCATCATCGACCGAAGATCGAAAACCTGCGCGCCCATCCCGGGGATCTCGAACGGCATTGACGGCGCCTCGTCGACCTCGATCTCGACTTCGGCTGTGTTGAGGCTTCCGTCCGCGAATCGCTCCTTGAAGCTCTGCCGCGTGGCCTCGCTCGATCCCTTGCCGGTCAGCGCGTCGAGAAGGCGGTCCATGGCTGCTTCTTCAGCGGCGGCGCGGACCTTGGCGCGGCGCCGGTCTCGTTCGAGGCGAACGGCCTCCTCGACGAGGTCGCGCGCGATCTGCTCGACGTCGCGGCCGACATAGCCGACCTCCGTGAACTTGGTTGCTTCGACCTTCACGAACGGCGCATCCGCCAGCTTTGCCAGGCGGCGGCTTATCTCCGTCTTGCCGCAGCCCGTCGGGCCGATCATCAAGATGTTCTTGGGAGTGACCTCGTCCCGCAACTCGGGCGAGAGCTGTTGCCGCCGCCAGCGGTTGCGCAGCGCGACGGCGACGGCCCGTTTAGCGTCGTCCTGTCCGATGATGTGCTCATCGAGCGCGGCGACGATCGCTTTGGGGGTGAGCTTGTCTTTCAGCAATTCGGCTTGCTCCCCGCCGTTCTGGGGAATGGCTGCATGATAGTTCATTTCAGCAAACTATGTTGGACGCCGGGCCTTACCCTTCAAGCGGTGCACCTGAAGCTGTCGAAGAAGCTCTTCTGGGCGGACAGGATGCGCGCGATATCCTCGGGTTGCGGCGTCGCGTTCCACTCGTCGACCTCAAACGTACCACCGAGGATGATGCCGTCGGGCCGGGGGAACATGTAGCCGGGGCCGCCGGTGAAGGCGTAGCGGACCTCCGGCTGCGGCTCGAGGATGGCGAGCTGCCCGCGCGCCGGATGCAGATCCTGGTCGCCGAACAGTTCGCGCGAGCCAAGGCCAGTGCAGTTGAACAGCAGGCGCTCGGAAAGGGCTCCCAAGTCGTTCGGCGAGGCGAAGCGCCGGACCTCGATCTTTCCGCCGGCGATCTGCACGTCGCGGATCATCTCCCGCAAGTAGCGGCCAGTCTCGATATACATGGTGTCGTAGCGGAGGATGCTCTCGGACGGGAAGGGATGCTCGGCGGGTCGCAGCATCCGGTTCACCGGAGGAAAGGTTTCGAGCAATTTGGCTTCCGGCGAGCGCGCCTCGACGTAGGTCGGCATCCAGCGGATCCCATAATCGTCCCCCACCATGATCTGGAACCGCCGCCAGCTGTAGTCCAGAGCGCGGGTGAATTGGGTCCTGAACTCCGGCGTGACCATGTCGTCGCGAAAAACGGCGTACGGATGGAATTGGCCGCCCGCTATGTTGGAGGTCGTGTCCGGTGGCAGCGCAGCGCAATAGATGGTGACCGGGAAGCCCGCCTCTTGCACGAGCCTTGCAGTCGAAAGGCCCATGATGCCGGCGCCCACCACCGCGACTGGCCCGCTATGGCCCGGAAGGCCTAGCTCGGTCGCAAGCCGCGAGCTGCCCCAGCTAAGCGTGATTCCGCCGCCGCCATGGCCGTAATTGTGCACAAGCGACTTGTCGCCGAGCTGCTCGCGGCGAACGACGAACCCTTGTCGCCGATAGGGCCGCAGTCCGGCGGCGGTGCGGATGACGCGGCTTTGATCGACCAGCACAGGTGGAAGCGGCGTGCAGTCGCTGAGCGTGCGATTGCCGACCGTGGCGCAACCGGAAAGAAAAGCCGCCGAGCTGGCGGCAAAAGTTCGGCGGTCCAACAACACGCCGCGGAGCCTAGCCGCGCTTCGCGTCAGGCTTCAATCGTCTCGATCGTCAGCCAATCGTTCGTGAACACGCAGACCTCGGACGCGATCTGCATCGCGCGCCGGGCGAGGACTTCCGGATCCTGTTCGTAATCCGCCAGCGCGCGCGCCGCTGCCAGGGCATAGTTGCCGCCGGAGCCGATCGCCGCGATGCCGCCTTCGGGCTCCAGAACGTCGCCATTGCCGGTCAGGATCAGCAGTTGCTCAGCATCCGCGACGATCATCATGGCTTCGAGGTTGCGGAGAAATTTGTCCGTCCGCCAGTCCTTGGCCAGCTCGACGGCAGCCCGCAGGAGCTGATTGTTATATTGCTCCAGCTTGCGTTCGAGCCGCTCGAACAGGGTGAAGGCGTCCGCGGTAGCTCCAGCAAACCCGCCGATCACCTTGCCCTGCTCACCGATCCGGCGGACCTTGCGCGCATTCGGCTTGATGACCGTGTTACCGAGGCTCACCTGTCCGTCGCCGGCGATGACAGTCCTGCCGCCCTTCTTGACCCCAAGGATCGTTGTGCCGTGATACTGTTCCATCGCTCTCAGGTGGGTTGCCCCGCTTATCGCTGCAAGCCGCGCACGAAGCGGCGGTCCGGGATCAGCCAGAGAAAGGCCACGGCAACATAGATTGCTATGGCGACGAACGGGGAGGCGAATGAGAGCGGAACTGCGGCGACATAGCCGCAGAAACTGATCCATTCCTTCGTGCCGCGGCCGACCGCCGTCTTCACGCCTGAGCTATCGCCTTCCGCCGCGACTAACGCCCGCTCCAGCAGCACGTAACAGATCGACGCGGCCACCAGCACCAGGCCGAACGAGGCAACCGGCCAGGGCGTCGGACCCGCTTCGTCGATCCAGCGGATCATCAGCGGGAACAAAGTGAGGCAGAACAGCAGCGAGTGGTTCGCCCACAGCACCGCGCCCGTCACCTTATGCGCCGACTGCATCATGTGGTGATGGTTGTTCCAGTAGATGGCGACGTAGATGAAGGCGAGCAGATAGGCCGCAAGCATCGGAAGGACCGCTACGACGGCGCCAAGCGAGGGCTCTTCCGGGATCTTGAGCTCGAGCACCATGATCGTGAGGACGATCGCGACTACTCCGTCGGTCAATGCATTCAGTCGATCCGGCTTCATGCGATCCCTCCGCGTCCTTCGGCAGATCAGCGAGAGCGCGGATCGGTTTGCGGGTCAACCTTGGCCTGCTGGCGAACCCATTCGATCAATTCTTCGAGCTGGATGGCCTGCTCGGTGGCGAGGAGCCGGTCAGGAAGTCCGTCTTCACCGGGGGCTTGAGCAGACTGGCCGGCGGCAGCGGATAAGGCAGGCATTCCCGCCGCTCCACCACGGCTGGGATCGGTCGAGGCTGTTCGGACTTGCTGGCGCAGGCGCTCAGCAGCAGCGCGGGCAGCAGAAAGGCGGGCTTCAAAGTCATCGGAGATCCTTTGGTTGATGGCGTTCTGCTCGGAAGCGACGCGCTCGGCATTGGCGCGGTCTGCCGCTCGCGCGGCCTCAGCAGCACGACGATAATTGGCGACGGTGGCGGCGAACGCGTTTTGCTCGCCGCGATACAGCTGCTCGAGCTTATGGCTCGCGGCCTTCCAGTGGCGCGTCTCGCCTTTCTGCAGGAGGAGCAGCAGCGCGAGGCAGATCGACACGGCGAAGCCCGCCAATCCCTGCCCGTTCAGGAAGCGAAAGAACGTCATGCCGTCTCCGCCTCGAATGACGCGCCGTCGCGGGTTGCGCTCATCTTGAAGCGTCCGACCGGTCCGCCGGCCAGCAGTCCGACGATGACGACGATCATCGCCGCGATGAAGCCACCCAGGGACCAGCCGAATATGGTGACGATGCTATGCTCTTCGGCGGCGGACCAGCGGCCCCACATGAGCAGCGCGACCATCGCCGTCGCGCAGAGGCCGCAGAACATGCCCGCGGCCGCTGCCAGCAGCCCGTAGATGTAGCGTTGGCCCTCGGCGAATGTGCCGGGGGGCGGAAGCCTTGTCATTGTTGGAATACTCCAGAGGGGAAGTTGACCAAGTTGACTGTGCCGGTGGTTTCTCAGTTCGACTCACCCATCCGGTTCGCCAGCCAGCCGTAGAGGAATGCTTCGTTTGCGGGGCGTCGCTCGGCGAGCCGCAAGTATCGCTCGCCCTGGAGGGCTTCGAGCGCACGAAGGAGGACCGTCTCTCCGTTCGCTTTGCCCCGAGCCCCCAGAAATGCATCCAGGGCTGCGAGCGTTTGGGTGCCGACGCGGCCGTCCGGCACCAGGTCCGCATAGTCCTTCCCGTTGCGGTTCAGCGCGGTCAGCGCGCGCTGCAGGAATGTCGCCGCGACCGTCGGGCCCATGTTCACGCCGGTGTCGAACAGTTCCGCCGCTACGCGCGTGCTCCGCGAGGCGATCTGGTCGAAGAGCGGACGGAGCCAGTAAAGGCGCCGGTAAATCGCGACCGCCTCTTCACGCGGCAATTGCCGCATTTGGCCGCGATATCCGTGCGCTCGCGCTACCGCCTCGGTGATTCCAAAGCAGGTGGGACCGCCCTTGTCGGCGGGATGGTTCACATATCCTCCCTCGCGGTCCAGGACCGCGTCGATCATCGCATCGGCTATATCCATCGAACTCTCCGTATCGCCCGAGTCGATCAATAGCTAACCAAATGGGCACATTGTAGGAAAGGGCTGCGTTATCGGACAGGCGGACCGAGAGGCGATTTCAGCCACACGGCTCAAGAGCCGTATTGACGCGCAATGAAACTAGGTCGGCGCTCGCGGGTTACGCGTCATAGCAGGGCGGCCTGAGCCGCCGCCCGACGGGGGCGGAGGAATTTTCAGACTTGAGCGACGAGGCTATCACTGACGATCCGTTCAAGCTGCTGATCCAGTCGATCGTCGACTATGCGATCTACCTGCTCGATCCCGGCGGGCATGTAACCAGCTGGAATGCCGGGGCCGAGCGCATCAAGGGTTTTCAAGCGGACGAGATCATCGGGAAGCATTTCTCGGCTTTCTATACCGAGGAGGACCGCAAGGCCGGGCTGCCCGAAAAGGTGCTCGAAACCGCGAGACGAGAAGGCAAGTTCCAGGGTGAAGGATGGCGTGTTCGCAAGGACGGCACGCGCTTCTGGGCGAGCGTCGTCATCGATGCGATCAAGGATGAAACCGGGAAGCTGATCGGCTTCGCGAAGATCACGCGGGACATGACCGAGCAGCGCGAAGCCCAACAGGCCTTGCTCGACGTCGAGCGGCGCTTCCGGCTGCTGGTCGAGGGCGTCACGGATTACGCCATTTACATGCTCGATCCGAATGGGCGCGTGACCAACTGGAACGCGGGGGCGCAGCGGATCAAAGGCTATATGCCCGATGAGATCATCGGCGAGCATTTCAGCCGCTTCTACACGCCCGAGGACCTCAAAGCCGGAGTGCCCACAAAGGCGCTCGAGACCGCGCGCAAGACCGGCCGCTATGAAGCGGAGGGATGGCGCCGCCGCAAGGATGGAACGCGCTTCTGGGCGAGCGTCGTCATCGATGCGATCAAGGATGAAACCGGGAAGCTGATCGGCTTCGCCAAGGTCACGCGCGACATGACCGAGAAGCGCGAAACCCAGCTGCGGCTCGAAGAATCGCGCGAACAACTGTTCAGGTCGCAGAAAATGGAGGCGCTCGGCCAGCTGACGGGAGGCCTTGCCCACGATTTCAACAACCTGCTGACGGCGATCCTGGGCGCAACGGACCTCGCAGCGCGAAACATCCGGGATGAACAAAAGCTCCGGAAGATGCTCGAGGGCGTGCGCAATTCCGCGCAGCGCGGGGCAAGTCTTACCAAGCAGCTGCTGGCGTTTGCCCGAGCACAGCAGCTGGAGATCAAGGCAGTGGACCTTCGGGCGTTCCTTGACGAGGCGATCACGTTGCTTCGTCCATCGCTGCGCAAGGATATCGAGGTTATCCTCGAAACGTCAGACCAGCTTTGGCAGATCGACACCGACGCCGGAGCGCTCGAGCTGGCGCTTCTCAATCTCTCATTCAACGCTCGCGATGCGATGAAGGATGGCGGATCGTTGCGCATCAGCGCGACGAACCAGCTGCTTGAGGGCCAGCCAGAAGACCTCCACGGCGAGTTCGTGGCGCTTCGCGTGTCGGACACGGGGAGTGGCATGGACTCGGACACGATGGAGCGCGTGTTCGAGCCTTTCTTCACCACCAAGAGCTTCGGCGAGGGCACCGGGCTTGGGCTCAGCCAGGTCTTTGGGTTCGTGAAGCAGGTCGGCGGGGCGGTCACCGTCGAATCGGAGCCGGGCAAAGGCGCGACTTTCACCCTGTACCTTCCTGCCAGCCGGGCCGCGCAGACAGCGGCCGTCCACAAGGCCAACGGGAGGCGGGTTCTCGGCCAGGTGCTGATCGTGGAGGATGACGAGCTGGTTGCCGACCTGGCGGCCGGAATGTTGAGCGAACTAGGGTTCGAAACGACCGTCGCCCACAGCGGCAAGGAGGCTCTCGACAAGCTCGCGGGAGGGAAGAGGCCGAAGCTGATCTTCTCCGACATCATCATGCCGGGCGGCATCAGCGGCATCGAGCTGGCCGAGCGCGTGCGCGCGCGCTTTCCCGAGCTGCCGATCCTTCTCACCACCGGTTACAGTGAGGAAATCAGCGGGAGTCACGGTTTCCCAGTCCTGCAGAAGCCTTATGAGCTTTCAACGCTCGCCGAGGCTCTTCAGGGCGTGCTCAAGAGAACCGTCACCGCCGCCTGACGGCATTGGCAGCTGCTGCTGCTTGACTTCGCCTGGAGACAGGAGCCCACTGCTGCTTGCCGTGGCCTGACGGCGCACTGAGGGGGATGGATATGCAGCAAGCGGTCTCCGCGCGCACTCCCGCGCATCTCTGGATTGTCGGAATACTCTCACTGCTGTGGAACGCTTTCGGCGCGTACGATTATCTCATGACGCGTTTCCGGAACATGGATTACCTCTCCTCGATGGGCGATCCGAATGCGATGCTCGCGTACATCGATGGGATGCCGCTCTATGCGCAGGTCGGGTGGGGCCTGGGCGTCTGGGGCTCCGTCCTCGGCTCGATCCTGCTGCTGGCGCGCAGCCGCTACGCGGTGCACGCCTTCGCAGTTGCGCTGATTGGCGCGATCCTGAGCCTTGGCACGCAATATTTGGGCCCTCCGCCTCCGCCGGAGATGACGGCGGGCGCGCTGAAGTATGTGCCGCTGGTGATCATCGCGGTTTGCGCTCTGTTGCTCTGGTATGCCTGGCGTCAGGAGAACGCCGGCCTGCTTCGCTGATGGGGCCGCTTCCAAAGGGCTGAGACGAGCCGTTGATCTCGCTTGGCGGGAAACGGTCGGGCATGGCGTGAGTTAAGCCTGCAAACGAACCTCGAGGAGACTGGGTAATGGCGAAGAAGGCGACCAAGGCGGGCGGCGGCGCGAAGGCCAAAAAGGCGGATTCGAAGCCAAAGAGCCGCGCTGTGGCGCGTGTCAGCAGTTCGCGCGGCGGGTCGAAAGGCGATAACGGCTTCAACGCGGGCGATGCCTTCATCAAGCTGCTTCAGAGCCCTCTGGTCGCGGAGCTTGTCGCCGTTGCCGCGACCGCAGCGCTTGCTTCCCTTGCCGAGCATGGTTTCACGAGTGGCGACGCCACGCGCGGCAAGCGCGCCGGCCGAGCGGTAAAGGCGGCGGGCAAGGCTGCGGCCGCAGCAGTTGGACGTCGCCTCAGCACCGAGATGGACGAGATCAAGCAGGCTGCAAAAGCCGCTAAGCGCGGCGCAGGAGGGTAATCCGCGCGCGGCCCGCGACACGGGTCGCGTCGGTGACCAGCACGCCCGCGTCGACATCGTCGTGACGGTCTGTTTCCACGCTCATCCACCCTCCAGGCGAGAGCCATTGAGCACCCAGGACCGCGTTGACGACGTTGGTCCCGGCGCCCGGCTCGTACGGCGGGTCGGCGAATATAAGATCGAACGGTTCCGAAGGCGGCAGGGAAAGCGCTGAGGCGGTAATCACGCGGATCCTGTCGGCGGCGCCAAGCTTGGCGGCATTCCGCCGGATGGCCTCAATCGCCCCACGGTCCCGCTCGACGAAAGTCACGTGCGCCGCTCCGCGAGACAAGGCCTCGAAGCCGAGCGCGCCGCTACCGGCGAAGAGATCGGCAACGCGAAGCTCGCCGAAGGATCCGAGGCGGCTGGCGAGCATCGAGAAGAGCGCTTCTCGCAACCGATCGGCAGTGGGCCGCGTTGCCGAGCCCGGCGGCGCGACGAGCGGCCTGCCGCGCCACTGGCCAGCAATGATCCTCATCGGATGGAGCGGCGCAGGGCGTCGAGCTCCGATCCGTCGGCTTCGTCGACCGCGCAAGGTTCGAGACCCTCGAGGGTGAGCGGTCCGTAAGCGACGCGGATCAGCCGCGAGACCTGCAGGCCCAGATGCGCGAGCACGCGTCGCACCTCGCGGTTCTTGCCTTCGGTCAGGCTCATCTCGATCCAGCAATTGCGGCCGGTTCGGCGTTCCAGGTTCGCGTTGATCGAACCGTAGTGGATGCCGTCGATCGTGATGCCTTCCGCGAGCCGTTCGAGCTGGTCTTGCGTGACGTGACCGAACGCGCGCGCCCGGTACGTGCGCACCACGCCGCTGCGCGGAAGCTCGAGCTGGCGCTTGAGCTCGCCATCGTTGGTCAGAAGCAGGAGCCCTTCCGTCGTAAAGTCCAGCCTGCCGACCGGCATCAGTCGAGGAAGTCCGGCGGGCAAGCGATCGTAGATTGTCGGTCGTCCCCTTGGGTCGCGCTCCGCCGTGATCGTTCCGGCAGGCTTGTAGAAACGGAACAGCCGGGTCGACGCCGCCGGCCGAACCGGCTTCCCATCGACCGTCACGCCCGAGAGGTCGTCGAGCAAGGTCGCGGGCGTCGTGAGCGTCTCGCCATGCAAGGCAATGCGGCCTTCGGCGATCATCCGCTCGACTTCGCGACGCGAGGCGACGCCGGCGCGCGCCAAAAGCTTGGCGATTCGCTGCGATCCGCCATTGCCGTTTTGTTGCTTCGGCGGCACAGTTGAACGCCCGCTGCGCGGACGCGGCACTGGACGCTTTTTCGTTCGTTGCGGGGGCACGGTCATTTCTCGGGGTTTTGATGCTGTTCGGGAGACGCAAGCAAGTCGTCAAGCGCATACTCATCGTCGAAGACGAACCGCTTACTGCGTTCGACAATGAGAATATGCTCGGCGACGCCGGATATGAGATCGTCGCTACGGTCGACGATCTCGATGAAGCGCTCGACGTGCTCGGGCGCGAAGAGGTGCACCTCGTCCTCAGCGACGTGCGGCTGCGCAGCGACAAGACTGGCATCGATCTCGCGCATGCGGCCAGGAAGAAGGGCGTCCCGACCTTGTTTGCAACCGGCCACGCCTATCCGGGCGCGTCGGAAATCGCGGTCGGCTGCCTGATGAAGCCCTACAGTGAGCGCCAGTTGTGCAAGGCGATCGAATGCGTCGACCGGCATCTGCAGGGGCACAAGGTCAAGCCGCCGAAGGGCCTCCAGCTGTTCATTCGTGAGGACGAGCAGAAGTGATGCGGCTCTAGCCAGCGCCTGAAGCGCTGCTAACATCCCGGCTTCACCCGAGGGGAGGAGCAGTATGGCGTCGACCGGAGCAGCTGAAGATTCGAGCGGTTGGCGGAATGCCGTTCCCCAGGGCGTCAGACCGTATGTCGAGTCGGCGCCCCTTACCGCGCTATTCCTCGGCATCTCGTCCGGCTTTCCCTTCGCGCTGCTCGCGGCGACCTTGACCCAGCGGCTTTCCGAAGCCGGCATCGAGAAGAAGTCCATTTCGGCCTTCGCGCTCGCGCTTCTCATCTACAGCTTCAAATGGGCCTGGGCTCCGCTGGTCGACCGCATCAAGCTGCCGGGCTCAAGAAGCTTCGGTCAGCGGCGCAGCTGGCTTTGGCTTTGCGCCTTGCTCGTGGCCGGCGCGGTCGCCGTTTTGGGACTCGCCGATCCGGAGCATGACATAAAGTCGGTAGTGGTGGGCGCGCTGCTGCTCGGATTTGCGGGCGCAACCTTCGACATCGTCATCGACGCCTATCGCATCGAGATCCTTGAGCCGCGCCAGCTCGGCGTCGGCTCGGGCATGTCGCAATATGGCTGGCGTCTTGGATCGTTCTTCGCTGCGTCGATCGCCTTGTTCGTGGCGGCGCGGAGCAGCTGGACCGTCGGTTATCTCGCCTGCATGCCGCTCGCCTTCGCAGGTCCGATTGCGTCTTTGTTCATGGGCGAGCCAAAGCGGCATCACGAGCCCAAGGAGGTGAAGGGCGGACGAGCGCTGATCGACGCCTTCTGGGGACCGCTCGCGGACTTCCTAAAGCGCGAGGGCGCCTTCCTCGTTCTTCTATTCGTCCTGATCCACAAGATCGGCGACACGATGGCCAACCTCATGATCCGCGACCTGCTGGTTGGCCTCGGCTTTACCAAGGACGAGATCCTCTACGGCGACGTGTGGGTCGGCTTCTTCGCCTTGCTCGTCGGCATCTTCGTCGGGGGCGTCCTTTACGCGAAGCTCGGCATGAAGCGCTCGGTGCTCGTAAGCCTGATTCTGATGGCAATCTCGAACCTGAGTTTCGCAGGCCTCGCGGCGGTCGGGCACTCGATGCCGATGCTCGCCTGGGCGGTCGGCTTTGAGAATTTCGCAAGCGGCATCGGCGGCGTCGTAGTGGTCGCTTACCTCTCGGCGCTGTGCAACCTCAGGTACACGGCGACCCAATTCGCATTGCTTTCGGCGGCGGCCGCGATCGTCGGGCGCTTCCTAACCGGGACGACCGCCGGCGCGCTGATCGAAGGCATGGGCTATGTGAACTTCTACTTGCTCACCACGCTCATCGCGCTGCCCGGCGTCCTTCTCTACGCCTACATGCTGAAAAAGGGCCTGATCGACGAATCGATCGGCGATGCCGGCACCGAAGGCGAAGGCGACGCCCGCGCAGAGCAGCAACCGGCAAAAGCCTAGTTTGGTACCTGGTCGTTCGCGGCCAGGGCCTGCCCGGCGAGGTATAAGGAGCCCGCGATCAGGCGCGGCTCTGGGAGGGCGGCAAGCGCTGTTTCCAGCGTGTCCGCCGTTCGCCCGCCGAACTTCTCAGCCAGTTCTTCGGGGTCGTGGTGAGGGTGATCGAGCACCGGCACGAAGGTCAGGGACAGCGCATGCGGCGCGAGGGCGGAGACGATCGCTTCAGCGTCCTTGTTGGCGAGGATGCCGATGACGAGATGCATCGGGCCGCGTTCGGAAAGAATATCGGCCAGCGCCGCGGCGGCCGCCGGGTTGTGCGCGCCATCGACCCACGTTTCGAGACAACGCGCAAGGGGGCCGTCGCCAAGCTTCTGAAAACGTGCCGGCCAATCTGCGGCAGCGATGGCGTCGAGAAATGTCTCGCGAGCGACCATCAGCTTGTCCTGCGCGCGGAACATTTCCCAGGCGAGACCGGCGTTGCGCCGCTGGTGCGCACCGGGAAGGCCGGGCTTCATTTCGGGATCCAAAGCCCAGTCGCGACCTTCGAGAAGCAGCGGCGCATCGCGTTCGGCAGCGACATCGGCGATCGCGGCTTCGGCTTCGGTGGATTGAGCCAGGCTGACGAGCGGCACGCCGGGCTTGGCGATGCTCGCTTTCTCCCGGGCAATCGAAACGATGTCGGAGCCGAGAAATTGCTGGTGGTCGAGTCCTAGGCTCGCGATGCCGGTGACGAGCGGATGCTCGACGATGTTGGTGGCATCGAGGCGTCCGCCGAGGCCGACCTCGAGGATGCAGGCGTCCGCTGGCGCTCGCGCGAAGGCGAGCAGCGCAACCGCCGTCGCGACCTCGAAGAAGCTGGGCTCGATGTCGTCGCTGGCGTCCAGCGTTTCGGTGAGCAGCGCGAGCAGCTGCCCATCGTCGATCAGCTTGCCCGCGATCCGGATGCGCTCGTTGAACCGGACGAGATGGGGGCTGGTGAAGGCGTGGACCGAATGGCCCGCCCCTTCCAAGGCGGCGCGCAGGAACGCGACGGTCGAGCCCTTGCCGTTGGTGCCAGCCACATGGAACAGCGGGGGCAGGGAGTCCTGCGGTCTTCCGAGCCGGTCGAGCAGCCGCGAGATCCGATCGAGCCCGAGCCGGTCTCCCCCCGGAGAGATCATGGAAAGACGGTCGAGTTGCGCCTGGACGCCAGGATGCGTCGAGCGCGCGAAGTCGGCCATCAGGCTGCCGCCTTGTCCTCCGGCATCAAGTAGGAAATGAGCAAGGCCAGCTTCTCTTTGAGGTCGCTGCGAGGAACGACCATGTCGATCATTCCGTGCTCCAGCAGATATTCGGCGCGTTGGAAGCCTTCGGGGAGCTTCTCGCGAATGGTTTGCTCGATGACGCGCTGCCCGGCGAAACCGATAAGGGCGCCAGGCTCGGCGAGCTGCACGTCGCCCAGCATCGCGTAAGAGGCCGTGACGCCGCCGGTCGTCGGGTCCGTCAGCACGACGATATAGGGCAGGCTCGCTTCACGAAGCTGGGATAGGGCGACCGTGGTTCGGGGCATTTGCATGAGCGACAGGATGCCCTCCTGCATGCGCGCGCCTCCGGCGGCGGTGAACAGGATGTAGGGAGCGCGCTGGTCTATGGCCGCGCGGACCCCGGCAATGAACGCCGCGCCGACCGCGATCCCCATCGATCCACCCATGAAGGCAAAGTCCTGGACCCCGACGATGGCCTCATGGCCGTCGATCCGACCGCTGGCGTTAAGAAGGGCATCCCGTTCCTCGGTGGCGCTGCGCGCCGTCTTGAGCCGGTCCGTGTACCGCTTCGTGTCGCGAAACTTGAGCGGGTCTTCGCGCACCTCGGGGGCGGGCAGTAGCTCGTATTTGCCAGCGTCGAACAATTGCTCGAACCGCTGCTTCGGCCCAATCCGGTCATGGTAATCGCAGCGCGGGCAGACGCTGTAATTCTCTTCCCACTCCTTGACGAACACCATGGTCCCGCACTTGCGGCACTTGTGCCAGAGGTTCTCCGCCGTCTGCCTCTTGGGCAGGAACGGAATCCCGCTGCGGACGCGGCTGAGCCAACTCATGCGATATACCTTGCTTCTTCAGCGTTCAGGCTGGCCGCGATCTCCCTCATCGCACCTGCGGGGTTCGCAGCATCCGTGATCGGCCGGCCTATTACCAGTATCGAGGCTCCGTCGTTAAGCGCTTCGCGAGGGGTGGCGACGCGCTTCTGGTCGCCGACATCCGCCCCCGCCGGGCGTACGCCAGGAACCACGAAAAAGCCGTCGGGCCAGGCCTTTTTGGCCGCCGCCACCTCCGCGCCGGAGCAGACAATGCCGTCGATTCCGGCTTCCCGTGCGAGGTCGGTAAGGCGGCGCACCTGCTCGTCGGGCGCGCCGGTGATGCCAGTTGCTGCCAGGTCCGATTGATCGAGGCTGGTCAGGACGGTCACGCCGACGACCTTGGTCTGTGGCGGAGCGGCTGCCTTTGCGGCCGCCATCATCTCGCGACCCCCGGCCGCGTGGACGGTGAGCACGGCGGGCTGAAGGTGCGCGATCGCCGCGACCGCCTTCCCGACCGTATTGGGGATGTCGTGGAACTTTAGGTCGAGGAAGACCGGCAGTTGACCTTCGGCGATCCGAAGCACGCCGTCTTCGCCGTTCGCGCAGAAGAATTCGAGGCCGAGCTTTACGCCGCCGGCAAGCCCTCGGAGGTCCCGGGCGAGCGCTGCCGCGCGATGGACGTCGGGCGTGTCGATTGCGACGAAGATCGGATTCATAGGGCGGGCGCCTCTTCCTCCGCCTCCAGGGGAGGAGCAGTGACGGGCGCAGCGCGGCTGCGCTCGAGCGCGCCAAGCCGACGGTTCAGCGACCAGATCCGCGCCCGTTGGATCAGCCAGGTGGGCAGGAAGCCGATCAGGACCGCGATCAGGAGTAGGATCGGGACCTTGATGTCGGCCTGGATGTCGCCCCACAGGTTGAGCGTCACGTCAGCCCAATTGCGGCTGGCGAAGAGCACCACGATCACTGCGAGGAGAACCCAGAACAGGGTTTTCAGAAATTGCATCGCGTGCGGCGCTTTAAGCGAGCCGTGCGTTGAACGCCAGCACGGCCGTTCGTCGCAGTCAGGAATCGGCTCGTCGCAGAGCGCGGGGAACAGCGTTGAGGGGCGTTCCGTCAAGGCTCAGAGCTGATGCCGGGGAGAGGCGCAGTTGCGGACAGTAGATAAGATTGGGCTTGGGGTTCTGGTGCTGCTGAGCGGCGCGGCGGTTCTGGCCATGCGTCCCGACCAGAAGGCGAAGCCGGACGGCGCCGAAGTCGCCAAAAGCCATCTGAAGCTCGCATCGGTGTCGACCGCGGCGCGGCGCGACATCGACTATGCACAGATCGACCAGCGCCTCCAGCAACTGATGAACAAGCCGGCGATGGTCGGGCTTGCGGTCGGCATCGTGGAAAACGGGCGCATCACCTTCCTTCGCGGATATGGCGAAACGCTCGCGGGGTCCGGCGAGCCGGTGACTCCCGACACAGTATTCCGCTGGGCTTCGGTCTCCAAGGGCGTTGCCGGAACGATGGTCGCGAAGCTGGCGGAGCAGGGGAAGCTTCAACTCGACGCGCCGGTGGCCAATTATGCCCCGGATCTGCACCTGCCGGCCCAGGCGCAATATCGGGCGACTGTGGGCGACCTGCTGTCTCACCGCCTCGGGCTCTACCGGAACGCCTATGACAACAAGCTCGAAGAGGGGCAGGACCCGAGCATCCTTCGGGAATCGCTGGGACAGCTCAACCTGATCTGCCCGCCGGGCAGCTGCTGGTCGTACCAGAATGTCGCCTTCGACGCGTCGAGCGAGATGGTCGCCAAGCTCACCGGCGAATCCTATGAGCAGGCGGTCAAGCAGAACCTGTTCAATCCGATCGGCATGAGCGGCGCGAGCGTTTCGATGCAGGGCCTGCAATCAAGCCGCAGCTGGGCGCGCCCGCACAACGCCGGCAAGAAGCCGCTGCCGATCGTCGACACTTATTACAAGGTTCCGGCCGCTGGCGGCGTCAATAGCAACATCAAGGACATGTCGCTCTGGATGCTTGCCCAGATGGGCGAGATGCCGGACGTTCTAGACCAGAAGGTGCTCGACACCATCCACGCGCCCTATGTGGTCACCCCGGGCGAGCGCGGACGCCTGCGCAAGTTCCTCGAGCGGCTGAAGACGGCCTGGTACGGCTACGGCTGGCGAAGCTACGATTATGCCGGACACCGGATCATCGGCCATCGCGGCGGGATTAACGGCTATCGTTCGCTCATTCTGTTCGACCCACAGAAGAAGAGCGGCGTCGTCGCCCTATGGAACAGCAACACCAACCAGCCGGGCGGCGTCGAGTTCGAGGTGATGGACATGATCTACCGCCTGCCGTTCCGCGACTGGCTGGAGCTCAACTCGGGCCCCGCTGCCAAGCCGCCGCAGATTGCATCAACCCAAGAGGACGCCGACGGCAGCGGCGATGCGCCCGCGCCGCATCGGAGGGCAGGTCGCTAGCGCCGGGCGCTCTCCTCTTCTTCGATCTGCCTGAGCTCTTTCTGCTGATCGAGGTGCGCCTTGTAGCGGAAGGCCATTCCAAGCGTTGATGTGGCCATACCCGCGATCAGCACAGGCAGGTGCCATGCGGGCTTGTCGGGCGTCGGCCAGGCGATGGCGCCTAGCAGAAGGACGCTGACGATCGACACGAGATATCCGATGCCCTTCCAGTCGAGCTTGCCGCTTCGGGATGGGTTTTGTCGCTGATGCATCGCCAGAGGAACATCAGATTGGGCAAGTTGGTTTCACCGGCAAATCAGGAGGATTGCCGATGGCTAGTAACAAGTCCCAGGATGCGATTGCATTGCTCAAGGAAGACCACCGCAAGGTGGAGGAGCTGTTCAAGGATTTCGAAGGCGCGAAGGGCGACGGCCGCAAGGAGAAGCTTGCGCAGGAAATCTGCCTTGAGCTCTCGGTCCACGCCACGATCGAGGAAGAGATTTTCTATCCCGCCTGCGAGGGCAAGGTCGACGAAGACCTGCTCAAGGAAAGCTATGTCGAACATGACGCAGCCAAGATCCTCATCGCCGAGATCGTCGCGGGCGCCGGGTCGAACGACGAATTCTTCGACGCGAAGGTGAAGGTGCTTCAGGAAGAGATCGAGCACCATGTCGAGGAAGAAGAAAAGAGGCTCGAAGGCCTGTTCGCGCAAGCGCGCAAGGCTGACCTCGACCTCGACGTTCTGGGCGAGCAGCTTGCCGCCCGGAAGATGGAGCTGACGGAGACCTACAAGACGAGCGGGATTCCGAAGCCGCAGCTTAAGACGATGGAAGACGCCCAGGTCTGACGATCTTAATTGGAGCGGGGGGCATTAATGCCCCCCGTTTCTTATTGCAGGGACGCGACGCTGACGGCGGCGCCTGCATCCTTCCCATAGGCATCGCCGAGATAGGTCAGCTGACCCCCGTCGGCCTGCGCGGTCAGGTAAGTGACGTAGATCGGCACGGGCTTGGGGAGCTGCACGTGCTGCTCCGGCTGGGGAGAAGCCGCCTGCGGATCGCGACCGAGCAGCCAGCGTCCGAGCCGCTCCGCGTCTTCGAGCCGGATGCAGCCGTTGCTGACGTCGCGGCTCGCCTCGGAGAATAGCTCTTTCCGGGGGGTGTCGTGAAGGTAGATGTCGTAAGTGTTCGGAAAGCCGAACTTCACACGGCCCATAGAGTTGGCGGGGCCGGGCTTTTGCCGGACCTTGACCACCTGCTGTCCCGATACGACGGCACGCCAGTCCACCTTGGCCGCGTCGATCGGCTCGGCGTCCGAACCGTAGCCCGACAGCACCTCGTAATTGTGGTCCTTGAGGTATGTAACGCCCTGGTCGAGCACGCGCGGCGCGATCAGTTTCTGGACCAGCTCCTGCGGCACGTTCCAATAGGGGTTCAGCGTCGCATAATAGATGGTGCTCGCAACCATCGGCGTCGGCGTAGTGGGTTTGCCGACGATGACCTTCATCGAATCCACGACGTGACCGTCCTGGACCATCCAAAGGCGAGCCGAGCCAGCATCGACCATGACGTAGCGGTCCTGGAAGGGCATCGTCCGCACCCGGTCGAGGTTGGCAAGCACGCGCGGATCGGCGCTGCCGGTCGATTGGGCCTGCTGCCACGCCGCATCGCGTAGCTGCGCGTAGATCGGGTTGACGTTCGATACGTCACGGATGTGCGACGGGATCGAATTCGCGGACGCCGTCTGCAGCAGGATTTCCTGAGGCGACTGGCGGCGCGGTGCAGCCCAGCCGTCCGCGATCGCCATCCCTTCGGGAGCGCGCTGAAGATTCTGCACGTAGGTCACCCAGGCCGCCGAGAGGAACCGGTCGGCAAGTCCCAGCGCGGAGCGATCGCCACCGCTTGCGCGTGCCATCAGCGCTTCCGCCTGGGATGCGAGAGCCGGGCCATTTTGAAGGCCGTCAATCGGCCCGCGCTGAAGGACCTGGAGCAGGCTCGCCGCCGCGGGAGATTGCGGTCCGGCGCTGAGCCAGATCAATGTCCCGGGGCGGCGCGCATAATAAGCGTCGACCGCGCCCTGAACCGGTCCGACCGCCGTCGTGACCTGTGGAGCAAAGGAGGGTGTCGCGCCTGATACAGGCACAGGGAGACCCATCAGCGCCGCACAAGCGGCGCCGGCCAGCATTTGGATTCTCATTTTACGAACTCTTTGAAATTGCTTTTGAACTGCATAACGCCCAAGCGGCGCGGCGGTTCAAAATTGCCGTTGACAAATGCGCCGGACTGTTCCGCGCCGGGACCCGGATCGCGTGGTTTGATTCGAACAAACGCCGGCGCTCGAGCGAGCACCGACGTTTGCCCGGTGTGACACCTGATCAGACCCCGATGTAGACCGGCGTACCGACGTCGGTGACCGAGTAGAGCTTCTTGGCGAAGGCGCTCGGCAACCGGACGCAGCCGTGGCTTGCGGGGTGGCCCGGATTGTAGCCGGCGTGCAGTGCAACGCCGTAATCCGTGATGAACTGTGCGAACGGCATCGGCGCATTCTCGTACTTGCGCGACCGATGCATCACCTTCTTCGTCCCGATCGAGAAGACGCCGGTCGGCGTGTCGCGCCCGGGCTGGCCGCTCGACACGGTCGCCACCGCCATCAACGTATTGCCGCGATAGAGATAGGCCATCTGGTCGGACAGGCTGACGACGACGCGCTCTTCTCCGGCGTCCTGCGGAACGTCGCGCCACAGATACTGGCCGGGCTTGAGGACCTTCGGCCCGAAGGCGTCCAGCATGTCGATCCTTGCCTGCGATGCGGCGTCGCTTGCCGTCATCTGAGCTTCGTAGGTTTCAAGCGCCGACGCCGGCGTGGAACTTATTACAGTCCCGAACGCACACATCCCCGTCAGCGCCAGCGCATAGGCTAGCTGCTTCATATCACACCTGAATTTAGTTGTTGACTTTTGTCGCGGAAATGCATCGCACCCGAGTCGGGTTCCGCCTAATGCTGTTTTAGTTGACGGAATTCACCGCAGTTACGGCAAGCGGAGCTCCGCTTTTGCTGCTATCAGGCGCCTCATGAAACGCGCGATTCCGCCCTTGGCGGCAGCTCTCATCGCGGGCGTCGCGACCTTTACCGGGCTTCGCTGGATCAAGCGGCGAATAGCGGTCGAGGCTCCTCAAAACGAAGAAGTAGACTCTATCGTCGACGAAGCGGGCGTCGAATCCTTCCCTGCAAGCGATCCGCCGAGCTGGACGCTGGGCGGCGAGCCGCGCGACTGATCAAGGTGCGGGGGCCAGCCCGAAACGGATGCGCCAGCTGTCGTCGAGCAGGTCCTGCACTTCCGTGTGCTTTTGCATGTAAACGGCGAAGAACGGGCAGACCGGGATGACCTTGAGACCGCGCCTGCGTGCTTCGGCAAGCGCATATCGAATCAAAGCCGACCCGATCCCTTTGCCTTCACGCTTTGGCGGAACCTCGGTGTGGGTGAACATGATCTTCCCCGCCGGCAGGGCATATTCGGCGATGGCCGCGCTGCCGTCGCCCAGGTCCGCTTCGTACCGATGCTTCTCAGGATTGTCGCGGATGGGGAGGTCGGATGCGTTGGCCATTCCGGCGATGTAACCGCGGGAGTCGACCCCCTCAACTTTCGTTAGTTGCCCATTGTTGTTTTGCGTGATTAGCTGTCCCCCCTGACGACGCCGTCACCCTGTGACGAGTTCGCGTGGCGACGCCGCCGGCCCATTCAACCCGCCAGTCGGGGCGGGAGTGGTGCAGTCCGAAGGGAAGATCGAATGCGGAAGACCTTTGTCGCGGCTTTGGCCGCAACGTCCATCCTCGTGCTCTCTGCATGCAATAAGCAGCCTGCGCCGGACGAGAATGCGGCAGCCGAGAATGCCGGGACCGAAACCGCGGCAGCCGGCGATATCAACGGCACGTGGGTAGCCGATCTGGCCAGCGTTCAGATCGACACCCGGCCCGATGAAATCCTGGTCCAGAACGGCCAGTATGAATGCAAGACGTGTACGCCTCCCTACAAGGTCGCAGCGGACGGTGCTTTCCATCCAGTTTCGGGGCAGCCCTATTTCGATAGCGCATCGGTCAAGGTCGTCGATGACAAGACGATCCAGCGCACCGGCAAGAAGGGCGATCGCGTGACGGGCGACAGCACGACCTCGGTATCGGCCGACGGGAATACGCTGACCGTCAGCTTCAACGACAGCTCGATCGAGAACGCGCCGGTCGTGAAGGGCAGCTATACCGAAACCAGGGTTGGGCCGGCTCCAGCAGGCGCGCATGCGGTTTCCGGCCAGTGGAAACCGGCGAAGATCGAGAATGTCTCGGCGGAAGGCCTGACCACGACCTATGCGCTCGACGGCGATACGCTGCACATGAGCAGCCCCAGCGGCGTCAGCTTCGACGCGAAGCTCGACGGTACCGACACTCCGATCAAGGGCGATCCGGCGGGTACGATGGCATCCGTCAAAAAGGTCGGCGAGGGATATGAAGAAACCGACAAGCGCGACGGCAAGGTCGTGGGCGTCTCGACGTTCAGCGTCGGCGCGGACGGCAAGCTCAACGTCGTCTACGAAAACAAGCTCGACGGGTCGAAGACGACATATTCGGCCAACAAACAGTAACAGGGGAGGGGCGGTCCGTGCACGCCGGGCCGCCCCATTTTTCGCGACCTTAATCAGGTTACGCTGACGAAGCTGTCGAGCACCTTCTTGCGGCCGGCTTTCTCGAAATCGATCTCAAGCTTGTTGCCCTCGATTTCCGCGATCGTGCCGTAACCGAACTTCCCATGGAACACGCGCTGGCCCACGGACAGGTCGCTTCGGCCCTGGTTGCCGAGGCTTACCGCCGACGCCCGCGCCTCGATGATGCGCTGCGGCTCCGGATTGAACGAGCCGCCGCGGCTGGCGCGCTGCCATCCGGGGCCGCGCGTGCTGGCCCGGTTGGACTGAGCTGCGGCGAGATGCGCGAAGGGGTCGCCGCGCTCGGACCACTGCGCGCGCCACAAGCTCTCGCCGCCGGTCATGGTGGTTTCTTCCTCGATATGCCCCTTGGGCAGTTCGGCCAGGAAGCGAGACGGGATGCTGCTCGTCCACTGTCCGTAGATACGGCGGTTGGCGGCGTGCATGATCGTCGCCTTCCGCCGCGCGCGGGTGATCGCGACATAGGCGAGGCGGCGTTCCTCTTCGAGTGAGGCGAGCCCCCCTTCATCGAGCGAGCGCTGCGACGGGAACACGCCTTCTTCCCAGCCCGGCAGATAGACGATGTCGAATTCAAGGCCCTTGGCGGCGTGGATGGTCATGATCGTCACCCGCTCGCCCTGCCGCGCCTCGTCATTGTCCATGACCAGCGAGACATGCTCGAGGAACGCACCGAGATTCTCATATTCTTCCATCGCGCGCGTGAGCTCCGCGAGATTTTCGAGCCGGCCGGCGCTTTCGGCGGAGCGGTCGGCCTGGAGCATCGCGGTATAGCCGCTTTCGTCGAGAACGATCCGCGCGAGCTCCGGGTGCGGCAGGCTCGACGCCATTTCCCGCCATCGCGCAATGTCGGCGACGAAATTGCCGAGTGATCGGCGCGCCTGCGGAGTCAGCTCGTCGGTCCCGAGGATCGTGGCGGCAGCGACGAGCAAGGGCTGCTGGGTGCTACGGGCGTGACGGTGGATGGTCGCCACGGCCTTGTCGCCGAGGCCGCGCTTCGGCGTGTTGACGATACGTTCGAAGGCGAGGTCGTCCGCAGGCCGAACGATCAGGCGTAAATAAGCGATGGCGTCGCGGATCTCGGCGCGCTCGTAGAAACGGAAGCCGCCGATGATCTGGTAGTTGAGGCCGATGGCGATGAAGCGCTCCTCGAACTCGCGCGTCTGGAACTGGGCGCGAACCAGGATCGCAACATCGTCGAGCGAGCCGCTTCGAGCCTCGTGGCGCTCGATCTCCTCGCCGATGCGCCGCGCCTCTTCGGGCCCGTCCCAGATGCCGATGACGCGAACCTTTTGGCCGTCGCCTGCTTCGGTCCAGAGCGTCTTGCCGAGCCGCCCGGCATTGTTGGAAATGAGGCCGTCAGCGGCGGCGAGGATGTGCGAGGTCGAGCGATAATTCTGTTCCAGCCTGACGATCTTGGCGCCGGGGAAATCCTTCTCGAAGCGCAGGATATTCGCGACTTGTGCGCCGCGCCATGAGTAGATGGACTGATCATCGTCGCCGACGCAGCACAGGTTGCGGCGCGGCTCGGCGAGCAGCTTCAGCCATTCATACTGGCCCTGGTTGGTGTCCTGATATTCGTCGACCAGTATGTAGCGGAAGCGGTCGCGGTAGCTTTCCAGCACGTCCGTATGCGAGCGGAAGATGACGAGCATGTGCAGCAGGAGGTCGCCGAAGTCGCAGGCGTTCAACGTCCGCAAGCGCTCCTGATATTGCGCATAGAGGTCGGCCCCGCGGCCGGCGGCGAAGGCTTCGGACTCGCCGGCGTCGACTTGCTTCGGAGTCCATCCGCGGTTCTTCCAGCGGTCGATGAGCCCGGCGAGCTGGCGGGCCGGCCATCTCTTCTCGTCGATGTTCGCCGCGACGATCAGCTGCTTCAAAACCCGTAGCTGGTCGTCGGTATCGAGGATCGTAAAGTTGGACTGAAGGCCGACCAGCTCCGCGTGGCTGCGCAGCATGCGCGCCGCGACCGAATGGAAGGTGCCGAGCCAGGGCATCCCTTCGATGGCTCCGCCGGAAATCGCGGCCACCCGCTCCTTCATCTCCCGTGCGGCCTTGTTGGTGAAGGTGACCGCAAGGATCTGACTCGGCCAGGCCCGCCGCGTGGCGATGAGATGAGCGAGTCGCGCCGTCAGCGCCGCGGTCTTTCCGGTTCCGGCACCCGCAAGCACCAGCACCGGGCCTTCCGTCGTCAGCACTGCCTCGCGCTGGGGCGGATTCAACCCGCGCAGATAGGCAGGCTCGGGCGAGAGTTCGGCGGATTCAGGCACTTGGCCGAGGTAGGCGAGGGAGAACGGATCGGCAACCGAACAGCGACTCGCGAAAAGGTTCCAATTGTTGTTACCGATATCCACGTTATCCACAGGCTTGTTACCGCATTTTTCGCTTTCCCGACTCGGCCGAGGAGCGCATGGTGCACCTGTGATCGGGACGGCGGTTCAAGCCTCCCCCCAGGCCGGAAACGGCAAGAGGGTGCGGCAGGTCCCAAGGTTCCGATCTCCGCCGGCCGGCAATGCCGAAGTTCCTTCGGGAGCAGAAGCGGGGCCAGCTGGTAAGAGGCGCCGGAAGAGATGATCGTCATCTCGCGCGACGCGGCTCGGAACGGTCTTCGGACCAGGAAGAGCAAAGCGGGACGCTGAGATTGGTCATCCCAAGAAGGGCCGCGGAAAATCGGGGAAGAAGAAGTCCTCCGGGCTTCGTTGGAACCGATAGGAAGCGACGCCTGAGCTGGTGAGCCAGGATCGAGAGCGGGTAGGTAGGCCTTCGGGTTCTATCAACCAGGTTGAGAACACCGGCAGATCCTTCGCTCGGCGCAGTGGGGGCTGGCAGCAATGCCGGCCCCCATTTCCTTTGGGGCCACAGCGACGGCGCGATCCTGCGACGCCAGCGCGGCTCGACATCCCCACGACCTATCAATCCTCGCCGATTGGCGCCTCTGTGCCGCAACACATGAAGGCTGTTATGCAGAGCTCATGGGGACCCCGGGCAATCAGACGAAGCCGGCGACAGAGCGGCGATCAACGCGGATACGGGCTCGCGCGGTCCGCGGCGGCGTGCTTCGAAAGCTCGGCCCCGGACTGATCACGGGGGCCGCAGACGACGATCCGAGCGGGATCGCAGCTTATTCGCAGGCGGGCGCTGCGTACGGCCTCAACATGCTGTGGACGATGCCGGTCCTGTACCCGCTCATGTCCACGGTCCAGTTGATCAGCGCATGGGTAGGCCGGGTCACGGGTCAGGGCCTGGCGGCCAACATGCGCCGCGTTTTTCCCGGCTGGACAGTTGCGGTGCTGGTCGGGCTGCTAGTCACTGCCAACACGATCAATATCGGGGCGGACCTGGCTGCCATGGGTGCCGCGGCGGAGCTGGTCACAGGCATAAGCAGGCATCCGATGACCTTCCTGCTGGCCGCCGTTTCACTGATCCTGCAGGTTGCCGTTCCCTATCATCGCTATGTGCACTTCCTGAAATTCCTCACGCTTGCGCTGTTCGCTTATTTTGGCGCTGCGCTAGCCGTGGAGATCGACTGGGGCGAGGTCGCTCGCCGGACCGTGATGCCCGAACTGAGTTTGACCGCCGGAACGGCGACTACCGTCGTCGCCGTGTTTGGGACAACCATCAGCCCGTACCTGTTGTTCTGGCAGGCGTCCGAGGAGGTCGAGGACGAGAAGGTCGATCCCAACGATCAAGATGCCCCGCTTATTTCCCATCCGCGGCAGGCGAAGGCGCAGCTGCAGCGCATCAAGGTGGACACCTTCATTGGGATGGCGTTCGCGAACCTCACCGCATTCTTCATCATCCTGACCACTGCCGCGACCCTCAACGCCAAGGGAATCATGGACATCCAGACTTCCGCCGAGGCGGCCGAAGCGCTTCGTCCGATCGCTGGGGAATTCGCCTTCGCCCTCTTCAGCATGGGAATTATCGGCACCGGGCTCCTTGCGGTCCCTGTTCTCGCCGGGTCGGCCGCTTATGCGGTATGCGAGGCCGAAGGCTGGAAGGCCGGCCTCGAGCGCAAACCGCAGGAAGCCGTGCGCTTCTATCTCGTGATCGCCGCCGCGGTCATTCTTGGGATTGCGGCCGATTATTCCCCGCTCGATCCTATAAAGGCGCTGTTCTGGAGCGCCGTCGTCAATGGTGTGGTTTCCGTACCGTTGATGATCGCGATGATGATCATCGTGTCCCGCCGGGATGAAATGGGAAGGTTCACCGCGAGCCTGCGACTCCGCCTGATGGGGTGGCTGGCGACCGCCGTGATGGCCGCTGCTTCGGTTGTGATGATCGCAACTCTCTGAATGCCCGCCGCTGAGCCGTGCTTCAAATCTGACGGAAGCAACTTCGCGCGCGCGGGACCAAAATTCGTTTCGCGCGTTACGTGAGGCAGGTGGCACCGGTAGAGATGCCGGCGGAGCGGTGGGGCGCGAAGGAGTGTCGAAGTGCTCAAGCTCGCTCTCGCGGCTGCTGCCGCAACTGCATCCGCATCTGCTCCTCAGGCCCTGTCATCCACGAGCCCCTGGTGGGAGAAAATCACCGTCACGATGGTCGGCGATGGCGATCCGCAATCCTGCACGTACGAGTCGAATCTCTCGACGGCCCCAACCGACGGCTGCGAAGTCGTCGGCGCCAAAGCCGGCGTGACGCAGGCATCCGCGGGCTCCGCCGACGAGATGACCCGCATCACGTTCGAACGCCGCTTCATTCCGGGCGACAGCCAGCCGCAGCCGAGCGAGATCGACCCCGGCGATACGCTGCTCGGCGGTCAGATCATGGCGCTGGCGATCGACGGCGGCGGCAAGGTCAACGGCTGTAAGGTCATCGCCAAGTCAGGCGACGTCACGCCGGACTATGGATGTGAGGAAGCTTCGGCAGAGAAGTTCCAGCCCACGGCCTCAAGCGGGAGCGGCGACAGCGTCGGCTTCATGACCATCATGGTCTACGGCCACAGCGAGAACGTCGCTTAAGGAGCCGACGTCATTTGACGTCGATCGTGCCCACCATGCCGAACGTCGCGTGCAGGAAGTGACTGCAGTGCGTCGGATAATTGCCGGCGCGCGGCACCAGGGTGATCGACTTCGTCTCCCCCGAATGCAGCTCGATCTCGCCTTTCGGAGCGGCGCCGGCGGTGATCTGCGACGCGGCGAAGAATTCCTTAGCGGTGAAGTCGTGGCCGCTGCCTGATGTGTTCGTGAAAGTCAGCGTTACCGGCCGGCCGGCAGCCAGATGGATCAATTTCGGCGTGAAGCCGAAGCTGTAGACGTTGATGGCCTGCGTCGACGGCTGTTGCGCGGCCGCGGGCCCTACTACGAAAGCGGCAAGCGCGGCGGAAACCAAGGTCAACCTGTACATGTTCGACCTCCAAAACCCCTGCCGGTCCGCAGATATCACAGGAGCAGAGCTGTCGCCATTCGCGCGCTATCGCCTGTTCGAGGCCCGCCTTTGCGATCCGTAAGCCAATAGCCGGTAGGCCACGGCGTCCTGCACTCCGGGGTCGTCCGGGTCCCGCGGGACAGCTTCGCCGTTGATCCCTTCATACTCGTCAGCCAGTTCCAGCAGGAAATCGCGCGTGGGCCCGTGGGTCGTCCGGGCTGCTTCGATGCGACAGATGCGAACCCACTCGTTCGCGTGGATGTTCGACATAGGCGAGTCGTGAGTCCGACATCCCATCCCCGCTGCAAAGTGAATTAGGCTATTGCGGACACACCCCTCGGTCCTCAGCTGCGGTCGAGACCACTGCAACCGCAGCCACCGTTGTCGCAGTTGGTCAATTGCGCGTCGCGGATAGGATCGTCTCAACAGCAGTAATTAGCTATGGGCGCGCCCTCGCAGACATAGAGGAACTCCGCGATGGGCATTGTCCACTTGCTGAGAAGGGCGCTCGGGAATCCCCCCGTTTCCGGCATCGATGCATGGTCCTGGGCATTCGCCGCAGTTGCGTTGCCGACAATCCTTCGCTGCCTGGTCGACGACCACGTCACCGGGGTGGCATTCTCGCCCTACATTCCGTTCATACTGGTCGCTGCGGTCTGCCTCGGATGGCGCCACGCGGCATTCGTAACCGTGGTCTCGGCGGCGGTCGCGGACATGTTGTTCATCGATCCGCGCTTCGTGCCGATGGCGGGACCGACCGACCTATTCGGAATGCTGATCTTCCTGGCCTCGGCTGCACTCATCATCATTCTGGTGCAGGTCGCACGATTGATGATCCATTCCCGTCCGCTGCCTGCGCCAGCGGGGGCGGCGCGGACGGGGATCATCTTCAGCCTCGACAAAGGACAGGCCTTCGCAAGCTGGTGCGGCAGCGGACGTCCGCTGCGGCTTGGGCCCGAGAGCGAAGTTGCCGAGATGATGCAGGACTTCCTGGCCCAGCTCGAGCTCGGCCGGCGGCTAAACGCGAACTGCTCCTAGTCCTCAGTGCGGCCGGCGCCTTCGCGGTCGCGTTCGTGATGGTGAGCGAGCGCGAATGGCGGAAGCCAGGATTCGCGGCGGATCGTCCACAGTTCGTAAGTCGGCACGAACTGGTCGATGGCATCGAGCGCCCCGAGGTTTACCTCCACTTCGTCGCCGGATCGCCCGAAGACCGACGAGCCGCAGCGAGGGCAGAAATGCCGGCCGGCAAAGTCGCGGGTCTCGCCTTCGATAGTCACGGCGTCCGCGGGAAAGATCGCCGAAGCGTGAAACAGAGCACCATGATGCTTGCGGCAGTCGAGGCAATGGCAGATGCCGACCCGGTAGGGCTCGCCCTCAGCCACGATGCGAACGTCGCCACAGAGACAGGATCCGGTAGATCGAGGCATTTTCAGTCTCCCTCCGAGCCTCTTGTGCCGAACTGCGAACATCGGCAACCGATATATAAAATAACCAAACGGGTAAAAAACTCTTGACATCGTGACGCTGTTTGGTTAGCAGACAGGAACAGTGAAGAATTGCGAGTTCGGGCGGCGCTCCCACGCGGAGCGACCGCCCTTTTTCTTTGGAGCGAGCATGGCGCGGAAGTCGAAATTGACATTGGTAGGCGGGAAGTCGCCCCAGATGCGCAAACGGTCCGCCAAAAGCTGGACGAAGGCCAAAGAGGCCCAATTCCTGTCGGTGCTCGGCGAGACATGCAATGTCACCCGGGCGTGCGAGGCGGCGGGGGTCTCGGTCACGCACGCCTATCGCATGCGCAAGACCAAAGCGGCGTTCCGGGCCGCATGGCTCGACGCGATCGGCGCGGCCTATCACAGGCTGGAGCTGGTGCTGCTCGACCGCGCCTTCAACGGCACGGAGAAAGTCGTGCAGCGTCGCGACGGTTCGGAAGAGCGGATGCGCGAATATTCGAACCAGCTCGGGCTGGCGCTGCTCAAGATGCACCGCGACACGGCCATTCAATCGAGCACCGAACCGACGGCCGAGGATGTGGAGGAGGCGCGACGGCGCCTCGCGAAGAAGCTGCTTCGGCTGAAGGAACGCATTGTAGCCGGCGGTGCGCCCGGATGAGTTACGAGGATGCGCGGCGCGTCTTCGAGTGGCTGCGGCATGCGACAGAGGAGCAAGTCCAGCTTTTCATTTCAAAGCTGACACCATCCGACATCCTGCAACTGGATGCCTGGTTCGAGCTGTGGGCGCACGAGAGCCAGCTTTCGCCCATGGGCGACGGTTGGCGCGTGTGGCTGATGATGGCGGGGCGGGGGTTCGGGAAGACGCGTGCCGGAGCCGAATGGATCAACGGTCTCGCCAGCAGCCGCCGGGGCATGCGGATCGCGCTGGTGGGTGCGACGATCGCCGATGCGCGAAGCATCATGGTGGAAGGCGTCAGCGGACTGATCAACGTGGCCGCGAGTCACGGTCGCAAGCTGGTCTGGGAGCCGAGCCTGGGCCGGCTCCGCTGGCCCAACGGAAGCGAGGCGCAGCTGTTTTCGGGCGACAATGCAGATGGCCTTAGAGGGCCGGAGCACGACGTGGCCTGGGCGGACGAGCTCGCCAAGTGGCGCGAGGCGGAGGAGGCGTGGGCCAACCTGCAATTCGGGCTGCGGCGAGGTCCGCGACCGCGCGCGCTGGTGACGACGACGCCGCGACCAATGGAGCTGCTGAAGAAGATCGAGACCGATCGGTGGACGATCACGACGCGCGGCCGGACGAGCGACAATATCAACCTGGATGAAAAGGTCGTGGACGTGCTGACCGCGACCTATGGCGGGACGCGGATCGGGCGGCAGGAACTGGACGGCGAGCTTCTTCAGGACGTCGAAGGCGCGCTATGGACCCACGATATTATCGACGCCGCGCGCACGAAGCGCCCGGAGACGTTCGATCGGATCGTGGTGGGCGTCGATCCGCCGGCGGGCGCAGGCGAAGGGTCGGATGCCTGCGGGATCGTGGTTGCTGGATCGAGCGCGAACACGCTTTACGTGCTCGAGGATGCGACTGTGCGCGGCCTGTCGCCCGAGGGATGGGCGAGCCGGGTCGCCGCCGCCGCAGCGCGTTGGGGCGCCACGCTGGTGGTGGCCGAAGCAAACAATGGCGGGGCGATGGTGGGGAGCGTCCTGAAGGCCGCCGACAGCGAGCTGAAGGTGCGGCTGGTCCATGCGTCGCGCGGCAAATGCGTCCGCGCCGAACCGATCGCCCTGAAGTTCGAAACGGGGAAGGCGTTCTTCGCGGGCGAGTTTCCAGCGCTCGCGGCCGAGCTTGGCGGAATGATCGCCGGAGGCGGTTACGACGGGCCGGGACGATCGCCGGACCGAGCCGACGCAATGGTGTGGGCGATGACGGCATTGAGCGAGACGCGCAGCGGGGTGCCGCGCGTCCGGCGATTGTGATACGAGAAAGGGGGGAAGGTCCAAGACGAGGGGAACGTCATGGCCACAGTCACTGCAGGAATTTCCGGTCGTCCCGCGCGGACGGACCTATTGTCGGGAACACCGCGCGCGCATGCGCTGGATCGATGGATCTTCGTCTTCATGGCTGCGTGGTTCATCGCCATCGTGCTGGTCGGGTTCATTCCCGATTCGATCATGAAAGTCGGACTGGTCCGGGCGGGCGCGCGAGCGCCTTTCCCGCTGGTCCTGCACTTCCATGCAATCCTGATGGGATCGTTCCTGCTGGTGTTGCTTGCGCAAACCGTTCTGATGGCGACTGGGCGCCGTGCCTATCACATGCAGCTTGGCGTCGTCGGTATGGCGCTTGCCGCGGCGCTCTTCATCGTGGGGCTCATCCTTGCTCCAACCATGTACCACCAAGTGTGGGGCGGAGCGCATTTCGGGCCGCCGGCAGTTCGAGAGGCGCTGGCGCCGGTCGTGCCGCTGCTCGAGAACATATTGATCCTGCAGGTCAGCGCCGGGCTGTTGTTCGCGCTCTTCATTGTCATCGGCTTGAGGGCGAGGGATCGCGACGAGGGATTGCACAAACGGATGATGATCCTGGCCGTGGCTGCCCCGTTAGGCGCTGCGATCAGCCGAATGCACTTCCTGCCGTCGACGATGCCGGCGAGCCCGCTGTCGATCAACCTGTTCGTAGCGTTGACGATCGTGCCGATGCTGGTGTGGGACGTGGCGCGCAATCGAAGGGTGCATGAGGCTTACTGGATCTGGTTTCCGGTCTTCGTCAGCGTCGCCACGATCGAAAATCTAGTGTGGGACAAGCCGTGGTGGCACGCGACGGCTCGCCAGATCATGGGGGTATAGAAGCGCGCCAGCGGGGGACAGGTCATGGCCACAGTCACTGCGGGAATTTCAGCTCGTCCGCCGCGAACCGACTCATTGTCGGGAACGCCCCGGGCGCATGCGCTGGATCGATGGATCTTCGTTTTCATGGCGGCCTGGTTCATCGCCATCGTGCTGGCGGGATTCATCCCGGATTCGATCGAAAAGGTTGCAATGGTCCGCGCCGGGGAGCGGCCGCCGTTCCCACTGGTGCTGCACTTCCATGCGGTGCTGATGGGGTCGTTCCTGCTATTCCTGCTCGCGCAGACGTGGCTGATGGCGACAGGGCGTCGCGCAGTGCACATGCGGCTGGGCATCTTCGGGATGCTGCTGGCAGCAGCGCTGGTCGTGGTCGGATTCATCCTGGTGCCGACCAATTTTCACCTGCTGTGGGACGCCGCGCATTCCGGAGCGCCGGGGGCCGCGGAGAAATTCGGCCAGGCGGTGAACGTCTGGGAAAATATCATGCTGCTGCAGATCCGCATCGGCATATTGTTCGCGTTGTTCCTGGCGATCGGATTGCGCGCGAGGGGCGGCAACGCGGGGCTGCACAAGAGGATGATGATCCTGGCGACGGCCATGGCGCTGCCGGCCGGCATCGACCGTATCCCGTGGTTGCCGCACACGATGCCGACAAGCCCGCTGTCGCCGGACCTTTATACGCTGGTGGCCGTATCTCCGATGTTCGTTTGGGACGTAATCCGTAATCGCAGAGTGCACGAAGCCTATTGGATTTGGCTGGGTGTCCTGGTCCCGTGCGCCGTATTCGTGAACCTGATGTGGGACACGCCGTGGTGGCACGCGACGGCACGGCAGTTGATGGGAGTGTGAGAGAATGAAACCGTTCACGACGATTGCGGCAGTCATCTTCCTGCTCATGGGCCTGCTGCACATTTATCGGATCGTAGCCCCATTTCCGGTGACGATCGGCGGGACGAGCGTGGGACCCGAGATCAGCTGGCTGGCCGTGGTGGTCACGCTGGGGCTGGCGTTCGGACTGTGGCGCGAGGCGCGGCGGTAGTCAGCATCTGAAATTTCGACGAAGGCCGTCACGGGAATGAATCCCGTGACGTCAGACCGGTCGCCTTTGGCGCCGGCTGGCCGGCTTTCGCCGTCTTTCCGACATTGGCAGCAATTGCTGCGCAATTCGCCGCCAATGTCTGGCGGCTCAAGCTTAGGAGCGAGCGATGGGACAACGAAGCGCTCCAGATTCTGGATAGCCTGATCCACCCGGTCCTGGAGGAGGTCGAGGGTAGAGAACCGCCCAACTCGCCGGCGCCTGGGAGTTGCTACATCGTGCCAGACGGGGCGATCGGAGAATGGTCTCGAGAGGATAAGAAGCTCGCCTGCTTCACCCAAGCAGGCTGGCGATTCCTAGAGCCCTATGAAGGACTGACAGCAGTCCGCCAGGCAGATGCTGTTCCCGTTATCTATTTAAACGGACAGTGGAATTTCGGAAAGCTTCGCGGCTTCGAACTGATCATCGACGGTCGCAAGATGATCGGTAGACCGACTGCCCCAATTGCCGCCCCGGCTGGCGGATCCGTCGTCGACAAAGAGGCGCGTGCGGCGCTTGCCGAAGTCCTGCATAGCCTCCGCTCTCATGGCCTCATTGAAGCGCAGAAAGAAAGCCGAATTAGCAGGGGAAAAGGCACCTGCGTTTAGGTGGGGCACTGATGCTTTTCGGCAACAGAACTACCGAAACGGAATCTTGCGCGGCAACAAGCGCGCTCATAATGTGTTCCCGCGGTTCAATTCTCAGAACGCATTCGAAAGGGGACAAATATGCGCAAGCTTGCCATTGCGGTGGCGCTCGCATCGACGACGCTGGCGACGCCAGCGTTCGCTCGCGATCATTCCGGCTACGTCGGACTCGAAGCGGGCGGCATGATCGTCGAGGACACTCGGTTTGATTTCGACAACAATGTTGACGTGTTCGTCGATGACGGCGTTAATGTCGGCCATAAGGTCGGCTTCGACATCGATCTCGTCGGCGGGTACGACTTCGGTCCGTTCCGCCTTGAAGCCGAGCTTGGCTACAAGCATGCGTCGGTAGAAGAGATCGGCTTCGACGAAGCTCTGCAGAACGAGCAGTTCGGCGGCTTCTTTAACGCCGACGGAAGCGTGAAGGCCGTCTCGGGCATGATCAATGCTCTTGTCGACTTTGGCGCCGACGACGGTTGGTCGGGCTATCTTGGTGCGGGCGTTGGTCTCGCCAGCGTGAAGTACAACACGGATATCAACGACCCAGATTTCGGTGTGGGTGGCTCGCCGCTCCCGAATCCTCCGATTACGACTTTCGACGTGTCGGACAGCGACAGCGGGTTCGCGTGGCAGCTTATCGCGGGCGTTCGCGCACCGATCAGCACGAACATCGATCTTGGCCTGAAGTATCGCTTCTTCAACGCGGGTCGCATCAATATCAACGGTGACTCCGCCGAGGGCGATTTCAGCCTGGACGGTAAGTGGCGTTCGCACAGCTTGCTGGCCAGCCTGATCTACAACTTCGCGGCCCCGCCGCCGCCTCCGCCGCCTCCGCCGCCTCCGCCGCCTCCGCCGCCTCCGGCGACGCAGACCTGCCCGGATGGCTCGGTGATCTTGGCGACGGACACGTGTCCGGCTCCGCCGCCTCCGCCTCCGCCGCCGCCTCCGGCGCCAGAGCGCGGCTAAGCAGCGCAGCGAAAAGAAACACCGGCTCGGGCTTCCTTGCCCGGGCCGGTTTTCTTTTGTCCGTCCTGTTCTTCCGGCCGCGGCGTAGACGCACGCCGAAGGCCCACGCCGGTCAACGCGTCAGTTTTTGAACGATCAGAGTAGCGCTGCTCGTGAGCCAGCGCAGACTTAGCTTAGCGGCCTCTGGCCTTGGCGGCGCCGCCGCCCGCAGGATCGAGGTGATAAGGATCGGAGAAGTAAGCGATCTTCCCGTTCTGCACCTGAGCGGTCGTGTAGGTGAGATAGACAGGTACACCGCGCGGGAGCTGGACCTGGATCTCAGCATCCGTCCCCGGAGACGCCGGCTGTGTTCCGAGCAACCAGCGCCCAAAGCGGCGCGCGTCCTCAAGCCTTACGCAGCCGTTGGAGAGGTTGCGATTGGCCTTCGCGAAATATTCCTTGTGCGGCGTGTCGTGCAGGAAGATGTCCAGATTGTTCGGGAACGGGAATTTCAGCTCCCCCATGCTATTGTCGTCCTGAGGCTTCTGCCGGATCCGGATCTGCACCTTGCCTGACGCAACAGCCTTCCAGTCGACCTGATCGCTAGGGACGACGCCCGAACTGGCCGTCCAATCCTTCATCACCTGATAGCCCCGGCTCTTCAGATATTTATCGCCCATCGAAAGATAGTTCTGAGCGATCTTGCGAACGAGGTGGTCCGGCGCGTTCCAGTATGGATTGTACACAATATAGTACATCACGCTGGCGATCATGGGCGTCGGATATTCAGGCTTTCCTACTACGATCTTCATCGAGTCATACGGTCGCCCGTTCTCGAACATCGTCAGCATCTGTGTGCCGGAATCGACGACAATGAACTTGCCGTTCGCCGGAATCGAACGCAGCCGATCCAAGTTCGCGATCAGGCGCGGATCCGGCGTCAGGTTTCCGGAGCTCTGCGCGTCCGCCCAAGCCGCGTCACGGATCTGAGCATAGACCGAGTTGACGTTCGAGACCGAGGCGATGTGCTGCTCGAGCGAAGGAGCGGCGGCCGCGGTCAGCAAAATCTGATCAGCGCGTGTGCCTTGCGGCTGAAGCACGGGAAAAACGTAGACCATGCCGGCAGTGGGCTGCCGTATCGCCTGGACGTACTGGACCCACGCAGATGACAGCGTTTTTTCGGCCGCACTGATATCAGCCGGATTCTTGCTTGCGGCCTGTGCGGCCGCCGCCTGGACTTGCGCCGCGAGCTGCGGTCCAGCGGCAAATCCATCGAAAGCAGCGCGCTGCAGCACTCCGATCAACTGGGACACGGCCGGCTTGGCGGAGCCGTTCTGGAACCAGAGGGATTGGGCCTGGTGAGTGTCGTAGAAAGCGGAGACCGAGGCCGCTACAGGCATCGTCGAGGCTTGCGCCGCAGCCGCGCCTGACGCGCCGACTTGCGCTCCAGCCGGCATCGCGACCAGCAAGGCTGTCATGCTCGCGCCGAGACCGGCAATCAGCAGTTTCGTTTTCACGTCCACCCCCTGGATGTCTCCGAATAACAGAATCTAGCCATTTTTATCAGCGATCCAACCTGCACCTGCGATGAATCCAACTGGATTGCCGCACGCTGTGGCGCAGGAGCGACAATCGGCGACAGCTTGTTTTCCTGTAGTTTCCCCCATAGCGAGCCACGGATTGCCGAGCCAAAGCCTCGGCGAACGAGGAACAGACATGGACGTGAACGGAATAGCTGCAGTCGTCACGGGAGCCGCATCAGGGCTGGGCGAAGCGACGGCGCGCGAGCTTGCCCGGCGGGGAGCGCGGGTCGCAGTTTTCGATCGGGATTCCGAGCGCGGCGAAAAGGTGGCCGGTGACATCGGCGGCGTCTTCTGCGAAGTCGACGTGACGTCAGACGAGAAGGTGGCGGCGGCATTCGCGAAGGCTCGCGATGCACATGGTCAGGAACGCATCCTCGTCAATTGCGCAGGCGTCGCGAACGCGGCGAAGACCGTTTCACGCGACAAGGAGACGAAGGCTGCAAAAGCCTATCCGATGCAGCAGTTTGAACTGGCGATCCAAATCAATTTGATCGGATCGTTCAGGTGCATCGCCAACTCGGCATTCGGAATGGTCGACCTTGACCCCCTGGCCGACGGGGAGAAAGGTGTGATCATCAACACCGCATCGGTGGCGGCCGAGGATGGGCAGATCGGACAGGCAGCCTACTCGGCATCGAAGGGCGGCGTGCTCGCGATGACCCTCCCGATAGCTCGCGATCTCATGAACGAAGGTATTCGCGTCAACACGATCCTGCCGGGCGTTTTCAAGACGCCGATGGTCGCCATGATGCCGCCAAATGTGCAGGACGCTCTGGGTGCGCAGGTGCCGTTTCCCAAGCGGTTGGGCACCCCGGAGGAATATGCCCAGCTCGCATGCTTCCTCATCGAAAACACATATATGAATGCGGCATCGGTCCGCCTGGATGGCGGAATCAGGATGGCGCCGCGTTGAGCATGGATCATGGTCGCTTGGTCGACCAGCTCGCTGAGGCGGCGCGAGAGGCGGGTGAGGCGATACTCACCGTAGTTCGGCGTGGCTTCGAGGTGGAATCGAAGCACGATACTTCGCCGGTCACGGAGGCTGACCGCGCGGCCGAGCTTGTCATACTGGCAGCGCTTGCGCGCGCGGCTCCCGGCGTTCCGATTATCGCTGAGGAAGAGGTCGCTGCTGGTCGTATACCCGCGCATGACGACACTTACTTCCTGGTCGACCCACTCGACGGGACGAAGGAGTTTATCCGCGGCGGGGACGACTATACCGTGAATATCGGACTCATTGAGAAAGGCATTCCAAAGCTGGGTGTAGTCTACGCCCCGGCGAACGATCGCTTGCACGGAGGCTTAGTTGGGCAAGGTGCGTGGCTCGATGAGGGAGCGGGGCGCGTCCAAATATGCACGCGCGAAAGGGGTGCGCAGATTGCAGCAGTCGCCTCTAAGTCGCACCTCAACCAGGCCACAGTGGACTACCTCGAAGCGGCGGTCGGTGCCTGCGAGCGGGTGTCCATTGGTTCTTCGCTGAAGTTCTGCATCGTGGCCGAGGGGCGCGCCGATATTTACCCGCGCCTTTCTCCAACCAGCGAGTGGGATACGGCTGCAGGTCATGCCGTCCTCCTTGCGGCAGGCGGCATTGTCGACGGGCCTGACGGCAGCCCTTTGAAATATGGGAAGCGCGCGTTCCTCAATCGCGCATTCGTCGCGACTGCAGGCTGGAAGGCGCCGGAATTGTCGCCTTTTTTGGAGCCTTTCAGCGGCGGTGGTGAGATCCCACTCGGAGTCTAGTCTCCTGGCTTCGGGCGCCCACCGGACCGATGGGTCCAATATGGACCGGATTCCGCCCGCGGTCCCGTTGAGCGTGCATTCCTGAGTGCTTCGATCTCCTGCAGAGCAGCCTCGAGCCGCCCATAAAGGGCCATCGCCTCGTTCCGTTTTCCGCTGGACTGAGCCAATTGCCAGGCGAGTTTCTGCGCCTGCTCGAGCGCGTCGGCCAATTCCGCAAGCCAACGGGCGCGCTCATCGGCGCTGACTCGGCCCGGCATTCGACCCACGCTTCACCCCCGCTGCCCGCACACCTTATGAACGTGACGATTGCTGCCACGTTGCGACTGTCTCCAATCCGGAGCCGAATTCGCCTCACTTTTCTCCGAAATGCGCGTTATCGAAGTCATGCTCGGTCCATCTGTCATCAGGGGGACTTTCCCTTATGGATGCTCATTCGATCGGCCGAAGCTTTCTCGATCCATGCTTCAATGCACCCGTCCTGATTGCGGGTTCGAGCCCGGAAGCGAACGACAAAGCTGCGCACATAATTGAAGGGGCGGGGTTGCGCGTCGCCGACAAGGTACAAATCCGTGCGGCGGTTGATAGCATCGATCGACAGCTCGCCGCCTCCGCAGTCTGGCTTGAGCTGGGTCATGAAGACGATTCTTTGCTCGACGAGCTCCTCGACCGGGTCAATCGTGACGTTTCGGATGGTCGTTACGCGGCGGTCATTGCCACCCCCATGGAACTGCTCGACGTCGTAACCGCGCGCGCACGCGAGCAAACAATCGAGGTCGTCGTTGGTCCAAATGAAGCGGATCGGGCGGCTGCACTCGCAACGGCTCTGGCCAATTCTCGCGTTGCGGCGCACCTGTCCGACATTGCTGCAGACAAGAATGCCGTGCGGATTCGGCAACTTAGCGAGGAGGTGAGTCGCATTGCCTCGACGCTCGCGCGACTGTCTGAGGGGCCGTCGATGCCCGCCCGTCGTCCGACGATCGTAAACGAAGCTGGCATGCCGGACGTGGCCGCCGAGAGAATTAGAGCGGTCATCCGAGCGCGGCGGCTGAGGTCTCGCTACTTCCCCGAAGAACTGTTTGCCGATCCCGCCTGGGACATGCTGCTTGATCTGCTTCAGGCTGAAATCTCTCACCTGCGCGTGCCCGTTTCGAGTCTGTGCATCGCAGCTGCGGTACCGGCGACTACTGCGCTGCGATGGCTCAAGGCCATGGTTCAAGAGGGACTTTTTGTTCGACGAGCTGATCCGCACGACGGTCGACGCGTCTTCGTCGAGCTCGCGCCACATACCAGTCAGGCCCTTAGGCGATATTTCAATGACGTGGACGAAGTCGCAGTCATTTGAGGCACGCGAAACGGGAGCGCATCCGAGACTGTTAGACTTATCTAACAAGATGGTCAATGCGATATCGACCATTGTCGAGTGTCTCGTCGAACGCGATATTGCGGCCGGTGAGCCAAACCGGCGAATCCGAGATTTATCGCGACCTATTACGGTTCAAGCCCGACGAGCTTTCGCCCAATGCCTGGGCGGTGCAGGCGGGCGTAAGTCGAACCGTGTGGGCGGACATGCGGCGCCATGGAAACCCGTCGCGCCGCACGCTCGAGAAGCTATTGGCAGTCGCGAATTCTTCGCTTGCCGAATTTGAAGCGCTGCGCCTCGGGCGCGATCTAAAGTCATCAGGAACGGTCGCCGGTGTCGGCGACAGTAGATGGGGATGGCGCGCTGCGGCCCTGCCGCCATTGCGATTGATTGCATCCCACTTGGTTGGAGAGTGGGGCGACAGCGGAAGCCGCTTCGAATTGACGGCAATTCGTCCGGAAGAATTGATTGAGCGGGTACATCGTCCGCCGAGCCTCGCCGGCGATCCGGATGCCTTTGCTCTGACCGTCGTCGGCGATGCGATGTGGCCACGCTTCCGGGCGGGCAGTCGAATAGCGGTTTCCCCGCGAGCACCTGTTGCGATGGGGGAAGACGTGCTCGTGCGGCTGCGGCCCGGTACGGTGAATGATCAAATTGAGGATGAATTCGTCCTCATCAAGCAGCTGACCAGGCAAGCAACGGCGTGGATCGAACTGCGGCAGTTCAACCCGGACGTTACCATTCAGGTGGGCCGCGAAGTCGTCGAAGCGATACAGAAGATCGTGGGAGAGCTGATCTAATGGTGGGCGGTGACGGGCTCGAACCGCCGACCCTCTCGGTGTAAACGAGATGCTCTACCAACTGAGCTAACCGCCCTTCGGTAGCCCGTGCCATGCTGTTGTCGGGAGAGCAACCGCCTTACCTTAGAGACTACGGACCAGTTTCCTGGCGACCGCGACCCAGGGTGGGTTAGGCAAGACCTGCTGGCGTCCCCCGGTCTCAAGTGGAAGGATCTGGACCTTGTCTTCGTCGCGATTGATCATGCGACCGAAGATGAAGCGGCCAGCGGGTCGAGGTGCGAGGACATCGCGATTTAACGCTTGTCCAAACTCTTCCTGTTTCAGGGTCTCGCACCAAATTTCATCCCCGACGCGGTACTCGCCGATGCTGTTGACGACGACGATGGCGACCTGACCTTCATGGACGCGGGGCGGTACTACGATCCCCGCCTTCCGCGGTGCCGTAACGCCACTGCTTCCCAAGAGCGCCACTATCGGGAGTTCGGCAGTTTCGTCACCTTGAACAAGGTCTTGCGGATCCACGCCCAGAGCATCGGCTATACGGTTGAGCCACCCAATCGAGACGGTTCTCATCCCGGTCTCGAGCCGGCCGATGGTCTGCGGCGTCGTCGGCGGCACACAAGCGCGCGCGACATCGTCGAGAGTCATTCCGCGGGCGCGACGGACCTGACGTATACGGGTGATCATCAATCCTCCGCGAACCCGTTTGGTTTTTGACTGTCCTACACTTTCTCCAGTGTGGCAAGGCCTTCGCGAATCGAGCGGAGGGCATGGAAAATGGGAAAGAGCTTGGCTGCGCGACTGCTGTGCGAACGGTCCATCGACGGCGCTGGCAAGCAGCCGGGCGCTCGGACAGTCACGGTAAATCTGGCAGAATCCCCGCTTGGATGGCTGTTTTCCCGGGGTTTCGTCACTCGGCGGCAGTTGGAAGCCGGCGAGCGCCTGCGCAGTGATTGGGAGCGGGCCCAACTTTCACCGCGTGTGACCATGGCGTGGGACGCCGCGCCGCTCAGCCGCGCTCGCGGTGGGGCAACCCATGGCCCGGATCTAACTGGCACTCAGTTGGATGCAAAACGGCGCTTTGAGGGAGCCGTAGCCAGTGCCGGTCCAGGGCTTGCCGATATCCTCTGGCGCGTAGTCTGTGCAGGCGAGGGGATGCGGGAAGCCGAGACGGCGCTCGGGTGGCCCGCGCGAGCAGGCAAGCTTGTGCTGACCTTCGCCCTCGATCGGGTCGCGGATCATTACCGCATTCAGTGAAGCGTTAGTCCTGCGTCCTGGCGATGCTCGGAGGGGGCTTTGCTTTAACGGCTATTGCTGCGCATTGTCCGTCTCCCTGCTATTGCAGAATCCAATGGGCCGGGCGACGCAATTATTTGGCCGCTCAACGCGAAAAAGGAGCATGGTCATGATCACGATCTACGGATCATCCTTGTCACCGTTTGTTCGTAAAACTATGGCCTTCGCGGGTGAAAAAGGGGTGGAAGTCGAGTTGAAGCCGACAGGCATGCCGGACCATTCGCCTGAATTTCTCGAAGCCAGCCCGTTCAAGAAGATGCCCGCCATGCGCGACGGCGACTTTGTGCTCGCCGACTCCAGCGCGATCATCCACTATCTTGAGGCGAAGTTTCCGGACCCGCCGCTGATCCCCAGTGAACCTAAGGCTCGCGGGAAGGTCATCTGGTTTGATGAATTCTCAGATACGATCATGGCAGCCTGCGGCGCAAAGATGTTCTTCAACCGCATCGTTGCGCCACGCTTCCTTGGCAGGGCAGGCGACGAAGAGGCTGCGATTGCGGCAGAGCGCGACGAGTTGCCGCCGATCCTCGATTATATCGAGAAGGTTGCGCCCGACGCCGGCAGGTTCCTGGTTGGCGACACAATCACGCTTGCCGATATTTCCGTGGCGAGCCCGTTCGCAAACCTCGAGCATCTCTGCGTCGAAATCGACCCAACACGACACCCGCGCACGAAAGCCTATGTCGAGAGCATCCTCGGACGGCCGAGTTTCAGCCATTGGGTAGAGCGCGAGAAAGCCCTCCTGGCCAGGGAGCCTGCATAAAAAATACGCCGCGCACCGGGGCAGGCGCGCGGCGTATCGATCAGGCGGAAGCGATCTTAGAAAGACCCGCCGCCACCGGAGCTTCCGGAACCGCCCGAGCCGCCGCCGCTAAAGCCGCCGCCAGTTGAGCCCGTTCCGGATTCGTCATCCTTGTCTTCGTCCAGTGCGCCGCGGCCCTGGTTCGCGAAATCGGAGCCGCCCGTGGCGCCCGATCCCGACGCGCCGCCCGAGCCGGATGATCCCTGTTTATCCTGCAGGTAATCGTCGGAATCGGTGCCCTGCGATCCGATGAAACCGCTGCCGCTGCTGTCGTTGCCAGATTCACCGGAGCCGCCGCCGAGACCGGTCTCGCCGCCACCCAGATCCGAAGCGTTTCCGAGCGTATCCGTCTCACCGCTCGACTGCGTCTGGCCGCTCGAGCTCTGTCCACCCGAGGTATCGCCAAACTCGGTACCCTGGCTCAGGGTCGTTCCCGAACCCGACTGACTGTCATTGCCGCCGACCGGCTGTCCGCTCTGATTCATTGTTTGCTCGGAACCCAGGCCGCCCGATTGCTGACCCTGCTGCTGCGCGAGTTCAGGCTGTTGGCCCTGTTGGCCGCTAGCCTGCTGGCCGCTGCTGCTTCCTTGCGTGTCGCTAAACTGATCTTCGTCCCGTTCGTCAGCCATCGAATTACTCCTCACATGGCCCCCGCTGAGCTCTGATCGGTAAACAGCGCTCATGTGCTTACCGTTCCGTGTGTCGAATGACTCTTTGCGACGAACGGCTGATCGCAAACCCCTGCAGTTCCAATGATTAAGACTTGTCGGCTTCCCGACAGTTGTTAATTGCGACTTAACCGATTCGCACCCCTGTGGGTCGGCGGCGGTTCAGGGGAGGCCCGCCCAAAACCCTTCCAGTAAGAAGGCTCGTCCGGCCGGCACGCCGGGCGGGCCTTTTTTGCGTTTCCGCAAAAGAAAAGGCCGCCCGTCCGAAGACCGGCGGCCCTTCCGTCGCGCAGCGAAACGAACTTAGCCTTCCGGCTGCTCTTCCTCGGCAACAGGAGCTTCGGCAGCAGGAGCTTCGGCAGCTGCTTCCGCAGGCAGGCCCGGCTCCGCGCTGGCGTCATATTGCTCCGTGAAGGCCGTGGTGTCGCGTTCGAACATCTGGGCCATCACATCCACGCCCTGAGCCTGAAGATCGGCTTCTTCCGGTGAACGGGCTACGTTGACCTTCACGGTCACCGACACCTCGGGGTGAAGAGCGACCTTCACCTCATGCATGCCGATCGCCTTGATCGGACGGTCGAGCACGACCTGGCTCTTGGTCACATGTGCCCCATCGGCCTCAAGCGCTTCGACAATATCGCGAGCGCTCACCGAGCCGTAGAGCTGGCCGGTGTTGGACGCCTGACGGATCAGTTGTACCGACTTGCCGTCGACGCCCTTTGCAGCCTTCTCGGCATCCGAGCGCTTGTTGGCATTTTCTTCCTCGATCCGTGAGCGGTTCGTTTCGAACAGCTTGCGGTTTGCGTCGTTCGCGCGAAGCGCCTTCTTGCGCGGGAGGAGGTAGTTGCGGGCGAACCCGTCCTTGACCTTCACCACGTCGCCGATGGCGCCGAGCTTTTCAACGCGCTCAAGCAGAATGACTTCCATGTCGAGCGCTCCTTATTTCACGACGTAGGGAAGCAGGCCGATGTGGCGTGCACGCTTGATGGCGCGCGCCAGCTCACGCTGCTTCTTGGAGGACACGGCAGTGATCCGCGACGGGACGATCTTGCCACGCTCGGACACGAAGCCCTGAAGCAGGCGCACGTCCTTGTAATCGATGCGCGGCGCATCCTTGCCCGAAAAGGGGCAGCTCTTGCGGCGGCGGAAAAATGCGCGGGCCATTACTCAACCTCCTCTTCGCGGGGACGGAAGTCCGGGCGCTCGCCACGATCCGAACGACGCTCGCGGTCCTTCTCGCCGCGACGCATCATCGCAGAAGGGCCTTGCTCATGCTCGTCGACGCGAAGCGTCAGGAAGCGAATGATGTCCTCATTGATGTTCGACTGCCGCTCGAGTTCGGCGATAGCGGCTGCCGGCGCGTCGACGTCCAGCGCGACATAGTGCGCCTTGCGGTTCTTCGCGATGCGATAGGCGAGGGAGCGCAGACCCCAGGTCTCGGTCTTTACGACCTTCCCGCCATTTTCCTTGATGATGTTGGTGGCGTTTTCCGCGAGCGCATCAACCTGGGCCTGGGCCAGGTCCTGACGCGCAAGGAAAACATGCTCGTACAGCGGCATGTTTATCTTCCATGTTGGCCGATCGCTGACGTACCCCAATGGCACGCCCCTCCGGCTATCGTTCAAAAAGTACAGGCGCAGCGGCAGAGCCGTGCGCCAGCGGAGCGCCCATTGCCGGAAAGTCGCCGAAATGGCAAGGGTTTCGAATGGCGACGCACCTCCGCAGCATCACGCCGGCAAGCGATCCTCTCGAGGATATGAGCTTGCCGGGCTGGCTTTATTTCGACCCCGAGTTCTTCGAGGCGGAAAAAAAGGCCTTCCTGCGCGCTTCCCCGCAGATCGTTTGTCACGAAAGCGAGATCGCGCAGCCGGGCGAGTGGCGAACGCTCGAATATCTCGGCGAGAGCATAATCGTCATCCGGGGTGACGATCGCCAGGTTCGCGCTTTTTCGAATGTTTGCAGGCATCGGGGATCGCGGCTCGTCGACGGCGAAGGCGGTTGCTCGAAGGTGCTGACGTGCCCCTATCACGCGTGGAGCTACTCGCGGGACGGGCGGCTCGTCGGCGTTCCGCATCGTCAGGAATATCCAGGCCTTCAGACGGATCACCTCGGCCTGTTTCCGGTCGCCCTGGAAAACTGGCGTGGCTTCCTGTTCATTACGCTCGAACTGGGTGTCCCCTCGGTCGCCGAGATCATGACGCCCTACGAAGACGAGATCGCGCCCTATCGGTTCGAGGAACTGAGGGCTTTGCAACAAGTGAGGCTTCGGCCGCGCGCCCTCAACTGGAAGACGATCTCCGACAATTATTCGGACCACCTGCATATCCCGGTTGGGCATCCCGGACTGACGCGCCTCTTCGGGCGAAGCTACCGCATCGAGGCGCAGGACTGGGTCGACAAGATGGAAGGCGACCTGGTCGAGAAAGTATCGGCCAATCCGTCCGAGCGCATATACCAACGCCATCTGCCGAAGGTGGATCACCTCCCGGAGAGTCATCAGCGGAAATGGCTCTATTATAAACTCTTCCCGAACGTCGCCTTTGACATCTATCCGGACCAAGTGGACTTCATGCAGTTCCTCCCTGTGAGCGCGACCGAGAGCGTCATTCGCGAGATCAGCTACGCGCTTCCGGACGACCGACGCGAGATGAAGGCGGTTCGATATCTCAACTGGCGCATCAACCGCCGCGTGAATGCCGAGGACACAGAATTGATCACCCGCGTGCAGATCGGCATGCAGTCGCCGACATACGTGGCGGGGCCCCTGGGCACGAGCGAAGTCTGCCTCCGCAGCTTTGCGAAGAAGATCAGGCGGATGATCCCGGAGGCGCGACTGGAATCGCCACCCCCGGCGGGCTGGAGCCGGCTCGCGAACGCATAAGAAAGTAGACGGGAATGCCCGTTGCCAGGAGCGCCGCGCCCCATAGCGTGGCTTCCGCGCCCGCCCCGTAAAATGTCCAGAGCGCATAGATCGCCCCCGCCAGGGCAGCAGCCGTGACTGCAGCGCCTTTTGCTTTCCCGCGCCTGATCAAAGCAAGCATCGTGAGCGCCCCTGCCAGGTACAGGACCAACGTGGCGACCGTCGCCAGCAGGATGATGAAAGTGTAGATCTGGATCATCCCGCTGCTGAGATTCATCGCAATGAGCGCGACGCTGAGCGCACAGCCGAGCAGATGGGCATAGACCGGCATCCCGGCCTTGTTCACGCGAGCGAATATTCTTGGATATACGCCTCGCTCGGCCAGCAGCAGCTGGACCTCGGCCTGCAGGAACACCCAGCCGTTCAGCGCGCCGATCGCGCTGATCAGGGCGAAGGCGGCAACTAGTTTTCCTGCGCCGGTACCCCAGACGAGGCTGATCAGGTCGGCGAGGGGCGCGGATGACTTCGCGGCAACGTTGGACGGTAGGAGCAGGAACACCGCCAGAGTGACGAGGATGTAGACCAAACCGACGATGACGGTTCCTATCATCGTCGCACGGGCGATGGTCCTGGCGGGGTCGATCACCCGTCCTGCGGGGACGGTTCCAGATTCAAAGCCCTGCATCGGCCATAAAGCCAGGGCTATGGCGCCTGCGATTGCGGGCCATCCGATCGGCGCAGGAGCGACGTTGGCGGCCGTTGCCATGGCGCTATTGTCGCCACCCAGTACGAAAGCCAAGGCAACGATGACTGCGACGAGCGGCAAGAGCTTCAGGATCGTGGTTATGATCTGAATGGCTCCCGAAGCCCGGACGCCGCGAATTGCGATGCTTGTCATCAGGACGATTATTCCGATTGCGATAAGCGGACCGACGCTGGGACGAGCAAAGAATCCGGGCGCGAAGGGCGACATGTAGCTGACGAGGCCAATGCCGATCGCGGCATTCGTTACCCACTGTGAGATCCAGTAGCTCCACACGACGAAGAAGCCCGCCATCGGTCCGAACGCGCTCGAGATATAATCGAAAGGTCCGCCAGCGTCGGGCATCAGCCGGGCCAACGCTGCGAATACGTAAGCCAAGCACAGCGCGCCGCCGATCGTGATCGCCCAGCCATACAAAGCGTTCCAGCCGTAAGGCGCGAGGGCCGCGGGAATCAGGAAGATGCCGGTACCAATGGTATTTCCGATCACGAGAGCGAGGCAGGTCCAGAAACCGATCTGCCGTGGCGGCGCCTGTATCTCGTGAGTCATCGCGCCAGGGTGTTGCAGCTTCGAGTTGTCGGCGCAATCGCGCCGGCTAAGCGGATTCCGCGCTAGTCCCGGCGGGTAGCGCTCCTCCTCTCGAATTGAGCCAGCGCATTGCAGTCCGGATCGCCAAGCCGGCAGCAACCAAGACCAGACACCATAGATCGGCCTCTAGGCCGATGCCGTACGCTGCGAATGCGACAAACAGCAATGCGATCATGATTGTGAAGCGACTGCCCAAGGCAGGGTTCGACTTCCATGCCGCGAACGCGCCGACGCCATAAAGTGGCAGGATTCCCGCGGCAGAAAGCAGGATGATGAACGTATAAAGGTTTGCAGTGGCGCGGCTGCTGTTGGCTAGAAGCAGCAGGATGACCAGTCCCGCGACAACGACTTGGGCGACCACCGGAGTATTCGCGCCGCGCGTCTTGGTCATTACGGATGGTAGGTCTCCTCGCAAGGCCAGTGCGTAGGTCAGTTCGCCGGTGCCGAGGATCAGTCCATTGAGACAACCGAACGCGCTTATCGCAATCGCCAGCGCTGCCAGCGATGCCGCGACCATGCCCCAGCTGGAAGCGATGGCATCGGCGAACGGCGCGGGGGAACTCACAACCTTGTCGACTGGAAGGAGCATCTGAATGCTCGTTCCGGCCAAAAGATAGAGGAGCACGACGAAGAGGGTTCCCCCAAGGATGGCGCGCGGCAGGGTGCGCTCAGCGTTCCGAATTTTGCCCACGGGCGTCGTCGCGTTTTCAAATCCCGTCAGAGAATAGAAAGTGAGCGCGGTGGCCGTGGCGATGTTGGCAACTGTGATCGGGACAGGCGCGAGCTTTTCATAAGGCGTCCCGCTCAAGCCGCGCTCGCCGAACAGCCAGATCACGGCCAGTAGCGGCAGAATCTTGATCGCCACGGTCAAGATCGAGAGACCGCCGGCAGCACGCACGCCCATTGCGTTGACCACAGTCAGGCCGATGACAAACGCGATGGCGAGCGGGACGACCGAATTGCCCGTGCTGAACGGAGGGCCGAGAAACGAGAGCGCTGCCGATGCGCCGATCGCAACCGACGCAGCCGCGACCCAGTTCGAAAACCAGAATGACCATGCCACCACAAAGGCGACGGTCGGCCCAAATTCTCGTTCGATGTTGGCTTGAATCCCGTCACCGCCGAGGCGCGAGACCTGGGCGAGCGCGAAGGCAATACAAAAGATGCCGATTCCGCTGATGGCCCATGCGACCAGCACATTCGACCCAAGAGGGGCGATCGTGATGGGAAGCATGAAAATGCCCGCGCCGATGATGCCGCCAACAACGACAGCAGACGTCATCCAAATGCCCATGAGCGGTTTTTCGCTGTCGCTGGCCGTTCGTCTTCTCCCCGCAAGACTTGGCTTACGCGAACATCCGGCCTAGCGCGCCGCGATATTCCATACATGAACAGGGGCCTCGATGCGCGCTTTCATTTTTCCCGGGCAGGGCAGCCAGTCGGTCGGCATGGGCTCGGCGCTGGCCGGCGCGAGCCGTGCGGCCCGCGACGTGTTCGACGAAGTCGACGAAGCGCTCGGACAGAATCTTTTCCGCGTGATGCGCGAGGGTCCAGACGACGAGCTCAAGCTGACGGAAAATGCGCAGCCGGCGATCATGGCACATTCGATCGCCGTCTTGCGGACGATGGGCGTCGACCTTGCGAGCGTCGCGAACTTCGTCGCCGGTCACAGCCTGGGCGAATATTCGGCTTTGTGCGCGGCGCGTTCCTTCGACCTCGCAACCACGGCGAAGCTGCTCAAGCTGCGCGGCCAGGCGATGCAGCAGGCGGTTCCGGTCGGCCAGGGTGCGATGGCCGCGCTGCTAGGTGCGGACCTCGCGCTGGCACAAAAGATCGCGGATGCCGCGGCCGAGGGCGAAGTATGTGCGGTCGCCAATGATAACGACTCGTCGCAGGTGGTGATCTCCGGCCACAAAGGCGCGATCGACCGCGCAATCGAGATTGCCAAGGACATGGGCGCAAAGCGTGCTGTGTCGCTGCCTGTGTCGGCGCCATTCCATTGCCCGCTGATGCAGCCGGCGGCCGAAGCGATGCGCGACGCGCTCAGCAATGTGGTCGTGGCAGTTCCGTCGGTGCCACTCTATGCGAATGTCACCGCGCAATCCGAAACCGATCCTGACACCATCCGCAGCCAGCTGGTAGATCAGGTCACGGGCATGGTCCGCTGGCGCGAGAGCGTCGCAAACATGTTCGATGCGGGCGTGCACGAATTCGTCGAGGTAGGCGGCAAGGTGCTTGGCTCGATGGTCAAGCGGATCTCCCCCGAGGCAAAGGTAACAAGCGTGGTCACGATCGAAGACGTCGAAGCGCTGGCGAAGGAGATCGCATGATGTTCGACCTTTCGGGGATGACGGCTCTCGTCACCGGCGCATCGGGCGGTCTTGGCAGTGCGATCGCCAAGGCTCTAGCGGGGCAGGGCGCGCGGCTCGCCGTCTCAGGAAGCAATATCGAAAAGCTGGAAAGCTTTCGGGCCCGTCTCGGCGGCGATCATGTGGCTCTGCCGTGCAACCTGTCAGACGGTGCTGCGGTGGATCAGCTGGTGCCGCAGGCTGTGGAAGCGCTCGGCGGCAAGCTCGACATCCTGATCAATAATGCCGGAGTGACGCGCGACAACCTGCTGATGCGGATGAAGGACGATGAGTTCGAGGATGTCATCCGCATCAATCTCGAGGCTGCTTTCAGGCTGATCCGGGCGGCGGCGAAGCCCATGATGAAAGCCCGCTTCGGCCGGATCATCTCCATCACGTCGGTGGTTGGCGTGACGGGAAATCCCGGCCAAGCAAATTATGTGGCTTCGAAGGCGGGACTGATCGGAATGACGAAGTCGGTCGCGCAGGAGCTTGCGAGCCGCAACATCACCGCCAACGCGATCGCGCCCGGCTTCATGACGTCGGCAATGACCGATGCGCTCAATGAGCAGCAGCGCGGTAGCATCCTTTCCCGCATTCCGATGGGCGTCATGGGCAGCGGCGAAGATATTGGCGCTGCGTGCGTCTTCCTAGCGAGCCGGGAAGCCGGTTACGTCACCGGGCAGACCATCCACGTCAACGGTGGGATGGCCATGCCCTGATCGGGCGCGGCGAATGGCGAGCCAGAAGAGTAGGATCATCGTGACCGGGCTCAACGGCAGCGCCAATAATTGAGCCGCCGACCGCGCAACCCACGGCACGGCCCAAATGAACGCCAAGGCTGACTTTTCGTAGCTCAAGAACCCATCTCGGCTGGCATCGGCGTAAAGAAAGGCTGCGCCGACGCCGACGACCGCCATGTCATAGTCGAAAAGATAAGGCGTCGAGAGTGCGGCGCCCGCGCACACTACCGCTGCACGGACCGAAGGCTTCGCATTCCTGATCTGCCAGACACCCCAGATCCCAGCGAGAGCTCCAAGCCCCTGGATCACATATGCGAGATTGACGGGAATCCCCCACTGCCGAGCGGCCGCGAACAAGCTTGCGCTTTTGAAAAAGCCCGTGACGCCCTTCTCCATGATGTCCGCCTGGCCGAGGCTCAGGCTGTTGATGAAGGCGAGCCAGCTCTCCGGCCCCCAGAGAAGCAGGGACGCGACGATCAGCGCCAGCGCCGTGCAAACACCCCCCAGCAGCGCGCGCCAGCTTCTCGTGAACAGGATCAGAGGCGCGATCATGAGCGCCAGTTGAGGCTTGTATAGGAGTGCCCCGAAGAAACCTCCTCCTAGCGCGGGCCTCCGCTCGAGCCAGACGAGACCCGCGCCAAGGAGGGCGGCGGTCATGAATGCATTTTGCCCGCCGGCGAGCACCGTGGCGGTAAGCGGGGATGCGAGCGCGACAAGCAGCGCGCGATCGTCTGGGAGGATTGCACGGAGGATCAGCCCGATCGCCGCGACACTCAGCACTTGCCATACGAACAGCGCCGGGAGGTAGGGCAAAGAGGCGATCGGGGTGAAGACGAGAAGGACCACGGGCGGGTAGATCCAGGCGGTCGGAAACACGACGCCGTGAGTGGCTTCGACCGCAGCATTTAGCGCCGCAAGGTCCCACACGCGCACAGCGTCCCCCTCATTCGCGAGCCGGCCCCCATGCCAGAATGCGGTGAAGTCGGACCCTACTGGCGTGCCGAACCAATCGACGGTGCCGTTGCGGGCCAGCCACAGGAACAGGAGCATGCCGGCGCCGACCAATGCGCTGATCGTTGCAAACGCCCGCACGCGGTCCCGAGTGACCCAGCTTCCGGTAGCAAGGATTTCCACACGCAACTCCCGACGCACAACAACCGCAACCGAGCGGCAAAGCCCTTAGTCGGGCAATCCTTGTCGTTGCCTTAAGCGCACCTATATCGCCCATGAAATCAACATTTCGGCTGCCTTCGAAGGGGCCGAGTGGGGCTGAGGAAGAGGGAACAACATAATGGCCAAGGTCATCGGCATCGACTTGGGCACGACAAACAGCTGCGTCGCCGTCATGGAAGGCGGCAAGCCCAAGGTCATCGAGAATAGCGAAGGCGCGCGCACGACTCCGTCCACGGTGGCATTCACCAAGGACGGCGAGCGCCTTATCGGCCAGCCGGCGAAGCGTCAGGCGGTCACCAACCCCGACAACACCATCTTCGCCGTGAAGCGCTTGATCGGCCGCCGCTTCGACGATCCGATCACCAAGAAGGATACGGAGCTCGTCCCCTACAAGATCGTGAAGGGATCAAACGGCGACGCATGGGTCGAGGCTGGCGGAAAGGACTACAGCCCCTCGCAGATTTCCGCCTTCATCCTCCAAAAGATGAAGGAAACTGCCGAGGCCTATCTCGGCGAGACGGTGACCCAGGCGGTCATCACGGTTCCTGCTTATTTCAACGATGCCCAGCGCCAGGCGACCAAGGACGCCGGTCAGATCGCCGGCCTCGAAGTTCTTCGAATCATCAACGAGCCGACCGCCGCCGCGCTCGCCTATGGGCTGGAGAAGGAAGACGGCAAGACGATCGCGGTCTACGACCTTGGCGGCGGCACGTTCGACATCTCGGTCCTCGAGATCGGCGACGGCGTGTTCGAAGTGAAGTCGACCAACGGCGACACCTTCCTCGGCGGTGAGGATTTCGACGCCCGGATCGTCAACTGGCTCGCCGACAAGTTCAAGCAGAAGGAAAATATCGACCTTCGCACCGACCGGCTCGCGCTGCAGCGCCTGAAGGAAGCCGCGGAGAAGGCGAAAATCGAGCTCAGCTCTGCCGCGACGACCGAGATCAACCAGCCCTTCATCACGGCGCGCATGGAAGGCGGGACCACGACCCCGCTTCACCTGGTCGAGACGATCAGCCGCGCGGACCTCGAAAAGCTGGTCGGCGACCTGATCGAGCGGACCATCGAGCCCTGCAAGAAGGCGCTCAAGGATGCCGGTATCGACGCGAAAGACATCGCGGACGTCGTCCTCGTCGGCGGAATGACCCGTATGCCGCGCGTACGCGAGCGGGTGAAGGAATTCTTCGGCCGGGAACCGCATACGGGCGTCAATCCGGATGAGGTTGTCGCTATGGGCGCCGCCATCCAGGCCGGCGTGCTGCAGGGCGACGTCAAGGACGTGCTACTGCTAGACGTCACGCCCCTGTCGCTCGGTATCGAGACGCTCGGCGGCGTGTTCACGCGCATGATCGATCGGAACACGACGATCCCGACCAAGAAGAGCCAGGTGTTCTCGACCGCTGACGACAATCAGAATGCGGTCACCATCCGGGTCTTCCAGGGCGAGCGGGAAATGGCCGCCGACAACAAGATGCTCGGCCAATTCGACCTGGTCGGAATCCCTCCGGCGCCACGCGGCGTGCCTCAGATCGAAGTCACGTTCGACATCGACGCCAATGGCATCGTCAACGTGTCGGCAAAGGACAAGGGCACGGGCAAAGAGCAGCAAATCCGCATTCAGGCATCGGGTGGCCTGTCCGATTCCGACATCGACAATATGGTCAAGGAAGCTGAGCAGTTCGCCGAGGAGGACAAGAAGCGTCGCGCTTCAGCCGAAGCGAAGAACAACGCGGAGAGCCTGATCCACACGACCGAGAAGCAGCTGCAGGAGCACGGCGACAAGGTTGATGCGTCCATCAAGACGGAGATCGAGACGGCGCTTTCGGAAGCGAAGGCTGCGGTTGAGAGCAACGATCCCGATCAGATGACGGAGAAGACCAACGCGCTCACTCAAGCGGCGATGAAGCTCGGGGAAGCCATGTATAAGGCTCAGCAGGCTGAAACCGAGGGTGCCGCTGGCGCTGAGGGCGGCTCGTCAGACGCAGCGGAAGAGACGCCCGGACAGGAAGACGTCGTAGATGCCGAGTTCTCCGAGGTCGACGAAGAGAACAAGGGCTGATGCTCTGGCGGCGCCGGTACTTCGAAGGGGTCCGGCGCCGCGAGTTGCGTAGCGGGGAGGCGTGATGGTCGAGCAGGACTATTACGAATTGCTGGGTGTTCCGCGCGGCGCGGACGATGCAGCGATCAAGGCTGCCTATCGGAAGATGGCGAAGGAGTGCCATCCCGATCGTCATGGGGGCTGTCCGGACCAGGAAGCCCGCTTCAAGGCGGTCAGCGAAGCTTATGACGTCCTGAAGGATCCGCAGAAGCGCGCCGCCTACGATCGCTTCGGCAAGGATGCGTTCCGCAACGGCGGCGGGCACGATCCTTTCGCTGAAGGCGGTTTCAATGGCTTTTCCGACATCTTCTCGACGATTTTCGGCGAGTTCATGGACCCGCGTGGTCAGCGGCAGAACGCTGCGCGGGGCGCGGACCTTCGCTACGACCTGGAGCTGACTCTCGAACAGGCGTTCGGCGGGACCGAAAAGACAATCACAATCGAAGCGCTCGCGACTTGCGAGACGTGCGACGGCCGCGGCTGCACGCGGCTCGACCGCTGCGCGAACACCTGTCAGACTTGCAATGGCGCCGGCAAAGTGCGGGCGCAGCAGGGCTTCTTCGTCGTCGAACGCGGCTGTCCCACCTGCCGCGGCAGCGGCGAAGTGATCACCGATCCGTGCCGGACCTGCCATGGGGAGGGCCGCGCTCTCACACAGCGAAAGCTGTCCGTGAAAATCCCTGCAGGCGTGGATGAAGGCACGCGCATCCGCGTCACCGGCGAAGGCGAGGCCGGCGTTCGAGGCGCTGCGCGCGGCGACCTTTACATTTTCGTGCACATGAAGCGGCATCCGCTCTACGAGCGCGATGGGACCACGCTTGTTGCGGAATGCCCCATCAGCTTCACGACTGCGGCGTTAGGCGGCGCAATCAATCTCCCCGGCATCGATGGGCAAAAGGTCGAGATCAAAATTCCCAGTGGGATACAGTCAGGCGAGCAGCTGCGGCATCGCGGCGGCGGCATGAGCATTCTCAACGGCCGCGGCCGTGGCGACCTCGTCGCTCGCATTCTTGTCGAGACGCCTACGCGCATGAGCGCGAAGCAAAAGAAGCTTCTCGAAGAGTTCCGCGAAACCGAAACCGGTGACGAATGCCCAGCCGCCAAAGGGTTCTTCACCCGTGTGCGGGACATGTTCGGCGGCTGATCAGCCGTTATTCAGAGCGTCGATCCTGAGCGTCATGGCGAACATCTGCGCAAGCAGCTCGGCCGCGGCATGAACCTCGAAATTTACGGGCCGGGGCGACCGGCTTTCGCAGACGAACTCTCCAGACTCGCCGTCGCAAGTGAAGGGCACCCGCAGGACCGCCCGCACGCCGCTATCCGCCAATCGCTTCGCCTGATCTTGTGTCAGCCCGCGCAAGAGCGCTTCCTCGGCGGAGCTTTCTTCTGCATCGCGCGGAAAAACGCCGACACTTCCGGCAGATGCATCCGAGACGATCGTGGGTAAACCGTCGATATCGTGCGAGCCCATTTGAAGCGCACCCCGGCTGCTCTCGATCCGCTCTCCGCCAAGGGTCAAGGTGACACGATCATAACCGGTGAGCGCACGCATCCTGCGTGCACCGCCTTCCAGCAACGCATCTCCGCTGGTCCCTTCAAGACCGGCGATCAGGCCCCCGACCGTGCCGAAGGCTTCACCAACGCCCTGCCGGGCGCTCGGCACTGCTTCCAGCAGGACCCGTCCATGGGCCAAATGGAATGCGATATCGAACAGGTCGGGATCATTGGTGAGACGCACGCGATACGCACGCGCGATCCCCGTCGTCCCGCTTAGTCGCGAGAACAGATTGCGCAGATCGTGGAGCGGTTCAGCTTGGACGAACCGTCCGAGCGGCTCGTCGACCAAGGTAACGTGGGATTCGCCGAGAAGATGATGCGCGTTTTCGGACGCCCGCAACACGATCCAGTCGAGCGAGAGTTCCAGCAGATACGCCCCTGATTGAATGCCCGGCATCTCGGCAGCGACGCTATCCGTTGTCTGATCCAAGCGCATGTCGTGAATAGTTTCCATCGGCCCCCGGACTCCGATCCGCTCAAACCATAGCGGGGGGAACCAAGCGCCGCACCTCAAAATTGCTTCGCACCGAAGCGTTTAAGCGTGCGTGCCGAGCACCCGGTCGAAAATCGTATCAACGTGCTTCAGATGATAATCGAGGTTGAACAGGGCGCTGAGATCGTCGTCGGTCAACCGGCCTGAAACATCCGGATCAGCCTTGAGCAGGTCGAGAAGCGAAAGCTGCCCGTCCGATTCCCAGACCTTCATCGCGTTGCGCTGGACGAGCGCATAACTTTCCTCGCGGCTGAGACCGGCCTGGGTCAGTGCAAGGAGAACGCGCTGCGAATGGACAAGCCCGCCCATCCGGTCGAGATTTTTCTGCATGCGCTCCGGATAGACGACCAGCTTGTCGACGACGGCGGTTAGCCTTGCCAGCGCAAAATCGAGGGTGATCGTTGCGTCGGGGCCGATGAAGCGCTCGACCGACGAGTGCGAGATATCGCGCTCGTGCCACAGCGCCACATCTTCCATCGCCGGCGTGATCGCAGATCGCACCACGCGCGCGAGACCCGTTAGATTCTCGGTCAACACCGGATTGCGCTTGTGGGGCATCGCCGAGCTGCCTTTTTGGCCAGGCGAGAAATATTCTTCTGCCTCGAGAACTTCGGTCCGCTGAAGGTGGCGGATTTCCGTCGCCAAGCGCTCGATCGAGGAAGCAATCACCCCAAGGGTGGCAAAGAACATGGCGTGACGGTCGCGCGGGATAACTTGGGTCGAGACTGGCTCGGGCGTGAGGCCGAGTTCAGCCGCGACATGCTCCTCAACACGCGGATCGATGTTCGCAAAAGTGCCGACCGCGCCTGAAATGGCGCAGGTCGCGATCTGCTCCCGTGCCGCCGCCAGCCGCTCGCGGTTGCGTGCGAACTCGGCATAGGCCTGGACGAGCTTGAGGCCGAATGTGACGGGCTCTGCATGAATGCCGTGGCTTCGGCCGATCGTCGGAGTGAGTTTATGCTCTAGTGCACGGCGCTTTAGAACTTTCAGCAGTTCGTCGAGGTCGCGGATCAGCAGATCGGCCGCCTGTTTCAGCTGAACCGCCAGCGCCGTGTCGAGCACGTCTGAGCTGGTCATGCCTTGGTGAAGCCAGCGCTTCTCGGGTCCCAGCTTCTCGCCGGCCCAGGTCAGGAAGGCGATGACGTCATGCTTGGTCACAGCCTCGATGGCATCGATCGCATCGATATCGATCTCGCCCAGCGCATCGCGATCGTAAGCGCCGCGGATCGTCTTCGCGTCCTCAGCGGGGATCATTCCTATCTTGCCCATCGCTTCTGCGGCGAAGACTTCGATCTGCCACCAGATGCGATAGCGATTTTCGGCGGCCCAGATGGCCGTCATCTCAGGGCGTGAATAACGGGGAACCATGGCCGGGGCGGCTAGCAGAGCCGTCGCGATGCTTCAAATCAGCCCCATCGCACGCAAGCTGGTGCGGCCTTGAGCACCGACAATGACGTGGTCGTGAACAACGATCTTCATGTGGCGTCCCGCTTCAACGAGATCGCGCGTCAGACGAATGTCCTGCTGGGATGGACTGGGATCGCCGCTCGGGTGATTGTGGACAATGATCAGCGCGGTAGCGCCGAGCGCAATTGCTCGCGCCATGACCTCACGGACGTGGACCGATGCTTCGTCGACGGAGCCGTCCCACAAGGCTTCATTCGCGATCAGCATGTTCTTCGCATTGAGGAAGAGCACCCGAACCTGCTCGACGCGGGAGTAAGCCATGACAGCGTGCAGGTAATCGCCAAGCGCCTCCCAGCTCGACAGCACCGGCTGTCCCTGGATGCGCGCCTCAAGCAACCGCAAAGCCGTCGCCTCCGCAATCTTGAGCGCTGCGATCGTGGGATCCGTGATGCCTTCGCGCCTAAGGGTTTCGACGCTCGCGCCCAGCAAGGCGCCAATTCCTCCGAAATCGTCGATTAGCCGTTTCGCGAGTGGTTTGGTGTCGACCCGCAGAATGGTCAGCCCAAGAAGATACTCAATAAGCTCGTAGTCGTGGAAACCGGCCGGCCCCGTATCGAGCAGCCGCTTTCGCAGGCGTGCTCGATGTCCAAGTCCGTCTCGATCATCACTTTTGGTGGCAAGCTCGTCCAATGCCGCTCCTTTTTGGCGACCATCCGAGCACGCTCACTCAACCACAGCATCCCACCCACTTGCAACTGCGCGATCATGCCGCTTCTGGAACGGTCGTGGCTGGCATGGGTTAGTAACCGCCGATGGCGGAGGCAGAAAGCGCGCAGCAGATGACCGTGATTCGGCGACGCCCCTTCGGGCGTATCGCCGGAATAATCGCGCTCGGCTTCCTCCTGTTGCTCGTTGTCGTGATCGCACTGGTCTGGATCCAGCGGCGCCCGATCGCCACAGAGTTCCTGAAACGAGAGTTCGAGCGCCGGGGTGTCACGGCCAATTATCATCTCGACCGGGTCGGGTTCCGGACTCAGCAAGTCAGCAATCTCGTGATCGGCGACCCGAAACGGCCAGACCTCGTCGCGCGCTATGCGCAGATCCAGATGCGGCTGAAGTGGAACGGCGGCTTTGAGGTCTACCGGGTGGTGGCCCGCGGAGTCAGGCTGCGAGGCAGGCTCGTGAACGGCCGCGTCACTTGGGGCCAGGTGGACAAGCTTCTTCCGCCTCCAAGCAACAAGCCGTTCGAGCTTCCGAACGTCGCTCTCGACATCGCCGATAGCAGCATTGCGCTTGCGACCCCATTCGGGCCCGTTGGCGTTGCGCTTGAAGGGAACGGCATGCTCAGCGGCGGCTTTAAGGGACGCGCTGCGCTTCGCAGCCCGCGCCTGGTTCCGGGCCGCTGCGCGGCAACCGCGCTCAGCGCCAATCTCGCGGTCGCGGTCGTGGCCCGCCGGCCCCACGTCGAAGGACCCGTCGTCCTTGACCGCTTCGCCTGTCCGGCAAGTCGTTTCGAAGCCATTGCGCCGCACTTCGACGCCGATGCCAGCTTCAATGAGTCATTCACAAGCGTGAATGGCCGCGGCCGCATGGCGATCCAGTCCCTTGTCGCCGGAGCCAACGGCCTCGCAGCCTTCGTCGGCGATCTCACTTACGGTGGTTCGCTCGCAAAAGTGGACGGGACGGTCCGCCTGTCGGCACAAAGGTCCAGGCTAGGGACCATCTACGCCGACCGCACACGCCTGGAAGGCGATTATCACCTCGGTCTGCAGAAGGGCACTTTCGCACTCATCGGCGACTACGCGGCCGATAGCGCCAAGCTCGATCCCTCGATGCTCGCGGGCGTCACCCAGCCGCTTGCGGCTGCCGCAGGCACGCCGCTGGGTCCGATTGCCGGTGCAATCGGCAACGCCATCCGGCGGACGGCGTATAATTTCGACGCGGCCGGCGAGATCCGGATCGTGAACTTCCCAGGGGGCGGGGCAGCGCGGATCCAAAGTACGGACATACGCGCTCCGTCGGGAGCTCGCGCGCGCGTTTCCGGAGGCACCGGGGTGACTTATTACTGGCCCGCTTCCGCGCTGCGCATTGACGGGAACATAGAGATGGCCGGCGGAGGCCTGCCGACCGGACGCGTGAGCTTACGGCAGCCGCGCATCGGCGCACCGATGAGTGGTGTTGCAGAGCTGGCCCCATATACGGTCGGCGGTTCGCGGCTCGCCATGACCCCGATCCGCTTCGGTCCTGGGCCCGGGGGAACCACCGCGATCAGCACATCGGCTCAACTTGACGGGCCGTTCCCGGACGGGCGCGTTCAGGCGCTTCGCGTGCCGATCCAGGGACGCATCGGTCGTGGAGGAAGCTTCGCGTTCGGCACTTCGTGCGCCGTAGTCAGCTGGAATTATCTGCAGTTGAGCGCCTTGCAGCTAGGCGCTGCGCGTCTCCCAGTCTGTCCTGCGGGTTCCGCGATCATCTCCAAGTCGCCAGGCGGCGGCGGCCAGGCAAATGCGCGCGTGAACGCAACCGTCCTTAACGGTCGCCTGGGATCATCTCCATTGCGGGTTTCGTCCACGGGCGGGCGGCTGACTGGCGAGAGCTTCGCGTTCAACCAAGTTGGGCTGCGGCTCGGCCGATCAGAATCTCCGATCGTTTTCGACGCGTCGCGGCTTACGGGCAGTTTCGCCGGCGGTGGAACGGGCGGCAAGTTCAGCGGTGCTCGCGCGACCATCGGCAGCGTTCCTCTCCTTCTGAGCGAGGCGAGCGGCGATTGGCGCGTTCGAAACGGCGGTCTGCTCGTCACCGGTGGAATGATGGTGTCGGATCGCGCAGAGAGTCCCCCGCGCTTTTATCCGCTGCGCAGCGACAATGTGAAACTGACCGTAGGCGGCGATTATGTCCGAGCAACGGGAGCGCTCCGTCATCCCGCCTCAGGCACATTGGTCACCGACGTGTCGATCGAACATCGCCTTTCGACCGGCGTCGGGCATGCAAACCTCGACGTGCCAGGAATCCAATTCGGTCCCGAGCTCCAGCCACAGGAACTGACGCACCTTACGGAAGGCATTCTCGCCCTCGTCATGGGCACCGTCAGTGGCCAGGGGCGGATCGACTGGGCCGGTCAGAAAGTGACTTCGACCGGCGATTTCTCCATCGCAAACATGGACTTGGCCGCACCATTTGGTCCCGTCACCGGGCTGTCGACCAATATCCACTTCACCGACTTGCTCGCGATGGCGACCGCGCCCGGGCAGACGGCTACGATCGCGTCGGTCAACCCCGGCATCCTCGTCGAGAATGGGGTGATCCGCTACCAGATCCTTCCCAATCAGCTGGTGAAGATCGAACGCGGGGAGTGGCCGTTCATGGGCGGCCGACTCATCCTGCACGAAACGGTGCTTAATTTTGCTCGTCCGACCGCCAAGCGACTGACGTTTGAAGTCGTCGGCCTCGATGCGAAAGTATTCGTCGAAACCCTGGGCTTCCAGGAGCTGAATGCCACCGGCGTTTTCGACGGTGTGCTCCCGATGATCTTCGATGAAAACGGAGGGCGCATTGTCGGAGGGCGCCTGGATTCGCGACCGGGCGGAGGCTCGCTCGCCTACAATGGGGTGGTCAACAAGGCGAACCTCGGGATGATGGGCGGGATCGCCTTCGATGCCCTTCGTGACCTGCGCTTCAAGTCGATGGTCGTTCGTCTGGACGGCGACCTCGCCGGCGAGTTCGCTGCGCGCCTGTCGATCGACGGCGTCGGCCTGGGGCAGACCAGCACGCAGCGGATCATCCGTGGCCTGCTCGCCAAGATTCCGCTGAAGATGAATGTGAACATCACCGGGCCGTTCCGCGCGCTGATTGCGACGGCCAAGGCATTCCGCGATCCACGGCAGGTCATCAGCGACGTATTGCCGCGCCCGCTGGACGACGTGCCCGGCATCGTCACCGAAGTTCGCCGCGTCGAGGAACAGCACAGCCAGACGCAAACTCCGCCTGACCAGCAGGTCAATGTCGCTCCACCCCCAACCGAGAGATGAAGACATGACGCGCACCCCAACCATCCGACTTGTCGCCGCGGCGGCGCTTGCAACGCCGCTCGGTGGCTGCATCTCCGTGAGCCCGCCCGACAAGCCGATCGAGATCAACCTCAACGTGACCATTCGGCAGGAAGTGCTGGTACGGCTGCAGCGCGACGTTGAGCAGCTGATCAACCAGAATCCGCAGGCCTTTCCTCAAACCCCACCGAAGCAGTGATGAAGCGACTCTTCCTTATGGCGGCAATATTGCTTGCGTCGGGAGCCGCGGCGCAAACGCCTGCCGTGGATGCTGCGCGCGCCACAGGCGCCGTCGGCGAGCGATACGACGGTTATCTGGGGGTAGCTGCGCCGGTCTCGTCCGCAGTGCGAAGCCAGGTGGCGTCCATCAATATCCAGCGCCGGAAGCTCTACAGCAACCTGGCGACGAGCAAGGGTGCGAGCCCAGAGGATGTCGGAATCACGGCCGGTTGCCAGCTCCTCGCGCGGGTGGGCGTGGGGCAGGCCTATATGCTGGCGGACGGTGCATGGAGGCGCCGCGCGGCGGGGCAGGCCGCTACCGTCCCCGACTATTGTCGCTGAGGCTCGTATGAAGATCGGTAGACCGGCTTGATCGCCGCCATTAGCTGCCGCGTCATGGGAAGCTCGAGAACATATTCGCCTTCGGCATAGGGTCCCGCGGTGTAGGGCGAGGCGGTGAAACGAATGATGTCGAAGCGGCCGTCCTTATCGCTGTCCGCCGGAGCAATCGCTAGGTCGGAGAAAGGCGGGCATTTGTCGAATTCACCGCCCAGCTTCTCGCCTTCGCGGCGCTTCAGCCGCTCGGCGTCCAGCTTCTTGCAATAAGCCGTTCGGGTGAGCGTGGCGAAAGCGCCTGGCTGTAGGAACTGATCGCCGAACTTGATCTCGCGGCGCAGCCGACGGTCCCACAGCAACGCGCCGTAAACGGCATTCGGATGCGCGCCGCCGGTGAAGACTCCCAGGCCGCTCTCCAGGGACAATAGGCTCGCGCTTTGCCCCGAGGTCGTCCAGTTCATTGAGTAAAAGTGGGGATTGAAGTCGCGCTTCTGTTCTTCCGCCAGCTTCTGATCATCGCGCGCGTCGGCGCTCGCGCGTCGAAACGCTCGGTCGAGATCGCCCCGGAAGCGTTTGCTCAGAGCAGGGATGGCGGCCGCTTCCGCGGGCCATTCGTAGCTGAACTCCAGGGCCTTGCTGTTGCGCTCCACCTTCGCGGGCGCAGCAAGGCTGGTTGCTGAAACCATCGCCACAAGCAGTATCCAGGCGACCCGCCGCATGCCGCAGGTTTATAATCTATGCTCGCGGTTGACTATCCTCGGCCCCGTTCATAAAGGGTCCGCGCCTTGGCGGGCTGGTTCGCCGCCATGTTCTTCGCCCATGCCCGACCCCACTTTCAAGGCGGGGCGACGCACAGGGGAGATTCATGGCAGAGGACGAGTCCGAAGAGGTTCCGAAGCTTCCACCAGATGCACGGCTCGAATCGCTCGATCAGCGGCTCGAGCGTTTGCAGCAGGTAGAGGCGAAGCGAACCGGAGTGACGCGGCCAGATCCGGGAACCCGGATCGCGCAGCAGGCCTTCGGTCACCTGATCGGCGCTCCCGTCGGCGGCGCCGTGATCGGATGGGGTTTGGACAGTCTCGTCGGTTTGACGGGTCATCGGACGTTCCCCCTGCTGACGCTGCTGATGCTGTTCTTCGGATTCGGCGTTGGCGTGCGGAACATCATGCGGATCACCAAGACCCGGACGCCTCCGGGCACTGAGTAGAAGGTAGCGAAAGCGTGGCGGCCGAAGGCAAGATCGATCCGATGCACCAGTTCACGGTGGAGCCGCTGGCTCCGCTGAAGATCGGCGGCGTGGATGTCAGCTTCACGACGAGCTCGCTGTGGATGCTCGTCGCTCTCGCGCTGATCTTCGGATTCATGGCGCTGGGCATGAAGCGCCAGCTCGTGCCCGGCCGCTGGCAGATGGCCGTGGAGGGCCTCACGGGATTCATCGACGATATGGTGCGCGTGAACATCGGGCCTCAGGGCAAGAAGTTCGTTCCCTACATCTTCTCGCTGTTCACCTTCATTCTGGTCGCGAACCTGCTGGGCCTCATGCCACTCGCGATCATCCCTGGCCTCCATGCTTTCACCACGACCAGCCATTTCTCGATTACCGGGGTTCTGGCGGTGCTCAGCTTCTCGATCGTCCTGATCGTCGGCTTCTGGCGGCATGGCCTGCACTTCTTCTCGTTGTTCGTGCCGCACGGCACGCCGAAGGTGATGATCCCGCTCATCGCATCGATCGAGTTCATCTCGTTCATGGTGCGGCCTTTCAGCCTCGGCCTCCGGCTGTTCGTGGCGATGATCGCCGGCCATATCCTGATGGAGGTCTTCGGAAGCTTCATCGTTAGCGGCCTCAACGGCGGCGCACTCGGCTGGGGAGTAGGCGCTCTCAGCTTCCTGTTCATTGTCGGTGTCGTGGCGCTCGAACTGCTGGTTTGCGCCATCCAGGCCTACGTGTTTGCCCTATTGACGACGCTATACCTCAACGACGCAATCAATCTTCACTAGAGTTCAAAACCAAGGAGTTTTCACATGGATTTCGCTTCCGCACAGGTCATCGGTGCCGGTCTCGCGGCAATCGGCGTTGGCGCCGCGGCCGTCGGCGTTGGCAACGTGTTCGGCTCGTTCCTCGAGAGCGCGCTGCGCAATCCCGCGGCTGCAGACAGCCAGCAGGGCCGTCTGTTCATCGGCTTCGCGGCCGCCGAGCTTCTCGGACTGATCGCGTTCGCCGTTGCGATGATCATTCTCTACGCGCGTTAATCGCTAACGGCGCACGCCGGGGACCCTAATGCCTCAGATCGAGCAACTTCCGTTCATCTTCAGCTCGCAGCTGTTCTGGCTGGCGATCGTGTTCGGCATCATCTTCTTCGGCATTGGCCGAGGCATGCTGCCGAAGATCCAGTCGACGGTGGAGGCCCGCGAACAGAAGATCGCTGAGGATCTCGAGCGGGCCAAGTCGGCCCGTGCGGAGGCCGAGGAGACCGAGGCAGCCTGGCGCGCCCGCATGGATGCGGCGCGAGCCGAGGCCGCCAAGCTGGCGCAGGACGCGCGGCAGGAAAGCTCCCGCGACACGGAAGCGCAGGTCCGGGGCGCCGCCGACAAGATCAGTCTGAGGGTTGAAGCCGCCGCCAAGCAGATTCGCGAAGCGGTCACCTCAGCGCGGAAAGAGATCGAGACGGTTGCGGCGGACGCGACGCAGGACATGGTCGCCCGGCTCACCGGCATTACGGTCAACGAGAAAGAGGCCGCCGCCGCGGTCAAGGCAGAGTTGAATGTCTGAATCCCAGCAGCCGCAGGATCCGGGTCAGCCGGCCGAGCATCCCGGAGCCGTCGCGAGCGTGCAGCACGACGCCGGTGGCGCTCATGCCGAGCCGACCGCCTTCGGTCTGACCGCGCCGGCGTTCATCGCACTGGCGATCCTCGCCGTGTTCGCGATCCTGATCTGGAAGAAGGTGCCCGGCGCGGTTGCACGGGCGCTGGACAGCAAGATTGCACTCATCCGTGACCAGCTCGCGGAGGCTGAGACGCTCCGCAAGGAAGCGGAAGCGTTGAAGGCCGAGTATGAGGCAAAATCTGCTTCGAGCGACAAGGATCGGGAAGCGCTTCTCGAGCGCGCCCGGCATGAAGCGGATGAGATCGTCGCAAAGGCCAAGGTGGACGCCGAAGCCCTGATTGAGCGGCGCACGCGCATGGCCGAGGACAAGATCGCCGCCGAGGAGCGGCAGGCGATCGAAGAGCTTCGTGCCGCCGCGGCCACTGCGGCCACCCGCGCAGCCGCCCGGCTGATCGCCGAGCGCCACGACGCCAAGACGGACGAAAAGCTAGTCGATCAGGCGATCAAGGAAATCGCGTCGCGCTAAGCCTTATTGCCGGTGCTCGCCGCCCGGCTGCACCACGCCTTCCAATGCCTGCTGCGCGCTGTCATCGCTCGTTTCCCGAGCGAGATCGCCAAGGCTCACGATGCCGCACAGCCGGTCCTGTTCGTCAATGACGGGCAGGCGGCGCACTTGGGCCTGGCTCATCTTTGTCGCCACTTCCTCGATGTCCTGATCGATCCGCGCACAAATGATGTCGTTCGTCATCAGCTCGCGAACAGGGGTATCGGGGCCATGGCCCTTGGCAATTCCGCGGACGGCTATGTCGCGGTCGGTGATCATCCCGACTAACCGCTCGCCATCGGTTACGGGGATAGAGCCCGCATCCGCAGTCAGCATGAACGATGCGGCCTCCTGCACGGGCTGGTCCGGCTGGATCGTCTGCACCTCGCGAGTCATCACTTCGCTGATCTTCATGGTTGAGCTCCCTCTAGAATGTCGACCGCGAAAACGAACGGCTCAGGCTGCGGGTTGCGGCGCCTAGGGCGTGTTCTCGGTCAGGAGGTCGTAGGTCGCGACGAGTTCGTCATGCTGATTGAAGATCTCGACCGCCCAACGGACGACACCTGTATCCTCGCTCTTCAGCGATTTGGACCTGACGGTCAGCTCCACGCGCATCGAATCTCCGGGATAGAGCGGCGTCAGGAACCGCAGATTCTCAAGGCCGTTATTCGCAAGAACTGGACCCGGATCGGGGTCGACGAACAGGCCCGCGGCGAAGCTCAGGATCAGGTACCCGTGGGCGACGCGACCTTCGAAGATCGGCGAAGCCTTGGCCGCTTCCTCATCCATGTGCGCATAGAATTTGTCACCGGTGAACTCGGCGAAATGCTCGATGTCCTCAAGCGTGACGGTCCGGCTGCCGGTCCTAAGCGTGTCGCCGATCGCGAGCTCGCTCATCTTGCGCCGGAACGGGTGGCCCTTGATCACATGCTTCGGTCCGCCGGGAATATATTGCTCGGTGATGGCCGCGATCATCGTCGGCGATGACTGGATCGCCGTGCGCTGCATGTAATGCTTCACGCCGCGAACGCCGCCCATCTCCTCGCTTCCGCCGGCACGCCCCGGGCCGCCATGCACGAGGACTGGAAGAGGCGAGCCATGACCGGTGGATTCGGCGGCATTCGTTCGGTCGATGACAAGCATGCGGCCGTGATAGGCGGCTGCACCCTGAACGAACTCGCGCGCTGCTTCAGACGAATGTGTAAAGAGCGAAAGCGCCAGGCTTCCCTTGCCGCGGTTCGCGAGGGCGATAGCGTCCGCAATGTCCCTGTAGGGCATGATTGTGGAGACCGGCCCGAAAGGCTCGCAATCGTGCACTGCATCGGTCCCCCATGGATCGTCGGTGCGAAGGAGGACGGGCGGGAGGAAAGCGCCGCCTGGAATGGGCGGATCGGCGGTGGGATCGCCGGCGACGATTCGCGCTCCCGCGGCTTCCAGTTCCGCGATCTTCTGTCGAACATCGTCGCGCTGGCTGAGGCTGACCAGCGCGCCCATGCGCGTATCTTCGGCCCTCGGATCGCCGACCTTCGTCTTGGCGAGCCGCTCGCCGAGAGCCCGCTCAACCGCATCTAGGCACTGGGCGGGAGCCATCGCCCGGCGGATGGCCGTGCATTTCTGACCGGCCTTCACCGTCATCTCGGTCGCGACTTCCTTGATGAACAGGTCGAACTCAGGCGTACCCGGCACGGCGTCCGGCCCAAGCAGCGAGGCGTTGAGGCTGTCCTGCTCGGCAACGAATTTCACGGATTCGCGCATCACTATGGGGTGTGTGCGTAGCTTTAGTGCTGTGTGCGCCGAGCCAGTGAAGCTGACTACGTCCTGTCCGGTCAGGTGGTCGAACAGGTCGCCCACGCCGCCTACGATCAGCTGGATCGCGCCGGGCGGAAGGATGTTCGCCTCGATCATGATCTTGAACGCGGCTTCCGCCAGATAGGCGGTTGCTGACGCAGGCTTCACGATCGCCGGAACGCCCGCGAGCAATGTGGGCGCGAGCTTCTCGAGCATCCCCCACACGGGAAAATTGAAGGCATTGATATGGACAGCCGCGCCCTGGAGCGAGGTGTAGATATGCTGGCCGACGAAAGTGCCGTTCTTCGAAAGCCCTTCAAGCTGGCCGTCCAGCAGCACATGCGCGTCCGGCAACTCGCGCCGTCCCTTCGACGAAAAGGAAAATAGCGTGCCTGCTCCGCCCTCGATGTCGATCCAGCCATCCTTGCGCGTCGCGCCGGTCAGATAGTTGAGCTCGTACAGCTCTTCCTTTCGGGCCATGATCGCCAGGCCGAGCGCTTTGATCATCCGGGCCCGCTCGTGGAAGGTGAGCTTGCGCAGCGCCTGTCCACCGACATCGCGCGCGTGGCGCAGCATGCCGCCGAAATCGAGGCCGCCCGAACCCGTGATCGCCACTGGAGCGCCATCGATCGCGCTGGGGATTTCGACCGCGCCGTCACCGGCGATCCACCGGTCGCGCTCATAATTTAGCAGCTTGAGAGTCTTCATCACGCCCCCTTAGAAGAAGTTGGCGCCAAGCAGGAGGGGCAGATGATCGATCCGGTACGGCCAATCGCGATCCAGGACGTGGAAGAGGCCCGGGGGCGCATCGCCGGCACCGTGCTGAGGACACCGCTGGTCCGGCTGGAGCTCGGCGCCGGTGCGCCGGAGATCTGGCTCAAGCTCGAGAATCTCCAGCCGACCAACGCCTACAAGATCCGGGGCGCGACCAATGCGGTCGCCAGCCTGACGGATGAGGAGCGCGGCAGGGGCGTTTGGACCATCAGCGCAGGCAATGCCGGGCAAGGCGTAGCCTATGCGGCCAGGAAAGCCGGCGTTCCGAGCAGCGTGGTCGCGATCGAGACCGCGCCTCAGACGAAGCTCGAACGAATGCGCGCGCTCGGGGCAACCATCGTTCCAGTGTCCTATGAGCAGGCATGGCAATCGGCGGAAGCACATGCTCACCCCGGCTTGGACAGCACCTTCATCCACCCGTTCGACAATCACGACTTCATCGCCGGGCATGGCACGATGGGGCTGGAGATATTGGAAGACTTGCCCGAAGTGCACACCGTCATCGCGGCAATCGGCGGCGGCGGCCTGATCAGCGGTGTCGGAAGCGCGATCAAGGCGATGCGGCCTGACGTCCGGGTGCTCGGCGCGGAGCCTGAAACGGCAGCGCCCTACGCTCTGTCGCTGCGCGAGGGCGGGCCCCGCAAATTTTCCGATTGGGAAGCGTCCTTCGTCGACGGAGCCGGCGGCAAGAGCGTCACGGAGCGGATGTGGCAACGCATGCGCCCAGTGGTCGACGGGTCAATCACGGTCACGCTCGATCAGACGCGCGACGCGATGCGTTTGATCGCCGAGAAGACCCGGACGATCGCCGAAGGTGCAGGAGCACTGGCTTTGGCGGCGGCGTTGACGGGGGAAGCTGGAGACGGGCCAATTGTATGCATCGTCTCCGGCGGCAACATCGACCTCAAGAAATTCTGCGAGCTGGTGAGCGCCTAGCAAGCGCCGATTAGATCTTCTGCGGTTCGCCGAAGCTGTCCCAGACGCTCCGCGAACGCAGGCGGGACGCGTCCTTCGCTGATTGCCGCTTCGAACTGCTCAACCAAAGCAACCACCTTATCGCCTAGCGCCGCGGCCTCGGCGGCGGGAGCATCTTGATGGCAATGCCCCAGCGTCTGTTCGTCCAGGGAAGTGCTCATGGGAGGGGCTCGCGCGGTCTGACGAGATTGATGCGCATGATGATGTCGACCAGCCTTCGGCTGAATTCAGCGGCTTTTCTTAGATTGCGCGCATCGCTCTCGGAGTCGGAACGATCCGCATATCGTTCGAGGTCGGCTGCCTTCGACTGAAGTTTTTTACTGAGCGCCAATAGCCGAGCAGCCGGGTCACGGAATTCTTGATTGTCGGAAACCAGCCTCAGAGCCGGTGGATCGCGCCGTCTGGCGGCGGGCTCGAAATCGTGATGCTCGCGAAACCACATGATCGCGTCGGCGACGTGCTCGGTAATCATGTCGATAGCCTGAATCTCATCCCGCGTTGGCTTCCCAACGGTTCGATGGAGAATCGCAAACGTGCCTATGATGGCGTCGCTCGAGTTACGGATCGGTGTCGACCAGCACGACCGGAATCCATGCTGGAGGGCAAGCTCGCGATAGTCCCCCCATATCGGGTCGTTCGCGATGTCGATCGAATATACTGGCTGGCCCAAATAGGCGGCCGCCCCGCAAGACCCGGCGTAGGGGCCAATTTCAATGCTTTCGGAAGCACGGCAATATGACGCCGGAACGGTGGGTGCCGCGCCATAGGATAGGCGCTTGCCGTCGGGGCTCAGCAGCAGAATGCACGTGAAGACGTCATCTCCGCCCATTTGCTCGACGGTCATCAAATGCCTGTTAAGCACCTCCTCCAGGCTGTCTCCGCGCATGAACTCCGCGGCAAGCTCACTCCCGCGGTCATCCAGCGATTTTCGAAGCGCAGCGGCAAAGGGCATCGGCCTCTCCTGACCACTCAGCAAAGCACAGCGAAGGCGCGGCAGCGCGCGCTCTCATTTGCCCACCGATATTCGACTGGGGGCCCGATCCAAATCCGGTTTGACCCTAATGCGCGCCTCGGCGCATTCGCGACTTTTCAAAGCATCCGGATGTCGAACCGCCGAGTTGTCGGGTGGCTGCTCGCGAGCCCTCCATCGACGACCAGCCCCTGGCCGTTGATATAGCTGGCTTCGTCGGAGGCTAGGAACAGCGCCGCGCGGGCGATTTCGATCGGTTCGCCGCCACGCTGCAACGGCGTGAGTTCTCCGATGCGATGCTCTTGGCCGCGGTCGCGCGCCATGTCGTAGATTGGCTTCGTCATTCCGGTCTCGATCAAGCCCGGGCAGATGGCGTTCACGCGAATGTTTGTGCCGGAGAGCTGTTGCGCCGCGGTCTGGACGAGATTGATGACGCCGGCCTTGGACGCCGAGTAAGCCGCGCCGCCGGCACCCGAGCGCAGGCCTGCAACGCTTGCCGTGCAGATAATCGAGCCTCCGCCGCGATCCTTCATGACCGGCGCCGCATATTTTATCGCGAGAAAAGGGCCGATGAGGTTGATGCGAAGAATCTCGGCCCAGTCTTCGGCGGTCTGCTCGGAGATTGAAGCGAAGCCTCCCGAAATTCCTGCATTGGCGAAGAAAATGTCGAGCCCGCCATGATCCCTGCTTACGCGATCGATAAGCCCTCGAACCTGCTCCTCGCTGCCGGCGTCGCAGGCCATATCGGCGCCTTCCGTAACGTCCGCTCCGACGACCGTCGCGCCTTCGCTAAGAAACAATTCGACCGCCGCCTTGCCGATGCCCGAGGCGGCGCCCGTCACAATCGCAATCCTGCCTTGGAGCCTGCCCATTTTGCTGCTCATAGCCATGCCCAGGAACAACTGGTAGGCGGCAGGCATGGATTTCAGCCTTGGATCGGCCGAGACCGAGTGGCGCGACCGGGTTCGCGCCTTCATGGACGAGCATGTCCGCCCGCGTGCTGGCGACTATCAGGCGCAGCAGCGCGATGGGGATCGCTGGAAGGTTCTCCCGGTCGTCAAGCAGCTGAAGGAAAAGGCGCGGGGCGAGGGCCTGTGGAACCTGTTCATGCCTCCATCTCACGGGGGCAATCCCGTCGACGACAGCTTCCACTTCGAAGGACCGGGCCTCAGCAATCTCCAATATGCGTTTTGCGCCGAAGAGATGGGGCGCATTCTCTGGGCCTCGGAGGTGTTCAATTGCTCCGCGCCTGACACCGGCAACATGGAAGTCCTGCACCGTTACGGCTCGCGCGAGCAAAAGGACGAATGGCTGAAGCCGCTGATGGACGGCGAGATCCGCTCTGCCTTCCTGATGACCGAGCCCGATGTGGCCTCATCGGACGCGACGAACATCAAATGCCGCATCGAGATGCGCGGTAACGAATATGTGATCAACGGGCGGAAGTGGTGGTCGAGCGGCGCGGGCGATCCGCGCTGCAAGGTTGCGATTTTGATGGGCAAGACCGACCCCAACGCCGATACCCACAAGCAGCAGTCGATGATCCTCATGCCGCTCGATGCGGCCGGCGTTACCGTGAAACGGCACCTCCCGGTGTTCGGCTACGACGACGCGCCGCACGGGCATATGGAGATCGAGCTCAACGATGTGCGGCTCCCTCCGTCCAACATGCTGCTGGGCGAGGGCAGGGGCTTCGAGATCGCGCAGGGGCGCCTCGGGCCCGGACGCATCCACCATTGCATGCGGACGATCGGCGCCGCCGAAGAAGCGCTCGCCGCGATGGTCAAAAGGCTGATGTCCCGCACGGCCTTCGGCAAGACGATCGCCGAGCAGGGCGTGTGGGAAGAGCGCATCGCCAATGCGCGCATCGACATCGAGATGACCCGGCTCCTGTGCCTGAAGGCCGCGGACATGATGGATCGCGCCGGAAACAAGGCGGCGCAGGGCGAGATCGCGATGATCAAGGTTGCCGCGCCGATCATGGCGCTCAGGGTCATCGACGACGCCATCCAGGCTTTCGGCGCCGCGGGTGTGTCCGAGGACACGGGGCTCGCAAGCGCTTATGCGTCGATTCGGACTCTGCGTCTCGCCGACGGGCCGGACGAGGTGCACCGGCGATCGATCGCGCGGCTCGAGTTTAAGAAGCATCGGTGAGCGAACGGCAGATTGACGAGGAAGCGCTTGGGCGCTGGCTGGAAGCGAATGTCGAAGGCTTCAGCGGGCCCTTCCAACTCACCAAATATCCGTCCGGCCAATCGAACCCGACCTATCGCATCCGCTCGGCATCGGGAGATTACGTGCTTCGCCGCAAGCCGTTCGGCGAATTGCTCGCATCGGCGCATGCGGTCGACCGTGAATTTCGCTTGCTGTCGGCGCTTCATCCGCTCGATTACCCGATTCCGCAGCCGTTGGCGCTTTGCGAGGATCCGGAAGTCATTGGCGCGATCTTCTACGTCATGGAGATGGCCCACGGTCGCCCCTATGCCGACGGCGCGCTGCCGGAGTTCGACGCTGCGACGCGGCGCCGCATGTACGAGCAATTGGTCGACACGCTCGCCGACCTCCACACCATCGATCCCGAAGCTGCCGGCCTTGGCGATTTCGGCAGGCCAGGCAATTATTTCGAGCGCCAGGTCATGCGCTGGACGCGGCAATATCGCGACTCGCAGACCGATTATCTGCCGGAGATGGAACGGCTGATCGCATTCCTGCCCGAGACCCTGCCGCAGCAAGCACGAACCTCCATCGTTCACGGCGATTACCGCATCGACAATGTCGTGTTCGACGGAGACGGGACGTTGACGGCCGTGCTGGACTGGGAGCTGGCGACGCTCGGCGATCCGCTGGCCGACTTCTCCTATCTTGCCATGCAATGGATGATGCCCGCCGATGGCGGAGCCGGACTTGCGGGTCTCGACCTGTTGGCGCTCGGAATCCCGACCCTTGAAGAGATCGTTGGCCGTTACACGGAACGCGCCAGAGTGCCCGTCGCGCAAGAGCTCGACTGGTATTTCGCCTACAATCTGTTCCGGCTCGCCGGCATCGTCCAGGGCATCAAGAAGCGGGTACTGGACGGCACGGCGTCACATGCGCGGGCCGCGGAGATGGCCAAGCGTGTTCCCACGCTCGCACAAGCTGCCTGGAGCTTTGCGGTGAAAGCGGGGGCCTAGCGCCCCGTGAATTTGGCCGGCCGTTTCTCGAGGAACGCCGCGACGCCTTCGCGATAATCCTCGGTGAAGCCCAGCCGCCGCATTTCGTCGCGCTGGAGGTCGAGCTCCTCATCCAAGGTGCGCGATCCGCTCGTCCGAATGATCGATTTGATCGCTGCAAGCCCGAGAGGCGGAAGCGCTGCCAGCTTGTTGGCGATGGAGTCCACTTCCTGATCCAGCCATTCGCCGTCGACCGCCTTCCAGATCAAGCCCCATTCGGCGGCTTGCTCGCCGGTGATGGGCTCGCCGGTCAGCGCTAGCCCGAGAGCGCGAGCTTGGCCCACAAGTCGAGGAAGGTGCCAGCTACCGCCACTATCGGGAATGAGTCCCAGCGCAGAGAAGCTTTGAATGAACTTGGCGTCCTTCACTGCGACGACGATGTCGCAGGCGAGCGCGATATTCGCTCCGGCTCCGGCGGCGACGCCGTTCACGCGTGCAATGACCGGCTGCGGAAGCGATGTCAGCGTTCGGATCAAAGGGTTCCAGTAATTCTCGACCGTCTGGCCGAGGTCTACCGCTTCTCCCGGAGCAACGGCGCGGTCGTTGAGGTCCTGCCCCGCGCAGAAGCCGCGTCCCGCGCCGGTGAGGACGATCACGCGCGCATCGCCAAGCTTCGACAAAGCGTCGCGAAGCTCCTGATGCATCTGCGCGGTGAAACTGTTGAGCCGATCGGGCCGGTTGAGCGTGATTCGGGCGAGGGGCCCATCCGCCTTGAAGTCGATGGTCTCGTAAGCCATGCCATTCGCCTAGCGAAGGAGGAGGCGTGGACGCAAACTTGCTCGCAGACCGGGTCGCGCGTGCAATGCTCGCGGGCGAAGGGACCGGTCCCGCGTGGGGCATTCAAATCGAAGAAGCGCGCGAGGATTATGCGCGTGTTTCCATGGTCGTGCGTGCGGACATGCTCAATAGCCACGGCATCGCGCACGGCGGCATGATCTTCGCCCTCGCCGACACCGCTTTTGCTTATGCCTGCAATGGCGCCAATCATGCGAGCGTGGCGGCGCAGGCGTCGATCGTATTCCTCGACAAGGTGCGCGAGGGTGAAACGCTGATCGCGGAAGCCGCCGAGGTCGCGCGGGAAGGACGGGCTGGCGTCACGCGCGTTGCGGTGCACACGGCGAATGGCCGCACCGTGGCGGAATTCACAGGCTATTCGCGAACGCTTGGCGGAGCGGTTGTCGAGATTTGAACGTTCATGTTGCAGAGGCTACATCGCGCCCATGTATACGACAGAGCTTCAGAAGACGGCGAAGATAGAAAATCTCGAGGACCCGAAGCTCCTCGAGGCATTCGAAGCGCGGGTAACGGCCGACGAGTTCATCGAGCCGAAGGACTGGATGCCCGAGGCTTATCGAAGGACGCTGACGCGGCAGATCAGCCAGCACGCGCATTCAGAGATTGTCGGCATGCTTCCCGAGGGCAATTGGATCACGCGGGCGCCCTCCCTGCGGCGCAAGGCGATCCTGCTCGCCAAGGTCCAGGACGAGGCCGGACATGGCCTATACCTCTACTGCGCCGCCGAGACGCTGGGGACGAGCCGCGAGGAAATGGTTGAGGCCCTTCACTCGGGGAAGGCCAAATATTCGACGATCTTCAATTATCCGACGCTCACCTGGGCGGACATCGGCGCGATCGGCTGGCTGGTCGACGGTGCCGCGATCATGAACCAGGTCCCGCTGCAGCGAACGTCATACGGACCCTATGCCCGTGCTATGGTTCGGATCTGCAAGGAAGAAAGCTTTCACCAGCGCCAGGGCTACGAGATCATGATCGCGATGGCGAACGGGTCGTCGGACCAGAAAAGGATGGCCCAGGACGCCCTAAACCGGTGGTGGTGGCCGTCGCTGATGATGTTCGGGCCGCCCGACGCAGACAGCCCCAATACGGCGCAGTCGATGCGCTGGCGCATCAAGCGCGAGACCAATGACGAGCTTCGCCAGAAGTTCGTCGACATCACCGTCCCCCAGGCGGAATTCCTTGGCCTCACCGTTCCCGACCCGGACCTCAAATGGAATGAGGAGAAGGGCGGCTATGATTTCGGCGAGATCGATTGGGATGAATTCTATGCCGTCGTGAAGGGCGAGGGCCCTGTCGCGAAGGAGCGCATGACGGCGCGTCGCGAGGCTTGGGAGAAGGGCGCTTGGGTCCGCGAGGCGGCTGCTGCGCATGAAGAGAAGCGCCGCGCAAGGAAGGCGGCGTGAGCAGTGACTGGCCGCTTTGGGAGGTCTTCGTCCGCTCCAAGGGTGGCCTTTCGCATCGTCATGTTGGCAGCGTTCATGCTCCTGACGCGGAGCTCGCGCTCGCCCATGCGCGCGACACCTACACGCGGCGGATGGAAGGGGTGAGCCTGTGGGTCGTCCGCTCGGTGGACATCGTCGCGAGCGACCCCGAGCAGGCGGGTGAGCTGTTCGAGCCCGCCGAGAACAAGATCTACCGCCACCCCACATTCTACGACATCCCGGACGAGGTGAAGCACATATGATCCGAACTGTGCTCCTGCGAAGGCAGGAGCCCAGAATCTCTTGGGGGGCTGGACCCCTGCCTGCGCAGGGGTGCACTTGATGGCGACCGTCGCTGTTGATCCGCGCACAGAGTATCTGCTGCGCCTAGGCGACGATGCGCTCGTGCTCGGCCAGCGCCTCAGCGAGTGGTGCGGCCATGGACCGGTCCTCGAAGTCGACATCAGCCTTGCCAATCTCGCCTTGGACCTGGTGGGCCAGGCCACCTTGCTCCTCGGCGAAGCGGGCGATGGCGACCGCCTGGCGTTCCACCGTGACGTGCTCGACTTCCGCAACTGCTTGCTTGTCGAGCAGCCGAATGGGGACTTTGCCCAGACCATCGCGCGCCACTTGCTCTACACGACTTGGCAACATCTGATGCTGCAGCGGCTGACCGCATCGAAGGACACCTTCCTCGCGGAATTCGCGCACAAGGCCGTGAAGGAAGTCGCCTATCATCGGGAGCTCGCCAGCGACTGGACCGTGCGTCTCGGCGACGGGAGCGAAGAGAGCGCCAATCGCATGGCGGACGGGCTTGCGTGGTGCTGGCGTTTCACCCCTGAGTTGTTCGAAGTCGACGAAATTCTTGAGGAAATGATCGATCGCGGCGTTGCCCCCGATCCGCGGAGCTTGGAGCAGGAGTATCGATTGGCGCTCGCTTCAATTCTGGCAGAAGCCAATCTCGAAGCGCCTCCCGAGCAGCGGCCGATCGTCGGAGGACGACGCGGCCATCACAGCGAGCATCTCGGGCATCTCCTCGCGGCCATGCAGTTCCTACCGCGCACCTATCCCGACGCGACCTGGTAATGGCCGAGCATTTCCACGCCTTGCGCGTCGCCGAGGTCGTCCCCGAGACGGACGAAGCAAACTCGATCCGCTTCGACATCCCGCCCGAGCTGACTGAGGCGTTCCGATTCCGCGCCGGCCAGCATCTTACCCTTCGTGCGAATATCAACGGCGATGAAGTGCGGCGCAATTATTCGCTGTGTACTGCTCCGGACGACGGTGACGTGATGGTCACGGTCAAGCGCATTGCGAACGGCGTTTTCTCCAACTGGATCGGCGACAATCTCAAGGCTGGCGACGTAATCGACGTGATGACGCCGCATGGGAGTTTTACGACGGACTTCGACGCCAATGCGAAGCGTCACTTCGTGGGGTTCGCCGGGGGGTCGGGCATCACGCCGGTGATTTCGCTCATCCGCACTGCGCTGTCCCAGGAGCCCCGGAGCCGCTTCACGCTCTTCTACGGGAACCGCGACAGCAACTCGGTGATCTTCCTCGAAGCGCTTGCCCAACTGAAGGATCGCTATCTCGACCGCTTCGAGCTCTATCATTTCCTCGCTGAGGAGGAGCAGGATATCGAGCTGTTTAACGGCATGCTCGACAAGCCGACCTGCGAGGCGGCCATCGAGGAGCTTATCGGGGATCCCGCAGCCATTGCGGGATGGTTCATCTGCGGGCCCGGGCCGATGATGGACGCTGCCGAAGGCGCACTGCTCGACCGCGGCGTCGACAAGAGCCTTATCCATATCGAACGCTTCACGGCGGACCGACCGTCAGCGGCGATGGCCGCGGAGATGGCGCAACTGCAGAGCCAAGCGGCCGGCGTTACTGTGGCCGTGACGCTCGATGGTCGCACGCGCCGGGTCGCTTTCACCGAGGCCAACATTCTTGACAGTGCGCGTTCCGCGGGCCTCCCCGCGCCCTTTGCCTGCAAGGCCGGCGTGTGCGCCACGTGCAGGGCGAAAGTGACCGGCGGCAAGGTGGAAATGGCCGCTCGCTACGGCCTCACCGATGAGGAAGTCGCCGCTGGCTATGTTCTGACGTGCCAGTCCGTCCCCGTCGGTGACGGGGTTGCAGTGGATTACGACGCCTGAGTTCGCTAATCGCGCTCCGATGCTGGACCGACCCGACGTGAAGGCAAGGGGGCTTGCCGACCTGCCGCCCGTGGAGAGCGATTCGCTCCTGCAGCTTATCGCGCTGTGCAATGCTGACCCTCGCCCGGAAAAGATCGACGTTGGAGTCGGCGTCTTTCGTGACGGAGAGGGGCGCACGCCGATCCTCAAGGTCATGAAAGAGGCGGAGCGCCGCCTGCTGGAGACGCAGGAAAGCAAGTCGTACCTCGGAAGTGCGGGCGACAAGCGCTTTGCCGAGTTGTTGCGGCCGATCTTGCTAGGCGAGCATGCCGACGACGATCGTATCGTTGGTGTGCAGACGCCCGGTGGCTGCGGGGCACTTCGGCTGGGTTTCGAATTGCTGGCGACGGCAAACCCATCCGCACGAGTGCTGATCGGTACGCCGACCTGGCCAAATCATCCGCCGCTGGTTCGCGCGGTTGGCCTCGAGATCGCTGAATATCCTTACTACGAGCGCGGGCAGGGCAGCATCCGTTTCGATGCGATGCTGGACGCGTTATCGAAAGCCGAACGTGGCGACGTCGCCTTGCTTCATGGCTGCTGCCACAATCCCACGGGCGCCGACCTCGATGAGCCTCAGTGGAGGCAGGTGCGCGACGTGGTGGTCGAGCGAGGCCTCATTCCATTCATCGACATCGCTTATCAGGGGTTCGGCCGCGGCCTTGAGGAGGATGCGTTTGGCGTTCGGCTGATGCTCTCGTCCTGCGACGAAGTGATCATCGCTCAGAGCTGCGACAAGAATTTCAGCGTCTATCGCGACCGCGTCGGCTCGCTTTTCCTTAAGACCGGGTCTCCCGAGGCATCGGCGCGAGCGATGGCGCATGTTTTCCAGCGCGCGCGGGAGATGTGGTCGATGCCTCCCGATCACGGCGCTGCCTCGGCGCGCATCATCCTCGACGATCCGCAGCTCCGTTCAGACTGGCTCGTCGAGCTCGCCGGAATGCGCGACCGCATCAATTCAGTACGCGCGCGGCTCGCTGCCGCGGACCCCCGCCTCGCCTTTATCGGGCGGCAGTTCGGGATGTTCTCGATGCTGCCGCTGTCGAAGGAGCAAGTGCTCAAGCTCCGGGAGGATCACGCGATCTACATGGCGGATTCGGGACGTTTCAATGTCGTCGGCATGAGCGATGCGCAGATCGATCGATTTATCGCCGCCGTGGCCGAGGCTCTGGACGCCTGACCATGGCCGACCGCGACCCCGGCCGGGTTTCCGCCGAAATCGACTGGCGCGAGGTCGCAAGGCTGGTCCTGACCAGCCGCGAGATGGACCGGCTCGAAGAGCAGGAGCTCGTTCCTGCCAAGAAGGTGCTCTACCAATTCTCGGCGCGCGGCCATGACATGGCGCAGGTGCTGCTCGGTCTGCAGCTCAAGGACGGCGACGGAGTGTTCGGCTATTACCGGTCACGCCCGCTTTTGCTCGCGCTAGGAGTCCCGCTCGCAGACGCTTTAGGCTCGGGAATGGGCCTCGCCGGGGGCTATTCGGATGGCCGCGATATTGGCGTCGTTTTCAACTATCCGAACCCCGGCGGAGCACATGCGCTTCCGATGTGCGGCGGAGTGGGCGCCCAATACACGCCCGCGGCGGGCTGGGCGCAGGCAATCGCATACAAGAGCAAAGTGCTGAATGAGGGCCCTGCGGACGCCATTTCACTGGTCCTCGGAGGGGATGCCAGCTGCGCGACAGGGGGATTTTGGTCTGCGCTAACTATTGCGACGACGCAAACCTTGCCACTGTTAATATACGTCGAGGACAACGGCTACGGAATCTCCGTTCCCTCGGAGTATCAAACACCTGGCAAGAATATCGCAGCGAATCTCGACAGTTTCGCCGGCCTTACGATCTTCAACGGCGACGGCACGGATCCGATCGGGGCGTCGAAGCTTGTCCTTGAGGCGGTCCAGCATGTCCGCACGAAGCGCTCGCCGGCATTGCTGCGACTGACTGTGCCGCGGCTGGAAGGTCACAGCTACCAGGACACGCAGACCTACAAGTCCGAAGATGAGATCGCGGCGGAGTGGCAGCGCGATCCGCTTCCGAAGTTGAAGGCCCATGTCGCGAAGCTGCAGGTTGGCGACGCGCAATGGGCGGACCTCGAACGGGAAACCGCATGGCAGGTCGAAGCGGCCCGCACCGAGGCCGAGGCGCGCGGCGTCTCGCCTCCCGAGAAGGTTACGAGCAACGTCTTCTACGAGGGCGAGATGCAGCAGGTCGGGGGGCTGTGGAATGGCGACTATCAGGTTCCGCATTTTACCGAGCAGCCCGAATCTTCCGGCCAACGCATCAACATGGTCACCGCGATCCGGCGGGTTCTAGATCAGGAGATCGCGGTCAATCCGCGGGTGCTGGTTTTCGGAGAGGATGTAGGTCCGAAAGGCGGCGTCCACGCGGTGACGCTCGGATTGCAGGAGAAGTTCGGCCGCGATCGCGTGTTCGACACCTCCCTGAATGAGGAGGGAATCGTCGGCCGGGCTGTCGGAATGGCCCTTGCCGGCCTGATGCCTGTGCCCGAAATCCAGTTCCGCAAATATGCCGAGCCTGCCACCGAGCAGATCCACGATTGCGGGACGATGCGGTGGCGCACGCACAACCGCTTTGCAGCGCCGATGGTGCTTCGCGTTCCGGGCGGCTTCTTCAAATGCGGCGACCCCTGGCACTCGATGACGAACGAGGTCGAATTCGTTCACAACCCGGGATGGAAGGTCGCGGTGCCTTCGAATGCGGAAGACGCAGTGGGTCTGCTGCGCGGAAGCCTGCGAGGCAATGATCCAGTGTTGTTCTTCGAACATCGGGCGATGCTCGACGACAGTTGGGCGAGGCGGCCGTGGCCGGGGGACGATTATGTCCTGCCGTTTGGGCGGGCGAAGAAAACACGCGAAGGCGAAAAGATCACGATCGTGACGTGGGGCGCGATGGTGCCGCGCTGCGAGGCGGCCGCCGAAGGCATCAGTGCGGACGTGATCGACCTTCGCACGCTCATGCCTTGGGACAGGGACATGGTCCTCGATAGCGTTCGCCGGACGCGGCGCTGCCTCATCGTACACGAGGATCTTCGCACTGGCGGCTTCGGCGCCGAGATCGCTGCAACTGTGGCGGACGAGGCTTTCCTCGACCTCGATGCACCTGTTGCGCGAGTCACGATGCCCGACATTCCGAGTCCGCATCATCCGAAACTGATGGAATGGGCCCTGCCGTCACCGGCGCGAATACGTGCCGAGATCGAGCGCTTGGTGGGGTTCTGACTTGATCGACGTCCGCGTCCCCGACGAGCAGGAAGGCACCAAGGCGGTCGTGCGCGCCTGGCTGCGGCAGGTAGGCGACCTGGTCTTCGAGAACGAGCCCTTGGTCGAGCTCGAGACGGACAAGGTCACGCAGGAGGTGCCTGCGCCGGCGGCCGGCGTCTTGGCTGAGATACTTCTTCAGACCGACGACGAAGCCGTCCCAGGAGCAGTGCTCGCGCGGATCGATTCGAACGGCGACATTGCGGCACCAAGTACCCCAGCGAAGGCAGGGGCCGAGGAGGCGAAGCCTTCGTCGCCCTCAGCTAGCTCAGCACCTTCTGGCGCTCCTGAGCCCCGGCCTACGTCGGGGAACGAGGCCGAAACTCGCCTCTCGCCATCCGTCCGCCGAGCGCTCCAGCAGCATGGGATCGAGGCGAGCCGTATTGCGGGAACGGGGCGCGACGGGCGAATCACGCGCGAGGATGTGGATCGGGCGGTGGCATCCGCGACTGTCGTCAGCGTCGGCGAACCGGCGACGGCCCAGCCGCGAGAATTTTCCGCTCAGGACATTCCGCACGACCGCATGCGTCGAACCATCGCAGAGAACATGGTTCGGGCGGTCGCGGATCAGCCGCACGTCACGGCCGTCTTCGAGGCCGACTTCTCCGCGGTGGCCGCGCACAAGGCGGCTGCAGCGGCGAAGGGCACGAAGCTCAGCTACACCGCGTACATTGTGAAGGCTGCTGCCGACGCGATGGCGGTTGCTCCGGCGATCAATGGGCGCTGGGAGGAGGACCGCATCGCCATTTCGCCGACCATCGACATTGGCGTCGGCACCGCGCTGGGCGAAAAAGGGCTTGTCGTGCCGGTGGTCAAGGACGCCGGCGCACTCAGCCTGGAGCAAATCGGCGCCAAGCTCGATGATCTCACGAGGCGCGCGCGCGACGGAAGGCTGGAGCGGTCGGAGGTGTCGGGAGGCAGCTTTACGATCTCCAACCATGGCGTTTCCGGATCCCTCCTCGCCGCCCCGATCATCCTGCATCAGGGGCAGGCCGCGATCCTTGGGATTGGCAAGCTCGAAAAGCGTGCGATCGTTCGGGAGATCGGCGGACAGGATGCGATCCTGATCCGTCCGATGGCCTATGTGACGCTGACCATCGATCACAGGGTCGTCGACGGACACCAGACTAATGCCTGGCTGGCCCGTTTTGTCGAGATCCTCGAAAGCTGGCCCGTCGCCTGAAATGGCCGATCCAGGTGGACTGACCGAACGCGCCTTCGTCCGCCGAGTATTGATCGTCCTCGGCCTCGTCGCGCTGTTCCTGCTGGCGTGGCAGCTCAGGACGTTGATCCTGATGATCTTCGGTGCAGTCGTGGTGGCGACAATCTTCCGCTCGTTCGCGGACCGGATCGCTCAGCTGACCGGGTGCAGGCCGGGAATCGCAATCGCAACCTCGATCGTCCTCATTCTCGGCCTCGTTCTGGGCCTGATCGCGCTCTTCGGCTCGCATGTCGCACAACAGGTCCACGCGCTGCGCGAAACGCTTCCAGCTGCATGGAAGATCATCGAAGCCCGGCTCGGCGACCTGGGCCTGGGCGAGCAGATCAAGAACTTTGTGCAAAGCATCCGTGCGCCGGGCGGAAGCAGCTTTTCCGCCTTTGGCCGTACGGTCCTTTCGATCGGCAGCGGGATCGCCGACGTGCTGGTCGTGCTGGTCGCGGGGATCTTCCTTGCTACGCAGCCGCGCTTCTATCTCATCGGCGCAATCAAACTCGTTCCGCCCGGGAAGCGAGAGCTTGCGGGTGAAGCGATCAGCGAGTCCGAACGGGCGTTGCGGCTGTGGCTCCGCGGTCAACTCATCTCAATGACGGTGGTCGGCCTCCTGACGGGGATCGGGCTTTGGGCGCTTGGCATGCCTTCCGCCTTCACGCTGGGCTTGCTCGCCGGAATCCTGGAATTCATTCCCTTCCTCGGACCGGTTTTGTCGATGGTCCCTGCCGTGCTGCTGGCACTGGCGGTCAGCCCGGACCTCGCTTTGTGGGTGCTGCTCCTCTACTTCGCGGTCCAGCAGTTCGAAGGCTATCTGCTGACGCCGCTGGTCCAGCAATATGCTGTCGACCTTCCAGGCGTCGTCCTGCTCTTTTCGCTGATCGCATTCGGCGCATTGTTCGGAACCTTGGGCATCATCCTGGCGGCGCCCTTGACGGTGGTGATGTACGTGCTGGTCAAGCGCCTTTACGTTATCGAGACCCTGCATACGCCGACGCCGATTCCGGGCGAGACCAAGGGCTAGATTTCCAGGACCGCGTAGCGTTTGCCGAATAAGGGCTTCAGGACGAATTGCGCGACATTGAAGACCGGCGTCCCGCCCGGCGTGCGCCCTTCATATTTTCCGTGGTGCGCATGGCCATGGACGACCGCTTTGACATGGTCGAACCGGTCGATGGCGTCGGCAAGCCGCTGCGAGCCCAGATATTGGTGGATGGCGGTCGGCTCGCCTTCCAGCGTCTCCTCCGTCGGCGAATAGTGCAGCACGGCGACGCTTCGTTCGGTGCGTAATGACCGCAAGCCGTTCTCTAGCTTTCGCGCTTCGTTCATAGCCTCATCCACGAAGAGCTTGGCGATAGGTTCGCCGAATGGCGCCAGCTCGCCGCGGCCATATCCGCCCATGAAGCCCTTCACGCCGGCGAATCCCACTCCCTCGATTTCTACGGCCTGCTCGTCGAGAATAGTCATGCCCGCATCGTGGAGGATTTCGGCGACCTTCTCCGGCTGGCCGCATTCGAAATCGTGATTTCCAAGCACGCCGAGGACCGGGATCGAGCAGGTGCGAATATCTTCGGCTAGGATTTCAGCTTCCGTAGTCTTCCCGAAATTCGTTAGGTCTCCGCATAGGACGAGCACGTCCGCGGCCTGCGAGATTTCCGTGAAGAGCTCGCGATAAGGCGCGGTATCGCTTTCCTGCACGTGCAGGTCGCCGATCGCCGCTACTCGCAGCTTCCCGTCACTCGGTTCCATATTGCTCTTCAAGATTTCCTACTGCTTCGGAAAAGCCCCACTCATCGACATCGATCGCATAGTCGCGTGGAGAGAAGATGCGGCCGCGACACACTTTCTTGCCCGGAGGCTCGACGGCGGCCTGGTTGCGCAGGCGCTCCAACAGCTCGTCGAGCAGCCAATCCGGAATGGCGTCGCGCTCGCTCGGATAGACGAAGCGGAAATTCATCACCGCGATCAGCAACACTTCCCAATAGAGCTCCATTCGGGAGAGCAGGCGGCGCCAGTCGATGTGACGGTGGCACTTCAGGATCATGTGCGCGACGTCGGCGCCATCGTAACGATGATGGTCCTGGACGAAGATCTTGGACCAGATGAACTCGGTCGGAGGAACGAGATGGACCTTCGCTCCAAACAGCTCCGCCGTCGGGGCGTTTTCGAACCATTCGTCGGTAACGTGCGTGGACGAGGTCGGCATGTTGTAGATGATGTCGACGAACAGCTCGCCGCGAGTGACCCGCGCCAGCCATCTTTCGTCCACCACTACGGTGTCGAAACCGTGATCGCGGAAGTAAGCGAGCAACCGCAGCGCATCGCCGGCCTTCGCGAAGACGTCAACGTCCTTCGTCGGACGGTCGATTCCGGTGTAGCTGGCAAGCGCATATGTCCCCGAGACCAGGAACGGTATTTCGGAGTCCGCCATGTGCTGGAGGACTTCGCAATAAAATGCCTCCGCCGCCGCCGTCGGCTGGATCAGGCTACCGTTCGGTTTGGATGCAACAAGCTGGTCCATGCACCCCTCAACGGAAACGCGTCGGAGGTGGTTCCTGCTAGCGGTCCCTAGCGCGGGGGAATGGGCATCGGATTTTGCATGTCGAGCTCGACGTTGATCGAGACCACGCATTTGCCCTGTCCGAATCCCAGCTGCCTCGGCATCCCCACGACCTGGTTCTCGATATTGAGCCGAATCTTGGTCTCGTTCGCTCCGCGTGCAAGGCGCGCAGCAGCGCGACGAGCGATATTATAGAGGTTCTCCCGCTCCTCGCGGGGAAGGTTCGTCGTGCGCCGAATCCGCATCAGCGCCATCTTCGCCCGGCGATAGAGCAGTCCTGCAGCGTAGCTGATCCGTATCGGCGCCTTGTGGAACGCGGTTCGCGCCGCGTTGTCGTGCTCGAACACTTCTTCGACGATGCCGTCGCCCAGCGAATTCGGCTTCAGTCCGAGCAGTACCAGGCGTTCCTCGAGGTCGGTGTCGCCTCCGGCTCCCCATCCGATCGGGACGTCGTCATAGCCGCCGAGCTCGCGAAAGGCTTCCGCCGGGACGACCTGGAATCCGCGCAGCTGGTTCCTTCCCAGCCGAAGACCGCTCTTGTTGAAGTGAGCCGTCGAGTCCGCTTTGAAGAAGCCGTACGTGTCGTCTGGCATTGATTTGGCGATCGCGTCCGCGGCGTTGGGAGCCAGGACGGTGTCGGCGTCGCAGAACAACAGCATGTCGCCCTTCGCCACTTCGGCTCCAAGGTTGCGCGCCCGCCAGTTGGAAAAGCCCTCTTCGCCGTCGACGCGCACCACTTGCACCGAAGGGAATGCGCTTTCCACCCAGTCTCCGGCGCGCTCGGGGCAAGAATAATCGACGACCACGACGTCCGCGCCATCTTGAGCAACCATCGCCGGAAGGCTCTGCTTGAGATGCTCCAGCCTGCCCTTGCAGGTGGTTATGATGCTGAATTTGCGCTTCAATCCGATCGTCCTGACAAGGCGTTGCGCTGGAGAGCAAAAGGAGAGTGGCGCACCCGACAGGATTCGAACCTGTGGCCTTTGCCTTCGGAGGGCAACGCTCTATCCAGCTGAGCTACGGGTGCTTGAGCGCGGGGCTTAGCTTCCGCTGCGGCTAGCGGCAAGCGGGGTCGAGGAAGCCGCGCAGCGCTTCGTGGACCTTCGTTCGCGCCGAGCCGACAATCATTCCGACATGGCCGGATGCGATGCCGATCCTGTTGCCGGCCGGAGCCGTTGCTGCCGGCGCGATCCGGTCCTCGTCGGCCGTCAGGTTGAGCATTGGAACAGGCAGTTTGTCCCTGACCACGCGCCCGCCTACGCTCCACTCTCCCTTGCCGGGGACATCTCGCCCGAACAGGTCTTCGATCAGCTCCCTGGCGGCGGGATAGGGCAGGGGCTCCCCCTCATTGGCCCAATCCTCGAGCTCGACGAATCGATGCGCTTCGGGGCTGGCCGGATCGAGCTTGCCGAAGCCCGCGAATTTGCGGACGGTGCGCGTCGGGTCGAGCGACCAGAATGCCGCCTGAAGGACCTCCATCGGCAAAGCGGCAAGCGTTCGCGCCGCGGGCTCGGCCGCCCGCCACATATCATGAAGGGCGGTCAGCGAAGCTTCGGGATAGTGCGAGAAGTGCCAGGGCGCTGCGAGCGTCACGACCCGCTCCACATCGACAAGGTTCGCCGCTGCCGTCGCCATCGTCCCGCCGAGACAATATCCGATCAGGGCGACCGGCTCGCCCATGCTGCGTACCGCCGGGACAAGCAGCTCTTCGATATGCCCGGACACCGACAGGTTGCGCGAAGCGGCGTCGCCCCAGTCAAGCAGCAGCGCTCGTCGATTCATCCGCGCGACCGCCAGGGCGAGTGAGACATCGTCATCGAGGTCCAGAATGCGCGGCGGATTGATCAGCGAAGGAATCAGCAGAGCCGGCGGGCCGTCTCCGCCGTAGTCGCGCACGGAAACGGGGCCGAGGCGGAAAAACTCGGGCTTTTCAGGCGCGCTGCTCCCACGGTTCGCGGCCTGGTATGCGCGAAGCCCCGCGAGTGCATCTCGTGCCAGCGCAGGATCGTCGCCGGCAACTTCGCGGACAAGCTCAAGGAACAAGGGAAGCGGCCTCGGCGCCTTCATGATCTGCGGTTCATGTTGCAGCGCACTATCCTCCAGTAGTAAGCGGTTTCCTCGCGTCTGGGAGCGGTTGATGGCCAAAGCATCGGATAAGGTGACGATCAAGAAGTACGCCAACCGGCGTCTCTACGACACCGAGAGCTCGACATACATCACGCTCGACCGTCTCGCGCAAATGGTGCGCGAAGGCCGCGAGTTCGAAGTCGTCGATGCCAAGACCGGCGAGGACATCACCCGCCAGGTGCTGACGCAGATCATCGTCGAGGAAGAGGCGCGCGGCTCGACCATGCTGCCGATCAGCTTTCTCAAGCAGCTCATCGGCCTCTATGGGAACTCGATGCAGAATTTCGTGCCCCAATATCTCGAAGCCGCGATGGACGCATTCCAGCGTAACCAGAGCGCGGTGCGCGATGCGCTCGGCGGAAACGTTCTCGCCGATATCGCGAAGCGCAACATGGCGATGTTCGAGGATGCGAGCCGCGCCTTCTCCGGCAAGACCAAGCCCGAAGCGAAACCAGGCCCGGCATCCGACGTCGACCAGCTCCGCGCGGAACTTGCTGCGCTGCAAGCCAAAGTCGATCGCCTGAACCGCTAGTCCCATGAAGAAATTTCGCGTTGCCGCGCTCGCGCTGGCCTGTGCATCTCCGCTTTCTGCGCAAACCGCGGCGACGGCTGCCGTCGACTTGCAATATTCAACGCCGATTGCCGGCGACTGGACTTACAGTCGCACGGCCACCGGCAGCGAGGCGAGCTTCCGGAATGGCGCTGGCCCCGCTCAGCTGACGCTGCGCTGCACGCGCGCGACACGGCGGGTGACGATCGCGAAGGCCGCCACCGGGGCCGCGCCTTTCCTTTCCGTTTGGACCAGCTCGCTGTCGCGCAGCATCCCCGCGAGCTACCAGCCGACGACGCAGCAGCTTGTCGCGGATCTCGCGGCGATGGACGGCCTGCTCGACGCGATGGCGTTCAGCCGCGGACGGCTGGGCGTCAGCGTAACCGGGCAACCGGCGCTCGTGCTTCCATCATGGGAAGAAATCGCGCGTGTTGTAGAAGATTGCCGCACCTGAATCGTCCGGCGCGAAGCGCAGGATAATTGCCGAAAATTCACATCTCAACAAGTCTTGCGTTGCGCGCGCATAAGACTCATCTTCTCCATGGCTTCAACGCAGCGAAAGGAGGTGATCCGATGTCTCATGGTTCAGCAGGGAGGTCGGAGAGGGGTGTTCGCAGGCCCTAAAAGCTGACGAACGGCCAACACCTTCGGCCGCTGACCATGTCGAAGGGCATCGCTGCGAGACGCAGCGGTGCCCTTTAACATATCTGGGCTCCGCGATTTTCCGGTTCTTTTCTTACGTCTGTAAATTCGCGCTAATTGTCATTAGGGAACCGTTACAGCCGTAAAGTGTCTTTCACGCGACGGAGGGAGAATAAGCGATGGCCAAATCCGCACGTAAGAGTTCAACGGGATCTTCTTCCAGGGCTTCCGCGAGCGATATCACGGACAAGCTTGCAAAGGCGGCGATGAGCAAGGAAATGCTCGCTGCCGGCCTTGCCGCCGCAGCGGCGGCGATCAGCGCCAGCCCGGCTGCGCGCCGCAAGATCCGCGATGCGGGGCTCGATGCCGCGGATACGGCATCGCAGGCAGCGACAAACATGGTGTCGAGCGCGACCAAGCTCGGTTCGATCATCGCCGAGGCGGTGGCCGAAGCGGCGCAGCGCGTGATGTCCGGCAAATGGACGGGCGATGAAGTGACTGGCGCCGCGCGGGCCACGGGCGGCGCGCGCAAGACTTCAGCGCGTAAGTCTACCGCCAAACGGAAAAGCACGGCGCGCAAGTCGACTGCCACGCGCAAGACGAGCACGGCACGCAAAGCAAGCACCACCCGCGCCAAGTCCGCGACCGGCGCGGCCACGCGCGCTTCGACGGCGCGGAAGCCCGCCGCAAAGCGCGCAAGCAGCGCTACGAAGAAGCCGCGCAGCACAGCAACGCGCAAGCGCACGACCCGTGCGCGGAAGCCGAAGCCTTCGGGTACGCCCGCCAGCTAAGCGGCGCGATCCTCGAACTGCAATTTCGCGAGCCGCGCGTAGAGTCCTCCGCGCGCGGTGAGCGTCGAGTGCGTCCCCTCTTCGACGATCTGCCCCTGGTCCATCACGACGATCCGGTGCGCAGCGCGCACCGTTGCAAGCCGGTGCGCGATGACGATCGTCGTCCGGTGCGCCATCAGCCGGTCGAGCGCATCCTGCACCAGCCGCTCGCTTTCAGCATCGAGCGCGGACGTCGCTTCGTCGAGCAGCAGCAAGGGGGCGTCGCGCAGCAAGGCGCGTGCAATGGCGATTCGCTGGCGCTGGCCGCCCGACAGCCGCGCACCGCCTTCGCCCATGAACGTGTCGAGACCTTCCGGAAGCGCGCGCAGGAATTCCTCGGCATTTGCGTCGCGCGCCGCGGCCCACAGGTCGTCTTCGCTAGCGTTCCAATTTCCGTAGCGGAGATTGTCGCGCGCAGTCGCCGCGAAGATGATGGTTTCCTGCGGCACGATCGCGATGCGCTGCCGCACGTCGGCGGGATCTGCGTCGCGAAGATCGACGCCGTCGAGCAGCACGCGGCCGGCCTGCGGATCGTAGAAACGCTCCGCAAGCTGGAAGATGGTTGTCTTGCCTGCTCCAGACGGCCCGACCAGCGCAAGTCGCTCGCGTGGCTTCACGACGAGGCTGAAATCGTTGAGTGCCGATGTGTCCGGACGCGTCGGATAATGGAACGTCACGCGGTCGAAGGTGAGCTCACCTTGCGGCGGATCAGGCAGCCTAACCGGATCGGCGGGGGCGACGATATTGGGCCGCGCATCGAGCAGCTCGGACAATCGTTCGGATGCTCCGGCAGCGCGAAGGAGGTCCCCATATACTTCGGAGAGAGCTCCGAATGCGCCGGCGAGCAGTCCGCCGTAAAGCACGAACGCCGCGATCGTGCCTCCCGTGATCCGTCCTGCGGCGACGTCGATCGCGCCTTGCCAGATGATCAGCGTGATCGAGCCCAGCATCAGGAAAATGACGATCGCCGTCATGATAGCGCGAAGAAAAATGCGGCGTTTGGCAGTCCCGAAGACCCGTTCGACCGCATCCGCGAACCGCGATCTCTCGCGTTCTTCCTGGTTGAAAGCTTGAACGATCCGGATCGCACCGAGCACTTCGCTGTTCACCGCGCCGACGTCTGCGATGCGATCCTGGCTATGCCGAGATATCTTGCGAACGCGCTGCCCGAGAATGGTGATGGGGGCAACGACCATGAGGGCGCCCACAAGGATCAGGCCGGCCAGCTTCGGCGCCAGCGCGAACAGGATGATCATGCAGGCGAATGCGAGCACCACGTTGCGCAGCGCGACCGAGACAGTGGTGCCGACGACCTGTTCGATGATCGTGGTGTCCACCGTCACTCGGGACGTGATCTCGGCGGGACGGTTTTCTTCAAAGAAGCCTGGCGAAAGGCGCAAAAGGTTGCGGTGCACGGCAAGCCTGATGTCGGCGACCGTCCGCTCGCCCAACCATGAAACGAAGTAGAAGCGTGTCGCGGTCGCAACCGCCATCACGCCGACAAGCATCAGAAGATATTCGAACCAGCGGGCAATATCCCGAGTGTTGCCGCCGGTAGCGAAGCCTTTGTCGATGATCAGCTTGAAAGCGTAGGGAATGCCGGACGTCGCCGCGGCCGCGACGAGCAGTGCAAGGGCTGCAATTGCGATGTGGCCCGGGTAGCGGAGCGCAAAGCGCCACACCATGCGGAGGTCGCTGACCGATCGGCCCTTCGGGCGGTTGGCGGAAATGGCCATGGCATTTCCCTAACAGTGCCGCCTCATAGCTCAAATGCCGATCTGTCGGGCAGCGCGCCCCAAGCGGCAGTTTTCCACACCTAATGCCGCGCTGCACTATTTGCGCCGCAACATTAACTTGCGTGGGGAGCAAAGGCCGCCCACATCTGTTTTGCGGGGAGGAAGGGCTGTCGATGCTTTATGATGCGTACGAGGTTCAGCGTTCGTTTCTCGCAGGTGCGAGCAAGCTTGCCGGGTTAGGCGCCGGCTGGCTCAGCAATCCCGCCAATCCCTTTTCCTATTCCTCGATGAGCCCGCTGGTCGCGGCCAGCCTGGAAGTATTCGCTCATGCTTCGGCACCCCGCGGAAAGCCGGAGTTCGGCATCGACAAGGTGCAGGTCGGCAAGAAGCAGGTCGCAGTTTATGAGGACGTCCTGCTCCGCAAGCCATTCGGCCAGCTCAAGCACTTCCGCCGCGAAGGCGTAGAGGATGGTGCCAGCCTGCTGATCGTCGCGCCCATGTCCGGCCACTATGCGACGCTGTTGCGCGGCACGGTTCAACGCCTTCTGCCAACGCACGACGTCTACATCACCGACTGGCGCGACGCGAAGCTGGTGCCCTTGAAGGACGGAAGCTTCGATCTCGACGACTACATCGATTACCTGGTCGAATTTCTCGAATTGATCGGGAAGAGGACCGGTGAGCGCCCGCATCTGCTTGCGGTGTGCCAGCCCGCGGTGCCTGCATTTGCCGCGACAGCGATCATGAACGCGGATGGCAATCGATGGCGGCCGAAGACGCTGACAATGATGGGTGGGCCGATCGACACCCGGGAGGCGCCGACTGCCGTGAACACGCTAGCGACGCAACGGCCCCACGCCTGGTTCCAGAACAATGTCATCGCGACGGTGCCGATGATTTATCCGGGCTCGGGACGGAAGGTATATCCGGGCTTCCTGCAGCTCGCGGGCTTCATGACCATGAACCTCGGTTCGCACCTCATCAGCCACTGGGAGATGTTCAAGCACCTGGTCGTCGGCGACGAGGAAAGCGCGGAGGCGACGCGTGCCTTCTACGATGAATATCGCTCCGTCTGCGACATGACGGCGGAATTCTACCTTCAGACCATAGACGCCGTGTTCCAGCGGCACCTGCTGCCAAAGGGGCGGATGAAGCATCGCGGACGGAAGGTCGATCCCGGCGCCATCCGCGACACTGCCCTGCTTGCCATCGAGGGCGAGCGCGACGACATTTCCGGCATCGGCCAGACCAAGGCTGCGCTCGACATCACGCCGAACCTCGCTGCCTCGAAGAAGAAGTACCTGCTGGCGAAAGACGTCGGCCATTACGGTATCTTCAACGGCCGTAAATGGCGCGAAAGGATCGCGCCTGTCGTCGAGGACTTCATCGCCGCCAACGCCTGAGGCGTCGTCCACCGAAATCTGCTGTTAGCCCGTTCGCAGGCCGCTATAGCGCCCTCTCCAACCAGGAGGGTGAGCGATGGATTCCATTTGCAGGCGCGAATTCCTTGGCACGGCGGCCGCGGCTGGACTGCTCGCCGGGTGCAAGGTTTCCGGCGGATCCGGTGCTCAGCATGGCAATGCCGATCTCGCGGCGCAACTGCAGGGGATCGCTGAGCAGATCCTTGCCGAATATCCACAAAATGCAACGATCCTCGGCATCGCGAAGGACAAGCTCGCGCCGCTGGCCCATCAATGGCAGGACCAGACGCCGGCCGGTTTCGCGGCCCGGCGCGAAGGCATCGGAAAGCGGCTCGCGACCCTCAAATCGATGGACCTCGCCGACCTGTCGGTGCCAGACAAGCTGAACGGGGCGGTGGCGCTCCAGGCTCACGAGCTGGCCCAGGAAGGCTATGCATTCGGCTTCGGCGACCCACTCGTCCTCGATCCGAACAACGGCTTTCGCAACACGCCTTATGTCGTCAACCAGTTGGGCAGCAGCTACGTCGATTTGCCCGACTTCCTGGAGAGCCGGCATACGATCGCGAACGCGGAAGATGCCGCGGCCTTTGCGGACAGGGTCGACGCCTATGCGCGAAACGTCGACGGCGAGACCGAGCGGCTGAAGCATGACCGCGGTGTTGGTGTGGTCGCCCCCAATTTCAATCTCGACAAGACCATAGCGATCATCAGCGGCGGCGCATCGGAAGATCCGGAAAAGTCAGCCGTTTTGGCCACGTTCCGCAAGAAGATGGGCGAGGCCCGGCTGTCGGACGACAAACTTGCCGAGCGCGTGAAGCAGTCAATGGCGACTGGCGTGATCCCGGCGCTGCAGCGGCAGGTCGAAGAATTGAAACAGCATCGCGCAGTCGCGAAGTCCGATGCGGGCGTCTGGCATTTCAAGAACGGCGAAGCCTACTACCGCTGGGCGCTCAAGGCCGGGACCACCACGACCCGTTCGCCGCAGGAAATCCATCAGCTCGGCCTTGATCAGGTCAAAACGATCCAGGCGCGGATGGAAGGCATCATGCAGAAGCAGGGGCTGACCGGCGGCACGGTTGGGGAGCGCATGGCCGCGCTTGGGAAGGATCCGGCGCAGCTTTATCCCAATACGGCTGCAGGCCGCGAGCAGTTGCTGGCCTATCTCAATGGCCGCATCGCCGACGTTAGAACGCGCCTGCCTCGGGCTTTCGCGACGATGGTTCCGGGACGCTTGATCATCAAGCGGGTGCCGCCCGCGATAGAGGCGGGCGCTCCGGGCGGGTACGCGGCGGCCGGCTCGATCGACGGCAAGGTGCCCGGCCAATATTATATCAACCTGCGCGACACCTCAGAGTGGCCGAAATTCTCGCTTCCGACGCTCTGTTATCACGAGGGCATTCCCGGCCACGTCTGGCAGGGCGACTATGCCAATCGCATGCCGCTGATCCGGTCCATGCTTGCCTTCAACGCCTATAGCGAAGGCTGGGCGCTCTATGCCGAGCAGCTTGCCGATGAGCTCGGCGTCTATGCCGACGATCCTTTGGGGCAGCTCGGCTACCTGCAATCGATGGGCTTCCGCGCTTGCCGCCTCGTCGTCGACACGGGACTTCACGCAATGCAATGGACCCGCGACCAGGCGACAGACTGGTTCGTAAATACCAACGGAGACCCGCGATCGTCGGTTCAGGCGGAAGTGGATCGTTATTGCGCGATGCCGGGCCAGGCTTGCGGGTATAAGGTCGGCCAGCTCGAGATCGTGCGATTGCGCGACAAGGCCCAGGCGGCGCTCGGCGCGAAATACGACCTGCGCCGCTTCGACGACGCCGTCGTGCTCGGGGGCAGCGTTCCGATGACGTTGCTCGAGACAGTCATCGACGGTTTCATTGCGAAGGCGAAGGGCTAGATCTTCTTCATCCTGACGCCGCCGAGCATCGTGAGCGCGACGATGCTCGCCGCCGCTGCGACCGCCGCAGATACGAACATCGCCACGTGAAAGCCGGCGAACAGTCGCTCGCCCTCGCTCGCCAGCACTGCCCCGAGAAGTGCGGTAGCGATCAACCCTCCAGTCCGTGCGACCGCACTGTTGAAGCCGGAGGCCATGGCGACATGCTGCTCCTCCACTGATCCCAAAACAGACGAGGTCAAGGGCGCCACGGCAATCGTCATTCCGAGTGCCATTAACAGTATCGCGGGGAAGGTACCGGCCCAGTAGCTGCTATCGGACGTGATGAGCGGCCCGAGGCACATGCCCGCAGCCACCACGAGCGGACCAATGGTGAGCGGAATGCGCGGCCCGATCCGCATCGCGAGACCGCCCATGAACGGAGAGGCTGACGTCATCAGGATCGGCAAGGGAAGCATCGCCAGGCCGGCCTGGACGGGGGAATAGCCGCCGGACGTGATCAGCACGTAGGGAATGAGCAGCATCGCAGCGGAGAAGGCTCCGTAGAGCAGGAAGGTGAGCAGATTGAGGCCCGAGAAGCAGCGGCCCCCAAACAGCTCGAGCGGCATCATCGCTCGTCTTCCCCTGCGATGCTCGATCAGGAGGAATCCGGCGCTCAGCGCTACTCCCAGCGCGGTGACGATTTGCGCCTGAGGTCCAAACCGGCCGGTCGCCGACCACAGCGTGAGCGCATAGGTCAGTCCGCCGAGGCCGGCTGTTGCGAGAAGCGCGCCCGCGTAGTCGGTCCGTCCTGCGCCGCTTTCACGGCTTTCAGCAACGAACCAGAGGGCAAGCAGGATTGCCCCGGCTGCAAGTGGAAGGTTGATGTAGAAGATCGCCGGCCAACCGACATTGTCGACAAGCCAGCCGCCGAGGAGTGGGGCGACCGCCGCCGCCGCCGCGCCCGCCGCCGCCCAAATCCCGACCGCGCGGCCGCGTCTCTCGCCCTGGAACGCGGTATTCAACAGCGCCAGGCTGTTGGGCAGCAGGAGCGCGGCGCCGATGCCCTGCGCGGCCCGCGCGGCGAGCAGGACCGAGAGGCTTGGAGCCAAGGCGCAGATCAGGGAGGTCGCAGCGAAGATGCTTGTCCCAATGACGAGCAGAAGTCGCCGTCCGAAGTGGTCGCCAAGAGCGCCGCCAAGCAGCAACAATGCCGACAGCGGCAGCAAATAGGCGTTGACCACCCACTGCACTTGCTGGGCCCCCGCGCCGTAGCTTTCGCGGATCGCAGGCAAGGCCACGCTCAGGACCGATCCCTCGACGAAGGAGAGGCTGGACGCGAGGACGCAGGTTACGAGCGTCCAAGTGGGATGTCCCTGGGTACGCGGGCGCTCAGCGGCCCGTGCGCTCACTCGGCGCTTTCAATCGCTTCTTCGACCATTCGCGACCAGGTCTCCGGGTCGCCGACCTTGGCCATGCGCTCATCGGGTTCCCGCATCGTGTGCAGCACCGCCAGCGCCTGGTTCACATGTTCCTTCCACACGAGATCGATCTTTTCGCCGGCGGACGGGTCGCTTCCTTCAGCATTGCTGCTGTGCGCGGCCCCAGCGAGGACGCGCGCGACGCGCTCGACCAGCGGCTGTTCGGAAACGGGCATCGGCATCCTCCTCTTTAGCGCACTCAACCCGTTCGCTGCCGTTTGGGTTCAATGATCCGGCGTAGGATCCGCCTTGCTTCGATCACGAGCCAGATCGACAAAAGCACGAGGATGATCGCGATCAACAGCGCCGCGACCGGGTTGGCGATCGCGAGGGCAAGTAGTCCGCCGGTCATCACATCCTCTCCGGTCGAGACGACAATGTTGGAGAACGGCTCGGGGCTCGCATTGACCAGTGCGCGGGCACCCGCCTTGCCGGCGTGGGCGAGAAATGCAGCGCCTCCGCCCAGCAGGAAGCTGCCGACCTGCCACGCCGGATCGCCGCCGTCGACGATCGCCATGCTGAGCAACGCGCCGCCGATCGGGCGTACGACGCTGTGGATCGCGTCCCAAGCGCTGTCGACCCAGGCGATCTTGTCGGCGAAGAACTCGGCCAGTGCGCCGACCGCGGCGATCCCGATAATCCAGTCGTTCGCCAGCACGTCGAGCGCGTGAAGCTGCTCCGGCAGGCCGATCCACCCCAGCTTCATCGCAATCCCGACGATGAAGGTGACGAAATAGAGCCGCCAGCCAGCTAGAAGGCTGACTGTCGAGGCAAGCGCGATCAGCTCGACCGCGCCCACTGCCTACAGGACCTCGAACAGCCCCGCCGCACCCATGCCGCCACCGACGCACATGGTCACGACGACATATTTGACGCCACGGCGCTTGCCTTCGATCAAGGCGTGGCCGGTCATTCTGGCTCCGCTCATTCCATAGGGATGGCCGATCGAGATCGACCCGCCGTCGACGTTCATGCGATCTTCGGGAATTCCCAATTTTTCGGCGCTGTAGAGAACCTGCACCGCGAAGGCCTCGTTCAATTCCCACAGGCCAATGTCGTCGACCTTGAAGTCAAAGCGCTTCAGCAGCTTGTTCACGGCATCTATCGGGCCGATGCCCATCTCGTCCGGCTCCGTGCCGGCGACCGCCATTCCGATATAGCGCCCCATCGGAGCGATTCCGCGGCGCTCGGCTTCCTTCGCCTCCATCAGGATCGACGCGGAGCTTCCGTCGGAGAGCTGGCTGGCATTTCCTGCGGTGATGGACGTGTCGGGGCCGAGCACGGGATTGAGGCCGGCCAGGCCCTCCAACGTCGTATCGGCGCGATTTCCCTCGTCCTTGGAAATCGTGACTTCCCTTTGCGATACTTCGCCCGTCTCCTTGTCCTTGACCATCATCGTCGTGGTCACGGGCACGATCTCGTCGTCAAAGCGGCCGGCGGCCTGCGCAGCGGCGGTGCGCTGCTGGCTCTTGAGCGCATATTCGTCCTGCCGCTCACGGTTGATCCCGTAGCGCTGGGCGACAGTCTCCGCGGTCTGAAGCATCGGCATGTAGATGTGCTTGTGCATCGCGATCAGCGACGGATCGGGCGCGATCCGCATTTCAGGTGTCTGGACGAGCGAGATGCTATCCTGCCCGCCGGCCGCGACGACATCCATCTTGTCGGTGATGATCTGCTTGGCGGCGGTGGCGATTGCCATCAGCCCCGAAGAACATTGCCTGTCGATCGTCATGCCCGACACCGTGACAGGGCAGCCGGCGCGGAGCGCGACCTGCCGTCCGATGTTGCCGAATTGGGTGCCTTGCGTGAGCACCGCGCCCCATACGACGTCGTCGATCTCGCCCGGATCGATTCCGGCCCGCTCGATCGCGGGCTTGAGCGAGAAGCTGCCCAGGGTCGGTCCAGGAGTTGCATTGAACCCGCCCTTGTAAGCCCGCCCAATTGGGGTCCGCGCGGTGGAAACGATCACGGCGTCGCGCATTCGAAACTCCTCAAATGAATATCAAACCTAGCCAGCTGGCGATGAGCGCAGGCTTGTCTTCGCCCTCGATCTCCACCGTCACCGTATGACTTAACAGCAATTGTCCGGGCGCTTTCTCCTCGGCCGAGTCAAGGATGAAGCGTCCGCGCACCCGCTGGCCGGACCTGACGGGGGCGATGAACCGGACCCGATCGAAGCCATAATTGACGGCCATCTTCATCCCATCGGGTAACAGCATCGCGTCGGCGGCCATCCGGGACAGCAGGGAAAGCGAGAGGAAGCCATGCGCGATCGTGCCGCCAAGGCCCACCATTGCCGCCGCCTGCGGGTCGACATGGATGAACTGGTGATCTTCGGTGGCGTCGGCGAACGCGTCGATCCGTGGCTGGTCGACGGTCAGCCAGCTCGATACCCCGATTTCATCGCCAATGCGGGCGCGTATCTCGTCGATGCTGGCGATAGGCATGCGGCTTATTTGCAAGCGTGTGAATAAGACGCAATCAGAAAGGCGCTAGGGGCGGTGAAATGCCGGAGGCCTGGACTAGCTGCAGCTGTTGAGCTTCCATGCGCTCGATCAGCGCGCGGAGGATCGCGGCGCGATTACGTGCGATCCGATCGTTGTCGAGCGCGGAATCGTCATAGACCAACTCGTGTGCGAGCCCCCCGCCGCCGACGCCCACCAGCACGCAGCGAACCAGCTTGCATCCTTTCTGCGAAGCGACGGCTTCGTCCGCCGCGGCTGCGACGGCGTCGAGCGTCTGCGCGGCGGCGCGCCCGTCTACCGCGAAATAGACGGTCATCCTTCGCGCCTTGGCTGCAGCAAGGTTGTGGATTTCCCGCTCGAGCAGCTTCGTATTGCCCATGACCAATTGCTCGCCGGTGAGCGAGCGCAGGCGCGTCGTCTTCAATCCGATCCGTTCGACCGTCCCCGTGCTCTGGTCGTATCGGATCGTGTCGCCCTTCTTGAATGGCTTGTCGAACAGGATCGCCAGCGCAGCGAAGAGATCCGAGAAAATGCCCTGCGCGGCGAGGCCTATGGCGATGCCGCCAATCCCAAGGCCCGCGATTAGCGCCGTGACGTTCACGCCGAGATTGTCGAGGATAAGGATGATCGCCACGGCAAAGAGAGCGACGCTGACGAGGACGCGGATCACGCCCATCGCGTTGCCCAGCGTGCCGCGGCCTTCATCTTCGGCGACGCGCCGGCCGATCAGTCCGAGGATCAATTCCCGCGCCCAGACGGCGCCTTGCAGCGCGAAGGCAATGATGAAGGCGATGTCGAGCGTCCGGGCGATTAGCCGCGGTGGCTCGACATAACTGGCGACGGTGTCGAGCGCCGCAATCACCATGAAGATGACGCTGGTCTTGGCGAGGACATGTCCGATCACCGACCGCCAAGTGGTGCAGTCCGGGTCCGCCGCCCTGACTCGTTCGCCGATGCTGCGGAGGATCAGCATGACCACCACCAGCCCGACGGCGACGCCAAGGCCGATCATCAGTGCTTCGCCGTTCTGGTTCACCCAGGAAGCTGTGCGGGAAGGCCAGTCGATCCTTTGATCCATCGCCCCTTTCAATGGCCGGAGCGGGCCTGCGAAATCAAGCAACGGTCTTTTGCTCGCTCTTCCGCCTCCGAGCGCGCTTTCCGCCGCGGGCAAGGAACTGCAGCAAGCCGACTTCCTCCGATGAAAGCCATTTCCTCCCGCGTGGGCGGTTCATGCCATTCAGGGGGTCGCGCGGTTCATCCTTGATCGCCTCGATCAAGGCAGGGTGGACGTAAGCCTTCCGGCTCATCGCCACGGTGTTGCCGAGCGCTTCGGCAACAGGCTCGACGACTGTCTTGACCGAAATGCGCGCGGCGTCCGCCTTTTTGAGCAGCTGGTCGAAGGCAATGACGCTCGCGCCCCACGTCCGGAAATGCTTGGCCGTGAATTCCGCGCCAGTAGCACCACGGATATAATCGTTGACGTCGCCAGACGTGACGGCCTGCGGCTCACCGCTACCATTCACATATTGGAACAGCATCTGGCCTGGGAGCTCCTGGCAGCGTTTGACGATCCGCTTCAAATTGGTGTCGGTGATGTTTGCCTCGTGGACGATGCCGTGCTTGCCGGTAAAGCGCATCAACATCTTGCTGCCCTTTCGGCGTAAATGGCGACCGCGCAACGTCGTCACTCCGAAGCTTTTGTTCTCCTTGGCATATTGTTCGTTGCCGATCCGCATATGCTCGGTGTCGAGCAGGCGTACGATCGCCGCCAAGACTGTGTCGCGCTCCAGCTTCCGTCGCTTCAAGTCCCGTTCGACCCGTCGCCGGAGCTTTGGAAGGGCCTTTCCAAACTCCAGCAGCCCCTCATATTTCGCGCTCTCACGCTTTGCGCGGAAATCCTCGTGGTAGCGATATTGCTTGCGCCCGCGCGCGTCGATGCCAGTCGCCTGCAGATGTCCGTTGGGATCGGCGCAAAACCAGGCTTGCTCATAGGCTGGCGGCAAGCCGATCGCATTGAGCCGATCGATCTCGTCGCGGTCGGTGATCCTACCGCCTTCGGAATCGAAATAGGCCCAGTAGCGACCCATGCGCTTCCGGCTGATTCCCGGCTCCGTATCGCTGCTATGCCTCAGCATGCCGACTTCTGCTTCACTTCAGTCATTGGCAGGCATAAGCGAGCAGGCGGGGGGCGAGTTCCTGTTGTGCGAGGAGGATTGTCATGCCCCAGCTTTCGAAGGCGCGTGTTTTGATCGTTGCGACGGACGGCTTCGAAGAGTGGGAGCTCTTCGGACCGCGCCAGATCCTGTCGGAGCGAGGCGCGGATGTTCAGCTCGCCTCTCTCAAACGAGATCCGATCCAGGCGACTGTCCACGACGACCCTGGCAAGACCATCCGCCCGGACATGACAGTGGACGAGGCGCAAGCCGAGGACTTCGACGCGCTTATTCTCCCTGGCGGGGTTCGCAATCCCGATCAGCTGCGGATGAACAAGGATGTGGTCAGCCTGATCGGCGATTTTGCGCGCCTTGGAAAACCAATTGCAGCGATCTGCCATGGGCCTTGGCTCCTCGTTGAGGCCGATTTGTTGCGTGGGAGGCAGGCAACGAGCTGGCCTTCGATTCGGACCGACCTCAAGAACGCTGGAGCGATCGTGCTTGATGAGGCGGCCGTGACGGACGGCAACATCGTGACGAGCCGCAATCCGCAGGATGTCGAGGCTTTTACGGACGCATTGATTGGCCTGATCGAGGTCGCCCCCGCGGTTCGAGAGCCTGCGTAGCGAGATGTCGGCCTAACCGGCTGGCAAGGATTTCGCGTTATTTGCCCGGCCATGAGCTGGGCCCACGCCGAACGAGTCGAACTCGGGGTCGATTCCCTTGCCGCCTCGGCGCTTGCCTTGGCGGGAGGCTTTGCCGCGACACTTCTAGGACCGGCCTATGTCGCCGCGGCTGCTGGTGCGGCAGCCGGCTTGACCGGTTATGCAGCGCTGCGCGCCGTCCAGCCGAAGCCCGCGACCTTCCGCCTCCCACATTTCGCGCCGACGGCTTTCGAGGCATGTGAGGTCGAGGAACTCCTCCTGACGGAAGAGGACAGGCTGCGGCCGGGACACGCGGGGTCGGACGATGTAGTGCTCTTGCTCGATGACATCCTCGCGGAGCTTGGACCAGACTCGCGGGTCGTCAGGCTGTTCGATCCGTCCAGCATGCCAAGTCCCGGCGAGCTTCAGAATCGGATCGACCGCCACCTCGACCGCGCCAGTCAATCCGCACCCCCGGATACTTCGGAAGCACTCTACGACGCTTCACAGGCGTTATACGACGCGCTTGCCGAACTCCGCCGCTCGCTCAAATAGTCATTCAGCGATTGTCAGCGCTTCCACGAGCAGAATCCGCCCCTCCGGTTCAGATCGCTCCTCCACGATTGCTATGTCCGCCACCACATGGCCGGCAATCTGAAATTCTGCGTCATCGATTCCGGTCATCATTCGCTCCACGATCTCGTTCGCATCCACCCCATCGATGCGAAATCGGCCTTCGTGGCGCTCTCCGATGAATGTGAGCGACTGCCAGTCCACCGACGTCCATTCCGTAAGCAAAATCCTATTTCGTTCCGCACCCGATCTGGCAACCAGCGCCCTCAGCAGACCCGATGCGGCCTGCGACATCGCCACGCGCATCATTGGAAGGCCTCCAGATAGGCGCGTACCCTCTCGACGGTCTGGGGTCGCGGATCGCGGCCGTTACGAAGGTCGAAAACGAAGCGTGGGTCTCCCACCGCGTCGCGTCCAAAACGGGTTGGAGCAACTTCACTCCGGCGCAGAAACTTCGGAATATATCCCCTTGCGACATGTAAACATTCGTGGTACAAACTGCCTATTATGGCACACAAGGGAACCACGCTTCGCCAGTTTCAGGACCGCTTTCCGACCGAAGAAAGCTGCTTGGATCACCTGTTTCAGGTTCGCTACGGGACCGACTTCCATTGCCCCAAGTGCAAGCGTCCGGCGAAGTACTCGCGCATTGCCAAGCGCCGTTCGTACCAGTGCCAGTGGTGCGCTCATCAGGTGTACCCGACTGCCGGAACGCCCTTTGATCGGACCCGGACCAGCCTCCGCGACTGGTTCTATGTCATGTTCCTGTTCACCACGACGCGGAACGGCGTGGCCGCGAAGCGTGTCGAGCGCGAGATTGGCGTTACCTACAAGACCGCGTGGCGGATGTGCGACCAGATCAGGAAGTACATGGCATCGCTGGATAGCGACGATCCGCTGGGCGGCGCTGGCGAGACGGTCGAGATTGACGAAACGCTCGTGGGCGGCGTCGTTCGCGGCAAGGGCCAAGGCCCGCAGCTTCAGAACAAGTCGATTGTGCTTGGCATCCTAGAGAAGGGCGGCGAACTGATTACCCGCGTGGTTCCGACCCGCCGCGAGCATCACTTGCGCCCGTTCATTCAGGACTTCGTGCTGCCGGGAACGACCGTTCACACCGACCAGCACGCTTCGTTCCAGAACCTTGGCGAGTGCGGCTACAAACACGAGCGCGTGAACCACAAGGTGTTCGAGTATGTCGGCCCCACTGGCTGCACAGTGAACACTCTTGAGGGCTTCTGGGCGATGCTGAAACGCGGCATCAACGGAACGCACATCCACGTTTCTGGCAAGCACCTTGCCAAGTACCTGGGCGAGTTTGAGTATCGCTGGAACATGCGCCACGTCCCGCACCTGATGCTCGACCGGCTTCTGTACTCATTTACTCGGTAAAGCTTGCTAGCACCTTTTGCTTGCGTTAAGAGTTGTGCAAGCATTAAGTGCTTACATGAACAGGAAGCAAAGACGTGTCCTTGCTGCGATTTTTCGGAAGCCAACGTCCGCCACGATCGCATGGGACGACATTGAAGGACTGTTCGTGGCATTGGGTTGCGAAGTGATAGAAGGAAACGGCGCTCGCGTTCGCTTTGCGAAGGACGACATGATCGCCACGTTTCATAGGCCGCACCCAGATAAAGAGGCCAAGAAATACCAAGTCGAAGACGCGCGTGCGTACCTCACTCGATTGGGGTTGGAGCCATGAAAAACGTAATTACTCACAAAGGATATCAGGCGCGCGTGGAGTTTGACGCCGACGATGGGATTTTTGTCGGTCGCATTGCCGGGATTGATGACAATGTCGGCTTTCATTCCGACAATGTTCAGGGTCTCGTTGAGGCGTTCTACGAAGCCGTTGATGACTATCTTTCTACCTGCGCCAAGATCGGGAAAACGCCAGAGAGATCCTACTCTGGCAATGTATATTTGCGCGTACCAGAAAGCACTCATGCGAAAGCCGCAAAGGCCGCCGACCTCGCTGGAATGAGCTTGAATGAGTTTGGCGAAGAGGCTCTTGAGATCGCAGCCGATCGGCTTCTCAAAGCTATTGCTTGTTCACTTCGCGATCTTGAGGATGAAGCGGATTGTCCTCTTGAGATGAGGATGCATCACGCGACTTCGGCCTAGGCGGCTCACCCTGCACCATAGCCTTCAAGAGTCGATCAAAGCGGTTCTGCCAGGTCATCGCATCCATCCTCCCGGCCCCTCAAAATGTGGTTTCGGTGTCGGCGGCCTCGGGAAGCGTCTGCTTATATCGTCACCATCTACCCTAAGCGACCAGTATCGATTGCCTCGCCGACCCGGCAACTCCTCATCCTCAGTATGCCATTTGTCGTCATCTTCAGGCCGCGTGGCGAGAATATTGATCTCGTGATGTTGCCACTCTGGCTCAATTGGTGTCCAGATTTGTTTGCGTCGGTCGTCCTGCAAGTGCTGCGGCGGAATGTCCTGCTGACCCCAAATCTGCACACGCCCCTCAACGGCGGCCTGCCGCAACTGCCGTCGCGCCCTAGGTAAACCTTCCTCCGTATCGCCTATTCTTTTGGCGACTTCGTTGAGCGATCGCCAAGCAGGAGTTTCGGGACACCTTTTATCGGCTTTGAACGTCGCCAACCCGCGCGGGTTGCTAATTCCTCTCGATATCCGCTCAAGGGCCGCCAAGTTGTCTTCGTTCCAACCGCCGTAGGCGGGCTTTCGCGGCTGCTGTTCCGCTACGGGGGCCCCGTGCGTGATGTTCACATCGCCATGCACTGTTCCAAAACCCGGAGAATGGGGGCCCTGGGTACTGACCGCCTGTTCCGTGTCTCCGCCGCCTTTACGATGAGGCCAGTATAAGCCCAGCGCCAATGCGCCAAGCGCCACCGCGAATAGTAAGAGCGTTTTACCGATCCACGGATCTACATGCGGGAATGCTATCGGCACGCCAATACTCGCAACGAGGCTTGCACCAGACCCAATTGCAGTAGCTGCTCGAACTCGCATCGGATACATCCTGCCTTTCTTGAACCCCGTTGTGGAGTCCTAGAAAAGCGCAGAAATCTGAGGCTAGGCACTTACCTATCCTCTATCGGAGGGCCGATAGGGGAAACTTCTCCACTTCTCTAAGCAACTTCACAGGCCAATCCTTATAGTCCTTACGACTCGGCCCGGCTTACCTCCCAACGCAATTCCTACTTGTCTAGGCACTTTCCTATAATTAGGGAGTAACCATGTCTTCCTCCGACCCACGCGAGTTTCTTGAGCGTCTTTGTACAGAGCGGGGGGAGGACTTCGCGGGTTTGTCGCGAATGCTCGGCCGGAATGCGGCTTACATCCAGCAGTTCGTTCGTCGCGGCGTACCCAAGCGCCTCAAGGAGGAAGAGCGGCGCAAGCTCGCGCGATACTTCTCGGTTTCTGAGTCACTTCTTGGCGGTCCACCGGACGACCCGACGATTTCTCAGGGCTTGCTCAGTGTGAGCCGCCACCCTGTCGCGGTCTCGGCGGGACCGGGCGCAATCGTGACCCAGGAACTGGGCAAGCCGTATTTTGCTTTCGATGAGCGATGGCTCAAGGGCCTGACGAGCACGCCCGCTGCGAGCTTGTCGATCGTCCGCGTAGAAGGCGATTCGATGTCGCCCACGCTCAATGCCGGAGATGAAATCCTGGTCGACCTTGGTGACGCTGTCGATCGGCTGCGGGACGGCATTTACGTCCTACGCATAGATGACGCGCTCGTCGTGAAGCGGGTTGCGATGCATCCGATGGGCCGTCGCGTGACTGTTCAGTCCGACAATCCGGCTTATCCCGACTGGCCCGATTGCGGGATCGATGAAATCCACTGCATCGGCAGGGTGATCTGGGCGTCGCGTAAAGTCGTCTAGGCCTTCGACCGGCTATCGAGCAGCCAGACGAGGAGCGCGAGGACCGCGCCGACTGCGGTCCCCCCAAGTATGCCCTTCATGGGATTGCCGATGGCCAGGCCCACGACGAAGCCGGTCAGGATGAAGATGGTCAGGAAGCACCCGCCGGCCCTGGTCACGCTCGCTCTCATGCGAGGCCCATGCCAGAGCCCAAGCGCCGCCTCCACCGCAAAGATGGTCAACGAGCGATTGACGATCTTCATGCGCCAGTCTGCAATCGCACCGCGATATGCTCGCAGAATGAACGCTCTCTTCATCCATGGACGCAATGCGCTGGCCGACGCGTCGGATCTGATCGATCGGTTCGGCGAAGGCGCGATGTATGAAGCTGCGGCGCTCGCGGAGCGAAGCCGCAGCGAAGGCAATGTGGTGCGCTTTTGCCACTGGCGGCAGATTGAACGCGTCATCGCTGTTTTGAATAGCGACGAGATCCTCGGGGCGGTCCACTAAAAGGTCCTGAATTCAAGGACATTTAAACAGCGGCCTCCGCCAGTCTCGAACAGCATTCATACTGGCGCCATTCAGGGGCGCTGGCTAAGTCTCACTGACGATGGTCGGGTGGGGATCAGTGCGGGTAGCCACGCGGCTAATGTGCGCGGTGGCGGTCTGCGGCCTCGCGGCACCACAAGTCGTAGCGCAGTCCGCCGACCCGGCTGAGCTGGATCCGTCGGCTCCGCTCGATCCCATGCCGGACATCGGTGTCGATTGGCCGGACCTCAATGCGAAAGAGCCCGAGGCTCCAACGCCGCCGGACGCGACGCCCGCAACTCCGGTTGAAACTCCGCCCGGAACTGCGGATGTGTCCACGAACACCGCGACCGGCGAACAGCGATACAGCGTCATCGTCACGGGGCTCGAAGCAGCCGGCGATGCGGAAGGCTTCCTCGAAGCTTTCCGCAAGCAATCGACGCTGGAGCAGGAGCGCGACAAGACCGCCAACGCCGCGCAGATCGATCGTCGATCGCGCGCGGATGCGGAGCTGCTGGCCGAGTTGCTGCGCAGCCAGGGTTATTATGATGCCATGGTCGAGCCGCGGATCGAGCGGCAGGGCAATGCGCTTCGAGTGATCCTGGAGACGGAGCCTGGCCAGCAATATCGCTTCGCGACCGTGACATTGTCCGGGCTCGAAGCGACCGGCGAGGAAGCAGGGAAGCTGCGGGATGTCTTCGCCGTCAAGGACGGTGATCCGGTCATCGCAGAAGACGTGATCGCAGCCCAGCTGGCCTTGCGGACGGCTTTGGGCGAAGAGGGCTTTGCGAGCGCCAAGCTCGGCGAACCCGACATCGAAATCAATCACGAAACTCATCTCGCGACCCTCACTTTGACCGTCACGCCGGGCGAGCCGGCGCGCTTCGGCGCGATACGTGTCAGCGGCGAGCCTCCGTTCAGTCCGCGCCATATCGCAACCATCGCGCGCTTCGATTCCGGCGACCCCTTCAAGCGTTCGAAGGTGGACGACTTGCGTCGGGCATTGATTGCGACCGGTTTGGTATCGACCGCCGACGTCCAGGTTGTGCCGGTCGACGGCGGGCGCACGGTCGATCTCGAGGTGCACCTGGAGCCCGCGCCCTCGCACACCATAGCCGGTGAGCTTGGATATGGCACCGGCGAGGGCGCACGGATCGAGGGAAGCTGGCAGGATCGCAATTTCTTCAATCCCGAGGGCGCGCTGACCCTTAGGGGAATCGCCGGCACTAATGAGCAGCTTCTCGGAGCACAGTTCCGCCGCAATAACTTCATGAAGCGCGATCAGGTCCTCAATCTGCAGGCTTCGGCCTCGCATCGTAAGTTCGATGCCTACGAGGCGAAGACCATACTTCTCGCCGGTAATATCGAGCGGCAGAGCAACTTCATCTGGCAGAAGAAATGGACGTGGAGCGGTGGCGCCGAGCTTCTGGCGACTGACGAGCGGGGTGTATTCGATACGTCTGGCCTCAAGGACACCAAGAAATTCCTGATCGCGGCGGTTCCGGCGACGATCGGCTATGACGGCAGCGACAGCCTGCTCGATCCGACGAAAGGGTTTCGACTGAGCGCGCGGGTCAGCCCGGAAATCTCCGCGCACGGTGGCGCTTTTACCTACGTTCGCGGCCAGTTCGACGCGAGCGCCTATCACCCGGTGTCCGACCGCGTCGTCGCTGCCGGCCGGGTTCGGCTGGGGACGATCTTCGGGGCGGGAGCGTTCGACATTGCCCCTTCGCGACGCTTCTATGCAGGTGGCGGCGGGTCGGTCCGCGGCTATGGATACCAGCGCCTCGGGCCCCGTGACATTGACGGAGATCCTGTCGGCGGGCGCGGCCTCGCGGAATTCGCGATCGAAGCCCGCATCCGCCTGAGTCAATTCGGCGGGAATTTCGGCATCGTGCCGTTCTTTGATGGCGGTTCGCTGTCGACCGACACGACTCCCAGCTTTTCCGATTGGCGGTTCGGGGCGGGAATCGGCGTGCGCTATTACTCGAGCTTCGGCCCGATCAGGATAGATGTTGGCATGCCGCTCAACCGAGAAAGCGGCGACGGCCCGGTCGCCGTCACCGTTTCCCTGGGTCAGGCGTTCTAGGCGTGAGCGAAGCGGTACTTCCGAGCGACAGCGCGCCTCCGCCCCGGCGCATTCGCTCTGACTGGCCGCGCCGCCTCTTGAACGAGCTGCTTGCGCTTTTCATTGCGCTCTTGCTCCTGCTCGCCATCGGGCTCGTCTTGCTGGACACGGCGCCGGGGCACCGCTTCATCGTCGACCGCATCAGCAGATTGGAGACTGCGTCTGGCCTAAAAATCCGGATCGGGCGCATAGAAGGGTCGATCTTCGGCAAGTCCCAGCTGAAGGGGGTAACGGTTTCGGATTCGCGGGGCGTGTTCTTGACCTCCCCGAACATCAAGCTCGACTGGGCGCCGGGAGCCTGGCTCTACAACTCGCTGCACGTCGACAGCGTTACCGCGGACCATATGACGCTGGTGCGTTTGCCCAAGCTCAAGCCGACCGGTCGGCGCGGCCCGATCCTGCCCGGCTTCGACATCCACATTGGGGATCTGCGCGTTAATCGGCTCGATATTGGCCCGGGTGTGAGCGGCCAGGCACGCAGCGGCCGCTTGTGGGGCAAGGCGGATGTGCGCTCCGGCCGCGCACTGGTCGAACTAAACGCAGCGCTCAACAACGGCGGCGATCGGATCGCGCTGCGGCTGGATTCGGAACCGGATCGCGGCAAATTCGACATTGGAGCAAGAGTGATTTCCCCGGCGAACGGTGTCGTGCCCGCGTTGTTTGGGACCCGCCGAGCGATCGACCTGAGCATTGGCGGGAATGGCGACTGGTCGCGCTGGCGCGGAATCGCCTCGCTAAACCTGTCTGGTCGTCCGACGGCCCGACTAGCTCTTGGCGTCGACTCGGGCCGCTACCGGCTCCAGGGGAAAATAGCGCCTGCGCAATTCCTGAGGGGTAAGCTCGCCAGGCTTGCGACGCCGGTCGTCAATGTGCGGGGCGACGCGACTTTGGCCAACCGCAACCTCGACGGCCAGCTCGCGCTCAGTTCGCCTTCCCTTCGGGCCGTCGCGAGGGGCGCTATCGATCTGGCTGGTAACGAATATCGGCACATGCGGCTCGGCCTCGATCTGCTGAAGCCATCCTCGTTGTTCCCGAACATGACCGGCCGCAACGTGCGGATGGTCTGGACGCTGGATGGGCCGTTTGCGACCGCGACCTACTCCTATCGGCTGACCTCACCCGACGTGAAGTTCGACAATACGGGCTTCGTCGATGTCCGCGCGGAAGGCCGGGGGCGGTTCGCGCCGTGGCCGATGCGCGTTCCCCTGCGGCTGCAGGCGCGGGCGATTACCGGCATCGGCGACATCGGCGGGGCAATCCTCGCTAATCCGCGCCTCGACGGCTGGCTCACGATCACGCCGAAGCTTGTCCGTGGGGAAAACCTTCGCCTGACCTCCGCGAAGATCAGCGGAAAATTGTCGCTTCTTATCGACCTGGTGAACGGCCGCTTCGAGGTCCTGCTCTCCGGAGCGATGAGCCGATACTTCATCCCCGGTCTCGGGATCGTCGACGTCGTCACTGACCTCAAGGTCGTGCCGGGTCCTGGCGGGAAGGGCTCCCGCGTCGTCGGCACGGGAAAGGCCTGGGTCCGCCGGCTGGACAACAGCTTCTTTCGTGAGATGACGGGTGGATTGCCGCGGCTCGAAACGAACCTCGAGCGCGGCAATGACGGCGTCGTGCATTTCTCTAACCTGCAGCTTTATTCCCCGGCTCTGCGCCTTAGCGGCAGTGGTCAGCGGTTTCGCGACGGCACCTTCCATATCGTCGCGAGCGGGCGGCAATCGAACTATGGTCCGCTAACGATGACATTGGACGGCCACATTGAGCGGCCGCGCGTCGAGCTATTGCTTGAACGTCCCAATGAAGCCCTCGGCATCCGTGCAATGCACCTGCTCCTCATGCCGACAGCGGCGGGTTTCGACTATCGCGCCAACGGCGATTCCAAGCTCGGGCCGTTCACGAGCAACGGCCGCATCCTTCTTCCGAAGGGTGGCCAGACCGTAATCTCGATCGCCTCGCTGGATGCAGGCGGGGCGCACGCAAGCGGTGACCTGAGGTCGGATCCCGGAGGCTTCACCGGTCGCCTGACCCTGGCCGGGGGATCCCTTGGCGGAACGCTGGATTTTTCGCCCACGGCCGGCGCCCAGCGCATCGAAGCGCACCTTGTGGCGAATGGCGCGACCTTTCCGGATTTCGCGGTTCGCGCCGGTCGTGCTGATGGCACGATCATCGTTGCCGATGAGCGCACTACGATCGACGGCTCGGTCGACGCTCGCGGGATCGAGGCCGGAGGTCTGAGCCTCGCGCGGCTCACGGCCAACGCCAAGCTGGTCAACGGGGCCGGCCAGGTGCGGGCTGCATTCGCCGGCCGGCGTGGGGCAGCATTCTCCTTTTCGACGCTTGCCGACGTCTCCCCCGATACGATCCGACTGACCGGCGGCGGCCGTATCGGCACTGAACCGCTGCAACTGCGGCAAGCGGCCGTGCTAACCCGCAGCGGAGACGGCTGGGCGCTTGCTCCGACCGGCCTGACTTTCGCCGGTGGAACGGCGATTGTGTCCGGCCGCAGCGGATCGCGGCCCGAGGTGCACGCACAGGTGCAGGCCATGCCGCTCGAAATCCTCGATATCGGCTGGCCCAACCTCGACCTGCGCGGATCGGCCAGCGGGCGCGTGGATTATGCGTGGAAGGGCAATCGCAACGGCCGCCTCGACCTGAAGGTCCGCGGTCTCAGCAGGGCCGGCCTCGTCCTCGCTTCCAAGCCGATCGACATGGGCATTGCCGCCGTGGTGAACGGTAATCAGGCCGCGCTCCGCGCGGTCGCCGCAAGCGACGGCGCAGTCGTTGGCCGAGCGCAGGCGCGCTTTGCTCCAATGGGAAGCGGGCCGCTGCTTGCTGAGCTGATGGGCGCGCCGCTCTTTGCCCAGCTTCGCTACAACGGGCCGGCCGATACTTTGTGGAGGCTTTCCGGTACCGAGATCTTCGATCTGTCGGGCCCGCTGTCGGTCGGCGCGGATATTGGCGGACGTCTGACTGCGCCGGTCATTCGCGGTTCGCTGCGGACGCAAAACGCGCGACTTGAAAGCGCCGTCACGGGCATGGTGATCGACCAGCTGGCGACCCAGGCGCGCTTCTCCGGCCCGCAGCTGATCTTTTCACAGATGTCGGGGCGGACATCCGGCGGCGGCTCGGTCACCGGCACCGGCACAGCCACCTTCGCCGGCGGACGAACCGCGCTCGACCTTTCGTTCAATGCAACGCAGGCGCTTCTTCTCAATCGCGACGACGTCGCGGCGCGTGTGACGGGCCCAGTTCAAATTCGGTCCAACGGGCAGACCGGGACGATTTCCGGCAACCTCAAGCTCGATCGCGGCCTGTTCAGGCTGGGTCGCGCGACGGCATCGTCGGGTGTACCGAAGCTCAACGTTCGTGAGAGCGGCGTTGCGCCCGAAGACATCATCGAACCCGAGCAACTTCAGCCCTGGCGGCTCGACATCAAGCTGGCCGGTAATGACCTGCGTGTAGAGGGCTTGGGCATCACCAGCCGGTGGACGACCGACCTTCAGGTCGGAGGTCTTGCCGATGCGCCTCGGTTTACTGGTCGCGCAGACCTCGTTCGAGGCGATTACGATTTTGCCGGACGCAATTTCCGTCTCGACCATGGCATCATCCGGTTCCGCGGCGAAAGCCCGCCCGATCCGCAGCTCGATATCCGGGCCGAGGCGCAGGTGCAGGGGCTGGATGCGCGGGTTCTCGTCCAGGGCACAGGCCAGAAGCCTGAAATCACCTTCGCAAGCACGCCAGCCCTGCCGCAGGACGAATTGCTTTCGCGCATCCTCTTCGGCACTTCGATCACGAACCTGTCTGCGCCGGAAGCCCTGCAATTGGCGTCTGCGGTCGCTGCGCTGCAGTCCGGATCGGGCAGCCTCGATCCGATCAACGCGCTGCGCAGAGCCGTCGGTCTCGACAGGCTTCGGATCGTGCCGGCTGACGTAGCGACTGGGCAAAAGACGTCGATCGCGGCGGGCAAATATATCACTCGGAAATTGTTCGCCGAGGTGATCACGGACGGGCAGGGCTATTCCGCGACACGCGTTGAATATCAGATGACGCGCTGGCTTTCGCTGCTGTCCACCGTTTCCACGATCGGTCGGACGAGCGCGAGCGTTCGCGTCAGCAAGGATTATTGACGGACGCCTCCGTCATTGCGAGCGTAGCGCCAAGGGGGAGCGAATGAAGAATTGGAATTTCCGTAAGCCGGTCGTCGCGCGTGAGGACATGCCGGAGGAGCATAGGCTCAAGCAATCGCTCTCCTGGCCGCATCTCGTAGCGCTAGGCGTCGGCGCGATCGTCGGGACTGGCATCTTGACCCTCATCGGCGTCGGCGCCGGGAAGGCGGGCCCCGCCGTGATCCTTTCCTTCGCGATAGCCGGTTTGATCTGCGCCTGCGCCGCGCTCGCTTATGCGGAAGTCGCAACCATGATTCCCGCTTCGGGCTCGGCCTACACTTATTCCTATGTGGTGTTTGGGGAGCTGCTGGCGTGGATGGTCGGCGTCGCCCTGATCCTCGAATATACTCTGGTGGTGAGCGCAGTCGCGGTCGGCTGGTCCGGCTATGCGGCCGGGTTCCTCAACTCGGTCGGCATGGGCTTGCCGGACGCACTGGTGAAGGGGCCGGAGCTCGGCGGGATCGTCAACGTTCCGGCGATCTTCATCATCGTCGTGGTCGCCGGCCTCCTGATCGCCGGCACGCGTGAGAGCGCCACGCTCAATGCCATTCTCGTCGTGATCAAGATGCTCGCGCTTGCGCTCTTCATCGCCGTCGCCTTGCCGGTCTTCAACGCGGCGCATTTCGAGCCGTTCATGCCGTATGGCTTCCCGCGCAGCGGACCCTCGGGAAGCGAAGTCGGGGTCATGGCCGCCGCTGCGATCATCTTCTTCGCTTTCTATGGGTTCGACGCGATCGCCACTGCCGCCGAGGAAGCGAAAAACCCGAGCCGGGATCTCGCGATCGGTATCGTCGGCTCCATGCTCGTCTGTGTTGTCATCTACATGGTGGTCGCGGCGGCAGCGATCGGCGCCGTCGCTTACACGGGTTTCGCCGACAGCCCAGAGCCCCTGGCCCTGATCCTCAGGGAGATCGGACAGCCATGGGCCGCGCGCGTGCTTGGTGCTTCGGCGGTTATCGCGCTGCCGACCGTCATCCTGGCTTTCTTCTACGGACAGAGCCGCATCTTCTTCACGGTAGCCAGGGATGGCCTCCTTCCGAGCCGCCTCGCGCGTGTGTCGGGCCGGGGCACGCCGGTGCGCATCACCATCTTCACGGCGATCGTGACCTCGGTCTTCGCAGGGTTGATTCCCCTGACCTCGATCGCAGCGCTCGCGAATGCGGGCACCCTGGCGGCTTTTGTTGCTGTCTGCGCGGCAATGCTGGTCATGCGCGTCCGCGAACCGGGCAGGGAGCGACGGTTCCGCACGCCATTGCCCTGGCTGGTCGGCACGGTCGGGATATTGGGCTGTCTCTACCTCTTCATAAGCCTTCCCAACCGCACCCAGCTTTTCTTCGTGACCGCGCAGGCCATCGGGATCGTGCTCTACTTCATTTATGGTCACGGCGCGGCCGCGCGATCGAGGGCGACCGCGGCCGGTGCCTGACGCTGGCGGAGGGCTGCGCCGATCGCGGCTCAAGAGCATAGTCGGCGGCTCGGCGGGCAACCTCGTCGAGTGGTACGACTGGTACGCTTATTCCGTCCTGACCATTTACTTCGCACCCGTCTTCTTTCCGAAGGAGGACGCCACTGCCCAGCTGCTCAGCGCAGCCGCTATTTTCGCGGTAGGCTTCCTGATGCGACCGATCGGCGCGTGGCTGATGGGTATCTATTCGGATCGCCACGGCCGCAAATCGGGCCTCGCATTGTCCGTGGCGCTGATGGCTGGCGGCTCCCTGATGATCGCGGCCGCGCCGACTTATGCCAGCTCGGGCGCAATCGCACCGGCAGTGCTGGTCATCGCCCGTATGCTGCAGGGCCTGTCGGTCGGCGGAGAATATGGCGCTAGCGCGACCTATCTGTCGGAAATGGCCTTGCGGAACAGGCGCGCGTTCTGGGCCAGCTTTCAATATATCACCCTGATCGGGGGGCAGCTGCTGGCGCTTGCGGTCGTTGTGCTGCTTCAGGCGACGATGTCGGAAACGCAGCTTCAGGAATGGGGCTGGCGCGTGGCTTTCGGCGTCGGTGCCGTGCTCGCACTGGCGGTCTATGTCCTCCGCACGCGGCTCGCCGAAACACAATCCTTCACGAACCAGTCCGCGGATCGGCAGCGATCGACGGCGGGTTCGCTATGGAGGCAGCACCCTCGCGAATTCCTTATTGTCGCGGCGATCAGCGGCGGCGGCTCGGCCGCCTTCTACGCCTACACGACCTACATGCAGAAGTTCCTCGTCAATACGAGCGGCTTCTCACGCTCGGTCGCGACCGAGATCATGACCATCGCGCTGATCATATTCATGCTGATTCAGCCCTGGTGGGGAATGGCCGCGGATCGATGGGGCCGCAAGCCGATGCTTTACGTCTTCGGCTTCGGTGGGATGCTGGTGTCGGTACCGGTGTTCACGGCGATCAGCCGCGCTCCGACTCCCATGGCCGCGCTCGCGCTGGTTCTCGTCCCGTTGCTATTGCTCGGCGCTTACACGTCGATCAGCGGCCTCATCAAAGCCGAGCTCTTTCCCGCGCACATCCGGACGCTCGGTGTCGCCTTACCCTATGCGGTCGGCAACACCTTGTTCGGAGGCACCGCCGAATATGTCGCATTGTGGTTCAAGCAGGGTGGGATTGAGAGCGGCTTCTACTGGTATCTGACCGCAATCATCGGAATGGCCGCGGTCGGCTTCCTGATGCTGCCGGAAACCAAGACGGCCAGCCTCATCGAGGAAGATTGATGGCGAAGGCAGCGGGTTCGACGGATCTCCGCCAATCGCTTCCTCTGCTTCTGGGCGTGCTGCTGATCCCTGCGGCGCTCGGCAGCTCCGGCACGATCTTCAACGATGGCGACGTCAGCTGGCACATCGCAACGGGCCAGTGGATCCTCGACCATCGCGCTATCCCGCACACGGACCCTTTCTCGTTCACTTGGGCTGGACGGCCATGGGTTCCGATCGAATGGCTTGCCGAAGTGCTCATGGCGGGAGCGCACCGGCTTGCCGGTTATGCCGGGATTGCCGCGCTTGCCACTGCGGCGCTGATCGCGCTGCACGCGACGGTCTACGTCAACGCCGCGAGGTTCGTCGGGCCATGGCGCATATTGGGACTCATCGTCCTGATGGACATTGTCCTCATCCCGATGATGCTCGCACGGCCGCATCTGCTCGCCTGGGCGCTCATCGCCTTCTGGACCTGGCTGATGCTCCGCGCCCGGGACCGGCAGCGCGCGCCGCCGCTCGCCGCCGCCTTGCTGATGGTCGTCTGGGCGAATCTGCACGGCAGTTTCGTGATCGGACTGGTCATCGCGGCCGCATTCGGCCTCGAAGCGCTAGTCGCTTCACCGGATCGCGGCGCGGCGCTTCGAAGCTGGGGCCTCTTCGGGGCCGCGTGCCTGGCTGCGATCTTCGTGAACGCCAATGGCCTCGAAGGAGTGCTTCATCCGCTGCGCATCGCCAATCTGGAGATGCTTCCGCTTATCGACGAGTGGAAGCCGTCCAGCCCGAAAGTCACGCCCTTCTTTTTCCTCGCGGTCACCGCGGCGCTGCTTCTCATCTGGCTCCATCGCCCGCGCCTGCATCCCGTCCGTTGGGCCTTGCTCGGCTTCCTGCTGGTCTTGGCGATGCTTCAGACGCGCCATCAGGCCGTCCTCGCGATCGTCTCGGCGATGCTGCTGCCGACGGGCCTTGCCCGGCCACATGAGCGGACAGCTCCAGCCATCCCTTGGTTCGTGACAGCTGCCGCCGCAGCACTCGTGGTCGTTCGAGCGGTCCTGCCGATCACGCTGCCGAGCAATGAAGCGAACCCTTGGCAACTCATCGCGGCCGTGCCGATGCAATTGCGGTCTGAGCCGGTGCTCAACGGTTATGCGATGGGCGGTCCGCTCATCCTGTCCGGCATCCGCCCTTATGTGGACGGCCGCGGCGACATGTACGGCGACGAACTGGTCGTCGGATACAAGCGCATCACCGATGGCGATGCAGCAGCGCTCGCGCAGGCGGTGCAAAGGTGGAACATTCGCTGGGCCATCCTGCCGCACCGGTACGTGAAGCTGGTGGCGTTGCTCGACCGATCAGCCGGATGGCGGAAGGTTCACGAAGATAAGGTCGGCGTGGTCTACGCGCGCGACTAGCGCTTCATGAAGCCTTCCAGCTCGTCGCGAAGCTCGCTGAGCGACATGCGGCCCCATTCCTCGGCCCAGGGAGAGTCCGCTGCCGGCGAGGAGCCGAGATAGTCGGGACGATCCCACCGGACGGGCGCAACGTCGGGCCGCGAACGCGCGAGCAGCGACAAATCGAACGGCGAGTGAAACCGCAGGCCGGCCTGATCCCCGACCACCCAGCTCACGGTCGCGAACACGGTGCCGGCTTCACCGAAGTCCAGTAAGGGTTCCGCGCCGACGCGAGGGGGAGCGTCGCACTCGATCAGCGCGCCCGTCGCCGAGATGTTGCGCAGCCGTACCTGCGCCGTCTGGTAATCGTGATGGAGCTGGGCAGTCCAGATGAGCGGATGCCTGCGCTCGCGGCGCCCTTCTTCGCCCACATCCGCCTCCTGTTGCGGACGGGCGTCTGGCGCTTCGAATTCGAGATTGGGAAAGCTGCGCGTGATGGTGTCCCGAAGAATCGCGGCTTGTTCGTCAGGGGAGCATTCGATCCGGGTTTCATGCGCGAACTCGAGGCCGATGCGATCGCCCTTGAGCCAACGAACCACGGCTTCGATTACCCCGCCGTCTCCAAGGTGAAGGTCGACCCGGTCCCACAGCATGGGCTCGAACGACGCGCTGATCATCGCGCCGCCTCCGGACACGTTTACAAGTTCGACGAGGAAGCTCTGTTCGCCATGGATCACGCTGGCCTGCTCGTCCGCCAGGCGATGGCGATCGGCGACGCGCGTATTCCCGCGGCGCGTTTCCTCTCGCCTTACAGCGACGCTATGCAGCAGATCGGTCTGCGCGCCCTTCGGCTTCTTTGCAGCCAGGACCGCTTCTGGCTTCTCGGCTTTCCCACCGAAGACTTTCGCCCGGATGTTCATCTACCCCCACTCCGCAACCCACGCGTGGGCATTATGCGCACGACAGGGTTACGGAATGGTGCACGGCCGACTGCGCTAGCTGCTGACCCTAGGCCGAATAATACATGTCGAACTCGACGGGGCTGGGGGTCGTCTCCCACCGCATGACCTCTTCCCACTTGAGCTCGATGTAGCTGTCAATCTGGTCGTCGCTGAACACGTCTCCGCGCGTGAGGAAGGCGCGGTCGTTCATCAGGCTCACCAGCGCTTCGCGCAGCGATCCGCAGACGGTCGGGACGTTGACCAGCTCCTGCGGCGGCAGGTCGTACAGGTTCTTGTCCATCGGATCGCCAGGATGAATGCGGTTCTGGATACCGTCGAGGCCGGCCATCAGGAGCGCGGAATAAGCGAGATAGGGATTGGCGAGTGCATCCGGGAAGCGAAACTCGACGCGCTTGGCCTTCTCGCCTGCGCCGTATGGGATACGGCATGAGGCCGACCGATTGCGGCTCGAATAAGCCAGCAGCACGGGCGCCTCGAAGCCCGGGACCAGGCGCTTGTAGCTGTTGGTCGTCGGATTGGTGAAAGCGTTGAGGGCTCGCGCATGCTTGATCACGCCGCCGATGAAGAAGAGTGCCGTCTCGCTGAGGCCTGCATAGCCGTTCCCGGCGAAGAGCGGCTTGCCGCCCTTCCAGATCGACATGTGGGTGTGCATGCCGCTGCCATTATCCTTGGCGATGGGCTTGGGCATGAAGGTTGCCGTCTTGCCGTAGGCATGCGCCACCATGTGGACGACATATTTGTAGATCTGCATGCGGTCGGCGGTTTCAACCAGGCCGCCATAGGTTAGCCCCAGCTCATGCTGGGCGGCGGCGACCTCGTGATGGTGCTTGTCCATCGGCAGGCCCATCTCGATCATTGTCGTGACCATCTCGCCGCGGATGTCCATCGCGCTGTCGACGGGGGCCACGGGGAAATAACCGCCCTTGGCGCGCGGGCGGTGGGCGAGGTTGCCGCCTTCATATTCGCGCATCGTGTTCGTCGGCAGCTCGATGTCGTCGATGCGGAACGACGAGGCGCTGTAGCCGTCCTCGAACCGAACGTCGTCGAACATGAAGAACTCGGCTTCGGGACCGACGAACACGGTGTCGCCGACGCCGGTCTGCTTGAGATAAGCTTCGGCCCGCGTCGCGGTCGAGCGCGGGTCGCGTCCGTAAAGCTCGCCGGTCGACGGCTCGACGACGTTGCAGAACAGGACCATCATCGGTGTCGCGCTGAACGGATCGACATAAGCGGCGTCGAGATCCGGCTTCAGGATCATGTCGGACTCGTTGATGGCCTTCCAGCCGGCAATGGAGCTTCCGTCGAACATGAAACCGTCGGTCAGCTGATCCTCGTCGATCAGTCCGGAAGCCATGGTCAGGTGCTGCCACTTGCCCTTGGGGTCGGTGAAGCGGAGGTCGACCCAGTCGATCTCCTCGTCCTTGATGCGTGAAAGGATCTTGCCTGCGTCGGAAGCCATGTTGCCCTCGTTCTTGAACTCGTTTGTGTCGTTCGCCCGACCAAATGCGACAGGCCCGGCGGCGGCCGGGCGAAGCGCGGTGTGATTCGAGCTTGGGAGATCAGATTCCCGAGCCACGGCCGGAAGTCAGGAGGGGAGCGAATATTTCACTCGGCGCGGCTACGGTTGTTTGCCGCCATCGATCGGTTAGCATCCCGCTAATAGGGCGGGAGAAACACGATGCTGATCGCGCTGCTTGTGCCTGTGATCCTCACAGGCCTGCTTTTCACGGCCGTCCTGGTCCGGGCCGCAGTGACTCATCGAGCGATGCCCACTGCCGAAACCACCGTGCTCGGCGCGATAGTGTCCTTTTTCGATACGCTCGGGATCGGGTCCTTCGCCCCGACGACCGCATGGCTGAAATTTCGGCGCATCGTTCCGGACCGTCTGATCCCCCCGACGATCCTGGTCGGACTGACCATCTCAGCGGTCGTCGAATCGGTCATTTTCCTGATCCGGCTCGGGGTGAAGGTCGATCCGGTCCTTCTCGTCGGCTGCGTGCTCGCGTGTCTGATGGGCGGTCTGCTGGGGGCGCCCCTCGTCCACAGGACCCGCGTATGGATCGTTCAGCTCGTCGTGGCGATCGGCCTCCTGCTGGCCGCAACCGCATATGGGATGACGAACCTCCATCTTTTCCCCGGCGGAGGAACGGCATCGTCATTGCCGATATCCCTCACGATCCTGGCGATCGTCGCGAACTTCGGCTTCGGCGTCCTCTTGAACTATGGCGTCGGCAATTATGCGCCGACGCTCGTCGTCCTCAGCCTGATGGGCATGGACCCGAGGCTGTGCTTCCCGATCATGGCCGGCGCTGCGGCGCTGATGGGATCGGGGGCGGGAATTCGGCACATCAACACCGGCAACCTGGATCTGCGCGTCGTTGTTGGCCTGACGCTGGGAGGGATCCCCGCCGTATTCGTCGCGGCCTACATCGTTGTGACCATGCCCCTCGAAATGCTTCGATGGCTCGTCTTCATCGTCGTCGTTTATGCCGCCGCGGTCATGCTTCGCGCGGCTTCTTCGGGACGCCGTTCCGAACGGGTGACACCCGACGCTGCCGCCGCGATCTGACCGCGATTACTCCGACCACTCCTTGGTCTTGTCGACGATCGTCAGTTCGCGCAGCAACGCGTCCACGCTTCGCGTTAGCTCTGGGAGGAAGCTGATCTGGTGCCGCGCCCCCCGATAGGATTCCGCCATGAGGATGGCATCGAGGAGGATCGGCACTACGAGGCTCTCAGGATCGTCCAGCTGGGCGAGGTCGCGCAGGCGCTCGAGCGCCTTGTGCCGCGCTGCCTCCGGATTCGACAGGGCCTCCGCCCGCCCGATGAACCAGTTCATCACTCGCACTCCCGCAAAGCGCCAAGGATATCCGCTCTCGCCGGACGGTGAAGTTCGGGCGGGCGTGAGGGTAGGGCGGCTCGCCGCACTTGCTTAGTCCCGCTGCGGGAGACAATCTGCCGGCGACGGGCCTTAGGGGGAATGGAATGCGCAAGTTGATCATCGGTGCGGCTCTTGTTGCGGTCGCCCTTTCTGCACCTGCCGGCGCGCAGGAATCGGGGGAGCTGGTCCTTTACAGCAAAGGCCATTTCAAGGGCGTCAGCCGGAGCCTGGATGGCCCGTCGCAATATATGGAAGTGTTCACTGTCCGCAGCGTTCAGGTGCCTGCCGGCCAGGAGTGGGACCTGTGCACCGGAAATAAATTTTCCGGCTGCCGGCGCGTCAGCGCGTCGGACCCCACGACGGCAATGACCATAAGGTCGGTGAGGCCGGCCGGGCAGGCGGTGCTGGCCGCGGCAACCGCAGCGGCGGTCGCGGCAGGCGTGCCCGTCGCTTCGGTCGCCCCGCAGGTGCTGCGCGGCTTCGCGAGCGAATATTTCGTCGCTCCCAGCGAGGGCGGAAATCGCATTGAGATGCCGGCCGGAGGAGGCGACGCAGGCTCGCGCGCCGATGCCTTCTGCCGGTCCCATGGCTGGCGGTCGGCTGCCCACGAGGACGTGCAGGCCGTCGCCGGCCGGAGCTTCCTCGCGGACGTTCTTTGCGTCGCGAAAGACTAGCCGGGCAGATCGTCGCGCGGCGGGCACATTCCGCCCCTTGGCAGCCTAGGTTCCCCTCGCTATCAGGCCCGCCAATCGCTCCGGGCCGTCCGATCCAGGATGACCCGGCGCGGCGTCGCGCAAGTGCCTGTCCAGGCACTCGGAGCTAATCGGTCTGAAGGGTGAGCATGGCCACTGAGGCACAGTCCGCTGCAGGTTCACAAGACACAGCCACTGAAGGGGGAGTCCGCCGTCGCGACTTCCTGAACGTTGCCGCAGTCAGCTTCGCTGGCGTCGGTGCAGTCGCGGCGGTCGCTCCGCTGCTGGTGCAAATGGCGCCGCCGGCCGACGTGCTGGCCTTGGCCACCACCGAAGTCGACATTTCGAAGATCCAGCCCGGCCAGGCGATCAAGACCAGCTGGCGCAAGCAGCCGGTGTTCATCCGCAACCTGACGCCGGCGGAAATCAAGGCGGCGAACGCAGTACCGCTGTCGGAGCTTCGCGATCCGCAGTCGCTCGCCGACAGGACCAAGCCCGGCAAGGCGAACTGGCTGATCACGCTCGGCGTCTGCACCCACCTCGGCTGCGTGCCGCTGGGCGCCGGCGAGGGCGAGAACCGCGGGCCGTACGGCGGTTATTTCTGCCCGTGCCACGGGTCGGCTTACGACACTGCGGCTCGCATCCGCAGCGGGCCGGCTCCGCTGAACCTGCAGGTGCCGGAATACAGCTTCATTTCACCGACTACGGTTCAGATCGGCGGGGGTAAGGGTAAATGAGCTTCTCCTGGGCCAAGGCGTACGAACCCAAGCATCCCTTCATGCGCTGGATGGATGAGCGCCTGCCGCTCCCGCGCCTCGTCTACGGTGCGATCGGCGGCGGCTATCCGGTGCCCCGCAACCTCAATTATTGGTGGAATTTCGGCGTCCTCGCCGGGATCTTCCTGACCATCCAGATCGTCACCGGCATCGTGCTGGCGATGTGGTATTTCGCCAGCGCCGACCATGCCTTCACCTCGGTCGAGCACATCATGCGCGACGTCAACGCCGGGTGGTTGATCCGCTATGCGCACATGAACGGGGCGAGCTTCTTCTTCATCGTCACCTATATCCATATCTTCCGCGGTCTCTTTTACGGCTCCTACAAGGCGCCGCGAGAGCTGGTGTGGATGCTCGGCCTCGTCATCTACCTGCTGATGATGGCGACGGCATTCATGGGCTACGTGCTGCCCTGGGGACAGATGAGCTACTGGGGCGCTCAGGTGATCACCGGCTTCTTCTCCGCATTCCCGCTGGTCGGGGAGCCGATCCGCGTCTGGCTGCTGGGCGGTTACGCGCCGGACCAGGCTGCGCTCAGCCGCTTCTTCTCGCTGCACTATCTGCTGCCGTTCGTGATTGCCGCCGTGGTGGTCCTGCACATCTGGGCCCTGCATATCCCGGGATCGGGCAACCCCACCGGCGTCGACGTGAAGGATGAGCGCGACACCCTGCCGTTCCATCCGTTCTATACGGCGAAGGACGGCTGGTTCGCCGCCGCCTTCCTCGGCCTGTACGCGATCGTGACCTATTACGCGCCCAACTATCTGGGCCACCCGGACAATTACATTCCGGCCAATCCGCTGGCGACGCCGGCGCACATCGTGCCCGAATGGTATTTCTGGCCGTTCTACGCGATCCTGCGCTCCTTCACCGTCGACTTCATCTTCCCCGCGAAGCTGTGGGGCGTGCTGGCGATGTTCCTGTCGATCCTGCTGCTCTTCTTCCTGCCCTGGCTCGACAAGTCGCCGGTTCGTTCGGGCAGCTATCGCCCGGTGTTCAAGCGCTTCTTCTGGCTGCTCGTCGCTGACGTCGTCATCCTGGGGTACATCGGCGGCGCGCCGATCAGCCCGGCCCGCGTCGCGATCGGTCAGATCGCCGCTGCCTATTATTTCCTTCATTTCCTCGTGATCCTGCCGCTGGTCTCGAGGTTCGAAACGCCGCTGCCGCTGCCGGCGTCGATCACCGATAGCGTCCTGCATGGCGAGAAGGCGGAAGCCGCGCCGGCAGGGCAGAAACCGCGGCACGGTTCAGTTGCCACGGCTGCGGCCGAGTAAGGGGGCGAAAGCAAAGATGGTCCGAGTTATCGGTTTCCTGGTCGGGCTGGTCTTCGCCGGCGTTCTGCTGATCTCGCTCGTCGTCGGCGTGTCGAATTACTTCAGCAATCCGCCCGAGGAGCTGGCCGCCGAGGCCTTGCACCAGCATCCGCAGCACCTGCGCCTTTCCAGCGACGGTCCCTTCGGCAAGTTCGACAAGGCGCAGCTGCAGCGCGGCTTCCAGGTCTACAAGGAAGTCTGCTCGGCCTGCCACAGCCTGAGCCTGGTGTCGTTCCGCGATCTGCATGCGCTCGGCTACGAGGAGCCGGAGATCAAGGCGATCGCCGACCAGTGGCAGGTGCAGGTTCCGAGCATCAACCCGGAGACGGGTGAAGCTTCGTCGCGCAAGGCGGTTCCGTCGGATCGCTTCCCGTCGCCTTATGCCAACGAAATCGCGGCGCGCGCGGCGAACAACAACGCGCTTCCGCCTGACCTCTCGCTGATCACCAAGTCGCGCGAGGGCGGCGCCTCTTATGTCCACGCTTTGCTGACCGGTTATCGTAATCAGTCGCCGGAGCTGCTCAAGGAGCATCCGGACGCCAAGACGCCTCCGGGGCTGCACTACAATCCGTGGTTCGCGAACCTGAATATCGCGATGCCGCCGCCGCTGACCGCTGAAGGCCAGGTGACGTTCGCCGATGGGACTAAGGGCACAGTGGACCAGATGGCGACGGACGTCGCGGCCTTCCTGGTGTGGACCGCCGAGCCAAAGCTCGAGAGCCGGCATGCGGCAGGACTTGCTGTCGTCGTCTTCCTGCTGATCGCGTCAATCCTCGGCTACCTTGCGTATCGGCAAATCTGGTACGAGGCGAAGCGCAAGGTTCGCGTCACCGGTCCGCTGGAGCCGAAGAACCAGGCGAAGAGCCGGAGCGCCAAGGCGAAGCAGGGCGTCGCCGGCTAGGAACGACGTCGGAAGCTTATGCGGCTAGCTGCCCGCGAAGGGCGCCGTCCGGATATTCGGTCGTATAAACGTTCACGTAATAATCGGATGGATCGGCGACGATCGCCGCGAGCTGCTTGTTGGTCCACAACACGCACCGGGAGAGGTCTTCGTCCATTCCGGTGAACAGTGTCACGACCGTCGGTCCGATCTGGTGCGGATGGCCGCGGTGAATGTGCGCCATCAGTGGCGTCGCGAGCCCAGACAGCTTGAACTTGTAGCAGATCTGTTGCTTCGACTCGTCGATGGCGAGACGCACCGAACCCGCGCCATCGAGGTCGCCCGCACCCCCTTCAGGATGATCGAGGGTCGCCTCTGCGGCACCGGATAGGGGAACGGTGTAGCTTTCTTTCGCAACAGGGATCGTGTCGGTGTTGGCGGTCGCCATCAATGTGATGGAGGCGATGGCCAGAATGCTGATCTTCGGAAGTCGCACGGGCATCTCCATCCCGCGCTCCAGTCGCGAACCCTCGCTGCTGCGATTAGGTTCCGGGCGGTTCGGTAACTTGGCCGAGCGTTTCGCCGAGTTGTGCTTGTTCAGCTGCGGCATGGCCCGAGCCGGCGCGGCATGTTAGGCTGGCGGAGGGGACAAGTTATGGCATTGTTGCGGCGGTTGAGTGCCGACCAGAAGCGCAGCGTCAGTCACTGGTCGATGGAATTGGTCGTCGTCGTTGCGGGCGTGCTGATTGCGCTGTGGCTGCAGGAATTGGTCGAACGGCGCCGTGCAGTCTCGGACATGCAAGCTGCCGAGGACGCTATTCATGATGAGGTCCGCTCTGCGCTGACAAGCCTCATCTGGCGCGACGCGATCAGCCAATGCCATCTTGATCGGGCCAACCTGCTCAAGGCGGCGTTGACCGGCGATCGGGATATTGGCCGGGTCTCGACGACAATGCGCTCGTCTTCCTTAAGCCTGGACCGGGGCGTTACTCCGCGCCCACGGTCTTTCCGAGCGTCTATCAAAGGCCGCGCGACACTTTCTCGACGTCGGCATGGAATAGCGCGCTGGCGACCGGCGCACTCGCGCCGATGGATCGCCAGAAATTCGAGCAGCTGGTTGGGATCTACGACCTGATACAGGTGGTCCGCGACAACCAGGAACTCGAGGATCGTGCGGCGACGAAGCTCTCTGCCTTGGCATTCCCGATGCGGCTGACGCCCGAGACCCGTGTCGAGCTAATCCAGGCGCTTTACGACATTGATCGCAGCCGTTTCTCGTTCTCGGCCTTCGGCGTGTCGCCGCTCGCTGAAGGGATGAAGGCGATGGGCTGGGACGACAAAACGGAAGTCGACAAGTGGATCGTCGATGACGCCGCCGACGATAAACGCAATCACATCGTGTGGAAGCCTTGCGTCAGAAGGCCGAAGAATCCCTTTGGCTAGAGCGGGACTCCGTACAGGTCGTGCTCGTCGGAATCCTCGATGCGGACGCGGACGAAGTCGCCGGGCTGGAGTCCGCCGGCATCGCGAAGATGTACCTCGCCATCAATCTCGGGAGCATCCGCTTTGGAACGGCCGGTGGCGCCGACGCCGTGATGATGCGCCGGGTGCGGGGCGTCGAGATGGGCGAGATCGGGCCCACGCTCGTCCGAAGGCTGATCGTCCACCCGGTCGATTAGAACATCGATGGTCGAGCCGACCTTGGCGGCGAGCTTCTCGGCGCTGATGCGCGCGGAGAGCTCCATGATGCGCTCGTACCGGTCGTATTTTTCCTCGTCGGAAACGGGATTCGGCAGGTCGTTGGCGGCCGCGCCCTGGACGGGCTCGAACTTGAACGCGCCGACGCGATCGAGCTGCGCTTCCTGAAGCCAGTCGAGAAGATATTGAAAGTCCGCCTCGGTCTCGCCGGGGAAGCCGACGACGAAGCTGGAGCGGATGGCAATGTCGGGGACCAGCGCGCGCCAGGCGTGGAGACGCTCAAGCACCTTGGCTTCGTTCGCAGGGCGCTTCATGGCCTTCAGCACCTTCGGGCTGGCGTGCTGGAAGGGGATGTCCAGGTAAGGGAGGACTTTGCCTTCGGCCATCAGCGGGATGACGCGGTCGACGTGGGGATAGGGATAGACGTAGTGCAGGCGGATCCAGGGCGTCTCGCCTTCGGGCGTGCGCAGTCCGCCGAGTTTTGCCGCAAGGTCGGTCATGTGGGCGCGGACTTCGCTGCCGTCCTTGAGCGGGTAAACGGCGTGCTTGAGGTCGAGGCCGTAGGCGCTGGTATCCTGGCTGATGACCAGCAGCTCCTTGGTACCCGCGGCGACGAGCTTTTCGGCCTCGCGCAGGATGGCGTCGGGACGCCGGCTGCTGAGGTCGCCGCGGATCGACGGGATGATGCAGAAGGCGCAGCGGTGATTGCAGCCCTCCGAAATCTTCAGATAGCTGTAGTGTCGCGGCGTAAGCTTGAGGCCCGCTTCCGGGACAAGGTCGATGAACGGGGACGGGACAGGCGGCGCGGCTTCATGCACCGCCGCGACGACTTCCTCATATTGCTGCGGCCCGGTGACGGCGAGCACATCCGGGAAACGCTCGCGAATGACCTCGGCTTCCTTGCCCATGCAGCCGGTGACGACGACCCGCCCATTCTCCGCGATCGCTTCGCCAATGGCCTCCAGGCTCTCTTCCTTCGCGCTGTCGAGGAAGCCGCAGGTGTTGACCAGTACCACGTCCGCGCCCGCATAATCGGGCGACATGTCGTATCCATCGGCGCGCAGCTTGGTCATGATACGCTCGCTGTCGACCAGTGCCTTGGGACAGCCGAGTGAGACCAGCCCGACGCGCGGGGGCTTGGGAAGTGTTGTGACGTTCATCGGAAGGGCCGCGCCAATATAGATATTTTGCGGCGGAATCGAGGCCTTGCGCTGAACGCCTTGTTCATAGTGCGGCGCAGCGGCTAAGGGGCGCCTTCCCCATCGCTTTCACGGAGTAGGCATGCGCATCGCAATGATCGGTACCGGCTATGTCGGGCTCGTTTCCGGTGCCTGCTTTGCCGATTTCGGTCACCAGGTCTGCTGCGTCGACATGGACGCCGGCAAGATCGAAGGACTTCAGGCCGGCAGGATGCCGATCTGGGAGCCTGGTCTCGAAGCTCTGGTGAAGGCGAACTCGGAGCACGGTCGGCTGACGTTCACGACGGATTTGCCGAGCGGTGTAGCGAATGCGCAGGCGGTCTTCATCGCCGTCGGAACCCCGGCGCGCCGCGGCGACGGCCATGCCGATCTCACCTTCGTCTTCGATGCGGTGCGGGAGCTTGCGAAAGTCATCAAGCCGGGGACCGTCGTCGTTACCAAATCGACGGTGCCGGTCGGGACGGGCGACGAGATCGAGCGGATCCTCAAGGAAGAGGGCGTGACCGGAGTCTCTGTCGCTTCGAATCCGGAGTTCCTTCGGGAAGGTGCGGCGATCGCCGACTTCAAGCATCCGGACAGGATCGTGGTCGGCGCTGAGGACGAGCATGCGCGCGAAATCCTGCGTGAGATCTATCGGCCGTTGTTCCTCAACCGCGCGCCGATCCTGTTCACTGGGAGGCGCACCGCCGAGCTTACGAAATATGCCGCGAACGCTTTCCTCGCGGTCAAGATCAGCTTCATCAACGAAATTGCCGACCTCTGTGAGGCCGTGGACGCCGACGTCCAGGACGTTGCGCGCGGCATCGGTCTCGATAACCGGATCGGGCCGAAATTTCTCCACGCCGGGCCTGGCTACGGCGGAAGCTGCTTCCCCAAGGATACGCTCGCGTTGCTTCAGACCGCGGAGAAGTTCGGCGTCGACCAGCGCATCGTGCGCACCACTGTCGGCGTCAACGACGACCGGAAAGCGGCGATGGTCGATCGCGTCGAAAGGGCAATCGGCAGTTCGGTGCAGGGCAAAAGGATCGGCGTCCTCGGCCTCGCCTTCAAGCCCAACACGGACGACATGCGAGATGCTCCGTCCATTCCGCTCATCAATTCGCTCGTCGAACGCGGCGCTAAAGTCAGCGCCTTCGATCCGGTCGCTAGGGAACAGGCGGAGAAGGTCTTCAACAATATCGAATTCGCCCATGATGCCTATGCCGCTGCCAGTGGCGCCGATGCGCTGGTGATCGTGACGGAATGGGACGAGTTCCGGGCGCTCGATCTCGACAAGATCGCATCATCGATGGGCGGCAAGGTGCTCGTCGACTTGCGCAACGTCTACGATCGCCAAGAGGCGGAGGAAGCTGGCCTGACATATTTCGGCGTGGGTCGCGGGCGTACTGTCGCGGCCTGATCCCTCCACATCGGTTCTTTTTGCATCCGAAAGGATCGATCCGCGTATAGTGGTCCGGAAGGTCGGCTGCGTATGCGCGAGGATTCATAGATGAAGCACGACCGGCTGCCCGCGGTTCGCGAGGCTTCCATCTTCACCCGGAAGCGTTTCCAGTTCGCGAGCGCCTTGATCATAGGCGCGTTGCTGCCCTGGGTCCTTCGTGGACCGCTGCCGGGCGAGCTGTCCGAGGCATCGACCGTCAATACGCTGGTCGCCAATGCCGCCGCTATCGTCATCGCTTTCTGGATGCGCCTTAGCATCGAGACCTATCCGGGCATTCGCCGCGCTTATGTGATCTTCCCATCGGCGCTCAGCGGGCACGGTCTGACTCTGGTCTGGTTCACGATGGCGCGCTTTCCCTACGACCGCGTTGGGCTGGCGCTCGGGTTCGTGCTTCACGTTGTCTGGCTGTATGCGCTCTACGTTTACGCGGACCGGCGCGTTCGCCGACGCATCGCGGTAGTTCCATTCGGAAAGGTCCAGGCTCTTCAGGCCATCGATTCCGTCGACTGGAAGGTCCTCGCCCGCCCGCGCCTCCATGACGCACGCAATTGCTCCGCGATTGTCGCGGATTTCAGCGCTGACCTGCCCGACGAATGGGAGGCTTTCCTCGCCGACGCGGCGCTCGCCGGGCGCATCGTCTACCAGGTCAAGCAATTGTCGGAATCGCTGACTGGACGGGTGGAGCTGGAGCAATTGTCGGAGAACAGCTTCGGATCGCTCTTGCCGGCGCGCGGCTATTTCTACCTCAAGAGCTTCGGTGATTTTATCCTCGCCTTGCTGTTGCTGCCGGTCGCGCTGCCGGTGATGGCGCTTATCGCCGTCGCCATCCGACTTGAGAGCCGGGGCCCGGCACTGTTCCGCCAGAAGCGTGTCGGTCACACCGGCAAGAATTTCACCGTATACAAGTTCAGGACGATGCTGCCGGTCGAGATTGGCGACGAGCGTCACGCCGCGATCACGCAGGACGACGACGACCGTGTCACCCGCGCAGGCCGCTTCCTGCGCAACACTCGCCTCGACGAGCTGCCGCAGATCTTCAACATCCTGAAATGGCAGATGAGCTGGATCGGACCCCGGCCCGAGGCGGAGGTCCTATCGATCTGGTACACGAGCGAGATTCCCTTCTACCGCTACCGCCACGTCGTGAAGCCAGGGATTTCCGGCTGGGCGCAGGTGAACCAGGGACATGTGGCCGAGGTGGACCAGGTTCACCGCAAGCTGCAGTACGACTTCTACTACATCAAATATTTCTCGCCCTGGCTGGATCTTCTGATCCTGCTGCGCACGATCAAGACGATGCTGACCGGGTGGGGCGCGCGCTGATCGGCGCCGTCTCCCGCATCATCACGAAAATTGGCAGGACCGCCACTGCGACCAAGGCAATCATCGCGCCGGGCGCCATCGCCCATCCTGTCCTTTCGATCAGCAGCTGAGCAAGCCAGGGAGTGAACCCGCCGAAGACGGCGGTCGCCATGGTCGCACCGAGCGCGAGGCCGGTCACCCGCCCTTCGCCAGCGAACTGCTCGGCCGTCGCAACCGCGCCGACAGCGCTGAAGGAGCCCGCCACGCAGGCGAGAACCAGCGCGCCGACCAGCGCCGCTCCCGGACCTCCGCTCGCCATCAGCGAGAACATCGCGGCCGGCAGCGCCGCGCTGAGCAACGAGAGGATGATGAGCACCGGTCGTCGGCCGATGTGATCGGACAAGGCGCCGGTGAACGGCGTGACGAGGATGACCGCGACAGCGGCAATTGTAGAAAGCCACAAGGCGCTGCCCTCGGAGAACGAACCTGCCGATGTCAGGAAGGCCGGCACGTAGGTGATCCCGACATAATAAGTGATCGAACCGAGCGCGGAGATGGCGAAGGAGCGGGCGATCGCTCCTCGCTGGGTGGCAAGCGCATGGCGCAATGGGACGTCCGGAACCGTTCCGTGCGACTGCTGGCGTTCGAATTCGGGCGATTCCTGCATCGTCGAGCGGGCGACCCACACGCTGCCGGCAAGTATGGCGCCGACGAAGAAGGGGATGCGCCATCCCCAGCTCTGCAGGCTGTCCTCGCTCATCGAAGCGACGGTCAGGGCGGACACGCCAACGGCGAGAAGCGCACCTATCTCGCTGGCCGCCGACGCCGAGGAAGCGATCAGGCCGCGCCGGCTCTCCGGCGCTCCCTCGAGCAGGTAGGCGACCACGCCGGTATATTCACCACCGACCGAGAAACCCATCACGCAGCGCAGGAAGATCAGCAACCCGCCGGCAGCAGCTCCGATCTCGGCGCGCGTAGGCAGCAATGCCGTCGCGAGCATCGCCGCGGTCATCATCGCCACCGATCGCAGCAGCATGTGGCGCCGCCCGATCCGGTCCCCGATATGGCCGAACACGACGGCGCCCAGCGGCCGCATCAGATAGGCGATCGCAAATCCGCCGAGGGTGACGAGCAGGGACTGCGCACCGCCACCGAAGAACACTCTCGACAGCACCGTGGCGAAATAAAGGTAGAGCGTGAAGTCGTACCATTCGACGATGGTCGAGAATGCCGCCACCGCGAGCGACGCGTGGGACACTGGACGGTGCGGCTCGGCCATCCTGCTTTGTACTAAGCGGCGGAGCGAAGCGCACCCCTGGCGAGTTTCGCTACTCCATGGCTGTTGAAATCATCCTGCTGGCGGGAGGAATCCTGATCGTCGCGCTAACGCTGGCGGATGTGTTCGACACCGTCGTCGTTCCGGGCGGAAGCCGCACTTCGCTGCGTGTCGCGCGAAGGCTCGCACGCGGGCTCCTGCCGCTCTGGAAAGCCGTTCGGGGCCGCCGCCGGGGCCTTAGCGCCGTGTTCGCGCCCACCATCCTCGTCGGCTGCTTCGTCATCTGGATGTTCCTGCTGTGCATCGGCTTCGCGATGATCAGCTACGCCCTTCCATCCTCCTTCCATCCGCCGCTCAGGAGCTTCTGGGACGGCTTCTACCTGGTCGGCAGCTCACTCGTCACGGTCGGGCTCAGCGAAACCAACGCGACCGGACCGGGCCGCTGGGTCGTGCTCGCCGCGGGCTTCTGCGGGCTGGCGGTGATGACCATGGCGGTGACCTATTTGCTGATGGTTCAGAGCAGCGTCTCCCAGCGCGACATCGGGATCATCAAGCTCAACACGTCCGCGGGGGATCCGCCGTCGGCGCTGACGCTGCTCGAGAAGTTCGCGGCAATCGGCAATCGCGGCGAGCTTCCCGAAGTACTGAAGGAAGGACGAAACTGGTGCGCGACCGTGCGCCAGAGCCATTCGTCCCATCCGTCGCTGATATATTTCCAGTCGATGGGCACCGGCGCCGGCTGGCCAGCGGCGCTGGGCGCGCTGCTCGATCTCGCGCTGATCGCCGAGCGGATGCTCGACGAGCCGGATCTGCGCGGTCCGGCGGTCCTGTTGCGGGAGGACGCCCTGCGTATGTCCGAAGAACTCGCGGCCCTGCTTGGCGTGGAGCGCGATCCGCCGGAGGATGTGACCGCGGCGATCGAGCAGGTCGCCGTCCGGCTGCGCACCGCGGGATATGATCTGCAGGATCCGGACGTGGCCAGCGTAGCTCGGCTCCGGGCGGAGCATGAAAGCTGCGTAAAAGGACTGGCGGACCATCTCGGCCGGCCGGGGGCGGTCCTCATCCGGTAAGCCAGTTGCATCCCGCATCGGGAAATCACCCGATGAGATTTGCGATTCGGCCGAATGATAGTCTGCGGATGAATCAATCTCCGATCGCGGCGCTTGCCGCCCTTGCAATCGCCCTTGTCCCCACCAGCGCCGCCGCCCAGGCGGTCAAGCGCGGCGATCGTGCAATCCTCGACGTTGCGCAGACGCTGAAGCCCGGCCAATTCGTCTGGGCTCCGGAGCTGACCGGCGAAGGCCCCGCGCTGGTGATCGTCAATCTCGAGACGCAGCGGCTGGTCATGTTCCGCAACGGAGTGCCGATCGCGGCCTCGACCATCTCTAGCGGCGCCCCGGGCCACGAGACTCCGACCGGCGTCTTCTCGATCCTCCAGAAAAGGGAGGAGCATTATTCGAAGACCTATAACAACGCGCCAATGCCCAACATGCAGCGGCTGACCTGGAAGGGGATCGCGCTGCATGCCGGCAAGCTGCCCGGCTACCCGGCATCGCACGGCTGCATTCGCCTGCCGCTGCAATTCTCCAAATTGCTGTTCGGCCAGACGGAGCTGGGGATGACGGTCGTCATCGCGCACATCCCGATCCGGCCGCAGGATTCGGGCGAGCCGCTGGCGGCCAATCCGGCCGGCCCGCAGGCATCCTTCAGCAAGGCCTCCTACCAGTGGAATCCGCCTGCGACGGCCTCCTACGACCCGCTTTCGGTGGTCGTCAGCGCCGCCGACCAGAAGGCGGTGGTGATCCAGGACGGCAAGGAGATCGGCTCGGCCCCCGTCCGCGTCAACGGCGACCTTCAGGGTGGAACCGCCTACGTGCTGAAGTCGTGGGACGATAGCGGCAAGCACTGGCTCAAGCTCCGCTTCTCCGGCGCGGGCGGGACGATGGATGTCGGGCCCGAAGAGCTGAAGCGCTTCGATGCGCCAGACGCATTCCGCGCCGCCCTGGCCGCCGCGGTCCGTCCGGGGAGCGTGGTCATCGTCACCCCGGAGTCCCTGAAGGCCGGAAGCGCAGGAGAATCGACGACGGTCCTCGCCGACGAAACCGCCAAATAGACCCACCTGCCGAACCCATTGCGGACGTCGGACGAACGGCGCACGATGTCGGCAATGGCTCGATATGTGAAGAAGCCAGTGGTCATCGAGGCCGTTCAGTGGTTCAAGCCCGGCGACCATCCGGCAGTCCTCGCGGACGGAGCGGCAGACGCCAGCGGCTATATCGACACCCCCGAAGGCCGCCTGAAAGTTACGCCCGGGGACTGGATCATCACCGGCGTCGCCGGCGAGAATTATCCCTGCAAGCCCGACATCTTCGAGCAACTCTACATGCCTGCCGATTGATCCCGAACCAGCTCCCTAGGCACTCATGTGAAGCCGTTCGCGCGCTTCGGCGAGCATCTTCTTGAACCGGGGATCGTCTCTCAGCCGGTCAAGATCCGGATCGATCTCCGCATGGCGGATATGCGTGACCCCGAGTGTCGTTCGGAAATAGGGCTCCAGCACTTCAATGGCGCGATCAACATCATCAAGATCGGTCGTTAGCGCGCATGCCAGATTGTACCGCATGATGTTGTTGTCGGGGTCGAGCAAAAGTGCACGATCGATCCAGTCCTTGGCCCTATCGTCCTCGCCGATTGCCGCGAGAGCAGTCACTCCGGCAGCAAGGACCGTCGAGTTCGACGGGTCCGCGGCAATGGCTTTCTCCGTGCGTTCGACCGTCCTTTGGGCCGCGCGCCGCATCTGGTCCTGGTCGCCGGACTCCCGATAGCAGGTGATCAGCATTCCAGCGTTGTGCCAATCGGATTCCATCAGCGATGCGGCCTTTTCGAAATAAGGGATGGAATCGCGGATCCGCCCCTGTCGAAAGAGCAGCCGCGCTGCCTCGCGATTCACTTCCCACGAGTCCGGGTCGAGGCGAACAGCGGTCTCTATCTCGCCTGTCGCTTCGGCTTTCTTCCCCTGCTCTTCGAACAGATGCGCCTTGACGCAATGCGCCTCCGCAAGATTGGGGTTTATCGCAAGGGCGCGCTCGGCTGCGGGTTCCGGATCGACGGTCATGCCGTGCCAGAAGCGTAACTGGGATTGAGCGAGCGCCATCAGTGCCCATGCCTGCGCATAATCCGGATCGAACGTCAGCGCCTGCTTGCACATGCGAATGATCGCTTCCTGCCGCCGAACGTCCCCCAGGCTGCCCTCGGTCCACTGCTGGCGCGCCATCAAATAGAGGTTGTAGGCCTCCACACTCGAGGTGCCGCGAGCCTCTATCGCCTTCTTTTCGGAAGGGAGCAGCTTCAGGCGCAGGGACGATACGATAGCTTTGGAAATCTCGTCCTGAATGGCAAAGATGTCGGTGAGGTCGCGATCGTAGCGATCGGCCCAAACGTGACCGCCGGTCGCAGAATCGATCAGCTGCGCCGTGATCCTTACCCGGTCACCCGCTTTGCGGACGCTGCCCTCCAGCACATGCGTCACGTCCAGAGCGTGCCCGACCTCCTTCACGTCCATCACGCGGCCCTTGAACGTAAAGGCGGTGTTCCGCGCCACGACGAAAAGCGCAGATACCTGCGACAGGTCGGTGATGATGTCCTCGGTGATCCCGTCGCTGAAATATTCCTGCTCAGGGTCGCCGCTCATATTCACAAAGGGCAGCACGCAAATGGATGCGCCGCGCGCGACCTCCTGCGGCTGGGCGCCCGGCCGATCCTTGGGGAGAGACTCCCCAGTCGTCTTGGCGATCGCGCTGAGAAGATCCGCCAGGTTCTCCGGCTCCCCGCCACCATTCCACCTGGTGAGATCGACCGTGTGAAATTGGCGAAATCCCAGCGGCGGCCGGCTTCCGTCAAGGGTTACGGGAACCAGCCTGCCGGTATCCCTGCCCTCGGCCGCCTCGTCCTGCACCCATGCGGATTCGAGGGCGGCCCTGGTCCAAAGGACCACAACGGCCTCCGCATCCTTGAGCTCGCGGTCTATTTCAGAGGCAAATCGGGAACCGCCCTGGATCTGGCGGTCCCACCAAACCTCATGGCCCGCGCGACCGACGCACTCCGCCAAAGGTTTGGCGGCGTCGACGTCCTCACGCGCATAGCTCAGGAAGACCTTGGCCACGGCCCCTCCTTTGGGGCGCTTCTTGCGCTTAACCTCCGTTATCTTCAAGCCGGACTCATCCGCTCGCCCAGCAGCGGTCTTTGCATACGATCGATCTTGGCGCTTCGGGCGGGCCAAAGGCCGTATTGGTCGAACGTGACCGCGAGCCGACATTCCGGCGCACGAACCGCTGAAGCTGCAGTCATGCGCGCACTGAATATCGTAACCCTGGTCCTCCTCATCGTCGGCGGGATCAACTGGGGCCTGGTCGGCCTCGCCGGCTTCGACCTGGTCGCCGCAATCTTTGGCGAGATGTCGACGCTGTCCCGGATCGTCTACTCGCTCGTCGGGCTTTCCGCGCTGTGGCAGATCGTCCCGCTGGTCCAGGGCCGGCAATGATGCTCGGGGGCACGGGGGCGATCGGAGCGGCTTTGCTCGCGATCGCGCCCGTCTCCGCCGCGCCGCAGCCGGCGCCATCAGCGAGCAGTCTTCAGTCGCAGCTTGCGGGCGAATGGGAAGGCGCGCTCGGCTATCGCGACTACCAGTCGAACGAGCTTTTCGAGCTGCCGGTGAAGACGGTGATCGAAGCGGTCCCGGACGGCGCCACGCAAGTCCGCCGATCCGTCTACGACGAAGGCGCACGCAAGGCGCCGGTATGGATCGTCAGCCTTCTGCAATGGACCAAGGACGGCAAGCTCGCCACGGCGGTGATGCGGGCGGGACGGGAGCCCGAACTGCTCAGCGAAGCCGCCGAAGTCACCAGCTATTCCTCCCCCGCGAACTGGGTCGTCACCTATCGACGGACCGGCACGGACGACGACAAGCCCGCGGACATCAAGGTAACGGAGACCAGGACGGGCGACCATTTATTGTCCGTCAAGGAAGTCCGCCCCGTCGGAAGCCCCTCCGCCCCCTGGCAATTCCGCAACCAGGTCAGGCTCAAGAAAGTCCGCTAGCTTGCTTTCGTGCTCAGGCGACGCACCAGCGTCGGCCTCGCTGCACTCGGCGCGAAGCATGTCGAACCAGGCATCGCGCAATTGCTCCTCCTCGGCGCGCGCTTCGGCGGCGGCAGCAGCTTCACTGGCGTCGAGGATCGCGGCTTCCTCGGGCGTGCACTCGCGGTGGTAGCGGGTATCGGCGGGATTCCCGATCTCATAGCCGGCGAAGCCGGGCGGGGGCGGGAAGTCGGTCATCCACACCGGCTCGTCGAGGCTTTCCTCGTCCCGCCAGCATCGGTCGGAAAGGTCGAGGCCTGCCTCCTCCCTGTCACCTTGAATGAGTGAAACAGGGGGGTCTTCCACTTCCTCCACTTTGTGACCTTTCGACCCTTCGAACAGGCCCAGGGCATGTGCGACGCCTTCGTCGTCGCCGACGCGCAGCGCGCCAATCGCGAGCTCCCAATCAAATGTCTCACGCTGTCCTGGAACCCGGCCCTCGCCGGGGAACAGACTGCGCTCGCCGCGCGTGCTGACGGTCAAGCCGGTTTCGGCGAGGCGGTCGAGGCGGCGGAGGATGGCGAGACCGAGGCGATTGTCGAGTACGTGCCGCTCCCCGACCAGCTCGCCGTCGCGCCAGATTTGCTCGATGTTTCCCTCGATGGAGCGCGCGAGGAGGGTGTCTGCGAGCCGCTCCCGCGCGATAGCCAGCGCCGCCGCCCATGCGGCAGCGAAGGCCGGGTTGCGGCGCCGCGCGGCATAAGCGCCGGAAATGCTCATGCCGGCTGCGTCGCAGGCTTCGGCGACGACGGCGGTCTCGGCGAGGGTTTCGCAGAATGCCGCCATCTTTTCGCCAGTCCAGCCGTCGTGACGGATCGTGGGAAGCGTTGATGGTGCTTGTGGTTCGTGCTGATCGTTTTCCATGAACCACATTGGAACATAGGACAGCGGCTGTAGGAAAGTGGATTATGTCCGCTTTCGACCCATAGCGACATTGAAGCGAGCCAATGCGACTATTGTGGCGGCGATACGTTTCAAGGGCATGGATACAGCAATGCAAAGGCCTCGAAGACGGGAAACTCCTGAAGAGAGGGAGCATCGACAAGTTCGGGAAGCTCGAGTGAAAAAAGCCGACGCCGCAGCGGATGAGGCGGCAATTGATCAGATGGTTAGCCGCAGTATCGAGCAATACGGCCCCTGACGGGCTTCGAGTCGAGAGTCCGATTTCCACCCAACGCTATCATCAGGTTCACCAATCGACCGGGGCTGCAGGCGGCTCGCCTTCATTCCAAACTTCCAGGTCGGCGAGCCATTGAGCAATGGCCTGCTTCTGTCGCGCGTCCATATGGACGACACAGGACTCAAAGGCCTTTATCGCGCCTTGCCGGAATGCTTCACGGGCCTTCGGTTCATCATGCCACATGCGCATGCCCTAAGTGCAACAACGACGCGCGCCATAACCTGAATTGTTGTTGGCCTCGAAACGTCCGCCTTCCACCCATTGCGGACACTATCGTACAGTCAGGATTTCGGTCTCCTCATCGAATGACGGACCTCGTCCACGATATGCTGCAGCTCGGTAATCGCTTCGGTGAGGCCGTCCGGCTTGGATTGCCGGAACAATTTTAGCGAGCCTTCGAGGCTTGTGAGCAGGACGTCCGCCTCATCCATGCCCTCGGAAGCGCCGCTGCGCGGCAGCTTAAGGTGAAAAGTCGCCCCTTCCGGGTTGCCCGACGAGGCCCAGAGCTGACCCCCATGCTCCTCGGCAATGGTGCGGCAAAGCGGAAGGCCCAGCCCCGTTCCGGTCGCCTTGGTCGTGAAGAAGGGATCGAAAATATGCTCCATGTCGTGGTCCGCGATACCGGTGCCGTTGTCGTTGACTTCGATCAGCACGTCTCGCCCGTTCGCAACGGCTGAGCTGATCGCAAGGCTGTGAGAGCGGTCAGGCAAGGCACGAAGCGATTCCACCGCATTGTTCAACAGGTTCACGAGAACGCGCTGTATCTGAACCCGGTCGGCCTTTATCGGCGGCAGCCCATCCGCCAGGGAAAGTTTCAGCGATATCTTGCTCGCCGCCATCTCCCTTTCAAAAAGCGAAGTGGTTTCGAGCACCAGGTCGTTCAGGCAGAATTCCGTCGCTCGGCCGGGTTCCTTGGCGAAAGTCGCCCTAATGCTCCTGATGATGTCGAACGTGCGACTGCCGGCATCGCCGACGGCACGCAAAGCGGCAATCGCCTTTTTCACATCGGGCCGCGGCTGAGTGAGCCAATTCAGGCCCGCAGCCGCATTGAGGCTGACTGCGGTCAACGGCTGCCCCACCTCGTGGGAGATCGCCGCCGTGACGGCATCCATCGACATCAAGCGGGCCTCCCGCTCACGCCGCCGCGCCGCGGTCGAAACAGCCAGCCGCGCATAGAGCCGATTGGATTCGGTGATGAGCGCCAGCATGACGCTGAGGTTGGAAACCAGGACCAGGCCAAGGAATACGTAAGCGCCGAGGCTGAAGCGCGAATGCAGCAGCATGTTTAGCAGCGACTGTGCCAGCCATGCGGCCAGCGAGACCAGCAGCCACAGGTCAAGGACCGACTTTTCCTGGCGGACGAGCATGACCGCCGCGGCTGTCGTCCATCCAATCACCACCAGGTTCAAGGTCACCAATGTCGACCGGATGACGTGGCTTTTATCTGTAAAGAACGGGGGCAACAGGTCGTGCCCGAGCGTCGCCAGCAATGTCACGAATATCGCGAGCGCGATCGACGTCAGCACGCCCGCGAGAATATTGGTCGGAAACCGCTCCAGCCCCGGCCGGCTGGCCTCATCCGCGCGCTTGAGCCAGGCGTACAGGAAGATGGCAATCGGCACCGACAATCGCCAGAATGCCGCAATCCAGCCTGTCGTATTGATCTTGGCTCCAAGCAGGCCGTTAGGGGAAAACGCCCCCGGGAAGGTCAGCGCCCAAGGAATGAGCAGCAGCCCCGCCAGGACATAGCCGGAAGCCAGCACGACCAGGGCGCGCGACCGGTAAACCGTGGCTTGCGCGTACAGGATGGCCGCAGTGATCAAATCGCAAACGAGCATCCCGGCATCGAGCGCCGGGATCAGTCCGGGAATCGCGCCCACGTGGATATTTTGAAACGGCATCACGACGAGGAGGATGAGGCCGATCAGTCCGCCGATCGCGAAGGCGATCCGAATCTCTGTCCGGCTCGGCGCGGTATCGAACAATCCGAGTTGGTCTTGCGCCACGACGTTCCCCCTAAATGTCGAGACGTTCGATGACAGAGACTGAAGAGGCTACCGCGTTTCTCGGTGCAAGCCTAGTGGAGGCTGCCACTGGAGGCAGGGACGACGCGTCAGGCGTCGATTTCGTCGTCCTCGAGCGCTGAGGCGCGGCTCTGGATGAACTCGAACCGCGGCGCGGGATCGCGGCCCATCAGCCGCTCGACGAGGTCCTTGACCGGCTGGCGGTCTTCGTAGGCGGCGGGGAGGGTGACGCGCAGCATCGAGCGCGTCGCCGGGTCCATCGTCGTTTCCTTGAGCTGCGACGGGTTCATCTCGCCGAGGCCCTTGAAGCGGCTGACCTCAACCTTCTTGCCCTTGAACTCGCGCGCTTCGAGCTCGGCGCGGTGGGCGTCGTCACGGGCGTACAGGGTCTTGGCCCCGGCGGTGAGGCGATAGAGCGGCGGCTGGGCGAGGAAGAGGTGACCCCGGCGCACCAGCTCCGGCATTTCCTGGAAGAAGAAGGTCATCAGCAGGGTCGCGATGTGCGCGCCGTCGACGTCGGCGTCCGTCATGATGACGATGCGCTCGTAGCGCAAAGCCTCCTCGTTCCATTTGTCGCGCGTGCCGCAGCCGAGCGCGAGGTTGAGATCGGCGATTTCCTGGTTGGCGCGGATCTTGTCGGCCGAAGCGGAGGCGACGTTGAGGATCTTGCCGCGGATCGGAAGGATCGCCTGCGTCTTGCGGTCGCGCGCCTGCTTGGCGGAGCCGCCCGCGCTGTCGCCCTCGACGATGAACAATTCGGTGCCGTCGGGGTCGTCCGATGAGCAGTCGGTAAGCTTGCCGGGGAGGCGCAGCTTGCGCGCGGAGGTCGCGGTCTTGCGCTGAACCTCACGCTCGGCGCGGCGGCGCAGGCGCTCCTCCATGCGCTCGACGATCGAGCCGAGCAAAGCGCGGCCGCGGTCCATATTGTCGGCGAGATAATGGTCGAAATGGTCGCGGACAGCGGCCTCGACGAAGCGCGCGGCCTCGAGGCTGGTGAGCCGGTCCTTGGTCTGGCTCTGGAAATGCGGGTTGCGGATGAACACGCTGAGCATCAGCTCGACACCGTTGAAGACGTCGTCGGCGGTGATGTCCTTCGCCTTCTTGTTGCCGATCAGCTCGCCAAAGGCGCGGATGCCCTTGGTGAGAGCGGCGCGAAGGCCCGCTTCATGCGTTCCGCCGTCGGGCGTCGGGATGGTGTTGCAATAATAGCTTTCGGAGCCGTCGGAATAGAGCGGCCAGGCGACCGCCCATTCGGCGCTGCCCTGCGGCTCTCCCGAAGGGTCGGCGGGGAAGGGCTGGCGGCCGGTGAAGGGCTGGTTGGTGACGGCGGGGCGCTCGCCGAGCTGCTCGGCGAGATGGTCGGCAAGGCCGCCGGGGAACTGGAATACGGCGGTCTCGGGGACGTCAGCCGAGACGAGCGAGGGATCGCAGCGCCAGCGGATCTCGACCCCGGCGAAGAGATAGGCCTTGGAGCGGGCGAGCTTGTAGAGGCGCTCGGGCGAGAATTTGGCGTCCGCGCCGAAGATCTCCGGGTCGGGCGTGAAGGCGACGGTCGTGCCGCGGCGGTTGGGCGCGGCGCCCACGGTCTCCAGCTTCGAGGTCGCGTTCCCGCGCGCGAAGCTCTGGCGGTAGAGGGTCTTGTCGCGGGCGACCTCGACGATCGTGTCGGTCGAAAGCGCGTTGACCACGCTGACTCCGACGCCGTGCAGCCCGCCGGAGGTGGAATAGGCCTTGCCCTCGAACTTCCCGCCCGAGTGGAGGGTGGTCATGATGACCTCGAGCGCGGACTTGCCGGGATATTTGGGGTGCGGATCGACGGGGATGCCGCGCCCGTTGTCCGTGACCGTCAGCCGGTTGCCGGTCTCAAGCGTGACCTCGATCCGGTTGGCGTGGCCGGCGACCGCCTCGTCCATCGCATTGTCGATGACCTCCGCGGCGAGGTGATGGAGCGCGCGGTCGTCGGTGCCGCCGATGTACATGCCCGGGCGGCGGCGGACCGGCTCGAGACCTTCGAGCACCTCGATCGAGGAGGCGTCGTAGCTGTCGGGCGTCGAGGAGGCCGAAGACGAGAACAGGTCGGACATTTGCTTGCGATATAGGGCGCGGATTCAAGCCGTGCCAAGCGCGCGGCGATCCGTTTTCCACAGCTCTTGAAACTGGAAACCGCAATTCCAAATCAGTGTCTGCCAGGCGCCATGATGGGCCTGGCGACGGAGCGCGCATGCTCCACACGCGCATGTCCGCTTCGCCTAGTCGCTCAAATGGAGGACATATCATGCGTAGTGCATTCGACTTCGCGCCCTACCGGCGCTCCACCGTCGGCTTCGACCGGCTGTTCGACATGCTGGAGAACAGCTCGCTCGGCCAGACCCAGGAAAATTACCCGCCTTTCGACCTGATCAAGGCGGGCGAGAACGAGTATCGCATCGAGCTGGCGGTCGCCGGGTTCAAGCCTGACGAGATCGACATCACGAGCCAGCAGAACCAGCTGGTCGTATCCGGCCGCAAGAACGAGGAGTCGGACGAGACTGGCTCCGACTATATCTATCGCGGGATCGCCAACCGCTCGTTCGAGCGCAGGTTCGCGCTTGCCGACCACATCCAGGTCCGTGGCGCCGACCTCAAGGACGGGCTGCTCGCGATCGAGCTCGTGCGCGAGATCCCCGAGGCGATGAAGCCGCGCAAGATCGACATCGGCGGCAGCGCGCGCCAGACCATCGAGGCGAACGCCGAGCACGCCAAGTAAGTTCGGGCTTGCGACACAAATGAAAAGGCTCCGGAGGTCATCGCCTCCGGAGCCTTTCTTTTGCGCGCTTTTGGCTGGGGAGCTTACCAGGCGCGGGTTTCGGCGATCTCGGCAGTGCCCGCGGCAATGACCAGGGCGTCCGCGATCTCGTCATAGGACTGACCGGCCTGCAGCGAGGCGACGAGATCGACGTCGATCTCTTCCTGGAGGCTGCCGTCGGGTCCGCGCATCACGATCCAGACGCGGGACTTATCGTCGATCTTTTCGTGTTTCATGGAGAGGGTTCCTTGGGGAGCTGGGTGTTGACGGTCGGCTATCGCTTGGCGATATCGACCTGGAGGTAAGTTGCTGGAATCTCGGTGCGACCGGCCCCGCGATTTTGTGCGACGAAGAGATCAAGCAGCTCCTGGTGAAGCTGATCTTCGCGATTGTCCCTCGCCGCTGCCTCGTAAGCGTTCATTGTGGGTCCGTAATAAAGACGGAAGGTTTCCAGCAGGTTTTCAGGCGGGCCGTCCTGGCGGAAGACCCAGGTCTTGCGGTTGAAGTCGACATTCTCCGGCGAAATGCCGGCCGCGCCGAAGCGCTCGAGCACGTGGAAGTCGTCGCCCCAGGTCATCGGGCTGACGAAGCCTTCGGGCGGCGGAGGCGTGTAGGCCGAGCTGATCTTGAGGATCTGCGCGACCAGGGTCGGATCGCCCGGGATCCAGTTTCCCATCACGATGCGTCCTCCGGGCTTGGTCACGCGCACCATCTCCCGCGCGACATCGCACGGCTTTGGCGCGAACATCGCGCCGAAGATGCTGACCACAAGGTCGAAGCTCGAATCCGCGATACCCGTGAGGCGGCTGGCGTCGCCCTGCTGGAAGCGGAGGTTATCGAGGCCGGCTGCCGCCGCCCGCGCATTGCCCGCCGCGACAAGGTTCTCGGCGATGTCGATGCCGAGGACCACGGCGCCGCGCTCGGCGGCGGGAAGCGCGGTCGTGCCGTCGCCGCAGCCGAGGTCGAGGACCTTCGTCCGAGGACCGATTGCCAGGCTTTCGACGAGGTCTTCGCCGCTCTGCCGCATGGTCGCGGCGATGCGGGTGAAGTCGCCCTTTTCCCACAATGCCTTGTTTGGATTCACTGCCGGGGTGCCGAGATCTGCCACGAATGAAACTCCTGGTGTCGAAAGGGACGGGCGCCGCGCTCGGAGGGGAGGAGAGCGCGGCGCCCTAGGGGGTCAGCCGAGCTGCATCGATCCGTTGACGCGGATCGGCCGGCTGATGTTGAAGTAGTTGGGCGAGGTCTTCATCACCGTCTGGTGGATTTCCTCGAACTCCTCGCGGGAGCCATCGCCCTTGATGCGGACCTGATAATCGATGGCTTCATAGCCAGGAGCGACGGCGTCGCTGAGGCCGAGGAAGCCGCGCAGGTCGAGCTGGCCATTCGTCTTGATCTCGACGGATTCGAGATTGATGCCCTTGAGCGACGCACCGGCGACATAGCCGACCATGATGCAGGCGTTGAATGCCGCCATGAGCAGCTCCTGCGGGTTCGGCGCACCGTCGCTGCCCAGGAGCTCGAACGGCTCGTCGGCGACGATCTTGTGGCTACGCTCGATGCGCTCGCCGCCCAGAGTGTAGCCGTCGACCGTCGTCTCGCTGCGGGTCTGCCCGCTCCACTTGGTCGTGACATCGAAGGTGACCAGCGCCTTGCTGGCGTCGGCCTGGATCGCCTCGACAGTCTCGCCGAGGGCGACCAGGTCCAGCCCGTTCACGCGGGCATTCTTCACAGTATCAAGCATGTTCAATTCTCCAGACTGGAATAGATGTTCAGGCGAAAATTGGGGCCGCTTCCGCGATGCGTTCAGCAGCGCGCGGCGAGATCGCTTCGAGCGTCGCCTTGAAGCGCTCGTGGACCATTCCTGAGCCGACGTAGGTCCAGCGGGCAGCCTGGTGCTGCTGCGCAAGGATCTCGTCACGGTTCTCGAGCTTCCGACCGATCATGGTCTCGAGCGCGTCGAGGTTGAAGCCGGCCTGGCTCTTCAGGCCTTCGTCGAGGAACGCGCCGATCTCGAAGAACTCGTCCATCACGCGATCGATCTCTTCTTCGCTGCGGCCCTCGGCCAGAGCGTCGACGATCAGCGTGTCGAGCTTCGCGTGCTGCGCTTCTTCCATCCAGTGATGGCGCATCAGGCTCTTGAAGAGCGGGTCGATGTCGCCGTCGTCGCGGATCGAGCCCAGGTAATGCTGCTGGGTCATCCACTCGATCATCAGGATCACCAGCCCGACCGCGAGCGGGTCGTGGCTCAGGATCTTGGCGCCAATGGCCTCCGACGGGCCGATCACCTCGCAATGGACGAGGAAGCCGCGAAGGAACGCCGAGTGATAGCGCTTGAACAGGTGAATGTGCTTCGCTTCCTCGCTGGCGAAATTGAGGAGCGCCCGGACGCGCCAGTCGTCACCCCGCAACGCGGGCCGCGCATGATCGAACAGGAAGGGGAGAATGAACTCCTCGACGATGCCGAAAATGCTCAGATACTGGTGCGCGCTGATCTGGTTCAGCGTGCGCTGCTCATCGGCGCTAAGCGACGTCAGCGCGGCCGTGCGGGCAAGACTCTCGGGCATGAAGTTGCGCGAGAAGTCGAGATCCTGGTTGGCCGCCAGAACGTCGTCGAGCTGCCATTGCGCGCGAAGCGATGACGCAAGCGCGTTCTCGTAGTTGAAGTCATGATACATGGGGACGGTGCCTTTCGATCAAGGATGGATGACGAAGGGAAGAAGAGCGGTCGCAATTGCGGACACACTCGACAGCGCCGTAAACAAAATGATCGCGGCGCTTCCCGAACGGAGAGCGTTTTCATTGCTGTTCATTTGTCTGTACCCCTTAGTTTTCTGCGCGAGTTCTTCCGCCCTCCCGAACACAGCGTTCAGGAGTTACGGTTCATCGCTGCAGTTGCGGGAGTGTCTCTACATAATGGCGCGATTCGCCAAAATGATTGCGCTGCCGGATAAATTGATCGAAACGCCGGAGCGCGCCTCCCATGGACGTCCTCGATGAAATCCTAAGCTCGCTGCGCCTCACTGGTGGCGTCGTGATCGATGGCGAGTTCGGCGGCGAGTTCTGCGTCCGCGCGCAGTTCACGCCCGATCATTGCGCGCCCTTCTTCCCCGTGCCGGACACGCTCATCGCCTATCATTATGTCCGATCCGGAGAGATGGTGGTCGAGGTCGACGGCTTGCCGCCCGCGACGGTTTCGGCCGGCGAAATCGCGATCCTCCCGCACAATGAGCCCCACGTCCTGTCGAAGCGCACGGGACTGAAGCCGGTCGATGCGAGCGATGTCACCTGGATCACTTCGGACGGCGTGCATCGAGTCGCATCGGGCAATGGACCGGAGGTCACCCAGGTCTGGTGTGGCTTCCTCGGGACTGCGAAGAGCAGCTCGCATCCCATCCTCGATGCGCTGCCGCCCCTGCTGACGCTCGACATCAAAGCGAATCGCGAAGACTGGCTGGAAACGTCGATGCGCTTCGTCGCCGAGCGCCAGGCATCGCCGGAAATGATCGCACGTCTGTCGGAGCTCTTCATTGCCGAAGCGGTCCGCGAATATGTTGACCAGCTTCCCCACGGCGGGAAGGGCTGGCTGGCCGGGCTGCAGGACCCGGCCGTCGCGAAGGCGCTTTCGATCATCCATTCCCGCTACGCCGAGGAGCTCGACGTCGAGGGACTTGCGCGCGACGCGGGCGTCTCCCGGTCCGTATTGGGCGAGCGCTTCGCCGAGCTGATCGGCGAGCCGCCGATGCGATATTGCGCGCACTGGCGGATGCGCATGGCCGCGAACATGCTTCGCGACGGCAAGCAGAACACGGCGAACATCGCTTATTCGGTCGGCTTCAACAGCGAGGCCGCGTTCAATCGCGCATTCAAGCGCGAGTTTGGCGAGCCGCCCGCGACCTGGCGGCGCCGCACCGAGGCCGAGGAACGCGCTCGCGTGCGAAGAATGGAGCGCCGCGAGCTTCCGCCGCAGGAGATCAAATATTGCAAGGCAGCCGACGGGACTCGGCTCGCTTATTCCGTCATCGGCAGCGGCGCCCCGCTCGTGAAGACCGCGAACTGGCTCAACCACATCCAATATGACTGGGAGAGCCCGCTCTGGCGGCACTGGATCGACGAGTTCACGCGCGGGCGCGCGCTCGTGCGTTACGATGAACGCGGCAACGGCCTGTCCGACTGGGACGCGCCGGACCTCAGCCTCGAAGCCTTTGTTGCCGACTTGGAATCGGTAGCGGATTGCGCGGAGCTCGAGCGCTTCGACCTGCTTGCGATCAGCCAGGGCGCCGCCGTCGCCATCGCATATGCGATCCGGCACCCCGAGAGGGTGCGTAAGCTGATCATCTGCAATGGCTATGCCGCGGGCTGGGCCGTACGCGCGGACCCCGCCGAACTTGCGCGGCGCGAAGCGATGATCACCCTGACGGAGATCGGCTGGGGCGCCGACAACCCGGCCTATCGCCAGCTCTTCACCAACCATTACATCCCGGAGGCCACGCCCAAGCAGATGGGATGGTTCAACGAGATGCAGCGGCTCTCGGCGTCACCGGAGAATGCGATCAGGCTGCAGCGGACGCTGGGAGCGATCGACGTGCGCGAGCTGCTGCCACTGGTGCGAACTCCGACGCTGATCTTCCATTCGCGCGAGGACCAGGCGGTGCCCTTTGCCCAGGGCGAGGAGCTGGCGGCCAACATCCCGGGTGCGCAATTCGTGCCGCTCGAGAGCCGGAATCACATCATGCTGGAGACCGAACCGGCGTGGCAGACTTTCGTCGAGCTCACGCGCGGCTTCCTCAACCGCGACGTGGGCGACACGGCGCCAATCGCTGCTCCCGCGGTGCGCGGCCTTGCGACCGACGAGATCAAGCGCTGCCGCGGGGCGGACGGGACGAGCATTGCGTTTGCGATGAGCGGAGAAGGGTTTCCGCTGGTCAAGGCGCAGACGTGGATGACGCATCTCGATCATGACTGGACGAGCCCGGTCTACCGCCACTGGCTGCACGAAGGCACGCGAGCGAACCGCATGATGCGTTCCGACATGCGCGGGTTCGGATTGTCCGAGTGGGAGCCGAAGCAGTTCGACTTCGAATGCCTGGTCAGCGACCTCGAGACGGCGATGGACGCCGCCGAGATCGAGCAATGCGACCTGCTCGGCATGTGCCACGCCGCGCCCATCGCGATCGCCTATGCGGCGCGCCATCCCGAGCGGGTACGAAAGCTCGTGCTTGTGAACAGCTTCGCGGCGGGCTGGCGGGTGCGCGGAGACCCTGAAGAGATCGCGTGGCGGGAGTCGCTACTGGAGATGAACCGCCGGCAGCCGAGCTTCCGCCGCAGCCTGCTGGGCGAGATGTTCATCACGCTCTACTTTCCCTCGGCCGGCCAGGATGTCATCGACTGGCATAACGAGCTGTTCCACACGCTTGGTCCCGTCCCGAGCATGGAGCGGATCATCGAGGTCGCTTCGACGATGGACGTGCGCAACGAGCTGGCGAACGTGCACGCGCAGACCCTCGTCTGTCACTCCAATCTGGACGGGAATGCGCCACTCACTGCCGGCAAGGATGTCGCCGACAAGATCGCGGGCGCGCGTTTCGTCGAGCTCGACAGCGCCAATCACATCCTTCTCGGCGACGAGCCGGCGTGGCAGGTCTTCACGCGCGAATTTCGCGCGTTCCTTTCGGACTGATTGTCCGTCACGGGAGTGAATCCCGTGACGTCGATCGACACGGCTGCGCCGGTCGTCGGCCGGCTATCACGCTCTCTTCGCGCTACTCCGCCAGCACCTTGTGCTGGCGTCGCTACGCTCGAGCGCTCTAGCGGACGCGCGGGCCGCCGAACGGCAGCGGGGGCGGCGGACGACGATCGCGGCGCGGGAGCTGCGCCTGATAGGCGACGCCGCAATGCTCGACACAATAAGGGAAGCCCGGGTTGGCGGCCTGGCCGCAAAAGTGAAAGTCGGGCTCGCCCGGGTGGCCGATCGGCCACTTGCAGATGCGGTCGTTGAGATCGAGCAGGCTGGTCTTGTCGGCAACCTCGGGGCTTGGCTTCGCTGGCACCAGCCGGCGCGGCGGAGCAGGAGGGATCGGCGCCTGCTGCTCGCCGGGACCCTGGCGAATGAAGCCGCCGGGGCCGATCGAGCGATATTGCATATCGGGGTTCAGGCGCTGGGGGGACGGGGCGTGCGGTGCAGCCGCCTGCGGACGCGGCGACGGGGCTTCGGCGCGAGGAGCGGGCTTTGCCGCCGCTGCCGGGGCGGGCGCGGCCTTCTTCTCTTTCTCTTCGCCCGGCTTGACCGGGGACGGGCGCTGCTCGAGCCCGAGACGATGCGCCTTGCCGATGACGGCGTTGCGGCTCACTCCGCCGAGCTCATCGGCGATCTGGCTGGCGGTCGCGCCGTCGGCCCACATCTTCTTCAGGCGTTCGATACGCTCTTCAGTCCAAGACATCTAAAATTCAGCTCCACCAGTGCCGAGCTTGCAGCCACGGTCCGCGACCGATAGGCGCTCGGCTGTGAACGACCAGCCCCACAATTGGATGCGCCACGCGCCGGGCGAGCCGGTGCTGAAGGGCGTCAATCGGGGAGGCCTCAAGACCCTCTATATCAAGGAGGTGCGCCGGTTCTTCAAGGTGCAGATGCAGACGGTGTGGGCGCCGGCGATCACGACCTTGCTTTATCTGGTCATTTTCACGGTCGCGCTGGGCCGGAGCGGGCGCACCATCATGGGCGTCCATTTCGCCGACTTCCTCGCGCCGGGCCTGATCGTGATGGCGATGGTCCAGAACGCGTTCGCGAACTCCAGCTTCTCGCTGCTCGTCGGCAAGATCCAGGGCAATATCGTCGACTATCTGATGCCGCCCTTGTCGACTGGGGAGCTGATCGCCGGACTGGTCGGCGCGGCGGTAACCCGCGCGTTCCTCGTCGGCGTGGCGGTCTGGCTGGCGATGCTGCTGTGGCCGGGAGTGTCGGTCGCCGTGCGGCGGCCGGAGCTCGTCTTCTATTTCGGCCTTATGGGATCGCTGATGCTTGCCTTCCTTGGGCTGCTGACCTCGCTGTGGGCCGAGAAATTCGACCATGCGGCGGCGGTCACGAATTTCGTGGTGACGCCCCTCTCGCTGCTGAGCGGCACTTTCTACTCGGTGCACCAGCTGTCGCCGACCTTCCAGGCGGTGAGCCACGCGAACCCATTTTTCTACGTGATCTCAGGCTTCCGCGCAGGCTTCCTGGGCATCAGCGATTCGCCATTGCTGGTGGGAGGGCTGGCGCTGCTGGCGATCAACATCGCCCTCTGGATCGCCTGCTACGCGCTCCTCCGGAGCGGCTGGAAGATCAAGGCATAAGCCCCGCAACAGCTCCATAAACGGGGCTTATCGAAATCGGCTGGGCTTTGATTGGCCGCGGCAAACTCGTTTCGCCATTAGAACGGCACCGGTTCGTGGCGTGTTCCACCAAGGCCTTGGTCGCACTCATCCCCCCTCAAGGAGTTGAAACGTGACCAAAGAAATCATGATCGTGGCCGGCCTCCTGCTGGCCAGCAGTCCAGTGGCGGCGCAGGACGTCGTCGTCGTGTCGCCGCCGTTCGAGCGTATCGCTTACGCAGATCTCGACCTCCTGTCTTCCGCGGGAAGCCAGGCGCTCGAGGCGCGGATCCGCCATGCGGCGTTCAACTTGTGCATCGAGAGCGGCGTGAAGCCGCTGGCCGTCAAGCGGCTCGAGCAGGCTTGCTTCAACGCAGCGGTCACCGATGGCCTGGACCAGGCCGAACGTGTCACCGAGGCGCAGCGTGCGGGCCGCGAGCTCGCCACCGCGAACATACTCGTCCGCGCGAAGTGATCTTGCGTCCGGCAGCGGGGGAAGGTGGCGACGCCTTCCTCCGCTGTTTCGTCGTTCAGCCCTGCTTCAATGGCGTGGGCCTACTAAGGGCAGGTGCACAAGCTGATCGTTCCGATCGCCGTCCTGGCGGCGGCAGTCACGCCTGCCGCGGCGCAGCGGCCCGCACCGCCGACTAATCAAACCGACTTTCAGCGCGACACCGCCAGCATGCTGCGCGCTCGGGTTGCGAGCATCGACATCAGGATCGACATGCTTCGCGACCGGCAGATCCTTAGCGCCGCGGACGCGCAGGAGCTGCACGGGACTGCGCGAACGCTGGAGCGGCGCCTCCATGGAATGAGCAGGCGCGATGCAAGCGACATCGAAACCGCGCTCGCGCAGCTCGAACGGCGGGTCGGCTATGGGATGGAGGACGCGCGCTGGGGCCGCCACGCCTACAGCGTTGGAGAAGATCGTCACATCGACAACCAGCCCTACAGGGGCGGCCGCGATTCCGACTACAGGCATTTCGATCGCTACACCGCGCCGCCCGTCGATCGGTGGCACGATCCGTTCGATCGCGGCGGAGGCCTGTGAGGCGCTCGAGCCAATCTCGTTAAGGATGTTGAACGATTGATAACGGAGGCGTTCAGCCTCCCATCAAGGCGAATCGGCGACACCTTGCGCATCAACTGCTCAACAGAGGAGCGACGTTTATGCGTAAGGTTCTGATTTCTCTCGCAGCTGCCGGATCGGCTCTCGCGATCGGGTCGCCGGCCGCCGCCCAGTATTTTCCTGTCCAGCAGCCTTACGGTTACGGCCAGGGCTATTATCAGGGCTACAACCAGTACGGGCATATCCGCGCGCTCCAGGACCGCATCAATCGCGTGGAGCGCAACATCGACCGGCTGGATCGCCGCAACGTGATTCGCGAGCGGACCGCCCGCAACCTGCGCGAGGAAGCCCGTTCGGTCGAGCGCCGTCTCCGCTATGCGTCGGGACGCGGTCTCAGCCCGTGGGAGTCCAACGACATGGAGCGCCGCGTGTTCAACCTGGAACGCAACGTCCGCGTCGCAATGGGCCGCGGTTGGCGCAACGATTACGGCTTCAACGGGTACAACGGCTACACCGCCAACGGCGACTACAATCGCTATTATGCGGACCGTGACCGCGATGGCCGCAACGATCGCTGGGAAGACGATCAGGGCCGCAATCATGATGGCGGCAATGGCCGCTGGGGCGATCGCGACGACTAAGCGTCCCCTTTAGTCGTCATGGAAGGGCGCTCCGGAGCAATCCGGGGCGCTTTTCTTTCACTTCAGCGCTTAAGCTTGAACGCCAGCTAACGACTGCATTCAGGGTCGGAACATTCGGGTGGTGGCAGTGTTCGTTCCAACAACTGAAGTAGGAGTAGCGTAATGCGCAAGTTTCTTATTCCCCTTGTTGCGGCCGGTTCGGCGCTTAGTCTTGCGGTCCCGGCGGCAGCTCAGTGGGCGCCGCCCGTTTATAACTACCAGCCGTACAATTTCGGCTATGGTTTCAATGGGTTCAACTTTGCCCGTTCGATGACCAACCGGGTCCAGAGGCTGCGTGCGGACATCCATAACCTGCACGTCCGCCGCATCCTGTCCTTCGCCGAGGCACGGTCGCTGGACACCGAGGCGCGGACCGTCGAGCGGCGTATCTACAATGCGTCGCGGCACGGGATCACCAACCGCGAAGCGCGCAATGTGGAGAATCGCGTCCACCGGCTCGAAGTCCGCATTTCGCGCGAGGCGCGTGACTGGAACGGTCGCCCGCGCCGATAGCCGGTAGCAATGCGGCTTGAGAGAGCGCTCCGGGAGTCGATCCCGGGGCGCTTTTTCTTTTTTTCCCGTCCGGCTATAGGCGCGGAAGCGGCCGGGGGCCGCTCCCATTCATAGCTCCAGGAGCCGCCATCCATGGCCATTACGCCGCTCATGCCCGTCTACCCACGTTCACCGGTTCGTCCGGTCAGGGGCGAAGGCGTCTATCTCTATGGCGAGGAAGGCGAGCGGTACCTGGATTTCGCGGCGGGCATCGCCGTCAACCTGCTTGGGCACGGTCACCCGCACCTGACCAAGGCGATCCAGGATCAGGCCGCGACCCTGATGCACGTATCCAACCTCTACGGCTCGCCCCAGGGGGAGGCCTTCGCGCAGCGGCTGTGCGACCTGACGTTCGCCGACACGGTGTTCTTCACCAATTCGGGCGCGGAAGCGGTCGAGTGCGCGATCAAGACCGCGCGCCGCTACCATTTCGCGAAGGGCAACGCGCACAAGCACAATCTGATCACCTTCTCGAACGCGTTCCACGGCCGCACGATGGCGACCATCAGCGCCACGGACCAGGCGAAGCTGCGCGACGGCTTCGCGCCGCTGCTGACGGGATTCACGGTCGTCGATTTCAACGATCTCGACGCCGCGCTCGCCGCGATCGACGAGAATACCGCCGGTTTCCTGCTTGAGCCGATCCAGGGCGAGGGCGGCATCCGCCCGGCGACGCATGAATTCCTGGCGGGGCTCCGCGCGGCCTGCGACGAGCACGACCTGATGCTCGTCTTCGACGAGGTCCAGTGCGGCGTCGCCCGTACCGGCGCGCTTTACGCCTATGAGCATTACGGCGTGGTGCCGGACATCATGGCGTCGGCCAAGGGTATCGGCGGCGGCTTCCCGATGGGTGCGTGCCTGGCGAGCGAGAAGGCCGCGGCGGGCATGGTGATCGGAACCCACGGGTCCACCTATGGCGGCAATCCGCTCGCGATGGCCGCCGGCCAAGCGGTGTTCGACGTGGTCGCCAACGACGAATTCCTGGCCGAAGTTCGCCAGAAGGGCGAGCGCCTCCGCGCCGCGCTCGAGCAGATGATCCCGAACCACGATCATCTCTTCGAGAGCGTTCGCGGCGTCGGGCTGATGCTCGGCGTCAGGATGAAGACCGACAGCCGTGCGTTCGTCACCTATCTGAGGACGAAGGGCCTCCTCGCGGTCAGCGCCGGCGACAACGTCATGCGGGTGCTCCCCCCGCTCACCATCGAGGAAGAGCATATCCGCGAATTCGTGGACATGCTTTCGGCGGCTGCCGCGGAATATGAGGTGCCTGCCGCGGCGGCTTAACCGGTCGGTTGGAAAGCCGGTCGGAGGGCCCTATTTAGGACCCATGCCCGAAACCCAGCTGAATACCGACGTCGCGCTCGGCGTCGCGATACCGTCGCGCAACGCGCGCGGCCGAATCGCGCGCCTTGGGCCGGTTATCGACGCGGTTCTTGCCAATCATCGCTACCCACCCGTCATCGAACGGCTGATGGCCGAAGCGCTCGTGCTTACCGCCCTGCTCGGCTCCTTGCTCAAGGAGAGCGAGGGTCAAATCACGGTCCAGGCGCAGACGGAGGCCGGAATCGTCGACCTGCTGGTCTGCGATTATCATTCAGGCGAGCTGCGTGGGTACATCCGCCACGATCCCGAGCGGCTGGCCGAGGCAGGTCCCAACCCGTCGCTCTTCGCCTTGTTCGGCAAAGGCTATCTCGCGATTACGTTCGATCATCCGGTGATGAATGAGCGCTACCAGGGCATCGTGCCGCTCGAAGGAGATAGCCTGGCGCACGCCGCGCAAAGCTTCTTCATGCAGTCCGAGCAGATCCCCAGCATCGTTCGGCTGGCCGCCGAGAAGAAGGACGGCCACTGGTCTGCAGGCGGATTGCTGTTCCAGCACCTGCCTGAAGGCGAGGAAGGACGGGACCGGCTGCACACGCGCCTCGACCATCCGGACTGGCCGCATATCGCGATTCTCGCGGGATCGGTGAAGCCGGAGGAACTGACGGACCCGTCGCTCGCGCTGGACGACCTCATCTGGAGACTTTTCCACGAAGAGGATGAGGTGCGGACCCTCGCGGCGCTTGCGCTCAGCAAGGGCTGCCGGTGCGATCCGGACTATGTCCGTTCCGTGCTGGCGCGTTTTCCTGCCGAAGAGCGGCAAGCGATGGTCGGTGAAGACGGCTTGATCCGCGTGGATTGCGAGTTCTGCTCATCCAGCTTCGCCATCCAGCCGCACGAGCTTTCGTAAAATTAACGTGGGCTATCCAACAGTTAACGGAATCGTGCTAGCCTGATTCGCATGCGTAAGAGGTTCACCCTGTCGATTATCGGTGCGGCCACGCTGGGTGCGTGGACGCTGGCTGTCGCGCAACCGCCCAACGCGCTCGCCCAGACGAGTCCCGGGCTTTACGAGATCGCCGGCTTGCCGGGGGCCAAAGCTCCCGCTCGCGAGTGCATCGGGGACGTGACTTTGCTCGGCCAGTTCGAGCATCGGCGCAACAATTGCACGCGCAAGGTCCTCGCTTCGAGCGGCAATACCGTCACAATGAATTACGAGTGCAAAGGCGGCGGGTTCGGCCAGAGCAAGCTGACCGTCATCACGCCGCGCAACCTTCGCGTTGAAACCCAAGGGATCTCCGACGGCTTGCCGTTCAATTATGTGCTGCAGGCGCGCCGAATGGGCGAATGTGCCGTGAAGACGCCTGCAAGCGTCCATTAAGCCCTCGTTTAACCAAAACAGACTAAGACGGACTCGTGCCGGATTTGGTACGCTTTCCTCCCAATCGGGCGGCGACGTCCGATCACTGGGCCGCTCCTCTCCGGATGAGCGGCCCTTCTTTTGTCGAGCATGACGCCGTAGAGGCCCCGCGATGCTCTACCTCGTCATCAAGGCAGCGATTTCCGGCATGATCGTCGCTGCGGTCTCAGAAATCGCTCGCCGCTATCCCGGCTGGGGCGGTTTGGTCGCATCCGTGCCCCTGACTTCGCTCCTGGCAATGATCTGGCTGTTCCGCGACACGCACGATGCGGAGCGGGTCGCCGAGCTCTCGGTCGGCACCTTCTGGTTCTTCCTGCCCTCGATACCGTTGTTCGTAGTGCTGCCGCAGCTGATCCGGTCAGGCGTCGGTTTCTGGCTGAGCATGGCGATCGTCGTGGCCGGCACGCTGGCGCTTTATGCCGTGATGTTCTGGGCAGCCCCGAGGCTGGGCCTGAAGCTGTGAGCCGAAGAGCCATCGTCCTGCTGTCGGGCGGGCTGGACTCCATGGTGTGCGCCGCGCTGGCGCGTGAGGCGGGATTCGCGGTGACCGCGCTTACGATAGATTATGGCCAGCGCCATCGCGTGGAGCTGGACGCCGCCGCTGTGATCGCCCGCCAGCTCGCCGATCGCCACATCGTGCTGCCGCTGGATCTCCGAGCGTTCGGCGGTTCCGCCCTCACGAGCGATATCGAGGTGCCTAAGGAAGGCGTCGGCGAGGGCATTCCGGTCACCTATGTGCCGGCGCGCAATACCATCTTCCTCAGCCTTGCGCTTGGGCTCGGGGAGGCCAGCGGAGCGCGCGACATCTACATCGGCGTGAATGCGCTCGATTATTCCGGATATCCGGACTGTCGGCCTAAGTTCGTCGAGAAGTTCGAGGAGCTAGCGGCTCTCGCCACGAAAGCGGGCGTGGAAGGCGACCCGTTCAGGATCCATGCGCCGCTGCTGCATATGACCAAGGCCGACATTGCCGGCGAGGCGCAGCGCCTGGGCCTCGACGCGGCTCTCAGCCACAGCTGTTACGACCCGCTTCCCGGCGGCCTTGCTTGCGGGCAGTGCGAGGCGTGCCGTCTTCGCGCCAAAGGCTTTGCGGAGGCGGGGGTGGCCGACCCGACCCGTTACGCATGACCTACGCGGTCAAGGAATGCTTCCTGACGCTGCAGGGCGAGGGCATGCAGTCGGGCAGCCGCGCCGTGTTCCTCCGTTTTGCGGGCTGCAACCTCTGGTCCGGCAGGGAAGAGGATCGGGAAACGGCGCAATGCCGCTTCTGCGACACAGACTTCGTGGGCACCGACGGCGAGGGCGGCGGCAAGTTCAACTCCGCCGAGGGACTGTCGGCGCATGTCGAGGCTTTATGGGGACAGGGGGCCGACGGTCGCCTCGTCGTGATCACCGGCGGCGAGCCGATGCTTCAGCTGGACCGGGCGCTCGTTGAGGCTCTGCATGACCGCGGTTTCCGTATCGCCGTCGAAAGCAACGGCACGCTTGCCGCGACGCCCGGAATCGACTGGCTGTGCATCAGCCCGAAGGCGGGGACGGAGGTCGTTCAGCGAAGCGGAGACGAGCTCAAGCTGGTGTGGCCGCAGGAAGACATCGATCCAGCGGCACTGGAACGATGGGATTTCCGCCATTTCCTCGTGCAGCCGATGGATTGCGCGACGCGAGAGCGATCGGTGGATGCCGCCATCCGGCTGGTGATGGACCGGCCGCGGTGGCGCCTGTCGCTCCAGGCGCACAAGGTGGTCGGGCTGCCTTAGCTATTCGGTCGAGTTGGTGGCCGGCGCGGCGGTCGTCGCGGGCTCCTTTGCCGGAGCCGGCGAGGTCGAGGCTGACGCGGGCTTCGGGCGCTGGGGCGCCGCTTTCGGCTTTGCCGCCGGCGACGCGCCGTTAGCGCTTGCTCCTGCCTCGCTCGCCAGCTCGTTCGTGAAATCGATGTCGACGTCGGCAGCCATGTTCGCGGAATCGGCGGTAACCGCATCGATGGCGGTCACGTCATTGGCGACGATGTTCTCGGCGGTGAGATCCTCGTCGATGTTGACCGTATTGTCGGCCTGGTCGTTGTTGCCGCAGGCGCTCAGCGAAAAGGCTGCGACTGCAAGAAGGATGAGGGCGCGCATTCGAAGCTCCAGAATCGGGCGTAAAAAAAGAGGCTGCCGGCAGATACCGGCAGCCTCTTGAAACGCCAACGCCTCCGGCACGCCGGAGGCATTGCAAATTACATCGCGTTGTTCGTCGCGGCGTCGGCAGCGGCGTTCGCGGCGTCGGCAGCGTTGTTCGCGTCGGCAGCGCTGTTCGCAGCGTCCATGGTCATGTTCGCGTCAGTCGCGTTCATGTCCATGGCGTTCATGTCCGTCGCGTTCATGTCAGTCGTCGTGAGGTTCTCATCGACGTTCATGGTGTTGTTGGCGCTTTCGTTGCTGCTGCAAGCCGCAACCGCCAGGGCCGCACCAGCGACCAGGATAAGAGCACGCATTCAAGACTCCCTATTTATTGCGATCTGCAACGGTCGACCCGCTTCGCAAATCGCGCGGACAATAGTCTGAAGCGCTCGCTTGCATCAAGAGACTTTGCACGCAGCCTCCAAACCGTTGAGAAACTGCAAGAAAGTACGCTTCAAGGCGCAATCAACCCTCTCGAAGCCGATTTGTTTCCCAAGCGCGGCGAGGCTGGTGACGCCATATTCCGAGATTCCGCACGGCACGATGCCCCCGAAATGCGACAGGTCGGGGGACACGTTGATCGCAAAGCCGTGAAGCGTCACCCAGCGCTTCACGCGGACGCCAAGGGCGCCGATCTTTGCCTCGTCCGCGCCGTCGCCGACCCAGATGCCGATGCGGCCAGGGGCGCGGTGGGCGCTCACCCCGACATCGGCCAGGGCGTCGATCATCCATTGTTCGAGCGCATGGACGAAGCAGCGGATGTCCTTTCCGCGCTTTTCGAGGTCGAGGACGGTGTATCCGACCCGCTGCCCTGGCCCATGATAGGTGTAACGTCCGCCGCGGCCAGCCTCGTAGACGGGAAATCCCTGCGGATTGAACAGCTCGGCGGCGTCCGCGCTCGTCCCCGCGGTGAACAGGGGCGGGTGCTCAAGCAGCCACACGAGCTCCCGCTCCGTCCCCTCGCGAACTGCCGCGGCGCGGCGCTGCATCAGGTCGAGCGCGGCCTCATAGGGCACGGGCTCTTCGCTGACCCGCCATTCTATATCGTCGGCAGAAGCGGACATGGGGAGGCAGATGGTCTTCGAACGAGCGGTCGGCAAGGACGATTGCGCGGCGCTGGCTGGATCAGCATAAGCCGGAGCTGAGGATTGGGGGAAGCAATGGCGGAATTGTCGGTTTCAAAGGCGTGGGATGAGACAAGGATCATCGTCGCGCGCGACAATCGCCTGTTCGCGGCCCTGGCGCTGGCGCTCGTGGCGCTGCCGGCGACGATCACGGGCCTCATCAACCCAAAGGGAGTCACCGACAACTCGACGCCGCTGTGGGTCGATATGGCCGTTCTCGCGGCCTCGCTCGTGGCGCTCGCCGGCCAGCTTGCGCTGATCCGGATGGCGCTCGGGCCCGCAACCACGGTGGGAGATGCGGTCTCGCACGGCTTGCGGAGGATGCCAATCTACCTGCTGTCGGCGATCATCATCGGATGCGGGCTGCTTCTTGCCGCCGTCCCGTTCGTCCTCGTCGTCATCGCGGCTGGCGTGCAGGTCGACAATGAAGCGGAGCTGATGCGCTCGCCGACCTTCCTCTTCATCGCTTTGCTCTATTTCTTCCTGCTGTGCTTCGTCGGCGTCCGAATGCTGATGTCGTCGCCGGCAGCGAGCGCCGAGCGCATCGGCCCGATCGCCATCATCCAACGCAGCTGGGAGCTGACGAGGGGGCATGGCTGGCAGCTGCTGGGGTTCGTCCTGCTGTTCTTCCTCGCAGCCGTGGTAGTCGTAATCGCCATTGGCGCTGCCGTCGGCATCATCGTCGGGCTCGTCATCGGGCCGATCGAACCGATGAGCGTCAGCGCGCTGGTGGTCTCGCTGGTTCAGGCCCTGGTGCAGGCGGCCGTCACCACCATGCTCGCGGTCATGCTGGCGCGGATGTACACTCAGCTCGCGGGGCGGGCCGACGTCGAAGTGAGCGTGCCCAAGAGCGGGATCTGAGGCGCGCAGTCGGCGGGAAGAATGCCGAGGACGCGCGGGTCCGGGAAGCGCTCTATCGCTCGCTTGTAGGCACGGAATCCGGCACGGCGGTAAGCCGGCAGCGCCGCCGGGTGGTCGAGCGAGCAGGTGTGGACATGGACGCGCTTCACCTCCTCGCGCCAGGCGAGCCACAAAGCTTCGGACAGCAGCCACTTGCCATGTCCCTGGCCGGCGAGCTGCGGGATGAGGCCGATGAACGCCAGCTCGCACTGGCCCGCCTCGCGAAAATCGAGCTCCAGCATCCCGACGACCGCTTCGACCGCGGCGACTTCGTAAAGCTCGACGGCGGGATCGCCGACGATCGCTTCCAGCTTCTCGTCGTCCATCATCAGCCGCGAGAACCACAGCCAGGGCGAGCCGACCTTGCGGAACAAGGCGCGATATTGGTCGGGTGAGGCATGGCCAACGCGGCGCAGCTGCAGGGTCCCGCGCGGAGAGGCGATATCCGGGCGTTCGCTCATCTCGAGGAAGGTGACAACCGCCGCCAGCTCACCGTCGGGCAGGTCCTGGTAGCTCACTTCCACTTCGCCAGCGGCGGCAGGCTCATCAGGATCGCGTCGACATTACCACCGGTCTTGAGGCCGAACAGGGTGCCGCGGTCGTAAAGCAGGTTGAACTCGACGTAGCGGCCGCGGAACTCCAGCAGCCGCTCCATGTCCTCGTCGGTGAAGGGCGTATCCATCCGCTTGCGGACGATCTTCGGCACGATGTCGAGAAAGGCCTCCCCGACGTCTTTCGTGAAAGCGAAATGCGCGTCGAAATGATCCTCGAGATAATCGTAGAAGATGCCGCCGACGCCGCGCGAGACACTGCGGTGCGGGAGCCAGAAATATTCCTCAGCCCACTTTGAGAAGCGCGGATAGAAGGTCGGGTCGTGGGCAGCGCACGCAGCGCGGAAGCGCGCGTGGAAGGCCTCGGTATCCTCCGCAGAGGGGATGGCGGGGTTTAGGTCCGCGCCACCGCCGAACCACCGCTTTGTCGTAGTGAGGAAGCGCGTGTTCATGTGGACCGCGGGCACGTGCGGGTTGGCCATGTGCGCGACGAGGCTGATGCCGGTCGCGAAAAATTGCGGGTCGTCGTCCGCCCCGGGGATGCTTTTCGCGAACTCCGGTGAGAATTGGCCGCCGACGGTGGAGACGTTGACGCCTACCTTCTCGAACACCTTGCCGGCCATCAGGCCGCGGACGCCTCCGCCGCCCGGGTCGCCGCTGTGATCGGTGCGCTCCCACGGGGTGTAAGCGAATGCGGCGTCGGAGCCCGCTTCGCGCTCGATCTCCTCGAACGAAGCGCAGATCCTGTCGCGCAGCGATTCGAACCAGTCGCGGGCGGCCTGTTGCTGGTCGTCGAGCTCTAGCATGGGCGGGTCAGTAGGCGCGGCGCTGCGCCGCCACCAGCATCCTCAGGAGCATCGCGATGGGACGGGGAACGCCGACCTTGCCTTCGAGCCAAAGGCTCACCGCCGATCGCGAGACGCCGATCGCCTGCGCGAGGTCGTTTTGCGTGCGATAGCCTAGGCTGCGCATGGCTCCGCGCAGCTCATCAGGGGACATGGAAGCGAGGCGTTCGTCCATCATCGTGGCTAGATCGCGTCGGGCCCCCTGTCGCCGGTACGGATTCGAATCGCCTGCTCCACGTCGATCACGAAGATCTTGCCGTCGCCGATGCGACCTGTGCGCGCGGCATTTTCGATCGCTTCGATGACATTCTCGGCGAGGCTGTCCTCGACCACGACCTCCACTTTCACCTTGGGAAGGAAGTCGATCACATATTCGGCGCCGCGATAGAGCTCGGTGTGCCCTTTCTGGCGGCCGAAACCCTTCACCTCGCTGACCGTCAGGCCGGAAACGCCGACTTCGTGCAACGCGTCTTTGACGTCGTCGAGCTTGAACGGCTTGATGATCGCTTCGATCTTTTTCACGTGGGCGGCCCCTATTCGACGATCGAAACGCTAATGCCCAATCGCCGCCGTATTTGGAAGGCAGGGCCGCGCAGGTGAAAAAGGCAATCATCCTCTCCGCAGGTCAGGGCTCGCGGCTTGGCCACCTGGTCGACGACCGGCCCAAGTGCCTGATCGATTTCACCGGACGCAGCCTGCTCGACCGGCAGCTCGACACGCTCGCAGCGAATGGAGTCGACGAAGCGGTGGTCGTGACCGGCTTTCGCGACGACCAGATCGAAGCCGCGCTGGCACAACGCAGCGGCGGTCCGCGCACCCGGACCATCTACAATCCCTTCTACAAGGTCGCGGACAATACCGGGTCGCTCTACATGGCCCGCGAGGAGCTTAGCGGCGACACCCTTGTCTGGAACGGGGACACCTTGGTTTCCAACGCGCTGATGCGCCGGGTCGTGGAAAACGACCGGCCTGGCATCTGCGTCACCATAGACCGCAAGGCGGAAGGCTATGACGACGACGACATGAAGGTCGTCGAGGATGGCGGCCTTCTGAAAGCCATCGGCAAGCGGCTGAGCGAAGGGGTCAACGCGGAGTCGATCGGCTTGCTGGCGTTCCGAGCGGGCGGCGCCGAGCGCTTCCGCGAAGCGATCGAGCGCGCGATCCGCACCCCTGAGAGCACCACGATCTGGTACCTGCGGGTCATCCACCACCTGGCGCAGAGCAGCGAAGTGTGGACGCTCGACATCAACGGCGAGGAATGGGGCGAGGTCGACTTCCCGCCCGACGTCGAAGCCGCGCGTGAGCTGACCTCGCGTTGGGACGCGGAAGCGAAGCCAGCGGCGGCCTAGAAGCCTGTTTCCCGAAGCGGAGAGCTTCGGGGGCGGGCCAATCTGTCAAAAAAGCTAAGAGCGCTCGGCTGTCGCGTGCATTCCCAACCTTTTCTTTGCGGACGCCAGCTGAGCCTTGAAACGCGGATCGTCGCGGATGGGATCGAGATCGGGATCGACTTCCAGATGCCGCATCAGCGTCGTGCTGTTCAGGCGTTCGAAAAACGGCTCCATCACCGTTACCGCCTCGTCGAGGTCGCCGATCTGCCGGATGATCGTGCATGCGAGGTTGTACCGCATGTTGAGGTTCTCGGGATCGAGCAACAGCGCCCGATGCATCCATTCACGCGCGCGCTCCCTGTCGCCGGACATCGCGAAGGAATATGCGCCGACGGCCATTGCGGTCCCGTTGGTGGGGTCTTTCGCCAAGGCGCGTTCGGCTCGCTCGGCCGCCTTTTGCGCCGCCAGCCGCATCTGCTTCTCATCGCCTTGCGAATCGTAACATGTGATGAGCATCATCGGATTGGACCAGTCGGTATCCATCAGCGACGCCGCTTTTTCGAAGTAGGGGATCGCATCCTGGATGCGGCCGTGCCGGAACAGCATTCGAGCAACCTCGCGGTTCGCCTCCCAACAGTCTGGATCGAGCCTCAGCGCGGTGCGCATCTGCTGCTCTGCCTCATCGGCATGGCCTTCTTCCTCGAGATAGCGCGCCTTGATGCAGTGGGCTTCCGCAAGGTTTGGATTGATCTCCAGCGCGCGTTCCGCGGCGGGCAGGGCGTTTTGTTCCTGTCCATGAACGAATTTGAGGTCCAGCTGAGCAAGGGCCATCAGCGCCCAGGCCTGCGCGTAATTCGGGTCGAGGGTGGTCGCCTGACGACATAGTTTGACGATCGCTTCTTCGCGTCGCGGATCGCCGAACGTTCCGCTGATCCATTGCTGCCGCGCCATGAGATAGACGTTGTAGGCTTCGACGCTCGAAGTGCCGCGGCTCTCGATGGCCTTCTTTTCTTCCGGAAGAAGCTTGACCTTTAGCGCATCGACGATTGCATTCGAGATTTCGTCCTGGATCGCGAATATATCGGTCAGATCACGATCGTACCTCGCGGCCCACACATGATCGCCCTTGAGGCCGTCAATCAACTGAGCGGTGATACGAACCCGGTTTCCGGCTTTGCGGACGCTGCCTTCGAGCACGTGCGACACGCCGAGCTTCTCCGCGACTTCCTTCACGTCCAGCGACACGCCTTTGAACGTGAACGACGTGTTCCTCGCGATGACCGACAGCGCCGACACATTCGAAAGGTCGGTGATGATGTCCTCGCTGATTCCGTCGCTGAAATATTCCTGCTCAGCCTCGCCGCTCATGTTTGCGAAGGGGAGAACGCAGATGGAATGGACGACCTTCTGGGATTGCTCCGGTTGGGTATGCCTTGCCGACGCGGCCTTGCCGTCGTCCGTCTTTTCCAGCGCCCTAAGCAGTAATTCAAACTGATGCGGCTCCCCTCGACCGGTCCAGTTCCCCAGATCGATCGATTGGAACTGACGAAACCCGAGGGGCGGCCGAACGCCGTTCAATACGACGGGCACCAGCCGTCCGGAGTCCCGGCCCTCCGCGGCCTCGTCCTGCACCCAGGAGGATTTCACCGATGTCTCGGTCCAGAGGACCAGCACTGCATCGGCATCTTGCAATGCCTTGTCGATTTCATCGGAAAAGTGGGAGCCGCCCTGAATTTCGCGGTCCCACCAGACGCTGTGACCGCATTGGCCGATAAGCTCCGCCAATTGCTTGGCGAGCTCTACATCGTCACGCGCGTAGCTGAGAAAGACGCGTGCCATCGACCTCCCTCGACGAGATTGTGCGGCACATTGCTCCGTTAAATTAATATCATCAAGCGGGACATTAACATCGCCGATGGGTCGAAAGTGGACGTCGCCCATTGCGTTCGCGGTTTCACGGCGGTTCGACGAACGGTTGCCCACGTAAGGCGTGTTGGGCGGAGACCGGATTTGTCCTGATGTGTGTTGGGTCCCGCAAGTAGCAGCCTACCCGCAAGTACGAATGCTCAAGAGGAGCAGCTGGGCAATGGCACTCGGGTTGCGTGCGAGGTCCTTCAGGCCGCCAAAGAGTGATCTGGAATGTTCGATCCCCACTGGTGAAATCCGGAAGCTGGCCGACAGCTTCTACTTCCAGCTTGAGGCCTTCCTGGACAGCTGGCGTCGCGAGGGCATCGGAGAGGACGTCGTGCGCACTGCCCTAAAGCGCGCCGAGGCCACCTCGCTGGCGATGGAAGACGTCGGCAGGCGGCTCAAGGGCCAATGAATCCCGCTGCGTTCCGCTGGCTCGTGATCATGTCAGCGGCGATGATTCCCATTGCGATCGCCGAGGCTTCGCCGCGGGCCTCCAGCCGGTGGCATCCTTCGGAAAAACGTTATCCCTTCCAGGGTATCGACGTCTCGCACCATCAGGGGCGGATTGCCTGGGAGAGGCTGCCGCGCCAGGGTGTGGACTTCGCCTATATCAAGGCAACTGAGGGCGCGGACCACGCCGACCGGCGCTTCTCGATCAATTGGCGGGAAGCCGACGCGGCAGGTATCCACCGAGGCGCGTACCATTTCTTTACGCTCTGCCGAAGCGGGCGCGATCAGGCGGCCCATTTCGTGCGGCACGTGCCGGTCGATGCGGGAGCGCTGCCGCCTGCCGTGGACCTCGAATTCCCCGGCAACTGCAAGCGCCGGCCTTCCCGGGCGAAATTTCACAGGGAGCTCGGTGATTTCCTGCAGATCGTGGAGGCGCGCTACGGCCGGCATGCCGTTCTCTATCTCACCCCTCACTTCGACAAACGCTACCGGGTCAGCGCAACCTTCAAGCGCCCGCTCTGGCTTCGCAGCATCCGGTCCAAGCCTCGCTTCGGTGCGCGTCAGTGGACGATCTGGCAGGCGTCGACCACCCGCAGGCTGAAGGGCGTGCGCGGCCGCGTGGATTGGAATGTCGCACGAAAGCACGCGTTATTGTGAACTGGGATTATCACTCGATCTCACGATGCCAGGGCAATGCCGCACGCCGCCAACGTCCGCTACGGGTCGAAAGCGAACCTAAGGCTGGAAAGTCCGCAATGGGTGGAAGGCGGACGTTAGGATCCCATCAATTGGGCACGGCCACCATCGCGTCTTTGAAGGGAAGCATCGGGAGGCCGTGCGCCTTGCAGAACTTATAGGTCCCAAAGTGCTCGACGACGGCGCGAGTCTCGCCGGCCGATGGGGGTCTCCCGGCCCGTCGGACATTGTCGACGATATCGCCGTTCATGTAGTCGAGATATTCTGTTCGGGCTCGAACCTGCTCGATTTCCCGAATGATGGAATAACGGACCGATGGGTCGAGCGGCAGACGATGAGTAAGCGCGATGAGCGCCTCATCAGATTCGTTGTTTGCGGCGTTGGCTTGCTCGATTTCGGGAAGTTGGCCGTAGTGACCCGTCAATTGCGCGCGCAGTGATGGCTCAAGGCGCTGGACAGTGCCGTCACTGATGGCCGCCCGCCACGCGTCGGCCGAATAATTCTTGCTCGGCTGCATGACGACATAGTGGAAATTTTCGTCGCGATAGAGCGGCGCGGGGGTCAACGTCGCGCCGCTGGCGAGCACGCGGTCGCGGAGAAGCTTCAGCTGCGCCTCGACGCAGGGATAAACGACCCGATATTCAATGGCGTAGACGTAATGGTGCACCATTTCGTCGCGTACCGCCTTCATGGTGACGCTCATCTGGCTTTTTTGTGCCCGACCGTTGGCCCATTGCTGCGCGGCGAGCGCGATGAGCACGCCGAGCGTGACGATCACTAATTCGATGGTGATCGCCGTCCAATCCTGGGCGCGAAGTTTGGCTACGGCGCGTTTGAAGATCATTGATCCCACCCGGCAACCTGTTTCGAGGTATCATCGCATGTTGGCGAATGTCCGCAATGGGTGGAAAGTTGACGCTTCGCAGGCCGACATTTGCATGAGGTGCAGAGACAGCTAACAATCCGCGATGAACGCACGAATGGTCGTCATCAGCGCCGGGTTTCTCCTTGCTGCTCTCCTATTCTTCGTCCTTCCAAGCACGCCCGGCGTGACAGGCGGCATCGACGTTGAGAGGCGACTAATTTCCGGTGTCCTCACGGCGGCGTTCTTGCTCGCGGTCGTGTGGCTGGTGAAGGGCAGAAAGTAACCCGTTAAGGCGGACCGCTAGCGTCAGGAATGGGTCGGAAGCTGTCACGGCAGCTTTGGGTGGAAAGCGGACACGGGGCACAAGTCTCACCATGATCGGACCTCTCCACCGAGATCGAAGGTGATCTCAGCAGAATGGCGCGCGGGAGCATGATCGAGAAGGAGCGCGGCAATAAAATCCGCCAAGCGTTCCGCATAGCTGTCGGGTAGCTCAGCGACCTCGGAGCGGGAGCCATCGATCGCTACCTCCATGATGTGAAGGACTCGGACCTTGTACAGGCCAACTTTGCCGTCGCCTTGGACGTCGACGACTTCCTGCTCGACGGTGGAAACGGATTGCTCCGTTCCGTCGGCACAAAATAGTACGTAATCACGCGTGGGATTCTGCCAGTGAATTGAACGTGTCGTCATATACTCGCCCGTCATCCGGTCGATGGCTCGAGACTGTTTTCCGCCTATCAAGGGGTCGCCACGCTCAAACCGGATCGGGGGGTCCTTCCCATCGACGTAGTCGAGGAAGCTAGCCGAAAAAAGTGGCCCACGCGGCTCCCCGTGTAATGCCGCGCGTCGCATTGACAGGAGACGGTCTGGACTCCGGCCGGCTCTCCTCAGCTTCCCCTCTAGTTGCTCGTCTGCCTCGATATAGGCTTTCACCGAGGTGCGAACCTCGGTCGACAGATCGCGGCGGCTAAGAAGACGTCTAAGCGCCGTCAGTTTTGGATCGGCTAGCGCCTTTCGTAGCCACTCGAGAATAGGATCCATGCTTCATCAAGGTCACACAGCATCCAAGTGTCTGCAATGGGTCGACAGACCTCGCGTCCGGTTTGGGTCGAAAGCTGACGTTGCAGCTGATACGTCCGCGCCGTGGATGAAAGTCCGTTGAAGATCGCCGTTGGCGACGAGAACGTTTCGGCACTGCTGATCAGGCCGGCTGAAGCCAAGGCTCTCTATCTCTTCGCCCACGGGGCCGGTGCGGGGATGACGCACAGAGCGATGGAATCCAACGCGCAGGGGCTGGCCGAACGGGGCATTGCGACCCTTCGCTATCAGTTTCCCTACATGGAAAAGGGCTCCAGGCGGCCGGACCCGCCACGCATTGCTCATGCCGCCGTTCGTGCGGCCGCGACGGAAGCGGCCCGGCTCGCGCCGGATTTGCCCCTCTTCGCCGGCGGACGGTCGTTTGGCGGGCGAATGACGTCGCAGGCACAGGCGGTCGAGCCGCTTCCTGGGGTAATCGGGCTGGCGTTCCTTGGCTTCCCGCTGCACCCGGCAGGCAAGCCGGGAATCGAGCGCGCCGAGCATCTGCGGCAGGTCCAGGTGCCGATGCTGTTCGTGTCTGGGACGCGCGATGCGCTGGCGGAGCGGCACCTGCTCGAACCGGTCGTGGCGAAACTCGGTGACCGAGCGACGCTTCACCTGGTTGCCGAGGGCGACCATTCCTTCAGGGTCGCGGCCAAGAGCGGTCGGACTCCGGCCGAAGCGGAGGCCGAAGCGCTCGACGCGCTTGCGGAGTGGATGCGGCGCTTAAGCTGAGGGCGGCAGGAACCTGCCGACGATGTCGCGGGCAAGGCGAACCGGCCGGAGGCTCGCGGCATCGAGGCAGCACCACGTACTCTTGACCTCGCTCAGCACATCCTGGCCGCGCCGCACGATCGTCGTGAAATAAGCGCGGGCGCCCTCGACCTTTTCCGCGATGACTTCGGCGACGACCGCGTCCTGGAGGAATGTTGGCTTGAGGTAGGAGATCTCGTGCTTGAGCGCGACCCAGAGGTGGCTCGCCACCGCATCCGCCGGCGCCACGCTGTTCCAGTAATCAACCACCGCGTCCTGCACCCACTTCAGGTACACGCTGTTGTTCACGTGCCCCATGTGGTCGATGTCAGCAGGCTGTATCGCGATCGTGTGGCGGAACATTCCCGAGAGCCTCAATTCACGCGGCTCAAGCTGTCATTAGCTTACAGCCGTGTCAATAAGGCTCAACGCATCAATAAGGCGGGTGATCCAATCCGGCAGGGCTCTTCGTAAAAATCTCGCAGCCGTCTTCGGCGATGCCGATGGAATGCTCGAACTGGGCCGAGAGAGAGCGGTCGCGTGTGACCGCGGTCCAGCCGTCGTCGAGCACCTTCACGTCGGGGCGACCGATGTTGATCATTGGCTCGATGGTGAAGAACATGCCGGGCCTAAGCTCCGGCCCGGTCCCCGGGCGGCCGGCGTGGATCACTTCGGGGCTGTCGTGGAACAGCCGGCCGAGGCCGTGGCCGCAGAAATCGCGGACGACGCTGTAGCGCTGCCCCTCGGCATGGCGCTGGATCGCATGGCCGATGTCGCCCAGGCGGTTGCCCGGCTTCGCCTGATCGATACCCAGCATCAGGCATTCGTAAGTGATGTCGACGAGCTTCCGCGCCTTCAGCGGAACGTCGCCGACGAGATACATGCGGCTCGTGTCGCCATGCCAGCCGTCGAGGATCGGCGTGACGTCGATATTGACGATGTCGCCGTCCTTGAGCGTCTTGTCGCTTGGAATGCCGTGGCAGACGACGTGGTTGATCGAGATGCAGCAGCTCTTGGTATAACCGCGATAGCCGAGCGTCGCAGGAACGGCGCCGGCATCCAGCATGTGGCTGCGTGCGATATCGTCGAGCGCCTGCGTCGAGACGCCGGGAACGACGTGAGGGACAAGGGCGTCGAGGACTTCGGCGGCGAGGCGGCCCGCGCGGCGCATGCCTTCGAATCCTTCGGGGCCGTGCAGCTTGATGGTGCCGTTGCGGGCTTCGACGCGGTCGTCGGCGGCAACGGTGATATATTGAGTCATGGCTCTTAAATAGGCACGGGGGCCCCGGAAGTCGAATAGGAGCCGAGCCGTTGACCGATCGATCGAGGCAGTGGACCGCAGCACTCGCGGTGATCGGCGACGAGATCCTGTCAGGCCGCACGCAGGACAAGAATGTCGCGCAGGTCGCGACCTGGCTCAACGAGCAAGGCATAAGGCTGGCCGAGGTGCGGATCGTTCCCGACGAGCCCGCGCGGATCGGGGTCGCCGTCAACGAGCTTCGCGCGGCCTACGACTATCTCTTCACGACAGGGGGGATCGGTCCGACCCACGACGATATCACGGTCGATGCGATCGCCGCTGCATTCGGCGTGCCGGTCATCGTGCATCCGGAGGCGAGGGCCATATTGGAGGATTATTATCGCGACCGCCCGGGAGGCCTCACCGAGGCGCGACTGAGAATGGCACGGGTGCCGGAAGGCGCCGAGCTGATCCCGAACCCGACGTCGGGTGCGCCGGGCGTCAAGATCGAGAACGTCTACATCATGGCCGGCGTGCCTTACATCGCGGCGAGCATGCTTGAGGCGCTGAGCGGCAAGCTGGAAGGGGGAAAGCCGATCGTATCCGTCACCGTGGGCGCGCGGGCTCCTGAAAGCGACGTCGCCGACTTGCTGCGCGAGACCGAGGCCGCGCATCCGGGCGTGGCGATCGGAAGCTACCCGTTCTTCAGGGACGGGCGATACGGTGCCAATTTCGTGATCCGTTCGGAAGACGGCGACTTGGCGCGAAGCACAAGCGAGGATCTTGCCGACCGGTTGCGGGAAGCCGGCTTCGAACCGGTCGCGGGCGGACTCTGATCAGGCCGCTGCCGCTGCCCGATCCGCTTCGAGCTGGCGCACGTGGCGGCTCAGGCGCTCGTAAAGGAAATCGATGACCGTGCGGACACGCGGCGTGTTCCGGACCCGCTCATGGGTCAGGAGCCAGAGGACGCGGCCGTGATCCTCCTTGGGCGGGATGCAGCGGATCAGCTCCGGGTCGGCGTCGCCGACGACGCAGGGCAGGACCGACACGCCAAAGCCCGAGCGGATCGCCGACAGCAGGCCCCATGAGGTCGCGTGATGCATCGCCACGCGATCTTCAAGCTTCAGGCTTTGCAGCCAGGCCTGATAGTGATGCCAGAGCTTTTCGCCGCCGCCGCCGACGATCGCGTGATGCCGAAGGTCCCTGACGCTGGTGGGGCGACCGTGGCGCGCGGCATAGTCCCGGCTGCAATAGAGCGTCCAATCGTCAACGCAGAGCCGCCTGCCGACCAGGCCTGCCGGCTGCTTCATCGAGCTGCTGCGTAGCGCGATGTCCGCTTCGCCGGCGCCAAGGTCGCGTAACGTGCTCGCCGTATCCAGCTCGATAATGATCTCGGGATGCGTCTCGTGGAGCTCGCGGAGGAGCGGGCTAAGCAGCGAAAGCGCGTAAATCTCTTCCGACGTGATGCGAACGACGCCGCTGGAGTCCCGCGACTGGGATTCGGCTGCGTTAGCGAACTTCGAAATGACGACCTCTACATCGCGAGCCTGAGCGAGCAGCTCCTGGCCGACGGGCGTGAGCGCATAGCCGGCCTGCCTCTTCTCGAAGAGCTGGATCCCAAGGGCCGCCTCGAGCGCGGCAATCCTGCGGGCGACTGTTGTCTGGCTGACGCGCATCGACCTGCCGGCAGCGAGCGTGCTGCCGCCATTCGCGACCGCGAGGAAGTAGCGGAGGTCGTTCCAATCGAGCATCGGCCAGCATCCTAGCGCCTTTCAGGCGCTGAGCGTGTTCTGCAATTTTGCAGAATCATATCACGACATCGTTGCTCACGTAAGTTTCGAAAGGAGACTAAATGGAGGGTCGCACTCGAACAGGAGACGCGACGTGAAAGCCATCAATATCGTGATCGCCTCGGCGCTGATCACCGCAGCCGCCATCAAGGCTGCCCCCGCCTTTTCCGAGCCAGCGACCCCCGAGACGAACGTCAGCATCGTCCGGACCGCGGACCTCAACCTAAACGATGCCGCCGGCCAGCGCGCGCTCGAACTCAGGCTCGTACAGGCGGCGCGAGAGGTTTGCGGAACCGCCTCCGACGTCGACCTTCACGGGAAGAATGCAGTCCGCGCCTGCCGCGATGACGTCCTCGCTCGCGCTCACGAGCAGCGCGATGCGATACTGGCGTCGAAGGATGGAAACGACAGCATCCGCGTGGCCATCGCACGCTGACCGTCCCGCTTGCCCCAATTCCCGCGCGTCTTTAGGCGGCTCCCCTGCCGAGACGCGCGGGATACTTCACATGAGACTTTCCCAATTCGAGGCTTTGAGCTTCGACTGTTACGGAACCCTCATCGACTGGGAGACGGGCCTGACCCGGGCCCTCGCGCCGCTTGCCGAACGCGGTGAAGTCTCGCCTGAGGACATTCTCCAGATCTACGGCCCGGTCGAGCACGAGACCGAGGAGGAACATCCGGGCCTGCGCTATTCGGAGCTCCTGGAGCGGGTTTACGAGCGACTGGCATCTCGCCTCGGGGTGTCGGCATTGCCCGATGAAGCGAGGGAGTTCGGTGCGTCCGTCGGTGACTGGCCGGCCTTCCCCGATACTCAGGAAGCGCTCCGCTACCTCAAGCAGCATTTCAGACTGATCATACTGTCGAACGTCGACCGGCGAAGCTTCGCGAGGAGCAATGAGCGGCTCGGCGTAGAGTTCGACCATATCTTCACGGCTGAGGATATCGGCTCCTACAAGCCTTCGCTGCGCAACTTCGAATATATGCTGGACAGGTTGCGGGACACGGGGATCGAAAAGGGCCGCCTGCTCCACGTCGCACAAAGCCTGTTCCACGATCATGTGCCCGCGAACCTGATGGGGATCGCGTCGGCGTGGATAGACCGGAGGCATGATAAGCCGGGCTCCGGCGCAACTGTGCTGCCGGACCCGAGGCCGCATTTCGACTTCCGTTTCACATCGATGGGCGAATTGGCCGCCGCCCACCGCGCAGAGCAGGACTAGTCTTCGCACGCGAAACAGCTAGGGCCGCTGCATGCATCAACCGTTGCGCCTGACCATCGACGCCTCCGCACTCCAGTCGAACTGGCGCTGGCTGCAGGAGCGGGCAGGAGTGCCAGCCGGGGCCGCGGTCAAAGCGAACGGCTATGGTCTCGGCGCGCGCGACGCGCTCGATGCGCTTTATGACGCGGGATGCCGGACCTTCTTCGTCTCGACCTATGCCGAAGCCACGGCGCTGGGCGACGTCCCGGAAGATTCCAGCGTCGTCGTGCTGCACGGTCCCGGTCCCGACGACGTCCAGGCGGCGCTGAACTCGCAGGCTCGCCCCGTGCTCAACAGTCCCGACCAGGTGGCGAGGTGGAAAGAGATCGCGCCCGATCGCGCGTGCGATGTGATGATCGACACCGGAATCAATCGGCTCGGCCTGCGCCCTGAACAGAGCGAGCTGCTGGCCGGCCTTTCAATCGATACGCTCCACAGCCATCTCGCGTGCGGCGACGAGAATTGCCCGCTTAATGTGATGCAGCTCGAGCGCTTTCGTGCTGTCGTGGGGGCAATATCCGCCAAGCGCTACGCGCTTGCCAACTCGGCCGGCATTTGCCTGGGGCGCGATTACAGCTTCGACCTCGTCCGGCCCGGGCTGTCGATCTACGGAGGAGTTCCTCGCGCCGAGGCGGAGGGCCAGATCGGCCAGGTGGCTCGAATCGAAGCGCAGATCGTCCAGCGCCGCACTATCCATGCCGGCGAAAGCTGCGGCTATGGGGCAACCTTCACCGCCGATGAGGATACGCAGGCCGCAATCCTGAACATCGGTTACGCGGACGGCTATTTACGCGGCTTCTCGTCGCGCGGAATGGCATTTGCCGGCGAGATCACGCTGCCGGTGATCGGCCGCGTCTCGATGGACCTGATCGCCGTCGGCTGCGACGCCGCACCCGACCTCAAGGAAGGCGACTGGGTCGAGCTCGACTACGCCTTGCCGGACGCGGCGCACCAGTCCGGTCTTTCGCAATATGAGCTGCTGACGACCCTCGGGTCCCGGTTCGCGCGGCGGTGGGTTTAGTCCGCTCTTCGGGCGGCGGCGTCTTGGGCTGATAGCGGCAAAGATCGATCACAGGACAGCGCCAGCATTCGGGCAGCCTGGCTTTGCAGGTGTAGCGGCCGTGCAGGATGAGCCAGTGATGCGCGTCCCGGCGGAAGGGCTGGGGAACGATCCTTTCGAGCCTGGCCTCGACTTCATCGACATTCTTTCCGGGCGCGAGACCGGTGCGATTGCCGACACGGAAGACGTGCGTGTCGACCGCGAAGGTTTCCTCGCCGAAGGCCGTATTGAGAACGACATTGGCTGTCTTCCGTCCGACGCCGGGGAGGGCCTGCAGTTGCTCCCGAGTGCGAGGTATCTCGCCGCCATATTGGTCGATCAGCACCTGGCTGAGGGCGATCACGTTCTTCGCCTTGGTATTGAACAGCCCGATGGTCTTGATCGCGTCGCGCAGACTTTCCTCGCCTAGATCAACCATTTGGCGGGGCGTCTTAATGCGTTCGAAAAGAGGCCGGGTGGCGATGTTGACGCTGGCGTCGGTGGCCTGGGCTGAGAGCACGACCGCAACGAGCAATTGATAGGGATTGGCGGATTCGAGCTCGGTCGTCGGCGAGGGGTTCGCCTCGGCGAGCCGGCGGAAGAATTCGAAAACCTGGTCGCGTTTCACAGGCTGCCGACGACATCCCGCATCGAATAGAGCCCGGCCGGCTTTCCGACGAGGAAGCGCGCTCCGGCGAGGGCGCCGCGGGCGAAGATCATCCGGCTTTCGGCCCGATGAGACAGGATGACGCGCTCTTCCGGGCCCAGGAACAGCACGTCGTGATCGCCGGCGACCGTTCCGCCACGAAGCGAGGCATAACCGACCGAGTGGCCGGCGCCTTCCGCTGCCTTGCCCAGCATCAAGGCCGTGCCCGATGGCGCGTCTACCTTGTTGCGGTGATGAATCTCGAAAATCTGAGCATCCCAGTCTGGCCCGAGCGCTTTCGCCGCCCGCTCGACAAGCTCGGCAAGGAGGGCGACGCCGAGCGACGTGTTCGCGGCGCGGAGCACCGCGACCTGCTTCGCGGCTTGCGCAATCCGATCGTCGGCGGTGCTATCGAGCCCCGTGGTCCCGATGAGGACCGGAATCCCGGCCGAGACCGCGCGATCCAGGCTCGCCTCCAGCGCTGCCGGAGCGGAGAAATCGATGAGGACATCGGCGTGATCCTGGTCGATGACGAAGCCGGGATCGTCCGATGCGGCGGATGCGATGGCCTGGCCCATCCGCCCGCTGGGCGCGAACAAGCTGATGCGTATCGGCTGGTCGGCAGTGCGCATGGCTGCTGGTTAGCGAAGCCGTTCCTGGAGCGCCAGCGCAGCCGCAGGAGCGCGGACCTTCGCGCCGTTGATCATGAAGATATAAGCGTCGCGGCCCTCACCGACCCAGTTGCGAGCACGCTCGGCGAAACCGTCGAGGGTCGAATCTTCATAGCCCGTGGCGACCTCTTCCCGCATCCGCTGAAGGCGAGCGTAGGCAAAGTCCGCGGTGTCGGCTTCGATGCACGGATATTCGTCGGAATCCTCGAACACGATCGCAATGTTTCGCGCGCGGCAGAGGTCGAAGAACTTCTCATCGCGAAAGCTTTCGCTGCGCGGCTCGATGGCGTGACGGAGCCGGATGCCGTCGAGCTTTTCGGGAAGCAGATCGATGAAGCCCGCGATGTCGTCAGCGTCGAACTTCCGTCGTCCCGCGAACTGCCAGAGGATCGGCCCGAGCTTCGGTCCCAATGCAGCGAAGCCCTGGGCGAAGAAATTGCCGATGCCTTCCGCGCCCTCGCACAAGCGCGACCGCATCACGCAAAAGCGCGAGCCCTTGATCGCAAACTGGAAGCCGTCGGGGACCGTCTTCTCCCAAGTTTCCCAACTTTTCGGCTTCTGGCGGCCGTAAAAGGTCGCGTTGATCTCGATCGCTCCGAGCTGGCTCGATGCATATTCGAGCTCGCGCTCCTGCGGGAATTTTTCAGGATAGAAGACAGCGCGCCATGGCGGGTAGGTCCAGCCGCCGATGCCGATCCGGATTTGCCCGTCGCTCACCTCGGCACCAACGGCTGAAGTGGCTTACTGTGCCGCAGCAGGCGTCGCTGCCGCCGGGCCCGGCGTGATTAAGTCATCGACCGCTTTCCAGCTGCCGTCGTCCTCCTTGCGGTAGACGGTCAGGTATGAGCCGGTGCTGCTGACCGGCTTGTTGGTGGCCTTGTCGGTCATGGTGAGACTGTAGTGCCCGCGGCTGGACGCCAAGTCGCCGGACTTTGCGACGAGGATCCGATCGGAAGAGAATTCAAGCGCGAAGTTTGGATCGCTGGTTAGACCACCGAGCAGCCGGCGCCGTTCGGCGTCCGATGTCGCCAGCGGATCGCCGGGACCGGCCATCGCCGCATCGCCGGAATATTGCCCCGCCAGCGCATTCACGTCCTTGGCGCCATAATCTTTTTCCCACTGCGCCTCCTTGGCCTTGATCTCGTCGGCAATCTTGGCCGTGTCGGCGCCGTGGTGCTCGCCTTTCGCGTGATGATCACAACCGGCAAGGGCGAGTGCCGCAGCCGCCAGGGTCAAAGTGAATGCAGTTTTCATGGCAATCCCCCATCCTCGTCGGGGCCGGGAACGGTCCGCCCGCGTAACAATCATGGGCCGGCGAGTCGCACAAGCTTTAGTGCAGGCTGGGAATGACCAGCCGGTGCGTAGTGCCTTGGTCAGTCGAGGTGACTTGATGCTTGGCGCCCAGCTGGCGGGCGAAGCTTTCGATCAGCTTGGTGCCAAGTCCGTCGTGATCGTCCTTGCGCGTAGCCTTCATTCCTCGCCCGTCGTCCGTCACGATCAACTCGAACGAGTTCCCCGTGCGGCCGGCGACCAGCACGCGGCCGGAGCCCTCGCCATTGAATGCGTGCTTGATCGCGTTGGTGACAAGCTCATTGACGATGATCGAGATGGACGTCGCTTTCTCGACGCTCGCGGTAGCCTCATCGACCTCACAGTCGATCTCGATGCCGGACCGACCCAGGCCCCGTTCGATCTGCTTGACCAGGCCGCATAGGTGGTCGTCCAGACGGATTGCCATCAGGTCGGCGCTGCGGACTGCAAGCTGCTGTGAGGCATTGGCGATGGCCTGGATGCGCTCGCTGACCTGGCGCAGGGCATCTGCGACAGTAGCGTCGGGCGCCCTGCGCGCCTGAAGGTCGATCATCGCGAGGACGGTCTGGTAATTGTTGCGGGTACGGTGATCGATTTCCCGCAATGCTTCATCGAGGAGCGCCAGGCGCTGCTCGCGCTCGGCGGTCCCCTTGTCGACCTCGCGTTGGTAGAGACCGATGACGAGGAGAATGAGCGCCTGAGAGGCGGTCGAGATGACCATGCCGCCAATTCTGTCCGCGCCGGCGACCGTCCAGCTGAACTGCGGAGTGACGATCATATACCAGACGAGGAGCTGGCCTGCCACGAGCGCGATCAGACCGCTGCGCCAGCCCGCCAGCACAGCCGCAGCCACGACCGCGAGGAAGTTCAGAGCGTAAGGCGCGCGATCGCCCGCCAAGCCGTACAGGGACGCTCTTAGCGTCAGCATTGCCAGCGCCGCGAGCAGGCCGATCGTCACTTCAACGACAATAGGCGGCGCCCTGTGCGCAAGCCGCTCCGGCAAACGCGAGCGGAGGATCTTCCTCACTGACTCGGCCCCCCCTTAAAGAACTCAACTCGGTCCGCTTGCAAAACAATCATTTACACGCGAGTCGCGCAAGCGGTCTGTGGATAAACGTAAGGTGAATCAGGAAGTCACTCGGATCGTTGTGCTGACAGGCGCCGGCATTTCCGCCGAAAGCGGACTTGCAACCTTCCGCGGCGACGACGGTCTGTGGGAAGGGCATCGGGTCGAGGATGTCGCGACTCCTGAAGCATTCGCTCGCGATCCGGGCCTGGTTCATCAATTCTACAACGCCCGCCGTGCCAAGCTGGAGGAAGTGAAGCCCAATGCCGCGCATCTGGCGCTTGCGCGGCTCGACGCCGAATGGCCGGGCGAGCTGCTCGTCGTCACTCAGAATGTCGACGACCTGCACGAAAGGGCAGGCTCGAAGCGGCTGATCCACATGCACGGCGAGAACAAGAAAGCGTGGTGCTTGCGTTGCGACGAGCGCTTCGCCTGGACCGGAGCGATGGGCCTCGACGCCGAATGCCGCGCCTGCGGCACAGCTGGAGGCTTACGGCCGGATATCGTCTGGTTCGGCGAGATGCCTTACGAAATGGAGCGGATCGAAGACGCATTGCGCGAGTGCGACCTGTTCGCATCGATCGGAACGTCGGGCGCGGTCTATCCCGCCGCCGGTTTCGTCCAGACCGCTCGCTATTGCGGAGCGATGACGGTCGAAATGAACCTGGAGCCGAGCCAGGGAAGCATCTTCTTCGACGAGGTACGCATCGGTCCCGCGAGCGATGTCGTGCCTACCTGGGTGGAGGAATTGCTTCAGTCCGCCCAGTCGAGCCCGATCTCGCGATAAAGGCCGCGGTCCTCGTCCCAGCGAGGATTGACCTTCACATGGAGGAACAGGTGAACGGGGCGGCCGAGGTGCTGCGCAATCTCTTCGCGTGCCGCTGCGCCAAGGGCCTTGAGCCGGCGCCCGCCCTTGCCGATGACGATCGCCTTCTGACTGTCTCTCTCGACGAGGATCTGCTGGCGGATGACGGTCGATCCGTCAGGCCTATCCTCCCAGGTCTCGGTTTCGATCGCGGTTTCATAGGGGAGTTCCTGATGCAGCTGGTTGACGAGCTGCTCGCGGGTGAGCTCGGCGGCGATCATGCGATCGGTGGCGTCCGAGACTTCGTCTTCAGGATAGAGCCAGGGTCCCTCGGGCATCGTCGCCGCGAGCGCGTCCTTGAGGTCGGGCACCCCGTCGCCCTGCGTCGCGCTGATCATGAAGACCTTGTCGGGATCGAGGCGCTGGGTCAGCTCGGCGGAAAGCGAGAGCAGCTTCTCCTTCTTCACCAGGTCGACTTTGTTGAGCACGAGAAACAGGGGATGCTCTCGTTTCTCCAGTCCTTCGAGAATTTCATCCCGGACTCTCTCGGAGGCGTCGATCACGAGGAGGATGAGGTCAGCGTCCTGCGCCCCGGTCCAGGCGGCCGCGACCATCGCCCGGTCAAGCCGCCGCTTTGGCTGGAAAATTCCGGGCGTATCGACAAGCAGGATCTGGACGCTGCCGGCGAGCGCAATGCCCATCAGCCGCGCACGCGTGGTTTGCGCCTTCGGGCTGACGATTGCGACCTTTTGCCCGACCAGCGCATTGACCAACGTCGACTTGCCGGCATTTGGCGCCCCGATCACGGCGACGAACCCGGCGCGGGTGTCCTGCTCACTCATTGCAATTGCGACAACAGGGTCGCCGCGGCAGAGGTTTCCGCTTCCTGCTTCGACGACCCTTCGGCTTCCGCCTCGCCGAGCGACTTCACGCTGACCCGGACGCGGAACAGCGGCGCGTGATGCGCGCCGGTTCGTGACACCAGATCGTACTGGGGAGGCTTGCAGCCCTTGGCAGCGGCAAGTTCCTGCAATGCCGATTTCGGATGCTGCGGCGCACGACGCTGCGTTGCGAGATCGGCCGCCCACGTCTTCAGGATGAAGCGCTCCGCTACGTCCAGCCCGCCATCGAGGAAGAGTGCGCCGATCAGTGCCTCGATCACGTCGCCGATGACGTTGTCGCTGTCCTTCGCGCCATCCTCCCGCGCTTGTCTGCCTAGGCGAATGAACGGCGGAAGGCCGATCTCGCGGCCATTCTCGGCACATGTCTCGCGGTCGACCAACGCGTTGTATCGCTTCGACAGATTGCCTTCGGGCTCATTGGGGTAACGCAGGTAAAGCGCGTTGGCGATGACGACCCCGAGGACGCGGTCGCCGAGGAATTCCAGCCGCTCGTAACTGTCGGTGCCGACACTCGAATGTGTGAAGGCGAGTTCGAAGAGACCGAGGTCGCGCGGCGAATAATCGAAAGTCTTCGAAATGAAGGCGCGGATGTCGGCGCTCACCGGCGCTGCTCCGAATAAGTGTTGCCGATCCGCTCTGCACGCAGCGCGGTGAACCACGTCCAGGGCTTGAAGTAGGATGCGCTCCCGTCGGTCGACCAGAAGGTGACCAATGCCCGGCCGATCAGCTTGTCGACGGGAAGCATTCCTACTCCGCCTTGAGCGGGCGCGAAGCGGCTGTCGAGGCTGTCGTCACGATTGTCGCCCATCAGGAACACGTGACCGGAAGGCACGCGCGTCGCGGGGAAATCGTCCGCCTGACCGTCGGAGACCTGGTCCAGCGTCGTGTAGGTAATACCGTCGGGGAGTTGTTCCCGAAACGCGGGATAGAGGCAGTAAGCAGTTCCCGCGGTCTGCGAGACTGCCGGAGCGGATATGGTCTTGCAGGGGCTGTTCGGGCTAATCGGCATTCGAAATGCGGGCAGAGCCTCGCGGACGAGCGGCCGGCCGTTAAGCAGCACTGCGCCGCCGTGGACTTCGATCGTGTCGCCCGGGAGGCCGATCACCCGCTTGATCAGGTCCGCATCCTCTGTCGGGTGGCGGAAGACGACCACATCGCCGCGGGTAGGCAGGCCGCCGAGAACGCGGCCATGGATCGGAGGGAAGCCCCAGGGAAAACTGACCTGCGCATAGCCGTAGGGCCATTTGGCGACGAGTAGATAGTCGCCGATCCGAAGCGTCGGCAGCATCGATCCCGATGGAATGCTGAACGGGGCGATGATCAGGCTTCGCAGGATCCAGGCCAGCAGGGCGAGGCTAAGGAAGAATCGAACGGTCGACCAGAATCCTTCCGGCTCTGTCTTTTGGCGCGGGGCTTCGGAAGCGTCGCGGCGGGCGAACAAAGATCGCATCGTCGGCGCTTGTCCGCGCGGCCGTGCGAGGTCAAGCCGGGGTGGCAATTACCGGCCCCGCCATTATGTGGCTGCGTCAATGGCGGGCGGAAACCAGACCGGAAAGCTCAAGCGGCTCGACGAGCTCTTCTCGTCCGAGCCTGACCGGCTGTCCCGCCTGAGCCTCGACGTGGGCGGCCTCTACTTCGACTGGTCGAAAACCCACCTCGATTCCGGGCTGATCCAGCAATGCGTGAAGCGTCTTGAAGCGCGGAAGTTCGACGAGAAGCGCGAGGAGCTGTTCTCCGGCGGGATAATCAATCCGAGCGAGGGCAGGGCGGCGACGCACGTCGCAGAGCGAGGCAATGGTGCGCCGGCGGATGTCGATCTCGCGACCGCGAGGCGGCAGCGGATGCGTGCGCTCGTCGATGCGATCGAGGGCGGAGCGTTTAAGGACGTAACGGGCGTACTCCATATCGGCATCGGCGGCTCCGTGCTCGGGCCCGCCCTGCTGGTCGACGCGCTTGGGCGAAGCCAGACGCGCGTCCAGGTGCGATTCCTGTCGAACATCGATGGGGCGGCGTTCGACGAGGCCGTGAGCGACCTCGACCCCGCGACAACCTTGATCGTTGCCGTATCCAAGACATTCCGGACCGCCGAGACGCTGGCGAATCTCGAGGCGGCGCTGCAATGGCTTCGCGAGGGCGAGGTCGCCGACCCCGACGGCCGTGTCATCGCCGTCACCGCCGATCCCGAAGCGGCGGTCGAGACCGGCGTCGACGAGACGCGCGTCCTTCAATTCGGCGAAGGCGTCGGCGGCCGCTATTCCCTGTGGAGCTCGGTCAGCATCTCCGCTGCGCTCGCGCTCGGCTGGGACGCGTTCGAGGAATTGCTCGAGGGCGCGGCCGAGATGGACCGCCACTTCCGCTTCACCGAAGAATCAGCGAATGCGCCGCTGATCGCCGCTTTCGCGGATCGCTTCTACGTGGAGCAGGTCGGCTGCCAGACGCGCGCCATTTTCCCCTACGATGAGCGGCTTCGGCTGCTTCCGTCCTATCTCCAGCAACTGGAGATGGAATCGAACGGCAAGTCCGTGCAGGCCGACGGGGAGCCGATCGACCTGCCGACCGCGCCGGTAACCTGGGGCGGCACGGGCACGGACGCGCAACACGCGGTGTTCCAGCTGCTGCATCAGGGCACGATCGTGACGCCGGTTGAGTTCATCGCGGTCAGCGAGGGCGACGACCGACAGGATTCCGACCATCATCTTCAGCTGCTGCTCAATGCGTTCGCGCAAGGTGCCGCGCTGATGGCGGGCCGCGACAGCGACGATCCCCAGCGCCGCTATCCGGGCAACCGGCCAAGCGCGACGATCCTCCTCGATCGCCTGGATGCTCGCGCGCTCGGCGCCCTGATCGCCTTCTACGAGCACCGGACGTTCGCGAATGCCGTATTGTTGGGGATCAACCCGTTCGACCAGTTCGGGGTGGAGCTCGGCAAGGAGATTGCCCGCAGCCTTGGGGAAGGCAGTGTGGAAGCGATCCTAGACCCGTCGACGCGCGCACTGCTTGAAAGGGCGGGACTGTGAGGCTGTTGGCCGCTTTTGCCCTGCTTGCAACGCCCGCCGCGGCAGTTGCCGATCCGCTGACGGTCTACAACGGCCGGCTCTTCATTCCGGCAAAAGTCGCCGGCGTGCAGACGGAAGCCCTGCTCGATAGCGGAGCGGAGGCGACCATCGTCGATCCGGCGCTCGCCAAGCGCGGCGGCCTGCCCGAAGGTCGGGCAACGATCATGAAGGGATCCGGTGGAGAGGCTTCCGCGCGCATCGTCCCGGATGTCGAGATCGAGGCGCTTGGGGTGACCCTGCACCCTGAAGCCGTGGTCGTCCTCGACCTTGGCGATCTGTCGTCGCGCCTCATTAAACGGCCCACCCAGGCGATCGTCGGTCGAGAGTTGTTCGATGCTGCCCGGCTCCGCATCGATTTGGCCGGAGGCACGATCGATCATGCCGATCGTAAGGCCGTTCCACCAGGCAAGCAGCTGCAGCTCACGGAGCATGCCGGCATCGAGTCCGTTCCAGTTACGGTGAATGGAAAGGCTGCCCAGGCGGAGTTCGATCTTGGAAACGGCAGCGACGTCATGGTGTCACAGGCGATGGTCGAGCGCCTTGGGCTCAAGGTCGTCGGACGAAAGACTGGCGGCGGTATCGGCGGCGAGATCGACCGCGACATGGTCGTGCTCGAGCGCCTGGACGTGGCAGGCGCGACTTTCCGCGATGTCAAAGCAGCGGTCGATGCTCAGCCGAACGCTAACGAGCTCAACATCGGCACGTCGATCCTCAAGAATTTCCTGATCACGGCCGACTTCAAGGAGCGAGCCGTGTGGCTCGAACCCCGCGGCGAGGCGAATTGAATGGCTGACTTCGACCTATTCGTGATCGGCGCGGGAAGCGGCGGAGTGCGCGCGGCACGCGTTGCGGCTGCGCACGGAGCGCGCGTCGGCATTGCCGAGGAACACAAGATCGGCGGGACCTGCGTGATTCGCGGCTGCGTCCCCAAGAAGCTGCTCGTCTACGGCGCGCATTTTGCGGAAGATCTCGACGATGCGGCGATGTTCGGCTGGGACGTCCCGGAAAAGCGCTTCGACTGGGCCGTGCTCCGCGACAATGTGCTGGCGGAAGTTTCGCGTCTGGAAGGCGCTTATACGGAGACGTTGACCAACCATGAGGTCACGATCTTCAAGGAGCGCGCCGAGCTGACCGGGCCCAGCTCGCTTCACCTGGGGTCGGGCAAGACCGTCACGGCCGACAAGATCCTGATCGCCACCGGCGCCCGCCCGCAGATGCCGGACTTGCCGGGCATCGAGCATGCGATCACCTCCAACGAGGTCTTCCATCTCGAGAAGCTGCCCGACCGGATCGTGATCGCCGGCGGCGGCTATATCGCCAACGAGTTCGCCGGCATCTTCCATCAGTTCGGATCGCAGGTGACGCTGATCAATCGAAGCGACACTTTGCTCCGCCATTACGACCAGCAGATCGTCGACCGGCTGCTGCAAATCTCGATCCGCAAGGGCATCCATTACGAGTTCAACGTCATAGGCAAATCCATAGAGAGGCGTGACGATGGATCGCTCAAGCTCCGCCTCAAGGGGTGCGACGATCTCGAAGCGGACCAGGCCTTGTTCGCGATCGGGCGGCAGCCCAACGTCGAAGGCCTGGGCTGCGATGCGGCGGACGTCGAATTCGGCGAGAAGGGCCAGATCAAGGTCGACGAGGACAATCGCACGTCGAACCCGTCGATCTTCGCCGTCGGCGACGTGACCGACAGGATCCAGCTGACGCCCGTCGCGATCCGCGAGGCGCAGGCATTTGCCGATACGTTCTTCGGCAACAAGCCGACCCGCGTCGATTACAATTGCATTCCGAGCGCCGTGTTCAGCCACCCGCCGCTGGCCGGGGTCGGCATGACGGAAGGCGAGGCACGCAATCGGCTCGGATCCGTCCGCACCTACACTTCGGACTTCCGGGCAATGAAGAACGTGCTTGCGGGACGCAACGAGCGTTCGCTTTACAAGCTCGTGGTCGACGGCGAGACGGACCGGATCGTCGGCCTGCACATGATCGGGCCGGACGCGCCCGAAATCCTTCAGGCTGCGGCGATTGCCGTGAAGGCGCGCCTGAAGAAGGAAGACTTTGACGCAACGGTGGCTTTGCACCCGACCATGGCTGAAGAGCTGGTCCTGATGCGATGAGCCGATTGGGGGATTTTTGCACGACGCGATCATAATCGGGGCCGGCCACAACGGCCTCACTTGCGCTTATTATCTCGCCCGGAAGGGCCTGAAGGTCGCCGTCCTTGAGGCGGCGGACGTCGTGGGCGGTGCGGCGGTGACGGACGAGTTCCTTCCGGGCTTCCGCAATTCGGCGGCGAGCTACACGGTGAGCCTTCTCAACCCGAAGGTGATCCGCGACATGCAGCTGGAGCGGCACGGGCTGAAGGTCGTGCTGCGCAAGACCGACAATTTCCTTCCGGACGACGGCGATTACCTGCTTGCCGGCCGCGGCGGGCTCACGCGCAAGGAGATCGCGCGTCATTCGAAGCGCGATGCCGAGGGATATGACCGCTACCTCAGCGATCTCGATGCGGTCGTGCGCCTCCTCAAGAAATGGCTGCTGCGCGCCCCACCCAATGCGGGAGCGAAAGTCAGCGCGCTTCCCAAGATCGTGACGCTGGGCCGCGACATGGCGGGCCTGTCCCTGGGCGAAACGCGGATCGTCCATGACTTCGCCCTTCGCAGCGCGTCGGAGGTGCTCGACCGATATTTCGAGACCGACATCGTGAAGGCGCTGTTCGCCTTCGACGGCATCGTCGGCAATTTCGCATCGCCGCACAGCGCGGGCACCGCTTACGTCCTGCTCCACCACCTGTTCGGCGAGGCCGCCGGCGTTCCCGGTGCATGGGGCCATGCGATCGGCGGAATGGGGTCGATCACCCAGGCGATGGCTCGGGCGTGCAGAGAAGCGGGGGTCGACATCCTGCTCAGCAGTCCGGTCGAAGAAATCATCGTGAGCGACGGCCGTGCGAGCGGCGTGGTCGCGGGCGGCAAGGCCTGGCGCGCGAAGAGCGTCGTTGCTGGCGTGAACCCGAAGCTGCTGTTCGACCGCCTCGTGCCTGCCGGATCGGTCGAGCCGGATGTCGCCGCGCGCATGCACGGCTGGAAATGCGAAAGCGCTACATTCCGGATGAATGTGGCGCTGAGCGAGACGCCGAAGTTCAAGGTCCTTCCGAAGAAAGGCAACCACCTCACCGCCGGCGTGATCATGGCTCCCAGCATGGAATACATGCACGCCGCCTATGTGGATGCTCTGACCGGCGGCTGGTCCAAGCAGCCGGTGGTCGAGATGGTCATCTCCTCGACGATGGACCCGACGCTCGCCCCGAAGGGCAAGCATGTCGCGTCGCTATTCTGCCAACACTTCCGCTACGACCTCGGACCGGGCCGCAGTTGGGACGACGAACGTGAAAAAGCGGCCGACGCGATCGTCGCGACCGTGGACAGCCACGCGCCGGGCTTCGCGAAGTCGGTGATCGGACGGCAAATCCACTCGCCGCTGGACCTCGAGCGGCGCTTCGGACTGATCGGCGGCGATATTTTCCATGGGAAGATGAGCCTCGACCAGCTGTTCAGCGGCCGCCCGATGGTCGGCGCCGCGGACTACCGGATGCCGCTGAAGGGCCTCTATCTATGCGGGTCCGGTGCGCACCCCGGCGGTGGCGTAACCGGCGCGCCAGGCCATAATGCGGCGCGCGCCGTGCTGCAGGACCGGCGGTTCTGGAAGCGGCGCCATTGAAGCCGCTCGACGGCATAAAAGTCCTGGACCTCAGCCGGGTCCTTGCGGGGCCATGGTGCACGCAGTTGCTCGCCGATCTCGGCGCTGAAGTCATCAAGGTCGAGCGGCCCGGCGCGGGCGACGACACGCGCCGCTGGGGGCCGCCGTGGCACGGTGAGGGCGACGAGCGCGTCGCGGCTTATTTCCTGAGCGCGAACCGGGGCAAGAAGTCCGCCGCGATCGACTTTGGCCAGGAAGAAGGCGCGGGTTTGGTTCGGAAGCTCGCTGCTGGCGCCGATGTGGTGGTCGAGAATTTCCGGGTCGGCGGCTTGAAGAAGTTCGGGCTCGACGCCGAGACGCTTCGGAACGCAAATCCGCGCCTCGTCTATGCGTCGATTACCGGCTTCGGGCAGGACGGGCCTTACGCCGCGCGAGCCGGGTACGATTATATCATCCAGGGCATGGGCGGCCTCATGAGCATCACCGGCCTGCCGGATGGCGAGCCGGGAGGAGCGCCGATGCGGGTGGGCGTCGCCGTGGTGGACCTGTTCACCGGCCTCTATACCTGCGTTGCGGTTCTCGCCGCACTCCTCCAGCGCGAGAAGACCGGCAAAGGGGCCCATATCGACATGGCCCTGTTCGACACCCAGCTCGCAATGCTCGCGAACCAGGCGTCCAATGCCCTGGTCTCCGGAAGTGACCCACCGCGCCAGGGGAATAGCCACCCAAACATCGTGCCTTACCAGCCGTTCGAGGCCGCCGATCAGCCGATCATCATCGCGGTAGGCAACGACCGCCAGTTCGCCCGGCTCGCCGAAATCTGCGGACATTCCGAATGGGTCAGCGATGGGCGCTTCGCATCGAATGCCGCCCGCGTCGCCAATCGCGAAGAGATCGTCGGCATGGTCGCCGAGGTCATCCGGACCAGGCCCGCCGCGCAATGGCTCGAGCAGTTGGAAGCAGCAGGAATCCCGGCCGGCCCCATCAATCGCATCAGCCAGGCACTGACGGACGTGCAGGCGCAGCATCGCGCCATGGTGCGGACGATTGCCGGAGTGCCGTTGGTAGGATCGCCGGTTAGGCTGGATGGCGCGCGAGCGGATTCGGAGCTGCCGCCGCCCGGCCTGGGCGAGCATACTGACGAGATAATTGCCCGGCTGGGACTGGAGCCGTCCGAACGCGAACGGCTCAAGTCGTTGGCGATAATCGGCTGATTACTGGCTCTTGCTCGCGCTTTCGACGAGCAGGTCGAGCTGGTTCTGGCAGCCATTCTCGATCAGCACTTGCGCCGCGCCGACCAGGTCGCTCGGAGCCGAAGCAACCGTCACGAAGGTGACGCTGCTCTTCTCGCCGGTCGAGGGCCACTCGATCTGATACTCCGCCGAATTCGCCAGAGGCAGCGACGCCGGCCAAACCGCCGATGCCTTGCCCGCCGCCCATGCGAGATCCTGCGTCTTCCCATCGGAAGAACGGATCTTCACCGTCGCCGCAGTCTCGGCATCCGGACGCCAAAGAGTAAGCTTGCCGGCCTTGTTGACGCACATCTTTCCGCTTTGAGTCACGTCGAGATCCCAGATGCTGGGATTATGCGCGACTTCCGCAGTGCGCAGCGCGCCGAAACGGCCCCGCTTGCCGGCGGCGGATGCGAGGGCAACCTGCTTCGCCTCAAAATTGCCGGGTCCGCGGAGCGTCTGGGCGCTGCTCGGCCCGAGCAAGGTGACGACGTCGCCACCCTTGAGGGAAATGCTGGCACTTTCTGGAAGAGTCTTGCCTGGCGGATAGGCCTTCGCCGACGGACCAAGTGAACGGACGACCACGACGCTGGCCAAAGCGGCAGTCGAACTCAGGGCTACAGCCGTTGCTACGCCCCACAGCAATAGCTTCGCGCGCATCATTGATACTCCTTACTGTGCATTCGCGACATTGTATTTCACCGTCTCGGCCGCCGTCAGGCAGCGCCTCGTGGACTTGTCCTCGCCGCCCTCGGCGACAGCCTTCTGCTGATACATCACCTCGGTCAGCAGCTTGCGGGACACGCCCATCCGAATGAGGAAGTCATTATCCTCACTGGCGAGCAAAGCCGAGTCCTGTTCCACATCCCCGATCAGGCCGATCGCATTGTCGTGCCCCTTGTCGAGCTCCGACCGCACGGCTTCCTTGTCGCCGAGATGGGTGAACATGTGGACCACGAACAATCCTGTCGGGTCGACGAACCGGACGGGGCCGCCCATGAAGATGAAGTTGCAGGCCGAAAAGCACGCCCATCCGCCCGGGATGCGTGTGGGAATCCCGGCGGTGCGGATCAGCTTGCCTGCGGCATTGCCGGCCCGCGCGTCGCCTCCTGGCGAGCGGAGCCAAATCTCGTCCACGGGCTGGTTGGTCTTCAGCGCCTCGTCGAGGCGCAGCGGCATGTCTTCGTCGATTGCACCTTCGGCCTTCAGGATGCGCTGTCCGCTTGAGGCGTCCAGCGTGAACTTCATGCGCGGATAGGTCGACCAGTTGAGCTGCTTGGGACAGGACGGATTGATCGGGTCCATGTCCGCCGCAGTGGCCGCGGTCGACACGACGAGGCAGGCTGCAAGCGTAAGGCCAAGCTGGCGACGGCGCATGCTCAGACCTTGGCGTAGCCGCTCGCGCCGCGTGCGCGGCACATCTTCTTGGGCACTGTCGTTTCCTCACCGTCGACGATCACGACGTCGGTGACCGTCACGCAGCTTCCGCCGTCGGCAAGCTGCTCCTGACCCGTGACCTTCGACTTACCCGAGACGTTCGCGCGCGTTTCGCTCTTCCAGCTGACCTCAGTTCCAACGCCGCCGCGGATCGCGTCGTCGGTAGCCTTTGCCGCCTGCTGCTGCTCCTTGCAGTCGAGCATCTTCAGGAGCTCGTCGCCCAAATAGGACGCAGCGGGCATCGCCAATGAGGCCACGGTGCCGACATTTCCGCCCATCGAGCCCAATACGCTGCCGCCGACGCTGCCGAGAATGCTCCCGAACATCGAGCGCTTGGCCTTCTTCTGGGCATTGTCTTCGCATTTCTGCGGCTGCGGTCCCTGGGCGTGGGCATAGCCCGCGTTGAGGATAGCTACGGGCGCGACCGCCAGCAGCCCGGCAATGACCAAGGCACGCAACATGATTCTGACCCCCTGTCGGTTTGAGCGACAAATTATGCTTCGATTAGAATGGGGTCAATGAACGTGCGACTAATCGCCGAATGATTTCAGGCGGTGCGCGGCCCTCGCTTCGGTTCGCTGGAGCGGCCCTGAAGCAGCGCCTCAAGCGCATTGATCCGCCGCGCGTTGTCCGAGATCATGTCGGTTATCTCGCGCTCGCGGGTCTCGCGTTTCATCACGTTGCGGATCGCGCGCGCGATCGATTCCGAGACGGACGCAAGTGCCTTCTGCTCGTCCTTGCTGGGGATGGTGCCGTCGGGCCGGGGCCCGACCAGGATATGCCCGATGGGCGCTTCATTGTCGGAACTGGGGACAAGGGGAAGGCGCACCGGAAACATCTTGTCGGAGGCGTCGCAGATATCCTCGGCGGAGGAGGAGCCTTCGAGCCGCGATCGCCAGTGATCGACCTCGTCCGCGGTCGCTCCGCGGGTATTCATGAGGTTGCCGTTCACGATCGCCGCCGATCGAACGGCGCGAACGCCGCGCTCGATCCTGGAGAGCACCTCCTCGATGAGCTCCGACGTCGTTGCGGTTTCGCGCAGATCGCGCACGCATTCCGGCAGGTCGTCGCGCAGCAGGTAGAGATTGCGCTGGAACTTCTTCTCAGACCACGCCTGGATCTTCTCGTAGAGCGGCGTGACCGCGACTGTCGCCACCGCGGCCGCGAAAATTCCGGGCGTCTGGCTCGCCGTGTTTCCGTAAAGGCCCTGGACGAAAACCTTCACGGCTTCGTTGGCGCCGGCGAAGATGCCGCCGATGAGGAAAGTGATCAGCGCGAAGTTCGCCGAACGACTGATGACGACTTCGGCGTCGTAGAGCCGGTAACGCAGCAAGGCGATGAGCAGGCCCAGCTGAAGAATGAGCACGCCCGCCGCGAACGACAAGGCGGCGACAATCTCGACAAGGAACTGCGTGCCGAAGCTCTCGGTGGACCACTTCAGCAAGTCGGCCAGGATCGAGATGCCGCGCAGGATGGCATAGCCCGTGAAGCCGAACAGCGCCCAGCGTATCTGTTGCCTCAACTCGCTCGAGGCCGTCTGTCGCATCGTTCGGAGCAGGAGCAGGACCGCGACGATCATGAAGCCGATGAACACGGACTGGTAGAGCTGGCCCTTCAGGAACATCAGCACCGGCAGCGCGCCGAGCAGTAGAAGTCGCCGGTCTGAGAGCCGCCCGTGCGGGAAAAGCAGAATGCCGGCCAGAAGGCAGATGTTGCCGAGATCGAACAAGGCCACGTTCAGCGCTCGCGGGACGCCCATGCTGGCGAGGAACGTCGACGAAGGCTGCTCCGCGGCGATGGTGAGCAGAACCGCAAGAGAAAGGATCGAGCTGACCGCATCGCGGGAGTTGCGCCGGTGCAGCATCCAGGCTGCCCAGAGCAGGAACGGGTAGAAGACCACGTGCAGGAGGTCGATGAACTTGAGCAGCTTCGGGCTTACTCCGAGCGACTGCGACGCAGCATCGATATGCTGCTCCCCGGTCGTCACAGTGATGTCCCTGACCTTGCCGTCGCGGTCGCGCACCGTGAGTGGGACGTCGGAGCTGTCGGTCCCGAACAGCACATTGCCCATGGCGATGTAGGCGGGATCCTCGGCATGCTCCGTGAGCGCCTGCTCGGTCACCGGCATCTGCTTCGGGAGGGGCAGGCCGTAGACAGCGACGATCTGGTCGCCAGCCTGCACGCCCGCCTGTCGAGCAACTGGACCGACGGTGAACCGGACCCGACTGGCATCGCTCGGCGAAACGGCAAAGCCCGCGCGGCTGCCCAGGAGCAGCTGCGAATTATTCTCCGGAGTGGTGTAGCGGAAGTAGAGCCCGACGGCCGGTCCGATCAGCGCGAGCAGAAAGACGAGCAGCCAAACCGCTGAGAAGACGCGATAAGCAGGCGTGTTGAACGGCGGGATGGCCGGCGGCAGCCGAAGCCGACGTTTCGGCTCTCGCTCATCACTGGCGATGGCAAGCTGCATCGCAATCCGCTCCGGCTTTTGCCCCTGTCGCCATCATGATGCCGAGCGGCGCACGGCGCAATGGACGATCTCGACGGGCCGATTCAGCCGTCGATCGTCTGGTCGTTGTAGCGCGACTGGATGAAACGGCCTTGCGTTTCCAGGGCCGCCACGTCCGCGCGCGCGAGATTCTGCGAGATGTCGTTGAGCGCTTTCCGCCCGGCTGACAGCCCTTCGACCAGCCGCTCGTCCACGGTCTTGCCTTCACCGTCCTCTTCGGTCCGGAACGCGGGCGGAACGCGCATGTAGCGGTCGATGAGGTCCGGCAGATGGTTGGACATCAGCCGTCGCGCGTCCTGCGCCTGCGGATCGAGCGTGGGCACGCGTTCCAGCGTCTGCTGAAGCGAGGCAAGACCGCTGCTGATAGCGTCGATCTCTGCCTGGGCGGGGGCGGGAAGGGCCCGACGGCTCTTGTAGAGATAGGAATCGAAGCGCTGGACCATGGCTCCGTTCGGCAGGTCCGCCGCAGGCGGTGCGGCACTCACCGGTCTGGCCGGGGTTACCGCCAGCACCGAGGCAATCCCGATCGCAAGGCAAACGGCGGCGAGGAAGCCGAACATGCCGATCGGCATGATGAGCCCGAACAGGATGGTGGCGATGCTCACCACGACGACAGCGACGCCTACGCGCTTCACGCGCGTGACGAGATCGGCGTTCAGCCGCTGTCTTTCGCGGCGCGCGGCGTCTCGCGCGGGGCCTTCGCGCTCGTCGATCTGCCGTGTGATCCGATCGAAGCGGGCCACCGCCCGCTCGACCTTCTCGGTCATCTCCGTCATTTCGCGTCGATCGGCGTCAGCGGCGACGCCGCCCCTTCAAGCCTGGCCTGGTTCACGCCCTCGGCGCGCGCGATATAGCCCTTCGACTTCTCGACCTCCGAGCTCAGCGTCGTGACGGTCTGCTTCATGTTCTCGAGCGCCGTAAGCTTGAACTTATCGATCTGATCCATGGTGTCGTAGATGTTCTGGAACGCGCGCTGAAGCGTCTCGACGGGAATGGTCGACGAAGCAGCCTGCTCATGGATCGCGCCGGTCTGCGTGCGCAGCATCTCACCGGTCGTGTCGATCATGTTCGCAGTCGTCGTGTTGAGCGCCCCGATCTGCTCCAGAACCAATTTCTGGTTGGTCATTGCCTGCGCGACGGTGACCGCGGTGCGTAGTGCCGAAACCGTTGTCGTTGACGCGCGATCGACGCCCTTCACCAGCTCGACATTGTTCTTCTTGACGAGGTCGAGCGCGAGATAGCCCTGCACGGTGACCGCCATCTGGGTCAGCAGGTCCGTAGTCCGCTGGCGCGTGTAGAAAAGCGCCGTCTCGCGGATCGCCTTGGCCTTGGCGGGCTCGGTCGCGTCTAGCTCGTTCGCCTTGTCCTCGAGCTGCTGATCGAGCGTACGCGAGATGTGGATCATCTGCTCGAGCTTGTGCATCGTCTTCCAGAGACCCGCGCGCTCGGTGTCGATGGCGGCATTGTCCATCAGCAGCTCGTCCTTGCCGTTGCCGAGGCGGGCGAGGATCGCGGAGATGTGCGTCTGCGCGCTGCGATATTTGTCGAAGTAGTTGTTGATGGAGCGGCCGAAGGGGATGATCCCCAGCAGCTTGCGGCCGCTGAACGACTTGCTGTTCTCCTTAGGGTCGAGGTCTTCGACCGTCCGGCGCAGCTCGGTGAGGTCGGCGCCGATCCCGGTGTCGCTGTCGATGGCCTTGACCGGGCGGTCGAGGAAGCGGTTCGAAGCGCCGGCAGCCTCAGCGATCTCCTTGCGCCCCATCGCGGTCAGCTGATCGACCTTCTTGCCGAACTCCGGGCTGTTGGAGTCCAGCGCGGCGAGCTCGTCGACGAATTGGGAGACGCGGCGATCGAGCTCCGAGGTCTCGTCGGTCTTGAGCGGCACGAGGCCGGCGGCTTCGGTGGGAGCGACCGCCTGCAACGCTTCGGGCGGGTCCAGGTTGAGCTTCGTGGCAGTCTTCGTTTCGGTCCCTGCAGCCGGTTCGGTGGCCATCGTCATTCCTTTCATCGCCTGCACTAGGGCGGCTCGGGTTGACGGTGAACGGCCAAACCACGCCGTGCAAGAGGCTTCACGCTGTATTATAAGAACAATACACTATCGTTCAAGGCCGAGTGCAAATCGTGGTGAACAAGCGTTTACCACATGTCTGAACGCTTCGCTCACCCTGATCCGGTTAGATGCTGCCCGATGCGTATTTTCACGGGGGCGAGATGATCTCCTTCTTCAGGAAGCTCATGCGGGACAAGCGCGGAAACGCGCTGGTCATCGCCGGTGCGGCCCTCCCGCTGGTCATCGGATCGGCGGGACTTGCGAGCGACACCATCCAATGGACCCTCTGGAAGCGCCAGCTGCAGCGCGGTGCGGACTCCGCTGCGCTCGCCGGCGTCTACGACCGCATCTACAATAACGGTGACACGGGCAACATCTCCACCGCGGTCAACACGGATCTCGGCAAGAACAACCATGTCGGGATCAACCTGCTGACCGGTTATCCGCAGATCGAATATCCGGCGAACACGTCGGCTTATAGCGGCGCCGTCAAGGTGACGCTGAAGATCCAGAAGACCTTGGGCTTCTCGTCGGTATTCCTGGCCACTGCGCCGGTCATCACCGCGACGGCGACTGCCGCGACGATCCCGACCGGAGTCTATTGCGTCGTCAGCCTTGAGGACACCGCCGCCACCGGGATCACCGCGACGGGTAACGGCGACATCAATCTCGGCTGCGGCATGATCACCAACTCAGTCTCGCTCACGGCGGCGATCGCGACGGGTTCGTCAGACGTTGACGCGACCCCGATTGCTGCGGTCGGCGACATCAAGGAAAGCGACAACTGGAACGGCGCGGAGCTGCTTCCCTTCACTGTGAAGGAAGAAGACCCGTTCAAGAACGTGAATGTCCCGCCTTTCACGGCCTGTCAGGGGAACAGCAACAAGCTCTCGGTGAACGCGAACGCCTCGCTCGACCGCAGCGCTCTCGACTCCAACAAGACCGTTTGCTTCAGCGACATGAACCTCAACGGCAATGTTACCTTGGGGTCCAACTCCATCTACATCATCGATGGCGGCGATTTCTCAGCAGGCGCGCAGTCGCACATCACATGCAATCACTGCACGATCGTCCTGACCAACAGCACCGCCGGAACGCCGGTGACGATCGGGAACGTGACGATCAACGGCGGCGCGGAGATGGACATGAGCGCGTCCAACTCGGGCGACTTCGACCGTATCCTGTTCTACCAGGACCGTCGCGCATCCTCGAGCTCGAGCGCGGTCAACAAGATCAACGGCAATTCCGACTCCCTGATGACCGGCGCCTTCTACTTCCCGACGCGCCAGATGGAGATCAACGGCACCGCTGGCCTGAATTTCCAGTGCGCGCAGTTCGTCGCCCGCAACGTGACCTTCTCGGGCAACGGCAGCGTCAATAACAGCTGCTCGGGCGGCTATGGCGACAAGACCATCCTCGGCCGTCACGTGAGGCTGGTGGCATGATGCTGCGGCTCGCCCAGCTTCGCCGCGACGAGCGTGGCGCATCCGTGATCGAGATGGCGCTCGTCGCGCCGTTCCTCGCGACCCTGGTCGTAGGCATGGTCGACATCAGCCGCGGATATTCCGCCAAGCTCCAGCTGGAGCAGGCCGCTCAGCGCTCGATCGAGAAGGCGATGCAGGGCAAAAAGGAAGTCGACCTATACCAGACGCTTCAGACCGAGGCGGCGACGGCGGCGGGGGTCGCGACAAGCGCGGTAACGGTCAAATATTGGCTCGAGTGCAATGGCGTGTCCCAGTACACGACCCAGGCGAACATGACGACGGACTTCGAGAAGGTCTGTCCGTCGGGCCAGCAATATTCTCGCTACGTCGACGTCTCGATCACCAAGAATTACGCTCCGATGTTCAAGACGAAGTTTCTCGGTTCCAAATCGGACGGAACCTTCGATCTCGTCGGCAAGGCAGGGATCCGGGTGCAATGACGCGGCTCTTCAATATCCGCCACGATGAGCGCGGCGCCGCCGCCATCGAAATGGCGATCGCAGTGCCGATCCTCGCGCTGTTCCTGTGGGGCATCTTCCAGATCGGCATCGCGTTCCAGGCAAGCGCCGGCATGCAGCATGCTTTGGGTGAAGGCGCGCGCTACGCGACGATCTTCCCGGCGCCGACCAACGACCAGATCAAGACGCGGATCAACGACAAGAAGTTCGGCGTCGGCGTGGGCACATTCAGCGCGCCAACGGTTACCGATGCCGCCGACGGCACGTACAAGGACATGAGCGTGACCTTCTCGATGCCGATGAACTTCCTGTTCTTCAACGGTCCGACGGTGAACCTGACGCGTTCGAAGCGCGTCTACATCTACCAGAACACCTAGGCTTTCGCGCGAGCCGCGAAGAAGGCGCTGATCGCCTGCTTCACTTCGTCCGAACCGAGGCGCTCGGCGAACAGGCTGCTTTCAAGCTTCATTCTCTCGAGAATTTCATCGCCGGTTCCCTGACGAAGCAGGCGCCGCGTGATCCGCAGCGCTTCGACCGGCTTGGCGAGCAATATGCTCACGATCCTGGCGAGGGCGCCCTGGCCCGCGCCCGCGTCGACAACGTGACTGACGACACCGAGCTGCAGAGCCTCTTCGGCACCAAAGGGTTCGCATAGCAGGAGCAAGCGGCTGGCCTGGCGATGGCCCGCGAGCCGCGGCAGCAGGAGTGAGCTGGCCGCTTCCGGCACCAAACCGAGGTCGACGAACGGCAGCGAGAAGCGCGCATTGTCCTCCGCGATCACGAGATCGCAGTGAAGGAGCATGGTCGTGCCGATCCCGACGCAATTGCCGTGAACCGCGGCCACGATCGGGACCTTGCAACTCGCTAGCGCGCGAAGGAAGCGCCACACGGGGATTTCCTCGTCGAGGCGCGGCGCTGCCTGGAGGAAATCGGCGAGATCGTTCCCGGCGGCAAAGTCCTGGCCCTCGCCGCGGATCGTGATCAGCCGAACGTCCGCCGCATCCGCGGCGCTCTCGATCGCATCGGCGAGCGCCGCATACATCGCGATGGTAATGGCATTGCGCCGGTCGGGACGATTGAGCGTGATCGCCAGGACGCCTTCGCTGCGTTCGACCCGCACATGTTCGTCCATCATGCCCTCCCGAATCGAGTGACGGCTTGCGCACGCCCCGCTATGCCAGCGGTAACGCCACTGCCAAAGGTCGCCCATGAAGTTCTTTGCCGACACCGCCGAGATTAGCGAGATCAGGGAGCTTGCCGCCGAAGGGCTGCTCGACGGGGTGACCACCAACCCCTCGCTGGTCCACAAATCGGGACGCAACTTCCTGGAAGTTGTGAAGGAGATAGCCGGGGTCGTAAGCGGGCCGGTGTCCGCCGAGGTCGTCGCGCTCGACTATGACGGGATGATGCGCGAAGCCGAGGTGCTTCGGAAGATCGCCGGCAACATCGCCATCAAGGTCCCACTGACGCCTGCCGGGCTCAAGGCCTGCAAGGCGCTGACGGGCGACGGGACGATGGTCAATGTGACTTTGTGCTTCTCGGCCGCGCAGGCGCTGCTCGCCGCGAAGGCCGGAGCGACCTTCATCTCGCCGTTCGTAGGCCGCCATGACGATGTCGGCTTCGACGGCATGGCGCTGATCGCCGATATCCGCCTCATTTACGACAATTACGACTTCCCGACGCAGATCCTGGTCGCGAGCGTGCGGCACCCGATGCATGTGGTGGAAGCTGCAAAGATCGGCGCGGACGTGATGACGGCGCCGCCCAAGATCATCCACCAATTGTTCAAGCATCCGCTGACCGATGCCGGGATCGCGAGCTTCCTCAAGGACTGGGAAGCAACCGGCCAGAAAATCCTTTAAGAAAAAAGCGCTTAACCTTTGGGTAACGCTCCGGCGTAACGTTTTCCTAACGGCTTGCCCCGTAGGGTGGCTCCGACCTGCACGAGTGGACGCAGGTAGGGGCTTCGGCCCCGAGTGGAACCGAGGAGCAAGACCATGAGCAAGTTCATCAAGCTGATTAAAAATTCGAAGGGTGCCACCGCGATCGAGTACGGCCTGATTGCCGCCCTGATCGCCGTTGCCGCTATCGCTGCCATGCAGAACATCGGCACGAAGCTGGGCACGACCTTCAACAACGTGTCGAACAAGCTCTAAGCTTTCTAAGCTTAAAGCTTCACGGGCGGCGGTGTCGAAAGGCGCCGCCGCTTTCGTTTTGGGCGCACGCCGAGCGTTGGATAGGAAATTAACCGGTCTCGGCGTATCCTTCAGGCGATGGCGCAGGTGATCCCCTTCGAGGAACGTGCGGTGGCGAGCCTTCGTGCGCGTCTTGGCGCGGCGGAGGAAGCGAACCAGGATTTGATCGCTTTCGCGCGCGGACATTCGGGCGCAGTCGCATCAATCCATGAAGCCGCGCTGGCAGCGATGGATGCCGAGGGCATCGAGCGCCTGTTCCATGTCGTCACGCAGGAATGGCCGCTGATCCTCGGCATCGACGCAGTCGCGCTGTCGCTGATCGTCGGAGGGAAGGGCTTCAGGGCCGATGGGTCCGGAGTTCAGATGGTCGATCCCATCATCCTCCGTCGACTGAGCGAGAATGTCAGCGCAGTCGAGATGCGGAGCGTCGAGAACGGCCATCCTCTCTTCGGACCGGCCCGCGAATTGATTCGCGCCGAGGCATTGATCCGAATCGAATGCGAACCCCCTTTGCCATGCGGGCTGCTGGTGTTGGGGCAGCGCGCAGAGCTGCAGCTCGACGCGCGGCATGGCTCGGAATTGCTGATGTTCCTCGGACGCAGCCTTGCGGCTATGATCCGCCGGTGTCTGATCGAGCCCGCGAACTAGCCCATCCCGCCAGCGAGCTCGCGGCCCGCTGGGATAGCCACCTTCGTCACGACCGTCGCCGCTCTCCGCATACGGTGCGCGCTTATGTCGCCACGGCCCATCGGCTCATCGCTTTCCTGGGAGCGTATCGCGGCGAGATGATCGACGCGCCCGCTTTCGGATCGGTGAGCTCCGCAGATCTCAGAGCCTATCTCGCTCAGCGTCGCGGGGAAGGCCTCGGTCCGTCGTCGGCCGCTCGCGAGCTTTCAGCCGTGCGCGCCTTCCTGCGATACGCGGCAGAGCAACACGGACGCGTGGCGCAGGTGCCTCGCATGCGATCGCCCAAGCGTCCGCGCACGCTGCCGAGGCCGGCATCGCCCGACGATGCGATGGGCCTGGCCGAGGATGCTGCCCAGGCCGCGAGCGCTCCCTGGATTGGCGCGCGCGACCTTGCGATCCTGCTGCTGCTCTACGGCGCCGGCCTTCGCGTGGCGGAAGCGCTGTCGCTGACGGCGCGCATTTTGCCGATCGGCTCGACGCTGCGAGTCACAGGAAAGAGATCGAAGACCCGCGTCGTTCCGGTCATTCCAGCGATCCGCGAGGCGATCGACGTCTATGTCCGGCAATGCCCATATCCCCTGAGCGGTGACCATCCGCTCTTCGTCGGTGCGCGCGGAGGGCCGCTGAACCCGGACCTGGTGCGGCGCGCGGTCGCCGCTGCGCGGAAACGGCTCGGCCTGCCTGACAGCCTCACCCCCCATGCGCTTCGCCACAGCTTTGCGACCCACCTGCTTGCGAGGGGCGCCGACTTACGGGCGCTGCAGGAGCTGCTGGGTCACGCCAGCTTGTCCTCCACGCAAATCTATACGGCGGTGGACGCGGCGCGCCTCCTCGACGTCTATCGCCACGCCCATCCCCGCGCTTGAGCAAGGGGCGCTTGCCTTGAGGATGTTCGCCGCGGCGCGCCGATAGTGGGGTAAACAACGAGCCGCGGCACACTCGGATTGCGTGGGCAGGCGTAAACGGGTTCCTAAAAAGCCATTTCGGATGAAATACTTGCGCAGAAAACCAGCGAAGTTCGATCCGCTACGGATCGTTTCAAGCGTCGGGCTCGACCTTGTGCGTTAGCAGGCGCCACCCATAAGCAACGACCAACACGACGATGACTCCGTTCGAGATCGGCGAAAGCACCTGGTCGATGTCGGCGAAATTCTCGCGGAGCTTGTAGCCAGCCACCGCAAGGAAGGTGGTCCACAGACCGGTGCCGATCGTCGAAGCGATCACGAAATTACGGAAGCGCATGTCGAGCAGGCCGGCGGGGATCGATACGAGGGATCGAACAGTCGGAATAAGGCGCCCAAGGAGCACGAACGCGATGCCGTGTCGTTCGAACCAGTCGTGGGCCCTTTCGACCTCTTTCCAGTTGAGCGTCAGCCATTTGCCGTAACGGCGAATGATCGGCCGCAGGCGATCGTGCCCCAGCGCACGGGCAGCCAGATACCAGACGATATTGCCGAGCATCGCCCCGGCTGTTCCGGCCGCGATCGCCAGCGTCAGGCTCATACGGCCTTGTGCGGCCGCGACGCCTCCGAGCGGCATGATCAGCTCCGAGGGAATTGGCGGAAACACCGTTTCCAGGAACATCAGGAAGCCAACCCCGAGGTAGCCCGATTGGTCGATCAGGCGAATGATCCAGTCTCCCATCGCGCTCAGCTCTTTCGCTCGGCCAGCTTCCGATCGATGGCATCCCAGATCAGGCCCGGAGTGTCCGTCCCATTGAACTTGTCGATGGCGACGATGCCGGTGGGCGACGTGACGTTGATCTCAGTGAGCCAGCGGCCGCCGATCACATCGATACCGACGAACAGCAGGCCTCGGCGTTTCAACTCGGGGCCGAGCTCGGCGCAAATCTCGCGCTCTCTGTCCGTCAGGTCGCTCGCTTCGGCGGTTCCGCCGGCGGCAAGGTTGGACCGTATGTCGCCAGCAGCCGGGCGGCGGTTGATTGCTCCGGTGAACTCGCCGTCGACAAGGACGATCCTTTTGTCCCCTTCCGTGACCTCGGGAAGAAAAGTCTGCAGCACATGGGGCTCACGGTAACTGGCGTTGAACAGCTCCATGAGCGCCGAGAGGTTGGTGCCGTCACGACCGACCTTGAAGACTGCCTTGCCCGCGTTGCCGTGAAGTGGCTTCACGACGATCTCGCCTTGTTCGGCCAGGAAATGCCGTGCCGCGCCGAGCGAGCGCGTCACCATTGTGGGCGGCATGAATTTGGCGAAATCGAGGACCCAGACTTTCTCAGGAGCATCGCGGACCCCGGCAGGATCGTTGACGACCAAGGTCTCCCGTTGGATGCGCTCGAGCAGGTGGGTCGCGGTGATGTAGCCGAGGTCGAAAGGCGGGTCCTGCCGCATCAGCACCACGTCCACGTCCTTGCCGAGATCGAGGATCGCGAAATCGGCGAGCCGGAAGTGATCGCCCGCCACGGGCTGAACGGTGACTTCGTGGGCGCCGGCATAAAGCCGACCCTCCTGATAGGTCAGGTCCTCGGCGAGATAATGGTAGAGCTTATGTCCACGCGCTTGCGCACCGAGCATGATGGCAAAAGTGGAATCGCCGGAGATGTTGATATTCTCCAGCGGGTCCATCTGCACTGCAACGCGAAGCGACATGGCGCCAGCGGGTAAGAGGTCAGCCTGGCTTTGTCACCCTTGCCAGACGTTCGGAAGATGCCTGGGCCAGCGCTTGGGGACAACAAAGAGAGCATCGATCCTAAGATCGTCCCCGGCACGCAGATAACGGGGCGCGAGCCGCTCTGCGGCGACGGCAACCCGCCGCAACCGCCATTCGTCGAGCGCAAAGGCGGCAGCATCTTCGGTCGCTCTCGCCTTGACTTCGACGAAAGCCAAGGTGCGCCCCCGCCGAGCAACGATGTCCACTTCGCCGCCGGCCACGCGAGCGCGACGCGCAAGGATTCGCCAGCCCTTTAGTCGCAAATACCAGCAGGCGAGCGTTTCGGCTCCTCGCCCGCGCCGCTCGGCAGCTTCTCGGTTCATTTCGACCGTTCGAGTGCACGGGCGTAGGCGCGCTTGCGCGGGATGCCGAGCCGTTCGGCAACCTCCGCGGCCGCTCGGGAGGCGGACAGGCGAGTCAAAGCCTCGTCGATCGCCCTGTCCACGTCCTCGTCGCTTGCGTCCTGCGCCTCTTCGCCCGGACCGACGACGATCACGATCTCACCTTTCGGGGTTGCTGACGCATAGCGATCCGCCAGCTGATTCAACGTGCCGGTTACGCATTCCTCGTGCAGCTTGGTGATTTCACGAGCGACCGCCGCGTCGCGAGAGCCGAGTCCTTCGGCGAGGGCGCTCAGAGTATCGTCGAGGCGGGGGCCGCTTTCGTAGAAGACCAAGGTTGCGCGAACGGCCGCCAGTTCCGCGATTGAGTCCTTCCGCGCCTTGGCCTTTGCCGGGAGGAATCCGGCGAAAAGGAAGCGGTCTGTCGGCAGTCCGGCGAGTGTCAGCGCGGCGATGGCCGCGCTCGGCCCGGGGATAGTCGTCACCTGGTGACCGGCGGCGCGAGCCGCCCGCACGAGCTTGTAGCCGGGATCCGAGATGAGCGGCGTGCCCGCATCGCTGACCAGCGCGACGGCGCTTGTAGCGAGCCGGTCGACGATGCGATCCCGCTCCGCCTCGCTGGAATGATCGTCGTAGCGGAGCATCGGCGTCCTCGCGCCGATGTGCTTGAGGAGCTTGCCTGTGACGCGCGTATCCTCGGCGAGGACATGATCCGCGCATTTCAAAGTCTCCACCGCGCGATGGCTGAGGTCGCCGAGATTCCCGATCGGGGTCGCGACGATATAGAGTCCGGGGTCAAGCCTTCCCTCGTCAGCCATGGATTAAACGCTTCCAATCCAATCGAAAAAGAGTCATCGTGTCGATGTTCATCGTGTGCCTGGGGAGAGGTGCGATGATTGCATTGTTAAGTGCCTCGGCGATTATCTTGGCCGGGCTTCAGGCGTCGATCAATGCGCCCACGGACGCGTTTCGTTCGTGCCTTAGGGAAGCTGCCACCAAGGCGAACACCGAGAAAGTCGCCGGCGACGCTTATGAAGCCTATGCGCGCAATGCCTGCAGCGCGCAGATGAGCTCGCTCAAGACCGCCGTCGTCGCGTTTCGCATGAAGAATGGAATGGCACGCAAGGCTGCCGGCGACGACGCGGAAATGACCGTGGACGATTATGTCGCGACGTCCGTGGACAAGTATCAATTCATGGCTAGCATGAATACGCCGAAGTCAGCAGCGATACCGCCTCCGCCCGCGACGCAGGCATCGGCGCCTCAGCCGCCAAAGCAATAGGCTCGGGGTCGGCGATTTCGGCCAAAATAGTGTCGAGTAAAAGGCGGCCCGCCGCGGTCACCGCGACGCGTCCACCATCGCGCGACAGGTGACCTGAAGCGACGAGCCGGTCGACGCGACGCCAGTCCACGATCGATCTTAATTCAAAGCGTTGGGCAATCTTGTCGAGGTCGATCCCTTCAGACAGGCGCAATCCCATGACCAGCGCTTCATCGGCGGCCTCAGTAGGCGTGAGGCGTGCCTCTTCGACAATGCCGTTGCCGTTGCGGCGGACGGCCGAGAGGAAGTTTTCGGGCTTGCGGTGGCGCGTCGTGCGCATGCCGAGCCGGCGACCGTGCGCGCCCGGGCCGACGCCGGCATAATCGTTGTAGCGCCAGTAGGAGAGGTTGTGGCGGCTCTCGTGGCCGGGCCGCGAATGATTGCTGATCTCGTAGGCGGGAAGCCCGGCCGCAGACGTCATGGCGCCGGTCAATTCGTACAAGCCAGCGGCCAAATCGGGATCCAGGGGTTTAAAGGCGCGCTTCGCCACCATCGACGCGAAACGCGTGCCGGGCTCGATCGTCAGCTGGTACAGCGACAAATGCGTAGTGCCGAGCGAGAGCGCTTGGGCGAGCGTTGCTGCCCAGCAGTCCTCCGTCTCTTCCGGCAGCGCGTAGATGAGGTCAAAGCTCACTCGGCGGAAGTTCTCTTGCGCCGTTTCGAGCGCCCTCCAGCCTTCCTTTGCAGAATGCGCGCGGCCGAGGAACGCCAGGGCTTTATCATCGAAGCTCTGAAGCCCAAGCGAAAGGCGGTTCACGCCGGCGACCGCCAGATCGGCGAAGCGCCCGGTTTCGACCGAGTTGGGATTGGCCTCGAGCGTGATCTCGATGCGGTCAGCAGCGGTCCAGTGAGACGCGGCGGCTTCTATGATCGCGGCGACGGTCGACGGTTCCATCAGCGATGGTGTCCCGCCTCCGAAGAATATCGAAGTCAGGGTGCGTCCCGGCAGAAGCGCTGCTTCATGGGCCAAGTCGGCGAGCAAGGCCTCGCGCCATGCATCATTATCGATGCTTGCGCGCACGTGGCTGTTGAAATCGCAATAAGGGCACTTGCTGACGCAGAATGGCCAGTGGACATAGAGCGCCAGCGGCTCACCGGTCATTCGTCGAGTGCCGCCAACAATTTGCGGAATGCGTCTGCGCGGTGGCTGATCGAATGCTTCAGTTCCGGCTCGAGCTCACCAAAGGTCTGCTCGTAACCTACAGGGATGAACATCGGGTCGTAACCGAATCCCTTTTCCCCGCGGGGAGGCCAGGCCAAAGTCCCGTCGACCCGCCCTTCGAAGGTCTCGGTCTGCCCGTCATTCGGCCAGGCGATTGCCAAGGCGCAGGCGAAATGAGCCGCCGGGGGCGCGTCCGGGTCCGTGGCTTCCGCCTCGCGCCAGACTTTCTCCATGGCGCGCATCCAGTCGCGATTGCCTTCTTCGTCCTCCGCCCAGCGCGCGGAAAAGATCCCGGGCCGCCCATGCAGCGCGTCGACGCAAAGCCCGCTGTCGTCCGCAAGGGCGGGCAAGCCGCTCAGGTCCGCGGCCTCTCTCGCTTTGAGGTCCGCATTATCAGCAAAGCTGTTGCCGATTTCCTCGGGTTCGGGGAGGTCCAGCTCCGCCGCGCCTACGACGGAGATCCCGAGCGGCTCGATCAAAGCCGCAATCTCGCGCAATTTGCCCGGATTGTGGGTCGCTATCACGAGCTTGTCGCCGATCGGCCTCATCGACCGGAGGCCTTCAACTGGGCCTGGAAGATGTCGGAGCAGCCGATCCGCGCCAGTCGAAGCAGTCGCAGCAGGCCCTCCTCGTCATAGCATTCGCCCTCGGCGGTCACCTGCGCCTCCACGATGGAGCCGTCCGCCGTCAGCACGAAATTGCCGTCGCAGCCCGCCTGGCTGTCTTCGTCGTAGTCGAGGTCGAGCACCGCAGTGCCCTGATGGATTCCGCAGCTGACGGCCGCGACCTGCGTGCGGATTGGATCGGCAGCCAGCGCCTTGCTGGCGAGCAACTTGTCGAGGGCGATCCGGAGCGCGACCCAGCCTCCCGAGATCGACGCGGTTCGCGTTCCGCCGTCCGCCTGTATGACGTCGCAATCGACGATAATCTGGCGCTCGCCGAGCTTCGGCAAGTCCACAACGGCGCGTAGCGATCGGCCGATGAGGCGCTGGATCTCCTGGGTCCGCCCGGATTGCTTGCCCTTCGCCGCTTCGCGGCTTCCCCGGGTGTGCGTTGCGCGCGGGAGCATTCCGTATTCGGCGGTAACCCAGCCTTGTCCCTTGCCGCGCAGGAACGGAGGTACCTTGTCCTCAACCGACGCGGTGCAGAGCACCCGCGTTTCGCCGAAGCTGACCAAACAGGCGCCTTCCGCGTGGCGGGTGAAGCCGGGCTCGAACTTGAGCTCGCGCATCTGGTCGGGGGCGCGTCCGGAAGGGCGCATGGAGACTCCTTTGTTCCTGATACTGGTGCCGGCGCTCCCTAGACCGGGTGCAACAGCAATCCTAGATGGAGCCGCATGACGCAGGCCATTGGCGAGCTTTCCGATCGGATGCGAGAGATATTCGGTCTCGTAGTTGAGGCCTATCTGGACCGAGGCCTGCCCGTCGGATCCAAGGTGCTCGCCGGAAGCGTGAGCTTGTCGCCAGCGTCAATCCGCGGCGTCATGCAGGAACTGGAGGAGCGCGGCCTTCTCACGCATCCGCATACGTCCGCCGGTCGCGTGCCCACGGAGACAGGGCTGCGCCTGTTCGTCGACGGCATCATGCAGGCGTCGAGCCCCGACCCACATGAGCGGCGCGAGATCGAGCGCAGGATCGTCCGTGACCAGCCGATCGAAGATGCTCTTGCTGCCGCGTCCGCGGCTCTTTCGGGACTTTCCCACGCCGCTGGCGTGGTGCTCGCCCCGAAGCGCGAACTCAGGCTTCGGCAATTGTCGTTCGTGCCGCTCAGCGAAACACGAGCGCTGGCGGTGATCGTAGGCTCCGACGGCAGTGTCGAAAATCGTATCATTGCTCTCGACGGCGGGACGTCGCCCGTCGCGCTCGCGGAAATCAGCAATTTCGTGAATGCGCGCTTGTCGGGAATGACGCTTGCTGAAGCCGAAGAGCGGCTTCGCGCCGAGATTCGCGAGCGGAAGGAAGCGATCGACGCCGCCGCGGCAGAGCTGGTCGCATCCGGCCTCGCCGCGTGGAGCCAGGACCATGCGCGCCGACCGGTGCTTATCGTCCGCGGGCAGGCCAATTTGATCGACGAAACCGCCGCCGAGGACCTCGAGCGCGTCCGCAAGCTGCTGGACGAGCTTGAAGATCGGCAAGAGATCGCGCGATTGCTCGAAAGCGCGCGCGATGCGCCGGGATGCCGGATCTTCATCGGATCGGAGAATCGCATGTTCGCTCTTTCGGGCTCGTCGGTTATTGCCGCACCCTATCGGGGGAGCCAGGGCGAGGTCGTCGGCGTTGTCGGCGTCATCGGGCCAACCCGGTTGAACTATGCTCGCGTGGTTCCCATGGTGGATTTCACTGCGAAAGCGCTCACGAGATTGATGGCATGATGGAAGCGACCAAAGACGAAGAACAGCTGCACGACGAGGCAGAGGAAATCCGCAAGGAAACGGCCGAAGGTTCGCCCGAGCTTGCCGAGCACGACCGCATTGCCGAGCTCGAAAGCCAATTGGAGGAAGCCAAGTCGAAGGCGCTTTACGCCGCGGCCGAGACGCAGAACGTGCGCCGCCGGCTGGAAGCGGAAAAGCAGCAGGCGTCGGCCTATGCCGCCACGCAATTCGCGCGCGACATGCTCGCGATCAAGGATCACGTCGACCGTGCCCTGGCGGCGGTGTCCGAAGAGTTGCGTGGGGATAAGGTCGCGAGCCAGTTCCTGACCGGCATCGAGGCCACGGCGCGCGAGCTGGAGGCCGCCTTCAATCGGCAAGGCATTACGCGAATCACCTCGATCGGCGAGCCGCTGGATCCGCATCGTCACCAGGCAATGATGGAAATCCCCTCGGATGAAGCCGAGCCGGGAACAATCGTTTCCGAAATGCAAGCCGGCTACATGATGAAGGACCGCTTGCTTCGGCCCGCTTTGGTTGGGGTGGCCAAGAAACCGGACTAGTGCACCTCGCGGTGGTGAACCTGGCTTTTCGACGCGAGGCTGAATCGCGGCTCCGGATTCACCAGACCGAATAACCGTGAGGCGGCGTAACGGCCAACCTCCGGGCCATGCTTGAAGCCATGTCCTGACCCACCGCCGACAATCAGCAGGTTTTGTAGCTGCGGGTGAAAGTCGATCAGGAAGTCGCCGTTCGAGCTATTCTCGTACTGACAGACCTCCGCGCCGATGAGGGGGGCATCGCGCAGAGCCGGGAAACGGCGGTCGCGAAACGCGACGATTTCCGCGAGCGCGGCATCGGTCGGCCGGCGGCTCTGCGTGTCGGGGTCGACTTCGACGCCATGCTGGTCATGCGCGAACTTCACGCCGCGGCCTTCGAGGTCCGGGAAGCCATAAAAGATGTCGCCGCTGTTGAAGTCCGCCCAGCCTGGCATCGCCGGGCCGAGGAAGCGCCGGTCGCCGGCAGGCGCCGCAAAGTAAAAGACTTCCTGCCGTGTGGCGCGGATCCGCTTCCCGACCACGTCGGGAAATAGCTTCGACAACCAAGGTCCTGCCGCCACGACGAACCGGTCGCCTGCAACGACCTCACCGTTTGACAGGCGCACCTCGTCCAGCTCGTCCTTCGACCTTGGAATTTCGACGAGGCCTTTCACGTAAGTGCCGCCGGCGCGGACGAACCTGTCGACCAGCGTTTGCACCGCCCTCCGGGCCATCAGCGCGCCAAAGGCCGTTTCGAGTATCCCCAGCTCAACGCCGTGGAAGTCGATCATCGGAAACCGTTGCTGCAGCTGCGCCTGGTCAAGGACTTCCAGCGGCATGCCCAGCTTCTGATGCACATCGATCGAGCCCTGCATGTAATCGTCGCACTGCTGCGAGAAGAAAAGGACGCCGTGCGGCAGGAAGATGGGAAGGCCGGATACGGCGCTTAGCGCCTTCCACTGTGGAAGGCTGTCGCGAGCGGTTCGCGTGTAGATTTCGTCACGGCCGTAGCCGGCGCGCGTCAGCCTGGACTCGCCGCCTGAGGAGGCGCGGCAATGCGCCGGGCCGTGCGCGTCGATGAGCGTGACGCGATGGCCCATTTGCTGGAGATGATGGGCAGTCCAGGAGCCGAAGACGCCGGCACCGACGACCACGACGCGTTCACCGCTCGATCCTTGTGCCATCCCTGAGCTCCCAGCCGCCAATAGAGCGGCGCCGCCCGCTCCGGTAAGGAGCGAGCGGCGCGTGATACTCAACTGCTGCTTTCGCGTCAGCCGCGCTCGCCAGCCGCAGGCGGCGGTGGCGGCGGTGGAGGAGGCGGCGGAGGCGGAGCCGGTTCCTCGACCACTGGCGGTGGCGGCGGGAGCGGCGGCGCCGGAGGCGGCGGTACGTATCTCTCGCTGCCGAAGGTCTTCCTCACCGTTAGGCCGATCATGCGCGGCTGCCCGATTAGATAGCCGAAGCGAGCCCGCAGACCGCGTTCACGGTCGATCGACAGCTTGGGATTCGCATCGAAGAGGTTCTTCACATAGAGCGAGATGTCGAGGCCGTTATCCCAATGGACCCCGCCCGACATGCCGACCAGAGTATAGGACGGCAGCTTCAGCGACCCGATATTGTTCTCGCCCGAGCCGAAGTCGCCGGTGACGGGATCGAAGAAGATCGCGCTCCCGACATCACCGGCTCCAGGAGTTTGGTCGTTCGGCTCACCGAAACGGCTGCCGATATGCTGGACGTTCGCATTGATCATCCAGTCGGAAGCTGAACTGAGGCGTCCGCCGTAGGTGACGCTTCCCGCAATCTGGAACTTCGGCACGGTCGGCAGGCGATTGCCCTTTTCGATGCCGCCCAGCACGTCACCGGCGCCCGTCAGCACCGTCGAGTCGAACTCGGCGTTCTGGTAGTTTCCGGAAAGCGACAGCTCGAGGCCGGGCAGCGGGTGCGCGGCGAACTCCGCCTCGATACCGGTCGAGTGAGCCTTCGGAACGTTGAACACGATACGAGACGAGCAGCTTCCCGCAGTCTGCGTCACCTGGAGATCGCGGATCTCATTGTGGAAGATCGCCGAGTTGAAAGTGAAGCCGTGTTTCGAATATTTGACCCCGGCTTCGTAGTTCCACAGCGTCTCATCCTTATACGAGCCCTGCCCGCCGAAAATCTCGAGATCCTCATCGGTGCACAAGGGAACGTTGAGGGGGTCGTTGGTTCCCCCGAGCCGGAAGCCCTTTGCGGCCTGAATGTTGACGCTGAGATTGCGGTTCGGCTCCCACGTTGCGATCACCCGCGGGCTGAATCCGTCCGATTTAGTCTTGTCGCCAAGGCTGATCACCAAGCCTGAGAACACGCCGCCCGAGATGAAGTCGCGTTCCTCCTTGAAGTTGTAATAGCGGCCGCCCGCAGTGATCTTGAATTGACCGAAGTCGTAGCTGCCTTCGCCAAAGACGGCCCGCTGCTTGATGTCATAGGGCAAGTCCGCGTTGTAAGGGGAGTTCGCGGGGAACCCCTGCGAGACTTGCGCTTCGGTCTTCGGCACACCGGGCGCCGAGCAGAACGTCGGATCTTCGGCGATGATGCACTGACCGGCGATGGCCTGCTGCGTGAATAGCCCTTCGACCCCCGGTGTCGGCAGGCGCTGCGTATATTCGCGCTTGATGTTCGACAGGAACCCGCCGACCACCCATTGGAACGGTCCGGTGCCGGTCGACGCCAGTCGAACTTCCTGCGTGAACTGCTTGAGTGTGGTCGTGTCCAGCAGGTTCGACGGCAACTCGATGGCTGCTGGATCGACACCAAGACCGGTGAACGAAACAAAAATCGAGTCAGTCAGCGCCGAGGCATCGCGGCTGACCAGAACGTCACGGTGCAGGTAGCTGCTGACGCTCGTCAGTTCCACAGGACCGAAGTCATAGCTGGCGACAAGGTCGGCGAGCCAGGTCTTATCTCTGAATTTCTCCTGGAACTTCAGATACTGCTTGCGCTTGCCGATCAGCTCACCGCCCGTGGTGGTGAACTGGTTGTCGAAGATGATGTAATGGTCTTCGCGGTTGAAGCCGTCAGCCTCGACCTTCTGGTAAACGAAGCGCGGGGTGATCTTTAGCTCGGGCATCGGCTGGAACAGCAACGATACGCGCGTCCCGATACGGCCGCCGTCGTTGACATTCTTCTTCTCGTACGGCCCGACTGCGTCGATGAACCCACCGAAGTGCGTGCCATAGCCGACGACCCTGAGCGCTGCGATCTGGCTTAGGGGAAGGTTGACCGCGCCCTTCAGCGAATAGCCCATGTCGCCATCCTTGAGAATGTTGGCGTCGGCCTCGACCGCACCCTCGATGCGATCGACGTTGGGCTGGTTTGTGATGTAGCGAAGCGTGCCGCCGACGCTTCCCGCGCCGAACAGGGTTCCCTGCGGTCCGCGCAGGGTTTCCACGCGGTTCAAATCAAATAGGTCGAAATCCGGCGTGAACAGGGACATCGAAGTGATCGACTCGTCGAGATAGATGCCGACCTGTTCCTTCACGCCCGGTTGGTCGCGGGCGATCTGGCCGGCGGAGACGCCGCGCACGGATACCTGGCTCTGGCCCGGCCCAAGATTCTGAACGGTAAGCCCGGCGACGTTGCGGCTAATGTCCTCGATCGTCTGAGCGTGGGCGCGCTCAATGTCCTGCTGCGTCTGCGCGTTGATCGAGAAAGGCACCTCTTGCACGCGGCTCGCGCGCTTCGTCGCCGTCACGATGATTTCACCCTGGTCAGCTGCGGACGGCTGCTCCGTAGTGGAGGGCGCGGCCTGCTGCTGCTGATTCGCAGTCTGCGCCTGTTGCTCCTCCCCGGTTTGAGCGAGTGCGGGATAGGAGAACGCGAGTACAGAAGTACCGATCAGCAAAGTGGTATAGCCACGCATTTGAGCCCCCCTCATTTTTCGATGGCGGCGCGAGCATGCCTGAAACGGCCATGAGTCAGAAGAGCGCCGCGGACTCGGCCGGCACTTCTGGTTCCATCTGTTGCGGCAGTGTTACAGTCGGGAGCCTTCGCGGAAGGGCAGGAGCGACGACGGCGGGCAGATCGGCGGAGCGGCGCCGTGTCTCGCCAGAAACGCGTGGCGGACAATTTCCGCCTGTTGTTCAAGACCGTAGCGGCCGAACGACCGGCCTTCGCGAAGCTGGTAGGTGTAGCGGCAGAAGGGATGCCGCATCAGAGGCAGGTAGAGCTTCCCCTTCGTCTGGGTCTGCCAAACATGCGTCATCTCGTGGATGAAAAAGCCTTGGCGACTTAGCGGCTCTTTTGAGAAATCATCCGACCAGACTCCGCCTTCGGGGTGGAAATAGATGTTCCCCATGGGGGCCATCGCGGCATTTTTGGGGTGGAACGGCCACCATTTGCGCTTGAAGAGCCGCACCGACGCATAGTCGATTGCGTCGCCGAACACGGAGCGCGCGATTGCAATTTCGCCAGTGGTGAGGGGACGTGAAACCACGAAGGGGAGTTAAGCGCTCATTGATCTCTCACCAAGCCCGCTGCTCTTGCGAGGGGCGGGGACCGCCGCTAGGGCAGCGCAAAAGCTATAAACGGAGGAAGCTACCCATGAGCGAGACTGCCGATCGGGTGAAAAAGATCGTCGTCGAACACCTCGGCGTCGAAGCCGACAAGGTCACCGAGGACGCGAGCTTCATCGACGATTTGGGTGCGGACAGCCTCGACATCGTCGAGCTGGTCATGGCCTTCGAGGAAGAGTTCGGGGTCGAGATCCCGGACGATGCCGCCGAGAAGATCACGACCGTCCGCGACGCGATCGACTATATCGACCAGAACAAGGGCTGATCGGGGTCCGCCGATCTGCCGCCGCGCGCCGTAGGGCGGCATCGAACGGCTTCCCGAACACAATCGGGAGGCCGTTTGTTTTGGAGGAACTGACGGAGTGGAAAACATGCGCCGTATAGTTGTGACGGGTCTTGGGCTGGTGACGCCGCTTGGAGGCGACGTCGAAACCAGCTGGAAGAACATCCTCGCCAGCAAGAGCGGCGCTGGTCCCATCACGAAGTTCGACGCCAGTGACCAGAAATGCCGCATCGCCTGTGAGGTGAAGCCGGCGGATCACGAATATGGCTTCGATCCGTCCAAGCGCGTCGACCACAAGGTTCAGCGCCAGGTCGACCCATTCATCGTTTTCGGGATCGATGCTGCCGGCCAAGCCATTGAGGATGCGGGGCTTGCGGACATGCCGGAAGAGATGCGGCTTCGCGCGGGCTGCTCGATCGGATCCGGCATCGGCGGGCTCCCCGGTATCGAGAAGGAAAGCGTCAACCTGCACGAGAACGGGCCTGGTCGCGTCAGCCCGCATTTCGTGCACGGCCGTCTGATCAATCTCATCTCGGGGCAGGTTTCGATCAAATATGGCCTGATGGGCCCGAACCATGCCGTGGTGACGGCCTGCTCCACGGGCGCGCACTCGATCGGCGACGCCGCGCGGATGATCAAGGATGGTGACGCGGACATCATGCTCGCGGGCGGCGCGGAGGCGACGATCTGCCCGATCGGCATCGCGGGCTTCGCGCAGGCACGCGCGCTCAGCACCAACTTCAACGACCAGCCCGAGAAGGCGAGCCGGCCTTACGACAGGGATCGCGATGGCTTCGTAATGGGCGAGGGCGCCGGCGTGGTGGTGCTCGAGGAATATGAGCATGCCAAGAATCGCGGCGCCAAGATCTATGCCGAGGTCATCGGCTACGGGCTGTCGGGCGACGCATATCACGTGACCGCACCCCACCCGGAAGGGTCGGGCGCATATCGTTCGATGGAGATGGCGCTTAGGAAGTCGGGCCTGCAGCCGTCCGACATCGACTATATCAACGCCCACGGGACATCCACGCCGCTCGGCGATGAGCTCGAGCTTGGCGCGGTGCGCAAGCTGTTCGGCAATGCGATCGGGTCGCTGTCGATGAGCTCGACCAAGTCGGCCATCGGCCATCTGCTTGGCGGTGCGGGAGCGGTCGAGAGCATCTTCTGCATCCTGGCCATGCGCGACCAGATCGTTCCGCCGACGCTGAACCTCGACAATCCGAGTGAGGGGACGGCCGGGGTGGACCTTGTCCCGCACAAGGCGAAGGAGCGCACGGTGCGCGCGGTGCTGAACAACAGCTTCGGCTTCGGCGGAACCAATGCATCGCTGATCATGAAGGCCGTGTGAGGCGACTGCTTGTATTCGGCGCGGCCGCGTTCATCCTCGCCGCGCTGGCTGCCCTCTATATCCTCTGGTGGGCTTCCGGGCCCAAGCCAGGACCGCATAGCATCATCGTCGAAGAAGGCTCGACGCTGTCTAGCGTGTCGCGGCAGCTTGCCCGGGAAGGGGCGATCCCGGGTACCGCCCGGAGCTATTCGCTCATCGCCCGGATTTTGGGTTCCGGCGACCCGATACAGGCAGGCGAGTTCGAGATCCCGAAGGGCATGGGCGGCGCCGCGATCCTCGATCTCCTCCAGCACGGCAAGCCGGTCCAGCGCCTGATTACCGTGACCGAGGGCATGCCTTCGGTCATTGTTGCCGAGAAACTGGCGACGAACGGGTATCTGAGCGGTGCGGTGCCGGCCATCGACGAGGGATCGGTCCTGCCGGACAGCTATGGTTACAAGCGTGGCGAGGCGCGATCGGCGGTGCTGTCGCGCATGCAGTCCGCAATGAAGAAGACCATCGCCCAGCTGTGGCCGAAGCGAAGCTATGCCTGCCCTATCGTGACCACGGAACAGGCGGTCATCCTGGCCTCAATCGTCGAGAAGGAAACCGGCAAGGCTGCGGAGCGGCCGATGATCGCGGGAGTTTATTGCAACCGCCTCAAGATCGGCATGAAGCTGGATGCAGATCCGACCGTTATATATCCCGTGACGAAGGGGAAACCGCTGGGCCGGAGAATCCGCCGCTCCGAGCTGATGGATGACAATGGCTACAATACTTACCGGCGCGCTGGCCTGCCCGCGGGTCCGATTGCCAATCCGGGGAGGGACAGCATAGCCGCGGTGCTCAATCCCGCCTCGACAAAGGCCCTATATTTCGTCGCCGATGGGACGGGCGGCCACGTATTCGCGAATACGCTCGCCGAGCATCAGGCCAATGTCGCCAAATGGTATGCACTCCGGCGGCAAAGGGGCGAAATGTGAGGAACCGCGGTATTTTCCGCGGCCGCATCTTCTTCGGCGAATTGATGCTCGTCTCCGCGGTCGTCACCTGGCTGACGGCGCTGCTGATGAGCCCGCATGGCGAAGAGACCGCTGCCGGGACGGAGCATATTCGTGAAGTCGTCGCGATTTTCCTGCGCAACACCGCCATGGGAACGATCGTGCTATCGGCGTTCGCCGCGTGGCTGCTATTCCCGCCCCGGCGTCCCAGGAAGCCCTGGCGTGACTATGCGATCCTGGCTTTGCTCGCCGTTCTAGTGGGCAGCAGCCTTTACCAGCTGATCTGGCTTGAAACCGCGATTTTCAACTAGCGCGCCGAGCCAGCGCTTCCGAGCGGACGAAGCCGACGCGGTGCTCGTTCCCGGCATAGCCCCAGGCCCAACCCCCGCTGTCATCTAGAAGGCTGAAGGGTTCGCCCGGTTTCAGCTGCCGGATGACTTCGCCGTCAGGCGCCGTGCGAAGCTCGCCGCCACTGGTGACTTCGCGATCGACGGCCTCGGCATAATGCGATGCAATGACCTGGCCGGCGAGACAAACGTCCGCCAGGTCTTTGCGATATGCATGGAAAGCTGGGTCCGGACGATCGCCCGAACCGCTCAGTGCGAAACTATCACCGCTGATGGGCGTACGCGGGGGCTTGCCCGATGATGGGTCTGTGGCCGCCGCCGCCGTTGTCCCCTTCGCGGAGGTTGCGCTTGAAGCCTTCAAGAAATTCTGCCCCGCTGTTGGTGCGGACGACAAACACGTTGCGGCGGTCGTCCTGGTCCCGTTCACGCCGCAGATAGCCGAGCGCGCCGAGCGTGTTCAAGGCGCGCGTCACTACCGGCTTGGAGACCCCAAGGAGCCTGGCAAGGCCTCTTACGGTGTGAGGCCCCGGTGTGAGATAAACCAGCATCAGGAGCGCCATCTGCCGGTTCGTCAGGTCGGGCTCGCCCGAGCGGACATAGGCTATGAGTGCCTTCATCCAGCCGGTAAGCGAAACCTCGCCCATAGCTGCTCATCTCCATCCCGTGTCGCGTTACGGGCAATTAAACCGGTAAGGACGCGAAATGTTGCAGGCCAATTACCTGAAAATGGCCAAATCTCGGGTGAAATGAAGGATTAGTTGTTCGAATAACGCGTTCGAAGGACATGAAAAGCTGCGCGCAGGCCGAGCGAATCTCCTCCCTTTGGACGTCCTGGCTTGGCCTGGTCTCGCCATGCGAAGGTGTCGAAATGCGCCCAGGCAATATCGTCCGGGACGAAGCGCTTCAGGAAGAGCGCGGCAGTGATGCAGCCTGCCATGGGTGAGCTCGAAGCGTTCGCTACATCGGCGATGTCGCTCTTCAAAAGTTCGTCATAGGGCTCCCACAGCGGCATTCGCCACGCCGGGTCATCGACGCTCAGGCCAGCACTTTCGATTTCGCTCGCAAGCTCGTCTCGATTGGAGAACATCGCCGGGAGATCCGGGCCCAAGGCGACGCGCGCGGCCCCAGTGAGGGTAGCGAAATCAATGATCAGTTCCGGCTTTCCGGCAACTGCCTTGTCGAGCGCGTCGGCGAGGATCAACCGCCCCTCGGCGTCGGTATTGTCGATCTCGACGAACAGGCCCTTGCGGGACTTCACGATGTCGCCCGGCCGGTAAGCAGACTCTGAGACCGCATTCTCTACTGCAGGGATGAGGAGGTGCAGCCTGATCGGCAGCCGTTCGGTCATCACCAACCTCGCGAGCGCGAGAGCGTGCGCGGCCCCGCCCATGTCCTTCTTCATCAGGCGCATGCCCGAGGCCGGCTTCAGATCGAGGCCGCCGCTGTCAAAACAGACGCCCTTGCCGACGATCGCCACGAGCGGATCCTTGGGATTGCCCCATTCCAGTTCGATCAACCGAGGGGCCCGGTCCTTCGATGCGCCACCGCCGACTGCCGCAATGAGCGGGTAGCCGTCGCTGAGCTGTTGGCCGGTGATCACGTGAACCTTCGCGCCGAAGCGGTTTGCTTCAGTCCTGACTGCCTGCTCGAGCTCGGCGGGGCCGAGCATGCCAGCGGGCATATTAACGAGGTCGCGGACCAGTGCAGTGGCTTCTGCAAACTGCACTGCGCTTTCGATCTTCGCGGGTTCCCCCGTCAGCAGCACCCGCGGACCCGGCTTCGGCTCCTCTTTCTTTAAGCGGAAGTCGTCGAAGCTGTGCTGCGCCAGCAGCCAGCCCAGCGTCGCCTTGCCGGGTTCGCCAGAGGCGAGCTTGTAAACGCCCTCGGGCAGGCTCTCCGCCAGTTTCGCGAGGCACCAGGCGGACAGTTCATCCGCCTTCCTGACGGCCGCCACGACTTCGAAGTCGGATCCGCGCGGCAGTATGGCGAACGAGAACCCCTGCTTCCCGTCGAAGCGATGAGCGTCCAGCAGCGCACGATCTTCTGCGGGGCGCCGTTTCAGCCATTCCCCGAAGCTGTCCTTGTCGACGAGGTGTATCGGTCGCGCAGCCTGGCCGCGATCGGCGACGAGCAGCGAAGCAAAGTCGGTCATCGACCGCCCCTTAGCGGAGGGAAGGCCGGTGGCAAGCGCGGCGCATGCGTGAAGCAGGCGAGCCTCAGGAACGTGCTCGAACTCAGTTCGTTAGTGCTATCCACCTGTTTTGAGTAGGTTTGTCATGCGTATTCCATTCATCACCACACTGGCCGGCGCGGCGCTCGCTCTTGGCGGCTGCGCTTACGGCGATCTCGGCATGGGGCTCGGCCACGGCAGTCCCTATGGCTCGTACGGTTACGGCTATAGCCCTTATTACGGCTCATCCTACGGGCCCTACGCGAGCGTCGGCTACGGCTACGGCTCAGGTTACGGCTACGGCTCGGGTTACGGCTACGGTTACGGGTCGCCCTACTATGGCTGGTACGACGGCTATTATTACCCCGGCACCGGCTCTTACGTTTACGACACGTACCGGCGACCACGCGTCTGGAGTGACGCGCAGCGCGTGTACTGGACGCAGCGCGTAGCCGCGGTCCCAACCACGCAGCGTACGCGCATCCAGTCCAACTGGAGTGATTTCAACCGTCCACGGACGGCCCGCACACCGCGGACGACCGCGCGAACCCAGACTGCCGAGACGCGCAGGATCGAGCGGCAGGAGCGTCGCGCCGCGCGGAAGGCGAGAGACGAGGACTAAGGTTGCGCGTCGGGCCGACGACGGATCAGGACGATCGATACGAAGGTCAAGACGGGAACGCCGTCCTGGTTGGTTACGGTCGTCCGTGACCTGAAAGAGCCAATATCGGGCTTGCTGCGCGACGGGGTCTTCTCGACGATCTCGCCGCGCACGTGCAGCGTGTCGCCGGGATAGACCGGCTTCAACCAGCGCAGTTCGTCGATCCCGGGAGATCCCAGTCCTGCTTGCTCGTCATCGACGACGCGCCGGGCAATGACCGCCATGGTCATTGCACAGGTGTGCCAGCCGCTCGCGGCAATCCTGCCAAAATGCGTCTTTGCCGCGGCTTCGTCCGACAAATGGAAGGGCTGGGGATCGTATTTCCTGGCGAACTCCAGCACTTCTTCCCGCGTCACGTCGTAGGAGCCGAATTCGGTTTGGGCGCCCACCACCAGATCTTCGAAATATCGCATGGCGGCGGCGCATAACGGCGGAGGTCGCTTGGCGCGAGGGCAAATGCCGCGCTACGGCTGCCGTGTGGCAAGCGATGCTCAAATCAGCGGACGATGGCACCCGCGTCTAATTGAGGCGGCAGCGGCGCTGCACGAAAACCGTCTCGATATCGCCGAGCGGATACTGAAACCGTACCTCAAGGAAGACCCTTTCGACGTGCGTGCGATCCGCATGCTCGCCGAGCTTGCCGCACGCTTGGGCCGTCTGAAGGATTCCGAGACGCTCCTGCGGCGGGCCGTGGAGATCAGTCCTAATTTTACTGCGGCGCGAGCCAATCTGGCGATGGTGCTGGGCCGGTTGGGACGGCCTGCGGAAGCCCTGGAACTACTCGATGACATCTTCGAAACGGAGCCCGACCAGCCTGGGCATCTGAATCTCAAGGCAGCAACATTGGGGCGGCTCGGCGATTTCGAGCAGGCGGTGGCACTCTACGAGCAGGTGCTTCGGCGCGCGCCGGATCAACCTCGTGTCCTCCTCAGCTACGGGCATATGCTCAAGACTTTGGGTCGCCTCGACGAAGCCGTCGCCGCCTACCGCAAGGCCATCGCCGTAAATCCAGCGCTCGGCGAGGCGTGGTGGAGCTTGGCCAATCTCAAGACCGTCCGCTTTAGTGAATCCGATGCGGAGGCGATGCAGTCAGCGCTCGCGCGCCACGATCTTAAGGAGGACGACCGCTTCCACCTCGATTTTGCGCTCGGAAAGGCCTTCCACGATCTTGGCCGGAGCGACGATGCATTCGCGCATTATGCAGCCGGCAATGCGCTGCGGCGGCAATACCATCCGTTCGTTGCAGGCCATCTCAGCGAGCTCGTCGACCGAAGTATCGAGCTGTTCACGGCTGAATTGCTGGCGACCCCAGGGGGCAACCTCGCGCCAGATCCCATTTTTGTGGTCGGTATGCCCCGCGCGGGCTCAACTCTCGTCGAGCAGATCCTGTCCTCCCATAGCCTGGTCGAAGGCACGTCCGAGCTGCCGGACATGCCCGCGATCGCTCGGGGCGGGGGCAAATATCCTCGCTCCGCCGTCGAACTCACCGAGGATGAGCGCTGCGCCGCGGGCGAGGAATATCTCAAGCGCAGCGCGATCCAGCGGAGGACAGATCGTCCGTTCTTCATCGACAAGCTGCCGAACAACTGGATGTTCGTGCCTTTCATTCATTTCATCCTGCCCAAAGCGACGATTATCGACGCGCGGCGGCATCCTATGGCGTGCTGCATGTCGAACTTCCGCCAGCATTTCGCGCGGGGCCAGGACTTTACCTACGATCTGACCGACTTGGGCCGATACTATTCGGACTATGTGCGGTTGATGTCGCATATCGACATGGTCATGCCCGGGCGCGTCCATCGCGTGATCTACGAACGGATGATCGACGATACTGAGGCGGAAGTGCGGGCGCTCCTCGACTATTGCGGCCTGGAGTTCGAGCCGGCGTGCCTGGAATTCTACAATACGGAGCGTGCCGTCCGCACTCCTAGCGCGCAGCAGGTGCGTCAGCCGATCTACCGCGATGCCGCGGACGAATGGCGCCGATACGAGGATCATCTCGGCCCGCTGAAAGAGGCATTGGGGGAGGTCCTGGACGCCTATCCACAGGCACCCGCGTCATTCTTGCAACGCTAATGTAACAATCGTGTCAGCAGCCGTTTCGGCCTGTTGACATCGGTGGAACCCTCTGTCGCAATGTCGACAGATTTGCCTGAGGGGGCCTCTGGAAATGACTGCTCGTACCATCCGTGCGCTAACGCTCGGATTTCTCGCTTCTACTGCCATCGCTTCGCCAGTTTTCGCGCAAACGCCGAGCCCGGCGGATGCCACTCCTGAGACACCGACGACTCAGTCACCGGCGCCGGGCACCAACGCTACGGACGTAACTTCCAATCCCGTCGTCCAGAGCGCGCAGGACGGGAAGGTTCCGGACGAGACTGAGATCATCATCACGGCGACGAAGCGCGAGGAGAACCTTCAGAACGTTCCGATGAGCGTCCAGGCGATCGGCACTCGCCGTCTCGACCAGCTGAACATCTCCAACTTCGAGGACTACACCAAGCAGCTTCCATCGGTCAGCTTCCAGACGGCGGCGCCGGGGTTCACCACCGTCTACATGCGCGGCGTCGCGACTGGCGGCGACGGAAACCACACGGGCTCGCTGCCATCGGTCGGTTTCTACCTCGACGAGCAGCCGGTCACGACGATCGGCGGAACGCTGGACGTCCACATCTACGACATCGCTCGTATTGAAAGTCTCGCCGGTCCGCAGGGCACTCTTTACGGCGCATCGAGCGAAGCCGGCACGATCCGCATCATCACCAACAAGCCTGAGCTGGGTGTCACGACCGGCCGGGTCGATGCCGAGTTCAATGGCGTGAGCCATGGCGGCGTCGGTGGAAGCCTGGAGGGCATGATCAACCTCCCCGTGGCCGACAATATCGCATTCCGCGCCAGTGCTTTCTATCAGCACGATGCTGGCTACATCGACAACGTCTTTGGCGAACGCACCTATTGCGGCGATCCGATCACCGAACCCGATACGAGTCCCGACGCCGAGCCTGGCGACACTGTGACGGTCGGCTGCGTGAGAAACGGCATCCACGTCGACAATGCCGCCTTCGTGAAGAAGAATTTCAACGTCAACGACACTTATGGTGGTCGCGCCGCGCTGAAGATCGATCTCGATGACAATTGGACCGTCACGCCAACGATCCTGCACCAGCATTCCAAGACGGAAGGCGTCTGGTTCATGGACGATGCGCTTGGCGACCTCGAAACCCAGCGTTTCCGGAAGGAACCCGCGACCGACAAGTTCACGCAATATGCGCTGACCATCGAAGGCAAGATCGCCAATTTCGACATCACATACGCCGGCGCATTCATGCATCGGCCCAATTTCTCGATCAACGACTACACCGATTACGCGGATGCGTATGATCGCTACTATGAACCGTACGGCGGTATCGCGAATTACCAGTACTTCTTCGACGACGCTGGCAACCCCATCGATATCCGGCAGTACATCACGGGCGGAAACAACTTCAAAAAGTTGAGCCAGGAGCTGCGTGTCGCTTCTCCGGCCGAGAACCGATTCCGCTTCATTGGAGGCCTATTCTACCAGCGCCAGTCGAATGACATCCTCCAGGAATATCATGTCGATGATCTGGCGGCCTCGCTGTCGGTCAACGGTCGGCCCGGCCTGCTCTGGCTGACGAAGCAGGAGCGGATCGATCGCGACTATGCGGTGTTCGGTGAGCTAAGCTTCGACGTCACGCCGCAATTCACGCTGACGGGCGGCGGGCGCTGGTACAAGTTCGACAATACCGTCTTCGGCTTCGCTGGTTTTGGACGCGATCCAAACTTCATCCAGGACTCGAACGGTGACGCCATCGGCGACGACCCGCCACCGCCCAACGCGGTCGGAAGCACCAAGACCGGCGTCGCGCAATGCTTCACGACCAGCGGAGACACGCTCCGGGAATCGCAGATCAATGGCACCGACACGACGCTCATTCTCAACGGCCTGCTACCGGGTACGCCGTGCATCAACGTGGGCCGCTTCGCCGATGGTGTCGTCAAGCCGAAGCAGAGCAAGGATACGGGTTGGACCTATCGCTTCAACGGCACGTGGAAGCCACACGACAGCCTGATGTTCTATGCGACGAGGTCGAAGGGCTTCCGGCCCGGCGGCATCAATCGTCAGCCCGGCCTGGCGCCTTATGCGGCGGACTTCCTCATCAACAACGAGCTGGGCTGGAAAACCACGCTGGGGCCGGTTCGTTGGAATGGCGCCATCTACCACCAGATCTGGCAGAAATTTCAGTTCAGCTTCCTGGGTGAGAACAGCCTCACCGTCGTCCAGAACGGCCGCGATGCGAAGATCAACGGCATCGAGACGGACGTAAACTATGTCTATCGTGGGCTGACGCTGAACGTGGCGGCTGCCTACACAGACGCCAAAACCAAGGACAATATCTGCGGGGTCGCGGGAAATCCGGTGCCGGATTGCCACCTCCTGCTGACGCCGGACGATCCCACCACCGAGGAGGATGAGACCGAGTTCGACGAGATCACGGCGCCAAAGGGTACGCGCCTTCCTGTCACGCCGAAGTTCAAGATCTCGGCGACAGCGCGCTACACCTGGGACATGGGCCCAGGCAAAGCTCACGGCCAGATCGGTTTCGTCCACCAGGGCTCGGCCCCGTCAGGCCTGAATACGGCCGACCAGGCCGTGACCGGTACGATCCCGGCCTATACCCTGGTCGACCTGTTCGCCGGTTACGATTGGAGCCGTTACAGTGTTGAACTGTTCGGCACGAACATCTTCGACGAGCGCAACCAGCTTTCGCGTTTCGTAGTCTGTTCGCTTTGCGGCGTGCTCGAGGACGTCGAGGGCAATCCGACCGGCCTCAATCAGACCAAGATCGTGCCCGGCCGTCCGCGGACGATCGGTATCCGCGCGGGCATGAAGTTCTAGGGTCCGCGGTAAACATTCTCGGGGGAGGGGCGCTTCGGCGCCCCTTTTCTTTTATCCGCTTGGCGATGCTTGATTCGCCGCCTCCAGCTCGACCAACTGCCCATCGCGCAGGGACGATAGCCGCCGCTTCGGCGCTCGTAGCTATCTGGCTGACGATGATGGTTGGCGGGACCGGTACTCTGGACCTCGCCGTGCTCGAAGCGCTCTATTCGGCGCACAAGCCCGCGGTTCGGGCCTTCGCGACATTCGTGACGGTGTTCGGCGAGTGGCAGGCGGTGATCCTCCTCAGCATCATCGCAGGCGGCTGGCTACTCTATCGGAAGCACTTGCGGACGGCAGTCCTGCTACTGGCCATCACGCTGATCGGGCGAATCCTCGTCGAGCTTCAGAAGTTCGGTATCCACCGGCTGCGGCCGACCGCGACCGAGCATCTCGTGCCGGTGCAAAGCCTGTCCTTCCCCAGCGCGCACGCTGCCAATTCCATGATCCTGCTGCTTACGCTCGCCTTGCTCGCGGCACCGCGCGAACAACGATGGTGGGCAGTGCCCGGGGCGTTGCTTGGGACATTCTGCGTCGGGATCAGCCGCCCGATGCTTGGCGTGCACTGGCCGAGCGACGTCATTGGCGGCTGGTCATTCGGCGCAGCCTGGGTGCTGGCGATGGTGGCGGTTGCCGAGCGCTGGCCCGCGCGGAAAGAACCTGCCCCTAAACGTTGAAGCGGAACAGCATCACGTCGCCGTCCTGCACGACATATTCTTTTCCTTCGGCCCGCATCTTGCCGGCATCCTTGGCGCCCGTTTCCCCGCCGCACTTCAGATAATCGTCGTAGGCGATCGTCTCCGCGCGGATGAACCCGCGCTCGAAGTCCGTGTGGATCTCCCCGGCAGCCTCCGGCGCTCTTGCCCCGCGGTGAACCGTCCACGCACGCGCTTCCTTCGGCCCTGCCGTATAGAAGGTGATGAGGCCGAGAAGCTCATAGGAGGCGTGGATCATTCGGTTGAGCCCTGTTTCGTGGAGGCCGAGGTCGGACAGGAAGGCTTCGCGTTCGTCCGCGGGCAGCGTTGCGATCTCCGCCTCGATCGCTGCCGAGATCACGACCGCTTTCGCTCCCTCCAAAGCAGCTTTTTCGAACACGCGCGCCGACAGCTCATTGCCATCGGCTGCGTCGCCTTCGTCCACGTTGCAGACGTAAAGTACCGGCTTGGCGGTCAGCAGCTGGGCGCGCTGAAGCGCCTTGGCTTCCTCGGCGTCCCTTGGCTGGGTCAACCGCGCCGGCCTCGATGCGCGAAGCAGGTCGAGCGCTTGTGTGAGAACTGAGGCTTCTATCTTCGCCTCCTTGTCGCCCTGCTGCGCCTTCTTCACGAGGTTTGGCACTCGCCGCTCGAGGCTTTCGAGATCGGCAAGCATCAGCTCGGTCTCCACCGTCTCCGCGTCGGCGATCGGATCGACGCGGCCCTCGACATGCGTCACGTCTCCTCCCTCGAAGCAGCGAAGCACATGAACGATCGCATCGACCTCCCGGATGTTCGCCAGGAATTGGTTGCCGAGTCCTTCGCCTTGTGACGCACCTCGCACCAGGCCGGCGATGTCGACGAACTCGATCTGGGTTTCGATCTCGTTCGCAGACTTGGCGATGCGCGCAATCTCATCCAGCCGCGCGTCCGGTACCGCGACCCGGCCGACGTTGGGCTCGATCGTGCAGAAAGGATAGTTTGCCGCCTGCGCCGCGGCAGTTTCGGTCAAAGCATTGAAAAGGGTCGATTTGCCGACGTTTGGCAGGCCGACGATGCCGCAGCGGAAGCCCATGTTATTCCTAATGATGAGGGAAGTTTGCGGCCCTCTACGCGAAATTGAAGCTGACGCTCAACCTGTCGCCGCGGCCAGAACCGGCCAGCACCTCGTGACGGAGCCAGCTTTCCCACAACAAGAGAAGTCCAGCGCGGGGTTCCAGGCTGACAATCGTCCTCAAGCCCTCCGGAGCGCCATTCTCTCGCGGCGGAGCAGCCATCAGGGCGGGCAGGCGCGGATCCTCGAAGCAGATACCGCCGGAGCCTTTTGGAATTTCGACGTAGAACGTGCCGGAAACGACGCTGTGCGGATGGATATGCGCCCGGTGATGCCCCTTGAGCGGCAGTTGGTTGACCCACAAGCTGTCGAGCCGAAGCGGCCGTTCCAGAGCAAATGCGCACTCCTTCGCGAACCGGGCAACGTGCGGCTTCACCAGCCGAGTTAGATCGGCGAACGCGGGGTCACGCTTCGGCAGGTCATTCAGCGACGCATAGCTGGTGTAGCCGGTATATCCGCACTCGCGGCTCCAACGGCGCCCGGCCTGATCGTCCTGAGCCAACGTACGGATCGAATGGGCGAGGGTTTCGAGCGAGACTTTCTCGCTCAGGTCGGCCTCATAGACCTTGGTCACGAACAAACTGCGCGTCGTCATCGTGGTCGCTTTGCGATCCGCAAACGTAGAGCGCAACCGGATAGACAGTGGGCAGGCTGCCGATTAGCGTCCAGCTCCTCCGGGAGAACCTGCCAAAATGAAGAGTAAGAGTTTTCGATTGCTGGCGTTCGCGCTGTCGACCTGCGCTCCTTGTGCGGTGACGGCTGTCCCCGTGAAGACGTCATCAGTGTCGGAGCCGGTGCTTCTACAGGTGAAGGCGGAGCCTGCGACCGGGAAGATCATCGCGTCCTTCCCCAAGCCGGATGCGCAAGGGGTAGCGGGCCGCTACATCTATCTAAGCCAGCTCGAGACTGGCCTGGGGTCGGCGCCCGTCGGTCTCGATCGGGCGCGCCCATCGGATTCCCGCCTGCTCGTCTTCCGGCGCATCGGCAAGAAGGTCGCGGCGGAGATCGAAAACCCCAAGTTCGTCGCGAGCTCCGGAAATGCGGAAGAAGTGAAAGCGGTCCGTGAATCCTTCGCGACCTCGACGATTTGGGTGGGCGACGTCGTGGATAGCAAGCCGGACGGATCGTTCACCGTGGACCTGGCCGGTTTCCTCGCGCGCGACGACGGCGGGATTGCGAAGGCGCTGAAGCAAGGCGGGGGAGGGACGTACAAATTCGCTCCGGAGCTGAGCGCGGCGGATCCCAACTTCGTGAAGGTCTTCCCGGACAATGCCGAATTCGCCGCGAGACTGACTTTCCGTTCCGACGAACCTACGGGTGAGGTGACGAACATCATCCCGGACAGTGACAGCGTTACGCTCGTGCTGCGTCATTCGCTCATTCGCCTTCCGGCGCCCGGCTATGTCCCGCGTACCGATCCCTTCGGCTATTCGATCGGCCGGCAACAACTCGACTTCTCGGCGCCGCTCGGCGCCAGCGTGGTTCGCGACGTTGCCAGCCGCTTCAGGCTTGAGAAGACGGATCCGACCGCCGCGCGCTCCCCCGTCAAGAAGCCGATCATTTTCTACATCGATCGCGGCGCACCTGAGCCAATGCGCACCGCTCTGCGCGAGGGCGTAAGCTGGTGGAACCAGGCGTTCGACGCTGCCGGCTTCGTCGATGCCTTCCGAGCCGAAATCCTGCCCGAGGGCGCCGATCCGCTCGATGTCCGCTACAATATGGTCAACTGGGTGAATCGCGCCACGCGCGGCTGGTCCTATGGCTCGCCCATCTCCGATCCGCGCACCGGCGAGATCATCAAAGGCTCCGTCCTTCTCGGATCGCTGAGAGCGCGGCAGGACATGCTGATTTTCCAGGCGCTCGTGGGCGCCGGGCTGACGGGCACGGGAAATCCTGACGACCCGATCACCGCCACTCTGGCACGCATTCGGCAGCTCGGCGCGCACGAGGTCGGCCATGCGATCGGGTTGCAGCACAATATGGCCGCGAGCAGCCAGGACCGTTTCTCGGTCATGGATTATCCGGCGCCGCGGGTCGGCCTCAAGGACGGCGCGCCCTCGCTGCTGAATGCTTATGGCGTGGGTGTCGGCCCGTGGGACAAGTGGGTTATCAAATGGCTCTACGGAGCTCGTACCGACGCCGAGGCTGCTCCTATCCTGTCCGAAGCGCGCGCAGCCGGCCTGCGGTTCGTGGCGGACCAGGATTCGAGGCCCGTCAGTTCCGGGCATCCGTCCGGAGCGCTGTGGGACGATGCCGCGGATTCCGTCGGGGAACTCAAGCGGATCATGGATGTGCGTCGCGTGGCTCTGCAGCGCTTCGGGCGCGGGTCGATTCCTGCCGGAGAATCTCTTGCCGGCTTGCGCCGTGCGTTCGTTCCGATGTGGCTGCTCGGCCGCTACCAGGTCGAAGCTGCCTCCAAGTCGCTGGGCGGAGTGGACTTTCCCTATAGTCTGGCCGGCGAGAACCTCGAGGCGCGGCCTGTCCCTGCTGCGGCGCAATGGGCCGCGCTATACGCGCTGCTCGATACCCTAACCCCCGGCGAGCTCACGGTCCCGAGCAATTTGCAGCCGTTGCTGTCGGCAGGTTTCGGCGGGAATGACGATCGCCAGACGGAGATAGAGATCATCCCCACCGCTGGCGGGCCGGTCTTCGATCCGCTCGAAGCGACTGAGATCGGCGCCGTACAGACGCTGCAGGCGCTGCTCGACCCCCAGCGCCTCAACCGCCTCGAGATTCAGCATTCCAGCGATTCGAATGTGCCTGACCCGGCGCGCGTGTCCGACATGCTCATCGACCATGCTCTTGCCGGTTCTGGTACGGAGGTCGGTAGGAGGATCGCAACGACCACGATACTGGCGCTTGCGCGAGTTCAGCGTGACCCCGCTTTGTCCCCAACAATTGCGCTGCAGCTCTCGGGCAGGCTGGACCGCCTCGCAAACAGCCTGGACAAGGTGAAGGGGCGCGATGCCGCCGTCGTCGACTGGAGCCGCGGGTTCGCTTCGCTCCTGCGAGATCGCGAAGCGCTGGACAAGGCCATTGCCGATCCGAAGCGCCTGCCACGAGTGCCGCCCGGCATGCCAATCGGGATGGATGAGGTTCTCTAGGCGCGATGACTCGCCGCCAGGTTCCTGATATTTCGCCCTCAGGGGCTGGATGTCGGACGTTTTCGTCTCCTACGCGCGGCCGGACGAGCCGCATGCTGTTCGCGTGGCGGATGCGCTGCGCTCGGAGGGTTATCAGGTCTGGCGGGACGACGAACTGCCCGCGCATCGTACCTATTCCGAAGTCATAGAGGAGCGGCTCAAATCCGCTCAGGCGGTCGTGGTTCTTTGGTCGGCGGAAGCGGTTAAATCGCAATGGGTGAGGGCGGAGGCGGACGCCGCGCGATCAGCCGGCACCCTCGTGCAGGTTACGCTCGATGGCGCTATCCCGCCGCTTCCTTTCAACCAGATCCAATGCGCGCAGCTGATCGCCTGGGACGGCAAGTCCTGCTCGGGCTGGCAAAAGCTCCTGTCCAGTGTGCAAGCGCTTGCCGGTGCGCCAGCGAAGGCGGCTCCGGACGTCAAGCGGCGGCAGCAGGTCTCGGTTTGCGTTCTGCCGTTCCAGAACATGAGCGGCGACGCTGAGCAGGAATATTTCAGCGACGGCATCAGCGAAGACATCACAACGGATTTGTCGAAGATTTCCGCACTTGCCGTGACTGCGCGGAACACGGCCTTCGCATTCAAGGGCCAGGCAGGCGATGTCTCCGAGATCGCCCGCAAGCTCGGGGTCAGCCATGTCCTGGAAGGCAGCGTCCGCAAGTCGGGAGGACGCGTCCGCATCACCGCGCAGTTGATCGACGGCGCGAGCGGAGACCATGCCTGGGCCGAGCGATATGACCGCGAACTGACCGACATTTTCGCTATCCAGGATGAAATTTCAAAGGCGATCGTGGATGCTCTGAAGCTGAAGCTGCTGCCGTCCGAGAAGAAGGCCATCGAGCAAAGAGGAACGAGCAACGTCGACGCTTACAACCTGTACCTGATGGCACGACAGCTTTGGGTGTCGGGCAATTATGGCGACGTCAGGCGCGACGAGATCGTCATCCGGACCGCCCAGCGCGCGATTGCGCTGGATGCCAACTACGCCGAGGCATGGGCCCTGCTCGCCGTCGCCCAGGCAAGCATGCGCTATCACCACGGGCGGGACGTTGACGATGGGCTGGCGGCGGCTGAAAAAGCGCTTGAGCTCAATCCCACCTTGGCTGCGGCTTACAGCGTTCGCGCGCGTCACATTGCCGAACATGGCGATTTCGAACGGGCGGAGGCCGAGATCCGCCATGCGCTGGAGCTCGATCCGAATAGCTGGGAGGCCAATCGGGAAGCCGCGCGGCTATTGATGCAGCACCGGCGCGTGGAAGAAGCGATGCATCATTATGAACTCGCCGCGTCGCTCGACGAGAACGACTTTCACTCCTGCATGATGCTGACGACCTGCTGCACGTCATTGGGGCTGAATGAGCGAATGCCCGAAGTCGCTCAGCGCATGCTTGAACGAAGCGAGCGGGTGCTCGAGCAGGACAGCCTCAACGCATCGGCACTGGGCGTGAGCGCAGCGGCGTTCGTGATCCTGGGAGACCTGCACCGAGCCAGAGAGCGGATCGAACGCGCGATGATGGTCGATCCGGACAACATCAACATGCCGTACAATTTTGCCTGCGTTCTCGCCGTTTCTGCCGGCGATATCGATGGCGCTCTTGATATGATCGAGCCTTTGATGCCCCGCCAGAGCCGAAGCCTCATGCTCACAATGCTCGCGGATCCAGACATGGATCCGCTGCGCGATCATCCCCGGTTTAAGCGCATGGTCGCGGAGGCGATGGAGCGAACTGGGGTGACGGAAGACATGGTCCCTGATGAAGCACGCCTCGCTTCGGGTGATACTAGTTCTGCTTCAACCTGAGCGCGATCTCGCTCATGAAGCGGGCGTCTTCGCCGTCGGCCAGCCACTCTGCCTCCGCCGCAATGGCTGCAAGCATGTCGGATAGGGGCTCCATTTCGGCCTTCGCGTAATTGCCCAGGACATGCGGCGTGACGAGATGCTTCTGCCCAGGTCCTGGGTGTCCAATACCGATGCGCACGCGACGAAACTCCGGGCCCAGCGACGCATCGATGGACCGCAGGCCATTGTGCCCTGCAAGTCCGCCGCCAACGCGCACCTTTACCTTGAACGGCGCCAAGTCCAGCTCATCGTGGAAGACAGTCAGGGCTTCTTCGTCCAACTTGTAGAAACGCAATGCCTGCTGAACCGCATCGCCGCTGTCGTTCATGAAGGTCTGGGGCTTAAGCAGCAGGATCCGGTGCCGGCCAAGGCGTCCCTCGGCGATCAGGCTCCGGAACTTCTTCTGCCACGGACTAAAGCCATGCACGTCGTGCACGACGTCGGCTGCCATGAACCCGACATTGTGCCGGTGCAGCGAATATTTCTCGCCGGGATTTCCAAGGCCGACCCACAATTGCATCGTGGATCCCTAGCGTGAGCTTGGCGCAAAAAGAAACCGCCCACCCTTGCGGGTGAGCGGCTCTCTTTTTCTCCGGAGAGGGAAGGAGCTTATTCGCCGCCTTCCTCGCTTCCGCCTTCGGCCGGGGCTTCGCCTTCGCCTTCCTCGCCTTCGACGGTTGGGACTTCGCCGGCCGGCGCAGCCTCTTCTTCTTCGGCCTTCATCGCCGACGGAGCGACGATGGTTGCGACGGTGAAGTCCTCGTCCTGGTTGGCCGGGACGACACCATCGGGCAGCTTGACCTGGCCGATATGGATCGAATCGCCGATCTCTAAACCTTCGAGCGAGATGTGAATCTCGTTCGGGATGTGGGCGGCGTCGCAGACGATCTCGAGCTCGTGCACGACCACGTTGAGAACGCCGCCGCGCTTCAGGCCCGGCGAATCCTCTTCATTGTCGAACTTCATCGGCACGGCGACATTGACCTTCGTGTGCTCGCCAATGCGCAGGAAATCGACGTGGATGGGCCGGCTTGAGACCGGATGGAAATCGACAGCCTTAGGCAGAGTGCGATGCGCCTTGCCCTTGAAATCGATCATCACGACCGAGTTCATGAAGTGGCCCGTGTGAAGCATCTTGGTCAGCAGCTTTTCCTCCACATGGATGGAAAGCGGCTCTTTCTTCTCGCCGTAAACCACGGCGGGCACCCGTCCATCGCGACGCAATGCACGGGAGGCTCCCTTGCCAGCCCGGTCGCGCGCTTCGGCGGGCAGCGTCAGCTGTTCGCTCATTTCGCTATTCTCCGATTGATCAAAAACCTCCGCCACGCCTCCAGGGATGACCATGGCCGAGAGCGCCGCGCCCTAAGGCACGACCGCCGGAAAAGCAAGTTCGGGGAGGTTTAGTTGACCCGCTGGGATTCGATGCCGAGCTGGGCAAGACGAACGAGCAGGCTGTCCTTGCCCGCCAGATGGCCCGCCCCAACGGCGACGAAGACCGTTCCCGGCGTTTGCATGCGCCCGGCGATCCAGTCCGCCCAGCGCGAATTCCGCTCGGCAAACAACATTCGGTAGGTATCCGGCGACGCCTGACGAAGCTGGTCCAGCATCCGGACGAAAACGCTCTGGTCGCCTCTATTCCACGCGTTCTGCATTTCCACCATCGACCGCGACAGCGTTTCGACGGGGCTTTCATCGACTGGCTCACCCACCTTTGGCGGAGCTGCGGCGGCCATCGGCGGCATCTTCGCGAACATGTTGAGCTGGGAGTCCAGCGTTTCGAGCCCGTCGACCTGCTTGCCTGTGGCCTCAGCCTCCTCGCGCAGGATCATGTCCGCGCCGTAATTGACCTTGAGCCCCTGCGAGCGTCCCGCATCGATCGCCATCCGCGTAGTGGCGAGGAATGACGCCGACGGCGCAACCGACATGCCCAGGCGGGGCGGGCGCGACGGAGCATAAGGCTTCGGTCCTTCGGGAACGAGCGTTTCGAGCACGAGCTCGCTGCTGCTGTCGAAGGCCGTCCTGACCTGGTCGTTGAACCAGTCGGTCTTGCCGTCGAGGGCATGGAACGTCCCGAAAATGTAAACGGTCGTGTCGGGGTCCCGGACGACGAAGATCGCTGGATCGGCATTCGGAGCGGGTGCATCGATCGCCGCGGGCATTGCGGCGGCTACCGCTGCAGCGACGAGAAGTCCGACCATAGCTCCACCCTCCCTGGGGCTCTTCGGCTCTAGGTTAGGCGACGTGCGAAAGGAGTCCGTGTTTCCCCCGATGAGCAACGAACGCGGCCCATCCACAGCGAGGAAATCCCCGCAAAACTCCCGACGCGCATCGAACCCCCCAGCCCGATACCCAGCCAGAATGGTCATCGACCTGTTAACAAAAGTCTAGCGAATTCCGCGAATTGTGAAATTTAAGCGACGAACGGCGTGATCGCTCCGGACTCCTGTCGCTTACTGGACGCGGCGGACCCGATAGCCGCTCTTCTTGAGCATCTCGACGACCGAATCGCGGCCCGCGAGATGGCCCGCGCCCACCGCCACCATGACCGACCCGGGGGTAGCCATGCGCTGCTCGACCCACCGGCTCCAATTGGCGTTGCGCCGTTTGAGAAGTGCGTCCTTTAGCTCCGGAGAAACGGCGAGATCGCGATTGAACGTCTCTGCGATCTCATTGACGTCACCTCGCGCCCAGGCGCCCAGCATGGATGCGAAGTCCTTACTCATATTCTTGGGCTCTTCGATCGATCCCTCGAGCAAGGCGCGCTGAGCCGTTTCGGGCAGTGCATCGAAGAAGCTCAGCTGCTCCCGGTTCGTCTCAAGCTGGCCGACGGACTTGCCCTGGCTCGTGAAGGAATCGCGGAGAATGATCTCCACGCCTTCTCCGACCTTCAGGCCCATGTCCTTGAATTGATTGCCGAGGAGCATGAAGGCCGCGGCCCAGGTCTCCATCTTGTCGAAGCTCGCCCTCGGAATGCCGCTCTTGGCAATCGCCGCCTCCAGGTCCGCCCGCTTCTCGGGCGGAACACGCTCGGTGATAGGAGGGAGGTTCGGCGAGAAGGCGAGGCCCGTCAGGGCTTGCAGCATTTCTTGCGGGTTATTCTGATCGACGATGGTCTCGACCATCAGCTGCTGCGATCCCGACACCGCCTGGTCGAACTTTGTGGTCCGCCATTGATAATTGCTCGGAAGCAGGTGGATCGTGCCGAAGAGATAGACGGTAGTGTCCGCGTCCGACACGGACCACATCGCGGGATGGGCAACGGCCCCTTTTGCCGACGCCTGTCCGGCCGACCCGAGCGCCAGCATCGCGGCGACGGGCGTAAACAGGCGCTGGAAAAGCTTTTTCATCATGGACTCCGAAGTGGGGTGCAGGATTTAAGGCCGCAAGCTTGCCGTTTCCTGAAGAGACCGGCATTGCCCCTAATTCGCAAACCGACCACGGGACATCTTCTTGAGCCTCAGCTTCCAGGACCTGATCCTCACTCTGCATCGCTATTGGGGCGAGCAGGGCTGCGTGATCCTGCAGCCCTACGACATGGAGATGGGGGCAGGGACCTTTCATCCTGCAACTGTACTGCGCGCGCTCGGGCCGAACCCCTGGCGCGCTGCCTATGTCCAGCCATGCCGTCGGCCGACGGACGGCCGCTACGGCGAGAACCCCAACCGGCTAGGCCATTACTATCAGTACCAGGTCGTGCTGAAGCCTAGTCCCGCGGACCTGCAGGACCTCTATCTCGGCAGCCTCTCGGCGATCGGCATCGACCCGTTGAAGCACGACATCCGCTTCGTCGAGGATGATTGGGAGAGCCCGACGCTCGGCGCCTGGGGCCTTGGCTGGGAAGTGTGGTGCGACGGAATGGAAGTGACCCAGTTCACTTATTTCCAGCAGGTCGGCGGGTTCGAATGCAGGCCGGTGACCGGAGAACTGACCTATGGGCTCGAACGTCTCGCCATGTACATCCAGGGCGTCGACAACGTCTTCGCACTGAAGTTCAACGACGCCGGTGTGACCTATGGCGACGTCTTCCTCGAGAATGAGGTCGAGATGTCGGCCTATAATTTCGAGGTTGCCAATACGGACACGCTCTTCGACGCCTTCCGCAAGGCGGCCGCGGAGTGCGAGAGCTGCCTGGCGAATAAGCTGCCCATCCCGGCATATGAGCAGGCAATAAAGGCAAGCCACGTATTCAATACGTTGCAGGCGCGGGGGGTGATCTCGGTCGCCGAGCGTCAGGCTTATATCGGGCGCGTCCGCGACTTGGCGAAAGCGGCCTGCGCCGAGTGGCTGGAGCGGGGGCAGGGCGCCTGATGGCCGACTTTCTGCTGGAGCTCCGGTCGGAAGAGATCCCGGCGCGGATGCAGTCGGCCGCCCGCAACGACCTAGCGCGCATGTTTGCCGAAAGGACCGGCGAAGCGGGGCTTTCGACCGGCGCGATCGATGTCCATTCGACGCCGCGGCGGTTGGTGCTCATCGCACGGGACGTCGGCGAGCAGACCGAGGCGGTCAGGGAGGAGATCAAGGGGCCGCGCAGCTCGGCGCCGCCGCAAGCGCTCGACGGCTTCTTGCGCAAGACCGGCCTGGCCCGCGAGCAGCTTGAGGAGCGCGACGGTGTCCTCTTCGCCGTCATCGACCGGCCTGGACGGGCTGCGCCTGAAGTGCTGGGTGAGGCGATCCAGCGGATCGTCGACGACTTTCCGTGGCCCAAATCGATGCGCTGGGGTGCAGGGTCGCAACGCTGGGTCCGGCCGCTACAGGGCATCGTCGCGATATTCGGCGAGGAAATTGTGCCCGTAGAGATCGACGGGCTTCACAGCGGCGCGACGACAGTAGGTCATCGCTTCCATCATCCCGGGCCGATCACAATTGGCGGGGCGTCGGATTACATTGAGAAACTGCGCGCCTGCCACGTGATCGTCGACCAGGACGAGCGCGAACAGATCATCCGCGAAGGGGCGGAAGCAGCAGCGAAAGAAGCCGGCCTGATTTTGCTGCCGGATGAAGGGCTGGTAGTCGAGAATGCAGGCCTGACCGAGTGGCCGATGCCTTTGCTCGGTCGCTTCGATCCTGAGTTTCTGGACGTTCCGCGCGAGGTGATCGTACTCACCATGCGGACGAACCAGAAGTATTTTGCCTGCGTCGACGGCGAGGCAATGCTCGCCCCAGCCTTTGTGTGCGTCGCGAACGTGGACGCGAGCGATGGCGGCGAGGCTATCGTCGAGGGCAATCGGCGCGTCCTTGCCGCGCGTTTCGCCGATGCGCGTTTCTTCTGGGAGCAGGACCTGAAAGTCCCGCTGGAAGAGCAGGCGACGAAATTGAGCGGGATCGTCTTCCACGAGAAGCTCGGCACGGTCGCCGACAAGGTCGAGCGCGTAGCCAAGCTTGCGCGGTGGCTGGTCGAGGAAGGCATCGTCAAAGGCGCGAAGCCGGACGAGGTCGAACGGGCAGCGCGCCTCGCAAAAGCGGATCTCGTCACCGGCATGGTCGGCGAATTCCCCGAGCTACAGGGTATAATCGGCGGATATTTGGCGCGGGCGCAGGGTGAACCGAATGCCGTCGCGGACGCAGTTCGCGATCATTACGGCGTTCCGACGAAGCCGGCATCGACCGCCGTCGCACTGGCCGACAAGCTCGATACCATCTGCGCCTTCTTCGGAATCGATCAGAAGCCGACGGGATCGAAGGATCCCTTTGCCCTACGGCGTGCGGCGATCGCCTCTATCGAGTTAATCGTTCGAAACGGTCTCAGGCTGTCGCTTACGCAAGCCGTTCGCGGGAGCCTGGCGAATTCCGCTGGACAGCGCGCGGATAGCGAAGCGGCGCACAGGCTTGATCGAACGGCCCCTGAAATTCTCGAATTCTTCGCCGATCGCCTGAAGGTTCAGCAGCGGGAAGCGGGCGTCAGGCACGATCTCATCGATGCCGTCTTCGCGCTGGGAGGGGAGGACGATCTCGTCCGCTTGCTAGCGCGGGTCAAAGCGCTGCAGGACTTCGTCGAAACGGAGGACGGTGCCGACCTACTCACGGCCTACAAGCGTGCCGCGAACATCCTCAAGAAAGAGAAGTGGGAAGGGACGGCCGTATCGGGTGGTCCAGATCTCGAGCCGCAAGAAAAGGGCTTGGTCGATGTGCTGGACAAGGCCGAGCCGACGGCTTCAGCGGCGATCGAAAAGGAAAACTTCACCGCCGCGATGGCGGCGCTTGCAACGCTGCGAAGGCCCATCGACGATTTCTTCGATAATGTGACTGTGAACGATCCCGATCCTGGCAAGCGCGAGCGGCGGCTCAACTTGCTCATGCACTTCCGCGACGCGGTGAACCGCGTCGCGGATTTCTCGAGGATCGAGGGCTAGAGCGAGCGAGTCTCGCCGTCGCCGGGCTCGCGGGGGTCCTTGATCGCAGCGGCGCGAAGGGAATCGCGCTCACGCCATTCCTTCTCCTGGTTTGACCAGTGCTTCTCGCGATCCTCGTGCGCCTTTTCGAGATCGCGGCGCCTCTGAAGCTCGGAATCATAACGCGTCTTCCACTTGCGACGGCCACCGGCGGTCAGAAAGATGCCGATCAGCAATCCCAGCAAGAAGACAAGGCCGGCGATAACCAGCTGGTTCGGATCTGCCGTAAAGCCCATTTCGCATCCCCAACAAAAGTGGAATTGCGGCCACTACGCACGGGGCGCGGGCCGCGTTCCACAGCTTGCCCGAGAATGGGTCAGCCGTTGAGGAAGCTGTCGTGGATCGAGCAGGAAGCCGGCCCGAGAATGACCACGAACAACGTCGGCAGAATGAACAGGATGAGCGGCACCGTCATGATCGCCGGGAGGCGCGCAGCCTTTTCTTCGGCCCGCATCATGCGCTGATGCCGGAACTCCGCCGAGAGCACGCGCAGCGCTGAGGCCAGCGGCGTACCGTATTTCTCGGTCTGGATCATCGTGGTGACCACGCCGCGAACGGCTTCGAGGTCGACGCGGGTGGCCAGATTCTCGAACGCCTGGCGGCGCTCGTTGAGGAAGCCGAGCTCGATCGCGGTCAGGCCGAACTCGTCGCCGAGCTCCGGATAGGCCTTGCCCAACTCCTTCGCGACGCGGTTGAACGCGGCGTCGACGGTGAGGCCGGCCTCGGCGCAGATGACGAGCAGGTCGAGCGCGTCAGGCAGACCCTTGCGGATCGCATGGCTGCGCTTCGTAATCTTGTTCTTCAGCCAAAGGTCCGGCGCCTTGTACGCACCGACCACCGTGCCCGCGAGGGTCATGTAGCGACGGAGCGCCGACCATTCCGGGAAGAAGTCGAAGACATAAAGCAGGAGTATGGCACTGACGCCGAGCACGACTGGCAGGACGAACCGCGCGAAAATGATGAAGAAGGCGAGGTCCTTGGTCCGGATACCGGCCTGCATCAGCTTCGTCTGCGTCTTCTTCAGCTGATCGTCCTGAAGCATCTTGAACTGCATCAGGAGCTGGCGAACGTTGTCCGCCGCCTGGTTCTTGTTGGTCAGCTTCTTGCGCTTGTTCGTCGAGGCGACGATGCCCGCCTTGAGCTGCTCGCGGCGCTCATTGAGCGCCTTGACGCGGCGCGCCATCGGATCGCGGACAGTCGTTGCCGCATAGATGGCGAGCAGTACCGCGAACGTCGCGACGGCGCTCAGGATCGTTGCGATCCAGATGACGTCGAAACCGAGGAGGGTTGGGCCTGCTGGAGGCGTAACTTGCACGACTTCCCCCTTAGATCTCGAAGTTGACCATTTTGGCCATGATGAATGCGCCGATGCTCATCCAGATGAGCCCGCCGATGCCGGCGACCATCAGGCGCTGGTCCACGAAGAACCCGCTCATGTATCCCGGGTTGATGAACCAAACGAGCGTGAACACCACGAACGGCAGCGATCCGACGATGTAGGCGGATGCCTTGGATTCCGAGCTCATCGCGCGGATCTTGAGCTTCATCTGCGCGCGTTTGCGCAGCACATCGGCGAGGTTCGACAAGGTCTCGGCCAGATTACCGCCGGTCTCGCGTTGGATCGCCAGCGTGATGACGAAGAACTGGAATTCCGGAGTGCCCAGTCGATCCGCGGTGTCCTGCAGCGCGGCCTCCATGGTTCGGCCGATCTTCATCTTGTCCGAAACCATGCGAAACTCGAGCCCGACGGGGCCGCCGATTTCCCCGGCAACGATGCCGAGAGTCTCGGTGATCGGAAGGCCGGAGCGAAGGCCGCGAACCATCAGCTCGATGGCGTCAGGGAAGTTGGACGTGAACTTGGTGACGCGACGCTTGATCAGCCAGCCGATCACGAAGTGCGGGCCGCCGATGCCGACGAACAGTCCCAGGAACGTGGAGAGCAGGATCGGCGCGCCGCGGAAGAACATCGCCGCCGCGACGAACGCGGTGATGCCAAGGCAGATCATAGAATATTTGCCGAGCGTGATGCTCTTGCCCGTCATTTCCAGCCGCTTGCGCAGCAGGGCGGGCTTCGGGATCAGCGTCGAAGCATAACCCTCGATACGGCTCGCCCGCTCGGCCATCAGCTTCCGGATCTGCGCCTGCGCGTTACCGGTGATGACGTCGCCGTGGCGTTCCTTCACCATCTCCATGCGGCGCTTGACCGCCTTCGACGCGGAAGGTCCGCGGACGGCCACGAACGCCAGTGCGAGCGCTCCGATACCGCCGGCAATGATGAGCCACAGGATCATTCGTGCCTTGCCTCTCACTCTCGTCGCCCGGCGTGATGGCCGGGCGAAGCATCGCCGATTACGCCGCCTGAGCCTTCGGCTTGGACAGCATCGACTTCAGATTATCGACCAGCGACTTGGCGCTTGCAGCAGCGCCGGAGTCGGCGCCTGCGCCTTCCTCACTGGCGTGGCTCAGCACCATGCTCGACAGCGTGTTGAACGGCGCCGCCATCTTGCCGCCCGCGACTTCAGCCATGGGCTTGCCGAGCTTCGCAGCCTGGGCCGCAAGCTTGGCATCGTACGGGAAGACGATATCGACTTGCCGCTCGATCGACTGCTCGAAGTCCTTGCGGCTGATCTCCAGCGCGCCGCCCGAGGGCACGCCGTTGGCCACGATGATGACCTTGGTCTGCGGCGCATTGGACTTCAGCCACGCAAGCACGCGGATCGTGTCGCGGGTTGCCGCCAGCGTCAGCTCGGCGATGACGACCGCGACGTGCGCGTCGTGCACCAGATGCGGATACTGGATCAGCATGTGGCGCGGCAGGTCGAGCACCGTGGACTCGAAGGCGTTCCGCATTTCTTCCTGCAGTTGGAAGAAAGCCGTTCCGTCGGTCACGAGGGGCTGGTGGATAGGAGCCTCGGCCGAAAGGACCGACAGCCGCTCATTGGCGCGAACCATTGCGCGCTCGATGAACAGCCCGTCGATGCGGCTCGGGTTCTCGATCGCATCCGTAAGGCCGCGTCCGGGTTCCAGATCCAGCGCCAGCGCGCCGGTTCCGAAGTGCACGTCGAGGTCGAGCAGGGCGGTCGAACGATGCGCCTTCTCCCCCAGGAGCCACGCCAGCGAGGTCGCCATCGTCGACGCGCCGACTCCGCCGCGAACGCCGATCACCGCCGCCATCACGTGGGGCTTGTCGACCTGCGCTTCGCCGCGCGGACCCGACAGGATCATCTGTGCATGCGCGAAGGTGTCGCGCAGCTGGTCGATCGTGAAGGGCTTCAGCAGATAATCGTGGATGCCGCTGGCGACGAGATCGCGATAGAGGCGCACGTCGTTGACGGTGCCCGACGCGATGACGATCGTCCCCGGCTCGCAGACCTCCGCAAGCGCGTTGATGTCGGTCAGCGGATCGCCCGATTCCGAAAGGTCCACGAACAGGATGTTCGGGCTCGCGGAGACGGAGAGGGACTGGACCGCGTTGCGCAGCCCGCCCTTGTTCACCTTCTCCGGCGACCAGCCGTGCTCGACTGCCACCGGCCGCAGCATGTCGGCCGTTGCATCGTCGCAGACGAAGGCGGTGAAGGGGTCGCGCAGACCTGCGCGTGCCTGGAAGGGAGCGTTCATCACTTGCTGTCCTTCTTCGTATCGACGTCCTTGAGCGGCCGGCGCTGCTGGCCTTCCTGGACGCCCGTGAGCGGCCAGCTGCGGTAGAGCATGATTGCCTTGGCGCCCGTCGAAGCATCGACCGCGGAATCGCCTGCGCGTCCGTGGACGAGGTCCGTCGGGTTGGCGACCATCGCGGCCAGGTTGCTGTTCACGCCGCAGCCGAAGTTCGACAGCGTGCGGTTCTCATAGTTCGGCGAGGAGGCGACGCTCCAGTTGGGGCAGCCCGGGACACCCGCCGTGCGGCGGCTGACCACCACGCGAACGCTGTCGGGGGCCACATTGCCGGCCGTGACCGGCGCGCCTGGCTGGACCATCACGCCATAGCGGCCGACGACCTGCGCAACTTCCGAGCGCGCGCTGCCGTAACTGCCGTCGACGTATACTGCGTCGCCGTATCCGAGGCCGAGGCCCTGCAGCCAGCCGTCGAGACGCTGCGCCTCGCCGCCCGCCAGCGATCCGCCTGGAGCGGCCGCGTCGAACGCATAGTTCGTGGTCGTCAGGACCGGTACGTTGACCGGGTTCAGACCCGTCTCCGGCCGGTCCGGAAGGCCCGCACCGCAGCCCGCGAGGACTGATGCCAGGCCGATGACAATGAGCTTGGAACGCATCGTGGCTTCCTTCCTGAAGAGACCGCGGGTCACAGCTTGAACCCAGGGGCGGCGCCGGCCGTCGCGGCTGGCGCGGTGACCGTCTGCGTGGCGGCGGTGCCGGACACGGGCGCGCTGATCGCGGGGGCGGGGTACTGGTTCGCCGGGGGCGGAAGAACCACGTCCGGCGAGCTGACGCCCTTGAACGACTGACCCATAAAGACCCGCTGACCGTCATCAACCGCGCGATAGCCATCGACCGGCGACGCGAGCTGACCGGAAACCGGCTTCACGAGGTACGGAGTGACGATGATCACCAGCTCCGTCTCCTGGCGGCGGAAGCTGGTGGAGCGGAACAGCGCTCCAAGGATCGGCAGGTCGCCGAGGAACGGCGCCTTGTCGATATTGTTCGTCGTCGTGTTGCGAAGCAGGCCGGCGATCATGAAGCTTTGGCCGGATCCAAGCTCGACGGTCGTTTCGGCGCGGCGCGTAACCAGCGCAGGTACGTCGAAGTTATTGAGCTTGATCGAGCCTTCGCTGGACAGTTCGCTGACCTCCGGGCGGACGCGCATCGAGATGCGGCCGTCGGCAAGCACGATTGGAGTGAAGGCGAGGCCGACACCATATTGCTTGTACTCGACGGTGATCACGCCGAGCTCCTGCGAGACCGGTATCGGGAACTCACCGCCGGCGAGGAAGCTTGCGGTCTCACCCGAGAGCGCGGTCAGGTTCGGCTCCGCGAGGGTAGTCACGAAACCGTCCACTTCCGCGAGATCGAGCGAGGACATGAGATCCATGCCGAACAGCTTGCCGACACCCGAAAGGGTAGAGCCGAGCGGGTTCCGGATGACCTTCGGACCGCTACAATCGTCGGTACAGTCGACCGGGGGAAGGTGGATGCCTTCGCCCTGGGCGATACCGATCTTGAAGCCGCCGCCGGTGCTCGCCAACAGGTTGACGCCGATCTGCTTGAGCAGGGAGCGGTTCACCTCGGCGATCTTGACCTTCAGGTTGACCTGCAGAGGCGTCGCCGTCTTGAGGCGGTTCACCGGCAGGATGTTGAGCGGCTCTCCGTCCTTGATGCCTGCGTTGAGCATGGCCTTGACGAGAAGCTCGGCCTGGGTGGCGTCCTCCGGAGAAGCGACAGTGCCGTTAAGCACGGCCACCTGGCCGACGGTCGTCACGCGGATGTTCGAGTCCGGCATGGCTTCGCGCAGGATGGCGTCGACCGAGCTGATATTCGGGCTGACCCGAACCTTCGCTCCGTAGACGACCGATCCGTCCGCCGCCGTCGCGATGACGGTGGCTTCGCCGGCGTCCTTGCCGAAGACGTTTATCTGGCGCGAGCCGTTGACATAGACGTCGGCGATCTTCGGGTTCGAAGTCCAGACGCTTGCGACGGCGCGCGGAAGGTTGATCATCTGGCCCTCGCCGACGGACAGGGGAACCTGCGTGGTCGGACGATAGGAGCCGGAAGAATAGGCCTTCGGCTGAGCCTGGGCCGGAGCCCCGGTGATCGCGGTGAGGCCGAGGGCCACCGCCGCAACCGCTGTGCCGAGACGCGCCCGGCGGTTGATCGTGCGAGTATTCATTTTAGCGAGCTCCCACCGGAACGACGGTGACATCATTGCCGCGCGCGACACGCACGACCGGGCCATTGACCGGTCCCTGCGCAGCTGCGCTTGGCGCACTCCCCTTGCCCATCAGCGCATTGGCGAACGTGGACAGCGCGTCGGACGAACCGCCGCCCGAGGGCGAACGGGCCGGGACCGAGCGACGCTGAAAGCGAGACACGTCTCCGCCAGTGGTGAAGGTCGTATTGTTATCCATCGGACGATTGGCGACCGCGAGCAGAAGCTGACGCTCCTGGGCCGGGTTCGCATTGGCCGGGATCTTCACGTCGCCGGACGCGATGGCGCGCTCCAGCTCCGCACTATTGTCGGCGATCGAGCGCAGCGAGAGCGACAGCGTGCCCATGCTCTGGGACACCGCCACCTTCTCCGCGATCCGCGGAGTGACCTCGAGCGTGACGTTGGTGGCGATCTTCACCTCAGTCTTGCCTTCCTCGTCGGTCTGAGTGACCCGCTGGTCGGTCGCGAGCACGCGGACGTTGCGAACGATGGTCTCCGAGACCTTCAGGGCCGGGCCGTCGCCGCCGCCTTCAACCTGCTGCGTGAGCACCATGTCGACGCGGTCGCCCGGGAAGACGAAGCCGGCGACGCCGGTCGATGCGTTTACCGGGACTGTGATCGCGCGCATGCCCGGGCCGAGCGCCGCGGCGAGGAAGCCACGGTCCTTCGGTCCGACGAGCGAGCCGCGGGTCACAGGCTGGCCAGCCGTGATTGCGTTGCGCACGACAGTGCCGAGCAGCGCCTTCGGATCTCCATCCGTCGAGCCTTCGACATAATAAGCCGACTGCATCAGCTCTTTAGGCCAGGGCTGATAGATGAGGCTGTCGGCGTCGATGATCGTGCCCACAGGAAGAGCCTTCTTGGCCACGAGCACCTTGGGTCCTGTCGGAACCGGCGCCGCGACGGCCTGCTGGGCTCCCGCGCCAGCGAACATGTTCTTGGCCATAACGGCAGTAATCACCGCGATGACCAGCGCTCCAACGAGCAGAGCGAGCTTCTTTACATCCATGGCGCAATCGCCTCCCCTTGAAGGGTCCCCGTAACAGCCTCACACATCAGGCAAATTGGTTAAGAAACCGTTGGGTGAGAATCGCGAGACCCCCGAATGCGATCGCCACCCCGTATGGAATTTCCGGACGTCCTTCGCGCTTTCTGGCGCGGTGCCAGCCAAGGATCAGCAGGGTCAGAACCCCGCCCGCGATCGACATCAGGATAAGAAATTTGATTGTTGACGCAGGTGAGAACCACAGCGCCAATGCCGCTGCGAGCTTGACGTCTCCCCCGCCCATCATTCCCGCGAAGAATGCCGCGGCCAGCAGAGTGAACACGGCGAGACCTGCCGCGACCTGCACCGCGATTCCCGGCCAAGGCGCGAGTGCGATGGACAGCCAATAAAGCGGCGCGAGCAGCGCAACCGTTGCGTTCAGCCGATTCGAGATCGTGAACGTGCGAACGTCGATTACCGCCGCCGTGATGAGCAGCGCGGCGAGGATCGCGAGCAGGATCTCGGTAAACAGGCCGTTGAACATGGCCCACACCACTAGACGGTGGGGCTTTCCAATTCGTAACCGACCGCGTGGACTTCGATGTTGTCATAGTCGGCGGCGGGATCGCCGGAGCTAGCCTGGGTGCAGAAATCTCGGCGCAGCGCCGTACGCTGATCGTCGAGGCGGAGGAATATTGCGGATTTCACTCCACCGGCCGCTCGGCGGCATTCTGGCTGGAAAGTTATGGAGGCCCAAAGGTCTCGGCGTTGAGCCGCGCGTCTCGGCCGTTTCTGGAGGCGCCGCCGGCGAATTTCTCGGAGTCCGGGTTCCTGCGAACACGCGGAGCCGTTCATCTGGGGCGCGACGAACAGCCGGAATCGCCGGTGGGTGTTGAGTCGCGGCCGCTCGATCGCGAAGAGCTTCGCCGGCTGATCCCGGGCATCCGACCGGAATGGCACTTCGCCGTGTATGAGCCGGGCTGTGCGGACATCGATGTCGCTGCGCTTCACGCGGCGTATCTGCGTAAGTTCAAGAAACGCGGTGGGCGAATCGAGACCAATGCACGGCTCGACCGTGCAACTCTTCATGCCGGGCGATGGGCGATTCGCCTCGATAACGGTGAGACGGTTCAGGCGGGAACGTTAGTGAATGCTGCCGGCGCCTGGGCTGATGATGTTGCAAACAGATGTGGCGCGCGGCCGCTGGGAATAGCGCCCAAGCGGCGCACGATGGTTCAACTGAAGGTCGGCCGGCGCGGCCTGAAGGACATTCCGCTCGTCGACGATGCAGCTGGCACTTTTTACTTCAAGGGGGAAAGCGACAGCAGCATCTGGCTGACTCCGCACGACGAGATCGCGACCGATCCATGCGACGCTGCGCCGGAAGAGATCGATGTCGCGACGGCCATCGACCGATTCGAGCATGTGGTCGACTGGCGCATCGAGCGGGTCGAGCGGCGCTGGGCGGGCCTCCGAAGCTTCGCGCCGGATCGGCTGCCTGTTTATGGCTTCGCGACGGAGCAGCCCGGGTTCTTCTGGTGCGCCGGCCAGGGCGGGTTCGGAATCCAGACCGCCCCGGCCGCCGCCAAGCTGGCAAGCTCGATGCTGCTGGAAACGCCGCGCGATTCGATGGTCGCAGAAATTGAGGCCTCGGTCTTCTCGCCAAGGCGGTTTGCCTAGCGGAGCTTGTCGGCCTCCGCGCACGCCAGAGCATCGACGCGATCGTTCTCGGCATGGCCGCTGTGGCCTTTCACCCAATGCCATTCCACCCGATGCGGCGCGGTTGCATCCATTAGCTCCTGCCACAGCTTCGCGTTCTTGACCGGCTTCTTGTCGGATGTTCGCCATCCGTTGCGCTGCCAATTGTGGATCCAGCGCGTGATACCGTCCCGCACATAGATGCTGTCCGTATGCAGCTGGACCCGACACGGACGCTTGAGCACCTCAAGGCCCTTGATGGCGGCCATGAGCTCCATGCGATTGTTGGTCGTCAGCTGTTCGCCGCCCGAAACTTCGCGTTCCTTGCTTCCCATTCGAAGCAACGCGGCCCAGCCGCCCGGTCCCGGGTTTCCCCGGCAGGCGCCGTCTGTAAAGATTTCGACGAGCGGCAGCTCCGCCACTAAGCGACAAGCTCGCGCGGCAGCTTGAACGTCATGCGTTCGGGCGTGTGATCGGCGATTTCTTCGCGCACATCGAATCGTGACCCGAGCGCATCCACCACCTCACGGACGAGGACCTCGGGTGCAGAGGCCCCAGCGGTGATTCCAACCGTCCGAGGTTGTCCAAGCCAATCCCAGTCGATGTCGCTTGCCCGCTCGATGAGGCGTGCTGGGGCGCCCATCCGCTCCGCGACTTCGGCCAAGCGCAGGGAATTGCTGCTGTTCGGCGCACCAATGACCAGCACGCGGTCGCATTCGGCGGCGATCGCCTTGACCGCGGCCTGGCGGTTGGACGTCGCGTAACAAATGTCCTCGCTTCGCGGGGCCTTGATGCCAGGGAATCTGCGCTGAAGCGCTTCGACAATCGCTGCCGTATCATCCACCGAGAGTGTCGTTTGGGTCAGGAAGGCAAGGTTTCCAGGATCCGCGACCTCGATCCGCGCGACGTCGTCCACGGTTTCGACGAGGGTCATCGATCCCGGCGGAACCTGGCCGAAAGTCCCGATCACTTCCGGATGTCCGGCGTGCCCGATGAAAAGAATGTGGCGACCGTCGGCGATGAGGCGCTCCGCCTGGCGATGAACCTTGGACACAAGCGGGCAAGTGGCGTCGACGTAGCTCAGGCCGCGGTCCTGCGCCGCGGCAGGAACAGCCTTAGGGACCCCATGGGCGGAGAAAACCACCGGCCGATCGTCCGGGACTTCGTCCAGCTCATCGACGAACACCGCGCCGAGCCCGCGCAGCCGCTCCACGACGAAGCGATTGTGGACGATTTCGTGCCGCACGTAGACGGGCGCCCCGAAGCGCTCGAGCGCGAGCTCGACGATCTGGATTGCCCGATCGACGCCCGCGCAGAAGCCGCGGGGGGCCGCGATCAGGACCTTGAGGGGAGGGCGGTTGACCATCGACGCGGCATGTAAGGCATCGCTTGCAGGCTTAGAAGGGCCTTCCTATGACGCGCGGACAGTTGTTCTGCAGTCAAGGAATTCCCCACCTCATGAAGCTCCGCCTCGCCGCTTTGCTTGCCCTGACCCTGCTTGGCGGGTGCGTACACCGAGGGGACGTGATCGAGGGGCAGGGCATTTATGCGGTCCGGAGTTCCTGTCCGATTGCCGGCGTTCCTGCTGCGACGGGCGACATCACCTTGTTCAACCCGGCTGGGAGCACCGATTCCCGTGCCATCGACGTCACTGCAGCGATCAGCGACGTTCGAGGGGTGTGCCAGGACGTGGGCAACGATGTCGTGTCGACGATCACGTTCACGATCACCGGCCTGCGTCGCGACGCCGGCCCGGCGCGACAGGTCGTGCTCCCTTATTTCGATGTCGCCCTGCAGGGCGGCACGACGATCGTCGCGAAGCGCGTCGGACAGGCGGTCCTCAATTTCCAGCCTGGAGCCATCCATTCGTGGACGCGCTTGCAGGCGACGGTGCGCGTGAACCGCGGGGCCGCGACGCTCCCGGCGAACGTTCGGGAGATCCTGAACCGGCCGCGCAAGCCCGGTGAGGCCGAAGCGGCGGTCGATCCGCTTTCGGATCCTGCCGTGCGCACCGCAGTCCAGAATGCGACATTTGAGCATTTGATCGGCTTCCAGCTCACGAACGAGCAGCTGCGCTACAACGCAACCCGCTAAGCTTTCGCCGAAAACCCGCGTTGACTCGCGCGCGGGGGCGAGCCAAGGCCCACCGCGTCGCCGGCGGGGAAGCTCGCCGGAAGGCCGCGCGGGAGAGTCTGCAACTTGCAGCGCCGAAGGAGCAACCGCCCCCGGAATCTCTCAGGCACCAGGACCGCGCGCGCCTGACAGTCTGGAAAGTGTCCGCCCAACTGCGGACCGCCGAAGGGGCAAAGCTCTCAGGCGCAGCGACAGACGGGGGCGGCGGTCGATCATCACGGTCGAGCGTTGGCTGTCGTCACCTGACCCGGAGCGCCCATGAGCAAGGAAGTCCACAGCGGCCCCACCGACGAAACCCAGGCTCGGGGCACGCCCTTTAGCGGCGATCCCACTGGCGGCGAAGGTGTCGAAGCCCCCCGGTTGGGGCGCCTGCCTCTCGATGGATGGCATCGTTCGAAGGGCGGGCGGATGGTCCCGTTCGCGGGCTATGAGATGCCTGTCCAGTATGAAGGCATCATGGCCGAGCATCTGTGGACGCGTGAGAATGCGGGCCTGTTCGACGTAAGCCACATGGGCCAGCTGCTGGTGCACGGGCGAGGCGCCGACATGGCGCTGGAAAAACTGCTTCCGGGCGATTTCCAGGCCCTTGGCGACATGAAGCTAAAATATTCGCTCCTCCTCAATGACGAGGGCGGCATCATCGACGACCTGATGGTGACCAGGCGCGGCGACGACTTCTACGTGGTCGTGAACGGTGCGACCAAGCACGGCGATATCGAGGACCTCGAAAGTCGGCTGCCGCGCGAAGTCGTCATAGATCATATGAAGGAGCAGGCCTTGCTTGCCCTGCAGGGCCCACGCGCCGCCGAGGTGCTTAGCCAAATCATCCCGGGCGTCAGCGAGTTGTCCTTCATGCAGGGCGGACCGTTCGACCTCGACGGCGTTTCCGTATGGGTCAGCCGCTCGGGCTACACGGGCGAGGACGGCTTCGAGATTTCCGTGCCGTCTTCCGACGTCGAGCGCGTTGCGGAAAGGCTCGTCGGCAACCCCCTCGTAAAGCCGATCGGCCTGGGTGCCCGCGATTCGCTGCGCCTCGAAGCAGGACTGCCGCTCTACGGCCATGACCTCGACCCGGAGACTACGCCGGTCATGGCCGGGCTCAATTTCGCGATCAACAAGCGCCGGCGGGCTGACGGCGGTTTCGCTGGAGCCCTTCGCATTCTCGCCGAGATCGAGAATGGCGCGCCGCAAAAGCGCGTCGGATTCGACGTCGACGGGCGGCAGCCGGTGCGTGAGGGCGCACTCGTGCTCGACGCTGAAGGCAATGAGGTTGGCCGGGTAACCAGCGGCGGCTTCTCGCCGTCGCTCCAGCGGCCGATCGCGATGGGCTATGTCGCCGCGCATCTCTCGGAAATCGGCACCGCCCTGAAGCTCGAGCAGCGCGGAAAGCTGTTCGATGCCCGCGTCGCCGCAATGCCGTTCGTCCCCCACCGTTATCACCGCAAGGGAGCCGCCTGATGTCTCTGTATTTCACTCGCGAACATGAATGGGTCCGCGTCGACGGCGAAACCGCGACCGTCGGCATCTCCAACCACGCGCAGGAAGCCCTCGGCGACATCGTTTTCGCCGAAGTGCCCGAGGCAGGGCGCAAGCTCAATAAGGGCCAGGAAGCTGCTGTCGTGGAGTCCGTGAAGGCGGCATCGGACGTCTACGCGCCTGTCGCCGGCGAGGTCGTCGAGGGCAATAAGGCGGTCGCGGACGATCCGAGCCTGATCAACAGCGATCCGGAAGGCGAAGGTTGGTTCTTCAGGCTGAAGCTAGACAACCCGGGCGAAGTCGAAGGCCTGATGGACGAGGCATCGTACCGCGACTGGATCAAAACGCTTTGAGGCCAGCGGTCGCCTCGACCAGCAAATGGGATGCGGCGGACTACGCCCGCGTAGGCACGTTCGTGTCCGAGCTTGGCGGCGCTGCATTGGAGCTTCTCGATCCGCAGGCGGGCGAACGAATCCTGGACGTGGGTTGCGGCGAGGGCACCCTGACAAAGAAGATCGCCGAACGCGGCGCTACGGTCCTCGGGATCGACAATTCGCCCGAGATGGTCGCGGCGGCACAAGCGAATGGCGTTGATGCGCAACTGCTGGCCGCTGAGGCCATATCTTTCTCCGAGGAATTCGACGCGGCTTTCTCGAATGCCGCCCTTCACTGGGTGCTCGCCAAGGAGCAGGCGGCAGCGGCGATCTTCAGGGCCCTTCGGCCCGGCGGCCGCTTCGTTGGCGAGATGGGCGGCGAGGGGAACCTCGAGAAGCTGCGCGAGGCCTTGGATGACGAACTGATCGGCCGAGGTTATCGGCCGCCTTCCGAAGCCGGCAATTGGTACGCGTCACCGGAAGAATTCGCCGAGGTCTACGAGGAGGCGGGCTTCCGCGACGTCGATGCGCGCCTGATCGAGCGCCCGACTCCGATCGATCATGGCATCGCCGCCTGGGTCACAGCCTTCCGCAAGGGCTGGCTCGACCGAGCGCTGGTTCCTGAAGGCGAGCGCGCTGAAATTGCCGATGCCGTTGCCGACCGCGTCGGCTCCAACATGGCCGATTATGTCCGACTTCGCTTCATCATGAGGAAGCCCAACTGATGCGTTACCTGCCACTGAGCGACGCCGACCGCAGCGAGATGCTGCAAGTCATCGGCGCCGGCTCGATCGACGATTTGTTCCGCGACGTTCCTGCGGACCTGCGTCTCAAAGGACCGATCGAGGGCCTGCCGATGCACGCCTCGGAAATGGCGGTCGAGCGTCACATGACGGCGCTTTCGCGCAAGAACATGGTCGCCGGTGAAGCGCCGTTCTTCCTCGGCTGCGGCGCCTACCGCCACCATGTCCCTGCCAGCGTCGATCATATCATCCAGCGCGGCGAATATCTGACCAGCTACACGCCCTATCAGCCCGAGATCGCGCAGGGCACGCTGCAGATGCTGTTCGAATTCCAGACCCAGGTGGCGCGGCTGCTCGGCTGCGAAGTCGCGAACGCGTCGATGTACGACGGTTCGACCGCCATGTGGGAAGCGATCGTGATGGCGCACCGCATCACGCGCCGGAACCGCACAATCATCTCATCCGGCGTGCATCCGCATTACGTCGGCGTCGCCAGGACGATGGCCAAGTTCACGGAGGACAAGCTCCAGGCTTCTCTGCCCGAGCTGACCGGTGAAACCGACGCCGAAAAGCTGATCGCGGCAATCGATGGGGAAACCAGCGCGGTCGTGGTGCAATATCCCGACATTCTCGGACGCATCGTCGATCTCGCCCCGATCGCCGAGGCGGCGCATGCCGCCGGGGCGCTGCTCATCGCGGTCGTGACCGAGCCGGTCGCGCTCGGCCTCATCAAATCGCCTGGCGAGATGGGCGCGGACATCGTCGTCGGGGAAGGACAGTCGATCGGCGTCGGCCTGCAGTTCGGCGGCCCCTATGTCGGATTGTTCGCTACGCGCCAGAAGTTCGTCCGGCAAATGCCTGGCCGCCTCGCCGGCGAGACGGTCGACGCCGAAGGCAAGCGCGGCTTCGTACTCACCCTGTCCACCCGCGAGCAGCACATCCGGCGCGAGAAGGCGACGTCGAACATCTGCACCAACTCGGGGCTCTGCGCGCTAGCTTTCTCGATCCACATGAGCCTGCTTGGGGAGAAGGGGCTTCGGCAGCTTGCTCAATTGAATCACGCGCGCGCGTGCGAAGCGGCGGAGCAGCTGGAAACAATCCCCGGCGTCACGGTGATCAACGAAAGCTTCTTCAACGAATTCACGGTGAACCTGCCAGTCGAGGCGCGCCCGGCGGTTCATGCCATGGTCCAAAAGGGCGTGCTCGGCGGAGTGTCGCTCGGGCGGCTATATCCCGGCGTCGATGCGCTCAAGAACGGCCTGGTGATCGCGGTTACGGAGACTTCGACGAGTGAGGACATTGCGGCGCTGAAGGCGGCGCTCGAGGAGGTGGTGCAGTGACCGTCAATCCTTCAGGCTGGCGGCCTTCCGCGCCCGCGAACGAGCAGGGCGAAGCGCAGACGGTAACTGGAAACCGCGCACTGATGCTCGAAGAGCCTTTGCTGTTCGAGATCGGCAAGACGGACCAGACGGGCGTCGATTTTGCCGAAATGCCCGAACGCTCGTCTCGCATCGGGTCCCTGGAACGCTCGAAGCCGATCGACCTCGCAGGTCTCAGCGAACCGGAAGCTGTCCGGCATTACACGCGGTTGTCGAGGCAGAATTACGCCATCGACCTGGGGCTGTTCCCGCTCGGCTCCTGCACGATGAAGCACAACCCGCGCCTCAACGAAAAGGTAGCGCGGCTTCCTGGATTTGCAGATGTGCATCCGCTGCAGCCGCAGGAAACGGTGCAGGGCGCGCTGCAGGTGATCAACGAACTTGCCTTCTGGCTCCTCGATCTCACGGGGATGCACGGAGTTGCGATGAGCCCGAAGGCGGGAGCCCACGGCGAGCTGTGCGGTCTTCTCTGCATTCGCGCTGCGCTGGAAGCACGCGGAGACAAGCGCGAGGTTGTCCTCGTTCCCGAGAGTGCCCACGGCACCAACCCGGCGACCGCGGCCTTCGCCGGCTACCGTGTCGAGAATATTCCTGCAAACGCGGCCGGACGCGTCGACCTCGACGCTTTGAAGGCACGCCTGGGCCCGGACGTCGCTGCGGTGATGATCACCAATCCCAATACCTGCGGACTGTTCGAGCCCGACATGAAGGCGATCAGCGACGCGGTCCACGCGGCGGGAGCGTTCGTCTATTGCGACGGCGCGAACTTCAACGCGATCGTCGGCAAGGTCCGCCCCGGCGACCTCGGCATCGATGCGATGCACATCAACCTGCACAAGACATTCTCGACGCCCCACGGCGGCGGAGGCCCGGGCTCGGGTCCGGTTGTGCTGTCCGAAGCTCTTGCGCCCTACGGGCCGCTGCCATTCGCAGCGAAATATCCTGACGGCAGCTACAAGATGGTCGAGGAAGAAAATGCGGGGGACGAACATCCGAACGCCTTCGGGAGGATGGTCGCCTTCCACGGACAGACGGGCATGTTCACCCGTGCGCTTGCCTACATTCTCAGTCACGGCGCCGACGGGCTGAAGCAGGTAGCGGAGGATGCTGTTCTCAATGCGAATTACGTCCTGCGCAGCCTCGAAGATGTCCTGGACGCACCTTTCGCGGAAAGCGGGCCCTGCATGCACGAAGCCATATTCTCGGACAAAGGCTTCGCCGGGGGTCTCAGCACCATCGATCTTGCGAAGGCTCTGATCGACGAGGGCTTCCACCCGATGACGATGTATTTCCCGCTGGTCGTTCATGGCGCGATGCTGATCGAGCCGACCGAGACGGAATCCAAGGCCGGGCTTGACCAGTTCATCGCGGCAGTCCGTGCGATTGCCGAGCGAGCGAAAGCTGGGGACCAGAGCCTCAAGGGTGCACCGGTTCACGCGCCGCGTCGGCGTCTCGATGAGACGCTCGCCGCTCGGAAACCGATCCTTACCTATCGAGAGCCGGAGCCGGCGCAGGCCGCCGAGTGAGCGACGAGCGGCGCTTTTATGAGGCGCCGCAGGCTGGCGCCCTCCGCTCGGCGCCAGCTGCGCTTCGCAACCGGCAACCGATCGCCGAGGTCTTGAAGGACTGGCTGCCGTCGACAGGAACGGTCCTGGAGATCGCCAGCGGAACGGGCGAGCACGCCGAATACTTCGCAGATCGCTTCCCTGAGCTTGATTGGCAGCCCAGCGATGTGGATCCGGGCGCTCTGGCCTCGATCGAGGCATGGCGCGTCGAATCTGCTCGGCAGAACTTTTTCCCGCCTTTGGTCATTGATGCAGCGCAAGGCGAATGGCCGATCAACGGCGCGGATGCCGTGCTCAGCATCAACATGGTTCACATCAGCCCCTGGGCTTCCGCGCTGGGACTGATCGCCGGCGCCGCACAGCTGCTGAAGTCGGGCGCTCCGCTGATCCTGTACGGGCCCTGGCTCAGATCGAATGTTCCAACGGTTGCGAGCAATTTAGCCTTCGACGCGGACCTCAGGCGGCGGGATCCTGCCTGGGGCCTGAGGACGGTCGAGGATTTCGCTGCTGCCGCCGAGCCACAGGGCTTCGAGCTTGTCGAAACGCGCGATATGCCGGCTAATAATCTGATGCTACTTTTTGTCCGGACGCCCTAGCTCGTTAAACTAAGTTTTACCCGATCGGGCCTAAGGATGGCCCGATGGACCAGAGCAGCATCACGCATAACCGGTCTTCGCGCCGCTCGCCGGTGCTTCTTGCCGCATCCGTCGAAGTCGGCGGCGCGACGCAGGCGGTCAAGCTGCGCAACCTATCCAAAGACGGTGCCCTGATCGAGGGTGACGCGCTTCCGGTGGAAGGCTCCTCGACGCTGTTCTGCAGGAACGACCTCAGCGTTCGAGCGCGCGTTGCCTGGGTACAGGGGCGCTTCGCGGGACTCGCTTTCGAGCGGCCTCTCGAAAAGGAGGAAGTGCTCCGGAACGTCCCGAAGCCAAAGGCGCGGATCCAGCCCGAATTTCGCCGTCCGGGACTCGCCTGCCGGCCATTGAGCGAAGACGAACGCAGGATGATTGAGCGCTGGATGACCACGGCTCCAGTGCCGCGGCCCGGCGACTGATCAGACCGCCGTCGGCGGTCCCTCCTGCTGGTCTTTCAGCCACTCAACAAGTTCCGGAAGCGAAAGCGCGCGATTGAAGGTCACGCCGTAAGTATCGCCGCTCCGCCAGCGAATTACGCCTGGGGAGGCGGGGAGGCCGCTGAGTGAGACGACGACGTCCGCGCCGACCGGAAGTTCGCTGGTGCTCAGGACCTTCAGGCCACCCTGCGAGACGTTCTCCACGGCAATGCGGTGGATATAGCCGTCTTCGCGCAGCCACCCATTGCAGCTGACCTCGATCCGCGGCTTGCGCGGGCGAGGGCCATTGTCTGGGGTTGAGATGAGACCGATCACGTCGATGGGCTCATCGAATTCGACGCCGACGTTGTCGCCGCGCGTCCAGCGGGCGGTGCCGCTCACCGGTTCGCCCTGCCGGAGTTCGATCGAGACCCGAGTGCCTTCAGCGAGGTGGGAATATGGTCGAATCAGCATTCCGCCGACCGAGATATTCTTGATTAGACAGAGCTCGCGACGCCCTTCCACCAGCAGCGATCCGACGCGAAGGAGGCTCACGTGCCTCTCATCGGCCCGTCTCTGTTTGGGAGACGGGGGTGACTTCTCTAACGAGTAAAGCGTGGTCTCGACCGGTTGTTGGTCCAAAATTGCAGCTCCAAGCCTCGATTGCGCACGTCAATCCAGCTCGCCACGCGAGCCGCCCCACGCATGAGCCGTAACGATGACCCCTTACCAGTTCGTTTCAGACCGGTTCGCTTCGGTTGGAATTTGCGCCGCCTATCTATCGGTCGTAGTGTTCCAGGCAGGGAGGTCCCGATGCGGAGACTCATGGCACTGGCCGTTTGTTTGATTGGATCGGCGCCCCCGCTTTCAGCGCAGGCTCCCGGAATACAGCTGCAGCCCGTAAGCGGACCGCAGCCGATTGATCAGACCACGCAGACCGACGACGTCCAGATGAAGGACGACGTCGACGAGCGGATGACGGTCCCGGTCATGCTCGCGGGTTCAGGCCCGTACCGCTTCCTTGTCGACACCGGAGCGGACCGCACCGCCGTTTCGCGCCAGGTTGCCGATCGCCTTCGCTTCACGCGGCAGGCGCCAGTGATGCTTCACAGCGTATCCGGCGCGACCTCCGTTGAAACGGCCAAGATTCCCCTGCTCGAACTCGATCGGAAGCGAGTGCGCGAGATCGACGCTGCGCTTCTGGATAGGGCCCACATGGGAGCAGACGGCATCCTGGGAGTGGATTCCCTCGCCTCGCAGCGGGTCATGTTCGACTTCGACAAGAATACGATGTCGGTGGTTCCTTCCTCGGCCCCCGACTTCAGGGGCGAGCCTGGCACGATCGTGGTGGTCGGCAAGCGTCGCTATGGTCGTCTGCTGTTTACCAATGCTAGCGTGAACGGCCGGCGCGTCGTTGTGGTGATCGATACCGGTTCTGCCGTGAGCCTCGGGAACGAAGCGCTGCGCCGGCAATTGCAGGGTAAGCGCGTGCGGGCGTCCAAGGACCAAGTCGAACTCCTGTCGGTCACCGGCGGCAAGATATCCGGCAATTACACCTTCGTCCGCGAGCTCGAGCTGGGTGGGGTCACGCTCAATGATCTCGGGATCATCTTCACCGACGCGCACACGTTTCGGCAGCTCGACCTTGAGAACAGGCCCGCGCTGTTGCTCGGCATGAACGCCATCCGAGCATTCAAGAAGGTGTCGATAGACTTCGCGAACCGTAAGTTCCGGGTGATGTTGCCGGAGAGAAGCGAAATGGAAACGCGCTGGGCGGCCGCGCGGACGCGTTAATTCAAAGCCAGTCACTGCCAGAACCACTTTTGGGCTCGCGACTCTTCCCTGTTCTGCCTGCTAAAACAGCGAGGCTGGCCAGCCGTGGACCCACACGTTGACCATCCGCTGTTCAGATAAGCCAGTTCGGACAATGCCTTAGCCGTCTTTGTGCCGCAAAGACCAGCGGCGCGATGAGGGCTCGAACAGGGAGCAGCCAAGCGAGTCTGCAATCTTTCGTCAACGTTTTCAACGGGTTAATTCAAGGCGTTAGTTGCCCGGACGAGGGCAACCTGCTACAATCCGACTATTCGCCCCGAACGTAACCGAGGGGGCGGAGCAGCACTCCGCAAGTCGTGCAACCCGTTGCACCAGGGAGAGCAGAAATGGGCTTTCGAGGACGAGCTCCTCGGCTGGACCCGTAACTGCTCGGTTCCTTTGGTGACCCACAATGGACGTTTCGATCAACCACGCTGCCTCTAAGATACGTGTTCGGTCCCGCCTCCGCACGGTCGCAGCTGCGCAATTGTCGGTTCCGATGACCTTTGATCTCAAGGATCTTCGGATTTTCATTGTCTATCGTTCGCCAGCCGAGCTGAAGGCATCTCGTCGATCGCTGCGCAAATATTCCAAATTGGCGGTTGAGCGGATGGAGCGCGCTATCAGTCAATTCGGATTTCTCGTACCCATCATCGCTGACCAGAATGGCCGCATCGTTGTCGGAGACCGCCGGTGGGCCGCCGCCAAGAAACTCAAGCTTGAACTCGTTCCCGTTATCGAGCTGTCCCACCTTAGCGATGAACAGCTTCGCTTGTTCACCATCCTGGACAACAAGCTGTCCGAGGATGGTGAGTGGGACCTCGGTGAGCTTCGCGCGGAGTTCGATGAACTCATCGACCTCAGCTTCGATATTAGCTTCAACATCGAGGATACCGGTTTCTCCACCGCCGAGTTGGATTGTTTGCCCGTCACGAAGTCGGAAGCTGGGCAGGAACCGGAGGATGACGTCCCTGATGTTTGGTCGGTCCCTGTCTCGGCTTCGGGTGCTCTTTGGGCGCTCGGCGATCACCGTCTGATCTGCGCGAGTTGTCGCGAGGAGCAGAGTTTCGAACAGCTGCTTGGCGCGGAACGCGCGCAGATGATCTTCAGCGATGCCCCCTATAACCTCCCGGCGAAAGCCATCTCTGGCAACGGCAAGCACCAGCATGGCAATTTCGCCATGGCGTCGGGAGAGATGGCGCCGACGGAGTTTACCAGTTTCCTCTGTTCGTCTTTCGAGTTGCTGGCGAAGTTCAGCATCGACGGTTCGATACACTATCAGTGCATGGACTGGCGCCACATGCGCGAGATGCTCGACGCGGGTCACGCGGCTTACACCGAACTCAAGAACCTCGTCGTGTGGAAGAAGCACTCGGCGGGAATGGGCAGCTTTTACCGTTCTCAGCACGAACTCGTCTTCGTGTGGAAGAACGGCAGTGCTCCGCACGTCAATAATTTCGGTCTCGGGGAGACAGGTCGATATCGCTCGAACGTTTGGGACTACCGCGGGAACGCGGGTTTCCACGGTGAGCGCAGCGACGAACTTGCATCGCACGCTACCGTCAAGCCCTGGTCGATGGTCGCGGATGCGATCCGCGATTGTTCCAAGCATGGCGGGATCATCCTGGATCCGTTTGGCGGCTCCGGAACGACGCTTATCGCGGCGGAGCGAACGCGCCGTAAGGCGCGCTTGATCGAGATCGATCCGCTTTACTGTGATGTGACGATCCGCCGGTGGGAGAAGCTCACGGGCAAGGACGCCGTGCTCGTCGAAACCGGAGAGACGTTCAAGGAGCTCGAGGATCGCGCCAATGCCGCGCAAATCCCCGAAGCCGTCGCCGAAGATGACTTCGACGAGGAGGCCGAGTGATGGCGCGGCTTAGAAACGAGCCCGCGGAGAAGGTCGGTCCGGGCAATCCGCCGCGCAGCACACAGTTTCGCAAGGGGCAGTCGGGGAACCCTGGGGGCCGTCCGAAAAAGGAGCGGGACTTCGTCAAGCTGGTCGAGAAGGAACTCGACGAGATCGTCAGTGGCACCGAGAACGGCAAGACGGTCAACCTCATGAAGCGACAGTTGATCGTCAAAAAGCTCGTCAATGACGCGGCCAATGGGAATTTGAGAGCGATCGATCGCGTGATCGCTCTCGTTTCGGCCTCTTCCGACGAAGACAAGATGGTCGTGATCGACCCAGCTGTCCTCGCGAGCTTCCTGAGGCGCCATGGTGGTGGATCTGATGGTGAGGGAGGCGCGTCGTGAACCAGCTCCCTTCCAACCTTTATGACGCCATGGCGAGTGTCGACTTTCCGGTGTTCGTCGCGCGCGTCATGGAGACCCTCGAGCCCGGCAACCCCTACGAGGAGAACTGGCATATCCACCTGATTGCCAAGAAGCTCGAGGAGGTGCGGTCCGGGAAAACCAAAAGGTTGATGCTCAACATGCCGCCGCGGACCATGAAGAGCATCCTGGTCGGTATTGCGTTTGTTGCGTGGGTGCTGGGACATCATCCTGGGCGACAGATTATGTGCCTCACGTACAGCCGGGACGTTGCGAAGGCGCAGGCGAAGCTGTTCCAGCGCCTGATGGCCTGCGAATGGATCCGCCGTGTGTTTCCGAACCTGCGTCCACGAGTGCCCACCTCCCTGATGGAGTGGGAGAACTCGGTTGGAGGTTATCGTCTCGCTGCCTCAATCGACGGGAGCGTGTTGGGCCGCGGGGCGGACATCATCATTCTCGATGACCCCAACAAAGGACAGGAGATCTATTCCAAGGTCGCCCGCGACCGCGTGAAAAACGCTTACGACCACACAATCTCAACGCGCCTCAATCACCCTAAGAAAAGCGCGATTATCTGCGTCATGCAGCGCCTCCATGCCGACGATCTGGCTGGTCACATGCTCGCGCAGGAGGAGTGGGATCAGGTTCGGATCCCTGCAGTGGCCACGACCCGCGAGTGCTGGGACCTTGGATACGGACCGGCGCATGTTCGCCAGCCAGGTCACCTGATCCAGCCGACCAGGACAGGCGAGCGAGAGCTCGAGCTGCTGCGACGTAAGATGGGCCGGACCGCTTTCGAAGCTCAGTACCAGCAGCAGCCGGTCCCGGACGACGGGATTATCATCAAGCGCGGCTGGCTGCGCTTTAGTGAAGCACCGCCCGAGGAGTTCGATTTCAAGCTTATTAGTTGGGACACGGCCTCGACCCTGTCGGAGAATGCGGACTGGTCGGCGGGGACTGTCTGGGGACTTAGCGCTGGCGAAGTTCACCTGCTGCACGTCGAGCGCGTGCGTCTCGAGGTGCCCGACCTGCGCGCTCTGATTGAGAAGATGCATGTCGACTGCCGCGCCGACATGACACTGATCGAGGATGCGGACCTCGGCCGCGGGATCGCGCAGGATCTCCGACGCACCTCCACTCAATGCAAGCCTGTGATAGTCAGGCCGAGGATCGAGAAGCTTGCACGGATGCAGGCCAGGAGCGTCATGTTCGAAACCGGGCGCGTCGTTCTTCCGCGAGAAGCAACGTGGCTCTCCGATTATCTCGATGAGCTGCTTGGCTTCCCCAACCGGGCAAATGACGACCAGGTGGATAGCACGTCCCAGGCCCTTGATTGGATCCAGCAGCGGTTTGCGAGTGAGTTCCTGCCCGAGGGCTACGCCCGCCAGCGTCCTGCCGGCACCAAGCGGCCGAAGGGACTTCCACAATACAGCGGGAATGACCGACGCCCGTGAAGCTCAAAGCTGAATCCTCGCCTCCGAAGTCCCGAAAACCGAGACTTTTGTCGGGTCGCCATCAGCGCAATTAAAAAGCGTACACAGCTTCTGACTAAATCAATAATAACCAAAATCATCGGCCAATATGTCGGCTATCCGACATAAAATGTAGCCGAAAAAGCACACGCTTGCGCGGAAGCGACGACCAACGGAAACGTTTCGTTGTTACGGGGTTGTGACGTTGTCCGCACGCTTTCAGGGCGACGGCCCAGGGGGAGCCCATCTCAACTCGAATTTAAACGCCGCATTCGCGGCGAAAGGGGAAGTCTAACTTTATGAATATCACTAAGCGGCGCATCGCGCTTTTTACGGGAGCGTCCATTTCCGCGTTTGGCATGGCCATGCCGGCGCTTGCTGCAACCACCGTGACGCCCGGCGTTTATTCGCCCACGCCGCCCGCTGACACCGGCGCGAATGTGACCGACACACTGGACATCTCCGACATCGGTGACACCGGCGTGCACGACGTCAATGATCCCGCCGTGGCCGTCGTCAACAGCGTCGCTACCGGTGAAATTCGCCAGAATGCACTCGCAACCGGTGCTGATCCGGCCGGCGACGTTACGCTTTTGATCACGAACACGGGGGCCGCCCATGTCGGCGCGACAGCCACTGCCGTTGATGCAGCCGGAGACGCGACCGCGACCGCGCAGATATTCAACGACGGCGTCAACCAGATGGGGACGGGCGGCGGTACCGTCGCGCTGACCCTCGACAATGACGGGGCGCTGGGTGTTGGCGCGGTTGCTAATGCAACGGGCACGGGCTTGGCCGTGGCGAACGCTACGTTCGATGGCAGTGTCGGCTTCGGCTACGGCATCTACCAGCTCGGCTGGGGAGGCTCTGGCGCAGGCGCTGATGCGATCTCTATTGCGATTGATAATGGCGCCGACGGTATTCTCACGGTCCTTGCCAGCGCCAACGCGAACGGGGGCACGGCCGCCACTGCGCACGCTGATATCGATTTCGGCGTTTTCCAGAACGGCGCTAACGGGGTGACGATCAACGCCTCCATCGAGAACGATGGGATCATGGACGTTACCGCTACCGCCGCCGCGGTCGCTGCTTCCGGCGCCGCAGCCGCCAGCGCCGACGTCTTTGGTGGGATCGTCAATGTTGCATACACCGCTGACACTGCGACTGCTTTGATCGTCAACCATGGCGATATGGCCGTGAATGCCGCTGCGCTTGCGGTCGGGACTACGACTGCAGTTGCGAATGCCGCGATTGTCAACGGCATCGCCAACACCATCCTTGCGACCTCCGGCAACGCGGTCGTTTCCAACTACGGGACGATGGCGGTTGCTGCGAACGCAGTCGCGACTGGCGATATCGCAACGGCTAATGCCACCGTCGGAGCGACCACCGCTTCGGGTGGCACCGGCGTTGGTGTCGGCCAGGTCGTCAATTTCTTCGGGGGTGACGTCGCCACCGCAACGTTGTCGAACGAGGGCTCGATCGACATCACGGCCACAGCAACCGCGAACGGAACGACCTCCGGTTCTGCGAATGCTGTCGCGAATGGCATCGGCCAGTTCGTCTATGGCGATACGACGGCCGCAGCATCCCTGGTCAATACGGACACGATAAACGTTTCTGCCACGGCCATTGCGGTCGGGACCGATGTAGTGGCCAATGCCGCCGCGGTGGGCGCGTTCCAATCGGCGACTTCGGCGACTTTCTCGAACAGCGGCGACTACAGTGTCGTGGCGAGTGCGTCGGCGTCGGGCGATGCCGGTTCCGCGCACGCTAACGCGACCGGCCTGATTCAGAGCCGCGAGGGGTTGACGATCGCTGACACCAACAGCGGGTCGTTCAGCGTCGCGGCGAATGCGATTGCGCCTGAAACTGCTGTGGCGAATGCCATTGGCCTCAGCGTCGTTGCCGAGGGGCTGGTAGTGATTCCGGTCAGCTCGGTGGCGGCAGCTGCCGTAGCACCGGCGGTTCTGACGGGTACCATCACAAACAGTGGAACGATGAACGTCGTCGCCCACGCTTCAGGCGGCACGTTCACCACTTCTACTCCGGGCGGCGGGACCACCACGGTCGCGCAAAGCTCGGCCAACGCAACCGGCATTCGCCTGACTTCTGGCGTCAACACGGTTGCTGTCACCAACATCGGCACGCTCAGCGTCGATGCTATCGCCGAGAACGGTGGCGCGGCGACCGCTACGGGTATTGTTGTTGAGGACAACGGCCTCGGCACGCCAGTGACGGTAGACGATCCCACGACGCCTGAGGATGAGCGTGACC